>NZ_JBBODC010000002.1:0-1519979 GCF_038002785.1 Paenibacillus sp. FSL H3-0310
CCAGAGACGCTATCTACCCAAAATGGACTCATATTCAGTCTATTTCCACCCAATAGCTGCATTGGTGTCCGATAGCGCACAAATTAGAGTGATTTGTTACTTTTAGCGACTCCTGTGTCCTTTAGCTACATTTGCAGCGTTACTGCTCAGTCTTTCTAACCTACACTCTGCTGCTAGTGGGAAGAGTTACGATCTACGGGATCTGCGGGGTCTACGGATTTACGGATTTACGGAGATCCATGGCCAATTCCCCAGCTTTTACTCTTACGGACTCAGGCGCCGTTATTCGTGGATTTTCGGCCATTTAGTGGTGTTTCGGACTCCAGAAACGCTATCTACTCAAAATGGACTCATAATCAGTCAATTTCCACCCAATAGCTGCATTGGAGTCCGATAGCACACAAATTAGAGTGACTTGTTACTTTTAGCGACTCCTGTGTCCTTTAGCTCCATTTGCAGCGTTACTGCTCAGTCTTTCTATCCTACATTCTGCCGCTGGTTAAAACAGTCGCAATCTACGGGATCTGCGGGATCTACGGGATCTGCGGGATCTACGGGATCTGCGGGATCTGCGGGATCTACGGAGATCTGCGGTGATCTACGGGATCTACGGGATCTGCGGGATCTGCGGGATCTGCGGGATCTGCGGGATCTGCGGGATCTGCGGGATCTACAGAGATCCACAGCGATCCACAGTGATTCACAGCGAACTCTCCAGCCTTTATCCTTACGGACTCAGGCGCCGTTATTCGTGGATTTTCGGCCATTCAGTGGTGTTTTCGGACTCCAAAGACGCTATCTACCCAAAATGGACTCATATTCAGTCTATTTCCACCCAATAGCTGCATCGGAGTCCGATAGCACGCAAATTAGAGTGATTTGTTACTTTTAGCGACTCCTGTGTCCTTTAGCACCCTAACTCCAAATACATCAATCACCCATCGTTCTCTTGCGTAAACTCGGCTAATCTGCGATAAATCCCAACTATCTCTTCCATCGGCATTCTAACTAATCCGCTAGAAGAGGGTGCAACAAATTCACGGACACCATCTACCTTTGGAGGCACGTCCCCTTGAAATCCCCAGTTAGCTTTTGTTCTGCGGCTAAACTCTGTATACACACCCTTACCTACAAAACAGGCGACTTGAGGCCGATATTTCTCCAGCTTGGAGCGAAGCATTTCCCGACCCTCCTGGTATTCTTCACGAGTAATATCGTCGATTCCCCGTGTGGGACGGGCAACAATATTTGTAAACCCATAGCCCAGCTTAAGCAAGTCCCCATCCTCAGACGCATCATACAACCGGGGAGTAAGTCCAGACTGATGTAATATTCTCCAGAAATTATTCCGCGGATTCGCGTAATGATGTCCTACCTCGCCAGAACGGATACTAGGATTGAATCCAATAAATACAATCTGTAATCCGTGATCTAAGTGATCTGGAATTTCATCCATGTTATTATGCCTCCTGACCAAACGTCGATCTAGTTCAACTTACGGGGTACACCTTAAGACAGGAAGGCGGTATATGACCTGCCAACCATACCTTATTACCCGCCTTATAAAAGGTTACACCCATTTGACCCGCTCTAATCGTATCAACGGTTAACAATATCAATTTCCCTCTGCGACTTCCGGCTAAACTGGCAAAATGAGTCCCTTCAGACAAATGAACATACTGCCGTCCCATCGATTGGAGCCCCTCCTCCAAAATCACAGAAAGCACACCAGAATGAGTTCCGTGAAAAAGTATAGCAGGCGGAGTCCCCGGCTCATAAGTGATTTTTGTGTGGCTATGCCCGTACCGGGCTTTGATCCGGTCATCAACGATTTCCAATCGTTGCTTGTCGCAACCTGCAACCACTTGCCGAATATCTCCCACAGTCACCTCTGACCATCTAGGAGTGCTTACAATAACAAACAGTAAATCATCCAACCTACAGGAACCATCCTCTGGATCCAAAATAAGACCATATTGCTCCGGGGTATGCCGAAGCAGCTTAGTCATAAATTTACTTAACGACACTTCCGCTGTATTGCTTAACATTATATTTTCACCTCAATTTTTCCTATTTATATTATTCTACAGTAAAGGATCTCTTCGAAGCAGATTCCAGAGGCATTACAGCAATCACACATCCATGTATTACCTCTTACTATGCAAAAAAGACCATGGACTCTATCGTCCATGGTCGGGCTTCACCTAAATACAAAACTCCTTACCAGTTAATACAGCGATGTTATTTTACCGGAACGAATATACTGGTTCAGAGGCTGACCTAAAAGTTCCATTTCATCCTTCTCCTATCTCCAAAAGCATAATCCAACTATCCAGTTTATGTCAACCAGTAGTCTTTTATCTGTAATCTTTTACTTACCTTATTCTAAACTTATTCTTAACTTATTTCAGCAATGCTTTCAATTCAGGCGTCATATCCGATTCTTTTAACATTACGAAATCGCTATAACCCTCTTTGTACATCAACTTCACAATGTAGTTGCCATTCTCAACACCATAATGGAAATGATGGTCCAAAATATCTGTTAATAATGTCTTATCCTTCGTAACAGCCGTACGATTCTTTTCGCGTGCAAGCGCTACTCTTTGTTCAGGACTAGTAGGGTTCTTAGGTGTTTGCTCGTCCATATAATCATCTTTTATAATCTCTGCCGATTGGATATCTTCAGCTGTTATTTGTATTTTATCGGCATAACCTTTTTCGTTCATCCACTTTTCAAGCTCATGGAAAGAAGATTTCCATGGATAATTATAACCATAACTTGAAGAAACTTGATTGCTGTCCTCTTTTGCCTTTACCTCTATTTGGATATTAGCCACATCAGGTATTCCATCCTTATCTATCTGTACTTCGTAGGACATATTCAAAATTTCGCGTTTGATAATCTCCTTTAGCTCTAAAATTTCCCCGGGATCAGAGATCGCTACTTTTTTATTCCTGTTAGTAACCCACATATAATCCAGGTCTTTGTCTAAGAGAGCTAAATTATACTTTTCATACTTGTAAGCTTCGGTATCCTTAACCGCCTTGAGCTCTGATTCAAACCCCTTATTAGGGATCCAGTATTCCCTCACTAGCTTGTGACCATTCTCCAATTGATAAGCCAGAGTAAAATATTCATAAACGTATTGTTGTGAGGTAAGTTCTGGACGTACCGCAACTACCGCTTGATGGAGTTTACGGACAGCTTCTATATAATCTTTATCATCGGAAAAAGGGTTCTGCCCCATGTAGGGTGTAGTGTACAAATCATCCGTTGGGGCATACAACCGGTAGTTAGCTCCCATATATACACCGCTAATCTTATCACCGGAAGGCACTCTGGCTTCATACCCCGTAACACTTGATACCGGGATATACAGAAGTAACCCTATCATTACCGCATAAACTGCAAACTCAGCTACCATTTTACGCGTCATAATCTGCCATGTTTTCCGAACAATCATTTCTGCGGCAACATAACCAATAATGGCTCCGATGGCATATCCACCAATCACCCAGCCCATTTGCTGTTGCTTCATTTGCGCAAAATAATTACCGGCAATAAGCATGGCACATAACATAACCCCTGCTTTAAACAGTGGGTTGAAATATCCAAAGGCAATAGCCTGACCCGCTTTTTCCGTATTACGTTTACGGTATAACAGGTACGACAACCCGATAAATAGAAGTGCCAATACCCCATAAATCCATAATTCTGTATTGGTGAAGGGTTTGCCGGTAAAATAATACACGATATGAACAAAAGGAGACCATATCTGCGAAATAGAATCACGCAAGTTAGAGTTTGCATTTGCATATCCATAAAGATACATAGCTAAATGGCTGTGGATTAATGAGATCAGTACAGCAGGAAGAATAAGCAAAATATAAATGATAATTCCCTGAAGAATAGATTGGCCCGTACATATTCCCACAAAAACACTAAAGCAAAAGAGGAACAAAGTCAGAATACTAACTGTAATACACCATTGCCAAATATCTGCGCCTTGAAAAATATAAAAATTACCACTCCACGGCTTAACAACGGCAACCACCCCAGCAGTTAACCAAACAGGCAGCAATAGTAAGGTAAGTCCACTCGTCAGATGAGCTGTAAATATATGCTCTCTGCGTAAAGGCAGGCTATGCCAAAGATCTGCAGGTGATTTTGCCTGAAGGTATCGGAATAAGAATAGTCCTGCGGCAACTGGGATCGTAATGATAAACAAGGCTTGCACACTACCAGCTATGCGAAATAAATGATCAACTTCCTGCGGTTTTGCATCCGGATTGCTGCTCATGAAGAGCTGTAATGGAAGTGCAAATAATAAGCCGAGTGCATATATAATCCCTATCCAGCCATGCTGGCGGAAGTTCTGGCGAAAAATACTGCTATTAAAGTAGTAATGGCTGCGCATCATATCCGACATCCCCCATTTCATAAATAAAGATCTCTTCTAACGTTAATGGAAGCAAATCGAATACGTATGGCTCGTACACCTGAAAAGCCGCTTTGATCCGTTCACGATCCCCTTTTACAATATATAGGTTCACACTTCCCCGGCGCTCTTGATGCAGAACTTGTAACTTGGCAGCTAACGGAATCTCATGCCGTTCATCTCGGAACACCACTTGAATCTTATGTGTATCCGCCTTAAGATCATCCAGATCCTTCTCAATCAACATCTTCCCACCATGCATAATCCCGACATGATCGCACAGATCTTCAATCTCACGAAGGTTATGGGAAGAAATGATTACCGTCAACTCGCGTTCAGCAACCTCCTGAAATAGCAGGTTTTTGATCTGACGCCGCATCACCGGATCTAATCCGTCAATCGGTTCATCCATAATCAGCACATCCGGCATACAGCTTAAACATAACCAAAATGACGCTTGCCGCTGCATCCCTTTGGAGAAACGACTGAGTTTGCGTTTTTTATCGAGCTGAAATACGGTTCCCAAATCTTCAAAACGCTTCTGATTCCAGCTCGGATAAATCGAGCGATAGAAGGCCGCCATTTGCAGCATGGTGGATTGTGGGAAAAAGTAAGGAGCATCCGGCATAAAAATAACCCGTTGCTTAGTCGTCGGGTGTTCGAATACCGCTTCACCATCCACCCGCACGGTCCCCTTATCTGGAGAGTAGATGCCCGCCAATGTTTTGAGCAGCGTAGTTTTACCCGCGCCATTAGAGCCGAGCAGCCCATAAATTGTTCCTTTATGTACCGTTAAAGAGATATCGTCGACTGCCTTCTCGCCTTGAAATAACTTGCTGACTCCCCGAATCTCAATCATCACTCTTCCCTCCTTCTCTTTGCTTCTCCACTTGTTGGTACAAAGAACTAATCTCAGCTGCGGTGAACCCAAGGTATACCGCCTCCGCCATCAGCCTCAGCAACTCGTTCCGGACTTCCGCTTTTTTGATCGCATTTTGTTCTTTTTTCACTGGGGCTACAAAACTTCCTTTCCCCTGTAATGAATAGATATATCCCTCACGTTCCAATTCACGGTAAGCCTTCTGAATCGTATTGGGATTCACGGTTAGCTGCTGGGATAAAGTCCTTACAGAAGGTAGCTGTTCATCCGTCTGCAAAATACCATGCAGAATCATCTCCTTGACCTTATCGGTCAGCTGCTCATAAATCGGCTTCCGACTACGAACGTCCAGTTCGAACATAACCTTCCTCCTTCCACTATCTTGCATTAAATCCATTATGATGTGTACTAACTGTACTACTATTATTAATACAGTTTTATTTATATGTCAACAAAAACATCCCCAATATTTTCCTTCGGGATTTATCTATTCCTTGCTATTAATCAAAATTACGTCCGATCGCGCCGAGCCAATCTCGTCCACAGTAGTTTTAGGACCCTGATGACGCTGATTTCTGCTTATAAGGTCATCTGAGTCCGATTGCGCCAAGCTAGCCTTGTCTCCCGGGGCTTTCGGACCCAGATGACGCTATTCGCACATTTTCCGCCTTTTGAGCGAAGTTTCGGACTCCACTGCAGCTATTGCCTAGTAAGGCGCTCATTTTGGGCGTTTCACACACCAATAGCGGCTTTGGGGTCCGTTACAAATCCAAATGATGCTGATTTCCGCTTATAAGGTCATCTGAGTCCGATCGCGCCGAGCCCCCTTATCCCCGCTAGCTTTCGGACCCAGATGACGCTATTCGCACATTTTCCGCCTTTTGAGCGAAGTTTCGGACTCCAGTGCAACTATTGCCTAGAAAGGCGCTCATTTTGGGCGTTTTACACACCAATAGCGGCTTTGGGGTCCGTTACAACTCCAAATGACGCTGTTTCCCGCTTTTAAGATCATCTGAGTCCGATCGCGCCAAGCCGACCTTGTCTCACGGGGCTTTCGGACTCAAACGCTGCTGTTTCTAGCTTATAAGGTCATCTGAGTCCGATCGTGCCGAGCCATCCTCATCCCCCGTAGCTTTCGGACTCCAGTGCAGCTATTGCCTAAAAAGACGCACATTTCCGGGCATTTTTCACACCAATAGCGACTTTGGGGTCCGTTACAACTCCAAACGCCGCTGTTTCCCGCTTTTAAGCTCCTCTGAGTCCGATCGCACCGAGCCAACCTCATCCCCCGTAGCTTTCGGACTCAAATGACGCTATTCGCACATTTTCCGCCTATTGAGCGAAGTTTTGAGTCCCGTGCAGCCATTGCCTAGTAAGGCACTTTTTTCCGGGCATCCGCTACAACTAACCTCCGAAATAAACGCAAAAAAAGAGACGTCCCTAAGCCATTTTGGCTTTAGAGACGTCCCTTTGAGTATTAGTGACTGTAATTAAGCATACCAGCCCCATACGAAGATGAAGAGCGTACCGAATATCGTAACTAGACCAACGAATAAGGCATAGGCGATATTGATGTAAAGTTCTTTCTTGGTATCTGCTGATTCACCAATATGCATGAACAGGAAGAGCTGCAAGGAAGCCTGAATGAGGGCTGTAACAAGCAGGATAGCCATGTTCGCAGTGTTGGATAGATCAAGGTAGATTACAGCAAGTGCAGCCACAGAAAGGACAAGAGAGGCTAAGAAACCCATCACATGGCGAATTGGAAACAATTGCTTCATCATGCTACATCAGTCCTTTCAGATAGACGAAGCTGAAAATAAAGATCCAGACAACGTCCAAGAAATGCCAGTACAGCGAGAAGATAAAGGATTTATTGGCCGTAGCCGGATTAATACCTTGACGCTTCAACTGGATTAGAATAGCCGCACCCCACAGGAACCCGAACGATACGTGAGCTCCGTGTGTTCCCAGCAGTACAAAAAGACTGGATAGGAAACCACTGGTTTGAAGTGTAGCCCCTTCGTGAACATAAGTGACAAACTCCGTGATTTCAATACCAAGGAAGCCGAGACCCATTAGAAGGGTTAGTCCGAAAAAGACCATCATGGCTTTTTGGTAACCATGCCGCATGGCATGAACTGCAAGACCAATCGTGAACGAACTTGTCAGCAGCAGCAATGTTTCGATCATTACTGGACCAATTTCGAAAAGATCCGGCCCGCTAGGGCCGCTGGCAAAACGATCTACCATTACAAAATAAACAGTGAACAACGTAGCGAACAGTGCAATCTCCGCTCCTAGAAAAACCCAGAAGCCAAAGATTTTATTACTATTCTCTTCTGTTGAGTATTCAAGCGGCTTAGACGCATCTATTTTCATACTGTCTCACCCCGCAATTTCTTTTCAGTAGCAATAACTTCTTCTGCTGGGATGTAGAATCCGTGATCCCGATCAAAGGACATAGCAGCTAGAACAATGAGGATACCTACTCCAGAGAGGATCGCTGGAATCCAAAGACTGAAGACCAGAGAGAACCCTGCAATGAAGAAGATAACACCCAGAACAAATGGTTTTCCTGTGTTGCTAGGCATATGAATCTTAGTAATCTTATCTTCAAAAAGCGGTACTTTATCTTGTTTAGCAGACCAGTAAGCATCGCGTGTTTTTACATTTGGAACCACTGCGAAGTTGTAAGCTGGAATCGGGCTTTTCGTTGCCCATTCCAAAGTACGTGCATCCCACGGATCTCCATCAGTATCTCTTGGTTCGTAACGAGTACTCCAGTAAATGTTATAAACCAGGATTACAAATCCAATAGCGAGACCGATCGCACCTACGAATGAGACCATACTCAGCGGGCCAAATCCGGTATCCGCAGAATAGGTGTATTGTCGGCGGGTCATACCCTTAAGTCCGAGAATAAACAGCGGGAAGAACGATACGTTAAAGGAAATGATAATCCACCAGAAGGCATGCTTGCCAAGACGTTCATTCAGACGGAAACCGAATACTTTAGGGAACCAGTAATGGAACCCTGCGATAACGGCGAAGACCGCACCCGGAATAAGAACGTAGTGGAAATGGGCAACCAGGAACATCGTATTATGGTACTGGTAATCGGCACTGGCCATAGCCAACATGACACCTGTTACCCCACCAATCGTAAAGATCGGAATAAAGGCCAGGGTGTATAGCATAGGTGTCGTAAAGGTTATTCGCCCTTTTCGTAAGGTAAATAGCCAGTTAAATATTTTCACACCTGTTGGTACGGCAATGGCCATGGTTGTAATCGAGAAGAAGCTGTTAACCATAGCACCTTGACCCATTGTATAGAAATGGTGAGCCCATACTAGGAAGGACAAGAGGGAAATGATCAACATACTGAATACCATGGATGTATATCCATACAGGTTCTTTTTAGAGAAGGTGGCGATAATTTCACTATAAATACCGAATGCCGGTAAGACAACGATATATACTTCAGGGTGACCCCATACCCAGAACAGGTTGGCCCATAACATATCCATACCGCCATTGGCCATCGTGAAGAATTGAGAGCCGAACAACCGGTCGAACATCATCAACGCGAGTGCAACCGTAAGCACAGGGAATGCGAATACGATAATTACGTTGGTGATCAATACGGACCAAGTAAACATCGGCATTTTCATCAACTTCATGCCTGGTGCACGCATTTTCAGAATCGTTACAATAAAGTTAACGCCTGTGAGGAGCGTACCAATACCTGAAATTTGTAGTGCGAGCGAGTAATAGTTATTACCCACCGTTGGACTGAACTCTAGACTTGCTAGCGGGAAATATGCGGACCAACCAGCATCTGGCGATCCCCCGATAACAAACGAAATGTTAAGCAGCATAGCTCCAAAGAAGAAGAGCCAGAAGCTGACAGCATTCAGACGCGGGAAGGCAACGTCTCTAGCACCGATTTGCAGCGGAACGATAACATTCATCAGACCGATAATAAACGGCATGGCCATAAAAAGGATCATAATCAAGCCGTGTGTTGTAAATACCTCGTTGTAATGCTGTGCGTCAAGAAATTTCATGTCCGGGGCTGCTGTTTGCAGCTTCATCATAATAGCGTCAACGCCGCCGCGGAAAAGCATAAGCAATGCAGCGAGGATATACATAATCCCAATACGTTTGTGGTCAACAGTAGTCAACCATTCGCGCCATAAATATCCCCATTTTTTAAAATAGGTCAGGCCGACGATAATCCCGATTGTAGCCAGAACAATACTTGCCATAGCTCCGTATATCAGGGGTTCGCCGTGGACCTTAAATTTATCCCAATCCATTAGGAATCGCTCCTTTCAAGTTGTTCAATTAACATTGACTAGTGTCCGTCATGTGTTGTGCTCTCTTCTAATGGAGAACTAGGTGTCGGCTCATCCAGTTCTGGATTAGGCTCGGTGTTGAATTCCGTCTCGCTGGATGGTGCTGGAGTCGGGTGAATTTCTTTATTATCCTGATGCTCCATACTTCCGTTATCCGTATCCATTTCAGTGCCACCATTACTCATATGGTCACCATGGCTTCCCGGAGGCGGGCTAAAGGATAAGTGAGTATTCGTATACGTTTTACGTCCGACATGTTCCATTTCCAAAAGACCTTTAAATTCATCTTCCGTCAGTGGACCCGCCGTTTCTTTAACGTCTTTCACCCATTCCTGATAGTCCTTATCTGTCATCGCAAGTGTTTCAAACTCCATGTGGGCAAAACCCTTACCATTAAAGTTCGCATTTCTTCCGACATAAGAACCTACAGTATCAGCTGAAAGATGCAAGGTTGTGATCATGTCGCTCATCGCGTATTTTTGTCCTCCCAATTGTGGGATCCAAAGACTTGAGATCGTACCGAAAGAATACAGTCTGAACTCTACAGCGCGGTGAACTGGAATGTTAACGTAGTTTACTGTTTCGATACCTTCTTCTGGGTAGCTGAAATGCCATTTCCAGTTAGAGGAGGAAGCATAAATTACAAGCGGTTTCTGATCTTTATAATCCGCTGCAACATTTTCTACATCTACTGTTGTTTTGACGGTGACTACGGAGAGGAATGCCACGATAATAATCGGAATGGTAATCCAGATAGCCTCCAGCCATTTGTTTCCTTCCTCGTGAGGAGGAATATAATCTTCGTTGCTTTTTTTAGCACGGTATTTCAAAAGCACAAAGACATATAAGATGTAGACAACTGCCAGAACGCCGAGCATCATAACAATGGAGAGAATGATCGTGTCAGATAAAGTTCTTGCAGCCGGCCCCTTCGGATTCAGAACAGCGATTGAACTGCATCCTGGCAAGAGTAAAATTAGGCTGAGAAATAAAGCGTATAACGGTCCCTTTTTGTTCATGCTTAAGCTCCTTCCTTCAATACTTCTTTTATTAACCCTCAACATTAACCTTAATATATAGTAAGAATTTATGGGGAAGAAAGCAAAAGACTTATTTTTCCATTTAGTCTAAAAAAGACCTTAATAATGGCGAACAAGTTAAATATGTGTGATCAATTTGTTACAAGTTTCTAATAGTATGATAAAGATCACTGTAACGGCGCTGTTTATGGGTTGAAAAATTCCGTTCAAACTTTGTTCAATAGTTTACTAAAGTTGCTAATTTAGACACATCTATTCTGCGCAAAACGGGGTGATTTTAACCATTTTTTGTTGATGCGCCAGTATTTAGCCGGAGTCGCGTGCTTTTTATGATTGTGGTTGAAATCACAGTTAACTTCTAAAAGGTAACAAATTATTCTGCTGGGGGTTACAATCTCTCAAATTTCATTCTATCAATGTATGATAAGGTAATAGACAAATATACATAGATAGGAGATTTTTGACGATGTCTTTAAAGAAAGTATGGCTATTATTAATCGTATTATTCATTGGTTCCGGATCAATACGAGCGATAGATTCAGTGAATGCAGCAGGTGCAGGCTCCCTTAGGTTAGGTGTGAACGATAAGTTAACAACTATTGAAGCAGTTTCGGTAAAAGATACCTATTACGTTCCTCTACGTGATCTATCACAGGAACTTAAGTTAACGCTAACTGGAGTGAGCGATGGGATAAAAGTTACAGGTCAGAACAGATCAATCAAACTGCTGAATGATCATGCAACAGCTACTCTAGGCGATGGAAAGACCATATCCATGAGTACATTTTTGAAAAACGGAAAAACAATGGTTCCACTGAAATTGACCTCTTATCTTGGTTTTGGAATTTCTTTTAAAGCAGATCAATATTTATTGCGTGTAAAAGATGGCTCGGCTACATTAGATGATGCAACATTTGTAAGTAAGTTTAAAAAGGAATTGAAGCCAACCGCAACTCCTGGAACTTCTACGCCAACTGTTGGGAAGCAAGGTAAGACCGTATACCTCACCTTTGATGATGGGCCAACGGCTACAACTTCTACATTGCTTGATATTTTGGCAAAATATGATGCGAAGGCAACTTTTTTCATGATCGGACCGAATATGAACCAGCATACTGCGCAAGTGAAACGGATTGCGAATGAAGGGCATGGTCTCGCATTGCATGGAATGACGCACCGGAAAGAGAAGTTTTATGCTTCACCTGCGGCTGCGCTGGGAGAGATGGATAACGATAATGCCATTTTGAAAAAGATTACAGGTCAAAGCACTACACTGATTCGTCCTCCTTATGGAAGCAAGCCTTATTTCACAAAGGCCTTTAGAGATAAAGTGCTGGCTCAAGGTTATCATCTGTGGGATTGGAACGTGGACTCAGAGGATTGGAAATACAAGGATGCTAGTACAACGATCTATAATTCGGTAATGAATCAGGTTCATAAGCTGCAGAAATCGCAGACCAATCCAGTGATTCTGATGCATGATCAAAAAGCTACACTTAAAGTACTTCCGCGTATCTTAGAGTCATTGAAAAAAGAAGGCTATACATTCCACGTCATTAGCTCAGATCTGAAACCTCTGAATTTCTGGAAGGATACACGCTGAGTTTTTTTGAAAAAATCAAGAGGGAATCCCAACAGCTGTGAACTAGCTGTTGGGATTCCCTCTTTTTTCAGGTCTTGAACTAAACACTAATTTTTGTTTAATCCGATCACATTCATGCTCCCGAGTTTTTCTATCGGACCCAGATGACCTTAATTGCTGGATTTGCCTCTGTTTCGGGTGCTATCGGACCACATAGCCGCTATTGGTGCAAAAAACACCAGTTATCAGTGTTTTCCACACCAGCTGCACTGGAGTCCGAAACTTTGCTACAAGGGCGATAAATGGGCAAATAGCGGCTGCTGTGTCCTAAACTTCGCTCCTATGGCGACAAATATGCGAATAGCGGCTACTGTGTAGTCCGAAACTCCACTCCCAAGCCACTAAATGAGCGAATGGCGTCTGCTGTGTCCGATAGCCTATGGGGATGAGTATGGGCCCACGCTATCGGACGCAGATGACCTTAATTGCTGGATTTAGCTATATTTCAGATGCTATCGGACCTCATAGCCGCTATTGGTGCAAAAAACACCAGTTATCAGTGTTTTCCACACCAATAGCTGCATTGGAGTCCGAAACTTTGCTCCTATGGCGATAATTGGGCAAATAGCGGCTACTGAGTCCGATAGCATATGGGGATGAGTATGAGCCCACGCTATCGGACTCAGATGACCTTAATTGCTGGATTTAGCTATATTTCGGATGCTATCGGACCTCATAGCCGCTATTGGTGCAAAAAACACCAGTTATCAGCGTTTTCCACACCAATAGCTGCACTGGTGTCCGAAACTTCGCTACAAAGGCGATAAATGGGCGAATAGCGGCTACTGAGTCCGATAGCATATGGGGATGGGTATGAGCCCACGCATCGGACCCAGATGACCTTAAACTGGGGAATATCAAGTAGACAGTGTGTTTGAAAAACTAGAGATCAGCCGGGAACACTAGGGGTACGGGGTACGAGCATACCGATCATCTCCAAGGTTTTTATTGTTTCCACGCCTCCGTCTTACCACTAGTGTCGCTGGAGATCACATAGCATATGTTTGCCCGCAACCTGCTGGGACCAGCCTACGTCTATACGCTCCTGAGCTACTGCTACTGAGATCAACTTACATCTCTCCCCCCTTGACCTGCTGAGACCAACTTACATCTCTCCCCCCTGACCTACTGAGACCAGCTTACATCCCTCCCCCTTGACCAACTGAGATCAGTTGGCTCGCACTTGCTCCCAATCTGCTATAACCACAAACAGCAGAGCAGCGATCTCCGTTACTGGAGAACCGCTGCTCTGCTGGTTTTAACAATATTATGAAGCCTATAGTTTGAAGCTGGACAATGTCTTTTGCAAATCTTCTGCGAGCACCGCTAAATACTGAGCTGAAGCCGACATTTCCTCCATTGCGGATAGTTGCTCCTGACTCGCTGCACTTGTGTCCTGAACACCTTCTGCACCTTTACTAGATATAACGTTGACCTGTTCCATAGCTGCTGCCACACCTTGTGATTCCATGGCTACATGAGCAACCGCTTCTCTAATCTCCGCTGTCTGTAAGGTAGCTTCTTTAATGGAAGTCTGAATCTCATGAAAAGCTTGAGATACCAGATGACTTTGAACTACGCCATTGGTGACTAGCTCAGTACCCAAAGCCATGGATTCTACTGCGCTTTCGGTTTGCTTTTGGATATGTGTAATAATATCTGTAACCCGCAAAGAACTATTTCTAGTTGCTTCCGCCAGATTACGAATTTCTCCAGCAACTACAGCAAATCCCCGTCCATGCTCACCGGCCCGTGCTGCTTCTATAGAAGCGTTGAGCGCAAGCAGATTCGTCTGTGTAGCAATACCGTTAATCGTTGTAATAATTGTATTAATCTCTTGTGACAATGTCCCCAGATTAGAAACAATCTCCTGACTCTGAGTTACACTGAGGTCAATTTCCTTCATCTGCACAATGATTTGGTCTACAGCCTCTACTCCACGATCCGATGAACCGGAAACTACTCCCATAAGATCCGACATTTCATAGCTGCTGCCCTCTACGGCTGCAATATCATTGGTCATTGCTTTTATAGAACGTGTTGTACTGTTAATGCTCTCTGTCTGCTCATCAAATCCCGCAGCAATCTCTCCAGAAGATACAGCGATCATTTGTGAAGCCAATGAGGTCTGCTCAGCACTAGCGCTCATCTCTTCCGATGAAGCTGACAGCAGTTCTGCACTCTCTGCAATCCCTTGCATCATCTTCCGCAAGCCCTGCAGCATATTGTTAAATGAACTGTTAATTTGGCCGATCTCATCCTTGGCGGTATACGTTGCTACCACGGTCAAATCTCCATCTTCTGCCCGCTTCATTAGTCCTTGCAGTTCTTTAAGCGGTTTTGTTATCAGGCGAATGATTGCAATACTAATCAAGATACAAATCACCCAAGCGAAAGTAATCATTATGGTATTGTTTACACGCATGCTTTTAGCGGTTGCCATGGAACCTGAATTGTGTTCATCAGCATCTTTAAGCAAAGAATCACTAATTCCTTTAAGCAGGTTGATCATTTTTTCACGGGATTCGTTAAATTCGCCTGAAAATACTTTATAGGCCTCTTGATTATGATTACTATCAGCAATCTTTATAATGTTATCCCGCTGTGCACGATAATCTGGCAAAAAGGACTCATACTCTTTGATTTTACTTACAATAGCAGGATCATTATACTGAATCGCTTTCACCTTGTTCATAAGTTCATTATTATCTTGAACCTTCACTTGGATACTCTCAGAAAGTTCTTTGTTTTTGCTGGCATCAACGCTAATCAAACGCTCCAAAAGATAGGATTCAATAGCCCTATTATTCGTACGCATCTGCCCTACGTAAGAAACAGGCAATAAATTTTCATTATATGTCTCATTTGTCTTTTCGGCCATTTTGTTCATTGTGATGATGCCTATGCCCCCTACAGCATTCACCATAATTACTGCGAATACCAAAAGCAGCCCTATTTTGTATTTCACTTTCAAATTTTTCATCTACACTCCGCCTTCACATTATCTTATGATCTATCTATTTTTATCGGTCGGAAGGGCTAAGAGTTTGATGATTTTTAAAATATTGTGTCGAATAAAAGTATATATTGTCATAAAACGACTTTCCTCAAATAAAAAAGGGCGGGCACCCGATCCGCTATTACTCCGAATCCATGTGTGCCCGCCTAATCAAACTTCCTCTTCCTTATTCTCCAGAGGTATAGTACCAGTACAAAGTATCACCGTTCTGCAAAATATAACTGTCTGCACTGATGCTTGGATCCGCATCCCGGTTCGTTTTATACTTCCATCCGCTGCTTGGGCCTCCATCAAATTCAGCCAACCCGTCAATAGATTTCACGTAGATGCTTCCAGCGTTGCCGGATGATACTACCTTAGTCCCTAATTGACTGACTAGTAAGCTATAAGCCGTTTCGCCCTCTTTTAGAGCTACTGTTGTACTGGCTAGGATGGTTCCTCTCCGGCTATCTCCAATCACTGAGAGGGTAGCGGTAGCTTTTGCTGGAGCAATAACAGACGATCCGACAGTCAGAGACTGAGTATAACGCGCTACGCTCGGTACGCTATCTTTAGCATAACCGGTAACAGTTATTGTATAGCTATTTGCTGGGAGACCCCCATCAACAACAGCCACACCTTGTTCATTCGTGATTACCTTCTTATCACCAATCGAAACCTGCACACCTGCAGCTGGTGAGGTAACCGGATCAGAAGTGAAGCTTTCCTGATCCCACACCCACTTTTTCTGTGAAACCTTTACAGTAAAAGCTTCATTAGCTTTTGGCTGTGATGGGGTAAGCACCACAGCATCTACAACCTGTGTATTTTCTCCTGCATAATAGACAAGCACACGATCGGATTCCTGTAGTTCGAACGCATCCATACCCACACTTGGATATATCCACTCCCCGCCGCGTGATACCACGAAGCTCCACCATCCGTCGTAAGTACCTTGCGAAACTCCATGGATACCTGATACAAAGTTGCCATAAGACGATTTGGTGATATCCACTTTAAAATCATCGGTAGACCCTAGTTGTTGCAACGCTTCAAGGGCATTGGAGGCTTTCAAAGTCCCCTCACTAATCAACCCTTCCGGGCCTTCAACGGTTAGCGAAGCTGTTACATTCTTAGAAATCACTTTTAGAGCTTTTGTATATTTAGCAATCGTTGGGGCTTTGCCTTCACGGTAGCCAGTTACAGTCAGTGTATAGTCACCTGCGGGCATATTTCCTGAGAATACGGCCTCACCTTTAGCATTCGTCGTTACCGTCTGAGCTCCAATTTGGACCTGAACACCCGCAGCTTTTGCAGTTACAGGAGAGGAAGTGTTCGTAGCAGCGTCCCATTTCCACGTCTTACTAGTTACAGTGACGGTAAAGGAATCGCCCTCTTTAAGATTTGCTTTGGAAAGCGTAACGGAATCCACAAGCTTAGTGTCATCTCCGGCATAATAAATCAGTACCTGATCTGAATCTTTAAGTACAAAATCACTCATGCCTACATCGGGATTAATCCATTTTCCGTCACGTGATACAACATACATCCATCCGTCATAACCACCAAAGCTTCCAGCAGCAATACTTCCGATGCCAGTCACATAACTGCCCGAAGGATTTGTGATCGGCAAGTTCGTTTGAAGCGCCAGCTTCTCTAACGCTCCAAGTGCGTTGCCAGCATAGGCGTACCCTTGTGCCAACGTGGCCTGTGGTCCCTCAATCGTTACTGGAGCGTAGATGAGTGAGCTCTGAATGGAGGATTTGGAAAAATCGTATAGCTTACTGTTGCTTCCTTTATATAGCAAATTATAGGCAACCAGCGCCTGAAGCCCTTGCTCTGTCGCCAGAATATTACTGCTTCCACCACGGCTATGGGTGAAGCTACCATCAGCTAGACGATAGCTAAGCAGGTTCTCCATTAGATCCACTTTGTTTTTGGTGTATTCTAATCCACTAGGATCAACTCCGAAGGAGGTGAGTCCAAGGATTGCTTGTGCGCTACTTTCAGCACTGTCACCGTAACCCCCATGGCTATCTTGAGCTGTAGATAACCAAGCTACGGCTTGTAGCCCTGCTAAGTAGGCTTCGGGATTATTTTTATGTGCCGCCAGAGCCGTCAAGGTTATCGCTGTCATATCAGGCTCACTTGCACCTGAGGTTAGTGCAAAGCCCCCATCCGGATTCTGTTTGGAGAGAATCTCCGTAAGGAGCTTATCCGCCGTCCATTTCGCGTCACTTGGGATATTATATTTACCAGAATCCAGCGCAAGTAAAGCATATACCGGATTATTAAGCGTCTGTTCACTGAGCTTGCTATTATTATAGATTTTCTCAATCAGATTATAGCCAGGAGTCGTTCCGTTACCAGCAAAGCTAGTAGGATCTGCACCAATCGCTCTCACTGCGAGCACGATTCGAGCATAATCGGTTACATTGGTGAAATCGCCAGCTGCATCCTTTACTTTTTTCTCAAGCTCTGAAAGGTAACTAGCCGGCAGCTTGTACCCTGCTTGCGCTAATCCAATGGCTTGCCAATCCGATTGCACGCCACCTTTCAAGAGATATTCCGCAGCCGCATAAGTCGCATCCGCAACATTAATCCGCTCCGCGGCAGTTGCCTCCAGACCGGCGCCAGCGCCCGCTTCTGCAAATATTTGTCCCGCCGGAGCAAGAGATGTTCCTAGAATTGAAATGACCATGAATAAGGCCAGCCCAAGTGCTACAAACTTGGAAGACATGATTTTCTTCATTGTTTAACCTCTTTCTGTATAAGAATGGGTACTGCCGGGAATAAGACGCATAACATAAAGACCGCCCCTTTGGAGGGCGGTCAGGGAAGATTACAAATTGAGGCTGCGGCGCTTGCTTCCTGCCAACAGTCCATCTGTATATGTTCCACATTCTTACCCCACGAAGAATAGAAACGCTCACGAAAAAGGCAGGTCTCCTGGCTAATGCTTCATCGCTGTTCTTCACCTTCCCACCCTACCTTCGGGGCAGTGGCTTATAGAAGAAACGCTCCGCACATACAGTGGCGGGACCGCGCCGGACTCTTGCACCGGACTTCCCTTTTAAGCAGACGACTAGATTGATAGAGTCTGCACCTTTTCCAGTATGTAGTATCTTATTTTGACATCCATAATCATATCTATTAATACATAGCATGTCTATAGAAAAGCTTAGTATGGGCAGCAAAAAAATGAACAGCAATACGCCACCTTCCGGTAGTTATTGCTGTTCAGAAAGCTTGTTATTCGACTGTTCCATCCGGACTTGCAGTCGGGGAGGGTTCAGCACTTGAATCAGAAGCTGGTGGAATATTAGGATCGGGATCTACGATCAATGTAAATCTTCCGGCTTTGATCATACTTTTCTCTAGAATTGTCGCTCCAGACTCCAATGTAACCTCAACCTGATAGGAAGGTTGTTCACCTTCAGTCACAGCTGTTGCGGAAGGTAACCCAGTGCTGTTCTCAGTATCAGAGGAAGGCGTAGTGGACGGAGAAGCATCAGCTACAGCGTTAGTAGAGTCTGCACCTTCTGCTGTTCCTCCAGTAGTGCCAGCGGCATCTGACTCGTCAGCAGCGTTTCCCTCATCCGTCCCATCCGTTGACGGCACTGGACAAGTCCCATTTGTAGCAGCGACCTTAAAGCTTTTATCTATCTCTGTAGACGAAGACATTAAACTAACCTCAGTCGGTTTAAACTGCACACAGTCATCTGCACTTGCGAAGGTGAACACCAATATGCTGCTCCCCTTATCTCCTTCGACGCTCTGATCCTTCAAGTATACTGAAGCCGGAGGCAGCATATTGCCTGCACTCTGAACAGGGGTCGGCTCAGGGCTTGTCCCCGGCAGAGCCGTCTTCGTATCATCCGGACGCAGCATACTGAATACGATAATTGCAATAATCACCAGAATACCCGTAATGGAGCCGGAGATTAAGAGTCGAAATCGGCTGCGGCTGATCCAGCGCGCCAGCGGGGAAGCCAGTTGGGAGCGGGCTTCATTGTACACATTTTGCAGAGCAGGCCGAGCTGCCGCGACATAGTTCTTTCGGAATTCCCGATTCTTGAACGCTTCACGATCACTGCTCAGGAAATACTTCAGAATCGCCTTACGGTAACCCGGTTGCAGCTTTTTATTCGAAACCGTAAATAAAGGATTGCCTTGCGACCAAGCAAAAAACCGATAGATGATTTCTTTGTCGGAACCGGCTTTACGCTTTAACAGCTCCAGAAGCGCATCGTAATCCAGCGGACCCCCTTCACGCTGAGTTGTATAGTAAAAGGCTAGCGGAAGCCGTTCAAAGGGTTCCAGAACACGCGCCTCTTTTAGCAAACGACGACCCAGTAGCTGCACATCGTCTAGTTCCTGCGGAGACAATCCTGTAAAAATCTCCTCATTCGGCTTCTCTTCACCAAACCAGCGGTAAGCGGCACGCAGCGCATTCTCTTTCTGCTTGCTAATCCTATCCAGTGGCGGCTGCCAATCGACAACATTACCATACCGTAAAAAAACTACCTCCAGAAGCTCCTCCTGCGTCATATCAGAAAGCGATAAGCGGTTCAGTAAGAATCTATCTGCTGAAGCAGCAAGATCCTGCATTAGGGAGAGTGCCTTAGGAGCAACTCCTGTTCCTTTGCGGCGATCTTTTTCTGCCTTATCTACAATTTCATGAATTTCCGCCACAGAAGCCACCGGATCATGCTCCAGCTGGAGCTTTTCTAGCAAATAATCCTTCACAGCATTTTGAGCAAAAGACTGCTCTAACGCCACTGGCAGGAACCGCCCCCAATGGAGCACAAAGCTCAGAATATCCGCAGATCTGGACGCCGCAGCTAGTCTTGATTCCATATAAGGCTCAAGTAGCTGCTTACGGAAATAAGTTTCAGACATCACGCGCTGGAAGTAAGCTGCACTTAACTCATCATTACTCTCAATGATCCCGTAAGCAGCACTCAAAATATCCTTGCGGCCCGCTTCCACACTATGAAGCATCCCATTGATGAAATAATCCACGATTCTGACCCTGTAATTGTGATCCTTAAGTACAAAATACTCTTTAAAGCATTCCATAATCGCCGGATCTGGCACATTTCTTTGCCGAATCAGATCAAATTCCCGGTCAAACCGTTCTAAGAAAATATCATTCAAGCGGATTCTAGAATGAATTGCACCGTCTGGTTTAAGGTAAGAAAGCAAACCACTTAGCACCGCACTCTTGTTTTCCGTATATAAATGCTCGTTCCCTTGCTCAATCTCATAAAATATAGCCAGCTCATTATAGAAAGAAAGGGTTAGCTTGTGCTCAGGACTCTCTCCACGCAGAATCTGATCGGCGAAGCTTACGAAGTCGTTAATATCTCCTGGATTCAGCAGTAATAGCTTCCACACCAAATCAGCATAAGGCTGGCGGGTCTCGCCAAAATCGACATTCCCCATCCGTCCGGAAGCCAAATCAAAGGTATAATCCTTCTCAATACTGCGGTCACCGGGACGAAGTGAACCTTTTTCCACAAAGCTAAGATGTATATATTTACGGCTTTGCGGTTCATTCGCATAGGTAATCACGCCTAATCTACGGCGGAATTCATACGGCAGCACGCTATACAGAATTTCTGTAAGCTCCACCGCCCGCGCAGACAACTCGGTGATAGGTACGTTTAGAGCCACGTAGATTTTTTTCTTACCTGCTACAGAGAGCATCACAGCTTGCAATAACGCCTTGAATATCCCTTCATCAATCCCTAACAAGCGTAAGCCTGCGATTGGATCAGGGCTGCGGTCTGTGCGAACAACTGGAATAGAGGGCAGCTCCGGCAAGGTTCCACCAAGCTCTCCCGTATAACGCTCTGCAAAATCAGCATGCAGCCAGTCTCCATAGCTCTGCACAATTTCTTCGGAACGTGAAGCAGGAACTACATAGTTATGTGCAAAAAAAGCGCTTCGTTGGCCTGTGAAATCGGCCGCTTGATAACGACTAAGCCCAATAACTGTATCCCCGTTCTCAGCATGAAATAGGTGCAGCGCACCAGGATATGCAGCCTCATCCTTCTCTCCACGTGCGGTTAACTCCGCAGGAGCATCGTAGAGGCAGAAGGGATGAAGGATTTTTTTCACAAAATTATTGTCTAGACTATCTGATTTCGCTACCGTATCGAAGCCTTCTGTGGAACGAAACACTCCGCGACGTTCGCGGGTGTACATCTGTTGGGCGATTGTTGACCCTGAGAAAACATTCACGGGCCGTCGCTCCCCTCAATATACTTCAGCTTATGCAGCAGCCAAATAAAAGGCTCGTCTACACGAATCGGGCTTACTACACCCTCAATCTTTTGATTCACAGGATTGCTGCCCAACGCAGATACTGCAAAATAACCCGTATTCGCGAAATAAACATCCATCGTATCTTTAAAGGGTCTGTCCACCTTACCAATAAATCTGCGAATTTCCCCGTCGATATTATGGAACTCGTCCATATTTAATGTTTTGCGGTGAACATAGTTATTGAACACATTGCTGTTGGACTTGATGTAATCGCCATCCTCATCCTTCAGCGAATGCAGCATATCACTTTTGGCAAGCACAACCGCTGTTGGAATGTCTGTCTTACTCTTTTCCTGATAGGCAATAAAATCACCGAACATCGTCAGCACCACATCGCGCGGCTCGTCATATTGTGAGACCCATTCTCCCGGGCGGTCACCGATGTTAATATGAATCTTTTCACGGATAGAACGGATTTGCAGCGGATCGACCATAAACAAAATACCCGCAGAGTTCTTGATATGCTGACCATGAAGTCCAAGATAATCCTGATCCACCATACCCTCACCTGCTACATCAAAGAATACAAGTGTCAGTGGCGGTTTATTTTCATCCTTAAAGACAAATTGAAAGATAAAAGGCTCCTGCATTTTTTCCTTCTGTGTAGAAGCCAACAGATCTCCACGCTCAAAAAGCGGTTCCTCATACAATGTACGGAACTTACGGCTAATCTCTGCATTAAGCGGCATACAAGCGGCATCAAAATGACCTGCTGTAGTATGCTGCAATGTGTGGATCAGCGAGGTCATATACACCGATTTCCCGACTTGGGATGCCCCGATAATCGAGATGATGTTACTTGGCACCTTCCCGGCAGTCACCGGCAGCTCATTATGGCAGGACGGGCAAAGCCGTCTGCGCGTAAGCACACCGTAACGATCCGTAAGCCCAGTTAACACATGATCCGTGTAATGATGATATTCTTCCGGAATATCCGCCGGGTTGATAATCGCTTCTATGTCATCTACCGTATCAAGCCCAAAGCGCTCACGGTATTTGTTCAAGGCGTCATCCTCACCCAATGCGTAATTTTCATCGTCCTCCCGGCTGTGCATAGCCCGAAAGACGACATCCTCCGGAGAGAACTTGGTGAAGCAATACGGACACACTATATCGTAAAAAAGCGGCCGCGGCTCCGGCTGATTCTTTTTCATAAAACGGCTAAAAAAAGACATCTACTCATCCTCCCAAAAGTTGTATCTACGTACTTGCTATGAACGCCACTGCTCATCACCCGCTTGTACGTGTAGACCGAGTCTCACTCCGGTACCAATTCGTAATAAAGCCCATATTTCTTGCCATCGGTGAAAAAGATGCGTACAAAATCATCCTTACCGATTTCAATCGGCGGAAGTACATTGCGTCCAGGAGCGAAATCCTGAACGAAGGGAAAGAGAATACCATCCTCTTTCCCTGCCGGATGCCCTCCACGTTTCTTGACATAACAGAGGACATCCCGTGCCACGGGCACTTCTGCCGTAATCGCCATATGTACGGTCTTTTGTTTTCCGAATAAGGCTTTTTTTTGTTGAATGGAATAATAGATCCGGGCTTTGCCTGCACTGACCATCACCCGGTTCACACCATCATTTTGCCTCACCAGGGCAGTCTCACCGTTCTCAGCAAGGCGAGCAAATATCGTATAGGATATCAGGCCGATCTCATCCAATCGATCACGATAACCATTGTTAGATTTGTATTCCTCACGAGTGTAGAGCTTCATCCCGATCGGCGGATCATCTCCGGTTCCCATGTCAGCCGCTTCTGCGGAGGTTTTGTGGATGTACACCGCCTGCACGCCGTCCGGCCAGCGCCATCTCAGCGTACAGAATCGGTCATCCACTTGGGATGTCACATCCGTTATTCCCGGAGCGGAAGCATTAACCTCGGCGTACCTCATTACTGTAAACCCCTTTCCGCTACACTAGAATCCTTTGCTGTTCCGGCTTCTGCGCCGACCCGGAAAGTTATCCGATGCTGGTGTAGGCGCTGCGTTATTGTTTCTTCTATTTCGATAAATACGTCCTTCTCCTACCGGAATGACGCCTGTAAATAATGCAATAATAGCAGCTAATATAAGAACAGCCAGAAGACGAATAAGACTATCTGTAAAGGAGTCACCGCTAAGTCCAAATTCCAGAATCAGTCCTGCGAACAAGCCTGATATTACGCCGCCAATCCCAAAGCTTTTAGCCAAATGACGGTTATCAAACATAATTCCCAGACCTAATCCAAGCGCAGCTCCCATCAACATCAGTGACAAAATACGAACCGCAGCATAATAAGGACTGTCTGCCGTTGAATCACTGCGCTCAGTTAGCAGCGTCCGATCTCCCAGACGGTCATAGATCTGCTGGAACACATCGCCCAGTAGGGCTGAATCCTTGACATCATAATAGTGTCCGCCTGTCACTCTCGCAATATCCTGCAACAGCTGAGTGCCTGCTGGATCATTCAAGCCCAGACCAATGGTATTCACGGCAATGCCGCGCTCTACATAAGCCTGCAACTCTCTTGTGGTATCGAAATTACTCACTCCGTCAGACAACAAGATGACCATGGCTCCTTGGTCTTTTTTGCCGTCACTGTCAATCTCCTTGAGTGCCTCCGAGACCGCACCGCTAATATTCGTACCGCCTTCGGTTGGCTGCAGATTATCGATTGCAGTCAGCACCTTCTCACGATTCTCCGAATTTGAAAGTGACGTTAAAGGTTGGACAACTACAGCTTCGTTGTTAAAGGTCACCACGGCTACCTTATTGTCAGTGTCCATTTTTGTAATTAACGCTTTTGCTGCGGAATACCGGCTATTATCGGGATCACTCTGTGTCATACTGCCTGAGTCATCGATAGCCATTACTACATTCTTAACTGGTCTGGCTCCGTCAAAATTCAGCTCATAAACAAACTCCGTTAAGGCTCCAACACCAAGTGCAAGAACAATCATCAGAGGCAGCAGCTTCCACGATAACCCCAGATAGCGCTGCTTCCATGAAGCTCCGTTCAGTCGTGGCGAGATCATCTCTGCAAGCAGGCAGCCTACACCGACTCCCAGCGCCACAATGGCAAAATAAATACCCACAAGCAGGATGGAAGGCAGATCGTTATACCAGCTTAGCAGCCATTCGCCAAAAAGAAAGGCGACCCCGCCGCCGATCAGACTGAAGAAGAGCAGCAGCAGATTGATTTTTCTCTGCATCGTTATACTTCCTTTCCGGGTAAAATCTGAATTGTACTCTTATCCTTTAAACATTCCGGGGGTTATGCTGCCTGATAAACGGGCTACCCGGATGTGTTATCATCCCCCAGATTGCACTTTGTGCAATAGAATGGAATAGGAGAAACATCTATTTCTATTCTATTGCATAGTGTGCAGTGGAAATAAGGAGAAATGTCCCTATCCCAGAAATCTAATTAAGCGTTATATCCGATGACTCTATTGCACCAAGGCAATAAAGGGACTCAAAGTGAGGGGACCTATCTATTACGCCATCAGCGCATCTCAGGAAGCTGATCTTCACTCAGCCCATGGAGCTGATAGCCATTCTGAGCATAAGTCTCATAATAGACCTTACCGTTGCGATAATAGAGCAGGTCTTCTAAATGAAAGCCGCCCATCAGGTTTAGCTTCTCCACTCCGCTCCTCCGCTGCTCATGCACGAATCCTAACCGGTAAATCCGGGTTGTCTCATCCACTCCAAAGGCGTAGCGTAGAAACTCTGATGAACTGTCTCCGAAGAAATATTTCTCCTCATGACGATGCTCTTGCGTGTATTCGAATAACCGAACATTAATGGCCGCGCCCTCTTCTAAATTATGATACAAGCGCTTGAACAGCTCTTCCCTCGATAGAACCTGACGATTCTCATAGGCTGCCGCAACATTTGCACGCCGCAGAAGCTCTTCCTCAAAAGATAAATTGAAAGGTTCTGCTGTCAGCAGCTCCCGGCGGCAAATATCAATCAAACGCTCAATCACAGCTTCTTTCCCTTGTTCTAAGAGCTTGGAGATACTGCCCATGTACTTCTCACTGAAGAATATTCCAGGTCCACGCCGGGTTTCGATATCCTTCATCACTTCTTCTGTGACTACGCGGTAGTATTCCATTACGTTCTGGCCCGTTGTTTCGTTTGTTCGCCCAATGCTGTCCATAACAGTAATACGCAATTCTTCCTCCAAAGTCTCCATAGCTTTCACACGGGCCATACTTTCCATATGAAGCTGCTCAAGTGCAGATTCCAAACGACTGCATAGGGCAAGCTCACTTTCTAGGCCCAATAGTTCATATTTTTTGCCATATACGGCTGAGAATAAATAATGAATGAAGTTACGTACTGTTCTTTTATCAAAAAGCGGCACACGCTGGAACGGCTGGCGCTCCACGCTTTCTGCGTAAAGGTCCTCAAGCTCCTCCTGCATGGAGAGAATCGCGGAACGCAGGCCTGCCATATGCTGACGTAAAAGATGGAGCACACTTCCGGCTTCATCACGATCTGCCGTCCACTCCGCAAGCTGATAAAAGCTTACCGCTGGCGTAGATGTTTCCTGTGCCGCCAGCATAGTGCGCCATTGGCGTAATGGATTCATTCCCTCTACTCTCCGGTTTGACTCTGCCACAAAGTTATTGCGGAAATAAGCTTCGCCCCCGTCACCGAACAACTGCCGTTCAGCTTCACGAAGTGACAGCTGCTTCAGTTCATTATAGGTAGGGCGTCCGTGACTCATTAACCCCGTCATTTCATTCAGGCCGTCTTTCTCCGGAAGTAGGTGTACCGCGTGTTCCCGCAAGCTGTCAGGGTCCAGCCCTAACAACGCCTGCCGTTCACGTATAGTCCACGAACTGCCCTCACGCATATCGGAGACAAGCCGCCGGAACGCATGATACAGCACCGCCAAAGCAATTTGAACATTAGGTCTTCTTACCCCGGAAAAGCCAGCAGAGGCGTAGCCTTGTCTTCCAGTGCTGCCCCTGATGCCACTTTTGAAGGTCATATTGTTATATCCGCCATGACCAGTAGCCTGATCAGAAGCCGGGCGGACCCGATTTTTGAGCAGACTAATATGAGAAATAATCTCGTAGTTGTCATCCATACCGTGTGCAGACATCATACCGCGCTCATTCTTATCGGAGAGCAGATACACAAGGTCAAATAATGCGGAAGGACCATGGGCAACTGGAATCGACAGACCGTCTTCCGTCACAAGTAACGGCGCATTAAACTTATAGTCCGTAGCTTGCATTCTGTCCAATTCACGCAGAAAAGCCAGCCCTACTGAGCTGGAATATCCAAAATTATCCCCTTGCTCCCGCTCATTGATCAGAGCGTAGAGATCTGTCTGTACGGACTTAAAGGACTGGCCGAGTACAGCACGAGCCAGCAGTGTAATTTCCGGCAGCAATACATTAAGCGGATCATCAACCCGCGTAATGATAGAGAGATGGATGACGTCAAAAGATGAATATAGACGTCCATAATCCGCTATACTGTTGCTCAGCCGCCGGATAACTTTATTCATTTCAGCAAGATAACGTGTATCCTCATGAAACTTGCGGTAAAGTTCATGACGCACAGTGCGTGGATCTGACCCTGCCGTTTCCGGCAAGGCCATGGCCAGCACCCGGTCTTTTCCTCCCGCAACAGATCCACTTATACTTCCGTCTATTCCCTCTTTTGCCGCACCTGACACAGCATGTAACGCCATAACACCGCCGGCGTTATCCCATTTTCGTTCGCAGCTATCCAGCACCGGACCGATGGCCGGAGCAACCTTGTCGCCTACGAACAGAAACAGGGCAGGGTAATGGATGCTGCTGCGTCCATCCCCTTTGCTGCGCTGTGCCTCTTCCTGTACCGCATATTGTTCACCATAAGATAATGCCTGTGTTTTGATCATAGGCCTATTTCAACTTTCTGCGGATACTGCCGAGCTTGCTAGTCATGCTCTTGTAGAATCCGTACATCTCATCGCCGCTCTCATACTCTACCCGTTCGTACTCCAAGCTATCGCGTGCTTCCAGGAATGATACATACAGTCCTTCCAGCTTATAGAGCAGCGGGGTAACGTCTTCAGCGGCAGTCATTTCACCTGCACGACGTGCTGCCTTACGCAGCAGTACGCTGCGGCTCTTCTCATCCAGCTCCCGGAAGTGACGATACACGGCATACTCTACGTAGCTGCGCTCTTTCATCAAATTAGCAAACGGCTCCCAAGCGTCCTCTTCTTCATCACGGTCATAAACATAGAGTGCACCTTTTTTGATAATGCTGTCTGTATACAAAGCTTCAATGAACTGATCCATCCACTTATCTTCGTCCAGATATTGATGAAGCACACCTTCAAGCTCAGCGGCTTTGGCAGTCAGTTCAGCATATTTAGCCAGCTCCACACGAACACGTGAAATCAGCTGCGGTGAACGAATGAGATTCTCCTGCGCCATGTCCTTGTTGATGCTGCCAAAGATATCTTTAAGGCCTTCCCGCTCCAAGCCCTTCTCACGCAGGCTCTTCAGCTCATCAACCGCCTTCTTCACTTCACCGAGATTTGGGCGTGTGGATTGCAGCTGCATATCGAAACCGTTCAAAATGGCGTCCAGATCAAAAGGTTTGGTGAACACAACAGAATATCTGTTACTTGTGTTCTCATCTACACCTTTTTCAATAATGACTCCACTTGCCAGCGCTTTTGCAAAGTCTGCACGCACTCTAGCGTTATAATCACGTACACGAGAATTGACGTAAGTGTCGCCCCATGATTTTTCTGGAATCGGAGAAGGCAGGTACGTCCAGTTGTTCTTATCCGTCATCACGAGATGGCGGCCGATCCCTTCCTTGTCGAGAATGGTCCGCTCATAGTTTTCTTCAAACACCCGCAGCGGCGTGTATACGAAAAGTGGCACACCGTTACGTGTATTAAGCCAGAAAATACGGTTTTTCACTTGGCTTTCCTTGATCGTAAATTGCGATTTGCCAAGCGCATTATTCTGATAATTACGAATCCCTTTTAGGATACCCGGCGCTTTAACAGGCACGGAAACGAAACCCCATGATGGGAAATGTAAGCTGCCTGAGCTATTGCTAAGGTGGAAGGTAGGCACAGCCTCTTCGTCCAATTTACCGGCAATAATCCGCTCAACGAATTTATCCAGCGGCTCTTCATGGCCGAATTTCATCACAAGGAAATCCTCCATCGAACGGGTAATCAGATCCCCAAACTTATCGCTAAGGAATTCCGAAATTGAGCGAACGATATCAATCTCCTGCTCTTTGACCCAACGTCCGGAATGCTTCAGCATTTCACGGGTGAAGTCACGAATCAGGTCGTCGCCGTCCTTCTGATCCATAATCTTGGAGATGGTCGCCGAAATATCCGGCACGTTCACAATGTTCCAATAATAAGTTTTGTTTCCTTTATAGTCTGCCTGCTCTTCGCCATTGATAAGGATGTCCCCGTTCTTGGCAAAAATCGAGCTAAGCGCACTAAGAATCTCTGTAAACACACCGTAAATCCGGCTGTTCTCATCATTTAAGAGCTCATATAAGTCCTCGTAAAATTGAATCATTTGCTCAGTGCGTTCTACATCGGCGTGCAGCCAATACTCATTGATTTTAGCCTCAATATAGGCATTTTTCTTCTTCTCTTTGGAGACAAAAGCACTGCGGGCATCGCTCAGCTTCTCATCCGCACTGTCCTGCGCCGTCTCAATATCACGTGGCAAACGCAACAAGCTTTCACGTAAAGCCTCAATATAAGACTGAATCAGCTTCAAAATACAGAAGCCCTTCTCGGTATACAGCAGGCGGGAAACGTAGAACGGTCCTTGCTCTGGGTGCAGGAAGATGCGCTCCAGCTCTTCACTGAAACGTCCCACAATTTCGCCAGGCAGCTGCTTTTTCGATTTGATATATTCTTCACGGGCACGAGCCAGAAAGTTCTGCTCCAGCTCTGTATCCATGCTTACCACTTGATTCTTAACAACATTGGCATGGCTCAAGCGTTCGCTGTTCTCGTAGCCTGGCAACGGCTCAGGCACACGGGATTCAAACGTCTTGATCATACTGTCGAGATCAATTCCAAGCTTACGTGCGAATTTCTCTACATCCTCTTGACCTGGCGCCTGCTGGAACATTTTTTCCATTTTATCAAACAAGCGGAAAGCCAGGTAAGTCGTCATTTCCTCAATCGGAAGCACAGCGGACGAGGCACCGATAATGTTGTATTCATAGTTAGCTGGGTAGGTCTTGTTCATCTGCGCAATGTTGGTGCGGATATTACTGATATAGTCATGGATGGCGAATTCTTCACCAGACTGTTTTTCTTCACTCGCCATAAAGTTCGTGATGTTCTCCGCCGTTACGTTCATACAGTAATCGTACGCATTCTCCAGCAGCTTACCCTCGGTATTCGTTGCAGAGATCAAATGACATAGATTAAATGGAGGCAGCGGTGAATTTACCGTCAAAATATTACCGTATTGCTGCTGGAACCGCTCACCACGACTGTCCACATTCATCCAGTAATCCAGCTCTTTTAGCGCTGCATAACCGTTCTTGCGAATATATTCACGCGTGTGCTCGCTTAGACTTTTATTAGATAAATTCACGTCAGGTGTAAAGAGGTACCCCAGCGTGTTCACACGGTCAATACCGGCTGATCCGTAGTCACGTTCAATAATACCCCGCACGATATAGGCAATATCCAAGAAAGCCCCACTGCCTGTACCGCCCGACAGACCTGTCAGCAGAAAGACCATCAGCTTTTTGTTAGTGCCTACGGATAACGTCTTGATCTTCTTATCAATCGCGCCTACAACCTGATTAATCTTGGTGAACAAAAGCAGACGTCCAGCCTGCCGCACACCAGCAGCACCATTCATACCATCTGTAATACTCAGCTCAGGTGACAGCCAATCCGTAATATAGGAATCGAGGATACTGCGGTTCTGCAACAATCCGCCGATTTCGGCATTCGCCAACAGTACAAATTCATTTTGCGGGTCCAGCCCAATGCCTTTGTATTTTTTTCCACGATCCTGTTCATTCGTCTCAAAAGCTAGAAATTCCACATTATCCGGCTTGTCCCGTTTCTTCTTGGATATCGGATCCTCCGGCAGCTTAAAGCGGCGGTTAATCTGATATTTAAGACGCAACAGGGCATCAATGCCCGTGCCGCCTAGTCCAATGATCAGGATCGGATTATCAATCGTATCCACCCTGATTTTATCGCTGACAATCCCGCCGCCTAGTGATACATCCAACTGCTGTATATGCTCTCTTACTACTGGTTTCATATGCTTATCCTCCTAAAAGTTTTGCGGAAGCTGTACTTCAGATATCTTGCAGCAAAACTGTTTCTGCGGCATACATTGCCATTGCCTACTATACTAAATATTCCAGATAAATCGTCTTATCTACCGTCTGTAGAGATACTGAAACGCGGTCCCCACTCTTCAGTTCAAGACCACGCGAAGCATCCGCAGCACGTCCGGATCTCTCCACAGTAACACCTTCTCCGCTGCGTAACAGCAATCGGTCATTCTTAGCCGGTGTGAAAATAACAGTTTCGCTCTCCTTCAGTTCAGGCGCCAATTGCAGCAGCTGATGAAGGGTGAACTTGCCCTTGAAGCCTGCAAGCTTCTTATATTGTGGGTAGGTCTTCTCACCCGTATTGCTGTCTTTAACCTCTACTACCAGCTGTCCAACAAAACCACGTGCCGATTTCTTATTCAGCACATACCATGCTGCACCCGCTGCCAGCACTAAAAGAATGCCCCCTATAATGTAATACAGGGTTTTGGATGAGGCTTCCTTCAGGGGTTCTTCGTTACCAGTCCCTGTAGAAGGTGCTGTTGTTGCTGCTCCGCCTGTCTTCGCGCTGATCTGGACAGGTGCACTTTCCCGATAAAAGCTGCTTTCCTCTGCCCGTACCTTCAACTCGTAGTTATGGCTTTCTTTTACCTCAAAGGTACCCTTGAAGACAGCTCCGGAGTTATCCAGTTCGATTTCTTGCACATCACCTGTATCAATATCTGTAGCAAGCAGTACCGCCTTCATATCTTGATACAAATTACTGAGTGTTACCTGAGTACCGTTGCTGAACAGATGCGAGGTGATGTCGATTTTATCACCCTTTTTATAGGTTGCTGATGGCAGCGCATCGATCTTAAGCTCCAGGTCATAGTTAAAGACTAGATTAATATCAATCTTATCCTTTGGCACACCTTTAACCTGAAGTTTCCAATCTCCTTCCTGCGGTGACAGTAGCTTAATCAAGCTATAAGTAGAAGACTTGGACAGCAGGACATTGTTTGAGGGGATCGCAACTTCTTTACCTGACGGGTCCGTTAATTTCGCTGTCACAGGCTGTGAAGACATAATTGAGATATTGGCTTCCAAAACACTGCCGTTAGGCACGTTGACGGTCACGTCCTGATAATCGCCATTTGCAGTAATCGACTGCACAGGCACTACCTTCAGCTTCAAATGGCTGGCAAAAATCTCACTCAGGATTTGCGGCAGATCGTCTGCTGAGTCCGTCGAAAATGCTTTACCACCCGTCTCGTTGGACAGGTCGGCGAGGCTTTGTTTATTCAGCTTGCCATCTGCATTAAGTCCAATGGTATAGATGGGATAGCCATTTTTTTTGGCAACCTCTACGGCCGCCTTCAGCTCTTTATCTGATTCACTTTGCGTCCGGCCTGTCGCTTTGTTGAAATCGTTATTGCCGTCAGCGAGCATTACAATGATAGGCTCATGGGAAGGGTCACTTCCATTCTGCAGAACCTTTACAGCTTCCTCTACGCCAATAGCGATATCGGTGTAAGCTCCTCGGTCCAAACCATCAATAAAATCCTTCAAATCCTGCTTATCGCTCTCCGAGCTAATTTGCAGCAGGGCCTTTTCCCGTTGCACCTTGTCGGTATAGGCAACAATACCTACTTTATCACCTTGGGTGGATAACATATCTATGAACATTTTCATCGCTTCGTTGGCGATTTTGTTCTTGTCACTAGTCTTCATGGAGTTGCTGACATCAATAAGAAGCACAGCGTCAATGTGAGATTGCGCCGACGTTGCCGCATAGGCCTTAACAGCTGCAAAAGGCGAGGCAGCTAGACAAAGAGCCAGGAGCAATGCCGGAAAGATACGTAGAAAGAGAGTCTTGGTTGTTCTAATACTTTGATATTTACGAAGCATAAATAGGGCTCCTCTTGTGTTATATTAGGCACATATGACAGGTTCAGCACTATCGCTAAAATCTGTAAATAGCATGCCATTATGATATAATTAAACCTTGTAAACTTCAACTTTAGGACCGCCGGACCCAGTGCATTGATGCATAGAAGATTATCATTCTAAAAGCCATCTGGACTGCAGAGCGTCCATGAGAAAGGATTGTTCCATGATTTCATACGTCATTCTTGGGATTACGTTCCTAATTGCCGTAATTCAGATTTCCATTTATGCCGCACATCAGCGCAAACCACTGACACGTGATGATATTAACGATCGACTGCTAGCCGCTTTGAACGGAGGCGATAAAGGCCGTGAATAAGAAAAGACCCGTTACCTTCCGGCCTTTCAAGGCCCCGCGTTACGCTTATGACAAGCTGCGCATCTGTCGCCAATGCGGGCGGTATACCGCTCTTGGCGAAGACCGCTGTAGCAAATGTGGCAGAGCCTCACTTATTGCTGTAGAGCAGCACGCAGCATCACTAGCCAGACGGAAGATGCATACCCGCCTACTATTCATCTTACTGCTCACACTAGCCTCTGTCTATTTTGGAAATAGCATCCAACAAATGATATTGTGTGGTGCCGGTGGTCTTGTGCTTGCTGGACTATTGTACTATACGCAGCGAAAAGTAAGGCAGAACGAGAATCTTCGTTCTCTCAATGAGCTGCTTGGTCGTGGGATCGGCATCATCAAGGAAGGGCTGGAGGTCAACCGTCAGGAAGCTGTCTCCGTACTCCGTAAGGATGATGTTCTTGCCTATGAGAAGCTGCGCGAGCTCTCCATCCTGCTTCGCGGCGACCGGATCGCGCGGCAGCGAGTGGCTTTGCTGCATGGATTTTTACTCCGCAAGGATATGGATCTAGAACTGGAGCAGCTTCTTCTAAAAGACTTCGAACCACTGCTAGCCGAATATATCGGCGAGATCGCTAAAGTCCGTCCCGATCTCATTAAGGATCGTACACTACGCTACGTGAAGAACTATGAAGTGGAGATTCGCCAGATGGCTAACGGCTTAACCATCCTTACGAGCGTTGCAGGAGCGGCGGTAAGAATGAAGCGTTATGCCCTGCTCTACTCCAATATGATTGGCCGATACGTGCAAGATCTGCCCAAGGACCGTTTTATGCGGTTGTCCAAACTCATTGCTGCGAATCCCCATGAACCTTGGAACGGCTTAGACCTCAGGGTAGCTGACATTCGTGAAGCCAAATATCGCTGGGACCCGGAGGTCCAATAGACCTGAAAGCTAAGATGAACCAATATAAAGCAAACATCCTTATTGATGACAACCAACCGTTTCTCAAAGAAATATAAGGATGATGTATACCGTAAAACTTATACTTTCTTAGGCTTTCTTATATTTTGAAAAAAGAGGCTACTCTATATGACGTTCAAACAATTAATAACCCTGCGAAACTTTATGATCATTTTGTGTATATGCATGCTTGTGCTGCTTGGACAGAAGGTTTTTCTCATCGCAGATAAAATACAAATCACCAAAGAAGCCGACCGTCTCTACGCTGCCGGGGATCTGATTAATGCAGAGGATCAGTACCGTCAAGCAGCGGCCAACTATTCCATTGATTACCAGGAAGAAAGAGTCGCAAAACGTCTGGATGAATTAGCTCCAATCACAGACATCCGCAAAGTTCTGAATGATTTGGTAGCCTCTACTAAGGAGGAAGCAGAGACTAAGGATTTTGCCGGATTTATGAAAAGCTATCAAGCTCTGCTCAGTTTAAAAGCTACATATATGAAGCCAGGCGGTCCCTATGAATCCTATTATCGCCAGTTATCGTCGGCCTCAGGCATTTCAGACCAGTTCACCTCTTATTTCCGTCAGTTTAAGGAGCAGTTCCTTGCCGATCTTGCCCAGAACCAGAGCGGAGGGGTGAGTAATGAAGAGAACTTCAAATGGAATCTTTTGCAGATTCCTGATGCTTATTATGGAAGTGCAGCTTCCAAAGAGGATTTACTAGCCTCAAAGTTTAAAAGCCATGACACAGCTATATTAAAATCCTTAGCAGGAGCAGGAAACTTTACCGGCATGCTGGAAAGCACCCTGTCCCTGATGAGTGCTTATAGCCAGCATAATTACGAAGCTCCTTGGGTACTTCAACAAGCAGAAAGCAGCGGGAAGATCATCCTGAACAAAGATCTTGAAGGTGACAATATCACAGCTTTTGCTGGGCATGCTGTAGCTTATCGTAATTTTGCAGGATCGGCAGGCATCACTTCATCCAAGGTGCTGACTTTGATCGATACTAGTAAGGCTAAGCTACTAAAAAATGCCAACCGTCTGACTACTAAAGGTCAATATGCTGAAGCGATACAATTATACGGAGATCTTGCCCCGCTAGAAGATACTTCGACAAACATTGCCGCTACTAGGCTGGCTTGGAATATCGCAGAGCCTGTTCGCCTCCTTCCTGGCGGTGAAGAGCAAGACAAATACAACAACGCCATCTCCCGCAAAGGACTATTGGGCACAAAAGTGATCGTTGCCGGGACGGATAATAGTGGCGTGCTCTATTATGCCGCGATGAATAACGACGACAATGTGGTCACATTATCCGGAAACAGCTTGCCACGCTTCGAGAGTCTGCGCAGTCTTACTTTTAATGAACAGTTGGCAACCTCTTCAGGTGTACCTGTAGTTTTAGCCCAATCTGAGGTTGAAGGTGGACGCACCCTTTTCACAGCATATGAGATGAAATCGAATGGTATTTCGCAGTTATTTTCTTTAGCTGGTGATAGTTATGAACTGCAGTCCGATGACTCTATTCTCGTGCCTAATGCGGATCTTGGAGACGGTGTTGACGGGCAAACGGCACTTTACCGTAAAGTAGACGGCAGCTATCAATTCGCGGAGATTGTTCAGGAGTATGCTGTAATCTCAGCTGCGGATCTGACCACTCATCCTTTTGAAAAGGTCTCTTTTCATTGTGAGATCATCGTAGATAACTTCGGCAATAGTCTGGCTTACTCGGATGGGATTTATATTTTGCTCCAAGGAGAAGTGGGTTCCGTTACAGGTAACGCGTTAGTTAGTGGCCAATATCAGAATGGATATGAGCTCGTTGGAACAGACATGGGCGAGCAATATGTGCCTGTGTTTATAGTGGAATCCGTGGGTAGCATGAGCTTTGGGCGGTAGGGATTTGGGATACAGGATACGGGATACGGCATACGGGATAACCTTGTCTTTGTGTCGGCTCGACGATCCTGTAAGCTCCACCACTTATAGCAACTAGCGTTGGACAGCGCTTCGATGGTTAATAGGTACGTAATGCCATGAAGATCACATAGCTCGTTAATCATTCGTAATTATCCTGTAGTCTAAGTCTCGTTAATTTACCTATTGTGGATGTTTTTAACAAACCATTGAACTTTCAAGTAATCTGCTCTAGACGCTTTCACACCATTGGTTACGCATCATCCCTTATGTGATCTACGTTTGATGTAACATCTTCAAGCAAATTTGCCATTGTTAGCAGTACCTGTTGCTAGACAAAAAGACACTAACCGGGGGTTGGTGTCTTTTTTTCCATGTACTAGCAGTCTATGGATAGATGAAAAAAATCAAAAAGTAACCTGTTACGGGATAATGTCGTATTGCATTAAGCACGGTGACTTTTACTCAGCTACTCAATTGGCACTTTTAATTTCTAAAGCACTTCTATATAGGTTCCACAAACACTCCAAGGGAATAAAATTGTGAACCGTAGTAACAGATATCTTAACCATTTTTTTGATGAAATCAAATTCAAAGGTTTAAATCGGTGTTCTCGTTTACATAGAGCTCGCTGGGTTCAATTCGATGTTGGTGAGTATGCAACAGCTCTGGCAAACGCCCCATCCGCTCAGCCAAACGGGATAGCTTTTGCTCATGAAAATTAGATAATCCCATATGAATCCGGTCTTGGAAAGGCTCAAGCCATCTTGTTTCCAGGCTGTCAGAACCGAAATAAACCCCGAGCAGAGAGCCTGCTGTTGCTCCAAAACTATCCGTATCGTTGCCTTGCATCACCTGCTTGCATATCCCGTCACCGACATTGTCTGCAAATCGAAATGTATTAATTAAGGTACCTATTTCCTGATAAACCTGACAGTGACTATAATTTGCATACTTATGGTTAATGCTCTGATAAGCTTCCAGCCAGTTATCTGCATTCGCTACCCTCTGCAGGCAATCCTGAGTAATCTCATAGAATCGGCTCCTTCCAGGTACGAATTGCAGTGCAGTACTTATTATTTTAATAGGATCGCGCAGCACTTGCGCAACTGCAATCGCAGCGGCGATGAACATCGTGGCGTAGATCCCCGTCCGGCGATGTGTAAAACTTGCATCACGCCAAGCTAGCTCAGCGGCAAGAGCGGGTTGACCGGGGCAGGCATAACCGTAAGCATCTGCGCGAATCGCTGCTCCGCATAGTTCTGTATCTTGCACCATGAAGTCGGGCCAAGCCTCTATTTCAGAATGATTGAATAGTTCTCTATCATGCTCCAAATAGCTAATCCCCGATCGAAGCAAGATGGTCCTCTCCGGCCCCCAAGTAGTACTTATCGGAAGATGATTTATCCATAAATCTCTTAAATTTCTTTTCGTAAAACCATCGCCAAATTGTTCTAACGCCATCATTCCCATTAATGTGTAATTGATATCATCATCAGGTGCCACATAACGAATTCGCCCCCGCGTCGTCTCAAACCAAGACCAATGTCGACGATCCAAAGCATGGAGAACTTCATCAGAAATGTAATCATTCAGTGGCCATTCCCCTACAGAAGTTAAAGCTTTACGCAATTCCGACAAGCTGGGGTTTACCTCAATCGGTTTGCCTAGCATTGAACCACAGACTGAAGCGAGGAATCCCGCCTCTACACGTTTGGAGCTATCCTTAAGATTCAAGATTCCGACTTGGCCTAAAGGTCGAGCCGGATCGCATTCCTGCCATATCTCTTCTAAATCGTTTGGTTCATAGTAAGGCCAATTGTCCCTCATTGGAATGTCAGCCAAGCTATGAGCGAATTCCAGATAGGCATCGTAGCTTGCGGGAAGCTGTTCCAGCTTGGCTAAATAACCCGAGGTTAGATGCCCCTGTGCAAATTTATTGCGTAAAATCCCCTCTAATTGACGTTTAAGAAATGCGAGTGATGGCAGCATGCTGTATCTCCTTTGTCCGTTTATTAATCTACGTAAAATAACTTCTACATGAGAATGTAAACGATGATTGATGGAAAGCAGCCCATCCCATCGCCTTCATTATAAGTTTAAATAAACGAGCATGCGATGATAGAAATAACAGTAAAAGCAATAAGTTTAATAGACTATTAAATAGGGAAAGACACTCTAAAAAACCCTCCAATGGGATGCCAAATGAATCGTCACCCTTATGTCCTTCATTTTTTCGATTACGGGATTACTTGTTGCGTTCAATTAGCTTATTACTTTGCCTAATGAGATCGAATGTAATGGTTTATAGCATACACTGTATCCACCTAGTGAACATTTATAATGAGTAGTCAAGCAACTATAGCGACTTGGGTGTACATATACGAAGCAGACAACTTTGAACGACTTGGGTAAACAATCCCTACGGATAGTACGCTCCTTCTGCTGACCATGAGAATGGGAACTCCTGTCTGGTCAGTTTTTTTGTCCAAGAGGTGTGGGTAGCCCGTCTATACTCTTTGTGTTTTTCTCTTGTCTATATTCTCTCAGCCCTGCCTCACCCTTTTGGATAGACCAACGCTGCAACGTATCCCGCTCACCCTCATAACTCATGAATGGGACCGAAAATCCGCAGGAAGTCTGTACTTTATGAACATCTATCAAAATGATCTGTCTAGCTCCAGGCAGAGATGTAAACAATGGGGACAGTGTTTCCCATTCTGCTGATTCAGGCAAAAACACAGCCCCTGTTCCATACAGTCTTAAAATATTAGGCGGCCCCTCAAACGCACAAAACATAACCGTCACTCTTCCATTTTCCAGCAGATGCGCGCTCGTCTCATTACCGCTGCCAGTCATGTCTAGATAAGCCACCTGATTAGGAGACAATATCCGAAAACAATCATGTCCCTTCGGCGAAAGGTTAACATGCCCATCTTCTGAAAGCGGCGCCGACCCTACGAAAAAAAGATGCTGCCGAAGAATAAACTCTTCATGTACAGGTAGTATAGCGGTAAATTGTTTTCCCATTTGGCATTCTCCATTTCTGTATATTTGTGTGTTGGCTAATTGGTCATCTCTACTCAACTCTATCGGATCCGCCGACTCAATGAGTTCCATGAACTACATGAACTACATGAACTACATGAACTACATGAACTACAACAGCTTCACCAATCATCTCAGTTCCATCAACCACATTTGCTTAACTAACTAGCTTTGCCGACTACATTAACTTCTATAGTTACATTAGCTCTATCAACTCCGTTAGTTTCACCAACTGGATCAGTTCCAAAAGTGCATTAACTCCATTAACAATACCCACTCCAATAGCTCCTCCATCAAACTAACTTTGACTAGGTCCAAGCGGCGTTTGCCGCTAATGTAGGGCATTTTTGTCTCTCTTTATTGCTACTTTGGCTCGGGGCGGCTAATGTAGAGCACTTTTGCTCCTATTTCTGACTAATTCGACGTTATGCAGCTGATGTAGAGTATTTTTACCGTTCATTCGCGCCACTTGAGCCCAATCTAGCAAATCTACGGGATTTTTACCGTTCATTCGCGCCACTTGAGCCCAATCTAGCAAATCTACGGGATTTTTACCGTTCATTCTCGCCACTTCTGCCCAATCCAGCAAATCTACGGGATTTTTACCGTACATCCCCGCCACTTCTGCCCAATCCAGCAAATCTACGGGATTTTTACCGTACATCCCCGCCACTTGAGCCCAATCCAGCAAATCTACGGGATTTTTACCGTATATTTTTCCGCAGACACATTAGTTAAGTATATATACTCTAGGGCTTTTCTTATGTCTCCCCCCGTCTGCCTAAATGCAAGCCTCAGCAAAGATTAACAACACATCCCGAGAATTTTAAGTTGTCATATTCTCTTCCACCGTCAAGTAACCCTTCTCCCCAGTACCTGGCCGTCAGCAAAAATAGGGACTACCTCTCGGCAGCCCCCCTTTCTCTCGCAAGCTGCTTGATACTACTATCAGAAGCAACTCCCTTAAATCCCTTTTTCCCTATAAAATACTTCCCTTTAAACACTTCCTATAACACTTTTCCCTAAAATCTCCCGCTTAAGCACTTAACCCACTAAGCACACAAAACCATCCTTTCCCTATCTATTCAATCGCAATATAAATCTCAACCTGTGTGTCAGCAGGGTCAAAATTCCGTGAATCATAAATTTCAAAATCCCCCGTGTAAGTTCTTACCTCCCCAGACTCCTTAAAGTACGCCCAAATCTCCCCCCACGCTTGCGCGACTACTTCAAATACCGGACCTTTTTTCGTCTTAAAAACCATGTATTTGCTCTCCGGTACAGCCGCATAGGTGAACTGGTTTTCCACTAGTTCGCTTTCCTCTAGCTCGTTTTCCTCTAGCTTGCTTTCCTCTAGTTCGCTTTCCTCTGGTTCGTTTTCCTCTAGCTCACCTTCCTCTAGCTGACTTCCCTCTAAATGTCTCTCCTCAGCTACTTCATGCCCGATCACAACGGTATACGCTCCGCTCGCATCACTCTCATAATCCGTATACAAAGCATAGATGTACTCAGGATTTACCGTAGCTATCTGCCCCGCAATATTACTCTGAAAATAAGTTTCCCACAGCTGCGACAAACCTCCATCAGGTCCCATTTCTGCTTCATTAGTTGTGCGTATGCTAACCCCCGCCAAGGTCATTTTTGCTTTCTCTACAAAATAAGTATTCATCCATTCTCCCTCATTTCCTGTGATTGAACTTAGTATACACAGGCAAAGTGGACATCTGTCTGTCCAGTTCGAATAGATTGATTTCATTCTGGGTTATAAAGACACCATTAGGGTAATTAATAGTATGGAACTACACTCGAAGGGAATGACTACAGCATGTCAAAAATCAAATTAGCTGTCATCTACTACAGTGCCACAGGAACTAACTACCAGCTAGCACAATGGGCCGCGGAAAGCGCAGAAAAAGCAGGAGCTGAGGTAAAACTGCTGAAGGTGCAGGAACTGGTCCCCGAGGACAAAATTCAAGCAAATCCAGCCATGAAAGCCCTAGCTGAAAAAACAAAAGATATCCCAGTCGCCACACCCGACGATATAGTCGAAGCGGATGCGATTATTTTCAGTTCCCCAACCCGTTACGGTAACATTGCTTCCCAGATGAAGCAGTTCATTGATACAACCGGTGGCATTTGGGGCAAAGGACTAACAGTAAACAAAGTCGTCAGCGCCATGAGCTCAGCACAGAACCCGCATGGTGGACAAGAAGCTACGATTTTGGCACTCTATACGTCGATGTATCACTGGGGAGCCATTGTTGCAGCACCCGGTTATACCGATCCAGTCACATTTGGTGCGGGAGGCAACCCTTACGGAACAAGTGTCAGTGTAGATGGAGACGGTAAAATGATCGAAGATCAGGATCGGATCCGTGACGCTGTTTTTCATCAAGCGAAGCGTACCGTTGAAGTGGCCGGCTGGGTCCAGGCAGGCAAAAACGCCAATAATCAGAACTAGCGCAGCTTAGTTAATATAACAACACCCCTCGGAGCTACTTGTGTAGCACTGCACCGAGGGGTGTTTAATTTATATTTTAATTACTCTCCAGGGTATTTAAGTCCCCACTGTGCACGCACTTGATCCAGCAGTTTCAGAATCGCTAACGATTCATCCAATGTCATCACCGGACTCTCTGTAAGCCCTGCCTGAAGACAACGTCCTACTTCCTCCGCTTCAAAACAATATCCAATAGAAGCACGGTCGTCCACAAAGCTCTCTACCTTCTCATCTCCTATATAAAGCGAAGCCGATTTCGGGTTCACTAATGTACCCTCTACAATAATACGGCCTTCTGTGCCAAACACATGCGCTTCCTCCAACATGTTAAGACGAATACCACCGTTCAACGAAGCGGTTTTCCCGTTACCATATGACAACAGCATCGAGAAATGCTCGTCCACTCCAGTCTCACCTATGTGCACTGTGCTGGAAATAGACTCAGGATGAGGTCCAAACACCATGGAGGCAAAAGAAACCGGATAAATCCCCACATCCAGCAGCGCTCCCCCGCCCAGCTTCGGATTCAGCAATCTGCCTTCCGGATTCCAGTCGGTACGAAACCCTAGATCTGCCTTCACCAATCGAACATCACCGATCTTGCCCTCAGCAATCCATTCTCTAACCTTCACAATCGCCGGGATGTAGCGACTCCACATTGCCTCCATCAGGAATAGCTTATGCGCTCTAGCATAGGCCACAACTTCTTCCAATTCCCCGCTGTTTACGGTAAAAGGTTTCTCACACAGGACAGCTTTGCCTGCACGCAGCGCCATTAAAGCATTTTCTTTGTGAAAAGGATGCGGCGTTCCAATATATACCGCGTCTACATTCGGGTCATTCAGCAATTCCTCATAGGTTGCATAGGCATGCGGAATCCCATGATTTTTAGCAAATTCATCGGCACTTTCCTGAGATCTTGACCCAACGGCATAAGCCACACCATTACTGGCATGCGCCAAATCAGTAACAAATTGATGAGCAATCCAGCCTGTGCTAATAATTCCCCATCTCACCTTGTAAGCGTTGTCCATTTTCATTTGCATGTTCCTCCTACTCCTTCTGCTAAGTCTCTTTAATTCTATCAGACCATTCTAATGAATGTATAGGAACTGATGCCAGCAAACACCACCGTCACCACCAAAATAGCAATATTCCAGATCTTGCTCAAGGCCGCTGAGTGCTCGTTAAAGTTTTGAATAAACGCTTTTTGCAAAAGGAACTGTAAAAGCTTCATAATTATGAATCCCAAACAACCCAGCCCGCTTTGCAAAATAACCTCCAGACTAGCTTTACTTACAAATCGATCAGCCATGTTCCCATCATAATGAATCGGGACGGTATCCGGCATTTTGGAATAAAGGAATAAATAAATAGCTACAGGAATCAAGGCCACCACACTGCTTAAGATCATCGTCAGTTTGGTTTTGAACAACGTTTTACCCTCCTTGTGCGGAAAAATAATCTCCCCGTTATTCTCCTTCCACTTCAATCAGATATATCCCCTTCTTAAATCCACCGCGACGTTTAGCTTTCTCTGCACGTTGCTTCTCCAGCTCCACGCTATTGCTCCCATGTGTCTCCGCCAGAGCCTGAATTACTTCCAGCATATCGGCAAGCTCCTCCAGAGCTTCTTCATCACTTGCTGCCTGTAAATATTCCTTCGACTCTTCTTGCAATTTTTTGCGTAGTTCAGTTATGTATTCTTTGGACTCTAATATCCTTGTGTTAAAATCTTTACCTTGAGAAGCTATCAAATCGGGGATGCCGTCACGCACTAGCTTTTCATATACAGGCATTTAAGCTCTTCCTTTCTTCTATATTATATTATATCTCCCTTCAATCCGGCTTTGATTCCATCACTAGACGTTCTACAAAAGGAAGATCTGCCGGAGCAAACATGAACTGATCCAGTTCAGCCGGAAGCACCCACCTATGTTCGTCGTGATCCACCAGATCAATTACACCTCCCTGATACCGCGCTTTCCAAGCAATCAATTGGATCTTTATCTCTCCATAGTTATGCTCGTTCATGCCAAAGCTCTCATAGGGAAGGATTGTGATCCCCATCTCTTCCTGAAGCTCTCTTTGCAGACACTCTGCGATGCTCTCATCCTGCTCTATTTTGCCACCAGGAAATTCCCACAGACCTGCCTGCGATTTACCTTGCCGCCGCCGGGCAATAAGAATCTGCCCTTCTTCATTATGTATAATTGCTGCCGCCACCTTGATCACAAAGAACACCTCCACTATTGCTAGTTATTCGACAGATACTACTATTAAAACATACAATTCATTCCAAACCAAAGAGACTCTCCCAAAAGCCAACACGGCCTGGGAAAATCTCTTCAGTACAGTCTCTCTATAAATTTCACAGCAGCGTTATCCTTACGAAAGAGCTACTATTTTGTCAGCACAAGCTCCAAGCGAACCTCAAGATTATTTTCTGTATCCAGCACAACGGTGTGGGGATTGCTTAGACCAAAGTCAGAAAAGGCCACTGTTGTCGTTCCCGACAGCATCAACTGTCCCCCGCTATACGCCGCTTGCGACTGAAAGGTGACGTCCTTTTCTACTCCTTTTACGGTAAGCGTCCCCTGCATTTCAACAGGCACAGTTGCTCCTTCAGTCCATTCTGCCGGCAGCTCCGAAAATGACTTCACTACAAACGTGGATTGTGGAAATTCCGTAACGGATAGAAAATCCTCTCCTTTTACATGCTCGTCCCGTTGGCTATTGCCAGAATCCAGAGCGCTCATATCCACTGTCCCTTCCCCGGCCATCGAAGTAGAATCCTCTATATTTACCTTCCAGGTACCCTGAACTTTGTTGTCTACGAAGTTTACTGTTTCTTTAGAGGTCGTCACTGACCAATAGACTTTAGAGGTTTCCCCAAGGGTCCAATCCCCGTTTAATTGTTCGGCTGTGACCGCCACCCCTGCTGATGCTCCAGTGTTATTTGTTGTCTCTCCAGCATCTGCTGTTGTTGCTTGATTTGGAATCACGGACTCGATCTCTACATTATTGCCCAGCGATTTATCCAGTAATGTATAACCTGTGACTACTCCTACGATAATAACTCCTGCAGCGATCAAGGCTATTCTTTTTCTCTTCATCCTGTTCCCTCCAATATTCATAATTTCTGTATGCTTTCAAGCTCGTCCCTCATTCTAACAAAGCAATATGTCGGGAAGAAGTCAGAGCAGAACGGGCTATGATGTGTTAAACTTGTCGTAAATTTTATGGACTGGAGGTACTCCAATTTGACGAAATCCATTCTTGTTGTAGAAGATGAAGAAGCCATCTCTAGGGTCCTCAGTGCTTATCTGAAAAAAGCAGGCTTTCAAGTCACCCGTGTAGCCGATGGACGCGCTGCGCTGGAGTCTTTTGCTATATCTCCTCCTTCATTAGTATTACTAGACATCATGCTGCCAAACATGGACGGCTTTGAACTGCTTAAGCTCATCCGTGAAAAAAGCAGCTGCCCTGTGATCATGCTGACGGCAAGAGATGGGATCAATGACCGGCTAGCCGGCCTCGACGGTGGTGCGGATGATTATATGTCTAAACCTTTTATTCCCGAGGAGGTGGTAGCACGCGTGAACGCTGTCTTACGCCGTCCCTCGCAGTGGTCTGATGGCAGCCGTAAACGGCATTATGGCAGTTTGTTTATCGACTTCACAGCACGTGCTGTCTTTTTGAATGGGGCTGAGCTGAGTCTTAGTCCTCGGGATATGTCAGTGCTGTTATTTCTCGCTGAAAGACCTAATCAGATTTGTACGCGTGAGCAATTAATAGAATTTGTATGGGAAATGGATTATGAAGGAAGCGACCGGGCGGTAGATTTGTCGATCAAAAGACTACGCCAAGCGTTGTCGCACTGGCCTACTAGTGAGGGGGAAATCCGTACCCTAAGGGGGACGGGATATCAATTATGGACAACTTAAAGAGAAACAACGCCAAACGTACCTCTATCCTTTCTTACTGGACGATACGTTATCTACTCATTATTAGTGTAGGCCTGCTCCTCACAGCTTTAGCTACATTATGGTGGATCCGTCAGGAGGCTATGAGCAATCGTCTGCAGACTGCGGGGCTTTTGGCACAGGAGATTGCAGATCGCAGCTTAAATATGGAAGGCTCCATTGAAATCAGCCATAATCTCGAAAAACTGATCGAAGACCGGAAGCGGTTTTTCAAGTTAACCATAGAGATGTGCGTGATCATTACTGATCAACAAGGTCAAATGCTATTCTCCCTGCCACCTCTAACTGACAAGGAAATGAGATATAAGCTAAATGATAGCCTGAACGACTCCCGCAGTCCGGAGTTCAAAGCTGCTGTGGCTCCCATAAATTCGGATGACAAAACACTGGGACAGGTTATTGTCCTGCAATCTAAAAAATCACTGCGGCATATTCCACAGGAGGAGATCATATTTTTCTCCATACTGCTGCTGTTTCTAATCATCTTAAGTTGGCTAACCATTTACCTCTTATCTCGTAAACTGGCAAAACCCATTCAGAAGGTAGTCGAGGCAGCGGCTCAAATCAGCCATGGCCGTTATGATATCGTTCTAGATAAGGATGCTAAAGAGCGGGAAATTCATGAGCTGATGATGTCTTTTGAAGAGATGGCAGGCAAGTTACAGCAATTTGAGCAGTCTCGAGCCGTAATGCTGGCCGGAGTCTCCCATGAGTTGAAAACACCCGTAACTTCTATTAAAGGCCTGGTACATGCCGTCCGCGAAGGGGTCGTTGAAGGTGATGAAGCTGTGGAATTTCTGGATATTGCCCTGCTGGAGGCTGGGCGGTTGCAGCGAATGGTAGCCGACCTTCTGGATTACAATGCCCTGACTGCAGGAATGGTTTCCGTTCGTCACGACCGACTCGATGCCGTACCACTACTATCAGAAATCGTATATCAATGGAAACTGACACAGGCGGAAGATGTTGCTGAACCCGTGCTCCATATGCCGATCAATCCCTTATTTTTGCGTGGGGACTCCCTTCGTATCCAGCAGATTATCGTCAATCTACTTAATAACAGCGTACAAGCCAAAGCTCCGGATCGAAAGGTGCAGCTTACGATAGACCTGCTGGAGCAGCAAGGTCATGGCTTTGCCGAAATCCGTGTCCAAGATAATGGGCTTGGCATCTCATCCAATCATAGTGAGCATGTCTTCGAAGCCTTCTTCCGGGGCAGCGATAAGCAGAGCACACTGCGTGGTCTAGGACTCGGCCTAACCTTCAGCCGTCTGTTGGCCGAATCTATGAACGGAAGCCTCGTGCTTGAGGAGCACTCAGACAAAGGCTGCACCTTCGTGCTGTCTCTGCCGCTTGATGATTAAAAAATAGTCTACGATCCATCGACATGGTATAATCATGTGCACAATCACACCGAAAACCGGAGGCTGTATATGCTTACTTTTGAACAAAAATTAGCGATTCTCGACTCTTACCCCCAGCTGGAACGCAAAAATGTATCCCTTGGGCGCGTGAACTATCACTACGAGGAAAGCCAGCATGATAAGAAAACCGTGGCTTTTCACCTGCATCCAAATGGTAATGGCTATGTGTTCGCAGGCTTACTGCGGGGCTACGAGACAGACGATAAGGGCTTCGTGAATATTCGCGACTACTCGGAATCCGAGCTGCGCAGTTTGCTGGATGCCTCCATCACCTCACTGTCTATTTACATTCCTGATGCTCCTGTAGCCAGCAAAAGAAAGAAAAAGGCTGCGGCAACTGCCGATACACTCTGGACTAATGATGAGGGCCAAACCCTAACCCTAAAGCTTGAGGATGATTTATGGTATGTCTATGCCGACCTCAATCTGGAGATGGCGTTTGAAACGCTTGAGGAAGCTAAAGAATATTTAGCGGAAGAGGGATTTACAGCAGCGCAGGAGTAATTGTCAGACTTTAATCTACACACTCACAACAAAAGAGGTGTCTGAGCAGCCATTTATTTTGGCCGTTCGGACACCTCTTTTCTAATAAAACGATCCTTAATATACAGGTTCCGTATATATGTAACTATAAATACCCAAATCGAGCTCGGAAACCACTTCATAATCTAGTTGGAATTCTATAGTCTTATTTGATAGACCTCCTACAAAATAACCGCCCTCCACAACCAACCTATCCTTCCCTCCAACTGGGGCGACCAAGATCAGCTGTTCAGCTTTATTGGCTGGGATCACAAAGTTTTGCAGCCCACCCGTCTGATCTTGAATATATTTACGGACAGACACGAGGTTACTGCCTAATTCCGAGAGGCCGGAATTGTTGTTCCGCCATACATCAAGCGCATCTTGTTGGGATTGGTTGGAACTGACACACGCCTGATTAACTGAAAATTCCGGGATTTTATATATATTCCCGCCAATATTATCGATAACTACTTTATGGGTTACTTCCGTACAATTTTCAATTTTCAGAGTCGGCATGGGGTCCTTTTCCTTTGAGAATGTCTTTATGATTTTTTGATCACCGGACTTAAAATTTATTGAGATGTCTTTATTATCCATGTTAGAAAATTCGAGCAAGCTATACAACTGATTATTTTTAATTCCGTAGTGCTTTACGTTTATAACAAACCTGTTTCTCTCATCTGATAACGATTTTGATTGCTCTTGGCTTCCTACTGAAATTGTTCTGTTGACCGGGGCAATAATCTTCTCCTCGGCAACTGGTGAGGTTATGTAAATAGATTTTGTACCTTCATCCCAAGTGACACTACTACCCAACACTTCGCTAATAAATCTTAAAGGGACGAGTGTATTATTTTGAAAATTGATACCCTTTAAGACTTGCTCATGCTCTTTGGCGTTTACAATTACTCTTCCTTCCTTGACCAGATAAAAAATGTTAATATCCCCTTTAACCGCTGAGACCGACTTCGCATGATTATCCCATTTAATAGTTGCGCCTAAAGCTTCAAAGATCGCCCGCATAGGTACGTATGTAACTCCATCTTTCAGTATAGGACTTACATTAAAATGTAATTGCTTACCGTCCAAATAACATTTGAGATCACTGTCTTCCGCAAAGGCTTGACTTGAAGATAAAACAGCAAAAATTATCATCACCACAAAAAAAGTGATAATTTTTGAAGCAAAGTTGTGGTTTTTCATGTTCTTAATTTAGCTCCTAATCTAGAAAAATAAAAAAAATTACAATGCAGACCTGAATATATCAAATGGCCAATCAAAATGTAAGTCTAAAAAGAAAACTACCAACGACACCCAAATTATGGTTAGATGAAGGAGAAGCCATATCCTAGAGGGAAAGAAGCGTGAACGCATATGAGTTTTGAAATCGTAGAGGCCACCATACCGGACATCCAAGCTGCATTAGAAGCCGGAGAAATTACGTCAAAACAACTAGTTCTCATGTATTATGAACGCATTGCTGATCACGACAAAAACGGCCTGACGATTAACTCTGTACTGGAGATTAATCCTGATGCGTTGTTTATCGCAGAATCTCTGGATGTGGAACGGGCAATTAATGGCCCACGCGGCCCCCTGCACGGGATACCTGTGTTATTGAAAGATAACATCAATACTGGGGACAAAATGCATACAAGTGCGGGTTCGCTGGCTTTGGCGAATTCTTTTGCCGGGGAAGATGCGTTTATAGTTACCAAGCTGCGTGAAGCCGGCGCCATTATTATGGGTAAAGCCAATATGACCGAATTCGCCAATTTTATGACGAACGGCATGCCCTCCGGTTACAGCTCCCGCGGCGGGCAAGTCCTTAACCCCTACAATATTTCTACGCCAACCGGCGGCTCTAGTGCGGGTTCAGCAGTAGCTGTCGCTTGTAATTTCTGTACGGTCTCTGTTGGCACAGAAACTTCGGGATCGATTCTTAATCCCGGTAATTTGGGCTCCATCATCGGCATTAAGCCAACCGTGGGGCTGCTCAGCCGTTCAGGAATCCTGCCGCTCTCCAATACACAAGACACCGCAGGCCCTATGGCTAGAACCGTTCATGATGCCGTGTTACTGCTAAACGCCATGCTGGGCAAGGATCAACGTGATGCAGCTATGGGAACAAATACAGGTAGAATCCACGAGGATTATACTGTATTCCTTGATCCGAATGGTTTGCAGGGCGCTCGAATTGGGATACCACGTGATTATTATTTTGAGGAGCTCACAGATGAGCAGCTTGCTTTGTTCAACGCTTCCGTCGACAGAATGAGAGAGCTTGGAGCGACCATCATTGATCCTGCGGATATTAAGACCGCCCGCGAAATTAGTTACTCTTCGGTGGTATTAAACGAATTCAAAACAGCACTGAATGCTTATTTATCTCATTTGGGCCCCGGAGCACCTATGCGAACCTTGAAGGATATTATTGATTTTAATCATGCACACCCTGTGGAGACTTTGAGATTTGGTCAAGCTACATTAATAGATGCGGAATATACCTCCTCCGGCACACAAAGTGAAGCTCAATATTTACGCCATCGTGCGACTGACCTGAAGCTGTGCAAAGAAGAAGGGATCGATGCCACTATGAAAGAATACAATCTGGATGCCCTACTGTTCCCTGCCGATTTTGGCGCCAGAATTACTTCCAGAGCAGGATATCCGTCCATCGTCGTTCCTTCTGGATACACTTCGGCCGGCGCTCCCTTTGGTGTAACCTTCTCAGCAAAAGCTTATCAGGAGCCTACGCTTATCAAGCTAGCCTATGCCTATGAGCAGCATTACAAGGTGCGAAAAGCACCTTCGCTAAAAAGCTTCATTTGATTAAACCTATTCCTGAAGTGGAACAATACCTAAATGCCTGTTTCCCTCATGGGACAGACTCCATGTACGCACTTCATAGCTACGAATGCCAGACAGCACGTAAGGATCTTTTTCGGCAAGGAGAACGGCTTCTTCGCGTGAGTTCGCTCTTACAATAACCATACCGCCAGGACAATCACTAAAGGGACCACACAGCACTAATTGTCCTTTACGGTCCAGCTCTTGTAAATGCTTAACATGACCACGAATAATCTCCATGTCTCTACGGTCTTGATTCGTCGGGCTAAGCAAAATAACATAACAAATATCTGCTTGATTGACCTCACTCATCCTATTCTCCGCCTCTCGTTCAAATAGAAACTAAAGCCCGTAACGGTGATTTCCCAATGCCGATTCGGGCTTTTTTATTTCGCGATGTCTTCGTTCGTAGCTTTATTCATAATCTCGCTGATTTTCTTCATCGGCAATATTTTGAATCTCATCAGAATGAATAAGAAACAGCTCGTAGTCCCCCTCTGCATGCAGCTTCAGCGCTCGTTCTTTAAAAAACTTCGGGCTGCCTTCCGCCGCATCCTCATCATAAAAGAGCAATATCCCGTCACTTTTGCGGAACAACAAGTCATCTCTGGCCCGGAACTGCCAGCTGCCGTCATAAGGGGCATTACTGACCGCCCTGCAAAAGTCCGCACCCGCAATAATACGTCGGTATTCCTCCTGCTTCTCTTCCTTCCACTTCTCTTCCTGTCCAGTATGCGCCGTAATGATCCCCAATTTCAATTCAGGATATTGAGTCTTGAGTTCACATACCACCTCACAAGCCCAAAGATCGACACCATACTGGCCGGGGGTAATAATCCATTCGACGCCTTCTTCAATTAGCGGCTTTAATCTGTTAGACAGCGCCTTTTTGATATAAGGAATTCCCGGATGCTTATTGTCAAAAATACCGAGCTCATGCGCACGGTAGCCTGTTACGAGTAAATTCTTCATGTACTGCCTCTTTCCTGAACGTTGGTTATCTCTTACCATGACTTACCTTTGTAGAGTTTTATCCCACTTATATGATTATTATATAGCATTTACATGATCTATTTCTTTAGGCAAACTTTCAGCTGATCTTAAGCAACCTTTCAGAACCGTCTGATATATTTCTCCTAATCAATCTAAAACTATTAAGGAGAGAAAATAAATGAAGAAATTAATACCGATTATGATCTCAGGAAGTCTACTCGCTTCTCTACTATTGGCTGGCTGCAGCACCAATTCGGAGTCCGAAGGAACAGCTGTTACTAATAACCAAGCGAGCACAACACCCGCAGATAACACTGAGGCACAGCAATCTCAAGGAAACGGCAATCAACAAAACGGCAGACCCGGCATGTCCATGAACTTCGGCAAGATTAAGAGTATTAGCGACAACACAATTACAATCTATACGTCAGAAATGCCTTCCCCGCCCGCACAAGGCACTGGAGATACGGCTGGAGCCGATATGCAGAACGGCCAGGCTGGTACTCCACCGGAAAGACCCGAAGGTGATCAAGGCTCAGAAAACGGTACACCTCCAGAGGGGGGAATACCGGAAGGCGGAGCCCCTGACGGCGGTGGACAAGGTGGTGGACCACAGGGCGGCGGGATGCAGCAAACCTTCTCCGAGGAAACCACAGATATTACAATTGATGCTGATACCAAAATTGTAACGATGACCTTTGACAATGGTACGCGTCAGGAGAACACGATCAGCTTAGCTGACCTGAAAGCTGATGACATTATCCAATATACACTTAAATCAGATTCCACTGTGGCGGAGAGCATTACCTTAAGCAGCGGAAACCCAATAGGGATGGCTGAAGGCAAAAAGAGCAGCGACTAAACTACCAAAAAATAACAGAAAAAATTCCCCACCTACGATCAGCTTCAAAAAGCGTTTTGTAGTGGGGATTTCAAATTTATATAGGTTAGACGAGACTCAACTATTTTTTGTCCGACAAAATCAATACTCCACGACCCGGTACAACTGCTGAACCACTGATTACATTACCTGTCAGTAGATCAGTACGCTCAGCTGCCCCAATATCCGCGCTTAAATCCCCGGCAGTGTGGTTCAGTAAGAACAAGTAAGATACGCCATCCTTCACACGTTGAACAGATTCGATACCTTCCGGTGCAGTTACCAGCGGCTGAATGTTCTTTTCGGCACATAGATTCGCTAAGAATCCTTGTAGGAATCCAGCTTCTGGGCTAGTCGCCACATAATAAGCTTTACCTTCGCCAAATTTATTCACAGTCAATGCAGGCATTCCTTTATAGAAATCAGAACCGTACTCTGCCAAAACTTCTGCCCCTTCGGCATGGATCAGATCGCAGAGCAGATCACATTTATAAGAACCACTCAAGCTACCCCACGTTTTATCCAGCACGAGTTCATTGCTCATACCTGGCAGTAATGCATCGATTTCCTCTGCCCAAATTCCAAGCACTTTACGCAATTCGCCTGGATAACCTCCAACCGTCACGAGGTCGTTCTCATTAACAATACCGCTGAAATAAGTTGTAATGAATGTGCCGCCCGCTTTTACAAAAGCTTCAACCTTCTCTGCAAAACCTGGCTTGACCATGTACATTACGGGTGCGATAACAATTTCATACTTGGACAGGTTCTCTTCGACCCCGATCATGTCGGCTTCGATATTTTGCTGATACAGCGCATCATAATATTTGTGGACTTCATTCACGTAATCCAAGGCAACCGACGGACCGCTTGAGAGATCAAGCGCCCAACGATTTTCCCAATCGTAGATGATCCCTACCTTAGCTGCACTGCGCGCATCCAGTAGTTGATCTCCAAGCTGCTCGAGCTCTTTACCCAGCTCAGCACATTCACGGAATACCCGTGTGTGTTCATGACCCACATGCTCAATTACCGCTCCATGATACTTTTCACAAGCCCCTATCGAACGACGCAGTTGGAAGAACAACACAGTATCTGCACCACGCGCTACAGCCTGGTAACTCCATAGACGCATAACGCCTGGACGTTTCAAAGAGTTGTACGGTTGCCAGTTCTGCTGGCTCGGTGTTTGCTCCATCAGCATGAACGGTTGGCCATTTTTTAATCCACGCATAAGATCATGTGTCATTGCTGTAAAGCTGACCGGTGTGTCCAGTGAAGGATAGTTGTCCCAAGAAATTACATCCATATGCTTGGCCCACTCAAAATAATCCAGCTCCGGATAAAAGCCCATCAGGTTCGTTGTAACAGGTACGTTGGTGCTGTGTTCTTTGATCGCTTCGTATTCGATTTTGTAACATTCGAGCAAGCTATAAGACATAAAACGGCGATAGTCCAACGAGATTCCTTGGAAGTTAGTACGGTTACCGTTCCATTCTTCACTCAGCTCATTTGGCACCACAATTTCTTCCCAATCATAAAACGTATGTCCCCAAAAGCGTGTATTCCAAGCCTTGTTCAAAGCATCCAGCGAACCATAACGCTCCTTCAACCAGACACGGAAGGCAGCAGCGGACTGTTCGGAATAATCATAGCCACCATATTCATTAGAAATATGCCAAGCTACCAGTGCCGGATGATCCTTGTAGCGTTCTGCCAGCTTACCAGCCAGCTTCGCTGCATACTTGCGGTAAACTGAACTGTTCGGATTGGAGTTATGACGTCCGCCGAACTTACGTTTTCTGCCCTGCACATCGACACGGGTCACTTCAGGATAACGATGAGCCATCCAAGCTGGATGTGCTCCTGTTCCTGTAGCTAGACATACATAAGTTCCATTTTTATATAGTCTATCCATTAATTCATCCAATGAGGAGAAATCATAAGTATCTTCGGAAGGTTGGATTAAAGCCCAGGAAAACACATTAATTGTGGCAACATCAATTCCCGCCAGCTTGAACATCCGTTCATCCTCAGCCCATACTGGCGCATCCCATTGCTCCGGATTGTAGTCTCCACCGTACCAAATTTTAGGTAATTTATCGTTAATCACACTTCGCACACCCTTTATAGTATAATTATATATCTATTGTAAATGGTTAAGGTTGCCCTTTAAATATAAAATAATATCTCATACATATAAGAATATAGAACTAACAGGAGAGGATAACATTGTCCGAAATCATGCATCGCAGGATCGTATTCGTCCATGAAGGTGGACAGCACTTGCCAATCACTTTAGACAGTATGGGGCACAATCATGATCAGGAAAAAGTATCCCGCCCCGATGGTTATGACACGTATCATTGGCTTCAAACCTCAGAAGGTGAAGGGATCATCCATTTTGACAATAAAACCTTTTCCCTGCCCGAAGGCAGCGGCGTATTACTACTTCCTTATACACCCCATCGTTATGAGGCTTCCACCAAAAACTGGGGTACCTATTATCTAACGTTTGGTGGCGATTCGGCACACTCTATTTTGGAGACGCTTGGGATGAATAGTAATTCTTTTTACCGTTGGGAAAATGAAGCGCCTCTCCCAAATCTGCTGAAGGAGATGCTGGATCGTCATGATGCCTATCAGGATATGTTTGGTCTCGGCGCCTCAACAGATGCTTATCGTTTTTTGCTTACTTTGAGTAAATATGGCCAGCTTCAAAATAATACGGCGATTTCCCGCAATGTAGATAAGCTGCAGCCACTGCTAAAATGGATGGACAGCCATTATGGCGATCCTGATCTTGGACTGAACGATCTAGCCGATGAACTAGGCGTATCTGGGCGCTATCTTAACAACCTATTCGTCCAAACTTTCGGACTCTCGCCTTATGCCTATTTCGTACGTTTACGCATCCGGAAAAGCAAAGAAATGCTCGTAAGCCAACCCGATCTTACGGTAAAAGCTATCTCCCAGCTAGTCGGCTTCCGCGATGTCAGCCATTATGTAGCCACATTTCGCAAGCAATCCGGGACTACGCCGGAGCAATTTAGACGCCTGCATTAAACATGCCCCGCCTACTGTGGAAAAATTGCTCGCTGGGAATATGCGGCTAGAACGTAGTAAGAGTATGGTATGCGCTACTATTGTGTAGAAATGGGCGGTACGGTGGCTGGGTGCATTTGGCTGCGAGTGTACGGCACCTCTGAGATGGATCGTGCAGATCTGCACATGGTGGGACTCCATGTGGAAATCTGCTCATGGTGGACTCCATGTGGAAATCTGCTCATGGTGGACTCCATGTGGAAATTTGCTCATGGTGGATTCCATGTGGAAATCTGCCCATATTGGGACTCCTTATGGAAATCTGCCCATGTTGGGACTCCTTATGGAAATCTGCCCATGTTAGGGACTCCATGTGGGAATCTGCTCATGTTGGGGACTCCATTGTGCAGCTCTCTTCAGTCAGTATGAGTAAGTCAGACGAAATAATTGCACTTTGTACACTTAAAATAGCCTGCACGGCAGAAATTATCCATATAAGTGTATTCTGTGCAACTATATTCTCGGAATATGGCCTTACAGCGGGATTAGCCAATTTTTAGCTGCACAAAGTGCAACTAAAACCAATTAAGTACTCCAATGCTTCAAATAAGTGTACGAAGTGCAACTATTTTCTGTTGTGCTTCTGTTGAAGTTTCTACATGCCCTACTCCACTCATTTTTTACTCCCCACTTCCACTTACTTCACTATTCCTACCCCACACATTCCCCTACACCGCTCTTCCCTTACTCCACACATCCCTCACTCCATCTTCACCAACCTCACTTTACCCTACTCCACACATCCCTCACTCCATCTTCACCAACCTTCACTTCACCCTACTCCACACATTCCCCACTCCATCTTCACCAACCTTCACTTCACCCTACTCCACACATCCCTCACTCCATCTTCACCAACCTTCACTTCACCCTACTCCACACATTCCCCACTCCACACTTTCCCCTCTCCTGCCACACTCCCAAACCCACTCCAAAATCTCTTTACTCAAAACCACTCAAATCTCCAGCACCTCTACACCATACGGCTCGAGCTGAAGCTCTCCCGATCGAATCTTATTATCCAGCAGGCTGCTGTATTCTCGTGGCAACGGAACGATCACCGACTCGCGGCTCAGATTAAGCAGGAACAAGAAGCTTCCCTGATCTCCAGTCCGCACGGAGGCATGTACTCCGTTTGGCAATCCTTCAAAGCATAACAACCCTTTTTCCTTAGCCAGGTTCTCCAATAGAACTGACCAGTATTGCTCTTCCGCATGGGTTCCAAAGTAATAAACCTGACCTTTGCCGAAGGAATTAACAGTTATAGCGGGTGTGCTGCGATAGAAATCATCACCATACCAGGCAATTGGCTGGGCCACTACAGGTCGGAGGATGTCGCACCACTGCGTACATTCATATGGGTTACCCTCCGCATCCACGATGACATGTGTTTCAACGCCAATCGGATCATACTCCAGCACTTCAACGCCGGTACAATAGCTCAGCTGCCCAGGCAGCGGTTGCATGACTGCGATGTTGTTTATATTTTTGACGCCACTACGGTTGGTGATCAGCAAGGTCCCGCCAGCGAGGGCAAAATCCTCCAGATTACGTACGATCTCCTCATCCAGCAAATATAAATTTGGAGCGATTACTACTTTGTATCCATCAAGCGGTTGTCTGAGGTCGATAACATCGCAGCCCATGCCAAGCTTGGTCACCGCCCGGTGAATCTGCTTAATGTTCTCATAATAATCAAAGCCCTCTGCCTGCGGCTGAATATCCAGCGCAGCCTTCTCTTCATGAGAATGGAGGATAGCCACTTCGTTTTTCAGCATCGTTCCTTGGAGCTTGCCGCTCAGCCCATTAACCTCATGACATAGCTGCGTGAACTCCGCTAATCTGCGTCCGGGAACATTGCTGTGATCAATCAGCCCGTGCCAGAATTGTTCTGCTCCTGAAGTTGCACTTCTCCAGCGAAAATGAACAACAGTATCCGCACCTCTAGCAATCGCCTGCCATGCATAGGCACGAATCAGTCCCGGATAAGGGGTTCGCCACATCGGCATCCAACAACCCGGAGATCCACTCAGCTGCTCCATGATCCAGAAGTTTTGGCGTTTGATGCCACGGGTTACGTCCAATGAAAGTGCTCCGCTATAAGCCGTTGTCTCTTGTTTGGTTGGCGAAGTATTCGGATAATAATCAAACGCAGCCACGTCCAGATCTGCACCCACTGCGTACATATCGAGACGCTGCGGATAGCTGTGAAAGTTATGGGTTATGAAATGCTCTGGACAAATCATACGCAAAATATTGATCTGCGCTGTCTGAAACGCTACCACCGAATCCCACTGAAACCGCTGAAAGTCCAGCAGAAAAGATGGATTCTGATGAGGTGATCCGCCCAACGGCACGGTAAGCTCATTCCAATCGCTGTACTCCCCGCTCCAAACAACGGTTCCCCATTCTGCATTGACCTCAGCCAGTGTTCCGTATTTAGCTTGTACCCATGCTCGAAAAGCAGTATTACAAGCGTCACAATGACAATCCAACATGCCAAATTCATTATCAGTCTGCCAGCCTATGACGGCCGGGTGTTCACTGTAACGTTCGGCAAGACGCAGAATAATACGGCTGCCATACTCACGCAGCGATGTGCTGTTATAGCAGCGGTGTCCACGTACCCCCGGGTGAAAAATCTCTCCATTAGCAAACACCGGAAGCACATCCGGAAATTTCGTCGTTAACCATCTTGGCGGTGTAGCTGTTGGCGTACCCATCACAACCTGCAGATCATATTGATGAAAAAGGTCCAGCGCACGGTCCAGCCACTCAAACTGGTAATTCCCCTCAGTTGGCTCCAGTCGGCTCCATGCGAACTCAGCAACCCGGACTACTTTAACACCTGTTTCTTTCATCAACTTGATATCTGGTTCCCACATGGATTCATCCCAATGCTCCGGGTAATAGTCCACACCCATCTGAACATGATCATATCGTTTCATTGGCGCTTCTCCCCATCCCTTGATAATCAGCCCTGTTTCCCAAAAAAAGCGCTCCCCGTCTCAAATTGATGAGGTATACGGAGAGCGCTTCTGTTAACCACTAATATCCATTAAATCTTCTCTATAATGTGCTTTACTTATTTTTTAAGCTTGTCCCATGCAGCTTGCATACCAGTCATCCAACCGTTAACGTCAACCTTGTCAGCAATGAACTGTTGAATCACGCTGGCAAATTCTTGCGTTACACCATCAGGGAATTTAGAGGATTGCAGGCCATAAACTTTGTTTTCTTTTACATAGTTCCATACGTCTGCTCCAAGCATACCGATGTCTTCAGGTGTTGCTTCGATTGTGGACAAAGCAGGGATGAATTTCCATTTTTTAACGATGTACTCTTTACCCATATCGGAAGTTACCAACCAGTTCAAGAAAGTTTTTGCTTCTTCTTTAGAACCGGATTCTTTGTTGACTACAAGGTTCGCAGGGATACCAACAGTCATTTTGTCATTCTTCTCAGCATCTTCATTGATTGGCATAGGGAACATACCAATGTTCATATCAGGAGTGATGTTATCAACAAGAGTTTGTGCCCAGTTACCTTCTTGCATCATTGCAGTTTCGCCTTTTGCGAACATTGCCAGGTGAGTGTTAGCATCTGTGGTCAAAGGATTCTTTTGTCCGTATTGTAAAGTCAGTTTGAGATACTTGCTCCACTCTTCAAACGTTTTATTGCCTACAATTGTACCAGTTCCTTCATTCAAACCTTTGATGAATTCATCTACATTATCTTGTTGTGCAAAGGCTACGCTGATCCCTTGGTTACCTAGCAGCCACCATTCCTGATATGCATTACCAAAAGGAGTTACGTCGATAGCTTGCAGCTTTTTAGCCGCTTCTTCAAGCTGTGACAATGTTTTTGGAGTTTCAGTGATTCCCGCTTTAGCGAACAAGTCCTTGTTATACACAATACCGATACCCTCAAGGTTCATTGCCATACCATATACTTTGCCATCTTTAGTCATAGGCTCTGCAGCCATAGGAATCAGATCTTTTACCCAAGGTTGGTCGGACAGATCTTCCATCTTGTCTCCCCAAAGTTCCATTTCTGCATATCCACCATTGGAGAAAATATCAGGCGCATCGCCGGAAGCGAATTTAGTTTTCAATGCTGCTGCGTAGTCCGCACCACCACCAACTGTTTGGATATCCAGCTTGATGTTAGGGTATTCTTTTTCGAATTCTACCTTAAGCTCATTGAGGCCTTCTACGATTTCAGTTTTGAATTGGAAGATCTTAACGGTCTTCACTTCACCTGAATTTGTGCCAGCGCTTCCATTTTGTGAGTTACTAGAAGCGTTATTATTACCACCACATGCCGTTAGAGCTAAACTCATTGCCATTACTGCTGATAGAGCAACTGCGGAGTGTTTCTTCTTCATTATATATTCCCCCTTAAAATAGTGGACTGCTTAAAAAATATTTGGAACGGAGGGCTCGGTGTTAACCTTTCACCGAGCCAGCCGCTATTCCCTCAACAATGTAACGTTGCATAAACAGGTAGAAAATGATAATTGGTGCGACCCCGATTACGAGAGCCGGAAGTGCCATATCCCATTGTTTGGTGTATTGACCAAAGAAGGAGAAAGTCGCTAGTGGAATGGTCCGAAGCTCTGGTGCCTGAAGAATCAAGGATGGCAACAGATAGTCATTCCATATTCCAAGTGCGTTTAGCACGATTGTTGTCATCACCATTGGCTTCAGCAAAGGAAGCACAATACGGAAGAACACGGTAATAGGATTACATCCATCTACTGTAGCCGCCTCTTCAATTTCAAGAGGAACGGACTTGATAAAGCCGTGGAACAGGAAGATCGCCATCGGAACACTGATTCCTAGATTCGTGATAATCAAACCAAGGAAAGAGTTATTTACTCCAATAACATTTACGACCTTCAGAATAGGAATCATAATCGTTTGGAACGGAACTACCATTGCTGCTACAAAGATAAGCAGCAAGAACTGATTGAATTTCGTATTCGCCCGAACCATACGATAAGATGCCATCGCACTGAACAGAGAGATTAGAATAACACTGATCACTGTGATAATAACCGAGTTTCGGAATGCTTCACCGAAACGGGCTAATTTCCAGGCGGTTGAATAGTTCGACCACATAAATACTTTTGGCCAGCTTGCCGCATCACTCAGAATTTCACCGAAGGATTTCACCGAGTTTGCGAGCAAGAAATAGAATGGAGAGAGAAAGAGCAGCGCCAGAAGGATCATTATCACTTCCGTACCAATATTCCATCTCTTTTTTTCCGTAGGTTTCATTACGCTTCAACCTCCTTGCTCTTCGTGATACGGACCTGAATCAGAGTAATGATGGCTACAATTACAAAGAACAGCAGCGCTTTTGCAGTACCCAGCCCGTAACGATTGTTCAGGAAGGCTTCATTGTAAATATTCATAGCAACGGATTCCGTCGATTTGAACGGTCCGCCCTTCGTCAAGGACAAGTTAAGGTCAAACATTTTGAATGACCAGGAAATGGCCAAGAATAATCCGATAGTTACAGCAGGCATAATTAGCGGAACTACGATATTGCGTAGCACCTGCCAACGGGATGCACCATCAATATCAGCCGCTTCTAGTACTTCTTTAGATACGTTACTCAACGAGGCAATGTAGATAACCATTAGATAACCGGAAGACTGCCAAACAAAGACCATTACAATCGCCCAGAATCCTGTTGTGGCATCACCGAGCCAAGGAAGATTAAAGAAGGACCATCCTGTGAGGTCGCCCATAGTGGCGAACCCTTTGATGAAGATAAATTGCCAGATGAAACCAAGCAACAATCCCCCGATAACGTTCGGCATAAAGAAAATAGTCCGAAGCATGTTACGTGTCTTTAAAGGTTTAGTTAACAGATAAGCTAAGAAGAAGCCTACCACGTTAGTCAAAATCACACCTAACACCGTAAATCTTACCGTGAACCAAAAGGAAGACCAGAAGTCAGGGTCATTTGAGAAAATAGTGGAAAAGTTTTGAAATCCGACCCAACTTACATTACCGGATACACCGTTCCAATCTGTGAAAGAGTAATACATCCCCATCAAAAATGGGATAATCGTTATTAAGGTAAAAAACAAAACTGCCGGACCAACGAAAAAAAGCTGTTGACCTAACTGGGACAACTTAGTGCCGCGCATTTATTGCCCCCCCCTTTCTTTTGCTCACTTACTTGTTTATGCTTTATACACATATTATCTGTTTTTTTCAGGGTACCTCACACCTACTAAAGTGATCTTTCAGGTGTAAAATATTGATCGGATGTGACAAATTTCGATGAAATGGAACACGATTCGCACAAAATTGATCGTTTTTATCCTACTGCCAACGTTAATCTGTATTATGGCCACCATGTTTATTAGCTATCACTATAGCACTCAATCCCTAAGAACAAGGGCAGTAGATGAGAATACGAACCTCCTCTTTCAAGGCAATAGAAACATCGAAAGTCTGATTCAGGAGATCAATCGTCTCTCCCTTATCGTCTATTCAGATTCAGATTTCTACAGACTGCTCGAAGCGGGATACGAGGATATGGCAGCAAATACACGAATTTATTCTTCTCTAAATTACATTTCTTCATCCATGCCAGATATATCCCAGGTGTATCTTTACGGTGTAAAGGATAGAAAAGCCACTTTGCTCACCCAAAATACACCCAAACGTTGGCAGGGTATCCCCCCTTATGCCGACTCAGAGATCACTAGCAGTTCTCCTGTGTTTATACAAAGTACACATATAAGTCACAGCTATGGCCTAACTTCACCTATCCCGCAACTCATACCGGAGCCTGTGTTCACATTGCATAGACGAATTGAAAGGATTCCCACTACCACCCCACTCGGCTTCCTGTCGATCGATGTTAAGCTAACGGCTCTTACCGACATCGTCAGCCAGTTATATGATCAGAAGCAGGAGAACATTTGGCTGCTGGATGGCGATGGCAGGATTGTATACGGAAGCAACAGTGAGGAATACGGCAAGCGCCTACACGCTTCTTGGTACAACAAGCAAATCGCCACGAATCAAAGCTCGCAAGGGTATTTTGAAGAGGAAGATGCTGTGTTTATTTACCAAAGAATCGAAACCCAAGGTTTAAATTGGACCCTCGTGAAGCAGATTCCTACGTCCTATCTTTTCCGGGAAGCTAACGAGGCGGCAGCGATCAATATATTCCTCCTTGTTCTACTTTTGATTACAATTGCCACGTTAACGACCCTGATCTCTTTTCGAATCACGGCTCCTATCAAGCAGTTGACTCGTTACATGAATCAGGTGCAGACCGGTAATCTTGATGTTGAAATTCAACCTATGGGCAAAGATGAGATTGGCGTGGTTACCGAGCGATTCCGCAGTATGATGGACACGATCAACAACCTGATTTTAAGAGAGTACAAGCTGGAATTGTCCAATAAGACCAATGAACTGCGGGCACTGCAGGCACAAATCAACCCGCATTTTCTGAATAACACGTTACAGATCATTGGCACGCTGGCCTTAGAGCTTAAAGTGCCCCAAATTTACTCACTTCTCTCAGCTCTAGCCAAAATGATGCGCTACAGCATGTACAATGAGGAGAAGATCGTAACTGTTAAGGATGAGCTGGATCATGTCAAAGCCTACATTGAACTGCAAAAGGAACGTTTTGAAAATAAGTTCAGTTTCCGCTACGATATGGAGGAATCACTTTTAGAGACGTTTATGCCGAAAATGATTTTACAGCCTATTGTAGAAAATTATTTCAAACACGGCTTTAATCTTTCCCGCAGTGACGGATTCATTGAAATCACCGCAGCAAGAGTGGATGACAACCGGATGGAAATCTGTATCCAAAATAACGGAAATGCGATCCCTTCAGCGAAGTTAGATCTTTTAAAGCAGAAGCTACAGCATCCTACTAGAACAGATATAGATTTATTAAGAAATACAGAGCAAACCAAGGAAGCTACAGGATCAGGTATTGGTCTGCCGAACGTTCTGGCTCGACTCAAGTTTGTGTGCGGAGATAGTGCCACTTTAACTGTGGATAACCTTAGAGCAGGCGGAGTAGTAGTGAAATTGGAAATTGAAATTATAGCGGAGCGTGAAAAGATATGAAGGCGTTGATTGTTGATGACGAGGCAAGAGTTAGAAAGGCAGTCAGACTGCTTGTCGACTGGGACGCCCATCAAATAGATGAAATTCTGGAAGCCGGAAATGGAAATGAAGCCATCGAGATCATCCGGCAGGCTAAACCAGCATTAGTCATTATGGATATGATGATGGAATCAGGTAATGGGATAGAGTTAATGACCTGGGTGAACGAATTCGCCGGCAACACTAAGTTTATTGTAGTCAGCGGACATAATGATTTTGAGTTCGTACGGCAGACTGTGCGGCATGGGGGTATTGATTATATCCTGAAACCTATCGAAGCCGAGGCAATCAATGTAGCGGTAGCTAAAGCAGTTGCAGCCTGGCGCTCAGAAGAAGACGACCGAAGCGAACGGCAGAAACAGAGTATTCAGCTTAATGAGTTCAAGCCCATTTATGGGGAAAAGCTATTATCTGCACTAATTGATGATCCGATCAATTCTGATTTATCTTTGCGGAGGTTATGCAGTGATGGTATCATTCCGGAAAACATCCATTCCGCTCGGTTAATATTGGTGCAGACAGATGCGGGTAACAATCCGTTGATTAAACGTTTTGGCGGAGACACCGAGCTAATGAACTACGCTATCGTCAATATTTGTAATGAATTTTTGCACAGTCCGCATAAGGGTGTTGCTTTTCGTTATTGGGGAGGTCCTCCGGAGATTGCGATTATTCTGTGGGATATTCAAACCTCTGTGGTCGAGCTAATAGGCAGAATCAATCATGGCATCTACTCTACCTTGCAGGTCCGAATGCATTTTGGAATCAGCAGCATCGGCAACTTACCTAAGCAGTTACCTTATCAGCGTGCAGAGGTGGCAGAGGCCTTACAACGCCGAAACTTATTAATTCATGAGGATTACTGCCATTTCTCCTCTTCCTCCGAAGAGTTCAGAGATCGTAAAGAGATCGCCAAAGCAGAGGTTCGCGGTAATGTATCAACAACGAACTTTGCTGACGTCAAGGAAGATTGGAAAATGGCAGTCATCAGCGGAAGTCCAGAGATATTATCAACAGCTGCGCAGCACTGGGTAGATGAGCTTAGCCGAGGCGGGGTTGTGACACCAGAAATCCTAAACTCATGGAAAAATGATGCTCTACTATTTCGTTCCCAGCTGGTACGGGAAATGTTAGGCCCTGAAGCTGAAGGCGCACTGGCCGAGCTTGAACAGGCCGACCAGCTTCACCCAGCTCCTTATACGAACGGTTACTCGTTCTCCTTATTCGCTTGGCGTGACTGGTCGTATACCCTAATGCAGGAGCTGGCCGAAGTAATCGCCCTGAAACAAGCTAAAGAACGTAATCCGATGCATGATATCGTCAAATACATTGAGCTTAATTACGCTTCCGACCTGTCCTTACAGGAAGTGGCCGGAAAGTTTTTTGTTAGCCGTGAATATATTTCTCGCCGATTCAAACAGGAATACGGGATTAACTTCTCCGACTTTATTGTTAATATTCGAATAGATAAAGCTAAACTACTATTGCAGAATCCTCGTCTGAAGCTGGCCCAAATCTCCGAAATGGTCGGGTTTCATGATGTTAAATATTTCAGCAAAGTGTTTAAGAAGCAGGTTGGATCTTCACCTAAGGACTACCGGGACACATTTAAGAGTTGATCAATACCAGTTTAAAAAGGCGTCCGCAACCGTCTTACCGGCTCTGCCGTTCGGATGCGGGTCGTCTTGTCCACTCATATATTCCGGTCTGATCCGGTGATCGTCTGGTGCAGGCAACGATAATAGGCTTGCTATATCAAACACACGGTCTACTCCAGCGGGTGGGTTAGTCAGGATTTCGTGATTCACTCTACGCCAAGTTTCTTCTCTTACGTCCTGAAAATTAAACGGCGGCACCGTACTTAGAATAATACCAGCATCAGCATTTGCTGTTTTGATCTTAGCAATAATAGTTGTCAGATCACCAAGTAACTCATCTGCAGAGCGGCAGCCAATATCAATATCATTTACGCCGAGGACAATCATCAGTTCATCACTCTGTTTAGCTTTGTGAAGCCAAGGGCCATCCGCAGCTACATCATACGCTCTAGCCCAGCCTGAGCCGAGATTCCATACACCAATCTCTGCACCAAGACCATCCGCAATTCTCGCTGCCCAATATTCGTATCCGTCCTTTAATGTCCGCACACCTTGAGTAATCGAATCTCCCAAAAATACTAGCTTCTTATTCACAGCTTTCTTATATCCGATATAGCTTGGCAGTACCAAAAGCTTGTCAGATTCTGTAAACCCATCGGCTGATTCCTGTGCAGCCAGATTTCCGGGCGCATCATAAGCGGTTGCCAGCATCCCTTCTACGTTGAAAGGAATGGATTTACCCGCAGTAGTTGTCTTAATCGTCCATGTAAACGCTAAGTAATGGCCATCAGGTAGGTTGATGCTTGTCTCATCACTCCAGAAGCATTCACCGGCCGCTACTGACTTGGAGACATTGCCTTCAAAAGTGACAGCATGTTGTGTATGCTCAATAATAGCTCCGTTTGGCTCAGTGCCCCCATCCGCGATAAATGCCGATTCGATCACCCAACTGCCCCCAGGTTCACTGCCCGAAGCTTCAAGCCCTTGGTCCCAGGTGGAATCCACCGCATTGCTATGCCAAAATTTCAGCTGCACCGGGCCGTTTTCCCGTAAACGAATATAAGTCCGGAAGGTATGTGTAAAAGGTTCTTGCCTATTCATAATAAAATTAGCGGCGGTTGAAAGAACCGTAGCAGAGGTATAGTCCGTCTGATTCAAAACTCCACTTCCCTTAATTAAATTAGTATTCATAACGTTTCCCCCGTTATTAGTTAAGATTGTAACACTAAAACCTCTCCTATAAACCAGGGAACGGATCGTTCACCCAGTCTACAAGAGAGGTTATGGCTATATCAATATGCTTTAAGAAATCATCTTATTTCAGTGTAATGGTAAACGATACAGATTTTGCACCTGCGTTTACTTTCACTGTAGTCTCATCCACTTGCTCTGCACCTTCTACGGAAGCGATAGCTCCCAGATCTTTAAGGGAAAGCGAGAATTCTTTACCGCTGCCTTCTGCAGTAACTGTTACGCTGTTGCCTTTGCGGGCAGCCTTCACAGTCAATTCAGGAGCACCTTTAAGATCACGTACGGTTGCAGAAGTAGTAGTACCTTCTTCAAGTGAATACAGGCCAAATTTCACGCCATCCGCAAAGTCATAATCCGGTTTGTTGTCGATGCTGCCGATTGCCAGCAAGGAGTTCTGACGAACGAACAGTGGCAGGCTGAAGAAATCATATTTCTCTTTGCGCCATGATCCGCCTTGTACAGTTTCACCAGATAACAGGTGAGTCCAGCGACCTGCTGGCAGATAGTATTTCACTTCGCCGTTTTCTTGGAAAATAGGCGCTACGAGCAAGGAATCACCCAGCATGTATTGGCGATCGAGCACTTCGCATGTTGGATCTTCCGGGAATTCCATAACCATCGCCCGCATAGAAGCCCAGCCATGCTCTGCAGCCTGCCCAGCCACATCATACAGGTAAGGCATCAAGCTGCATTTAAGCTTCGTGAAGAAGCGGGTAACATCACAAGCTTCATCATCGTACGCCCAAGGCACACGGTACGAAGTGCTGCCGTGCAGACGGCTGTGGCTGGACAACAGTCCAAAAGCTAACCAGCGTTTAAATACATGTGCCGGAGCAGTGTTCTCGAAACCACCGATATCGTGACTCCAGAAACCGAAACCGGACAAGCCCAGAGACAAACCGCCGCGAAGGCTTTCTGCCATGGATTCATAATCTGCGTAGCAATCTCCGCCCCAGTGAACTGGGAATTGTTGGCCGCCAGCAGTTGCAGAACGTGCGAACAATGCTGCCTCATTCTTACCAAGCTTCTCTTCCAATACTTCAAATACAACTTTGTTGTACAGTTGAGTGTAGTAGTTGTGCATTTTCATCGGATCAGATCCGTCGAAATAAACTACATCTGTAGGAATCCGCTCACCGAAGTCTGTCTTGAAGCTGTCTACGCCCATATCTACCAAATCACGCAGGTAGCCGGCATACCATTCACAAGCCGCAGGGTTAGTGAAATCCACCAGTCCCATACCCGCTTGCCACAGGTCACATTGATAAACATCGCCGTTAGGCTTTTTGATCAGGTAGCCGTTTTTCTTGCCTTCTTCAAACAAGCGTGAACGTTGACCAATATAAGAGTTGATCCATACGCAGATCTTCAGACCTTTTTCCTTCAGGCGTTTCAGCATGCCCTCTGGATCTGGGAATACACGTTTATCCCATTCAAAATCAGTCCATTGATACTCACGCATCCAGAAGCAGTCAAAGTGGAATACATGCAGCGGCAGATCACGTTCTGCCATACCTTCTACGAAGGAATTTACAGTCTCTTCATCATAGTTGGTAGTGAACGAAGTTGTCAGCCACAAGCCAAAAGTCCATGCTGGTGGAAGCGCTGGTTTACCAGTAAGAGCAGTATAGTTGCTAATGACGTCTTTAATGGTAGGTCCATCAATCACAAAGTATTCCAAGCTTTCTCCAGCTACGCTGAATTGGGCTTTTTTCACTTTTTCTGAAGCGATTTCATAGGAAACCAATTCCGGATGATTCACGAATACGCCATAACCTTTGCTTGATACGTAGAAAGGAATGTTTTTGTAAGCTTGCTCAGAGCTAGTGCCGCCGTCTTTGTTCCAGATATCAACGGTTTGTCCATTTTTCACGAAAGCGGTAAAACGTTCGCCCAGACCATATACGAATTCGCCTACGCCGAGATCCAGCTCATCACGCATGTACGTGTTACCGTCTTGGTCGGTGATGTAAGCCATGGATTTAAAGCCACTGCCTGTAATACGTTCTTCGCCGCGATAGAAATCCACCGCCCATTGTTCGCCTTTGCGAATCACTACACGAAGACCGCCGCTGATCAGCACGGTTTCGAGATCCGTTTCTTCAATCTTCACATGATCGCCAGTACCTTTAGTCAGTTCGAAAACCGGACCACGTTCCTGTACACCATCATGATGAATAATTTTAATGCCTACCACGCCTGGAAGCGGGGAATGGAATTTTACAGTAAGCAGGGTTGAATTCAGCGTTGCTGCGCGCCCTGTGATTGGAGTCGTTTGTGTAATTGCTGTTAATCCTTCGGGAGTCTTTTCTACAACATAATTTTGAACTGCGCCGTTAATCGTGATACCTTCACGAACCAGCCAGAGACCATCAGTAAATTTCATTGTGTACTTGCCACCTTTCAATTTGGTGTTTATAGTTGCATTATACCGATAAAAAATGAACAAAACTAATACTATATAGCTCATTTATAACACTATTTTGATGTTTTTCTAAGAAAAGAGGCCTTTATATGGACCGTACAACTCAGAGTTTGCTAAAAGAAAACAGAGTTCATGGAGATAGTATGTTTCCACTCGCAGCTTATTGGATAGAACTTCCATCCGGAACGCATGTACTCGATACACATTGGCATGAAGAAGCGGAGTTCTTTATGCTGCTAGAAGGAGAAATTCTGTTCCAAGTAGACACAGAATATTTTCCACTCCGCGCGGGCGAAGCGGTATTTATCGAATCTGGCGATATACACGCCGCCTATGTGCTGAACGAAGACACCCCCTGCAAATTCTGTGCGCTTGTATTTCTGCCTGATCTTTTGGCTAGCGCCCAGTACGATACGATCCAGCAAAACGCGATTTTGCCACTGCAAGAGAAACGCCAGAGCTTTCCAAGACATATTACACCAGATGTCCCTTGGCAGCAGGAGTTGCTTCATCATCTGGAGCAAATGATGGAGGCATACGCTAATAAAATGCCCGGATTTGAGACCTTTATGAAAGGAACTTTGCTAATCATGCTTTCCAAGATTACCGCAGAGGGCCGATTTGAGAACCGCAGCCAATCGGATGATGCTGATACCACCAAAATTAACCGCCTTAAAAAGGTGATCCTTTATATCCAAGATAACTATCAGGAACCGATACGTACCCGTGATCTATCAGAGCTTATTCCCATGAGCGAGGGACAATTCTGCCGCTTCTTCAAAATGATGACTCGTAAAACGCCAGTCGATTACATCAACTCATACCGGATTCGCCAGGCTGCCGATCTGCTGCAACAAAGTGAAAGAAAAATATCCGACATCGCATTCGAGGTCGGATTTGATAATGTAAGCTATTTCATAAAGGTTTTCCGTAAAGCGATGAAATGCTCGCCTTCGGAGTTCAGGAAAGGTGCTGGCTAGTTTCATCTACATCATAAAAAAACGATGGATTCCAATTGGAGGCTCGCGATGAACTCACCGATTCTTAGCTTTATCACACCGCCTATTCCTTATTTCATAGACTGTGGCCGTGCTCACTACAATGCTGGAGACTATCATATCAGTCGTAATTGCATCGGCGTATTTGATCTAATCATTGTTAAAAAGGGGATGTTGCCCATCGCCGAGAACGAGGTGCACTGGGAGCTAAAGGAAGGAGAATTCCTCATCCTTCGTCCAGATGCCCATCACTATGGTTTTGCCCCTTGTCCTATCGAAACAGAAATCATCTGGATTCATTTCCAGACCTTCGGCAGCTGGATCGAGTGTCAGGATATGAACGAATGTCTGGAGAATCAGAGCGAGCTCATCGAAAGCCATAAACAAAAAGCTTATTTAAATCACTGCGATGTATGCTCGATCTTTATTCCGAAGTATACGGAAATATCAGAGAAGGCAATGGAGGTATTAGAGTTCTTTTTCCATCTGGAACAAGAACCCCAGTCGATGCGCAACTGGAAGCGCCAAGCCTCCTTTCAACAGTTCCTGCAATTCTTGGACCGCGATCTGGCCGAGGCATCCGATGCAACCGCCATTCATCTTGCCGAGAAGATTGAATTGTTCATTCGGCAAAATTATACTCGTGATGTCTCTAACTCCTTACTTCAAAAAGAACTTAACTATCATCCCAACTATCTCGCCAAAAACATGCTAAAAATATACGGTGTGACCCCTATGGCCTATCTCCTGTCCTATCGTCTAGAACAATCCAAACGGCTGTTAATTCAAACTTCCTGGTCCATTGCCCGCATCGCTGAAGAGGTTGGCTTCCATCATATTACTTACTACTCTTCCTGCTTCTCCAAGAAAGAAGGCATTTCTCCCTCTAACTTTCGACAAAAATTCACCGGTAAATAGACATTACAAAGCCTGAAATGGAAAATATCTTCCTCTTCCGGGATAGTTTGGACAAAAAAGCTGTTAAGCGTCCATCAAACAACGCTGCGGCTAACAGCTCTCTTTATTAAATATTACTGCTGATTTGCCGATATATTATAGATAGATCTTATCGTCGTAGGAGGATAATGAACCATGCATATAACGAATATGACCTCATCTATGGGAACGAGGTTTAATGTATCTGTTAGTCACCAAACTCATGATAAAACTATGAAATCAAACAGCAATACTAGTGGTAATGGTAATGGTAATGGAGATAAATTATCAATAAGTAAATCTGCAAAAGCTGCTTTTCAAAATCAATCCAAAATGGACGGAATGGTTAACTCCCTGCTTAAACAAAAACAAAATATCATCGACAGTAAGAACAGTCTGATTGAAAGAACTACCAAAAGTTCACATAATCTCGAATCTATTCAAGATCAACTTAAGGAGTTCGACAAGCAGCTCCAAACGATTGACCAACAAATTGCAAAATACAGCTTCGAAGAGCAACAAAAGAACTTAGAAGATGCTCAAAAAGCTAATCCCAAGGATGAACCTAAAACCGAGCAAGAGATACAGAATGAAAGATTGAATACGATTGTTTCTGTAAGCCAAGATGTTAGCCAAATGGAGGTAGTTTCTTCTACCCACACTAAGATGCGTGGCGAGGCAAAAGTTCTGACCAAGGAAATAGAGCTGGACGAGGCTCGTTCTACTCATTCCGCAACAGCCAAACGGGAGCAGTTATCCAAAATCGAAACTAAACTATCGGAAATGAACGAAACGTTAGGCGATGCCATGAAAGACACGGGAGATAAAATTAAAGATCAGATCGATAAAGCAGGTTCAACAGAAATTAAACCTTCTGAAGAGAACACCAATGAGCGGACAGAACAATTAGCTACCTATCAAGAAATTCAACGTTTAGCCGAAGAATCTGATAAGTCGCAGCTAGAAATACTACTCTAACAAGGGCAAGATTCCCTATATAAAAAAGCAATCGGATCTCCTCCGCATCAGAGGGTCTGCCGATTGCTTTTTTAGATGCAGCTGATGTTACTTTTCGGCTATTCCTTCCGAATCACAATAAAGCAGGTGCTGTCCGGCAGCGCCACTTCCTGTCCGCTCTCATCCATGAACCTTACTCTATCACGCAAAGCTTCGGTATAACCTTCTTGCAAGTAATGCCGGAAGACCTCAATCTTTGCCTGCTCTCCTAAAATCTGTTCAATAAATGAGGCAAACTCCGTAGGGGTGAAATAACCAAACTGTTCTTGGACTTCGTGAATATAAGCCTCTTCGCCCCAGGTATAAGTATATAAAAATTCCATGGCATCATTAACGGGCATGAGCACTTCTTGTTCCCCTAATCTCTGAAACTGAATCTGACGTCCAGCAAAATCCTTCGCATAACGCTCCAGCCACACCAGACCGTCCTCTTCCAGAAAGCGAACTCTCCGCAGCAATGATGCAGGTTCAGTCATGATCCCATCGCGGATAATGATAACCCCGCCAGCTGACAATACAGCAAAGGCACTTCGCAGAGCTGCGGAGACGGTGTCGTGATTGAACTTATTACCATTTAGCGGCACATAAGAATATAGCTCATGCAAAATCGAAGAGAAAATTACCGTGTCCACCGTTCCGGCCTCAACGAAATCTTTAAGGTTCAACGCATCTCCCTGCAGCACCTCCCAGTGGCGACCTTCCCGCTGCTTGCGTTGTCGCAAGGCTTCCACTACATTGCTTGATATATCAATGCCGATAGGAGTAACCTCGGGCATACGCTCTTCCAGTAAATCCAGCAGCACACCGCCGCCCGGACCGATATCCAGCACTTTTTGTCCAGTGACATGATCTAGAATTACAGCTTTATAATCTGCTGTATTATTCATTTGGCTTAAGTAGGTATCTTCATTATGAAAACGGTCAAAAGCATCCCTGCGCAACTCGAATAGGTCGAATAACAGCAATACAGCACGTTCATACAAGGGTGATTTTTCAGCTTCCATACAGAATTCGATCAGCTTCTCTGCCGCTGCCGAGAATTGGAATTGAAAAAATACCGTGTCTGGCAGATGTTCCTTAGAATATTGCCGCAAGAGTAGGTGAGGGTTCTCAGCAGGCAAAGTCCCTTGCTCGATATCCTTCCATTTAAGCTCCGCTAAAGATTTTTCGATAATCCGCTTCTTATAAACATTGGTCTTCTTAACACCCTTGTAATCGTAGTAAATGCTGTTCATGACATGCTCGAAGCTGATATGGCTTAAGGATTGATTCTGCGCCCTCTGGGCAGCAAGCACCATCACCTTCAGAAATTGCTCCAGCGAAAAGGTCTGTAATGCAGATTCTACATACCAGAAGGTAATCTTACTTAATGACTCCAAGCGTTCAGCATGAAAACCTTCCTGCGTCAGCTTAGCCCATTCCGTAGTGAAATCCTCTCCTCTAGAGATCGGACCCAGCCGCATTCTGCGCAGTCGTTCCTTCATCGGCATAGGACTAGCAAGATTGCCTGAAGAAATCAGCTCAATAAGCTGCTTCACTTCATGCTGCACATTCTGCCATAACTCGGGAGACACAGCTCCGATGATGCAATGATTGAGCACGGTCAGCAGGCGTTCCAGTTCCTCCGCGGTCAGCAGCTGATCTTCCACTATATCATGGAGTGGCTTATTGACTTCCGGCGGCACTTCTCCGCGAATTTGCTGTCCTATAAGTCCATGAGTCTCAATAAGCCGCTGAATCATCGCACCTTTCTCGGAGACAGCCCTCCCTAAATATCTCTCATATAACTGTGCGGAACCTAAATTATGTACAAAACAATTGATCCCTTCCTTCTGCCAAACCAGCCGCTCCTTTGCTGTACCTCCCTTAGCCGTTTCTGACCAAATTAACGTTTCTTCCACCAGCTCTTTTATCCAAATAGAACGGGGAAGTTGGTCCAGAATCTGCAAGCTACGTTCCACATAGTCCAGTACGGGATTCCTGCGATCCAGCTCCTCCAGAGATTCCACACGTTCCAAATTTACAATCTGCTCCTCCGCTTGGACAATAAGCTTCAGCCAGAGGTGATCCTCCAAATGATCTTGCACACCTTCACGGTATAAGGCGATGGCTTCCAGTGATTTCAGCATATGCTCCTCCTTCGCTCCAAAGTGGAGACTATAAAGACCTATTATTATATATATACAATCCCGTTAATTAAAAAACAGAACCAGGACTCATGAAATAGCCATGTCCCGGTTCTGTTTGCATTCCAATCATTAGGTTCCGAACCGCTGCCGATACCCACATTTGCGGCACAGCTCCTCCACCGCTTCTCTACGTGAGAAGCCATAGAATAAATTGTTCGCCCGCTCCCCCTCTACAATCTCTGAGAACGGAGTTTCATGGATGTTGCCTAGATTAATTACTCCTTCACCATCCAGACAGCATGGCACAACAGTGCCATCCACAAGGATTGCCGCTTGGCTCCGCAGGGCATGACAGAACCCTTTTCCGTCATCTTCCGGCTCATTCAGCGCTGGCCAACGGAACTCATGATCCTGATTAAGGTAGACGCGTGGGGCAATCTTGACACCACTGCCAGGCACAACCTTTTCTTCAATCTTGAAATCCAAGTTGAAGGCTTCCTCCAGCAGGGCAAGGGTTTCACGGTTACGGTTTCTCTCCAGATTCGTCAGATTATCCTCCGTCAAATTCCACAAGCGGAAAGAAATAATAACCCCTTGCGCTGAGGCTTCCCGTACAAAAGAAATTATCTCTGAAAGATAGCCTTCACGGTTCTCTGACCCTTCATGCCCATCAAAGCTGTGCAGAGAAAAGTTCATCTGACGCAGTGCGGGTTTACCAAGAATTTTAGGTCCGGCTTTATGAATTAACGTGCCATTGGTTGTAATATTAACCTTGAACCCTTTGGCATGAGCAGCATCCAACAGTTCACCGATCTTGGGATGCAGCAACGGTTCCCCTTTGACGTGAAGATAAATATGATTGCTGTGTGGTTTAATTTCATCCAATATCGTATTAAACGTATCAAGCTTCATGAAATTTTTCGTCCGGGCGGTTTGTGGACAAAAGCTGCAGGCGAGGTTGCAGACGCTTGTTATCTCAATATAAACCTTTTTAAAAGTCTTCAAGTCCTGCTCCCCATTCTATTTATTATAAATCTGAGGCATAGCGGAGACCGATCTGTGCTCTGGCTTCCTCCATAATCTCTGCTGCGGCCATGGAGTTCTCATGAGTATTAATTCTGCTCTCCCGTTCACCATTCTTAATCAAGTTGATGAATTCTTCAACCTCATAATACATAGGTTCAAACACCTGAGGCAACGTAAGCTCCTCAACTGTACCATCACGATAGTAAATTTTCACCTGATAAGGCTCATTGATCTTGTCGATCACCATCGTACCGTTCTCTCCATGAATCTCAGCTGGCAGATAGGAGTCGGAAATCTTGGAGTGCATAACTACCGCATCCATATCGTCATACTTCATAATGAGACTTCCTTCACCATCCACACCTGACGAGAGCATGACACCCACTGCCTGTACTGATTGAGGCTTGCCAAAGAGCACTACCATTGGATACAAACAGTACACTCCAAGATCCATTAACGAGCCATTGGAAAAAGCGGGATTAAACGCATTTAACACAGTCCCCTGCCGGTAGGCATCATATCTGGAGGAGTACTTACAGTAACTTGCAAAATAACGGCGAACTTGGCCGAGTTTATACAAATTATCACGAATCACTCCAAAGTTCGGCATAAAGGTCGATTTCATCGCCTCTACCAGTAGCACATCATTTGTGCGCGCAGCTTCAATCATAGCTTTAAGCTCCGTACTGTTGGATGCAGCCGGTTTCTCGCAGAGCACATGCTTGCCGTGATTTAAGCACATAATCGCTTGTTCTGCATGCATAGAATTTGGGCTGGCAATATATATAGCATCTACATCTTTGCTTTTCACCATATCTTCCAAATTCGTATAAATTGTAGCTCCCGCATATTTAGCAGCAAAGGCCTGACCTTTCTCCATTGTGCGAGAGTACACGGCTGTCAGGATAAACTCCTCATTCTCCAAGCCGGCTTGCACGAAGCGGTCTGTAATAAAGTTTGTTCCAATGACCCCGAAACGAATTGTCATGATGTTATCCCGTCCTTTTTAGTTATTACTAACTCTACATGCTATTTTCTCACTCATAGGTAGTCATGTCTACTTTTTAAGGCAAATTAACGACAATTTCTGATAAATTCAGCAATTCTCTTGTTACTGGCGGAGCACCGCTCATCGTACAACGCAAAAAAAGGTGTATCCCAGCCACCCTTTCATGGCTTTTGAGATACCCTTTTTTTGGAGTTACAATCATTCCCCGAGCTTACAGAACCAGATGAACTCTATATAATTGTCCAGCCGCCATCTACAAACAAGGTCTGACCTGTAGTGTAGCTGGAAGCATCTGAAGCAAAGTAGAGCACGGCGCCGTTTAATTCTCCCGGATTACCAGGGCGCCCCATCGGACACACTGCGTTGTACATTTTTAGCGCTTTTTCTGCAAATAACGTATTCTCAGTCATTTCAGTTTTGAACAAACTTGGTCCAATCGCATTAACAGTGATACCATGCTTAGCGTAAGTTGCCGCCACCCCTCTTGTCAGATGGATCACTCCACCTTTAGCAGCATTGTAAGAATGCGTAGGAACCGAAGCTGAAGCTGTAAGGCCTAGCATTGAGGCTGTATTGACGATTTTGCCGTAATTCCGTTCCTTCATATGCCGGATCACATGTTTCGACATCAGGAAAACACCTTTTAAATCCGTATCCAGTACCCGATCCCAAGCTTCTTCTTCCAGCGCCTCAATCGGAACCGCATCCACCACACCAGCATTATTCAGCAGAATATCAATTTTGCCAAAGGCTTCCATAACCTTTTGAACAGCCACAATAATCTGGTCCTCTTTTCTTACATCACACTCGATAGGAATTATTCTGCGTTCAGGGTATTTAGCCCGGATATCCTTGGCTACTGCTACAAGCTTGTCATATCTTCTGGCCAAAATAGCAATGTCTGCTCCTTGCTCAGCAAGCATCTCTGCGAATTGTACCCCGATCCCACTGGATGCTCCTGCGATAATAGCTGTCTTACCCGTCAAATCAAAAAGGTTAGTCATTCTAATTCCTCCTAATGTTTGGTTAGCCGATCCTTCTTCGGTTTCATTTCGTACAAACTCACTTCAAACACGTAGGCTTATACTGAGGAAACAGGTTGCAAATTGTTCTCCCACCAGTCCCAGCGGAGATAGCAGTATGGAAGATACTCCATTGGATTCAGAGGCTCCAGAATTTTACCTTTTTCAAGCACATTTGTACTGACGGTGTAAACCGCGCCCAGCATATTCACAACTTCAAGCTCACTCCAAGGATCATGCGGGGAGTCTTGGAAGGTGATAGAGGCTTCAGCCGCTTTATAGACTTTAACCTCACTTACTAAACGCTGTGTGACCAAGGATGGCATCAGATCGAAGCCGTTTCCGTCAATTGCATTGGCATATTTGATGTTATACAAAGGGATATCTTTGCCGTAATATTCCTCCAGAATCTTCTCGGCTCCATTGTCATTGAAGTGTCCATCCATAGTGGCTTTTACGTTGAAAAAGTCAATGCCATGCCGGCCGATTGCCCCATCAATGCCATCTTCTGAGGTGTTCATACGCACATCGGCCATTTTCTTAGGCAGCCCACATACTTCCCGGCCCATAGCCATCCCGATATCGCTTGTAATAGGCATCGACAGGCAGTAGTTGCCTAATTGTCCGTTATAGTCCGCTAGAACGAACAATCCAGCTTCACGATAAGGTGGACAAAAGTTCGTAGCTGGGTAATTGGCGATAAAAGCATTTACCAGCGGCCGGCTTGTTGGCTTCAGTGGCTTCGGCAACAAACGCTCGATAATCTCTGGTTTGGTCTCCCAATACACCGTCAGCATCTCTGCATCATAAAAGGTGGTTGGCTTGCCTCCGTATTTCTGCATATCTGCGAAACTTTTCACAAAACTCACCATGAATGAACCCTCCTTAGATTAGTAACCCTTTAGTTCAGCACAAAAGCCGTTTCGAATCCAGATTGAATGGCCTGTCCGATTCGGCCTGGCTTGCCTGCATCGCCGATCACCTTCACATTAGGCAGTACCTGCTTCAACTCATCAACAAATGAGCGATCGGGTGTAACACCAATGGATAATACAACAGCATCCGTCTTTTTCAGCGAAGTTTCCCCCGTGGACGTATTCTCAAGCACAATCGCGCCATCCTGCACTTCTACCAGCTTGGTTGATGCTAAGAGCTCCACGCCGTTCTTTTTCAGTCTAGTCACAATGTCGATCAGATTTGGCAGATAGGCATCTGGACCAACCCGCGGCTGCATTTCCACCACCGTGACCTGATTTCCCATATCGGCTAAATATTCAGCCGTTTCCAGCCCTGTCATGCCGGAGCCGATGACCACAGCCTGCTTGTTCTTAATCACAACTGACCCACTAAGTACGTCAACAACGGTGCAGACCGCTGCCTTCTTTACTCCCGGAATAACAGGCACTATAGGCTGTGCCCCAGCAGCAACAAATACCGCATAAGGGTTCAGTTGCTTCAGTTGTTCTAGCGTAGGTTTCGTAGAGAGACGGACATCAACATTCAGATCCTCTAACTGATGCTGCATATTATCAATAAACCAGTTCAGCTTCTCCTTCAATGGTGGCCGGCTTCCCAGCTCCACGCTGCCGCCTAGCACATCTCTGGCTTCGAACAATACAGGTTTAAAATCTCTGAGCGCCAGAATCCGTGCTGCTTCCATACCTGCTGGACCCCCGCCGATCACAGCTACTACTTTGCCAGCGCCATCTTTTGTTGGTTCTGCAAATTCAAGCTCACGGCCCACTCTGGCATTGACAGCACACTTGATTACCTTGCACTCCATTACTTCCTGAATACAGTACAGGCAAGAGATACAGGTTCTGATCTCTGCTTCTTTGCCTGCTGCCGCTTTGTTACCCCACTCCGGATCGGCCAGTTGGGCTCTTCCAAGGGCTACAAAATCCGTATTTCCTTCCTGTAGCAGACTCTCAGCAAATTCAGGCTTACGGATCACATCACAAGCAATCACTGGAATTTGCACCGCTTGCTTAATGGCTGCGGAGAGATGTTTTTTCCAGCCTTGCGGGTAGGATATCGGCTCAATGATCGTATTGGACGATTCATAAGTACCGGAGCTTACATTTATGCAATCCACTCCGATGCTTTCCAGATGTTTCGCAGTCCGGATAGCCTCATCCAGTGTAATCCCGCCTGAGACAAATTCATCGCCGTCGATTCGCACCGATACAGGGAATCCTGCGCCACAGGTCTTTTTGATGCCAAGCACAATTTCGTTCAGGAATGACATTCTACCTTCCAGTGAACCGCCATATTTATCAGTTCTCAGATTGGTAAGTGGGCTCAGAAACTGTCCTACGAGATAGCCGTGGGCACCATGGATCTCCACACCATCAATACCTGCTGTTTTAGCTATATAAGCTCCGAACACAAATTTACGAACTAACTCTTCTACCTCTTCAGTAGACAGCTCCCGGGGCATTTCCCCAATCGCTGAAGACATCACTGCGCTAGGAGCAACAATTTGTTTGCCTCCAATAAGCCGTCCGTGATTTTGCCGGCCCGGATGCTGGAGCTGAAGGAATATTTTGCTGTCATGACGATGCACAGCTCTTGCCAGTTTCTCCAGACGCGGCACAAACAGCAAGTCACTTGCATTCAGCTGGTTCGGTGTACCTACTCCGGTCTCATTATCCACACGCGTAATTTCCGTAATGATTAGACCACAGCCACCTGCGGCACGTTCCTCATAAAAAGCAATCATTTCATCCGAAGCTTCACCACTGGCCGCAGCCAGTGACGTTCCCATAGCCGGCAATACAATTCTATTCTTAAGTTCAAGGCGTCCAATTTTACCTGCTGCAAACAGTTTTTCATATTTCATCTGCTTAGCACCTCCACCTTTAGTTTAAGGCGTCCAATACTTTGTGAATATATTTACAAGCACCAAAAATCACTTCTTTATAGTGCATATTGCACTATTATTGAACCAGGGGGCGATATGAATGGATGTTTCCTTAAATGAGCAAGTATCAGGTAAAATCGAAATGGAGCATTATACCGCATCTTTGTTTACTGCATACATTTCAGGTGCAGGCCTTTCAGCTATCGTACAGACAGCTGCCGAGCTACTGCAGAATCCCGTCATTGTATTTGATTGCAGCTTCAAAATTGTAGCTCACTCTGACCTTTCCGATATCGACGATTACATATGGAGTGATAATATCCGCAAAGGTTATTGCTCTTACGACTTCATTGCGGCCGTGAGCAAAATGAACAGTGTCCAGCGTGGGAAACAAAGCGATGAATCTTATGAGGTAACCTGCGAGGAAACATCAAACTCCAAACTGATCTCCAAAATAAAAGTAGCCGGCAAACAAATCGGCAATGTATTGCTTCTAGGATGCACAAATCCTTTTCGCGCCAGAGATAACGAGCTGCTGTCCATCACCGCTACCATACTTGCCGAAGAGATGGGCAAAAATAGCTACTATCGCAACGCCAAAAATATAAAAGTTGAAGATTTTATCTGCGCATTGCTAGAGGAACAGCTTCAGGACAACCGGATTATTCAGGACAGGATGCGGAGTGCAGGACTAAAGTTCGGGAATCAGCTGCTTGTGCTGCTGTTCGATCTTACCTGGTATGAGGGTTCAGGCCGTTATGATGATTATTTAAGAGAACGTTTGCAACAGCTTTTTCCGGGCAGTCCTTCCACCTATTATGACGGGCAGATTGTAATGATCCATGATGGAAATCTCTCCAAAGAGCTTGTAAATAAGCAGCTGCAGGAATTTCTAGCCCAAACCGGCATCTCGCTTGGCATCAGCAATATGTTCACTAATCTTACGCAATGTAGGAGACACTATCTTCACTCCCGAAATGCTATTCGGATCGGTTCCATTCTCAGCCCGCAGCAGCAGCTGACTTACTATTCAGATATCCAGCTCTATGAGATGCTCTCTGCTGATGTTGTGTTTAACGAGGATAATAACTACTACCATCCAGAGCTGCTCAAGCTTCAAGAATACGATACTTTGCACCAGTCCAATCTGTATCATACCTTTTACGTTTATCTCAAAAATAACCGGAACATGCAGATTACCTCAGACGAGCTGTACATTCACCGGAATACACTCAGATATAAGCTCGATCTTATCAGCAGACTGCTGGACACCGACTTTACCGATTCTGAAAAAATGCTGTCGTACTATGTCTCTTACAAGGTCGCTGCTTTTTGTGAAAAAGCTAGGGAGCAGACCCGTACGCCGCAACGTTAATGTTAGAAGCTACTATAAACGCACAAACAGCCCCCGTCCTTATCCCAAGAACGGGGGCTGTGCTGTGAAGTAGGACTGTATATGATATTACAATCCGTAAAAAGCTTGCAGCTGACGCACGATTTCATCCTTGTCATGATCCACTACGGTTTGATGTTGTGGCATCTCGAACAATGCTTTAATCTGTGCCGGGAATTCCTGCTTAATATCAATCAAAGTAATTGCCTCATCGAACTTAGCTGGATGTGCAGTCGCAAAGGTAATGCCAATCTCATCCGGGCCATTAAAGGCTTCGTAAGCCGCGATTCCACATGCTGTATGTGGATCAAGCAGGTAGCCGTGTTCTTTTTGATACTTAGCGATCGTATTCAAGCATTGATCATTCTTCACACCCAGCGCTGCAAAATCCTTCTGCACCTGCTGAAGCGCCTCGCCTTCAACCGTAATCTTGCCTTCGGTTTGCAGCATAGACATATACGCGGATAACTTCTCAGAATCCTCGCCTACCAGATAATACAGATACCGTTCGAAATTACTTGCCACTTGGATGTCCATCGAAGGGCTGTAAGTGCTTGTGAAATTACCTGGTTTGTATTCGCCAGTATTCACGAAACGCTCCAAAATATTATTTTCATTCGTAGCAATGATTAGCTTGTTAATAGGAAGCCCCATTTGCTTAGCCAAATAACCCGAGAAAATATTACCGAAGTTACCGGAAGGCACACTGATATTAATCTTTTTCTCGTTGCTGCCATCGACATGCAGATATGCATAGAAATAATAAACAGTCTGCGCCAGAATCCGCACAAAGTTAATGGAATTAATTGCACGCAGATGATACCGACCTTTAAAGTCCAGATCTGCGAACAGATCCTTAATCACCTTCTGGCAATCATCAAAGTTACCATGAACAGACAGATTCAGTACATTGCTGTCGTCCACCGTAGTCATCTGCAGCTCTTGCACTTTACTTACCTTGCCGTGTGGATGGAGAATACAGATCTTGATGCCTTCTTTGCCGCGTACACCTTGAATGGCCGCCGCTCCAGTGTCCCCAGAGGTTGCACCGAGGATGTGGATGATTTTGTTTTGTTTTTTGGAAATATACGAATACAGCTCACCCATAAACTGCAGCGCTACATCCTTGAAAGCAAAAGTAGGCCCATGGAACAATTCAAGGACATATAAAGAATCATCCACTTGGTGTATAGGTGTTACTTCAGGTGTGCGGAAATTAGCATAACTGGTGTTGACCATTTCCTGCAAATCCTGGTAAGGAATCTCACCATTGGTGTAATAGGCAACAATCTTCAGGAACAACTCCTGATAGCTGAGACTTCTCCACTCTTCCAACGTTGCTGCTGAAACCACTGGAATCTCGGATGGAACCATCAGCCCACCGTCGTCCGCAAGTCCCATCAACACCGTATCAATAAAACCTTTAGGTTCCACATTACCTCTTGTGCTTATAAACTTCATGCTCATCCTCCTGAACCCCTCGTTAATATATGACAAGAATATATGATAAGAAGAAACAACGTTGTCGTCCTATATAGAAGACAACTGTTTCTCGCAGAAATATAAGGCTGTTATAGTTGCACCACTTATAAATTCTTATAATTAACTATAAGTTTCACCCTAAACGTTATCCTTAAGCTAGTTAGGGATGATAAAGCTATTTCTGCTTGTTTTCCCTATATACTACCACGTTTACGCGCTAAAGTCCGTTAATTCTTTGTCTTATTTTGCAGCTCTCTCCAGACCGTTTTGTTGCTGTACTGCCGTTCTGTACTAACATCCTTACCGAACCATTCCGGCTCTTTAAAGCTTTCCGCTTCCTCCAGAGATTCAAATTCAACCTCCAATACGGACAATTTCAGCTGGGAATATACGTCGATCTCAACCGTTATGCCATTCCACACCGCTGTAATTCGCTCTTTGACCAAAGCTACCGCATTTACCGCTTCGATCATCTGATTATATAAACCCTCTGAGATAAAATATTCGATCTCTTCGCGTTTGATCCCTTTGCCATCCTTAAACGTATGCGTGTAGGTTACCTCACCTGAGTCCAGATCCGTAATTTTACGCACACGAAGCTCTTGACCACCATCTATCGCCAGATATGTCTGATCGATATTATGACGGGTAACAATCTTCAACTCTCCCTTTTGAATCAGCTGCTCCGGAAATTCCGGCAGCAGAAACTTGCGTTCGATCTCCAAAGCCATGATGTTTCGCTCCTCTTCGTGTCATATATTTTTATATTAATAATCATCATAGGGGTGTGACAAACCCAAGTCAATGTGGATTATAGGGAAATAGGACATGCTCTTGCTTAAAAAAGGCTACCGTGGGGCTCATTGTGGGATTTATGGAGGTTGTGGAAAGATAGGGCTCACCATAGATTACTGGAAACTACGGATAATTAGTGAGTCAGCCGGCGATCATTGGAATCACCATTCGATGAGTTGATCACTCGCCACTGGTCGTACTTACCCATTCGATTAGTTGGTTCCGCTCCACTGGTCGCACTCACCCATTCACTTAGTTGGTCACGCGCTACTGGTCGTACTCACCCATTCGATTAGTTGATCACGCGCTACTGGTCGCACTCACCCATTCGATTAGTTGGTCACGCTCCACTGGTCGTACTCACCCATTCGATTAGTTGGTCACGCTCCACTGGTCGTACTCACCTATTTACTTACGGACCGTATAGCCACTATTTGCGAAAAAACCGCATATTTGAGATGGTATCGGACCCAGGTGCAGCTATTTACTCCAAAACACCCCATATGGTCGCGATAATTAGCCAATAACGTCGCTGGGGTCCGAAAGTAGCCTCAATTGCCTCTTTTCTAGCAAATAAGGACTTCTGAGTCCGATCCGAAGCAGGGTACCTAGGAACCTAGCAGCAACCAAGGGAACTCTCCATCAAATGTAGACAGCACGATTTCATTCTTATCCCAGACCAGACCATATGATTGGATCATCGTTAACTGGTGGGACTCCCCCATACTTTCTCATACTTCCTCATACTTCCTCATACTCCCTCATACTACCTCATACTCCCTCATACTTTCTCATACTCCCTTATACTTTCTCATACTTTCTCATACCACCCCTACTCCCTATTTACTTACGGACCGTATAGCCACTATTTGCGAAAAAACCGCATATTTGAGATGGTATCGGACTCAGGTGCAGCTATTTACTCCAAAACACCCCATCCGGTCGCGATAATTAGCCAATAACGTCGCTGGGGTCCGAAAGTATCCTCAATTGCCTCTTTTCTAGCAAATAAGGACTCCTGAGTCCGATCCGAAGCAGGGTACCTAGGAACCTAGTAGCAGCCAAGGGACTCTCCATCATATGTAGCCGACGCCTTCTCATTCTTATTTAGACCAAACCCTAATGATGGATCATCGTTACTGGTGGCACTCCCCCATATCTTACGGACTAATAAAAACCGAACGAAAATCAGAGGAAATCCTGAAATCCGGTCGGCTCGACGGCAGCACTTATTTTATTTCTTTCATAAATGCCTGAAAGTCTTTTACGATTTCTTTTGCTTTAGTGCGATATAAATAATGTCCCTCTTCAAACTTCACTATTTTTCCATGCACAGAGTCCTTGATTTGCTTTTCATGCTCTGGTATCCATCTATCCGTTGCTGGTTGATTCGCTTGTATAAAGAAAATAAGAGGAAGATTTTTAGGAAATGTTAAGCTTTCAGCTGATTTAAAATTAGAATACATCATTCCAGCTTCATTTAATTGGGTGGGATTAAATATGTTTTTGCGATTGATCAGTCTCATTTTTTCTTTTGTTTTATCATCAAATGGTAGTTCAGCAATTGGGTCAGCACTAAATTTCATTTGCAATCTGATTAAACCTGATTTTTTGAGCAGATTTATAGTTCTTAATTCCGAAGCTTCGATCTTCCTCTCGCTTATCGATGGGACACTACTATCAAGCCCGACAAATGCACTCACTTCATTTTCATACTTGTTAACATAATCTAGTCCATATATCCCTGAAATGGAGTGGCCCATTAGAATATAACGGTCAATATTAAGAGCCTGTAAAGCTTCATGAATTTCACTTACAATATTCTCTGTGCTGCGCTCCTTTTTGGTCAGATCACTTAATCCATACCCAAAAGGCTCAATCATGACAACTTTGTAAAACGGCGACAGTTCATCTATTAATGCTTTAAAATCAAGAGCTGGCGCTGCTGTGCCATAACCCGGTAGTAGCACGACTGTTTCTTCACCTTTTCCTTGAATATAAACATTCATGTTTTTCCCATCTACGGGCACTAACTGACCATAGGGTTCTATTTTATTTTGTTCCGATTTATTGCTGATCAAATTAACTGTATAGACAATAGCGAGAAAAAGCACGATTGCGATGATTATTGCTCCTACTACTTTAAGTAGTATGTTTAGTGTTTTACTTGTTCTCGTGCCCGCCTTCATTTTCATTACTTCTTTTATTTCCACTCGTATCTTCCCCTGTCATCAGCTGTGTATTGGACTACCATAACTAACTGCTAGGCTAAGATTAACCAATGAAGATGTACTCCCTATGACCTCAATATGAACGGAATATGAACATGCAAAAAAACTATAGCGTCATACACAAGGTAGCTTCACAGGATGCCATAACAGGAGGAATATGGAGGTGGATACGATCAAGACTGACTTGCCATCCGCAGTTTCAACTGATTCAAATTCGTCTTTGCCAACAAAAAAAGCAAACCACGAGCTAGGCTCATGGCTTGCTGATGACTTGCAATAAACTCTATTCCTGCACCTTCAATTTATAACATCCGCTAACAAAATCCTGCTGGATATCCGGCAGAGCCAGTCCAGCCTGCATTAGCCGATCACCACCGTAAACCTCACCACTTGCCTCCAGAATGTAATCCAGCTCCGGATTTAAACCATTCAGCTTCAGGCTGCGGCGGGGCGGATGCGGCACAGCCATTACCCGGAAGTAATAAACTAATGCCTCTCGCTGATCATCGGACACGAACATCCATGCTGTCTCATTGCCCTCAAACGGGCTTTGCAGCCGGTACAGATTCCCTTGCTGCACAAGACTGCGGATTTGTTTATAGTTCGCAACCTGTTCCTTCACAAGTTCCTTCTCTTCGTCTGTAAACTTCGTAAGATCCAGCTCATAACCGAAATTACCGGACATAGCTACATCTCCACGAAAAGACAGCGGGGTGATCCGTCCTACCTGATGATTCGGCACGGCAGACACATGCGCGCCTATCGAACTAACCGGATACACCAGACTTGTTCCATACTGAATCTTCAGTCGTTCCACAGCATCGGTATCGTCACTAGTCCAGGTCTGCGGCATGTAATGCAGCATGCCTGGGTCGAAGCGGCCACCACCACTACAGCAGCTCTCGAACAGGATATGCGGAAACTCTGAAGTTATTCGCTCCAATAGCTCATACAGACCAAGCACATAACGATGAGCGGTTTCCCCTTGGCGTTCAGAAGGTAACTCTGCAGAGCCAATCTCCGTTAAACAACGGTTCATATCCCATTTCACATAACTAATGGGCACGGTCGAGAAAATCCGGGACAGTGACTCATAAATGTACTGGCGTACATCCTCCCGAGTATAGTCCAGCACCAATTGCCAGCGGGCTTCGCTACGGCGGCGTCCCGGCACATGCAGACACCAGTCGGGATGCTTACGATAGAGCTCGCTGTCTGGCGAGATCATCTCCGGCTCGAACCAGAGGCCAAACTGCAAGCCTAGATTGTTCACACGCTGCGCCACATCAGACAATCCGCCTGGAAGCTTGCGCAGATCCTCTACCCAGTCTCCGAGAGAGGAGTTATCTGCATCTCTTTTGCCAAACCAACCGTCGTCCAGTACGAATAGCTCTATCCCGAGTTTCGCTCCTTCCGCGGCAATCGACTCCAATTTATCCGCATCGAAGTTGAAATAGGTGGCTTCCCAATTGTTGACCAGAATGGGCCGTTCCTTATCTCTATATAACCCTCTGCATAAACGGGTCCGGTACAGGCGATGATAGGTTCTCGACATTTCCCCGATCCCCTCGGAAGAATACACCATCACTACTTCTGGGGTCTGGAATTGTTCGCCCGGCTCCAGCAGCCAGGAGAAATCAAAAGAATTCAGCCCCATCGTAAACCGGGTCATCCCGAAGGAATCGACCTCTGCCTCAGCTTCAAAGCCTCCACTATATACAAGACTGAAGCCGTAGGCCTCTCCATGATTTTCATCCGTTACAGGTTTCACCAGCGCTGCAAATGGATTTAACTGGTGGCTGCTCATCCCTCTGCGGCTCCCAATGGTCGTACCCCCTTGCACCAGACGTCTACGGGTCAGATTACCTTCCCTTGACCAAGCTCCTGCCAAATAGATCATATCCATATCGCCAGACGAGAAATCGACACTAGCACTCAGTGCACGCTGCAATTGCAGCTGCGTTTCCCCCGCATTGGTAAACTCCACAGAGCGTGTGATTACGTTGGTATGTTCAAAAACCGTATAGCGCAAAATAACACTCAGCTTGGCGTAATCATCCTTAAGTGTAAGCTCCAACGTCTGTGCTTCTTGCGCAGACTCAACATATACAGATGGCAGACCTGGCAGTGAGGGTTTACCCTCAACTACCCGGTACCCGCTGTATTTCAGCTCTGTAATACGAGTGCCGTCTTCGAGCCTAACTTGATAAGCAGGTGTTCTGAAATCTCCCGTGCCGTATTGGGGATATTCCTGCGGGAGCCGGTCGAGACCCGTATTTCCTCCCAGATCCAACAGCCCTTCCAAATTGCTGCCACTACGCAGCTTCTTGCCCCAATACACATGTGCCGGATAATCATTAACAAGCTGAAGAATATAACTCATCCCTGCGCTCTGTAAATGGAATAATCCCTTATCTTCCTGAATTAAAATCCCCATGTGCCAGTCCTTCTCTCCTTAGGATTTACAGCAAATCTTCGCTCACAAAATCAACCATCGATTGAACCTTTAGCCCTTTAGGTGCGGCAGGAATCCAGTCTCTTCCATCGTTCCCGCGTTGTGAGAACTCTATCGTCTTGGTCTGACCTGGGAGAAGGTCAAAATAATTGTCAGAGAATATTCCTTCCTCTTCCGAAGTCAGGTATACACCTCTAGCCAATACATCACTGGTCACGGTGAAGCTTAATCCACCGCTCTCTGGAGTTTCCAGCACGGTAATTACTGAGCGCTGCAACGGAATTTCTTTTTCCGGAGTAAAATAATGCAGCTTGTGATCTATCACCTGGCCATCCGCCTGCAAGCCAATTCCAAGCAATACATCACCCACCCCTTGACCTTCTAGCAGCTCTGCCACAGGAGACGAGAATACGATAGCAGCAGAATCAGCTTCCAGCTCAACGGGATGTGTCCACTCTCGCAGCACCGAACCGTTAAACTGATACAAAGTAAGCACCAACTCAGCGCTCACTGCTGTTCTTAAATCAGATACGACATGAACGTCTACCTTCTCACGGTCTGTACCGTCGATAGACAACAGAACATCTTTGAAGCTTGAACGCACGGTATATTGCAGGGCTTTCCAGCGCCCGTTATAATCCATGCCCGCCCAAGAAGCCACCGGCCAGCAATCATTCATCTGCCAGTATAAAGTGCCCATACAATAAGGTTTATTTCTTCTGTGGCTTTCAATCGCGATTCGGATCGCTTCGGCCTGCAGGATTTGACTCATATATAAAAAGGCTTTGAAGTCCTTTGGCTGCGGCAGATACATATCCATATATTCTTTGATCAGCAGATTACCGCGACCATTCTTCTGATGCGCCAGCATCACCTCTGAGGTAAGCTCCAAATCCTGCTCTTCCGCATAGCTCATTACCGTTTTTAGTTCCGGGAACGACTGGAAGCCATATTCACTCATGAAGCGGCCAACCTTTGTATTATAGTTCTCAAAAGGCTCGATTCCGTGCCACACGCCCCAGTAATGCACATCCCCTTCGCCCACAATCCGCGTCGCATGCTGATTAATATCGCCAGTCAGCTCCCGCAACGGCGAAGACGGCCAGTAGTCCGCTCCCGGATGGAACGCGGCTACAGCCTCCGGCAGAATACGGTGGAAGATTTTAATATAATCGGCCCACATTGTCGCTCTTTGCTCAGCGCCGAGTTTTTCTTTCCAGCCCCAGCCCATATTTTCCTCGAACTGTGACCAGGCCGAATCAATCTCGTTGTTGCCACACCATAAGGCGATGCAGGGATGATTGCGCAATCTTTTGACGTTGTATTCGGCTTCTTTTTTCACATTTTCAAGGAACGCCTCGTCTCCGGGATACATACTGCAAGCGAACATAAAGTCCTGCCAGACCAGCAGTCCGTATTCATCACAGAGCTGATAAAAAATATCTTCTTCATATATACCGCCGCCCCAAACGCGCAGCATATTCATATTCGATTCTACTGCCGTGGCAATTTCATGCCGATACCGCTCCTCGGTTACTTCTGTGGTGAAGCTGTCATTTGGAATATGATTGGCACCTTTGGCGAAGACGGAAACTCCATTCAGCGCAAAAGAAAACGAAGCTCCTTTGGCATCACGCTCCCGAATCAATTCAATACTGCGGAGTCCGGTTTTTACACTTTTGCTAACCTCTACTTCCGCATCTTGTATCAATGATGCCTGGAATGTATATAAATGAGGCTCTCCGAGCCCTCTGCACCACCAGAGCTGTGGCTCGGATATAACAATATTCATCTCTAATTGCTGCATGCCTTCTTCTAAAGTAACCGCTTGCATCCACTCCAAACCATCGGCACTTATTCGCAGCATTCCCCGCCAAGCAGCAGGAGCATCCACTTCTACAATTGCGGTCAGGCGAGCTTCTTCCTTAGCAATCACATTTTGACGGATATAGAGGTCTGTAATTTGAACGGTGTCACGTCCCACCAGAGCTGCCGCACGCCATATTCCACTGGTCAAGAAACGCGGGCCCCAATCCCAGCCGTAATGATAAGGTGCTTTGCGCGCAAAAATACTAATCCGTTGTTCATCTAATCCCCCAAGCTCGGATTGATCATTCGAGGCAGGCAGCGCGTAACCCAGCTTCGCTAATTTCGGTAAATCTTCCTTAACCGCAGAGCGGAACTTCACCCGTATATTATTTTCTCCAGTCTTTAACTGATCTTTGACATCCACTTTCCATGCCAGAAACATATTATCAGCAGCGAGCACATGTACATTATTCACGTACACATCTGCATAAGTATCCAGTCCCTCAAAAACTAGCTCCGTACAAGCAAGCTCCTGCCACTCTTCCCCCAACTGCAACGAGGTTTGATATTCCCAGTCCTTCTTATCGATCCACTGTAGATCATGTTCATTTGTTCCATAAAAGGGGTCTGAAATCTTCCCGTTCTTTAGTAAATCCGTATGGACTGTACCTGGCACAGTCGCCGGAAGCCACTCCTCATCACCACAGCCTCTAAATTCCCACTTCGCAAGATCCATATGCAAATGTTTCATAATACCTCCTAAAAGTTTTGTAAGCATAGACTTCTCTGAATGACTTCGCGCAAAACTCGCTTCGGAAGCAGATGCCTAATGTTTTGTAAGCATAGACTTCTCAAAAATAGCATAAGACTTCAATTAATTCATTGAACCCTTTTGATATTCTTTGTATTTTGTTATCTGATTGTTAGGTACATACTAATTATAAACGCAGAAACAAAACAAATAAAGACAATAAATAATAATACAATACATTTATTAACGGCTTCGATAAAGCTATAATGTTCATGTAAACGCTAACAATAAAAACGAAAAGGGGATTAAGCTATGAGAAATAAGTTATTTTCGTTATCCTTTGTTATGATTATGGTCTTATCTTCAACACTTGCTGGCTGTGGTTCGAATAATGACAACACCACGAATAACGGTGCTGCCGCAACTGAAAAGCCCGCAGCAACTAACGCAGAGAATACCGGCGGTGACACGAATGCAACTGCCGAACCTGCAGCAGGAGCTGATATCAGCGGCAAAATCACCTTCCTAACTAACAGAACAGACATGATCGGCAAAGAATATGACGAATATTTAAAGCGCTTTAATGAAAAATACCCGAACATTAAAGTCGAATTCGAAGCTTCCCAAACCGACTATAACCAACAGGCTAAAGTCAGAATGGCCAGCGGCGAGCTTCCAGACGTTATGTTTATTCCTTCCATCCCTAACTCCGACCTGCCGAAATATTTTGCTTCACTGGATGATCTCGGCTTGAACGATCAGATCACCTTTAAAGACTTCAAATCCTTTGATGGTAAGCTTTACGGAATTACTACAGGGAACTCTACTTCCGGTATTGTTTATAACAAAACAGCATTCACTGATGCCGGCATCACCGAAACGCCTAAGACTTGGGATGAATTCCTGGCTGCCTGCGAGAAGCTGAAAGCAAAAGGTGTTATTCCAATGTCCTCTAACTTTAAAGACAAATGGCCACTTGGTACTTGGGCTTATGACACACCACGCTTAATTGAAGGCAATCCTGATTTTCCAAATGCTAAGCTGAGCTCTGAAACACCGTTCACTATAGACAACGGTTATGGCAAAGCTTTCAGCCTACTTAGAGAGCTCAATGAAAAAGGCTATCTGGAAAAAGACATCAACTCCACCAACTGGGAGCAATCGAAAAAGGACATCGCTTCCGGCAAATTCGCCATGTACTATCTTGGCAACTGGGTTATTAACCAAGTTATCGGAGCAGGCGCTTCTTCAGACAATATTGGCTTCTTCCCATTCCCTTATGACAATTCGGGTAAACCATCTGCTACCCTTAGCCCTGACTTCTTCTATGCCGTTGCCAAAAACAGCAAAAATTTAGAGGCAGCTAAAGCCTTCGTAAAATGGATGATTGAAGATTCAGGTTATGAGGATTTCGCCGGCTTTATCTCTCCATTAAAAGGCAAGGAATCCAATCTGACTCAGCTGAAAGAATTCCAAGCTACCGGAGTAGAACTGGTAGAAGGAACTGTTGACGATGCAAAGGTTACAGAAATCGGCAACAAGGCACAACTGGATCTCCCTGCTGTTGTACAGGAATTTGTACTTGCCAAAGATCCACAAACCGTATTAGACAAGTGGAATAAAGCTTGGGCTAAAGCCAAGAAGGACCTCGGTTATTAATTTGAGCTTTTGATTCGAAGTACACTACGGAGCAAAATGGATTATTGCTTTTACGGATAATCCATTTTGCCTTTCCATACCACGTTTTTATGAAAGAAGGGCTAGCGATGTTCGGAACACTTTCCTATAACAAACAGAAGACGATTATCATTGTATCCTTCCTCACGATTCCTTTGTTGCTGCTCGCAACATTCACGTATTATCCGGCACTCAAGCTGATTTATTACAGCTTTACGAATTGGGATGGCTATAGCCCTGAGAAGCCTTGGGTCGGTCTCGATAATTACCGCGAAGTCTTCTCCAACCCCGATATTTTCAAGGTATTTACCCATAACTTTGCTTATTTCGCGATGGGAATTCTCCAGAATATCGTCGCTATTTATTTTGCGATTGTGCTCAATAGTAAGTTGAAAGGAAAAAATGCATTTCGAATCTTACTGTTCCTCCCTTACATTATGAACGGTGTCGCCGTCGCCTTTATGTTTGGTTATGTCTTTGACACCACCAATGGCTCTCTGAATATGTTCCTGAATAGCATCGGTCTTACCGGACTAGGACAAACCAGTTGGCTTGGAACAGAAGGACTGGTTAACTATTCTCTGGCGTCCACAGGATTTTGGCGTTTCATGGGTTATAACATGGTAATCTACATCGCCTCCTTGCAGGCCATTCCAAACGATATCTATGAGGCCTCAAAGATCGATGGTGCCGGACCTTTTCAAACACTTTGGAGAATTACTTTACCGAATATGAAGCCAGTCATCCAGCTTAACTTATTTCTTACCGTCACAGGGGCACTGGAAGTATTCGATCTCCCCTTCGTGTTGACCAAGGGCGGCCCCGCAGGCGCCAGCGAAACATACGTACAAAAAGTTGTAGATACTGCATTTGCTTACAATAATTACGGCCTCGCTTCTGCCATGAGTATTATCTTGCTTTTCTTTGTCGTCATCGTACTGTTAGTACAGCAACTAGTTCTAAGCCGGGGAGGGGACAAATAGATATGACATACTCCAAATTTCGCTTCACAGATGTTATTAAATACTTCTCGCTGCTTATCGGCGTATTTGTTGTACTCTTTCCTCCGTATGTGGTCATCGTCAATGCCTTTAAATCCACTGACGAATTTAACAGCAGCAGCTCCATGGCACTGCCAAAAAGCTTTTTGAATTTCGATAATTTCACTGCCGTCTTCCAGCGTGGGGGTCTACTTAACGGATTTGGTAATGTGTTAATCATTATAGCTATTACTTTAATTCTGAACATTCTGTTCGGCACTATGGTAGCATTTGTATTGGGACGCTTCTCTTTCAAATTGAAACCCGTTGTCTTCGGTGCATATCTAGTAGCCACCATTATTCCTAGTATCACGACACAAGTGGCGACTTTTGGTATCATCAAAAGCATGGGGCTTTACAATACACTTGGCGCCCCGATCGTGCTTTATATTGGAGCGGATGTAATTCAAATTATTTTATATCTGCAATTTATCCGTAATATTCCCGTGGATCTCGATGAAAGTGCGATGGTAGAAGGTGCCTCTCTGTTCAGAATCTATCGGTCGATTATTTTCCCTTTACTTACCCCAGCTACGGCTACTTTGATTATTCTGAAAACCATTAGCATTTACAATGACATGTACATCCCATACCTCTACATGCCGAAACAAAGCCTTGGTGTAGTTACGACGATCCTAATGCGTTTTCAAGGGGTCAATTCGGGGGAATGGAATTTAATCTGTGCGGCTATTCTGCTTATCCTGCTGCCAACAGTAATTTTATATTTCTTCCTGCAGCGTTACATCTTTGAAGGCGTAACCAGTGGAGCGGTCAAATAAGGTAGGTAGCTTATTACAGGAAAGGAACAACGCAAATGCTATCATACATCCGGTTAACTTTACGCAAAATGTGGTTGTTCCTTGCCAATCTACCGATGGAGCGCAAGCTGATTGTTATCTTTGTCTTTCTGATCTCTCTGCCGATTACTTATGTAAGTTATCTATCGTCCCGCTCCATGTTCAACTCGGTTCTTGTGAATGCGACTGACGGTGCGGGTCAAATGACATCGAATGCTTCAGATACCATCGACCGATATATTGCCGACCTCAAAAGGTATACAGCCCTGCCGCTGTATAACACCGATGTGCAAGTCTACCTGACACAGCAAAATACCGACTGGGAAAAAAATACGGGCATGGCGATGTTCCTTAGCTATTTGAATCATACTAAGGAAGAAATCATTGCCGTGTATTTGGTGGATCAGTACGGTTCTGTCTTTTATGATAAAGACGCTGGAATTAATGAACTGTATCCCGAGGAACGATTAGCCAAATGGAGAACCATGAGTGAAGATGCCGGAGCAGCGCCTGTCATTCAGGGCAGACATACGATCCGCACCAACTCGAATGTCCATAAAGAGGTCTTTAGTGTTCTGCGTACGATTAACTCTGTAAGCACATTGCAGAATATAGGAATTCTCGTTTTCGATGTAGACATCAATCTGTTTAAGGGCATTATCGATCCCGTAAATGCAGTTACGCAAGGAAACACGTTCATTGTAGATAACAATGGAGATCTGATTTATGCCAGTGAAGATTCCGCGGTTCCGAATCTGGCTGCCGATACACAAACTCTGAATACAAAGCTGTTGCTGCAGCAAGTAAATCAGCAGCAGGATCATTTTCAAATAGACTTGAATGGCCAGTCTTATCTTGCAGTGTATACCGTCTCGAAACAGACCGGGTGGACCACTATGGTTACGATTCCTTTAACACGTATCCTGTCCCCTGTACAAAAGAATCGTAATACGCTTATCTTGACCACACTGATTATCATTGCTTTTGCACTTTTTGTTGCGACTATAATTTCCCATGCCCTGACCAAACCCCTTAAATCCTTGGTCCGCTTAATGAAACGGGTGCAGCATGGTAATCTGGATGTCTGGCAGCATTCCAAATATAATGATGAGATTGGGATGCTGGGCAGTCATTTTAATCGGATGATCATAAGGATCAAAGATCTGTTACAAGAAGTGTCCATCACGGAGAAACGGAAGCAAAAGGCTGATATGCGGGCGCTTCAAAACCAGATTAATCCCCATTTTATTTATAATACGCTGGAATCCATCCGCATGCTTGCAGAGAGCAATGATGATCCACGTGTGGCGAAGCTAACCTATTTACTTGGGCTTCAAATGCGTTACAGCATTGTCCGAAACGAAGAGGCTGTTACAATTAGACAAGAGCTGGATCATGTGAGAAATTATTATCAGCTGCTGGAAATCCGATTCCCAGACAAGTTCAGACTTAACATCGACGTGCCGGACGAATTCCTTCATCTTCCTGTTATTAAGCTTGTCTTTCAACCGATCGTAGAAAATGCTGTCTTTCACGGTTTGGATCAAAAGGTAGGACTGGGCACCTTGAGCATCACCGCATGGAGCGAGCATGGCGATGCCGTATTCTGTGTAGAAGATGATGGGATCGGTATGGATGAAGCCACCCTTCGTTCCTTAAACAATAGTCTGCAGACTGGAACGGACAATGAAAGGTTCGGGATTGGACTACGAAATGTAAATGAAAGAATTCGCCTGCATTACGGCAGTTCGTTTGGTCTGCTTGTTGAGAGTGAGCTTGGAATCGGCACTCGTGTTACCCTGCGCATTGCGGATATTAACGCTAAATACAGTGAAGATGAATTTATTTAGGAGAGGGGCTGCTCAGATTGCTGCGTATTGCGATTGTGGATGATGAGATCTTAATCCGCGAAGGACTGGCCCGAATGATCAGTAAAGAAAGCGCCGAATTTCTGGTCATCGGCACCTACTCCGACGGAAAACATCTATTAGATAAGTTAAGCACACTTCAACTTGATGTTGTGATTACAGATATTCGTATGCCGCAAATCAATGGCTTGGAGCTGATTAAACAGTTAAAAGCCACCCATCCGCAGATCTACTCTATTCTAATGAGTGGATTTGTTGAATTTAATTATGCCCGAGAAGCCATCCGCAGCTCAGCTGTAGACTATTTATTAAAACCAATTAATAAAGAGCAGCTGTTCGAGTTGCTTTATCGGCTAGACAAAGAACGGCAGCTCGCGCGCGACAAGGAAGAACGCCACCGTTCCGGGCTTTTATTGACAGTCTTACATATCGAAGAGCCCTCTTCCCCTCTCCTATTATCCAGCCTTACCTTGCCCCAGCCTTATTTCTCGGTCTTTGTCCTCAAAGGGAGCGCCAGAGAAACCGTCTGCTCCTGCGCAGACAGTCTGCGGCAAGAGAAGGCGTTGAGCTTCGACAGCTTGGAGATTCAAAAAGGACTCTACGTCTGGATTGTATATTCTGCTGAGCCGCTGTCAGACAACGATTTAAAAGATATCGGTGACATTATGCGGATATCTGCACACGGAAAGATCCTACATGTAGGTACCAGCCGTTGTTATAATGAGGTATCCAAGCTTAGACAGGCATACCTAGATGCTAAACAAGCCTGCAACATGGGCATATATAATCCGGAGCCTGTACATTACGCGAATATTCAGAATATTCAACAGCCGGAGATGAACCTCCTGGATCACTTTAATACAATTAGAGAACCGCTGATCCATAACCTGCAGATTCTGAATGTGACAGGCGTCTTAGAATGGATTCATGACCTGTTCTCAGTGCTGAAAGCACAACAAGCCGGTCCTGACCAAATTCTCCGGATCTGTCGCTGGGTTGAAGAAACTGCACAAAAGGAACTGCAAGAATTCGAGGCCCGCAATAAAAGTGCTCCCGACCTCAGGTTGGACGACAGAATCGCGTCCAGTATGAGCTTTTGCGACATTGAGGAGATGTTTACCGCTCATTTCACAAACATTCTGACCGAAATCAGAACCCATCGTCTGGAGATGTCCGGCACAGCCATAGAAACCATAAAACGCTGGATATCCGCTAACTATAATCAGCATGCGGATCTGAACACTTTGGCGAATATGGTTTTTTTGACTCCAAGCTATTTAAGCAAGCTGTTCAAGCAAGAGACCGGACTTACACTGACGGACTACATCACGGAAATTCGGCTGCGCAAAGCCAAACATCTGCTCAAGAATGCTCCCGACCTGAAGGTTCACGAGATTGGGGCAGAGGTTGGATATGGCGATCCTGCCTACTTCAACAAGCTTTTTAAACGTGTTGTCGGGGTTACACCCAATGAATATAAACGAATTAGTATTGTATAAGGAGATTGATCACTTGCATTCAGAGCTTCAAAGAAATAGCGAAAATCATGAAATAACCGTCTACGACACAACAGAACTATATGGTGAAAAAGGCTCCTTCCGTGTTATGCAGTTCTCGAATCATGCCACTCAAGGTGCGATGGATCTTAATGACCCGCAACGAATTCTCTTTGAATATCCGCGGGCCATCATTCACTTCATGGAGTTCAACCTCCCTTCTTTTGAGGATGTTTTTCTTATTGGGCATGGAATTGGAACAATTGCCGGACATTTTCCGGACAAAAGATTTAAAGTAGCCGAGCTAGACAAACAAGTAGTCGAATTAAGCCGCCGCTGCTTTGGATATAGTCAAGATAACGTAGTGATCGGTGACGGACGTCAGATCCTTGAAGGCGAAGCCCCGCAGGTATATGATTACATCATTTTGGATGCCTTTACTGCCGCTGGTACACCAAGGCATTTGATCTCCCGTGAATTTTTCAGTATTACCCGTTCGAAGTTGAACACAAGCGGATATATTCTCATGAATCTAATGGGAAAAGGTGAACATGACCCGCTGATCAACGCGATTTATACAACGCTAGCCGAAGAGTACGCCTATATCAGAGCCTTTTCCCTGCCTTCAGAAGGGGCCGCCGATATCCAAAATATCATTATGGTTGGCGGCAGCACCCCTATCCGCTTTCAAGCCCGCCATTTGGCTGGCTTCAAAGAAATACAGCTGGGACAAGGATATCTGATTCAGGATTAAATCAGGATTAACTATAAAAAATGACCTCATCCTCCACTTCACTGTGGATTTCGAGGTCATTTTTGGGTTGTTTTCATACGGCACCATTTAAACCGGATTAGGCACAAAGCTGCCACCACGGCAATATTTCAAGTAATTCAATGCATGCACCTGGCCGGTCATTTCCAGCTCATCACGATACACTGGATCATGCCAGCCTTCGATATCAATCGTACCTTTATAACCCGCTTGGCGCAGGATGGTGATTACATCTACCCAATTGGTATCCCCGAAGCCAGGGGTCCGGTCCCATACATAAGGTTTGGGGCCATGAATACCGTATTCCTTGACGATGTCCCAAGCGATGGTCGCATCCTTGCCATGCACATGGAATACTTTATCCATCCATTTGCGCAGCTGCGGAAGCGGATCAATCAATGCGATCATCTGGTGGCAAGGCTCCCATTCCAATCCCAGATTATCCGCCGGAACGGCATTGAACATCTTCTCCCAGGCCGAAGGATTGTGAGCGATGTTCCACTCTCCGCTCTGCCAGTTTCCGCCCATAGCGCAATTCTCAAAAGCAATCCGCAGGCCACGATCTGCCGCTCTCTTCGCCAGTTCTCCGAACACCTCTGTAAACTTCGGGATGGACTCATCAATGGACAAACCTGGCAATCGCCCAGTGAACCCGCCTATAATATCTGTGCCAAACAAATGTGCATGATCAATCAGCCGCTCCCAGCTTGCCAACGTGTCGGCATTGTCGCCGCTGCCTGCGAGCGGATTGCCATAGATGCCCACAGAAGAGATGACAAAATCATGTTCAGCAGCTAACTCCCTCAGTCGTGCAGCCGTTTCGATCAAATCGGTTTCGCCGGTGGTCTGCCAAAAGTTCAGATTAAATGATTCAAATCCATGCCCCACAATTTGTGGAATGACCTTAACGGCTTCTCCACCACGTACAATCGTACCTATTCTCAGTGTATCTTGCATTTCGGTTCCACTCCAATAAAGGTTTATAGTGTGATCTTAACGAGGTTTAATCATCTTGCAGGAACCACGCTTGAGCAATACCGCATCATAGACAATATGCTGATGGTTTGAACGTCCGGAAATGAGGTCGAACAGAACACCTACACTGGATAAGGCCATTTCCGTACCCGGCTGGCTGATTGTATCAAGAGAAGGATGATAATATTCAGCCATCTCGATCCCGTCAAAGCCAATGATCGAAATGTCATCAGGGATAGATAACCCCGCGGTAAGCACCGCTTTGGCAGCACCGATGGCAATCGTGTCGGAAGCGGCAAATATAGCTGTAATTCCCTTGTTCTTGTTGAGCAGTCTCCGCGCAGCATTAAATCCCGAGCTGGGACTGTATTCGCAATCCTCAACCAACCCTGAATCATAGGGCAGACCCTGCTCTTCGAGTGCTTTTTTGTAGCCTAAATACCGCCGGTTGCCCGTGGTTTCATCCAATAATGGAGACTTGGCTAAAAAGCCGATATTCGTATGACCTAATGAGATCAAATAATTGGTAGCCTTATAGGCTTCCTTCGTTTCATTGATAATAACGCTGGAAAAAATAAGCGGGTTCACCTCCTGCGTTGAGGTGATCGTTGTCAGCACAAACGGAACCGTCAGCTGTTTGAACTTCTCTTCAGAATGATCATAGGTTCCACCCATGAAGATAATCCCACACAGATTCTTCTCCTTCACCAGTTGAATTGCAGCATTGATTTCATCGGTCCCATCCTCTACTTGCTGGATAAGAAACGGGTAGCCCCGCAGATTGACCTGCCGTTCAATTTCTCTGATCATATTAGAGAAAAAAGGATTGGTAATCCCCTTGACCATAAGTGCAATGTTCTTAGATTGTGTAGTTTTCAAATTCCGCGCGTTGGAATTGGGAATATAATTGTATTCCTTAACCACACTCATCACTTTCTCACGTGTAGACTTGCTCACCGGTCCCTTGTTATTGATTACCCTGGAGACCGTCGAGATGCCCACACCGGAAATCCGCGCGATATCCTTGATATTTACATCCACTTTACTCCCCCATTTATGGGTAAAGGAGCTATATCGAATTATAGCTCCCTTACACCCCTTAACTTTCTTTAGTTGACAGGAACAAACGCAGCCAATTGCTTCTCTACTTCGGCAATGACCTTGTCAACTCCTGCTTTTTTCAGCTGATCGCGGTACTCTGCAACAGCTGCTTTTGGATCTTTGCTTGTTTTACCAAGCATCAATTGAATACCGAGCTGTGAATTCACGTTGGAAATCGAAGCAATTTCAGTTGTAACATTGGTTGGATCAAAGCTGAAGCCATTGTAAGGATCATCGATAGCCACTTTATCCCATTCTGCGAATAAGGAGTTACGGATTGGGTTTTCTGTATCCGTAGGAACTACGAATTTGTCATTACGAAGTGACCAAGCAGCGAAACCTCCGCCGTCCGTTTTATCGTTGAAGCCTGCAGGCTGCTTTTTAACACCATTTTCCATCACATATTGTTTGCCTTCAATACCGTTTTGGATGAGGTTGTAGTAGCTTTCATCGGTCATGAACTTCTCGATCACCATCAGAGCGCGCTCTGGATCAGCTGAGTTCGTGCTGATTACAGTCGAGTTGTCAACGCCCATCTTACGTTTGATCTTCTTATTAGCTTCCGCAAAAGTAAAGAAGTAAGGATCTGATTCCGGTTGTGCCTTCAAATCCGCACCGTATTGGCCGATCCAGTCCTGAGCATGAGTCAAATAACCTGCGGAGTTAGCTGCTCTGAAGTTATCCTTGCTGCCTAGGGTCGCAGACAGCACATCTTTACTCCAGTAACCCTTATCCGCCCATTCACGCATCTTCACAGCCCAATCTTCAAATTCCTGAGTGAAGGCTGGATGGAAGACGGTCTTGTAGTCCTCTGGACTTTTGGTCACAAGATTCAGCTCATTCAAAGATATACCAGGAGCGTTAAGCCACATCCCTGTAGTATCTACGAGCATTCTGAACATATTGGCTGCATCTTCTGCCTTGCCGTTAATTGGTGGGAAGGACTCATTAGCAACCACATTATCCATGTATTTAACCATATCATCAATGGAAGTGATTTTGTCCATTCCATATTTCTTCAGCAAGTCAGAACGATAGGCATAACCGGCAGGTGTGTATTCGCTATAAAGACTTGGTACACCATAAATTTTGCCTTTGTATTTTGTATTCTCCCACACACTTTCCGGGATTTCCGCTTTTAGCTTAGGAGCAACTTTATCCAGCATATCTGTAAGGTCCACTAGAGCGCCTTCACTAGCCAATGTGAAATAAGACACCGGAGCTCCGGGAGATGCATGCGACATATCAAATTCTTCGCCTGAAGCAAATAGCAGCGGGTACTTAGTAGCGATATCCGGCCAGTCAATATACTTCACTTCAATCGTAGCGTTTAGATCAGCCTTGAGCTTCTTGTTAATCTCAGCGAGGATTTCTTTATTTTTAACTCCTTCGCTGCCCCACAGGTAGTACACCAGCTTAGCTTCCTTGGAAGTATCCACTCCGCCTGCATTGGCTGAAGCCTCTGGAGCTTTCGTGGCTGCCGGATCATTACTCGGCTCATTATTGTTCTTGGATGTGCAGGCTGTCAGTGCTCCAGTAAGCATGAGGACAGCAATTAAAGAAGACGCGATCTTTTTACCTTTCATTTAGGTAAGCCTCCCTTTTCTCTTCTATTTATGAAACTTTCATTTATAATAAACGCTCTTCGAAAAGAAGATTGCGTCCATTAACCCTTTACAGCCCCGATGGTGAGGCCTGTTACGAAATAACGCTGTACAAATGGATACAGGAGAATAATCGGTCCAGTGGCCAGCACAGCTGTAGCCATCTTGATGGATTGCGTCGGAAGATCAGCAGTATTGATGACCGCTCCCGAGTTGATTAGCGCTCCTAAGTTCGTCTGATTGACCATTCGCTGCAAAAAGTATTGGAGCGGATATTTCGTCGGACTGTCAATATACAACATCCCGTTATACCACTCATTCCAAAAGCCTAGTGCTGAGAAAAGCCCAATAGTAGCCAAGGATGGAACCGCCAGCGGAATAAATATCCGCCAATAGATGCGAAAGTCGCCAGCACCGTCAATGGTAGCGGATTCATATAAGGAATCCGGAATCGCCTTCATGAAATTACGCATCAGGAAGATGGACCATGCACCAACTACACCCGGAAGAATCATGGCGAATAAGCTGTCCTTCATATGCAGGTGCTTAACCATCAGGATGTATGTCGGAATCAAGCCACCACTGAATAGTGTTGTAAAGTAAATCAAGAAGGAAAAGAAGTTGCGGTACTTGAAATCCTTACGGTTGAGCACGAATCCGGCCATCGACATCATAAACAGTCCGAGTACCGTACCCACTACGGTGATGAAGATAGTTACCTGATATGCATTCACCAGCTGAGTAGAGTTGTTGAATAGCATCTCGTAAGCCTTAAAGGAAAATGCCTTCGGCAGCAGCTTGTAGCCTTCACGAACAATTTCCTGCTCGTTCATGAACGATGAGGAGATCATCAACGCGAAGGGAAATAAACAGAATAGCGCAAAGATAGCGATACAGATATAACTGACTGCTTTTATGAGAATGCTTCCGGAATCCTGTTTGATTGTACTCTTTTCCATATTTATCACCCCTGTTTCGTGTCTAGTCTTAGAACAAAGCGCTGTCCGGTTCTACCTTGCGTACAATAAAGTTAACTACAAGCACCAGGATCAGACCGAATAAGGATTGGTAGAAGCCCACTGCGGCACCCATAGAGAAGTTGAATTGTCCCACCAGTGAACGGAAGACATAGGTATCGATGATATCTGTCTGCGGATACAGTACAGAGTTCGTACCGATCAGATTATAGAAAAGGTCAAAGGATCCCTTGAGAATTCCACCCATACCGAACAGTAGAAGCAGAATAAAGGTTGGCTTCAGAATCGGCAAGGTCATATAACGGATTCGCTGCCAGGTAGTCGCTCCATCCATATAAGCAGCCTCGTACAGATCATGATTAATCCCTGTGATCGTTGCCAGATAAACAATCATTCCATATCCGGTACCCGCCCAGATCTTGAAAGCCACAATAATATATTTCCAGATGCCCGGATCGGAATAGAACTCGTAACGGTCTAGCCCCATTCCAGTTAACATCGTATTGATAAACCCGGAATTGAAATTGAATATATTGTAGGCAAACACACCGACGATAACCATGGAGATGAAATTCGGTAACAGGATAACGGATTGTGATATTTTTTTGAACCACTTGCCTGAGATCTCAGACAACATAATGGCAAATACTATTTGAATGATATTACCTAAAGCCAGAAAGACGATATTATAGAGCAGCGTATTCTTGGTAATATTCCATAGATCCCCATTTTGAACCAGAAACTCAAAGTTCTTAAGGCCGATAAAGTTACTTCCAAAAATCCCCTTATTGAGCTTGTAATCTACAAATGCGACGTAAGCTCCAGGCATTACAGCATAGTGAAAGATAACGAAATATACGATTACAGGCAGCAACATTAGAAAAAGAACTTTGTTCTTAATGACTTCCCGAACAATGTTTCCACCCACAAGCTTCAGTCTCGCCAAAGTGCCCACCTCCAATTTGAAAGATGCATTCAGTCACATGCATAAATTACCTTCCTTTCTTGTCCAGCAGCCAGAATAAAAACAGTTTGCCCAACCTTCATAAAAAAGTGTATCGAGCGTTGTAGAAACGTTTCCAGTGTTTCTGTAAAACTCTCTGTGTGAGAAGCATACTCCCAAAATGTATGCGCTGTCAATTCATTTTATTTTTGAATTACAAGTACTAAAGTTACATATTTCACGTAAAAAAATATAAATTAGCTGTTTTTCTAAAGGCGATTGACTTTTTTTGGTGTTCAGACTAATATCGAGGTGTATCGTTTGTGGAAACGTTTTTATACTTTTCTTTCATAGACATGTCAGTCTCCATATGTAACATCTTAATGATGCAATCCTCTTCTGATTTAATTCATGCCTCAGCCCTGTATCCGAAGAGAGAAATGCTATGATTTTCACAACAACTGAACCTGATTATAGCTCAGGCCCATTCCGCATCTCGGAGCTGTGTGCCAGGAGAGTAAACGGTTCACTCCCATCCTTATCGCCTATCTAACGTAAGTTTTGCTAATAAAATCATGCTTACGCTGCCCGGCGGGGAACTACACATCTATTTAACAAACTAACTTTCAATGCGCTCACGAGGAAGGAGTTAACCATGACTAAAACGTTTATCCAAGATCTTGTGAACGATATGACCCTGGACGAAAAGCTGGCCCAATTAACCCAGCTAGGTCCTCACTATTGGGGTTTGGACGATACCGTGGATTTAACCGGACCATTTAAGGAACTGAATATTAAGCCGCAGGTAATGGAGAGCATCGGAAGTGTTCTGAACGGTATTGGAGCCCGGAATGTAATCGAGCAACAGACCCGACATTTGCAAACCAGCCGACAAAAGATTCCTCTGCTCTTCATGGCGGATGTCATTCACGGCTACCGGACCATCCTCCCGATTCCGCTGGCCATGGGCAGCAGCTTTGACCTTGAAGCCTGTGAAAGGTTTGCTGAAATCGCCGCCAAGGAGAGTGCGGCTGCCGGCATTCACGTCACCTTCTCGCCCATGACTGATCTCGTACGCGACCCGCGCTGGGGACGTGTCATGGAGACATCTGGTGAGGATCCCTATCTGAATGCCCGTGTCACCGAAAGTATGGTGCGGGGTTATCAGGGCAAGGACCTAAAAGAAAAAGGACGCATCGCTGCCTGTGTGAAGCACTTCGCTGGTTACGGTGCTCCCGAAGGCGGACGGGAATACAACACGGTGGATATGTCTTCCGGCGTATTGCGTGAGTTCTACCTGCCAGCCTATAAGGCTGCCGTAGATGCTGGTGTGGCCATGGTGATGGCCGCATTTAATACCATTGACCGTATCCCGGCAAGTGGTAATTCCGAACTTCTTCGCGGGATTTTACGGGAAGAATGGGGCTTCAACGGCGTTACCATCGCCGATTTCAATTCCGTTAATGAGCTGATTCCCCATGGCGCCGCAATAGATGGCCGTGAGGCAGCCGAGAAAAGTCTGGCTGCTGGGCTGGATATTGAGATGATGTCCACTCACTATCTAAACCACGGCGCTGCTCTGGTCGAGGAAGGAAAGCTTGATATCGCCTTGATCGATGAAGCCGTCATCCGGGTGCTTGAGCTCAAGGACGCGCTTGGCTTGTTCGATAATCCATTCAAGGATGCAGATCCGCTGGTGGATGAGGCTCCGAAACCTAGCGCGGAGCATCTGCAGGCCGCACGGGAGCTTGGAGCTAGCTCAGTTGTACTGCTCAAAAACGACAATGATGCTTTGCCCCTTAAACGTGGCATGAAGATTGGTCTGGCTGGTCCTTTCGCCACCTCCATTCATGTGCTGGGCGGTTGGGCCGGGACAGAAAAAGATCCGGCTGTATCACTCTACACCGGCCTTTCGCAAAAAACATCTGCCGAAAATATTTTTACGGCCATGACTGGTGAGCTGGGAAGCATGCTTGAGGGTGTTTTTGATGTGGGGGATGAAATTGAAGACGCCTACCAGGCGCTGAAGGATTGTGATGTAATTCTCGCCGCTGTCGGTGAGAACCAGCAGGATACCGGGGAAGGCGGAAGCAAATCCAATCTCCGCCTATCGGCCAATCAGGAGAAGCTGATCTGGCGTCTGAAGGCTACCGGCAAAAAGGTCGTCACCATTGTATTCAGCGGCAGACCACTGGAGCTGAAACCCGTTCTTGATGCCAGCGACGCTCTGCTGCAGGCTTGGTTTCTGGGTACAGAGTCAGGAAATTCGCTGGCCGATGTGCTGTTCGGAGATTATAATCCTTCCGGACGTTTATCGATGAGCTTCCCCTACTCGGTTGGGCAAATTCCTGTCTATTACAATGCTTATCAAACGGGACGTCCTTATGATCCTATGTATCCTAATGTGCGTTACGTGACCCGTTATCTGGACTGCCCGAATGACCCGCTGTTCTGTTTTGGTTATGGCCTGAGCTATTCCAAGTTTGCTTACAACAGCTTCAATGTTGAAGCTGCGGATCGGGTGGTTGCCTCCATTGAAGTAGAGAATACTTCGGACATCGCCGGCAAGGAAACCGTTCAGCTCTACATCCACGACGTCAGCGCAAGTGTCGTGCGCCCGGTCAAGGAACTGAAAGGCTTCCAGCAGATTACACTCGCACCGCATGAGAAACAGGTGGTTTCCTTCGAAATCACCAGAGAAATGTTAATGTTCTACGGAAAAGACGATCAGTTGGTCTTCGAGCCTGGGGAATATGATATTATGATCGGTAGAAACTCTGGAGATCATTGCACTCAGCGGATCTGGATCGGCTGACCTGCGTATAGCTATGCTTCTAACGACGTCAGCCCTTATTGCCCTCTTGGCGCAATGAGGGGTTGGCGCCTCCACAGCTTGCTATTCAATATTCGATAGTAAGGGAGATTATTCTAATGAGACACAGTTTATCATTTCAGCAAGATGGCACTTTTAAAATCGTACAATTTACCGATCTGCACTGGATGGATGGAAGAGCTGAGGATCAGCTTACCGAGGCACTGATGGAACGCATTCTGGATGCGGAACAACCTGATCTTGTGGTTTTCACGGGAGATCTTATTTACACGGGTCCTGTATCACCGGGAAACAAGGCATGCGAGCACCCCGCACAAGCTTTTCGTGAGGCTGTCGCTGCCGTGGAGAGATCCGGCATCCCTTGGACCTTTGTATTTGGCAACCATGACACAGAAACTCTGATTTCAAAGAGTGAACTGATGCAAATTGCCCTGGAACATCCCCACTGCCTGACCGAAGCCGGTCCAGAAGAGCTGGAAGGCTCGGGCAATTACACTCTTGAAATTAAAGATCAGGAAGACCACTCGGCTGCTATTTTGTATTTTCTGGACTCTGGCGGCTACTCCGAGTATGAGGATATCCCGGGCTACAATTGGATTGGGCGGAATCAGATCAACTGGCTGACGGCTGAATCTGCGCGGCTGAATCCGAAGACTGCTGAGAACAGGCTGCCTGCCTTGGCTTTCTTCCATATTCCAATTCCCGAATATCGGGATGTCTGGTCTACACAAGTCTGTCATGGGCATAAGTTTGAGCGTGTATGCTCACCTGAGGTGAACTCGGGCTTATTCTCAGCTTTGCTGGAAATGGGTGATGTGCTTGGCACCTTCTGCGGACATGACCATATCAACGATTTTAGCGGCAACCTGTATGGCATACGTCTTTCTTATGGCCGTGCTACCGGCTACAATACTTATGGAAAAGAAGGCTTTATGCGGGGAGCACGCGTCATCGAACTGGTCAAAGGCACTCAAGACTTCAATACCTGGCTTCGTCTTGATGACGGATCCGTTATAAATGAACAGCCGATTCATATGCCTGAACCTGCTGCCGATTCAGGACATTAATCTTTTATAGGATTAAATTTTAATAGTGATTAAATGAACCAGTGCGCAGATGTTACGCTGGTTCATTTTTTTGTGCAAATATTAGCTTGTCTCCATATTCCCCATTACATCACTTTTTTTGTTAAAATAGAGAAGTCGACGTATTAAGCACTACAGCGTCAGTCATGGAAACGGAGGCAAGTACCTGTGGATTATATTATTCTGGACATCGAATTCAACGGCCGTAAGTTTGCCAGCGAGCACCCTATGGAGGTCATTGAGATTGGAGCCGTCCGGTTAGACTCTTCACTGCAGTATAAGGATGAATTTTCTTCCTTGATCAAACCTATATATTTCTCCACCCTGAATTCCTTTATTAAGAAAAAAACGGGTATCCCTCAAGAGGAAATCGACATTGCCGCCCGCTTCCCCAAAGTCATCACTGCTTTTAGAGAGTGGCTTGATCTAAGTACAGACGGAGTTCTGCTGCTTACCTGGGGTGGCGAAGACATGAAGCGAATCATTCAGGATGTGCGCATGCACAAGATGGACGAATCCTACTGGATGTCCGCTACGTATTTCGATTTGCTCAAAGGAGTTCTTCGTGCGCGTGGTCTTAGCAATGATGTCAGCGTGGAAAGCGCGATGGCATTGTTTGAGCTTGAGCCTACTGGATCTGCACACCGGGCGCTGGATGATGCACGGATGACGTCAGAGATCTTCCGCGCCGTGTTTAAGGATCTGGATTTTGAGCGTTCACAGCATTACGTAGATACCTTCTCCAATGCCAAAGAACGCAAAACAGTTAAGGTAGCCATAAAGGCTATGACCTCACAAAAAATTGTACCTACCTGGGACCTTGTCGTTGAACACTACTTCTCAGACAAAGCAACCCTTGCGGACCCTCGTAAGCTGGAGGAATTGCACAATTATTTCACAGCACAGATGGGCCATAAATAAATTCAAGCAGCAAAGCTTAACATTATAGACTTATTCATAGCAGCGGCAGACTTCCCCATGATCATTCAGAGGGTAGCTGCCGCTGTTTTGGATATGCTAAAAAAACCATTTGACCTTCACGTTACGTAAAGGTGTACATTTGATTTGTAGGAGGTGATACTACGGAATACACAGTGCAGAAGCTCGCAGAGTTAGCTGGAATCAGCACACGGACCCTGCGCTACTACGATGAGTTTGGCATTCTTAAGCCGGCGAGAATCAACTCTTCGGGGTATCGTATCTATGGCCGTACCGAAGTAGATCTACTACAGCAAATTTTATTTTATCGGGAGCTTGGCTTAAGTCTGAAACGTATCAAGGCTATTATGACAGAGCCCTCATTCGACGGAGCCAAAGCGCTGCGGGAGCATCATGACAAGCTACTGGAAAAAAGACAGCAATTAGATCTATTAATCGCTAACGTCGAAAAGACGCTGGCTCAAAAAGAAGGGAGAATTACCATGAGTGATACTGAAAAATTCGAAGGCTTTAAACAAAAGCTGGTAGATGACAACGAAAAGAAATATGGCCAAGAAATAAGGGAGAAATACGGAGATGACACCATTAATCAATCCAACCAAAAGCTTAAAGGAATGACAGAAGAACAATATGCCGCTATACAACAGCTTGAGGAAGAGATGTTCGAAACACTCTTGCAAGCAATGGAGCATGGAGACCCTGCCAGTGTATTAGCGCAAAAAAGTGCAGACCTACACCGTGAGTGGCTCTCCTTCTACTGGAATTCCTATTCCAAAGAAGCTCATGCTGGTGTTGCACAATTGTATGTTGATGATGAACGTTTTACCGAATACTATGACAAACGCCGCCCTGGACTCGCTGCGTTTCTAAGAGATGCCGTACATGTATATACGGGAAAAAATGCGTAAGCGCACGAACAATATTTTAAAATAGAAAAAGGCATCCGGATACTCCGGATGCCTTTTTTTTGAGGCAATAGCAATCAGCAGAAATCACAGACTGCGGTGCAGCAGCGACAATGTATTCCGAAGCTCAGCGACAGCTACCTGGCCAGGTGCAGAAGGTTTATGTGCAGCTCCGAAGGTAAGCGCTGAACCAAAAACTTCACCTGCCAAACGGCTGATCACCCCGGCTCCCGCCATAGACATCGTTATAATCGGACGGTCTGCATATTTTTCCTTCATGATATGTGTAGCTTCCAGCAAAGTTAACACATCGCCTGCATCTTGGGGCATAACGGCAATTTTAGGCAAATCCCCGCCAAGCTCCTGCGCCTTGCATAACCGTGAGATGATCTCCTCTTTAGGAGGTGTACCCTGAAAATCATGATTTGAAATAATGACAGACACGTTATGAGCATGAGCAGCTTCGACCAGTAGCTTTACATCCTGCTCATCATTAAATAGTTCAACATCTATTATATCTACTAGACCGCTCTCGGCAGCAGCTTTATTCAGTGCTGTGTAATATTCCGTGCTGACTTGCTTCTCTCCACCTTCTTTTGCACTCCGAAAAGTAAAAATCAGCGGCAGATCTGGAATCACAGAACAGATTTCGCTTAGTGCGTTCTTTACAGCTGCAACGTCTTCCACTTCAGCAAAAAAATCCGTCCGCCACTCCACCAAATCAGGTTGCAGTACTTTCAGCGCTTCCGCTTCCTGCTTCAGCTCAGACAAGGTCGCTCCAATTAGCGGAACACATATCTTAGGGATTCCTTCGCCGATGATCACATTTTTAACGGTTACTGTTCTGCTCATTATTTAAGCTCCTTATCCTATCTCATCTAGTATAGATCTTGAATATCCTGTACTGTCTATTCTACAGCGATTTACGTTTTAGAAACTGCTCGACCTCGGACAACTGCGGCAATGAAGGGATCGCCCCTTCTTTCCCTACAGCCAATGCACCTACAGCATTAGCGAAGCTCACGGCTTCCTCCAAGGTCTTCCCTAAGACCAGCTGCTGGGCTAATGCGCCATTAAATGAGTCACCGGCAGCAACTGTATCTACCGCCTTTACCGGGAAGCCTGGAACAGCCTTGGCACCTTCAGCATTCACAATCAGGGCACCTTTTGAACCCAAGGTTACAATTACGTTCTGTACTCCTTTTTGCAGCAAAATACGGGCTGCCTGCTCAGCAGTCTCTGCGCTATCCACAATCATTCCGGACAAAATCCCGGCTTCCGTCTCATTAGGTGTCAGGTAAGATACCTGAGCCAGCATCTCATCCTTTAGCACTCTAGCTGGTGCAGGATTAAGGATGACCGGAATCCCCTTACGATGGGCAATCGCAATCGCCTGCTCACTCATCGCCAGATCCATTTCAAGCTGCAGCACAATGATCTTAGCCTGGCTAATCACAGCCTCCAATGCCTGAATATCCTCTACCGTAAGCTCAATATTCGCTCCAGGTACCACGATAATCCGATTTTCTCCATCTTCTTCAATAACGATTGAGGCGACTCCTGTTGCCTCATGTTCACTTACAGAAATATGCTCTATATGAATGCCTTCATTCCTGATAATCTCCAGCATTTCGCTACCAAAGGTATCTTTTCCAACTCTTCCGATCATACTAACCTCTGCACCCAGACGTGCTGCGGCAACGGCCTGATTTGCCCCTTTTCCGCCAGGAGATAGAGCAAAGGCTTGTCCAATCAGGGTTTCTCCTGCATTTGGTGACCGGTTTGTACGTACCACCATATCCATATTCAAGCTTCCAATCACAACTATATCCAACTTAGACACCACCATTAATTATTTCTTCAATCTCTTTATCTTAGGGGCTTCTGTCCACTTTATCAATCAATTCCGCTCAATTGGATTCAAAATGGTTGTTTTCACCAAATTGACGTTATGCTTTTATTCATCGAGTGTGCTAGAATAGTGGTGCAATCGCTTCCACAATGATTGGCTGCACTATTTTGAGCAAACGTTTGCACCTAAGATAATGCCCGCAGCTTCACTGCAATTTAATCTAATCCGTGATTAGGAGGCTTATCAAGTGAACGAACAAAAATTACCGTCAGTCGCTTATTTTAGTATGGAGTACGGGCTGCATTCCGATTTCAAAATGTATGCCGGAGGTCTGGGCATTCTTGCCGGAGACTACATCAAGGGTGCAAAAGATATCAACGCCCCTATCATCCCTATTGGGCTGAAGTGGAAACAAGGTTACACGGACCAAAAGATTGATGCCAATGGCAATCCGTACGACTCCTATCACAATTATGTTTATGAGTTTCTTGAAGATACAGGGGTTAAGGTAACTGTTAAAGTCCGAAAAACCGATGTGGTATGCAAAGTATGGAAAACTGATTATTTTGGCAACAGCACATTGTATTTACTGGATACGGATATTCCCGAGAATAATGATGCCTGGATCACAGGCCAATTGTACGGCTGGTTCGGCGAAGAACGGATCGCACAAGAGATCGTACTTGGGATTGGTGGAGTCAAAGCTATGCGTGCACTGCAAATCCCTATTGATGTCTATCACTTCAATGAGGGTCATGCGGCTCTAGCGGCTATCGAGCTAATCCGTGAAAAAATGTCCGGAGGCCATACCTTCGAAGAAGCGTGGAAAGCTACTCGCGAAGAAGTCGTATTCACTACCCACACACCAATCAAAGAAGGCAACGAAACCCATCCTCTCGACCGACTTGAGTATATGAGTGCGTTCAACGGCTTAACCCGTGACCAGATGGAGCGGATCGGCGGCGAGCCATTTAATATGACGGTTGCAGGTTTAAGGCTATCACGTATCTCCAACGCAGTAGCCCAGCTACACGCCGATACGGCTAATAAAATGTGGAAGGAAGTAGCCGGAAGATCAGAAATTATAGGCATTACTAATGCCATCCATACTCCTACCTGGGTAGATGATAGAATGACGCAAGCCTACGAACAGGATGGAGACTTATGGGCAGTGCATAAAGAGATCAAGGGCGAACTGATCCAGTTCATCAAAGAACGTTCCGGCATTAGCTTAAATGCTGACAATCTACTCATCGGCTTCTCACGCAGAGCTGCTCCATATAAACGAAGCGACCTGATCTTCTCGCAGCCAGAAATTATCGAACCTTATCTGGAGTCTGGAAAGATACAAATTGTATTCTCCGGCAAAGCGCACCCACTCGATGATAACGGTAAAAAAATCGTCAGTAACCTAGTAGCGATGATGAAAAAGTATCCAAAGAGTGTTGTGTTCCTCGAGAATTACGATATGACGATTGGCGCCCAGCTGACGCGCGGTACTGATATTTGGCTCAACAATCCACGCAGACCATTGGAAGCCAGCGGCACCTCCGGGATGAAAGCAGCTATGAACGGTGTATTGAACTGTTCTATTCTGGATGGCTGGTGGCCGGAAGCCTGCATCGATGGTGAGAATGGCTGGCAGATTGGAGACGGCTTCGAAGCTACAGACTTTGAGGTGCTGGATAAGCATGATAGTGATGCACTGTACGACACCTTATTGAAACGTGTACTCCCAACCTTTTACGAGAATCGTGAACAGTGGGTACAAATGATGAAAAAGAGTATCGAAACCACCCGTACGGAGTTTGCCACCAAAAGAATGTTAGATGAATATTACAACAGAATGTACATTAAAGCCTAAGTACAAGAACCGAATATCTTCTATATCAAAAAATACAGCGCACCCCTTCAGTGATGGTAGGGATGCGCTGTTTCTTTTTTAATTCTGCTAAGTAATTAATCACTTTGTCTATCATATATATCTGAATGTGCCAACGCTGTAATGACGATTACCACATATTGTAATGAGTCAATTATTTAAAAAGTGTTGCAATTTCTCTAAAAAACATTAATATAGAACTTATACTAAATCTAAAATCAAATCTCATGAGGTGATTCTATTAATGAGCTCCAATAATAATAATCTTACAACCAGCTGGGGTGCTCCAGTAGGCGACAATCAGAATTCAATGACAGCCGGTGACCGCGGTCCCACTTTACTGCAAGATGTCCATTTGCTTGAGAAATTAGCCCACTTTAACAGAGAACGTGTTCCTGAACGTGTCGTTCATGCTAAAGGTGCAGGCGCTCACGGGTATTTTGAAGTTACAAAAGATCTAACCCAATACACAAAAGCTAACTTTTTGTCTGAAGTAGGCAAACGTACACCGTTGTTCATTCGTTTTTCTACTGTAGCTGGTGAATTAGGTTCTGCTGATACCGTACGCGACCCTCGTGGATTTGCCGTGAAGTTCTATACTGAAGAAGGAAACTATGATCTCGTAGGTAACAATACGCCTGTATTCTTCGTTCGTGATGCGATTAAATTCCCGGACTTTATTCATACACAGAAACGTGATCCACAGACACATCTGAAGAACCCGAATGCTGTATGGGACTTCTGGTCTTTATCGCCTGAATCTCTGCATCAGGTAACGATTTTGATGTCGGATCGCGGAATTCCAGCTACGCTGAGACATATGCATGGGTTCGGTAGCCATACCTTCAAGTGGGTAAATGCCGAGGGCAATGCAGTCTGGGTGAAATACCATTTCAAAACAGAACAAGGCATTAAGAATCTAGATGCAGACCTTGCTGCCAAAATCGCTGGGGAAAACCCGGATTATCATACAGAGGACTTGTTTAATGCTATTGATAAAGGAGATTTCCCTGCTTGGAAGCTCTACGTGCAAATTATGCCAATCGAGGATGCGAAGACTTACCGTTTTGATCCATTTGATGTAACAAAGGTCTGGTCGCAAAAAGATTATCCGTTAATCGAGGTTGGACGTATGGTATTGGATCGCAATCCGGAGAACTACTTTGCTGAAGTAGAACAAGTTACATTCTCCCCCGGCTCTTTCGTTCCTGGTATTGAAGCTTCGCCTGATAAATTGCTACAAGGCCGTCTGTTCGCTTATGGTGATGCACACCGTCACCGGGTTGGTCCCAACCATAACAGTTTACCTATCAACCGTCCAAAAGTAGAAGTGAAGAACTATCAACGTGATGGTGGCATGGCCTTGGGCAACAATGGCGGTTCCGGTGCCTATTACGAGCCTAACAGCTTAGGAGGACCTAAAGAATCACCGCAGCATAAAACATCGCCGTTCGAAGTCTCTGGTTATGCGGATAGTGTCTCCTACAATAGTGACGATCACTATACACAACCAGGTGACTTGTACCGTCTAATGTCTGAAGAAGAACGTACCCGTCTAGTTCAAAATATCGTTGGCGCTATGACTCCTGTTGAAAGTAACGATATCAAACGTCTCCAGATTGAGCATTTCTTTAAAGCTGATCCAGACTTGGGACAGCGTATCGCATCCGGTTTGGGTTTATCTGTACCAGACGGAATGTAAGATTGTAAATGCACTTATAAACTAAAGAGGACCTTTGCCCGTAGATGGGAAAGGTCCTCTTTTTGCTAATTAGCTGAAAACATAATAAATGATGACAATCACAACGCCCAGCGTGGAGACAATGGATAGACATGAAAAAAACGTGTTCCAGTTATTGCCTTTCATTTGTCTTATACACGACCAGTATAGTGGTTCTTTGGTGCTCTGCCCCATCACGTGATGATTTAACTACCGAACCGTAACAGATATTCACAATCTGTTCCTCCCGTAGTCCTGCCAGGAACTCATTAGCTTTATTCTCTGCATAAGAATTATCAGCATCTACAAACTCTTTAACTTGAATCATCCTGATCTCCTCCTTTAATAAATTAAGTAGTTATTTTATAGTTCTGGAATCTATATGTGAACTCAACGAAATGTACATGGCGTATCACTCCCCAGGTAACAATTAATGTAAAAATATCTTCAAAATACAGTATAGGCATTTCGCAGTTTTCTACGAAATGCCTATGCATCAGCCTATCATAGCACCCAAGTATGTAATAGTCAAAGGTTTTCATTACAATATTTAGAAGGTTTTAATTCCCCTTTTAAAATGGATTGGATTTACAAATAGAAGCTGGTATACTGATCAGAAGGTCTCCATTGGGGGACCTCTATTTGTATAGGAGGGATTTTAAGATGGCAACACACCATAACAGGTTTACAAGGAATGTGCTACTTAGAGGGGGTGAAATCTACTATGAACCATAGTCTTATCTATGAAGGCTCACGGACACAGCTGCTTCAGCAGCTTATCTATTTTGATGAGGAAAAAATCGCATTTCTAAATCAGTACTTTCCGGTACGGAGCAAGGATAGAAGCAACGCTGAAACGCTGTTATCCCGTTATTGCTCCGAGCTGGAACAATTACTAACTGAGTTCAATGGTGAAGATTTAAATTCACAGGTCTTTATCGGAAGTCAGCTGCAGCTTCGTTACTTGGACGATAATACTACAGATATCTATACCATCGTATTTCCTAACCAAGCAGAACCTAACAATAACAAGATTTCTATGTTGTCACCTATAGGCATGCAGCTGCTGCTGGCTGAGCTCGGCAGTACTTGTCAGCTAGCGATTCCTTCAGGTCAACTAGAGGTGAAGATCGAAAGCATTAAGTTCGTGAATAATGGTGAAGTAGGCGTTCTTATATAAGGACGATCCCTTATATACCCACTACAGCAGCGTCCCTTTCCAGATATTAAGGAGGAGGACGCTGTTCTATTATTTAAGCCTCAAACCTACTTCCAGCTTATTAACTGACTTCTGGATCCTTGCTGCTCTGGTTTCCGGTCTTTTCGCCCCTTCGATCCAGCTCACATATTCCTTCCGATAGGAATAAGCCAAGCTGTTATAATATACCTCTGCCTGCTCATTGCTGCTTAGTGCGTCCAGAAAATCTTCTGGAGCTTCTATCTCTCGCAATTGATGATCTTGTTCCATTGTCACCCGAACTATATCTCCAGGTTGAGCATGGGCTAAGTCTCGCAGTTCTTTTTTTACGACCATAAAATGTTTCCCATTACCATGCGGCATGAGTGTTCCTTTATAGGGAATGTCATTCAGGCTTCCTTTAACTTGTATCCTTGATTTAGTTTCATATATTTGTTCAGCGTCAAAAGGAACCGTAAGATATGTCCAACTCCCATTCGTATCTGGTCTGACTAACCTTGCTTCAAATTCAAACATTGGCCGCTCCTCAAATAAAATCTCTAGTTCCTATTGTATCCATACGTGCTTAACTATACAAAAAAACACCCGCCTAATACCGGCAGGTGTTTCTCTTTATAAGCGGGTGATGGGAATCGAACCCACGCTATCAGCTTGGAAGGCTGAAGTTCTACCATTGAACTACACCCGCAAAGGTATAAAATCGGGATGACACGATTTGAACATGCGACCCCCTGGTCCCAAACCAGGTGCTCTACCAAGCTGAGCTACATCCCGTTAACAATACTATAACTGCTTAGTAATAAAAATGGCGCGCCCTGAGAGATTCGAACTCCCGGCCTTTTGATTCGTAGTCAAACGCTCTATCCAGCTGAGCTAAGGGCGCAAAATCTATATGGAGCGGACGACGGGAATCGAACCCGCGACCCTCGCCTTGGCAAGGCGATGCTCTACCGCTGAGCCACGTCCGCAAAAACATGGTGCGCGTGAAGGGACTCGAACCCCCACGTCGTGAAACGCCAGATCCTAAGTCTGGTGCGTCTGCCAATTCCGCCACACGCGCACACTTTAAAGAAAATGGTGAGCCATGAAGGACTCGAACCTTCGACACCCTGATTAAAAGTCAGGTGCTCTACCAACTGAGCTAATGGCTCTCATAAATGGCTGGGGATATAGGATTTGAACCTATGCATGACGGAGTCAAAGTCCGTTGCCTTACCGCTTGGCTAATCCCCAATAATAATTAACTAAATGGCGGAACCGACGGGATTCGAACCCGCGATCTCCTGCGTGACAGGCAGGCATGTTAGGCCAACTACACCACGGTTCCATAGACATAATGCATAAGTGTAAATTGGTTGCGGGGGCAGGATTTGAACCTGCGGCCTTCGGGTTATGAGCCCGACGAGCTACCGGGCTGCTCCACCCCGCGTCATTAATTAGTATATACTATTCATTTTCACCATACCAGCTTATCCCTAAACATAATGTATAAGAGTAAATTGGTTGCGGGGGCAGGACTTGAACCTGCGACCTTCGGGTTATGAGCCCGACGAGCTACCGGGCTGCTCCACCCCGCGTCAGTGAAAAAAATATGGTGGAGGCTGAGGGGATCGAACCCCCGACCCTCTGCTTGTAAGGCAGATGCTCTCCCAGCTGAGCTAAGCCTCCATGATATGACCCGTATGGGATTCGAACCCATGTTACCTCCGTGAAAGGGAGGTGTCTTAACCCCTTGACCAACGGGCCATGCTAATAATTTTATGGCGGAGAGAGAGGGATTCGAACCCTCGAGACGCTTGTGGCGCCTACACGATTTCCAATCGTGCTCCTTCGGCCAAACTCGGACACCTCTCCATAAATGGCTCCCCGAACAGGACTCGAACCTGTGACAACTCGATTAACAGTCGAGTGCTCTACCAACTGAGCTATCAGGGAATATGGTGGGCCTTAGTGGACTCGAACCACCGACCTCACCCTTATCAGGGGTGCGCTCTAACCAGCTGAGCTAAAGGCCCTTCTAAGACATATTAATATTAAGGGCAAAAAAAATACCACGGGTAATGTGGTTGTCCGCTTGGCGGCGTCCTACTCTCCCAGGACCCTTCGGTCCAAGTACCATCGGCGCTGGAGGGCTTAACGGTCGTGTTCGGGATGGGTACGTGTGGAACCCCTCCGCTATCGCCACCAAACGGGCATTTACAGCGTAAATGCTCAGGCTTAATCGCCTGAAAACTGAATCCGAATTGAATTTGCGTCGCCCGTCATCTCTTCGGGGCCCCCGGAAAGTATTCGGAATTAGCTTCGCAGCCTTTTCTTCACTTTTTGGGGTATTTTTAGGATAAGCCCTCGACCGATTAGTATTGGTCAGCTCCATGCATTGCTGCACTTCCACCTCCAACCTATCTACCTCGTCGTCTTCAAGGGGTCTTACTAATTGGGAAATCTCATCTTGAGGGGGGCTTCACGCTTAGATGCTTTCAGCGCTTATCCCGTCCGTACGTAGCTACCCAGCCATGCTCCTGGCGGAACAACTGGTGCACCAGCGGTACGTCCATCCCGGTCCTCTCGTACTAAGGACAGCTCCTCTCAAATTTCCTGCGCCCACGACAGATAGGGACCGAACTGTCTCACGACGTTCTGAACCCAGCTCGCGTACCGCTTTAATGGGCGAACAGCCCAACCCTTGGGACCTACTTCAGCCCCAGGATGCGATGAGCCGACATCGAGGTGCCAAACCTCCCCGTCGATGTGGACTCTTGGGGGAGATAAGCCTGTTATCCCCAGGGTAGCTTTTATCCGTTGAGCGATGGCCCTTCCATGCGGTACCACCGGATCACTAAGTCCGACTTTCGTCCCTGCTCGACTTGTAGGTCTCGCAGTCAAGCTCCCTTATGCCTTTGCACTCTGCGAATGATTTCCAACCATTCTGAGGGAACCTTGGAACGCCTCCGTTACTCTTTAGGAGGCGACCGCCCCAGTCAAACTGCCCGCCTGACACGGTCCCCGTACCCGATAAGGGTACTAGGTTAGAACCTAGATACGATCAGGGTGGTATCCCAACGGCGCCTCCACCGAAGCTTGCGCTCCGATTTCTACGGCTCCCACCTATCCTGTACAGATCGTACCCAAATTCAATATCAAGCTGCAGTAAAGCTCCATGGGGTCTTTCCGTCTTGTCGCGGGTAACCTGCATCTTCACAGGTATTAAAATTTCACCGGATCTCTCGTTGAGACAGCGCCCAAGTCGTTACGCCATTCGTGCGGGTCAGAATTTACCTGACAAGGAATTTCGCTACCTTAGGACCGTTATAGTTACGGCCGCCGTTTACTGGGGCTTCGGTTCATAGCTTCGGGTTACCCCTAACCACTCCCCTTAACCTTCCAGCACCGGGCAGGCGTCAGCCCGTATACTTCGCCTTGCGGCTTCGCACAGACCTGTGTTTTTGCTAAACAGTCGCTTGGGCCTTTTCACTGCGGCCCCCTCGTGCTATTCACACTACCGGGGCACCCCTTCTCCCGAAGTTACGGGGTCATTTTGCCGAGTTCCTTAACGAGAGTTCTTCCGCGCGCCTTAGAATTCTCTTCTCGCCTACCTGTGTCGGTTTGCGGTACGGGCACCTTCTCCTGGCTAGAGGCTTTTCTTGGCAGTGTGAGATCATGACCTTCGCTACTACAATTTTCGCTCCCCATCACAGCCCAGCCTTAATGATGTGCGGATTTGCCTACACATCAGCCTCACTGCTTAGACGGACATCCATCAGTCCGCGTCACTACCCTCCTGCGTCACCCCATCGCTCATAGCGGATTACGGTGGTACAGTAATTTCAAACTGTTGTCCTTCGACTACGCCTTTCGGCCTCGCCTTAGGTCCCGACTTACCCTGAGCGGACGAGCCTTCCTCAGGAAACCTTGGGCTTTCGGCGGATCAGATTCTCACTGATCTTTTCGTTACTCATACCGGCATTCTCACTTGTGTAGTGTCCAGCGCTCTTTTCAGTACACCTTCAACCCCTACACAACGCTCCCCTACCCCAGATACATAGTATCTAGCCATAGCTTCGGTGGTGTGTTTAGCCCCGTTACATTTTCGGCGCAGAGTCACTCGACCAGTGAGCTATTACGCACTCTTTCAATGGTGGCTGCTTCTAAGCCAACATCCTGGTTGTCTGTGCAACTCCACATCCTTTCCCACTTAACACACACTTGGGGACCTTAGCTGATGGTCTGGGCTGTTTCCCTTTTGACAATGGATCTTAGCACTCACTGTCTGACTCCCGGCAATAAGTATATGGCATTCGGAGTTTGACTGAGCTTGGTAATCCTTGCGGACCCCGCACCCAATCAGTGCTCTACCTCCACTACTCTTATACCGAGGCTAGCCCTAAAGCTATTTCGGGGAGAACCAGCTATCTCCGAGTTCGATTGGAATTTCTCCGCTACCCCCACCTCATCCCCGCACTTTTCAACGTACGTGGGTTCGGGCCTCCAGTGCGTGTTACCGCACCTTCACCCTGGACAGGGGTAGATCACACGGTTTCGGGTCTACGTCCACATACTAATTCGCCCTATTCAGACTCGCTTTCGCTGCGGCTCCACCTTCTCGGCTTAACCTTGCATGTTAAACGTAACTCGCCGGTTCATTCTACAAAAGGCACGCCATCACCCATTAATAGGGCTCTGACTTTTTGTAAGCACACGGTTTCAGGTTCTATTTCACTCCCCTTCCGGGGTGCTTTTCACCTTTCCCTCACGGTACTGTTTCACTATCGGTCGCCAGGTAGTATTTAGCCTTAGCAGATGGTCCTGCTGGATTCATACGGGGTTTCACGTGCCCCGCACTACTCGGGATCCGTCTCGGAGAGAATACAGTTTAGGTTACAGGGCTTTTACCTCTATCGCGGGCCTTTCCAGACCTCTTCACCTACCATATTCCTTTGTAACTCCATGTGAGACGTCCCACAACCCCTAAGAGCAAGCTCTTAGGTTTAGGCTGTTCCGCGTTCGCTCGCCGCTACTGACGGAATCACTATTGTTTTCTCTTCCTCAGGGTACTTAGATGTTTCAGTTCCCCTGGTCTGCCTCTACATTTCCTATGTATTCAGAAATGAGTAACTGCGAATTACCACAGCTGGGTTTCCCCATTCGGACACCCCCGGATCAAAGCTTGCTTACAGCTCCCCGAGGCAGTTTCGTTGTTCGCCACGTCCTTCGTCGGCTCCTGGCGCCTAGGCATCCTCCGTGTGCTCTTATTAGCTTAACCTTGATTCTTCCAAAGAAAAATCTCACTAATAACATTTACTTGTTTGCACAAGTTGCTAAAAGATGTTCTAAAACGCAAATTCGTTTCAGTATCCAGTTTTCAAGGATCAAGTCTTACTTGAGAGCTTAAACTCTCAAAACTGAGCAACGAGTGAGTAACAGGCCTAAACCTGAGTTTTGGAAGCTTAGCTTCCGATTTGAATGTCCTCATTGCAGAGAACGATTCTCCATAGAAAGGAGGTGATCCAGCCGCACCTTCCGATACGGCTACCTTGTTACGACTTCACCCCAATCATCTACCCCACCTTCGGCGGCTGGCTCCCTTGCGGGTTACCCCACCGACTTCGGGTGTTGTAAACTCTCGTGGTGTGACGGGCGGTGTGTACAAGACCCGGGAACGTATTCACCGCGGCATGCTGATCCGCGATTACTAGCAATTCCGACTTCATGCAGGCGAGTTGCAGCCTGCAATCCGAACTGAGACCGGCTTTGATGGGATTGGCTCCACCTCGCGGCTTCGCTTCCCGTTGTACCGGCCATTGTAGTACGTGTGTAGCCCAGGTCATAAGGGGCATGATGATTTGACGTCATCCCCACCTTCCTCCGGTTTGTCACCGGCAGTCACTCTAGAGTGCCCAGCATTACCTGCTGGCAACTAAAGTTAAGGGTTGCGCTCGTTGCGGGACTTAACCCAACATCTCACGACACGAGCTGACGACAACCATGCACCACCTGTCTCCTCTGTCCCGAAGGCCGCCACTATCTCTAGTGGATTCAGAGGGATGTCAAGACCTGGTAAGGTTCTTCGCGTTGCTTCGAATTAAACCACATACTCCACTGCTTGTGCGGGTCCCCGTCAATTCCTTTGAGTTTCAGTCTTGCGACCGTACTCCCCAGGCGGAGTGCTTACTGTGTTAACTTCGGCACCAAGGGTATCGAAACCCCTAACACCTAGCACTCATCGTTTACGGCGTGGACTACCAGGGTATCTAATCCTGTTTGCTCCCCACGCTTTCGCGCCTCAGCGTCAGTTACAGCCCAGAAAGTCGCCTTCGCCACTGGTGTTCCTCCACATATCTACGCATTTCACCGCTACACGTGGAATTCCACTTTCCTCTTCTGTACTCAAGCCACCCAGTTTCCAGTGCGACCTCAGGTTGAGCCCAAGGTTTAAACACCAGACTTAAATAGCCGCCTGCGCGCGCTTTACGCCCAATAATTCCGGACAACGCTTGCCCCCTACGTATTACCGCGGCTGCTGGCACGTAGTTAGCCGGGGCTTTCTTCTCAGGTACCGTCACTCCGGTAGCAGTTACTCTACCGGACGTTCTTCCCTGGCAACAGAGCTTTACGATCCGAAAACCTTCATCACTCACGCGGCGTTGCTCCGTCAGGCTTTCGCCCATTGCGGAAGATTCCCTACTGCTGCCTCCCGTAGGAGTCTGGGCCGTGTCTCAGTCCCAGTGTGGCCGTTCACCCTCTCAGGTCGGCTACGCATCGTCGCCTTGGTGGGCCGTTACCCCACCAACTAGCTAATGCGCCGCAGGCCCATCCCTCAGTGACAGATTGCTCCGTCTTTCATTCTTCTCTCAGGAGAAAAAAGAAATTATCCGGTATTAGCTACCGTTTCCGGTAGTTATCCCAGTCTGAAGGGCAGGTTGCCTACGTGTTACTCACCCGTCCGCCGCTAAGTTATTTTGAAAGCAAGCTTTCAAAATAACTCCGCTCGACTTGCATGTATTAGGCACGCCGCCAGCGTTCGTCCTGAGCCAGGATCAAACTCTCCAATTAGTATTGAAAAGAGCGATATGCTCATTTTGAAACATCTGACGAGAAAATTAATTCTCTAATTTGGATTTCACTTACGTGATTTCCTACTCACTCGTTGTTCAGTTTTCAAAGATCAAGTTCTCGTTGGCGCCGTTTAATGTCTCAGCAGCAACTCTTATACTATATCATGTTCGGCTATTTAATGTCAAGCTCTTTTTTCAACTTCTTTTTCGAGCTCGGCATGCGTACTTCTTGGCCGGACTTAGAATATATCATGTATAGAGATCCATTGCAAGCTTTATTTTAAAAAACTAAACACATACTTCTCCGCAATTGTATCGCAACCGTATTCCCCTTTTCCGCGTCTATCTATTTAACATCAGAGCCCCTTCATACATAGGTATCAATTCCATTATTTTTTGGCAAAGAGGTGATTCATATAAAGACCTTGCATGATCTCTAGCTTCCCTCTAAAAGGAGGTTGGAGAATCAATGAGCAGAAGTGTGAAAAAGCAACCCGTGTGCAGCGACCAACAGAAAGATGGTTCATCATGGGCTAAAAAACAAGCCAATAAAGCCGTCCGCCGTTACCCTGGCGACATCCCTAAAGGGAAATGGTATCAGAAACTGTATAACAGCTGGAACATTTGCGACTACAGCTTTTACCAAACTAAACAGCAGGCGATTCATGAATGGGAAACAAACAATTGGATCCAGATGAGATTCCCCTCCCGCCAAGAGGCCATTCAAGATTGGCACAAGTCTTATAGAAGAAAGTAAATCAAAAGATGCCCTGGCAGGGAAGCGCCGGGGCATCTTTTTACCTAGAAGCTTAATTTCGCACCTACAGTTACAATCTCAGATGGTCCGACCTCTAAGTGGTGAACCGAAGACGTTACTCCTTGTAAAGCAGGGTTAGGCTGCTCTAAGATATTGCTTTTAAATAAATACTCTTGAGGACTGTTCACTTTCAGTTGCAACTCTGTCTGCTGAGCGGACATATTGTACCAACGCAAAAACAAGTCGCCGGAAGTTCCGTTCATTTTCATGGATGAGAAGGCCATGTTGTCTCCCTCCCAAACCAATGGGGTATATCCAGAGTTCAACTTCCCGCTATGCAGGCCGGTCTGACATACCGTCCAAGGAGTCTGGAATTGATAGGCCTCTGTAAATGCCCGCTGTTCACTTCCCTCACCAGAATGAGGAATCAGCTCCAGTTGTGCTGTATATTCGCCCAGGCACTGAGCTTCCGGTGTTGGGAACCAGCCCCAATCCCCCAATTCCCCTACGCTGCGTAGCAAGGTGACGGCAATAGTATTGCGTCCATCCCGCAGAACCTCATATTCGTTCAATCCCTGATTGGCTACCGTAAGTCCTACATCGCCATTGCTGACATCCACAAAGGATTGCTGATGTTGAGTGTTGCTCGGATTTGCCCATTCTGGTGCTGGATTATTATCTCGGGTAGCCACTTCAAACATAGAATCCACACGATGCACATCGGTAGACAGATCGGTCGGGAACAGCATTCGTATCCGGTGATCCTTGGCTTGGTTATTAATTGTGGATTCAATATGCACACCTTTGCCTTCCCGCTCCAGCGATACGACGGTACGAAGCTTCAAAACCACCGTATTTACACTCCGCTGCGCTTTACGCTCAGGATAATACACAAGTGCACGCTGTTCCGCCTCCAAGGTGTCATCCGCCGAAGCCGGAATCTCCCAATCTATTCGGATCTCAATGGCCGCACGGAAGGGAGAGTCTTCAATCACCTTAATAACTGCAGGCTGGCCTTTGGTCGTCAGCGCTTGTTCACCTTCTGGCTGCTTGTACATGTATTCATTGCCTACATCTCCGGTATTCTCGTAAATCCCCAACTCACGATAAGTGGTACCGCTATGCTTATCCAATAACGTAAATGAACCATCCTCAGCAACAACTACCTTGAGAGATGCATTCTCCAAGCTGCGCTCTCCTTCTATTAAAGAGCTTTCCTGAGTGGATTCCGTAGTTGATTGTACCCAAGCGTAAGTACAGAGCCCAAGTGCAGGCACATTGCGTGCTTCAAAAGTAAGTCTCACCTTGCGGCACATATACGGCTGGCGGAATTGGTCATCAGGCAGATCATAACCAAAGCTTAAACCCAGATCTTCCACTGTAGACGCTAATTCCTCCCCTGTGTGATCGACGAGAATCCTGCCGGACAAATCAACAGCCAGCATTCTGCGGGCGGTCTCATCCAAAGGATAACCCTCGCGCAGATATAACCGTTCAGCATCCAGCTCTATAGTTACCGTTCCCGTACGCTTCCACCCCGTGGTATTCATCACTATAAAAGGAACTGCATCTTCCCCGTATGCGGAAAAGCCAGAAGTCTCCACTTGATCTGCGATAAACTTAGCACTGTCATCTATGATGCTCTCAGCAACATGCCGGCTTTTATCAAAACGAGTTACCATCTCACGATGCACTTCATCCACACTACAACCACAGATACTGTCATGCGGATGGTTCTGCATCAGCGTCTTCCAGGCATAGGTGAATAGATGGTGCGGGTAGTCCTGTCCGGACAGGCGGGCGATGGAGGCCAGCGGCTCGGCTACTTTTTCCAAAAGAGTCTGGCCCAGCTGGTTCATCTGCTTCAAATAAACCCGGGCTGAGGCTGTGTTCACTAAGGTGCCCCATCCGTCTGTACGCTGGCTGCGCAGTTCCCCTGTAACGGTGGAGAGCTCCTGCTGACCCGAGGATAATTGCTGATCCAAGGCTTGCAGATAGTCCGGGAAATTTGAATGCACGAACTTCACTTCAGGGTATAGCTTTTCGGCGGTGCGGATAGCTTCCGGCAAATCCAATTGCAGAGGCTGGTGGTCGCACCCGTTCATGAACAATAACTCCCCCGTTGAAGCATACTTCTCTGCATCAGCAAGCTTACGGTCCCAGAATTCCCGAGCCGCACCTTCCTCAACAGGAACTTCATTGCCGTTAGAATACCAGTTGGCAAATAGGATACCGAGAATTTTGGATCCATCCGGTCCTTCCCAGATCAGCTCGGAGAAAGAGGACTCATAACCTGCATCCGATACAGTGTTGTTAAATCCCGTAGGCTTCACCCCGCGTCCAAAAAAAGCATTCGTAATCCCTGACTGCAACATCAGCTGCGGAGTCTGTCCGACCAATCCAAAGGTATCAGGAAAATAACCGATTTTGGAAGGCTCACCGTATTTCTCGGCATCCTGATGGCCGATCTGCATATTCCGCACATTTGCCTCGCCGCTCGTCAGGAATGCATCCTGCAAAATGTACCAAGGTCCAATCAAGATTCGCCCATCCCGGATATACTTCTCCAGCTTCTCTTTGTTCTCTGGCCGAACCTGAAGATAATCCTCCAGAATAATGGTTTGCCCATCGAGGTAAAAACTGCGGAAGGCGGAATCTCCGTCCAGCTTCGCAAGCAGTGCATCCACCAGCTGAACCAGACGGACGTGGTGTTTCTCATAGGGTAGATACCATTCACGGTCCCAGTGAGTATGGGACACGATATGGGCTGTTTTGGTTGTTGTGTGGGTCATCTGTGTGTACACCTCAGTTCTTCAGCATTTATTAAGCGTAATGTTAACCTTTTCAGGTCTGTAGACAGCTACCAGCTTGCCCGCTGAATCTGCTGCAAACAACACCGAACGTTCTTTCTCCAGTAAAAATGAGTAATGAGCTCCAGTTGTAGGATCTTTTATTTCAAGTCCGGCATCCCAGGCGTATTCAGATACGAAGATATACAATGAACCTTCTGCAAAAGCAAGCTTTCGCCCGTACACACCTGGCAGGTCTCCCCCGCTGATCCATTCCAGCCCGGTTTCGATACCTGCGGCTTGTGCAGCATATTGGTAGAGCGCGGCGATCGGCTCGTCGCGGTCATTCAGTTCTAAAGGTAGCGGGCACCAGATCAGGCGACCTATACCAAGCTGGCGTTCGATGAGGTGATCACCCACACCACCTGAGCTAGACGAATCAACATCTGCATTTGCTGGCGTTTCTTTGACTAGCTCCGCGATTCGCTTCTGTCCATAGGACACCGCAAACTTGCGTCCGTTCAATAGAAGCTGCTCCTCACGGCGCATGTTACCAAGTTTACGGGCTCCTACTATTGCGTCCATACGATCCGAAGGCTGCCAATACGCATCAACCCCCAATGCTCCAGTAATGAGCAGAACGGCACCTGTACGCTCCACTATGTCCAGCAATTGCTGAAGGGCGTCATTATCCAGATTGTGCACACTCGGCAGGAGAATCAACTTAGCCGGCTCTGCCTCCAGCGGAGCCAGATCGTATTCCGATACGGCGCGGAAAGGCAAATGAAGCTGATTAGATAAGATCCGCGTCAGGCGGGTAGTCGCATCATAGGCGAGCTTCCGGTTAGAGAAGTCATTAGAGTAAGGGAAAACCACGGCAATCTCTTCCAGCTTCCGCCCGTCAAATAATCCCCCGGCTTCGCCGATGAACCGCCCAAAATCATAAGACACATCCGCTTCCGGCTTCTCAGTCCCATCGGCCCGCAGCGCACCGATCTGTGATTCATTGGCATTATCCATATAAAAGTTCGTGTTCCAGATCCATTGCACAGCCCCGGCACCTCCAGAAGCAAACGCATAGGCATATTTGCGCTCCAGCATGGCCCGCAATTCTTCCTCACTGCGTTTAGCCCGTCCGTCTGGCGTCTCTACGTACATGATGCCGGTCTCCTGAATGAGGTTCGGTTTATGATGGGTTTTGGCAAAAATTCCATCCCAGAGCAGATTGTCATTCAACCACCAGCTGTGAACAGTGGTGTAATCGACATCGCGCTCATAAAAGAACGGCGATGGCCGTTGGGCACCTAAAGCCTCATCCTGCCCTACGGTCACTAAATGATCTGGGCAGAGTTCCTTGATAGTCCCGCTAAGCTCCCTTGCCCATACGTTGTGCATGTCCATGGAGAACAGGCAGTAGTCGAGCCAACGTGTGCCGCGCTTCCCGGAATGAATATCCTGCACACTAAAGTTAATCTCTTCTCGCTCAGGAGGTTGTGCAGCCGCAAAATCCGGCAATTCCAGCGGCGTCATATTCCAGCGCTCTTGCAGCAAAGTTATATCACCATGGCGTTCTTCCAGCCAAGCAGAGAAAGCAGCGTGTTCATATTTATCTCGCGCCGAGCTCGGTCCGTCCGAGAAAATCCGCGGCGGATCGAACATTGACGGTTCATTGATCAAATCCCAATCCACATGGGTTGTCGTGCGATGCCGTGCGATGATGGAGCGGATGAACCGTTTTTGCGCTTCTACACTGCGCGGATCGAGATAAGGATTCGTCCCTTCCCAAGTCTCCGGTGTAAAGGAGAAGAACGTAAAGGTTACCTGCAGCTCATGCCGCTTCGCAGTCAGTAGAAAAGCATCAATCGCCCGCAGCACTTCTTCCGAGGCATGACCGTCTACCTGCATAATATTGCGGTAGGCTGTCCAGATGCCGGTACGAATCCAGTTGATGCCTGCCTTCCGCATCTGTGCCATATCCCGATCCCAGACATCAGCATTTGGCAGGAATAGAAACTTCCGCGCTACGTCAGAGGTCATATAAGTCATGCCGACAACAGGTAAAGGCTGACCGTCTTTGATAAAATAATCTCTTCCAGCCTTAATCGGTTCCCCCTGCGATAACAGGCCCACGTCATATCCCCAAAAGCCTTGACGCAACATCCGCACTTCGCCTTCTTCCGATACAGCATGGCAAGAAAGATGATACAGGCCAGGTTGAATTTTTATAGCAAGCGGTACACGTAGGAAGTTCAGCTCGCGACTGACCTCAAGCTTGCACTCGTGAGTGAAACATGGGATAGACTCCCCGTCTTTGTTCAGAGTGATGTTCAGGGTCCACTGCGCTGATGTCGGTGACGATTGGCTACGGCTTAGCCGCTGACCCTGCAAAAACAGCAGCGGCCGCTCGCCTTCTTCATAAGAAGCATAGTTAGGCTTCAGCCACAGCTCTGTTACTCCCCGAGCGGCAAAGGTTGCCCAGCGGGTTAATGCTTCCGTTCCGCCTTGATTCCAGAAATCAGGCGTAAGCGGTTGGCCGATGAAGATCCAACGGCCACCGGCAAAAGGCCCGCCGATATGCTCCCACAGCACAGCTGGAGCTGAAACTTCCCGCCCGGCGGCGGTAATGCCCTTAAGCAGCGGGTAGATCCGCGTGTCCATGGGTCCACTGGAACCCATCTGCTCCGGCAGGTCACTGCTTTTAGTGACATGCGGCACCAGGTTCCAGGTATCCGCCAGAGCCAGCAGCTGCTCATCGCCTACGAAGAGCGGAATGTCTCTAAGCGCGACATGCTGCTGTATGCGATCTGCGCTGCTCACCTGCAGCGCTTCATGGATATGCAGCTGGCGGTGATAGGCAGTCTGCTCAGCTTCGATCCGCCACTCTTCAGCGACTAGGCGGACTGGATGCTTAAACGGGGCACCGCCAATGCTGATCAAGCTGCCGCCTCTGCTCAAATAAGCGACGATGGAAGGCCAAGCTTCCTTTGGGAAGTATGGAGCATGGAAGCTAACGAAGCAGTCCCCGGCCTTGGCGCTGTCCAGCGTTTCGGCCAGCTTTGCTGCATGAACAGGAGGGTCAGTATGATGTATTCCTATAGACTGTGCCTGTTCCGCTGTCAGTCCGCCCGCTGCGGTATACCCGGGAAAAGACGGGTCCGCGAACAGGATGATACGGCCCCCGCTCACAGAATACCTTCCTTCATCGCCCGATAGACAAGCTGCGAGAACAAACTGTTCGACCATGCAAACCAGCTGCGGGTAAATACACTAGGATCATCCACATGGAAGCCTTCATGCATATATCCGGTTCCGGCATCCGTACTTTCCAGCATGGCAATCAGTCCCAGCTTCTCTTCGGCAGTCTGAGCCGTAATGCCCTGCATAGACAACGCCATATGCCAGATATAATTCTCCGGAGTGTGCGGGCTGCCGATCCCTTTGGCAGCTGTGCCTTCATAATAGAACGGATTTTCTTTGCTCAATGCGAAACGTCTGGTGTTCTGGTAGATGGGATCATCCGCCGAAGCGTAACCCAGATACGGAATGGAGATCAGTCCGGGCGTTCCCGCATCGTCCATTAGGCAGTAATTGCCGAAGCCGTCGGTCTCATAAGCATAAATCGGACCAAACTCCGGATGGCGATAAATGCCATAGAGCTTGATGCCATGATCCACTTCAAATTCCAGCTCTTTAAGTTCAGCCAGGAAGTCTAGATCGCGGAAGACCCACTCCGCGAATTCCTGCATCTGGCGCAGCGCGACAACAGCGAACATATTGCCAGGAATGTTGTAGTGGAAATCACAGGCATCATCGCTCGACCGGAAGCCCGACCAGATCATTCCGGTATAGTTCACCGGCATGCCGAGACCGCTATTGCGCAGAGAATCTTCCGGAATGCCGTTATTGCGGCTGAACCGGTACGGAGACTGCTCGAAATGCCGCTGCTCTCTTTTGAACAAATCGAAAATCTGGCGCATGGCCGACTTGAACCCAGCGTCGAAGAAATCAGTCAGGCCCGTCTCTTTCCAGTAGGTATAAGCGAGGCGCACAACAAAACATAACGAATCAATCTCAAATTTACGCTCCCACACCCATGGCGACATCTCGGTCACATCCGTAGTGTTCCAGTGCCAGTCATTGGCCGACTCATTAAATGCATTGGCGTAAGGATCGATATGAATATACTGAATATGGCGTTTGATAAGACCGCCGATAATGCGCTGGAGATCGGGATCGTTTTTGGCCAGAGGCACGTATTGAATTACCTGCTCCACTGAATCACGCAGCCAGGAGGCCGGAATATCGCCGGTAATCACAAAGGTGGTTCCGTCATCCAGCAGTTTAGTCGTCGTCTCCAGCGTATTCGGAAAACAGTTCTTGAACAGCTGCAACAGCTTCGGGCGATGTGCCAGCTTCTCCTCTGCTTCGGCAAGTACTTCTTGCACAGCCTGCGGCAGCGGCAGCTGGGGCATTGCTATTTTGGGTAATCGGAATTGTTCCAAGTGAGATATGCTCCTTTGCATCTGTGATGTGATTATTTAATTTCTGATGTAAATTGTTTTGATCTCGTAAGGGGCAAAGTGAAGTTCCAATTCACCGCCAGCCGTATGTTCGATCAGTTCCAGCTGCTCTTCCAGAGCATTGGACAGGTAGACGCTCTGAACTGGATGCTGCCATTGGAGCTGAACCTGCTCACGGCCTCCCGAGGATTCGTAGAAACGGAGAACAGTCCCCTGCCCGTCCTCGGATGGCTTAATCGTATCCAGCACCACATGCTCACCGGAGAATCCAATAAATGAGCCTGTTGGCGGCAGCTGCCCCTGTGTTGATGAAGCGGCAAAAGTATACAGCTCATGATTTAGCTCTGCTGCACGGCGAACAGTATGAGCCTCCCGCCAATCCCCACGGTGCGGATATAGCGAATAGGTGAAGTCGTGCTCGCCGAGATCCGCAGTAGCATCCGGCCATTTCGGCGCGCGCAGGAGCGACAAGCGAATGGTACTGCCTTGGATGTCATAGCCGTATTTGCAATCATTCAGCAGACTGACGCCATATCCACGTTCGGATACATCGGCAAAACGGTGCCCGCAAACCTCATACTGCGCCTGCTCCCAGCTGGTGTTGCGGTGGGTCGGACGTTCCAGCGCACCAAATGGAATCTCGTAAGTCGCCTTATCCGTCACAACATCAATCGGAAACCCTACCTTAAGCAGCTTATGGGCTTCGTTCCAGCTCACATGCGTCTGGAAATCAATCCGGGGATTATGGTGATGTAGAATCATATCCTGAGTAATCTCGGATTGGCCCAGCTTCCAGCGGAAGCGCAAAATATCCTGCACCGCACCAGTGCGGATCACTGCCTTTTCTATAAGTTCAGCCTCCCCGGCGGGTTGGGCTTCATAACGGTTGTCAATGTCCCAGGCATCCCAAAGCGTCGGACGGTCGTGGAAAAAGTGGAAGCGGTTCGCCGGCTCACCGGATTTTACGATCTCCCGGTTTCCTTTTTTATCAAAAAGACTGGTGATTTCTCCCCGCTCGTTAAAGGTAATACGATAATAGTCCGTCTCCCAACGGTCGCCGAAGGGAACAGCTCCTACAGCTGTTTGATTATGTTCAGCAGCGGCAGATTCTGCATTATTTTCAACGGATGTGTTCTGAGACAGATCACGAATCCAGATCGTTTTGTAACCAAAGGCTGGAATCTCCGGAACGAGAACCGAGACACCAGAAACTGCTGTCTCCTCCGTCAGGACATCTGCTTCCAGCAGTACGTTATCCTCGCCATACACCGCAAAGTTTCCGCTAGCGACTCCTTCTTCATTGAGGGCAAGTTCGACCACGGCATCCCGCATCCAACCCAAACCATTAAAAACAATGTAAGGTGTACCTTCGCCTGTCGTGTTAATGTTCCCGGCCAATGCCGCAAGCCCCGGCTGAAGCGCATCACGGCCAAGCTCAAATACCTCTGCGTATTCCTTCTCCGAGGTCTCGTAAGCTTCGGTAATCGCCGAGCCCGGAATAATATCATGGAACTGGTTCAACAAAATCAGCTTCCAGCCCTGATGCAGCTGCCCGGCAACTACGGCATGTTGCTCCGTGTCCAGCTGCGGCGAAGCTAATGTCTGCCACAGCTCCGCTTCACGGTACAACACTTCCGCCTTGCGGTTGTTCCGCTTGTTGCGGCCGTGCGTAGTGTAGGTGCCGCGGTGCAGCTCCAGATACAGATCGCCCCGCCACTGCGGCAGCTGCGGCTGACAGCGTGTAATGCCTGCGAAGAAATCCGCGGCATTACTGTATTTACTCTCCGGCTGGCCGACCATTAGCTCGGCACGCTGGATATATTCCAGCATCTCGCGGGTGACCCCGCCGCCGCCGTCACCATGCCCATAGAGCAGCATCTGCTCATTATGTTTATCTTTTTCGCGGAAGGACTGATAGTGTTCATGCACATCTTTGGGCAGCGTATTCTCATTGACCCCATGATTCAGGTAAGACAACATCGGCGTGCCGTCAATGCCGACCCAATGGAACAGATCGTAAGGGAAGACATTTGTGTCATTCCAGCCCAGCTTGGTGGTCATAAAATATTTGATGCCACCATGCTGCAGAATCTGCGGCAGAGAAGCGCAGTAGCCGAAGGTATCCGGCAGCCACTCAATCTGCGAGGTGCGCCCGAACTCTTCGAGATAAAAGCGTTGACCATATAGCATTTGCCGCATCAACGATTCTCCGCTCGGAATGTTCAGATCCGGTTCGATCCACATCCCACCGACCAGTTCCCAGCGTCCTTCACGGATGCGTGCCTTGACCTTCTCATAGAGTACCGGGTCATTGTCTTTCAAATATTCGAACAGCAGCGGCTGGCTCTGCGCATATTGATAGTCAGGATATTCGTCCATCAGGGCATTCACCGTCGAGAACGTCCGGCTCGTCTTGCGCACGGTCTCGCGCGCAGGCCACAGCCAGGCAATATCGATATGGGACTGGCCCACCATGTGGATTGTTCCTTCGGCATGACCGCCGATCTCCCCGACTCTGCCCCGCAGCTTCTGCTCGATTCGCGAAATCTCACCACCCTCGCGCATCTCCTGCGTGGTAAGGCCAACGAATTGATCCATTGCCACATACAAAGCTTCCAGCATCCGCTTACGGCGCTGGTCCTGCTCAGGCAGCAGAATTGCCGAATCGCGAATCACTACTGCCGTGTACATTAGACTCTGCACAGGTCTATTCACCAGCACCAGCTGGCTGTGGATCATCCGAATCGGCGGCTGGATCACCGCCTGTTGATTTAATGGGTCCACCGGCTCGGGGACCGGATCGAAGAGTTCGATTTCCAGGTCCAACGGACGGCCAGATGGATCACCTGTCAGGGTCACAAAGGTATGATTGCGGTCAAGTCCTTGCCGCGATTCACCGTTCACCCGCAGCAGCCCTTCCCCACCTGAAGCAAAAATCAGCCCGATGTGGCCCGGCAGCCAGTTAGCCGGAATCTCCAAAGTACGGCGGAAGAAATAGGTCGTTCCTTGCACACTCGGGAACAGATCATAATTGCTGCCGTCCTTATAAGGCTGCAGCTTGTCATACTGTCCCGGCAATTGATACACCGAGGACAGAATCTCCCAATCGCGCAATTCCTGCACCTCTAGCCATTGCTGCTCGGAGAGCTCGCGGATGAAGCGTTTAATGCGTTCCATGTCTTTACCCCCTCACCGTCAAATCGGTGCTCAGTGTATCATTTACATGCTTACCCACCAGCACTTTAAACGCTCCTGGCTCTACAACAGGTCTTAAATCCGGTCCGATATATTGCAATTGCTCCGACCCTACCGTGAACAACACGGTTTGCTTCTCACCCGGAGCCAACTTGATTTTGTCAAAAGCCTTCAATTCCCTGGCAGGACGGGTGACCTTACTGGCGACATCGGAAATATACAGTTGCACCACCTCTGCGCCCTCACGGTCTCCTGTATTCTGAACGTCCACGGAAACTGTAGCCGTCTCCCCAGCCGCAATTACTTCCGGCTCCACCTTCAACCCGGAGTACGTAAATTCAGTGTAGCTAAGCCCGAAGCCGAACGGATATTGAGGCTGGGAATCGGCCTCCAGATATCTTTTGCCACGGGAACGTTTACCGTTGTAATAGACCGGGAGCTGGCCCACATGCTTCGGCACGGATACAGTCAGCTTCCCGGACGGGTTCACATCGCCGAACAGGATATCCGCAACAGCGTGCCCGCCTTCTTGGCCTGGATACCAGGCTTCCAGAATGGCATGTACATGCTCGTCAATCCAAGGCTCACTCACCGGACGGCCGTTAATATAAACAACGATCACAGGTTTGCCGAGCTGATGAACCTGCTGGATCAGTTCCAGCTGCACTCCCGACAGGGTCAATGACACCCGGTCAATGCCTTCGCCGCAGTCCATATCATTCCAGGCATTCTCCGTCACCTTGGACGCGCCTGTCTTGAGATCGATACTGCCTTCCCCGAAATCGCGTGCACTGGAGCCGCCGACGACCATAACAACGGTATCAGCCTGCTCTGCACAAGCGAGCGCGGCTTCAAAACCTTCGCGCGAATCGCCTTTGATCCGGCAGCCCGGTGCATAGAGCACCCGCTCCGGCTCTGCAGCCAGCTTGCTGCGGATGCCGCTGAGCACGGTCGCTACCTTAGCCGGAGGCTGCGGTGAGGTATAATCGCCGAGCTGGTTATACCCGGCATCGGCGTTAGGGCCAATGACGGCGATCGTGCCGGCGGTCTTGGACAATGGCAGCACACCTGCTTCATTTTTCAGCAGGATGATGCTCTCGCCCGCCACTTGCCGGGCCAGCTCTTGATGCGCTTTGCTGCCGATGACGCGTTCAGCCGCATCGGGATCAGCGAATGGTTGCTCGAACAGGCCCAGCCTGAACTTGAGCGTCAGCACACGGCGGACCGCCCGATCCAGCAGTGCCGGGTCCAGCTTGCCTTCACGAACGGCATCCACCAGGTATTTGCCGTACATCTCTCCGGACATCTCCATGTCGATGCCGGCTTCCAGTGACTGCACTGCTGCATCCATGCCATCTTCAGCCACATCATGGCCAGAGGCCAGCATCTCTATAGCTCCGCAGTCGGTAATGATTAGACCCTCAAATCCCCAAGCTTCGCGGAGTATATCCTCTAGTAGCTCTGTATTTGTCGTGCAAGGCACGCCGTCTATTTCGTTATAAGCAGGCATAATGGAGACTGCACCCGCTTCGACCGCTTTTTTGAAGGGCAGCAGATCCACTTCCAGCAGTTCACGCCAGCCCATGTGCACAGGTCCGGCATTCCGGCCGCCTTCTGAGCTGCCGTATCCCACAAAATGCTTCAGCGTAGCCCCCACGCTGCCGCCGCTCTGCAAGGATTCCCCCTGCAGACCTTCAACAGCCGCAACCGCCATCTCGCTGATCAGGTAAGCGTCCTCGCCGAAGCACTCCTCGGTGCGGCCCCAGCGGGGATCGCGCACCACATCCAGCACCGGCGAATACGTAACCGCGCCGCCCTGACTGCGTGTCTCCAGCGCTACGGCGCGGCAGACCTCACGATACAGCTCTACATTCCAGGAGCTGCCGAGCGACAGGGGCACCGGGAATACGGTGGCCCCGATCGCCATGTGGCCATGCGAGCATTCCTCGCCGATCAATACCGGAATGCCCAGCCGCGAATGCTCCAGCACATACCGCTGGAGCGTATTCACCGCTTCCGCACCTTCACGCGGAGACAGGCCAGTAGCCAGCGTCACACCGGTCCACGGGTCAGCGCGCAACATCCCGTAAAGCGAACCAACGCCGCCCCCGGCAACCTTCTCCTTGAAGCTTTCTGTCAAGGTCATCTTACCGTCTCTATGTTCATAGGCCTGCCAGCCAAAAGGCTGAATCAGCTGACCGGCCTTCTCTTCCAAAGTCATCAGTCCGAGCAGATGCTCCGCCCGTTCTTCAGCAGGTAAATTCGGGTTTGTATAACTCATTCCTTAACAGCCCCTACGGTAAGACCTTGAATGAAATAACGCTGGAAGAACGGATAGGCAAAAATAATCGGTCCTGTCGCCAGCACGACCATCGCCATCCGCGATGTATCCTGCGGCATGGAGCGAAGAGCTTCCAGACTGAGCGAACTGTTCTGGGAGTTCTGCAAAATAAACTGCATACTGGTCTCGATCCGCATCAGCATCGATTGCAGCGGGACTAAATTCGGGTTGTCGATGTACAGCAGCGCATTGAACCAGTCATTCCAATAGCCGAGGGTGCTGAACAAAGCAATCGTAGCCAGACCGGGCAGTGATAAAGGCAACACCAATTTCAGGAAGATACGGAACTCGCCCGCCCCGTCGATTTTGCCGGATTCGATAATGGCATCAGGCACACTCGTGCTGTAGAAGGTGCGCAGAATCATAATGTAAAAAGCATTCACCGCCAGCGGCAAAATCAGCGCCCAGATCGTATCCTTCAGGCTTAGAAACTGCGTAACGATAATATAAGTCGGCACAAGTCCACCGTTGAACAGCATGGTAAAAAACGCGAAGAACGAGAAAAAATTGCGGTAACGGAAGCTTTTCCGGGAAATGGCATACGCATAAAAAGCGATAAACAAAAGGCTGATAATCGTCCCTATCACCGTTACAAAAATCGTCACACCATAAGAACGCAGCAGCATATCTCCGGATTCAAACACATAACGGTATGCGCCGAGACTCCATTTTGCCGGAATCAGCTTATAGCCATCCCGCGCCAGCGCCACCTCATCGGTGAAGGAGATGATCACGACGAACAGAAACGGAAACACGCACAGAAACGCAAAGATGCCGGCTATCAGATTAAAAGTGATATTCCAGGGCGTCGAGAGATGGTGGAAATCACGTTCTTTTTTAGTCTTAGTAATGGAAGACATATGGCCCACTCCTTTCATGAGGTTCTAGAACAAAGCGCTATCCTTGTTGTATTTGCGGACAATATAGTTAGAGGTCATCACTAGCGTAAAGCCGACAACCGATTGATACAGACCTGCGGCAGTGCTCATACCAATCTCACCCGTTGTTTTGAGGCCTTGATAGACATAGGTATCAATAACATTCGTGACACTGTAGAGCGTACCGGAATTACGAGGCACCTGGTAAAAGAGACCGAAGTCGGCGTAGAAGATTTTACCGATGGCCAGCAGGGTCATGATCGTGATAATTGGACTCAGCAACGGCAGTGTAATATTGCGAATCTGTTGGAACTTACTAGCTCCGTCGATCATCGCCGCTTCATACAGCGACTTGTCGATCCCCATAATAGCTGCGAGATAAACTACGCTGTTGTAACCAACTGCTTTCCACAGATAGACTAGGATCAGGATGAACGGCCAGTAGGCTTTTTCCGAGTACCACTGAATTGACTCTGCGCCAAAAAAGCCCATGATCTGGTTCAGCATCCCGCGTTCGGAGCTCAGGAAACTAAATGCAAAATAGCCGACAACGACCCATGACAGGAAGTAGGGCAGGAACATGCCGGTCTGATACACTTTGGCCAGCTTCTTGTTCACAATCTCGGACAGCACAATCGCCATCAGAACCGACAAGATCAAGCCAAGCAGGATAAACGCTCCATTGTAGAGCAAGGTGTTGCGGGTAATGATGTACGCGTCATTGGTGGTAAACAAAAACTTGAAGTTGTCTAGCCCCACCCATTTGCTGTTGATAATACTCGCCCAGAAGCCGTCGCGGCTAAAGCGGTATTCCTTGAAAGCAATAATCGTCCCTATCATCGGCAGGTAAGAGAAAAAGAGAAACCAAAGCGCACCTGGTAAAACCATGAGCAGCATAATCTTGTTATTCATAATATTTTTTATAAATCCGCTGATTGTCTTCACACTTAGATCCCTCCTGTATGTCCTTATATTTCAAAAAAAGACCGGGTCAGAGGCCACGCCCCTGCCCCGATCTTCTCTTACGTTGATGTTTTACTTGTTGTTGGACGCTTTCCAGGCATCAATTTGCGATTGCGCTTCAGCGATAATTTTGTCCAAACCAGCTGCCTTGAATTTCTCAATAGCTTTCGGTAGATACTCGTCAGGATCAACGGTTCCAGTCATCAGTGGTGACCAGTATTCTTCTTTTACGTTCTGAACCGCAGCGATTTCAGTAGTCACCTTGGAAGTGTCGAAGTTAAAACCAAGCAGCGGTGCATTTACACCGGATTCATTAAACTTTTTGAACTCTTCCCATTTGTTCTCAGGGTCACCCTCGTTCAAATAGTTGATCATGATATTGCCCAGCGAGAAGGTTGGCATGTCATAGTTCTTGGATTCATCCAGGTTCTTCATGGAATTCTCACCAGTCTTCTCGTAGTGCACGCCTTCGATTCCGGAGTCAATCATATTGCGCAGCACCGGATCGGTGTTGAGCAGGTTCAGGAACTCCATCGCTTTCTCCGGATATGCGGAGTTAGCCGAGATAGCTTGCATCGAACCCATAACGGACCAGTTGTAGATGTAAGGTTTGCCAGCTGGCGTAGAAACTACAGGATAGCCGTAGCTTGCCGACCACAGATTGTCCGCCATCGGCTGGGTAGCTGCACGATCCATGAACCAGTTGGAAGATTTGTAGAGATCATCCACCGAAGTTGTAGTTGCTACTTCCGGCGAGATATAACCTGCCTTGTAATATTTGCGAACGGTTTCAAGAGTGCTTTTGAGTTCTGGTGTTTCCAGAATGTTCACGATCTTGTAATCCTTCGTGTCCATATAAACAGCCATTGGCATCTTTTCAATGATGTAGTCGAACGGCAGCACTGGCATGAAATCCTTCACCATAGCGTAAGGCGTGATGCCCGGTTCATTCTCTTTGATCGTCTTCAGCAGTGGTTCAATGCTTTCCATTGTGTTCACCCCGGAAATGTCGAGGTTATATTTGTCGAGCAGCTCTTTATTAAAGCGCCAAACTTCTTGCGCCGGAAGCTCTTTGTTGGCAGGTACGGCATAATTATGTCCATCTACCTTGGAGCCTTCCAGGAACGCCGGATCAATCGTGTCTACGATGCCTTTTCCATATTCATTAAGCAGGCTGTCCAATTCCATAAAAGCGCCTTTGCGGGCATTTTGCACATAATCGAACGCCCAGGAGCACGTAAAGAGAATGTCCATGGGTTCGCCAGCGGCTACTTTGACCTGCATTTTTTGTGTATAATCACCAAAATCAATCATATTCATCTTCAGGGTGACATTTATCTTCTCTTTAGTGTACTTATTGACTTCTTCCACGACACGGTCCAGATCCTTCTGCGGTCCGCCGATCGTGTACCAGATCAGTTCGACTGGTTTCTCGGATGATGCACCGTCGCCGCCCGCTCCTGAACTGTTAGTTGCCGCGTTGTTTGAATCGCCGCCACATGCGCTGAGCGCAAGCGAGAATGCCATAAGTGATGTCAGTAACAGGGAAAACCTTTTTCTTTTGTTGTTGCCCATTCCTGTATAACCTCCCCTTTGTTTACCTCAAGATCGCTGGCCTAATCCGGAATTAAACCAGCAGCTTTCTCCTTCAAGGACTATCCTTACTGTAATTTATGAAAGCATTTTCAAACAGAAGCTAAACTAAATAAATCATGTAGAAAATAAAGAAAAAGCTTGCAGCGGCGGTCCGCTAGACAAGCCCTTTGTACTCCGTAGGAGATATCCCGACATGCTTCTTAAATTGTTTGTAAAAATAGCCGGTCTCCCAATAGCCTACTTTGAGAGCGATTTCATGAACTTTAAGTGAGGTATTCCGCAGCAGCTCCTTCGCCTTCTCAATCCGGTATTTATTGATATATTCGGTGAATGACTCATTCACCTCTTTATGGAACAGCTGTCCCAAATACACCGGGTGAATATGGTATTGGGCACCGAGGGTCTTCAGTGACACATCTTCATTGTAGGACTCATGGATATAATTCAGCACCTGCTGCACGACTGGACTCTTTACGTCCCGAACTAAGGCGTCTACCGTAATGGTAGCGGCTTCCTGAATAATCTGAGTCAGTTCATTTATGGAAACTGTAGAGCGAATGAGGCCAAAACCGTCTGCGAAAAGCTCCGGTTCTTCCACATGACGAATCTCCTGCAGCTGCATCTTGAAGCGGATCAACCATTCCATGGCAATGCCTTGCAGCAGCACGGGTGTAATCCCCTCCATCCGCCGCAGCTGCTCAAAATGATCCTGGATCCGCGCCAGCAGCGCTTCCTTATCCTTCGCCATAATCAGCTTGAGATCATCTTCCCAATTCAGCGGCATGCCTTGGACGGCAACCTCATGCCTGTCCTGAACTTCCTCATAATGCAGCAAATTCCGCTCTGGAAACAGCATGAAATATTCCTGAGTCATCTTTGCATGGGCATAACTCTGAGCCGCCGCCTCCTCCATCTCCTCCACCGTTCCTACGGACAGACGCATTGGCGGACCGCCAGTTAGGGATAACAGCAGCTGCGCATGAAGCCTTTCCACCGCTTCTTTACCCTGCTGATACTCACTAAGCAGATGCAGCAGCACGGTATCTCCATCCATATCTCGGAATGCAATCAAAGACGGGTTACCGCCTACAACCTCTTCCACCGCCTGAAATAGCTCGGCAGCGTCCTGTTCAGGGCGAAGCAGGGCTACCTGCACCAGCGGCTTATCTAGTCTAAGTCCCAGAAAATCAGTCCGTTCACTGAATTCCTTCGGCCCAATCTGGCACCGCAGCCAGCGGTACATCACATTATCGCGCAGAATGGAAATACTATGCGCATTGAATTGACTCTCTTGACGGGAGACACCCAGCTTCTCGGCGGCAGTCACTAATGTTGCCCGGAACTCTTGCAAATTAATAGGCTTGAGCAGATAATTTTCAATGCCGAGCGCCATTCCTTCCTTAAGATAACCGAACTCATCATAGCCGCTGAGGATAACAACTTTGATCTCCGGCTGAATCTCCCGTACGGCCCGGATCAGATCCAGCCCGTTCATCAGCGGCATGGAAATATCCGTAATTAGAATATCCGCTGGAACAAACCGCAACGACTCCAGCGCTTCCTGGCCGTTCTCGGCGTGGCCGACAATCTCCATCCCCAGTGCTGCCCAATCCACAATGTCATATAATCCTTCGATAATAAAAGGCTCGTCGTCCACAATGAAAATTTTATACATGGTTTGGATCATCCTCTCCCAGATCGGGAAAATACACAGTCACGGTTGTGCCGGTACCCGCTTCGCTTTGTAATTCAATGCCATACTCACTGCCATAAAGCAGCTTCAAACGTTCATGAATACTGCGCAGGCCGAATGATTCCGATTGTTCATCTGGCTGCAAAAGACCTTCTTTGAGCTGGACCAATCTGTCCGGGGCAATCCCCCGCCCATTGTCTGTAACTACCGCACGCAAATATTGGCCATCCTTGGCCACAGCCACACTGATGTGATTATCATTCTTGTCCACTCGCATCCCATGTAGAATGTAGTTTTCAATGATAGGCTGCAGCGACATTTTGAGTACAACTCTTCCGGTAAGCTCTTTCCCGCATTCCATTGTATAAGAGAATTTATCCTTATAACGGATGCGGAACAGCTCCAGATATAAACGGCAGGCCTCTAGTTCATCCTTCATCGTATGCTTGGGTTTCTGGTGAACATAGCTTTTGAACAACACCGACAAGCTGTAGATCATCTCCCCGACATCTGAAGCTCCTTGAGAGATTGCCCTCATTCGGATCACCTCCAAGGTATTGTAGAGAAAATGCGGGTTTACCCTGGCTTCAAGCGCGGCGATTTCGGTATGTTTTTGCTTGATTTCAGCCTTGAACACACGGTCTATATGAAGATTCAGCTCATCCAGCATATCGTTGAAGCTCTTGGAGATCTGCCCCAGCTCGTCTTCTCTGACGTCGGTAATCCGGGCATCCAGGTCACCGTTTTTCACTTTGCGGGTGAACTTGATAATTTTATGAGTCCGTCTGGCAAAATTATTGATAAATAAAGTGGGTGTAATAATCGCAAACAACAGGCAGATCAAGCAGATAATGAAGATCATGTTCCGCAATCCCCTATAAGTGGCGGCTAATTCCTGCTTAGGTACAGCACTCAACACAGTAAATCCGCCTTGGGTGTGAGTCTGCTTAGTAATGATCATCCCGCCGACTTCTTCACCATCTGTATAGGCAGAATTCATCTGCTCGGGATAAGGATAGCGCTTTCCATAATAGGTGCCCGAGGTATCAAATAACACATCCCCATCCGCTGCCAGCACCAGAATCTTTCCCTTGAAGTCATCCTTATAATTGCCCATACTCCCCCAGACCTCGCTGGCATCAAAATAGACTAGAAGCTGACCAATGTTGCGAAGTGATATCTTGTTATTGACCGGGGTACGAACCGTAAACATCGGCCCCTCCGGAGATGAGATCGCCTGACTGACCCAAGTGTTTGGAGCAGTGACACTCCCTTCCTCCTCCAGATACAGCGCATCCGGTACGAAAGAGTGGGCTGCATTAGTGGAAATAATCTGAAATTTGCCTTGGTCATTATAGACATACAGCTGCTGTTCAGCTGCACTGTAGAGCATTAAACTGCGGATATCAGGATCATCTTCAACTTGATTGCGAAAAAACTGCACGGTATCCGTCGTAGCATTACTTTCGTTGAAATAGCGGTCCAGCCGGTACCTCACGTAATCTTCATACGGATGCTCCAGCAAATACGACGTATTAGCAGTCAGCTCCGTGTCCCGGTACACGTCCCGCATCATAGACTGTACAGAGTCATATTTCTGCTCAATATAGCTGTTGATGCTCTCCACGGTACGTTTCTGAATCTCCATCTGCCGCTGCACTACAGCCTGAGACATGAGCAAGAACATCAGGTAGGAGAAGGTGATAATGGTGACCACGGCAATGACTGAGAAGAGCAGGATGATTTTCATAAACAGATTATTCTTCAGATACTTTCTGTACAATTTCCCCGGAAACATCAGCAACCTCCTACAGCAGGGGGAAGACTAAGCTTCGCTGCTTGTCATTATGAATAAAGTATAGCATGAGGTGCTTCCTGCCTGTGGCTGGTAAAAGCTTGCAATCCTCCGCCAAGCAAAGACAGTCTGCCCATGGAGCAAAGGGCTCCTTGGGCAGACCGTGGTGAGGCAATATAATCTACCGGATGTAATTCAAGATGAACTGCGCAGCCTCGGCACGGGTCGCCAAGCCACCGGGAACAAACTTCCCGTCCGTGCGGCCATTCACCAGACCCAGTGATGAAGCAGCATTCACGCTGTCTGCCGCCCAGGCTGCTACCTCACCGGAATCGGTGAATGTTGCCGAGGCTGATGACTGAAGCGCTCCATGCTCCAGTACATAGGCACGCATTAGCATAGTGACAATCTCCTGGCGGCTGATGTTCGCACTCGGATCGAACTGCTCAGCAGTGCGTCCACCTACAATACCTGCCCGGACCAGACGCGCCAGGTCCTGCTCATACCAGACACCAGAAGGCACATCACTAAATTTCAATTCCGCCTGATCTTGCAGTCCCAGCACGCCAGCCAGCAGCTTCACAAATTCCGCTCTTGTAATCCTGCGGGCGGGTTCAAATCCATTTTCGGAAGTGCCTTGTACCAGATGTTTAGCCGCCAGCTGGCGGATAGTGTCCGCAGCCCAGTGAGTAGACGGAACATCAGCGAAGGATTTATTGTACTCCAGCACAGCCAGCCTGCCTGTTCCGCTAAATTCCCCTTGCAGGAAGCCATTCGCGTACACTCCGCCGAGATAGGTAAGCGAACCCCCTTCAGCAATAGCATATAAACCAAGCAAATTAGTATTATAATCCGTATTTGTTGCACTCCATTGTAAGGTTACTGGTTTGCTGAAGCTTGGAAGACGGCTAGATGTGCCATTCCCCGCGATGATGCTCAGATCAAACGTCATACCCGTACCCCGCAAGACCACCCCACGCTCTGCTTTCAGTGTGCTCATGTTCAAAGTCTCCGGGCTGAGCTTCACCTGAATCTTGCTGCCTGAAGCTTGGGCTTCATTAAGCAGAGCCTTCAATTGCACCAGCAATTCCGGCGCAATACCAAGTGTGGTTCCCGAAGCGGACAATTCAAGTTGACGGATCCCTAGCAACTCACCTGCATTTACAGGCAGCTCGATAGCTGTAACGCCTGCCGGCACCTTTACCGTCAATTTGCCGTTCTCAGTAGATGTACTGAGTGCACTTGCTGGAACTGTCAAAGTTGTGCTAGTAGGACTTGGAAGCGGCGTTGCTGTCGCTGCCGGAGTCGTCCCACCAGTTCCCGTACCTGTCCCTGGAGCCGATGTCGGCTGCGGTGTAGATACAGGAGTATTGTGGACCTTGAAATTAATAATTCCGCTCTTTTGAACAGCCGTATAAGGGTGACCATTCAGTATTTTGGTGTTGGTGACTACGGCCGTGTACTCGCCGCTGTCTGTTTCTTTTGCAGAAGGAATCGTATAATTACGCTCCACAGCACCTTCAATGGCCTGCCCGTCTTTCAACCATTGGTAGCTTAACTCGCCATAAACTGCAGAAGCTACTACGACAAAAGACACCTTATCACCTACAACTGCCGGATTCTTATCTACACTATTAGAGGTGATAATTGGCGCATCGGGTGCCGGATGTACTGTCACCGTAAGTTCATTACCGGTTCTTGTTGAAGGCTCCGTTCCCTCTTTTCCAGTCAGAACCACACGGAACTGCGTACCGCTGTCTGTTTCAGAAGCAGTAAATGCGTATACCGCCGAAGTCACGCTCTCCGCCACAGTCCATTCCTCTGCGGTTGCTGCCTTCGTCTCCCAGCGAACCGATTCCACATCCCCGCGGATCTGTACGAACAGCTTCACTTCTTCACCAGTAATGACATCAAGTGCAGACGGAAGATCGGTTATGAAATCAGGCGCTCCCCATGGTGCTTCAGCCGGAGTTAAGTTAATTGTGTACTCTGCTTCACTGCTGTCACCAGATTCATTGGTGACGATGACCTTGTACTTATTGCCATCCATCCCGGTAGTCAAAGCAGGGATAGTATAGGAGGCGGACACTCCCAACGCATCTCCATAACCGCTGCCTGTGTCCGCATACCAGGCATAAGTCAGCTGCCCTGCGCCAGTGGCAACTGCCGTTAGTGTCGCGGACGTATTTTCACGGAAGGAGCCTTCCCCTACGATCTGCACCTTTGGAGCTTGCAAGGCCCACTTCGCCTGCAAGTTCAGTTCACCGGTTATTAGATCTTCGGTAAAATTCCATCTTCGCGCACCTTCTCCTTCTCCAACATACCAGCCTTCCAGGTCATAACCCTCTCTGGCAATGCTTGTAGGCTCCATCAGCAAAGTGCCATACACAGCCTCGGCCACAGTATTTGCTGGTTCACCCCCATTAGCATCAAAGAGAACGGGATAGCTTCCTTTCAGATAGACAGGTTTGGAGCGGTTGCCTGCATAATCCTCCATCACCACATGCACAACTTTTGCCGACGAGGTGAAGCTTAAGCTCGCCTTAGTTGTCCGTCCACGGATAATCATCGGCTTATTGCCAGAGCTATACGTTGTGGCAAAAGATTTTGCATTCCCATCCTCATACACATACATATACCGCCAGTCTCTGGTATTCGGCATCGGCAGATTCAGCTTACCGTCCGTCCAGGACCATTCTTCCGCGTAAGGTTCCGCAACCGTGTCGATGAACTGGCCGCTGACCGAGACTGGATCGGTGTTGCCTGCGGTAACGGTGACAATGTAATCATCGCCGTTTACCGGCATCCCCGTGAACAGCGCAGTGCTTGCACCTGCCGGGACAACCACTTGCTGTGACACCGGTTCGGATGTCGTAATCCAATTCAAAGACTGCACTCGAACGGTAATGTCACCGGAAGCTTGGGCGGAGTTCGTCCAGTTCACAGTCAACTCCCCGTCCGCGCTTGAATCCACCTTCACTCCGGAAACCGCCGCATCCAGATCAAAAGCCAGCGTTGCCGCTTCACCCTCCACTCCATCCGCACCCACTGCAACCACTTTAAGTGTTCCGGATTTCACCGGGAGATGCTTCAGGTAGAACACCTCATCGTATTTGCCGCCCATAAATACATCATTCACGTACACATTATATTGCTTGATCTTAGTGTAATCGGGATCTAGCTTCCACTTCACAACCATCTCACCTGTATCTGTAAAAGCTTCCGCAACTGCTAATTCCGCAGGAGCTGTGGGCTTTACGGCAGACCCGTCATAAACGCGCAGCTGTCCGACGTTCATCTGGTAGGTGGACGCTGTTCCTTGCCCGGGATCGAAGACCAGTCCAAGGGCTGCAATATTATGACCCGCGTATGCACTGAGGTCCAGCTCCTTTGTCAACCAACCGTCCGAGTGCTGACCACTGTTTGGAACAGCGACCTCTACGACGGTATTCGGATCATCAGCCAGGATGAGTCCTACTGCCATCGCCGAAGCATCTGTGGCAGATGGCTTGTTGAAGCTGATCGACAGCTTGGAGTTGCCATTGACCCCCAGCTCTGTTTTGTACAGACGCAAGAAGTTCTTCGCATTCAGATTGCCGTTCACCACCAGTGAACTGCCACCGTTATACGCACCGATCTGCTCATAGTTGTAACGGTTTGTACCCGCAAGGTTGTACTCCGGTCCATAATCAAAATCTACAGTAAGCTTATTGCCAGCAGTATCCTGCCACCACTGCCAAGTCACTGGGATGTCCTGCAGGCTCATATTAGACCACTCATCCGGGTTCGATACTTTACCGGTCACAGAATAGGACAAGCCGTGTCCAGTGTTAAAATTGGTGTAAAAGTTCTTGTCCTTAATTACCGAACGCTCCGCAATGACGGACGAGATTCCCGGCCAGTAACGGTTGTCGGCATAAACATCGGCAACGGTATTGGTTGCCGATTTGACCGTATTCTTAGGGTCCACGTTCGGGCCTGACCACCATAGCTGCTCACGCAGTTTTGTCATCCATTGGTAGTCATTTTCGGATCTGTGCGAGACCGGGTAAGACAGGTTCATGTCCTCATCCAGACCGGCATGAACAAAGTCCGCACCGAGTGTAGCCAAGCTGAGCCGTGGCAAGCCATTGCTGTCCAGCTTGTTCATCAACGCTGTTCCGTTAACGGACTTGAACCGGTCACGGCCTGCTTCCAGCCCTGCAAAACCAACTTCAAACAAGTTGTAGCTTGTTCCCAGACTGGCATTCAGATTGCTTAAGTAACTAGCCGCGTTGGTAATCTGTGTATTGCCAGCCCCGTAGTCGAAGAAAAACGAATTGGAGACGGGTTCCTTGGTGCTTTTATCCACTAAAAAGGAGATATTGGTATCATTAATCGTCCGGGCGAACGTATTAGCACCGGTATTGGTGTTCAGCGAGTCGTACCACTGTACATACAGGCCGCCCTCTTGCAGCACCTTCATAAACGCGATGTAATCGGGGATATCCTGGGTCGCTACATTCGGATTCATCTCTTCCTGATTTACAAAATAACCGTCAAACCCGAAATACCCGGCCATCTCGATCAGTTTATCCGCCACCGGAAAATTACCATTCTCATCTTTAACTATCATTTGTTTGTACGTCTGCTGTCCACGGTCATTATTGGAAAAAAAGATCCCCGCCAATGACAACACGCCGTTTTTATGCGCTGCATCGGTGTAGGTAGGGTTCGGGATGTTCAGCATGCCGAATTCGAACCATTTTTGCTGCCAGTCCTTCTGGGCCAATTCATCATAATATTCCGGCGGGGTATACGCAGTCGCTGTACCATGCCAGTAGGAGTAGTAATCGATATATTGCCAAAAGTTAAAATGATACTGCGCAAACTTGTTCGTATACGGCGCGTTCTCAATAAAAGCATTCCCGTAGTCGCCAGCAACGTTGATCATCTGTGTATCTGCGCTAAGCGCTGGGTTAGCTTGGGTTGCAGCAAATGGGGCATTCCGCTTCTGCAGCGGCACCCGCGATCTCAACAGCTCTGCATCCGGATCGGTTGCCGGACTCCAGTTCGCAATATGGCTGCTCGTATATCCATGTACATTAGGCTGATTGGCACCCGGCGCACTGTCTCCTGTAAAAGGCCACGTATCGCCGGCGTAAGCCGTTAGGGGAAGTCCTGAAACTAGCAAAGCTGCCGCCAGAACAGCTGATGTCAGCTTACGACGCGCCTTTTTACCGGTGTGAAGGTTCATTTTCCACTCTCCTCGTCCTGTAGTTGTTTCGGTTACTCTCATCCATGAAGCGTAATGTGTCTCACTATGTCGCCGAACAGCAAGTAGATTACTTCTGTTGTCCCGTCCCTCTGCTGCTCCTACCCTCTTCTACTTCTACTTCTACTTCTTCTACTTCTACTTCTACTTCTTGTTCTTCTTCTTCTTCTTCTTCTTCTACTCTCTTCTGCCTACAGATTCTGTATCCAACCACATTCGTGCAAGCACATTCTGTATTCAACCCCGATCGTGCAAGCGCATTCATTTTTGTCGGCACCCCTCCTGCCTTACTTTGATTAGTCCACCCTAATCTAACCCAGATCTTTCCTTACAAATAGCCGCAAAATTAAAGATATGCTGGATAAATTAAAGATTATCGTGCTATCAGGGCTCGATATCCTGGCAATGAGTGGGTCGTTAAACATATGTTGGTTGAAAATATAAAGAGGATGAAGGAGCGTGGTCTCTTTTGCCTCTTATCTCCGCCACTCCGCCGCATTCACTCATTTCAAAGGCACTTTTGCCTCTCATGTCCGCCAATCGCCGCATTCGCTCATTTCAAAGGCATTTTTGCCTCTCTTTCACGCCAATCCGCCGTATTCGCTCATTTCTGAGGCACTTTTACCTCTCTTTCGCACCACTCCTCCGAATTCACTCATTTCTGAGGCACTTTTGCCTCTCTTTTCCGCCACACCACCGTATCGCTTCCTCCCTCACACTACCCAGCTACGAAAAAAAGATTGCCTCTCCGTCATCAACGATGACCTTGAGGCAATCTTTTTTCAAACCATCCGATTTAGTTACTTTCCTTGCTTCTCCAGCAGGTTCAGAATGATTGTTACTGCTTCGGCCCGGGTCGCTACCTGGTTAGGTGCAAAACGATTTTGTCCTATGCCATTCACAATGCCCGCTTCTACTGCTGCCGCAATATATGGCACTGCCCATGCGGGTACATCCTTAGCATCATTGAAGGTTAAGGTCGCTTTTGGATCTACTGTAATGCCCAGAGCCCTAACAACCATAACTGCCAATTCAGTACGAGTAAGCTCCTGCGTAGGACGGAAGGTACCATCGTCATAGCCGCTGATAATTTGCAAAGCTACTGCCTGAGCCACAAAGGACTTAGCCCATGCCGGAATCTTCGCTGAATCCTTAAAGCTTGAAGTGCTACCACTGTCCGGCAATTGCAGGGCACGAGCCAGCATAGTGATAAATTCAACCCGATTTACTTTCTGATTAGGACGGAAAGTATTATCCGGATAACCGCTAACGAAGCCCCCTGCTACTGCTTTCTCAATAGCCGCTGCTGCCCAATGGCTGCCAGTATCCGTCAATGATGGTTTGACTACTGGTGTTGCAGTTGGTGTAGGCACCGTTGTTGGTGCTGGTGTAGCTGTTGGTGCTACTGTTGGCGTTGGTGTTGCTGTTGGTTTTGTTGTTGTCACTGGTCCTGTTGATGATCCTGTTGTTGGTGCTGTCGTTGGCGCTGTTGTCGGTTCCGTTGTTGGTGCTGTCGTTGGCGCTGTTGTCGGTTCCGTTGTTGGTGCTGTCGTCGGTTCCGTTGTCGGCGTTGTTGTAGGTTCTGGTGTTGGGTTTACTTCAGGATCTGACTCCTTAATAATACCGAACTCTTCCAGAACATATGGTTTAGCATCATTAATATTCTGATCGATCTCATAAGATACAGCTGTTAATTTGCCAGCATCTACAGTAATACCTACAAAGGTCTGAACTTGACCGCGTTTTGGACGCGTAGCATCACTTGGGTCCGGTCCGTATTTAGCTGCTGTATTCTCATTTGCTACTTCAAAGAGATTATAATACGCATCTCCCAATTCTGGTTTCATGTTCTTGTAGTAAACCTTCGCTCCCGCTGTAGCTGGGATCAGATAGATCGTTCCATCTGGATTTACTGTGTACTCTACAGTTTGACCATTGAAGCTTTCTTTGATCTTCACTGTGTCTGCCGCAGTTCCATCAGCTTTAATTGGCTTGGTCCGGGCATAAATATGGTCGTGGCCTTGAAGAACTAAGTCAATGCCCAGTTCAGCCATCATTGGAGCAACCTTCGCTCTTTCTCCATTTGTACCCATAATGTCTTTGTCAGTAGCATGGTTAGAGGTTGTGTATGGACCTTTATGCATAGCTACGATAATCCATTTCGCACCAGCAGCTTTCGCTGCTTTTACGTCAGCCTTCATCCAATCCAACTGCGCTTGGCTGAAGTTAGCAAATTCATCGGAATTCTCATTTGTATTCAGGACTACAAAGTGAGCATTGCTGTAGTCATAGGAATAATATGCTCCAGTTTCTGTTGCAGAGCCCGGTGCTTCCTTAATATTGTAGTGCTCATAGAAGGCATTTGCCTTATCCTCATGATTCCCCGCAACAGGCACGATGGTCGTGTTAAGCAGGGTATCTTGCGAATGACCAAGCAGCCAATTCCATTGTGATTCATTAGTTCCGGTATCCACGATATCTCCGTTAATCGCCACAAACTCAGCATTCGGGAACGTCGTAAGTGCTTTTGCCATCGTTTCACCGGAAAGAATCGCCTCATCTTCGGTCTTAGCCTGTGTATCAGCCAAATCGATGAAAGTAAATGCTCCTGTCTTAGCGGCAGTTTCAAAAGTTCCCACTGCACTCCACAGGCCTAGTGCTTTATCACCTACACGGAAGTAGTATTTTGTATCAGCTTTCAGGCCAGAAGCTTCCGCTTTATGGACTAATTCATCTTTTGAATTTCTGGAAACCGCCGAACGTCCTGTAAACGCAGCAGCCTTAGCAAAGTCTGGAGTAACGCCCGTATTTTCTACAACCTGCAGATCGTTTCCAGTAGACTTCAACGCTGTGTACCAAGTGAAGCCTTTTGCACTCACTGGGTCGCCATTAAAGGTAACTGTAACTTTTTTTATCGAATCCGTTGAAGCGATAGCAGCTTCTGAATTTGTTCTTTCACTTACAGCTTTGATAACAAATTGATAGGTTTGGTTTGGATTAGTATTTTCTACAGTGTAAGTATAAGAAGCTTTACCTTCTTCATTAGGAACACTGGCCGTCCAATTTGCCGATACCAGATCATTTTGCTCATAAATACGATATCCAGACACTGGTGCACCGGAAGCTGGCGCATCCCAAGTCAACGTTATTTTACCACCATCTGCTGCAGTAGCCTTTGCATTTTGCACAGGTTTAACTGCTACTTCCGATTTATGAATGCTGTAGTTATCATACAAGTCTGTAGAACCACCAGTTGTTGTGGTGTAGGCTTCGTAAGATAGCTCATCATTCGTTACCGTCATCCCCGTGAACATTTCCTTGCCAGGCTGTCCGTATTTAGCTGCAAAAGGGAATGTTCCTGAAGCTACGTTGTATTTCTTATTGCCCGCTGCATTTGTAATCAGGTATAAAGTACCCTTAGGATCAGTTACTACTCCGTTTGAGTCCGGAACAATATCCGTCAATGGCTTGTTGTTGTACATCTGATAACTTCTAGCAAAGGTGTGGTCGTGCCCGCCAATTACCATGTCGATACCAAGCTCATCAAACACCTTCGTTAATTGCGCTCTGTAAAAGAGTACATCTGTATCATTGGTGTGATTGGCAACGGAATAAGGAGATTTATGCAGAAGCACAACCTTCCATTTCTGATTGCTTTTTGCCGCTTCGCTACGAAGCCACTCCACTTGTTTATTGTAAATTTCGTTATTCTCAAGATTTGAGCTTGCACCATAATATTCTGTATTAATTACCATAAAGTGCGCTGAACCGTAGTCAAAAGAATATACAGAACCATCAGGTTTCGCGCCTGTATTCGAAACATTCGGCAAATTAAAATGAGCGCTATAATTGCTATAATTTTTGCTTTCATGGTTGCCTACCAAAGGGACCAACGGAATATTCGCTAAAATATCCTTAGGCTTATTGAAAAACCATCCCCATTGCTCCTCAATATCACCGTTATCCACCAAATCACCAGAATTCAGAATAAACTCACTTTCCGGGAATTTAGCTAATCCTTCTTGAAGGGTATGATTCCAGATATCAAAATCTTCTTCAGTTGTTCCTTGGGAATCCGTTGTATATAAGAATTTATAAGCCTGATTACTGGAGCTTTCTGTTTTAAAAGTTCCTACGTCACTCCAGTTATCAGCTTGTCCATCCCCAGCACGGTAAGCATATTCCGTTCCCGGCTGCAGATGATCCGCTATTACCTTATGGCTGGTTAGCACAACTGGTTTTTTAGCTGATTTATCCGCTTTTGTCATATACACACTAGTTGTAACGGATGTCCCTTCATAAGATTGAGCGCCTGCCGCTGGAAACTGGCCATTCTCCAATTTAGAAGCTTCTACTACTTCCAGTTTGGTGCCAGTCACACTTTCAGGTGCATACCAGTTGAATCCCATACTAGTCTGCGGGTTGCCATTAAAAGTAATTGCGATAGAATCAGGCTTCCCAACTCCAGGTTCTACTGTCTCCACTACAGGATAAGCAATCAGGCTCATATCCCAATAAAGGTCAGAGCTAGTGTCGCCCGTCTGGTGAACTTCAGCTGAAAGCTCATTACTTCCATCCTTCAGATTGGCTTTTACGATTTCCGTTAGGTCAACCTTTGTATACTCATTTGGATCACTGCCATTAGTTGTACTAAGTGTCTGATAGTCGATTTCACCAGCTGGCATAGCCTCGCGGTAGATTTCTGCACCATTCAGATACAGCACTACTCCGTCATCAAATGCAAAATTACCTAATACTTTATCCGATTTCGTAATTTCTTCCTTATTCACAGTTACATTTGTCCGGAAATAGGAAGTACGATATTTCTTCTTTTTATCCGTGCCGTAGCTTATATTTGTATTCAGAGCACCAAATTGCTTGCTGCTGACTCCGGCCCCAGAATCTTTATAACCAAGCGGCGCTTGGCCTGATGCCCATGTAGAATCATCGTAAACAGACCGCCATACCGAACCTTGATCCGTTCCGTTATCTAGATATTTCCATGTAGAATTGCCCGCCAGTAGTGTTATTGGCTCTAGCGTTTGTAATTGCAGTAATCCAGCATCCTCATTGCTGTCTTCTGCAAAAGCTGGCATTCCTGTAAATGTAAGTCCCAGTACCATAACGAAGGCTAGTGTCATGGATACTGCTTGTTTTAATAACCTGTTCATAATCAGTCTCCCTTACTGTTATTATGAAATGCTTGCATCCATTCATAGTAACTACTAAATATTTTCACAATGTACGGATTGATCCACTAGTTTGTAAAAACGGCTTGTGTATTTAATCAGGCAAAAGTGGTTACAGTAACGGCAAGGTTATGATCAAGGAGGACAAACATGGACGATACTCAAGCTTTTGTAGACAAAGTACACGACACCCAGAAGAAAGCAGAAAAGAACAAACAGAATCACGGTAAAGGAACACCAAGCCAAAAGCTGCCTAATAAACAGCACAGTAAATAGAACACGCCTACACGAAAACAAAAAAAGCAGCAAGCCCTCCCGGATCGGAGTGACTTGCTGCTTTACTTTTTGTATATTGAGCTTTGCTTTTAAAGGAGTTATTTACTCCATTTCACCACATTGACGGCTACCTTCTCTAATTGCGCCTTGCTCAAAGCCTTGTCTGGAGAACTAATCGTCACAAAACGATCATCCAGTTTATAGGTCAAAAACAATGAATCGCTGGTAGGGCTGTACCACTTAGCTTCTGTACCATTGGAAAGCTTTACGGTATCGCCTTTGTAATCATAGGAGTAGTCACGTGGAGAAACGTTCACCCTCATATGGTCGAACAAAAAGTACACTCCATCTTCAGAGCTAGCTGCTTTTTGAAAAGCATCTCCACTCACCATTTGTGCTGGTGCATAAACCGTTTTAAACCCATCGAAATTTGCAAAAGCTTTAGAAATTTGTTCTTTTTGAGCGTTGCTGTACTGTACTGGTGTTAATGTATCTTTATCCGGCACCACAGTTCCAGTACCCAGAATGACCTGATTCGCTGCCGCATCAAAAGTCACTGGCACCTTCAACACATCAGCCAAGGCACGTACAGGAAGATAGGTTGTATTGTTATAAGTAATCGGAGCTAATGTGTTACCTTTATTATCAACAGGCGTATAAGCTGCACCATTCACTTTAAATCCAATGCTGTGATTGAGGTATGCTGTGATTTTTTGCAGCTTAGTTCCTGCGTACACACCAGCCGAACCTGTAATTGCCATCCCAAATACCATCGTTGCTATAATGAACTTTTTACTTTTCATATGTTATGCCTCCTTAGAAGATCAATCTCGGTTTTTACTTTAGCTCAAGTTTTAAAGGAATATGTCTCTAAGTTGTATTTAACTTGTACCCAATTTGTAAAGAAACTATTCATCTGGAGCCCTGGTTTGTATAAAAAAAACAGCAACCCGCTTATCCCATAAGGATTTAACGGATTGCTGAGGGCTTTAACCTTGATACGGAGTTGTAACCTTATACACTTCTGAATATAAAATTTCTCTATAAAGTTGGAATTCTTCTTCATCAACAGGGTTAGGGTAAGTCATAATTAAGAGTGGTAAATCTTCATTTCCTTCACGCAAAGGAGGCTGCACATAATCGTAAGGGTTCAAATGAAAGCCCAGCCGCTCATAAAAGCCGATTCTCCGCTGCTCCATTTCACCCAGTGGCCGCTCAACTTCCAAAAGGACAGGCTTGTTAGATAGACTGATGTATTCAGTCATCAGCTTTTTGCCAATTCCTCCACCTCTGATGCTCGGGTCGACTGCTATATGTTCTACAAAACGAAAGCCGGGAAACTCCCAGCAGGCCATAAAAGCAACAATTTTACCCTCAGAATTCATCTCGGTAATGAGACGATAATCTGGAACGTCCAATAACTCCTGTTGTCCCTCAAAGGTTCTGATCTCAGAAGTAGGAAATGAGGCTTCCATAATAGCGAATATTTCATCAAAAGTTGTGTGATTCATAACATAAGTTCTCACTTTCTGGATTTGTGGTCTATTATAAGTTTACCTTACACATATTATCTTAACCCGAAATTCATTAAGAACTCAAGGTACTAGTACCTGGTACTAGGATAACGTGATATACTAAATAGAACAGTTATACACATCTTATTTGATATAGGAGAGGTTCATATTGGATAATCAGCAATGGATCGCACCTGAGTTCTACAATCTCACTTCGGAAATGGAAAGCCATGCTCCTGAGAAGATTGCGCTTAAGTGGTTAAATGAGCAAGGAGATTATGAGGAAATTACTTACGGTGAATTACGCAAACAAGCTAACCGGCTGGCCGGAGGACTTGCGAAGCTTGGGCTGCAACAAGGGGATCGTGTTCTTGTTATGGTTCCACGCCGCATCATCGCTTATGTCATCTATTTAGCTTGTCTGAAACAAGGACTTGCCATCATTCCATCCTCAGAAATGCTGCGTGCCAAAGATTTATCCTACCGCCTGCGCCATTCTGAAGCCAGAGCCGTTATTGCTTGGTCCGAAGTAACCGGGGAAGTGAATAAAATCTCAGAGGATCTTCCTGCTCTCGATTACCGTCTTTCCGTATCTGGCAGCTCAGACGAACTCGGTGAAGGCTGGCTGGATCTAGAAAGTCTGATGGTTGGACAACCAGATACCTTTACAGCAGTCGCAAGCCGCCGGGATGATATGGCTATTCTCGCCTACACCTCAGGTACTACCGGCAACCCTAAAGCGGTCGTTCATAGTCATGGCTGGGGTTATGCTCACTTGCGGATCACCTCACCTCAATGGCTGGATATTCAAGGATCTGACACCGTCTGGGCAACAGCAGCTCCCGGCTGGCAAAAGTGGATCTGGAGTCCCTTCTTAACCGTTCTTGGTAACGGAGCTACAGGTTTTGTATATAGTGGATCCTTTCATCCCAAAAAATATTTGCAGCTATTGCAGGATCACAAAATTCAAGTATTATGCTGCACCCCAACGGAATATCGTCTAATGGCTAAAACAGAAGACTTAGGTCGTTACGACTTGTCTACCCTGCGTTGTGCAGTATCTGCCGGAGAGCCATTAAATCAAGAGGTCATTAACACCTTTCAGCGTGAGTTCGATATCACAATCCGTGATGGTTACGGCCAGACGGAAAGCACCCTAATTATCGGAACACTCAAAGATACTCCAATACGCATTGGTTCTATGGGTAAATCAATCGCTCCCGGCTTAGTCGAGGTTGTGGACGAAGAGGGTAAGCCACTACCTGCTGGAGTGGTTGGTGATATTGCCGTACATTTGAGTATGCCAGCCCTGTTCCACACTTATTACAAAGATCCCGGTAGAAAAGAAAGCTCCACACACGGCGAATTCTTCATAACCGGCGACCGGGCAAAAAAAGATGAAGATGGTTATTTCTGGTTCGAGGGTCGTGGGGATGACATCATCATTAGCTCAGGTTACACTATCGGTCCTTTCGAGGTAGAAGAAGCATTGATGAAGCATGCCTCCGTCAAGGAATGTGCGGTCGTAGCCAGTCCAGACGAGATCCGTGGGCACATTGTTAAAGCATTTATCGTGCTCAAGGATGAGATTGTTGGTTCACCAGAGCTTGTAAAAGAGCTGCAATCCCATGTTAAAGAGTGGACAGCCCCTTATAAATATCCGCGCAAAATCGAGTTTATTCAGGATCTTCCGAAGACGACCTCCGGTAAAATACGGCGAGTAGAGCTTCGTGAGCAGGAGAACCAAGCTGCGCAGGAATAAACATAGCCATATAAAATTCACCTTATTAAAAAATAAAGAGCAGCTAGTCCATAAATGGACTGCTGCTCTTGTTTATTTGGCATCAGGCCGTTACTCGGACCAATATTTCGCATCCGGGTTCAGCGCCGCACCAACTTCGCCTTCTAATACTAAATCGCAATCGAGGTAGCCCTCTTCATCCAGGAAATAAACCTCCTGCTTGTAGAACTCGCATAAGGTCTCCAGGAATTTATCAGGCGAATCATACATCACAATTAAATCACCGAAATCATGGAGCAGGTCACATACCTGTTCCACACCCTCAGCAGACTTGTAATAACAAATGAAATCACTGCCATAGTTCGTTAAGATAGGCAAGATAACTCCATCAGGATGTTGACCTTTTTCCTCCAATATCCCAGCTAATACCTTCATCTCCTCTTCATATTCATCCATATGAATCAGGCGGTACCCTGGAATAAATTCGATAAGGCTTGGTTCCTCTTCCTCACTGCTTGTCCCTGAGACAGTGCTATAAATAGCTTTCAGCAGTTCAGGAGTCTCCGGCAAAACAGCCGTAATCTTTGCTTCGTTACCACCCTTGCCCAAGCTGGCAATATAATCAGGGCGTAATTCTGCGGACAGCTTAAGGTATTCTTGAAATTGTTCTGTCAATTTATTGGTGTGCATATTGTCATCCTTTACTTATTTGCGGAAGTCCACATCTTCATCAGCCACGTATCGAAGTCAGCGCCTTTTTCACCTTCATAAGCGTCGTACACGTCAACTCTCATCTTCTTCAGCTTCTCTTTGAAGTCCTCGTAAGAATGATCTCTTGGCAGGCTCTTTTTAATTCTCAGCAGGATCTTGGATACGCCTTTAACTAGTTCAGGCTTGTTCTTCGATGGCACCTTAACGTCTTCACCAAAAGCCTTCAGCTTAAGGTAAGCAGCTTCTTGAACTGTATATACAGGATCGCTCTCCATTAAACGCGTCAGGATATCGATAATTTGTTTGTGGTTGGTCTGTCCCAGCTCTTCAACTGCTTCTAGACGCGCTCTCCAATCCGCAGAGCGGTTGGCAGCTTTCTTTAATTCCTCATAATTCTCCGGTAGTTCATTGTTCAGTTCTTCGATCATTCCGTTCAATCCCCTTCTATTAAAAACTATCTATCTTACAGTAACAGTATAACCAACCATTGCGCAAGCTAAGAGAGGAAGATCTTTGCATGAATTCATGTGAATATCATATTTCCGCAAAAATATGGGTAAAGTATCCGGAGTAAGTCCCCAGCGCAACATTCTATCGACTATATACGTTAGTAACTAGAGAAATTCAGACAATACATCAAGGAGAGTGACCTAAGTTGAAAAAGCATACCTTCATGCTAGCGTTAACCATTGTACTAAGTGTGGTGCTTGGCGCCTGTTCCAGCAACAACAGTAACAATGGAGCTGCCATTGAAACGAATCTAACTGCAAAAGAAATGGTCGATCAAATGCTGAGCAAAGTAGAGCAGCCATCATTAATGGAGCTTGATGCGGCTACAGTCGAACAGCTATATCATCTCAACCCAGAATTGCTTGAAGATTATAGCATTAGAATGCCTATGATGAATGTGAAAACTAACGAAATCGCCGTTCTGAAAGTTAAAGATGTAAAAGATATGACTACTGTTGAGGATGCCATCAAAGCGCGTGCAACAGATGTTCAAAAACAATTCGAAACCTATCTGCCTGATCAATACGAAAATGCCAAGAACTATAAACTTATTAAAAAGGGTAACTATTTCCTGTTCGTTATTGCTGATCCTGCGGATCAAGATAAACTCGTAGCAGACTTCGATACTTACTTCACAGAAAAATAAATAACCATGGTATTCAGCAGCCTACTTTTCCTGTTCCTATTCCTGCCGGCTGTCCTAGCGCTCTATTATGTTTCGCCCTGGCGAATCAAAAACCTCATATTGTTTTTAAGCAGCCTGGTTTTTTATGCTTGGGGCGAACCTGTCTACATTGTAATCATGTTGCTGTCCACCATTACAGATTACAGCTTTGGTCTACTGCTCAGCAGACCAAAGCTGACTGCGGTGCAGCGCAAGTGGATTGTGGTTAGTTCCGTCATTATTAATCTAGGCTTATTGTCGTATTTTAAATACGCAGATTTTCTCATCCAAAATATAAATGGACTCCTCGGTACACACATTCCTTTAACGGATTTACCTTTACCTATTGGGATTTCATTTTATACTTTTCAATCCATGTCCTACATTATTGACGTCTATAGAGGAACTTCGAAAGCACAACGCAATTGGATTGATTTCGGTACATTCGTAGCCCTGTTTCCACAGTTAGTAGCAGGTCCGATTGTTCAATATAACACCATTGCCGGGCAACTACGTGAACGTACGGTCGATATCTCCATGTTCGCAGAAGGTGTACGGAGATTCATAATCGGATTAGCCAAAAAAGTACTGCTCGCCAACAACATCGGTATGCTCTGGCACACCATATCCAGCTCCAATCTAGATTCCCTGCCTGCTTTTACCGCTTGGCTTGGGATTATTGCGTTTGCTTTTCAGATCTATTTTGACTTCAGCGGGTATTCGGATATGGCTATTGGTCTCGGTCTCATGTTCGGCTTCCGCTTTAACGAGAACTTCAACAAACCTTATATCTCTCAGAGTATTACTGACTTTTGGCGGAGATGGCATATTTCCCTTAGCAGTTGGTTTCGTGACTATGTCTACATCCCGCTTGGAGGCAACCGCCGGGGGTTAAGCGTTCAAGTGCGCAACATTCTCATCGTGTGGCTGCTCACGGGAATCTGGCACGGGGCAAGCTGGAATTTTCTGCTCTGGGGATTATACTTCGGGGTCATTCTTATCTTTGAAAAATGGTGGGGATTAACGCTATTAAGCCGCCTCCCCCGTTGGACAAGACATTTATATGCTGTAGTACTTATACTCATCGGATGGGTCTTATTCGCTTTTGAAGAACTTCCTCTGGTCATTGGCTACTTACAAGCGATGCTTGGCTTTAATGGACAGCCGTTATGGAATAACACCACTTTATACTTCACTTACACGAACGCGATTCTACTCGTGGTGTTAACCTTTGCCTCTACACCTGTGAAGCTCTCCAAGCGGATGGATTCTAGATCGGTTCCTGCTCTTGTTTGGTATGGTGTGTTATTTTTCCTATCTGTTGCCTACTTAGTAGATGCAACCTTTAATCCATTTTTATATTTCCGGTTCTAACCATTAGGGGGTGATTGTTTATGAAGCAGAAGACGGATCGAATCCTGGCTGGGGGATTTGTTGCAACGTTATTTCTGGTCGCTATCCTCTTTTTCTTACTGCCTGTTCAGCGTTTCTCTGAGCTTGAGAACCGGTATTTGCAAAAGGCCCCCCATCTGACATGGGACAATTTATTATCCCACACCTATGCGGAAGAGGCCGAAAGCTTTGTAACTGATCATTTTCCATTTCGGGCCAAATGGGTATGGGTGAAATCGGCGGTGGAACAGATGAGGCTACAGCAAGAGAATAACGGAATCTATAAAGGAAAAGACGGCTATCTTTTCGAAAAATTCGCAGCACCTGATTACACTAAAGTTCAGCAATATGCAGCAGCTGTGAAACGCTTTGCCGATAACAATCCTGATGCAAACACCACTTTCTTACTCGCACCGACATCGGTTGGCTTGTACAAGGAACGTCTACCCTGGTTAGCTCCTGTCTACTCGCAAGCTGAGGTGAATCAAACAATAGCTAAGGATGTAGGAGATAGCCTTACTTTTATAAATGGATTTGATGTTCTTAGCCCACATGCCGCAGAGCCCATTTACTATCGGACCGACCATCACTGGACAACCTACGGTGCCTACTTAGCTTATGTAGCCTATGCTCAAAGCATGGGCTGGCAGCCTCTGTCCCAGAGCGAATACCAGATTCAGACTGTGAGTAATTCATTTCTCGGAAGCTATCATACCCGGGGGCAATTTATCGGGGTCACACCTGATTCCATTCAAATGTACAAACCTAATCATGAGGTATCCACCCAAATGTACATTCAAGATACCGGTGAGACTTTAACAAGTATGTATGACCTAAGTTATCTGGTGAAAAAGGATAAGTACTCTTATTTCCTAGGGGGCGTACATGCGCTCATGAAAATCACCAGCCAGCTTGATCCAACAACGGTCAAACAGAAAAAGCTGCTCGTCATCAAGGACTCTTATGCACATAGCGTTATTCCTTTCCTAACTCAGCATGTGCCTGAAATCCATGTGATCGATATCCGTTATTATAATGGAAACATCAGTGATTATATGGCTCAAAATGATATCAAGGATGTCTTGCTGCTTTTTAATACGGCTACTTTTATTGATAATGCGGCGCTATTGAAGTTAAATTAATGATATTGCGATGGATGCGGTGAAAAGATCTTTAATAGGTGTTGTGCGTAACTGCGGGAATGTTGGACTTTCGGTCGCTGTTGTCTCCAGATGTTTTTGATTTTACCGCTATCAGCGGATAACATCCGGAGACAGCTTATGCTTCCGATGCGAGCTCTCCTTAGGAAAGCTTTCAGGCGAACGCTAACGCTCCTAAAGTTCCAAAATTCCCTCCGTTACTTCAAACCAAATACTAAAACTAATATATGAGTCCTCTAATTTGGACTCGTATTTCAGATCATTTTTGCCAAGAATCTCCGCGACGATGAACAGACCAAGTCCAGTACCGGAGATTTCTTTATTTCGAGACTCTTCAATTACATAGAATGGGTCCCAGATATACGCTAAATGCTCCGTTTTCAGGCGAGTGGTTTTATTGGAGATCGTAAATTTTAATGTACGAGTAGTGTCACTCCCTAGTTTTATTTCAAAAAAATCCTCTTCACCATATTTAATGGCATTACTAATTAAGTTGTTGAATACTATCTCGATTTGGCTGATATCTTCTTCAACGATTGAGGATTCAAGCGAATGAAAGTCGCTCATTAAGGTTATGTTTTTATTTTTTAACGTAATATTATATTGTGAGATCACTTTTAGCAGAAGCTCTTTAAGATCAAAAGGCTCTTTATGCACTTCTGACTTCTGGATCTTGGACAATTTAATTAAATAATCCACCATATCCGACGTATACTTCACTTGCTCCAAAATGATATCCGTATACGTGCCATCATCCAGACCGTCCTGAATGCCAATCGTATAGGCTTGGATTAAGGATAATGGTGTTTTCACTTCATGCGAAATGCTTGAGATAAGGGTATTTAAACTTTGATTTTTCTCCTCTAATTTGGCATGGGTGCTCTTTAGACGCTGACTCATCTGATTGATGCTTTTCGAGAGCTCTTCGATTTCATCCCCCGTTTGAATCGTCACTTGTTTAAAATCGAGATTGGATATATCCTTCGCGACATCCTGTAATTGCTCTAACGGTGTAATGATCTTTTTTGAAAAATAAGCCACTAACAGCAAACTGATAATAATCCCCAGTAGAATGGAGTAAAAGCTGAATTGATTTACGAGGGTCAAGGCATCTGTATTGTGCACAACCACAGTTCCTATGAGGATTAGACTGCTATCCTGCTCGTATATTTTCGTTAACAGACTCGATTTCAATTTGCCCTGATTAAATAAAAGATTAACCGTGTTGCCTTGTTTTACTTTTTGTAATACCTCATCTGTGATCCAAAATTTATTAAGTGCCACCTTATCTTTAAACAACGCAAATTGAATATTTTCGTTAATTTCTGCTGTACTTCCACTGTTTTCAACCCTAACAATCGTTACGTTATTATTGTTCTCGATCCTGCTTTCATTTTCCATGAGTTGATCCAAACGGAGATCCTTTACTTCGTCATAAATGGTGTTGATCTTGGTTTTCATTTTGTATAGGTAATAATCTGCTGAGAAATAGTTGTGCAGGAAATAAGACGTACCAAAAACAATCAGCAAAATAATGCTCACCATGATCAATAACTTCGTACTTATTTTATGAATTTTTATCATGGAAGCTGTACCCCATTCCCCTATGCGTGATCACGTGGTCGGCCCCAATCTTATCGCGCAGCCTCTTAATATGCGTATCTACCGTTCTTTCTTCGCCCAGATAATCCATTCCCCAAACCGCAGACAATAAGGCATCTCTGGATAAAATACGTCCTTTATGCTCATACAGGAAGGTTAGTAATTCAAATTCTTTCTTATATAACGCCAGTTCGGCCCCATTCTTGTACACTTTCTTCCGCTCAAAATCGATTTCTAAATCCCTAATCGCAGCCACTTTTTCAGTGCCTAGCATTTTTTTAATTCTAAGCATCAGAATCCTTGGGTCGAATGGTTTTCTTATATATTCATCTGCTCCTATATCCAAGGCACTGAATTCATCATCATGGGAAGACCTTGCGGTCAGCATTACAACTTTGGCCAAACTAACCTTCTTGATTTCATTACAAACCTCAAGCCCGCTTCGCTTAGGCATCATCCAATCCAGCACCACCAGATCGATCCTATTCGAAAAAAAGAGCTCAAGCGCCTCTTCACCATCCGCTGCTGTCCAAACGTTATAGCCTTCTTTTTCAAAATAAGTCTTCAATATAGTGGTCATGTGTTTCTCATCATCCGCAATTAAAATATTCAAAGTAGATTCTCCTTCCTATAATTATCAGAAGAAAAAGGCGAAATCCTTTACAGGTTTCACCTTTTCATATATTTTCATGCTACGTTATTGCAACTTCTCTACACCTAATCCCTTCGTCAGTACGTTCCATATCGGGTTATCGACCGTCTTTCGATCAGGCTGTTCACCCTTCTCTATCGCTTCCCAATACTCCCAGGTTGGTGGCTCAGTGCCAATTTCATAATCCATGCCATCCCAAGTATCCTCCCGGAACGCATAAAACGCCCAGTGCCAGCCGTAATCAGCAAAAATCGAGATTAAATCAGCCAAGTATTGATCTGCACCTTTTACAAGCCGGTTCGTGCCAAATTCTTCAGCGACAATACGATTAGCAGGGATGTTATTTTTTTCTGCCCACTGTGCGATAGGTTCTAGAAAATCCTTTAAGGCTTTCTTATTGAATGCTTTTTCCGTCTTCTCCTCACCTACTTTAACTGTTCCAGGATATTCATAGGTTAAGCCTTTTTTCTTATTTTGGCTGGTGAGTTCGTAGGGTTCGTACATATGAAAAGCATATAATACATTCGCATCATCGATGGGTTTCAAATATTTAAAGGCCCATGGTGTAGCATACAGACCAGAATTGACGATAATAGGGGTTTCCGTATCTACGGTTCGAATCGCTGTCACAATAGTCTCATATAAAAGATTCAAATCCGCCGGAGTATTCTCCACTGAGCTATACCATTCGTTGTAATCCTCTGTCCAGAAATCATTAAATCCAGTAGCTTGTTCAGGATGTGGCTCATTAATAAGATTATAGCCGACCACCGCAGGATGATCCTTTAATCTTTCCGCAAGATCCTTCCAAAACGTTGCCGCTTGTTCATGATAACTGAAATCCTTCCAGATTCGATCATCATTTGTATAATCATTAAACTGCCGCCACCGATCTCCGGGCAGACTAAGGACTGTCAGCACTACTTTTGAACCCCGCGCCTCGGCTGCATCCAAGTCTGCTTTTAACGCTGTAAAATCATCCTCAACAAGCCCCTCATATTTATCTGCATTCCCTATTAAAAAGTCTTTATCTGGATTGGCATCCGGTTGATCGTTAAACAGGAAATCACTATCTTTTGCCCATTTATCTGGCGCAAGTCGAATGAACTCTATATTATTTTCTTTCGCTGCATCATAATTTTCGGGTATAGATTTGGAATTCATGAAATTTGTTCCTTTACGCTGTTGATCCCAGAAAGCGATCTTCTCATTGACCTCTTTCTTTACCTCCTTCTCCGGTTCAAGATTTGCTTGTGGTGTTGCTGCACTGCATCCTACGACTGCCAACAAAATCAATACGATAAATCCTTTAAACTTCTTCATTCTCTCACCTCGTAACCTATCGTAGCCAATCTCTGTTACAAGAGTGTCACAAGACATACCTAAAAGGACTGCCCTAAGGATGTCGGCAGACATTCTAGGACAGCCCGATCATATTCATAGAATATAAAATAAATGCTTACTGATTAGTACTTCGACGGGAATGTGACTCCGCATAGGCATCATGACGAAAGTTCAGAATAGGATCTTCAGAGCATTCAATGCCGGCAGGTACAACTGTCGGATCAAAGACGTACTCTTGAGCCTTCTCGTCTGCCACGCCGGTGATCGACAAATGGCCGACAACAATCCGTTCCCGGTCTTCAGGCCAAGCAGACGTCGGGTCATCCGTAGGATCTCCCTCCTGTCCGAGGATTACTGTCAATTGAAACGCCACAGGACCTTTGGACAGTCTCTCGATTAGTTCATCCTCCAAATAATCGGGAGATCGATTCTCCACCTCTTCCTGGGCCAGAAAGTGCAGACCCGCTTCCGGTTCCCACTCATATTTAATAGCCCGCCGCTCGCCAGCAGCATTGGTGAAGTAATAGGCATGAATGGAATGATAAAGGTTGGTTGCAAAACTGAGTGGCGGTTGCAGCATTTTCACGGCTTGAAGCCCAGCCCGGCTTTCCGAATACTTCTCCATGACGGCTTTGAATTTGTCTGCAATGGTCGCTCCCTCAAACGAATTTTCTTTAATTGTACGTAAGATATTAATAAAGGATTGCGGTGTTTTGGCAAAAAAGATCGGCAATGTAATTGTCACCAAACTTGTCACGCCCCCATCAGGCAATACAAACTGAACCGCCATTCCTTTTGCAGGCGAAAAAACATCAGGGATGGACGGATTAGTCGAGCTATTGGAGAAGCGTACGAGAGCTTGCACCTCTTGATTTTGCAAATGTGCAGCTGTTGTTAAAGGACCCGCTTGGCCGTTAGGGGTGAACACCGCCTGGTAGACAACACCTTTGGCGTGCGCGCGTCGATAACCCGGATATTTGCCTGCTACCTCCTCAATGGAGTTTACCGCTTCTTCTGCGAGTTCAGACGACACTAATTTATTATTGTTCATTTTCGTTCACCTCTTTGTAATTTATCAGAAAGGAAAAGGGGACAAAGCCCCCTTTTCTAGTTATTTAGCTTTGTGATGCGTCAAGCAAGTCGTTCCAGGCCTTCGTAATTCGCTGTCCGCGCCAAATATCTCTGACCGTGGCATCGGGATAAGCACTGTACCAGCCGGATGCAGTGATCTGATGATTGGCGATGAAGTCTTTCGCTTCCGAAGATTCAATTCCCGGAAAATCCTTCACTTCATTAAACATGTTATTCAACAACTCTGGAATTTCAGTTCCAAAATCATCGATATAACTATCCCAATCTCCATCATAAGCCGTCGCGAACAACAGCCGCGTGTCGTTATCAAAGATTACGAAGCGCATGTCGTGAACGGTCGCGATCTTCGCCATCGTTTCGGCTTGTCTTGATGCGCTTTTTTTCAGCTTCTCACGGAGACGATCCGCCCCACCTTCTTTAAGCGGCGCAATGATGGTAAGCTCAGATATTTCACCTTCCCGCAGGCCGGCACGTCCAGCGCTTGTAATCGGATTAGTCTGATCTTGTCCTTCTAACATGTTAATTCCTCCTTAGATATATGTTGATCCAACTCTGCCATCCACCGTAATGCAGTCATACTGGGAACAAAGAAATACTCCCCGCCTTTGGTGATTGAAAAACTTGGAATTTCTTTCATCCGGTGGCGAATAGGTTTGTCCGGAATGGTAAACATCCCTTCCCCCTCATTCTTACCGGTAATAGGGTCTTTCTCGGTTGACATGCCCGCGAAATTGCCTCCATTTAACCAATCGCTCTTGATAAACTCGAATTGGCGGGACAATGAGCTGCATATACCTGCAAAAATAAGGCCTCTATCCTGACCATCATCCTCCATTACACCTTTTGGCAGTATAGGGCCATACATCGTTGACCGCCGGAGCAACCGGTGAATGTTCACATTAACAACCGAATCCTGCAAGCTGTCTCGGGGAAATGCACGACGGATATGCGAGCTTACCGGACATTTCAACCCTTTATGATCATCCCCGTACGTAAATGCGTTCCGTCGGCTGACGTCTTCGCCCAGTGCCGGGTCATCTGCTTCAGGAGCCAGACTTAAAGGGGCTCCGCTCGGCCATCTTCCTACCATTTTAGCGGCCAAAAGTTCTTCCTCTTCCCGGTTATCCGCATGCTCCCGCAAATAACGACGGAAAGTCGCGACCCTCATATGCAATTTACGGAAACTGAGGTAACTTCCATTGTGGCCAAGTTCTGCCGGCTGTGGTCCCTGTGTTATAGTGCCGGATTCATTTAAATGCCCGAACAGGAATTCACCGGCTTTAATCTCCGCTTCCTGCCCCACCGCATTGGGTATATGGTTTCCTTCGATTCTCGGATTGCTGATTCCATCCATGAAGCCCAGATGAGTACGTCCGTCAGGATTCATTCCGACATCCAGCTGGTAAACGACGGATACACCATTCAGTTCGCAGTGGATTCGACGGGCTGCTTCTTCTGCTTGTAGCAGCGCTTCTTTGGTGGGCGCGAACAGAGCAAGCGCCACATCGACTTTGTCAGTACCCAGCGGGTCTTCCCAGTGCTCCGGGCTGCTTTCGTTTACATCCCCTAGCTTAGCTGCCCGGGCAGCCATGCCCTCCCGGAACTCCAGGTCGAAGCTGTTGAGTGACTCCTTGGGAATCCCCAGCTTCTGGAGTCCTTGATAGGTAAAACCAACGTTGACCCAAGCACCTTCGTGAGGATTATTCCACTGTCCGGCCGACGTCACTTCGTCGAGAAGCCGCTTCAGCATCACTTTCCCGTCCTGTTGATGATCGATAGACAGCAATACATAGGTTCCTACGTAGGGGGTAGGCCGTTCTTGTAAGACGATTCCTTGAATGTCATCATAATTCAGTTCTTCCGTTTCTGTACCTATGACGCTCACTCCTCCCTCGTCTTAAAGTTGTTTTCATAATATTAAAAACGGGTATTCTCTCATCCGTCTCTCGATCTAATTAAACTTAGCCCTAAATGGTTAATCAGGTTAACAGTCTCCCCAACTAGACAATAACGGTACATTGTCTAAAAAATAGACACATCGTTAGATTTGTCTAAAATCGAGACAAAAAAGAGATATTCTAAAACCGTACCGGCTTTAGAACATCTCTTATCTTCGACTAACCTCACAAATCATATTCATAGTTATCAAACTTGCCATCTGATGCGAAGACATATTCGCAGCTGTTCTCACCCCATCTAGCTATAACACTAAAGACGCGACCCGAAGTGGGAATATCACTGGTGGATGCTGGAGGGTTCACAAATTCATAATTCCCTTCGACGAGTGTTACAGGAACTTCTACAATTGGAAGCTGCGATTCATCAAAGCTCTCAGTTAGATAGGCCATCTTTACTGTGACTTCACTCGGTGCGTAATCTCCAAAGTCGACCTGCAGTTTCTCCCCTGGTTTCAAACGATGCAGCCCCGTTAGAAGCGTAGGTTCACTATGCCAAGCCGTATAGTAAAAGGAAGCCCGATCATAGTCCGCTCCATTCCAGCTCGTCTTTAGAATGACATAATTCTCTATAGCATCTGTACTATTCTCATGTGTAATGATAAGGGGCGACGGTTCAGCAGGACTTTTGAAAGAGCTCTCGGATTTACTCATTATTCCTCCGCGTTCCCCAAGCACCACCGCACCAATGATAACTACTGCCAATAGCATCAATGAAATCAATAATATCCTTTTAGACTTATTCCTATATTTGATAATAGCTCCCGCCTTTCCTTAAACTTCTAACCCTTCTTTCATTTAACACTTGATCATCAAGCCATGCAAGTAGGTAGCTGATGAATTATATAGAAAATCCAAGAGTTAACTCTCCTTCTATCATATTCTATTTCTAGGAGGTGAATATAAGATGACCATTCAGTTTGTAGATTTAAGACTATCCAACCAAGCTGCTTCTGATGCTACACCAGCAGTTATTCCACTAGCAGCGACTCCCCTTGTTTTTGGAGATATTGGTATTCAGACCGCAGGCGTGTCGGCTGAGAATCAAGGCAATGTCCGCGTACTTTTGACCGGATTTCTAAAAGTAGAAAACAATCCTCTTTTCAATACCAATACCGTTAATGTTCGCAGAAACGGAACGATCATTTTCACCACGACATTTGGGGTTGCGATCAGCAGAGAAAATGAAGCTTTCGGTTTTACAGCAGTAGATATTCCACCACCAGCGGCTGTCGCAACAGGGCAAATTCAGTACACAGCAGAGATCTTCACAAATGCAGCTGCAACAGATCCCTTTAATAATGTCCAAGCCAGAAACTTTAGTGGCGTTGCAGCTGCGGGTAACTCCTAACATGAACATGTAGTGGGTGAGGGAGCGAATTGCCCCTTTAAAAACAGAAGCTCAACCAAAGGTACTGGTTGAGCTTCTGTTTATTCCCCAAATAATAGATTCAGAATCCGTTCATCCGCCTTTCGGTTCTTCCCTTTATAAGGATAACAATGAATATGAATCGCTGGATTAAAGTTAATCTCAATAACGCTATAGTTCGTATCATTGGCTTCTTCCTTGATGTCATCAATCATCATATCCACTCCACAAAAAGTAGCGCCCGCAGCTTTAGCCGCTTGAATCGCCAGAGCCTTATAACTATCTGGGATCTCATCCGTAAAATCCAGGCTGTCTCCACCCGTGCTAATATTAGAGTTCTCCCGAAGATAGATGACTTCGTTTAATGGAGGAATATCACTCCAAGCCTGAGCGTGGTTGTTCAAGAACATCGCTTCTGCTTCACCGATCTGAATTTTCTCAAGTGGTGTCTTGTACCCACGGCCTCTTAACGGATCCTTATTCTTCTCGTGCACTAGTTGTTCAATCGTATGTACACCATCTCCAATCACATTTGCAGGAACCCGGTGCAATACTCCGACTACTTCATCACCCATGACAAGAAAACGATATTCTTTACCCGTCATGAATTCCTCTAGTAGCACTGTTCGATCAAACTCGAAGGCGATTTCGAAGGCTTTTTGATAATCTTCTTTAGAGAAGTCGTCTGTAAAAATAGTAATGCCGAGTCCAAAATTGGTTGATTTGGGCTTAATCACAATAGCCTTGTTACGGTAAGTGCCATGCGCATTCATTGCCTCTTCCAGATTTCGAAAAGCTTCTCCTGCGGGAACACGAATGCCTTGCTGTTTAAGAACTTCTTTCGTAACGATCTTATTCTCCATGATTAATACCGTACTATAAGAATCAAGGGAGGTCTTCGTAGCTTGCTTAATATATTCTTTATGATCACCTTGCGTAAGAACTACAAAGTTCTCTTCCCGATCGATCAATTGAAACTTAATGCCACGTTTAACCGCTGCCTTCAAAAGAAGCTGTGTAGATAGCTCCAGATCCTCATATCCCACAAAACGGTATCCATTCGCAAGACTTTCCTTAGCATATTGTTTAGCTTTATTCAGATGGTATTGTACAAAAGAGGATTGTTGAACTTCCGACTTCACAATAGCTGCAAAACTCCGGTCTGGCTCTACAATTTTATTCTTAGCTCCATGCAATACGTTCAAAAACACTTCATTCTCCGGGTTCAACAGTTGGATCATATTCTGCATCTCATGAATACAAGTTAATGCCTGCTGCTCCATCGTTGTACATGAATCCCCGTAATCATGCAAACATCCCTTTATTCCTTCCATGATTAGTTGATCATGATTAAGATTCGCCATCTTCTGATCCTCTACTCCGAACGGTTCGTCCTCCTTCAGCAGCATATACAGGATAAAAAGATGAATGAAAATCATCGTTTCTTTGCCGATTCCTATTTTGTAGAGTGGATTCAGATCAATAAACCGAAGCTCCAAATAAGCTATCCCATCTTGCATCAGTTCCTCTAAAGGGTGTTTGCCTCTTGCTGTCTTCACTCTAACCGGACTATAAAACTCTTTTACACTTAATAATTCTTCCGATTCGATCAAAGCTTGTAAATCATGAACATAATCCCTTAACGAAGCAAAAGATACATAAAGAGGTTTTTCATTTCGATACCCACATTCGCTATTCCGCAGTGAATTCATATTCTGATAATAAAAGCTTTTGTCGTCATCTGTTTCCCCGCGAGCTACACATTGTTCCATATAAGTCTTATCAAAAACAGGGCTGGCGCCTGTTAAATAGATAAGAAGCCAACGGTACCGCAATAGGTTACGGGCTATTTTTAAGTAGGTAGCGTCTTTGAATTCTTTAAAGCTCACCTGTGGATCTGTTATGTCATGAAGCTGTCTCAGAAATTGTTCATCAAAAGAGAAATTGTAATGGATTCCGCTCAGCAATTGTCTTTTGCGACCGTATTTGTCTGCTAGCTGATGTCTGTATTCATCCTCAATCGGATTACCCATCTTGGCAATGGGGATGTCCTGATCATTCGGTAGCCTTGGAGGATTACTACTCGGCCACAGATATTCTTCCTTGAGCTCAAGCGACACAATATCCTGCAGCGCCTCCAGAAAGTTATAAGTCTCATCAATAGAATCAAAAGAAGGGGTGACCATTTCAATTTGACTCTCTGAGAAATCGGTTTGAATATACGGGTTCTCCATTTTGTTGCCAAAAGCTTTAGGATGTGGTGTCAGCGCAAGCCTTCCCTCTGGATCCACTCTGACATTTTCTTTTTCCAGTCCAAATTCGCCGTGAAAAAGCTCCTTATTCAAATGGTTATCCCTCAGAAGCTGTATGAGTTTACGATTTAATAAAGCCATTTCAACGATCATCCTTTGCTTAGTAGTTTATCTGCTGTTTGTTCATTTTGAATAAAGATCTTCTAAACCAGAACACAAGAATAACCCCTTTAAACACACTGCTTAGAGCAATCGACATCCACACCCCATTCAGGCCAAAAGGTTCGGATAAAATCAAGGCTAGTGGAATTCGCAGTGCAGTAAATGTAATACTGAAGATCGGCGGGATATGAGTTTGGCCAATGCCGTTAAACGCACCTACTGTCATTAATTCCATACACATAAATAATTGAGAGTAGCCAATGATGCGCATATAATCAGTGCCTAATTCCAGGCTTGTCTGATCTGATAAAAACAAGGAAAATAGCTGCTGCGGGAACGCAATAAATATAAGCGATATGATCACGCCAAAGATGGAGGTTAAGATCACAGCCTTACGATATCCCTGCCCTATACGGTCCAATCGGCGTGCTCCATAATTTTGTCCAAAAAAGGCAGCAATAGCTCCCTGTAGTCCTCCAATAGTCATATAAGAAATAGATTCAATTTGAATCCCTACTTTTTGCACCGCAATCGCATCCGCCCCAAAACGTACTATGATCTTAGCAATGACGATCGATATGAGCGTAAAGGTGACCCGTTGGATTGTGATCGGAAGTCCCATACGAATTACTTCTTTCATTTGACGAATGTCCCATGCTGATGTGTTCGAAATGATTTCTGACTTTCTTGTCTTTATGATAAAAAGAGCCGTAACTAAGATGTTCGCTGTCAATGTTGCCGTGGCTGCCCCCGCTACTCCCCAACCTTCAAAACTGCCCCAGCCAAAAATTAAAAATGGATCAAGGACGATATTAACCATAAGACCAACAGAGAAGATCTGAAACGGTTGTTTACTATTTCCCATCGAGTTTAAGAGTGTGGCAAACAAAGTATTTACGATGGAAAATACCGTCCCGAAGATCGAAATCATTAAAAATTGTCGTGCCATCCGTTCAACTTCATCACTTCCAAGATCAAAAAAACCAATCAACTGATTGTTGGTCAACAGAACTAAACTCATATAGAGAAGTCCTAATAAAATAGACATCGTAAACCCGTTTTTCATATAAGATTTAGCCTTCTCTATCTGACCAGATCCCATACAAAACGCAACCTTAATCCCTGTACCGATCGTAATCATAGTCGACAATGCAATCGCTAGATTAATGAAAAAACTCGCCGTGCCAATCGCGGCAACAGGACCACTTCCCAATCTTCCAACCCAAATCATATCGACGAGGCCATAGGTTGTGGAGATGAAATTCGTCGCAATAATGGGAAGCGTTAATTTCATTAAGGTAGGCATAATAGGACCCTGAGTCAAATCATTCATGCCCTGCAATTCCTTCAAATCTAAAAACACCTTCTTCATCTGATTTTCAGATTTATTATATAACCAAACACTTATATAATCAATTGATTATATTTGAGTAATCTACTCAGAACTCCTAAAAAGTATATGAATTGTGTAGACATCAAAAGGCAGTTCCTAGTGCACAAAATGTGCCCAACGGAACTGTCTTTTTTTCGTAATTAAAATTTCTTTTGTTTTTCAGTCGAAAAGCTATTGAAAATGGAATATTGTTCGTTTACAATAAAACCAATAAAAAGTTCTATAATTATAGAACTAATTAATGTTTCAGTAACTTAATTAAAGGATGGAGAAGCTCATGGAATATAAAGTAGAAGTCGATTTTGCCCCCATGTATGAATGTGTGAACAGTATGACTGCTTTTCTAAGCAAGCAGAACCATACTGCTATGGATTCCGGTAAGCTCTGGGTACGTGAAGTCCAAGCAAGATTTGCCCCGATGTTGCTTCGTAAAATGCAAGAGGTCGTTAAGAAACTTGATGATTTCAGTTTGGCTCCCTACATTTGGTGCTGTCCAGTAGAACGTTCGGTTAGCAGCTTTCTGGATTGGTTTGATGGGTTAACTTCGGGTGAACTGTATGAAATATCTGGACGTTTCGGCCAATCGGTCCCCTCTAATCTTTCCGAGCTAAGGGACACTGCCTCTGACATCCTGCGCGAATGGAACGCGGGTTACTTCAATGGAATCGAACCTAATATCCTCAAAGGGCTTGATCAGGAAGCTGAGTCAAGACGAACGACACTGAATGGGAACAATGATATGGAAGTCTTTGAAGCAGCAACCGACGGAATGCGCCTCTATCCAACCGAACGTCTGAAGCAGGTCATTATCATTCCGCAATATCATGCCCGCCCACTGGTCACCACCTCTATGTTTGATGAATTCGTGTTCACTAGCTACTCTTGTGATGTTCTCCCTCCGGAAGCTGGCCGGCCTGCTCCAGCACTACTTCGCCTTACCCGGGCACTCTCGGATGAGACGCGGCTGTATATCCTTCGTTTGCTTACAGGCAAGCAGTTGAATTTCACGGAAATCGTGCGGGAAGTCGGACTTTCTAAAAGTACAATCCACTACCATCTGATCGCGCTGCGCGCAGCAGGGCTGGTCATTGTCCATACCAACGTTAAAAGCACATCGTATAGCCTGCGATTGGAAGCCTTAAATGGGCTACCGCAACAGATTGGGTCATATCTAGAGAGTCAAGCATAAACGCCTTAAGCGTCCTTATAAGGACGGTAAGCGTATATGCGAGAAATATAAGAAAGGAGCGAACAGGCTATGATAAAACGCAGCTATTATGGTTTACTCTCAACCATAACTTTAAGTGCTTTTGGGGATGCTTTTGGCTTGTTGGCTATGGAATGGCTCGTCTATGAGCTGACGGGTTCCAAACTAGCGATGGGAGCACTCGCACTCAGCTCCGGCATACCTGAGCTGCTGCTGCGCTTGCTGGGCTCGCCGCTGTCCGACCGACTCCACCGGGTACGCTTTATGGCCTGCTTGGCAGCCATTCGCCTGCTGGCTATAGCATTGCCACTTGGCATGGGTCTGGCTGGCCAACTGCAGCTGTGGCATCTGTTTGTCGCCGCTGGTCTCAGCGGGGCCTGCGCCGCCCTGTTCATGCCAACAGCCATGGCTGTTATTCCCGGCGTTGCCGATAGCCGGAAGCTGGTGCGGGCTTTTGCTATCATCGATGGCAGCAAAAGCGCAGCAGTCTTGCTGGGCCCCGCCCTGGCTGGGGCGTTGACCGCTGCCAGTGGCGCGCTGCCAGCCCTTAGCATCAACATGTTATGTTACGTTGCGGCCATCACTACCTTGCTGTGCCTGCAGAAGCTACCCAAGCCCTCTCCAGCTCCAGGCCGTTTCTCCATTGCCATCTACGTTCGCGAAATAGCTGAGGGCTTTACCTTCTATAAACAATTCCCCGCCATGCTTACGATAATGATGATGGCCTCTATTAGTAATCTAAGCTCCATTGCCGTCTGGACCATGATGGTTCCTTTTGTACGCGAAGTGCTCCACCGTGATGCGGCGACGATGGGCACACTTAGTACAGTTTTCGCACTTGGAACCTTAGTCGGGCTAAGCGTCATTTCCATGATAGGGGAAATTAAAAAGAGGCGGTTTGTCATGCTCGGAAGTCTGGGGACCATCGGTTTAGTTACAACATTATGGGGGTTATTTCCTAGTTTTTCTTTTGCTCTCGCCGCCGTATTCGCCACCGGAACGATAGGCCCCTTCTTCGGCTCCTTAAGCTCTTCACTCCATGGACGTCTGGTTCCGAGCAATCTGCAAGGAAGAGTCAACTCCATCCGTTTTTTAATCGGTGGCGGTTTACAGCCTTTTGGTGCTTTTGCCGGCGCCGCGATTGCTGAACTCTATGGTGTGCCTGCGCTTTTTGTCATCGCCGGCTTGCTTCCAATGCTCTGCGCCAGCGCAGCCTTGCTGCTCCCCGGACTCAAAACACTGGACGGCGACCTCTCCACACTTGAAGCCACTCATCGGCGCCCCGTGGTGCAAAGTTCATCGCAAAGTGTTGTAACTGAGCGATAGATGGTAATAGGCTTAAAAAAATTCATTTTAATTATTTATGATGAAATGAATAAAAAAAAGAGATGCTTATAAGCATCTCTTTTTTTGACTATACAGTTAACCTTTGTCTCGGATAACTCGCCGTCACGCACGATTATTTTATGTATAAATAATAACATATATTCTAAAATTAATAAAGAAAAAATCATTTAATACCTAGTTTAAACCAATCTGAATGCTTTCCCCGCCCCATTCTTTCGAACATCTTTACCATTAAGCTTTTTTCACGTTTTGAATTACAACGTCTAAAATAAAAATCTTTAAATAGCTTTTCTATATCTTTTAGACTTTCAAACTGGGAAAGTACTAATAAAGTGTCATATAGTCTTATTTCATAATAAGTTGAAATTCCTGCAGTATTAATTTTGGTTCTTAAACCTAAATCATTTATCAAACCCGAATCAATCCTTAAACGATTCGATGTCCGAAATCTATTAACTAATTGAAAATGTGCACAAGTATTTCTTAATTCAATAAAAATTCGTACTGAGTTGATAAACTTTTGTTTATCAATGTACTTCATCCCCATATCTTCAATGACCTTTTCAAAAACATCTCTTTCAAATCCTAATAATAAACTAAAGAGAGAACCAAACTCAAGGACTTTAATAGTCACCCAGAACGGCGGGTGATCATAAGTAGATATATAAGGATATTTAGCTCTGCAATGCTCAATGAAATTACTATACGTAGCCCCATTGAAATAAATATTTGTCTGAAATATTTTATGTCCTGAAATATTCTTAGCTAAATCTTTAGGTAAACTCAAATGATTTGAACGTGGATTCGTATACTTATTAATATCAATGTAACATGCAGAATCAGAAGCATTTAAATAATGTTTTTCACAAAACCGATATGCCATAGAAGATTTCAAACGGATTTCAAATTTATCTAAAATTTTCAAAATCTCTAAATTCAATTTTTTATCAAAATCATACAACAATAAAAAGTCTTCAAAAAAAAGACCATTGTATTCTTTATTAGTAGCTTTTGAATCAGTTAATAACAATGTTTCAAATCCATTTATCAAGTCAAAATAATTCTTTTCTAATAAATGTCGTTTAGCTTTTTCTTCATCTCTAATAATTAGTTTTCTTTCTTTTAATAAATCAATTTGTTGGTGTAAAGACTTGAATGTTTTGGTAACATGTGTGCTCAAATAAATCTCCCCATTATTTTTAATCTATTTATTTAAAGGTTCTATAATTTTCTAAATGAGCGAGCTACCTAGTTTACTTCCATTTTTCATAAGAAAATGTTAAAAACCACTCTGAATTATACATTAAATAAAAAAATAGGGATATGAACTTCTAGGACGTTTGGCATAATGAATGAGATACTCCACAGAATCGACAAAAACAGGCGATACCGGATACCGGAACATCGCCTGTTTTTATAAGTCTTCACCTAAGAGCATCGCTACTAGGTATATTCTCTTTTCAGTGGTTTGTCACAGTGGCTTGATTCGTAGCCACTAGTTCCCCTCCCCCTTCCGGTAAAAACCGAAGCGGGAGGCGTTGAGCCTTTAGTTTGTATTTGTGTTTGTGTGTTGGTGTTTTGGAATTCGCGCTGATAGCAGCGGAGAGAACGGACTGATTGTGGAAAAGCGGAGCGTCCGCCAGCGTAAAAAGCCCACAGCGCACAACGTCCAAAAGCTAACACCAAGAACCTAAGGCTCAATCAACCCATATTTCGTTTTTATCCGATCCAACTTCTCAATCATAGGATTAGCAATAAAAAACAAAAACACCACCGTCGAGATCGCATGCACCATATCAAACCAAAAACCTGAAATATAAGTGGTCATTAAAGCCGGCCATGAGAACTCTGAAGTGAACATCATCAGCGAGCCTATATTGATAATGCCTCCGTATACGAAAAACGTCGCTAAGCCTCCGAATATACACAGCGACAGCTTATTCTTTTTAAGCAGACCCTTCTTGAAGAAAATGCCCGCCAGGAAGCCAATGATGCCAAAACAAAACATTTGCCAAGGCGTCCAAGGCCCCTGCCCAAAGAAGAAATTCGAGACAAAGCCTGCAACAGCGCCAACCAGAAACCCTGCCTCCGCACCCAAGCTTACCCCTGCGATGATGACAATAGCAACCACTGGCTTAAACTGCGGCAACATAAAAAAGGCTGCGCGTCCCGCCACGGCAATGGCTGCTAACACCGCTATAACGATCAGCTCCCTCGCCTGCGGCTTCCGGTTCTCGAATACCATCGCAAAAGGAATCATCGTATAGATAACAATTAATAGACTGATAAAATAATACTTCCGATCATTTAGCACAAAGATGCCTAATAAAATCGTAGCTGGAATGACTATGAGGATTAGTAGTGCCGCTAATAAAGTTCGACGACTCAAACGACGATCCGTTATCTGCTTCTTTGACATAAATCAATCACACCCTCTATCGTTACTCCCTCATTCCATACATGACGCGCCATACGGTTGGCGGCCGTTGTATAGAAGCTGTTTCCCGCAAAAAACTTCTGTGCTTCATTCGTAGTGATGATACTTCCATCAAAAAACATGGCGCAGACCTCAGCGTATTTGGCACAAAATTCAACATCATGCGAGACCATTACAATAGTAACGCCTTCGGCATTGAGCTTTTGCAGGAATACGGCTAGCTTCTCTTTGAAGGGTCCATCCAGTCCTTTGGTCGGTTCATCCAACAGCAGAATCTTTGGTTCTAACAAAAGCACCTTCGCCAACGCTGCACGCTGTTGTTCTCCCCCGCTGAGATCATACGGATGCATGGAGAGGAGATGTTCCAGTTCTGCGAACTTTACCACAGCTTCAACTCTGGCGGTTTTTTCTTCCTTCGTCAAAGAGAGCTGGGATAACATTTCATATAAATCTAGCTCGACTGTTTTTTTCACAAATAAGGTTTGCGGATTTTGCGGGAGGATGCCCAGATTGTTAGTAAACAACGCTTTGGCATTCATCTTCGCAGGGTTGCTCCCGCCGATAAGAACCTTCCCTCTGTATGGCTGAAGGATCCCGCTCATCAGCGACAGCGTCGATGTCTTCCCTGTTCCATTCCCGCCAACAATACAATAAAATTGCCCTTGCTTCACTTCAAACGACAAATCTTTAATGATATCCGGTCCATTTTTATCATATTTAAACCATACGTCCTTAAACTTTATGACTACAGGGCCGGCCTCTTTCGTGCTAGGCTGAGTTTCTGCCATCGTTGCAGGAGTCTTACCCTTTAGAAAAGCATCCAACCATTGGCGCCCTTCCTTCACAGTCACAGGCCACGCTAAGTCATGATCTACTCCTGCAACAATCTGCATCGGTGAGGGCATGGACAGAAACATCGGATGGTTCAGCTTACTTAAAGCCTCGCCCACCTTTTGCGGGGTATCATCGACGATCACAACTCCCTCATTCAGCACAATCAACCGATCTGTAAGCGGAAGAACATCCTCTAGACGATGCTCGGTCATGATCACGGTTGTTCCCAGCTCACGATTTATTTTTTTGACCGTCTCCAGAAAATCGGAAGCCGCAATAGGATCTAGCTGGGAGGTAGGCTCATCGAGGATTAGAACCGAGGGATGCATAGCCATTATGGAGGCTAAGTTAAGCAGCTGCTTCTGGCCGCCTGATAACTCAGTCACACTTTTATGAAACCAGGTCTGGATCCCAAAAAAACTGGCCATTTCCGCCACACGCAGACGAATAGTAGAATGATCATACCCCAAACTCTCCAGCCCAAAGGCAAGCTCATGCCATACTTTATCTGTCACTATTTGATTGTCCGGACTTTGGAGTACATAACCAATTTCCGCTGCCTGCGTTCTTTGATCAATCTCCTCTACAGGTTGACCCTTATAATAAATTGCCCCTTGGCGACTGCCATGTGGGGTTAGAATTGTTTTCAGTTGTCTAAGCAGAGTGCTTTTGCCACAGCCTGACTTTCCACAAATAGTAATGAAGTCTCCACTTTCAATCGTAAGATTAATATTCGAAAGAGCCGCTTGCTCTTGTTTAGGAAAAGTAAAGCTTAGTTCTTCGATTCGATAGATTTCCATTTCATTGCCTCCACCATATTGATGAGCACTGGGATCATACATAACGCAAAATAAGCGATATATATAAGAATACTAAAAGGCGTAATTGCGCTCGCTTTAATCGACGGATAGAATCTCATGGTGTTCTCACCCATCACTGCCCCTACGGCTACCAGCGCAATTAAGCCTGTCATGATCAAGAGGGCTACTTTGTCTCGGGCATCTAACCGAAAGATAGAAAAGCTTGTACGGCCCGGCAATCCATACCCTCTCGATCTCATGGAATCCGCTGTCTCAATCGCATTTTCCAAAGCCCAGGTGGTCATAATGGAGAGGATCGTAATGCCATTCCGCGCACGCGCGAGGAGATTTCCCTGTGAGACATCCCGGCCTATACATTTTTGAGCATTAGAAATCACCTTGATTTGCGCTAAATATCTAGGAACAAAACGAAGCACCATCGAAAAAATCAACGACAGTGCCGGCAGTATTTTTCCGAATATATAAATAAACTTATCCGAGGTCATCACGACGTTATAACAGGAGAACCAAATAATTACCGTCACAAACATACACGCCGCTGCCACGCCATAAAGAATCGATTCTTTCGTAATAGGGTTCCCGTTGTTTAAATAGAACAAGATCGTTACCCCTTGGTGATTAAAAACAGGATTCATCACTGCCATAAACAGCAGAAAAGGAATCATGTAAAGCAGATTAAATCGGATGCCCTTTTTTCCTTTTAACATAATTGAGTAGGCTACAGCACTAATAAGGGCAATCACTTGAAATATAGGATGCATGAACACCATGCTAAACAGCAATACAACAACAAAATATAGAAAATTCACAAACGGATGAAAGGTAGAAAAGCTATCCTTCATTATTTCTGAGCTCCTCCTGTGGCTACATAACCACCCACATCTCGACCTAGATCACAAGTGTATACCCAATCAATGACATCTCCATCTTTGAGAACATAACGGCTACTGCCGTAGTTAGGGAACCAGCCATTTACTTTGTACATCCATCCACTAAGCTCTCCAGCATCGAATTCATACAGATTATTTATACCTTCAATATAATTACTGTTATAGATCGGCGTCATGCTAAATTCCATATGGATTTTATTCTTTTTCATTTCTCTTAGTAAAACATCAAACACAGACTCACCTTCATAAAAGGTTACCTTCTGCGCTTTATAAATGATACCATCTGCCGGCAATACTTCAAGCTTATCCTGATTAAAAATATCCATGTTATCTAAAATTGTTGCCGCTGAGACGGACAAGGTAGCCGTTAATTGCTTCTTCTTATCTACCGTTGCATCTTGCCATTCCACTGGTTTAGGTTTCCCGCTTGGCACTGGATCGGTAAGAAATTTATCCTTTTTCGGTTCCTGCTTGGTTTCTGTTGTCGCTACTTTTGAATCAGGTTTTGTTACGGGTTTTGCCGTCGCTTTCGTTTCCGGCACGGACGTTTTAGCCGCTTTCGGCGTTGCGGTCGGTTGCTTCGTTGCAGCAGGTTTTGTTGTTGCGACCGGCGTTACAACTTCTGTTGGTGCTGCAGTTCCTGTTGGTGTTACAGCTTCCGTTGGTGTTGCCGATTCATTTGGTTTTAGGGTTTCAATGGGCTTAGCTGTTTCACTTGGCGTAGCTGACGGTGTTATCTCTGTTGTCTCGGTAGCGATTGCCTCAGTGGGTTCAACATCATCATTTGTTGCGGAAGCAGTGTTCTCTGGCTCTATAACCTGTGTCTCAACGCTACTATTTGCGACCTTGTTTGGGCTCTTCTGGTAATCCCCGCCCCAAAAGAAGGCGATAGCCAATACACCTATGATTAGTATCGCTGTTAACCATTTCTTCTTGTTCATTTCTCTAGTCCCACCTTAAATAATAAGCAAGGGTATACACGCTACCCTTGCTTATCTCTCTAAATAAAATTCTATTTGACGTCTGTCATATCATAAAGACGTGTCTGGCCATTAACGAGTCGATCATAGGAAACCAGTGCATACATCGCCTGATCCGTAGCCATAAGATCTACTTCTCCTGGTTGCGCGCCTCCATTGCCTACTCCACCCTGCTTCACGTGATAAAAGCCACCTTCAGGTGCAGCAAAACTAAGCAATGCGTCTACTGCGGAATGTCCATTTTTGATAAATCTGGAATCCTTATGCGGGTCAATACCAAGACCAGTTAAAGCTACAATCACCTGAGCGATGCTTTCGGAATTTGTAGATTCCCAGCTTGCAAAACCACCGTCTGCAGTCTGTGTTTTGGATAACCAAGCAATCCCCCGGTCCACAGCAGCTGTTACTTTGGCGTTGGTTTTGTAATAAGGCGTTAAGCCTTGAATGACCATCCCCGTGATATCTGGATCAGCCGCTGTAGCATTACTGCCTAGTGCCCATCCACCGCCGCTGATCTCTCTGCCCAAAATATAATCAATGAGCAGCTCTCTAGTCGTCTGCGTCTTTACACCCTTAACCACTGGAATGTCGTAATGATTACTGTCCAGTGCAATGAGAGCAAACACAGGTCCATTAATACCTTGCTTAATTACAGTATCAAAATCCGCGAGCGGTTCCAGTAGGTTATAACCCGCCACTTTATCAATATTTTTGTTGATTGAAGTTAATGCCAAAATAACTCTATCATATTCCGTATATTTTACGCTATGCAGCTTCCCAGCTTTTTCTTTAAGAGTTGCTTCTACATTCGCGTAGTACTTAGTGTAATAACTATCTGGAACCTTCACGCCTGAACGTGCCAGCCCGAACACTGTCCAGTCCCCGCCAACCGAGGAGATAACCGGGTTTGTTACTGTTTTTTGCAAAAAGGCAGCTGTGTTCTGAATATAAGAACTAACTGCTTTATTCTGAATAGTTGGACTAACCACTTTGTTCCCACTCTTATAATCATGGGTTCTGGTAGCTACAACGGCCGCCATTTCTCTAGTTACAAGCTCTTTAGGTTTAAATTGATTATCATCACCTAACATCAAACCAGTCGCAACAACGGTCTCTACATCTGCTTTGGCCCATGCCGATACGGTGTTGATATCTTTAATCGCTGTTCCTGGCTTCGTCGCCGGGATGGCCAATGCTCTGACGATAATTGCTGCCATCTGCTCACGAGTAATCTTGTCATTTGGCTTAAATTCATTATTAAAGCCTGTGATTAGACCTGCCTTATGCGCAGCATTCACATATGGATAGAACCAATCGCCTAGAGCGACATCCTTATAGGTAATACCTTTATCACTCTTAATATCAAGTTCTAATGCAGAAACCAGAATCTTAGTGAACTCCGCTCTTGTGATATAAGCTTTCGGATTCACCTGACCATTATTACCTTGGATATATCCTTTTACTGTAGCTGTTTCAATCGCTGAATAAGCCCAGGAAGAGATCTTATCAGCATCTGTATACAGTTGTTTAATATCATTTGTCTGGTTAGGATCCTTAGGAGTCACTGTTGGAGATGGACTCACATTTGGATCAACGCCGGCTTCCGGATTAGCTCCCCCACCAGGAGCAGGAGTAGCACCAGGCTTAGGCGTTGGGGTTGGAGTAGGGCTTGTAGTTGGTATCGGTGCATTTAGATCCAAACCCAAATTCGTAGTATAACGCCACTGAATTCTTTCCCCGGCACTTAGTTTATATGAAGATGCACCATAATCAGGATAGACTCCATTCACATTATACATCCATCCACTGCCGCTGCCATGGTCAAATTCTCCATCGCCTGCGATCGATTCTACATACACACTTCCATATTTACCGCTCCAAGAATCTCGATATTCGATACCGCGGCTATCTAATGTTCTTTTTAGTACAGACCACACCGTGTCACCAGATTGGAGCTCTACCTGTACAGATGGAACAACATATCCCTTATTAATTGTAAGCTTATCCACGGACAGGGTTACATATGGTTTCGATGGAGTGGTTTCGCCACCATTGTTGCCACCATTGTTGCCGCCATTTCCTTCACCATTTCCGCTACCACCGTCGCCATTACCATTACCACCGTCGCCGCCAGGTGTTTGTACTGCACTGGAAGCATACGCAATGTAGTCAGTGAAGTGATTGGTTTTTACAATTAAGTCATTTCCACTATCATAGGCATACTCAGACTTACCGCTTGCAAAACCTAAGTCATCACTTGCAAATTTTTGAATGGCATGAGGGGTGCCATTTTGAATATAAGCAGCTTCTTTTCCTTTAAGGTCCTTAAAGGTTAACGTAATAAATTGACTGAATTCTACTCTTGCACTACCACCCATGGAAAATGCTTGAAGAATGTTATCAAGCTTCTTGTCCCCAGGAATAATCTGATTCACACTATCTTTTAGTGCAGATTCTGCACCGGTTAAAGCTGAAATCAGTTCAATCGCAGAGGCATCCCCACTTGTAACTTTTGCACCCTTAGGAATGACTACAGATACGTTACCTTTTATGGCCTCTATCTGAGGAAGGTCGCTGTTACTTGGTAAATTGACACTAACCTTCGATTGATTTTCTTCCGAAATAGCTACTGTGATTTCTTTGTTGCTATCTCCAGTGCTGATCGGAACGATATAATCATTAGCGTCATTTGGGATTTCAACTTTCGGGTTCTCCCCAGAAGGTAACGGAAGTTCTTTCGGACCCTCTGGTTGCCCAGGCCCCGGTTCTTCTGGTTGTTCCAGTTTCACATCATTCATATCAAAGAGACGGTTGCTATGATTGAGCAGACGATCATAGGACACAAGAGCATACGTACCTTGGTCCGTTGCCATATTGTCTACTTTGCCTGTGAGGATATGCTTAAATCCACCCTCAGGTGCAGCAAAGCTAAGCAGTGCATCAATAAGCGAATTTCCACTTTTAATAAATCTAGCGTCCGTGTGCGGATCTACGCCTACACCAGTTAAGGCTACAATTACCTGCGAGATACTCTCGCTGCTAGTGCTTCCCCAGCTTGTAAATCCGCCTTGATTGTTTTGGTTATCGGACAGCCATTGGATGGCCCGATCCACGGCAGCTTTTACATCATCACGGGTTGCATAATAAGGTGCAAGAGCTTGCATCGCCATCGCAGTCATATCGACATCGGCTTTGGTTACGCCTAATGCCCAGCCACCAGCTTCTGCTGTACCTTTTTTAACCTCTTTATCTAAAATGTACTGAACTAGTTTTTCTCTTGTGGTCTGTTCTGTAACTCCATCAACTACAGGGATCTCATAGTTATGGCTATCTAACGCGATCAGAGCAAAAATCGGACCATTATTGCCTTGCTTTTGGATATATTGATAATCAGCGAGTGCTTTTCTCAGATCATATCCCGCAACATTTGTGATATCTTTTCCGATAGAGGTAAGTCCTAGAATCGCTCTGGAATTCTCTGTGCTTTTATTGGCGTCGAGTTTTCCATCCTCTTTAATGATTGATGCTATTTTCGTAGCTACATTATTGTAATAGAGATCATAATAACCGTTAGGTACTGTATAGTTCGCCCGTGCCAGAGAAAGGATCGACCATTCTCCGCTTCCTGTTCCAAACGACGGGGTCTTTACAGTGTTTAGAATATAGGCAAGGCTTTTATTTAATTGTTGTTTGGCTACAACAGCAGTAGGTTGTTCTAATTGCACATCATTCATATCAAAGAGACGGTTGCTATGATTGATCAGACGATCATAGGACACAAGTGCATACGTACCTTGGTCCGTTGCCATATTGTCTACTTTGCCTGTGAGGATATGCTTAAATCCACCCTCAGGTGCAGCAAAGCTAAGTAATGCATCAATAAGCGAATTTCCACTTTTAACAAATCTAGCGTCAGTGTGCGGATCTACACCTACACCAGTTAAGGCTACAATTACCTGCGAGATACTCTCGCTGCTAGTGCTTCCCCAGCTTGTAAATCCGCCTTGATTGTTTTGGTTATCGGACAGCCATTGGATGGCCCGATCCACGGCAGCTTTTACATCATCACGGGTTGCATAATAAGGTGCAAGAGCTTGCATCGCCATCGCAGTCATATCGACATCGGCTTTGGTTACGCCTAATGCCCAGCCACCAGCTTCTGCTGTACCTTTTTTAACCTCTTTATCTAAAATGTACTGAACTAGTTTTTCTCTTGTGGTCTGTTCTGTAACTCCATCAACTACAGGGATCTCATAGTTATGGCTATCTAACGCGATCAGAGCAAAAATCGGACCATTATTGCCTTGCTTTTGGATATATTGATAATCAGCGAGTGCTTTTCTCAGATCATATCCCGCAACATTTGTGATATCTTTTCCGATAGAGGTAAGTCCTAATATTGCTCTGGAATTCTCTGTGCTTTTATTGGCGTCGAGTTTTCCATCCTCTTTAATGATTGATGCTATTTTCGTTGCTACATTGTTGTAATAAAGATCGTAATAACCGTTAGGTACTGTATAGTTCGCCCGGGCCAGAGAAAGGATTGACCATTCTCCACTGCCTGTTCCAAACGTTGGATTCTTTACAGTATTTAAAATATAAGCAAGGTTTTTATCTAACTGTTGTTTGACGGCAACTGAAGTTTCCAGTTTGTAAGTAACCTGATAAGTTACATTTGTTTTGTTTCCAGCTCCGTCAAGAGCCGTTACAGTAATTGCATTACTGCCTGAATTCAGAGTAGCTTTATACTCCCCATTTGCAGGTGATAAAGTAACTCCATTCAGCTTCACTTCTGGAGTAATGTCACTATATACATTGTCTGTGACAGCTACTTTGAAGCTTATTTCTTTATTGGATACTTCCTGTTTATCTTGTATGCCACTTACTGTAATAACAGGGGGTTCTATGTCTAATGCATTATTAAGACCGACAAGCGCATGATCTACACTTATTTGAGAGCTTGCCATGTTTTCGAGCACGGAATAGGCTTCATAAACTGCCGATTGCACTACTGGTCTGTCCAAAATAGTTTCTTTATTAGGGGCACTGTTAATCTCGGCGATTTCCGCAGTTAAAGCATCCTTATTGGCAAGTTGAACTGGGATTTCCCCCCAGCCGCCAAGATCAGAACCATAGCCATAAGTGGTGAACTGAGTTCGAATGATGTCACCGTCTTGAGGCTTATAATCGGTCATCCCAAACGGAGGAAACACATTATTTACTGCATACATCCAACCCGACATGGAGGTGTAGTCAAACTGACTTAACCACTCGGGGTCTGCTTTAGTGCCGACTGTATTCCCATCGGCTGAAATCATATCTAAAATATATTGTGGAATATTGACTTCGCTTCTGCCACTATCTTTAACTTCTGATAAATAAAAACCACTATCTATATTTCCTAAATATCTATAATTCCCATCACCTAGCGCACGTGTTATTAAAGATGCGCCATTATCGCCTTCATAAATCGGAACTTTAATAGGTTCCTTAATATACCCTTGGCCTAAGGTGAATTTCTCTACGGATACAGATACATACCCTTTAAGGGTAGAGCTTGCTCCATCTGCTTGAGCCGGGATTACACTTGTAGAGAATGTCGTAATAAATACAGCTACAATAAGTAACCACGCTAAAAACTTATTTTTCTTCATTTTTCCATAACCCTTCCCTTCATACCTATGATAAAAAACAGAATAAACTTTCTCATAACCACAAAAAAACCACTCAACATAAACGTCAAGAGGTTAAGATAGTGAACCACAATAATAGCTGGCAAACACTATTCAAGCACCTCTCTATCGATCGTAGAGTTTGATGGTGTAACAGAAAAAGGCAGATATTCTGGCTCAAGTATCATCACCCTTGCTGCCTTCCCAGTTTCCCAGTGGCATTTTGCAAGGACTCCTCTTTCACAGCGGCGGGACCGCGCGGGATTCACACCCGCTTTCCATTTAACCAATCTATGATTGTACTTCCGCAACATTCATAGTTGGCACCTATTTCTAATTTTAAATTTTCATGCTTCATCATAACTAATATATATGCTTTTGTCATGTTATATTTCTTTTTTGTATAACGGGCAGCTAGAGATAATCCTATTGAATAACCAATTTCTATGAGTAGGGTTATTTAAATAATTTCTTTATCCAACTGTGGGGTAAATTAATTTAAATCACTAATTCTTATATGAATTTACCACAAATTAGTAAGGTACTCGCTAAGTGTATTCTATGTTAGGGTATATTCAGAAAGCGTTTACAAAATAAAACTGGAGGTGTTTGTGTTCATCTAACCACCGAGTACAGCGTCAAAGCCAGGTCCAAGCATCCTAAATTTATCTCACAAAGGAGAATTCAATGACTACGCGAATCCAGAAATCCTTCTTATCATTGACACTTGTCACCGCTCTTCTGCTCTCTCTGTTCTCATCCATGGCCGCAGCTGCAACTAAGGACGAGCAACAAGCTAAGGCAGCGCCAAAGAGTAAGATCCAATCCTATGTAGACGAAATGCAGCCCGGATGGAACCTTGGCAATACTTTAGATGCTACAGGTGAGGATGAAACCTCCTGGGGCAATCCACGTGTGACCCAAGATCTTATTAAAAAGATCGCCGCTCAAGGCTATAAAAGCATTCGGATTCCTGTGACCTGGGATACTCACATGGGTGCGGCACCAGACTATACCCTAGAAAAGGCCTACCTCGACCGTGTGGAAGAAGTTGTCGGCTGGGCACTGGACGCCAAGCTTTATGTCATGATTAATGTCCATCATGATTCCTGGCTATGGGTAAGCCATATGGAAGAAAAACACGATGAAACGCTGGCACGTTATAATGCAGCCTGGACTCAAATTGCCGATCGCTTCAAGGACAAATCCGATAAGCTGATGTTCGAGAGCATAAATGAGCCTCGGTTCACCGATGGTGGAAGCACAGACGAAGCAAAAATGGAGCAAATGCTTACTGAACTTAATAACTCTTTCTATCAAATCGTGCGGAAATCCGGCGGGAAAAACGACCTCCGCCCACTTGTATTACCTTCATTAGAGTCTTCACCTACGCAAACAAGAATGGATCATCTCTATAAGACGATTACGGCTCTGAACGATCCAAATATTATTGCGACCGTTCACTTCTATGGCTTCTGGCCTTTTAGTGTGAACATTGCCGGCTACACCACGTTTGAAAAAGATACAAAAAACGATATCACTCAAACTTTTGATAACGTTTACAATACATTTGTAGCTAAAGGCATCCCTGTCATCGTCGGCGAATTTGGTTTATTAGGTTTCGATAAAGACACGGGTGTGATTGAACAGGGCGAGAAGCTTAAATTCTTTGAGTATCTGACTTATTATTTGAAAGAAAAGAAAATGACTTCCATGCTCTGGGATAACGGGCAGCATTTCAACCGTAAAACTTATAAGTGGTCTGATCCTGAACTCCACAATGTATTAATGTCTGGTCTGAAGGAGCGTTCCTCCAGCACCGAAAGCGATTTGGTCTACCTAAAAAAAGGTGCACAAATCAAAGATACCAAGGTTAAGCTAAACCTGAACGGCAATAAGCTAACCACCATTAGTGCCAACGGAAAGTATCTGACCAAAGGTAAAGATTACACCTTAAATGGTGAGGAGCTCACCCTCAAAGCCACCCAACTCAAAAAGCTCACAGCTTCCCAAAAATACGGTGAAAATGCCGTGCTGACTCTGAAATTCAACAAGGGTGTTGCGTGGAGACTTAAGGTCATTGTGTATGACACAGCTAAATTAAGCGATGCAAAAGGCACGACTGAATCCTTTGCCATTCCGACCACCTTTAATGGTAACCAGCTTGCCACAATGGAAGCTGTATATACCGCTGGTGGCAATGCAGGTCCGCAGGACTGGACTCCATTTAAGGAATTCGGCAATACCTTCTCACCTTCTTATAACACTAAAGAAATCAAGCTGCTTCCCGCGTTCTTTAAAGATGTTAAAGACGGCGAGGTTACCCTGAAGTTCCACTTCTGGAATGGGGATATTATCACCTACAAGATCACGAAGAGCGGAACAAACGTTGTAGGAAAGTCCTCTTAAGCATCGGTCCTGTTAACAACACAAATAGGGGTGTCCCTTCAGGGAACATCCCTATTTGTATTCTACCTATCACATATAAACCTCATCATACGAAATTATCATCAACCGATAAATTAAATATACGCCAAGATAGGCTCCGGTAATAAGAAACATTGGATTCAAAAATATCGCATGGATCGAGGTCATAAACACAGCGCGATCTCTTAATATCTCGTAAATCGCCAAGGCGGAAATATTTCCAAAGATAATCGCACTTAAGACCGAAACAACATTAAAAACCATACGCCACTTTATCGATTTCCCCTGTAACATCAGCATAACAATGGGAACAAGAATACTACCAAGTACGATTAGAAATTTCATCCAGCTCACCTCGGTAAATTTTTAATCGTCCAATTCCACACTTTCGATTTGTCCATCTGCATTTACCGTCCACTCGATTTCAACGCCATTATTCAATCCGAGCTTGTCTTCATCTTCAATGACTATATGATCAGGAATCGTTAAGGTTTGCTCTTTACCGCCCTCCACTTGAACGGTAACCTGTTTACCCTTAACCGCAGTGATCCTTCCGTCATATTCAATCTGCTGCAAAACAATCTTTTGATTCGGATCTGTAATGGTGACCCGCTTGCCTCCGTCAGTTAGCAGCTCAACCTTTTTATGATAGTTATCTTTTAACGAAACCTCCTTGATAACTCTCTGAACGCTAACCCCCTCTGGAAGTTTCCCAGTATTTGAGCCGGGTGACGCAGATGTTAGAGGTTGTTCTGTTGCGTTATTCGTAGGTACAGGTGTAGTAGCTTCTGCAGAAGGTGCTGCGGTTTCTACTTGAGCTGTTGGAGTAGGCACTTGAGTCTCATCCGCTGCTTTAGTGCATCCACTTAGCAATACCGTACATGCACAAATACAACAAAGAATTGTAGCCCTGGTAAAACGTTGTGTTGTTCCTTTATTCGATATCATCTTTTACCCCCGCATTTTAATGTATTTTTTTCTCTATAGTGGACATAGTTTTACCTCTTATCTTCCTTTTATTCACCAGAATATGGCCATCTGAAAGCAACAGTTAGATAACAATTCATGAATATGTCAAAAAACCGCCCTGATTTAGATCAGTGGCGGTCTCCATGAAATGATGAGATAAATTAGATCTTATTAATTTACAATATGTGTGCCAGCCTGTTGGCTCATCGCAGCTTTCATATTTTCCGGATTGGTAATGATAACTCTACGTCCCTCTTTTTTCAAAAAGCTAAGACTTGCTTCAATTTTAGGCTGCATACTGCCAGCAGGAAAATGACCCTGCTCCGCATATACCAACATTTCTGCCGCTGTAACTTCTTCAAGAGCCTTCTGCTCAGGCGTACCGAAATTCACACATACCTGAGGAACTCCTGTTGTAATGATAAGAGATTCTGCATCGATCTGTTCGGCCAGCAGACTTGTAGCAAAGTCTTTGTCAATGACTGCATCGATACCTTCGTAGGTATTATTTTCGGTTTTGATCACAGGAATCCCGCCTCCGCCAACAGCGATTACCACATAACCCGTCTCAATGAGTGATTTAATGACGTCTTTTTCAACGATATCAATCGGCTTAGGCGATGGAACAACACGGCGGTAACCTCGTCCTGAATCCTCAATGATGACCCAATCTGGCTTGGCACGCTTCATCTCCTCTGCTTGCTCAAGCGTGAAGAAGGAGCCCACTGGTTTCGAGGGAGACTGAAAATTCGGATCATTTTTGCTAACCTCGACCTGAGTAATGACTGTGGCAACCTTTTTGTCTAATCTGCGATGAATGAATTCATTTGTTAAGGCCTGCTGAATTAAATAGCCTATGCCCCCTTGCGTGCCCGCCACGCAATTGACCAGCGGGGTAACATCCATTCCAGTGACTTCCGAAGCCACCTCGCTTCGTCTCAGCTCGAATCCAACCTGTGGACCGTTGCCGTGAGTAACCACCACATCGTTGCCTGCTTGCACCAGATCAGCGATATTCACAGCAATTTCACGTACTGCCTCAGACTGATCCTCTATAGAATCGCGGCCATTGTCTTTCACCAATGAATTACCGCCAATGGCTACAACTATAAATTTACTCATTCCATTCCTCCTGACGGATCAGTTGATCCTCATTTATTAGCGTTTAAGGGCCAGCTGAAATTGTTCCTTCGCGGAGTGAAAATCCGGATTGGCAGGATTATAGCTGATAGCAATATCTATTTCTTGAATGGCCATTTCATGATCACCAAGTAAACCAAGTGACTGTGCCTTATGATGATGATATAAAGGATTGCTCGGATCGTTAGCAATTGCGTTCTCAATCGCCTCAACTGCCTCTTGATGCCGGCCAAGTGATCTCAAGCTGTTCGCCTTATGAAACGAGAAATCATACCGTTCAGGCTGCTGTTCCAGAAGCTGATCCATAACTTTAACCGCTTCCTCATGCCTGCCCAACTCTCTTAAATAATTGGATTTATGATAGCGGAAGAAGCTTTCGCCAGGATCGCGTTCTATCGCTTTGTCATACTCTGCTAACGCTTGCTCGGATCGCTTCATCATTCGGTAGGCATTTGCGGTATAGAAATAGAAATCAAGGTCATCCGGTTCGATAGTAAGTGCCTGTTGATAGGCTGCCAGAGCTTCCTCATATCTCCCGAGTTCCCCTAAGAAGTATCCTTTATAGTAATAGAAGTCTGAATTATTACTGTCCTCTTGCATTGCATGTTCCATAACCAAACTTGCTTTCAGGAAATCCTCTGCCCGAGCTAGCTCTTGAGCGCTTTGAATACTTGGATGAATCGTTAGCTTTTCTTTATTGAGAATACGGATGACCCTCTCCTGTCCCAGCTCTTCTGCATGCTGCAACGATGATTTGCCGTCACGATCCGGCAATTGAACATCCGCTCCAGCATCCACCAACAACTGAATAATATCGGAGTATAAACGGCCACCATTCCCGAGAATTACTGCCTCCAACAAGGCAGACCATCCCAGATTGTTCATATGGTTAACTGCAACGCCTGCTTCCAAGCATTTCTGAACAGTTCTTAGATACCCCTTCTCGCTGGAAGGAAGCAGTGTAGTTCCCCCAAAACGATTTACACTGGTTGTATCCGCACCTGCGGCAAGAGTTAAAGACAGAATCTCATGGAATCCATTGGCACCGGCACACAGGTAGGGTGATAACATAGTGATATCTCTTGCATTCACGTCACTGCCTGCTTCAATCAGCTTTTGAGCGAGAGGAATATGATTTTTTTGCGTTGCCGCCATCAGCGCAGTACGACCACTGGCATCCTTATGATGAACATCGGCACCACGAGCTAAAAGCTGTTCTACGGCAGCTAAATCCCCGCGATCCGCTGCTTGAATTAAATCTTCTGACAGAGTTTGATTAGTCATGGCTTTAGCTCTCCTATTTCTTTTTATCAATTATTTATTCGGATTGCAGCTTGTTCGCTGGGTCACGAAGGTCTGAAAAATGCTTATAAACAAATAATCCTGCAACCATCAAATAGGAGTATACGAACGGCATAAGTGAAGCTTGAGCAAATCCAACAGTCGGCGCGTGAATGATCCCAAATAAAGATAGGCCAGACGCGATTACAGCAAAGACAGCAGCCCGCAGTGGTTTATTCAGGATAGAGAAAATAGTGATGGAGCCCCAAATCAAGCTGCTAAGCGGTGCACCATTTCCTAAATGCATCAGGCCGTTGTAATAAACCCCTTTACTTAATAAGAGATCAATCCCCACCTTAGAAGCCGAAGTTTCAGCCGCATTAAAAATGTTGTTCGCAAGCGTTAAAGCCCAGTTAGCAATCCATGGGAACAAGGTGATAAAGATAACGGGCACTTCATTTTTAGGTGTCTCTCGAACCACCTGATTCGCCGTAACGACTCCGACATAGACCAGAATCGGAACAATCGCCACAACAGGTATGATAGACAACAGCAGTGCCCCTATACCAAAGAGACAAATAATTAACATGGAGAAACCAGAAGCTATGGTATAACCAAGTCCAGCCCCAATAGATTTCCAGCCTGCATGACCAATGTACACAGTTACCGGGAACGGATTACCTGTAAAAGCACCAATACTTGAAGCAACCCCGTTCGTTAGCATGACGTTACGAGTGTTATAAGGATCTCCCGCAGCATGTGCGCTCTCAATATTTTCAAGGTCAAAAATATAATTCGCCAGTCCCAATGGAATTGCAGAAGCCAGGTATGGCAAGGCATGCGGAATCCCTTGAATTAAGCTGGTAATATGCACCTCAGGTGGATTAAACCCCAGTGTTGAAAGAGCCGTTGTGATCGCTTCTGGATTCTGCAAGCCGAATATCCAAGCCAGTGCGGTTCCAGCAATCAGCAGCAGAAATCCTGTAGGAATTTTTTTGAATATCGGCGATTTGCCAAACCAGTTAATAAAGATGATCACAAGTACAACAAAGGCAACCACTGGTGTTTCAAAGGATTGCAGCATCGGGTTCATGGCCAGCAATAACAATCCAAGTCCAGACAAACAAGATAAAAGTACGGTTCTTGGAATAACCTTACGCAGCACATCTCCCAGAAATGAGCCGACAATAAGGATCAAAGCTTCGAACAGGCACCATACGAGACCAATTTGCAGCGCAAATGATGCATCATTGGTTTCTCTAAATACGGGAATTAACACTAGAAAAGTTACCGTAAAAATCGATGGAGCACTAGGTCCTGAAGGTAATGCGGTTATATCCGTTCGGCCTGTTTTTTTGGCTAGCTGATATCCAAACCAGCCATAAGCAATACTTGCGATAAAAATCGCGAGTCCAAACGCAGGAACGACTCTGCCGTAAACCATACCTTCCGGAAATCCTACTACAAAAATTAACAGTGAAATCATCGTAAGCAGATTGGTTAAATTGTTAGCAAGCAACCCGAAAAATGCAGCCCAATCTCCCTTTTTCCAGAACATCTTCATAAATACTTGATCCATAATAAATCTCCCCCTAGATCGTTAGCGCTTACATACCAATGGCTTATGAAGCCCTCAGGCCCTTGAATAGGCCTGAAGGGCGGGTGGTTCTATGAATGCATGCTCTGGCTAAAAGCGAGAATGGCTTGCTCGAAACACTCGATTGGAGGATGAGTGATTCCGGCTCCAATCATTCCGATGCCTGGATCCTTATGGGCAATAGCCGTGTTGATCACTGGCATAATGCTGGTTTGACCCACTTTACGAATATCGATTCCAGTAGGAATTCCGCGGAAGTTCAACAAAGGAATCGTCACATTTGGATTCTCCGTCGTAGTAATTTCCTTCATTTTCACAGAATAGTTCATGGCATCATCTACGGTTCCCCCAACTAATGCTACAATCGCCGGCGCGGTTGCCATGGCGAAGCCACCTATACCATACGTTTCGGTAATCGCACTGTCACCGATATCGAGTCCCGAATCTTCCGGCTTATACCCTGCAAACATCGGTCCGACAACCTTTTGCGCAGGGCCGGTAAACCAGGTATTGCCTGGCATTCCACTGACACGAATACCGAATTCCACGCCATTGCGGGCCATCGTTGTTACGATGGTGCTATGCTCGATGCCATGGGCAGCATCAAGCGCACATTTACAAAGAGCCATCCAGGTTGGTCCGGAGAAATAATCACTCATTGCCACAAAATCGAACACTTCGATTTTCTGCTCATTAGTAAAATCCGTTCTCAGGATAAGCGGCGTTAATGCCTGAATCAAAAGAGTCGTTCCAGCGTTGTTGCGGTTATGGCATTCATCTCCCATATGGAGCGCCTGTGATAACATGAGCCGCAGATCAATGCCGTTCTCAGAGAACTTCATCGCCTCACGCAGCATCGGTCCAAGCACATCTCTCATCCAGATCAAACGGGCAACGACCGTTTCATCGTTTGCACCCATCCGCAAGATTTTCGACAGTTGCTCACTAAGGTTCGTATAAGCGATGTTGCCATACGTTTTATTCTCTACAATGTGCATGAACATAGAGGCTGAGGTTACCCCTGCCATGGACCCTACACAATTATGCTCGTGACAAGGGGAGAACGTAATCTCACCTGATGCCGCTAGTTCGGCAGCTTCATCCAGATCCTTCGCCAAGCCCTCAAAGACCAAAGCGCCGGTAACTGCACCTTTCATGGGACCACTCATCTTATCCCAGGTAATCGGAGGCCCTGCATGTAATATCGTAGTCTTAGTCATCCCTGGTACGACATTGATCGCTTGATCAAAACCAACCAATACCGGTTGTGAATTCACGATTCGCTCTACAGCCAGCTTGTTGGCAGCCTCAATCTTTGCAGCAATCCCCTCTTGCTCTAACGCATCCAGTGCGGCAATTAATTCGGGCTTACCTCCACCAGGTGGCTTCCATTCCAGATGGGTTACGTTGCCTTTTTGCTTCAGGATATCATCCTTGAACATTTCTAGGCCGACATTGATTACGTGAAGTTCACTCTTAAATAACTCATTGATTCTGCTCATGTTATACTCCCTTCTCTACAAAACCTCTGGCAAGAAGTCCTGCATTCGTATTACTGCTTGCATAGGTAACGCCCGCGGATACCAGCTTATCAAGCTGTTCTTGGACGGAAGGTGTATCCAGATCGGTTCCAAGTACATAGCCGACAATCTCCAAATGTCTGCCTTCTTGTTCCGCTGCTTGCTTAGCCTCAATAATTGCAGGCACCATAACACCTACTGGATCCTCATGCGATCCATAGCCTAATACAAAATCCATAATGATCACGCCCACCGCCGGGTCCTTTGCTTCCTGCTTGAATCTGGCAATCCGTGAAGAAGGATCAATCATCGGATGTGGTTTGCCGTTAGTGAACCCATCATCCCCAAAGTCAATAAATGTATGTCCTTGGCTGATATGGATATCAGCCAGCTGATATTCCGGATCTTTTGGAATGTTGCTATAGACATCGTCGTATTTCTCCATCGCTAGATACATTGCTTCATCACATAAAGTACCGCCGCAGAATAACCCACGAATATACTTCTGTTCTGGCTTCAGCTTGACCTTAATCTCCTCAATCAGCGGAAGGTTTAGCGGATGCTTGTCAATTTGACTCTCATCAATGCCGGATAGAATTACCGCCTTTAGCGCGGCCTCTTTGGTTGTTTTGGCAAAATGTCCACCTGCTTCCAGAACAGCTTCCTCCGTTCCTCCGATAAAGCAGACCACGACAGGCTTATGCATATTTTTGATTTCATTCAGCACTTTTTGTTCCACACTTTTGGCGGGTGGCTTGGAAATCAACACAATGACCTTAGTGGCTTCGTCTTCGTTAAGCGCTTTCATAGCATCAAGCATCATTACTCCGCCGACACGTACACTTAGGTCTCTGCCGCCTGTGCCAATCAACTGTGAGATGCCTCCGCCAAAATCGTGAATCCGCACGCTGATTTCCTGACTTCCTGTGCCGGATGCACCCACGATGCCGATATTGCCTTTACGAACCTTATTGGCAAAACATAAGGCCATATTTCCAATGATCGCGGTTCCGCAATCCGGCCCCATCATCAGCAATCCACGCTCATGTGCTATTTTTTTTAATTCAATTTCGTCTTCTACGCTTACGTTGTCACTGAACATCATGACATGGAGATTATTCTCCAGCGCTTTTCTTGCTTCTCTGGCTGCAAACGCTCCGTTGACTGAAATCACTGCAAGATTAGCTGCTGTCATATTCTTCACTGCCGACTCAATTGTTGGATATTTAAGCGCTGTACCGCCAACTGCACTGTCTTTTTTAATAAACAGCTCTTCGATTGCTTCAAAGGCAACTTCAGCCAGTTCAGGGGATGTTGCTTTGATTACGATCATCAGGTCACTATTCTTAGCTTCCTCTAGCTCAGGGGTTATCAGCCCTACATTCGCTAATACCTCTTTATTCATTTGAGTAGCCATTGCGATAAAAGCTTGTTCGACACCCTCTATTTGATTCGCTTTGGTCGACAACGACATGAGCGAGACGGAATCAAAGTATGTGTTTCTTTTAATTACTATTTTAGTCGACATATCTTACCTCCAACGTTGTTCTAGATTAAGATTCAAACCGCTAATGATCCCCAAGGCAATATCTGTTCCGGAAGAAGAACCTATATCCAGCACTGCCGATAAGCCAAGAAGCATATTTTCCTTACTCTCATACATGAGCGAATGCAGCATCTGACCCATTGACTCTCTCACCTGACCCCAAGCCGCTTTTTTCAGAGCCATATAGCTTATTTCATTCGTTAATTCAGCTGCTTCGTTCACGACTTCCCTGCACCACGGCTGATATTTACTAATAGGACTCTGAGGCAGATGGATCGCAGCAAACAATCCAACTAAAAAATCATCTCCCGACGGAGTCAGCCCTGAGCCTAACCCCATTAGTCGAATTGCATAATGAGTAGCCTCTTCCATGCTGTCATTCGCCAAGGCATTGAGAAGACCTGAAGATCGCTCTTCCAGCAGCCGCATCGTTTCTCTCTCAAAGCTGCTAGAACCCGCAAACTGCTTCATACCGCCTGATTTTCCATAGCTATTGATATAAGCCCTTGCCGCAGCCAAATTATCTCTTAGCGTCTTTAGTTCTATTGGAAAAATAGATAAAGAGCTCTGCCAAACTGTCAGTTCCTTGATCGATATTGAAAGCTTAGTGCCAATATATAATTGATCATTCTCCGCAAAAACTTCATCTCCCACAACCAGTCCAAGATCCGAAAAACTACTAACCTCTGTGATCAAAGTATTAGGCGCATTATCTATCCTACTGCTCGCAATGGTATATAATTCATCAGTTGCCTTGCACCTTACATTTATCGTCCGCTCAAATATGCTGTGTACATTTCCGAAAAATCTTGATTCTCGAATCCGATGAAAGAACGCGCTATCACTGGATATCCCAGCTTTTAAATAAGAGGTACACTTGCTCTGAGAATGCTCCGTTTGATCGCCCCCTTGAGAAGGAAGTAGATAATGGTTTGGTCACTTACTGTCAGGTTATCCTATATAGAAAGCGTTCTCATAAAAAAACCTTAACGGTTGATGATGAATGATAGAAGATGTTACACTCAGTTCATAAAATTCCAAGAATGATGAAGATTGAGCTGCTTTCTGTGTGAAAAAGGATATTTTTGTGAAATATATCACAGTTTAACGGATAAACGTTACCTGACACCCTTATTGTAGTCCTCCGTACACTGGGGGTCATCATACAAGAACACTAAAAACAACAAGTAATCACTATGCACATTGCACAATGGGCGAAGATGAGAGGTGTGAATTGATGCTAACGATAAAAGATATCTTACAAATCAAATCCATCGAAGGCATAAAGATCGTTGCGGGGCATTCTGGCCTAAACAATCAAATCTCCGTAGTTAATATCATCGAGAATCCGGACGTATTTGACTGGCTGACCTCGAACGAGCTGCTTTTATCCACCGGATATATCTTCAAAGACAGCACGGAGCTGCAGAACAAATTCATTCATGAGCTGGTGGAGAATAACTGTGCAGGACTCTGCATCAAAATGAAGCGATATTTCGATGCTATCCCGCAGAATATGATCGAGCTTGCTGATAAGCATGGACTCCCGCTACTGGAGCTCCCTTTTGAATACACCTTGTCCAGAGTCATTGCGATCATTAACGAAAAGACCAACGCGGATTACGATGCTGTGAACCGACGCTCGCTCGACCTTCATAATGCGCTGTTCAAAATCGCACTCGAAGGAGGCGGTATTGAGCAAATATCGGCGGAATTGTCCGACACGATCCATAACCCTGTTCTTATATTAGATAGAGACTGGAACCTACTCTGCTATACAGATCATAAGGATAACCCATCTCCACTTCAGGAATTCCTGCCACTGGTGAAGAACAGGCCTGTTTTTCCACCAGAGTTCACGGTAGCTTTCCCAAAGTATATTACTGAAATCAAAAAATCCATCAAACGCACCTACTATTCTCAGGGACAGCCGTACAAGTGCTGCATTATGCCGGTTTCTGTATCCAGTAACGCTTACGCGTATATCGTCGTTCTGCAAACGGTACGCAAGCTGGTTGAATTTGACTACACCGCGTTAGAGCATGTATCCACGATGCTTGCACTGGACCGGATCAAAGCCAAGGAAATCGAAGAGGTAAAGCATAAAATTAGGCAGGACTTCTTCGACGACTTATTAGCTGGCAATATTACTTCAACAGAAACACTGCATTCCCTATCTGCTATGCATGGGCTTAAAGTTAACTATGCGTATTACTGTACAGTTATCCATATTGAAGCTACACAGCTGGAAAACTACACGGACATGGTTTATAGAAAATACGAAATGGAGCATATGGTCAAAAAATGTGTCAATTTGATCTATGGCTTGTCCAGTAATGCAGGTGGAGAGCTAATCTGTTACTATCGCAATCAGCAAATCATCATCTTGATCGGAAAAAATGAAAATAAACCGCCAATTTCCGTAAGCGATACGAAAGCCTTTGCTCAAGAGGTGCTGCAGTTGCTGGCTCAGGAAATGACTAAAAATCATTTTCTCATCGGCATTGGCAGTCAGTATAAGACACTTGCTTCGCTCCATCGAAGCTTCTTCGAGGCCCAAGAAGCTATGCGGCTCATGCAGCGGTTTAATAAAGACAGCCGGAGCATTGCTCACTTCGAGGATTATTCTGTCTATCATTTTTTGGATTCCAATATTAAGCCTACGGAAATGGAGACATTCTTTAACAAAGTTCTGGGAGGCATCCATGAACATGACCAGACGATGAACACGAGATTCATGTCTACCTTGGAGTATTATTTTATGTACAATCAGAATGTAACCGAAGCCGCCAAAGCGATGTTTATTCACCGCAACACCTTTATTTACCGGATTGATAAAATCAAAGATTTGCTAAATATAGATCTGAAAAACTCAGATGAGCTATTCGAGATTCAACTGGCACTTAACCTCTATCGATTGCTGCAAAGGGGTTAAAATAACGAAGGGTATTCCCGGCAACCATTACTCTAGTTGCACTGGAATACCCTTTTTTCATAACGTCATAGCCCGTCCATATCTTGCTAAATATTCTTCCTTCTCCTTATAATCCGGCATTAGGCTTCCAACCCGTCGCCAAAAGGAGCGATCATGGTTCATATGCAGCAAATGACATAACTCATGGATGATCACATAATCGATAACCTCCACGGGAGCCATGGCCAGACGATAGTTAAAGGTTAGCTTTTTATCGGAGCTGCAGCTTCCCCATTTGGTCCTGGACTCTACAATCTCGATACTCTTAGGTTTTACTCTAAGCTGCGTCTGGTACCTAGTGATCCGCTCTCCTATAAGCTTCTTGCAGCTAGAGAAATAGAACTTTTTCAGCTTTAACTGAAGTTGTTCTTCACTTAGCTCCGCTGTCTCTATAAGCTCATGCAGAGAATAATATTTGCCTAGATACAGGAACTTTCCTTCATCTTCGTACGCTCTGATCATCTTTGGCGTTTCACGAGCCGCTTCGAGACTTTGCAGCTTCTCCACAATCATTTTGCCATTACGCTCAACCACACTTTTAATCGTCTCTTCAGATGTTTTCTTAGGTACCTTGAGTGTTATGCGCCCTGACGAATCTATATGAATGGAGATTTTTTTCCCGTTTCCATATTGAACATTAAACTCGATCACCTGATTGTCGTAATCAATCTTCATACCCACCATCGTTTCTATAAGATTATTCGCAATAAAAAAGAAGAACGCACCTAGGCGTTCTCCTATTTTAACACGATTCCTCAATACACCGGATATCCCGCTACAAACATTGCCAAGTACAGTATACTACCCACAACAGATATAACAGTGAGTGCAACATCCTTCGGCTTTTCATTAGTGAGCGCAACGGCAGCAAAAGCTAGCGGAAATGCAACAAGCAAATAACGCGGGGCTGACAGCAGCCAGGTAGCTCCCACTACGAAAGCAAAATACACGATAAAATAAGCAGTGTAGGATGGCCGTAGTTTTCTTGCTCCCATAAACATGATAATTAGTGCTGAGAATATAGCGATTAAATTAGGCAGCCACATGCCGAGAAAAGAACGGCTATCTCCACTTTTAAAGGTGCCCACCGCATATTCCATCTGATATCTTACGGTATCGAAAAAGAGATAGAACTTCTGTGACCAATGCTCCCTCTGGTAAATACTGAACTGAAAAGCATTTCCCGTAACATAGTAGTTGATGTAAAGATAAGCCAGCAAACCCATCGATATGATAGCAAGACAGCCAATGGCGGTGGTCAGTTTATGTATAAACGCTTTTTTCTCTAGTAATTTATAATTCCCGATAAGTTCTCGTGCAAATTCAATCGCAACCGGTACAATCAACAGTACCCCTGGAGAACGCGTATACGCTGCAAGTGCACCGCATAAACATCCGATGAGCCATTCTTTTTTTCTCACAAAATATAAACACAACAGCGATAAGGCCAGAAATAAAGATTCGGTCATTGGGATGAAGAAAAAGAACGCAGCCGGAAATATAAAAATATACTTTACTACTCGCATAGCACTCTTTCGATGCATGTCTAGTGCGGCAAGCTCATAGGCGACCAAGGCAGCGACAAGCGAGCAAATATTAGAAACGATGAATCCAGCGACGAGATAATTCCCTACAAATACCTGAACTACTTTAATTAGATTTGGAAAAAAAGGAAAAAACACAATATGGTATTTCGGATCTCCCTCCGTCACATACCAATTCTCCGCGATGCCCAAATAATGTGAAGCGTCGATCCCCGATATATGCCAGGTCTCAGCTATTTTGCTAAACAAACCACCGGAATAGCCATTCTGTATGATCAAAAATATATAACCGATAATCATAAGCAAGACCCGACTAGCCACTACCCAGCCGATAATATATAGCCAAGCCTGCTTTCTGTCCCGTGTTTTATTTTCCAGAGTTACTTCAGGTGCTGGATTTGTCAGAACAAAATCTGTCAAAACAGGTATAGTGCGGAGTCCCAATAATACAAAAAGTACGAAACAGGCCACGGAAGCAAGGGTACCCATCATAGACCAACTAGTGGTCGAGTTTACCCAGAAAATAGCCGTCACCATCATAATGAACATGAAGATGAAGGAAATGATTTTGTCGTGCTTTTTCATTTGAACCTCCAAAGATAAATTCTTACAATAATCTAGTTAAAAAAGGAAAATATTACGCATAGAAATATAATAGTCTCTGGAAATTTTTTTGTAAATCATTTCTTATATCATCATAGATTCTAAAAAAGCCTATGCACTGAAATGCATAGACTGTATGTATAGCCCTATTTTAACAACTCTAACACGCCTTGAGGCTGTTGATTAGCTTGAGCCAACATCGCTTGCGATGCTTGAGATAAGACATTGTATTTGGTAAGCTTCATCATTTCCTTTGCCATATCCGCATCTCTTATTCGTGATTCAGCTGCTGTTAAGTTTACTTCGTAATTGGTTAGGTTATTATGGATATGTTCTAATGCATTTTGATACGCGCCGTACATTGAACGCCTGGATGAAACGGTATTTATAGCTTTGTCTATTTTCGAAATCGCTAATTCGGCACCTTGTCTAGTTGAAAGATCTATATCCGCAATTCCCAGAGCAGTAGTTCTAGCATCTGTTAATTTAACAGCGAAGTTATTCCCAGAGTTTGCTCCCACCTGAAGATTTACTGTTTTGTAATCATATGTGGTACCAGGGTTTGATCCGTAAGATACATTGAAATTGGTTATCCCAGTTGTAGTTGAAAAAGTGTAACTTCCGTCATCATTACTAATAATGTTATTTAGTCTATCCGTAGAGCCCCCACCATTTAGATTAACATTAGCCAATTCATTACCCTGTGGATCAAAGATGGAAAGACGATAATTATTATCTACTATTCCTCCAACGATGTAATTCCCATCTTTCATTTCTGTAATGCTAGTAAGTTGACTGGAGTTGGAAGTTTCATTTGAGATATTCTTCTCCCACAATACGTTTCCACTACTGTCTAGTTTATAGATTAATCCACTAGTTTTAGTAGAGTCGTTATAAGAACCAACAATTATGGCCCCTCCATCACTGGTTGCGATGGCCCGGTAACCTTCATCATCCCCAGCAGCACCGACTCGTGTGTCCCATAACGGATTTAAGTTACTATCATATTTCACAACCCAGCTTGACTTATCGGTATAAGAACCGTTTAGTTTGAGACTTGATGAACCAATAGCCAAATAACCGCCGTCAGCAGTTTCAATAATAGAATTAAATTCTTCGCTTCCATAGCCAACCGGATTGGATTGTGAAGAACCCACTATCGAGGTGGATTGTTGCACACCACTACTATTAAATTTAGCCATAAGGCCATCCCAATTTTGAATACCGGAACCCGTCCCTGCCACAATAAAGGAACCGTCACTAGTCTCAATTACTTCATTCCCCATAATGGAGTAGACACCAGATACCCCTGTACTCCACTGCTCATTCAAATTCGCATCCCATTTAATTATATTTATCCTTTGATCGGAAATTGCCCCTGCTGAGAAATCATTTCCTAATAAAATATAACCACCATCACTAGATTCCTTAATACTATACACATCCATATTAGGAATTGCTTGTGACCAAACCAGATTACCCATACTATCTAATTTGAAGGGATTATTACCGGGAATTCTTATTCCGACGTAACCTCCATCTGAAGTCTTAGATAAATCTCTGGCAGGTATGTTAGCGGTCCAGTTCGTACTTATATTGCCCTGTACTGGGGTAATATTCGTGTTTACTTCGAGGTCATTATTCAATAAATGAATTCCATTAAATTGAGTGTTATTAGCAATATCATTTATCCCAAGCTTTATCTGCTCAACTTCTTTTTGAATCAATGTTCGATCAAAATTTGTTAAGGTATCATTTGAAGCCTGTATTGCAAGCTCCCGTAGTCTTAGCAGATTAGGATCTTGTATAGTTCCAAGTCCACTCTCAGCAGTCTGAATTAGTGAAATACCATCCTGTGTATTCCTTGCTGCCTGAGACAATCCACGAATCTGTGCTCTCATTTTCTCAGAAATTGCTAATCCTGCAGCATCATCTGCCGCTATATTTATCCGAAGTCCAGAAGATAACCTCTCTAGTGAACTTGTAATAGATTTATTATTTTTATTTAATCTGTTCAAACTATTTAAAGACGTGATGTTGTGACCGATTCGCATTTAATCACCTTTCAATTGTTAGTATCTTCTATATCGGATAGTCCTTAGTAATTTTTTAGGTCAAATTACCCGTGTCTTAAGGCCTCGCCTTAAATTCCCACCGTCCCCCGCTGAAAAGTTGAATATTCACATACAAAAACGGCGATCTATCACCGGTTAAGCACCGACAACAGATCACCGCTAAAATTCTGACTAGATCATTATCATTCAAACGGATAAATCCAGAAATGTTCTGTTCCAAAACGAGCTTGGATCTCTTTATCATTTAAAGGTTTGCTGCCCAACAGCTCAGCAGCTTGGAATTGGGAACGATGCGCCTGAATGGACGCCATCTTGTGCTTGAGGAAATCTCTCACATCATTGATAACCTTTGGCTCCCCAATCTCTACAATATTATTAGCAAAAGCTATACAGTGAACAGGAGGTCTTTCTTCCTTTGGAAGTCTTGCAACGGTTCGGATCACTGCGGCTCCAGTAGCATCGTGATCAGGATGTACGCTGTACCCTGGATAGAAAGTGATGATCAACGAAGGTTTAAGCTCTTTCAAGAGCGCATCAATCTGCCCATCGAGCAAGACTTGATCTTCGAATTCTATCGTCTTGTCGTGAAAACCAAGCATTCTTAAATCCTGTATGCCAATAGCCTCGCAGGATTCCTCCAGCTCCTTCTTACGTATTTCCGGGAGGGTTACCCGATTCGCAAAGGGCGGGATGCCCATATTTCGGCCCATTTCTCCAAGCGTTAGGCATGCGTAGGTAACTTGGGTCCCATTTTGTATATGTTTGGCAAGGGTACCTGATATACCGAAGGCCTCATCATCCGGATGTGGCAAAATAACAAGAATATGTTTTTCCACAGAACTCTTCATCTCCTCTTCCATTAGAACGGCTCTCGGCTTAATTGTAACGATACGATCAGTTTGCCTTGAGCATCATGTCCAGCCATAATCAATCTGCCTGTCTCACTCTCTTCATAGTGAGTTAGCCCTTCCGAGTAAACCCAGCCCTGCGACATTTTTAAGCCGACCCGATAAGGACCGTTGCCGGAAATCGAACCATGGGAATATCGAATAACAGCATTGGTAATAAAAGTAGCGGCTGGATGCTTCGAACTATCTAAATGGGCAGCGTAGGCTCCCGTTGTCATCTCAAGATGGATATATAGATCCTGATCTTTAAGCAGGTCGATCCTATCTTGTACTTCCGATTGATTGATTAGCTGCAATGTTGCGCCTCCGTCTCTGACTGAATATATACATACAAAAAATAAGATCCATACCTTATAGAAGGACGGATCTGTTATATGATAAGCGGGTCCGTATTTCTTTTCAAAGTATAACGTGCAATGCTATGTAATTCAATGGATAGAGCGATCCCCTCCAAGTGTAACAGTAATGGACTGGCTTTTTACTGTTCACCTGAAGGGGATAATATCACTGAGAGGTTATGCTGTTTATATTAGATCACAAACTGATCTAACATCTTTATGATGACTTCACGCTTTACAGGCTTGCTGATATACTCGTCCATTCCGGCAGCTAGACAATTTTCACGGTCACCCTTCAAAGCATTAGCCGTGACCGCGATGATGGGCGGACATTTCTCTTGATGCTCATCTCTTAACATCTTCATAGCCTCTATACCGTTCATAACGGGCATGTGAAGATCCAATAAAATAAGATCAAAGGGTTCTTTCCGTGCTGCTTCAACCGCATCTATGCCGTTTGTGACGGCGATAACACTGTGACCCATTTTTTCGAGTATTTTGGTCAGCACTAGCGCATTGATAGAGTTGTCTTCAGCAAGTAAAATTCTTGCCTCACGTGCGGTATGAAGCTTGTTAATGTTAGCCTCTTGGCTAGGAATTACCACTGATTTCTTGGGCCTGATTGTGAAGGTAACCGACGTACCGCTCTTGCCGTCACTCTCCGCATAGATCTCACCACCCATCATTTCGACAATTCTGCGGCTGATGGCAAGGCCAAGACCCGTGCCTTCATGTCTCCGCATCATAAAGCTATCCACCTGCTCAAACGGTTCAAAAATATCAGTAAGTCGATCAGGATCAATTCCAATGCCAGTATCGGTTACCGTAAAGGCCAGCAGGAAGGGATCATCCTTTACAAGCCTCACTTTTACCGATATGCTGCCCGCGGGTGTGAATTTCACAGCATTCCCTAGCAGGTTCAAGAACACCTGCTTCAAGCGTTCCTCGTCACCGTAAATAAAGTCAGGAACATCATGATTTATGATGCTGGTGAGCTCCAGATGTTTTTGTTCAGCTTTTATTGCAATAACAGAAAAACTGTCCTTGAGGCAAGTTCGCAGATCGAATGTATCCTCTTGTAGCTCGCTGCGGCCTGCCTCAATTTTTGAAAGATCAAGAATATCATTGATTATATTGAGCAGGATTCCTCCGCTTTTGCGAATGATTTCTACATATTCACGTTGTTCTTCATTAAGCTCTGTTTCAAGCAGAATATCAGTCATGCCTATCACCCCGTTCATGGGAGTGCGAATTTCATGACTCATCATAGCCAGGAACTCACTTTTAGCTCTATTCGTGGACTCTGCGGCTTCCTTAGCTAGCGACAATTGCCTTTGCTCGGAAATGTCCTTGCATATAAGATAAAATCCGATATTATGATTGTTCACATAAATAGGTGCAATACTGGTGAGCACTTCAACGACTTCGCTGTCCTTAGTGACAAGCTTATTGATATACTGCTCAACTGTATTATCGTAAAGGGCTCTTTCCAGAATGCGCTGGACATTCTCTTCTCCAATCAGACTCGCAAGCTTCATCCCGATCAACTCGGACTCGATGGCATAGCCCGTTATCTTTTCCGCCATACTATTGGTGTTAATGATTCGACCGTCAAGGTCAAAAGAAATGACGGCGTCATGGTTATATTTTTTAAGCGACGTATACCGTTCAACAGACTCCTGAAGGCGTTGCTCGGATTCCTTTTGCTTTGTAATGTTAACGATTTGGCAAATGAAGTATGCTGGCTGGTTCGACTCGTCGCTGAATAGGTGGAGCGTGAGCTGTCCCCAAATATAATCTCCATTTTTTGTGATAAACTGCTTTTCCATCTGAACTTCTGTTTCCTCACCCAAAACTGCTTTTAAATCATGAAGGTTGCCGAAATCCTCGGGGTGAGAAAGGTCTTCTAACCGCATACCCTCAAACTCTTCAGTGGAATAACCAAAAGTCTGCTCAAAGGCCGGGTTTACGGTCAGAATCAAACCATTTGGCGATAAAAGGGCGATCCCAAAGGAGGCGTGATTAATCACCTGTTGGTTGAATTGTTCCTGGTTTAGATTTACGCGATGCATAGCGACCTCCATGGGATGATGTAATTTTTGCGTGAAAAAATAGACCTTCTATTTAGAAGGTCCTATTTATAGCTTATAGTCTAATTTACCCACTTTGTTGTTAATTGAATCCGTTAATTTAACGGGATCGAATAGAACACTCTGGATCCTTTATTGTTCGTATACCAAATGATTTTGTCTCCACTAATAATAGGACTGCACTCTGATAAGGCAAAATGCTTGATCGTTTGGATGTCGCTAGTAGCTTTTCCCGCTCCATCTATAAGAACATATTTCAGATCACCCGGATGATTCTCTTTATCAAACTCCTGCCACAGCACCATCATTTTGTCGTCTGTGATTTTTACTAGCTTAGGGATGGACGCGATCAGGTTCGTGCCTACATATTTAGCCAAGGTAATGTGATTCACCGAATTACTGCTCAGGTTGGACTTGGGCAACACACTAAGCATGACATCCCTTTGGTCCGTTTCTAAACCCACCATCTCAAAAGATGTATACTCTTTGACTAGGGAATGATCTACCGAATTCATAGCGACTATATAGTTCGCCGGGGACATCTCAAATCCGCCTATAGAAACACCCGTCGCGTTCGCTCCGATTTTGCCGGGAATATTAAATAAATCCACTTCGTTATAACTGGCTCCGTCTCCTTTATTCAGAACAATCGAACGGGGATAAGCGTCGCCATGATCGACTAGAACATGCGCAGTACCATCAAACAATACATATTGGTCAAAAGAGTGACTGACATGATTCTTCTGGAATCTTCCCAGATCATTGGTCACGGTCATGGTTTTAGTATTTACAATAATGGTAAGCTGGGATTGATGATTTAATTTATCTTCTGTCGTGTATCTTGTACGTGAAGTGTGAAATACAAGCGTATCTCCAGCTTCAGCCATCCTGCCGGAGCCTGAATCAAAAGGGCTAACGGTATAGCTCTCCCCACCCTTTATGGAGACACTGTCTACTCTATTGAAGCTTTTATCATAACGGACAATACGAATGACTTCCTTGCTATCATTCTCTTCGCGGTTCTCTTGGCCAAAAGCAATATAGTTATACTTCTCCCCACTAAAGAATCCACCAAACACCGGAAGCTCAAAAGGAATGCTCTTATTGCCTGTTAGTTCGTACTTCTCATTGTACGTTTCAATCGTAAACTCTTTGTTCGCCTCAATAACACTTACAGTCCCATCCTTATTATTCACAAGATAAGAAGAGGCCGTACTTTTCCATCTAGGAAAATAAGAAGATTCCCCGTTACTCTCAGCTACAGCCGCCGTCTTTACCCGGTAAGCATGATCTGGGATTTTGGAAAATAACGATATGCGGTCAGACTGAACGTCAAATTCAATATCGAACGGGATTTTACCCGCCAAATCTCTCAACTGAAAATAATTGTTATCATCAATATTGTACGCCGTAATAGACTGTAACTGTCCGTTGACTAGCACCTTAGAGCTTGAAAGCGTAGCAGCATAATTTTTATTGCGGCTATAATAGTTACTTGTTGTTTTCTTCTCGGGCGTATAAGCTTGTCCAGTTATGATCTCAATCGCATTGTTCGCTTTATTCCAAGTGATATCAAACTGGCTGCTCGTTCCCGAGAAATACTCTGCCAAATCGCGTAGTCTGAAATAATTGTTATTCGATATGTTGAACCCATTCAGGTTCCGCTGTTCTCCATCAAAATATGTACTGCTCTCGGTTACCTTAGCCTTCACCGTATTGCTCGCAAAGGTTGTAGTGCCGAGTGCTGGTGTAACCAGTAATAACATCAGCAATATACTAAAAATCCTCTTCATCCGTCTTTCCTCCATTAGATATAATCATTAGCTATTATATTTATCGGTAATTTGCTGTGCCGCCTTAATTTTGAAATGAACGTAAAAAGCACAATCTGCACAGTCTCGCGATCTGCGTTCTATCGTTTGGTTGGGACAACCCGTCTCTCAAGAAAAAAGCCGGCCAAACTCAGGACAATACACCTGAAATTTAGTCGGCTGAATATTAAACTTAGTTTGTTTTAGAAGTAGGAAGCTTTTTTAATGTAATCTTTCATCAAACATGAGTTGGATTTGAATACCAAAGGGATCTTCAATGATACCGTAGGCTTTGCTAAACACATTGCTAGATAAAGGAGCAATAATTTTCACGCGCTCGTCTGTGATTAAGCTTTTATAAAAACCTTCAATCCCCTCTAAGTCAGCACTTTGAATACATAATGAAGTGTTATTGCCCACTGTATATTTCTCATTCGTATTCATTGTATCTTCTGCTATCATTATTTTTGTTTTTCCGATTAACAGGACAGAGTGAGTAATATAATCCTTATTTTCATCCGTAAGCTGTATGGAGCTGTCACGCTCTGCTAGTTGTTGATAGGTGACACGTAGCAATTCCTCTGCGTTAAAATGTTCTTTGTAAAATTCTATAGCTTCCTTAGCTCTTCCATTCATCGATAAAAAAATAGCTACTTCTAGTGTTGTACTCATAGTATAAATCTCTCCTTTTATATATTTGATATCTGGCCTTAAACTTATTATCCTATATAAAGGTATCAAAACATGACACCTTTATAAGGAGTTTTATATATGAAAAAATCAGAACGATTAAATGACATGATGAGGTACTTAAACAATCGAGAATTCTTTAATTTAAGTGATCTCATGGATAAATACGCTATTTCAAAAAGTACAGCTCTACGCGATATCAGTTCATTAGAACAATTAGGTATGCCTATTTTCGCGGAACATGGAAGACACGGACGTTATGGACTTTTAAAAAACAGATTGTTATCCCCTATTATTTTCACGATAGATGAAGTCTATGCGCTGTATTTTGCCATGCTGACATTAGAATCTTATCAATCTACACCCTTTCATTTAAGTGTTAACAAGCTAAACGAAAAGTTTGAGCACTGTCTATCGAGTACACAAATCAACCAGATTCACAAAATGAAAAAGGTCCTGCAATTCGAAATGTATCAGCATAAGCATGTCAGCCGTTTTTTAGATAAAATCCTAGCAAGTATTCTAAATGAGAGTGCCTGTAACATTGAATATACAAAAGAAAACCAAACAAAAAGCTACCCTGTTCAATTCTTTAGGATTTCCGCTAAGTTTGGTCAATGGTATGCCACTGGAATAGAGCTTACGACGAATACATATAGAGTTTTTAGATGTGATCGAATAACCTTCATTGAAGAAAAGGAAAACAAAACTCGTTATTCTATAGAAGAACTTCTTAGTCGTTCATTAGAAATCTATCAGTCTGCGAAAAGTATTGACTTTGAAGTTGGGATTGCGGAACAAGCAAAGGATATTTTTTATAAAGAACATTATCCTTCTATGGAAATAGAGGTGGGTCCGAAAACAGTCATTAAGGGATTCTATAATCCAGGTGAAGAGGATTTCTTGGCTAATTATTTTATGCGATATGGTCATGCTGTTACATCCGTGAAACCTGAAGCCTTAAAACAAATAATCAAAGATAAATTAGAGCAACTCGTAAATCACTATCAAAAAATATAAAGCTAATCAAAAGGGGTAAAAAACATAGCTTGTAGAACTGCCTTAGCCTTTTTGAGGTTACGCGTATCCAGTTGGTTAAGCATGTCTACGATTTGACTCATTTCATCGTTTTTCATTGCCTCAAGAGATTCTCCAGTGTTTAATAGTTCTTCTTCAGCAACCGATTCCGAATGAACCCATGACGCTTCCAAAGTATCCTCGAAGGCTTGGATTATAAATAACAATTCATCTGTGTTATATCTCTGTAGAAACCGGTTTATCCCTTTATTCATCTGCTTATGTAGGGCTAAATGCAAATCGAATATTTCTTTCCCTAGAGGTGTTGTAAGAAAAAGCACTTCTTTTTTATTATCGGGGAGAAACTCCGTGCGAATACGATCTGCATGCCGATGGATTTGATCCCGTCATGTCGCACGAAGAACTCACTGCTTGGCGGCAAAAGAGAACCCCCGACCCGCTAGTCGCCAATTATCAGCAGCGTCTTATAGCAGCGGATCATATTGTCTTCATTTTCCCTATATGGTGGGAAGCCATGCCCGCTCTTACCAAAGGTTTTCTTGATAAGGTATTCGCAAAAGGCATTGTCTACGAAGAAACTAAACCTGGGCGGCCCTTCAAATGCTTGCTCCCGAATATTAAAGGAGTGTCCCTGCTGACCGTAATGAACACGCCCGACTTCTTTTATCGCTGGATTTTTGGCAACCCCATCACCAAAATTCTATTCAGAGGCACCTTTCGCAAAATGGGAATACGTAAGAATCTTCGTTGGTATAATTATGCCGGGATGTCAGATCGCAGCTTAGAAGAACGGGTGAAACATCTTGATAAAACAGAACAACGGTTTGCACGACTGGACTAAACTAGACTAGATCAAATTACTCAAGCGCTGACTGATTCTAAGAACTGAATCTCTGGTTTCTTCATCTCCCTAAGCACCAGCAATCCAATGAATAAGGATACAACGCCGATAATAATCAGCAGCGCCCCCAGCTCCTGACTGTAGGCTGTTAGCGCACCATCCCGAAAAGCCATTCCACGTATAAGGCGATTAAGCCAGTTCATAGGTAATACCCATGCGGAAATTTGAAAGAACTCTGGAAAGGCAAGTGGACTCAGCTGGATTCCAGTAGCAAGAAACGACGGATACAACACGAAATTGGTTCGTAAATTAACTTTGGATACGTCTTTGGCAGTATAACCAATCAACAGGCCCATAAGCGACAAGGCAAAGGCATATACAAACAGCGGAATAATAAACAGATAAGGCTCCGCTTCAAAGCGCATTCCCCCCACCTGCTTTAATAAGCCGTAACATAGGAGCAGCGAAATAGTGGTCAAAACAGCGTAAGGTACACTGCGAACCCAAATCTGCCAAGGAGACTTCCCGTTTGCAAAGAGTTTCCCCTCCTGTCGCAACCGAGGGACAATTGAACCCGCTGCGCTTGTTGTAATCATCAGCACCACAATATTCACAAATCCAATGACCATAAAACCCACATAACTTGTGGTCGGGTTAAATAACATCCGCTGCTGGAGAGATAACGGAGAAGCAAGCCCTTTAGAGGTTTCGGCATCCATCCCCTTTTGGAGGAGCCGGGTCATAGAAAGAGTCACATTTTCCGTCTGGATGACTTCCTGAATCGCAGTTCGGATGCCTGTTAGCCCTGAAGGCATTGTATTATCCATTAAGATGCCAATATTCGTTGATATCCCCTGCTGCTGATGTTGCCCCAACTCTTTGGGAAGCATGATGACCGCTACAGCCTGCTCATTTGCCAGTAACGTCTCTGGGTTCAGGCGGCTGGAGTACACATTTGTTACGTTCATATATGGAGAGGCATTTATCTTTGAGATCAGCTGTCGTGAATACGAACTGTGATCCTCATCAATGACAATAACATGCGATTCGCTGATTTGGTTCTTCAAGAACATTAAGCCAAAAAACAGGGCCGCAATAAGCGGACCTATAAAAATCAGGCGTAAATACTTACTGCCCACCACGTACTTCCATTCGTCAATCAGTGACTTCATCGAGCTTCACCTCCGCTGTCATCCCCGGAAGCAAATCAGCATTCCCATCCATAGTTACACGGACAAGAAACATGCTTAAATCGGCTTGCCCTTTTTCACGTGACATACGTAAGCTCGCAAATTGAGGCGCGGCTGCGATAGATGTAATTACACCTGTCACCTCCGTTGGGTGCTCCAAATATGGAAAATGAACGCCAATACTTTGATTCACCTCTAGCTTTTGGATTTCACTTTCTTGTATGTAGAGATCTGTATAAAAGCTGTTTTTTTGCAAAACCGCCATTGGCATTCCTAGCTGGACTAGATCCCCCGGCTTTACAATAATCTTGTTGACTGATCCGTCCTCCGGCGCAACTACATCCGTTTCTCCTTCAGCAGATTTAACCTTAAACAGCACCTCTCCCTGTTTTATAGAATCACCTGCAGCCACACCGACCTCGACAATTGACCCTGGACTATTCTGATAAAATATTGTCTTCTGCTCCGCATCCAGAATCCCTTGTTTCCTGCTCTCAGCCTGACTGACTGCATCCTTTCCTTTTACAGCAAGAAGCGCCCCTCCAACAATCAGCACAATCGCAATTCCTATATATAGCCCTGCTTTTATCTTCATTTTCCACTCTCTTTCATCACCATTTTTTTAACTGCATTTTCAGCAGCCTCCATAATTACTTCTCCCAATGTGGGATGAGGGTGAATGGTCATCGCCAAGTCCTCCACAGTGGCTCCCATCTCAATAGCAAGAGCAAGCTCCGACACGAGTGTGGATGCCTCTACTCCAACGATTTGTGCACCCACTACGACTCCTGAATTTAGGTCCGCTACAAGCTTGACGAAACCTTCCGTCTCCCTCAAGGCCAAGGCTCTCCCGTTAATCCCAAAGGAGGATTTGCCAATAACCAGCGAAATGCCTTTTGTCTTTGCTTCTGTTTCACTTAAGCCGACACTGGCCAGCTCTGGGTGCGAAAAAACAACGAGCGGGATGGCTCGATAATCAACTTCGGAGGAGAGACCTGCAATGGCCTCTGCCGCAATCTTGGCTTCGTAGGATGCCTTGTGAGCGAGAGTCGGGCCTGCCGTAATATCTCCAATTGCAAAAATATGCGGGATAGCTGTTCTGCACTGTTCGTCCGTCGCAATCAATCCCCTACTCGTCACTGGCAAGCCTATGCGATCTAGTCCTAAATTGCCGTCTGTATTTGGTTTTCTGCCCACAGTAACTAACACATATTCCGCTGTAACATGCTGCTGTTCCTGATTTTTTAAATAATGCAGTGTAATGGTATCTGCACTCTCTACTACGTTCACAGCTGTCGCTCCGGTAATAATCTTCATGCCATCGGCTTTCAGCTGCTTTCCAACAGGGCTCACAAGCTCCGCCTCAAATCCAGGCAGCACTTGTTCTCCCCCTTCCAGAATCGTTACCTTTGTTCCGAATTTGGCATACATCTGCCCCAGCTCGACACCAATATAGCCCCCACCTATAACTACTAGGCTAGTTGGAATCTCAGGGAGCGACAGCGCTTCTGTGGAAGACAAAATACGTCCGCCAACAGGAAAGGCTGGCAGCTCAATCGGACGAGATCCTGTAGCCAGGATAGCGTTTTTAAAGGATAAGGTTTGCTCCTGTCCAGACTGACTGATCATAACTGTATGTTCATCAACCAAGCTAGCCTCTCCTTCGAAAATGCTCACCCCAGCAGTCTTTAATAAATAACTGACTCCACCTGCCTGCTTATTCACAACTCCTTGTTTAAAATCCTGAGCATTTTTAAAAGATGCTGACGCACTTGCAAAATTGAAAGGACTGAGCAAATCATAGCGATGTGATTCAGCAATTAATGCTTTGGATGGGATACATCCAACATGCGTGCAGACTCCGCCAAGCTGGTTGCGTTCAACAATCGCTGTCTTCATTCCAAGCTGTGCAGATCGCAGCGCCGCCACATAACCTCCCGGACCTGATCCAATGACTAATGTTTCTACGGCTTCAAGCTTACTCATCTCCTGATACCTCCTGTTGAACTTTTTAAATATGATGATCGTAATATATTATTACCATCATATTTTAAAACAGTCAATAACCTTACCTCGCCTTTCACGAGCTAACTTTCTCAGAATCGCTAAATTGACAGGCTTTATTATGACGCCTATAATATTTTAAAAGTAGAACTATGAAGCTGTGGAGTGATTACAATGCCGTATCCCAAAGGTCATAAAATAAAAGTTCGAAATAAAATCGTTGAAAGTGCTGCTCAGGCTTTTCGCACCAACGGTATTCACGATGTAAGCGTTCCGTTCATTATGAAGGGGGCCGGATTAACTCATGGCGGGTTTTATTCCCATTTTGACAATAAAGAACAGCTTGTCGCGGAAGCCTGCCGGTATGCCATCAGCGATACCATCGCACTTCTGCAGAAGGTCGCTGACCAGGAAGAGCAGAACCCCAAAATCGATGCTGTCATTGATTATTATTTAAGTCCGTATCACCGCGACAAAATGGAGATGGGCTGCATTATCCCTGCCCTTTCTAGCGAAATATCCCGTTCCTCAGAAGAAGTTCGGCAGGTATTCACGCAGGAACTGGAACGGATGATTGCTTTTATCTCTGATCTGGCAGGAATTGACGCGTCCAAAGGTAGCGCACTGTTCAGTACTATGGTTGGCTCCCTTGTTCTTGCACGGACGGTTAAAGATCCTGAACTGAGCGACAACCTACTCTCATCTGGCAAACAGTATGCCAAAGCGCTAGTAAGAGTCTAATATAAAAAAACACGCCAATAAATGGCGTGTTGTAGTTAAATTTATTAAAATTCTTCATACGATGCGGGATCTTGATCAGCTATGCGACCTGTTGGCGAGGTTAATCCGGAAATAACGGTCATCTCAGCTTCCGATAATTCAAAATCAAAAATATTCAGGTTATCACGCTGATGCTCTAGAGAAGAAGCCTTTGGAATGGGAATAGCCCCAAGCTGTATATGCCAACGTAAGATAACTTGCGATATCGATTTATTATGAACCTTGCCTATTTCCGCTATTTTCTCATTTTCCAGTATGCTGCTAGCCCGTCCCAATGGACTCCACGATTCAATCACTACCCCATGCTCTCTGTTCCATGCACGTTGCTCTTCCTGATTAAAGTGAGGATGCAGCTCAATCTGATTCATACTCGGCGCTACACCAGTTTCTTGTATCAAACGTTCAATATGCTCCGGCAAAAAGTTACATACACCGATGGAGCGAATCAACCCTTGCTTACGTGCCTCGATCATCGCCTGCCAGGCCTCAACATATAAATTCACTCTAGGGTTAGGCCAGTGGATGAGATAGAAATCATAGTAATCCAATCCGGCTCTGAATAAAGACTCCTGTATAGTAGACAACGCTTCTTTATAAGAGTGATGGCGTCCTGGCAGTTTGGAAGTAATGAGTAGCTCTTCCCTAGGCACAGAACTTTGCCGAACAGCCTGGCCTACAGCACCCTCGTTCTCATAATTAAACGCAGTGTCGATCAGACGATAGCCAACATCAATCGCCTTAGTGATGTTTTGTGCTCCCTCAGTTCCGTTTAACGCGTAGGTACCAAAACCAATCGCAGGCACCTTCACTCCATCGTTCAATACGATTTCAGGTATTCTCTCAGTCATCGTCGCTCTTCTCCTTTGTTGTCATTTAAACCTCTGTCGATCCATCTTATAATTATTATAACATTCTCATAGTAAACTCAATCATCGGGTCACCTGAACAACCTCTAGCCTATTAGTAAGCCGCTTTCGTGGGCATCCGATTTATTTTTTATAGTAAAATGAATCTACAACACAGGATTTTCGTAATGTTATGAATTAAAAGTAGAGATAAGAGGTGTATCCAATGAAGGAGCAATATCCAGCTAGGCTTGAATTGTTCGCAGACAACGCTCAGAGGATCAAAAAAGCTTTCCCATGGCAAAATGCAATGGTTAATCGGTTAGCGGCACTATTGTATGCTGTAGAAGACAAAGTTGCAGATGACGAAGCCATCCGTGCCAGCTATGAGCTAATTAAGGAGAGTACCGGGATTTTCTCTCAATTTAGAGGGACTTCGGTGATCAGCATTGCTGCCCTGCTCTCTCTTTCTGACGAGAAGGAAACTCTGCTTGCAAACACACTTGCCGTGTATGATTTAATGAAGGAAGCCAAATTCAGAGCCTCTGATTATCTCGTCGTTGCTGCCTATCAAATCGCTGCTAATGAAACATCGGATCAATATCAGCGTACGGTAGAACGGGCAAAGCTATTTTACGATAGTATGAAGGCAAAACATCGTTTCCTTACCGGACAGGACGATTATATCTTCTCCGCGATGCTTGGTCTTTCCGATATCGATGTTGAGAGTGGCGTGGACCGCATGGAGCAGCTCTATGTAACGCTTAAGCCCGAGTTTATGTCAGGCAACAGTGTGCAAGCCCTGACCCAGGTATTGGTTCTTGGGGAAGAAGCCCCTCAAGCAGCGGACCGTGTATTGGCATTAAGAGATGCATTTCGTGCACAGGGTATCCGGCTAGACAAGGAATATACCCTCTCCTCACTGGGCGTGTTATCCCTGCTCCCTTGCAACAAGGAGGACATCGTTACTGATGTCTCGGAGACTTACGAATTTTTGCGTATAAAAAAGGGCTTCGGGAACTGGTCTATTGGCAAGCAGGAATTACTGCTCTTGTCTTCTGCACTGGTAGCCTTCAGATCTGTGGAGGATGTGCAAAACGGCGTATTAACTACGATGCTTTCTACCAACATTACCAATATTGTAATTGCGCAACAGGCTGCTCTTGCCGGGGCAGCGGCTGCATCAGCTGCGGCTGCAGCTTCTTCTTCGAATTAGATTGAATCGTGAGGGAAAGATATGGACTCAATAAAAATCTTCACAACTAGAAATGAAGAATTGTTAAACCGTCTACTGAACATTTGGGAATCATCCGTGCGGCATACTCATCTTTTTCTATCCGAGCAGGATATTGATGCTTTGCGGCCGCTGGTCACGCAGGCGCTTGAGGGCATAAGCGATTTGTTTGCTTTTACAGATGATGAGGAACAGTTGCTTGGCTTCATAGGGGTTCAGAATAAAAAGATTGAAATGCTGTTCGTAGAACCTACTGCAATGGGAAAAGGGGTTGGAAAAGCGCTAGTAGCTTATGTCATGCAGAAACTCGCCGTACACCTCGTGGATGTGAATGAGCAAAATCCCCAAGCTTTAGGTTTCTATGAGCATATGGGATTTCAGGTTTTTGAGCGTTCAGCACTCGACGAACAAGGTAATCCTTTTCCTATCCTGCACATGTCGCTTAAGTAGCTTTTTCCTATGCAGGAGACAGTTCAATGCATTTTAATATTGTAAAAAGACAACAGAGCAGCGATTCTCTCGTTTGAGAACGCAGCTCTGTTGTTTAGTTGTCTGCAGTTTAGGTTGGCGAAGCTAGGAGCGGATAGGAGGAGCTAGGCGAAACGGCTCCGAGTATTCGGTTCAGCTGTATCTACTTCTGCATCTACATCTACATCTACATCTGCATCTACTTCTACTTCTTCATCTACATTTACTTCTACTGCTACAGCTACTTCTACTTCTACTTCTACTGCTACAGCTACTTCTACTTCTACTGCTTCTGCTGCTGCTACTGCTACTGCTGCTACTGCTACTGCTGCTGCTGCTGCTGCTTCTGCTTCTGCTTCTGCTTCTACTTCTACTTCTACTTCTACTTCTACTTCTACTTCTACTTCTACTTCTACTTCTACTTCTACTTCTACTTCTACTTCTACTTCTACTTCTACTTCTACTTCTACTTCTACTTCTACTTCTACTTCTGCAACCACTTCTAAATCTACGCATATACCCTCATGCACATCGCCAAATCAAAGCTCTCTGTGCTTCCGGACTCAGATGACGCTATTTGCTCATTTATCACCTTTGAGGCATAGTTTCGGACTCCAGTGTCGCTATTCTATAGAAAGAGCCTCATTTCTGGCGTTTTTTATGCCAATAGCTGCTATGGAGTCCGATAACATCCCAAATGGGGGATAATCCGGCGTTTAAGGTCATCTGGGTCCGATAGCGTCCGATAGCGTCAGGCATAGTTTCAGATAGCATCCAATATCGTCAGAAAACGTCGGATGGCAGCTGATGGCTCCGATATCTTCGGGTCCTAACCATCTCCAGTTACTTACGGACCCAGGGGGCGCTATTTGCACGTTTATCGCCTTAGAAGCATAGTTTCGGACTCCAGTGTCGCTATTCTATAGAAAGAGCCTCATTTCTGGCGTTTTTTATGCCAATAGCTGCTATGGAGTCCGATAACATCCCAAATGGCGGATAATCCGGCGTTTAAGGTCATCTGGGTCCGATAGCGTCCGATAGCGTCAGGCATAGTTTTCCGATAGCATCCAATATCGTCAGAAATCGTCGGATGGCATCGATAGCGAACGATAGCGAACGATAGCGTCGGGTCCTAACCATCCCCTGTTCCTTGCGGACTCAGAGGACGCTATTTGCTCATTTATCGCCTTTGAGGCATAGTTTCGGACTCCAGTGAAGCTATTTCATAGAAAGAGCCGCAGCTATGGCATTTTTAGATGCTATTCCACCGACTTCAAAGCCTCTATCATATGGATTCGTTTGAGCTTAATATGCATGAACGCCATGACTATACCGGAGAACAATAGGGTTAGGAGCGCCGCATAAATATAACTTGGCCACTTGATGATCGGAGCGAACATCGTCGCATCCAGCTCGGCCGTCTTCAGGACGAAGCTATGCAGCACTATGCCGAGACCCGATCCAGCCACAATACCGAGTAGGCTAAGCAGCATATTTTCGCGGTAAATATACATGGTTACTTCCTTGTCGTAGAAGCCCAGTACCTTAATGGTTGACAGCTCCCGGATCCGCTCGGACACATTGATATTGGTCAAATTGTAGAGGACGACAAAAGCCAATGCCGCCGCTGAAACAATGAGCACCAAGGTTACAACGTCCATACTCTTCATAGTCTCATCGAAGGCGGAGCCTACACTGCTGGAAAAGCTGATGGCAGCGACGCCCTCATTAGCCGTCAGCTTCTCACCAAATTTGTCTTCCCATGTTTTATCATGTGCGGTGTAGTTCAGAAGTTCTGTGTTGAATACTGGTTTTTCTCCGAACACAGAAGCATAATACGCCGGTGTCATATAAACATAGTGCATTACATAATTCTCTGTAATCGCCGCGACCTCAATCTCGAATGTTTCATTATCTTTGTCCACCACGGTCAATTTATCGCCAGACTCCAGCCCATACAGCTTAGCTAGCTTCTCTGAGATAATAGCCCCATCATCCGTAAGCATCCGTCCTTCTCCACTTTTTCGATCACGCAACTCCACGAAATCGGATAAAGAGTTAACGGAGGTAGGAACGAACAGATGAACCTCTTGGTCATTTACACCACTAGCATGTGCGGTCATCCGTTCTTGCGCCACACTCAGCGTCCCAGTTACTGCAGATTCACCAGTGATTAGTTGGTCGTAGGCTTTTAGCACATCGGCAGACACATCTTCATGCAGTGCCACAAGTGCATCATATTTCATAATCGTGCCGAATTGCGACCCGGCGATGCTGCCAATTGAATCCTTGAGACCAAATCCCGTCAGGATCAGCGCTGTACAGCCAGCCACGCCGAATACAGTCATGAACATCCGCTGCTTATAGCGGAATAGATTCCGTGCGGTAACCTTTTGGACAAAGCTCAATCGCTTCCATATAAAAGTGATCCGCTCCAGTAAAATACGCTGGCCACTCTTTGGTGCCTTCGGACGCATCAATACGGAAGCATTGCTGCGTAATTCTACCCGTGAAGCAATCCACGCCGTCAACGTAGTACATATTAACGCTACGATAACGGATATGATCGAATACGAAAGATAGAAGTTCTTCGTGATATCCGGTAAATTATAGATTGCACTATACGCATCGTAGATAATACCCGGAAACAGGGTAAAACCAACCGCAAGACCCGCAATTGAAGCCGCCAGACTGGCAAGCGTACCATAGACCAGAAATTTGGCCATAATGTCGCGGTTGCCATAACCAAGTGCTTTCAGTGTCCCGATCTGCAGGCGATGCTCCTCAACCATCCGTGTCATGGTCGTCAAGCTGACCAGCGCAGCAATCAGGAAAAAGAACACAGGAAACGCACTGGCAATCGCCGACAACCGATCAGCGTTATCTTTATATTCGGCATATCCCGGATTAGCGCTTCGGTCAGTAACGTAGACCTTAAGCTGCTCCAGCTCTGCAAGCTTTTGCTCCCCTGCCGCCAATTCCTCCTTGGCAGAAGCAAGTCCGGCAGCAATTGCCTTCATACTTGCAGCCTGTTCCTGCTGCACTTCCTCCGGCTGGCGCTGCAAATCCGCAAGCTGCTGCTCGGCGGCGGCCACCTTTGCGCGGCCACCAGAAAGCTCTTTCTCGCCTTCCGCCCGCAGCTCAGCAAGCCGTGCTTCCGGCACGCCGGACATCGCCTGCTCTACAGCATGGGTATGCTGTTCGATCAGATCTTCATATTCCGGCGAATAAGCCTTCACCCCGGTTGTATCCTTAAAGGACAGATAGGCTTCCGTATACACCGGAAGCTTGAAATCTGACTCCGGGATCGCGGCGAACGCATCCGCCGTACCTTTGCCGATCCCACTGGTGCCCCGGGTACTTTGCTCAATAAACTGTGGACTTCTAACAAAGCCAACTACGGTATACTCCAATGTCTCGAAGCTGTTCGACAACTCCGCATCCGTACCGTTTCCACTGAAAGATACCTTGTCACCCAACGCATATTCTTCCGCTAGCTTATCGTCCAGCACGATTTCACCGGAACGCTCCGGTAGATGGCCTTCAATAATACGGTATTGATTAAGTGGTTTATCCGTGTTGTAAGAATTGACTTTAAGTATTAAGGCATTATCACCTATGAATACATCTGCACTATAGCTCGGCTGAATCTCATCGATCCCCTGTACATTTCTGAGTAACCCGATGTTGTCTTCGGTCAGGCCGTAGTTAGTCTGCACCTTCAGATCCATCAAGCGCTGCTCTTTGTAAAAGGTTCCAGCTGTATTCAGCATATCTGGCCCAGTGGCCTTGATTCCGGCAAAAAAGCTGACGCCTAACATAATAATTGCAAAAATCGAAATAAACCGGGCTTTGGTATGCCCAATTTCACGAAAAATATCTTCCCACAATGCTCGCTTTTTCATAGATGCCTTCTCCTTACCATTCAATATCGTCAACGGATACCGGCGAAGGATTGATCACCATCTTCCGTACCTTAGCGTTGTTAATCTCTATAACCCTGTCAGCCATCGGGGCGATCGCCAGATTATGTGTAATTACGATGACCGTTGTCCCGGTGTTACGACAAGTATCCTGCAGCAGCTTCAGCACCTGCTTGCCTGTGTTATAATCAAGCGCTCCTGTCGGCTCGTCGCAGAGCAGCAGCTTCGGCTGTTTAGCCAACGCTCTGGCGATAGCGACACGTTGTTGCTCACCACCGGACAACTGAGCCGGGAAATTATCTAACCGCGCGCCCAGACCCACATCCTCCAGCACCTTACGTGCATCTAGTGCACGCGGGGAAATCTGCGAAGCAAGCTCAACATTTTCCAGTGTGGTCAGATTAGGTACTAGATTATAGAACTGAAATACAAAACCTACGTCATTTCGGCGGTAGCCTGTCAGCTCCTTGGCACTAAACTTGGCGATATCAATGCCATCCACAATGACCTGACCTTCATCGGCGGAATCCATGCCACCCAGAATATTAAGCACCGTAGATTTACCCGCACCACTTGGGCCGACGATCACGGCAAATTCACCTTTTTTTATCTCAAAATCAATCCCGTCATTCGCGACAATTACATTCTCGCCCATCTTGTAACGCTTGTACTCCCCTTTTACAGCAACAAAACTCATTCCTCTTCCTCCTGTCCCTATCCGAACTAAGTCTAATTACTCTACATTGTCTCAGTTTATCATAATTAGAACGCCCAAGCCCGAATGGCAAACCCTCATTACACAAGGTGAAATTCACATCATTAATAAGTTCATTTTTTTGTAACAATAATGTAACAAGGAAATTTTACCGTAAACGATACTTAGTCATTTGATAATGTTATAATCACTTTGTTTTATTTACTCTTTTCAGGCAAGAGTGAAGGAACAAGAACAATCAGAAACAGGTGATCAGATGTTCGAACTGAAATGGCTATGGCAGAACCTAGAGGGAAACCGGACGCGATACATTCTGGCACTCTGCCTTTCGGTGGTGGGCTCAAGTCTTACAATCGTGAATCCGTACATCAGTCAGCGCATTGTCGATACGTTTATAGCCGGTGACAACGCCCTGCAGAATCTTACACAAGAACGGCAATTATTGATTATGCTCTGTCTGGGCATGATCGGATTTTCTCTACTGCGCACAGGTCTCGCATATTTCACGACCATGCAGTACGAGATATCCTCGCAAAATATGATGTACAATGTCCGCATTTATTTGTACAACAAAATTCAGGGACAGGACAGAAAATACTACGATCATAATCGTACCGGCGATCTCATGACCAAGATGACAGGCGATCTGGACATGGTCCGTCACTCTATGGCCTGGATTTTTAAGACGATCATTGAATCGCTAACGATCTTCCTTGCCGCCGTTATCTATTTTTTCACCATAGATGCGGAACTGACGCTGTGGATGCTTATCCTGTCACCACCCATTTTTATCGTGGCTTACATATTCGCTAAACGCGTCCGTCCTATGTATATTGACCTGCGTGAACGGCTGTCCCAGCTTAACACGACTACACAGGAGAATATCTCAGGCAACCGTGTGGTCAAGGCTTTTGCCCGTGAAGATTTCGAGGTCGAAAAATTCACAGAGAAGAATGTCAACTATTCTACAGCGAACAAAAAGGCTGCCCTTGTATGGCTTGATTATTTTCCTTATCTGGAATCCTTCGCTCAGGGCTTCAACGTAATCCTTATGTTGGTTGGTGGTTTGTTCCTTATGAACGGCCGGATCACCTTCGGTGAGTTTATGGCCTTCTCTTCACTTATTTGGGCTATATCCAACCCTATGCGCAACATCGGTATCATTATCAACGACATTCAGCGCTTTTTTGCGAGCTTGTCCAAAATCGTAGATATCTATTATGCCCGGCCAAATATTGTTAACGAGCATACTATCACTGACAAACGCCGTTATGAAGGCCGTATTGAATTCGATCATGTCCGCTTCAAATATGATAGCGCTATCGTACTGGACGATATTAGCTTTACCGTTGAACCCGGTGAAACTGTAGCAATCATGGGCGCGACAGGATCAGGCAAAACAACAATCATCAACCTCATCCCTCGCTTCTACGATGTAGCTGAAGGGCGCGTACTCGTAGACGGTGTTGATGTTCGGCAGCTGGAGCTTGATGAACTTCGTGGAAATATCGGCATGGCGACCCAAGATGTACTCTTGTTCTCTGATACCATTGATGGAAACATCGCCTATGGCGATCCTGATCTTCCGGAAGAAGATGCAATGGGTTATGCAGAGCTCGCAGCCGCACACGACTTCATTACCAAAATGCCTGAAGGTTATGATACCGTTGTCGGGGAACGCGGAGTCGGACTGTCGGGGGGGCAAAAGCAGCGTATTGCCTTAGCGCGTGCTTTGGCGGTACACCGTCCTATTCTGATTCTCGATGATACGACCTCTGCGGTCGACCTTGAGACGGAGGAGCATATCCAAAAAAGTCTACGTGAACTGGACTATCCTTGTACGAAAATTATTATTGCGCAGCGTGTATCTACTACCTCGCAAGCCGACCGTATTCTCATTCTGGATGGCGGGAAGCTAGTTGAGGAAGGGACACACACTGAACTGCTAGCGAAACGTGGTTACTATTACGAAGTGTTTAAACTGCAGAACGAGGGTATTGGAAGGCAGGTGACCGCAAGTGGCAAGGAATAAATTTGACGTCGATGAAAATCTTGAATCGCCGTTTAATATAAAACACTTCCGGCGTGCGATGGTATATATCAAACGAAAGAAAACGCCAATGATTGTTGCGTTCGTGCTCAGTGCACTTTCAGCAGCCATTTCACTGTCGGCTCCGCTGATCATGCAACATGTCATCGACGTGACCATTCCGGCAAAAGAGAAGCTTGCACTGCTGGGTTGGGCTGCACTGATGCTTGTGACCATCGTGGTCAGCGTTTATCTGGCTACGATACGCTCGCGCATCATGACGAGTGTTGGGCAGGATATTATTTTTGACATCCGAACGGATTTGTTTAAGCATCTGCAAGAATTGCCTTTTAAATATTATGACGACCGTCCACAGGGCAAGATCCTTATCCGGGTCGTAAACTACGTCAACGCCGTTTCAGATGTGCTGTCCAACGGGATTATCAACTTTATTCTAGAAATCGTGAATTTGCTCTTTATCGCAGCCTTCATGTTCGCTGTCGATGTACGACTCTCATTTGTCATCCTTGCCGGACTGCCAGTCTTCCTTGGCATCATGCTGCTGATCAAAACCCGGCAACGCCGGGCATGGCAAGCAGTGTCCAACAAAAGCTCCAACCTGAACGCCTATCTGCAAGAGAGCATTAGCGGTATTGGTGTGACACAAATGTTCTCCCGGGAACAACGTAACGAAGGAATCTTCACACGTCTCGCGGGTAATTTCCGTAAAGAATGGATGAAGGCTCAACGTTACAACTTACTTATTCCGTTCTCTGTAGACAACTTGTCTACGATCGTTACATCATTAATTTTCCTTGTAGGCCTACTAACACTGAGTCCTCAAGACATGACCCTCGGTGTCATTCTGGCGATGAGCAGCTACGCTGCCCGCTTCTGGCAGCCGATTCTGAATCTTTCGAACCTGTACAATAACTTCATCAACGCCGTTGCCTATCTTGAGCGTATCTTCGAAACGCTGGATGAACCGGTTACCGTCAGTGATATCCCGGATGCAAAAACACTGCCATCTGTACAGGGCCATGTCACCTTCGACGATGTAACTTTCGCCTATGACCCGGGGCTTAATATTCTGGAGAATATCTCCTTCAAGGTCAAAGCGGGAGAAAGCATCGCGCTGGTAGGACCCACAGGTGCGGGCAAAACAACCGTCGTCAATCTGATCTCACGCTTTTATAACATTTCCAGTGGTCAGATTCTGATCGACGGCCAGGATATCTCGCAGGTGACGTTAAAATCTCTTCGCAGCCAGATGGGGATTATGTTACAGGATAGCTTCATCTTCTCCGGTACCATTCTGGACAATATTCGGTACGGCCGACTGGATGCGACCGAAGAAGAAGTAATCGCCGCTGCAAAGGCCGTTTGCGCCGACGAATTCATCCGTGAATTCGATCAAGGCTACATGACAGAGGTCAATGAACGTGGCTCCAAGCTGTCTCAAGGACAGCGGCAGCTCATTTCGTTCGCAAGAACACTTTTGGCAGATCCGCGCATTCTCATCTTGGATGAAGCCACTTCTTCCATTGATGCGAAGACTGAGCGCTTATTGCAAAAAGGGCTGAATGAACTGCTTAAGGGACGCACCTCGTTCATTATCGCGCATCGCCTCTCCACCGTAAAAAACTGCGATCGTATTATGTACGTATCTAACAAAGGCATCGCGGAAAGCGGCTCACATGATGAGCTTATCGCACAGCGGGGCCTTTACTACCGCCTCTACACAGCACAGAAGATGGAAGCTTAATCGAATAAACACCAAAAGAGCTCAGGCCGATTTGCAGCCTGAGCTTTTTGATGTTTTATTATTTTCAAAAAATATCAAAAACTAATCTATCGCCGTCCAAATATTTAGCGCAAGTGAGCGAACCGCAAGGTTCGTGTGATTTCTGTACAACCGCAGACGCTCTGCAGGCTCTGGACTCCACAATAGAGCACTTCCGGCAACTTCAAGCAACGAAAGTCCAATATACTGAGATTCATAACGGCTCTCAGACCCTAGAACATCTACAATTTCCAATAAAGTTTCCGGACTCCAGTATCCCGTGCTCTCTTCTAAATTATACGCGACCTGCTTATAGACATCGCTTAATAGCTGGGGCTGCTTTGAAATAGTGGTAACCATCCGATTGAGATAATTGGCGGATTCCTTCACATTATTCCAATCTATTGCTGCTATATACAATTTCATCACAGCTTGCTGTAAGGTCTCATCAGATGCCAGACAGTCAATCAGATCCGTATACAAAGGGATAAGGTGCATCCGGGTGATTTTTGGCAACGCTATCAGCTGGTTGACTAATTTCAGTAGACGTTGCCGATGAGGCAAATCTCTTTTGGCAGTGGCGTTCCATTCATCCCTTATCGCTGCACTAACCAGTCTCTGACATACACCAACTACAACCTCATTGATCTTACCATCGCGACAGGTTTCTACCAGCGTGTTCATAGCAGTTTCCCATCTAGTGCTGTCTTCCAAATCCGTAATAGACTGAGCGGTGGCAGCTGCAACAATCCCTTCATTTCCATTTGTCCACCGCATCATAGAAATGAAAGCATATCTGCCAATATACGCATCTTGGTGCCTTGCGATTTCAAGGATTAATCCTAGATAACGTGGTCTAAAGTCTAGCGGAAGAGCATTAGGCTGTTGAGATAATAAACTTCCTGCAATGTCACTTTCTGATGAAGAAGCCATTGTACTTAACATATCCCAAGCGCGTTCATCATCTAAAAGCTGTTTCGCAGCATGCCCTATGGCTATGATTACATCCTTGTGTGCATTGGGTTTCTCGAACTCATTCATTAATAGCGGAAGGCTGTCATCGCTTCTATAAGCGCCCAGTAAGCGGATGGCTTCTTTTCTGACAGTGATCTTCAGCTTATCCCGATTCAGAAGCTCTTTCAGCATGGTAACCAGTAACACCGGATTCACCCTGCGGATGCATCTGGGTATCGAGTACATGGCTACACGGGCCCGGTCCCCATCCAGATTCTCCAGCAGAACGGGAAGTGCCTTCTCCGGTTCTTCCATAAGCGAAAAGGCATGAAGTGCAGCTTCTACTACAGTTACTTCCTTATCCTGCATAAGCCCAAGTAACCTATCCGAACCGAGATCAGGCATGCTTGCCATGATCTTAATAACGCTTGCACGCTCCCAAAGATTACGTTTGGCATCGTATGCAATTTTTTCTAATAAGGCACTTAAAGCTTGTTGCTGACGTGGCAGCCATCTGTAGAATCCATCCGCGGCCGGCACAAGATAGATAGTTTTGCCTGATAGGAACTTGCCCTTAATGACAGCTCCTGAAATAAAAGGATCGAGCCATTCCTGACGCTTCAGATGCAGATGCTGGAACACTTCATGGATCGTAATATACGATTTATCTAAATCTAATAATTCCTTAACTCTGGCATCACGCGTTGTACGAGGCGCAAGCCAGTATCTGGCCGCTTGTATGGCTGTAGAATCCGCCTTTGCCCTCGTTGCTTCCTTTAACAGATTCTGAAGTTTTATGATGCCGTAACCTCTTTTACCGAAAGAGCTAGCTAGGCTTAACACCAGATTGTAATCTTCTCTTTTGTTGGCCTGTACAGCTAATGTATAAATTTCGTCGAAGATAATCTCTTCTACTCCCCGGGGTAAATTCTTCTCCAAGGATGGAAGGGAAAGCTGCCCATTCTGCTTGGCCAATTTCTGAATCGTTTTTAAAGAAAACTTGAACAGCTCACCGTGAGGATGTAATGCGTTATGCCGAAGAATAGCAAACGCCAGTTGTTGAACGGAAAATTTTGTACCATATGAAGTATCTCTAGCCTCTATAACACTATCAACAAGCAAAGTAAGTTCTTGTACATGGGCATCCGTGAACACAGACGCAGGACTTTCCGATAGCTCTTTAAACACAGCGCCCCGGACAGGATCCTGATCATTTTTAATCCGGCCCAGGTACACCAAAGTTTCATTCATGCCCTGTCTCGACAGAACGGTACTTCTGATCAGCTGCATAAGCGCCGTGGCACGTTCGTCTGCACTGGATACCTGTGTTGCTTGTTCAAGTCCCGCTCTTGAATGAAGAATAGAACGGCAAGCAGTAAATCTGACTGTTCTCTCCCGGTCATCATTGATTTCACGAAGGCCAAGCATCCGGGTGGCTTCCTTGTCACGCAAGACATGTGGTAATACATATAGTAATCTTTCCGGAAAAATGCGTTCATTGCGTTTATCTTCTTCATACACAGCATCGAAAATGACCTTGCGGTTAGAGGGTGCAATATTCTGAAGCAGCTTTGCTATGTGCATAGGGTGATCTGCGAGTAGTTTCGCTATCTCCATCCATTGATCCATGGATAAATATTTTTTCCTTTTAAGAACAGCTTCAGGAACACCATAAGAAATCAGATCGCTCCGCGACTCCGTTCGTGTTAACAGCTGATATACCTTATTAGGATTTTGGCGTACAAGCGTGCCAAGCTGTTCTTTTAACGCAGGATGTATGATGCCCATAGGTCCATGGTTCAGCGCACACTCCAGCACCAAATCTGCCTGCAGATTGCATAGGATCTCCAGAGCTGATGAGAATCTCCACCAGACATAGCCTTTTTCCCTAAGTGGTGTGCTTTCCAGTGTTGTTGCAAAGTATTCTGCTACTACGTTAAGATGTCGGCTGGATAATTTCTTCCAGTCTTTTATGGCATATCCGATATCAGCAAGCCATTTACTTACCGTTGCCGAATAACAGGCCGGCAATATAATCGCGGCTTCCTCCGCCCCCCACCGGGCGTACACCATAGGCAATAAACGTTCCGCCAATTCCTGACGGTTAATCTGTGAAATACTGTGCAGAAGCTTGCGGCGGCAATCATGGGATAAATGGGGGAGCTCACGTTCAATATCAGCATCCGAAGCCACCTTTGCCAAAAGACCCGCAGCCGTATTTCTGATACTTGCCTTGGGATGCCGCAGTGCTGATAGAATAATAGCAGCATCTTGTGTTGCAATGGCGCCGATTAAGGCAAGTCGTGCTTCATAAACACCCTCCTCCAGCAAAGAGGCTAGTAATTGGGAGTACTGGACAGATCCGAGATGATCACGGCCTAGGATTGCTACTTTTTTGATTCTGTCGGAATAGCCTAGCGAATCCAATTCTTTAAGTAAGCTCTGTTTATCCAATGGATCTCTTTTGAAAATCATAAGTCCTCCTCGTTAACCTGTTCTTATTCCACCCGAACTTTATTCTCTATACCCTAATCTATCCCCTTTAAAAAAACTAGAATTCAGCATCTGGTTTCGTTGACCAAAAAATAAAGGTAACCCTGAAGCAGGTTATTCAACCCCCTTCAGAATTACCCATCATGTACTGCTTGCTCTAGTCATTCTTTTTCTGAATAAACACATACGTACGCTCATCCGACAGCTCATCAGCAAAGCTGAAATCAAATCCGTCGAAGCCTTTGATATCCTCCACACAGCTGATTTGCCGCTCAGCCATGAAGCGTACCATTTCACCTCTGGCCATCTTGACCAGGGTCGCTCTCTCTACTACCTTACCGCCGATCTCCTGCCCGAATACACAACTAACCATTCGAACATTCCCGCCAATGTAAGGGGAGATGCACTTGCTGTATTCCTTAGAGGCCAGATTCAGAATGATGTCAGTCTCCGAAAACAGCTGATCTGCCAGCTTCCTGTTCCAGAACTCGTAGATAGACTTGAAACCAGGTCCGCTAAGCTTTGCCTGCATCTCCAGCCTGTACGGCACAACGCCGTCAAATGGCCGGACGATTCCATAGAATCCGGATAATATCCGTAAATGCTGCTGAAGATATTCCAGCTCCTCCATTTGAAGTACCCCTGGTGCCATGTACTGGTACTGGATACCCTCATAAGAAAAAATAGCCGGTGTAAGATTCCGTGTTACATCCATATCCCGAATCCGCTCCACATTCAGCGTGGCGATGGCATCATTGCATTTCCATAACGATTTGGCTTCTTCATAATTCAACTTTTGTAATAAGGCCAGAAGAGTCTGCGACTCGCTTATGAATTGCGGCATCTGGCGGCAATCCAAGAAATCCGTATCCATCTTCATCTTCTTGGCAGGCGATATAATGATTCTCATGGTGCTCCCTTTTCTTACCCCCGCGGGGAATTTAAATGTAACCTTATCCTATCACACTTAATCTTCGTAGGCTTGGGGCAAGTTCATGAAATTTGTTCACTGCCGCCCACTTTGTGCGCCACCGCCATCTGTACCTGGGTTGCCGTTTCTCCTTGACCCACCATTCATGCCGGGAGATCCGCCCCCATCTTTCCCCCGTCCGCCGGTGAAGCCCTGTCCCCCGTTCGCTCTTGACCCGGAGTCAGTACTCGTTATCTTCTGTGCGGTAATAGCATCGCAGGAGACGAGCACCATGGAACAACTTAGCACTGCTATGAGCAAAGCGAAATACCGCTTGATCCGCATCTTTGAATCCCCTCTTTCCGAGCGAACATAGTTAACGTGGAAAATATCTTTTTAACATATAATCGTATACGTCCTTAAAACCCATGTAGGATAATACGATTAGCAGCGGATACACCGGGTAAATATACCGGGACTTGATCTCCCATAAAAGATAGAATCCGATAAAGCCCAGCACCACAAGAATCAAAGAGGTCTCTTCAAATCTTTTGGCTCTTATTCCACCCATTAAGCGAACGAGTATAAATACATACATCAGAAAATTCAGAACATACAGCAGCCACAACATTCCGCTTCTATAATTGGAGTCTGCCTTAAACAAATCCGTAGCAGCATTAGTGTAGCTATAACGGTCCATGACAAAGCCCATTCTTCCCCCGTTACTGGATGATCCGTCATTTCCGAGCCCATATCGTTCCATCTGGTAGGTTCCTTCCGTCCAGGTCCAAACGATTTTTTTATAATACATCTTCACTAAGTCACTTAGGCCCGCCTCGGAGAGTTTATTACTGATTTCTTCTTTAAATAACTCCGTACTTTCTGCCTTATTATAATTTGCATCCTGCTGATAGATAGCGTAGCTCTCCCGGTTGTCCCAGAACCCAAACGTCTCCAGATTGATCCCCATATTCAGCCACATGTAGACAGGTGCGGAATTTTCGTTCATCGGTTCATCTACAACATTCGTCGCCTGCAGCACAGCATTTTGCGTCCAGCCGGGAACATTAAACAATATGGCCGTGATAAACAAAGCGCTAAAAACCTTTTTCACCCCGATAGAACGTATGTTAAATAAAAGACCCGCCACCACGGTAATCAGAAAAATAACACCGATACTGCGGAAATAGTTGCCTATTGCCAGTAAGAGAGCTGCGAAGAGAATATCCTTAATGGACCTTCTTTTAATAAATCTTATGGCAAAATATAAAGCACTTGTCAGAAAGGCGGTAGCGATCACATCGTTATAGATAAAATTACTCATAAACAATGAAGGGATAAAGGTTGCAGCAAACACGAGGATGCCATAATCCTTATCCTTGGACTTATAATTGAGCTCTTTATACAGCATGTAAATCATTAATGAGGTTAAGAGTGTAAACAGAATATTAAATATTTTGATTACCAGATAATTATCCGGAAAGATCAACAACAACGTCTTTAAATATAAAACGATCGAAAAATTAAACGGAAACATATGCAGATAGCCGTTCGTGTCAAACGACGAATAATCATTCCTGTACAGCATGTCGAGTGCCAATGAAAGCACTGTCTGCGAATCATCCGTCGGCATGCGTGGAAACAGAAAGATAATCACCATCTGGATTGCAAAAGAAAACAGCAGTATGGCTGGAATGACTATTTTCCAACTGTACTTATTAAGCTTCAGGCACATTTTATACAAAATAACGCTTAATGCCAGCACCACTGCGATCACTAGAATAAAAAGACCCAGCTGTTGTCTCTCCAAAATTGGCGTGTCCCCATATACGAAATAATTATATTTCGCCCTAATAAAAAAGGAGGATGCGATAAAAAGACCGATAAAGAATGCAAGTATGAGATACAATGTTTTTTGAATTCCTCTTATCATGGAAAACCTCCTTTGCGCAATCGAAAGCCCTTTACAATCCGCTGCCCCGATTCATAAAAAGCATTATAAACACCCAAACTGAAAATCCAATGAAAATCGGAAGTTTGGGAATTCGCAAAGAAGAGATTTAGAAAGAGAGGTACGTCCTACAATTGGGAATCAAAAAATCGCAAATGTGATACGGAAGTTTCAAAATGGAGAGAGTTGCGGAGACAAAGAGAGGAAATGGAAAACTACTCCAATCCTAGGGAGTATTATGACAAGAGTCTTAATTCTCTTTCAAACGATTATGCTATACTGGTGGAGCAAATAGAATAGGCTTAAAGGGTCGGTCGGCTACCTCTCACCGAAGGGAGGGATGCCTTGTGACAGTGTTTGAAGCAATGATGTTTATGCTAACCTTTGGTTCGCTTATCGTAGCGCTGCTGTCCAATAAACGCAAATAGACCGCCCACTCACAAAGGCATGCGGTCTATCTGTCGTGTCCTATTTGCTGAAGCCTACCGCCCTTAAAAGCGGCTATTGCCTTGGGAGTCGTGTTACAGCACGGCTCTCTTTGCATTTTACGTCTTTTCTACCTTTAATATACCACAAATAATTTAATAACGTAATAATGTACGGTGTTACATTACATTTCCAATCTCCCAGAAAATCCATCCATCCTTGCGTACATCAGAACAATTTACTATCCATCTTTTTTAAAAACCGATTATTAGCGATTAAGCCTTTCACTCTCTTCGTTGTATTAGGCCCTTTCGGTGTGCTACCTCTTCTACTCAGCAAAATCCACCGTAGACATGCCCAAGCTTCAAAGATCTCAAGTTCTTCCTGATCCATATCATTTTCCAATAGATAAGCAGTTCTGAACACATCAGCATAACGCTCAGAGATATATATTTTCAGCAGAATAAGTGACCAGGCAAAATCATATCTAGAGTCTCCCAACTGGCCGTTCGTCCAATCGATTATGGTATATCGCTCTTTATCCTCCACTATATTTCCGATATGAAAATCCCCATGAATGATACAGTCTTGCTTCATTGGAGTTTGCTCAACCAGAGAAGTCAATACATTATAAATATCAGATTGTTCTTTAGCTTCAGGGAAAAAGTAGCCGATGAAATCGTATTTTGGCAGTTGTATATTTCCAATCTCTTCAACACGAATTTTATGTATTTTTGCTAATAGGCTTGCGAGTTCCTTCATTTTCCTGGTATTCATTTTATGAATAGGGGTTCCGTCAAAACTTGTTAACAACACCTTATGTCCCTCCGGATTGATTCCCCAGCCCACTGGTTTAGAAACGGCTACTCCTCGTTCGGATAGAACATCCAATAAACGATATTGAAACTGGACATCCGGTCTGGATTCCTTATTCCATGTTTTCAGTACATAGCTCTCTTGATCAGAATTAATCCTCATGACCTCAGCTTCAAATCCTTGATCCATTGTATGCGCAGTTAAGCTGTCTTCCTGATTTAATAAGTCGTTTATGATTTCGTTGTGCTCTAGCCAATTTATGATAGATATAGGAGTTTTCAAAAATGGGTCTTCCTTTCGCATGATTGTATAGACTCTATGATTCTTCTGGAATGCCCGCTACGATCTCAAGCAAATTTCCTTCTGGGTCAGCTACAACAGATTCACGCAACCCATAGGGCTGCGAAATAGGTTCTTTTACAGGAGTCGCTCCTGCCTTTACCAGACGCTCAAATTCCTTGTCAACGTCCTCAGGTGAGGGAACGCCAAATGAAATTTCCATAGTCCCGTTTATCCCTCTGGGATAGGTTAGCTGTGACATATTCAGTGCATCCCGCTGACACAAATTAAAGAATACACCACTCTTCAGTTGAACCCCGGTAAATACGCCACCATCCCATTCTATAGCTATCTTCATGACGTCACGATAAAAGGTAACCATCTTTTCCATGTCTTTCACAAAAAAAGTGATCGCGCCGATTTCCATAAAATACACCTACTATTCTAAAATATTCCTTTTACGGTTATAGAAATAGTAACATAGGCTTAAAAATTATGAAATGAACTATAAAATAATAAAAAGCCCTGTAGAAACTCTACAGAGCTTAGTTACTGGGCAAAAGTATTTTTACAAATAACATAAAATAGATTGTTCTATCCAGTACATAAATACAGTATCCGGGCTTTCCTTTTCAAACTTTTTCATTTTTAAATACATATCCATTCCATCAGAAACATCATGCCATAAATCCGTAAATACAAAATCATATTTTTCCTTAGACATATGTTGTTCTGCATATTCGAAAGCATCTGCTTGGATAAGCCTGATCTTGTGAGCATTACTGAATTGTGGCAGTACATATTTATTAAATAAATCAATGACATCTTGATTTTTTTCAACAACCGTTATGCTCTCAACATTAACTTTTTCAGAAACCATATAAGCATAATAGCCAAGTCCAAGCCCAAACGTAAGAACATTCCCAAACGCTTTATCAACAGCTTCTTTCATTGTTTCTATTTCATTTGGCGTGATCGTCATCCAGATTCTGTCATTCTCCAAGACAGCCGGGAACATGAATTCAGTTTGAAAAAAACCAACCTGAGGAATTTGTCTTCCCTCTTCTGTCCGGATGATATCATTGCAAACAAAACCTTCAAAAGGTTTATATTTTTCATATTTTAATTCACTATTATTAATCTTTATAGTTGGTATCTTGATATTTTTATAATATGGATTGTCATAATATTCATTTGCATCAAGCTTATGAAGCATATTGCTAAAATATTGGTTGAACAATTCCTTATCATCAACATTATCAACCGTATCCATCCCAAAAGCAGCAGCCAGCATTAAACCAAAAGCGTATTCATAAGATACACCACAGTTTACGATTTCTTCAATTTCTTCTTTGTTAATAAAGTCGGGGGTATTATTCAAATAGCGGCTTAGTAAAGCAAACACTTTATAGTTATCTTCTTTTACTTTTTCTTTTATTACATTATTAAATTCCATATTCTCACCTATTAATTAGAATTTGTTTCTATGTCTCATGTTAGTCTTTCCAGATTGACTAGTAGGCAATACTCTCATTTTACCATTTAAAAATCCAGAAGAACAAAAACCGCTTTACTAATCCGTGACAGTTACCACTTCTACAGTGAGAAAATCTTACGTCAAAATCTTCTAATTGCAAGGTTTATGGTCCATTTTTCAGCTAATCTGCTCAATATTTCGTTAACCTATGTTAGAATAGACGACTTGTATAATTTGTGAAAACTTTCACTAATAGTCATGATTGATGGTATACTTAATAAGAAGATGAACTAAAGAGAATAACGATGGAAACTGTGGACGTAACCGTAGAAGATTTGAAGTTTGGAGAACAACAGCGACGCGCGCGCTTCTCCACTTCCAACTCCCTCTGATACTTCCTTTCTTTTTTGTCGGGTTCTTTTGGTACATCTTAATAGAGAAATATAAAAGTGGAGGGTTAACAATGAAAAAGAAAGCAGCTGGTGCTCTGAGTCTCGTCCTCTCTGTCATGCTCGTTACCGCAGGTTGCGGTAATGGAAACGACAAGGTGAACGAGAGCAAGAGTAATAACAACGAGAAAAAAGAAGTTGAAGCCGTCTCCGGGGCATCTGAAGCAAGCTACACACCATTCGATCAATTAAAAGATAAATATGATATCATCATTGTTGGTGCGGGTGGTGCGGGAATGTCCGCGGCGCTTGAGGCCAAAGAGAAAGGCATGAACCCTGTTATTTTGGAAAAAATGCCGGTTGCCGGCGGGAACACAACCAAATCCTCTTCGGGAATGAACGCTTCTGAAACGAAATTCCAAAAAGAACAAAACATTGAAGACAGCAATGATTTATTTTATGAAGAGTCATTAAAAGGTGGCCATGACACTAACGACAAAGAAATGCTTCGTTTCTTCGTTGATAATTCCGCGAGTGCGATCGATTGGCTGGATTCCATCGGAATCCGCTTGAACAATATCACCATTACAGGCGGCATGAACGAAAAACGTACACACCGTCCTGAAGATGGCTCTGCTGTGGGTCAATACCTTGTCAAAGGTTTAGTAAAAAACGTACAAGAGAAAGAAATCCCACTTTTCGTGAATGCTGATGTCAAAGAAATCACTGAAAAAGATGGCAAAGTAAATGGCGTCAAGGTCCTCTTTAACCAAACAGAGGAAAAAACAATTACGGCAGATGCTGTCGTTGTAACCACTGGCGGATTCGGTGCCAATATGGATTTGATCTCCGAAGTAAGACCTGACTTGGAAGGCTACGTTACTACTAACCAAATCGGCAGTACCGGAGACGGCATCAAGATGATTGAGAAACTCGGCGGCACAACCGTCGATATGGATCAAATCCAAGTTCACCCGACTGTGCAGCAAGAAAAATCCTACCTCATCGGCGAAGCTGTTCGTGGGGAAGGCGCTATCCTTGTTTCCAGTGAAGGTACACGGTTCACCAATGAATTGGATACCCGTGATAAAGTAACAGCTTCCATCAATACACTACCTAATAAAGCAGCTACGCTGGTCTTTGATTCCGGTGTTAAATCCCGTGTGAAGGCTGTTGAACAATATGACAAAATGGGCTTCGTGATTCAGGCGGATTCCATCGAAGCTTTGGCCAAAGAAATCGGTGTTCCAGAGGATAAGCTGGCAACAACGCTTGATACTTGGAACAGCGCCGTTAAGAATAAAAAGGATGCCGAATTTGGCAGAACTACAGGAATGGACAATGACCTGTCCACTGGTCCTTTCTACGCTATTAAAATTGCTCCTGGGATTCACTACACCATGGGTGGCGTGAAGATCAATACGAACACAGAGGTTCTAAATAAAGACGGTGAAGCTATCCCTGGTCTGTTTGCGGCAGGCGAAGTTACAGGCGGCTTACACGGACAAAACCGGATTGGCGGCAACTCTGTTGCAGAAATCATTATTTTTGGTCGTCAAGCTGGGATCAAATCTGCTGAATTCATAAAAGCAAAATAAGTAGATAACAGATACTATAGGCCTCACAGCAAAAAGCTCAAGCATCGGCAAGTTAGCCGCTGGCTTGAGCTTTTTTAATGGGATTAATCGCCAATAGTTCGGATAATAGTATCAAACGGATCTAATTCCAGGGTTTGTTGTCCATATTCCGTATCAATCGTAGTTTTTTGAAGCTGGTCGCTATTGTTAATCACGACGAGTATTTTACTTTCTGGATAATACGCACACTCTGTATATAAATTATCCGTAATATACTTTGTGTCCTTTAACTCATTCCCTGCATAACGAATCACATTTAACAGCAATCTTGTATTCTCAAAGCTTAAGGTGAAAGAAGGCAGGTAGATCCCCTTTCCTTTACCAAAGGCATGGGCAGACAATGTTATCATCCCACTCTTTTCACACAATACCGCCGCTGAGCCATCCGTAAGATAGATGTTATTTTTAGGTGTTATGCTGGCTCCTTCAGGCACTAAACCTTGCTCATCTCTAGCCTCAAATGTCCATCTTCCATGAGCTACCTTGGAGCCTGTATCCTCATCCAGACCAAGCACATGTGCCATTCTGAAAAAGCTGTCATAACCATCAAGCGCCGAAGGCTGATTGATACCTATAAAAGTACCGCCCTCATAAACCCATTCTGTCAGTAAGTCCACGCACTTATGGTCACTCCAATATTCTCCACCACTCCATGCTGAACCTGCCGAGCCGGCATTGATCACTACATCACACTCTTGTAATACTCCCTTACGGATATCTTCAAAATCAATGAACTGCACCTCAACCGGCAACCCGGACAAAGCCTCGTTGATATGAATCAGATCATGCATATACGTTTCATGGAAATGCCCGGACAAGGTCCACGATCTCAATTTGCCCCAAGCGTGCAAAATGGCTACCTTCGTCTTAATGTGATACGGTTTGCCTTTATGATGCAGCTCTTTAATTTCTCTGAATTCATCCGCGATCTTTTCGATATAATCACAAAAATCCGGATAAGGCTCTACAAGATGCAAATATCCGCCCAGTCCAATCCGATCTATAGGCTCTCTGAGCAAGGCGCGCCGGATATTAATCCAATACTTTTTGGCATCGAGCGTAGGGTTACCTCCCTCCATAAACGTAGGAAGCCCTCCCAATCCAACCGGAAATAAATAGGGATGCAGCCGAATCTCATGGGTATCTACTTTTACACCAGAGCAAAGCCTTGCCTCATACCCTGAGAACACACATTTAATCATCCCGTCAAAACCAAACTCCTCAAAACGGTCATTGTAAGGCTCCATGCCAACCCAACTATCATCATAGAAGACATACGCCAGCTTATCGTGCTTATGCACAATATCAATTAATTGCTTACCAAATTCGATGACAAAATCATTGATAAATGCCATATAGTCCAGCTTCCGCTGCTGCGCCGGGATATGACTGACCCGATATTTCCCACCATTCACAAAATCCTCGGCCGTGAGCGAATACCCATATTTCTTGGCAAACAGATCAAGCGCCCTTGAGCTTACCGTAAAATCATATGAACCCCAGTCCGAGAACAAATGGCGATTGCGCTCATCACTGCCCCAGATCCAGGCGAAATTATAAAAGAGGGAGGTGAACCGAACCACTGTTGTTTCCTTATGCTTATGACACCAATCTTCTATCCAATGGAGTAAATATTTTTGCGTTTCTACATAGATGGGATCAATCTGCATCAGATGCTCTTTTTCCCAGTGATTCGTGGTGTGATTGTACATGGAGATCTCTTCCCAAATCCGGTAGACCATGAAGCTGACTGTGTATTTATGCCAAGGCGTTATTCCAGTAATGACTACATTTCCCGATTCCCGCTCATAATTCCACAGTTCTCTTGGAACCTCTTCGCCCGTCGTTCGGTCAAAAACCTGCCAGTACTTAAACGCCTCTTTGGAATCATTCACTCGGAATTGTTCAGCAAAAAAATCCTCCATCAGATAGATGGATAAATAATCTTGTACCGCTACCTTCGGATTAGTTATTAAAAAGCTCTGCTGCAGCTTGTCTGAATTCTGGGACGCCCATTCGTTATGATCTCTGATGATGCAGATTGTAGAATAAATGCCGTATCCTGCGTTGATAATCTCATCGGACAACTGTGTGCCGTCACTGTCACGGATGACATCGGCACCCCAACGTTCAGCTAATTCCAGGGTCAATGCCTCATAACCGGATTCTCCCGGCAGTGTAAAGGCCCCCGTTGTTTGTTTGGACAACTTGGATCCCTCCTATTTAAGCATATCGGATAGAAAAGCTAATGCTAAGCCTTGCCCCCAGCCTTGAATCCAGTCTTTTGGAATATTGCGGTATCCTTCCCGGTCCTTCATAACCGCTGTTCCGCCAGAGACACCCAGTACCCGTCCATCTTCGCTGATATTGTTCAAAATACCTTTCAGGGCTTTTTGCACATATTTGGTATGCAGCGGATTGCCGTTATTGATCATAGCAGCCGCAATGCCGCAAGACGCGGATACTTCTTCATAAGACTCCTCGTCATCGAGTACTGTCCGCCACAGGCCGTTCTCCGTTTGCACCAGCTTGAGTGCGGCCAGCTGATCGCGCAGCGAACACTCCACGTCCATACACTGCGGATACAGATACCATTCTTTTAAAAGCTTTTTGACTTGCGACATGGTGTATGCGCCCCAAGCATTCGCTCTGCCCCAGAATAGTCCAGACATGTGATCCTGCTTCACATTATTGTAGCCATGGTACCAAAACCCGCTGCTAGGATCTTGCAGGTATTTGATATGCCAATAATATTGATTCAAGGCATCTTGAATCATTTCCTGATCCTTTAATTTGCTTCCTACACGGAGCAGGAAAAATGCCGCCATAAACAGGGTATCCGCCCATGCCTGTTCTGGAAAATCATTAGAAATAGAGACGGTATGCTGCAACACATGATCTCCGAATCTAAGCGCATTGTTCTGCAGATAATCTACTTTGCTCATCACAATATCCCAATATTTCTGATTGCCTGTTTCCTCATACAAAGTGATCAGCATATGACCCATGGCACAGGTATTTACCGTCCAATCCGGCAGACCCAGCTCGATATATTCATCTGCCCACTGGACAAGCATATCCAAATACTCTTTATTTCCTGTAGTTTCATAAGCTCTGGTTACCCCATAATAAGCCACACCACAAGGCCAGTCCCATGTTAAATCCATCGCCATTGTTTTTCTGACCACTTTGTCGATGACCCTTAAAATCTCTTCTCTGTCATAAGTTAATTGAAGCATCTTGTTTCTCCTCTCTTTCGCACACGCCCCCAAAGGCGCTTGAGAGCTGTCCGTCCATATTGTAAACGCTTTACTAACTCTATTGTAAGTAGTAAAATGGTCTGATTCTAAGCATATTCATAACTAAACTGTGCAATTTCAACCATTAACTTTTGTTCGCTATATCTTGGAATTAGCCGTGACTACAGAGAATATTTGGACTTTCGACCGCTGTTGTCGTAAGAATTTCTTGATTTGTAACGCTATTAGCGGTTGAAATCCGGAGACAAAGGCGGACGCTACGCCCCTAAAGTTCCAAGATTCTCCTCCGCCACTTTTCCTCAAATTGTATAATATCAAGTTCTCTTTATATAGTTGAATTTGATATAACGTTAACCTATAATCTACTCAACCTACGTAATAAGAATGGGAGTATTGAGAATATGCCCAGAAAAAAGAAACCCATCATTGAATACCGCCACTACAGCTTACCGATAAACTTTCCTATCTTGCTGTTAAGTGGTGAACGTTGGAAGATTTCTGATATTAAAAGTGAACATCTGCATTTCCATAATCATTTGGAGATTGGCATTTGCCATTCGGATAGCGGCATCATGGAGATCAAAGGAGAATCTGTGCCTTTTAAAGCCGGAGATGTGACCTTCATCCCTAGGTATCTCCCTCATACAACTTATAGTTCGCCGAATGAAGCCAGTCTGTGGTCTTATATCTTTTTTTCGCCTGAGGATCTTTTTCAGCAATCCTTCAAAAGCGCTTACAGCAACTTTGAGCCGAATCTGTGGGCAATTAAGGGAACAAACTGTATTTTGAATAAAGAGGAACATCCCAAGGTATATACCCTTGCGACATCGGTCGTAGAGGAATTGAAACAAAAAAATCCTTACTATCAAGAAAGTGCTTACGGCTTATTATTATCGCTTTATATAGAGCTTCTTAGAATTCATTCCCGGAATGAACCCTTGGTTAATCAAGACACAGAGCATAGCCTGAAGGGCGATTTTGTCATCTCACCCGTTCTGGAATACATCACTACAAACTACATGATGCCGATTACCATCGATTTTTTAGCTGATCTGTGCCACCTAAGTACCACTCATTTCCGCAGGAAATTCCATGAGATTATGGGGTCCGCACCTCTCGACTTCCTAAACAGTACCCGTATTGAAGAGGCCTGCAAGCAGTTAAAAAGTACGGATGATTCCATTCTCTCCATCTCTGAGCAAGTAGGTTTTCAGTCCATATCCAGCTTCAACCGATGTTTCTCCAAGCTTATGGGTGATTCACCTAAACAATGGCGTAAAGGCGCACAATCCGAAGCACAATCCGCTAAAGCGTCTATATTGGAGTTTACGGGGTGGGTATGATCCATTGATCTATTCTAGATCATCTTTCTCCCGATTGTTTTATATAACATGGTTCTTATCTTCTTTAACTGCGCAAAGTTTTCTTCAAATGAAATGCTGTGGGTCAGTGCCAGCCCTTTTGAGAAATCTTTTTTATATAGAAAAATTGATTCCAAATACAAACCTATGACATGAATCTGATTCCAAGTAGGATAACTTGAATGATGATAGAAGACAGTCAGCGTTTCTAATGCATAAAAATTATGACACCATCTCGCTTCCTCCATTATGTACTTCATTGCCGGTCCGTTATTGTTAATCATTATGTCTCGGAATTCATCTAAATGATTAGGCTGAACATCGACATATTCAATTGCATAAAATGGCTTTACATGCCGTTTTCGCGCGCCTTCCCCTGGTGTAGGGTACGTGCTGTTTGGTGTGGTTACAAGTAACTCCATACGGATTGTTTCGAGCACGAAAGGTATATTCACATTTTTTAAGTTAGGTAAAATGAATTCGGCATCTTCTTTTTCCTTGATCTGCATTAGGATAAGATAATCCCATATAATGAATTCTCCATGTTTTTCGGCTGTTTTGTTATGACTGTAAACTGAAATATCCTCCACAGCATTATTTTGAGTCATGGATCCTAGAACGTCTGTGAGTTGGCTCTTTATTTCTTTTTTCATATGCTTTTTATACTTCTTATCGACTCCGATACTCCAAGCAATATAATAAGTATCATTTTGTGGTGTCAGTTTTAGATTCTCTACGCTTATTTTCTTATCCATTTCTGTTTCCCTTTCTGTACAAGTCCCCAGCCATCGATGTATAATTCGTCTAAGATTTCTAATAGCTCGGAAGGGGTCTGAAGCAAGGCTGCTTATGGTTAATCGTAACCCTGCTTCCCAATAAACGCAAATAAGCCCCCCCCTCTGAACTGCCCCATCAGGCACAACAAAAAGGCATGCGTCCGGTACACTACCGAATTCATACCTAACAAGTCGCCTAATAAAATAAGCTGTTATGTGATAAGGCTAGCCTTTACTTGACCTCACAAAATCTATTTAACAAGGGAATGATTTGTTCCTTGCTCATAGGGGCGTCGTGCCCCGGGATATACGTAGTAAATGAAAGAGTGGATAAAAACACAATATATTCTTTCATTTTTATCGGATCAATTTTACCTTCTCCATGATAATAATCCCCGCTATGTGCATCGCCTGCGAATAATACTCCCGCTTCTTTTATATATACAACACAAGAATCATCTTCATGTGGCCCTCCTACCTTTATAATCTGGCAAGTGGTGCCCCCTAAATCCAGCGTTAAAGCATCCTCGAACATAATATTTCCTGTGCTAACCTTAATCTTATCAAACGTATCATATTCTTTTTTCATACAGTTATAGGCGAATTCTATTTCTTCTTTGGTCTCTAAGCGTTTTACAACAGCTTCTTCATCCCATTCCCATTCTTTCAGGCGCTGTAGTGCCTCATTCGTTGCTGAAGAGACTATAGTTCCCCCGTCAAAAGCATGCATACCAAAGGTATGATCCCAATGCCAGTGCGTGATCAAAGCATATTTGGGACGTGGCAGATTGTTATCATCTAAACACTTTATAAAGGCATCTAAATGCGATTTTGAATTACCACAATCAATCATAATTGAAAAGCTGTCACCTACAACATATCCCAAAACAGGTCTGTCTGTTTCTCTGACGTTTTCTAAATAATAAATAGAGTCATTTATTTTTTTGAGTTCCATCCTATTTTCTCTCCTTTATGGATACAGGTAAAGATACGCTCTATGGGGGAGATGATTACCTATTTATAATGGATGAAGCAGGTGCCATTGAGCAAGGGAGAGTTTAGTTATATTCACAATGTACTACGCCGTAGTTCATAAAAATATTGCACAATCGGATGCTTTAACTGCATCTTCTCGCTCATGTTTAAAATCCGCTTTTTCCCAACCCGTCTGTCCACTAAAGCCAGAATATTCAATAAGATATCATCGCTCTCTATGCTTTCCTCTATAGAAGTAGATAGAAACTTATTAGCTATAACGATAAAATTCGATTTACTTAATGACGTCTGTGCTGACAAGAGCTCCTTTGCAACTTCTGATATCTTTCTGCTTCTTGCAATGACTATTAGACGATCCTCCGGGATGTTCCCTTTACTATCTTTTCTAACCGCTTCAATGTCTTCAGGGTGGATTGGAATTTGGAGTTCTGAATCACTCTTAATCTCCTGCTCCGTCTGATACCATCTGATTGAGCTAGTTCTATCATTCATATTGAGTACGTTCTTTTTATCTACCGAAATATAACAGCTCCCTGATTTATCAGGTAAATAACGGTAGCTGCTTGCGCGATATTCAACCTTGCCAGATAACGCAGGACAGAGAAAACTCTCCAGTTGTTGCTTTAATTTGCTCCAGGACATGTATCCTCCAACAAGACGATCTCTTCTCCTCGTCTTTGCCTTATTTTTATATTTTCTTTTCCCCAAGCACACATAACATCCACGATCTTATTAGCTGTAACGCCATATTCCGTGAGGCTGTATTCAACTTTTGGCGGCATCTGCTGGTACACGAATCTTTTGACAAGCCCATCCCTCTCAAGTTCACGAAGCTGCTGGATCAGAACCTTTTGTGAGATGCCTTGAATATTACGCTGTAATTCACTTGTTCTTTTGGCACCGGACATCAAAAAGCAAATGATCAAAGCTTTCCACTTTCCGCCGATGATTTCTAGTGTTGCCTCTATCCCTAAATGATATTGTTTCATAGAATAACACCTCGTTCATGCTGATCAAATTAAGCTTACTCAAAACTTCATTGTTGCATATATTTTTTTCGGAGTCCAGTACACACCTCGAAGTAACCATCTTACTTTATTGTGTGTATTTTCTTTTTTTACAACCTGCAAGATAATAATAATATTCATAAATAATATAGGCCCGAGAATGGAGATTCATCATGAAAACACTAGTGATTTTGGCGCATCCGAACCTTGAGAATTCGAGGGTCAACCAGCGCTGGAAAGAAGAACTGCTGTTATATCCCAACGATATTACCCTTCATGAGATTTATAAGGAGTACCCTGACTGGAATATTAATGTTCCTAGAGAGCAGAATCTAATGGAAACATATGACCATGTGATCTTTCAATTCCCGTTGTATTGGTACAGTTATCCGCCGCTATTAAAAAAATGGTTTGACGATGTGTTGGCTTACGGATGGGCTTATGGATCAAACGGGAACAAGCTTAACGGGAAAAAGTTAGGGCTGGCCCTGTCCATCGGTGATAAAAAAGAAAATTATCAGCCAGCGGGCTCTGTTTCTTTTACCGTAGACGCAGTGATCGCACCCTTTAAAGCCAGTGCCAAACATGTAGGCGCAGAAGCCCTACCGTACTTTGCTGTTTTTGGAGCTTCATTCCAAGCCAGCGATGAAGAAATTAATACTAGCGCAAAAGAATATATCGAATATATCTTTAATCACCGTATTTGACACAAAACAAATTGGGCTATCCTTAGTCTTGTTCAAAGACTTTAAGGATAGCCCATAGCATTGTTGAAGCGGTCTAAAGATTCTCTGTAGTAAGGGTGAATCCTTCGATCACGGCATCTTCGTCAACCTCAATCAAAATGCAGCGTCTCCCATGATAATTCACTTGCTTCACATATTTTAAATCCTGCGGGCTGACCGAAATCGTAGCTACCTTTGTATCGATCTTAATCGATTTGGTAGTGAATTTCGGCATTACGCTGCTCGCCTTCATCTCATAATGCTTATCGTCAACGATCGTTTCAAACGCCCGTTCCACTTTTTCCATTGTCACGTTCTCTACGCCACTTACCGTGAGTACACGTTCCAGATCTCTATAATCGAGCTTTGGAGGTTCTTCCTTATCGTCGTTGGTTTCGATGACCTGATGGATCTCCTCGTACACCTGTGCGAGAGTGGTTGCATCAAGCTGTTCGCCCGCCACTTCCTTCACGATGTCTTCGAATATAGCTCTCTCTTCCAGTGCTGTCATGGATCTTTCGGCATTCAAGACCTCTCCGACAAAATGCGGATCTGGAAAGTTCGATTTCCCCGTACAATACAGAATACGGTTCACATCGGAATAATTGTCCGTCACACTTGGGTAAAAGAAACCTTGCTCCGGTGTGCTTAACTTGACGATCGGATCTACAATGACATTGTACTTGAACTCCCGCTCCACGTAATCAAACAAGAGAGCCTTCCGTTGTTTCTCCGTGGAATTCACGCTGCATAGGATAAAAGGATGCGCGAATAGTTCGTTTTTCTCACTTTCCTCGGCTTCATCGTTTCTATCTTTAGTCGGGCGGAAATACTGTCCTCGAACGAAAGTGATCACCGTATCCCGTTCATAATGAGTATCCGCCATCATTCTGTCCACCAACAGTAGCATCAGGTCCTGCCATTCATCTGGATCCCCTGTCACCAAAGCTTGATGAAGCATCACCTGCGCTGGCTCCTCCGCTTCCGCTTGAAACTTCAACTCGAACAATTTCTGATCCAGTTCACCGGTCAGGAGTTTTTTGAAATTGCCCATATACAGCTCCTGCTTCTCTCTGTCCACCATTCCAAATGGCTGGCGCTCCCAATGATAGATCTCGTTGCTTTCCTTCATAATATACACGTTGAGAATATCGTAAATACTCATTAAATCGTGATCCAGCTTAAATTGCTTGCGTATATGCGCGACTTCTTTCTTTATCATGATTCGTTAGACAACTCCTAGGAAGATTAATTGGTCTTTTCAGTATAAAGGATAAAAAAAAGCTTCGCTATACTAGTTGAACTTAAGATTTTTCTATTAAGGTAAGGTCGTGACTCCGGTGAATGTTTGGACTTTCCCTCCATACGTGCTCGTACTAATCAATTTATCGCATGCTCTAATGTATAGTCTTCAAGCTGAATATCTACCTGTTGATTCATGGCCAGCTTGGCTAGCTGTTCACCAAGAAAGGGTCCCATCGTTAATCCGGATGACCCTAGTCCATTAGCAACAATTAGTTTATTCCATCCTTGAACCCTGCCCAACACGGGAAGAAAATCTGCTGTAAATGGACGGAACCCTACTCTTATCTCATTTAGGCTACAATCCGCAAGACCGGAAGCCGTTTGAAGACCTTTATTTAGAATTTCTTGCATTCCTCCTGCGGTTACAGCAGTATCATAACCTACGACATCATTTTCGTGAGTAGCACCTACCACGATATTTTGATCCGCAAATGCGAGTATATATTGATCTGTAGGCGGCATTACCACAGGCCATTGCTCTGTACTCGCTTGTTGAGCAAGCTTCAAATGCATAATTTGAGCTTTTTGATAACGCACCTGAAGCATGATCCCAAGCGGATGAAGCAAAGCGTTAGACCAAGCCCCTGCGCACACAATCACTTCATCCGCTGTGAATGTCTGTTCTCCTACACTAACCCCTTTAATTTCATGTTCATCATGTTCTAAAATAGCATCTCCCTCAATCATTTGCGCACCATTACGCTGAGCAGCCCTTAGCAAAGCATCACGTAATTCACGTCCGTTCACTCTTGCTGCACCGGATACATGAAGCGCATGATAACCTTCCGACAATAATGGAAACTTCTCTTGCGCTTCAAGATCCGTCAGCATCGTAAGTTCCCCTATTTCAGGGGCGTCCTCTCTGCGCAGCTCCGCTCTTTCTTTCATCGCGAGTAACTTTTTCAAATCCTCATGGATACATATCGCTCCAACTTTTGCGTATCCAGTCTCGGTTTCTCCAGCCTCTTCCAACTCTTGAATAAGTGCCGGATAAAAGCTTGCTCCCGCTTTAGCAAGACGATACCATGCTTTGTTTCTGCGTTGAGACAACCATGGACAAATAATCCCTGCTGCTGCATCCGTTGCTTGTCCAATATCCTTACGATCTATAATGATGACCTCAGCACCTAACTTACTTAGCTGATAAGCTGCTGAAGCCCCTAATATGCCTGCACCAATTACAATAACCTTGTTCATGTTCGAAGTCCCTTCAGTTATTCATTTTTTTAATCATTCACTACTTACCCATTGTATCTTAAATTTGACATTTCTAATGAATTATCGTACTATAAATTTCACTCAGTTAAAAGTACTTTAATTGAAGTACTAAAATAAAAGTGTTATTCAGAAGAAAGAAGGAATACAGTTGAAGTTTTCACAGTTTTTGAAGTCCAAAGGGGCCATTGGTTCTATTTTTATGGGTGTGTTCTATGCCATTGCGATGCTTGGTATTTTCTTACCAGGGTATACAGCACTTCCAGGGAACATGGATGATTTAAAAATTGCTATTGTCAATGATGATGCAGGTCAATATGGGGCTCAGATTTCGAGTCAGTTCTCGGAGAGTTTACCATTCAAAACGATAAAAACCGATGTATCGAATAAAAAAGCGATGGATGAATTAGAACATAATAAGTTAGCTCTAGTTGTCCATATTCCAGAAGAATTTTCAGCCAACGTTCAAAGCGGTAAGGTATCCGCAAGTATTGTTTTCACAGTCAACGAAGCTTCTGCCACCATGGTATCTTCAGCCATGTCTTCCGTTGTAGGAGAAATTAACAAACAATTAAGCGCGAACTTCTCAGAGCAAACCGCAAAAGGTGTGTTAATGAACTTTAACGTACCAGAAGAACAAGCCACCGCAATGGCTACACAAATTGAAAATAGCTATGTCGGGAATTATGTTGTCATCAATGATGTTCCGGACGGCATGCACAACAACATGTTACCTATGTTCTTAACTATGGCTGGTTATGTTGGGGCAATGATTGCCTCCATGCAATTAGTTGCTTCTTTTAAAGCGAACCGCGGGAAAGCAAGCAAGACAAAACTGTTTATGTTCGTTCAATTCACAGCTTTATTAATCGCTGTATTATCAACAGTCGTTGCTTTAACCATTGCCTTCTCTGTTGCAGATGTAGACCTATCCTTACTGTTACCAGTTGCTGCTCAACAAATTCTAATGTATATGGCTGCATTCAACGTGTGTGCGATTATGGTCTTCCTAGTTGGCGAAGGCGGTATGGTCTTAAATATTCCAATCCTGCTCATGCAAACCATCGCCAATGGTGCTACCATGCCTCGTGATATGATGTATACACCATACGATTGGTTCGGCCGCATCACCCCGATGTATTATTCTGTGCAAGCTTATTTGGCACAAATGTTTGGTTCTATTAGTCCAGCACCCTTCTTATGGGGATTAGCAGGCGTATTTGCCGGGGCTATGATGATTAACATTGTAATCGTCCGGTTTGTTCATAAACCTGTACCTGTGACTAAAGAAACTATACTGCCCGTTGAAGTTAAAAATACAGCTGAAATAACCGCCTAGGTTTGGTAAGATAGAGTTTAGCCAACAATTAGGAGTGGGTTCTGTGATGTCAATTCAAATTTATATCTTAAGTAAGTTAATGGATGAAAATAATTATCCTTATAAATTAAAAAAAGAACTATCCACCCCTATTCCTTTTGATAAATTGCTCAATCTATCTGAAAGCAAACTGTATTATCACTTTGAATCTCTTACGAAACAGGGCTTAGTTGAACAGGTAGAGATTATCAAAGAAGAACATCGTCCAGACAAACAGGTGTTTTCCATTACCGATAAAGGGCGCAAGCAGCTCCCGCTCAAAATTTATAAGGTAATAGAAGATGCAGAATCTATTTCAGATATGATTGTCGCTCTTGTGAATCTTCGTTTTGTAGAGACTGATAAAGTGATCCCGATTATCGAGAAGAAAATTGAACAGTCACTTATAAAAAAAGATCAATTAAATCAAATCTACCAGCAAATAGATGTAGATAGCTCCACTCGTGAAAGTGTAGATTTCATGGAAAGCTACTACGCTTCTCAACTTGAGCAATCTATACACTGGTGGAAAGTTCTTTTAGAAAAGCTGAAAACGAAAACGATATAAAAAAGAATGCCTTGGATTATAGCATAATCAAGGCATTCTTTTTTTATTTCCAGCACCAATCACACAATAGCTTTTTTCAGTTATTCACTTTTAATCAATAAATATAAAAAGTATGGAGCTCCGATTAAAGCCACGATTACTCCTGCTGGTATTTCAGTATTGGCTACTACCATTTTACCAAGCGCATCTGCAATAACAACTAATCCGCCACCGATTAATAAACATGCGGGAATCATTATTTTATGGCCACGAAAGAGTCGTCTAACTAAATGTGGAACTACTAGTCCTACAAATCCAATGCTCCCACTGACAGCAACCGCTGGTGCCGCCAATAATACACTACACACTAAAAACCAAACACGATACTTATTTAGAGATACCCCTAAACTAATGACTACAGGATCGTTAAGCCTTAGTACATCCAATATAAGATGATTCCGAATTAATAAAGGCACAATAAGAAGTAACCAAGGCAGCATAGCATACACGTGACTCCAATTACTATTCCCTATGTTCCCTGCCAGCCACACCTTAATCATCTGATATTGCGAAGGATCTAGTACGAAGGTTAACACAATCATAAATGCACTAATCGCAGCCGCAACAGCAATACCAGTATAAATTAATCGAATGGGAATAATGCCTTGATTGCGATCATAAGAAAGCATAAATAATAGAGCAACAACGATAAATCCGCCCAATAAAGCATACAGTGGCTGAACATAAGTATGTAAGCCGGTTGAGCTATTTTGTAACAGCAAAAATAACATCATGGATAATCCAGCACCAGCATTTATCCCCAATATGCCCGGGTCTGCTAAAGCATTTCGGCTTATGGCTTGCAGCAGCATTCCTGCTATTGCCAACGCGCCACCTACTAGAAAACCCAAGATCATACGTGGAATACGGAACTGAAAAAGTACAAGCTCCTGCCTCGGTGTTCCATTTCCCAATACGGTTTGCCATAACTCTTGTAAGCTTAAGCTGCTTTGACCAGTAGATACACTATATATAAAGCCTAGCAGTAAAATGATTGCTATAATTATAAACTTCCATCTTAGCTTCACTATAGCTCCCGCCTTTCTTTACGAGCCAAATATAGAAAGAACGGAACACCAATAACCGCAATTACAGCACCTACAGGTATTTCATAAGGGGCATTTACGATTCGTGCCACTAAATCAGCAAGCACAACAAGGGTGGCTCCCAGAATTGCGGATAATGGAATAATATAACGATAATCCACACCCACTATGTAACGTACCAAATGCGGAGCAATTAAGCCCACAAAGCTTACAGATCCGGCTAAAGCACATGAAATCCCAGCTAACATGAATGCGGCTAAAAGCGAAAGATTTTTGATAAGTTTTATATTAACGCCTAACCCTTCCGCTGTCTCATCCCCTACAGAAAGTATAGTAATCGACTTTGAAATTACGATGGCAAGTAATAGCGCAAGAAGCATCCAAGGCAACATTTGCTGTAGATGAGCCATGCTAATGCCACTTAAACCTCCTCCATACCAAAAAGCCACCTGCTGAGCCACTGAAAAAAAGATACTTATTCCTTCACTTAGGGCAGTTAGCATAGCAGAGATGGCAGCACCCGCCAATACAAGCCGAATAGGCGTCATGCCTCGTTTACTTAATAAACCAACACTAAAGACTAAACCCGCTCCCAATCCCGCACCTAGAATACAGAGCCAAAGTGTACCTGTGAATGAAATCGTCGGCAGGAAAACCATAGCAATAACTAACGTGACCCCTGCCCCAGCATTTAATCCAAGAATCCCCGAATCGGCTAAAGGATTGCGACTAATCCCTTGAATAATCGCTCCACTTACTGCAAATCCAGCGCCTGTTGCCATAGCGGCAAGTACCCGGGGTAAACGAATCGACTGGATCACCTGATGAGTAGACGCCTTATCATCAAAAGCGATGATCGACATGAATACATCTGCGAAGGGTATTTTTTTCGCGCCAAGGGCCAGAGCAAGCACTAATACGCCTATTAATAGGAGGAGCATGAGGATTAGCAATAATAAAAAGGAGAACTTTTTTTCTCCTGCTAGTGAAGATTTCTGAACATTTGCGGCCAATGTTTCCAACCCTTTCCCTTCACTTTACAAAAAGAGCCAGCCAAGGGCCAGCTCAGATGCAAACGAATATGATTTCTATCTAACTTAAGTCAGAGGATGTGGTAAGCAAAAATTTGACGGCCCGACTAATCGCACCCGAGATTACGCTCACATGCTCCTCTTGCTCAAGCAATGCCCAGCTTACTTCGAAGCTTGGAAGGTGTAAGGCTATCATGCTGTTACATAAATCCAAGCTATCCTTGACCATATAATCCAGCTCTTCTCCACCGGCAATCATAAGCGTTTTAGGTAACTGACTTAGTGTATTGCTGTGTAAATCAGCTTTAAAACTCTCATACTCCTTTAAAAGTGCGTAATCATTCCACCAGATGGAAGCACTACTTGCAATATAATGTGAGAACAAGGTGGGTTGAGTAAACAACGCATGCAGAACAAATAATCCGCCAAAGGAATGGCCGAACAATGCTTGCTTCTGCTTATTGATAACGAACCGCTGGGCAATGGCTGGCATTAACTCTTTTTCAAAAAAAGCTAGCAGCTCATCTGCCCCGCCAAATTCAGGCCAAGGCTCCCCATTGGGACGTTTCGGTAAATTCGCGAGCTCAGCTGGCATGGTTAAATCATAGGTTCGACGCACGGTATCAAACGCCTCACCTCCAGGATAACCAATGCCAACAACAATCGCGGGTGGATAGCCTTTAGGCTTACGCGTCAGCAATCGGGTGATTTCAGCAGCGGTTTCAAAAAGCCCATTGCCGTCAAGAACATAAATGACGCCGTAGCCATCTTTTGCAGACTCATCCAAAGGTTTGGCAATAAAGATTTCATAGTCCTTATGATTAGCTTTACTCGTGATCAACATCGTTTCATAGTTTGGTTTTACGTACGGTTTGATAATCATGGCAGCAGGAACGCTACAATATCGTCCATCGTTTTTTGATAAGCAATTAATCCACTGGATCTCCAGTGATCGCCATCCACCTCGAACACTTTACCTGCTTGAACTGCAGGCAGCGCCTTCCATAAAGGACTAGCTTTAATGTCTGCCAGGAAAGCATCTCCCAGACCATCATTATCGTTAATAAAGATATAATCCGCGTCTAAATCAGACAACATTTCCAGCGAAATATCAGCGGACATTTCACCTTCTACAAGAGCACTTTGAGCAAAGCCTAGCTCACTCAGCACATAACCCCCGTAATGGAAGTTACCCACTAAAAAGATTGCACGGGCATTCGCATTAATATAAATTGCTTTTTTACCGGCAGAAACGCTGGCTAACTGTGCTTTAGTTGCTTCTAGCTTTGTATCGTAAGCAGCAATAGCTTCTGTTGCTTTATCCTCTAAACCTAGCAATTTCGCAATCGTTTCTGTGGCCTCCACTACATTGCCGAGTGCATTCTTAAACACGTAAGTTGGAGCAATTTGCGAGTAGTTTTCATAAACACCATTTTGTGCATAAAAAGCAGTGGGGAATATAATTAATTCCGGCTCCAAATCTACTACAGATTCTGGAGAGGGAACACCATTAGCGAAGCTGATTTCTTTTACACCACTTAACGTATCCTGTAGATACTGCTGCGGTCTTTCACCCGTGGACCATTGGGCTACTGGGGTTACACCAAGGGTAACTAAGTAATCCTCTAGACCAGGGGCATACACCTTTTGTACAGTCCCCGGAATGTTTACTGTATTGCCTACTTGGTCAGTTACTACAAACGCTTCTCTAGCCGCTACTTCCGGTTCTTGTACAGCGGGTTCCTCCGTTGCAGTTGCACTCGCTTCACTGGTTGTTACTGGAGTATCTGTTGCTTGCTGATCAGCTGTATTATTGCCGCCGCAAGCTGTCAGTAGAATGGATAATAAACCAACCATTACAACATAACTTATTGTTTTTGTATTAAACCCCTTCATGATAGACCTTCCCTCTTTCCTATATTCTCAATAATAATCATTCTCAGTATTGAGTGTATAAGAGATAGGACGCATTGACCATGTAACATCTTATGATTAGACATGTACATTTTCAAGGTATCATCATTACTGCAACTTCCTCTAGCATCCGCTTTAAAGCTACAGGCGAATATTCAAACCAAGGATCGGAGTGAATAACATAGATTTGTTGCTGCTTAATAGCCTCTAACTGTCTGAACCCAACCTCTCTCTGCAAATGATGCCATGTTGCTCGTGACTCATCATCGGGGCAGATAATCGTAAACAGCTTATCTACCTTCAATTTACCTAATTCATCAAAAGTAATCTCAGTATTATATAGACCGGGCTGCTCATAACTAGATTCCGCTCCCAAATCCTGAAATAAAAGATGCTGAATGCCTGTATTACAATAAGCAAAGATTTGCTGCTGATAGATACGTATAACTAGAACTTTAGGTGGTGTAGAGGTCCAGTCTAACCTGCGCCGAACGTCTTCCAATCTTGCCCTATACTGTGTGATCCACTGTTTCGCTTCTTCTTGTTTATTTAGTCGGGCAGCAAGTTCAGTTAAGGCTACTAAACAATCTTGCTTATCATCCAGCCAATAGATTGGAAAATGATCCTCTATCCGTTTTACCAGCTCTGACGACAAATCTTTGGGAGAAATAAGAAGATCAATTGGCAAATGCAATAGCTCATTGGGGCTGCAGTAATTTTTGTTTTGCGTCAAGGTTACCTTATGCTCGATTTCTTGCGCCCACAAATTATAGTAGTACGGTGTCCACTTTGCACTTAAAGGTGCAGCAAACGGGATGATCCCTGCCGCGTGTAGATACCCCATCATATTCCCAGTTACAACACCGATATGAGATTTTTGCTGGCTGGAATACATCGTTGGCGAGATCCCTTCAACCTTTTTGAACACTCGGCTAAAATAAAACTCATCACTATATCCAACCGCCTCTGCTATAAACTTTAAGCGAACATCTTCCTTTTGCAATAATTGTTTAGCCTTTTGAATCCGCAGCTGGGTAACAAACTCCATTGGACTTTGTATATATTCCTGTTTAAACGCCGAGGAAAAATAACTGGAACTAAGTCCAGAAAGATTAGCTAAATGTGCTAAAGACAAGTGCTTCGTGAAATTCTCTTCTATATATTTTCTAACCTCGCTTAAATCCGTCTTTTGCGATTGTTTTTGCATGCTGTCACCTCTTTACTGCTTATATAAATACACTTAACTCTTTATTCATTCATTAATTGATAATCATTATCAATTATACTTTTGTTTTTGGGGGGTGGCAATGGTTGGGGAACGTTCTATAAAAGTGTGCTCAAAAAAGAAGACGCTCAGGGGACTAATCCCCTCGCGTCTTCTGTGTGTAACTATAGGCTGCTGCTGCCCAGAGTAAGTCTTTTATTTTGAATCTACAGCCGGAGCCGGAGCCGGAGCTGCAACTGCTGCGCCATTCTTTTGCGAGTTCTCCTTCACTTGACCTTGCTCTAAAGGCTGAACAGGAGCACCAATGTTAAAGCTATCAATGATTTTCCCTAGTGTAGCTTGGTCAAAGTCTACTTGGGAATACAACTCTACTGTATAGCCATCCTCTTCCCAAATCACAATTCCATTTGCATAATAAACCTTAGTCCCGTTAATTACTTCTGTCTTCACTTCTTCCGTAGTGCTGATCCCATTGTCCCCGCCCTTGGAGATTAGAAAATTCACAGCATTCTCACCGGAATTATACTGCACTTCAACCATGCTGGTCCCCTGAAGAACACAATTCACAAACTCATAGTCTCCCATCCAATCGGGTGCCGGGAAGTTCATGCCAAGTGCTGCACGTGCTTCATCTAGACTCAACTTAGCTGCAACCGGCAATTCAATGACCGCATTCTCCCCACCTTGGGCATCTTCAGATGGAGTCATTGACTGTGTTGCCGATGGGATTTCCTTATCGTATTGTGTGATTTCGAGATTTCCCACTTCAAACTTTGCCATGATCGACTGGAACATATCCTGTGCATAGGAGGTTGCAGAGAATGCTCCACCCAGACAAATTACTGCACTGCCAATCACTATTGCATTTCTCCAGCTGTTTTTTTTCATCGTTATCCCGTCCTTTATCTCTGATTGGGGGTTAAGTGCCCCATGGTCCAATTTGTATATCAAGCGGTTATAGATTCTTTCTTTGGCGGTAGTGCTGCCCTGTTCGGCATTCTCAAGCAGTTCTATGGTTTTGCTGAATTTGGTGAGATCATCTTTCTTATTCATTTTTGAACCCTCCTGCCTTTAAGGAAATATGCAGTTTTTTCAAGCTTCTATATACTACGACACCGATATTGGACTCACTAACTCCCATGATCTGTGCAATTTCGGAATTTTTCAGCCCAGCCCCATATTTCATTGCAATGATATTTCGTTCCTTCTCACGCAGCTTGGAGAGCGCCTTGAACAGTGCTTGATTATTATCCTCACGGATCGCCAGCTCCTCAGGAGACGGCTTGGGAAATATAAGCTCCAGCAACGAATCCAGTGAGGTATAGCTTCTCTTCTTCTGCGCCCGAAAGTAATCCGTCACAGCATTTCTTACAATGGCAAACAGCCACACCTCAAAATTCGATTTTTCTTGTGAAAAACTATAATACTTACACATCACGGTCTCAAAAACCTGACTGCATATGTCCTCTGCCGCATGGTGGTTATTAATTCGATAACAGATATATTTGTAAACACGTTGGTAGTACGTATCATACATCCGGGTAAATTCCTCTTTGGACATGATAGCTTCACGTGATCTTTCGTTATTCATGTAACGCTCCACTTTACCCTGGATAACCTCCATCTCCACCCTCCTTCCACCTCACCTTCATCGAAAAGCTAAACAAATTGCGCAATTTGTTGTGAAGAAACTTACATATGTTAATACGGAGAAACGCCTAAACCATTAACAAATCTTTTGATATAATCGTGGGATGGCAAGAAACCATCATACAACTTATAGTTCACCAAATGGAGACTGGGGACCTTTTTCAACGTTGGTTCATGAGATTAACAATCACAACACAAAAAACGCAACCCCGAAAGGCTGCGTTAATGTTAACCCCTAACTTCCTGTTCTCCCTAATCTAATTAGTTATTTTTGCAGGTGCAAGCTTTAGTAATTCCACGGTTAGCCGCTGCTCCGCTTCCTCATCAATACGATACCCATCAGCTTCTAAGCGTTCAATTTGCCGATCCAAGAAATAAACCGTATTTAAAATCTCAGTAGCACCCAGTACAGATAAGACGGGTTTTAATGCATATTCAATCGCTAGAAGATGGCCTAACGAACCCCCAATAGCAATAGGTACAATTCGCTTACCAACCAGCGCTTTTTGCGGAAGGAGATCTAAATAGGTCTTCAAGATTCCCGTATAGGAGGCTTTATAGATAGGCGTTAATACGGCGACAATATCCGCTTCTTCCACTAGCGCATTGGCCCGCAGAATCGCCTCACTGGCGAAATTGGCCGTAAGCAAATCGTCCGCTGGTAACTCATGTACATAGATCGAATGATGCCAAATCCCCTCTTGCGTTAGAAATCTTTCAACCTGCTGATGAATAGCTGTTAATCGAGATTTTCTAGTATTTCCTCCATTAATAATGACTGCTTTGCTCATTACACATTCCCTCCTGTGCTCGCACCGGTTAGTGCTTTTTCAAGTGTTGTTACAACAGGTACAGATAGCCCTAAATTTCCTCGAAGCGTATAACTCTCATATTCAGTACGGAATAAGCCTCTACGCTGTAATTCAGGAATCACTAATTCAACAATATCGTTAAAGCCCTCCGGGAAATGGGGAGGCATCACATTAAATCCATCTGCACCATCGTTTAAGAACCATTCTTCTAATTGATCTACGATTTGTTCAGGGGTTCCAACGATTTCCCGGTGTCCGCGTGCTCCAGCGATACGCTCATAGATTGCACGAATAGATTGCAGATTCTCACGTTTGGCGATATCACGAATAATGTTGTAGCGGATCCGCGGATTGGTGTCATCTTCAATTGAACTGAATTCCGGAAGTGGTTCTTCGACATCATACCCTGACAGATCAATGTTAGTGAAAGACGACAAATACGATAATCCTACTTCAGATAAAATATAGCTGTTTAATTGCTGCTGCTTCAACAAAGCTTCTTCCTCTGTTTTTGCTACAGTAATAAATACACCCGGCATGATCTTCAAGTCCTCCGGTTTACGTCCATATTTAGCCAACCGCCCTTTCACATCACGATAAAAGGTTTGCGCTTCTTCAAGCGTCTGCCATGCTGTAAAAATAACCTCTGCGGTCTTCGCGGCTAACTCTTTTCCAGATTCCGATGATCCGGCTTGAACAATCACGGGATGCCCTTGTGGTGTGGTTGATGAATCCAGTGAACCCTGTACCTTAAACCAAGCTCCCTGATGATCAACAGGATGTACCTTTTCTACATCTAAATACCGACCTTGCTCCTTGTCGATGACCAGCGCCTCAGACTCAATAGACAACCAGAGTTGTTTGACAACCTCCACAAATTCCTCAGCACGTTCATAGCGGGACGCATGCTGCAAATGTTTATCCTTACCAAACAGGAGAGCTTCACCCTCATTGGCTGATGTTACTACATTCCAGGCGGCACGCCCCTTGGACAAATGATCAATCGCTGCGAATTTACGCGCTACATGGTATGGATCGTTATAGGTAGTAGTCAACGTGGCCGTTAGCCCGATATTCTTAGTCACTGCTGCAAGTGCGGAGATAATAATAACGGGATCTAGCTTTAATGATGATTGTGCATTTCCGGACAGCTTTTGACCTAATACATCTGCAAAAAATATCATATCGAACTTGCCACGCTCAGCCGTTTGTGCAATCTCCGTTAAATACTCCAAATCAAATGCCCGACTTGCCCCTGAAGAAGGATGACGCCAGCTTGCTACATGATGACCGGGTAGATTAATGAATGCCCCTAATTTCATTTGTTTTTTTGTCATGTTAACCACTCCTATTGTTTGATTTTCTATTAAGGAAATCCGTACACAAAGGCGGATGCTCACGCTCCTACAGTTCCAAACTTCCCCTCTGCCACTCTCCCTTTTTAGATTGTTGTAGAGTCAACTTATATAAAAAATTATTTAGCAAATGGATTAAATTCGTTCGTATATAACTCTTCCGGTTTCACTTGGCCTTCTTTTAGCTCCCCATTTGCCACAAGCCAATCAATCCAGACATCGTATTCCGAGGGTGTAATCACGCCGCCTTTTTCAGAGATACCCGTACTCTTCCAAAACTTAAGATTATCTATGGTTTCCTTTCGTTCACGCTTATTAATAATTTCCTCGAATCGTTTAATTACTTCCTCCCTAGGTGTCGTTCGGGCCCATTCAATGGCTTTTGCAACTCCATCTACAAATTGCCTGACGGTATTCGGATTCTCCTTGATATACTGATCTGTAAAGAAATAATCACCCGCAGTAAACTCTGTGCCAAACACATCAATATCCTTAAAAATTTCTGCGACCCCACCTGTTGTTAAAGCCCGATCCCGGGCAATCCCGCTTAACATAACCACATCGATCTGATGATTTCGCAGAATCTGTTCTGCACTAGAACTTGGAACTGTCACTAAGGTTACTTGTTCAATTTCCTTTTCGGTCAAGTTGCCTTGGCGTAAATAATCTTTAATGACGAATTCCGAATGGGCACCGAGAATATTCACCCCTACTTTTTTACCAATAAAATCTTTAGCCGACTTTATAGCTCCCCCCTCGAGGGCATATGCACCTACATACGTATTTTTATCACTGCCGTAGGAGCCAATGACGGACTTTATTTTTACATTCTTGGCGTAGGATTTAATAATGGCTCCATTGAATGCTGCACCAAAGTCAATTTGTTTCGTCGCGGTTAATTGAATACTTTCCGGACCACCCACGCTGTCACCTATAGACTCTAACTTCAAATCTCCTAGGTAACCTAAATCGGCGGCCAGCTCTGGGAAAGACACACTTCCAGGTGCAGACTGATATTGCAGGATCTGATCTTCTCCACTTTTGGCGGAGGACTTCCCCTCTGAGCAGCCAGATAAAATACCACTAACCAAGCCTACAAGTATAAGCATTGCTACTGTTTTGTTCATCTCACTTCTCCTTTTCCAAATGAATTCTATTTTTCTGAGCTACAGTTCCAAACTTCCCTCCGCCACTCTTCCTTTTTAGATTGTTTTAAGTACAATTAATTCAATTTGTTTAGTTGGTATTATTCATAAAAAATATCACTTCATAATCCCCATTCTATTCATTCACCGGTTGCTTCCATTTAGAAAATTTACGCTCGAGCATGGTCAAGCCTTGGTTGATTAGCAAACCCAACAAAGCAATGGTTAATATACCGGCGTACATTTGAGGGATCTGAAAGTTATATTGAGAATAAGTGATTAAATAGCCTAAGCCTTCTTTTGCCCCTACCATCTCTGCAGCAATCAATACTAATATCGCCCCTGTTCCTGCCATTCGAATCCCTGTAAAAATAGTTGGCACGGATGCCGGCAAAATCACCTTCAGAAATAATTTGAACGACTTAATATTCATGGATTTAGCCGCTTTAATAAGTAAGGGATCGACGTTACCTACAGCAGCAATCGTGTTTAGAAGAATAGGCCATGTGCAAGCAAATAGGACGATTGTAATCTTAGAGGTTTCACCAATCCCTAACAGCAGCATAAATACCGGAAGTAAAGCGAGCGCAGCCGTATTTCGGAACAATTCCAACACTGGATTTAACAGCTCTCGGGCCAATGGATACCAGCCAATCAGTAATCCTAACGGGATCGCAATCAATAAAGCTAATGCAAATCCACTGAACGAACGAATGATACTTGCTAAGAAATGAGTGAAAAGCTCACCTGAGACAATCAAATTCCACAAAGCAGTGATTACCTCAGAAATAGGCGGGAAAAATGCTGCATCAACTAAGCCCGTCCGTGGTGCGACTTCCCATAGTAAGAACAATAAGACTAAGACAATGGACTGTTTGAACACCTTAAGCACGCCGGAAAAAGAAATAGGATTTCGTTTCTTAAGCTGTAATGTTGAATGAACAGACTTAACGGATTCGATGGGAATCCCCCCTTTATCGATTAAATATATGCACCTTTGTATTCAGGTTCATGCAAATAACCCCATACCTCATGTCGAGCCTTCACAAAATCAGGATGTGAGCGAATATCCGCATCTTCCAATCGTGATTGAAGCGGAATATCTACAATCTTCCTCACCGTCCCGGGCCCTGGTGTCAGGACGACTACCCGCTCCCCAAGATAAACGGCCTCATCAATGCCATGCGTAATAAATATGATGGTTTTTTGGGTCTTCTGCCAAATCCGTAAAAGCTCACTTTGCAGGGATTCACGTGTTTGGGCGTCCAGTGCGGCAAAAGGCTCATCCATTAACAAGACGTCCGGGTTAAAGGCAAGACTTCTGGCAATGGCTACACGCTGCTTCATCCCTCCGGAAAGCTCATGTGGATAACGGTCTCCGAAATCACTAAGCCCAACTAACGAAAGAAAATGTCCAACCTGTTCGCTACGTTCATGCTTCGGGATCCCCTTTGCTTCCAACCCAAATTCAATATTGCCACGCGCGGTCTTCCACGGAAATAAAGCATACTGCTGAAACACAATACCTCGATCAAGCCCTGGACCTGTTATTGTGTGACCATCTATTAAAATGCGACCCTGTGTGGGGGATGATAAACCACTAATCAAATCAAGCAAAGTTGACTTACCGCACCCGCTTGGCCCCACTATCGTTATGAATTCACCTTTTCTTACGGAAAAGTCCAACTCTTTTACCGCTGTGAATTGCTGCGTCCCCTCCTTTTGCTTAGAATCTCGGACACTGAACGTTTTGGTGACACTCTCAAATCTAATTTTTTCAGCAGCAGCCATTGACTTCACCTCTGTTAGTTATTATTACGGCAAAGTGACCGTTCGCCAAAAAGGCTCAGATGACAACGACTAGCGTTTGTCCCCTGAGCCTCTGGTTGAACCAGTCAGCATATTCCGTTTCGTACTCACAATCACTAAAATTTAAACATCAATAATTTGTATTAATCTGATGGGATTACTATATTTTAATCCGCTGGGGTTGTCAACAATAAATTCATAATTATGGAATTCATTAGACAAACCTTACTTCATGTTCACTAACCTTAAATATTCCGAACTTCAACAACCTTCCCCAAGTCCACATACTGCTCATGATCCAACTTCACCTTCACTCTGCCCCTTCGGCGTTTCTCACGCCATTCACGAAGATCTCCCTCCGTTTCTAAGCGAAGCTCCGCGATTTCCAAGGCACGATCCAGAATATATTTACTCGTATAGAGCACCGTTTGTATTCTTTGACCACCTAGCATGATAGGAGACGTAATTGCTTTCCATTCCTCAACCGTAAATCGTACATACAGATCTTCTTCAGTACCCGGGCGACAAGGAACCTCTTTAATCTCATTACGCCGCAGCACCTTCCAATCCGCTACTTTCCCTACCCAGTGAATCCCCGTTTTTGCAGGATCAATGAACTTTTTACGGGATTGGCACATCGCTACGTATTCAATTTGCGTTAGGATCTTCTGGTTTGCAAGATTCCTTAACGGCATATGATAAAAAGCTTTCCGCAGCGCCACCTCCACTTGTTCGGGTCCCCGGACAGAACCAACAAGCACATTTTTGCCCGCGAGTTGGTTGGTATAGTATTCTTTCGTGCCGCGTGGACGGGTGGAACGCTCGTAAGCTTTTTCCGGACTATCCTGAATAATCTCATCCAAGAATCGCTCCACTAGGCTTGTAGAATTCGGTAGGAATGGCAAAGCGCCAATATTCAATAGCTCGATGCTTTTGTAGAATCGGTGGGTCTTATACCGCTCCTCATCCGGGTAGGGGAATAACACATAGGCGCCAAACATGCTTCGCTCATATTCTCCCGATCCCTTCTCCTGATACACAATGGCATCCCGATAACGGTGCATGGTGTTGATGTCATCCTCTTCAGGACCAGGCTGCCTATAAGTGCGGTGATAGGAAGTCCCTTCATAAGCCGGATTTAACCGATATTTCGCATCAAAAACATACTTATACTCTTTGATTTTGCCAGCATCCTTCTTCTTCAGTGTCAGCACATTATCCGGACGCTGATTGAGCGTCGGTGCCTTATCCGAGCTAGGAATCGCATTATAATACAGGATGAACTGCTCTCCGTTAACTGGATTCTCGTACACCATCTTAGCGCTCTGCGAGCGGTCAAGGGTAACAAAAATACCATTTCGATTCACCTTAATAATATCCTGCTTCACCAGTTTATACTTCTGACCCAGAAGCTGATTCAACTTGAGGAAGCACCAGTATTCATAGAGCTGCGCGACATCCTTCATAGACAGGCGCAGCAGATCACCTTGGATCGACAAGCCTTTGAGCAGCATGAGATAACAGCGATAGACCTCGCGGTATCCAGGGGCCATCTGCAGCACCAGTGTAACGGACATCTGCCTCAGTACTCCAGCCTCACGCAAAAAATCCATCTTGAGCACCCGCTCTAGTTGAGTGAGCATGTTGTCTAACCTTTTTATAAGTAATGGATCTGGGGTTCGGTTTTTAATCTTCCAGCGACCCTTGAGCTCTTTCAGCTTTCCATGAATGCTTTCCAGCATCCAGCGGATGAACCGGTTTTCATTAGTATCATAGGCGAGGCGTCTTCGTGTCTCCATTAAATGTGTGGCTGTGTAATTTCGGCTGCCGATGGTCAAGAATCCATGGTTCATGTCTTCTCTTAATCGTTCGGGATGCTTCGCGAGCTCGCGGATGTTCTCTCTTCCTGCCTTTTTGACCCGATTGGCATCCACTAGTCGGCAGTCCTGAAGCAGAGCGTAATTGGGATTCTTGTTAATCCGCTCAACGGCATCCAAGAGCTGTCTAAACACATGCTGAAGTATGGTGAAAAACTCCGTCAGGCTCTGATGCTGCGTCTCCCGCAAGCCTGTTAGTTGGTAGGTTTTGCGCAAAAAATCAAAAGCCAAGTTATAAATATGCTCATTCACTTCATTTAAAATATTCTGGTAATCCAGCTTGTAATCCATTTTAGAGGGGAAGATCTCCATCTCTACCCGCAGCAAAGCCTGTCCCGAACTGCGGATCTCCCATTCCGTCAAACCGACCTCATTCCCAAAGTTCAGCACACCCGCAAGAATAGACTCACCTAGGGGCTTAATTGCCTGCCGAAGCAGCACATTTTCATGATAAAAAGAGAGGTTAGCAGCGGTCTTCCTCTGGATCACCAGCTCATACGACTGTGTCTCATAAAAACAAGGAAAAACAGACTCCCCCGGCTGCCAGTCCACCATTCCGTGAGCTTCAGGAGAAAACACTTTAATCTGAACATTACCAAGCCGTTCGGAGCATATAATCCCAAACTGAGCATTTACCCACTCCTGACTAGAAGAACGATGAAGCTGCAAGGTCTCCACAGTAGGATGATATGGCCTTCCTTGCAGAAAAAGCGTAAAAAGCTCCGTTTCTACACGGAGCAATTCTACCGCCTGATTAAGAGAGCCAGTATGAGGTGAATCCATCTTCCTCCAGCCTCCTAAGCATAAAAGCCAATTTACGCGCACTTTGTGGATGTTTGGCTGTAGGGGGAGTTTGTCCAGCAGCCCATCTCAGGTAGAGTGGAGAAGCATCATTGTCCATAAGATCTTCAATATTTACCGTCACACCAGATCCTGTACCAAGAGCCCCTTTCATCAAGTTCAACAATACCCGGCGAACCGAAGAATGGCTCCCTTGAATGCGCGGCAGTATCTTTTGCAGCAGTTGCCAGTCAAAAGCTTCTTCCTCACTCATCAGCTTGTACCGTTCGTTATAGATCATATAGAAGCAAATCGCATCGCGTACCCGGAAACCTACATGAGCATGGACATCCTCAAGCAAAGCATTGATCTTAACCAATCTCTCTGTCGTCCGGACAACTAGCTCTTTGTTGGCATCATAGGCATCCACTAGCTGCAAATAATCGGAGCGCAGAAAAAGATGGTTCAGTTCGGCAAGATCAGCGGGATCTTCCGTCTCTTCCTGCTCACTCATGTCCGGATACTGCTGCAGATTGATGTAATTGAACTCCAGTGTGTTAGCTCGGTCCAGTACCTTTTTGCTAAAAGGATGTGTCGTTTCGTCCATGTTCACAGTCCCGATCAAGAACACATTCTCCGGGACACCTAGGCTGCCAAACTTCACTTGATCCTCAGACGTATCCAGCATGGTAGAAGATATGAGATCCTGAGTCTGGATCTTCCCCTCCCGCCAGTCCTGCGTTTCCAGCACACTTAACAGGTCACTGAAGTAATGCTCTACCCGCGCCAGATTCATCTCATCCATACAGATAAAATATGGCTTATGTCCATTCTCCGGCTTCCGCGCCTCTACTAATACTTCCGTAAGCGGACCCGGTTTGAACCTGCCCGAAAGATCCTTGTACCCCAGCAGATCCGCAGGATCACTCCAATCCGGCCGCACTGGGATCAAGGTAAACTGTCCGTTATTCCCCGTTGCACCAAGAGCTTCTGCAAACAGCTTCACCAACCGAGTCTTCCCTGTTCCGGATATGCCTGCCAGAATGACAAAAGGCTTAGTCTTTAGCGAGAGGTAAAAATTCTCGATAAGGTGCTCAGGGAAGAAGAAACCTTTGCGACGGATGTGGGATTGGATTTGGTGGAGGATACCTGTTACTTGTTCATCCTGTAAGGGCTCCGCTTCTTGTGTCACTACTTCCACTTCCTCATTATCAGCTACATTACCTGTAGAAGTCACAGTGTCCATATATAGACGGTAATCTTCCATCACATTCTCGAGATCTTGGATTAGTTGCTCGTCATTCGGAACGGCTCCTCTTTCATACTTGATGTAAGCCACAGTAGACACCTGATAATCTTGACCTAGACCGCTATCTACTAGGTGAATATTATCATCCTTATTCATATGTGCAAGAGAAAGGAGCTCTCGAATCTCTTGTGTTCGGTTTCGAAGATAAGCATAGCCTTCTCTGCGCCCTTTATCTTGGATAGGCGCCGTCACTCCTTGATTAAAAGTAAGATAGACAGCACTCATATCCTCAGCAAACAGATACACAACATACTCCCCACGCTGAGTCGTTTCCGTGATCCGCTTATCCAGTATTGCAAGCCAAGGAACTGTTGCCCAATTCCCTTGACCAACAGAACCTTGAATTTTATATTGATCATCTAAGAATGGTAACGCTTTGAGCTCAGAAGGAAGCGTCTGACGAAATAACGTACCTAGTGCATGACTTGCAAAGGTTTCTTTTTTGGCAGAAGTGTACTCCGCCATGATCTTCTCCAGATAACCTTGCAAAGAGAAATGCTGCAAAGCGGTATTATAAGACTGGAGTTCGTCATTAGCTATTCTCTCTAATTGCAATAGCTCCTCTTCCCCTAGCTGTCTTTGAATTTGGCTATGAAAACCTATGGTGTTATCCTCCGAGTTCACAAACAAAATATGCGAGAGCGCATTAACTGGACTGTTAATAATATCTTTAAGCTGACTTTTAGGTGCATCCTTCCATAGCTCCCGTCCTGGAGGCTGATCCACCCGGTTTCCTCTTTGCTGTTCAGCTATAAAGTAATCAAGAAACCGATCCTTAACATGATCGAACGAAACACGCTCCAGATTGGTTGCTCTCAGCTCTTCGATTAAGGATAGAATGAGGACCATTTTGTATGATTTTTGCTTACGCTTGAAAATCTGCGTGATTGACTCCGGTAATGGCATGTTGACCTCCAAGACTAGTTAACGATTTCTAGTAGTCATATTTTTTTACATGAAGTTTACGAATCTTTGAGTCTGTAATATTTGCTTGGCTCAGTTGGTCATAGATCGATTCAACCTGTAATTGAGGCCTTAATATAGCCATAGTTTTGCTTTAGTGGATTATACATCTTGTAACGGTTACCTACTAACCATTGTTGATCCGTCCGCTTACCTTTAATTTCTCCATTGTAGTTTTTCGTCTTTCAATGACAAATAAGCAATACGGAGTCATCTGGATTTACAATATATTTGGTAATTCGACAATATGGGAATGTATTCCTTCCAATCATTCATATAAGAAAAAGGACTGTCGCATGGACAGCCCCAACATATAGTTAACGTATACCTTGTAATTCCGTCTTAATCCGAGAGAACAGAAGGAGCAAATGCATTAGCAAGCTGCATGCCATCCTTAAGCCCCTGTAGATATAAAAGTTCATAAACAACAGATTGCTTTAAAGAAACTTTATCCTCCCAATTTTCAAACTCTGGCTTACGTGCAATATCCATGGAGACAAATAACGCTTGGAAGGCCTTGCTCTTCTTCAAAAGAATGTCTATATAGAAAAACATTCAAATTTATAACGGCCAATATATTTTTCTTAACGGTATTAATGTCCGTGTCTCTGAATCAAATTGATCATAGTATTGTGTTACTAACTCCGCGAGCAGATCCAAGTCTATTAACGATAAAGGAATATTCGATCTTTCCGCTTCATATTTTGCTTCCTTTGTGAATCCACCACTAGATACATAAATCCCCCGATCTCCTACTCTTAATCCTCCGGTAAAACTACGTATTTGATTAGATCCCATACTGCCTGAACGGTGCTTTACTTCCACTATAATTCTGGGTTCTTCAAGCCCTAGACCATCTGGGGATGCAAATATATCTCTTCCCCGGTCCGGCCCTTTGGGTGATATTCGTGTCTTGTAGCCCATTCCTCTAAGGATGCCCGCAACAAGTTCCTGCATTTGCTCCCAGTCTAACTTAGCAATCTTATCTTTGATAAATTCATTGGACTTCTCAATGACGTCTTCCTTAATTAGCTCTAATTCTTCGGCTTCTTCCTCCGTCTCAGCTTGCACAGACTCTATGGGTTGACTTGGTTGATTACCATCGGTCTGTCCGATTACCATTTGTTTGAGCAATTCCTTCTGAACATCATTCGGGATAGATATAATAGTCATTATGGAACCAAGAGTATTCCGGGCGCTTGCCGTCAAAACATCTCTAGATACAGTCCCCTCCCAATCTATTCTGCGAATATGAGGCTTATCCGTAATATAATTTGGCTTAAATTCATAATTCGACTTGATTCTTCCTATGTAATAGAGTCGCTCTTCAGGATTATATGTGATTACTTGGTCGTCTATTTTAAATTCACTTACAAAACGAAAAATCTGACCAGCAGTAATATTGATCTTACCCTCTTTATATCCAGGATACCGTACCTTCAAAAGCCTCTTCATCTCTTGAAGTGTATTTACCCCACCGATATCTCCCAATGGAGCCCAACCAATCGCTACAGCTTGCTTATCTTTAAATTCATTAATAAGATATGCCCTTTCTCCTGCTCGAACAAGCCACATACTTTTCATAGTGGACCTCCCTTTATTCTCTGTACATGAAGTTTGCGAATCTCGGAATCGGTAACATTAGCCTGAGCCAAACGATCATATATGGTTTGGACCTGCGCCGCAGAAATAGGAGGTTCAGGGGTTCCCGTTTTTAAACTAATCAGCTTCCTAGAGATAAACTCACTTAGTTCCACATCATAGACAACCAGTTCGTCCGAGTGGATTTTCCGAAGATCCGGATCAATACTGAACCGACATCTCATAGTGAATGAAATCATAGAGATAAATTTCACTGCAGCTATACCTTGTATCAGGTTCTCAATGGCCTTTATATGTCCATAGTTTTGCTTCAGCGGATTATACATCTTGTAACGGTTGCTCACTGACCATTGTTGATCCGTTCGCCCACCTTTAATTTCCCCATTGTAGTTTTTTGTCTCAATGACAAATAAGCAATACGGGGAAATAACGATATGGTCCATCTGGGTGTAACCTGTTCGAGACTTGGGATTAGGGAGCATTAGATCGCTTAACGATTTACACTCCTTAGGTAGCTGGTCAAGTTGGATATTGATTTTATGCTCACCTAACTCTCCAATTCGTGTGGAAACAACTTTCGGTTTCGACTTGGGAGTTTGTGTCTTACGCACTGCCTGTGGTGGCTTAGTTTCGGATTTTTTAAAGAAGGACTTTACCGCTTTAAGCATAGCAAAACCTCGTCTGATATAGATTTACAATATGTATGGTTATTCGACAATATGGGAAGATATCCCTTTATTCAAATCATGAATGGAGGTCTGCCCTCTTTTGGATGAACAGCATCTAAAAAAAACAAAAATTCCAAATATATACGCAATAAAAAAGACTGTCGCATTGGCAGTCTGAAGATAAGATATACATATATCCCCTTTGGTTCCGATACCTATGTGCTACTCCGCTACCCACAGGGCATGTCTTAGTCCGAGAGAACTGAAGGGGCAGTAAGGGCATTTGCAAGCTGCATGCCATCCTTTAGTCCTTGAAGATATAGACGTTCATAAAGAACGGCTTGCTTCAATTGAAGCTTATCCTCCCAGTACTCAAACTCTGGTATACCTGCAATGTCCATGGAGTCAAACAACGCTTGAAAAGCTTTGCGCTCTTCTTCAAAAACATCCCTAGGCTCGGATTGATGTTCAATCTGTGCGGTCACCTCATCCAATCGACCTTGAATCGTCTGTAAAAACCATGCAGGAAAGCTCAACATATCCCCTCCAAGATAGAAACTCAAACGAAATGACACTGCATGTCCGTTTTTTTCTTGGTACATCCGATTAATGAGTTCGTCAACCTTACGACTCTGAGCCTGAACCGCTTCATTGCTGCTTAACGGAATTCCCTGCTCCAGTGATTTCTGTCCGAGTACATTCAGCTTTCGCTTTTCCTCCTCATATTTGTGCTTCAGATGTTGCATTGCACCCCCACCTTCCTGGAAAAGCTATGTCTGTAGACGATGTGCAGAGACTTTAATGCGTTTATCGGTTTATTTTATTTTAATTCGATATTCGCATTAAAACAACCTTTACCTCGCATACAATTTGGTTGAATTGTGAGGTGACACGGAAATGAGACATCGAAAAGAGCCCCCAGGTGACAAAAACATCATCGGGACCCGAGTTATAGCTATTCGAAAAGCTAAGCGAATGAAGCAAAAGGATTTCCTTGCCAGGTTGCAAACCTTCGGCTTAGACATCAGCCCAACCAGTTTATCGCGATTGGAGGGTCAATATAGGCTTGTGCAGGATTATGAGGTGGTTGCTATAGCTAAGGCACTGGAGGTTTCTGTTGGGGAGTTGTTGGGGGAGGGTTAGTGAAGTGATAGCGGGAGATAACTCTCTATTTTTGGAAGCGATCGTTATTTTCATTTAAATAGATACTACATAAATCCGCAAATTTTTTATGCAGAATCCCCTGAGGGGGTTTATTATTCAGACTTAGGCACGTACCTACGACGTCCAATAAAATGGAGGACTGAGGCAGTATCTGACCCTCAGCTTTTTATCCTTCGGTCCGCTTTCAGGTAACATTCATCGTGCTATGTATGTAGACATCAAATAATACATAGCTATAACAACGATATACCAACCTATCGCACGGAATTTATTCCATAGATTCAGATTAAAAGACGATCAGTAATCTGCAATTTGCAAAAACTGATCGTCTCTCTTGTCTTACAGTCCTTCTTCTCCGCACAAAAAAACCGAGAAAGGCACTTCATTAAAGTGTCTATTTCTCGGTTAGAGTTTTTTCATCCGTTACGTTAACTAGCTAGATTGCCCTTCCATCGCTCTAATGGATTCATCCACCTTCACCATCATGGAACATTCGACCCTCTTGCGGAAGACGTCACAGCTGAAGTCATAGGTTCCGACCAGGGAACCCGTCGCGTGCAGCGCATTGGCGGGACAACCGCCGCTGCAGTAGAGTTTTGCCCAGCAGTCCTTGCATTCCGGCTTCGAGTAGCAGTTGCTCTCTTGGAATTGACATTGCAGCTCAGGTTTTGTGATGCCATCCCAGAGGTTCCCCATGCTATACTCTTCATCCCCTACGAACTGGTGGCAAGGAAAAAGCTCTCCCCAAGGGGTGACGGCAAGATATTCGGTTCCTGACCCACAGCCAGTGATTCTCTTCTGGATGCAAGGTCCTTCCGAGAGGTCTAGCATGTAGTGATAAAAGGTAAAACCCTTGCCTTGTTCACCGCGACCGATCATTTCCTTCGCGAGAATTTCGTACTGGTTGTATATCTCCGGCAGGTCCTCCTCGGTAAGTGCATAGGGCTCCTTTGGATCACAGATGACCGGTTCCATCGAAATTTTGTCAAAACCAAGGTCTGCGATATGAAATATATCGTTGGTGAAATCGACATTGTTACGAGTGTAAGTTCCTCGTACATAGTACTCTTGGTCTCCGCGCTTACGAACGAATTCCTGGAACTTCGGAAGAATATGATCATAGCTGCCTTTTCCGTTAACCGTTTGGCGAAGCCGGTCATGAACCTCTTTTCTTCCATCCAGGCTTAATACGACATTGTACATTTCCTGATTTAAAAACTCGGTGACCTCATCGTTCAGCAGCATCCCGTTCGTCGTGAAGGTGAAGCGGAACTTCTTTTTGTATTCTTGTTCTTTGCTTCTTGCATAAGCTACGATCTGTTTAACCACTTTCCAAGCCAAGAGCGGTTCCCCGCCGAAAAAGTCGATGTCAAGATTACGATGATGACCCGAATTTTCAAGCAGGTAATCGATAGCTTTTTGTCCAACCTCATAGCTCATGATTGCCCTATCTCCGTTGTATTTCCCTTGGCTAGCGAAGCAATAATCGCATGACAAATTACAGGTATGCGCAACATTGAGGCAGAGTGCCTTAACATAAGTTTTCCGTTTTTTTAAATCAAGCGAGAGGTTCTCATACTCATCTTTTGTAAAAAGCTGTCCATCATTTATAAGTGCCTCGATATCCACGATGGTTTCTCGAATGTCGCTCTCAGAGATATTTGAATCATGCTTATATTTATCCAACATCAATGTCACGATTTGTTCGACAGAAGTTTTCTCATAATCCGCTATAATTTCATATGCTAGGTCATCAACAACATGCACCGAGCCACTGTAGGTATCGAGCACGATATTGTATCCGTTTAGTTTATATTGATGAATCATACTTGCTAATCAAGCTCCTTTTACACACAAGTAGAAACGGCTTTGCCTTCCTTTAGAGTTAGCATCCGTTTCTTAAAAATAGCCGCCCATCAGCAGAGTAATGGGCGGTAAAATTCCAGATCCTATCTGTTCATTGCATTTTCACACTTCTGGTTTGCAACGCCGCAGGAAGTTTTACAAGCGGACTGGCAAGAGGTCTGGCATGCGCCGCATCCGCCGTGTTTTGCGGTATCCATCAGTTTGCGGGTGCTTAGGGTTACGATTCTTTTCACGATAAATGACTCCTTCTGTAATTTCTTGTGATCACTTTCACTTAATTTCCATGGAACATCGTAGCAACCTCACGTAAGTACGTCTATGATGCCCGTCACCTAACAGAGTAGAGAGGGCTTAAACATAAGCATCAACGTTAATTTTCGTGCAGTCGTTCATGCTTGTGATCCTAGGATGGGGTAGCGGGAACCAGAGTCAGAGCAATGCTAAAAAAAGTGAAACAAAAAAGAGACGGCAATGATGCCATCTCTTCAATAACGATTTTTCCTCATACTTGTGTCCGTAAAATCCAATAAATATAAGAATCTCATAGCACTGTATCCTTCCTTACCAGTAGAGCGACACTCTCCACATGCGTGGGTGGACAATGTGAACAAACTTATATGAGGAGTCCTAAGACACTTCCGGACAGTTTATCTGCTCTTGACGGCTTAGTTCATAAAAATATTGCACAATTGGATGCTTTAACCTCATCTTCTCGCTCATGTTTAATATCCGCTTTTTCCCAACTCGTCTGTCCACTAAGGCTAGAATATTCTATAAGATATCGTCGCTTTCTAAGCTCTTCTCTATGGAAATAGATAAATACTTAGTAGCTATAACAATAAAGTTCGATTTACTTAATGATGTCTGAGCTGACAAAAGCTCCTTTGCAAGTTCTGATATTTTCTGCTTCTTGCAATGACTATTAGCCGATCCTCCGGGATGATCCCCTTACTATCTTTTCTAACCGCTTCAATTTCTTCATGGTTGATAGGAATTTGAAGATCTGAACCGAGCATAGCATCTATGGCGTGCTGCAGAGGGACGAGAATAGCCCTCCTATCCATAACCGAACGGATGCTTTTTGTACTCTAAGGGGCTTGAGCCGACTCTATTTTTGAACACACGACTAAAATAGTACTGGCTCTTATACCCTACCTTCACGGCCAGATCCCCGATTTTGATATTCGGCATTACGTCATCCAGAATCTCCTTCGCCTTCGATATCCGAAGCTCGGTGACATAGTCAAGGAATGAAGCACCGATTTCTTGCTTCATACGCTTACTAAGATAGGTTTGGTTGATATGAAATAGTGCTGCTACTCGAGTAATAGACAGCTCCGGATCCTGATAATGACTGTCAATATACTCGGTCACTTTTTGGATAAGCACTGTTCCATCCCCTGTATACCCGGGAAGCTCCGGCTCCTTATCCACCCTGCCTTCATGTGAATGCAAAGGATATTTTACCTGAAGATGCTCATCGATCCGATGAAGCAGCTTGTTCAGATCACTCTTCGGCACAGGTTTCAATACATAATCGAATGCTTGCAGTTGCACGGCTTGACGAGCATATTCAAAGTTATCGTACCCGCTGATGATGACAACCAGAACCGACGGGCAGCGTTCGCGCAATATATTCATCAGATCGAGCCCATTCATATTCGGCATGTTGATGTCCACAAGACATACATGTGGTGGGGCTTCCTCCACCATATTCAATGCTTCGTTTGCACTTTTCGCTTCTCCTGCAACCTCAAAAAGATACGGACTCTCCTCAATGTATTGTCGCAAGCCTTTGCGAATGATCGTTTCATCATCGACGATGACAATCTTCCACATCTTCATTCCACTCCCCGTCCAAAGGTATTCGAATGACCATAACGGTAATGCCAGTTTCGCTCTTCACTGCAAGGCCATATGGCACTCCGTAAGCTAGTCGAATGCGATGGTTTACACTGTATAGCCCAAAGCCTGTGGCAGAACGATCATATGTATCATCAAGAAGGGCTTGATTTATCTGCTCAAGCTTCTCTTCCGGAATCATAACCCCATTATTTTCAACCTTAATGACCAAGTAATCGGCCTGTTTATATGCTGTAATCGAAATTTTGCACTTTTGATCCCCAAGTGGCTTAATCCCGTGATAAATCGCATTTTCCACCAAAGGCTGCAGCATGAAGCGAACGACTTGGCACTGAGCAAGCTTTTCATCATATCGAAGCTCGTAGTCCAGAATCTCCTCATATCGCACACCTTGAATATGAAGATAACTCTCGACATGGTACAACTCCTGATCAAGCAGAATGTATGGACTGCCTGTGCCAAGCCCTAATCGGAAATACGCGCTAAGCGCTTCCACCATCTCCACCACATTGTCTGCTCCATGTTCCGTTGCCATCCACTGGATCGTATCCAATGTGTTGTATAAAAAGTGCGGCTTGATCTGCTCATGAATCAGTCTGAGTTCCATCTCCTTTCGGTCCTGCTCCACAGCGTATAATTGAACAAGCATGTCATTGAAGCTTCGTCCAAGATCGCCGATCTCATCCGAGCGCGTAACATCTGCTCGTATGGTTTGGTTGCCGTTCTGCACATTTTCCATTACCTGGCGAAGCGACTGAATTGGACGAATAATGGAAGAAGCAAGCAGCACCAGAAAGACGATAAACGCACTACCGATAAGAACGCCTACCAGCAATGCAGTCCGCTGGGTTTTGATCACCGCTAACGATAGACTTGAATTCGGTACTTTGAGTACTAACTTCCAGCCTTCCACATTTTGAATTGGAGCCTCAAATACACTCATGTTCTTCTTATCTGCTGTATCCTCCGCTCCATCTTCTTCACCCAGCTCTCTGCAATCGACGATAAGCTGGCCTGACTGGTCATATAGCATTACATCTTGAGCAATCTCCCTCATCTTCTTGACGGAGACGGCTGCGGCAATATAAGCTACCTCATCATTCACCGATGGATTCACGCGATAAAGAATGACGACGATTTCGGCTGCATTCGCTTTGGATACGATCGGATTGCTTACCACATAATTGGAATCTGAATTCAGCAGTTTTCGATAGTAGGGTCGGTTTAGTATCGAAAAAGGCTTGTCCCTTGCTGACCAGGAATTTCCGTGAATATCCACCACGCGTATGGATTCGTACTCTACTTTCTTCTTCGCCTCGAACTTATCGAACTCTTGCAGCAATTCATCTCGTGTCCACTGATGGTCCGAAGCTAGAGAAGCAAGCATGTCTATCTCTCCAATGCGCTGATTAAACCAATAATCAATCTGGTCGCTGCGTGCAGTAACCACTTGCTGCGTTAAGTTCTTATTCAAAGGGACAACCGTATGGTTCATCTCCAAATATATTGTTACAAGCAATGCAACGAACAGCAGCAAGAAGCAGCCTCCTGCGATTAACGTAATTTTTAAGTGAATTGATTTCATTGTAATCATAGCCCTTCACAATATCCGTTTCTTACATGCCCGAAAAAGACAAAAAAACACTAATCTGTGCAAATACATAATGCTGTACTAAATCTATAATAGGTATTGTGCATATTTTCACATGAAATAACATTCATGTCTAGGCTAGAGATAAAGGATTTGCCTAGCAAATCTTCCTCTCCCTAGTGTATGTAACCAATCCACAACAGAATGAAGGAGATATTATGCGAACTCACACGAAAAAGCTGTTATCTATTCTACTAGTCCTCAGTCTTATGTTCACGCTTGCTGCTTGCGGCAGTAAAGATGCAGAGCCCGCTGCAGATGCAAACGGAGTTCAAGTCTTTGAAGGAGTTGGGCAAGGTAAACACGGCGATATTAAAGTACAAGTCTCCTTATTAGATAACAAGATCACTGACATTAAAGTGACAGAGCATAAGGAAAATGAAGTACTTGCAGAACCTGTTTATACGCAGCTCAAGCAAGAGGTCATGGCAACTAACAGCGCAAAAGTTGATGCCATTAGCGGATCTACAGTTACAAGCAAAGGATATCTCGAAGCCATTCAAGATGCAATTACGAAGTCTGGACTTACCCTTGTCGCTGGCGCTGCAGTCAGTGGAAGCAAAGACAAAGAAGAAGTCGAGCAAACCTATGATGTTGTCGTCATCGGTGCCGGGGGTGCTGGCTTTAGTGCGGCTATCGAAGCGAAGAGCGCTGGAGCTAATGTAGTTCTGCTCGAGAAAATGCCAGCTGTTGGCGGCAACACATTGATCTCCGGTGGTGAGATGAATGCGCCTGACAACTGGGTTGAACGTGCTCTTGGCATCACAGATGACACGGCTGACTTGTTCTATAATGATACGATGAAAGGCGGAGACAACCTCGGGGATCCAAAGATGGTTCGTATTCTTGCCGACAATGCTCTAGCATCTGCCGAATGGCTGCGCGATGATATCAAGGTAGAGTTCTTACCTGATCATCTGTTCCAATTTGGTGGCCATTCCAGAAAACGTGCGTTGATTCCTGTAGGTCATACAGGTGTTGAATTGATTACTAAGTTAAAAGCCAAAACAGACGCTGATCAAATCACGATCAAAACGAATATGAAAGCCGAAACCTTGCTGAAGGACGAAAGCGGCAAAGTAACAGGTGTAACTGCGACTTCGGGTACTGGCGACAAGATCACATTCCATGCGAACAAAGGCGTCATCATCACTACCGGTGGTTTTGGATCCAATGTAGAGATGCGTAAGAAGTATAACCCTACAATGGATGAAAAATATATGACTACCGATACACCAGGATCTACAGGTGACGGTATCGTTATGGCAGAAACGATTGGCGCCAAACTGACAAACATGGAGAGTATTCAAACGTATCCAATCTGTAATCCTGAGACAGGTGTTATTTCCCTGGTTGCAGACTCCCGCTTCGATGGTGCGATCCTGATTAACCAAGAAGGCAAGCGCTTCGTTGAGGAATTAGAACGTCGTGACGTTATTTCTAAAGCAATTCTTGCCCAAACGGGTGGATATACGTATCAATTATGGAATCAAGGCATTGAGGATATCGGTAAAACGATAGAAGTTCATCAAGACGAATACGATCAACTCGTTAAACAAGGCTTGCTCTTTAAAGCCGATACGATTGAAGAGGCCGCTGATTTCTTTAAAATTGACGTGAACACTTTGAAAGAAACGATTAATAAAGTAAATGATTATGCGAAAACAGGTAAAGACCTTGATTTCAAACATCGCGGTGGATTGAAATCTCTTGAAAAAGGCCCTTACTACATCGAAAAAGCTGTACCCTCCGTTCACCATACAATGGGCGGCTTGGTGATCGACGAGAAGACTCGCGTATTGAATGAAAAAGGCGAAGTCATCCCTGGGTTGTTCGCTGCAGGTGAAGTAACAGGGGTCATTCATGGTACAAACCGTCTTGGCGGTAATGCCATCGCTGATATCTTCACATTCGGCCGGATTGCAGGCAAACAAGTTGTAGCAGAGTAATCTTATTTTTTGTGTAACTGCTCTATTAATAAGTTAGCCTTAAAAACGTGCAAGATAGTTCGTAATGTGCAGGTTGACTCTAACTTTCAAGCTGCCCTCTATGACATAGCAAACCGCCCTGTTCGCAATGTTGCTGACAGGGCGGTTTTTTATGGTGGAGCCTAGGGGCTACGCTCGTCTAACTCGCGGCTCTTTTGTCGTTCTCCGTTAGTGGAATTAAAATTGCCCATTTCTTTTCTGGTACTATCACTAAAACTATAGCAATTATTTAGTGTCTACTTGACAAGGGTTCCTTCAAATTTCCTAGACACTGGAAAACTCAAGTAAGTAAAGGGGGCTGAATCACTGTTATATCCCTCACCAACAACGCAACCGACTCCACATGTGTGGAGTGCACAGTATGAACAAACCTTATTACGATGTGCCCTAACCACAACAGCCTGATAACCGAACTTTCAGTCTGTCAGACTGTTGTTTTTAACTATGATCTTGGGTTAATTTGCAAAGTTCAGATCCCTAATTTTTCAGTCAGCAACTACAACTGAAACTTGTTTGTTTTCAGCCTTATTACTTGTATATTTTCTAGATAAATCAATTTTTGTTCTATAAACTTTACAGAATCCACCTATATACGAATAAATTTCTGCAGCATTTATTCTTCTGCTTTCTCTTGAATCATAATCAACTTTAGAGTAATAACTCTCTAAAATATCTGCTACACTCTTCATCTTATAGGCTTTAACTTTCGCGATTAATTCCTCTAATCTATCATGAAAATTAAATCTTAGATCCCCATCAATTTTCATACTATAAAAAGGACATAAATAAATATTCTCCATAGTATCAATAAATGAAGTCATCCCCTTTATTCCTGAATGTGTAATTCCTAGTTCTACGTACATTAATAGGGAATTAACAATGCTTGACGATCTATTTGCTTCTAAATCATCTAAATTTCCAATCACTTTATCAATAATTAACTTAGCTTCATTTAAGAGTTTATTAAATGAAGCTCTATCTGTTAATTGATTTATTAACAGATAACAGTATTCTTCGATTTTTTTAGAATTTAATTGCGGTCTTTTTATCTCTTTCCAAACAAGTTTAGAAATTACGAAAAGCAAATGGTATTTGAATTTAAAATACTTATTGTCTATTAAGTCATTATTAAAAGCATTATCAACATTCACGAGTAATAGCGAAGAAGTATAATAAAGAATAGGTAATTGTCCAGTGACAAATATGCCTCTTGATATATCATCCAATCCTATATCTTCTAACAAGTTACCATAATATCTACTAGCAATATGAGGGTAATCTAATATAACTGAAGCAAACGCTCTTATTTGCATTTCAGGTGTAACAATGCGTGATTTATCAATGTTATTATTAGAATTATATTGTCCTGATCTTCTCTCATAATAAAGTTTGAATTCCTCAAAACTATTGTAGTATTGTTCTAAAAGCTCTTGATACTCTGTCATAGAAAGTAGTTGAATCTCTTGAACCTCAGTTTGATTATTCGTAGCTTTAACTATATTTTTAATAATATCTTCTCTTTCAGTAATAACTATTTTTAAACTTACCCACATATTTTCATCAATATCATCAATACTTTGATGTAATATATTAGATGTTTGACAACCATTTACTATATAAAAGTTTTTTATCGTATATTTTCCTTTTATTTTACTTGATGATTTCCCAACGATAGTTACTCCATTGTTTAATAGCCCAAAATAAATGCTCTGTTTAGATTGAATTGTATTTATAATATCTTGATTAACTCTGTTTTTCTCTATTCCATTGAAATCTCGAACATTCAATTCAAAAATACCTTTTTTAATTTTACCTTGTTCATCAACAATAATATTCAAGTATTCTTTAATTGGTAATATTGCTAAAAAAGATTCTTCAACTCCTTCCATGTATGGCAAATCAATTTTCTTCTCTAAATCAAAAGTTGCACTATTTTGTTCTTTTGTTAATTTATATTGCTTACGAAGTTCTTTTGATCCGTATGTATAAAACTCAATGTTTTCTTCAAATATTTCCAATTTTATTAAATCTTCTCTCACTTTTTTTACATCTACAAGAAGATTGGTATCATCTGTCCATAAACCAGTTGTAACATAATACAAATAGCATACCGGGGCATCCTTAAATAAATCATAATGTTTCATTAATAACTCGATCATCTTACATTTCTCTTTTATTTTAATGTTCTTCACTTTTGAAATAGTAGTGCTATTACTGCTACTATTAAATACGTCCAGAACTCCATGTCCAAATTGCAGCATCTCTTTACCATCAAATTTATCAGATGTTTTTGCTTGAATAAAATAAAATTCAACTGTAAATTCCATACCTGTTCTCAATATATCTTGAAGTTGAGTCAAATTAGAGACATATTTATTATTTAGTACAATTGCTAAACCATCTATCGCACAATCTCCTCCGTCTCCAGTTGAAACCGAAGCAATATCAAAGCCAACAATATTTTTAGGAAATAAAATAGAATAGTTTACAAATTTCTCGAAGTTTCTATCATTTTCCCCTCCCATAATCTCCATATCCGAAAGGAACGACTGAAAGTACTTTTTTGTTATTAATTCCACTTCTTTACCCCTATCATTATAAAATTTTTATAAAAAACCCACTAATAAGCTACTACTTATATTGGCCATGAGTAAATCACAATCAACGTTGCGAAGTATAATTAAAATAACATATTTGTTAAAACGAGTATAAAGTATATAAATATTACGGAACGTGAATTCCCACATACTCCGATTTATTTTGTTGTTGATTCGCAAAATTTAGTTTATATCAATCCCCTTCTAAAAATCGACATTATACTCCATATTATAACAGATGTTGGGACCAATTTGGTTCAATGGACTATTATTTAATAGTATTCTTTATGATCAATTCATTTCAATTTCCATACATTATAGGTCTACATAAAAAGTAACTTCCATCTAAATCCTCCATGATTGAGGTCGGATTTAAGTTAAAATAATTTAAATTTTTCTGTAAATTACTCCCCCTCACTAACAACCACTATTTATTTCCCAACTAAATTCATAGCGGGAGCACATATAAGGCACTAGAAACTCTCTAAGGAGGACTACACCTACGTGATACCCCATTTATGCACACGTAAGTACTGCTCATGATAGTCAAAAGGAAAGCATCGGACACCAAATCGCAAGGTTATATCGAGGAAAGGTCTGGTATGATTTACGATGTCTACTAAGATGAAGGTGTCAGCGGATAGAATATTAAGGACCGAAGCGATCTACAGCGTCTACTTAGAGATGCTAGAGCAAGTTTTGAATACGTATTGTTCAAGTTCATCTCCCGATTTGCCCGCGACATTCAAGATGGGATTAACATGAAGCGAGAATTAGACAGTCTGGGAATCGGAATGATTTTCATAGAACAAAACATTGATACTAAAACCGCCGATGGCGAGTTGATGTTCTCAATCCACCTGTCTGTTGCTCAACAAGAAAGTGAAGCCATTTCGAAACGAGTCAAGTTCGGTAGGCGTGAAAAAGCAGCCAAAGGCAAATTTAATGGCTCCCTACCTCCGTTCGGTTATATAAGGAACGAAAGTATATTAGAGCTAGACCCGAGATATTCTCTCGTTGTAAAGGATATTTTTCGCCTTTATCTATATGAAAATATGGGACTATACAGGCTATCACAGTATCTAAATAGTGCGGGCATTCCGACACCAAGGACAATAGCAGGGGCTAAAAATGCCGGATTACTTTGGCAACAAAGCACTATAAAGCTGATACTCACTAATCCACTCTACACAGGGAACATGGTGCAGAATAGGAGTGAGACTATCAGTCTAAGAACCAAGAAACGCAAGTTGATTCCCTCTGATCAACAGACCGTTGTTCTTAATACACATCCGGCACTCGTTTCGATGGAAGACATTCATGAGGCTCAACAAAAGCTGAAAAAGGAGGGGGAACGTCGAAGTAACGATCAGGAGAGTTTTTTCGCACACATCGCCGTATGCGCTGATTGCGGCATGGGAATGCATTTTAAAAAGGACAGGGGCGGATATACTTGTGGGAAATACGGTAAGTATGGAAAGAAGTACTGTAGCTCGCACTATATAAAGGCAGACGATCTACTCACTAAAGTGAAGCAACATCTAAAGCCATTAACTACCGGAACCCAGATTAAAACCCGTAGGCTCGTTGACATATTCAAAAAAGAATCTGGATGTAGTGCTGACAACCATGACAAAGATTTACGGCAAGTTGAAAGCAAACTCGCCCAGCTCACAAAAAAGCAGAGTAGGTTACTTGATCTTCTAAATGAGGGGGAACTTACACAAGAGGAATGGCGCATTCAGAATACACTCGTTCGAAATGAGAACACATTACTTTCTGAATGTAAGTCTGAGTTGATGATGCAGGTTAAAAAGGAAAAAGACCTGAATACAAATATCCAAGTCTTTGAGAAACAAGTAAAGAATTTGCTGCATCTTGATATTGAGGATGAGCAGATACTCAAACAAATCGTTATGAAACTCATTCAGAAGATTGAAGTTTTTGATGATGGTAGTTTAAAGATACATTACAATATCACTAATCCAAATCTTATACAGGGGGCATAGGAATTAATCCTATCCCCTCCATTTTAGCCACACTGTACACTCCACATGCACCGTATGCGGGAACATATCCACCGGAGTTACCTCCACTGTCTTGTATCCGCCATCTTCGAGCACCCGCAAGTCTCTTGCTAGTGTCGATGGATTACAAGACACATACACCACACGCTCCGGTTTCATCGCCAGGATCGTCTCCAAAAGTCGCGGATCGCAACCCTTACGCGGTGGATCGACCACGATAACATCTGCCGTAATCCCCTGCTCTTTCCAGTTAGGGATTACATCCTCAGAGGCACCAACCTCGAACACTACATTCTTCATCTCATTTAACTTCGCATTCGCCCGAGCATCCTCAATTGCCTCAGGCACAATCTCTACTCCATATACCTTGGCTGCGTGCTGTGCCAGGAAGAGGGAGATCGTACCGATGCCGCAATAGGCATCGATAACCGTTTCGTTGCCAGTCAGTCCGGCATATTCAACGGTTTTACCGTACAGCACCTCAGTCTGTGCCGGGTTCACTTGATAGAACGAACGCGCTGAGATAGCGAACTGTACATCGCCGATGTAATCATAGATAACGTCTCTGCCCCACAGGACGCGGGTTTCGCCACCGAAGATGACATTCGTACGCTGAGTGTTGACGTTCTGGCAGATGCTGACTACATCCGGCAGCTGTTCGCGGATGCTGCCGAGCCAGGCGTCCAGGTGTGGGATGTCGCGGCCGTTGGTTACGAGGACAACCATCATTTCACCGGTACGGAAAGCTTTCTTCACGACGACATGGCGCAGCAGGCCGCGACCGGTTTCTTCACTATAAGCAGAGATGCCAAGTTCTCTGCCGATGTCTTTCACCTTGCGCACAACGTCATCATTATCCTCATGCTGGATTAAGCAGGTTTCCATATCGATGATACGGTGACTTCCGCGTGCATAGAAGCCTCCTACAAGACCGCCTTCGGTTACACCAATTGGTACCTGAGCCTTGTTGCGGTAACGCCAAGGCTCGTCCATGCCGAGTGTGGGGCGGACAAGAATGCCATCTGTATGAGCTACTCCAGCGCCATCAGTCGTACCATCTGCAATGCCGCCATAGTTGGCACTGTCCGTCTGACTCTCAACAGCTTCATTCTCTTTGCTCTTTCCGCTATCCCCGCCACCACTCACCCGAAGCTTCCCAATCCGCTCCAGGTTGTCCACCACCAGCTGCCGTTTCCACGCCAGCTGAGCAGTGTAGTCCATATGCTGCAGCTGGCAGCCGCCGCATTGGTCATAGATCTCGCAAGGCGCCGCGATGCGGGCGCTGCTCGCTTCTACTATATTCAGCAGTTTGGCGTAGCCATACTGCTTTTTGGTCTTGAGCACCCTTGCCCGGACTTTCTCTCCGGGAAGGGCTCCCTGCACAAAAAGGGTAAAGCCTTCTACGCGGCCTACCCCTTCACCTTCATGGGTCATGCCGATAATATCGAGCATAACCTCATCATTTTTATTCACAGGCAGTCCGGCGACAGGCGCCTTGTCGGCTGGGCGGCTGGTGCTGCGTCCACTGCGGTGTTTACTCATTATTTATTGTTCACTTCTTTCATTATCATCGCTGTATAATCCCACTCTTACTTTCAAACAACCCTAATTATTCTGAGCAAAAATCCGCAGATGCTGCGGCAAAATCCGAAAACGACCCGGCAGCTCTCCGCCAAGTTCTCCATCCAAGTTCAATTGGACATGCCCTGGAGAGATTACATCCATTGCATCCGTACGGAAATACACAACCTTTTTATCCTGCAAATGCTCGCCACGAAGGGCCAATCTAACCAAACGGACAAACTCTGCCAGGTTGCATTTTTTAACCGCAATAACATCTAACAGACCGTCATCGATTCGAGCGCCGGGAGCAAGCTTTTCAAAGCCGCCAACAGAATTCGTATTTGCAATCAGGAACAGCATGAACTCATCATGAATAACCTCCTGCCCATTGGCACGAATGATTAGTTCCTGAGGAGATAGGCTGACCATTTTTTCAATACCTTTTAAATAGTACGCAAGCTGCCCTATCATGGTCTTCAGCTTACTTGGAACTTCATAGGTCAGTTCGGTTAGACTGCCACCGCCTGCTATATTAATGAAATAACGATCATTGGCTTTACCGATATCAATCGGACGCGACTCTTGACGAAGGATCAAATCAACGGAATCTTCCCAATTCTTCGGGATCCCCATCGCACGTGCAAAATCATTGGTAGTCCCAAGTGGCAATACGCCAAGCGGGGGGAGATTAGGTTTCTCCGCCATACCATTGATAACCTCATTTAAAGTGCCATCCCCACCGGCTGCTATGATTAGATCATAACCGCGCTCTACTGCATCTGCAGCAGCTAACATAGCATCGCCTTCTCCGGTCGTTGCATGGCAGGAGGCTTCAATGCCACCCGTATCCAGCCGGTCCAAAATGTCGGCGAGCCGCTTCTTCATTTCTTCCCGTCCAGAAGTGGGATTATAAATCAATCTCGCAGTTTTCATTACCGGAACGCCACCTGTTTTTTATAATAGAATAACCTAATTGATTATACCTAATTCGGACCACTACAATCAATGTCAGAGGACATTAATCGTAAATATTCCATTATACAACAATTCACGACACCTTATTAGGCAAAAACAACTATATATATGTCTATGCAGCAAATCCCGTATTATCCACGGAAATGGGCACTATTTTTCATGATTAAGTGGGCTAAAAAGGAAGCTTTTTAACTCTTTTTTCGAATCTGTTCGAGGAGTGTCTCTACCTGTCTCTCAATCCAATGCGGAAGAAGCGGGTGCGGCAAAAGCGTCTGGCCAGAATACTTATAGGTTAACCCTTTAAGTCTGTTCGGAACCACATGTTTAGTGAAATAACCTTCACTCAAAAAAAGCGGCGCCACCAATACCTCGTGACCCTGCTCCTGCCAATACTCCACTTTGCTTCTTACACTGTCCGGATTCAGCAGACCATAATCGGCCGCCGCTACGCCGCTCACCTCACGTACACGTCCTGCCAGTGAAGAGATGCCCTGCTGCCAACGCTGGCGGAAGCCATCATAAATGCTGCCGTGACCTACCAACAGAATCGTCTCACGTTCAGGTTCCGTAGACAGCTTACGGAGCTTGTCCCAGATCATCACAGCGATGTCCGGGTCATCGTCGACAGGATAACCATAGTGAACCTTAGCCTTCACGTGGAACGGCTCTAAATCGGTCTCACGTTCAGGTGCAGGTTTAGCCCCTAGTGCATATTCTATTTCATCGACATGTGTGCTTCCCGAGGAAACGAACAATGGGATCACAATTATATCTGTGACCCCTGCATGTTCCAGTTCATTTATTCCATCTTGAATCAGACGGCCCTCTACCAGCTCTAAAAAAGAGACCACCACTGGCATCTCTTCATCTAGCGATAATTCGCTTACGGCCTCTTCCACAATCGACACCCAAACCTCGTCGCGGGAGCCGTGACTGATAATAAGTACGCCCGGTACCATAAATTAGCGTCCCAAACGTTCCAGCGTTAATTTATAACCATCATTTCCGTAGTTCAGGCAACGTTTTACACGGGAAATAGTAGCTGTACTTGCTCCTGTCTCTGCTTCGATCTGATTGTAGGTCGAACCTTTGCCAAGCATACGCGCTACTTCCAGTCGTTGCGACAGCGATTGAATCTCGTTCACGGTGCACAAATCATCAAAGAAAACATAACATTCTTCCATATTCTTTAATGTTAAAATGGCTTCAAATAATTGGTCTATACTTTTATCATTTAACTTCTTAAGTTGCATCAATTTTTCATCCCCTAAAAGTTCTATCAGCATTAGTTTCTCTGATTAAGCTCCGTACAAAACTAGCTCCGGAAACATCAACCTAATGTCACTATCCTGCCTTTACTATATTGCACTGGAGCGCATTTTTCAAGCATTAACGATTTCACGCTGTAAAGAACGAAAATGATGGACAAACGTCCACCCCACGCGTACACCATTTATGTACCCCAATACAAGTATTTTTCTCTACATAAGAATTATCGCCTACACTATAGTACTACAAAAGCGCCGAAAATCAAGCTCGTACACGGTTTCTTCACTACTTTAACCTGTTTATAGGCATACGCCCTTTTCCGCTCCTATCCCTATTACCCGGGCATTCGTCTATACCGTATGTTCGCCCATGACATACAGTATAGCAGACCACTAACAAAGGAATGTGATATTATGCCTGATCATTACTATAATCATTCCCGCCGGAATCAGCGTTCACTGAGCGATTCGTATAATGCCTCTGCCTACCCCGGCCTCAGTTCATATGCGCCCTCAGCTCTCCCAGGTGAGACCGGAATCCTTCCTGCTTTAGGAGCAGAAGCTGCCACCGAAACTGCACTAGCGCTCCCTGCAGCTGAAGCTGCAACAAAGGCAAGCGGCGGGCTTGCCGGACTGCTCAGCGGCTTAGGCGGCGGTGGCGGAATTGGTGGGAATATGGAGCAAATCAAAGGTATCATCGATCGTATGGGCGGCATTGACGGGATCGTAAACTCTATGGGTAAAGTACAAAAGGTGATGTCCGGCTTCCAGCAGATGGCTCCAATGGTTAAGCTGTTCATGGGTAGCTTCGGTAAAAACAAAGGCGCAGCAGGCGCACTAGCCGCCGAAGAGGATGCTGCCCTGTACAGTCCTAATCGCCGCAAAAAAAAGCGCTCCACCTCACCCCGTCGCAAATCTACTACAACTACTCGCCGACGCTCTACTTCTTCCACCGGAAAACGTCGCCGCAAATAGCGGTGACGTTTTCTAGCTATGTATCAGAAAAACAGCAATTCTCGCAGGAAAGAGATTTGCTGTTAGCGCTTCTGCTCTATTTTTACTTAAACCAGCCACTCCGTCGAAACCATCGGAACATCCCAAAACCAACCACCAGCATAAACAACAACACGGCAAAATAACCATACTTCCACTCTAGTTCAGGCATCTTCACAAAGTTCATTCCGTAGATCCCGGCGATAAGCGTCAGCGGCATGAATACCGTCGTGATTACCGTTAGTGTTTTCATAATCGAATTCATCCGGTTGGAATTGAGTGAAATGTAGCTGTCACGCAAATCCGCTGTCATTTCCCGATCAGCCTCAATCATATCGGAGAGCTTTAGCAGATGGTCATAAATATCGCCAAAATAAATCCGTTCCTCGCCATTGCTCTGGACATGCTGTGAATTCACGATCCGGTACATCAAATCGCGCATCGGCACAATCGTCCGCCGCATTTTGAGGAGTCTTCCGCGCACGCCAAACACCTGGCTCATCAATTCCTCCACCGACTCACTGCTGCCGCTGCTCTCCAGATCCGCAAGCTCGTCCTCTAAACTGTAGAGACATGGAAAATACTTGTCCACCAGCTTGTCCATCACCGTATATGCAGCTGCCATCGGCCCACCCGACCAGCCTTTTCGACTATGTATTTCGCTCTTCACCTGTTCCCACGCTTCATTCATCTCTGCTTTTTCCTGATGGTGATAGGAGACAAGAAAGTTCGCGCTTAAAAATAGGTCAACCTCCTCAGCATCCAACGTCCGCTCATTCAGCGCATGCAGCACAAAAAACTGCACATTCTCATAATGATCCAGCTTCGGCCGCTGCAACACATGCATACAGTCCTCTATCGCTAAGGGGTGAAAATGAAAATATTGATCCAGCAAAAGCGTTTCTTCTGGCGTAGGCGTAGCAAAATCTGCCCATATCCAAGCATAATCCTCCAGCCGGATATTTTGCAGAGGGATCTCTGTCAGCACCTCACCTTTATGTGTGACAACAAGTGTACGTATCATAAATGTTCCTCCGCTTCATCTTCTTCCACGCCTCTATTGTACAGCAAGAAGACAACTCTTCCAAAAAGCAAAAAACATAGCCAGCAGCACCGCTCAAGCTAGACTAAGAAACATTTGGTGCTTCGTCGTTCGTTAATGCTCGATTCATTTGTGTAAGGTTGGTTGCGCTGGGGGCGAGCTGTCCTTATTCTCTGCTGTCGGTATCGGGTTTATGAGTGAGATGAATTCATAGCTGTGAATTACTATCGCTATTTTTACTAATTAGTTGGTGAAAAGGTGCTCATAAGGGATAGTAAACAACCCTTCGATCGTAAGCAGACTGACCTTGATTTCGCAAAAGGTTGAGTCCATCGCCTCGCGTTCATTTACCGTAAGTAACATATGTTTTACTTTGGGGCTGATTAAATACTTGTGGGATAGGGATGTAATTCTTGCCTGTAAAGTTGAATGCGGGCGGGATAATGGAAATAAGGCGATATTCTTCGACGGCAGAAAAGCAGGGAGAAAGGTAAGGGTTGGGTTGGGTTGGGTTGGGTTGGGTTGGGTTGGGTTGGGTTGGGTTGGGTTGGGTTGGGTTGGGTTGGGTTGGGTTGGGTTGGGTTGGGTGCACTGGATTCCGTTGAAATGTATTACGTTAGGCTGTTGAGTTAATTTGGGCTAGGTTACGTTACGATGGACTGGATTTAGGTGCGCTGGGTTCCCTTGAAATGTGTTAAGTTGGGCTGGTCCAACCTCATACAAGTCAGGTTCCGTCATTCTAAGGCATTTATGCCTTTCTTTCTGCTTCTTCGACGAAGTGTCCCTAATTCTAGGGCATTTATGCTCTTCTTTTTGTCACCACCCCGAATTTGGTAAATTCAGCGGGATTTATACCGTACATTCCCCCTCCGACGCCAAACTTCGTCACTTCTACGGGATTTGTACCGTACATTCCCCCTCCAGCGCCAAACTTCGTCATTTCAACGGGATTTATACCGTACATTCCCCCTCCAGCGCTAAACTTCGTCATTTCTACGGGATATATACCGTACATTCCCCCTCCGACGCCAAACTTCGTCACTTCTACGGGATTTATACCGTACATTCCCCCTCCAGCGCTAAACTTCGTCATTTCTACGGGATATATACCGTACATTCCCCCTCCAACGCCAAACTCCGTCATTTCTACGGGATTTATACCGTACATTCCGCCTCCATCGCCAAACTTCGTCACTTCTACGGGATTTATACCGTACATTCCCCCTCCGACGCCAAACTTCGTCACTTCTACGGGATTTATAACGTACATTCCCCCTCCAGCGCCAAACTCCATCATTTCTACGGGATTTATACCGTACATTCCCCCTCTAGCGCCAAACTTCGTCATTTCTACGGGATTTATACCGTACATTCTTCACCCATCCTCATGTCCACACAACAAAAAAAGATGTCCGCAGCCCAATGGCTAACTGACATCTTTATTAAAGGGTGTTTAAAAAATGATTTTGAAAATCAGACCTGCTAATACCGCACTGATTGGAATCGTGATGAACCAAGTGACCACAATACGTCCGGCTACTCCCCATTTCACTGCAGAGAAACGTTTGGCAGAGCCTACCCCAAGGATCGCTGATGTGATCGCATGCGTTGAGCTTACTGGCAAATGCAGCAGCGTTGCTGAGAAAATAACAGATGCCGCGGAAATATCAGCCGCGAAACCGTTAATAGGTTCGATTTTGAAAATCTTCGTACCCATAGTCTTAATAATCTTCCAACCACCGATGGAGGTACCGAGCGCCATAGCCGTAGCTGCAGCTATCTTAACCCACAAAGGGATAACATCCATAGTTTCTTGACGTCCTGAGGTAACGAGTGCAAAAGTAATGATCCCCATCGCTTTTTGCGCATCATTCGTACCATGTGTGAACGACTGTAACGCTGCCGTAAGGACCTGCATAGAGCGGAAGCCCTTGTTGACCGTATGTGGACTACGCTTAGCAAAGATCCATTTCAGGATGGTCATGATAATATAACCAATAACAAACGCAATGATTGGGGAGAAAATCAGTCCTTCGACAATTTCCACAAACCCGCCCCAATTGATGTGTGCTGAGCCTGCCCCCACGTATACTGCACCCGCTAAAGCGCCGATCAGTGCATGAGACGATGAGGATGGAATTCCGAGCCACCAAGTAATCAAATTCCAAATAATCGAAGCAATCAGCGTGGCTATTATGATATCCAACCCATTTTCAAGCAAGGTCGGGTCGGTGATACTTCCGCCGATTTTTTTGGCCACACCTGTAAACATCAAGGCCCCAACAAAGTTCATCAGTGCTGCCATAATAATTGCTGTTCGCGGTTTTAAGGCACGTGTTGAGACAGAGGTAGCAATTGCGTTGGCCGTATCATGGAATCCATTGATAAAGTCAAACGCAAGCGCGAGAAATATAACAATTCCAAGAATCCATATAGATGTTTCCATATTCTAGTACCCCTTATGAGTTGCGCATGATGATCGATTCCAACATGTTGGCTACATCTTCACATTTGTCTGTAGTGGTCTCGAGCCGCTCATACAGTTCCTTGCGTTTAATCAGCTCAATCGGGTCTTTTACAGTTTCGAACAGGACCTTAGTACAAATACGCAGCACTTCGTCCCCTTGATTCTCAAGGTCATTCAGACGGATTGTATATTCACGGATCGCCAACAATTTCTTCTGGGAGAGCAAATGAACCGCTTTTTGGATTTCATAAGCACACTGGCGAAGAATTTCGGCGAATTGCACAATGTATTCATCCGGGTCAAGAAGGTTGTACATATAGAAACGTGAGGCGGATGCCTCCAGACCATCGATGACATCATCCATGCTTGTGATCAAGTCCATAATGTCGTCACGTTCAAGCGGCGTAATAAACGTCTTGTTCAATTCTTTGATGACGGTGTGCGTGTAAGTATCACATTGGGATTCGTACTTTTTCATCTCTGCAGCGAAATTATCGACATTATTCCGGAGATCAGTGATATTCTGAGCAAAATAATCTGCAGCTTGGACAATAGTATCGGCCATATTTTCCAGCGTCTCAAAGAATATGTCCTTTTTTCTCAACTTCATTGTTTTAAACCCCTTTACATAAAATTACCGTGAATACAGAGCCATTCATATGTAAAAAGCATGAAAATGAATGACAACCCTTGTTATCTTATCATATCCGTACAAGGTATAGAAGCTATAGAAATGAACTTTTTTACACTCTATTAACACATACCCATTATTCCGAACACAAATCTGTATAACACTGGATATTCCGACTTTCTTATGTTGTACCATCCGCCCCGCCATATACCACATGACTGCTAAATGAAGGCGCATTAGGGACCACCAAAATATGGGTAATTCCTGGATACATCAGCTCTTCTTTTCCATCCCTCACAAAGCGGATCACATCCCCTGGTTCACGCGACCATCTGCCTTTGGTGACCTGTCCCCGCTGAAAAAGCAACGCTTCCCCGCCAAGCTCCACATCAATCTGAAGTCTTCCGACATCATCAAGCACTTTGTGATCGGCTCCTATAACCATCACATTGGCCGCTTCCACCGGATTATCGTTATTTAGATCCAAATGAGGTTTGTCATTCACATAACGCTGATAGGTCTGACGTTTAGGATCATATTTATAGTCAACTTTATAACTTTTGAGTAGATAGTTTATGCTAAATTCAGCGGCTTTCTCTCCGTCCGCCGGTATGTAATCTGGATTGTTAAAAAGATACCCGGGCACCTTCACACTTTGCGCAAATCCAAGCTTCTCGGCACCTTCCCGCAGTTTGGCTGCATTGCTGTACAGGTTATGTGGTGCTTTTCGCGCTTTATCCCGCCAAAAATAAGCTCCGGCACGGCCGATCTCGTCCATATCTTCTTTTTTCTCTTTTTGCAAAATGGCATAAGCCGCCGGACTCCCTCCGGCATGCACCGTCACACCGCCGTAGCTCTCGCCAATATCCAGCAGATAGGGGCGGATGCTGCGAATCGGTCCGATTTTCACCACACCTGTATGGCTCTGAAAAATACCAATCAAACGCGTAATGCCACCTTCGGCAAGAATCTCATACAAAATATCTGCTTCACTAACCCCCGATTGCGGCCGGGCGGCAGGAGCATTATTTATCATTACGGCCAAGGGACGTGGAAGACTGTCTTCAGAAACTGGAAGACCTGTTAATCCGGATACGAGCTCAGCAGCGGGATCAATAGTAGGTGAGGGTTGAATCGTTTCGATAGGCGTGGGCTCTGCGGTAGGCTGCTGTGTCGGGGTGATCTCATTATTTGCACTCTGTGTTCCGCAAGCGGAGAGCAATAGGGTGGTCAATACAATGGCAGATAACAGACGGGAAGAAGAGCAATTTACTTTCATAAGCTTGTAGTTCCTCCTAAACGTTTTATGAAACTCACTGATTCCTTCCATTTAATCACAGTCAGTCCCATTTGTCTTGATCACCTTCTCCCTTTTTTCATAGCGAGCATAAGGAAATTTTATAGCATGGAATAGATAAATTCTTATATTAAAAAAAGGGTACAGCCATTGCGGCTGCACCCTGCGGGTCTCTTATTCATTCAGTTAGTCTAGCTTCCAGCAATTAAGACTTAATGTCCCATACTGATAAGCCTGAAAAATCCGCTCTGCCTTCCTGCTGCCATCCGCTGTTCCCATCGCGTAAAAGAGAGGTGCAAAATGCTCTCTTCCATAAGAAGGAACCGCATCGCGTACATGTGGAGCTTTTTTCTCATACGCAAAAAGTGAAGGCAAATCCCAGGCTTCTAGTTCCTTGGCAATCCAGGCATCGAATTCAAGTGCCCAATCCTCAGGCTGCTCACTTTCACTTAGCATCCGCAAGTTGTGAACAAGTCCACCGCTTCCAATCAGCAGTATGCCTTCGTCACGAAGCGGTGCTAACATCCGCCCGATATTGTACTGCTCCTTGGGAGAGCGCAGGGAATCGACGGATAAAGCAACTACCGGAATGTCGGCGTTCGGGAACATTTTTTTCAGTATCACCCAGACTCCATGATCGAGTCCTCGCCCCAGAACGGGCTGATGTGATAGATTGTTATCCTTGAAGAGCTCAGAAATCCGTCTTGTTAGGGCCGGATCGCCCGGGGCCGGATAGGTCAGCGTGTAAACTTCTTCAGGGAATCCGTAGAAGTCATGCTGTGTCTCGTGCAGTTCATCAACGGTAAGTAGCTGTTCAGGGCTATCCCAATGCGCTGAGAAAACTACTATACCGCGTGGCGCTTCAAGTTCTTGACCAAGCCGCTCCAGAAAACGGGTATACTCGTTATCCTCCAGTGCGAGGAGCGGAGAACCGTGCGCAATAAAAAATGACGGTAATTTCATAGGATGCCAACCTCCATAACCCAGTATATGGTGTGCATCTTTATTTTACCGCTTATTGCAAGTTAATGCGAATAAAAACCTTCTCCTAAATCATCCAATTCTGCCACTCTGTCTGCAGATGCTCTTGTTCGTTCATCCATTCTATAGTCCGCTTAAGCAGCTGCTGCTGCGCCGGTCCAGAAGAAAAGGTGTGATCCCCTTGAAAAATGATCTCTTTGTCGCAACGTCCTTCGGGACGTGTCCAGAACAGCTTCTGGTAAAGAAAAGCGTAATCCACCGGAATGACATCATCAGAGGTGCCATGAATGACGAGTACATCGCCGCTAAATTTGCTCGCTTCTTGGAAGGGCTGAAAAGCCGCCAAAGAATTAAAATATACCGGTGTAAACGAATAGCCCACATAATCCGCTGACCCATTCTTCACAGCACGATCATACGCCTCCCGCCCTACAATTTTCACAATATCATTGAAAGGATAACCAACAGAGGCCCATAACACGAGATTCTTCACGCGGCGATCGCGAATACTTGTCAGCAGCGCCACCGCGCCACCGAGGCTATGGCCAATCAGCGTCACGCGCTGTGGGTCCACATCAGCAGAGCTAATTCCGTAATCAAGCACCGCTCTAGTCTGAGCGATCATCGATTCCATATCTTCGCCGCCATAATTCCCGCTGCTCTCGCCGCAGCCCACATAATCAAAACGAATAACCATATATCCCTCTTGTGCCAGCTCACGAGCCGCCTTCACAAAAATCCGGTCTACGCCAATCCGATTCCCCACAAATCCGTGGCAGATCACGGCTAATGGCAGTCTATCCTTGCAACGCGAAGAGGTTCCCTTCTCTTTGTTCGGGTAATGTATGCTCGCCGTCAATTCTTCTCCGTTATGCCGGATTACAATATTCCGTTCCATTGCCGCATCCTCCTATAATTATATTTATAATTTAATTTATTTTAATTTATTAGAATTCCGATTAACTTAGTATGAATTATAATCTAATTATAAAGATTTCGTTCATATTGTCAACAGCAAGGGGACAATTCTTAATAAACGCACGGAGTATTTGGGCATTAGAGTCTGCGCGACAAACAGGGTGTCCCGTAAGATATGAACATGACTCTAGGGCTCCCACGTCGAGTGGATTGAAACCGCCAATCCGGGATTCAGCAGCTCTATCGGATTCAGTAGCTCCAGCAGACTCGGCTGCTCTATCGGACTCAGTAGCTTCATCGGACTCAGCAGTTCCTTCGGACTCAGAAACTACATCGGACTCAGTAGCTTCAGCGGACTCAGTAGCTCCTTCGGACTCAGTAGCTTCAACGGACTCAGTAGCTCCAGCGGACTCAGAAGACCCTATTCGCAGATTTAGCACACTTTTTGAATTCTATCGGACCCCATAGTCGCTATCACCCTGTAAAACAGCAAATAAGAGCTACTTTTCGAGCAATAGCGTCACTGGGGTCCGAAACTGTGCTGAAAAGGCGATAATTTGGCTAATAACGTCATCTGAGTCCGAAAGATCGTGGATACTACGACAACCGGGGGTCTGGGAGCTCTGGAGTTCCCGGGGTTCCCGGGGTTCCGGGGTTCCCGGAGTTCCGGGGTTCCGGGGTTCCGGGGTTCCGGGGTTCCGGGGTTCCGGGGTTCCGGGGTTCCGGGGTTCCGGGGTTCCCGGGGTTCTGGGGTTCCCGGGGTTTCAGAACCCCACCAAAAAACAACAGAGCAGCGATCCCAGTATCGGAGGATCGCTGCTCTGTTGTTTTTTCGAGATGAATGACCAGGGTTGTTAATCAATCGTAGCTGTCGTTAAACATCTCATGGGTTTCATGGCTGCCTTCCCAATCCTTAAGCAAGCCCTCGGGAGCATCTTCTGCGGAATCCCACATGCTGAATCCATCGGAGCCGCCCCAATCCCCCATTGAATTATTGGGCGTAGGCTCGAAACCGTTGCCCATGAATCTTCCCTGTTCTTTCTTATTCTCATGTTCCATAAAGCTCCCAACCTTTCCCAATGCTATATTGATCAAGCAACAACATTATCAGTGTTTACTCTTCTAAAAGGATTATGCATATCGCCATAGAAATGGTTGTCCTTGCGTAGACCTGTCATGCAAACGTATACTCTAGGTTAAAGACTATACCGATTAACAACACTGGAGGTTTACATCCAAATTATGAAAGTGAAAGATATGATTAAGGAAAATAACGCCCTGCGTGAGCAGTTGACGCCCTTCAATCGCTCCTATTTAGAAGATATGATTCTTGCGGTGCGGGCCAGTCGAATTGAACCCCTGCGCGGAGAAGAACTTTTGCTGGATGCGGCCAAGCTGCTGTTGAAGGAACAACGTAAAGGGAAAAATGCCAAGCAAGTATTCGGCGAGAATCCGCACGATTATTTTAAAGAAATCATAGACAGTGTTCCCGGGCGCCCGGTGCGCAGTAAATGGAACTATTACTTGATGATTCCCTGCGCAGCTCTGACCTGTCTTTTTGGGATATTGGCAATCGGTGGACTCTTCTTCCAATGGACTGACGATTCACCTGGAATGTTCGGACAGATCAGCCTTTTCACCCTGCTCGCTGTGGGAGTAGGCTCCATTATCTTAATTGAACTCATTATGAAATGGATGTCTTCCTTGTCGGAAAGCGATGCACCCAGTGCCAAACCTTTTGATATAAAAAGCCTTGGCATCTATATTGGCATCGCAGTAGCTGCTGTATTTATCGGCATGTTCCTCGATCGGTTATTTCCGGTCATTACAATATCCCCGTGGGTAAGCTTAATTCTGTGCATCATTGGGGGGTTGGGACTGAAATTTATATTTTTCAAAAAATAAATACCTAGGCTGAAAACTTTATTCCATCCGATAGATAGGGGGAAACTTCCATGATTAAGAAGCATTATATTCTCTACTCCGTTCTAGCTATAGCCTTAGGGCTAGGCATAGTGCCCAGTGCTATTCACGCCGAAGGTGCTACCAGCCCTCCTGGGGAAGGCGCTAAGGCAATAACCCAAGCAGCTAGCAATAATCATGCAGAGGCTGTCTATAAAGCTGCGTTACCGCTGTTATCTACCTCTGACAAGTTACCCGAAGCCATAAAATATTTGAACTCCAATATGTATGCGGTAGGTTCGTATCGTGCAACAATGCTGACGCTGAAGCTTGAGAATCTGCATAAAGCTGCGCTGCAAGCCTGGGAGAGTAAATTCAGTACCAGCACTGTCCAGCGGAAGCTCACCGCCATTTATAAAGCAGGCGCCAGCATGTCTTCTCTTGCCGCTATTACTGATGATCTCCAGCTACGTACACTGCTGAAAAGTGCCAGCGAAAGCGGATATAAGCTGGAGACAGCAGAGGGTACTTTTTTCCCGGTGATCGATTATGGGGCTTACCGCAAGTACAAGCTATACGTCACCAATGATATCAGCGCTTATATTACCATTATGGCCACCGAATCGGACCTGCCCTCTTCCAAGGACAATGGGCTAGTTATCGCCTGGACTGAGGTAGCAGCCAGAGCTTTATCTCAAGAGCAATTCATTCAAAATCATCCGAAATCAAACCGAATTTCTGCTGTAAAAGCCTTGTATACTATGTATGTGAATAATACGTTTTACGGCCAGAATAACACTCCTCTCTTCCATTATGACAATCTGGAAATGGATTTGGAGGCGCAAAAGGCTTATTCCAGTATTCTGACCAAAAATAATGACAACAGCCCATTTCTACAAAAGCTGGATAGCTTCATGAAATTAATGAAAGACAATAGCTATAAATTGACCGATGAGGTCGAGCAATATCGTAAGACTTCGTTACCTCTCTAATAAAGAAATCACAAAAGCCCGTCCCTGAGTTGAATTGGGACGGGCTTATTTATGTTCATTAACGTGATTATGAAGTGGATGCGAGAATTAAATAAGGATGTTAAAGAGATTAGAATCCTTATTGATCTCTACATAATCGACGCCCTTCTGCTGCATCCGTTCGATGAGAGGTTCGTAGGCATCCGTTGACAATAATTCAATGCCAACAAGCGCGGGACCATTTTCTTTATCATGCTTCTTGATATACTCGAAACGGGTAATATCATCGTGAGGTCCAAGGATTTCGCCCAAGAACTCACGCAGCGCACCTGCACGTTGCGGGAAGTTCACCATGAAATAGTGTTTTAAGCCTTCGTAAATCAATGAACGCTCTTTGATCTCCTGCATCCGGTCAATATCGTTGTTGCCGCCGCTTATGATACAGACAACTGTTTTGCCGCGGATTTGATCACGATATTGATCAAGCGCTGCGATAGGCAGCGAACCTGCTGGCTCAACCACTATGGCATTCTCGTTATATAGTTCCAGAATCGTGGTACAAGCTTTACCTTCAGGCACCATCACGATGTCATCCAGATGACGGGAACAAATATCGTACGTCAATCCGCCAACACGTTTTACAGCCGCTCCGTCCACGAACTTATTAATTTCCTTTAGAGTCACCACTTCTCCAAGCTTGATCGCTTCCGTCATAGAAGCTGCTCCGAGTGGCTCCACACCAATCAACTTGGTAGAAGGACTAACAGTCTTCACATAGGTGGCTATGCCCGCTGCCAAGCCGCCTCCACCAATGGTTACGAACATAAAGTCTGCAGGGTTGTCCAGACTCTCCATCACTTCCATTGCAATGGTGCCGTTGCCCGCAATGATTCGTGGCTCATCAAAGGGATGGATCAACGTCATCCCATGATCTATACAAGCTTGCAGTGCTTCATCATAAGCGTCATCAAAGGTATCGCCCTTCAGAATGACCTCAACAAACTCACCGCCAAACCGCCGCACCTGCTTAACCTTCTGGTTAGGCGTAGTGCTTGGCATGTAGACCTTGCCTTTAATTCCAAGCGCCTTACAGGAATAGGCTACGCCTTGTGCATGGTTGCCCGCACTCGCACAGACAATCCCTTTTGCTCTATCTTCTGCTGACAAACTACGAATCATATTATAAGCTCCGCGGATTTTGAAAGAACGTACAATCTGCAAATCCTCGCGCTTCAAATACACATCACAATCATACTTGGCTGACAATACAGCATCACGTTGTAGGGGTGTCCGGATTATGACTTCACGCAGTACGTGATGAGCCCGCACAATATCTTCCATTCCTACGATTCGGTCTTCCTCTTCTCTCATAACCCTCTCGCCTCACTATCTATCTGTTATTCTACTTCTTGTAACATACTCTCCCGAGGACATTTTTTCAAGCATCCTAATCAGTGATAAAGAAAAAGAGACTAAAGGAACCCTATAGTCTCTTACTAATATTTGCTATCCCTATGCTATGAAACCTACTAGTCCTGTTGCTTCAGCATCCACTTCACCAGGTCTGGTAAGCTTGTCCACAAACGTGAATGTACAATAACATATTCGATAGCCTCGTTAGCGTCACCCACGCCTACAAAATCAGGCAGGTTATGCGGCAATCTTTTGATACCTAACAGATAATCCGGCACATGCTTGTTCACATTCTTCGCCACGCGGTAGAGCATTTTGAGCTGGGAAGTGATCCCGTTCTTCTTATATTCTAAAACCATTCGGTCATATGCTACTGTTGCTGCTGCATCCTTGCCGAACTTCTCCAGTACCTTCTCAGTCTTCTTAAGCTTATTAGTGTAAAGGTACGTTGCCGTTAGAAGGTAACGTGCACCTGTGTTATCTTCTGGGTTCAATTCTAGAATGTGCTCCAGCGTCTTTTGTGCTTCTTCTGCATCTCCGCTAAACCAGCAGGAGTCAGCGTAGCTTTTGCAGATTCGAATGTACGAACGTGTCTCGTAAAGACCCCAGAAATGTCCTTTGTTCTCAGTGAAAAAGGCTTCTCCAAGCTCACGCGCACCCGCTTCCATCCCTGCTTTCAGATAAGCACGGGCATCTGCTTCATTCTCGGCTTCCTCAGCCAAAATGAGATAGGCGTCCGGACTGTCCGGATAAACTTCCAATGCCGCTTCTGCTAGCTGGATCCGACGATTGGATGCTTTAGTTTCCATTGCTTTTTGCAGCAAAGCCTGTTCCTGATCCTTCGGAGTGCCTGAAACGTTGAGCAAAAGTAATTCTTCCTCTGCCCCGCCCATGCCGTACTGTTCGATATAATTAAGCATCTCTTTAACTTTTCTGGAGATGGTAGGTGCAGTAACCTCATGTTTGATCGCTAGATCAGCTTGAGTTTGAAGGAATCCATATTCCTCAGACAAGATAAACTCGATAGCTGCACAGAAGGAGCCCATTTTCTTCACTGCAGGCTTGATGTGACGGGAATAACCATTCCATAGAACCAGGCCTTCCCAGATTAGCTCCCGGTCATAGCTGTCTCTCATGGTCTCAATAAGATGCAGAGCCAATTGTTCATGCGCCGGATGCTCCCATTTCAGATCACGTGACACCTTTTTTTTGAGCGTAGTTAGGGTAAGCTTAGCTTCAGGAATTGCTGCCGCTTCTGGTTTCTCGGCCACAGCCACAGTAGCAGCGGATTCTTCCGTTGTTACCAGTCGCATGATGGATTCCACTGCAGAAGTTTCTTTCCCTAGGCAGCATTTCTTATATTTTTTCCCGCTTCCGCAAGGACACATATCATTTCTTCCAATCTTACTCAAAACGAATTCCCCCTTAAATCTGTGAGTAGCCATTCGCCATAAGCGTATCGCTAGTATGCACTATAAGTATCAACATTTTCAGGCACGAGGCATCCTTTATAAGGTTACTGCACAAAGTCTGAAGGACTCCGATTTAAAAGGGCCTTCCCATGATCGGAAAGGCCCTTATCTGTATATATCCGCACATTTTCCCCCGTACGTGTAGTATTATAGCACTTCTTCTATCACTTGTCAGTCCTTTTTTAGGACTTAAAGCGCAAAAAATTGCTAGATACAGTGCTTTATCCTTATACCAGAGCCTTCATAGCGATGTCGCTGCGATTCTGTTTCCCGGAAAAAGAGATTCCTTCAGCCCTAGCATAGGCTGCTGAACGAGCTTCGGCAATCGTAGCACCCAGGCCTACCACGCCTAAGACCCGTCCGCCGTTCGTTACCCAGCTGCCATCTGCCCCCCGTGCTGTACCGGCATGGAAGATCAGCCCTCCTTGGCTGTCCTCAAGCCCTTCGATCGGCACTCCCTTAGGATAAGAGCCTGGATATCCTCCAGAAGCGAGAACCACGCACACCGCTGCTTCGTCGCTCCATTCAATGTCGATATCCGCAAGTCTGCCCTCGGTTACTGCCAAAAAGATTTCTAACAAGTCGCTCTTCAATCTAGGCAGCACGACCTGTGTCTCCGGATCCCCAAACCGGGCATTAAATTCGATGGTCTTTGGTTTACCTTCTGGAGAAATCATCAGCCCTGCGAACAAAACGCCGCTGAAAGAACGGCCTTCAGCTACCATAGCCTTGGCTGTTGGCTTAATGATGGTCTCAATCGCTTCTTGGATAATCGCCTCGTCGATATGCGGCAGAGGCGAATAGGTACCCATTCCACCGGTATTAGGACCTTTATCTCCATCGTAAGCGGGCTTATGATCCTGAGCGGCAGCCATCGGACGAACTGTCTCTCCATCAACAAAAGCCAAAATCGACATTTCCTGACCCGCTAGGAACTCTTCAATGACAACTTGAGCACCAGCCTCACCAAACACTTTGGTTACCATAATATCAGCTAGTGCCTGCTCTGCCTCTTCCCGTGAATAGGCAACGGTCACGCCTTTTCCTGCGGCAAGCCCATCTGCCTTGATTACGATCGGCAGCGGTTGCTCGCGTAAGTAAGCCAGTGCAGCTTCATAGCCATCAAATTTTTCATAGGCTGCTGTCGGAATATTATATTTGTGCAAAAGATCCTTCATAAAGGTTTTGCTGCCTTCGATCTCAGCTGCATTCTTACGTGGACCAAACACTGGAATAGCCTGTGCTTCAAAAGCATCCACAATGCCCCCTGCTAACGGATCATCCGGTCCGATTACGACAAGGCCAACTTCCTTCTCTTTGGCAAAAGCCGTCAGACGATCGAACTCGAACACACCGATAGGCACACATTCTGCTAGCTGCGCGATCCCGGCGTTGCCGGGTGCGCAATAGATTTTACCAACCTTGGGGCTTTGGGACAGGCTCCAAATAATCGTATGCTCCCGGCCGCCGCCGCCAACCACTAAAATATCCATTAGAATAAAATCCTCCCAGCGTTCTAGTGTTTGAAATGACGGACGCCTGTGAAGACCATAGCAATTCCATACTCATTCGCGACCTTGATCGATTCTTCGTCTTTAATGGAGCCGCCTGGCTGAATAACTGCGGTAATGCCTGCTTTAGCTGCCATTTCAAGTGTATCTCCCATTGGGAAGAAGGCGTCAGAGGCAAGGACTGATCCTTTGGACTTCTCGCCAGCTTGTTCAATCGCAATTTTTGCCGCGCCAACGCGGTTCATTTGCCCTGCACCTACGCCAACTGTCATATCATCCGCCGCTAATACAATCGCATTAGATTTCACATGCTTAACTACCTTCCAGCCGAACAACAGCTGTTTCAATTCTTCTTCGGTTGGCTTACGGTCCGTAACAACTTGCAGATCATCCGGGTTCACAGAATGCACATCGCTCTCCTGTACAACCATTCCTCCATCAATAGAGGTGACTACGAAGCTGCTCTTACGCGCGCTAGCCGTGCTAAGATTGCCGATTTTGAGCAAACGCAGGTTCTTTTTCTTCGTAAGGATTTCCAGTGCTTCATCCGTAAACCCTGGCGCCAATACGATTTCGAGGAAAATCTCTTTCAGCAGATTAGCAGTGTCTGCATCGATAATCCGGTTAGCGGCTACAATTCCGCCAAAGATAGAGGTTGGGTCTGCGTTGTAAGCTTTTTGATAAGCTTCGTATACACTTTCACCGACACCTACACCACAAGGATTCATATGTTTAATGGCTACGACAGCAGGTTCTTCAAATTCTTTCACGATTTGCAGCGCTGCGTTAGCATCGTTGATATTGTTGTAGGATAATTCTTTGCCATGCAATTGCTCAGCTGCTGTAAGAGTATCCCCCGCAGCCAAAGGCTTGCGATAGAAAGCCGCTTTTTGATGCGGATTCTCGCCATAGCGCAGATCCTGAATTTTCTCATAAGTCACGGTGTAGCGCTCAGGAAGCGGTTCGCCAGTAACATTAGCCAAATAATCGGAAATTAAGGCATCGTAAGCCGCCGTATGACGGAACACTTTTGCCGCAAGACGTTTGCGTGTTTCCAGCGTTGTATCTCCACCTGCGCGAACCTCTTCAAGCACTGTAGCATAGTCGTTAGCATCTACCACTACACTTACAAAAGCATGGTTCTTCGCCGCAGAACGCAGCATCGTCGGTCCGCCGATATCGATATTCTCGATGGCTTCTTCATACGATACATCCGGTTTAGCAATGGTTTCCGCGAACGGATACAGATTTACTACTACCAGATCAATGTAGTCCAGACCAAGCTCTTTCATTTGACGCGTGTGTTCCTCATTGTCACGAACCGCTAGCAATCCGCTGTGTACAGCCGGGTGCAAGGTTTTGACACGTCCATCCATGATTTCCGGGAATCCTGTAACATCGGAAATACCGATGACTGGAACACCTTCCTTAGCCAAAAGCGTGCTTGTTCCACCTGTGGAAATAATCTCTACGCCTAATGCAGACAACTCGCGGCAAAAATCCACGATACCTTGTTTATCCGATACGCTAACTAGCGCTCTTTTGATACTCACTTTGAATAGTCCTCCTTCGGGTTGTACGTGCGATTTAATGTGATGACATCTAAAAGCTTGGGAAATTACTATAAGAAAGAATCTGACTCTATTACCTACTACACGACACATAATGCCGCTTATGCAATATTTCCCGAGAAATACCCTGAAATCTCTCCGCCTGTCACCAAATGTCGATCCAAAACTTCGAATGGCTACAGTGTGGCTTACTTTTCGCGGATAATCGTCTTTCTTCCACTCAGTTCCACTTTCCCGCTGGCAAAAGCGCCAACCACTTCAGGGTACAACTCATACTCAACCTTATGAATCCGTTCCGCCAATGAATCTGCCGTGTCGTTATCCAACACAACTACGCTACGCTGAGCAATAACTGGCCCGGTATCCATACCTCCATCGACAAAATGCACAGTGACTCCCGTCAGCTTCACGCCATAATCCAGCGCTTGTCCGATCGCATCCTTTCCAGCAAAAGCAGGCAGCAGCGATGGGTGAATGTTAATAATCCGACCCGCATACGGCGTTAAAAGCACTGGTGTAATGAGGCGCATATACCCTGCCAACACAACCAGCCCGATTTCCCGCCGCTGAAGCTCTGCTACAATCTCTGCTTCGTAGAGTTCACGGCTGGCGAAGTCTTTTGGCCGCAGCAAGAGGGCGGGAATTCCCGCATCCTCCGCACGTTGTGCTACAGGCGCTTCCGGCTTGTCCGAGACAAGCAATTCAATCCTGCCGTCTCCAAGCAAACCTGCTTTCTGTGCCTCGATCAGTGCTGCAAAATTGCTGCCCTGCCCCGAAGCAAAAACAGCGATTCGACTTGATTGCATCACACTTCAGCTCCAGTAAAGGTTACTTTGCGTTCCCCTTCTGTTACTTTACCAATGATATACGCCTCTTCTCCGCTAGCTTTAAGCAGTTCAAGAGCGCGTTCTCCATCAGCAGCGCTAACTACCAGAACAAGACCAATTCCCATATTAAAAGTAGTGAACATATCACGGTTGCTTACGTTACCTTTGTTCTGCATCAACCCGAAGATTGGCAGAATCGGCCACGATCCGTAATTGATCTCCACATCTACATTATCAGGCAATACGCGTGGGATATTCTCGATGAATCCGCCACCCGTAATATGAGCCATACCTTTTACCGGAAGCTGCTCCAGCAGTGCCAGCAAAGGCTTCACATAAATCTTAGTTGGTGCAAGGAGTACATCCGCCAGCGGAGCACCAAGCTCAGGAAGCACGTCATTCAGGCCATAACCCTCTTGCTCAAGCAAAAGCTTGCGCACCAGCGAGAAGCCATTGCTGTGCACACCACTGGAAGCCAGACCAATCACTGTGTCTCCAGCAGCGATGTTAGCGCCTGTTACCAGCTTCGCTTTGTCAGCTACGCCCACTGTGAATCCAGCAATATCATATTCACCTGCTGAATACATACCCGGCATCTCAGCCGTTTCGCCGCCAATCAGTGCACAACCCGCTTGGTGACAGCCTTCAGCGATTCCGGCTACGATAGCCTCGATTTTCTCCGGCACCACTTTGTCGCAAGCCAGATAGTCGAGGAAAAAGAGTGGCTCTGCGCCTTGCACTACAATGTCGTTCACGCACATAGCTACAGCATCGATGCCAATCGTGTCATGGCGATCTGCCGCGAACGCGATTTTGAGCTTTGTGCCTACACCATCGGTTCCCGATACAAGCACTGGCTCTTCATATTTATCTTTATTGAGGCCAAACAGCGCTCCGAACCCACCAAGATCCGTCATTACTTCTGGACGGTAAGTACGTTTTACGTGCTTTTTCATGCGTTCTACCGCTTCATTACCAGCCGCAATATCCACTCCGGCGTTTTTATAAGCTTCCGACACTATTGGACACCTCATCTTTTAATAGTTTAGAGCGCGTTTGGGCGCATTCGGCTTTTGGGTGGTTGCAGGGGAGTTATTGCGAGGAATGTTTGGACTTCCGATCGCTGTTATGGTTGGATTTCCTGATTCGAACCGCTCTTCGCGGTAGAAATCCAACCATAAAGGCGAACGCTACGCTTCTACAGTTCCAAACTTCCTCTCCATAACTCCCTCCAACCACCGGTTTGTCCCTATTGCAAGCCGCAGTGCGCGCCTTGCACACGGACCTCAAGACCTCGGTGCATGAGCTGCGCCATGCAACCTCTTCTAGCGAAACAAGCGAGTAGCGCATTTGCGTAGCAAACAGGGACGAGCTTGGGGAGCTGCTCTTGGCGCTTAGGGTGCAACCGAGCGCCACCTTAGCGAGACAAGCGGCCCTCGTATTTGCGAAGCAAACAGAGGGAAGCTTGGCGAGCCAGTCCCGGCGGCGGATGCAGCCGGGGGGCGGAGCGCCGTAAAGCGTGTCCCGTCCGTGCGCAGCACACAGGGACAAAGCGAGCACTCGTACCCAAGTCTTCTTAGCAAGTTATAACCTAACTCCTACCGCCGAGCTTTCGGGTGGCCGGAGGGCAGAGCCCTTCGGAATCCCCCTTTGAAAGGGGGACTTAGGGGGATGTCAACACGAGCAGCCATCTTTCTCTGCCCCGCCAAAATCCACCTGTGTCGGGTAATCATTATCAAAGCAAGAAAGGCAAAGTCCGCCTTTGTAGTCATCTTTGTTGTGTCCACCAATGGAAGAGATTAAGCCTTCCGGCGACAAAAATGCCAGGGAATCGGCGTTGATCTCTTCGCACATTTCCTCAATGGTCTTGTAGGACGCGATGAGGTCGCGGCGGTCTGGTGTATCAATGCCGTAGAAGCAAGGATTCTTGAACGGTGGCGAAGTAATCCGCACATGCACTTCAACAGCTCCCGCTTCCCTAAGCAGATTGACGATTCGGCGTGAGGTCGTGCCACGAACGATAGAATCATCGATCATAACGACACGTTTGCCATCAACTACGCTGCGCACGGCGCTCAGCTTCATCTTCACACCTTGCTCACGCAGTTCTTGGCTCGGCTGGATGAAGGTCCGTCCAGTGTACTTATTCTTAATGAGCCCAAGCTCATAAGGAATTCCCGTTTGCTCGGCATACCCGATGGCTGCTGAAATACTGGAATCCGGCACACCGGTTACGAGATCAGCATCGACAAAAGCTTCCAGTGCCATGCGGCTACCCATCCGCTTACGGGCGGAGTGCAGGTTAGAGCCGTTCATATCACTGTCTGGGCGTGAGAAGTAAATATACTCCATCGCGCACAGCGCTTTACGTTTGGGTTCGGTAAAACGGTCCTCCAAGAGACCGTTTTTGTCGAGGACTAGCAGTTCACCCGGCTCAATATCTCGAACCAGCTGTGCCCCAATGACCTCTAATGCGCAGGACTCGGAAGCAAAAATATAAGCTTCACCAATCCGTCCCATCACTAGCGGACGCAAGCCATGGGAATCTGAAGCGACAATTAACTTATCATTTGTCATAAGCAGAAAAGCAAACCCGCCAACGAGCTGCTGCAGCGCATCTTTTGCCGCTTCAACAAAATCCTTTGGCGAACGGGCAATTAAATGCGCCAGCACTTCTGTATCACTCGTAGTTTGAAAGATCGATCCGCTTTGCTCCAGTTGTTTGCGGATCAACGGTTCATTTACTATGTTGCCGTTCGTAGCAATTGCCAAATCGCCGTCACGATATTTAAATACCAGTGGCTGCGCATTGGTTAAGCGACTGTCTCCACTAGTGGAATAACGTACATGCCCAATGGACATGTCTCCAACCAATGAGGCAATTTTGTCCTTGTCGAATACTTCTTTTACTAACCCCATCCCGCGGTGATAGTTGAAATCGCGACCGTCTGCTACGCAGATTCCCGCACTTTCTTCTCCACGGTGTTGTAAGGCGTGTAAGCCGTAATAAGACATGGACGCCGCTTCCGGGTGTCCGAAGACCCCGAAAACGCCGCATTCTTCTTTTAATGTGTCAAAAATATCTCCCGAGCCCGTTCCTTCATTGTAAAAGTCACCAGTCCACAGGATAGGAGTCTCCTGCTCTTTCCCGGTCTTTATTTCATAAGACATGGAATAGCATCCTCCCAAACGAATTTCAATTCTGCTACAGCTTCATCTAGTGCGGACACGCCGTCCAGATTTACGCGCAGTCTGTCTCCACCTACAGTTCCGATGATCTCCACGGGAACACCGCTGGCTGCAATCGCTGCTTTCAGCTCTTCGGCACGTTCAGGAGCTGCTGTCAGCACAATGCGTGATTGGCTTTCGCTGAACAATGCTACATCAGATCTAAGACCATTAGCTGAAAGCTCAACGTTCGCTCCGATTCCGCCGCTGATACAGCTCTCTGCAAGCGCTACGGCAAGTCCACCTTCGGACAAGTCATGTGCGGAACGCACCAGACCGCCACGAATTGAGGTAAGGACTGCATTCAGCAGTTTTTTCTCAGTAGCCAAATCCAAAGCCGGAGGACGACCTTCGGTCACACCATGAACAGCATATTGGAATTCACTGCCGCCCAGCTCAGCCTTGGTCACTCCCAGCAGAAGAATGGAATCTCCTTCTTGCTTGAACCCTTGAGTCGTAATATGATCCGTGTCCGCTACTAAACCAACCATGCCGACAACCGGCGTTGGATAGATGGAACCCGTAGTATTTTCGTTATAAAGACTGACATTACCACCGATCACCGGAGTATCCAGCACACGACATGCTTCAGCCATACCATCAACCGCACGCTCCATTTGCCAGAACACATCAGGCTTCTCAGGATTTCCAAAGTTCAGATTATCCGTAATAGCCAGCGGTTCAGCACCGGAACAAACGATGTTACGTGCCGCTTCGCTGACTGCAATACGTCCACCCACTTCAGGATCAAGATGAACATAACGGCCATTACAGTCTGTAGTCATCGCAAGTCCTTTACGAGTACCATGAATGGTAACTACAGCCGCGTCAGATCCAGGACGTACAGCTGTGCTCGTCCGCACCATGTAATCGTATTGATTGTATACCCATGCTTTACTTGCTACGGTTGGTGATCCAAGTACTGTACGCAATGCACCGCCCAGATCCGTAACTTCCTCATAACGAAGGGTATCTACCTTTTCATTCGCAATATAATAAGCAGGAACCTCAGAAGGTTTGTTATATACTGGACACTCATCCACGAGCGCCGTTACTGGCATGTCACCAACAACCTCGCCGTGATGATACAATTTCAAGCGGCCATCATCCGTAACTTTACCGACTTTACAGCAGATAACACCCCAGCGGTCAAAAATCTCTTGTGCCTGGGCCTCATCCTTCGGCTCAACGACGAACAACATCCGTTCTTGTGATTCTGAAAGCATCATTTCGTAAGGCGTCATGCCCTCTTCACGTTGTGGCACCTGATCAAGATACAGCTCCAGACCATTGCCTGCTTTACTTGCCATCTCCGCACTAGAGCATGTAAGACCCGCTGCGCCCATATCCTGAATCCCGATAACGATGCCGCTGTCGATCAGTTCTAGACAAGATTCCATAACGAGCTTTTCCATAAATGGATCGCCGACTTGTACAGCGGTACGTTTAGCTTCTGATTCCTCACTAAGCTCTACCGATGCAAAAGTAGCACCATGAATTCCATCACGTCCTGTAGGAGGGCCTACATAGAAGACAGGGTTGCCTACGCCCTTAGCTACACCACGTTGGATTTTGTCATGATCGATCAGACCCACACACATTGCGTTAACTAGCGGATTGCCGTCATAGCTATCATCAAACATGATTTCGCCGCCAACCGTTGGAATCCCGATACAGTTACCATAACCAGCAATACCAGACACTACATGTTCGAACAAATACTTCACTCGATCACTTTCCAGCTTCCCGAAACGTAGTGAATTGAGGATTGCGATAGGTCTGGAGCCCATGGAGAAAATATCACGAATAATCCCGCCGACACCCGTTGCCGCACCTTGGAAAGGTTCTACCGCTGAAGGGTGGTTATGACTTTCGATTTTGAAAACAACCGCTTGGTTGTCACCGATATCTACAATCCCTGCACCCTCGCCAGGTCCCATCAGGACACGTGGTCCGGAAATTGGGAAACGTTTCAGGAGGGGTTTGGAGTTCTTATAGGCACAGTGCTCGGACCACATTACGCTGAATACGCCGATTTCAGTGTAGTTCGGCAAACGTCCCATAAAAGACTTGATCAGCTCATATTCGCTGTCCGACACACCGAACTGGCTGTAAATTTTCTGCTCCGCAATCTGTTCTGCGGTCGGTTCCTTAACGGATACTTGCTGCGTCATGACGATCCCTCCAAGTCTTCAGTATGGATGTAAACATTCTTTTGCCGTCTTCTGAACCAAGTAAACTATTAGCCGCGCGCTCAGGGTGAGGCATCATGCCAACCACATTCCCTTGTACGTTACTAACACCCGCAATATCGGCTACGGAGCCGTTAGGATTATCGCTATAGGTAAACACGATCTGATTGTTAGCTTTCAGCTCTGCCAAAGTCTCGTCATCACAGTAGTAGTTTCCTTCACCGTGTGCGATTGGGATGATGATTTCTTCATCTTTAGCATAGTCAATAGTAAATGGGGTTTCATTATTAACAACCTTAAGCACTGTATCGTGACAGCGGAACTTCATCGACATGTTGCGGCGAAGCGCACCTGGCAGCAAACCAGCCTCAGTAAGAATTTGGAACCCATTGCAAATGCCTAGCACATATTTCCCTTGCTCTGCTGCTTTAGCAACTTCCGCCATAACAGGAGCAAATCTCGAAATCGCGCCACAGCGCAAGTAATCACCATATGAGAATCCGCCTGGAACCAAAATGCAATCATACGCCGACAAATCCGTCGCTGTATGCCACACATAATCGACTGGTTCGCCGAGACTGTCCTCTACCGCCTTGTAGCAATCAATATCACAGTTGGAGCCTGGGAAGACAAGTACAGCAAATTTCATGTCGTTTAGTCCTCCAATTCGTAGCGGTAATCCTCGATCACCGTGTTGGCAAGTAGCTTTTCGCACATTTCCTTGAGACGAACTTCCGCTTCAGCACGGTTATCCGTATCCAAAGTCAGCTCCATATATTTCCCGATACGCAAGCTTTCAACTTCTTGGAAGCCTACCGAATGAAGTGCTCCTTGTACTGCTACCCCTTGTGGATCAAGAACGCTTTTCTTTATGGTGACATATACCGTCGCTTTTAACATATGCTTGTAGTTCCTCCTAAATTTTAATGAGCATACCCTCTGAAACTGAAATTCTACAATGAGTACATTTAGCTTCAAAAATATATACTGAATTTATTCCCATGAGTGCACACACTATGTTGAACTATAAAGACTTGCCAGTAAGACGATGATAAATGTCCAGATAACGCCGTGTAGTTTCTTCTACTACTTCCAGTGGGAGCGGATCAGGTTTACTATTCTTGTCCCAGGAAGATGCAGATAGATACGTACGAACAGGCTCTTTATCCATACTATCAATTTCAATATCAAGCGCGTATTTATCCTTAGCCCAGAAGCGGGAAGCATCCGGTGTAAAAATCTCATCGATCAGAATCACCTTACCGTCCAACAAGCCGAATTCGAATTTGCAGTCCGCAAGAATGATCCCACGCTCAGCACAATACTCTCTAGCAAAAGCGAACAGCTTTAAGCTCTTTTCCTGCAGCTCAAGCGCCAGATCAGCTCCGATTAATTCCTGCATTTTCTCAAACGGAATATCCTCATCGTGACCTACATCATTTTTAGCCGCAGGAGTAAAAATCGGTTCTGCCAGCAGCGCGTTTTTGCGGAGGTTAGCAGGAAGTTCAATACCATTTACCTTGCCGGTTTCTTGATACTGTCTCCAGCCGCCGCCAGTGATGCATCCACGCACTACGCATTCGATATCAATACGCTCAGCTTTACGTACCACCATGACACGGTTTCTGAGAGCCTCTTTGTCCTTAACTACGTCGCCGAGCAGATCCACATCGATATGAACGACATGATTCTCCATCAGCTCTTTAGTCTGTCCGAACCAGAACGCGCTCAGACGGTTAAGCACATTGCCCTTTTCAGGGACTGCCGGGTCCAGCACATAGTCAAAAGCAGATATCCGATCTGTAACTACGATCAGTACATTTTCCCCTAAATCGTATAGCTCACGAACCTTCCCTTTGTAGAGCAGCGGCGCATTGATGAGTTCCACGGCTGTGGATACGGCCGATGATGTCATGACCTTTCCTCCCTTGAACTAATGATCTTCCTAAGTTGGGCTGGTCTAGGAGGAAGCACTTCCGAGGAATGTTTGGACTTCCGATCGCTGTTATCCTCAGATTTCTTGATTTGAACCGCTTCTCGCGGTAGAAATCCGAGGATAAAGGCGAACGCTACGCTTCTACAGTTCCAAACTTCCTCTCCATTACTCCTTCGACCGATTTCTTTTATTCCTAGTTCCTTAGTTCACCACTAACTTATCTTTTTTAGAGTCTCAAAGGCGTAACTCCGAGGAATGTTTGGACTTCCGATCGCTGTTATCCTCAGATTTCCTGATTTGAACCACTGCACGTGGTAGAAATCCGAGGATAAAGGCGAACGCTAACGCTTCTACAGTTCCAAAATTTCTCTCCGTTCCTTATCGACCAGTTGCATTTCAATTCTGCACAACCTTAACCGCTCGTACTATTCCTAGCTCCTTAGTTCACCACTAACTTATCTTTTCTTAGATAAGTTCTAGCTTGCGGAAGATGGTATCCACATGCTTAAGGTGCCAAGAAGGGTTAAATGCATCTTCAATCTCTTCTGGGGTGAGGACATTAGTGATTTCAGGTGTAGCTTCCACGATATCACGGAACTGCTTTTGCTCTTCCCAAGCTTGCATCGCACGTGGTTGAACGGTATCGTACGCTTGCTCGCGGCTGAAGCCTTTATCAATCAGCTTGGTTAAGATCCGGCCAGAGAAAGGAACGCCGAAGGTACGGTTCATGTTACGCTTCATATTCTCTGGGAATACAGTCAGGTTCTTCACGATGTTTCCGAAACGGTTCAGCATGTAGTTCAATAGCATTGTTGCATCCGGAAGGATGATACGCTCCACTGAAGAGTGCGAGATATCGCGTTCATGCCAGAGCGGCACGTTCTCGTAAGCTGTAACCATATGTCCGCGAATCACGCGGGACAGACCGGAAATATTCTCGCAGCCAATAGGATTCCGTTTATGCGGCATAGCAGATGAACCCTTTTGACCTTTGGCAAAAGCTTCTTCTACTTCGCGAATCTCACTCTTTTGCAGAGCGCGGATTTCGGTAGCGAATTTGTCTAGCGAGGTTGCTACCAGAGCAAGAGCTGCCATATATTCAGCGTGACGGTCGCGCTGTAGAGTTTGTGTCGAGATCGGTGCAGGGCTTGTACCCAGCTTACGGCAGACAAATTCTTCTACGAATGGATCGATGTTGGCATACGTACCCACGGCTCCGGAGATTTTGCCAAATTGCACACCGTTCGCAGCATGGCGGAAACGCTCCAGGTTACGTTTCATTTCTTCGTACCACAATGCCATTTTCAGACCAAAAGTAGTTGGCTCAGCATGAACCCCATGTGTACGGCCCATCATCGGTGTATCTTTATAAGCAATAGCTTTATCTTTAAGGATCTCAATGAAGTTAATAATATCCTTCTCTAGAATCTCATTCGCTTGACGCAACAAGTAACCCAGTGCTGTATCCACCACATCTGTGGAAGTAAGGCCGTAGTGTACCCATTTGCGTTCTGCGCCAAGGCTTTCGGAAACCGCACGAGTAAAGGCGATTACGTCATGACGTGTTTCCTGTTCGATTTCATCAATACGTGCGATGTCGAATTTAGCATCCTTACGCAGCTTAGCAGCGTCTTCATGTGGGATGACTCCCAGCTCCGCCCATGCTTCACAAGCGCATATTTCCACTTCCAGCCATGCTTTGAATTTATTCTCCTCAGTCCAAATGGCCCGCATCTCGGGTCTGCTGTAACGTTCGATCATATTCTTTAGTTCCTCCAAAGTTTAGATTGCTCCACCCAGGATAAGCCGTCTCCGGTATCCTTGCACAGCAGATTGATATGACCCATCTTACGACCAGTCTTACTCTCAGTCTTGCCATATATATGAAGCTTAGGTACAATACCCAGCTTATTATCTTTTTCCTCATGTGTACAGGTCGCTTTAATCGCACCATCCAAATGCTGACCTAATACATTTACCATAACTACAGGTGTCAAAAGCGTTGTATCGCCCAGCGGCAGATTACAAATCGCCCGGACATGCTGCTCGAACTGTGAGGTCACGCAAGCATCCATGGTGTAATGGCCGGAATTATGCGGCCTTGGTGCCAGCTCATTGACGAACAATTCACCGTCCGCTGTGACGAACATTTCCACGGCAAGCAGTCCAACCGCATTCAGGCCTGCGATTAAAGTCTCAGCCAGCTCGCAAGCTCTGCGCTGAATGTCCGCTGACACTCTTGCAGGCACAATGGACAGATGCAAAATATTGTTTACATGAATGTTCTCAGAAGGCGGGAAGCTTTTGACCTCCCCAGATGCACTACGTGCAGCAACAACGGATATTTCGCATTGAAAAGCTACAAACTTCTCAAGCACCAGCTCCGGAATCACCTCACCGGGTGCAACCTGCCGGAAAGCTTCTTCCAGCTCTTCTTCCTGACGAATCACAGCTTGACCCTTGCCGTCATAACCGCCTGTGGCTGTCTTGAGCACACAAGGTAGTCCAAGTTCAGCCGCCGCCTCTTTTAGCTCCGCAAGGCTGTCCACCTTCCGGTACGGGGCGACCGGAACGCCCGCCGCCTCGATGGCGGCTTTTTCGCGCAGCCGATGCTGCGTGGTATACAGCAGCGCGCTGCCCTGCGGCACGTACGATTCTTCCGCCAGCAGCGCGGCTACGCCCGCGTCGACGTTCTCGAACTCGTACGTGATGACGTCCGCGCGGCGGGCCAGCTCCCGCGCCGCGTCCCGGTCGTTATACGCCGCCGTAATCTGCGGCGTAACTTGACCGCTAGGCGCATCCGGCGCAGGATCCAGCGCCACGAAGCGGTACCCCATGGCGCTGCCGGCCAGCGCCATCATGCGCCCGAGCTGCCCGCCGCCGAGCACGCCGACGGTCGAGCCGGGCAGCAGCGTCCGGACGGTGTCTGCACCGGACGCTTGTGCGGCTGGCGAAGCTGCGCCGCCAGCCTCCTGCAGCTTCAGCTCCTCCGGCCTCATAAGCTGTCGCTGCTTTCCAATACTTCATCGCGGATCGCATCCCGACGCAGCTGCACACGCTGCTGCACTTCAGGGTCGAACGCTCCGATGATCTGTGCGGCCAGCAGGCCCGCATTTACAGCGCCTGCTTTACCAATAGCTACCGTTGCTACCGGTATGCCTCCAGGCATCTGCACGATGGAGAGCAGCGAATCCAGCCCATTAAGTGCTTTCGACTGCACGGGCACTCCAATCACTGGCAGGATCGTCTTTGCAGCCACCATACCCGGTAAATGTGCGGCGCCGCCTGCTCCTGCAATAATCACACGAATACCGCGGCCAGCGGCTTCCTCCGCATAGCGGAACATCAAGTCCGGTGTACGGTGCGCGGATACTACCTTCTTCTCATAAGACAAACCCAGCTCTTCCAGCACCCCACAAGCGTGCTCCATCGTATCCCAATCCGACTTACTACCCATGATGACAGCTACCTGCACAGACATGATTCGACCTACCTTCCAATCACTAGTATGAGATATCTTTATCTTGTAAATCCGAACAAGCAGAGACTACATTCTCGTCCTTCAGGGATGACTATCGTTTTCCTTAATAATATAAGGTTGATGTATTATGTGTAACTTATTCCTTATATTAAAAAAGCCCGATGTCCAGACGCATTTTGCTGCGGGAGGATCGGACTAGTAAAGGAATTAGGAAAAAACACTCCCGCTTGCCTCTCACCAAACTGGCATTAAGCGCGGAAAGCTGCACAATGCATCACTCCATTATCTGGACTGCATTATCGCATTCTAGCATCCTATTTCCTCGTAGTCCGGTAATTTACGGTTCCCGGGTAGAAACTTCCGGGCCATATTCCCGGTTTTATACGAGCTCTTCATGACATCAGTTTAACAATCCCCTACACATGATGTCAACTCAAACACGAACATTGGTAAAATCACCATAATAAATGTTCGCTTTTGGGCGAATTTAAATTCTCAATAACCTTATATTTTGTGAAGAAGTACTTCTTTCCGTACGCTCCTACCTCTAGCGCTCTATGGTGTTTAAGCTCCAGATTAAGACCTGTACAGCCTTAAATTGAAAAAAAGGAACGCTATCAGCGTCCCTTTGAACTCTATATTATTTTACAACCAGCACTGGAATACGAGCGCTTTGTACTACATTATGGCTGACACTGCCCAGAACAAATTCACGTATACCGCCAAGCCCACGGCTGCCGATAACTATGATGTCTATAGCATTTTCCTTAGCATATTTCAAAATCACTTCCGCAGGAGATCCTTGTAAAAGCTCAACCTCAGCATTCAGGCCTTCAGCCTCAAGGCGTCCCTTCACTTCCTCGGTTGTCTGCACTGCCAAATCATAATATTCTTTATTTACTGAAGCTGGTAATGGTGCAAGAGCTTCTCCGATAAAAAATCTTGGGAATTCAAATGCGTGTACGACATGCAATATAGAACCTGGTGTGACTTTAGCGAGTTCAATTGCGCGCTCCAATGCTTGATTAGAAGCCTTTGAACCGTCATAGGCTAGCAAAATTTTAGAGAATAACATGTACGCCACCTCTTTTTCTAGTTTGTAATCCTAAAGACTATTATCTTAAAAAATAGCTGTACAAAAAGATATTCAGCAGCAGCAGAAGCGGAATTCCGATCCTGAAAGATGTATGACGCGTCTTGTGGCGCTTACGGTACATGGCAATCAGCACACCTAGTGCGCCGCCCATGGCTGCCAGCAGAAAAAGTGTTTTCTCAGGTACACGTTCCCGCCTTTTGCGGGCTTTGTTCTTGTCCTCGGACATCACTACATACCCGATTATATTAATTACCACAAACCACAACATTACAACCTTGACCATTCTCCCGGGCTCCTCCTCCTTGCTTCCTATCTCTATTATATTCCCCTTTTGCACAAAAAACCAATCATCCTTACACGCTCTGCCAAGTCTTTAAGTTTCTTTTAGCTGCTTCTGCTTCGTATCCTTCATCCATACCCAGGATAAAATTGTAGCCAACACCGCCGCAATTCCACCTAACCAGAATCCTCCGGTCAAGCCATATACAGAGCTCATCCAACCTGCTACGAATGGCCCTGCTGACATCCCTATCGCATAAACGGCCTGATAGAAGCCCATAGCTGTAGCCCGTTTAAAAGGATCTATTTCTGATACGGATTTACTCAACAGCAGCGGAAAAATAAGTCCCTGCATAAAACCATTCCCCACCTGAGTCAGACAAAGCGCCGCTAACGTCGGCATAGAAGGAATGAGCAGCGTAAACAGTGCGCTTCCCGCAAAGCCTAGCATAAGCTTCCCTCTATCACCCAGCAGCCCTCCAAACAGACGTGAGCCGTAGAGCGTTGCGATGGCATGCGGAATCATAAAAGCGAGTGTTAGCCAGCCCAAGCTTTCTTTGCTTGCTCCGATATTCAGCGCCTGGTTCGGAGTATATCCGAACATCGTTATAAATAGCACACAGTGCGCCAGCACAGACAACAGTGATACTCTTACCAGCAGAGGTTCCTTTACGACACCAGCCAGTTCCTTGATCTGTATGGCATTTTGCCGTTTTTCCTGCTTTTGTTCCGGTAACCGAAGCGCAAGTATTAGTGCCGCAATAGCTACAATTCCACCAATCAGGAAGGGGGCATTCCAGCCCCAATGCTCTACCATATAGCCGCTGATCATCATGCTGGTCAATTGGGCGATTACTGTAGTGAATTGCAGCATGCCCATCGCTTTTCCAGCTTCCTCTTTTGGAAAATAACCTGCGAACATCACAGAGTACACAACCCATGCCGATGCTGCTATCCCGGATACCGCACGTGCTGCCAACGCCCAACCCGGCTGTGCTCCCCACATAAAAAGAAAACAGCTGACTCCACTCGCAATCAATCCCAGATAGATAAACGGCCGCCGCCTATTTAAATAATCTGAACCGATGCCAATGGGTATACGGAATAGGATCTGCATTAACCCATATATCCCAAGCACCATGCCCACCATAAAATACGATGCTCCCAAATGCTCAACATATGGTGAAAGCACCGGCACATAAATATAAGAAGAGAACCAAAACATAAATACAATAACCAAAAAGAAAAACCTGCTGCTTCCTTGCCCCTGTGGGCGATCTGCCGCTTTCAACGGATTCGCCTGCTGCTCAGCTGCCACCTAATCACCTGCTCCACTCATTTGCTTACCATTCTAATTCAAAGCCTATCCGTAGACCACATAAACTTACTAGGACAGAAAAAAGACTGCTGAGCACACTCAGCAGCCTTCATTATTCTAATCATTCGTTTTAATTGAAGCTAACCATCCGATGATTCCTACTACTTATCCTTCTTTTGTCCTTCAAGCGCTGCTTTCAGCAGTTCCCCAAGGTTAGAACCAATGCTTTCCTGCTTGCTGTATTGCTGCACCAGCTTTTGCTGTTCACGTTTATTAACATGCTTGTGATCCTTATCTAAGGTCTCTGTGATTCCACAGCCTAGACATTGTACGAACATGCCTGCTTTACCCTCTTTAAGCTCCATTTTCTTATGGCACTGTGGGCAGCGGCGATTCGATAGTCTTTTCTCACCTGCACGGGTGTAACCACAGTTATCTGCAGGACACACCAGCAGCTTCCCTCGTTTGCTCTTCTTCTCGAGCAGTCTTGTACCGCATTCCGGACAATGACTGTTAGAGACATTATGCGGCTTATATTCTGCTCCGCTAGTTTTCACACCTGTTACCAATTCCTGTGCCATACCGCGGATACCTTGTAAAAAGAGCTCCGGTTTGCCTTGACCACGCGCTATTTTCTCCAGCTCAGCTTCCCAACGTGCGGTTAGATCCGGGGTTCGTAGCTGAGTGGATACCAGCTCGATTAACTGCTTACCTTTTCCTGTCGGATGCAGGAGATTACCTTGCCGCTCAATTGTATCGGAGCTTACCAGCTTCTCAATAATATCCGCGCGTGTAGCCGGGGTTCCGAGGCCGTGCTTCTCCATTTGCGTCAACAGCGAAGCTTCATTATAACGCTTCGGTGGCTGTGTTCGGCCAGCACGCACCATACAGCGGCCAATCGTGACAGCAGCCCCTTCGCGCAGCTCAGGCAGCTTTACACTGCCCGCTGCCGGCTCGTCCGCAGATTCCTCCTCGTCATCACTACTCATATCTCCGCCGTATACTTCGCGCCAGCCGGCATCTTTTACTGTCGTCCCTTTGACATGGAAGCTTTCGCCTTCCACATTGACGGTTACAGCTACCGCATCATAACGAGCTGGCGGATAGAACAAGCTTATAAAACGCCGCACAATCAGATCATACAACTTACGTTCTTCAGTACTCAGACCATTTAACAATACGGTCTGTTCTGTAGGAATAATAGCGTGGTGATCACTGACTTTACTATCATCCACGATTCGCTTCGTAATCCGCAGCTGCTTGCGCAGCAATGGACGTGCTAACGCTGCATATGGACCGACCGCAACACTATCCAGTCTTTCCTTGAGTGTGCCCGTCATATCTGAAGTTAAGTAACGACTGTCCGTACGCGGGTATGTGACAAGTTTATGCTGCTCATATAACCGCTGCAGCACACTGGAGGTCTGCTTCGCGGAGAAGCCGAACTTCCGGTTCGCATCACGCTGCAGTTCAGTCAGATCATAAGCCAGTGGATGAGGTTCACTTTTCTCACTCTTCTGTACCTTAATAATACGGCCGCTGCGTCCTGTAAGCTTATCCTTTAAGCTGGCTGTCTTATCCTTTTCGAATATTCGACCATCACCGTTACTGGCCCGCCATGCCGCTTGGAAATCCCCAAAATCAGCAGTCAGCGTCTCAAAATCGACGGAACGGAAACCCGTAATCTCCTGTTCACGATCCATGATCATCCCTAATGTCGGCGTTTGTACCCGTCCTGCTGAGAGCGGCGAACCGAACTTACAGGTCAAAGCTCTTGTGACATTCAGTCCAATCATCCAATCCGCCTCTGCGCGGCAACGTGCAGATTCATACAACCGATCAAATTCCCGGCCCGGACGGAGTTTTGCAAATCCCTCTTTAATTGCCTTATCAGTCTGCGAGGATATCCATAACCGCCGGAATGGCTTTTTCCACCCTGCCATATTCATAATCCAACGAGCCAGCAGCTCCCCTTCACGGGCAGCATCTGTAGCAACAATAAGCTCCTCAATGTCCTGACGCTTCATTAGGTGCTGGACAGCTTTATATTGCTGGTTGGTCTCCCGCAGCACCTTCAGCTTGGTCTTCTCCGGCAAAATCGGCAGATCCTCCAAGGCCCAAGTTGCAAACTTTTTATTATAATCCTCTGGCTCTGCCAGGCCGACCAAATGACCCAGCGCCCAGGTAACCACATATTTTGGACCTTCAATATAACTCTTCTGTTTATTATTGCATCCCATGACCCGTGCAATCTCGCGTGCAACAGACGGCTTCTCCGCCAATACTAGTGTCTTCATAATGCTCCCCTTTCCACATCAAATTTCATTATAGCATTAAATGAATGTTAGCAAATATCGTCAGGCTTTACCGTATGCCTCTGTTATACACTAGATCATATCTGATACCCGAAAGGAGTCATAGTCAATGAATGAACAAGAAAGCTATAATATATTATCTATAGGATCGGTTAGAGGTACAGCACATAATTTGCGGCTTGAAATCAACCCGGAATTCAGACCAGCGCTTAAAGGTTTATCTCAGTTTAGTCATTGCCAAGTACTTTGGTGGCTGCATGAGTTTGCAGAGGATCATTTCCGGCAGACTACACAGATTCAGCCTCCTTATGATGCGACCTTAACTGGAGTATTCGCTTCCCGTTCCCCTATTCGCCCTAATCCGATTGGGCTAAGTGTAGCAGCAATCCTCTCTGTCGATGTAGACTCTGGAATAGTGGAGGTGGCCGGGCTTGATGCCTATCCGGGTACACCTGTTCTCGACATCAAAGCCTATTTTCCTAGTGCAGATCGCGTAATGGAAGTGACAGTTCCCGATTGGGCTGCTGTTTGGGGCGACTGGACAGCAAATCATTGAAGTAATCGTGCTAGACACCATTTCTATTAACTGTTATGGGAGGACATCTCTTGAACAATCGCCAACTAATCATTCAAGCCTTAGATCTCATTGAGGATCGCTTAACCACGTTTCTTCCTGTAGCTGTCCTCTCCAAAGAAATGGGATACTCCCTTTATCATTTCACCCGTCTATTTCAAGCAGTCACTGGGATAGCACCCGGCGACTATATAGCCAGACGCAAAATCACTGAAGCAGCCTTAGACATTCATCGAATGCCAGAACGTTCACTCCAGGACATTTCATTAGACTATAACTTTAGTAACTATGAGACCTTTACCCGTGCCTTCAAAAGAATGCTGCACACGACTCCCTCTCTTGTTCGAAAAAGACTTACTGAAACGAAACTCCCTTTGCTCCCTAGACTATATGAACAGGATCTACTTCAAGTCCTTTCTGATAGTGATCTCTCCCCCCAGCTCGTTGATTTCGGAGAAATTATACTTCAAGGACCCGTAGTTAAAGTAGACCTAGATTTCTCCGTCATTTCTGATACTTGGCCTTTGCTTTTCAATAAGGTAGCCACTATATCGGATAGAATACAGCCTGAAAAATATTATCAGCTTGGCTTCTGGCCAGATGACTATGAGAGTAATGGGTTTTCGATCATGTGTGCCTGCGAGCTTAGTCCTATAAAAGCAGACCACAATCAGACTTTCCCCCTTCAGATCTTACCACCCATACGTTATCTGAAATTCATCCATAAAGGCCGCTCTTGTGATATCCCTTCTACCTATAAATATATCTACGGAATCTGGCTGCCGAAAACAGAATACAGGATGTCCATTCCATTTGAATTGGAATATTATGGTGAATTGTACCTTGGACCAGATAACGAAAACTCGGTGAGTGAAATCTACATTCCATTAGAATTTTTACAAGAAGAGACTACGTTGTCGTCTTTTATAGATGACAACCGTTACTCTTAGAAATATAAAGATATTATAGTTTTGCAGCTTATAAATTCTCATTTTTTAACAAAAAGCCCGTATCTGCTATGCAGACACGGGCTTTTTTTGCTTATGGGATTAATAGTTACTTTTGCTCCACCTGAATCGTTTGTTCAAGCTCCGGATAATAATGTTTAACTTGTTTTCCTTCTTCATCCCTTAATGCTTTATGATTTTCATCAATGGAGTAAGTAAACGGCTTAACTGTAATTGTCTTTGGTGTTTGCGCGAACGGTATGAAATCTTTGTCTACCAAAGGATAGACTATAGCTGGCAAGTTAAATGAACCACCCGATGAGAACGCATTACCTAGTTCATCAACGATTTCATAGAACATTTCAGAGGTTGTGTATCCATCCTTTTCTTTCACAGTTGGCGCTTTACCTTCTTCGCTGAGCTGTAATCTGCTTGTGGCTGGAGTTAATTCCAGCTTGGTAATCGTATAGCTGAATTCTTCTGCCTCTTTTGTTTGGTTCAGATCAAGCTTGATAATTCCTTCCGTTACTTTTTTCACCGGCACCTTGATTACAAAAGGCTCTGCAATTTGTGTAACCGGCACACTGATGCTTAATTCATATTCATCCCCCAAAGCCTCTATATTATTTAGATTTCTGTAATCGTATAAAATAGCATTCTTTTTTCCCTCAACATCACCAAAAGATGACATTTGGCTCTCCAGTTTTTTCCCATTCGGCAATTTCACTTCTGCTGAACCCAACAACCCTTTTTCGGACTGGTTCATTGTCACTTTCGCATGTTGTTCTGTTAGCGATGGATCGAACTCAATCGGTTCAATAATCATCTCAGCCATCATCTTATCATTATCAATGCCTTCCCGTTCAATCGCAAAAGCCAACCGCGAGCCGTCATAATAGGCATCGGTAACCTTTAAGGTCACTCCATCATGGGTAACGCTTTGGTTAGGGGCAGTAGATAATCCTTTTTCCTCAGCAGCATTTAGACCTTTATCGTCAATCCCCTTAAAAATACTTCCTACAACAGGAATCTGCTTCAATGTTTCAGCCATGACCGGGGATACAAATCCGCTACCGATTATCCCCGCACCCAACACTGCTGCTGCCGAGGCAGCCACCAATGATTTTTTCAGAAACTTATTTCCATTCTTTCTTGACGCTCGTTTTTCCATTCCCTCGTCTCCTATCCGCTTCATAATTGAATCGCTGAAACTGTCTACCGGCATTTCATGATTTTGGAATGTTTGACGAATGTGCTCCATCTTCTGACTTTCAGTTCGATCTTGCCATTTCTCCATGAGGGCTGCCTCCTTCATTCATTCTTTGCCGGACTAACTTTTTGCGTAGACGTTCAAATTTCTTGCGTAAAGTAGCTGAATTACAATCCATAATCTGACCCATTTCTTCAAAGCTGTACTGCTCAACCACCTTAAGAATCAGGAGATTGCTCTCTTCGGCTGTCAGGTCATCCATAAATAACTTCTGCAATGGCTCCTCATCGTTAGGATTATAATAGGCTTTGGGCTGCTGCTCTTTATATAGCGACAACAGACGGTTTCTTCGCTTGCGTTTGCGAACCTGATCCAGACAATGATGATAGGCCACTTTATACAGCCATGCACTAAAAGAGACTCGTTTCTCATAACGTCTGAGTTCCTGATACACTTTTACAAATATATCTTGCACAGCATCCTCTGCTTCTTCATGACTTCTCAAAATATAATAGCAATACGTATAAATCTTTCTTTCATAGGCTTGTATTATAGTTCTATAGGCTTCGCGGTTACCCGCAAGAACCTGATCGATAGCCTCTTCAATTATTGTTTGATTCACTTGGACCCCGGGGCTGCGACGTTCCAAAGAATCACCTCCTTGTTATTGACTACAACTATATAACGAATGTGATCCCTTTAATTGTGACAGGCTCAAAAAAAATTTCCAAATATGTTAGAAACATCATCCGTTTTCAATAAAAAAAGCGATTGCCCCGATTGATGTTCGGAGAAATCGCTTTTATAATAATATTCCATATTTATAAATTACTTACTTATTCGTACTATTGGACACTTTTTAACGCTATACATGCTTCAAAATATACAGTATCACTATTCTGACCGCGTACATATATACCATCATCCGTTACAGCTGAACGTAAAATAGTCAGTTCATCCCCAAACTTAGCTTCTTGTAGATAAGTAATCCGGAAGCGTGTGAACTCTGCATTATCCCATTCCGCTAAAGTGAGCGCATCACAACATAAATCCCCGTATCGGGCATTATTCAAATGTCCGTTGCTGTCAAGCCCACTATATCTTACCTGATACCGATAAGCTTCTTCCATAGTAATATCAGAAGGGATCGTTACCTTAACAGGCATATCGCCTACTGAATCGCCATTATAGTGCTTAACCTGAACCGGAAGGGCATTCGGTCTAAGTATCTTTCTCTTCTCAATATCTACTAAAGCCCATATGGATCGTGCTGTGGCGATTTCTATATGATCTGCATCGAAAATACGATAATCCCGTTGCCACAGTGCCCCTTTAGTTCCTTTACTCCAGGTATGTACGCTAAGCACATCATTCGGGCGGGGAATACGCTTAAAATCAAGATCTAACGTAATCATCATCCAGCCCATTCCTGCATTCAGAATTTCTTCCACACTTATCCCCAAATTACCCACTGCGAAGTCTGCCGCACATTGCATGATATCCAGAATAAAGGATAACTTACCCTGCGAACGATAATCCGTGTCGCTCGCATGTACAGAAAAATCTTCTATCCACACAAGATTGCTACTGTTGTCCATTGTTTATCCTCCTGCCATGCAAAATATCCTTGCATTTACTTGAAGTATCCACATATACCACTGCTCTATCCACATAAATTGGGGACTACTTTCATTTTTGAATATATTTTATTATTTCATCCACATGTTAGTAACTTTTATAATTTCGTTAATTCCCCATAACTTATCCACATTTTTAAAATTAAGCGGTAAAGGGAACAAAAAAGCCATTGTTGATAAATCAACAATGGCTTCGTGTGCTTGGCAACGTCCTACTCTCCCAGGACCCTTCGGTCCAAGTACCATCGGCGCTGGAGGGCTTAACGGTCGTGTTCGGGATGGGTACGCGTGGAACCCCTCCGCTATCGCCACCAAACATGCGTCTGTGAAACAGACGCTGCCGCGTGAAATTCGGTTCATCACCAGAAGTGACAATGAATTTCTAAGCGTGTTACAGGCTTGATGCCTGAAAACTGAATCCGAAACGAATCTGCATTCTACGTATAGGATAAGCCCTCGACCGATTAGTATTGGTCAGCTCCATGCATTACTGCACTTCCACCTCCAACCTATCTACCTCGTCGTCTTCAAGGGGTCTTACTAATTGGGAAATCTCATCTTGAGGGGGGCTTCACGCTTAGATGCTTTCAGCGCTTATCCCGTCCGTACGTAGCTACCCAGCCATGCTCCTGGCGGAACAACTGGTGCACCAGCGGTACGTCCATCCCGGTCCTCTCGTACTAAGGACAGCTCCTCTCAAATTTCCTGCGCCCACGACAGATAGGGACCGAACTGTCTCACGACGTTCTGAACCCAGCTCGCGTACCGCTTTAATGGGCGAACAGCCCAACCCTTGGGACCTACTTCAGCCCCAGGATGCGATGAGCCGACATCGAGGTGCCAAACCTCCCCGTCGATGTGGACTCTTGGGGGAGATAAGCCTGTTATCCCCAGGGTAGCTTTTATCCGTTGAGCGATGGCCCTTCCATGCGGTACCACCGGATCACTAAGTCCGACTTTCGTCCCTGCTCGACTTGTAGGTCTCGCAGTCAAGCTCCCTTATGCCTTTGCACTCTGCGAATGATTTCCAACCATTCTGAGGGAACCTTGGAACGCCTCCGTTACTCTTTAGGAGGCGACCGCCCCAGTCAAACTGCCCGCCTGACACGGTCCCCGTACCCGGTAAGGGCACTAGGTTAGAACCTAGATACGATCAGGGTGGTATCCCAACGGCGCCTCCACCGAAGCTTGCGCTCCGATTTCTACGGCTCCCACCTATCCTGTACAGATCGTACCCAAATTCAATATCAAGCTGCAGTAAAGCTCCATGGGGTCTTTCCGTCTTGTCGCGGGTAACCTGCATCTTCACAGGTATTAAAATTTCACCGGATCTCTCGTTGAGACAGCGCCCAAGTCGTTACGCCATTCGTGCGGGTCAGAATTTACCTGACAAGGAATTTCGCTACCTTAGGACCGTTATAGTTACGGCCGCCGTTTACTGGGGCTTCGGTTCATAGCTTCGGGTTACCCCTAACCACTCCCCTTAACCTTCCAGCACCGGGCAGGCGTCAGCCCGTATACTTCGCCTTGCGGCTTCGCACAGACCTGTGTTTTTGCTAAACAGTCGCTTGGGCCTTTTCACTGCGGCCCCCTCGTGCTATTCACACTACCGGGGCACCCCTTCTCCCGAAGTTACGGGGTCATTTTGCCGAGTTCCTTAACGAGAGTTCTTCCGCGCGCCTTAGAATTCTCTTCTCGCCTACCTGTGTCGGTTTGCGGTACGGGCACCTTCTCCTGGCTAGAGGCTTTTCTTGGCAGTGTGAGATCATGACCTTCGCTACTATAATTTTCGCTCCCCATCACAGCCCAGCCTTATCGATGTGCGGATTTGCCTACACATCAGCCTCACTGCTTAGACGGACATCCATCAGTCCGCGTCACTACCCTCCTGCGTCACCCCATCGCTCATAGCGGATTACGGTGGTACAGTAATTTCAAACTGTTGTCCTTCGACTACGCCTTTCGGCCTCGCCTTAGGTCCCGACTTACCCTGAGCGGACGAGCCTTCCTCAGGAAACCTTGGGCTTTCGGCGGATCAGATTCTCACTGATCTTTTCGTTACTCATACCGGCATTCTCACTTGTGTAGTGTCCAGCGCTCTTTTCAGTACACCTTCAACCCCTACACAACGCTCCCCTACCCCAGATACATAGTATCTAGCCATAGCTTCGGTGGTGTGTTTAGCCCCGTTACATTTTCGGCGCAGAGTCACTCGACCAGTGAGCTATTACGCACTCTTTCAATGGTGGCTGCTTCTAAGCCAACATCCTGGTTGTCTGTGCAACTCCACATCCTTTCCCACTTAACACACACTTGGGGACCTTAGCTGATGGTCTGGGCTGTTTCCCTTTTGACAATGGATCTTAGCACTCACTGTCTGACTCCCGGCAATAAGTATATGGCATTCGGAGTTTGACTGAGCTTGGTAATCCTTGCGGACCCCGCACCCAATCAGTGCTCTACCTCCACTACTCTTATACCGAGGCTAGCCCTAAAGCTATTTCGGGGAGAACCAGCTATCTCCGAGTTCGATTGGAATTTCTCCGCTACCCCCACCTCATCCCCGCACTTTTCAACGTACGTGGGTTCGGGCCTCCAGTGCGTGTTACCGCACCTTCACCCTGGACAGGGGTAGATCACACGGTTTCGGGTCTACGTCCACATACTAATTCGCCCTATTCAGACTCGCTTTCGCTGCGGCTCCACCTTCTCGGCTTAACCTTGCATGTTAAACGTAACTCGCCGGTTCATTCTACAAAAGGCACGCCATCACCCATTAATAGGGCTCTGACTTTTTGTAAGCACACGGTTTCAGGTTCTATTTCACTCCCCTTCCGGGGTGCTTTTCACCTTTCCCTCACGGTACTGTTTCACTATCGGTCGCCAGGTAGTATTTAGCCTTAGCAGATGGTCCTGCTGGATTCATACGGGGTTTCACGTGCCCCGCACTACTCGGGATCCGTCTCGGAGAGAATACAGTTTAGGTTACAGGGCTTTTACCTCTATCGCGGGCCTTTCCAGACCTCTTCACCTACCATATTCCTTTGTAACTCCATGTGAGACGTCCCACAACCCCTAAGAGCAAGCTCTTAGGTTTAGGCTGTTCCGCGTTCGCTCGCCGCTACTGACGGAATCACTATTGTTTTCTCTTCCTCAGGGTACTTAGATGTTTCAGTTCCCCTGGTCTGCCTCTACATTTCCTATGTATTCAGAAATGAGTAACTGCGAATTACCACAGCTGGGTTTCCCCATTCGGACACCCCCGGATCAAAGCTTGCTTACAGCTCCCCGAGGCAGTTTCGTTGTTCGCCACGTCCTTCGTCGGCTCCTGGCGCCTAGGCATCCTCCGTGTGCTCTTATTAGCTTAACCTTGATTCTTCCGAAGAAAAATCTCACTAATAACATTTACTTGTTTGCACAAGTTGCTAAAAGATGTTCTAAAACGCAAATTCGTTTCGGTATCCAGTTTTCAAGGATCAAGTCTTACTGAGAGCTTAAACTCTCAAAACTGAGCAACGAGTGAGTAACAGGCCTAAACCTGAGTTTTGGAAGCTGAGCTTCCGATTTGAATGTTCTCATTGCAGAGAACGATTCTCCATAGAAAGGAGGTGATCCAGCCGCACCTTCCGATACGGCTACCTTGTTACGACTTCACCCCAATCATCTACCCCACCTTCGGCGGCTGGCTCCCTTGCGGGTTACCCCACCGACTTCGGGTGTTGTAAACTCTCGTGGTGTGACGGGCGGTGTGTACAAGACCCGGGAACGTATTCACCGCGGCATGCTGATCCGCGATTACTAGCAATTCCGACTTCATGCAGGCGAGTTGCAGCCTGCAATCCGAACTGAGACCGGCTTTGATGGGATTGGCTCCACCTCGCGGCTTCGCTTCCCGTTGTACCGGCCATTGTAGTACGTGTGTAGCCCAGGTCATAAGGGGCATGATGATTTGACGTCATCCCCACCTTCCTCCGGTTTGTCACCGGCAGTCACTCTAGAGTGCCCAACATTACTTGCTGGCAACTAAAGTTAAGGGTTGCGCTCGTTGCGGGACTTAACCCAACATCTCACGACACGAGCTGACGACAACCATGCACCACCTGTCTCCTCTGTCCCGAAGGCCGCTGCTATCTCTAGCAGATTCAGAGGGATGTCAAGACCTGGTAAGGTTCTTCGCGTTGCTTCGAATTAAACCACATACTCCACTGCTTGTGCGGGTCCCCGTCAATTCCTTTGAGTTTCAGTCTTGCGACCGTACTCCCCAGGCGGAGTGCTTACTGTGTTAACTTCGGCACCAAGGGTATCGAAACCCCTAACACCTAGCACTCATCGTTTACGGCGTGGACTACCAGGGTATCTAATCCTGTTTGCTCCCCACGCTTTCGCGCCTCAGCGTCAGTTACAGCCCAGAAAGTCGCCTTCGCCACTGGTGTTCCTCCACATATCTACGCATTTCACCGCTACACGTGGAATTCCACTTTCCTCTTCTGTACTCAAGCCACCCAGTTTCCAGTGCGACCTCAGGTTGAGCCCAAGGTTTAAACACCAGACTTAAATAGCCGCCTGCGCGCGCTTTACGCCCAATAATTCCGGACAACGCTTGCCCCCTACGTATTACCGCGGCTGCTGGCACGTAGTTAGCCGGGGCTTTCTTCTCAGGTACCGTCACTCCGGTAGCAGTTACTCTACCGGACGTTCTTCCCTGGCAACAGAGCTTTACGATCCGAAAACCTTCATCACTCACGCGGCGTTGCTCCGTCAGGCTTTCGCCCATTGCGGAAGATTCCCTACTGCTGCCTCCCGTAGGAGTCTGGGCCGTGTCTCAGTCCCAGTGTGGCCGTTCACCCTCTCAGGTCGGCTACGCATCGTCGCCTTGGTGGGCCGTTACCCCACCAACTAGCTAATGCGCCGCAGGCCCATCCCTCAGTGACAGATTGCTCCGTCTTTCATTCTTCTCTCAGGAGAAAAAAGAAATTATCCGGTATTAGCTACCGTTTCCGGTAGTTATCCCAGTCTGAAGGGCAGGTTGCCTACGTGTTACTCACCCGTCCGCCGCTAAGTTACTTTGAAAGCAAGCTTTCAAAGTAACTCCGCTCGACTTGCATGTATTAGGCACGCCGCCAGCGTTCGTCCTGAGCCAGGATCAAACTCTCCAATTAGTATTGAAAAGAGCGATATGCTCATTTTGAAACATCTGACGAGAAAATTAATTCTCTAATTTTGGATTTCACTTACGTGATTTCCTACTCACTCGTTGTTCAGTTTTCAAAGATCAAGTTCTCGTTGGCGCCGTTTAATGTCTCAGCAGCAACTCTTATACTATATCATGTTGTTTTCAGAAATGCAAGCTTTATTTTTCGAAGCTTTTTATCAGCCTCGTCTATATCGCCTGTACGCTGTCTAACAACGCTTACCTATAATACCCCAACTATTAATAGAAAAGCAACCCCTAATATAAAAATAAACAACTAGCTTAATAATTAAGCTAGTTGTTTATTTAATAGAGTTATCTTTCTAGCGACGAACTTAATAGTATTTTGCCGCAGTATATTTGCTTGAGGCTTTAATTAAATCGGTTTTCTTATCACTCTTTGCAAGTCCTGCATCCACTGTAGTATCAATGGTAACCCACTTCCCATTAAGCAACACTTCGTTCCAGGCATGATATTGCGTAACGTAGCTTGTATTCCCCATTACCAACTTAGCAGGAACATCTACACTCCGCAGCATTGCGGCAAATAGAGAAGCGTAATCATAGCAAATTCCTTTTTTAGTAGTCAATGTCTTATCGATGCTTGGAATATAATCAGTAGTTACACTATTAGCAAGAGAGTAATCATATTGTACATTCGCAACTACATAGTTATAGATCGCTTTAACTTTCTCTTCGTCTGTTGTTTTGCCTTGTACTAATTGTTTAGCTTTGACAATCGCTTTATCAGAAGAACTCCATTTCACATTCTGTACGGAGCCCAAATATACGGAATTCGAGTCACTCATGGTTACGTCTACTACTTCGGAATATAATGCTTTGTATTTATTGCCGGTTGTGTTCTCCAGAACAGAAACCTTATAAGTCCCATTTCCTTGTTGCAAAGGGAAGTCCTCAGCTTGTCCAGAAGCATACAAGTTATATGTATAACTGCTGTTATCTTTGGTGATCATGAGTTTGATTCTTTTATCTTTCGGAATATCATAGTTAATACCAATCACACCTTGAGCCACTTTGGATGTAATCAACCAGCTGGCATCTGCACTTGCAGCTTGAGCTGTACTTACTGGAACTGAAGTCATTAGGACGAACAACGCCACCAGCATAAAATAAACCTTTTTCACGGATAAAACTCCTTTCGGTAGCTGGCTGCCATCCTTTCGGGAAGGCCCTTTAGCTTTGCGTCCCTACCTTTCGATAGGTTTGCCGTTATCGTATAAGTTCTATCTGTTCTAGCTTTACTAGATATAATTGATAGAATCCATTTGAAACAAACAAAAAAAGCCTCTTCATTCGGTAGCTGGCTGCCATCCTTTTGGGAAAAGGCCCTTTAGCTTTGCGTCCCTACCTTTCGGAAGGTTTGCCGTTATCGTGTTTAGCTTTCATAGTATAATACTATCATATTTATAGTTGTGAACAAGACCTAATTTACTAGATTACCCATTATTTTATAAATATCTCCCGGTATTTGTGTTTTCTTGTCATTCACTATTCTCATTTTGTTAATTTGGCATGAACAATCAGCCGATGCGTTGGATTCACTAGCGGATCACATGTAATCAGGGTAAGAATCTTATCCTTGTCATTCCCGTCAAGAACGGAGACGTCACTCGGATCTACTACAGAAATATCATACACCTCATAGTTAAACACCTGATCACTAGTCTTTATCGTGATAACATCCCCCACAACAACCTCATTCAATCTGTTAAACAAACGACCCGTAGTTCTAGCCCGATGCGCCGCGATTGCAACATTCCCGATCTCTCCAAGGGGTGCCGTTTCTTTCATATGGGCTGCAGCATGTTTCATATTAGCTTTTGTAGCCCCTTCTAATACAGGCAGCTTCAAATCAATCTTATCGATTTCAATTAGTGCGATTACTTTGCCACCGACTGCAATCTCCGGTTCAGGCTTTTCTGTCTCTTGGGGTTGGGGCTGTGCCTGGGCATCCAGAACCGATTCCTCTGCTAACAGCTGAGTAACTTCAGCATACCTGCTCTTTAGATCTGGCTGGGGAGTACTATCGGCAGTGCTTAGTTCAGCCGTTTCTAATAACTTCTCCTGCTGCCTGTCGTTGTACCACTCGTTAGCTGTCGGATATAACATGATAAGTATCCCAGCCAGTATGAGTAGATAGGAGAATTTACGCAATGTTATTCACCTCCGTATATTGTTTCTATGGTTATATACAAATCAAGCAGAAACAGCTACTTGCCTTTAAGCATAGCAACTCCTTCTGCCTGAAATTAATGTTTAAAATACCCATTTACGACTTCCAAAGAAATTGATGATCACCGTGATAAAGGTAACCAGCACCTTGGAGATCAAGACTTGAATACCTAGTTTGTCTGTCAACAGATGCATTAGCAGCAGTGATATTCCGAGCACTACCAGATTCAGCACGATAAACTTGACCAGCTGCACGCGGTCGAAGCCTTCTTTATTCCCCCGGTTGCGATCACGAAAGGTTACTTTTTTATTCAAAATAAAGCTATTCGCCGTGCCTGCACTATAGGAGATCACCTGCGCCAATGCGTATACCATCCCTAGTGAATTCAACAATGTAAAAATCACAAAATCAATAAGCGTATTGAGCAAACCTACGGCATTAAATTTGAGGAACTGTATGAATGCAGCGCGCAAGTTCTTATCTGACATCATTGTGGTCCTTCCGGCGGTCCAGTTGTTCTTCGTTCTGGTAGCCTTTAGTCTCACTAACAATATATAGCGGTCTATCTTTAGACTCGTCATAAATCCGTCCGATATACTCCCCAATCACACCCAACAGCATCAGAACGATACCGTTAAAGAGCAGATTAACGCCTACAATGGAAGCCCAGCCCGGAACCGTCCAGGAGGTAAAAAATATCTTTTGAAACAAGACGAAAAATAAATAGAGAAAGCTAGAGAATGAAAGGAAGAATCCAATATACGTAGCAATCTTAAGCGGCTTATGTGAAAAAGAGGTGATGCCATCTAACGCAAAACGAATCATTTTCTTCAGCGGATATTTGGTTTCTCCGGCAAAACGTTCTTCCCGTTCATATTCCACCATAGTCTGCTTGAAGCCAACCCAGCTCACCAAACCTCTGACATAGCGGTTCTTTTCTTTAAGTCCCCGCAGGACATCACATACCTTACGGTCAATAAGACGGAAATCGCCTGTATCCGTAGGAATATCCACACTTGTCATACTGCTGAGCAGGCGGTAAAAAAGCTTCGCGGTGACCTTTTTGAACATCGTTTCTCCGTGGCGCTTCAGGCGTTTCGCATATACAACGTCGTAGCCCTCTTTCCACTTCTCGATCATTTGCAAAATGACCTCCGGAGGATCCTGAAGATCAGCGTCAATAACAACAACCGCTTGACCTTCGGCATAGTCCATGCCAGCTGTAATCGCTACCTGATGTCCGAAATTACGCGAGAAGTCAATCAGCTTGACATGCTCGTCTCGTTCACAGATCTCCCGAATCATCTGGGCGGAACGATCACGACTGCCGTCATTGACGAAGACCAGCTCATAAGTATCGCCGCACTCGTCCATTACTTTTTTCAAACGTTCATAAGTATGGCTAATTACTTGCTCCTCATTGAACATGGGTACAATCACACTATATCTGGCTTTCACCTTTATTCCTCCTACAAGCTTTTTGGAGCGTTACATCCATCTACACTTCATAATAACGCTGCATGCATAAACTTATTTTATAGATTTTTATTAAATCCTAGAAAACCCAAGTAGGGAACCAACGCAGCATATCTTTCACGTAATCTCCACTGACCTGCATCCCTGACAGTACCGGGTAGAAAGCGATAAAGAGCAGCAAAGCAACAGCTACATAGACATACTGTACGTAACGGGCCTCAGGGAATTTAGTATCCAGCAACTTCATTATATATACAATACCAAGAATCATAAATGGTACCATAGCAAAATAATGGTAAATAAATGTTTCTCTTGGGACAAGCATCCACGGAACATATTGCGAGAAGAAGGCAATCCAAATCATGTAGAGATTCTTATCTTTACGTTTCAGCGTAATCCACAGCGTTGCCAGCATCGCAAAAATACCCGTCCACCAGATAAGAGGATTCCCCATAGTCACTATACTGCTGACCTGACCTTCCGGCAAACCTTCACCGCCGCTAAAGAACCAGACCGGTCTCTTCATAAACGGCCATTGCCACCATGAGGAAGCAAAAGGATGTGTAGCTACAAGCTGGCTGTGGTAGTTGTACATATTCTTTTGGGAATCAATCAAACCTTTTATAGTGAAGCCCTCTGCTGATGCAGATAACCCCGGTACAAAAGATAAGCTATAAATAATTACTGGAATAATTACAAAGAACCCGATACAACTAGCCAACGTAATAATAGTCTTTTTCCAAAAAGAATCTACTGCTTCACGACAGGTGCCCAGCAATTCCTTGTCTTTAATCTTCCCCTCTGCCAGCAGGCGTCCGGAGGCTTGGTATTCTCTGTAGCGTTCAAAAAGGGAGATAGCCAGCATAATGGCCAGCCCTGCTCCTCCATAGAGCACAATCCATTTCGAAGCTACGCCGATTCCGAAGAATAAGCCAGACCAGAATAACGGAATTAATGTTTTTCTTAAAGGCTGCTTGTAGAAATTCATTGTGTAATACCGCTGCATAAAATAGAACATCAACATAATGAAGAATACTCCGTATACGTCAATCGTGGAGATTCTTGTCTGTGTGAAATGCATGAAATCCAGCGCAAACAATCCTGCCGCGAGGGCGGCGTATTTGCTTTTCTTAAACAAACGCAGCGCCATTACATATATAAGAGGTAACATGGCAACTCCGAACAAGGTTCCGATAATACGCCAGCCGAATGGATTGACTCCGAACAGCTCCATACCTATGGCAATCAACAGCTTGCCAAGCGGTGGATGCGTATTCTCGTAAGGCACTATCCCGTGTGTATATTCATAAGCTGTTCGCGCATGATAGATCTCGTCAAAATAAGTGCTATTCATAAAGTTAGAATATTCCGGAATGAGCGCCTGCTCGTCAAAAAGATTGGCCGCTGCTCCTCTTTTAGGTACTGCGTTAGCATCTGGTGTCACACCGGCAATAGGAAGGGGGATTCTTTCTCCCCCCTGCTCATAAAAGGCCATTTCGTTCAAAGTGAACCCTGGAGAGGTAACTGTTAACTTCACATATCTCGCTGTAACGTTCAGGGGTTGGCTTTTCCAGATGAAGACATTCCCGACATCCTCACTGACATCCATCGGACTGCTCCAGACCTCAGGATTGTCGCTGAATTCCAGCTTGAACTTACCCGTGCCCACGCCACCAAAGATATTGACCCGTTCCAATGGTTTACTCTGCCCCAAATCTACATAGAAGCTTTCACCACTGGCAGCAGGCTCCCATAAGGTCTCTGGAGATTTAGTAGAGCCAAGATTATATAAAGCAAGCGCTGCGTAAACGGCCGTGATAGCTATTATGCATATCCAATCTATACGCTTAAACTTCATCGTTAAATCGCCCTCCCTTCTGATGCGGTTTAATTTGCCCGACAACTCTCAAATCTTCTTCATACTGTTCTTCCGGTGTAATTGGCGCTGGAAGAGGTTTTATTCCCTTGCGGACATACACATCGTATCCGATATTCAGCATATAAAGCAGCAATGCTAGATTAGCTATAGCAGTCACTAATACGATTCCGTCTGCACCCGGGCTAACATCTGCATTCAGGTGGGATAAGGTGTACGCCACATTGATGTATTGCGTTAAGCTGAATCCGAGAAATAGCGATAAAAAGCGGCGGTCCCGACTTTCTATATAAGTAAACAAACAAAGAATAAGAGCAGGGAACATATAACGTTCATGCATTTTGGTGCCAAGCACAAAGACCACTACTATAAGCACCATCCCGATAAAATAGGATTTGGTCAGATCCAAGCGATCCTTTTTAAAGGAATAAAATGCCGCAACAGCTACAGCCACTAAAATAAATATGAAGCCCCATACACGGTATGGAATGCCAAGCCAGGTTAGATCAAGGGATGACCACATCGGATCAGTCAGTGCATACAGATTAAATGCATTCACTGAAGAATACGGATAGGAAGATAACGTACTCTTGTAAAGATCAATAATCCCTACCAGACCTCCGTTATTCCAGAAAAACGGTGCCGCAAGCAATCCGAAGATCCCTAATCCATACAAAGCTCCGAATCCAAGCTGCTTCCAAGCGCGGTGATGATAAAAAGCAAACAACAATACCGGCGTGAATATCAACGCTTGCGGTTTAATTAGCGTCGCTAAGGCAAACAAAATTGCGGAGCGGACAAACTTTTTGTTCGCAGCGCCATGGATACTGAGCAGCAGGAAGATCAAAAAGAATGAATCTGCTTGTCCCCAAGCCGCTGAATTAATAAGTACCGCTGGGTTAAACAGAAACAACAACATTAAGCCGAAAGCTATTCCTGTGCCGAGTTTTTTGCGTGACATTTGATAAATGAAGTAGCCGAGCACCAAATCAGAAAGGATCGCAGGGAGCTTGAAGAGCAAATTCTCTCCACCTGAGCCCTGAGTGAATCCTAAAACGCCACGAATGGCGCTAAGCACGTACAATATGTACAAATAGCCAGGAGGATAATCGGCAAAATAACCTTCTTCATAAAATTTGCCAGGACCTAAATCCACCATACGCTGTCCCCAAGAAATAAAGGTATTCATATCATTCTGATAACCTTGCGCGGTAAGACCAATCCACACCCTCAGGATAAAAGCAATTCCGATGGCAATGCTCAGCCATTTGGAATAAATATTCTCAGGCTGCTTCATAAGCTTCTCACTACGGAATGCCTTAGTATAAAGCACTGCAAAAAACACGCTAAACAGCGCTGAAATCAGCAACATCTTAGTTGGAGATACTTTATGTGGAGTGTCTGCCTTTTTGTCGCCGGCATCTGGACTAACCGCTGAACTATCCAGCGAAATGACGTTAGCCCCTTCAGGAGCCGCGTCTAATTTTTCTACAGCAAAATCATCAAAATAAGCCTTACCTTGAATCAAGCTAGAGTAGCCGCCCAGACTTGCACCTATGCCAAATGACTTCTGCTCCGGTCCTGTCTGGCCGATATATTCAAGATACTGCCATTCACCTGCCGTATCAGTTACGCTGGGATACCCCCCGCCTACTCCAACGGCAAGAATGTTGGCGCCCATTCCCTCCCCTGCTGTACTTACTACTTTGATCCATCCAGAGATTTTATAATAACTATTCGGCGTAGCCTCAATCGTCTGCACCCATTTCGAATGATTGGGCTCGATATTCTCAATGACTGCCGCCTTGCTGCCGGAATGAACTTCCTCCGATTGGATTGAAAGTAGGCCTGAATTATCTCCTGAAATCCACATATCCTTAGTCCAGTTAGAAGGCGCATCATCTCCCCCCTCCTCAAAGCCAGGGTTCTGCAATAGATTCCCCTCTGCATAAATGCTTGTTACAGGAAGCACAAACAATAACAGCATCAATACAGTCATTACGGCCGCACGTGTACTCTTGATCATCGTCCCAACCTCACCTCGTCCTATATTCATCTTAGTCCAGCCAAAAGCATATCCCTTCTGAAAAACAACTCCCGAATTAGTGTATTTCACCGTTGCTAAGAAATCATTTGGATTGATTTTCTCATAAAAGAGCATATAAATATAGGGTATGTTAACCTTATCTGGATCGCAGACCCTTCCATCCACAATATTCCATTCCATAGGATCGCTCTAAGCTTCAAGGCTCTTATATAGACTCTTATATAGAATAGAAGAATCGCAGTGGCTAAAGCAAATACCGGAGCAAAAAAACAGGCCATTCTATCAGCATAAAGCGAGAGAACTAACAAAATGGTAAGACCATAGGACCACCTAGGGGTTTGAAGTATTTTCAGTACAAAATCAACAGAGATCAGGATCAAGGAGGGAACAAATTGGACTCTAACGCCAAGGCTGCCTCGTCCTGAACATCACCTCTTCAACAATATAATCTAAATCATAGATGATGAAAAGCTAGAAACATAGACTAGCCTGAATGGTTAAGTGCCAACAAAAATATAAAAAAAGGGCCCCCTCAGTTATGAAGGAGCCGTTGAATGCACATCTGTATGCTATATATGAGTTAGCCCGCACTACCAAGAAATACATAACGAAGAATAATCAGAATAGCAAGTACCCACATCATCCAGTGAATATCGTATTTTTTCTTGCCAGCAAGGTTAGCTACACAAGCAAGGATTACATAAGTTACGATACCAAAGGAAATACCATTAGCAATATTATAAGTGAAAGGCATGATTACTAGAGTAAGGAACGCTGGAATCGCAACAACCATATCTTGAAAATCAATTTCGCGAATCGATTGTGCCATGAGCACACCTACGACAATCAATGCTGCGGCTGTAGCAGATCCAGGGATCAGAGCCACTATTGGTGCAAGGAATAACGCAAGCAAGAAGCACACACCCGTTGTTACAGCTGTAAGACCTGTACGTCCACCTTCAGCAACACCTGCCGCGCTTTCTACAAAAGCAGTAGTAGTGGAAGTACCCAATGCCGCACCACCAGCTACAGCGATGGCATCGACAAACATTGCATTACCTACACGTTTGTTACCTTCTTCAGGGTTGTCCATAATACCAGCGCGTTGAGCAGTACCTACAAGTGTACCAAATGTATCGAACAATTCTACAAAAGTGAATGTTGCGATTGCTGAAACAATACCGGTGTGCAGGATACCATCCCAGTCAAATTCGAAAAAGTTCAATTGCGTCAGGTCAGGCACCCAAGGGGTTGTCGGACTGGACAAAGAGCCAAAATCAACTACACCCATCAGTATACCCGCGAGGGTTGTACCCAAGATACCGAATAAAATCGCACCTTTAACTTGCAGTACCATCAGGATGGAAATAAGAAGCAATCCGATAATTACCAATTGTACATCAGTGTTCTCTAGGCTACCCATATGAATAATTGTTTCAAAGGATAGGACATCTGTGAATGTATTGGCGGAAATATCTTTACCAGCTTCGACACCAATCGTCATCAAACCACTGTTCTTAAGCCCAAGGATTGTAATGAACATCCCGATACCTACGGTAATGGCATGCTTCAAGCTGTCAGGAATGGCTGTCAGTAAGATCTGCCGCACTCGGGTAACCGTAAGCAGGATGAAGATCAAACCGGAAATAAATACTGCGGTCAGACCCATTTGCCAAGTGAATGGATGTTCTGAGGTTGCAGAAGACAAAATTACGGAAGCAAAGTATGCATTAAGTCCCATACCTGGTGCCAATGCTACTGGAAAGTTTATAAACACGCCCATTGCAATGGTGAAAATACCTGCTGCCAGCGCAGTCGCTAGAAATACAGAGTACCAGCCCATATCGATGCGGCCAAATGCTGTTAATGTGCTCGGATTAACCGACAGGATGTAAGCCATAGCCATGAACGTAGTCAAGCCGGCCATTATCTCTGTACGTACTGTAGTGCCGTTCTCTTTCAACTTGAAAAACCGATTCAAATTGTTCTCCCCCTAAGGTATGTTGTGGCTGACAGCAACAAAAAGCCGGTATCTGATCGACACCGGCTCGAAAAAAAGAGTAGCACCCATGACTATAGCCCTAGATTCAGGACAATACGGGTTGCTCAGCTCTTCTTAATCGTAGCCAGGTCATTACGGTGACCTCGTAGAAACTTCCAGGCCTATTCCCGGAAATATACGAAAGAATTATGTTGTTGTGCTTTATCATTTTAGGTGGACATCACATAAGTTGTCAATGAAAAAAGCGAACATTTTCGACTTTATTTTTTCTATTGTTCGTAATTCATACATTTTTATCTTTAACTTCAACCCCAAAATCCTTTAAATCATGCAGCTTATTAACTATCAAAAGCCTTATCAAATGGGTATTTTTCCCTATAAAACAATTTCGATGTTCCCTGGCTTATTGCCCTTTGGAATACTGATAGCTATGCCAAGAATTAGCAAAATGCCCTATAGCTAAACAAATCACTGCAATACCCAACCAGAAAGATCTGCCCCATATAGCCGCAAATCCAAATGCACAAACAGGGAGAACTGCCATGGGAATCGGAAGAAACAATAATGGAGCCCATAATAATCTGAATTGCTGTCCCTTAACCATATAACGAATCCATAAACCGTAATAAATCGTGATAAACACAAAGATAAGTGCAGCCCAGATCCCGAATTCTACATTTTCAAAGTTATCCTTTGAAATCGCAAGAATGGCTATACACCCCAACTGCCCTACTCTCTCCAAAAGAGTGTAGACGATGCCGGCATCTTTTAAACCGCTGGGAACATGATCGGGCGGAAACTTAATCATCAGTAAACTTGGGGCAAGAATAACCATAGCTATCAGTGTTCCAATAAGTGAGAATCCCATTCTAATGGCTCCTATAAGTATATTTTTCCCAGTTTATCACATTCTCTAAAGTTGCTATATAGGGTCCGTCACAAGCTTCACGGTTAATAAAAAACCTGCAGTCCCTTAATAAATAAGGAGCTGCAGGTTTCTTATTGCTATATGCTATTCCCACTCAATCGTTGCAGGTGGTTTCGAAGTAATGTCATACACTACGCGGTTTACATTCTCAACTTCGTTGACAATACGTACAGAGATTTTTTCAAGAACATCCCATGGGATACGTGCCCAGTCAGCGGTCATGCCATCGATGGAAGTTACTGCACGAACACCTACTGTGTAGGAATACGTACGAGCATCACCCATAACTCCGACACTCTTCATGTTAGGCAGGGCAGTGAAGTATTGCCAAATTTCACGGTCTAATCCCGCTTTAGCAATTTCTTCTTGCAGAATGTAGTCAGAATCACGAACGATGGTAAGCTTGTCCTCTGTTACTTCACCCAAGACACGAATAGCAAGACCTGGACCTGGGAAAGGCTGACGCCATACGATCGCACGTGGCATGCCAAGCTCTTCACCGAGTTTACGAACTTCGTCCTTAAACAAGGTGTTTAGCGGCTCGATCAAGCTGAATTTCATATCTTCTGGCAGGCCGCCCACATTGTGGTGGGATTTAATGGTTTGCGCTGTAGCTGTTCCACTCTCAACGATATCCGTATAAAGCGTACCTTGTGCAAGGAATGAAAAATCTCCGAGCTTAGCTGACTCTTCGTCGAAGCAGTAGATAAACTCGTTACCAATGATTTTACGTTTTTGCTCAGGGTCTTCAACACCTGCAAGTTTGCTCATGAAGCGATCGCGTGCATCGATTTTCACTACATGAATATCGAATTTGCCTACGAAAGTCTCCATAACGCTTTCTGCTTCACCTTTACGCAGAAGGCCGTGGTCAATAAACATACAGGTCAATTGATCTCCGATTGCACGGTGGATAAGCATAGCCACAACGGAAGAATCCACTCCGCCACTAAGAGCGCAGAGTACTTTTTTATCTCCGACTTGATTGCGAATATCTTGAACGGCTTCATCGATAAACGATTCCATTGTCCATTTGCCGTCGCAACCACAAACTTGGTATAAGAAGTTCGAGATCATCTCGTTACCTTGAACGGAGTGACGTACTTCTGGGTGGAATTGCACAGCGAACAGTTTGCGCTCCGCGTTGCTCATTGCTGCAATTGGAGCACTTTCTGTACCTGCATCCAGCTTGAAGCCTGTTGGAAGCTCAACTACATGGTCACCGTGGCTCATCCATACAGTCTGGCGGTTCTCCAATCCTGCAACTAAAGCAGTTCCTTCTGCAAAGTCAACATCAGCTTTACCATATTCCCGTTTAGCCGAACGTTCTACTTTACCATCAAGCTGATGAGCCATCAGCTGCATACCGTAACAAATACCGAAGATCGGCACTCCTAGATCATAAATAGCCGGATCTACGTGTGGTGCATCTTCAGCGTATACACTGCTAGGTCCGCCAGAGAAGACAATTCCTTTAGGCGAAAGTGCTTTAATCTTGTCAACTGGCGTATTGTACGGCAAAAGTTCGCTGTATACTCCCAGGTCCCGAATTCTGCGCGCGATAAGTTGGTTGTATTGTCCCCCAAAATCGAGAACGACGATAATTTCATTTGGCTTGTTCATTACGTGCCTCCCTTGATTATTGGATTCATTATACTCATGGTTAATTCTCATCGTCAAGGAAAGGAGGACACGCCTCTCATAATCAGAGAGTGATAAAACTTCATGCAGAACCTTCCTTGCTATGGCATAAATTAGATAGCGGATCTAAGCGTTATTAGCCGTTTATGTTAAACGGAAGGTAATGAGCAGACATTCGCGAATAAACGCGGCCGCATCAGAAGCCGCAGGTTCGCCGCCAAGGGCGGGAGCGGAGTCTACGGGATTGTCGCGGGCAGAGATCACGGCTGTGGAGGCCGAAGCTGGCGCGTACGCCAGAGTCTCCCACTGGCGGACAAACTGCCGGACGGCTACATCTAGTCCGGCATCGTAAATCCGCAGGGAGTCCACATACTCCCTGCCAGTAACGCCGGGCGGCGGCGGTCCAAACCGCTCCGCCAGCCCGTGCCAAGCCAGAGAGGCCGCGCGCAGCTGCCTCTCCCGGCTCAAGCTGCTGCCGCGACGCGCGGCCAGCAGCAGAGCCAGGCTGCGCCGCCAGCGCCAAGCGGCGGCGGGAAGCAGCGCCGCGGCAGCGAGCGGCGCTGAAAAGGGCCCGCCGGCCAGCGGCAGGGCGGGCAGTTCCGCGCTGCGCGCGTTGCTTGCGGTGCGACTGCTGCGGCCGCAGGCCGTGCCGGCGCAGGGAAGCCAGCCGCAAGCGCAGGACCCGGCGTCGGATCGAAAGGAACCCAACCTGCGCCGGAAAAATAAACCTCTACCCAAGCATGCGCATCCCCTTGGGTGACTAAATACTTCGCCGGCATGGCTTCCTCCTGCTGGGTTCCAGGTCCGTAGCCTTGAACATACCGCGCTGGAATACCTGTGCTTCGCAGCAATACGGTCATCGCTGTGGCAAAATGCACACAGTAACCCTGTTTGGTCTCAAACAGGAAATGATCCACAAAATCAGCCCCAGCTGGCGGAACCATGGTATCCAGCGTGTAAGAATACCCGTTTTGCAAATAATCCCGAATGGCGGTTGCGGAATCATATCGGTTGCCCGAGGAAGCTGTGAGCTTCTCTGCCAGAGCTTTCACTCGCTCAGGTAATAAATCAGGCAGCTGCAAGTATTTATTCTTTATTTCTTGTGGATCAGCGTCACCCAAACCGCGCAGCAGTACTGGATTACTCTCGGGAAGTATAGAATCAACTATATACTCAGTGATCCGAGTTGACCCCACCGAATCTGGCAGACGAAAGGTATCCCTGTCCTTATTCGCCAGAACATAACCAAGCTGGCTGCCATTGGATAGTTGAACTGTCTCAACATCCGTTATGGTACCCGCATTGAATACAGGAATTCCACCGGAAGAGGGAATAGCAAATTGTATCCGCTGTTGCAAAGTCCGCCCCCCATTAGTAGTGGTTACCGTCGCCGGAATCTGAGGCAGGCTGGACAAGTTAAGCGGAGTAAACTCCTCACCACCTCTGATCCAACGGCGACCGTCATAATAGGCAATGCTCTCCCCGCGCCAATAGGTACGCTGACTGGTCAACGCTGTGAAGACTGGCTCGGTATTGCGTGATAATGGAGCACCCAGTTCTCCATCATTTGTACTATACCCTGTTGTTCCTGCAGGTATAGCCTCATTATCTTCCGGCATATGGCCCGAAGCCCATTCCTGCAGCTTTTCAAAGGTTGACTGGAGTGTAGTTTGGTTAGGCGGTCGTACTTCATATACCTGCCCACCAAACCATGCTGTCATCATGACGAATATAGCAGCCGCTAATGCCAAAACTCCCCATCGGGCATACGGCAGGTGAATGCTGCCCACCCGTTCCCGCAGACGGAGCAAACCACTCATTGCTTGCATCCATACAATAAGCCCGACTGATATTACAACATCCGTTGTCGTATTAACGCCAAAGCCAATATCCAGAACTAATAGATAAATGAGGGTCACCGCCGTAAACAGCAGCGTGCTTCCTCTGAAAAGTGCAAGCTGCTGCACCGAAGATACCAGCAGCCCCCAGCCAACAATCAAAATCAAAAGTCTGCTGATCTCGCTTAGCTGAGAGACATGCCCGGAAAAGAGCAAAATCAGATCATTTGGAATTTCTACTGCATAAATGCCCAGCCATCCTGTCCCTACGCCCTCGCTGCATAGATATAGCCAAGCTGTGCCGATCATCAAACATTGGATACTTAGCAATAGCCACCCGGGAATCTGAAGGATTCCCCACATCAACAGCACGGCAGCAGAAATCATCAGAATCTGCAGCAATCTAGCAGTATCTTCCAATGAAGTCGTTCTATATAAAGGGAGCAGCCATTCTAAAAACAGCCCCAAAATAGCCAAAGAGAACAGCATGCGATAATACAGAGGTATCTTTCTCTGTTTACCGGCATGACTGTTCTCCAGTTTTTCCAAATGGAGCTGCTTTGGTTCCTTCCCACTGTGCTCATTCATAGAGAAGCTTGTGTCACCCGGTATCCGCTTACCGTAGCGTTGGTTTTCCGGATGATTCATGGTACTCTACCTCCCTGAGCCTGTAAGCTGGCAATGCATCATCCAGACAAAACATCCGTGCTCCCAGACGACCCAGACTATCCCCGACCGTTCCCCGCACAGGCTGGCGGATCTCCTGCAGCATTACCTCAGCAGGCAGCGGAGCTGGCTGATCCCAAGCATAATAGAGCTCAACTTTTACACCTTGCACTAAGAATTTAGCGATAACCTTAGCGGATTGTTCCTCTAATCTTCCGGTCACTATAGCAACGGTCATTCCCGGAATCCAGCCTCTAGAAGCATCCTCCAACAGCTCGGACAGGGTTCTTGTTCCATTCGGAGAAATATCAGTTAGAATATCCAGCACTCTCCCTGGGATTTTACCCAGTCCTTCATGCCTAGCCATTCCTTCCGGCCAGCCTCCGCTAAATAACTGGACATAAGCACCTGACTGCTCAGCAAAGAGCATCAGCCCCATCGCCGTTGACACCGCCTTCTCAAATACCGGAGGCTGCTCCTCCCGACTGCCACGAGGTGTAAGTGCATTGGCTGGAATCTCATAGCTTTTGGGATCATTAGCCAACACGATACAGCTCATTCTTGCCTTTTCACGCTCTGGAACTTTGCTCTGCAGATTTCCTAGCCGGGCGCTGTTCTTCCAATGAATTCGGCTAAGCGGATCACCGGGCTCATATTCCCGCGATTCCATGGTCTCATCATTGCTGCTTCTTCCCCTTCTGGAATAGAGCGAATTACCGCTAATAAAGCCGCTGTCCGGGACTGCTCCGCCATAATATAGGGGGGCTGGCAGCACTTTAACGCTATGCTCTTCAGCAGGCTCAGATCGGCCTGTGAACCAGCCGGGCAAATCTCCCCAGGTTACTCTACAGCCCTGCAAATGATGATGTCCCCGCGGCATGTTCTCAAGAAGGTAGGTGTATTCAAAAGAGCGTCTGAATCCCGGAAACAGTAGCTTGTGATGTCCTCTGTCCCCCCAAAAATCAGCGATAGTCAGCCATGGCAGTGGAAGCCGGGCAGAGAAATTCACCCGCACCTTCACAAGCAGTGTACTTCCAGCTATCGGTCTTACTGGAGTGATTGTCCGTTCAATCTTTATCGCCCGTGGACCTGAAAGTTGAACAATCAGTCCGCCAACCATGATAACGCCTACAGCGATCAGCAGAAATAAGAGTGATGCGCCTCCGCGCCATGCATATAAAACACCTATAATTCCAGCCACAGTCAGCATCCGCAGCCATTCAGCCAACGCACTACGGCTACGCGGATAGCTTCTAACTCTTTCAGTCTTGTTATTTAATTTGTGTTCTACTTTTTTTGAAGAGGACAATGGAACGAACACCCTTCCTTTGGGTCTAGACTTGTTCCCAGCTGAGGAACTTATTACTATCTATTCTTCCCATGAAAAAGGGTGCCCAGACATTGTTTTTTTCTTTTAAAAAAACTGCCTGAGCGCTAAATCTCAGAAGGCTATTACCCGGCGCTCACCTTCCGTCACGCTTATATTTAAAGGAGGATGATCGGCTGTCTCCAGCAGCTCACGCAGCGATACCCAGATAGAACCGCCAATCATCTCCACACTGGCACCGTTTATCTTTTGAACATGATCAGGAAGATTTAACAGGAGTTCCTTGTTCGCCACATCCGCGATGATATCTTTGCCGTTCCAGGCAATCTTCCCACTGCGACTGCCCGCATCCCAACTAATCTGCCCTCCCAGCCGTTCGATCACAGCGCGAAGTGGCACCATATATTTCCCTTTTTGCAGAGCATATTCACCTGGCGCCAGCTTCGTCTCCAGCTTTCCAACCTCCAGCACTAAAGGTTTGCCGGGCGCAAACAGCTCTGCATTCGGTATGATATTCGAGGTGATCCAAGCTTCCGAAGGTTTCACTCTGCCCAAGCTATTTGCTTTTGAGGAGACTCTGAATTGTACAGGCTCCACCGTCTCATCTAAAAGGCCAAAGCTGTACCCAGCAGCCTTATAGCGCGCAATAATATCAGGCAGTGCTTTAACACTCTCCTGATGGCCGCCGCCATCATGCAGCAGCAGAATAACCCGAGAGGACTTCAGATCTGCAGTTGACTCTTTTAAGATTTCTGACGCCGGTACCCCTTTGCGTTTGGAATCCCCGCTGTCCACCGTCCAATCCGTAACGATATAACCGGCTTGCTTCAACAAATTGAAGTAGGTATTATCAAAGTGATCAAAGGTTCCGCCCGGGGCGCGGATAAGTTGTGGGCGAACCCCTGTAATGCCCCGAACAATTTCTTCGGTCTTTTTAATCTGGCTCCAAAATTCAGTGAATCCACTATATAAATCATGGTAATTATGATTATAGGTATGATTGCCAATAGCATGTCCTTGTTCCCATATGGCATTAATTAGCTCTGGATGGCTTTTCGCTTGATTACCAAGGACAAAAAAGGTCGCCTTCACACCTTGCTGCTGTAAAATTTTTAGAACGTTGAAGGTATTGTCACTCGGTCCGTCGTCAAATGTAATATAGACCGTTTTTGAAGCTTTCTTTGCGGCCGCAATTGCTGAATATGTTGTCGACACCTTGGATACTTGTGCCGTACTGGAATTCAATTTAACTTCTGGAGAAGCAGTCACAATGGACTCTGCTTTAGGAGGCAATTCTTGCATCGCCACTAACGGGAGATTATTCTTAACAGAGACAGACTCCGCACTTGCGGACTGTAATGAACGATTCATCCAAGAATCTACACTCTCCCCTGCGTTCCATCCCAGCATTACGATGACGATTACAACCATAACAAGCAATCCGCTTATCAAGTTTCGGCGGCCGTGAGTGTTTTTGTTACCTTTCATCTTCTCTACCTCCAGCATTCTATTGGCTCAAAAGCCATTTGGTAGATTGTATGAAGACAAGCTTCAAAATAGAATAAGGCAACTGCCCCTTGGAGAGTGAGAATCTTATGGAAATGCTGAACTTTATACAAGAATTATTCAGCAAATATGGATATAGCGTATTGTTTTTTGGATTGCTGCTCGAATTCGTTGCCTTGCCGTTTCCCGGAGAAACTACCATGGCTTTTGCAGGTTTTCTTTCCTATACGGGAAGACTTGATTTCATAACGTTGATTCTAGTGGCGTTTGCTGGGACCACAGCCGGGATGACCCTCACCTATTTTGTCGGCTTAAAAGCCGGAATGCCCTTCATCCAGCGATACGGAAAGTGGTTGCTGTTCTCCCCTGCCAAGCTGGATAAAACGCAAAAATGGTTCGAGAAATACGGCAGTATCCTTATTTCCATCGGATATTTTATTCCAGGCGTTCGTCACTTTACCGGCTATTTTGCTGGTATAGTTGCGCTGCCCTTCCGTAAATTCGCCCTCTACGCTTATAGTGGAGCGTTATTCTGGGTAGTGCTGTTTCTTGGCATAGGACGGGTATTTGGTCCGCAGTGGATGGGTATTTTCCATTTATTCGAGTTATATGCACTATGGATTATCTCTGGCGGTGTAGCTATAGCTGCCCTTGTAATCCTGTATCGCTACCGCAAAAAGATAAGCATCCGCCTGTTCCCGCGCAAAGCTGCCATTAAGCTACAGACTCAGGTTAAAAAAACTTCCAAGGGACGGTGAAGCCACCGCCCTTTTTAAGTACGTTTTTTCTTGCTGCGTACCCCCGCGTATCCTGCGAGTAAAAGCGCAACTATGGCAAATCCCGCTCCCCCAGCAAACCCTACCATTCTTGGTTCTACCCCTTCTAATAGCCACCCGGCGAACAGCATAGATAATCCCAGCAGCGTATTTCCTACTGCAGACAGGAGTCCAAACACAAAGGGCTGCATAGCAGATGGGGTTTCCTGCATAACGAGCGTATCCAGACAGGCATTCCCCGTCCCCCCGGCAAATGACAGCAGGATGTATAACATAAATGCTGCCGCAAAATGATTGCTGACACTGATGCCCATCAGTAATACACCTTCTAGTAAAAGCCCTCCGATGGCTACAATCAGCAGCCCCTTTTTTAAATAACGTGAGGTAAAAAAACTAAGGCTAAGACCGATGCCAAGCGCCGCATAAAATGCCCCTACTCCAATATCCCCCGCGTGAAATACCTGTATCGCATAGACACTGATCAGTACATTATCCAGACCATTTAGCAACGGCACCAACAGCTCATAACCGAAAATGACCTGCAACGTTAAGCTTCCGCCAATTACCATTCCCAGAGCACGCAGCCGACCGTATTGTGCTTCTTTATCGGATTTTTCTAAGTCCCCCTCAGGAGAATATGTAGCCTTCTTAGCCACCGTCACCATTTCCGTATGTTGTGGAAAATCGATACCGTAAATTAACATCGCTGCGATTAAAAAAGACACTGCATTCATAATGAACGCTGCCTCCGGACCAAACCACATCGACACCACCCCTCCACTGAACGCTCCAAGGATCAGCACGCAGCCGCTCATTAACTGCTCTAGTCCGTTGACGGTCAGCAGAGAATCTTTGGTGACGAGCAAGGGGATAGTGGACCTACGAACAGGGCTGTAAATGGCTTCGCCCGCTGCCAGCAAAAAACTTGCCATATATAACAACCACAGCTTCTCCTCCCCATCCACCCATAAAAAGGCTAAGGCTACTGGGACCCTCAGCATATCTGTAGCTATCATGATATATTTGCGTGGAATTTTGCTGCTAAGTATGCCTCCAAGCGGGGCCAGAAATAAATAAGGAAGCAGTCTCACACCTAACGAAATTCCTACCGCCATGCCTGATCCCGTCAACTGCAGAACCAGCGCTAGTACTGCAACGCTAGTAAAACGATCACCAATTCCATTGATCAAGCCGGCTGTGAACAATCGTGAATATCCCTTGTGACTCCTAAACATCGCAACAGCTGAGTGATTATTCATTAAATAAACCTCATTTCATCTATTTAAACATATATCTAATTAGATATTAATCGAATCATTAATTTATGACAATGCTTTATTTTCAAGGATTTGCTAAGATGAAATACAGCATTACTTCACGGAAATCTCCGGGAAAGAAGGAATTGTCTTTTGAAAATAGATCGATTGCTCTCTATCGTTATCCTGCTAATGAACCGCCGCCTAATTCAGGCGAAGGAGCTAGCCGATATGTTCGAGGTATCTGTGCGCACGATTTATCGTGATATTGAAAGCATTAATGGGGCCGGAATTCCTATCGTTACCTATCAGGGAGCGAACGGTGGGATCGGGCTTATGGAAGGATACCGGCTGGACCGCAATGTTTTGACGGATCGTGAGCTGGCGGATATTTTCACGGCTCTGCAGAGCATCTCGTCTTATGGAGGAAATGAACATACTCTGCTCATGGAAAAAATCAGCAGCGTAATCCCGCCCTCCCAATCCGCCGCCTTCCGCAGCAAAACGACTCAGCTCATCATCGACTTCTCCCCATGGGGTCTTCAACGTATTCTGGAAGAAAAGCTTGCCACTCTAAAAGAAGCACTTGAGGAAAGCGTGACCGTAAACTTTGATTATGTGGATGCTGCGGGTCAGACAAGCCAGCGTTCGGTAGAGCCCTATACTTTAGTGCTAAAGGGGCAAGCATGGTACTTATATGGATTTTGTCTCAATCGTCAGGATTTCCGTCTATTTAAGCTGTTGCGCATGAAAGAGCTCGTTAAGAATACCCAAGTTTTTATTGCAAAAGATGTGGATGCAAGCGAGCTGCCTTGGAGCAACGAGTATCAGAGATCAACCGTAACAACAGCAACACCCATCGTTTTGCAGTTTAAGGCTGAAAGCAAACATCTAGCGGAAGAGCGGTTTGATTCTACCGAGCTACTGCCCGACGGTAATGGAGGTTACAAGGTTACCATCAACTATCCTGAGGATGGATGGCTGTATGGTTTCCTGCTAAGCTTCGGGATGCATGTAGAAATCTTAGAGCCACCGCATATTCGGCAAAAGCTGGGGCAGCTTGCAGCAGGCATAGCAGCAAAATATACAACCTAACAATAAACCTGACGGAATGTCGTCAGGTTTATTGTTCTATACTGAACTTAAAGCGGGCGCTCGAGAGCTTGCATACCTTTAAAGGAGTGTTAAATATGGGACATGAACATGTAGAGCAAGGAGATCTTAAAATTTGTCAAAGCTGTGGGATGCCAATGCCTACGGCGGAATTGCTTGGAACGGACCAGAATGGCAACAAGATCGAAGATTACTGCGTGTACTGCTATGAGAATGGCGCATTCAAACAGCCTAACATCACGTTGCAAGAAATGGCTGACATTTGTACAGGCTATATGGTCGAAGAAGGAATGGATGAGAATGTTGCCCGTAAACTTCTCGCGGAGCAGCTGCCACATCTGAAACGTTGGAGCGATCCTGCAGCTGTGTCTCCAGCTAACTAATAGCATCACAACAAAAGAAGCGCCCTACGGAACCATAACAGTTCGTAGGACGCTCCTTTTTCCATTCTTTGTTAACCCAGTTTTTTATTGATTGTCCTGCTGTGGCTGCACTTCTTCCGTCTTCAGGAAGTCTGGCTGCGGTGAAGTCTTTTTAATAAAGAAAGCCAATACCAAAGCAACTACAGTGATCCAGGTAGCAATGTTAAAGGCATGCGTAACCCCGCTAATTGTAGCCTCTTGCGTAAGCTTAAGCATCGCTGCTTTATCGTTTAACGAAACCGTTCCGCTCATAAGCGTATCAGTGATTGTGCTCTTCGTCTTATTGGTCATTAGACTGACGAACAACGCCATTCCCAGCGCGCCTCCGACCGTCCGCAACGTATTCGACATTGCTGTACCATGCGAGCTTAAACGCTGTGGAAGCTGGTTAAGTCCAGCCGTTACAATCGGCATCGATAACATCGACATGCCTAACATCCGAACCGTATAAGTAATAATCATATGCGTATACGTCGTACTGTCTGTAAGCTGGCTGAATTGCCAGGTCGTAATTACTGTAATAATCAGGCCTACCACAGACAGCCATCTTGCCCCGATTTTATCAAATATAATCCCCGTGATTGGAGACATAATTCCCATTAGAATGGCTCCCGGCAACAGCATAAGACCGGACTCCATTGGCGTAAAGCCACGGATCGTCTGCAAATAAATCGGCAGCAAAATCATACCCGAATATAAAGCCATCGTAATGATGATATTGATTAATGTCGTGAGTGAATACATATTGTATCTGAAAATCCGGAACTCAAGCAGTGGTGTCTCAGCCTTAAGCTCTCTCCATACGAATAAAGCCAGTGCAATCACACCCACAATGAGGCAGGTAATGACTGTTGCACTTCCCCAACCATCGGTTCCAGCATCACTGAAGCCGTACAACAATCCCCCAAAACCAATGGTAGACAGGATAACACCCGTTTTATCCAGCTTCGGAGAAGTTGTTTGCCCTACATTTTGCATTGTTTTCATACCTAGCAAGGTAGAAAGAATAGCCAGCGGAAGAACGATAAAGAACAATACGCGCCAAGAATAGTTCTGAACTACCCACCCTGACAACGTTGGACCTACAGCTGGAGCAAAAATCATGGCTACCGCCATTAGCCCCATCGCTTTTCCCCGCTCTTCAATTGGGAAGATGCGAAGAAACACAATATTCATTAACGGCATCAAAATCCCTGCGCCAACCGCCTGAATGACTCTGCCGACCATGATCATTTCAAAGCCTGTTCCGATTCCACAGACAAGTGTACCTAACGAAAAAAGTGACATCGCGGTGATGAATAGCTGGCGGGTCGTAAACTTTTCCACCAGAAACGCACTAATCGGTATCAGCACACCGTTCACGAGCATAAATCCCGTTGTTAGCCACTGTGCCGTATTCGTTGCGATTTTTAGATCGTCCATTATGCTCGGCAATGCCACATTAAGAAGTGTTTGGTTCAAAAGTGCGACAAATGCACCTATTAAGAGCGCTGCAATAATCGGTCCTCTACGTATTCCCTTAGTTGCCGCTGCAGCGTTACCTGTAATTGTACTCATAAATTCTGTTTGTCTCTCCCCTGCTCTAAGATCTGAATGATTTCGGTATGAATCCTAAGTAATTCGCCTGCATCCTCGGCAGGTATATTGGATAGTGGAAGTAAGTGTCTTCTGAGCGATTGCTTACTTCTTTCCCTGATCTCTCTGCCCTTTTCAGTAATCGCCAAGTTGTATATACGCCGATCTACCTCAGAGCGCTGTCTTGTGATCAAATCGGCTTTCACCATCCGGTCCACTACGCCGCTCGCTGCACTGTTCCCCAAATGTAATAGCTCGGCAAGATCTGTAATGCCAATATCGGGATTTGCAGATATTTTGCGGAGAACCATCAACTGTGTTGGTGTGATGTCCAGCTCTTCGGCATCCTTCCACAGCAACTGCTGAAATGCATGGCTAATCCGGCGAAAAGAGGAGAAAATATCATCTAATTGCTGCTCCTTATCTTCCAAATCTTCACCTCCAAAGAATTAATTAGTTAGACCATCTAATAGTTCGCATGCGTACTATTTTACACCTTAACTAAATTTCGGTCAATATTTTGCTGTAACTTTCTGAAAGGTAATTTTATATTGCAGGAAAAACATGAAAATCATACATAAGTGCACAAAGCATAAAAAAAGCGAACCAAGGTAGATCCTTGGCCCGCTTTTTCGTCTGAACAATGCTCAGGTTAAGCTGTATGAACTTTCAGGTAAAGTCTGCTGCTGAGGCTTATCCTGCAGTTTTAAATTAGATGGCTTAGTCTCTTCCTGGCTGCTGGCAATTGACATCATCAGCTTAATCCGATTCGCTTGGTTGACTACGCTAACTCCAGCATCATAGTCAATCGCCACGATATTTGCACCCGGATATAATTCCTTAAGACCTTTAATCATCCCACGCCCGGTGATATGGTTGGGCAGGCACGCGAACGGTTGAATACAGGCGATGTTGTTCACACCATTATCCAACAAATCCATCATTTCTGCGGTTAAAAACCAGCCCTCACCCATCTGATTCCCTACGGACACCAGTCGGCTGGCCTTCTCGGCAAGACCATAAATATTCTCCCGTCCTTTAGCCAGCCCCGCATCCTCAAGGGCAACCTTAATCGGCTTACGGTAAATTTCCAGATAAGAGATCAGCATGGGATTGATATAGCCGAGCCGTTTGCTTTTGCCGAATTGCTCAGCTTTGTAGATCGGATTATATACACAATAGAAAATGAAATCCAGGAAATCCGGCATTACCGCTTCCCCGCCCTCTGCCTCGATCATCTCTATAATGCGGTTATTGGCATCCGGATGGAATTTGATCAGGATCTCACCGACAATGCCTACTCTTGGTTTAGTAATACCTGTAACGGGCAGCTTGCAGAACTCTGCAACAATCTCACGAATCAGGCGTTTGTATTCTCGGAATGAAAAGTTGGATAAGCTTGCCTTGCAACGCTCCATCCCTTTGCGGAATAGAACTTCCGCACTTCCTGAAACAACCTCATGCGGCCTAAAGTGATTTAACATCCGCATCATAAGATCACCATAACAAGCGGCAGCTATCAACCGATTCGCCAGCTTAAGACTGATACGGAAACCCGGCTGATTCTCCATCCCTGAAGCGTTGAGTGAAATCACCGGAATTTGTTCAAGGTCTGAATCCTTTAAGGCTTTGCGCAGCAAAGAAATATAATTCGTAGCCCGGCAGCCGCCACCCGTCTGTGACATAATCACAGCAGTACGATCTGGATCGTATTCCCCACTTTTCAGCGCCGACAGAATCTGGCCAATCGTCACAATTGCCGGATAACACGCATCATTATTAACGTATCTCAGACCTTCTTCTGTCTCTTCGGGTCCGGTCGTCTCAAGTATCTTCAGGCGGTATCCGGCATCGCGAAACACCTGCTCAAACAATTCAAAATGAATAGGCGACATCTGTGGCGCAAGAATGGTATAGGTCTCTTTCATTTCCTTTGTAAATAACACATTAGCCTGCACTTTTGGCGGCTTTTGCGGCACTACCTTACCTTTTTCACGCTCACGCATTGCCGCCAGCAATGAACGAAGCCGAATGCGCGCTGCACCAAGATTGCTGATCTCATCGATTTTGATCAATGTATATACCTTGTTATGTCTTTCCATAATATCCTGTACGGCATCACAAGTGATCGCATCGATCCCACAGCCGAAGGAAGTCAATTGAACAAGCTCCAGATCCGAGCGGACTGCAGCAAGGCGGGCTGCACGGTACATCCGGGCATGGTAGGTCCACTGATTAACAACAGCCACATCCCCTTCGCTGTGGTCCAGATGGCAGACAGAATCTTCTGTCAGCACGGCGAGTCCCATCCCGGTTATCATATCCGCTATCCCGTGATTAATCTCAGGATCGGCATGATAAGGGTGCCCGCAGAGTAGGATTCCTTTGGTTCCAGTATCAGCTAGGTACACAAGGGTCTCTTCCCCTTTGGTACGCACATCACCTTTGGCGTTATCAGCCTCTGTAAGTCCCGCCTGCACCGCGGACGCAATCTCTTCTCGCGGAATGCTGGTAAATGTCTTCACCAGCCCTTTGGTCAGCGCAGAAATATCATCAAAGGTCAGGAATGGACTGACAAGCTTGATTCCATTGTCCTTTAACCCATCCATATTGTTGCGAATGACTTCGGGATAAGAGGCGACCACTGGACAATTGAAGTGATTATCCGCAGCTTCATCTTCTTTTTTCTCATACACCACCGCTGGATAAAAAATAAAATCGACACCTTTACCGATCAGGCTTTGCACATGTCCATGGGCCATTTTCGCAGGATAACATATCGATTCTGAAGGAATCGTATCCATGCCGCTTTCGAAGAGCTTCTTGCTTGATTTAGGGGAGAGAATCACCCGATAGCCCAGTTTGGTGAAAAAAGTGTGCCAGAACGGGTAATTCTCAAACATATTCATGGTACGCGGAATCCCGACGGTCCCCCGCCATGCCCCTGTTTCCGGTAAACTCTCGTACTCAAAAAACCGTTCATATTTATACTGCATCAGATTCGGCAGGACATTTTTCTCTTTTTTGACTCCTGCGCCGCGTTCGCAGCGATTGCCGGTCACATAAAAGCTCTTATCCGGAAAACGACTGATCGTCAGCGCACAGTTATTCCCACAGCGGCCACAGCGGCCTGAGGAGACCTCATATTTAAAGCTGGCAAGCTCCTCTGGTCCAAGCAGCGTACTGGATCCGTTAACCCCTGCTTGCTCACGCGCAATCAGTGCACAGCCGTAAGCTCCCATTACGCCAGCTATATCCGGTCTAACCACCGTCCGCCCCGTCAAGGACTCAAAGGCGCGCAATACAGCTTCATTATAGAAGGTACCGCCCTGAACGATGATATTTCGCCCTAAATCCTCCGGATTGCGGATTTTAATTACCTTTTGCAGAGCATTCTTGATCACAGAGTAGGCAAGACCCGCCGATAAATCCGCTAATGATGCGCCCTCCTTCTGAACCTGCTTGACCTTAGAGTTCATGAACACCGTGCAGCGCGAGCCCAAATTAACAGGCTGAGTCGCTCCGAGTGCAGTTTTGGCAAATTCCTCGATCCCAAGTCCGAGGGCAGAGGCAAAGCTCTCCAGAAAAGAGCCACAACCGGCTGAACAAGCTTCATTGAGCATAAGGCTGTCGATAGCACCGCCACGGATTTTGATGCACTTCATGTCCTGACCACCGATATCCAGTATGAAATCTACTTCTGGCATGAACTTGGAAGCTGCCTTATAGTGTGCAACAGTCTCTACTTCTCCTCCATCCGTCCGCAGAGCGGCCTTGATTAACCCTTCACCGTACCCTGTCACATATGAGCCTGCAATATGGCAGCCTTCAGGCAGAACCCGGTAGATCTCCTTCAGTGCATCGCTGACCGAATGCAGCGGGTTGCCTTTGTTGCTGCCATAAAAGGTATAGAGAATTTCGTCAGCCGAACCGGTTAACACGAGTTTAGTTGTGGTTGAGCCGGCATCAATTCCTAGATAACAGGGTCCACGATATAAGGCTAAATCTGATCTCGCTGCAGAGGCTTTGCCGTGACGAAGCCGAAATTCTGCAAGCTCAGCGGCATTCTCAAAAAGCGGAGGCAATTCAGCATCCGCAGCTCGATCCGCAGTAAAATCAACCGCCGCAATTCGCGTGATCCAGCTTGAAAGTGGCAATACGACTGGATCAGCTTCGGAGAGCGCAGCTCCAATCGCCACGAAATACTGTGAGCGTTCCGGGAACAGGATATCCTCCTCCGCCAGCTCCAGCGTTTCCGCAAAACGCTGCCGCAAGGCAGGCAGGAAGGTCAGCGGGCCGCCAAGAAAAGCCACCCGTCCTCGAATCGGACGTCCACAAGCAAGACCGCTAATCGTCTGATTAACGATACTCTGAAAGATCGAAGCCGCCACATCCTCCCGGCGTGCTCCTTCATTAAGCAGCGGCTGTACATCGCTTTTGGCAAATACACCACAGCGTGAAGCTATGGGATAGATTCGCTCATGCTTCTCCGCCAAAACATTTAAGCCTGCCGGATCGGTCTGCAGCAGCGCTGCCATCTGATCGATGAACGCTCCCGTTCCGCCCGCGCAGGCTGTATTCATACGCTGCTCAATGCCGCCCCGAAGATATATTATCTTAGCGTCCTCTCCACCCAGTTCAATCGCCGTGTCACATTCCGGAATCAGCGCACTGATCGCCTTCGTGCAGGCTATCACCTCCTGAATAAAGGGAACTCCACCTAATTTGGATAAAGACAACCCCGAGGAACCGCTTACAGTAAGCCTAGCTCCCCTCTCTGGGAATCTGTCGCGTACATCAGACAGAAGAGAGAGGGCCGCTTTTTTAATATCGCTATAATGTCTTATATAGTCTTGATAAACAATGATGTCCCGCTCTATGACAACTAATTTAGCAGTAGTTGATCCGATATCAAGCCCAATATGCAGCATTATCACTCCACCACCTCTTCTTGCTCCAAATTTGAAGCAATTATGAGGAAACTATATCATGACAACACCTTATATAAGCTGTTAAAAATGTAATAGACATCTATAAAAAGTAATTAGTAAAATTTATGATTCGCTTATCCCTGCTATCGTGTTTGCGACATGCCCTTTTACCCGTACCTTCCGCCATTCTTCCACTAATATCCCCTGCTCATCAATCAGAAAAGTAGATCGCACAATTCCCATAAATTCTTTGCCGTAAAGTTTCTTGAGCTGCCATACGCCGAACATTTCACTTACCCTATGATCCTCATCAGACAACAGTGGAAAGGGCAAACTATGCTTCTCTGTAAATTTAGCGTGTGATGCCAAAGAGTCCGGACTAATGCCCAGAACAACCGCACCCACCGCCGTGATTTGATCAAAAGCATCACGAAATTCGCAGGCCTCCTGCGTGCAGGCTGGTGTCATATTTTTAGGGTAAAAATATAAGATGACCTTTCGGCCCAAGAAATCACTCAAACTAACCTCATGCCCATTGGAAGAGGGAAGGGTGAAATTGGGTACTTTTTGTCCAATAGCTACTTCGATCAAGATATATCCACTCCTTCTTAAGATTGGGTAATTATTCCTAAATTGCACGTATCCCCAAAAGAAATTATAATGTAGTCAACGTGAATGCGAAAGGAAGAACGAGAAATGCCACCTAGAAAGAAAAGGCACGCAAAGACTGGTAAGTCAAAAAAGAAACCGCTGCTTTGGACGCTGGCCATTATACTCCTCCTTATTATCGGTGGGGCCATTTTCTACATTACAACCATTTACAATGAGCTTGGTAGCATGTCGAATACTGAAGATTCACCTTTTCAAAATGCAGAGACCGTTGATGTCGATACCCCTGAGCCTCCTAAGTGGGAAGGTACAGAGCCTGTTAATATCCTATTAATGGGTGTAGATGCCCGAGGTGTGAAGAAAGGGGAAATCCCCCGTTCAGATACAATGCTCGTCGCTTCTCTTGACCCTGTGAAGAAGAAAATCAGTGTATTTTCAATACTGAGAGATACGTACGTTCCGATTCCAGATCATGGCGAGAAACGTATTAATACAGCGATTATTTATGGACCTAATACTGCGATGCAGACCGTCAGCGATCTGCTCGGTATCCCAATTCAATATTATGTCTACACGGACTTCCAAGGATTCATCAAGCTGGTTGATGCCGTTGGGGGTGTGGATTATGAAGTCGAAAAAGATATGGTCTACAAAACCGTTGCAGACGGTCCGGAATATGATATTGATCTAAAAAAAGGATATCAGCATCTTGACGGCAACATGGCGCTACAATATGTTCGCTTTCGGCATGACGCTACCTCCGATTTCACTCGAACCGAGCGCCAACGCGGTTTTCTCAAGGCTGTGGCTGATAAGTTGATCAGCACCACCTCCATTGTCAAGCTGCCAAATATCCTGTCGCAGGTTACGCCTTATATTGAAACCAATATGTCAGTTAATGATATGTGGAAGCTGGCAAGCGTAGGGTATAATAGCAGTATGGGTGGCAGTGAGCAAATTCCGCCAATGGATCTGCTCACTGAGGAGACTACAAGTGACGGATCACAGGTTATCGGAATTCGTAGCGAAAAGAAGCTAAAAGAATTTATACAGGATACCATAAATGGTCCTGAGCCAACACCAACCCCTACATCGGAGAACACCTCCAATAGCAGTTCTGCCGGGACCCATTAAGGGCCTGACAAGCAAAGTTCACATGTACACAAAGCTGTGACTTGGTATAATACGGGCGGACAACGGAAAACACCGTTGTTCGCCCGTTCCCTTGAGCACCAACAATCGAAAGGATGATCACATTATGAATCGTTCCACATCTGAACAACTTTATCACGAAGCCCTCCAGCATATCGTTGGAGGTGTAAATAGCCCTTCCCGCTCCTTCAAAGCCGTTGGCGGCGGAGCACCTGTATTTATGAAACGCGCCAGTGGATCTCACTTCTGGGATGAAGACGGCAATGAATATATCGATTATCTCCAAGCCTATGGACCGATCATTACCGGCCATGCCCACCCTCATATTACCAAAGCAATTACTACAGCAGCAGAAAATGGTGTTCTTTACGGAACCCCAACCCAGCTCGAAATTAAACTTGCTAAAATGCTAAAAGAAGCCATTCCATCTATGGATAAAGTACGTTTCGTCAATTCCGGAACCGAAGCGGTTATGACAACGATTCGTGTAGCCCGTGCCTATACAAAACGCAGCAAAATCGTAAAATTCGCTGGCTGTTACCACGGCCACTCTGATCTGGTGCTTGTAGCAGCAGGATCCGGACCTTCTACACTTGGCATTCCAGACAGTGCCGGTGTTCCAAGCAGTATCGCCCAGGAGGTAATCACCGTTCCCTTTAATGATCTGGACAGCCTGAAAGAGGCGCTGGAGAAATGGGGCGAAGATGTCGCAGCTGTTATGGTTGAACCGATTGTGGGGAATTTCGGCATGGTGATGCCTAAGCCTGGTTTCCTCGAAGGACTTTGCAAGCTGGCTCACGATAATGGCTCCCTTGTTATTTATGACGAAGTCATTACTGCCTTCCGCTTCCATTATGGTTCTACACAAACCTATGCGGGGCTGGATAATCATGAGGACATTACTCCTGACCTTACTGCACTTGGCAAAATCATCGGTGGCGGCCTGCCTATCGGCGCTTACGGCGGCCGCAAGCATGTTATGGAACAGGTAGCTCCACTTGGACCGGCATATCAAGCCGGCACAATGGCGGGCAATCCTGCGTCTATCTCTGCAGGGATTGCTTGTTTAGAGGTTCTGAGTGCAGAGGGTGTATACGAAGAAATGGATCGGCTTGCAATCCGCCTCGCCGATGGACTTAAAGCATCTGCAGACCGTCATGGCATTCCACTGACAATCAACCGCATCCGTGGTTCGTTCTCCACTCATTTCTGTAATCATCCGGTTACGAATTATGACGAGGCTCAGGATACAGACGGCGAATTGTTCGCCAGCTTCTTCCGGCATATGCTGAACCGTGGCATTAACCTTGCCCCTTCGAAATACGAAGCTTGGTTCCTGACCACAGCACATACTGATGCAGATATTGATGCTACACTTATCGCAGCTGAAGAATCCTTCCGCGCTATGGCGGCTGAGAAATAAGATTGTTTTGAAACGGCAGTGCTTCATAAGCTAAAAAAAGCTGAATAGATTAAGGAGCTGTCCCAGTCCCATAAACCGCAAATGTTAAAAGAGCAGCGATTCTCCTATATTGGAGGATCGCTGCTCTGCATTTTTACTCATCCACGGCCTGCCTCTGTAGCTTGTGGCAAGCTTAAGCCAGCTTATCTCAAGCGTCAATTTCTCTAGGCTACGTAACAGGTATCGCCAGACATTCCCGGAGTTTAGTACAAGGGTTAGGGAGCTTGAATAGATAATCAGGGAAATCCTCCCTATAATTTAGCTAATTTAGTGGAAAACAAGGAACTTACCCCGTTTTTTAGGGAGAAAATCCCTAATTCTGTTCATTTACAGAGAATATAGGTTATTTTCAGGGAGTTTTTCCCTAATGGCTCTGTAGCTCACACCGCAAAAAGCTCAAATACACACCGTATATAGTTCTAGGGGTTAAAGAAAGAATCGTTTTGTAAGAGTGTGAGCGATAGTGACCACCTTTATCTATGGATTTCATCCGCTAACAGCGTTTGGAAGTCCAAATATTCTACTGCTCTCATGTAAAATCCACCTGCTTGTCCAACGTAATCTCAGTCATTAACGGTCTTAACATTTGCTCGCTCCCAGGTACCAGTGAAAACTCTACACCCTCCAGATGCTCCGGCAGCGTGGGGGCGACCAAGAATTGCATTTGTGTATGCGCTCCACCTCCATGACCACCATGCGGCTGCACTTCATATTCATTCTCACCCGCCACTTCAAGCGTTAAAGCCGTTCGAAGATGAATATGTCCTACAGCTTCTTTTAAATATTTGATTTCCACAGTAACTATGCTGAAGGCTTCATACTGCATAGCATGCGTAAGTATATACTCGCATTCTTCAACGACCGTCCGCTTCACAATCGGAAGCACTCCCAGCAATAAACCAGGCTCTTCCCAATATTGTCTTCTGGGTACAGTTTCATTCATAAGATGCAAATGCTGCACAATCTGAGTAGTGTTCATCTCGAATCTAGTTACCCATTCCTCAAGTAGCTTACTATCAGGGGATAATCGTTTCTTGCCTGTTATAGCTTTACGTTCATGAATCAGGCTCAAAATCTGCTCATCAATCTTTTTAACCTCATCATTGTATTCGTTGGCGAATCCTCTAATTGGCATTCTGCTCCAGTTCATTTAAGGTCCTCCTCTTATTACTAATTTAAATCCATTAATTGTAAGGGTACATCCTTTCGATTGATTTAAAATATTTGAAATATCATAATCTTGCCGATAGGTAAAAAAAAAAAAAGCGACCATCAGCTTTACGCTGTAAGGTCGCCCGCTTTTTAATTCAGAGTTACTCTCCTACTCATATAAGTTCCGGATCTCCACGCCCTGAGGCAGCTTAAACGGATTCTCCTTGTTAATTCGGTCATAGAACATAATCCCATCGAGATGGTCTATTTCATGCTGGATGATGATAGCTTGGTAGCCTTTAAATTTAAGGACAACCTCCTTGCCCTCCAGATCATAACCCTTCACCTTCACGGTTTCATACCGAGGTACAAAGCCATGCACGGGACGATCAACGGACAGACAGCCCTCGCTTTCTGGTAAGTACACCATAGACAAGGAGTGGCTTATGATCTTAGGGTTAACCCAAGCATGCTCTACAGCCCGCCCTCTCTCGTCTGTAAGATACATCGCGAACATACGCTTCTCCAGTCCGATTTGATTCGCCGACAGACCTACGCCAGAGCGCAGCTTATATTCTTCGGAAATCTCCGGGTCCTGACTGTTCTTCAGAAATTGAAGCATACATTGCAAAGCCTCACGATCTTCCGCGTGTAATGGAAGCTCCACTGGTTGTGCTACGGTACGAAGTACGGGATGACCCTCCCGCACTATATCATCCATGGTGATGATATATTCAGCATTATATTTTGAACTAGACAATATTCCATCCACCTTTTCCTTACGGGCTTAATTTAATTTCTTATGATGTATAGTATGCAGCTTTATGGATTTATGAAAGCAGTTCGCAGTTTGCTGCTGTAATTAACATCGAATCCAAGTCCTGTCGCCAAAGCGGCAAGGGGTAAGTAGGTTTTGTCCTCCTTGCCTACCTTTTGCAGAAAAGCTGGAGTATCAATAGCCACGTTCTCTCCATTCACCTTAATAAATTTCGAGCCAATGGTGATCACAACGGTTCTTCCACCATACACGATGGTAGCGCTGGAGGTTTTGTTATCCCACTTCCCGCTTGCGCCCACGGCATTTAGAATATCTTTTAGCGCCAAAAAGTTCTGCCCATTTTTAAGGATAGGCTTATTGGGTGTATTCAACTCCACGCCCTTCACTACAATCGCCATCGGTACCGATGCAGTAGCCATTGTAGCTACAGTAGGAACGCGATACTCTCCCCATTGTAACTCCGCAAAGACCTTAGCAATAGTCTCGTATCCAAGCTGCGTCGGGTGAAAATCAGTTTGCCCTGCTCCAATAATATGTGTCAGCGAGCCTTCTACCCCGGCAAACTTAGCCGCAACATGAGCTACAAGCACCTTCGCTCCCTCTTGGTTCACGCTTGCAGCTACACTATCCGCTGCTTCCGTAAATTTGCCCGCTGCCGTCATTAATCTGTTGTACATTTGACCAAGCGCAACCTTAGGGGCAGGCTGATATTGATCGGCCAGTATAATCGTCGTTTGCGGACTTACCGCACGAATATTCTCCAGCACTGCCTTCACATTTGTTTGATAATCCGCTAGCCGCTGGTCCAGCTGTGTTTGGAAATCTGCATCCGTCAGCTCCTTGAACTGCAAGAACAGACTGCTTACATCATTCCCACCAATCGTAATGGTAATCAGATCAGCTTCCTTAAGCTCTGCTGCGATCTGCGGAGTTAGCTTCACGAACTGCTCTATTCGTGGATCTGGGAGACCTGCCTGAACTCCTTCAACAGTAATCACTGAACCATCCTTGATCGCTCCTGTGTAATTACGTAATCCGGCCGTAGTCAGCCCTAGAATACCATAATTAGTAAGTGCACTTCTGCCATGATACCAGCCCTGCTCAAGCAATCTCTCCGCATAGCCGTATGGCTTAGTATTCACGTCCGTCATTCCTGGCTCGTAGCCAGCAGTAATGGAATCACCTAGAGCTACGATGCGAAAGACATCTTGCCCAGAGTCTTGTATTGCAGTCGTGTCAGCCGCATTTGCCGTGCCTGCTCCTACGCTAATCAGCGCAGATAACAAAAGCAGGCTGCTTATGCCAGCTGCCCAAATTTTTTTCCAATTGCCTAGCATCGTATCCCTCCCAAATTGTTCTAATTCCATTCTACCATCCCAGGATAGCAACGCAAAAGAGCGGCCTCCTATATTCAGGAAACCGCCCTCGCAAATCACTGGCTATTATTGTCTGAATCTTCATCTGACTCTAACTTCTGCCCTGCACGCTCCAGATATTTATCATAACGGTCATCCAGCTCATATCCAATCTTACGATAACGTAATGTTTCTTCCACAATAGGATCGAGCGTAGTCTGAATACGAATTTCATATTTAGGTGAGATTTCCCGGATTTCCTTAGCCGTACGATCGCCTTGTTCCATCTCACCATCTACCAACATTTCGCTCAGCTTGCGTTCCAAATCATCCTTCTCACTCATGCTGTATCGTCCTCCCTAAAGCTTATATCCTGTTGCTTCAGCATTCTTCAGTGACGAAACCAAATATTCGTGAATGTGGCCATTACTTGCTACTACATGGCGTGTACCAATATCATATGAACGTCCTAGGGTATCCGTAATCTTGCCTCCTGATTCAAGTACAAGCAGTACTCCTGCTGCACAGTCCCAAGGGCTTAAGCCCACTTCCCAATAGCCATCTACACGGCCTGCCGCCACATAAGCTAAATGTAGAGCAGCCGCGCCTCCGGCACGAATACCACGAATCTGCGGAAGAATACTTTGCAGTCCGGCCATATTCACAGGTTGTGCAAACTCACGATCCGGCGGAAAGCCCATAGCAATCAGGCTGTCCCCAAAATCAGTCTCCGTAGAGACCGAGGTAGGGACACCGTGCATGTAAGCTCCCTTTCCTTTTTCAGCGACGAACATTTCATCACGAGTCGGATCATAAATAACGCCTACAGTTAGTTCACCGCGAATCACCAATGCTATGGAGACACAGTAAAAAGGAAATCCGTGTACGAAATTAGTCGTACCATCTACAGGATCTACAATCCACAAATATTCATGCTCACGAGCTTCTTCCAATGCAGCGGTAGCCGCTGCTGCTCCCGGGGAAACCCCTTCTTCCCCGAGAATGGCATGGTCGGGAAAATGTGTCAGGATCAGCCTGCGAATCATTTGCTCAACGCCTTTATCAACTTCCGTAACCAGATCTTGTGCTGAAGTTTTTGTATTCAGCTCCTTCACGAGACCCTGTCTGCTCTTTATCCATTCTCCTGCTTTGGCAGCCGCATTAATGGCCACCGCCGTATGTCCCTTGCTTGTTACTACATAGGGTTCACGTTCATTCTTACCCTCTGGATTTAAAGGACTCATATCTTCACTCCACTTTCTTGAACATAATCGCCAATGGCTTTAATTCTAAAGCAATCCTATTCACAATACCGTGCAATACGTCAAAACGTTCCCCAAGTTCCCAAAGTTCCGCCAAAAGAGGACCCAATTCTCACCTGCGAGCATAAATGCCCCAGGTCCATATAAAGACGATAAGCGATTAAAGTTTCATTCAACGTACCCTATTTCAAGTTACATATCAAGTCATGATAGGACCCGTATTCGGGACCTATCTCCTTATTTTCATTGTTTAAGGTTCAATATTCACGCTTGCCCCATTTAATAAGGAAATTCCGTTACCGGCCTCAGCCAGCTCCTTCATAGCCTCCATCAATCCAAATAACGCGCCATCTTTTAGTTTCGCCTCAATCATAACATCGACAGCAGGCGTATCTGCGGCAATACGTTTCAGAAAAGCCAGCAAAGGCGCAGGTTCCACGCCATCCGCATGGCTGCGCGGATCAGACGGGCTGCGCGGACTGGATACATGAATCTTAGGCGGCAAAAGCTCTCCAGAAGGAACGTCCTTCTGTGCTAGCTCGCTTCGCCATGTCTGCAAAATGTCAGGCCACAGCTCCCAAGGGAGCTCTCCTTCATTATTCACCCATTGGTGGTGAATATCCAGCACCATCGGTAATCCTACGCTCTGACTGACTGCCAGTGTCTCCGGAGCTGTAAATGTCTTATCGTCATTCTCCAGCGTTATACGCTCCTGCAGCGCTGCCGGCAGCGCGCGGAAATGCTCCTCGAATCGCTTCGCCGCTACAGGCTTGTCCCCATAAGCTCCGCCAATATGGATATTGTTCTTCGCCATGGCAGGAAGCCCCATAGCAACCAGCATGTCCACATGGTACTGCAAATCCCGTACGGAGTTTATCAGCACCTCCGGACGGGGTGTACTAAGTACTGTAAAGTGATCTGGATGAAAAGAAACACGCAGCCCGTGCTTTTTCACATATTGGCCCACTTCCGCAAATTCCTCGGCGAGCGCCGCAAACGGATTCCAGTCCTGCAAATCCGGATGCGTCGCCAGAGGAATGATTTTGGAAGTGAGGCGGTACACCATGATGTCCGAAGCCACATTATGCTTCATCAACCGCAGCGTATTATGCAGATTCATTCTAGCGATGTTCTCCAAACGCCGAAGTGCCGCTTCACGGTCATCCAGCTTCTTAAAAGAGGCCATCGTCATTGTCTTAGATGGGGAGCAGTCTTTGATAACGGTGGACATCGCTACATATCCGAAGCGGACAATCATCCCTGTGCTCCAAAAAACATTTCCTCAGCCAAAGCCGTCTGCACTCTGGACTCTTCTTCATTCAGCTTTCGCACAAGCTCCATCTCGACCGCGGTAACCTCATGCCCTTGAAAATTAATCTCTGCAATCGAGGCTGAAATTTTGACAATGGCTACAGCTACGTTCTCAGGGGTGTAAGCAATAACCTTTTGGCCCGTCGGATACACACGAAAGCCTTGTTTCACCATTTTGGTGCGCCCATATTCCAGCAGCTCGTACAGCTCTTGTTCACTCTTGAATTTGCAGACGGAGTTGAATTCTGTTTGAAAACCCATGTTTCTTCTCTCCTTCCAGTCGGGATATTCCCGCTATAGCTTCTATTACTCGTTGTCGTACTTAAGACCTTGTTTAAAATTATAGCGCTCCAAGGCTAACTCAATCATTCGGTCTAACAGAGCTCTATAAGATACACCCGTCTCACGCCACAATAGCGGATACATGCTGTAAGGAGTGAAACCAGGCATCGTGTTCACTTCGTTAATTAGAATTTTACCATCTGATTTTCGCAAGAAGAAGTCTGCCCGGGTAATTCCACTGCCCTCAATCGCTCGAAAAGCAACTATCGCGGACTCCCGCAAACGATCGGCCACTTCAGAATCCACTGGTGCAGGAATCATCATTTGCGATTTGCCGTCCGTATATTTGGCTGCGTAATCATAATATTCACCAGAAGAAACGATTTCACCCGGAACAGAGGCTTCTGGTTCATCATTTCCAAGCACGCCAACCTCTACCTCACGCGCATCCACAAACTCCTCAATAATAACTTTGGTATCATAGCGGAAAGCAAAATCAATGGCTTTTACAAGACTATCCTTATCGGCAGCCTTAGAAATACCTACACTTGAGCCTAGATTGGCAGGCTTCACGAATACCGGATACCCCAGTTTATCCTCTACACCAACAATCAACTCATGACGTTTTCTTTTCCAAGCGCTGATGTTGAAATAACAAAACTCGCATTGATCCAGACCGGCATCAGCGAACAGCTTCTTCATGACCACCTTATCCATACCTGCCGAAGAGGCAAGAACACCAGCACCGATGTAAGGAATATTCGCCATTTCGAACAACCCTTGAATCGTTCCGTCCTCACCATACGTGCCGTGCAGCAGCGGGAACATTACGTCCACTGTTTGGTCAGCACCGGATAATCCACTAAATACCACGTTCAGGGCTGTGCCCATATCTTCGGTCGCTTCTGCAAGCTTGAGCTGCTCCACTTGGCTGTAAGGCGCTGATAACTTCTCTCCAACCTTCCACAATCCCTGTTTTGAAATGTAAAAAGGTATAATCTCATATTTATCATAATCAAATGAGTTCATCACGGCAAAAGCCGTCTGTAGCGATACCTCATGTTCTCCTGATTTGCCCCCGTACACCAGCCCTACGGTTAGTTTTGCGTTCCCCATTCCCTTAACCTCTTTCTGTACTATAAGTAGTCGTTAATATGAAAAAAACGGTATTTCGTTTGATCAGTCCATGCGTAGGAATCACGATAATCCCAATACCGATGACGGCTGCTAACGGTACGTGCATTCACAAGCGGCATGCCTCCTGCATCAAAAGCTGTGACGATTGTGCTGTGCTGATACTGCCCGTTGCCATCCCAGTCATATTGAATGATATCGCCCAGCATCAATTGCTCCGGCCGCTCCATGACTTCCGCACGCAAGCCACTGCTCCGACTTCCGCTCAAATAGCGTTGCAGACTGTCTGATACAGCCCAGCTATAGCTCCACCATTCTTGTTTGCCTTGGTAACCTTTGTACCACCAGCCCGTTTCTCTTTTACCAGTATAGTTGATAGGTGCTCCCCCTGCAAAGAGACATTGGGAGACATAATTTGTGCAATCCACCTCGAAGGTTTCGAACTCCGGATTGCCGTCTTTCCACCAGCGGCCGGCATACGCCACAGCTTCTTCACGGTTATAACGAACCTCTCTTGAACCCGCAATTTCTCCGAGAACATTCCGGTTAAGCAGGGGCTGTGATGGCAGCGGTGCCGGCAAAGCCTCTCCCCATTTGGATAGTCTGCCCGATAGCTCTACCTCTGCCCGATGAACCGTATTTCTTTCAGGGACACTTCGTTCCACACCAGCAATCTCCCAGCCCCCACCGTCCCTTACAAAGGTCAGCCGCTCCAGCTCGATAATATCCTCGCGGTGGTTAACGCCGCCTTTTTCATAATAAAGCGCACTATGCAGTGTAACCTCTGCTACTACCTCGGTCGGAGTCTGCCGGACGGTCCGCAAAGTCTTAACCCCTGTCTCTCCGCGCAAAGGAGTTATCCCACGTTCTTTATACCACTCCGCAAGACGTCTTGAACGCTCCCCTTGTTCTACCAGAAAACGCGGATCTTTAACGGATACGGAAACGGTATGCGATGATGACTTAGGCTCCACCCTGGCCTTATTTACTTGATCAACATATACATAAAGACTTTGCTTCCACTGTTGTTCCATTATACTCGCGCCCCTTCTTTCCCTTTTAACTGCTGTTCTATGTATATGAAAGGAAACAGGCCGCTATACAGATCGGTTGAATAGTTAAGGATGTTTCAGGCAAAAACTCTAACCCCAAGTCCGACATCTCAATCCAACATCGACAATGAGGACCCTATCACCTAATGACTGAGGAAGAGAAATTCAGCGTGTATTTCGCCTAATAATTAAGTAAAACCAAGGATTCCGGTGAATTCTTTCGAATTATCTCCTTTAAATGGCTCTTTTTGAGGTAAAAAGAATATCCCGAAACGATACAATATAACAATGGAAGGGTAGCTTGGCATTTTCTCAGGCATAATTCGGGCTTTAGATGTAGGAAAAAAAACTTTACTCCCCACTTTGTAACCGTTATAATTAAGCTAGAAGCAATTTGAAATTGGGTTTCATTAGACGAAACAAGGAGGCGCATATATGCCAAGCAAGGATCATTTTTCATTGGCTCGGACCCTAGAATCAGGCGGCAAATCTTATCGCTATTATGATCTGAAGTCCCTTGAGGAACAAGGATTGGGCTCTATTTCTTCCCTGCCTTTTTCGATCAAAGTCCTACTAGAGGCTGCTGTACGTCAGTTTGACGGACGGGCAATTACTGAAGAACATGTGAAACAACTGGCCGATTGGTCAGGTGACATTGACCGTAATAAAGAAATTCCATTTATCCCTGCTCGTATCGTGCTTCAGGATTTCACCGGAGTTCCGGTAGTCGTGGATCTCGCAGCTATGCGTGATACTGTAAAAAAAGCCGGAGGAGATCCTAAACAGATCAATCCGCTTGTCCCGGTTGACCTTGTAATTGACCACTCTGTCATGGTTGATGCTTTCGGTACAGCAGACGCCTTGGAATACAATATGAACGTTGAGTTCGAACGCAACGAGGAGCGTTACCGTTTCCTTCGTTGGGCACAGACAGCTTTTAACAACTTCCGTGCAGTTCCACCAGCAACAGGTATCGTGCACCAGGTAAATCTAGAGTATTTAGCTTCCGTTGCCACTACTAAAACTATCGATGGTGAAACTGTCGTTTATCCAGATTCCCTTGTAGGAACGGATTCCCATACCACGATGATCAATGGTCTGGGTGTTGTGGGCTGGGGTGTAGGCGGTATTGAGGCTGAAGCAGGAATGCTTGGACAACCGCTCTATTTTGTTACACCTGATGTAGTGGGCTTCAAGCTTACAGGCAGCCTTATCGAAGGAGCTACAGCAACGGATTTGGCACTGACAGTAACTGAAATGTTGCGTAAAAAGGGCGTAGTCGGCAAATTCGTCGAATTCTACGGACCTGGCCTTGCTAACATCAGTCTGGCTGACCGGGCAACTGTTGCCAACATGGCGCCAGAATACGGAGCAACTATCGGTTTCTTCCCTGTAGATGACGAGACACTCGCTTATCTTCGCAGTACGGGTCGTCCGGATGATTTGGTGGCGTTGGTTGAATCTTATTACAAAGCACAAGGGATGTTCCGTACCTCGGATACGCCAGACCCTGAGTTCAGCGATGTGATTGAGCTTGACTTAGCTTCTGTCGTTCCTAGCTTGGCTGGACCAAAACGTCCGCAAGACCGGATCGAACTTACGCATATGAAGGAAAATTTCGAAGGCATTATCCGTACACCTGTAGACAAAGGCGGTTATGGTCTCAGCGATGAGAAAATCGCTCAAGTCGTAGAAGTACAGCACAAAAACGATACTACTAGCAAGCTCAGCACAGGTGCAGTCGTAATCGCAGCTATTACTAGCTGTACGAATACTTCCAACCCAAGCGTTATGCTTGGAGCAGGTCTTTTGGCGAAAAAAGCTGTGGAACGTGGTCTGACCAAACCAGCTTACGTTAAGAGCAGCTTGACTCCAGGATCCTTGGTGGTTACTGAATACCTGCAAAAAGCAGACTTGCTGAAACCACTCGAAGCACTGGGCTTCTACTTGGCTGGTTATGGCTGTGCCACTTGTATCGGTAACTCCGGTCCATTGCCTGAAGAAGTTAGTCAAGCCATTACTGACAATGACATGACCGTAGCCGCAGTCATCTCCGGTAACCGGAACTTTGAAGGCCGCGTACATGCTCAGGTAAAAGCAAACTACTTGGCTTCACCGCCGCTCGTAGTTGCTTACGCACTGGCTGGTACAGTAAATATCGATTTGCAAACTGAGCCACTTGGATTTGATCCGCAAGGTGAGCCAGTATTCCTGAAAGATATCTGGCCAACCACTGCTGAAATTCGTGAAGCCATTGGTCTCTCCCTTAGTCCGGAGATGTTCCGTAGCAAATACGAAAATGTATTCACCGCTAATGAACGTTGGAATTCGATTCCTGTTCCGCAAGGCGAGCTGTATGAGTGGGATGATAATTCCACGTACATCCAGAATCCGCCATTCTTCGAACATCTGGCAGACGGTCTAGGAGACATTAAGGATATCAAAGATGCACGCGTTCTAGCGCTGCTTGCTGATTCCGTGACAACCGACCATATCTCACCAGCGGGTAATATCTCTACCTCTGGTCCTGCTGGCGAATATTTGCGCGATCATGGTGTAGAACGTGCAGACTTCAACTCCTACGGCTCACGCCGCGGAAACCACGAAGTCATGATGCGCGGTACGTTCGCTAACATTCGGATTCGTAACGCAGTAGCTCCTGGTACAGAAGGCGGCGTTACTACCTTCTTGCCAAGCGACGAGGTTATGTCCATCTATGATGCTTCCATGCTCTATCAGGATGCTGGACAAAATCTGATTGTCATCGCTGGTAAGGAGTACGGTACAGGAAGCTCACGTGACTGGGCGGCTAAGGGTACGCTTCTACTTGGCGTTAAAGCAGTTATCGCTGAGAGTTTTGAGCGGATTCACCGCAGCAATCTGGTCGGTATGGGTGTACTCCCTCTTCAATTCCAAGAAGGCCACGGCTGGAGCAGCTTGGGACTGACCGGACGCGAGACCTTCAACATTACTGGTCTCGATAACAACGTGGCACCAAGTCAAGAGCTAACTGTCACGGCTACCCGTGAAGACGGCACACAATTCGATTTCCCTGTCATTGCACGACTCGACAGTACAGTCGATATTGATTACTATCGCAACGGCGGTATCCTGCAGACTGTTCTTCGCCAGATGCTGGCAGATGCTACAGACTCTTCCGCGGTGTCGGTAGAATAGATTTAAAGTAACTTAAAAAGGGACTGTTTCACGGCCATGAGTGGCTGTGAGCAGTCCCTTTTTTATGGAGTCGTTCCAGCAGCCAATTTGTGGCGGGTGGGGTGCCACTGTCTGTTGTCTTTGGGATCTTCACCATTGCTGCGTGAGGCTCAGGGGACATTTAGGATTCCGCGCGCCTCAGGGGACGCCTAGGATTCCATGCTATCGGACTCAGATGACTCTATTCGCTCGATTATCCGACTTTTGGCGCGGGGTCGGACTCCATAGTCGCTATTGGCATGAAAAACATACTAAAGGTTCCCGTTTTGGTCGAATAGCTGCACTGGGGTCCGAAACTACGCCAAACTGGCTGTAAATTCGCAAATAGCGTCCCCTGAGTCCGCACGTCTCAGGGGACGCTTAGAATTCGGCGCTATCGGACCCAGATGACCCTATACGCTCGATTATCCAACTTTTGGCGTGCGATCGGACTCCATAGTCGCTATTGGCATAAAAAACATACTAAAGATTCCCGTTTTGGTCGAATAGCTGCATTGGAGTCCGAAACTACGCCAAACTGGCTGTCTATTCGCAAATAGCGTCCCCTGAGTCCGCACGTCTCAGGGGACACTTAGGATTCCGCGCTATCGGACTCAGATGACCCTATACGCTCTATTATCCGACTTATGGCGTGCGATCGGACTCCATAGTCGCTATTGACATGAAAAACACGCTACAGGAGCCCATTTTTGCCGAATAGCTGCACTGGGGTCCGAAACTCTGCCAAAAAGGCTTTAAATGGGCAAATAGCGTCTTCTGAGTCCGGAAGCCTCAGGGAATATCTAATTATCAACCCGAGATTACTTGTGTACGAGTTATGAGATACTTGGGTTCGTGGGTTCGTGGGTTCGTGGGTTCGTGGGTTCGTGGGTTCGTGGGTTCGTGAGTTCATTAACTCGTGGGTTCGTGGGTTCGTTGGCTCGTTGGCTTGTAGGTTCGCGGTGGATTCTCTACCCTCCCGCCCCTCCGTCCCTCTGCCTATCTAGACCCGGGGTTCAAACGCTCGAGCCTCAGCATTACGAGTTACTGAGGCTTCCAAAGAAACGTATATTCACTGAAGCTCACCAAACCAACGCAAGGTAGGGGAGCCGTTAGCCATTAGCTAGCCATTAGCTAGCCGTCAGTTAGCTGTTGATTACCCATCAGTTACCCATCAATTATCCATCACTCACTCATCAGTCACCCATCAGTCACCCATCAGTCACCCATCAGTCACCCATCAGTCACTCATCAGTCAGCCAGCAATTATCCATCAGTTACCCATCGTTTCCTGCCACTTACCCACAATAGGCTAGTCCCTCCCCAAAACAGCAAAGCAGCGATCCTCCAGTAACGGAGAGATCGCTGCTTCGCTGTTTAACAAGGTATGTCTCAGCCAGCGAATTAAGGAATCATCATGCCCATTTCACTAGCCGCTTCCTTCAGTACCGCGGCATATTCCACTAGCGTATCTCGGGATAGGCGACTAACTGGGCCGGACAGTGATAACGCCGCAATCACATTTCCACTGCGGCCCGTAACAGGCACCGCCACCGCGGCCGCGCCGGGCTCGCGTTCCTCGAAACTAGTGGCATATCCGAGCCGGATAATGTCATTAAGCTGCTCTTGATAGACATCCTTCTCAACGTAGTCCGGCCATCCCGAACTCTCCAGCAATTCTTTCAGCACCTCTGGAGGAGCATAGGCTGCCAGCACTTTACTTGATGCGCCCACAGATAAAGGCAATCTCGCACCGATCTGCGCCACTCGCCGGATGGCCTGCTGGCTCTGAACCGCCTGAATCCGCACACGTTCTATGCCGTCGCGTAAGTATAAACTAACGGTCTCCCCTAACCGATCCCGCAGTCGTTCCATTGACGGCAATAATACCGCGGCCGACTCATCAAAAGCAGGCAAATGCGTAGACAATTCCCAAATTCGTATACCCAAACTATATTTCTCAGTGGCCGGATTACGAATGAGGAAGCCCTTTTCCTCCAAGGTTGCCAGCAGCCGATGGACGGTACTTTTATGTAAATCAATCTTTGAAGCGATCTCCGTCAACCCTAAATCTCTGTCCTGCGTAAAACAAAGCAATATATCAAGCGCACGTTCTACCGCACGCACTGTAAGCTTTCGGTCCTCCATGACAATCTCCCCCTCGTGTTTCATCAAATGAAACTCGGTTACATTATAACTAACTCTATCTTAGTGCAAAACTCTATGGAAAGTCCAGTATATTCACTCCGCCGGAGTTGTGCCAAAAATGTGCCGGAAAAGGTTGGGCCGCACTTTACAGTTACATTACAAAAGCATCTAATTCATTGACTTTGTAAGGGCTTTTTCATACGATTAACATATTAAATTATCTACTGATGCTTTAGAATCATTTTTACAAATTCTTCTAGGCACTAGTACTCACATCATTCTTAGGAGGGGACCATATGGATCTGGCAACTCGCCAAACCGGCACAACCGTCTCCCGTCGACCTAAACTACCTAAACAAGGCAGTTCGTCCCGGCTATCGCTGCGGATGATTCGTGTGAAGCATATTATCGTTGCACTGCTATTATCTATTTTTTTCTTCTTAGCCTTCTGCTTTGTCTCACTTCATGGCTATATCGCCTGGGTATTATCTAATCCAACGGTCGCACCTCTGTATTCCAATCCCATGCAGGCCAAAGGTCTAGCATACGAGGATGTGACGTTTCCAGCTAAAGATGGAAGTCGGATGATGAGCGGCTGGTATATTCCCTCCGAAGGGGCTACCAAAACTATCGTGTTCAGCCATGGCTATGGCGCCAACCGGGAAGAATCTTGGGTACCTATGTACGATCTCGCTCACTATGCACACAGTCTGAATTTCAATGTCGTGATGTTTGATTACGGCTTTGCTGCCCAAGGCAACAAGGATATTGCAACCGGAGGTAAAAAAGAATCCCAGCAGCTTCTAGGAGCTATTGATTTTGCTAAAGAACGTGGAGCTGAGGAGTTAGTGGTATGGGGCTTCTCCATGGGAGCAGGCACAGCACTGCAAACAGGATTAGTATCAGAGGACATTGACGCGATGATTCTGGACAGCACCTTTTTGTTAGAGCCAGATACGCTGTATCATAATATTAAGCAAAATATTGATCTGCCCCGCCAGCCTTCCCTGGCGATTATGGAAATGCTGTTCCCAGTTCTAAATGGTACGGGGCTGAATCAAATTCCTTATGCGAAGGTCAAATCCGAAGATTATCCTTTCCCTATTCTACTCATGCATGGAACCGAAGATGATAAAGCTCCTTATCCTATTGCCGAAAAGCTGGCCGCGAACCAAAGCAATCCGTTCTCAGATTCCTGGGTCGTAGAGGGCAGCCATCATGAATTGCTATTCCGTGAGCACCCGCGTGAGTATTTGCGGCGAGTCTCTGCTTTCTTAGGAAATGTTCAACTAGCCAAAACCTACAATGGCAATCAGCCGGCGATGGCAAGTAACTAGTTAAGCACTACAATCCGCCTCTGTCCCCTGATGGGTCAGCTGCTTCAACCATTTACCACGGCGAAAACGCACGTAACCTATAACCAATCGAACAGCCTCTTCCAGGGACAGAAAGAAGTATACCCAGGGAAGAGGCTGTTTCCATCCCCATGACAACAGTAGCCCTAGAGGCACCCCAAGCAACCAAGTTGTGGAGGCTTCCATAATAAAGACGAATTTACTATCGCCACCACTCTGCAGGATCCCTCCCGCAATCATCATATTGCCCACCTTTATCCATAAAAAAAGAGCAAAAAAGCAGATAACGGAAGTGGCCATTCGTCGCTCTTCCACTGTTAAGTTAAAGGCTGAGACGTAGAGCGGGGCAAGAACAGCAATAAGAACACCAAGCAGCAATGAAATCCCTACTCCTATTCGAACAAAAAAACGAGCATACTGAAAAGCACCTGCATTATTATTCTCTCCCAGCTTATGTCCGACCATAATGCCAGCTGCACCAGAAAGCCCTGCCAGAAGCCCAATCGTCAACCCCTGCAGCGGAAAGGTCACTGTCATAGCGGTCATCTCTGCTGTGCCCATACGGCTATATATTACGGAATAACAAGCCTCCCCTAAGACCCAAACCAATTCCGTTAAAACAATAGGTGCTATCGTTCTTAAAAAAGGTATGCACAGCGCTTTCGAAAACGAACTGAGTTCCTTAATACCTCCGGCACCCGGCAGCTTTCCACGATATACGGCTCCGACAATCAAAGCACTTTCGACTATACGTGAGATTAACGTTGCATATGCCGCACCTGCAAGTCCAAGCTCTGGAAATCCCCAATGCCCAAAAATAAGCGCATAGTTTAAAATAATATTCATTCCTACAGCAGCTATGCTAACAATCATTGGATACTTTACATGTCCTGAACTTCGTAGAACCGCCGAATAGAGCATCGTCAACATCGTTGGAATATAACTGAGGGCAACGATTTTCAGAAAAATGTACCCATTCTCCAACACTTCTTTATCCGTTGTAAAAATAGACAGACATAGCCGAGGGTTGAAAAAAACAAATATCGTAAATGAACCCGACAAGATCAGGCCAATTCCAAGACTTAATCCCAGTAGTGGTGTGATGCTCTTTCGGTCTTTACTCCCCCAATATTGAGCCGCGTATATAGCAAGACCCGTAGCAAGACCCGCCAGTACCACTGAAATCACGCTATAGATTTTACTAGCCATCCCAACCGAAGCGATTGCTACACCCCCAAGCTGCCCTACCATCAATTGATCTACTAAATACAGCACCGCCATGACTAGACTTTGGAGGGATATCGGTACCGCTAATTTTAACAGCTGATTATAAAATTGCTTCTTCTCAAGCTTGTTCATACCCTCATCTCATTTCTCAAAGTTTTTCTACTACCCCATAGGATTTCATTAATCGGCCACACGACAAAAAAAGGTACACCCTCCTTTTCGCGAGGTTGTACCTTTCGGTATCATTGCCTTTATTTTCCTGTATTATTTCACCATATCAAACGGTTGTCAACGATATTATTATCGCGTTCTTATGCTCTTCATAAGCTATCATGAGCACACATATAATGGACTGATGAAGACATATCACGGGAGGTTTTCTTGGAATGTTATATGTATACGGGCCGATGCTGCCAGTACGTATTTTAGAAGAAATCGTATTCTGGAAAACACAAGAGAAAGAGCATACCGAGGTTATCAAAGCAATCGTACCTAACCTGGAGGAACCCTATGTTAAACTGCTGGATGAATGGGCAGTGGTCTTCGGTGCCACAGAGATGGCCGCTCAGCAGTTATTGAATTCTGCCCTCTCTGCTTCTCCACCAAGTCAGGCTGAACTCACTGCGGAAACAGAAAAGCTGCTGCATATCTCCTGTACCCAATCCCAAGAATTTGTTCGGCAGCTTTTTGCCATTATGGAAAGTAGCGCAGCCGTCAAAGCCGTCCCCCTTGCTACCACTGTGATCCTGCATATTATTCGCGAATCAGAGTATTTCCTTGCCGTACTGCACACTCTGAGCTCACCCGGACAGCTCACGCAAATTATGAGAGATTATACAGCAGCCGACTATGTCGTAAGAACAGAAGAGGACAATGTCACTCGGAATGAGGGACTTATTCCTTCTACAGATACTATCCTTGATATTCGTGAAATGAGTGCTGTGCCAATTGGCGGACATACGCTGCCTCCATTGCCTTATGCTTATAATGCGCTGGAACCATACATCGATGAGAAAACCATGCGGATTCATCACGATAAACACCATCAAAGTTATGTAGATGGACTAAATAAAGCGGAGAACAAGCTAGCTGAGGCTCGCAAGAAAGGAGATTTCGATCTCGTTAAGCATTGGGAGCGGGAGCTAGCCTTTAATGGGGCAGGCCACTATCTCCATACAATCTTCTGGAACGTAATGTCTCCACAAGGTGGCGGGCGTCCAACTGGAGCCTTACTGGAAGCCATTGAACAAAGCTTTGGCAGCTATGACAGCTTCAAGAAACAGTTCACAGAAGCTGCGAATAAGGTTGAAGGTGGCGGCTGGGCTATTCTCGTCTGGAGTCCACGCAGTCATAGACTGGAGATTTTGACTGCGGAGAAACATCAGAACCTGTCACAATGGGACGTGGTTCCGTTACTGGCTCTGGATGTATGGGAGCATGCCTATTACCTTAAACATCAGAATAATCGGGCCGATTATATTGAGGATTGGTGGAAGGTCGTTAACTGGCCTTACGTCTCAGAACGTTATGCTGCTGCCAGTAAACTGGCCTGGAAGCCTTTTTGATATTATTTCAATTCACAGTGAACATCACTCTTATTCCCACACCCTGACCAAAAAGGACCCATCATTCACATTACGTGAACGATGGGTCCTTCCAATTTCGAGGTATGCACCCCGATATTTATTCCTTAATCAAGCTTAGAAACTCCGCACGAGCGGCGGCATCCTCACGGAAGACCCCTCTAGTAGCCATAGTTACCGTTTTGCTGCCTGGCTTCTTCACTCCGCGTGCACACATACACAGATGTTCTCCCTCCACAACAACCATAACACCGTGGGGGCCTAGCACCTCCGTCATAATATCAGCAATTTGCGCCGTAATGCGTTCTTGAACCTGTAGACGCCGGCTTACTGCTTCAACAAGCCGAGCTAATTTGCTGAGTCCAGCAATACGTCCGCTCGGAATGTATCCTATATGCACTTTACCAAAGAAAGGAGCCATGTGGTGTTCACATTGGCTGTAATAGACGATATCCTTAACAATCACTAGCTCTTCATGAGACTCATCAAAAGTAACGCCGAGCGCCTCGCGGGGATCTATCGAATAACCGCCGAATATCTCCTCGTACATCCGCGTAACACGTGCCGGTGTTTCCAGCAGTCCCTCGCGGCCGGTATCTTCACCGATTAATTCTAATATTTTCTCAACGTGATACTCGATTTGCTCACGGTTCTCTGCAACTTTACCGTTCACATATTCCTTGATGTTCCCCATGATGTCTCCCCCTTCCGCACCCGTATACATGTTATCCGGACCCGGTTACTTACTTCTACGTTTATTCCCTTTAGCTGCTCCTGGGCGCGCACCTGGCTGTCCCTGAGTCTTCATCATTTGCTGGGCACGCTGCATTTGCTTCCCGTTCAGGTTATAACCCATTTGCTTTGCAACCTTTTGCAGCATTTCAGGATCATTCTGCATGTTTGTCATTTGTTTGCGCAGATAATATACACCGATGAAAAAACCACCGATGAGACCTACGACCAATGTAATAATAGGTAATGCGATACTCATCTAAAGCCCACCTCTACACTCTATTGTCTGCATCGCCATATGGCACGCGAATCTATCATAGCATTTCAGGAACTGGACAGCAATTGGCAATATGCAACCTGTCTATGAACTTTTTCCTCCATTAATATCGCTGTCCTCCCGTGCCTTCTTCCCAGTAAGGAGCACATCCTGCGCCCGGCTTAGCATTTCCCTCACCGTGCTATCCTCCTCGCGCTCTAAACCCGCTTCTACAGCCGCTAGAGCCTCATCACCGCCAATACGTCCAAGCGCCCAAGCAGCAGTGCCCCGCATCTCTGGCCGCGGCTCTTTCAGAACAATCTCTGATAGCTTTGGCACAGCCCCGGCTTCCTTAAAATTGCCTAGGGCAATGATCGCATTTCGCTGCATCGGCTTTTTGCCTCTCCAGGCTGCTGAGCTATTGCCGAATTTCTCTTTGAACTCACGATTGCTAAGATCAAGGATCGGCAGCAGCAGCGGCTTCACAATTTCAGGATCAGGTTGCATCTGAGGGCGATGATTCCAGTTCTTACCTCTATTCTTGGGACATACAATCTGGCAAGTATCACAGCCGTATAGACGATTGCCGATCTTGGTCATATACTCCTCGCTGAGGAACCCTTTAGTCTGCGTCAAAAAAGAAATACAAGCCTGTGCGTTAAGCTGACCCGGACCCACAAGCGCTCCGGTCGGACAAGCATCAATGCACTTAGTACACTCCCCGCAGCCTTCTTCAACAGGTTCATCCGGAGCAAAAGGAATGTTCGTAACCATTTCCCCAAGATAAATCCATGATCCCCATTTGGGTGAGATGATAGAACAGTTTTTGCCGCTGAAGCCTATTCCCGCTCTTTCCGCTACCGCTCTATCTACTAGAACACCGGTGTCCACCATACTTTCCAGCACAGCCTCCGGTACACGCTCGTGAATAAATTCCTCTAGCTTACTTAAGGCTTCCCTCAGCACATGGTGATAGTCCCTGCCCCAAGATGCCCGGGCGAGGATGCCTCTACGTGCACCCGGCTCAGATTTAGGAGGGTTCTCCATTTTAGAAGGGTAAGCCACTGCAATCGAAATAATAGATAACGGCTTGTCTCCAGAAGACAATGCTGGAACTGTCCTTTTATCCAGATCGGGTTCCTCGAAGCCAGATTCATATCCTTTGTCCCGGTGGTCTTGCAGTATATTTTTTAAATATAAAAAAGGTTCTGCTGTTGTAAACCCGATATCATCAATACCGAGTGATGTCGCAGCCTCCTGAATCTCTGCTTTAAGCTGTGCCCACTTGGAAGGCGGGGGAGCATACGATGACTGAAATGTATTGGTCATTTCCGCCTTCTCCTTTCATATCTTCGCTGACTTTCTTATAATCTATTCAGTTTTGACAGAGGCCACCATATATAATCAGCCCTGCCGACAATCATATCCTGTGAAATAGAGCCGAAGTAACGGCTGTCCTTGCTGGCTGAAGCATGACGGTTATCGCCCATTACAAAATAATTGCCACTTTCCACGGTTAACGCTGCAAAATCCGGATCTTCAATCTCAGTATCGATATAGGGCTCATTCACTATTTTTCCATTCACGTATAACTGATGATTCCGTACCTCTATGATATCTCCAGGTATGCCAATCACTCGCTTCACTAAATACTCCTTATGACTAGGTCCGGTACTTGGATCATGAAGAATGACAACATCACCATGTTTTGGATTTACGAAGAGCAATGAAATTTTATTAATGAAGAGCCTCTCACCCTCCCAGAGCGTTGGCTGCATAGACTGACCTTTAACCGTTGATATATTGAACACAAAAACATTAAGAACAGACATCACAGCAAAAACAATCACAGCTGTAAGCAGCCAATCCTTCATTTCCGAGACCAAACGACCGCCCAGGGTAGTCTTGGATCTGGAGGATCTATGTCTTTGTTTCCTATTTCTCGTGTAATCTACTTGGGGCTCCTGATTCAATATGTCACCTCTGTTCTCAATAATTGAAGTCTATACTTGCAGATATTATAACAATAAAAAAGCATATCTCCCAGCCATTAGCAATGGACTTCTGGAAAATACGCTCGAGTATGAATGAAACAGACTATATCGTCAGCTATAGTTCTTTTTTCTAGAAAATGTTTCCGCTTTCGCAGCTGAGTGATCAAAATTACCCAACAATGCTCAGCTTCCGGACAGATTTGAAGATTTGATTCTCGCTATATCCCATAGCTTCATACAATGGCAAAGCAAAAGAATTATGCTCATCGACGGCTACATAGATACCACTGACTTTACGAGCTTGAAACCTGGATTCCATAGCTGATACCAGACTTCTACCGACTCCTCTGCGGCGATAATCAGGATGTACAGCAATCCGGAAATAACAACCGTGGTTTTTCTCAATTGTACCAATCAGTGCTCCAACAATTTCTTCTTCATCTTCCGCAACTACAATGAGATCTGAATCCCAAGAAAGCTGCCTGGAGAAAGGCTCGATAGTGTTCTCGAAACACTCTTCCGATAATGCGGTTTGCAGCAAATCAGTCACAGGGCTAACGTCGCTTAATTGAAAGGAACGAACGTGCATTCTTTAAAATCTCCCTTGTCTATGGCTTATGAATTTAACAAAAAGAAGGGGTTCCCTTAACATAGAGAAAATAAAAAAAAGCATCAAATATCGAGGAATACCTGCTTTTAAATCTATTAAAGCACACTTTTCTCGTGATATCATCATTTTTCTTTTGAAAGCGCTTAATATCAAGCGTTTACATTTCGGATGGGGTTCATTTCTTCATTAAAAGGGTATTAATAAGGATATATGTCTATAGGTTAGGGACTATTTATTTTAACATTCTAAATACAATTGTAAAACCCTTTCCCTCTCCAATTATACTTTATAAACATTTATGTTTGTTTAGTGTTGCATTATTGGTCTAGATACGGTTTAATTAAAGTATCCTATTGGGCGAAACCCTATAGTACATATTTACAATAAAGGATTTTGACGTTAGTTCGCCAGAATTCTTTATCTATAACAAAATTCTAATATAACTCAGGAGGGATTTTTCCATGGCATTTCAATTACCGGCACTTCCTTATCCGAACAACGCACTCGAACCACACATCGACGCATTGACGATGGAAATTCACCATGACAGACACCATAACACATATGTAACTAATCTGAATGCAGCTTTGGAAAAAGCACCTGAATTGCAAAGCAAAAGCATTGAAGAGCTTCTTACAGATCTGAACGCTGTACCTGAAGCTATCCGTACTGCTGTTCGCAACAATGGTGGCGGACACGCTAACCACACTTTGTTCTGGGAAGTTATCGGACCAAACGGCGGCGGCGCACCAACTGGCGCATTGGCTGAAGCTATCGATAAAGAACTGGGCGGATTCGAAAAATTCAAAGAAGATTTCGCAGCAGCAGCAACTACTCGTTTCGGCAGCGGCTGGGCTTGGCTAGTTGTTAAAGATGGCAAACTGGCAGTAACAAGCACACCTAACCAAGACAACCCAATCAGCGAAGGCGCTACTCCAATCCTCGGACTGGATGTATGGGAGCACGCTTACTACCTGAACTACCAAAACAAACGCCCTGATTACATCAAAGCGTTCTGGAACGTAGTAAACTGGGAAGAAGTTGGCAAACGTTACGAAAGCGCAAAATAAGAAATTCCATTTGGCTTATGCCATTTAACTAAAAAAGAAGGTATCTCAGAGCCGAATAGGCTAAGGGATACCTTCTTTGTTTAGGTTGGAGATATAGAGGGATAAAGATAAAGACAGAGATTGACTGACTGATTGACTGACTGATTGATTGAGATCCTCCCAGACACCGCATTTCACGCCGCTTGCGTCGCTTAAATGGATGCGCTGGATCGGTATAGATCAGAATAGATCGGTATAGATGAGAATAAATCGCAATAAATCTATACTCGGCTTACGAGAATCTGCGTTTGGAGTCGCTGAGCAATAGATTAGGGAATAACTCCCTAAAATTCTGCGATATACTCCATAAACACGAGTAATTAGGGAAATACTCCCTAAAAATTATCCGTTTTGGGCATAAAACCGATATTTTCCCAATTATTAGGGAGGTTTTCCCTAAAATGATCAATTACAAGCCAAATCGACCTATTTTTAGGGAAGAATTCCCCAATTAAATCTTTACCACTCTCGTAGCCATAGAACACCAGAAGAATTTAGTTGGAACAAGACTGAACTAATCTGAACCAAATAAACAAATATTTGCTACGAACAGACTGAAGCATACGACCCTACTTAGGTGCATATGACCATACTTAGGTGCATACTACTCTACTTAGGCGCATATGACCATACTTAGGTGCATACGACCCTACTTAGGTGCATACGACCATACCTAGGTGCATACGACCCTACTTAGGCGCATACGACCATACCTAGGTGCATACGACCCTACTTAGGTGCATACATCAAACTCAGGTTTTGTACATTTAGCACTTTAGCAACGCAACACGGCGAATCTTCTACTTCTCTAGCTTCGCCCGCTCTTCCTGCTCATCAAAATAAAGGTTCAGTAGCTTCAGAAAAACGTTAGGGAACGCATAGTTAGCCATGTCTTCGCGGCTGATCCAGCGCACTGCTCCGCCATCCTCTGGACTAGCGGTCCCGTCCTCAAATCTCTCGATAGGCATGCTGCTGTCGATCCCCGAGAATAAGTCCGCATCCGCGTTGTACACTGCCCGTCCTTCTGCCGCTATCGGCAGCGGAAGGGCGTCCTCTTCGCTGCAGCGGTACACCTGCAGCGTCCACACGATATGGCTGAAGATATGCTCAGCAGCCATCCAGTGCTTCTCAGGCCGGGCAGAGATCCCGGCCTCCCGCAGTGACCGGCGCAGCCGGTCCAGCGCCGCCGCTTCCGGCAGCCGCGCGCGCTTTGGCGCCGCCTTCCACAGGCGGCGCCGGCCAGTGCGGCAGCTCCCACATGCGGGCTAACAGCCCGCTTTGTGGCCGCTGCCGGATGAGCACTTGGCCCGCGTTGGCACCGCGGCCCTCAATCAAAGCCGCCAGCCGCTCCTCAGGGCGCGGCGGCTTGGCCTTGGTCTTGACGGGCAGCGAGGTCTCGCAGCCCGCCAGGCGCGCGGCGCAATGCTCCATCACCGGGCAGGTTAAACAGCGCGGTGATTTAGGAGTGCATACGAGCGCCCCAAGCTCCATCAGCGCCTGATTAAAAGATGCCGCTTCCCCCTCCGGGATCAGTTCAGCTGCCAGGCGCTCCATTTTTACGCGGGTGGGTCCCTTGGCGATATCATCCTCTATCAGGAAGTATCGGGACAACACCCGCATCACATTGCCGTCGACCGCTGGCTCCGGCCGATTGAACGCAATGCTAAGGATAGCCCCTGCCGTATAAGGTCCCACTCCCTTTAAACTGAACACAGCCTCACGATCATTCGGCACCTGCCCGCCATACAGCTCTTTGACCTGTTTGGCCGCATGCTGTATATTGCGAGCACGAGAATAATAACCTAAGCCTTCCCAGCACTTAAGAACGTCCTCTTCTGGTGCATCGGCGAGCGACTCCACGGTAGGAAACCTTTCGATAAACCGATTGAAATACGGGATTACCGTATCCACCCTTGTCTGCTGCAGCATTATTTCAGAAATCCAAATATAATAAGGATTGCGGTGCCGACGCCAAGGCAAATCCCGTTTCTGCCCTTGATACCACTCCAGCAAATGATAGCTGAAATATTGCTTAGCCTCCCGCAGCTCCTGTTCGTCTTGAACTTGTAGATCTTGTTGTGTCATTATAACGCTCCTTGCCCTTCTATAATCAGGGTTCAATTTATGAACCTGGCCCTTCCACGACGGCAAAAGCCGAAGCCAAATCACGGCCATGTGTTATCGTAAGATGAATGGTGTACCTCTGTCCATTTGGCAGATCTAGTCTGCTCCAAGCTTCACACGATAAAGTTACCTCTGGTTTTCCTTTAACATCAGGCAATATCTCAATATCGTGAAACCCAACTACATTGCCGATGCCACAGCCTAAAGCCTTCACAACTGCTTCCTTGGCAGCAAAACGTCCGGCTACGAACTCAGCCAACCTCCCGCTTCGCTCTTCAGCAAGTTGATATTCTTGCTCTGTTAAGACCCGCTGGTTAAATTTCTTACCCAGTCCTCTATTTATTACCTCTGAGATTCGTTCAATTTCTAACACATCATGTCCGATTCCGTAAATCAACACTTCACGCTCCTTATGGACGTGTATCCCATTTTGCTTCAATAATGGTATGATCAATCATATGAAGTATTATTAAAAGTAATAGTCCTGCAAGATTCTTTCTGCTATCTTAAAAGAAAATGCGCTCTAAGTCTAATAAGACTATCCAGCGACTTCACGATAGACTAGCTGATTTACTTCATTTTTATATATGGAGAGGGGATTACCCTATGAATCATCGTAATTTTGAAATACCTGCCGGAGACGGAGCTGTTCTCCGCTGCTCACACTTCCCAGCCCAAGGCAAAGCCAAAAGCGTTATAGTTATAGCCCATGGCTACAAAGGTTTTAAAGATTGGGGAATGTTTCCTTACATAGCCACAACTCTCAGCCAAGAGCATGAAGTAATTACTTTTAACTTCTCTCATGCTGGCATCGGGGAAGATCTGCTGCATTTCACTGAACTTGAGAAGTTCGCCCGCAACACCTATCGCCGCAGCTTGAAGGACATGGAAATCCTGTTGTCCTATCTTAGTCAACACCCGAAATTCGGCAGCCTGCCGTTATTCCTTCTCGGCCACAGTCTCGGAGGGGGAATTTGTTTGGTCTACACGCTTGATCATCCCAATGAGATCAGCGGAGTAATCTCCTGGAACGGGGTTACGAAACTCGATTTGCTGACGGAAGAACAAAAGCAGCAGATGAAGGAAACAGGAAGAACCTATGTCCTTAATGGACGTACTGGCCAACAAATGCCGCTGGATGCTGTAATTTTAGAAGACATGGAGAACAACAAAGAACGCTATAACATCCTTGAACGCATACAGAAAGCGTCCTTCCCAGTTGTCCTTATTCAAGGCAGTCAAGATGGAGTACATCTCCGCCAAGGATCTGAGCATCTCATCAAACTTCGGCCAGATATTAGCTGGGTGCAGGTTCCTGAGGGTAATCATACGTTCAACACTGTGCATCCTTTTGCTGGCACGACTCCGCAATTAGAGCTCGCGATTGCTGCGACAACTAATTTTATCGATCAGACACTTACGCTTACAGAATAATTATTCTTCTTAGTCTATCCAGCTATCCAACTCACAAAAACCGCCACGAGCGCTGCTGCTACGCAGACCCGTGGCGATTTCTAGTTCAACCTATTCTAAATCCCCGGAATAACATTACGCTTATGTGCCGTTCTCCGGTAATAATTCTCAAGCTTCTCAGCTACTTCAGGGTTAACCTGTTTACCTTCAAGATAGTCGCTGTTATCGTCATAAGTAATGCCCAGCTCGGTTTCATCCGTCTGACCCGGCCATAAGCCCGCCGTAGGTGCTTTTGTGACAATATCCGCAGGCACACCGATATGTGCAGCCAATTGACGTACCTGACGTTTATTAAGTGTGGATAGTGGTGTAATATCTACAGCGCCATCGCCCCACTTCGTGTAGAAGCCGGTAATCGCTTCAGAAGCATGATCCGTTCCTACTACAATTAGATTGTTCTCAAAAGCGAGTGCATATTGCATAACCATACGTGTTCTGGCTTTAACATTTCCTTTGCCTTGATGCGTCATATGGCGGTGTTGGCCTATTGATTTCAGACCATGCTCAACTTCAAGGGCAATTTCATTTACCGCTTCCTCAATGTTGGTCTCCACAGTATGAGTCAGATTAAAAGCTTTGGCAACATCATAGCTATGCTGAATATCTTCCTGAACCCCATAAGGCTGGAATACTCCAAGCGTCATATACTCTGTGCCTTTTTCTGCCGACAGCTCGTCCGTAGCCTGTTTACAAAGACCCGCGGCTACCGCACTGTCCACTCCACCACTAATGGCGATCAATAATCCTTTAGCCCCTGCGTTCAGCACGTACGACTTTAAGAAATCAACCCGTTTGCGTGCCTCAACCTCTACATCAATCGTTGGCTTCACGCCAAGATCCGCAATAATTTCTTTCTGTAAACTCACCAAACACACCTCGTTCCATCAGAAATGGTTCCATATCCATCAAAATATCCACCCAAACGAAGCTCATGCTTCTAAGCATATTCTATCCCATTATTGCTCTTATATTTTGAAAAATCCCGCATGCAGCCGATTTACCGGCTGATGCGAGATTATATGGAATAACTGTTTTTACTGGCACAAACGATTGAAGACTTCTTTCAATTCAGCAGCAATTTCAGCAGCCGAACGATCTTCTACACCATGACGTTCAATAAAGTGAACGAGTTCTCCATCCTTCATCAGTGCGATGGAAGGTGAGGATGGCGGATAAGGAGCAAAATATTCACGTGCTTTAGCAGTAGCTTCTTTCTCTTGACCTGCAAACACTGTGAACAAGTGATCCGGAGTGATTTCATTTTGCAAAGCCTGAGCTACACCTGGACGACATTGTCCAGCAGCACAACCACAGACCGAATTTACGACTACAAGCGATGTTCCTTTTGCGGTTGGAAGAGTTGCTTCCACCTCTTCTGGAGTCATAAGCTCCTGAAACCCGATACTTGTCAGGTCATCACGCATAGGCTGAATTGAATCTCTCATATATTGATTAAAAGACATGGACATTTCTCTGCACTCTCCTTCACTTTTCAACTGTTTGTCAGATAATATTACAGCAGTACTTACTAACTTTATTATACATTCATACTCTGTGAAAGCAAGAGATGCTGTAGAGGGTGATTCAATCTAAGAGCGAACCCCGCTGGGTTCCTCCTTATCCAATGGGAAGGAGATCGTAAATACCGTACCCTCTCCTTCTACAGACTCTACATTTATTTTACCGTTATGCCGCTCCACAATACTAAGACACAAGGATAAGCCTAGACCTGTTCCCTGAATTTTCGTCGTAAAAAAGGGTAAAAACAGCTTCTCGCGTTGACTTTCTGACATACCAACACCGCTATCGGTGACAATCAACTCCACTTTATCATGAGTACTGCGTGTCTCCAGTGTCAGCACCCCCTTGGGTCCCATAGCCTCCATACCATTACGTCCTAAATTGAGAATAAGCTGCTTGATTTCCCGGACATTTAGCTCCAATTCATGCAGTGATGGGCTCAGCTTCAGTTCAACACTTTGACCGCGAAGATTAGCATCAGCCCACAGCAATGGACTAACTTCTTCTATAATATGGTGCAGCAGCACCTTCTCTTTATCAGAAACCCGGCTCTGTGCCAAGGATAAAAAATCATTAATAATACTATTAGCGCGGTCCAGCTCTTCCATCACAATCTGATAATAAGAATCCAATTCTTGAGCACTCTTTTCTCTCATCAGCTGCAAAAAACCCCGAACTACCGCCATAGGATTACGAATCTCATGGGTAATTCCAGCAGCCATCTGCCCGACCAAGCTCAAACGTTCCACATGATCCAGCTCTACACGTAGTTTTTCCTCATTGGTCATATCCTGCACAATAATTACAGCACCACTTGTTACCCCTGAGCTCTTATGCATTAACGGCGCTGAATAAATCTGATAGATGCGCGACTCATGAATCATTTTTTCACTGGAACGCCGTTTAGAGCGGATATTATCACTTACCCGCATATATGCCTGTGTATCCACTGAGCTGTGAAAAAACTTTTTTACCGGTTCGTCAATAATATCCTCTTTTCGCAAATTGGGATAATGAGTCCTCATCATTCCTAACATACAATCATTAAGATCAGTTACAACTCCGTGTTCATCCAGAGACATAATACTCAGAGGGACTACATTGGTAATCTGCTGCAGCTTCTCGGACTCCCACTGGAAACTTTCACTGATACTCTCCATTTGTACTTTATCCCGAAATCTACTTCTAACCATCTCAACAAAATATACAAAAACACCACCTAGCGCGATGGTAAAAAACAGATACACCGTAATCAGAAATGCTTGCACGGAATTTGATTCATATATATTTTCCCCGCCTATAATCGGGACTAACGCAATAAATAGCATGCTTGGACAAAGAATCATCCATAACATACCGATCTTCTCAACTACTGTACCTTTCTTAAAAGGTTTGGCCAGTCCAAACAGTAGCGGATATAATAAAACCCCTGAATTCAATATCACGTTACTGATTCCTGTAGGCTCCGCAATGATTACATTGCAGATAAGCAAGAAAATGGACAGCAAAATGCCCGAACGGGTAGTTCCATATAAAATACCAATATACGCAGGGATTAATCCTAAATTCAAATAGGCTACACCAAACAGAGTTGTCGAAAGAAGAGAGCACAGGATAAGACTAAACGTACACGCCAAAATTAAAAAGGTCTGATCATTTGGGAGCTTCCCCTTTTTCCGAGTCACAAATCTACGGTCCACCCACCATTGAAAAAGAAAAAGAAAGGAGCATGCTGCCGATATTTGCAATAAGATATCCTTAACCGCACCAATAATTACAATCACACCCCAAAATGGACAAATTACCCTACATGCTTAGATTAAAGCACAGGATTACTCTCCTGACAACGATAATCACCTAATGATTGGACAAGACTGGTTACATGTGAATCAGAATGGTATGATTCCGTTAGGAATACCCGCGGAAATCGCTTCCGTGTCTTAACATGTAAAGGAGTAAAATTTCATGAGCAATTACGATGTGATCGTCATTGGGGGCGGCCCTTCGGGTCTAATGGCAAGCGTGGCCGCTGCAGAACACGGGGCATCCGTTCTGCTAATCGACAAGGGAGCAAAACTAGGCCGAAAGCTCGGAATATCTGGTGGCGGACGCTGCAATGTTACCAACGTCAAGGAAAGAGACGAGCTAATCGCCCATATTCCAGGAAACGGGCGTTTTTTGTATAGTGCCTTCGACCATTTTAATAACCAGGATATCATCGCCTTTTTTGAAGGTTTAGGCATTGCATTAAAAGAAGAAGATAACGGGCGGATGTTTCCCGTTTCCGATAAGGCCTCTAGTGTCGTCTCTGCCCTAATCAGCAAAGTACGGAGTCTAGGCGTGCAGATTATGACCGACAGTCCCGTCTCAAGAATAATCTATAACGAAGAGGCTGTTAAGGGAGTCCAGCTGAGCTCGGGCAAGACGATCGCCTGCACTGCTGTTATCATCGCCACCGGAGGCAAGTCTGTACCACAGACCGGTTCCACTGGAGATGGCTACCCTTGGGCAGAAGCCGCAGGGCACACGATCACCGAGCTGTTTCCGACAGAGGTGCCGATTCTTTCACGGGAAGAATGGATTAAGTCAGGCGAGCTGCAAGGCCTGTCGCTACGTGATGTAGCCCTCACTGTGTGGAATCCTAAAGGAAAGAAGGTCATCTCTCATCGAGGAGATATGATATTCACCCATTTTGGATTATCAGGGCCCATTGCACTGCGGTGCAGCCAATTTCTGAGACAAGTCCAACGTAAATCCGGCACAGATACGGTGGAGATGTCCATTGATCTCTTCCCTGATCTGAACACACAGGAAGTAGAATCAATGTTGCAGGATAAGCTGGATCAGGAACCTAAGAAAGCGATCCGCAATTCGCTGAAAGGACTGTTGCCAGAACGTCTCATCCCCCTCTTGCTGACTAAAGCTGACTTAGATGGGGATACAACTGGCTATCATGTCTCCAAGAATGGGTTGCTTCTATTGGCTGGGATTTTAAAACGCATGCCGGTTTATGTGCATGGCACCCGTTCCCTATCCGAGGCCTTTGTTACCGGCGGCGGGGTAAACCTGAAGGAGATCGATCCCAAAAGAATGGAATCGAAGCTTATGCCGGGGTTATTCTTCTGCGGCGAGGTACTCGATATCCATGGCTATACAGGAGGCTACAATATAACAGCGGCCTTCTCAACAGGATATACAGCAGGCAAGCACGCTGCTGACATTCGACTGGGATAATCTCTAATGCAACGTGAATATCCTCCAAGCAGCTTACTACTTTGAAAATGGCGGTCTGCGCGATTCTCTCATTAATTGGAGAATCGCTCCTCTGTTTTGGGTTCCTCAGCTGCTATGTGGAGCGTCTGTCCTAATCAGCTACTGCGGCTTCGGACCCAGATGACGTTATTTGCGAATTTATCACCTTATGGGCAGTGTTTCGGACTCCAACGACGCTATTCATTATAACGAGACTCATATATGGTGTTTTTCATGGCAATAGCAACTATGGAGTCCGTTAGCATCCCAAAAGTGGAAAAATAGTATGTTTAGGGGCAGCTGTGTCCGATAGGCTAGCTAGGTACCTCATACGTACGTGCGTGCAATAGATCGAATCAAGACAAAAAAAGAAGAGTGCCCCAGCAGCCTTTTCACGGCTTATGAGGCACTCTTCCGTTCTATTTATATCTTTATTTCGCTAAGCGAAATGTTCCAAATATTCTAGAGCTAAACAGTGCAACGATATAACCTAGCGGGATGAACAGGATAATCCCAAACCATCCATATAAGGAAATACAGATCAGCGCAGAACAAATGATTGAAAAAGGAAGCAGTAAGATAGGGACCGCACGCAGTCCCGCTTCGGCTTTTTGTTCCTTTGTAAACGGCAGAATTCCGATGTAATCATCTCCCACGAATAACGACCAGAACGACAACAGCCAATTGGTCATGAGAGAAACTAAAACTATAAAGCCCAGCCATTTGAACCCTGATGGAATGATAAATATCGCTAGAAGGGACACAGCAGTAAACGATAAGTAGAGCTTTAAATGAGCAGGATTCCGTACAAGGGCCTTAATCGCTGCCGCAGAGAAACGGCTCTCGGCAGTTTTTGATTTTAGCAAAGGCTGTGATTTCCGGAAAATCCACGGCTTATGGCGGGTCGGACGTGGCTTATCCAGTACACCGCGGAGTAATAGGGCCGCTATTTTCATCCGCTGCTTATAATCTTCACGCACATCGTTCATGAATGTCCCACGCATCACTATACGCCGCTGAAGAGCGATTACCGCTACGACTGCAAAGAGTGCTGCGATCAGCAGCATAAAAACTGGACTGTTGTTCCAAAACGCAGCTGCACGGAAATAGATCCCACAAGGAACGGAGATGGCCAGAATCAGCCACAGCCAGCGCCGCCAGCCTTGCTTTTGTACTTTTACAATATGCCCCAGTAATTTAATGCACCAGCTACATGCCAGAGTCAGAGCGAACAGCGCCCATACCTCTGATGACAGCATTCCATATCCCCGAACCAGAAAAGGTAATAACAGCACAAAAGCTGCACAGAACTTCAACGATGTTACGATCAGGCTGTACAGCAACCCGCGAAACATAATCGTATTTATCCATCGCTGCCGTTGTCTTAGAAATAATAGATCGCCTTCCTGCAATAATAGCACCAGTCCCCCTCTACAGAGCAGGAGCACTAATAATGAAGGAATGAGCATAAACGGCAAATCTCCACTCCAAGCTGGCAATGCCTCGTTCCAGAACCCGTAATATAACCGTCCTCCCAGAAATCCCCCGGGAATCAGTATATATAACAGCACAGTCCAATCGGCAGCCGTACGGATAATAGCAGATTGCTCACGCCAATGAGAAAATAATCGCCGCCAGAATAGCTTTTTGGAGGTAGGAAAAGCAAACCCTCGCTGCTTCTGCTTACTCATGTCAGTTCGTCGAAGCAATCAAACAACGACGCCTCCGGCAGCCCAGCATAATCACGTATATCTTCGAGCGTTCCAGCAGCGGCAACCCTGCCACCCGAGATCAGCACAAAATCATCGCAAATTTTCTCAGCAGTATCCAATACATGCGTAGACATTAATACACCAGCTCCGCGCTGCCGCTCCGCTTCCAGCAGTCGCAGGAAATCTTTAGTGGCCCGAGGATCCAAGCCGATAAAAGGCTCGTCCACAATATAAACATCCGGCTGCACCAAAAAGCCAAGCATCAGCATCATTTTCTGTTTCATACCCTTAGAGAAACCAGCTGGAAGATCATCACGGACATGATTCATGCCGAACTGCTTCAGTAACCTCTCCGCCGTTTCTTGAAACTGCTCATATTTTAGTCCATAAGCAGCAGCAGCCAAATCTAAGTGCTCCCATAAGGTCAGGTCCTCATAAAACACCGGCTGCTCCGGTACATAAGCATAGGATTTATTAACTCCATTAAAGGAGACCTTAGCTTTGGTATTCTTAAGCAAACCGAGCAGTGTTTTGATTGTAGTACTTTTTCCCGCACCGTTTGGTCCGATCAGTCCGAGCAGCTGTCCACGCCGCACCTGAAATGAAATATCGAATATGCACGGGGCACCTGCTTCATAGCCTGCTTCATCGATCTCAACATCGAGTACAATCTCTTCGTCGCTCTCGGTATCCCCTGTTATTTCTACATTCTCCATATTCGCCAACTCCTAAATATTTCTAATGAATATTATTATCGAAATTCCAATCCAGAAAGATAGCTTCTCTAATCGTACTATATATACTTTCTCCAAGGAAGCAAACTGATTTTTTCACAGCTCAGAGAACTACTCTCCTATTTAAAAAAGAAACCTCCCATTAAAGAGAGGTCTGTCCCAGAAGCTCTAGGTTATTTGTTGCTGAAATTTCTTCTTCACGTTTAATTGCCGCTTCATCTCTACGCTCGATTTTACCACGCAGCATTAACAGTAACACTCCGAGCAGGGCTGTAAGCAAACCAGAGAGAATGAAAGCCGGGACAGGTCCTGACGCTGTAACTAAAGCCCCACCGGCTACAGGTCCCAAGATAACAGCCGCACTTGTTAGACTGCCTATAGTTCCAAATACACGGCCCGTGTATTCCGCAGGGGTCCGCTGTTGCAGCATAGAATTGAAGGGAATGAACGCAAGGCCTGCTCCCACACCAGCAAACATAAAAGAACCAAATAAAGCGATGTTCATCCATAATCCGGCCTGACCGTGGTCAGTTACAATTCCTGCACTTGAGAAAACAACCCCCATAATTACAGCTCCCAATCCCATAAAGACGAGCGTATGTTTACCACTGCCTATACGGCTTACAAGCAGGGCTGACAGTAAGGTGCCAAGGCCACTGGCTGCCACACACCAACCCAGCAGATCACCGTTCACACCCGGAATTTCCCGGAATAACGTTACAATCTGCGAATCACCAATTTGCAGCATTAGCAGCACTAGCACCAGCATAGCAATCCCGCAAAGTACTACAGGCATTCCCACGATCACCTGCAGACCCGCCGACATTTCTTGGCGAAAAGACTTCCGAGCACCATTCTCCCCTGTGCTATCCTCTGCTGCATCTTTCTTCAGTGCAGCCGCACGCGGCAGTCCTATTAAGATGACCGCCGATAAAATGAAGGTAGCCGAGTCAATCACATAACAAGCGGCAATACCAAATGCGGCAACCAGCAGTCCACCTAGAGCAGGACCTACAATTTTGGTTATTTGTTCGATAGATGAGCTAAGCGCCATGGCTTTATCCATCTGGGCCGCAGGGACAAGCTCCTTGAGCTTTCCGCTTTTGGCTGGTGAAAAGAGTACATCCATGATCCCTTTAGCCACCAGCAGGACATATACCTGCCAGAGAGAACCTGCAAATACCAAACAAACAACGATTCCGGCACGAGCTAGATCCGAACCAATCATCAGCGCCTTGCGGTTAAAACGATCACTTAAATAACCTGCGAACGGTCCTCCTAAGAGCAACGGCACAGCCATACATAAAGATATAGCCGTAATTTCCCACGGTGTCGCATTCCATTTAAAACCTACCATTGTCAGTAGCGCTAGGATATGCAACCAGTCTCCCACATTCGATACAAGCTGTGCGGCAATAAGCAGCATAAAGGGCTTATTCGCCGTTAGCTTTCCTTCTTTTGAATCATGAGCCAGTTGTTCCTCCATCTTACTTCACTCCCCGTTACTATTTCTCGATGAAGTAATAGTAAAATATTGGAGAACATCAATCATCCGTCTGGAGGCGTAAATAGCGCTTGAACCTAAGACTGAAATTCTTATCCTTTCAAAGACTGAAATCAAAAAAACCTTCGTTTTTATCGTATTCAAAAAATTGTTTGATTTTTAATAATTAAAAGTGTGCTCATTGTGACAAATCACATGTTCTTCATTCGCTCTTTCACGTATTCTAAGGTTATCTCAAGGTTCGTTGCACAGGTAACCCGTGCACTAATGACTATTGATTGCAAACTGTGCGATGAGTTCACACATGATTAACGATAGAGGGTGGAGAAGCATGATACAATCTTACGAACGTGATACGCAATTAACACTACATTTGTACCGGGTATTTGCCAAGTCTTTTAAGAGCATTAATGAACATGCTGTTACCGGCAGCAAAATTGAAGGTTTTAATCCGACTGCCTTTGCCGTTATGGAAGTGTTGTATTATAAGGGACCACAACCCATTCAACAAATTGGCGCCAAGCTGCTGCTGCAAAGCGGCAACGTTACTTACGTAATCGATAAGCTTGAGGAACGCGGCTATTTGCAGCGTAAGCCTTGTCCGAGCGACCGCCGTGTGATTTTTGCGGAGCTGACTACGGAAGGTGAACGTCTCATGAATGAGATGTATCCGAAATATTCAGAACGCCTGCATCTTGCTTTCAGCGGTCTGAATGATGATGAGAAGGAACAAATGATTGTTCTGCTCAAAAAGATGGGTCTACAAGCTGAGAAGCTATCCCCTCTTCCTCGTAAGTAAGAGTCGCTTATTTATGTGTTTTAGACAAGCTGTTGTTGATTTCTGTTAATGGTAAAAAGAAAACCAATAGGCGATTCTCCGATTTATTTGAGAATCGCCCATTGGTTTTCTTTTGTTCTGCGGCAGTTTACTTGAGCAGATGATATAAGTCCTTATGACCCCTCTGAGCAAAATTTGAGTGCCTTTTTACAGCCTCCGTTAGCCGAACATTAGTTGGGAACTGATCAGTTAGGGCAGTAAGTCGATGCCGAAGACGGACTTTGAGGTCCGCTTTTGGCAAACCTCGGATCATCGTCATCCTTATTCGGCATGACTTGCGTGCACGCTTCCGACTGGATTTGGCGTAGCACACCTCCGATTGGACTTGGCGAACACACTTCCGATTGGACGTCCCTTCTAGCTGACCGTAACTACCACTCTCAGTAAAATCCACTTTTGATATAACCCGCTATATTTTCAGCGCCCGATCTTGATGGGAACCTGAGCAGTAGCTAAAGGAATAACTGCATTCTATACAGCTATTTCGTATGCAAATCGGATTATTCTAACTTTAAGTGTATTCTGTACAATTAAAAACCAGAAAAAGTACCCCTAGGCGAGTAAATCAAGAAAATAGATGTACTAAATACAGCTATATCCATTGAAGAGTTAACGGCAGGATTATAGTTGTACTAAATACAACTAAATATGTCTAACGACTGCTTCCACTGCTTCCATCGACGCTCTACTCTAGAGGTTACATCAATCTGGCGTGCCACCCATCCGTTATTCCATGTGCTACTCCGTGCGTGATTCCATGTGTCACTCCATGCGTCATTTCATGTGATACTCCGTCCGTTAGTCCATGCGTCATTCCATATGCCACACCGTCGGTCATTCCATGCGTCACTCCGTACTCCACTCCAGGGAGTTAATTCGTATGGTTCAACCACTTTAACACGCTATCTACCTAATAAGTTATGCCTTTTTCAAGGACGATGAAGCATCCTCTACTGAAGGCACACCCTTGCGCAAACCCCAGGAAATTATCAGCGACAAAACAGCGAAAACTGCCATTACGATAAATAATGAATGAAGACCACCTTCAAGGGCATCACGCAGACTGTTTGATACTTCCCCAGACAGGTTGGTTCCTGCATGTGATCCAAGCAGCTTATTAATATCATCTCCTGAGATGTTCGAATCTGGTTGTTTTCTTAACAGCTTATCAATATTCAAGTTCAGCCAGGAGCCAAAAATAGCCACCCCAACAGTCTGTCCTAAAGAACGCGTGAACGCATTAAGCGCTGTAGATGCTCCCCGTTGCTCATACGCAACAGAGGACTGCGCGATAATCGTAAAGACTGTAGAAGAATACCCAAAGCCAACTCCACAGACCAGCATCAAGCTTAAGAGCAGCAGCTGTGAAGACTCCCCTGTTAAGAAAGCCAGGCCAATAGCCCCCGCAGCGATCATAATCAACCCAAGCATTGCGGTTCGACGCGAACCCGCTTTTAGAATCATCCGCCCTCCGGCGATCGAACCAAACATCCAGCCTACCGACATCGGCGCCAGTAGCAAACCTGAGATGGCGGCGCTTTTTCCGGATACACCCTGCACCCATAATGGCACATACGTAGAAAGCCCAATAATTAATGTGCTTACCAGCAGGTTAGCGCCTGTAGATACTGCGATATTGCGGTTCGAGAATAGACCCAGCGGCAACATAGGTTCAGGAGCACGACGCTCCACAAAGAAAAATAAGACTAGCAGGATAACAGCCACACTTAGAGTTGCGATTAGCAGTGGGGATGTCCACTCCAGATTCTGTCCTCCTGTGGAGAGACCGAAGAGTAATGCGCCCATACCAGCAGCGAACAGCAGCACACCTGCCACATCAATTTGTGCTTTCCGGCGTACCTTTTCTTCCTTCAAATAACGGGCAATAAATACCATTGCTAGTAAACCAAACGGCAGATTAAAGACAAATACCCAGCGCCAGCTTAGGTAATCTACAACATATCCTCCAAGAAGAGGGCCTACCAAAGAGGAAATCCCCCATACAGAGCTAAGTAATCCTTGTGTCTTCGCTCTCTCTTCAATACTGTAAATATCCCCGATAATGGTAAAGGTCATTGGAATGAGCGCACCCGCGCCAATCCCCTGTATTGCCCGGAACAGGATCAGCTGTTCCATACTTTGCGAAATACCGCATAATAATGAGCCTAATAAAAAAACAGCTGCCCCCCACATGAACACCGGCTTGCGTCCAAAGAGGTCACTGATTTTGCCGAAAATAGGAGTAGTAATAGCCATTGCCAGCAAATAAGAAGTGAATATCCAGCTAAGCCACTGCATTCCCTGAAATTCACCTACGATAGCTGGACCCGCTGGTCCTGTTACCGTTCCTTCAATCGCAGCCAAAAAGGTAGCTAGCAGCACCCCTATCAGTATTAATTTACGTTCTAAATCCCCTGTTGACTTCAATGTTCCAAACCCTCTCTTTATGTAATCAAATCATTGCCATTCCCCACGCAGAAGCGCATGTAGAGTCACATCCTGAAAGCCGGAAGGGGTCTGACGATATTGACGCAGTATACCTTCCTTCTGAAAGCCGAGCGTTTGAACCAGCCTCTCCGCACGATTATTATCAGGATGACACAGCGCTTCTATCCGATTCAGCCCCATCCTATTGAAGCCGAAGTTGAGCACTAAACCAAGCGCTTCTTTCATATATCCAAGCCCCCAAAAGGCAGGCGCCAGATCGCAGCCAATTTCCCCGCGGTAAGCTCCCTGTAACTGCCAATAGTTATACCCGCAGCTCCCTATAACTTCACCTCCGGGTCCTACAATACTCCAGCGTAAGCTGTCCTCTTCCTGAGCCATCTGTGATAAAAATGCAATCAGTTGCTCAGTCTCTTCGATAGAGGATAATGCTGGAGCCCCCAGCCAGCGGGTGACCTCTGGATGAGACCAGATCTGATACAATGCTGAAGCATGTTCAGTAGTCATAGCACACAGCTTCACTCTACTGCCGACCAGTGTGGGTATCACTCCATTGCAGTTATACAAGTCTCTGCCCCCCTTCAACTTATCAATTATACATCATTCAAGAGTATATCCTTAAGATAAAAGTTCTAAATTCTTTAACATTGAAAAGAACAAATTCTGCGCGTTAACGTAAAAAGACGTCTGCAGCAGGGAGCAAACACTCCCTAAATGCAGACGTCTTTTTATTAAACTTAACTACAATGATTTCATTCCGCTTCATGAATAACTTCACTGCATAACACCTGAAGTTTGGCTCGAATATCCTTGAACTCTTCAATTCCAGTCCCCGTAATACTGTACCCTTCGGTATGGGCAGTCAGAAAGTTGTCCAGTGTCAGCTTTTCCAATTCCTGTTTCACTTCGCGTTCTCCTACACGATACCCCAGATCTTCAAGTCCGAGCAGCATCTCTGAGATCGTCACATCTTTATCCCGTGCACAATAAAGCATATGAATTCCTATGAACAAGTTCTGTACATCAGCGCGCATATTCCACCTCTTCCGGCTATATAGCCTTCGGTATTTATACTAGCATTACCCTCTGACCGATCCCCGGAAACATTATTGTGGCTGTTCCGCATTTCATGGACTTCATGGAAGATTCCATATTGTTACAGATTGGTATTGTCGCTTGACGTATCATGTCTAGCTGTACTATGTTGATAATTACAGTTATGAGTTCATATTTGAATTTAAAGTACAGGAAGGTGATGCTTCATGTTTCAAGCTATGCCTTACGATGGAACACGCAACGAGCAGTTTGAAGCGGTTCTAATCCAACTAGAAGCATTAGTAAAGGACGAACCAAGTGCAACGGCCAACCTGGCCAATGCTTCGGCACTGCTTAAACACGCTATGCCGGATACGAATTGGGCCGGTTTTTATTTATTTGATGGCAAGGAGCTTGTGCTCGGGCCTTTCCAAGGTCTTCCTGCCTGCATCCGCATCCCGTTGTCTCGTGGAGTCTGCGGAACGGCTGCTGCGGAACGACGCACGTTAGTAGTTGGAGATGTGCATGCATTCCCGGGACATATCGCCTGTGACGCCGCTTCAAACAGCGAAATTGTTGTCCCGCTGATCAAGGATGATCGTTTGCTTGGCGTACTCGATATCGACAGTCCGCTGAAAGATCGTTTTGATGATGAGGAACGCCGGTTCCTGGAGCGGTTCGCAGCCCTGGTATCGGAAGTTATCTAAAGCAGCTCTGCCCTATAGAGCATAAGAAATAGGCTGTCTCATTTGTAGGAATCTCCTACTTATAAGACAGCCTATTCTTGTTGAGCCTATAGCCGTACCGGACTGATATTCCAAATCTCCGCGGCGTAGCGGCTAATCGTGTTATCACTTGAGAATTTACCGGAATGACCAATATTTATAATAGACTTTTTCAGCCACTCCTGACGGTTGCGGTATGCCCGGTCAATCTCGACATGAGTCTCGACATAACTTGCGAAATCCTTAAGCACAAAGAATTCATCGTTATTATCCAAAAGAGAATGGAAAATGGTCTCAAACTCCGCACCATGACAGCATATAGGTCCCGGATTAACCAACTGATCCAATACTTCCTTCACACGGCTATCCCCATTGTAGATATCACGTGCGTGATAGCCGCCATGCTGATAATAATCCATTACCTGCTCAGCACGAAGACCGAACAGGAACATATTGTTGTCCCCTACCATCTCATGCATTTCCACGTTAGCGCCGTCCATCGTACCTACGGTTAATGCACCGTTCATCATAAACTTCATATTCCCCGTACCGGAAGCCTCTTTACTCGCTGTAGAAATCTGTTCACTAATATCCGCAGCAGGAATGATCTTCTCGGCCAAAGATACCGAATAATTCTCAAGGAAAAAGATACGGATCTTGCCTTTAACATCCGGATCTTTGTTGACAGCCTCCGCCACAGTATTGATCAGCTTGATAATTCGTTTCGCCAAATGATAGCTTGGTGCCGCCTTTGCTCCGAATATAAACGTGCGCGGTACCATATCCATCGAAGGATTATCTTTGATTTGGTTGTACATATGCAGAATATGCAAAATATTTAGCAGCTGCCGCTTATAAGCATGCAGGCGCTTCACCTGAACATCAAAGATAGAGTCGGGGTCTACATGTACTGAATGCTTGCTGTAAATGTATTCAGCCAACTTGAGCTTATTCCGCCGTTTAATGCTGGCTACTTGTTCCTGAAAGGAAGCATCCTCACAATATTTAATCAAGCCAATCATCTCTTGCGGATGGCTCATCCAGCGGGTTCCTATCGATTGATTGATAAGGTTAGCCAGATCCGGATTGGCATGCATCAGCCAACGCCGGTGAGTAATCCCATTCGTCTTATTATTGAAGCGGTGCGGGTACATTTCATTAAAGAGCCGCATTTCGCGTTTCATCAATATTTCTGTATGCAGCGCTGCTACCCCATTGACACTATGGCTCGCCACAATCGCCAGATGAGCCATGCGAACCTGATCGTCATGAATAATTGCCATCTGTGAAATCCGGTCCTGATCGCCGGGATAACGACTCATCAGCTCGCCGCAGAAGCGGGCATTAATCTCTTCAATGATAAGAAAAATACGTGGAAGCAAGTCCCTGACCATTTGAATAGGCCATTTCTCCAGGGCTTCGCTCAAGATCGTATGATTTGTATAGGACACCATACGAGTTGTAATACTCCACGCCTCATCCCATCCTAATCCATGTACATCCATCAGAATCCGCAGCAATTCAGGAATTACAAGCGTCGGATGTGTATCATTGATATGAAGCGCAACCTTGTCGGGCAGCGATTGTATAGGGAGTCCAAGCTTTCCAAAGGTTCGCAGAATACTTTGCAGGCCAGCGCTGCAGAGGAAGTATTGCTGCTTCAACCGCAACAGCTTGCCTTCGTATTGAGAGTCATCCGGATACAGGAACTCCGAGATGGATTCTACGGAACGCTTATATTCCAGGAATTTATGATAGTCTGATCCGGCAAAAGAGCCAAAGGTTCTGGTAGGCTGGGTGATGGACTCCGCGCTCCAGTTGCGCAGTGTATTCACATGCCGCCGATCTGCACCAATGATAGGCACATCATACGGAACTGCACGAACGGCCTCATATTGACTATGCTCAAAGATAAGCCGCCCGTTCTCCTCCCGAGTCTCAATCACACCCCAGAACCTTACTTCTACCTGCTTGTCTTCACGACGCACTTCCCATACATTATCATTTTGCAGCCAGTAATCGGGCAGTTCCACCTGATACCCGTCAACGATTTTCTGCTCGAACAGGCCGTATTTATAACGTATGCCGCAACCATGCCCCGCATATTGCAGGGAGGCCAGTGAATCCAAGAAACAAGCAGCTAGACGTCCAAGTCCTCCATTGCCAAGCCCAGCGTCGGCTTCTACCTCCTCTATATCCTGCAGCGAGAAACCAAGATCGGCCAATCCCTCACGCACGACCTCCAGCACGCCCATATTCAGCAGATTGTTCCCCAGAAGTCTTCCGATCAGAAACTCCATAGAAAAATAGTATACCTGCTTATCCTTATCCGTCTTGTACTTTTGATTGGTATCCGCCCAATTTTTCCCGGCATTCTCGCGAATCATGTTGCCTAATATTTTATAGACATCAGCATTCGAGGCTTCCTCCAAAGGTTTGCCCAATTTACTGATGAGCGTCTCGCGAAACACCTGTTTGAAAGTTTCTTTATCGTTAAACAACAGCAGGTTCCTCCTGACAAAAGCTTTTTTTAGGGATGCATTAGACTATGCCTGTAGATCAGATAGGTTATACTGTTTCGTTTCATCTAATCCAGTTGGTTTATATTTTGCTGCTCTTGGCGATCACAAATGGACGTTTACTATCCCCGACGAGAATTCGATTCTTACTTAAATGTACGTCCTTATCCATGATCACATTCTCAATAACAGCATCTTCCTCTATAATGCACTTCTGCATAATTACAGAGTTGATGATCTTCGCTCCTTTACGTACCTGAACCCCACGAAAGATCACGCTGTTCTCCACCGTTCCAGCTATAATGCAGCCGTTAGCCACCAGTGAATTGCTGACATTTGCGCTCTCTAAATATCGGGTAGGAGCCTCATATTTAATCTTCGTCTGCACTGGACTTTCTTTGAACAGACTAAAGTAATTCTCCTGCTGAAGCAGCTCCAGACTATTCTTATAATAGCTTTCCAATGAATTAATTACGGCATGATAGCCATGATACTCATAAGCAGCGATTTTGAATTTATGGCGGTTTTTCTGGATCACATCACGGAAAAAGTAACTCTCCCCATGTGCAATGCAATGTTCCACCTGCTCCAGGAACAGTTTTTTCTCCATAATGAAGATATCGAGATATAAATTGGGATGATCCTTCTCATGATGGATATTGGTCACATTATTCTCTTCGTCCACTTCAATACGCTGGCATAACTCATGCTCTGGCTGTAATTGCTCTATTTTTTTGTATACTACTGTAACATCGGCACCCTTCTCCAAATGGTAGCTGTACAAGTCCTGGAGATCGATAGTATTAATATGCTGGCTGCCGGAAAACACAATATATTTAGCAGATCCCCGTTTAAAAAGATCCAGATTATTATGATAATGCTGAAGGTCGCCAAGAGAAGTATCGGTGGGATCATTCCAGTCCGGAGGCAAAATAAATAGTCCCCCATGCTTGCGATTCATATCCCAAGATTTCCCGTCACCCAAATGGTCCATTAAAGAACGGTATTTACGGCGAACAAACAGGCCCACGCTCTCCAGATCCGCACGCATCATATTGGAAAGCACGAAATCTATCAACCGATAACGACTGGCAAAAGGTACGGCTGCACCACAGCGGAAATAAGTGAGTTCATTTAGTTTATCGAGTTCATGATCCAGATTAATTACACCCATGAGTTGCTTCATCGGAATCCACCGTCCTCTTATAATTTATAAGAAAGTATAAGTTTCACTATATACTTTATCCTTATAAATCTCGCATAAACGCTTACCGTCCCTAGAAGGACGCCGAAGGCGTTTTAGCTTGATTATATGGTTTTGGCCACAGCTGATTTACGTTTTTTGCTTTTATTGTCGATCAGCAGAATTTCGTTCTCGTTCTCCCGCTCGATGCCTATTTCCATATAATCGTCGATTACCGTATTTTCACTAATAATCGCTTTATGAATGCGTACGTTCTTACCAATCTTAACCTTAGGCATAATTACGGAGTCCGTAATCACACTGCCTTCACCTACTTCTACGCCATAAAAAAGAACCGAGTGCTTCACTTCACCATGCACAATGCAGCCTTCATTAATAATGCATCCTGACACTTTCGCCCCAGGTGCGACATATTGAGCAGGTTGATTCGGATTGCGTGTAAATATGCGCCAGCTGGGATCATTTAGATTAAGCGGTGGATTATCGCTCAGTAAATCCATATTCGCTTCCCACAGGCTTGCTACCGTACCAACGTCTCTCCAATACCCTTCAAAAGGGTACGCAAATAAAGAGTTCCCGTCTTCCAGCATCAAAGGAATGATATCCTTACCAAAATCGTGAGATGACCCTATATTCTCTCCGTCCTCCAGTAAATGCTTGCGGAGAATTTCCCATTTAAAGATGTACACACCCATAGAAGCTAGCGTGCTTTTTGGCTGTGCAGGCTTCTCTTCAAATTCGTAAATTTTCAGATCGTCCTCCGTATTTAAGATTCCAAATCGACTTGCTTCCTCCAGCGGAACGTCAATCACAGAAATCGTGCAATCTGCATTTCTCTCCTTGTGGTATTGCAGCATAGCATGATAATCCATTTTATAAATGTGATCACCGGATAGAATAAGAACATGCTCGGGGTCGAACTGATCTACAAATTTAAGATTTCGATAAATCGCATCGGCTGTTCCCCGATACCAGCTGCTTCCATTCTCACGTTCATGCGGTGGCAATACGAATACTCCACCATTCTTACGGTTCAAATCCCAATCACTGCCTACTCCGATGTAAGAATGTAGTATAAGTGGCTCATACTGTGTCAATACACCGACAGTATCAATACCCGAGTTGGAGCAGTTACTTAAAGGAAAGTCGATGATCCGATAAGTGCCCCCAAAATAGACAGCGGGCTTGGCAAGCGATTTGGTTAAACCTTTCAATCTTTTGCCTTGGCCTCCAGCCAATAGCATGGCTACCATTTCTTTTTTCTTCATGGAAAAGCCTCCCTTGACTTATGGGTAATATAAAGTTCAGCAAACCTAGGATGAATGAACAGAATTCCAAAAAGAAGTGAATTAGAAAAGAAATACACCAGAAAGAAATGAGCCTTGATAGGAAGATGACAAAGTTGAAAAAACGAGGAAGGAAATTTTACACGTTCGGATGATCTAACCTAAAATAGGGAGAGCATTCTCCAAAATCAGGAGCCTGAATCAGGAGATTATCCTTATTGTAAAGTGTTCTATATTCTTCGTCAAAACCCTTTATCGCAATTCCGAAAATCCGGAATTTTTAACCCTGTTTGTCATTAAACACGTTAATATTCCTTATAACTAGATTAACCAATTTAAAGCCATGTGAAAGAAATTCACTCATTTATTCTAGAAAAAGAATCATTCGGTCTTCAGCAAACATTCAACCGGATATGGCATAATGAAGCTATCTATCACCGATTTGGAGGAACCTATGATGAAAGCAGTACAAGGAGTTCGACTTCTGCTCGTAGATGATGAGCCTCATATATTACAGTTCCTGGAGCTGGGTCTCCTTAACGAAGGTTTTGAAGTACGAACCGCGTCGGACGGGCTAAGCGCCATTTCGATTGCAGCTGAATTCAAGCCCCATGTAGCTATCCTGGATGTTATGATGCCGGGTATGGATGGATTCGAGGTATGTCACTATCTGCGCTCAGAAGAGACAGAGGTAGCTGTCATCATGCTTACTGCAAAAGACGAAGTGGATGATCGCGTAAAAGGACTATCTATTGGTGCTGACGACTATATGGTCAAGCCCTTCAGCTTTGATGAATTACTAGCGCGGATCCAAGCGCGGCTGCGGAATCAGTTTCCGGGGCTGCTAGGTGAGGTCCGCTGCGGTCCTTTCCGAATTGACAGTCGGCGAAAGGAAATTCGCTTCAGGGAGGAAGTACTTGAACTCTCCCCTACGGAATACGAGTTATTACAGTATCTCGTTATCAATCACGGCCTTGTACTCAGCAAGCCTATGATTCTTGATAAAGTGTGGGGCTATGATTTTGGCGGTGAGGAAAATATTGTTGAGGTCTATATCCGTTCGCTTCGTGAGAAGCTCGGAGATAAGGAGCACCGTATTATCCGTACCCTGCGGGGCGCAGGCTACCGGGTGGATCTATGAGCACTCCCATCTTCAGATGGCTTCGCAGACTGCCTGCACCACGTTCCTTGCGTAAACAGCTGCTTGCCACATCGCTGCTTATTCTATCAGGATTGCTGCTGCTAATTGGAGTCTTACAATATATCCTTATGCGAGATTTTATATACAGCAATAGAGCCGAGTCTATGGAAGCGCAAATACGTTCTGTCCCCCGTGAGATGTTTTTTAACTTTTTTAATTCCTATGACGAGGACAGCACAGGCATAAATGACACGAACAACGAGTTTAACAGCAATTTCCCGTTGGAAAGAGAAGACATGAATAAAATGCCAAGTGGGCTGCGAACTGGCGAGAACCGGCGTCCGCTTTTGCTTGATGCCCATACAACTCTCGCCATGTACAGCTCGGATGGCACCTTCAGGGATTTACAGCAATTAACCCTCTCAGATATAGCAGCACCCAGGCTGACCAATGAGCAATACGATGCGCTGCTGATTCACACCACGGATAGGGCAACAGGAAATTACAAGCTCATCCAAGCTGAAGACGGAACTGAACATCTAGCCATATTCATGAATCTTTATAGGCCTGGAAATACTAGATTGCTGCTGCAAATGAGTGTGAGCACGGGGCCATTGACGGATGTGATAATGCAGCAGCTGCTGATCTACGCAGGTTTGTCAGTGATTGCTTTATTGACTGGATTATTCCTATACTTGCCGGCCCTGCGAAAGACGTTAGTTCCTCTATCTAATATGGGAGAATCGGCTGAGATCATTAATGCCGGTAATTTGGACATTCGGTTTCCAGTTGACCAAGGACAGGCCGAGATCGACAAGCTTGCTCATTCATTCAATGGTATGCTCGAACGTCTCGAAATATCCTTTCATAATGAACGGGAGGCCAAGGAGCAGATGCGCAGGTTCGCTGCCGATGCTTCCCACGAGCTTAGAACTCCGCTTACCTCAATACACGGTTTTCTTGAGGTCTTGCTGCGGGGCGCCGCCGATAATAAAGAACAGTTATATAACTCGTTGCGGAGCATGCATGGTGAATCGAAACGGATCAATAAGCTGGTCGAGGATCTGCTACTGCTCGCTCGGATGGACGGAGCTCCACAACTGCAGATGACTGATCTGATTCTCAGCGAGGTAATTCACGAAATGAAGCCGCATCTGCTTTTGCTCGCAGATCAACGTAAAGTTACTTTTGATATCTCCTATGGCATCCGTGGTAAATATGATCCCTATAAGCTCAAGCAGGTGATTCTGAATCTGTTCCACAATGCAGTTCAGCATACCAATGCCACGACAGGGAGCATTCATCTCTCTTTACAAGCGGAAGGAAATCAGGCTCTATTAAGCGTGCGGGATAATGGCTACGGAATTCCCGGAGAGCACATCCCACATATCTTTGATCGATTCTACCGCAGTGACTCCTCTCGTACACGTAAATACGGCGGATCAGGGTTAGGCCTCTCCATTACAAAATCTATTGTCGAGGCACATCACGGCAAGATTAGTGTAAATAGCACCGTTGGGGAGGGCACAACGTTTACGGTTAGTCTGCCTTGCGAGGAAGGATTAGCCAAGGAAGAGTAACAACCGTTATAATTAAGAGGAACTGGAGCGTCGCTCCACAAAACTTAAGCGTATGCTTTCGAAGTGAGTTTTGCTTCACAAAACCAAGCGTATGATTTCGTTGCCAGTTTTGCTATGTAGTCCATTCTAAGGAGCATCGCTCCACAAAACTTTTAGGAGGTAAATACATGTACGAAATCGCCGTAATTGGCGCCGGTCCTGCCGGTGCAAGCGCAGCCCTGTTCGCCGCCAAGGCGGGCAAAAAAACGCTGCTGATCGACAACGATAAGGGCATGACCCGCAGAGGTTGGTTTGAGAACTTTTATGGAATTTCCGAAGTAGGTGGTCCTGAGCTGGTCGAAACCGGGCATAAGCAAGCCGTTAAATTTGGCGCTGAGCTGGTTTCCGAACAGGCTATCAACCTCACCTCCAGCGGCAATGGTTTTGTCATTGAAACTGAAGATGGAATTATCTATGAAGCAAAACATGTCATTCTTGCCACAGGCGCCCTTACAGATCTAGCTGCCAAAGCTGGTGTGGAGACTAAGGATGGTACAGAGCCAAGAATCAAAACTGTAGTAGCCGTTGATGCTGAAGGCAAAACGAATATCGCAGGTATTTGGGCTGCTGGTACTGTTGCTGGAGTAAGTGTACATGCCATTATTACCGCAGGCGATGGTGCGAAGGTAGCTATTAATGTAATTAGCGAGTTAAATGGTGCGCGTTACGTTGATCATGATGTGCTGAAAGCTTAATCTATACTCAAAACATAAATCCGGAGGATGATTCTTAGGAATCGGTCTTTCGGATTTTTTCGTCACCCAGGAGAAACAAGTTACGAAATTTAAAAATAACTGCACTTGATGCAGCTATTTCATACAATAACACCCACACGGCTGTTTTAAGTGTATTTTATGCAACTAAAAACAGGCTAACTGAGCATTCTAGCTAAAATGTAAAGATATAGATGTATCAAGTGCAACTAAATCGATTTGCAGCTGTCCCCCATACTTTTAATTGTATAAAGTACACTTATTTGCTCGTCCCTCACCGTCCTTTGAACACCACACGCAAAAAAACTGCTTCAAAACCTCATCCCACCACCGAAGCCGATGTTATGATCGTTTGAAACAGTTTCTCTCCCTCAACTGTGTATACTCCAATGCAAGGAATCCACTTCTTCTTCTCTTCCCTTAAGACTAGCAGCCAGCTCCTGCAAATACGGAACCAATAATGGGCGCAAATCCTCCCGCATCAAACCTACCTCCAGCGTGGCTTTAATGTAACCAAATTTATCACCAATATCATAACGTTTGCCGATTAAATCCAGCGCCAGCAATCCTTCTTGCCGGCATACCTCGTGCAAAGCATCCGTCAGTTGATATTCACCGCCCGCTCCACGTTCGAGGTTAGCCAGTACTGAGAATATCGAAGGCTCCAAAATGTATCGCCCCATAATGGCGTATTCTGAAGGTGCTGTTTCAGGCGAGGGCTTCTCTACCAATCCTTTTACTTCATGAACTCCATTTAGTGAGCCGCTGGAAGCTATAATCCCATATTTGTTAACCTCCTGCCGTGGCACCTGCTGCACACCGACGATAGTCTGCTCCTCTTGCTCATACAATCTCATCATCTGCAGCAGCGCCGGGTCCTCCGAAACCATAATATCGTCACCAAGCAAAACAGCAAAAGGTTCATCACCGATAAATTGTTCCGCACAAAGGATGGCATGGCCTAGTCCCAGCGGCTCTTTTTGCCTAATGTAATGGATGCTCGCTAGCTCACTGATTAGCTGGACTTCACGAAGTAGATCCTCTTTCCCTTTTTCCAAAAGCGTCTGCTCCAGCTCCACCGATTTATCAAAATGATCTTCAATCGACTTCTTATTGCGGCCGGTCACGATGATAATACTTTCAATACCAGAGCGGACGGCTTCTTCTACGATATATTGAATCGCTGGTTTATCCACAATGGGCAGCATTTCTTTTGGCTGAGCCTTAGTGGCAGGCAGGAAACGAGTGCCTAAGCCCGCGGCGGGAATGACAGCTTTTCTAATCTTCATCATGAATCCCTCCCTTGCAGTTTATTTACGGAGATGGGTCACAGGGTGCTCACGAATGTTCTTTTGCTGCCCCTTACCTTCATAGAACTCTTGGACAATATAAAGCGGACGTCCCTTAGTTTCGTCATAAATCCGGCCGACATATTCACCTAGTATTCCTAGCATAATGAGTACAAATCCGTTGAAGGTCAGCGTAATTCCAATCATCGAAGCCCAGCCCTTAACAACTGAGTCTGTAAAAATCACCAGGTACAAAACATACATAAGGTACAGAAAACCAGAAGCCGACAGCAGTGCGCCCAAATATCCTGCCAGCTTCAGCGGCTTATAGGAAAAGGAGGTGATTCCGTCCAAAGAGAGCTTGATCATACGTTTTAGTGGATATTTAGTTTCCCCCGCCAGACGTTCATCCCGTTCATATTCAATCGCCTTCTGACGGAAACCAACCCAGCTGACCAGTCCGCGCACGAAACGGTTTTTCTCCGGTAGACGTTTGAGCTCTTCGCAGACCCTACGATCTATAAGCCGAAAATCACCCGTATCCACAGGGATAGAAATATCGGTTGAATAACGCAGAATTCTATAAAAGAGGCTGGCCGTCCACTTTTTGAATAGGGATTCACCGTTTCGCTTCACCCGCTTAGCATATACAACTTCATACCCCTTCTTCCATTCCGCAATCATGTCCAAGATCAGCTCAGGCGGGTCTTGCAAATCAGCATCAATAATGACAACTGCATCCCCAAGGGCATAGTCCATTCCGGCAGTAATAGCGATCTGATGTCCAAAGTTACGTGACAAATCGATCAGCTTCACACTCTCATCCCAGTAGCTATATTCCTCGATCATCTGGGCACAGTTGTCGGTGCTGCCGTCATTCACGAAGATCAGCTCATACACTTCCTCCGTCATTGCCATCACTTTTTTAATACGGCGATACGTTTCCTGAATGACTGCCTCTTCATTAAACATCGGTATAATAATGGAATAGCGCACGTTGATACTCATGAGCAGCTCCTCCTTTAATTTAAATGCTGAAGCGTGCCTGCAAATGTATTAGCACGCTTCGTACTCTAAAACACTGAACTAGTTAACTGTAACTTTGTATAACGTTCCGCTGTTGCCAGCGTCATTTCCTGCCCAATCCGCTGCTGGAACCTCTGTGCCATTGTCGGTAATCCAGGTAGAGAGCGTAGAATTCCCTCCACGTCCACCACCCATACCGCCGCTGCTCAGCAGGAAGTATTTCACCTTTCCACTCTTTACTAACGCCTTTAGGGTATCTGTGGTATATACTGTGTCCGAATTGGAAAAACCGTTCAGAATAACAACCGATGCCCCCTTATCGACGATATAAGGAGCTGCTGTGCCATAATCCAATACGGCAAACAGATAAGGCTCCCCGGTATTATTTTCCTCCAGATAGGACAACAGACTCTCATTCGCACTTGTGGCGCTATTACGTCCAAAGTTGCTAGAATTGCCGCCCATTCCTCCTCTGCCCTCACTGCTGCCTGGTCCTGCTTCAGGGGTTTGACTGTTCAGGCCATAAGTAATTGGGGTAGCTGCCCAGTAGAGCGGGCCAATTAACAATACTAGTACAGCAACAATACTTGCCGAGAAAACAAATGGCTTCTGCTTGCCTTTAAGAACGACCAGCACCAAAGAAACAACTATACCGGCAGCCAGAATGCCAATCGACCAGCCCCTGCCAATCGTATCGTCATAAGGATGAATAATGTACCATTGAAAAACTGCTGTAACCAGCGTCGCAACTGGCAATAGCCATGACAGCCAACCAGAGTGCTCACGATACAGACTCCAGAGCTTTGACCAGCCTGCACCGACCAGCGCGGCTATCGGCGGAGCCATCATCACCAGATAATATTGATGGAAGAATCCCGCAATACTGAAGAATCCCATCACCGGCACCAGCCATGCTAACCAGAATAGAGCTTCTTTATGCCCTTGCGTAAAGTTCCTTCTCCGCAGATTAGCGAATAATCCAATACAACCAAACAATACAAAAGGCAGCATCCAGCTTGCCTGACCTGACAGCTCTGATTGGAACAGGCGCAGTGGACCTGCGGTTCCAGTATTGAACATTCCACCTCCGCCGCCATTCATGCCGCCGCGTTGTCCTTGACCCCCACCTTCACCACCAAATTGCCGGTTTTGATTATCTGTTCCACCGCCGGGTGGTTGCCCTGGAGAACCTCCATCATCGGCGCCATTTTGACTGTCTGAGGTTGAATTCATACCTTGCCGACCCGAAAATGATCCACGTCCGCTATCCGTACCATTTTCAGCATCTGCCCCGTTCATAGCGGGTCTTTCACCGTTCATAGCTGGCATCTCGCCATTCATGTTCGGCATCTCACCACCATTCATTGAAGGCATTCCACCTCCGCCACCACCTGTCCCCCGATCACCCGTCAATCGGGCGACACCATTATAACCAAAGGCAAGATTGAGCACGGAGTTAGTACCGCTGCTGCCGATATAAGGTCGTTTACTAGCGGGAATCGAATCCACTATCACTGCCCAGGATAACGAGACCACGAGTAATATAGCTGTCGAGGCCGCTAATACTCCGGTTTTTCGCTTCCAGTTCACTTTCGCAGCCAAGACATAAAAGAGATAAAAAGCCGGCAATACCATATAAGCCTGCAACATCTTCTCATTAAACCCAACACCGATTAAAGCGAATGCGGCAAGGAGACTGCCCAGCTTATTACTCTTCGTTCCTTTAAATAAAAACCAAACCGCCAACAGTAACGTGAATACTAACAAAGCATCAATGTTATTCGTCCGGCTAACAGCCGCCGCTACTGGAGTTGTTGCCATGGCCAGCGCTGCTAAACGAGCTGCTGCTTTACCAAAGGTAGGTTTTACCAGAAGGTATACGAGCAACACGGAGCCCACGCCCCCAAGCGCCTGAGGTAAAATTACACTCCAGCCATGCAGCCCGAAAATGAGTGCGCTAAGAGTCTGAATCCAAAAGGTGACCGGTGGTTTATCCACCGTGACTGAACCTGCAGAGTCGAGTGAAGCGAAGAAGAAATTATGAAAGTTTTGCAGCATACTTCCCACGGCAGTGGTGTAGTATGTATTCACATAGTGGTCATTCCAAACTCCATAACCGTACAAAAAAGCAGCGAGTATTAAAATGAGCCACAGTATAAGATCCGAGCTTATTTTTCTAGCAAAACTCATCTCCATTTCACTCCTATCCCTTGATCATTCTATATGCCGGCAGTTCTGTAACTCCGGCCCAAGCTTTCCGTAGGTGTATTATTTCATCCATACCTTAACTCTCAATGAGTGCAAGCTGAATGTTTGCTGAATAAATGAGGCTGCCGGAACGCAAAAAAGACCCCACAATGTGGAGCCTTTCGGTACCCTGTTCAATCCAAACTATGTTATTCCATCTTGCCTATGGCAACAAGCTTATTCACCGTGTTCCAGTTGCGTGCGGTAATGGGCATCCCGAGTATTTTGTCAAAAGGGACTTTAAAAAGCGATGATTGGCTCACACTGACCTCATATAATATATACATCTCTCTGCCGACAAAACGCACTTTATCCGGTCCATTCTCATAAGTGCACAGTTTATCCAATGCTTCCCCTGAAGGCTCGGCTGGTAAAAAAGTAACATACCATCTTTTGAATTCCTCTGGCTCGGACAGCTGAAAGGGATCGTTAGCGATCACATTCTCCATTTCTGCTAAAGTACGGATAATAACAGAGACCTCGAATCCAAAAACCTCATGAATCTGACGTTCAATGACTCCTCTAAGCAGGCTTACCGAACCTTCATCACTCTCAAAAACGACATTTCCACTCTGAATATACGTTCGTACATTTGCAAATCCAAGAGACTGAAACATCGCCTTCAGGTCCAACATTTTAATAATTTTGTTCCCGCCGACGTTAATTCCACGCAGCAGCGCTATATAGGTAGTCATAGAATACGCCTCCGTTTTTGTGCCATGATCAGCTTACCTCTGCGGCTAAGGTGTGTAGACGTTTACGAACTTCATTTACCAGCAGCTCCTTCTCTGGAGGCGAAAGCCCCTCCACCAGACGTGCGGCAGCGATCGGCAAAATCCAGCGGTCTACGTCCTCATAAGTGTGTCCTGATAATCTGAGATACTCTTGAATGTATCCCTTAGTTAATCTTTTTCTTATAAAACCTAACATTAATTTGGAGAAGGCCGAAGCTCCCGGAGGCATAGCTCCCAAACTGAACATCACTACGGAACGCGCAGCATCTCCAGCAGGTTCTCCCACTACACCCGTCATCCAGTCGATCACCCAGAGCTGTTCATCCATAAGCACATTGTCGGGATGAAAATCCCCATGACATAAACGAGTGCCTTCCGGCAGCTTCTCCAGATACTTCAAAATGACGGATTTTTCCTCTTCGCTCAGCATAGGGGCAACCATGATCTGACTTTTCAGCATATCCTTTTGCTGGCCGATTTCCTCTGTAGTTTCAAGCTTATGTAAATCACAATGAAGCCCCGCCATCAGCCTGGCATATTGGGTAACTTTCCAAGGCTTCTCACCCATCACCTTTAGTAAAGAGGGACCCTGAATTTGTTGAAAAACGATACCTTGTCGATTCTGTTCAGAAATAAGCTCAAAAGGCTGGGGGGTCCGAACACCCCGCGCATGTACAAACTGGCTGATTTTATATTCCCGGCTGACGTGTTGCTCTGCTATATCCTCCCGATACAATTTAAGAATCCTCTGATCGTCATGCTGCCAGATCTCCGCTGTTCTGCCTTCCCCAACAAGCTTGGCCTTCATTCGGTATCCTCCATTTAGTCCAGATTAATGCGGGTAAAATGCTCAACTACCGGAAATGGGTCGTAGTAATGGTGAAGGAGTGCTTTCCATTCCTGATATTGGCTGGATTCTCTAAAACCAACAGTGTGGTCTTCAAGCGTTCTCCACTTCACCAGCAACAGATACTTATGATCATCCTCCAAGCAATGTTGTAATTCATGGCCCATATAACCTTCTATCGAGGAGATTAAGCTTGATGCCTCCTTGAAGCTTTGCTCAAATTCAGTAGTCAAACCAGGCTTCACTTGCAGCATCGCAGCTTCCAAAATCACACTCATCATCTCCTAAAGTTATTAATTTAAAGCATCCCGGAAAAATTCATGATAGAAATTAATGATGACCAGCAGTATTGCTAGTGACTCGTTGACACTGCCTACCTCCAGCGAATGATTGGCATCATCGATTCTATACACCTTCAAATGATTCAGCCCACTAATTTCACCCGAATGCTCTTCACCAAATAAGGGGTCACTGCCACCATAAATTACAGTCCCCCGACTCCGCTGAATCAGCGGCACCGCCTCAGGCAACGGGGTGATATATAGATGAGACGTCTTCTTCTGTATTTCTAGCTCTTCAGCTATTCTACCTGCAATAACAGCTCCCATGCTTTTACTTATAAAAAGAAACCTCTTATAATCCGGCAGAGAAGCAATCACGGCTTTACATTCCTCAATGATAATACTCATTTCTTCACGCTTGAAATCCACCCTAGCACTCTGGTAACCATATTCTAAAAGCAGAACATCACAATTATGCTCCCGGGCAGCTTTAGCCGCATAATCCAGCAGAGAGCGATCAGCTGAATAATTTTTACCCGGAAAAATAACAGCCAGCGCTTTGGAACCTTGGGTGATATATTTATGTTTAACCTCTCTACCCCAATAAGAGGACATAATGATATTGCTAACGTTCATACATGTTTCCCCTCTTCTACTCCTTAGACGGATTTAAAATGTTTAAAGAAATCTATCGTTTCTTGCAAATCTGCCTCATCTTTATAGATACTCATTACTCGCCCAATTTCAAGCGCAAAATCTACATATCCATTCGGCTTAGCGGTAATGATTGTTCCATCGACAACGACGTTAGATACGCCAGATTCATTGTCCACATAAACCTTACCATCCAGTACTCCGGCTGCCTTAAGAATGGATACCCCACCGCAAATGCCCGCGATGACTTTGCCTGCTCCATTCAGGCTTCTGATTAAATCTAATAGAGCCTCCTGCCCTATTAAATTATCTGTTTCCCCACCAGGGATAATCAATAAATCTATGGTGCTAACGTCCACATTTTCAACCAATACGGATGGATTCACAGAAAAACCCTCGCAGGAGATTAACGCCTTATCTTCCAAACCTAAGGTATAAACCTCACCCTTTGTTTTCATAAAATAAGCTGCCAATGTAACCTCAAACTGCACAAAGCTATCATATATAAGAATATATGTATTCAATGATAGATCAGCTCCCCTGTTCTCAAAAAAAGTAATCTCTATTCTATGTATCTATCATTATAGCATCATCGCCCTCTCCTGAAACTTACGGACTCAGAGGACGCTAATCAATAACAACTATGCGCTCCGCTAAGATTCCGAATGTGGGATTTCACCTAATTACTCATAACAAAAAGGACACAAGCACCCCAACAGCCACCTTTTATGGCTCACGAGACACCTGTATCCTCCTATTTAGAGCTATTGCTGCGACTGCGGCGCTATCTGTTTATTTTTACCTCGGCTCACAACAATTTCAGCGCAAATCCATAATATCAACGGAATAATCACCTGGAAAGGAAAGGCGTATATTTTATAAATATGGTAAGAGAAATAGTACATTTCCATAATATCCTTGTACACAAAATCCGCAAAATAGATCATGAGTAGTCCCATCTGAAGCACAACGGAGCGGTAACTCTTGAGCTTGAATACTTTAGCTACTCCAATGCAAGATACGTAAAGGCATAAACTTCCTTTTATAAATGTTGTGATTACAAAAGCCACTGCCGATGACGCTTCAATTCGGGTCAAAAAATCTCCTACATTAATACGCCCTGCAGACACATAAGCCGGAAAATATAAACTAGACAAGACCTCAGGACCCAGCATCAATAGGTTCCGTAGTGTAGCCATAATAATAATTGCCCCAGCAATCGCTACGCCACCAAATAATACCTTCTTCGCTGAGCTCTTCTTCGATAAATTACCGAATACCCCCAGAAAGACTACAACCTCTGCAAATGGAAAAGAAAATGTGCCCAGCGTATCGTTAAATAATGGCTTCCAGCCTTTATCCAACAGCGGAAGTAGGTGATGATATTCCATTTTGGAAAAAGCTAAGGTGACAATGACTAGATTAACAAATATTGCGAACAGTAATAGAAGCTTAGAACTTCTCCCCAGCACTTCAATCCCAGCCTTAACTATCCATATACACAACAGTCCAAGACATGCCATAGGTGCTATCATTGGTGTTTCGGTTAAAGTAACGGATCTACTGAATTCTCCAAAAACCCTAAGAATTAGTGTCCCTAGATGAAAGGTATACCAAATATAGAGACAAGAAATGATTCGACCCAAGACGCCTCCAAACACGGTAATCAACATATCAAATAGATCCTTGCCTGGTAATAAGATGTGTAGTCTGGCATATATCAGCAGCAGTGGGACCACCAGTACCATGGCTAATAATACGGCGATCCAGTTACTGTTACCGGATTCTCCCGGCACACCCATAAATATTGAAGTCCCCATAATAAACAAGACAGCAATACTAATAGCATGCCCTGTTGATACGATCTCTTTGTTCATACTCTATTCTCCCTTTAGGCTTGTCCCCTAAAATAGCATCTTAATCCAGTGTTCTAGGTATGGTGAAGGACTAGGGAGTGACCATCTCATTGCCAATGCAAAAGCAATACAGAATGATACCAGACATAGTGCGGAAGAAACATAAAAATCCCGCTTCATCCCCTGTTTCCATAGACCATAAAGATCACTCAAAACAATTACCGCATAGATAAATATGACCACAACAACCAATTTTATCACCTATTTTTGATGAATCTTGATAGACCTTGACGTTTGTGCACTGCTCTCGATAATCACCTTGGAATTCACTACTATCTCTACGTTGGAAAATTCCTTCCCCCAGTTTTTCTCGATTTTCTCCCAGGTCCGTGGCATTTTCTCATGAAGAAGCTCTCCAAATCCAAAAATATCTGCATGGTAATCCTTCTGAACCTTATGAATAACGGAGAGAATCTGCTCCTCCAGTTCTTTTTCAGCCCACCTTTCTATAGTCTTCTTGCTGTCCAGATTATTGAATTCCCCCGAAGATTTAACCTCGTCCAGTCCTGCGTGTGTCAGTGTATTAAGCTTTATTTGGAGTTTACCGTTTATCCATACAGGTTTTATTTTTGTACGATTGGATAAAATTTCGAGGGAAAAGGCAGGTTCTCCACTTTCATCCTTTACGATTAACACACCTCCCTCGATTTGATTGTTGGCAAACAACATGTATTTCGTTTCTTCGCCACTGATCATACCGATCATTTTATCCATCCTGAAAATAGCTGTTCCGCTAACTCGTGCATTCTTCGTCTTATTTTGTTCATGAACATAAATTAATGGAGCGATGGCATATTCACCAGAAGCCTCGAGCTTATCTATGAAGTCCCAAATTTCCACAACCGGCGCTGTACTTACATTTTTCTCAGTCCTCATCTGCTGTGCAAGTGCATAGGACATAATACTCTCAGTCGAACTGCTGAGACTTATGATTTCTTGAGCCGACTTCTCTTTAGCGACAAAAATATACACATCCGATCGGGTTTCCGTATCCCTGTTGTACCAATCTATTACTTTGGTGACTCCCTCCCTTGCAATCTCCTCACTAAGGATAATCGCCTTAGAATGGCTCCAAAATAACTTTTTTCCAGTGATCGAGATCATTCCCCTCACAATATCAAACATGGTCTCGCCCGCGAGCGTGATCATTTTGAAGCCAGCCTGACTTGATTTCATTCCTTCCTTCGTATCTACAATCTCTGTTGTCACCAATAACTGACCGTCTTTTTTCCCCTTATCAATCGCGACCCCGGCAACAATCGACATATCGTCAATTTCAAAGTAGTTCCAGCAGCCTGTATTGCAGATCAGAAGCATCATGGATGTAACAATCAGAAGTATCCTTTTCAGCTTGCTCATGGTCTTCTCCTTATTTTATTGGAACCTTTTCTCCTCATATTTCGTGCCCCAATTAACGCCGGACGCAGATACATATGCCACCACGGCGCCCTGATCGCTGTATCTTTAATGTCCTGAGGACGGATTGAGCCTACTCCAAGCATGTATGGAACCCCAAAACTACGCAGACTCATCAAATGAACTACTAAACCAAGCATTCCAAGAAAATAACCGTATATCCCTAGAAAAAAACTCGCACCCAGCAGCAATGTTCTTACGATAATTAAAGGACCGGTCAACCTAGGGTTAAGTAGCGTCATGATTCCTGTTAAACCGACTACAATAATCATTGGAGCACTAACTATTCTAGCCTCCACTGCTGCTTGTCCTAACACGAGAGCGCCTACGATACTGATAGCCTGTCCTATATAGGTAGGTATCCGCTCACCCGCCTCTCTTAATATTTCAAATATAGTTAACATGAATAACGCTTCTACTATTGTAGGAAAAGGGACTGCTACTCTTGCTGTAGAAATACTGAGCAACAACATGGTTGGGATCATTTCCTGGCTATAGGTAACTAAAGCTACGTAAAGAGCAGGTATACTGATCGACAAAAAAGCTCCAAAAACTCTCAACATTCGATTGAAGGAACCAAAATAAAAGTTAATGTAATAATCCGAGCTGGCTTGAAAATTCTCTACAAATACATAGGGGACAGTCATTGCAAACGGGCTGCCTTCAATGAGCACGGCAACTCTGCCCTCCATCATGTTACTGACTACAGCATCCGGGCGCTCTGTACTTCCTGTCATTTCAAAGGGCGAATAGGGCTCGTCTCTAATTAATTCCGCCAGAGATGCCGTATCTAGAATAAGATCTATGTCAATCTGTTCCATTCGATTCTGTAATTCTTTGAGAATAGCCGGTGATGCTAACCCCTCCATGTAACAGATACATATCGGTGTTTTGGACCGTGTTCCCAGTGAACTAAAAACAAATTTTAACTCGGAATCTTGTACCCTGCGCCGAATAAGAGTGAGATTTACTAACAGTGATTCCGTAAATCCCTCCCTTGGACCTTTCACACTTTTTTCGGTAACCGGTTCCGCAAGAGCTTTCGTCTCCCAACCCTGTGCACCAATGTTCAGAACACCGGCATAACCGTCCATCAACAGTAAGGTCTTGCCAGCTATAATCGCATAGATCATTTCATCAAAATTCTCAGAGGCAACCACATCGCTAATACTAATGACCTGCGTCCGGATGTTCTCCATCAGCTCGGCTTTATTGCCACAATCCTTTTCGGTAAAATCAAATGCCATGACGGGCTTGATAATCCCCTCTTGGATCATATGTTTGTCAACCATTCCGTCAACATAGACTAATCCAAAGCGAAGACTATCACTAAACATGTTGCTAAACACTCTGATTCTAAGCGTTCCATCGTTCTTGAATATGTCTCTAAACACAGTCATCATTTCATCCAGTGACGTACTCAGAGTCTGCTCAGATTTTGTGTTTTTTTGAGACGTATTGCTGTTCCCACCTGCTGGCCGTTCCTCCACAGTAGTCACTCCTGTCAGAATTAGGTTTCCTAGAAATTATCCCCCGTCTCTCCAAATCCTATCCGCCAAAATTATACTGAAAAGGGATCAACAAGAAAGAAAATGAGACTGCTCCATAAGCTGGGTTCCGCAGGTAAGTCACTAAATCAGCCCTTGGGGTCATGCCAATAGCGAGCGACTCACTGCATACATCCTCAGACACTTTCGGCTCAGGCACTCAACACCGCATACATCCTCAGACGCTTACGGACTCAGGAGGCGTTATTGGCTCATTTTCCGCCTTTTGGGCACATTTTCGGACTCCAGTGCAGCTATTTCATTCAAAGTGGCTCTGTTCGGGCGATTTTTATGCCAATAGCGACTATGGAGTCCGATAGCACGCCAAAAGTCGATAAATGCAACGTTTAGGGACTACTGGGTCCGTTGCCGCCGAGTCACACTCATCCTTTGGGCTTACGCACCTAGCACGATAACACGAATACACTCTCAAGTACTTACAGATCTAGGTACGATAACACCGAGTGCATCCTCAGACGCTTACGGACTCAGATACGATAACACCGAGTGCATCCTCAGACGCTTACGGACTCAGGAGGCGTTATTGGCTCAATTACCGCCTTTTGGGCACATTTTCGGACTCCAGTGCAGCTATCTCATCAAAAGTGGCTCTAATCGGGCGATTTTCATGCCAATAGCGACTATGGGGTCCGATAGCACACCAAAAGTCGATAAATGCAACGTTTAGGGGCTACTGGGTCCGTTACCGCCGAATCACACTCATCCTTTGGGCTTACTGACCTAGCGCAATAACACCGAACACATCCCCTGAGGCTTACGGACTCAGATACGATAACACCGAGTACATCCTCAGACGCTTACGGACTCAGGAGGCGTTATTGGCTCAATTACCGCCTTTTGGGCACATTTTCGGACTCCAGTGCAGCTATCTCATCAAAAGTGGCTCTAATCGGGCGATTTTCATGCCAATAGCGACTATGGGGTCCGATAGCACACCAAAAGTCGATAAATGCAACGTTTAGGGGCTCCTGGGTCCGTTAGCGATCTCTTGCGTGCAAATTACATACCATGAAGCAAAGTTTGTTTTAAGAGCGTGGTGGATACGAGCATGAGATTAGGCGTTTGGGGTTGGCAGCAAAAAAACACAGGTGCCCAGCAGTCATGATCATGACTACGGGACACCTGCGTCTTTTTTATATCTTGTATTGCTGCACGATTTTTTATATCTTGTATTGCTGCATGATTATTGAAGCTGCTCAAACAGGCGGAAGATCACGGTCGCTGCTTGCGCTCTTGTAGCCTTGCCGTTTGGTCCAAATTGGTTGGATGTCATACCGTTAATAATTCCACTAATACGCATCGCTTCTACAGCTTTGGCTGCATCCGCAGACAACTGGTTCACATCAGAGAATGCTTCACCAGAAGCCTTTGTTCCGTCGGTCAATGGGATATTAATCGTCTGAGCCAAACGATAAATCATGACCGCCATTTCCTGACGAGTAATCTCCTCGCTTGCACCAAAGTTGCCATCCGCTTTGCCTTTAACAATACCGAGCTTTTGAGCGCTCGCAATCGGACTGGCATACCATGCCCCATCCTTAACGTCTGTAAATGTGCTTACAGCCGTCTCATCTAGTAAATCAAAAGCGTTCATCAATATTTTGATGAATTCTGCACGGGTCACATTTCCACTTGGATTAAAGTGTTCAGCATCCATCCCTTGGATTGCGCCTCGTGCTGCGAGTGCTTCAATACTGTTTACCGCCCAATTAGCTGTAGCGGTATCTTTGAATGAAACATTCGAGTGAACCACTACATAACTGCCAAGCTGTTGCAAATTTAACTCAAGCATCTGTGTCCCTGTATTAAATCTTCCGTTCTTAACGATCTCTAGTTGCTGATTACTGTTCAAGTAATAAACCACTACTTTATGTGCTTTCTCACCAGACTTCAGCGTATAAGGAAGTGCCAGCTTGATCCCCGATGTCTTCAGTACATCGCCTGGAATAATCACACCATCTACGCTAAGACTGATGTCTTTAATTGTACCTGCATTCAACTGACTGCTTACCGAAAGTGGCAATCCGGATATATCTCCAGTGCCCACAATAAGCTTAAGTTTGCCGTTCTTAGCATCTTTGTAAGTCTTCAGGAAATTTTCCGGCAGCATTATGCTTGCTGTTCCTGTATCAATCTTGAGGGATTTAACATTCCCCGCTGCTGCCAGTGACTGCAGTGGCAGCTCAACTACAATTTGTTTCGCGTTTCCGGTAGGATTCACGACAATGGACAGAATACCATCCTTTGCATCCTTTGCTGCCTTTTCAACATCTGCGGCAGCCAGTTCAGCCAATGCATTTCCATCTGCTCCGATGACCGTCTGGACAACGATTTTACCATTGCTTACAGCAGGGGCAGCTGTCGCAGACGCGCTAGGCGACGGTTTTGCCGTGGCTACCGGCACATAAGTACCCGGTGCATCTGTTGGTTTCGGCGTTGCCGTTGGCGTTGGTGTCGTTGTCGGTGCAGGTGTTGATGTTGGCGTAGGTGTTGGCGTAGCTTCTGAAAGCAACTTCAGGCCCGCAACCGCCGCAGTAAGCTGACTTAATGCCTCATCAATGTCTGCCTGAGTAGCAGTTCCACTCTCCAGCAACATCACTGCACGTGCTACCTCTTTCTCAAGAGTATTCCAGCTCTCCTCTACATAAAGGCTCTTATCCAGAGCCTCTATTGCTCTAAGCTTCTCCTCCAAGGCTGCCGTTATGAGAGGTGGATTTACAGAAACTAATGTTAAGGTATACGTTCTGGTCGTTGTTTTATCCAGTGCCGTCACAATGACCTTGTAACCCGTTTGAATTTCTCCCGCAATAGTAATGCTATCGGGTTCATACACAGCGAAGGTAACCCCTACCGGCACAGTAAGTCCTTCCTTCAGCTCATCAAGTGTAGTCGTATCCGGTAAAATAATTTCTTTGGCTACCTGATCAATAGATCCGCCCGGAATTGTGATTCCGCTGATCGTTGCATCATGAGCTTCGACAGGCTGTAAGGCTTCAAAGGCATTTTTCAAATTGGAATATGCCACATTAATATCACCATCGGTAGCACCGTCATTTGCATAAGTGGCTTTAGCAGCCTCTAGTGCAATGCGTAGTGCCTCCCATTGCTCAGGCGTTCCGGTATAATTCTCTTCATTTATCGAAGGATCTTCCGCTGTATCAATGGCTGCTTTAAGTTTAGATTTATCGTACCTCACACTGATGCGGCAGTTGGCAGCAATATCGGTGCCCGCCACTTTACCAAATATAGTGAAGTCTGTAGCAATGGTGAGTTTGTTAAGGGGAATTTCCTCCCATACCACACTTGCCAAGCCTGTCGTTTTATCGGCGTAAGTTACCGTAACCTTAGCTGGAAGATTAGGCACGACGTTAACTGTCGTACTCACCGCAATCTGTTCAATGCTTACAATCGCACCATGGTCGCCGGGAGCAGGAACTTCTCCTTCTGGCTTAGACGAAATTGCCCGCCATTCCTTAACGCCTGTCCAAATACTAGTGGACTGCTTATTAAGAATCAAACGGAGTTTATCCGTCTTCACCTCGTCAAAGGTTACCTCGTTAAATGCATTTCTTGCTTTGCCTTTCTCGCTCAAGCCCGTTACCGGTACGTATTTTCCGGCATCCTTATCCCAATATTCGAAGCTGTAATCTCCCGGTACCTGTACACCGCCTTCATCATCATAGAAGTACACGGAGCTGCCTGACAAAGTTACGGGCTCTTTCCAGGTCAGTTGTAGCCAGTGGCTTTCACCGGGGCCGCCCCAGTTCCCATACTGAGTTTCTGCTTCGCTATTGTAAATACTTGCTGAAGTATAAGGGATATAACCATCATTAATGCCATACACAGACTCCCATGCCGAAGTGTAAGAGGCACTAGGGGTAGCCAAAAGGGCAGCATTTCTGTATCTAAGGTTATCCACCGCCATCCGCATTTGATCCGTTGCCACTTTGATCTCTTCCAGTGTATATTCTCCCTGAGCCAGTAATGCCTTGGCAGCAGTCAGTGCAGCTTGCAGCTCTTGCCATGTTGCCGCAGTAAAATCATCCTTGTTCCGGACAAGTCTGCCGGAATCCCGATCCGCAAACTTCGCGATCATCTCTGTCAGTTCTGCAGTAGCTACAAATACGGTGACTGGAACCTTCACGACAGTTTCAAGTTCCCCATCGCTGACAGTCAGGCGGTATTCATATTCACCAGTCGCCTTAAAGGTTGCTTGCAGCATGGCCTTATCAAGCCCTGTCTCCTCTACTTCTCCTTCACCTGAAATCTTCTCCCAGGTATAAGTCAGCTTGCCACTTGGCAATCCATCATCAACGATTTGCGGCATAATCGTCAGAGGCGCATTTTGCTCAACCTTCAATGGTGTTTCTAGATAAACCTTTGGTGCCTGATTGGCAGCCGCCTTAACCTCCAGATTATTGTTGTAGATCTGAATCTCCTTTATGGCGGTCGCAAGTTCCAGCGAATGCGTCACATGAATGCGAATCGCTGCAGTGTTAACCTTTTGGAACTCTACATTGTTATAGTTGGAAGCAATATACTCCGGATAGCGGAATTGCCCCTCCACTGGTTTCCAGCTTCCATCAGCATCCTGATATTCGACACCGAATGTCTGTGGTGTACCATAACCGTTCAGAAGCCGGTCATTATAGAAATAGACTTTTACATTGTCCACAGCCTGGACTCCATCAAATTTGAACGTAACCGTATCGACGGAATTCGGCGAACCTCCGAATAAAGCTGTGTTTGACGTATGATTAATCGATGCGATTGTCGAATTGTCCGCCAGGTTGCGGATGTTCGAACCGCTCTTGATATAAGTCGATTCAACAGTAGTGCCTGAAGCAACAGCCAGATTCGTACCGTCATTAACAATATCTACGCCTGCTTTATTAAACATATCGACAGTCTTCTCATTGCTGGCTAGGGATGTTTGATCTGCCGCAGCAAGTGTCGTAGCACTGCCTTTTTCATATAACACCTGTGTCTTCGAGTTATCGCCAACAGCCCCAGTTACATCACCTGAAGGTTTTTCCACCTTACCAGTAGCTGTATCATAAATCAGATGGGACATTTCGTTAGTTGTCATTACGAGTTCATCATTAATGAAGAGCGAATAACCTGCTGGAATACCTTGATAATGAGGATTGTCGCTGTATTTAGCAGGATCCTGCCATACGATAGATAAGTTAGCATCATGATAACGCACGTTATCTACAGCAAAATAGTCATAATCAACATTAATCGGCCATAGCTCGATCTTGTCATCTGTCCGTGGCTGAATACCCGCCATATCTTCAACCACAGTGTAATTCATCATGCCAAGCGTATCGTGGTGAATCCATGCCCGTACCATATCTCCACTAGGGTTAGGAGGATTGTCTTTTGTCCATGGCGTGCCGAAGAAGTAATCCTCCAGCCAGAAAAATTCATTAGAGTCCAGGTGGTCCGTATTGCCCGGCTCCACTGTATGCAACCAAGCGCCCCAATCAAACAGTGTTTTGTAAACGTCACTGTTGATGTTATCTATAGGATAATAGCGCAGAGAGGCACGAACGGTATTAATATAGTTGCCGAAGTTACACCATGCGAACTGGTCTGTACCGAAGGCATCCGTCTTGCCATTCTTGAAATCTTCCACCCGCTTCATAATGCTGTTCTGATCCGCTGTAAAGAAGGGAAAGATCGGATAATAATTCGGATCTGCGTAATCAGACAACTGGGATAAATATTTCGCCTCATATCCTTCTTCACCTTCAGTTGGTACTACACCAAAGTTAAAGACAAACATGTTATTATCCCGCCAAGGGTTGAATACATCGGTACCACCCACAACTTTTTTGTGCAAAAAGCTGCCTGTACCATTCGTATCTGCCACACCGTCACCATCAAAGTCAGCCTTGTCGTACCACATCTCATTCAGAATTGAATTCTTAATATTCTGCGCCACAGTGTTCATTTTAGCTGCACCCGCAGTATCCCCAAGCTGCTCGTACATCTTCGCTGTTGCCACTGCATTGGCGTAGGTAGTAGAAGAACCATCCAGCCGGGCATAGTTACCACTGCCATTCCAGTGCATGGATACGGTATCTCCGTCATTACCTGTAATCGGACCATGGTTATAATAAACAAGATTTGGATTAGTGCCTTTAAAATGTTCAAGTGTGCCGGTAACATCAGTGGCGGAAAAATCAGCGAACTTCTTCAGTATTTCCTGACCACCACCGTAAATCTTGTAAGCATCCCAGCCTACTTGCGACGTGTTCTGCATCATATCCCAAGTCCAGATGTTAGGACGTCCGGGATTATTTTTATAGTTCTTATTCTCGGAATATTCCCCTTGAGCCAGCCAGGTTCCATACAAGTAGGAAGGATCACGCAGCCATTTCAGATCCTGCATCGCCCAAGGTACACTGACCGTAATCCCGTTGTTGTAGCCGAGAACGCCCTCCATGTTCATCGGGAACTGCCAGTCATTGCCCGGAATGTTGGCATCCAGCAAATTAAAGCGGTTACACCACCAACGATAATAAAGTACCTTCTTCACATTCTCATCGGGAACATCGATATATGGAATGTTCTCTGCCCACCACTCGTTGTACTCCCGCACCTGTGCGGAGAAGGCTGTATCATTGCTGTCAGCAGCCTTAAAGCTCTCATAATGCAGCTTTGAGCCTGGTATTTCATCCGCGAGCCAACCCATGACTACCTTTTGGTCAACGGAGCCACCGGCGGGCACTGTAATCTCTTTAACCAGTTCATTTCCGGAAGGACTCATGCCGTTTCCGCTCAGGTGAACATCCACGTAGGACATTGCTTCAACTACCTTTTGCCCGGCTTTGCCTATCATTAGCGGAGCAGCCACTCTGTAACCCACCAGCTCATCACCCTCAGCCGCTGAGACGAAAGGTGATTTAACCTTCATCGTCAACGTTATATCGCTGGCTGTAGGATTCTTCAATTGAAGCAGCGTTACAGCACTGTTATAGCTGGAAATAAATTTCCGCTGGTTAATCTCCAGGCCTCCGCTTGTGTAGGTCTGATTCTCATGACTCGGGTAGTTCTTCCGCACATTTTTCTGTTCTGCCAAGTCTCCTGTAGAAAGGGTGATGTTATACATCGTGTCCTTGTTCAAAGTATCCGCGTAATGCACTGTTCCCACAAAACCCAGCTTGGTATTATCCTGAGTCTTTATGTACAAAGCGCTTCCCCGGCTGAATAGAGTATTGGCGCTAACTTCGTCGTTGACATCATCCGGAATGACACCTTCGTTAACTAGCAAGGCGTCAAGCCAAGGCAAATCGGAATTATCTTTTGCAAAAGCCTCAAAATCAAAAGCTTCAATTGCCTGCATCATTTCTCCGACGGTGACATCGCTGAAATTAACGCCTTCCTTAACAATAGAATTATCCTTCCACTTCGCCTGCCCGTAATCGGTGCCTACACCTTCATGATAGAAATCAGTCGTGTAGTTAGCCGATACGGGAACAATCCCTGCATTTAATACCACAGCCGCGCATAATGCCGCTACAGAAGCTCTTCTGGGCCATTTATGACTTGACATTTGGATGAATTCCTCCTTTTTATCCCTTGATTCCTGTTAATGTAATGCCCTCAACAAAATATTTGTTGCCGATCAAGAAAAATACTAGACAAGGAGCTGTAACGACGAGCGCCAGTGCCATGACCTGTTCATAGTTCGGAATGCGCATCCCGTTCACAATATACAAGCCCATAGGCAGCGTATAATCTGCTTCAGTCTTTAAATAAATCATGGTGTAGAAAAATTCATTCCAACAGTTGATAAAGCTGAACAACGCCACAACAATCATTGCGGGACGTATAAGCGGCAGCATGATGCGGGAGTAGATACGGAAATAACCCGCACCGTCAATCTTGGCAGCTTCACTGAGTTCTAGTGGAATCGTCATGAAAAATTGCCGGAGCAAAAAGACAAAATACGCGTTGCCGCCTGCACAGAAAAAGGCCGGAATAATAAGAGCAGGTTTGCCAGCTAGTCCCAAAGAAGTGTACAGAGAATATTGTGGCAGCAGGGTTACGGCACTAGGCAGCATCATCGTACTGATGACCAGCACGAACCACATCCCGCGCAGCGGAAAGTTCAGCTTAGCAAAGGCATACCCAGCAAAGCTTGTCGTCAGCACCGTCCCGATCACATAAGGAACTACAATCGAAACTGAATTCCAGAGCTGCCGCAGGAACTGAATACGTTCCAATCCAAGCCGAAAATTATCGACATTTAGTGACTCGGGGAAAAACACAGGCGGCCGCGCCAGTATTTCTGTATGGCTCACGAAGGCACCTCGCAGCAGCCAATAAAGCGGAAAAGCAAACACCACTGCGAGTATACAGGAGAGCAGAATCAGCCCGGTATTGATGGCTTTAGCTCTTTTCTTTTTTTTCTGGATACTTGTATAATTCATAATTGCGGTAGCCGCCATTATCTCGCCTTCTTTCTTTTGCCCATCGAATCGTCCCTTTTAAATGCGCCCTGGAAGTAGAACAGCACACCAGTAATGGCCATAGTGATTAGGAAGACGACCCATGCCTCAGCAGACGCCAAACCGCGCATCCCTACCTGAACAAATGAATGGTCATAGATCATAACGTTGATAAAATAAGTCATCCGATCGGGTGCACCATTTCTGGACAACACCACACTTTGCGTATAAATCTGGATAGAGGTCATCATGCACATAATCAATTGGAAAAAGAGGACAGGCTTGATCGTCGGATAGGTTACTTTGAGGAACTTGTGCCAAGCATTTCCCCCGTCCATCTCGATAGCTTCCAGCAATTCTCCCGGAACATCCTGCAGCGTAGCGATGAACACAACAATCGTCCCACCACAGGTCCACAAGCTCATGATAAACAATGTCTCAAAAATACGGATGGGATCTGTCAGGAAATCAACAGGGGCTATTCCTATCTGCAATAAAATCCAGTTAAGCAATCCACCCTTGGCTTGGTTCTGTAGAAGCATCTGCCACACAATTGTTGTCGCCAGCATCGGAACTACAGACGGCAGAAAGAATATAGCCCGCATCAAGTTTCTGCCGATAAATTTACGGTTCAATAAGAGTGCAACAATCAGACAAAAGGTGATTACAAGCGCCACGTTAATGAAGGCATAAATCAAGGTTACCGTTATGGATTTTTTGAATTCGGAGCTGGTATTGGTGAATATGTACCGGAAATTATCCAGTCCAATCCACTCCATAACTTGGCTTCCGCTCATAATCGTTATTTTATGAAAGCTGTAAAACAAACTGGCCAACATCGGATAAAGCGTCAATACCAAAAATCCAATAATGGCCGGTGCTGCAAACAAATATCCAGCCACCGCCTCTTTGGTGACACCTCTGGCATGCTTTTTAACATAGACCGCAGCCGTTTCGGTTTTGCTCTCTGGGTTCATAAGCAATAGCCCTCTTTTCAAATATAAGCTCTAATTAGGAAACCTTGCCGCTCTCGAACAACTGCTTGATCGCTGGCATGATCGCGTCATAGACTTCTTTAACACTTTTCTTACCTGCCAACGCCTGATCAATAGATTTCTCATATTCAGTATTCATCTTGAGGTAGGCAGGAACGTAATATGCAGGCCATTGTGCGATAGCGTCTTTCGTTGTGGAATAACTAAGGATAGTTTCTTTTGCGCTTTCAGGAAGATCGGAGGTCCACTTTTCAACCAAGGTAGGATCGGTATACCAATCTGCCTGGTTCGGCAACCACGCACCACTCTTCAGCAGCTCCAGACTGTTCTCAGGGTTGACCATGTAAGCATAGAATTTCTTGGCTTCCTCAATGTGCTTCGATGTATTGTACACAACAAGCGGAGCACCACAGTTCATCGTTACTGCCTTTTCCATCTTAGGCAGAACGCCAACGCCGATATCTTCATTACCTTTGATATTAGCTAGATCCCAAGATCCGCTGATTGCCATGGCATAACCACCACTCAAAGCGTCTACCGCAGAACCAATTCCAGAATTCCAAGTGTAATTGAAAGCGGATGCAACCTTGTCTTTGTTAACGAGGTCAGCTAGCTTCTGGATGGCATCAACCGTTTTGGGAGAATCCCATTGAAACTCCTTTCCATCCGGGGAAACAATCCCGCCACCGTTGGCATAAGCTGCCCAGAAGTGGTGGAACTCCCGTCCCGCTGTCATACCAAGCCCGTAGTTCTCGGTCAGAGCAGCATCAAAGCCTTCATCTGCCGCTGTTTTTCCTTTAGTATCTGTCGTTAGCTTTTTCGCGTTTGTCACGAATGTATCCCAATCCCACGCATTTTCAACTTTGGAGGGTGGATATTCAAGACCTGCTGCATCAAATTTGGACTTGCTATAGTAAAGCAGCTCCAACTGGTTGGATAGGCCGACTCCAATCACTTTTTGCTCAGGTGAATGGATTGTAATCGCTGATAGTTTTTCAGGAATGCTTCCGTCCGCTAATAAATCGCTGATATCTTCGATAATTCCCATTTCATTGTACTTTTGGATATCGCCTTCACCCATATAACTGATATCTGGAAGTTCACCGGATTCGAGCCGGGTCTGAATAAATGTATCAAAGGAGCCATCTGCTGGAAGTACTTGTGCATTGATTTTCACTCCGGTGTCGGCTGTATATTTTTCTGCTGCCGCTTCTACCAGCTTTTTCTGTACATCATCACCCCAATACAATAATTCCAAGGTTACATCTTTATCAGGCGTAGTTTCCTTGTTGGCTGCTCCAGACCCTTCAGATGCCTTTGGAGCCGCGTTGTTGGAATTGCCCGAACAGCCTGCCAGTGCGGAAAAAACCATCATTGATGCTAAAGATAGAACTAGAGTACGTTTTCCAAACTTCATGTTTGTTGCCTCCCTTTTTTTCATATCTATTTATTTCAAGCCAAGCATTTAAAGCTTTAGCCTAAAATCATCATGGTTTGTCATTCTTAGCGATTACAGACAAGGGCTGAATATTCCTCCGCCTGCCAGTCTTACGCGAGGCTCTAGTATCCCCTCAGTTGTGCGATATTCGAGCTTATCCTCAAGCAGCACATATCTTGACGGATATGCAGCGTAACTTGTTACGTTCCAGCCCTCCGAGTCTTCTTCAATATAACCGTTAATACAGCGCATCTTTCCGCGTGGATCCCTGTACAAATATGTGGTTGTCCCGAAGCCCATTAGATAGGCCACTAGCTCCTCCCCCATATCCCAATCATCTCCTGTCACACCCGAGAACAGCGAAGCAAACAAGGAATCACTTGCCCCCACAAATACGGATTGCCCAAAACGGTTTCGCGACAATTCTGGCATGTTCAGGTTAGGAGCTGCCACACTATATGTAGAGGCTGCCTCTCCAGGCAACAAACGGCGTGGAGTAGAGCGTACATTCCAATCGTAACAATTGAATACTGCCATCGTAGAACGGTAAGCGGCTTCCAAATATTCAGGGTCTTCAAGGAATTCATAGGCAACCCGGGATGCACCTGCTACCAATCCACCCCAAAGGGAATGAATCATATACGACAAAGCTTCCCACCAGCGATCCGGATTCTGCACTCTGTAATCATTGCTGAATCCGATATTTGCCAGAATTAGTTGCCCATAACGCTGAGCCTCCTCTTTATTTCCAAGGTGACACAATGTTTCACAGGTAGGACCAAATCCTGCATTATCGTAAAAATGCTCCGTTATAGCTCCCTCATACTGCTGTATCCCTGTCTCCAGATTTCTGCCAAATTGCTCCCATAAGGTAAGTAGACGTTTATACTCTTCTGAAAGACCGCTCTGCTTCAGTGCCTCTAATAAATCAAGAATATAGAGCACAAATATACCATTTAGACGGCTCTCATCCTGTTCACGCTGCCCACTATGCCGATCAGGGTCTAGGCGAAGGCACATGATTTCGGCAGTCCATTGTAGATATTCTCTAGGAGAATGAATTTTAAGTAATGAACCATCCATTCGTGACAATAGATAAAAGACATGCCCAATATAATCCAGATCATAAATGCGGTAGAATTCTCCATACAAGGGACGCGGATGATTGAAATCTCCGCCTTCAAACCAATGCTCCTTCACATCCAATACTGCGGCAATCTCGGCCTTAGCTACTTGTTCGGGGACAGCCTTGGCCATGCTATTCTTCATCAGAAGAAAAGCAACCTTACCCAGCGATTCTCCCTGATTCGATAGCGGACGGAAGGCATATGGCCTCTCAGCCTCACCTGTCCCTCCAAAGTTGTTATTTACCAACCACTCGGCTCTCTTTTCCAGAATCAGGTCAATCGACTCCAGTACATTCCAGACCAGGATATCGGTCCGTCCATCTTCTAGCCCCAGCTCCAGCTTATGTTCTCCCGGCTCCAAACGCTGTAAAGATATAGTGTAGCTGCTGCCTGACTCCAACCGTACAGCTTCGTTCGTAATATTCTCCTGGCGGATCAGCTCCGTTGCCGTTGAAGTGCTATACAAACGCAGCTCACGTAGAGCCTGGCCCTGCGGCAGATCAACAACAGCTTCGAACCTTCCTCCCCGGGTTAATACAGGCGTATAGCTCCAGCGCGGATGTCCATAGGCCATACCCTGCCTATAGAAATCATCTCGATTCTGACAGGGATGGAATATGTATTCCCAGCTGGAGGTTTCTCCAGCGTCAAGATCCAGCGGACTGTAAGCGCCACCATATATCCAGTCGGCAGCTGCAGATTCGGTCATAGATGATCCGTCCTCCACCAACGATAGCCGATGATACAGCAGACCATCCAAAGAAGGGGAAACCTGCTCAAGAAAACGATTCTTATAACTACAATAAGTACCTACGGTTACTGTTCTGCCCTGAACACCATAAACACCCAGATGTGGTGCTTCGTTGCTCCGTCGAATGGCAGCAATTTTAGCGAAATCTCCACCAAGATGGGGGAATACTGCACAGGACTGACTCATATTGCGCTGCACATTTTCATCTCGGTACATGACATAAGCGAGCGAAAACCACACATGAAGACCATTAATTCTTACAGACTGTGTTGATCGGTTCATAGCTTCAATAGTCCATCTTAGTCGCTCATCTTCCAAAGAATATGTAAGTCTGATTGCAATCGGCGCACCTTCAAAATCCACAAATACACGGTTTTTTCCTTCTGGTGTGATTTTGGGCAACAGATCAGTGCTTTTTATGATATTCCCGTCTAGCTCTATTGTCCATTCTCCGAATAGCTTATCTGTATCCGCATAACCTGCCTCTTTCAAATAAGACGGATCAACTACCCAATTCATTTCACTAGGGTCGCCCTGTAATATCAGAGACTGAAGTGCTCCGCGGTCGCTTAGCTCCATCCTGAAATTTTCGTTGCCTAGAATCGTCATTGCCTAGCACCTCTTCAATATTTTAAGTTAAACGTTTAGATTTATGAGGAAAAAGGAGCTGTGAAACTTATTTTTGTCTCACAGCATTTTTTAACGTAGCCACAGAATCACGTTCGATCAACCGGCACTCCGGCATGGTCAGTGAATCCATCTTCGTCCCCTTGATTAAATTGAACAAAACCTCAATAGCTTGATAGCCCATCTCATGTAGCGGAAGTCCCATTGTTGTTATACGCGGGCGTAAGTAATCACTGAATTCACGATTATCAAAACCGACAACCGACAGATCATCCGGTATTTTAAACCCTTTTTCCTCTGCCGCCTGCAAAATACCTACAACCATTACATCATTCATGGAAAGAATCGCGGTTGGAGGCTCCGGCAAAGCGAGCAACTCGGAGGTAAGACGATACCCTGATTCCCTCTCCCAGTCTCCCATCTTAATTAACAGTGGATCGAACGGTAATTGATATTCAGTAACGGCCTTGTAATAACCGTTCAGTCTTAATCTGGAAGGGATTGAATCCATCAAACCACTGATTACAGCAATTCTGCTATGTCCTTGGTTAACCAAGTAGGACATGGCTTGGTAAGCAGCTTGCTCATCATTATACTGGATAGAGATATCGTCCTGTGTGTAAGAGTAGGTATACACAATAGGCTTACCTTCCGTATCGATTAAACCCGTTAAATCACGGGGATGAACACCGATATAAATAATCCCATCCACTTGATTACTGAGCAGTTCGGCAACCGCATTAGCGGCATACTTTCGATAGTCTTCCGTATTCGAGAAGTTACGGCCGATACGCTTGTCCAAACGAAGATTCACCAGTAAAATATGCAAATCATTACGATCTCCAAAATCATTAATTCCATCGATAATATCGGGGGTGTTAAATACCGTCACATCTTCTGCAATAACACCTATTGTATTCGTACGGTTGAGTTTGAGACTCTTCGCAATAGCATTCGGCTTATAATTCAACTCCTCAATGGCTGCAACAACTCGTTCCCTTGTATCGGAACGTACATTGCGGGTACCATTAAGCACATAGGAGACTGTAGCAATCGAAACATTAGCCTTTGCGGCTATGTCTTTAATGCTGGTTTTCCTCATTACACCTTCTCCTATCTTATTATGGGAACTCTTTTAATCACGTTGTTAAACGTTTAGATTATTTTTACAGTTAAAATATACCACGCGTATTTATTGCTTTGCAACCCCTTTTTTGCTATTCTCAAAAAATCCTCCTGTTCGTCCCCCGTTTCGTTTAGAATTGATTTATCTGTTGTTCATTGGATAAAAATAAGATATAGGAGCTTGAGCTTGCTATGACACCATTTACTGAGAGAGTTATTCATATCATACAGTCTATACCAGAAGGTAAAGTGATGACTTACGGAGGAGTTGCCCGCGCGGCAGGCAGCCCAAGAGGAGCGAGGCAGGTCGTTCGCATCCTTCATTCCATGAGCAAAAAATATAAGCTGCCCTGGCATCGGGTCATTAATGCTAAAGGAATGATCGCACTAACTGAGGATGAGTCTAACTCCCTCCAGAGGCTCTATCTACAGGGAGAGGGAGTTAGTTTTAATGAAAAAGGTGTGGTAGATCTGAAACAATTCCAGTTTGAGCCGGAGTGTACCGATTAGTACCCTCTGGTAACTCTTCGTCTTTCTCCGGTGCCAAGAGCATTGAGTAGACAATACATCGTCGCGTAAATGACCAGCAGGACAAAGGCAATGAACAAGCTGAAAAATACGGACTGGAGATTCAGGCTATCCAGAACAAGTTGATACAACTGATGCCTGTCCGTCAGGACGTCCCAGCTATTGAGTCTGTAGACTCGGCCAAGCAGTACACCATATCCCCCGAGCATACATGCCGCAAGCACGAATACCCATGACCACAGCAGGTTGCTTTTACGATAAATGACCGTCTGGAACTGATACAATGAGAAAAAACCGGTCAACCATCCACTCCAGGTGAACAATAAAAGAGTGACCAAGTCATACCAGTAGCGATTCTGAATGGCTCCCTCCACGATATATCTACTTTTTCTTACCGTTAAATGCACCAGGTCAGTCATGAGATAAGGCGCGTTGGGAAAGAACAGCAGCCACGCGACACCCAAAGGAAGAAGTAATAGACCGCCTATCTTCCTTTTGTCTAGCTCATAAGCAGCCATGGAGAATAAAAACGGAATCCATGCTAAGAACAAATTCCAAATTAAAAAACCGTAAAACGAATCCGTCTGAAGTGACACTACACGATATACCGCCAATGTAGCGACAGACAATCCCGCCAAGAGCATAAACACCTTCGGATAATTCAATTCCTTCATGAGCTTATATTCTCCTTATCGATATTGATTACATTAAACTTATACCTAATTGTACAAATTCAGAATTCCGAAGTCCAATTTTAATACAAAAGCCCAGACGCAAGAATAGCGCCCAGGCCGACTTTATTTATTAAGCTCAAGTACCGCTGATTAGTTCAGAGGCAATGCTGGCTTCTTGCGTCCTGTCAGACCTCGTAGTCCACCTGCATCCTCCTGACAGGATAATGCCGTACACTCCCTAAACGCCGCATGACTGCATCCGATACATTTATTGTGATTAATACTGCTAAGAGCTTCATTGATCGCTTCACCGGTATGATGATAGAACTGTGCCTCTCCTATTTTGTCATATAGCCCGGTTCTCTTAAGTAGCTCAAGCGGCTGCGGCTGAACACCGGAGATCATCAGTTTCCCTCCAACAGCATGGAGATGCCGCACCAGCTCCGCCAGATTGGATTCGCCCGTAGTATCCATGAATGGCACTTTTCCCATCCGCATTAATATAATTTTCGGCTGATCGGAGCCATAACCCGGCATGGTGTCATCAAATCTATACGCAGCGCCAAAAAACAGCGGCCCTTCCACGGTATAAATCCCAATCTGCGGACAATCATGACTCTCCGTTACCATATGTGCTCCTACCTTGACGGAATTAGGATCAGGCAATACTTTGGATACCAGATGAACCTCTCCCATCCGTTTCACAAACAAAATCACCGCAAGAATCAATCCCACCTCTACAGCCAGCGTTAAATCTGCAAATATCGTCAACAAGAAGGTGATGAATAACACCAAAGAATCACCTGTTTTGATTTTAAGCAAATGAAGAAATTGTTTACGCTCACTCATATTCCAAGCTACTACCATCAAGATAGGAGCCATCGCTGCCAACGGAATACTAGAAGCATAGGGTGCAAACAACAGAAGAATTAGGAATACCACTACCCCATGAACGATCCCTGAGATCGGAGAAACTGCGCCGCTTTTGATATTTGTGGCGGTTCTGGCAATGGCACCCGTGGCTGGAATTCCTCCAAACAATGGAGCTGCAATATTGGCGATTCCCTGACCAATCAGTTCACGGTTGCTGTTATGGCGGCTGCCCGTCATCCCATCAGCTACGACAGCTGACAATAAGGATTCAATAGCACCCAACATCGCGATGATAAAGGCCGGACGAATCAGCAGTATAATCCGCTCCCAGGTAATGGTCGGAAAACGGAAGCTTGGCAATGTATTAGGGATATTCCCATAGGCCAAACCAATCGTAGTCACCTTACCGCTAAAAAATAACGCTGCTATGACAGTTGCACAAAGAAGACCGACCAATGAACCCGGCACCTTCGGAGCAAAGCGAATCGCTAGGATAACAACGGCCAGACAAATCGCGGCGGTCAGGATACTATATCCATTGATCGTCGATAGATGAAGTCCAATTTCTTTCATGTTATCTACAAAGCTCTCGTGCCGTTCAATATCCCTTAACCCAAGGAAGTTAGCAATCTGTCCGGTGAAGATAATAACCGCTATTCCTGCTGTGAAACCAATCGTGACCGGCTTCGGAATAAATTTAATCAGTACACCCAGCCTTAACAATCCCATGAGGACTAAAATAACCCCCGCCATCATCCCCGCTAACAGCAGGTTCTCATAACCATACTGCATCCCAATGGCGAACAAGATAGGAATAAATGCACCTGTCGGTCCACCAATCTGAAATTTCGATCCCCCGAACAATGAAATACATATGCCGGCAACGATTGTCGTATAAATGCCATATTCCGGCTTTACACCAGAAGCAATAGCAAATGCCATCCCTAAAGGAATGGCAATAACCCCGACGATTGTCCCTGATATCAAATCCTTGCGAAAAGCGTTCATGTTGTAGCCTTTATAACGACCCCGCCCTGTCATGTTCAAACCTTCTTTTCTTTAAATATCTGATTATTTGAATATAAGAAGAACATTACTCTAGGACGCGACTGTTGTCAACGCCAAAATAACGTTAATCTATTCCATTTTCACTCGCCGCGCATGCCTTCCAGCAATGAAATGGTATTCACGAGATGGTTATCAAATATTTGTTTGGCCACGACCAGAAGGTCCTTGATCAGAGGATCACGCAAGGCATAAATGACTGTGGTGCCTTCTTTCACACTGGTTACTACATTTTTGGCGCGTAAAACAGCTAGCTGCTGGGATACAGCAGAACCTTCCGAGCCGAGAATAGCCTGCAGTTCATTCACATTCTTCTCACCTTCGCTAAGCAGCTCCAGAATACGAATACGCATCGGATGAGCCAGCGCCTTGAAGAATTCGGTCTTAAATTGCTGAATTTCGGTGTTCATAGCTTTCTACTCCTCATGCTTAACTTTCTGAATCTAATGTTATCTTTGTATGTTATCTTAGTCCCTAAGAAGCGTCAAATACTGAAGGGATAGATTCGCACATCACGGACCTGCAATTCTACGAACACACCCAGTGCCATAGGTTCACCGAGACACTCGAACATCACTAACCCTTCACCTATTCGTAAAAATCCTGTGCCATCTTCTTCAATATTCTCCAACACGCCCGTAAAAATAACCCTATCCTGTTCGAGCCTGATGTTGAACTCACCTGCAGGCACAGGATGGATATCCACCCACCTCATAAGCAGCTCCGAAAGCTCCAATTCCACATCCATTTCTGCCCCTGGATTCACAGGAGCACCACACCAGATTCCCCGGCCCTCCCCAAATTCTGTGAGAAAAAATACCTCGTCCTTTTTCAAACCACTTTTTGTAATTTTGATTTGCATAGCCCATACTCCACCCTAATGATTTATAACGATCATTATATCATGAGAATTAGCCCAATTTATCAAGTATAATTCTGGGTTGCCTTATTCAGATAAGTACTAGGGTGTAACCAAGGATGCTTAAAGAACTCACTTTTACTGGTAATCTTCCGCGAGACACTCAGGTCATAATCGATCATAGACTTTATCTGCTCTGCAAAGGCCTCCCCTTTTACCAGCATTCCCAGCTCAAAATCGTGGCAGGCACTTCTTTCGTTGATATTATATGAACCATGAAAAACGGCTTGTGATCTATGATCATAGGTAATTTTCCAATGGGAAAATCGACCGGTGGCACTGTAGTCATAGAAGGAAACACCGTTAATAAACGGCATATACATATTGCCTCTTACCGCCGCGCGATTTGTAGGATGATCATTAACCTCCAGCGGGTTACAAATGTTCAAATTACACGAGCATTCTGGACCAAGCAGCCCGAGCCGATCCCAAAAATCCTGATCAATCAAATAAGGATTCACGATGATAGTCTCTTCAGCCGCGTAAGTAATTAAATCCAGATAATATTGTTGAATCAGGTTAACCGGGTTACCTGGAAAGCTTGCTAACAGCGTACATTCTTCCTCACCAAAATGATAATCCACATCCGGATAATAAAAGACATCATTCACATCAAAATGATCTCCGCCTAGAAGCAGCCAGCGAGAATAGAACATCGCATTCAAAGGCTGCGCTGCAGCGCCGCGAATCCGGAAGCAGCCATCATGCCACTCAGCCTCTTTACTAGGAATCCCCTGTGGATGTCCATCTATACTCATTGCAGAGGATGCCTGCACTGGGGTCTCATACGTATATTGGTCACCAATATTTACACTGCCTATAATCGAGGTTACCCCATCTATGACCATAAACTTCCGATGATCGATGACATTCAGTCCTGTGACCTCAACATCCTCTTGCACTTTATCCTGCAGAAACAGGATACTTTCCGGCACTCCCTCTTGCTCCAGCGCCTTTCGTTTCACCCGCCATTCAATAGCTGAATAATACGAATTGAAGGTATTCAACAGCTTGGCGCCTGCATTCTCGAGCTGATCAGCAATCTTGGAGAACTGGCCGTACTCCAGATTATTTCCGTACCCCAATGCCGTCAATGTGTAATTGACCATAACCCTTACCTTAACGCCACGCTTAAGAGCATAAAACAGTTCATCTGCAACCAGATTGCCCGAGCGATCATTAAAAAAAAGCATGACAGACAGGTGGATATAATGCTGCGCTTTTCTGATCTCCTCTAATATCATTCCTAGACACTCCGGACCATTCACGTAAGGTGTTACTTGATTATTCCACGTAGTCTGCGGAGCCAGAACCTTTAGCTTGCCTGAGTCTAGTCTGCCCAATACTTCAGTAAGTTGTTCCAGTAAGCTTGGGCTAAATCCAGGAAGCTGGAATAGCTGCTGACTTGTCGTAATGACTCCGCCAAGCGTCTGACGATAGGCTCTGGCAGCCTCTAGGTCTATCCCCTCAAGCTTACGCTCCACCTCTTCTCCTGCTACACCCATAATACGGGCAAGCGATCCGCCGGATAGATAATAATTCAAGAAATCAATCATATTTCTCTGTGTCTTCATATGTAAAGTCCCCCATCGTTTATATTGCATGCCTTTGAATCAAGGTAAGGATAGATACCCTAGATCTCCTTTTTATAAACGGGGTGAAATGCAAAATAGGGATGCCCCACAGCCTTTATGGCTATGGATCATCCCTGTTTAGGTTTAAATAGAATTCGCTAAGAATGGAGACAGCTTATTTTACCTGTTCTGCGCTAAATACTTTAACATCTAGAGGAGCAGCCAAGAATTCGCCAGCTTTAGCTGAGAAAGCAGTGAAATGAGCGCTCGTATTGTGGCTGGATACTGCTTCAGCATCACGCCATTGCTCAATCATAATAAATGAGTTGGCTTCTCCAGCATTCTCATATAGCTCATAAGAAAGGTTACCCTCTTCAGCATGAGTAGCAGCCAGTAATGCTTTAGACTCCGTCAAAAACTGTTCACGACGCTCTGGATTAACTTTAAGTACAGCATGAATAATGATCATTGTATATTCCTCCTAAGATTAGTGTTTATGGTAGCGCGTTTTACTAACTTTAATAATTATTTCCACTCAGCAACTTTATCGATAGGCAGACGAACAGAGGGGTAACCTGCATCAACAGCTTTACCAATGGAGAGCAGCATTACAGGAACATAACGATCTTTTTCCATACCAAACGCTTCAGCGATTTGGTCTTTTTCAAATCCACCAATTGGGTTTGTATCGTAACCATGTGCACGAGCAACCAGCATCAGCTGCATAGCAACAAGTGCGCCATCGATAAGCACGGTGTCTCTGTTAATTTCCCGTGGCAGGTTAGCGAAATGAGCGGATAATCTGGTTAATTGATTTTCTTTTACTTCAGCAGGCATAAGTCCACGTTCAACAGCCGTACCGTAAATTTCTTCAGCGTAATCGAAGTTGTTCAAATCACCAAAGATGGCAATCATAGCCGCAGAAGTCTCTACTTGTACGTTATTAAAACGAGCGAGAGGCGCTAAGGTAGCTTTAGCTTCGTCACTTTCAATGACCAGAAAACGCCAAGGCTGCATGTTCACTGAAGATGGAGCAAGTGTAGCTTCGGCAAGGATCTGTGTCATTTCTTCTTTGCTGATTTTAACGGATGGATCATATTTGCGGATAGAGCGGCGTCCTGTAATAATTTCTTGAAAATCATTTGTTTGTGTAGCGTTCATATGATTAATTCTCCTTTGAGTGTGTTTTGTAAGTTACAACAGAATGATATTAGATTGCAGACGATTGAGCATATCAATGAGCACTGCTCGCTCCTGATCGTTAAAACCTGTTAGCAGAGTAGCGATAAACCGCCTTTTCTCTTCGCTATATTTAACCATTCTTTCCCGACCTTGATCGGTTAATGAGACCAATGTGACCCTGTTATCGGCTGGGTTATTGCGGCGAGCGATCATGCCACTCTCTTCCAATCCCTTCAGATGACGTGTGACGGCTGCCGCATCAATATCCATTTCCTTTTGCAGACTGATTTGGCTGACTTCATCTACCCGAAACAGTTCATGCAGGAGGCGAAGCCGTGTGGGACTGATCCCTGCACAACGTTCGAATTTTGGAGAGATTCCTTTGTTTAAGGCCTGCAGCAGTTCAAATATATGTTCTTCCTCAGGACAGTACTCCGTCAAAATATACCTCCTTTCTATATTTAATTGCATGCAATTGTTTTGTATGAAATTATACTAACGCATAATCATTGACCCGTCAACTAATATATCAAATCATTTGTAAAAAATCAACATTGCTTATCCTCATCCGGTGCTATACGCTTGAACAAAAGAGGAGGATACCTATGAGAATATCCCTGATTCAGCTGGATATAGCATTTGGCAATCCCACTATGAATTATGCTGCTGTTGCCCAGAAAATAAATGAAGCCGCTGTCGCTGCCCCCGATTGTCTGATTCTCCCTGAGCTATGGACCACTGGTTATGATCTAACTCGCTTAGAAGATATTGGCGATCCGGAAGGAGAAATTACCAAGGAATTCATCTCCAGCTTAGCTAAACAATATAGCATCAATATCATCGCTGGTTCTGTCGCTAGCCGAAATGATACTGGTGTAACTAATCGTATGTATGTATTTAATCGATCAGGTGAGCTCGTCGGACAATACAGCAAGCTGCATTTGTTCCAGCTGATGGATGAACATTTGTATCTGCAGCCGGGAGAAGCCAAAGGACTATTTATATTAGACGAAACGTTATGTGCAGGGCTAATCTGTTATGATATTCGTTTTCCGGAGTGGGTTCGCGCCCATACTGCACAAGGGGCGGAAATCCTGTTCGTCTGTGCTGAATGGCCACTGTCCAGAGTGTCCCACTGGCGGGCGCTATTGATCAGCCGGGCCATCGAGAATCAATGTTATGTTGTAGCCTGCAACCGTGCAGGCAGCGATCCTGCCAATATCTTTGCTGGGCATTCAATGATTATTGATCCTTGGGGAGATATTGTGTGTGAGGCTTCTGAAGAGGAACAAATTCTAACCGGAGAGATCGATTTACATCAGGTGCGTGAGATTAGGAAACAAATTCCGATTTTTTCGGACAGACGTCCTGAGTTGTATAATTAAAAGAGCGTGATTGTTGAATATTAAAAAAGACGTTACGTAGGCTGGCTCTAGCCAGCTTTCCGTTACGTCCTTTTTTAACAGACTCCAACCCATGCTTAGATCTCAGGAATACCGCTCGCGAAGCACCCGCGTTGCATCGAGCACACGTGGATCATCATAGTCCAAGCTGTATCCTGTCTCTTGCTGCAAAATGCGGGATGCTCTAAGAGAGACTCCACGACGAATTAAAGCCTGAATAATCCCCTCCACAAACACTTTCGCCACTTCAGGTCCACCAAGTTCACCCAGTCCAGCAATCGTCTCTGGACGAACCCGTGGATATGATAGTGAGGAGTCTCCTCCGGAGGCTTGCGCATAGAAATTACGAATTTGTTCACCGCGTTCTTGTCCCGAGCCAGAAACTACAACAAATGCATGTACAAAATAGGCATTGTTCTGCCTACGCTGAGCAATACCACAAAACTTCCGGCCACCAATGGCCAGATCGAAATCACCCGGGCAGTAAGAACCAACAATCTCACCAGCCTCAATTTGCGCCGCAGCCTGTGGATGACTTATAGCAACCGCTTCCGTGATCAAAGCAGCCAAGAGCTTAAAGTCATCATGAAAGTCCAGCTTTCCACGTCCTTTGGGCAGAACTAGAGAAACATTAATGATCCCTGCATCCAGAGGCACCGCAGCCCCGCCGGAATGCCTAACCGCCGTTCTAATCCCTTGCGCCTCAAGCGTAAGCATCGCCTGAGCTGCACACGGTAGCTTACTGTCCCGAAGTCCAAGTGCCACACCACCAGAATGACTCCACAGATGTAAGCTAGGAGGTATAAGTCCCGCTCCAACATCCCGGCATAAGGTTTCCTCAAAAGCGAACGGGACCAGCATATCCTCTAAGCTCCCTGCTTCTGTACCTTTGCTCTCATCCCTTGCACTCAGATGTTGAAAGAGCCCCATTTCTGAAGGAAGTTTACTAAATATTGAATCATACTCACGAGTATCCACCAAAGCCCCTCTTTCCCGAATATGAGCCACGAGACCTGCTATTCTCTACCAGCTAAGGATCCAAGCCTATCCGTATAAATAATGATAGTAATATTGTAACCGATCTGTCTCCATGCTGTGAGTAGAGAATTGAAATGAGGTTATGATAACGCTATTCTTATAGTAAATGGACTTGCCCCAGAGCATAATAGGGGAAGACCTAAATTCATGCTATCCCAAACGTTAAGGAGTGATGCTGCATGACAGGAGACAAGCTGACCAAAGAACGACAGCTAACCAAAACAAAGCAATGGGAACAAGCCCTTAACCACCTTTATATCAACTTTTGGGATTACAGCCATGACGCATTAAATAAATTCGCGGATGAAGATATCCACCAGGCAAGAGTGAACTGCCGTAAGCTGCTAAGTCTATTATCCATTCTTGATCCGCGGCACACTTCAGGCCTGTACCCTATTTTCAAAAAAGCGCAAAAGAGATTAGGTAAAGTGAGAGATGCAGATGTTCTAATAGAATCTTTCAAGAACAAGTGCAAGCAAGCGAAGGAGAACGGAGATTCCAAAACTGCAGACCTGTTAAAGGCAGTGATTGCTTACCAAAAGGACAAGCGCAAAACTTACCGCAAGAAGCTCGCTAAGGAGCTGCCTGAACTAATCAATGAAGACCTCGAGGAAAAGTGGAAGACCTTCCTAAGCGAGCAGCTTGAAGCCCTAGCCGCCAAAAAGAATGTTAACGTTGTTATGCGTGAGCTTGAGATCGCTTATGAGCAGAAGAAAAAAACCTGTAAAGCTATTTTCCATGAAGACAATGCCGAATCTAAAGACGCCTTCGACGCTTTGCACCAGCTAAGAATCGCTGCTAAGGAACTGCGTTATACCGCGAGTGCGGCCGATTTTGCGTTAAATCAGAAATTTCATGCGCATGAGGAGATCTATAAGGAGATTCAAGATCAACTTGGGCTGATTAACGACAAACGTCTATGGCTGGAAACACTGAATGCTATTGGACGTGAAGAGCTGGACATCGGTAAAAAAGCATGGAATGCCTTCACGTCGCAATTAAAGGATGAAGTGCTCGATGCACTGCATCATAATGATGTCATTCCTATCCAGACACAAACGAAGTAGCTCCATACAACATTGCAAATGGTCCTTTCTATTCAGCCGTTGTATCTGATGCACCATACTCTTCAATATTCAGTTTCACTTCATAGGTAATCGGAATCTCGCTAAAGGTTTCATCCCAGTTATCCTCTACGCTCCGCCATACGGCTGGATGTTGAATACGCAAAGCGTTGCCGAAACCTGCAACCTCTGTATGCAGCTCCTTCTGCATTTTTTTCACAGTGACCTGAAGCATGTCTAAGACATGCTTCTCCAGCACTGCTTTATCCTCCTTTACAATTCCGTCATGTAACTTTTTTGCACTCTTGGCAAAAGCCTCACCATATCTCCCCGTAGATTCTATTTTCACATGAAAGGAGATCTTCCCATCCTTCACATTGGCCTTATACTTGCTACCCAGGGATTTGATTTCATAGGTAATGAGCTTATTGTTAGACGGGTCGTATGCTTTGAGAGCACCCCCCTCTCCCTTTCCAGTCAGCCAGACCATTCCTTCCAGCTCCGATGCATCTAAAAAACCAACGAGCTTTCCCGTTTTCCCTTTAATTACGCCTGCTCCATCCAGCTTTGTCTCCTTCTCTTTTTCTAAAGAAATTACATTCTGCAACATGAAACTTCTTTTACCATGCAAAGGACCCGCTACTTTAGCTATTGAAACCGGCTCCCATATCCTCGTGCTCCGACTTCTATTCACAAAAATCCCCTCTAATACAAATGAAGGGGTTTGGCCCGGCAGCGCATTTTCCAATACATCTTTGGCTTTTCCCTTGCTGACATATAGTAGAACACTAGGACGGATATCGTTATCCCTGCTAAAGAAATCAATTAACTCAGAAAACTTGGTGGAGCGTGCAAGCTTCTCACCGATCACAATGACCTTAAGGTGATGTCCGATTGGAGTACGTCTAGTACGCAGTGAAAGTGCCCGTAATGCTTCAAACATCGAATCACTTACTTCACTCATGTTATAGTAATTTCTGGTTGAGGATGGGGAAGCCCCAGACTTCATACCTGACCCTCCTGAGCCTTGAGGAATCGTAAACTGGTAGGTACTCATTATTTGGGCAGGCATAGGATTTCCCCCGCCTCCTTGCTGGGTTGCCTCCTCATCCCCTGTCTCCTCCGCACTGTCCAGGGCAACACCAATCTCCATACTTAACTCCTCAACAGGTGTGCTGCTCCAGCAGCCAGTCAACAAAGTACATAATATAAGAAATGTAATCGACACTCTCCATTTTTTCATGAAGCAGTCCTCCGGAAATGTGCGATGATCAACAGCGGCAATGGAATTAATCCAAATAAAACGATCATCCAATTACCTACGACTGTCCCTAATGCAAATAGAGCATTCACATTTGGTGGCATTCTGGAAACTACATAGGCTAATGGAAGTATAGCCAATAAGCAGCTATTAAATCGTTTATGAAATATTTGAGAAACTCCCAAAGCAGCAGCATAAATAGTGATGCAGAAGGTGCAGAAAATTTGCATAATCCAAATTACCAGTAGCAACGATTCAAACCTCTCAAAAATAAGATAATTCACCTCAAAGCTTCTCACTAGATCAAGAAATGGCCAAGTTCTTGTGACCACTCCATCTATAGAAAACGCACCAATAGTCATTACAACAGCTAAAAGATAAAAGAACGTTGATATACATGATCCAGCAATAATTACCTTTACTGCTTTTTGTGGCTTATCCATAAAAGCAACAACGAACAGCATCGCTTCACCAGCAGTAAAAGTCAGAATGGTTGGCCTGATGCCCTTCCATACCGGTCCTAAACCATCTCCAAGGAAAGGCCGCAAATTATCGATATCGAAAACTTCAATACTAAGCAAGCATACTCCAACAAAAACTGTCCAAGTAATCGGAACAATCAACCTACACATGCTAGTGATAGCATTAAGTCCTCCTCTGCATAAATAGAAGGCTATCCAAATAAACACAGCAACAATAGCCCAAGGAGGGGTTCCCTCCAACAGAAAAAAAGAGGTCACTTCCTGTACGGAACGTGCTTCAAAACTGGCTATACACAGAAAATAAACAATCACTAATATAGAGAGCATCACTCCAAGTGGCTTGCCAATGATTTTCCCGCTAAATTGAAAAATAGTTTGACCTGGAAACCGTTGGCTAAGTTTCACTATAATTAAACCTGTTAAAAAGGTAATTACTCCCCCTAAAAAAACGGAGATCCACACGTCTGGAGTTTCACTAGCCTCTGCAATCGTCCGAGGAAGTGTAAGTATCCCTGCCGCTATAGTATAATTGGCTAGTACGATCGTCGCTTGAACAGCAGTAATTCGGTCCTTCACCTCGGTACTCATATTCGCTTCCTCCTTTACTTCGATCTCTCACCCTTTGCGTCGGGGGTCCTTCGGCTTCAACAGCGTAGGGCGGCCTGTTAGAAATTGCAGTGGCATACGGAATATAAAATCTTTCCAATCCTTAATCTTATACGGTATAAACATGCCAAGATAAGGCATGCCGAAGCTTTTTAGCTTGATTAAATGGGCACTCAGGAAAAGGAAAAATAACACAACTCCATATAATCCAAAGACTGCTGCAGAAAACATCGCTATAAAACGGAGCATACGCAGCGTCATTCCCGCACTATACATAGGGATGGTGAAGGAGGAGATTGCTGTAACTGAAACAACGATGACTAGAATTGGACTCACAATTCCCGCTTCTACTGCGGCTTGGCCGATGATTAGACCGCCAACAATCCCCATCGCGGGACCGATAGGTTTAGGTAGCCGGAGTCCAGCCTCCCGTAATATTTCGATTGAGGTCTCCATAATCAAAGCTTCGATTAATACCGAAAAAGGTACACCTTGGCGGGAGCTGATGATTGAAATGGCCAACTTTGTCGGAATCAATCCCGGCTGAAAGGAGAGGAAGGAAATATATAGTGCCGGTGCAAACATTGATATCAATGCGGCGAGAAAACGCAGTAAGCGCACCAACGACCCCACCATCCACCGATCGTAATAATCCTCTGGGGATTGCAACAGCATCCCGAAGGACACGGGCATGATCAAGGCAAAGGGTGTGCCATCCAGCAGGATAGCTACTCTCCCTTCCAATAACGCTGCCATTACGCGGTCAGGTCTTTCCGTATTCTGAATCTGCTGGAATGGAGTGAAGCTATTATCTTCGATTAATTGCTCCACATAACCAGATTCTTGCACATCATCTATATCAATCGTCCTAATTCTTCGTTTAACTTCTTCGACAAGTTCATCATTCGCGATATCTTTGATATAAGTTAGAACCAGATCCTTCTTCATCCTCTTTCCTACAGTAAAAGAAATCATGGCTAGCTCTGTGCTCTGCCCATGTCGGCGCAGTAATGCCGTGTTATCACTTAACGTCTCATTAAACCCGCTTCGAGATCCCCGCAAGACAGCTTCTGATTCAGGCTCCTCTATCCCTCTTGTGTTCCCCTTCGGGGTGCTGAGCACAATAGCCTCCGGTATCCCTTCTACTAACAGCACTACAGAGCCGAACAATACCTTTTGAAGGGAGAGCTTCACATTATCCGTAAACTCAACTTCCGAAATAAGCACGATCTCATGAATGAGAATATCTTTTAGATCCTTGGCTTCCGGTATCGTATGGGGATCTTTAAAAACCTTATAGGCATCCATTAAAGGCTTCAGAATATTCCGATCCATTTTATCTTTATCTGTCAGTCCATCTACAAATATAAGGGCCGCTTGCAGCTTTATACCTCCGATACGCAACTCCCGAAAACTCACATCATGCATATCTGTGCTCATCTCTTTAAATCTTTGCAAATCCTCCCGAAATTGACCGCTATAGCTTGCTTCTGTAGGAGATTCTTCACTGATTCCAACGGAATCGTCCGCCTTAGTAACCTTTTTCGTATTGCTAGAACCTAGAGATGCTTCTCCGTAAGGAACCCCACCACCTATGCTGCCGGCAGCTTTTTTTGCTCTAGTACTTATCGTATCTTCCTTTACATTAGCCCAACTCATTATCCGGATTAGAATAAACGGAACGAAAAAGATCATAATAGCTTGGAAAATCACACTCCATTTAGGAATTATCTCTAGAATAATATTCCACACCCTCATCACCTCCTTTATAGCTGTGTTCGTATTTTTTACCGAAGATGGGTAAATCATGCACGCAAAAAAGACCCCACAATATGGAGTCTCCCTAATTTCATCTTTAAAATTATCGCCTTATGCTTGAAGAACCTTGTTCAGTATGCCTTGGTAGGCTGCTTTCGGACGCAGACCGACCAGCTTTTCCACGGGCTGCCCCTCTTTATATACAATGACTGTAGGCATCCCCATAACACCCGCTTCTCCAGCCAAATCCGGCAGTTCATCACAATTCACCTTAACAATAGAAACATCGTCTCCATATTCCTGGTGAAGATCTTCCAGAACAGGCAGCAGCACCTTACAAGGGGGGCACCATGGCGCACCATAATCCACCAGTACCGTTCCTCCACCACGTATTTCTGACCGCACCCAATCCGCACTATCGGCATTTATAATAGACATTTGCCATTCCTCCTCATATTTTTCAACACCAGCAGTACTATTCCAAGTTCTCCAGTGGACACGTTCCCAACTTGCTCTCATCCTGCTCCTGCAGAATAGATGCCATTCGTTCTTCCAAATTCCTCTTGATCTGATTCAGCTCTACAAGCTGACGTTCAATATCTTCCAATTTACTGCGGTATAGTGGCATCACTTCTGCGCAGAAAGCTTCTTTGTTCTTCAAGACACAATGTAGAAAGCCCGCGATCTGCTCTGTCGACAGACCCAGGTTCAAATATAGTTTAATCGTTTCTACCGTCTCTACAGCAAGTGAAGAATACTCCCGATATCCGTTGGCCTGACGGATCGGCGAGATTAATCCTTGACTCTCATAGTAACGAAGTGAACGGACGCTTACGCCCGTCAGTTTAGCAAGTTCACCTATTTTCATAGCATTCTCCCCGGGGTTCATGAGAATTGTTCTACACCAGTATAAACCCTGACACCAATGTTAGAGTCAACAAAAAAAATCCAACCGCAGCTAACCCGCAGTTGGACTCGTGTTTTATGTTACAACAGGTATATCCGCTTATATCCTACAATAATCCTGCCGCCCAAAGTCCACCTCTAAGAATCATCTGGCGAAAGGGCTCTACGGAAAATGACGGCAAATGATGACCAGGCATTAAATAAACAACCCGGCCTAGACCAAATTCATGGCACCAAGCCGCCTGTCTCATTGCCCCATCATGAGGATATTCCATAAGCACAGTTGTTTCGAAATAGGGATGCTGCTCAAAATAATAAGGCTCATCATCGATCACAAATTCTTCGATTCCCTGCATAATGGGATGCTCCTGTACCGGTATGGACATCTGGAGCGAAGTGAATTCTGGATGATGAGTGAAATGCGCTCCCAGCATAGCGCCTAGCTCCTGATTACGCTGTAAGGAGATTCCGTTATGTACCACTAGTAATCCGCCACCGTTAGCCACATAGGAGAGCAATGCGCTGCTTTGTTCCGCCGGTATTTTATCATCAGAGAATTCGGTATAGGAGATTACCAGCTTGTAATCAGATAATGTTTCTTTATTAAGCAGCCCATAATCCTCCGAGGAGAATACCTGCAGGTCATTGGCAAGGATCTGCTCAATCTCCCAGTCTACTCCCGCAAATGGGTGATATTTAACCTCCGAATAACTTCCGAGTGCCAGTGCTTTTAGTGTAGACATCCTATCATCGCCTTTCTTCGTGTACTTTTTTGATTACAGGAAGACCATCTACCAAGGCCATGTATTTCCATCCACATCAAGATAGGCCGGCTCATCCCCTAGATGCTTTTTATACTCCATAACCTGACTTATAATCTGGTCTGCGGACACATCAGGTGAAATATCCGCTTGCTCATTTTTTTCGCCATGCATATAAGTCTTCATCCAGCCGGGGTGAAACACCATCACTTGACCCCCAAGCGTCTTTAGATGATTGTGCATCAGGGAGGATTGCATATTGAGAGCCGCCTTAGACATGCAGTAGCCGTACATATTAATACGTTTATTTCTGCCAATGCTGCCCGCTTCCGAAGAAATATTAACAATCAATTTATCCTTACTTTGCAATAAAAGTCCCATAAGTGCATTGCTGACTCTCAACGCGCCTAGCGTATTCACATTATAAATCTCTGCCATGCCGTCATCATCCATATCCACCAGCATCGTAGCATCATCTGCGGAATGAATAATTCCGGCATTATTAATAAGAATATCAACATGCCCCGTTCTGCTGGCGATAGCCCTTGCTGCCTGCTTTACACTATCCTTACTACCAATATCGAGTGGAATAAGTTCCAACTGTTCCGGATACTCCTCTTTAAGCGCTTTCAATTCATCTGCGTCTCTCATGTATTGTCCAGCAAATACTGAGAACTGTTTCTCTAAAAGAGAGTGTACAAGAGACAATCCAAGACCCCGATCAGCTCCAGTCACACATGCGACTCTGTTCATTCTTATCAACACTCCTACCTAGTAAGAATTATTGAAGCAAGTTGTCTTCCTTTCACCTTAGCATGCCATCCCCTTTTTTTCAACGCGCTAAAATGAGGGTTTGGTCATCCTTGGATTAGCTGCTCCAGAATCCTTTTTGTTTTAAATTTAATATATGTTACAATCATGATTACAGGTTGTTAACAACACAATGGTTAGTAAAATAACGATCCCAGGAGGGTGATATCTATGTCTATTCAACAACTTCATTCATTGGAAGATCTTGAGCAGTATGTGGCTAAACCTGGCAAGAAGCTGCTGTTCAAACACAGCACTACCTGCCCGATTAGCGCCAAAGCTAATGAAGAATTCCAGGCTTATCTAAAGGATGCGGATACTGCAGCAGCAGTGGTTCTAGTCATCGAGGATCGTCCAGTTTCCAATCAAATTGCCGAGGATTTCGGGATTAAGCATGAATCTCCACAGCTCTTCCTGCTTGAGGATAATGAGGTTCGCTGGAACACTTCCCACTGGAAGATCACAAGAGATGCTATCAAAGAGGCTGTGAACCAATGAGCCAGCAAGTAATTGTTTATTCAACAGCAGGCTGCAGCGACTGTAATCTGGTCAAACAATATCTTACGGAGCAAGGTATCCCTTTTGAAGTAAGAGATGTTATGACTAGCACCGTCTATCAAGAGGAAGTCGAAAAGCTTGGTTTCATGGGTGTTCCTGTTACTGTAGCAGGGGATCACGCCACCAAAGGATTCAATCTTCCCGAGCTGAAAGCACTTCTCGAAGCTGCTCAGTAATTCATTCGTTTAATTATTTAGCACTTGATATATGCTTACAAAAAAGGGGATTCCAGCAGCCACTCGGCAAGGAATCCCTTTTTTTCATTGTTCTAAAGCTTAGGGTTCCTCACGCATAAGATTTGCCACGACCAGTACATCTACATTTCTGGCCGAACGCAAAATCTGTTTAGTGACATCCCCGCGTAGCCATTTGCGCACCCATGAGCGTTGGGACTGGCCGATAATAATCTGTGTGCTCTGTAAGGCTTGAGACCTTTCAAGCAGCAAGGAAGACACTCGTGCCGGGAGCACGTTAGGAATCATCTTAAACGTTCCACCCAGTCGTTCCGTCAATTCTTTCAAATCATTAATTCGTTTATCGTAAGAAGGCCCGCTCTGCTTATATTCCTGTACGTACGTAACATACCAGCAAGCTTTTAGACGATAGGCAATCCTAAAACCGCGCCGAATCAGACGTTCCGCATGATCTCCTAAGGTGATGCACACATAGATCACTTCCTGCCGCCGCCAAGGTCCCCGCAGCGACCCGACACGTTCCCAGGCCTCCAGACGTTCATCCACATCATCAGCAATTTCCCGCAGCGCCAGTTCACGGAGGGCGATTAGATTGCCGATTTTGAAAAAAGCACCCAGCGCCTGATCCACTTTGGTCATCGCATATATTTTTCCATCCTTCATCCGCTCTTGCAGTGTTTTGGGGGATACATCGATAAGTTCAACTTCGTCGGCCCGTTGCAGAATGCTGTCTGGGAAAGTCTCTCTAACTCTAACTCCGGTAATTTGTTCTACCGCATCATTCAAGCTTTCTAAATGCTGAACATTCACTGTGGAGATTACAGAGATCCCCGCATCCAATAACTCCATAACATCCATATACCGCTTCTTATGCTTGCTGCCCGGCATATTGGTATGTGCCAGTTCATCTACCAGTACGACCTCCGGATTACGCTTAATAATAGCTGCCGTATCCATTTCCTCAAGGACAGTCCCCCGATAGTCAATGCTCAGTCGCGGAAGGATCTCCAGCTCACCGATCTGTTCAAGCGTTTCTTTACGTCCATGCGTTTCTAGTAGTCCAATAACAACATCGATCCCTCTCTTTAAGAGATCATTTCCTTCTCGCAGCATCTTATAAGTCTTGCCCACCCCGGGAGCAGCACCAATGTACACTTTAAATGTGCCCCCACGAATCGCATCGATTTTATCCTTTACTTCCTGAGTGCTTAATCTGTGATAAGCATCAGCTTTCCGCTCATTTCGGCTCTGCCGGGTAGGAAGAACACGTTCTCCCTCACGCTCAGCACGATCAGCCACGAAAAACACATCTACTCCGCGGATTTGCTTTAACAATGAGTTAGCAATCGAACCCTTCCACAGCTCCTGCCACGCCGTTTGCTTAGAGTGACCCATAACGATACGGGTAATATTATGCTGGATAGCGTATTTCACTAGAAGTCCCGGAATCTCCCTCTTCGAGCGAAAAGAAATCTCCTCCATCGAGGCCCCAATCTTCTCAGTCAGCTTCCATAGGGATCGCTTGAAGGTTGCTGCTTCCTTAGAGGGCGTCAGGCCCTGCTTCCAGAAGGATACCACCGCCAGATCTCCGTTTAACCGTTTAGCGATTTGCTGCCCACGGCGGATATGAATCGAGCCATTCCAATAATACTGTGCAGACACCAACACTTTTTCGGCAATCCCCGAAGCCCCCAGCAATCCTTGCTCCTCCCGATGCTTCTCCAGCGAACCATTAACATCCTCCGCAACCATTCTCAGCGCCAGCTCCCGCAGCTTGCTTAGATTCCCTTTGTTAAAAAGCGAAGTCCGCTGCTTCTTGCCCAAATGTCCTTCGGACAAACGTTGAAGTATCTTTTCCGGAGTCACATCAATTAGAACGATATCATCTGCAAGGGTGAGCACTTCCGCGGGCAAGGAATATTCCACCTCAATCCCCGTCCACTTCCGCGCTAGATCTGCTGCGCCCTCCAGCTCGTATACGTTTACAGTTGTGATGACACTAATTCCACAGCCCAATAAATATTTGATATCCTCCAGCCTAGTTGATCTCTCCGCACCCTCGCGATTATGATGAGCCAATCCATCGGTCAGTACAACCTCTGGATTACGTGCCACAATGGCCTCCACGTCCAGATCCTTCTTCTCGATCTCCTTCTGAAACCAATGAATACTTGGAATCCGTTCCAAGTCACCCAGCTGATCCCTTGTTTCTGGACTCTGGTTGGTTGAAACCGCACAGATTACAACATCGATGCCCTGTGCTTTCAGCGCCTGACCCTCACGCAGCATCTGATAGGTCTTGCCTGATCCACTGACCGGACCTATATAGATCTTCAGGCGTCCACGATGCAGCTCATAAATAGAGAGCAGCAGTTCCTCCGGCGTCTTCCTCCGATATGTTCCCATCAAGACCACTCCTTAATAACCCGTTCATCCATTCACTCTTCTATGCCAGAAAGCAAGATATCCCTGACCCAGTTTGAACAATCGGGCAGGGATATTAGCTATATTTATTTGTTCGTTAATTTCTGCAGCTCCATGTTCAGCTTCAGAACATTTATCCGCTTTTCACCAAACAGCCCTAGATCGCGACCTTCGGTCTGCTTATTCACTAGCTCTTCCAGCTGCGTAGCTGGAATCCCGGTCAAATTACTGATCCGGGGAATCTGCACGATTGCTGACGCAGGAGTGATATGCGGATCAAGACCTGAACCTGAGTTGGTTACTAAATCAACCGGCAGCTTGTTTACAGGCACATCCGGATTATCCAGCTGCCACTGTGTAATGGAATCCTTCGTCCGCTGCAGCATATCCAGGTTGGATGGGCCGTAGTTATTGGAGCCTGAAGCTTCCGCTTTATAATCAATGCTGGATACACGGCCATGGAATAATGCCGGGTCCGTAAAGCTTTGCCCGATGAGTTCTGAGCCCACAACTACTCCAGCGTCATTCTTCAGCTGACTGCCGTTTGCTTGCGATGGCATCAGAACTTGAGCAATCGCTGTAGTAGTCAGAGGATAAATCACTCCGCAAAGAACAACAAACACTAGACATAGCCGTAATATAATAAAGAAATTAGCACCCTTCGATGATGACAACTGTTCTTCAGCGTCCGCAATCGATTTTCTGTTATTCACGATGCTTTCACCCTTTCAATGATTAGTCAATCCGTTGTTATATCCATACACTTACGAGCAAATCAATAAGTTTGATGCCCGCAAAAGGAACGACTACTCCACCTAAACCATAGATAAAAATATTACGTCCCAGCAGCTTCGTAGAACTCATCGCTTTATACGAGACACCTTTCATAGCCAATGGGATCAGCAGCGGAATAATAATCGCATTAAATATTAATGCAGATATAATTGCCGAGCTAGGTGAACCCAATCCCATGACATTCAGGGCTTCCATTTCAGGAATAGCGAGCATGAACATTGCCGGAATAATTGCGAAGTATTTAGCGATATCATTCGCAATACTGAACGTTGTCAACGCGCCCCGCGTCATCAGTAGCTGTTTACCAATAGCTACAACCTCAATGATCTTCGAGGGATCGGAGTCCAGATCAACCATGTTTGCTGCTTCCTTAGCGGCTGTAGTCCCGCTGTTCATCGCTAAGCCCACATCAGCTTGGGCAAGGGCAGGTGCGTCATTCGTACCATCACCAGTCATTGCCACCAGCTTGCCTTCGTTCTGCTCGCGGCGGATAACTGCTATTTTATCCTCAGGTGTACTCTCTGCAATAAAATCATCTACCCCTGCTTCACGGGCAATAGTAGCTGCGGTCAGCGGATTGTCCCCTGTACACATGATAGTTTTGATTCCCATTTTTCGCAGCTCATCAAACCGCTCTTTCATGCCTGGCTTAACTGTATCCTTTAAGTAAATAAGTCCATAAATCCGGTTGTCTACCGCAACAGCAAGCGGGGTCCCCCCCATCCGAGCGATAGCATCGGAATTACTGTCGAGGTTCGCGGGAATGACTCCGCCCTTCGACTGTACCCATTTCTTCACGGAATCGACTGCCCCTTTACGAATAGATCGTCCATCACGCAGATCTATACCACTCATCCGGGTCTCAGCCTTAAACTCTACGAACTCTCCGCCTTCAGCAAGTTTGCTGTCATAGCTACGTTCCAGCTTCTTAGCTAGCTCAATAACAGAACGTCCTTCCGGAGTCTCATCCTTTAGCGAACTAATAGCTGCCCAAGCCGTAAGCTCAGCTTCCGTTTCATCTCCAACTGGCACAAAATCACTCGCCATCCGGTTTCCGAAAGTAATCGTACCGGTCTTATCTAGAATCATTGTATTAATGTCGCCGGCAGCTTCAACGGCCTTCCCTGACATAGCAAGGACATTAAACTGTGTGACGCGGTCCATCCCTGCTATCCCGATAGCGGAGAGTAGGCCCCCGATTGTGGTCGGGATCAGACAGACCAGCAAGGCGATCATAACAGGAATATCTAGATCAACGCCCAGATAAGTAGCAATTGGCCGCAAGGTCACTACTACAATCAGGAAAATCAACGTCAGACTGATCAAGAGTGTATTTAGTGCAATTTCATTGGGTGTCTTTTGACGTTTCGCCCCTTCAACGAGGGAGATCATCCGATCCAGGAATGACTCACCGGGATCACTGGTAATTTTGACTTTAATCTCATCACTGACTACCCGGGTGCCGCCTGTGACTGAGCCAAAATCTCCGCCGGCTTCCTTAATAACAGGTGCAGATTCACCTGTAATTGCAGATTCATCTACGGAGGCCAGCCCTTCAATTACTTCACCATCGCCAGGGATAAGTTCTCCCTGACTGACGATGACAATATCTCCTTTACGAAGCTCGGAAGAAGAAACGGTCTTCACAGACCCTCCAACGAGTTTGTTAGCTGTGATATCCTGTTTCGTTTTCTTGAGTGAATCCGCCTGGGCTTTCCCGCGGCCTTCAGCCAGCGCTTCAGCGAAGTTGGCAAACAGCACTGTGAATAGCAGAATGAACAACACTGTGATATTGAAGCCTACCGATTTCTCTGCATTAAAATATCCGGGGGCCAGTACCATAAGCAATACAATAATCGTACCGATTTCGACTACGAACATGACCGGATTTTTGATTAACGTCACCGGGTTAAGCTTAATAAAGCTATCCTTTACAGCGCTTAGGAGTATGGGTCCCGTCAGCAGCTTTTTTCTTTTTACAGTACTCATCTTGTTCTCCCTCTTCCTACCGTAAGGTCAAATATTCTGCAATCGGGCCGAGCACAATGACCGGCAGAAACGTCAGAGCCCCGATAATTACAACGGTACCAATCAGAATTCCGGTAAACAGACCATTGTCTGTGCGGAATGTGCCAATCGTCTCAGGAACTGGCTTCTTCTGGATCAGTGAGCCTGCTACTGCCAGCATCGCGATTATAGAGACATAACGGCCAAGCAGCATTACGATCCCGGTTGTAACATTCCAAAAGGTGGTGTTGTCCGCAAGCCCTTCAAATCCTGAACCATTGTTCGCGGCAGAAGAGACATATTCATATAACACTTGGCTAAGTCCATGGAATCCGGGATTCGTGATGGAACCGTTGCCCAAGTCCGTTAAGAACGCACCTGCTGTTGGTACAAGGATAATGAACGGATGCACAAGGATAGCAATCGCAATCAGCTTCATCTCCTTGGCTTCTATCTTTCGCCCGAGAAACTCTGGTGTTCTGCCGACCATTAGTCCACATAAGAAGACGCCCATGATGGCATACATCAGCATATTGATTAGTCCGACACCTTTTCCCCCGAAGACGTTGTTGAGCATCATTAGGGCCAGAGGGGTAATGCCACCCAGCGGTGTCAGCGTATCATGCATATTGTTAACACTACCTGTCGTAGCTGCCGTTGTTACCGAAGTGAACAGCGAAGATTGCGGGATACCAAAACGCACCTCTTTACCTTCCATGCTGCCTTGCGAAGACTCGATCCCCAGCGCATTGATAGCTGGATTGCCTTTGGTTTCCGCATAATAATTCAATCCCAGCAGTAATACGAACAAGGTCATCATTGCTGTGAAAATCACCCAGCCCTGACGTTTGTTCTTAGCAAACAATCCGTACATATATGGCAAAGAGGCTGGCAGCATCCACATAGAGAGAATCTCCAGAACGTTCGTAAGTGGATTAGGGTTCTCAAAAGGATGCGCTGAATTGGCTCCGAAGAAGCCGCCACCATTCGTACCTAAGTGTTTAATTGATTCCAAAGAAGCGACTGGACCGATAGCGATTTGTTGCGTCTGCCCTTCGAGTGTAGTGACCTCAAGCGATGGCTTGAGCGTTTGTGGCACATGCAATCCTACCAGCACCAATGAAACTAGCAGAGCTAATGGAATGAATACACGAATATGTGCTTTTACGAAGTCCTCGAAAAAGTTCCCGACTGATTTCTGTCCTGTAATCCCTCTGACAAAAGCAACCGCAACAGAAAATCCGCTCGCTGCAGACGTGAACATCATCATCGTGATGACTGCCATTTGTGAAAAATACGATAGTCCCGTCTCCCCGCTATAATGCTGCAGGTTCGTATTGGTCATAAAGCTGATCACCGTATTGAATGAAAGCGTCTGTTCCATATCGGCAATTCCATTCGGGTTCAGCGGCAATCCCCGCTGTAATCTTAGAAAAATATAACTGAAAGCAACCAGTACGATATTAGTTAAAACAAAGCTGAGTGCATACTTCTTCCAGGACATTCCGTCCCGTTTTTTCAGGCCGATCAGCTTATAAATACCTTTCTCTGTGCCTGCAAACCAGCGATCCGTACGATTCGGTTCGTTAGAAAATACATGATATAAATACGTTCCCATCGGCTTGACCAGCAAGATGAGAATTACAATTACGACGACTATTTGCAAAATGCCCATGAATGCCCCTCCTTAAAATTTCTCAGGATGAATCAACGCGTAAACCAGATATATAAACAACAGTAGGGTAACAGCGATTACTAGAATCACAGCTTATCCCTCCCCGTATCCTCAACTACACCTGCGCACCAGCGCATAAAGCCATAAAATAACCCGTAAATTACAGCTAACGAAGCCACCATATACAGATCCACCATATCTTCCGCACTCCTTCCATTATCCTTGATGAGGTGATCTATCGATTAGAAAATCAGCATCACCACTATGGGAATAGATTACATAGCTCGCACCAAGTCTTTTATAGACCAATCTAGGATTTATTGAACTTGTAATCACAAAAATCGGCTGTGTCGTCCAGGTACGGCACATCTGAATATAGCGGCAGCAAAGCGGAAAGCTGCTCTCAAACAGATATACCCTGCCTACCGGGAACGATGGGCGAAACCAAGTGCTCTGATGACGGGTATCCACTAGAATAACCTGCTCAATCCCGAGCTCCTCAAGTAAAGCTTTCTCAGCCACATTGTTGGTTAATCCCGCCATCTTAATACCCCTGAACTTCAGAAGTTTAATGAAATGTTCTCCCGCCTTTGTAGGCGCACATACAAGCACATATTCATTCTGATCCGTCATCTTTTTTTCTCCTCCTGCTCATTTACAACAAGGAGGCAACGAAAATCTCCGAAAGGATGTTGACCTATCGTCATTTTCGGGCACAACCTAAAGCTCGGTTGTGTCACGTCATTAGACGCTGCCTTACAAATACCGCTAATGATGAATTTAGCGACCTCTTAGGGGAGGCCTCCATAAATGCTTTGCTTCTAAGAGCACAGCAAAAAGCCACAAAGGATCTCCTCTGTGGCTCGCTAGCGGTCACATTGCACTCATCCTCTCTCCATACGCTTACGAGGTTAGCTGTCGGATTCGGGCGGTGAGAGTCGCCCTACCTGTATAGATGCGAGCTCACTCACACCCTCTACAGGATTCACCCCATAATCGGCTTCCGACTCTCACATCGGCTGCCGATTGTTGGTTCCCCCGCTTTCCTTACCGGAAATTAAGCGGATCAAATATTCGATTGTCGTTGAAACAGGAGTAATCATACTCTTATGCACGAAGACTTGTAAAACCTGAATGATGCCAAAATAATGCAAATTAAAAACTATTTTCCCATTAGATAGCGCTTACTTGATATCTAATCTCTCTATATCTCTTGTTTACTCGAGTTTGGAGCGTTTAATCGCTATCTATAATACATGTGATTTTATTCACCTTTTTAGAGCGAAAATACTGCAAATTCCCATTATAGGTAGAAACGCAAGAAGCTGAGGCTGAGCGAGAAAGAGGCGCGATAACACGCCATAAATACCTATTTACCTCGTTTTTCAGTCGTAGTCGGCAGGATATGGTTAAAATTGCTCTAAAAGAACATTTTCCGTTTTTTACAGAAAATCTTGAAAAGAGTATGATTCGGGTTGAATCTAATTCATGAAAAACAATCAACGCTGAGTTCCTGCATTCGCAGGGAACGGGGGAACCATCAGGCCACCTGGCCTACTTGGGGTGAATCCAAAGGAGACTGCATAAGTCTCAATAGGTAGGGCGACTCTCACCGTCCGAATCCGACAGCTAACCTCGTAAGCGTAAAGAGAGAGACCCTTGATCCGCCACGCTTTGGCCCAGGTATATCTGCCTGTAATCCAAAACCGCAGCAGAGGTCCTCCTCTTGCTGCGGTTTTTGCGTTACCTGAGCTTATTAGGTGATAGCACGCTGGATGGGGTGAATGTTTTGAAGCACTATTATTTAGGGATACATCAAGGGCTGCTTGAGCCGATAAGTCTAAATTACGTTTGTTTCGGGGCCTTGTGGTTCGAAGAACATAATCACAGGTACATTGTAGGCTATGCATTTGGCCAGAACCAGATCCAAGCCCTTCGCCAGTTCAGCACACCTTCTTCTTGTAAAGACTGTTTAGACTCTAAGATTGTATATGAGATATATAAAAAAATTCGAGAACAACAGCAGCAGCAGGATTGGTCATCACACCAAAAGCTCCCGTGGTTTACAGCCTTCAAGGAGCCTTGGAAAGATGTAAGCGCCGGTTGGTATGTCTTGAGATCCCGCAGCACCTTTCCCTTACATCTATCTGTTATACGAAAAGAGAAGTTCCGACTATGGCTAGAGCATACCGCAGTCTGTGAGAATAAAATGGAAATGCTCGCTTGTGTAGAAAGGGCTAGTGTCACTCATCATGTAGACTTAAAGCTTTTGGAAATCTAAGGAGGAACCCTACTATGGACCAGCGCAGACTATCCCGCATTGAAGTATTTGTATTGGATGAACCCGAGCCTATTCACTATGGAATGGAAGGAGCTGAAGGCTGCCGTTATGGTATTCTGAAGCTCACCTGTAAGGGAGGCTGCAGTTGGGGGGCTTGTCTGATCTCTGCCAACACCAAAAATTTCGATCTCATTAAATGGAGTTCTTTTTTACGGGCCATCTGTCATTGCCGTCTTGAAGAAGCGCTGGACAAGGTCCGCCGCGAAGGTTCAGATTGGGAGCAGGTTAAGCTTGAGCTAGTTCAGGGTGCTTTGCAGGATTTAAAGGCCAAGCTCCAGGGTAAATCCTTGGCAGGGCATATTCAGCAAGGGCGTCTGTACAGTGTTGCAGCAGGGGGGAGCAATTCCAGAAGTGAACGGCTCTACTACAAGCCTTCAAAAGCTTTATCCACTGCCTCCCAGCAGAAACACAGTTGCCCGGAACCAGACACCGCCGATCTCATCAATAAATCCATCTCTTACTTTTCTATATTATAGATTCAAGCAAATCTCTCAATCTGAAAGGATCGTGTTCACCATGCCTGACCCCTTACCTCCCGAGTCCACCTACAGTACTAAATTTGCAGAGTGTGTTCAAAAGTATACTAATGAAGTCTACGTACTTAGTTCCATGTTGTTAGAACAATCTAATGAGGCAGACAAGATTACTATCCGCACCTTCACAGAGCTTCATAAAATATATCGTCAGGATGATTTTGATCCTCAGTTATTCTCTATCCACGCTTACCGCACTTGTATTCACCAGTGTGCTGATTCTTTTGCCCGGCGCTCCCTTCTATCGGCTAAGGCATTACCTTGGGAGGAACAGCTTGTGAAGGTCATGTGGTACGGCCTAAAGCTGCCTCTTTCTCAAATAAGCATTATTCTGCAAAAAAGTGTTCCCGCACTGAAAACACAGCTTAGAGCTCTACGGGAGCAGATGACCACCCAAACGGATATACTAACGAGCGCAAATCTTTCTATAATTTAGTCACTGACTAGAATTCAGACAATCTTTAAGCGCATGAAGCATCTAACGGACTCAGGAGCCTTTAATTGAAGCTTTTCCACAAATATGGCCGGCGTTCGGACTCCAGTAGAAATCCCGAGCGATGAACGTCTTGGATCGTCTTAAAGCAAGCCCTAATCATCTTCCACCAAGGCTTACGGACCCAGATGACGTTACTTACACGTTTATCGCCTTTTGAGCATAGTATCGGACTCCAGTGCAACTATTTGGTTAAAAGAGCTACTAATTCACCATTTTTCATGCCAATAGCAACTATAGTGTCCGATATCTTGCTAAATCTCGATGATTGCTGCATTTAAGTGCTGCTGGGTCCGTTAGCTATATCAGCTCGTATACAAAGAGATTGCCAACTCAAAAACGGGGATATCCCAGCAACCATAAACGGCTGTTAGGATACCCCCGAAAACTCAGTGCCTACTATTACGCTTTACTCTTACGCGCCTTACCGTACATCCACAATCCCGCCAACATCCCCACTATAGCAACACCAGTCAATACGCCTTGAACGAAATCCATAAAAGTGGAGCCATCCGGAAGCATTCTACTAACCGTAGCCAGCGATACCGAACTCATTAAAAGCATAATGGTATATTGTTCGCTTGTAGACATCATTAACACTCCTTAAAAGTTATATGAGGTCTTCTTAGATCTTGTAAGCTTTCATTGCTTTTCTGATTTCTTTAATACTTGGGCGTTTGCCGTACATCAGTACGCCGGTACGATAGATCTTGGCTGCCAGCCATCCGAAGATGAAGGTAGTCACAAGCAGGATCAGAAGCGATACAATGACTTGCCAGATCGCCACCTCGCCGACACCAATTCGGAGCAGCATCGTCAATGGTGAGGTGAAAGGCACATAACTCGCTATCTTAACCACTAGAGTATCTGCATTGGAGATACTGAACAGTGGAACATAGAACGCTACGAAGCCTAACATCATGATTGGCATTACCGCCTGACCGAGATCCTCCGTACGGCTGACAATCGAACCTACAGCCGCATACATCAAGGCATAGAGGAAGTAACCTAATACGTACAAGACAAATCCATAGAGCAGCAAGTTAATATTGAGCTGGCCTAAATCGAGATCAAAATCAGCCAATACAGTCGCATTATGTGGGAGCGTCAAATTGACGACGATCGCTGCGACAAAGATCCCAATTTGCAATATTCCTACTAGGAAAACACCGATAACTTTACCGAACATTTGCGCTAAAGGTGAGGCGCTTGTAATCAAAATCTCCATAATCCGCGAGCTTTTCTCAGAAGTTATCTCTGCGGCAATCATGTTGCCTGTCATCATAATGGACATAAAGAACAACATAAGCATGGCATATACGATAATGTAGTTAATGGCTGGAGTGTCCTCCTGAGAGCTTTCACTGCCACCGCCTGCGTTAAGCTGTTGTGTAGTAATCTGCACAGGCGTTGACATTGCAGCAATCTGTTCAGAGGTCAGCTTGTCGCCAACGATGAATTGTGTGTTTGCTTGCTGAAGTGCATTTTGGAGATAAACTTGCACATCTCCGTTTAGTTCCCCATCATTACTATGATAAGTAACGGGTGGAAGCCCTTCACCAGTAGGTTCCGCAAAAGTAACATAACCTTCTACGGTCTCTTCATCTAATGCTTTCTTTAACTCGGCATCCTCCGCAGAAGCATATTGTACTATCTTAGCCTGTGGCATGCCCTCTGGCGCAGTATAAGCCTTCAACAATTCTGCAACCTGATTTCCCTCTTCAGCAATCACAGCAATTTGAGTAACTTCACTTTTGGCCGAATCACCCTTAAACTGATCGATGATATAGGGAAGATTCATCCCTATGCTGAGCAATAATACTAGAATCAAAGTAGTAATCATAAATGATTTCGTTCTAACTTTATTTTTAAAGGTAAAGCCGATAATTGTCCCCATCTTATTCATTAGATTCACCCACCGCTCTGATAAAGATTTGGTTTAACGTAGGTTCCTTGATTTCAAAATGCTCCACTTCACCCTGTGCTATCGCCTGCTGTAAAATACGCTGTGCTGCACCGATCTCACTGATCGATAACAGATACCCACGCTCCAGCCGTTTAACTGCTGTAACACCTGCGATGGACTCCAAACCTTTTACCTCATTAGCTGTACGCAGCAATACTTCTTCCCGCGGGTAGCCATTCTTGATCGTGCGGATATCCCCTTGAACGACCGTATTGGATCGATCGAGAATCGTAATGTTACGGCATAGCTCTTCCACATGCTCCATCCGGTGCGTAGAGAAGAGGATACTTGTTCCCGAATCACGTAATTCTTTGACCGTATCTTTCAGCAGCTCCACGTTTACTGGATCCAGCCCGCTGAAAGCTTCATCTAGAATCAGAATCTGCGGCTTATGAACGACAGCGGCGATAAAGCCCATTTTTTGCTGATTTCCTTTGGAAAGCTCTTCTATTTTTTTATTGTAATAATCCGGAACCTCGAATCGATCCAGCCAATAGCGCAAGCTCTTATCTGCATCACTAGCTGACATCCCACGCAGGCGGGCCAAGTAAACGATTTGATCGCTGATCTTCACCTTAGGATATAGTCCACGTTCTTCGGGCAGATAACCCATAAGTTGCTGCAGTTCACTGTTGAAAGGTTTTCCGTTATACAAAATCTTGCCTTCATCAGGGTAGATTAGGCCGAGCACCATACGCATCGTGGTTGTTTTCCCCGCGCCGTTCGCCCCCAGTAATCCGTAAATTTCCCCTTTACCTACGGTTAGGTTAATTCCGTTTACTGCGGTTTTTTCTCCATATTGCTTAACTACACTTTCCAGCTTTAAGGCTTCCATTTCTCTAGTCCCCTCTCTTGTGGTCAATTAGAATAGGACGATGACCCTGTGTCCATAAACTTAATATTTCGTCCAGTTCCAAACTGCGGCTCTTGATAACCTTTACGCCCAAGTCATGAATGCGTTTCTCGTTTTCAGAAAATTGTTCTATGATAAAAGAAGCTACACCCGGTGTATCCATGGTAAAGTGCAAACCTCCTGGCAACTCAGCCGATAACTCCGCAAGCTCCTCTTCATCCGCAGCATTCACCCAAACCTCGGTCCAAGCACCGAACAGACTGTCTTTTTCAGCCATACCCAGCAGTTCTCCCCGATGCATAAGGACGATATAATCCGCCAGCCGTCGCACCTCATCCACAATGTGTGTGGAGATGATAATCGTTGCGTTGTGCTCATCCATATATTTACGAAGTGTCTCGATCATAATCTTCCAGGCAAAAGGATCAAGACCCGATGAAGGTTCATCCAATAGCAGCAGACTTGGCCGTGCCGCAAGTGCTGCAGCAATTTCGAATTTCCGGCGCTCCCCTTTAGACATCTTCGAAAGTCTCATATGATACGGAACCTCAAAGCGATCCATCAGCTCGTGAAAATACTGATCGTCCCAATTTGGATACCAATACTTCCGAAATCGTGCTGCCTCCTCTGCATTCCAGTGGTTCTCCTCAGTAATTGACGTTTCAGGAACATAGGCAATGGTCTGGCGAAGCTCCAGAGACAACCCGCTATCATACCTGTTCTCGAACCAATATATCTCGCCTTCCTCTGGATTAGTCAGCTGCATCAGCAGATTCAGCAGCGTGCTTTTGCCGGATCCATTCTGACCTACCAAAGCTGTAATATATCCTTTAGGCAGATTCAGGGTCAGTGGCCCTATCGTCTTGTTTCGCCGCCGTTTAAGTACATTCCGCAATTCTATAGCCATCTGTACCATATGAGTAAGCGCCCCCTCTCAATCCTTTTCTCTATACTTGCGTTCTACAATCTCCATAAAAATCTGTTCAAGTTCATCCTTGCTGCAATGTACCGATCGGGCGATATCCACTGCACTTTCAAGTGCTTTGCCAACCGTTTCACGTTTATATTCTTCCATGGCTCCGTCACCTACATGGGATACAAAGGTACCTGTTCCTTGTCGCGTTCGCAGCAAACCTTCGTTCTCCAGATCCTGATATACCCGCCGCACGGTAATTACACTGCATTTCAGATCTCCTGCGAACTCACGAATCGAGGGCAGCAGCGTACCTTCTGTAATGACTCCGCTAATGATTAATGATCTAAGCTGAGTCTCTATTTGATGATAGAGGGGCTCTGCACTATTTTCGTTGATTTGTACCGGTATCCACATTATTTACACCTCGCCTTCCACTCTAGCGTGCTAGAGCGCAGTCCTTGCCATTTCCGATTTTTTATATGAGATTGCGACTTTTCAGCCGATGTATAGTCCATTTAGAGAATAACTGCACAGATATTGTTCCCAGCAGAAGTGACCCCCACATGATCGGAGATAACAGCCCCCACTCCTTAGAATAGGAGATACTGTATAAGAACAAACTGCCTCCGCCCAGTGTAACTAGGAACGATGTTGCCCACGATAAAACTACGATAAGCAATGTTAGCCATAGATAAGCTTTGCCGCTAAAAAGATATTCAATAAAAATATATAGACCTGAGACCATGAATCCGAAGCCGAGCCAAGTAATCGCAAAAGCTATATACGATGGAACCGCCAGCTCTGCCCGAAAATTCTCTCCTAACAAGTAAATAATACCGAAGAATAACGTGCCATTTAGAGTAAAGGAGATCACACCCTGAAGTTTTCTCCGCAATAATATTACTGAAGCTGGAATCGGTAAAGTTCGTAAGTAAACCAACATTTTTGTGTATGAGTCTTCACTCCAATATTTCATGGAACGGCGAGAGAATGTTAATCCCAATAAGGGGATAAAGGAAAGAAATAAGAAATCCGCTAGCATCGTCCGATCCTGCTCACCTAGTACATCATTTGCTATCAGGCTAGTCAGTCCACCAAGATAACTCATAAAAACAACTGTTATCACGAGGGTCCCTAATATTTTTAATTTGTCTCCGCGAAAATCAGAGCGCAACATAAACCATGAATCTTTTAATGTTCTCATTAATGCTAACCTCGCTTTACAATGTCTTCAGCGTCTAGCAGAAGCAGGTGTTCATATCCCTGTGCTTACTGTATATATCTATATACACAGTATATGACCTTGGTTTTTCATTGTCAATCCTGTAACTGGAAATTATTCTAAAGAAATAGGAGGTTTGGGCAACCTCATACTTCAAGCTTATGAAGACACTCTCAGACGTTAGGTAACGCTTATTAATTGAGATTAACTACAATGAGGGGGAATTGAGGCAGAATGCTGCTACGGGGGCGAATGTAGCTGGGATAATGGAGTTTATTAGATAATTCATTCTGGAAATGAAGTAGTAAGAGCTCACTCTTGCTTCTATGCAACGTGTTGGTGTGATGTGCGTTATGGAGGCGAGTGCCGGAGCGGATACTGGTTCGGGTTCAGATTCGGGCGGGGGTTCGGATGTGGGCGACTGCCGGGCGGATTAACATTAGGGAAAAACTCCCTAAAATCTGCCCAACCGAGCTTAGATTATTAGTTTTTAGGGAAATCCTCCCCAAAATTTCAGCTATTACTCCGTTATTGAGCTAAATCCATTCACTTCCAGGGAGGATTTCCCTAATTATGGCCTTTTTTAGCTACTTTCGTGCATTATCAGGGAGGTTTTCCCTAATTGCGTCTTTTTCGAGCTAACTTCGTTCAGTTTCGGGACAGATCCCGAAGCTCTACAAACCAAAATAAGCCCATCACCCGCAATCCCTACTCAGGAACATGCAGATATATAGGCTTATTTCATAACTATTTACGGTTCTGCTACTCTAGTGCTGTTCATTCGCTCAACGCACTAAACTCTGTGCTCTATTCAAGCACTTATTTTACGCTCCCAAAATAACTTCCCACACCGGCTTGGTATGTCCACCTGGATACAAAACATACAACAGCACGTACACCATAACGCCTGTAATCGCTGTGATAAACCAGATTATCGATGTCACTCTGCCCCACTTACGGTGCTTGGAATACTTCGCCTTGAAACCAAGAGTTAACGTAGTAAGTCCGAATACCGCAGCTACGGTTGCCAGAACGATATGGAAGATCAAAAACACTTGATAAATCGTCTTCAGTTCATCCGGTCCGCCCCATGAGGTATTTCCCACAAACAACGTTCTCGATACGTAAACAATAAAAAACAGCAGCGCAGCGATAGCGGCAGCAATCATCGTTTTCTTATGCGCCTCGCGTTTGCCCTTGATAATGAGCCACCAACCTATAGCCACCAGCACCGCGCTGATCACGATGAATGACGTACTAATAGTCGGAAACACTGTGAAAATATCCATGATTCTCCCCCTCGGCAGTCTACCAGTTATGCACGGTTCAAGTTGCTCTCCTGAAGTGTTGAGGATGGCGTCGACAATTCATCGTCGTCTTGTCCGTTCTCTTTTTTATACCAATGATAGAACACATAAGCAAGCATAGAGGCAAAAATAAATTCCTGAATGAACTTCATCGCGATGCCTCCCACCTGTTGATCTACCTTCGGCGACATCACTTCAAAGAATGCAGGACCTCCAAAATTCTGAAGTAAAACAGAGGGGTCTCCCGAGATACAATAGCCCATAGCACGCGCCCAAGTCTCTGGATCACTGTAAGTGGCGTAGAGCGGATGATCGGCAAATATAATCAGCCCGCAAGCCGGCGTCAGCAATACCATGTTCAGAAAAATAAATCCAATCTTCCCAAGCCCACTCGCCATACGATGTTCCGGCAGCGGATTAATCAGTGTCCACCACATTAAAGCAGAAGTCAGGAACAAAACAATGTAATAAATACGATGAACAGTAAAATGCAGCATCACATAATCATGAATAACAGGAATATGGTACAAGGAAAAAAGTCCGTTAAACAATAGAGCAGCTACTACCGGATGAGCTAAAAAAGATAACCGCCGAAGCGGATTCACCTTTAGTATCCTGCGCCATATAAAATCTGGAATTCCAAGCATAATCAGCGGCACCGCTACCAGATAAGACAAGGCCATACTGACCATGTGGAAGGAAAACATCATATGCCCTAAAAGGCTAATGGGTCCTCCTTGTGCCAGATAAAGGGCAAGCATCCCACAGACAAATAACACTCTACGCCAAAATGGTACCGTTATTGAATCGGCATAACGCCCAGCAATCGGACCAATCCACACAAAATAACCTGCTGTCAGCAGCAGCATTACCGCTAGAAAAAGCGGACTCCATAGTTCAGCAAAACTAAAGTATTCTAATCCCAGCATAATCCCAACCTCCAAGCGCAGGAATTTTTATATCTAAACATCAAAAAGAGGGGGCATCGCAGCCCACCTCTTTCATTATCGTCCGTTAATTCCACCAAACCCAATACAGCGACATAACAATGCAGGTCCCAGCGATAAAGAAGCCGCCCAGCATGAAAAGAATCGGCAGAAGATGCCCTTTATCTTTTAGATGCATCCAGAAGCCCATCTGTACAATGACCTGAAGAACAGCCATTACCAGCAGCAAAATAATCGCAAAGGTTGCATTTACGCCTCCAGCCGCAACAGCAGCGAAAGCAATCAATGTTAAGACAATGGAGAAAATAAAGACAACAATATGTTTCTGTGGTCCTTCATGCCGATGACGTTGCTTATACCCGCCGCTATCTGGCATATGCTGATCCGTCGTCATAGTGCCTAGCCCACCTTTCCGAGTAGGTATACAACCGTAAAGATGAAGACCCATACTACATCGATAAAATGCCAGTACATGGCTGACACATACACTTTTGGTGCAGTAACTACCGTTAACCCCTTGCGGGCGAGCTGCCCGATCAAGATGGAGATCCAAGCGATCCCAAAGGCTACGTGCGCACCATGAAATCCTACCAGTGTGTAGAATGCCGAGCTGAATGCACTTGTGGTCATTCCGAATTCTTCGTGTCTTACATATTGAGTAAACTCATAGATCTCCAAAACCAGGAAACCTAAACCTAAGACTACAGTAACTAAAAGCCAATTCCGTAGCAGTGCCGGCCGATTTCTGTGCATCGCTTGAATAGCGAATACACTCGTCAGACTGCTTACCAGCAGGATGAATGTTGCAGCGGCTACAAGCGGCAGGTGAAACAGTTCATTCGCCGAAGGCCCCTCATTCGTCTGATTACGCAGTGCGAGGAAAGTTGCGAACAACGTGCCGAACAATACCGCTTCGCCGCCTAGAAACAACCAAAAGGCAAGAACCTTGTTGCGTCCTTCGAGCGTAGCTTTTTCCGGCTCGTGCGGAAAGGTATCCTTAGAAGCTTCTGCATGTGCCGTTGTCATGTCCGCTCACTTCCTTCCAGCTCTTCAGGTTCAATATGCCATCCGTGATCATCATACAGCGAACGCATCAGCATGGATCCAAATGTAATAATAAGACCGATGGCTGTAACGATATAATTATTAAACAGGAAGCTCATAAAAGCATTGCCGAATTCATCACGGCTAAACATAAAGCCAAGCCCAGCGATAAAAATTCCGACAGACATCGTAAACGGTAAAATCGTTGCCGACGGCATATGAATTGAGCCCACCGGCTCTGCTGGTGTCATGCCTTTATTCCCTGCTACTTTTTCTTTCCAGAAGGCATCAATCCCCCGAATAAGAGGTGTTTGCTTGAAGTTATATTCTGGCGGCGGTGAAGGAATGGTCCATTCCAATGTACGTCCATCCTCCCACGGATCATTGCCTGCATCCGCTGGTTTTCTGGAAGTCAGGAAGATGTTCACCAAGAAAATAATCATACCGACGCCCATTAGTCCTGCACCAATGGTACTGACTAGATTTAGCAAATCAAATTGCTGATTTGGTAAATAAGTAAATACGCGGCGCTGCATCCCCATAAGCCCAAGGAAATGCTGTACAAAAAAGGTCAGATGGAATCCGATGATAAACGTCCAGAAAGTCCACTTGCCCAGCGTCTCACTCAGCATCCTTCCGAACATTTTGGGCCACCAGTAGTGCAGACCTGCGAACAGGCCAAGCACCAAACCACCTACAATAACATAGTGGAAATGCGCTACAACAAAATACGTATCATGGAACTGAAAGTCAGCAGGTGCGGACGCCAGCATCACTCCAGTTACTCCCCCCATAGTAAATGTAGGAATAAATCCTACAGCGAACAGGTTAGGGGTTGTGAAACGTACTTGCCCGCCCCACATCGTGAACAACCAGTTAAAAATTTTAATCCCGGTCGGAACCGCAATTAACATCGTTGATACGGAGAACAACGCGTTAGCTACAGGTCCAAGTCCAGTTGTGAACATGTGGTGAGCCCAAACCATAAAACCTAAGAAGGCGATCAAGATGGTTGCAAACACCATAGAGCTATATCCGAACAGTCTTTTACGCGAAAAGGTTGGGATGACCTCGGAAATAATCCCGAAGGCAGGCAGAATGAGAATATACACTTCCGGGTGACCAAATATCCAGAAGATATGCTGCCATAGCACTGGACTTCCTCCGGCTCCAACTTCGAAGAAATTGGCTCCTAGAATCCGGTCGAATGTCAGCAGTACTAAACCTACTGTTATTGCTGGAAAAGCAAATAAAATAATGGCGGAAGTAATAAATGTAGTCCAGGCGAACATCGGCATCCGCATATAGGTCATTCCCGGCGCACGCATCGTAATGATCGTGGCTAGAAAGTTAATCCCCCCGATGAGGGTCCCTAATCCGGCAATTTGCAAGCCGATCGTATAGAAGTCTACACCGTGTGTAGTGCTGTATGTACTCGTAGATAGTGGGGTGTAGGCGGTCCACCCGGCATCAGGAGCACCACCCATAACCCAGCTAAGATTCAGTAGAATCCCGCCGAACAGGAAGGTCCAGAAACCAAGTGCATTTAGAAAAGGAAAGGCTACGTCACGTGCACCGATCTGTAGCGGAATGACGGCATTCATGAGTGCGAAGATGACTGGCATGACGCCGAGGAAGATCATCGTCGTACCATGCATAGTTATGAGTTCATTAAACGTTTGTGCATCCAAAAAGTTATTCATCGGCTTGATGAGCTGCCAACGAATCAGAAGCGCTTCAATTCCCCCGATGCCAAAAAATAATCCTCCGGCCCATAGGTACAAAATCGCGATTTTTTTGTGATCGACGGTTGTTAGCCAATCCATAAGTCCTGTATGGCGCTTCACACTGTGACCGTGCCCCAGAGGCTTGGATGAATTCAAGGTATGCGCTGCTTGAGCCAAAGTTCGTCCCCCCTTTTCGAAAGTTCTGCCCGCCTTTAGGCTAAGGCATTAGTCCAGCTTATAGTTGGCCAGATACTCTGCAATGCCATCAATCTCAGCATCACTCAGGCCCAGATCTTTGGGGTTAGGCATCAGATTGCCTGGTTTTACGGATTGCGGGTCGTGCAGCCAGGTTTTGAGATTCTCTTCAATCGGCGCACCATCTTCCCTCGTGTCGTCGTTGAGAAGAATTCCAGCAATCGATTCCCGAGAACCAATTCCGGTCAAGTTCGGCGCATTATTAATCCCTTGATCACCTACAGCGTGGCAAGTCAGACATGCCGCTTTGAACTTCTCAGCTAAAGCAGGATCCTCTGGCAGCACAGCTACAGGTGCTTTCATAGAATCAATCCACTTTTGAAACTCTTGTTCACTAACTGATTTCACCTTAAATTCCATCAATCCATGAGAAGGACCACATAGCTCCGCACATTTCCCACGGTAAACGCCTTCATTAGGCGCACTAAAGCTAAAGCGGTTAATCGTTCCAGCTGGGTTAGTATCGATTTTACCGGAAAGAGAAGGGACCCAGAAGGAGTGCAGCACATCTTTAGTTTCCAGTTCAAAGGCGATATCTTTGCCCACCGGAATAATCAGGTCCTGTGCTGTAGTTACCTTATAGTCGGTATACTCAAACTCCCACCAGTATTGGTGGCCGGTTACTTTAACCTTGATCGCATTCTTGTCATTGGAATGATCATCTCCAGCGGCAAACACAGCTTTAACCGTTGGCACGGCCAATACTACAACAAGGATGAGCGGAATGACTGTCCAGAGAATCTCAAGTTTCATACTGCCCTCAACCTGCTCAGGGATTTCATTCTGACCCGGTCTTCTGCGGAAGCGGATCAGTACATAAGCTGCAATCGTAAAGACAATCAGCAACACCACGATCATAATGCTGATCGACAGCTCCATTAATCCGTAAGATCTGTCTGCTGCAGGTCCCTGTGGTCTGAGTACTGACAAGTCCTCACGACCGCACCCGGCAAGAAAGAGTCCAAACATAGCGGTCATGGGAAGGAGTCGCTTTACAGCCTGCCACGTTTTCATCATTGATCTACCCCGCTTTTCCCGATTTCGTAGATTCCTGTTTTTTTCTGTCAATTATAACAATCACTATTAATATAAGTTTAAGGGAAAGTTTTGTCAATCGTTCACAACTAGTTCACATTGTAATTTTCGACACAATAAACCCTTGTCCCATCTGGATTTTATAGCATTTTATGAAAACGCAAACAAATAAAAAATAATAAAGAAAGCGCATTCAATTTAAAATGTGTCTATTAATTCATTTGACTATTCTATGAGGAAGACTTTTCCTTATTCGTAAATGGACATACAAAAAAAACCGATTCCAGCAACAAAAGTCGCTCGGGCACGGTTTATAAGAATCCTCGTGGATGTTATTACTCAAAATGATGTCTAAAGTTAAGCAAGTGACAAACGTATCTGTTAGCTAGGAGACGGATGAATTCATCCGTACCAACTCGTGTTCCACGACCATGGTCAGTTCTTCTTCATAGCCTCCTGTAATCCGATACTTTCGGACGTACTCCTTTACGAATTTCTTGGGATCTTTGGGCCGGAAAATGCGTGTCATTTCCCGTAGACTTTCCTTGACTTCGTTATGACCTTTACTTGCCATGATCAGTTCCCTCCCAAAACATTGAAAATGAATGCTCCGTTGTAGAGAATGCATGATGAAAAGTACGCCGTAACCTCGAATGCAAGTGAAGTATCCATTACACATACGTGGCTTGCACTATCCGTCAAAACGTGGAATCTAAAGCTAAATCTAGCCTTTGAGACACCGCCTAGCCGGTGAAGCAGGTTCGTCGTGATTTGGGCTGAGAGTAAGGACGCCTGATGAACGATAGCTCCTTGACACTTTTATTACCCGAAGAGCCACTTACTGAATCACTCCTTTCGGGCCTTATCGTTATATTGTATCATATTCCGGATTAACTTCCACCTTTCCTTGTAAAATGTACTATTTGAAAAATATTATTTTTTACAGCTGTCTTCGTAAGTCAGATGTCTCCAAACTGGTTAAAATACAATAACCTATACAGCAAGCGAAATTGTATTTATCAACAAATGAGAAGGAGATCTTTATGGCCCAGCCTGTAATTCCCCTAATGACTACCGCAACGCCAGAAGACACCGATACACGCCGGGAGGGTCTTGAACAAGCCCATCAAGCTATCCTAAAAGAATACCCCAAGATGCATAGCATGCTTATTGTGCGTCATGGAAAACTTATCTTCGAACGTTATTATAACGACCATCATGCTGGAGCATTAAATGATCTCCGTTCTGCCACCAAAAGTTTTGTCAGTGTCCTTACGGGAATCGCTATCGGCCGTGGAGAGATGCCTGATCTCCATATTTCTGTGTCCGAGGTCCTTCGCAAGCATATTCCATACCTTCACTCCCCACATCTCTCAAAAATCACACTCCGTCATCTTCTTACCATGACTTCCGGTTTTAGCTGGATCACAGGGAAGAAGCTTGGTGAACCGCTTGTTCGGAACCTCCATCGCAGCCGCTGCTGGGGTTCCTTTGGCCTTAGCTTGAACATTATTCCAGAACAAATCGGCCAGTTCCAATATCGAAGCATCGACTCACATCTAATCTCGATAATGATTAGTGAATCTACAGGTCTTGATGCATTTTCCTATGCAGCACAGCATTTATTCACTCCACTCCGAATGGCTAATACCGCTTGGTTACCTAGCCCCGAGGGACATAGCATGGGTCATATCGGTTTGCACCTAACGTCTCGGGATATGGCTAAATTCGGAATCTGCCTGCTGAATAATGGAGTGTTTGCAGAGCAGCAAATCATCCCAGAACATTGGTTGCAGGATGCACTTACCGCTCAAACTAAGGGATATCCAGCGTTTGGTGATTACGGATATCAGTTTTGGATCGGTACGATGAGCGGGCAGCCCTACAAGCTCGCCCACGGGCATGGCGGGCAGCAGATTCTGCTCTTTCCCAATCTGGATGCTGTACTGGTCTTTACAGCAGAGAGCAAGACAAACAACTGGAAGAACCCTCGCAGGCTGCTTGAAAAGTATGTTCTCCCTTCAATGAGATAAACATACTTTTTCCTGACAAGTCATAGGCTTGTAAGGAAGAAGGATTCGAACAATCAAGCCCCTTCTTCTCCAAGCAGAAGGAGAGTGAGCCCATTGTCCCCTTTTAAATCATCCACCGGATTGCCCGATAATATAGCGGGCGCGTTGTGTTACTTTTTCCCTTTTCTCGGCGGCGTCGTCTTTCTCGCATTGGAGAAACGCAGCCGCTTTGTGCTGTTCCATTCGCTGCAATCACTGATTACCTTCGGGGTGCTGATGATCCTCCACGTTCTAACCGGATTGGTCCCATTCCTCGGTCCCTTGATGAGTGCCCTCGTCTCTCTTTGCAGCTTTGGGGTGTGGCTGTTAATGATCTACCATGCCTTAAGTGGCAGGTGGTATAAACTCCCTTGGGCAGGTGATATCGCAGAAAGTCAGATTCGCCATCTGTAATCCCCCAAAAAGCAGCCCCTCTGATCGCTGAAAAGTATTCCCTTTTGCCCATCCACTCCTTACAATGTAGAAAGGGCATCAATGGAATTCTACAGGCTGGAGGAAATCATATGTATCTATTTATCATAAACCCGCGTTCCGGCGGGGGAGCAGGCGGCCGGACCTGGCATACTGTAGAGGCGCTCATGAAGGAGCGTTCGCTGCCTTTCATGTCCTTGTTTACGCACAGCGTAGAGGGTGCAGAAGCCCTTGTTTTAAATACACTAAAGCATCGCGAGGATTGGAAAGCCGTGATTGTAATCGGTGGTGACGGCACGCTCCATAGCATTTTGGGTGCACTTTGCGGCAAAGATATCCCCATGGGCGTGATTCCTGCCGGCTCCGGCAACGACACCGCCCGGGGGTTTGGCATTCCACTTTCAATAGAAGCCGCGCTGGAGGCCGCCCTTAGCGAGCGGTATATCGAAGCAGACCTGCTTTCAGGAGCAAACGGACTGACCGTAACAGCCGTTGCCAATGGCTTTGATGCTCAAGTGGCCGAGAATGTGAATGCCAGCCGATACAAAAGGCTGTGCAATGCCATTGGAGCAGGCCAGCTCGCGTATATCATCGGCATATTGCATACGCTGATGACGTTCAAGCCCTGCCGGGTAAGCGTAGTCTGCGACGGTACGGAGCACGCCTTCGAGAAGGCATGGCTGGTCTCGATCTGCAACCTGCCCAGCTACGGCGGCGGGCTTTTGATCTGCCCGCAGGCAAAGGCCGATGACGGCCAGCTTGACGTCTGCGTCGTGCATGGGTGCAGCCGCGGGCAGCTGCTGCGGTTGTTCCCCACGGTACTGAAGGGCAAGCATGTGGCGTTGCCCTTCGTGTCTATGCTGCGCGGACGTAGCGTAGCTGTGGGCTTTGCCGAGGCCCGGCCTGCGATCGGCGACGGCGAGAGCCTCGGCAAAGGGCCGCTGGCCGTTCGCTGCGAGCCGGGGGCGCTGCGGGTGCTATCGCCGCTGGCGGCGGACAGCGTACAGCTGCCCGTCGACACTGCAGCGGCATGCGGCAGCAACGGGTAACCTGACCCGTGCATACCATACACACAAAAAACAGCAAGCGACTGGTTCATTACCAGTTCGCTTGCTGTTTTGTATATCCTATAGCTTTTGTTTGAGAATGCATTCCAAAAGCCTCAAACAAGAGGCTCTTCCTCGTCTTCCACGAAAGTGACTCTTCCGTCCTCCAGTGAAGCAATACGCACAAGTGACTCTACGCGATATCCCGCTTCCTGCAGCAGCCGATTCCCTGGCTGGAACGCTTTTTCGATCACAATACCAATTCCAACCACACTTCCCCCCGCCTGCTCAACAATACGGGCAAGTCCGAAGGCGGCTTCACCATTCGCCAAGAAATCATCAACAATCAGCACCCGTTCTCCGGGAGCAATGAATTTCTTCGAAACGGTAATTTCATTCGTTTCTTTCTTCGTGAAGGAGTAGACCTTCTCCACGTAAATGTCTTCTGTCAGCGTCAGCGATTTCTGCTTACGGGCAAAAATCAGCGGAACCTCCAGCTCTAATGCTGTCATAATCCCCGGAGCAATCCCCGAGGATTCTATAGTCAGCACCTTCGTAATTTCTTCGCCAGCGAACCGGCGGATAAACTCACGGCCAACCTCACGCATCAGGAAGGGGTCCATCTGATGATTCAGAAAAGAATCCACCTTGAGCACTCCTTGCCCGAGTACAATACCTTCTTTCAACACTTTTTGTCTCAACAGCTCCATAGTGCTCCTCCTTCTCCCATCATTGAATCCATTCTCCCCACATTACAGACCTGTCGGCTTCTGAGGCAATAAATTTCCAACGATCGATTTTAAATTATGATCATCCTTGCTCTTTTCCTGACCGTTATCATAACCCGTAATTCGAATCTCCAAGAAATCCCCCGGATTTACCGGTTTAAAAATCAATTTTTCGCGGTCTTCCAGTCTCACGTTAAAATTCATATCCTTAAACATTTCGACTAATTCTGCTTCTCCAGGAGATGCTCCCTTATCCAGAAACAACAGTCCACGCAATTTTTTAGGACCATCATTGTGCACCACTTCAAAATGAACGATACATTCCATGCTTCTCACCTCCCTATGATAATAACTACTGCGCCTGTTCTTCCCCATCATCGCCTTGATCATACATAACATATTTGCTATGAATTTTGCTGTAACGTTCTCCATAACGCTCTACTAATTCTGCGCCCATATCCTGCTCCAGCTCGAACAAGACCATTTCCTGGGTGAAATGATTCAACAACAGCTCCACTAACACCGGGTGCTCTGTTACCACTGCTTGCGCGGATCCATCATCATAACGCATCCCCAGCATACACCAGCTCCGGTCAATCACAAATGAGAACTTCCGTCCATCCGCCCGCTGCGAATTTTTTCCGAATGACGGCCATACCGGGTAAGAGGCAGCAGCAGCATTGCCACCGTCAAAAGCCCATAAAAGCCTAACGCCACGCAGTTCGGCCTGTTCAAGTTCGCTCCGCAGAAGCGACGCTTCCTCGCGCCACATATCCACTACAATTTCCTGCTCCGCCATGTTAAGCTGGCGAATCAGCGCCCCCATTACATTGCGGTCGCCCTCTACATTATAAAAAGAAGGACTAACAGGCCCTCCGCGAGGCATCTCACTTTCCATATAAGCCAGCGAAGCTTGAACTCTTCCCGAGATCATCGTCGCCAGCTCCTCTGGATTGAGAACACTATACCGCGCAGGCTCTCCTTCACCACATCGTACATATCCCTGCTGTGTTAGGCGCTGAAGCGCCGCATACACATTTGATCTTGAAACTCCGAGCTGTTTGGCAACCTCATAGCCAGAAGCCTGACCTTTAGTCGCAAGCTCGACCATGATTTTGGACTCCATCTCCGTGAAGCCCAGATTGCGCAGATGCAGCAGCAGTTGTTCCATCTTGTTGTCCCCCTAAGCCCTAAGCTGACTGATATCTGTACTATATTTGCTCCGATCCACAACGTGGGCACCATAAGGAGCCCTTTGGCAATTCATTCCGACAGATTTGACACTTAATCATATCACGAACACCACTGTCCTGGGTGACTGCGGACTCCTCCTGATGTTCATTCGCGTTCCAATCGCGGATGCGACGATCCAGCTCAAGCTGTCTTTGTCTTTCCCGTTCCAGCTGATCAGCATGTCTGCGATCCCGTTCAATGTCATGTTCGTTCGCCGCATATTCCTCCAATGGCAGCTCATCATCCTCTGAAGGCAGGATCTCAGAATACACCACACTTTGCGGATGGAGCTTCATTGCAATCTCCTTCTCTTCATCCGTTAGCTCATCCGCACCATAGTATTGATCCTCATCCTCTTCGTCCTCATCCACAGTTTTGACGAATACCGGCGGTGACGGAATCTTTCTTGATGTGGTTAGCTCCTCCAGCTTACTTCCACACTTTGGACAAAAGTTTGCATCGAGCGCCACAACATTGCCGCAAGAACATAACCGTTCATTTTTCAGTTCAGCAATTCTTGCGCGTTGGACTTCAATTTTTTCCTGAAGCTTGGAACAGGTCCGTGCCAGTTCTACCATTTTGCCTTCAGCTACAGACATATCCTTAGAGCGATACCCTTCATAAAAAAGCCTGCCCATTTTCGTGAATTCCACTTCCATCTCACGTTCAATATCGGAAATAAGCCCGTTCAGCTTGCCGATCTCAACAGAGCTTTGTGCTTTTTCAGTAACCCGGCTCGCACTATCTTTGATTCGTTTCATAAAACTCATTACAGTTCCTCCCTCTCCAGCGATACGTGTTTCTATCATACCAAATGTATCGAACAGATTCATTAATGTGCTTTAATACGCGATTTAGCGGAGAATGTTCCTATAAATTCTTATTTTCCCTGATTTCAGACGTTATTTTGCGTCAGGGGTTCTACATCGGTTAAAATAGAATTAATCACAAATAACGAAATTGGGAGAGTTTCAGTGGAAGAACATGACAGCACACAGCTTACGCTAAAACAGATGCAGGTACACGTTAAGGATCTGCAACATTGGCAGGATAACGAGGATTTCACAAATCTTATCAATGAGTTCAAGTCTCTGCCAGCACTCTATCGCCATGCACTAAATGATCTTGAGAATAAAATCGATGTGATCAAAACGGAATGGCAGGTCCGTGACGGCTTCAGTCCCATCGAGCATGTTAAATGCCGAATTAAAGAACCCAAGAGTATCCTTCAAAAGATGGAGCGCAAAGGTTTCGAGTTCAACTTGGAAAATATGGAGCAGCACATTCACGATATTGCAGGTATGCGGATTGTATGTGCTTTTGTTAAAGATATTTACCGTCTGGTTGATCACCTCAGCACACGCGAAGACATTCGCGTATTGGAGATCAAAGATTATATAGCCCATCCCAAGCCGAATGGGTATCAAAGCCTGCATCTTATCGTCGCAATTCCGCTCGTCCTGCTGGAAGGAACACGCTGGGTCAAAGCAGAAATACAGCTGCGAACCCTAGCCATGGACTTCTGGGCAAGTATGGAACATATTCTGTATTATAAATTCGATAAGCAGCTTCCTTCGCATGTTGCGGAGGAATTGAAGGATGCCGCACGCGCCGCCGATGAACTGGATCAAAAAATGCTGCGCCTACGCCGCGAGATTCTGGAACTTGCAGAAGGGGAATCCCCTGCCGGCGGGCAGGTTTAAGCTTTCATATTTCTACATTTCTCAAAAATTAAGGGGATGTCTCATAAGCCATGACAATGGCTGCTGGGACACCCCCTTCTTTTTAATCGATTAGGCCGTTTGATCGTTACCCTTCGCCGCCGAAGCAAGGTGCTATCGGACACAGCCGATCTTATTCGCAAAATAATCCTCCATTTTGCATACTAACGGACCCCAAAGTCGCTAACGGCATAAAAAACGCCGGATCTGCGCCCTCCTATATAAAATAGCTGCACTGGAGTCCGAAAACATACTGGATAGGCGATAAATGTGTGAATAACGACTCCTGAGTCCCTAAGCCTCAACCAACGGCTAATCATGACCCGGCGTTCCGCTATATTCAGCCTCAAGGCTTACTAACCAAAGGCTTCCATGTAACGCCGCCATCTGTAGTGGTCTGTAGAAATCCTGGACCCGCCAACCAACCGTTTTTCGGCGTAACGAACTGAATGTTTTCTGCCTTCGCGAATAGCTGTGATGTCGCAATCAACCTCCAGCTTACACCCCCGTTGACAGTCGCCACCAGTTTGCCGCCCTCCTGCAAAGCCCAACCTTCACGAGCGTTCAGCCATGTTGTTCTCGCTGCCTCAGTACCGAGCAATTGAGGGCCAAGCTTCCATGTCCTGCCTCCGTTATCACTTGTGTAAAACACCATACTTCGAATCCCATCGTCAACGATCTCCAGCGGCAGGATGCCTTTCATATTGTCTTTGCCTGAGAATTTAGGCGGATAACTATTACTGTAAGTAAAGGCTGCCAGAGCAGCTGGTTTCTTTAATTGCTCCGGCTTCCAGCTCTTCCCGCCATCCGTAGTTCTGAATGTTAAAATGTATTCTTGCCCATGGTTGCTGGAGGTGATCCAGCCATTCTGGGAATCCTGAAAGGTTATCCCTGTTGGATAGGCTTTAATACTCCCCGTTAGATTTCCGATTCGCTTCCAGCTGTTCCCGCCATCAGCCGTGCGATACAAGGATTTCTCCATCATCCCGAGACCAGGTTCTGAATCCAGCAACACATACCCGTTATTCACATCGATAAAATGAATAAAACCGCCACTGTATCCTTGCTCCCAATCCTCCGTGACGGGAAGTTTTGTCTCCTTCCAGGTCTGGCCCTGATCAGAGGTATGATAGATCTGAATAGGTTGACCCATACCATGACTACTAATAATCCAGCCATTTGTGGCATTCAGGAAAAAGCTTGCTGCGGCAAAGATGCCTGTTTCTTGTGGAATAGGGACGATATTGCTGTCCGGATGGTACCAACTACATCCTCCATCGTTCGTAGTCCATAATCCAGTCTCGTCTATTCCCCATCCAAGCTTTATGTCATTCATGCTAAATTTAGCAGGATACCCCTGCAAAGAATTCATCTTCGTCTTCAGCTCAGCGGTATTTGTCCCCATACTCGAATCTAAACCAAGATTATCGTTTACCATGTAGGATTGCAGAAATAACCCAGCAATGATTATCGGGGCAAAAACGGCATATAGTCTCAAATGAAATCCTCCTTTTTCCATTTCCTTCTATTCTATAATCATAGACAGAGTTTAATGGTAAAAGGTTACAGAAGCATTACACAAAGAAGAAGCCGCCTCCTCAGATAGGATGCGGCTTCTCTAAACTCCACTGCTGTTTAATTACGCCTTACTTGCACGACGGGCAGCAGCTTCTGCTACTCGATTCATAATCAAAGTTAGGCCTTCTAGAGCCTTAGGTGTCTGAGGCAGCAAAGCTCCCCAGTCTTCCGTTACCGCTGCTACTACCGGCGATGAAGGAAATGGCCTAGCCGTAATCTCATGGAACTGCGGTCCCGGCTGGTGAAGCGAACCTTCAGCAGCCGCTTCTGCAAGCCATTCCCCAGAAGAAATTGCGGGGCCCTTGCGCTCTAGCCGTGCTAATTCTGTTGCAAGCTCACTAGCTGGGGCTGCCTCTGTCTCAGAATCATCGGCAGCTATATCAGTTTCAGCCCAAAGGGCAAATATTCCATCCAGGAGTTCTCCCTTAGTAAATCCTCTCAGAGAAAGCGCCAGCAGCGGCTCTTCAGCAAGTCGTTCTTTTATAAGCTGCAGAGTCTCCGCCTGGTTCTCTAACCCTTCCCCCTCAAAGAGGGCTTGCTCCAGCTCAGTATCTGTAGGCAGAAGCTCCAGTTCCGCCAGCCCACCCGTCAATCTCCCTTGCAGCAAAGCAAATACCTCATCCGGACTTAGTGCCAGACGCCGCAATATTTCTTTTCTACGGGCAGCATGCCATACTGGAACCTTCAGAGAGAGAGGTTGCTCCGTTCTTTGTCCCTGAGGAACAGCAGAAGTACCGACATTCCATTCACCTTTTGCCCGCGACCCTCCCGTCACTTTCCCGGGCGAAGCCGTCCATGCTGCTTTTACTAATCCAGGCACAACTTCCAGCCGCATCTCTAACAGTTCACTCATTGTTCGATCCCTCCGTATTGCTCATGTCTTTCTTTACATCCAATCCTGATCCTGCAGTTCAATAAGCTCCTTCAGTTCATGATTAGACATCTCGGTCAACCATGTTTCACCAGAACCAACAACCTGCTCCGAAAGGCTTTTCTTCCGCTCAATTAATTCGTCAATACGTTCCTCCAGCGTTCCTTGGCAAATCAGCTTATGAACTTGTACGTTCTTATCCTGCCCAATTCGAAAAGCCCGGTCTGTCGCCTGATTCTCCACTGCCGGATTCCACCAGCGATCGTAATGAATAACATGATTGGCCCGGGTTAGGTTCAATCCTACTCCGCCCGCTTTAAGAGATAACACGAAGAAGGCTGGACCCTTGCCCTCTTGAAAATCATGCACCATCTCGTCCCGCTCCCGTTTTGGAATCCCCCCATGAAGGAACAGCGGCGATGTACCATAACGCTTAGTAAGCTTGCTCACCAGCAGCTCACCCATCGCTACGTATTGCGTAAAGATCAACACAGATTCGCCAACTTCAGCGACACTGTCCAGCACCTCGAACATAACCTCCATTTTACCGGAATGTTCATTGCGTGGACTCCGTCCTTCTTCTTTCCGGAATAGCTGAGGATGATCGCAAATCTGCTTCAGCTTCGTCAGAGAGGATAACACCAGTCCACGGCGAGCCATACCACTGCTCTCCCCGATCACACCGAGCATTTCATCCACGACACCCTGATACAGGGCAGCTTGGGTCTCGGTCAGCGGGCAATAAGACTTCAGCTCCAGCTTCTCCGGTAAATCCTTAGAAATATCCGGGTCACTCTTCAGACGCCGCAACAGGAAGGGGGATACCAAGCGATGTAGCTCCCGCAGACGTTCCCCACCTTCACCAGACACATAACGCTGCCGGAAGGAATGATAGGTTCCTAAATAGCCCGGGTTTAAAAAGTGGAAAATAGACCATAACTCGCCAAGTCTGTTCTCTACCGGAGTACCTGTCATAGCTATGCGATGCGGCGCTGATAACTTCATCACACTCTGCGCCTGCTTCGTACGGTGATTTTTAATATATTGAGCTTCATCCAGCACTACTGTTGACCACTGGACATTGGCTAAATCCTCGCTGTCACGCCCTGCCAAGTGATAGGTCGTCAGTACGATATCATGACTGGTTGCCAGTTCTAAGAAGCTATCTCCCCGAACACGGCGTCCACCATGATGTATGTGTACATTAAGCGAAGGTGCAAAGCGCTGCAGCTCCCGCTGCCAGTTGCCAAGAAGCGATGTTGGGCAGAGAATCAGCACAGGCTCCTGCTTCTCTTCAGGGGGAGCACTTAACGCCCGGTCCAGCAGGCAGGTGATAACCTGCACCGTTTTACCTAGACCCATATCATCGGCGAGGCATACCCCAAAACCCAGACCACTGAGCTCGGCTAGCCACTGATAACCCCGCTCCTGATAAGGTCTTAAAGTTCCATGCAGACCCTCAGGTACGGGACGCACCGGAAGATTACGTAATACATCTCCGCGCATAAGCGATGCCAACAGCCCGGATGTCTCCATCCCAGTGACGGACATTCCTTTCCAGAGCCGATCTTCACCATCCTCGGCTTCTAGACGCATCCAATCCGCGGCAGTCATTTCTCCGTTTTCATGGCGTTTCATATATCTAAGAACCTGGCGGATTTCTTTAGGATCTATCTCGATCCATTCCCCGCGGAAACGCACAAAAGGTACACCGGCCTCTACTAATGCATTTAATTCTTCCTCACTAATCGTACTATCTCCAAGCGAGGCCTCAATACGGAACGAGATCAGCTCTTCCATACCCAGAGCTGCGGGCGCCGGACTATCGCCCCCGTTCACGCCCGGCTGCATTTTCATCTTCATGCCAATGCGGCGGCGTCCCTCACGGCTCCAGCGCGAAGGCATCTGCACCGTTATTCCCCGATCGCGCAGCTGCTGCACCGTCTCCTTCAAAAAGAAATAAAGACGCTCCGGTTCCAAATCCGCCCCCGTAGGCGCAGGCTTAGCAAGAGCGCGCTGAATATCCGGCGATATCTTCGCAGCCCGGCCCAGCGCTATAAGCAGCTGCTGCTGGATATTGCGATAGCGTTTACCCCATAACGTAAACTCTCGTTCTTTACTACTCCAGATCGATTTGGCGGGAAACCAGAATTCCCCTTCTTCCTTATTCTCCGCCCAGAAGGTTAACCGCCAGACTTCATTATTGTTTTCATTGTCTTCTGGCGGCTCCAGCCGTAGCCCAAGACCCAGCTGCCCGCTCCGTGCTTCCTCTGGCTCTGAATGTGGCACATCGCTGCCAGCGGTCTCGTTCACAGTGACCAAAAGGTCTGTCACCTCTGCTGGAGTTCCTTGCACGGGTATATCTCGGCTTCCAGTGAGAAGGCTATTCCACCACAGTTCAGTTAAAGGGGAATAACCCCGGCGATAATTCGCTTTATAAGGGGTTAACTCACTTTCAATGCCCGCAATTACTTTTTTTATCTCAGCAGTCATTACAGCCTGCATAAAGGAGTAAAGCACATATGCTCCAGCCTCATCACGAGAGGATAAATCCCCTGCCTCTGCGATATGCGTTCCTAGTGCAAGAACAGGCATGGATGCTGCCAGCTGCAGAAAGATCTCTTTGTCCTCCTGCTTTCGGAAAGCTGGCGACCAGCAGACCGTCGCCGCCTGTTCGCCGCCGCGGCGACGTGAGCCCACAGGGCGTGGTGGCAAGGCACCCGGCGTAATCCCGCCCGTACCCATCAGCTCCAGCGCAAAACGTGCCGCTGCTGCCCAGTAACGCAGTTCGCCGCCTGGCTCCACTCCCTGATCTCGGCATAACGTCTCATCCCATGCCAGAAGCAGTTGAAATGCATCGCTAGGAACCAAGGCGAGCCCTTCGAACGTTCGTCCGGGCAATCCGCGCCGGGCTGGCTTCCCCTCTACAGGGGGAGCCGGATATTTCACTTCTGCCAGACGCAGAGCAGCAGTTGCAAAAGGACGCACTCCTCCCTGTAGCTCCATCCGCTTCACTACGCGAGTCCAAGCGTCAACCTTCGGCTCCGAAGTTTCGCCAGAGAAGCAAAATAAAACGTCCCCTAACCATATTGCATACAGATGCTTAGTCATCGGTGATCTCCTGTCTTTTAAGCAAGCAAAAAAAGAACCAGCCCCATACCATCAGGAAGGGTAACTGCAACCTTTTCCGCGAGAAATAAATTTTGAAGCTATACAAGTAGAAGTCGCTTCTTCCTCTTTTAGAGAGGGAATGCGGTCCTGCGGTAAATATAAGGATAAAGAACTAGGACAAAACTTATATTTTCTTGAATCTTCATCTCTTCATCTTATACGAAAAAGCGCTGATTTAAAAACATTTCTGCATATTTTCTGTAGATTTTTATGAAATAAAGTTGAAGGATATAGAAACACCCAGTAATTTGATTCATTTAAAATACCCCGCACTACTGCCCTGCTATCCAAGAATGTTATGACTCACTAGTCACTTCTTTTCTTTTTATAGTCTTAATTAGGCCAAAAAGGGGTATATTCTAAATAAGCAACACCCTATTAAAAAAGCTAGGGAGTGAATTATTTGAGACGTTATAATCCTTATAAATGGTGGAACCTCGTATTCTTTGTGGGTGTAATTATCGTAAATGTGCTGGCGGTAACCTTGCCTTTGGGCGGAAACAGTACAGGAGAAATCTCTGACAAATATAAGACTTACATGACTCCTGCTGGCTACGCGTTCTCCATTTGGTCGCTGATCTACCTCTTGTTAGCCGGTTTCGTTATTTATCAATTCCGCTCCTATACAAGTTCTAGGGATTCTGTACGAGCTATTTCGTTCTGGTTTATCCTGAGCTGTGTTTTTAATATGAGCTGGCTTTTCCTCTGGCAGTACCTATACCTCGAGCTTTCTTTGATTGCCATGGTGTTAATGTTAATTTCCATCATTGTTATCTATCGCCGAACGCGCCAGATCGCAAATCCTACTTCAGGTGAGAAATGGCTGATCAAGCTACCCTTTAGTATATACCTTGGCTGGATCTCTGTGGCGACTATCGTGAATGTTAGCGTTGTTCTGGAGAAAAATCATTGGGATGGGTTTGGACTTAGCGGGATAACCTGGGCCGTGATCATGCTCTGCGTGGGGACACTGCTTGCGGTGTTAGTCAGCTACCCTAACCGAGACAGCATCTATCCTCTGGTATTCGTATGGGCTTTCATCGCGATTGCCCTGGAACATAGAGAGGCTAATGCAGTCCTTGTGACGGGCACCCTAACGGCAGGTCTTCTGCTGCTCTACAGCATTTGGCTATTGCTCACACCACGCCGCAGAAGATACAGCAGATACTGATTGTCCTCTTGATAATATAAAAAGGCAGGCTAAGAAGGTGATCCTCCTTAACCCGCCTTTTTTTGTAGAATAATCTAGAAGTGCGAAATCATATTTATTTCTTACGTGCTACCGCTTCGATCTCAACAAGTCCGTCTTTGGGCAGCCGAGCAACCTCAATGGCACTGCGGGCAGGATAAGGTTCTTTAAAGAAAGTGCTGTAAACCTCGTTAACTGCTGCAAAATCATTCATATCTTTTAGGAATACGGTGGTCTTCACTACATGATCCAGTGATGCACCAGCTTCCTCAAGAATAGCTTGTACATTGCTAAGTGCTTGACGAGCTTGTTCCTGAACGCCTTCAACTAAATTCCCTGTCTCTGGATTAAGGCCCAGTTGTCCTGAAGTGTATACCCAACTACCGGTGGTAATGGCTTGACTATAAGGACCAATGGCTCCTGGTGCTTTTGTAGTAGCTACTTGTTTTTTACTCATCTTGTTACCCCTCTCCATTAAACGCTGATCATTTATTGTCCATTGTAAGTCCTGTTCTCACCGTAATGCAAATTTATTAGCAGCCCGAAAAACTTAACGTTTTCCAATCACATGTATTACTTCATTCGTGTAGATATGCAAACCATGCGTGTCAGCAGAGGCAATGTTAACCATAGCTCTCGCCACAGTTACACCAGGTATGGCACGATATTTAGCCGCTTTGCCAACCATCACAAACTCCAGCGCTTTCATCAATCTAGCCGCGACGCGTTCTCCCAGTCTGAATTCCTTACGATGACCCAGCAGCAAGGATGGCCGAAACAAATGCAGCCCTTGAAAACCGATTTTGCTTAACGCTTCCTCTGCTCTCCCCTTAGTCCGACTGTAGAAATTGCGTGATTTGGCATCTGCCCCCATGGATGAAACAACCAAGAACTGTTTAACACCGTGATCTCTCGCAATAGCAGCAGCTGCAAGCGGATAATCCAGATCGACACGTTCGAACTGCTCCTGTGAACCTGCCTTCTTGATCGTAGTCCCGAGGCAACAGAAGATGGAATGAACGCCTTCGAACGAATCGCTATACTCCGCCAGGCTCTCCCAATCCACAACGATTTGCTTAAGCTTAGGATGTTCTAAAGCTAATGGAGTCCGTACAAGCACTCTCACCTCACCCCAACCTTCACGATTCAGCAATTCCTCCGTAACCGCTTTCCCTACTAATCCAGTAGCCCCTAATACCAACGCAATCCTTAACATGGAATAGTCCCCTTTACTTCTATTCGTCCTTTAGAATACGACGGCCCAGCAGGAAGGCAAGAGCGATCATAAGCGTTCCCACTACCAACTGCATACCGTATACTTGGGTCCATTGCGGCCAGTGGGCAATTTTTTCATACAGCTGTCCCCCAATAAGCGGACCAAAAAAGGATGATAAACCCGTAAGCGCCGCATAGGTCGCCATATACATAGGCCGTTCTTTTTTCGGTGTGTCTCCAATAATAAAATTAAAGGCCAGCTGGTTGAAACCGCCTACACCTACACCAAAAACAATATGAGCGGCAAACAACACCAACAGCATCGGCAACACAGACAAGAGTCCCCACATCAACGAGGACAAGGCAATAATCGGCAACGTAAAGAACAACAGACGTTTATTGCTATATTTTGCATTTAGATTACCCCAAACGTAGAAACTAGCCATCATAAAAAGAGTCTGGGACACATTAAGCAGTGATAACGTTTCATAATTTATATGAAGTAACTGCAACATGACATACGAGTATAGCGGAACAGTTAAATTCTGCAGCAGCAACCAGGCGGCCAGAAACAAAGTAGACTTCATAAATAAAGTATCTTTAAGCGGTTTCTTAAACATCGGCAAAAATTTATGTTCTTCCGACTTCTCGAAAGGCACGTCGGGATAAAAAAAGAATACAACGACGTTAGAGATCGCGAAGATCCACACAACAATATAAAGAATCAGAAAACCATGGCTACCGGGATAACGATCCAAAACGATACCCCCACCGTACATCACCAGACTACCGAGTGCATTCAGGAACGTATTACGAATCCCAAAATAACGTCCACGCACACGTGCCGGAACAAGATCGCTGATCACAGAGCTCCATAGCACACCACCTGCCGTATTAGCAATAAATGCAGTAGTATATAAGGCTATAAAAGCCATGACCCAATACTCTTTAGGAAAAATAAACGGAATTAGCCCCGTAGAACTCCAAAGTATCCTATGCAGGCCGATAAAAGTAACCATAGCCCATTTGCGGCTTGGCAGCTTCTGAATCAAAAAAGCTACCCCGATCTGCATCACGTTAACCAAAGTGGTAAGCGCTAGCACAAATCCAATTTGACTTGAAGTGGCTCCTAAATATAGCAGGAATCCTGTTAGAAACTGCCCTTGCAGCAGGACCTGGAAAATGGTCGATGGCACACCTTCCCAGGTAGCAATGCGCAAATTCCTGCGATGTACTGAGGTTTTACGGACACGCTTTGAACTAGTAACTGTGTGCTTAGTTTCCATGTTGTTCATAGAAAGGTGTAACACTCCTTTGATGCGGCATTTGCTTCATTCTACTCCGCATCAATCTACTGTCAATACGCCAAATTAACAAATAATATTGGAGCTTACTCTTCTATGAATTCGAGGGGTAAATAAAGCGAAAAACGACTCCCTTTACCCTCCTCACTTTCTAAAGTAATGAACCCTCCGAGCAGTCTCGCCAAATCATTACTAATAGAAAGTCCTAATCCTGTTCCGCCATATTTTCGACTAATTGTTCTATCCGCCTGTTGGAAGGCTTCAAAGATCATGGCATGCTTCTCTGGTGCAATACCTATCCCACTATCTTCTACCTCAAATACAATCCAATGCTTCACAATAGCTCTTTCCCCACGTTCCTCTTGACGAATACGGAGTGCGACATGGCCAGACTTTGTAAATTTAAAAGCATTAGAGAGCAAATTACGCAGGATCTGCTGAATCCGCTGTGGATCGGAATGAATCATTTGCGGGATATTTTCTTCCATAGCAATAGTAAATTCCAATTCCTTTTGTTTAGCCGTGACAGCGAATTGCATAGCCAGGATCTCTGGGATCTCAATAACACTTAAATCTTCATTTATAATATCCAATCGACCTGCTTCCACTTTGGACAGATCTAATATATCGCCAATTATCATCAATAATTCTTCACCAGAACGGCGGATAATGGCTGCATACTCACTCATTTCTGCTTCCGTAAGAGAATTATCATTGTCTTCAATTAATTGCGATAAATTAATGATGCTATTCAGTGGTGTTCGAAGCTCATGAGACATATTGGCCAAAAATTCGGATTTAAATTGCGAAGCCATCATTAACTGATCGGCACGTTCTTCAAGCGCTATCTTATTCTTATGCAGCTCCTCCGTCTGGGCAGACAGTTGTTCATTAGCACGCTGAATCTGCACATTCCGTAAGAGTCCTAATTGAAAGTCACGAATAATTAAGGAGAATAGAACACTTAGAATCAACCCCGCAGGGAAAGTAATCGGCATAATCTCTCTTATGTACTCTGGGGCGGGAATCACACCAAACACCATAATGTTGATTGCATTCATTACATTTACGACTAGAATCACGATCAAACCTTTGTTCACTATACATAAGCTAGATCGTCTGACCCAGTAGCTAAGCGCAGCACAAACAAATCCTAGAATGGACAAATTAATTGTACCAGCCATTGCTGCCTCATTTACTCCAAAAGTTAACCGTGTAAGACCTGTTCCTATACCAATCAAAACAAGAATGAAAGGATGCGGATAAGCCAGCGTTGAAATAATAAGTGGCACAAAACGCAAATCAAAAATCACATGCTCATCCAGCCTATATCCAAAGAGAGTACTAATCCACCCGGCAAAGATGGCCAGTAATACCCAGCTTACTTTCTTTATTCTTACACTTGCATTTGAAATGGTGCTTTTATATATAAGATTAGCCAAATAGGCTACAGCTATTAGCATCGCGGTGTTTCCAAAAAATATTTTAAGATAACCCATAGATTCACTCCCACCTTGGCAAAATAAATTACAACTTTCATCTCATAATACTACCATACTAAAGCCCTATTCGATAACTAACCGCCCAAGGACGCAGAAGAAGAGCGCAAATCAGATGCGATTTGCGCTCTTCTTCTGGAATTTTATTATAGACGTCATTAGTAACGAATTAATCGCGGTAGGAACGTCCCCAAGTTTGGTACTCTTTTTCCGCGTCTTCTTTCGTGTGTCCATAACGTTCTTGTAGTTTACCTACTAATTTATCCTTTTCACCATCAATTACGTCAAGATCATCATCTGTAAGCTTGCCCCATTGCTTCTTGGCCTCGCCTTTGAGCTGTTTCCATTTCCCTTTAAATACATTGTTGTCCATTATAAGCTCATCTCCTTAGCTGAATTAATTAGGGTAGGATCGTTATCCCGTGTTACCTTTACTTACCCTTCCCCATTCGCTATGAATCTTTCCACCATTCATGGCATTAGCAAATTAAGTCGTATTCTGTCACATATATTTTTTAATTTATGTATTCAAATCTTTTAAAATTTGATATAATCCAGATATAAATTAAATATTTAATTTTTTAAGTGATTTATTTCACAAATGTTTTCCTAGTCCATGTGCTAGAATGCCATCGGAGATAAAACAACATCATTAAATTTTTTTCTAATCTATGCCGATATAAGTCATGATACTGTTACAAACGGGTAATAAGGTATGAGATTAAAGTGACAAATATCATTTATAAAGTGATTTTTATCACTTCGCTCGACTATTAAAATGTTTTACATTTTAATATATATATTTTAAACTATATTTTTGGAGGTCATTTGAAATGAAAAAAGCTTCTGTTATCTTGTCGAGCGCACTTATCCTTGGATTGCTCGCAGGTTGTGGTAACAACACAGACAACGCCGCAGCCCCTACTAACGCACCAGCTGAAACAACTGCTCCTGCAACAAATTCCGGTAACGCTGGAACTGAAGCTGGACAGTACAAAGACGGAGTTTACTACGGTACTGCTGACGTTGATGCTAAAACTGGCTGGCAATATTTCGCACTCTTAACTGTAGAAGGTGGAAAGATCACTAAAGCTGACTGGGATGCCTTTAACGTTAACACTGCAGGCGACCTGAAGAAAAAAGTTTCCGAAGATGGTAAATATGGCATGAAAGCTGGCGGTGCTTCTTCTGAATGGCACGAGCAAGCAGCTAAAGCTGAAGAATTCCTGATCGAAAAACAAGATCCAGCAGCTATAACTTTTGATGCTGAGGGGAAAACTGATGCCATCTCTGGTGTATCCGTACACGTATCTGACTTTGTAAAAGCTGCTCAAGCTGCTCTTGCTGCTGGTCCAGTAGAAGCTGGTCAATATAAAGACGGAGGCTACCATGCTGAAGGCGAAATGGACGCTGAATCCGGTTGGAAATCCACTGTTGACCTGACTGTTGCTAACGGTAATGTTGTAGCTGTTAAATTCAGTGGTTTGAATGCTGCTGGCGATGACAAGAAGCAATTCTCCGTTGATGGTAAATATGGTATGAAAGCTGGCGGCGCTTCTGCTGAATGGCATGAAGAAATCGCTTTGGCTGAAAAATACTTCCTTGAAAACAAAGGTACTGCTCCAACGCTTGATGCTGAAGGCAAAACTGATGCAATTTCCGGCGTGAGTATTCATGTTGGTGAATATTTTACACTTGCAGAAAAAGCACTCGAAGGCGCGAAATAATTTCGCAGGACCTTCTGCAGCTAATCAGACGAATGAGGTGAATTTCTCTTGAAGAAAATAGTCATTTTGGGCGGCGGCTACGGCGGCGTACTCACGGCTAAGAAACTGGCAAAGAAATTTAAGAAAAACAAAGATGTTGAAATTACACTGATCGACCGGAATCCATATCACACTCTATTGACTGAGCTGCATGAGGTTGCCGCGAACCGTGCTCCAGAGGATTCAATCAAGATCGATCTTAAGAAAATTTTTGCGGGCCTTAAAGTAGATGTTGTTCTTGATGAGATCAGCAATATCGATTTCAAAAGCAGAAAACTTAAGTCCGATAAAGCTACCTACGCTTACGATTACCTTGTAATCGGCACAGGTAGCAAACCAACCTTCTTCGGCATTCCAGGCGCAGAAGAAAACACCTTCTCCTTCTGGTCTTACGATGATGCGGTAGCATTGAAACGCCAAATCCGCGATATGTATACCAAAGCGGCTATGGAGAAAAATCCAGCTGTACGCCGTGCTATGCTGACCTTCGTTATTATCGGTGCCGGCTTTACTGGTGTCGAGCTGGTTGGTGAAATGGCTGAACAACGCGAGGAATTATGCAAGGAGTTCTTTATCGACCCATCCGAAGTAAGACTGATTGTGGCTGATATGGCTCCGAAGATTCTGCCTATCCTTCCAGATAAGCTGATTCAAAAAGCTGAAGCTCGCCTTCGTAAGCTGAACGTGGAAATCGTTACTGGCGCTAAAATCACCGAAGTAGGCAATGGTAGTGTTGCCCTTGGTGAGAAAAACGTCGTTGATTCCCAAACAATTGTTTGGACTGCTGGTGTTGAAGGCTCCGAAATCGTTGGTGGACTTGAAGTTCAACAACAAGGCCGCAAACGGATTGTTACGAATGAGAACCTGGAAAGTGTAGATCATAAGAACGTCTACGTAGTAGGGGACAACATTTTCTACATTCCTGAAGGTGAAACTCGTCCTGTACCACAAATGGTTGAGAACGCTGAACAAGCCGCTCCGATTGTTGCTGGCAACATTGCCGCCGACATTCAGAATACTGCTAAAAAAGCTTACAAACCAGGTTTCCACGGTACAATGGTCTCCATTGGTAGCCGCTACGGCGTAGCTAACGTTGGTCTGCCAGGTAAGTTCTTTATGCTTACTGGATTCATGGCAATGCTATCCAAACACTTTATTAATATGTTCTACCTGTCTCAGGTTGTCGGATTCAATAAAGTATGGACATATATGATGCATGAATTCTTCCATGTTGAGAACCGCAAGAGCTTCTTGGGTGGTCACTTCTCCAAACGTTCACCTAATTTCTGGCTCGTTCCACTTCGTGTTCTACTTGGGGGTATGTGGTTATACGAAGGTATTGAGAAGATCCAAAAGATTTGGAAAGATCCAGATAAGATTTTCTTGATTCCAGCTGCTCCTTTTGCAACGGATGCTTCATCAGCAGCCAGTGTTGCAGTAGATGCAGTTAAAGACACCGTAGATGCACAATCTGCAGCTTCAGCAGTATCCACTGCAAAAGAAGCAGTTGAAGCGTTGCCTGTACCTAACTTCGTATACAACATTACAAACTGGTTCATGGATTTGATGTTCTACAACAACGACGGAAGTTATACTTTCCTCGCGAAATGGTTCCAAATCGGTATGGTATGTGCAGAAATCGTCTTCGGTATTATGCTCATCGTTGGTCTCTTCACAGCACTTGCTTCTATAGCGACCGTAGGCATGTCGGTCATGATTTGGTCAACCAAAATGGCCTCGACAGAAATGTTATGGTACGTTGCTGCTGGTATTGCCTGCATCGGCGGATCGGGAAGCACACTTGGTCTAGACTACTATGTACTTCCTTGGCTTAAGAAACAGTGGAAGAGAATTCCGCTCGTCAGACGATGGTATCTATACACCGACTGATAATAAAACCCTGAATTTGTGTAATTTATCATATAGAACATATGTGCAAATTGTATTTTATTAGGGTTAAATATGGATATACTTCAGAGTAATGTGTCCCTAGGACACATTACTCTCCTTATTTACAAGAAGAAAATAACCTTCCTAATCCTAGGAAATGGTGGTTTTTTCTTGAATGAATGGTTTTGTAGGGATGATCGGGGTATGGTTTCTTCCGGCAAAACCGACAAGAAGGAGAGAATCTTGTGAACAAACAACTCATAGAAGATACCCTCCGGTTGTTGCATACTGAAATGTCACCTATTGCCGGAATTGAGCTTCAGCCCTCTCCGGCTGCATGTGAACAGCTAATCTCGGTACTGGAACGCCATGATCTGGAATACAGCCGCAAAGTCAATTTGCTGGGTATTTACACTATTCTCACTTTGGCAGCAGAGCGCCATATGGAATGTATCCCACATCATCCCGACCTTACACGCAACATTTTGGATGGAGATTATTTGTATAGCTTTTACCTGCAGTTTGCGGTGAAATGCCGTGAGCTCGACTTAGTTGCTTATCTAGCTCCTTCGATCAAAAAAATGCAGATTAGACGGTCAAATGGAGACTTCGCGGAACATGATCCAGCTACTGGAATCGAAGAGTTCTTGATTCAAGAGTGCAGACAGCGTAGTCGCACAAGCAAAGCCATTTGACAGGTGGGATCCATAAATGAAGCTGCATGAGGCCTTAAATATAGACATAAATGAAATCAACCGCGAAATCGTAAACCTTGTGACGCGTGATAAAGATGTACCTAAGAAATCTCAGCTCGCGCAAAGTGTTCTAGAGCTTATAAATTCCGGTGGTAAACGCCTTCGTCCCCTCATGGTCATTGTTGGCAGTCGGTTTGGCCGTAAGGATACCGGTCGCAGAGCGCTTCAATTAGCTGCTGCTGCTGAATTTATTCATGCCGCCTCATTAATTCATGATGATATCATTGACCGTTCTGAGTTACGGCGGGGCGTACCCGCCTTACATATTAAGACGGGTACATTGTCAGCAGTACATGTTGGTAATTACATGTCCGCTCGGGTCATCGAGCTGCTGAGCAAATATACAGGAGATAAAAACAGATACGTTCATGACTTATCCTCTGTAGCCACCGCTCAGCTGTGTCTGGGTGAATATCAGCAAATGGAACATGCTTTTGATTATGAAATTACAATGGATCAGTATTTGGAGAAATCCTTAAACAAAACCGCTCTTCTTATGGCAACCTGCTTACGGGTTGGTGCACTGTCCACTGAAAGCACCGAAGAAGTTGCCAATCTCCTTTATAATTTTGGAGAAGCCTTAGGGATGTCCTTTCAGATACAAGATGACTTGCTAGATTTCACACAGTCCGCCGATGTCCTAGGCAAACCTGCCGGTAGCGACCTGCGACATGGTCAGGTCACCCTGCCAGTGCTGTACGCCTTGCAGGACCCTAAGCTCTCGCCTGTGATCCGTGCAATCGGCCCGGATTCTTCCGACGCTGAAGTAGCACATGTGCTCACCCTAATTAACAATAGCGATGCCCTCGCTCGCGCTGAACGGGTCAGCCAGAACTATCTGGATAAAGCTGCAGCTATTGTGCAGCAGCTCTCCTCCTACCCTGCGCATGCTGATCTGGAAACGTTGCTGCAATATTTTGCGGACCGTGATCGCTAAAGCGTACGATCTAATACAAATAAAAACGGATACCTCCCATTCACTTGGGGGTATCCGTTTTTTTGATTTAGACACATCATTTTATTGATCTTGTCGCAATTCAACTGCTATTTTTCCGCTTCAACAGGACAAGCTAAACACGCAAACGCAGCGTAGCGCACATGAGCTAATTCAGTCATTCTACTCCATCGGATATAATTAGGGAAAACCTCCCTAAAATTAGCTAATAATCGTTCGAAAACCACGATATTAGGGAATTCCTCCCTAATAAAGTCCACTTTAGCATGCTTTTAAGAGTAACCAGCTATATTTCAGGGAGAAATTCCCTAATACAGAGTCAAAGGATAAAAAACTCAATAAGATTAGGGAGGTTTTCCCTAATCTTTGCATTCAACTCGTAGCTTCCCCCTTGCAGAGCGGGGACCCGAGTCAACACAAAAAAGGAAAGCTAGCGTAGCCAGCTTTCCGATCCCCTTGCTTACCCCTTTTGGGTAGGCTATTGTCTTTTGTTGTTAGTTTGAGGGCAATGTGCCAATGCTCAGCCAGCCGGCTCACCAAAGCCCGCTCCCTAACTAACATAGAAAAAATCAATCAGCGTACACAATAATATCACTATGCTGATCACCTGATTTAGATTATAAGAAGCCACCTTCATCAGCTTACGATTCGAAGGTTTTATAATCTTATGCTCGGTCATCAGGAGCAATGTAGCGATGCCAATCCCAACCAGATACACCCAGCCGAGATCCTGCCATACGTATAGAAATAATAGCAGCATAATCATAATGAAATGTAGACCTTTGGCGATACGCAGCGCATTCTCTAATCCAAAGAAGCTCGGAATAGACCATAACCCATGCCGCCGGTCAAATTCAATGTCCTGAGTGCCGTAGATAATATCAAATCCGGCAATCCAGAGCATAACTACCGTCCCGATCACAAACGGGGTAAATGCGATATTTCCGGTTACGGCAAACCATGCACCAATCGGTGCGGAAGCAATAACAAAGCCTAAATATAAATGGCTTAGAAAGGTAAAACGTTTTGTATAAGAATAAGTCGATATTAACACGATTGCTACCGGCGATAAGAGCAGGCAGAGCAAGTTCAGCATGCCTGAAGCCACAATAAAGATGGCATAATTGACAATAACAAAGACAACCACTTCTTTTTCTGCCAATAACCGTTGTGGCAAATGCCGATGTGCCGTACGAGGATTCTGTTCATCAAACGTACGGTCTGCCAGCCGATTGAATGCATTAGCGCCATTACGGGCACCGATCAATGCAATCAGACCCCAGATCATCACATGCCCTGATGGCCAGCCCCCAGCAGCCCACACCATCGAGATAATGGCAAACGGCAGCGAAAAAAGCGTATGAGAGAACATCACCAGTTCACTGAACATTTTAAGCTTTAGGCCTGCAGTTTTAAAAATGTTTAGAATAGCCATTCGTTTTCCTCTTTCTTCGCTACTTGAAATTCATTATATTAGTCATTAAGCTCCGCAAGGACTTCATTCAGGTTGTTAAGCAGCCCGTCGATATCCTCTTCCGTAATAATCATCGGCGGTTGAAAGGCTAGTACGTTGCGTCCTATGCCATTTTTGCCGATCAGGTATCCTCTGTCTTTCATCGCTTCCAGTACTTGATCTGTAAGCGCCGCAGAGCCTTCTGCATCCTCACCAGCAAGCTCCGCTCCCAACATAAGCCCAATTCCCCGTACATCCACAATAAGCGAAGGATAACGGTCTTGAAGGGTCTTTAGCCCTGCTTTCAATCGTTCTCCGAGCAGCACTGAGCGTTCAGGAAGCCGTTCATCGCGAATATAATCAAGCACAGCCAGCGCCGTTGCAGCAGATACCGGATTGCCTCCAAAGGTTGAAGCCGACGGACGGTTCAGCGCGAGTGCAATCTCATCCGTTGTCGCAAAGGCTGCCACCGGAATTCCATTCCCCAGTGCCTTGGCCATACTAATAATATCGGGCATTACGTCAAAATGCTCCATAGCAAATATTTTGCCTGTACGACCAAATCCAGTTTGAATTTCATCAGCGATCAGAAGCACGCCGTATCTCTCCAGCAACATTTTGACCTCACTGAAATAGGTTGGCGTTGGCATAATCATACCACCATTGCCTTGGATTGGCTCTACGATCATTGCGGCGATAGTATTCCCCTTCTCCTCAAGCACTCGCTCCAGAGATTCCAGGGATAGTGCAGCGGCTTCCTCTAGAGATAGTTCTGGATAATATGGGCGAGGAATAAACTCAACGTCATGATCCAAGTATTTATCGGTACGCCACATCGGCAGACCTGTCACACTCATAGTTAGATTGGTACGGCCGTGTAAACCACTTTCCAGTGCAATGAACCCTTTGCGTCCTGTATACATCCGGGCAAGCAGCAGTGCGCCTTCATTAGCCTCTGAGCCGCTGTTCACGAAAAAGGTTCGGCGTAGACCGCCTGGCATAACCTCTTCCAGACGTTCAGCCAAATCCACATTTGGCTGAGTTAAATAGATCGTAGACGTATGCTGCAGCTGCTGCAGTTGCTCAATCGTACGTTCAGTTATGGCTGGATTGCAGTGCCCACAGGCAACTACAGATACACCTGCGAAGAAATCTGTATATTGTTTTCCATTTTCATCATACACAAACTGCATCGAACCTCGCACAAGCTGAGGCGCATCGCGGTAAAAATGCTGTGTACACGGATAGAAATATTGCTTACGCTTTGCCGCTACGGCTTCTCTTCCGATGAATTCTTGTTGTTCCATGATTGATTCCCTCTCTTCTTGTGAAAATAGTAACTTATTCATAGAGTACTGTGCATTCTTCTTACTAGCAGACGGTATTTTGCCCCAAAAAATAGAATTAGTTAAATTGCAGCGAACCTAGAGTATAACCCGCATAAATGGGCTCAAGACCACCTAGCATATCATCTTTCACTTCAGTACGATTCATAGCTTGTTGATAAGAAATTATAATTTCACGCAACTGCTTAGCGCTATATGTCGCTCCTTCAATACGGAAACTAGATATGCCTAGATCAATCATCTCACCAAGCAACGGCAAATAGCAGAGCTCTTTCGCGAACAAAAGATGGCAACGGCCGTGCTGATCACGATATACCGGATTTTCACCTTTGTCTGTTTTTAGAACCAATACATTATTGTGCACATATTGATTATCCTCTTCAGCAATAGGCTCCATTACTTCAGTATTCTCATAAAGATCATGTTCCATATACATTAGTGCAGGTGTACCATGTACAACAACTTCCAAAGGCGTTTCACAACGCGAGGCAAAGGTAGCAAAGTGCTCCAGCGTCATTTCCGGTGAAACCGAAAGCTGAGTTAAACCTAATTTTGCATATAATTGGGCTGAAAGATGATTGTAGACATTTAAACTACCATCTCCAATTAACGGATAACCTGTAGAACTGTATCTGCGAATCGCTCCCAAATTAGTAACGATTAGACCGTCGATCGGCAAGCGTTCTCCACCAAGCAATTGATCATATTGATCAAAATGCAGCTCGGTCATCATGCGTGGCAACCCTAAATAGATTTTGCTATCGCCTTTTAGTTCACCAAGTTCCTTAATATCACATTTTGTAAAAGGTCTGTCCGGTTCAAATACATCCCCCGGCAAGTATAAACTATCCACACCCAGCTCCAATACTACGCGCGCCTGTTCCATATTATTCACACGTACAGCCAGCTTCGCTTTTGTTGCCTTAGGTTTCTTTTCTTGCGCCAAACGTTCCCGCAATTCCTCTACACGTTTTTCAGATAGCTCACGTTCTGCGGTTGGGGTGCTAAATACTTTTCCAGTGCTATAGAATTTGCCCGTGCCTTCATAACGACGGTTAATGTTAGCTAACCCTGGTTTACCAAAAGCATAAGCTGTCGAAAAGTCACGCTTGCGGTTGTTGTACAGCTCTTTAGTATCAACCGTACGATCAAAGCCAATCGGATCATCGATATATCGGTCAATGGCTTCGCCGTAGCTATTCGCCAGCATCACCATAAAATCCTTATCACGCATACGGCCTTCTATTTTGAAGGAAGTAATACCTGATTCAATCAATTCCGGAAGATGCTCATACATAAACATATCTTTGACAGCCAGTGGATATTCAGCAGGATATACATATCCGTCTTTTTTAACCCGATAATCCCAGCGGCAAGGCTTCATACATTTTCCCCGGTTGCTGCTCATGCCAAAAACATGGGAACTGAAGTAACAATTTGCACCATGCACAGAGCACATATCCCCGTGAATAAAATATTCCAGCTCCATACCACTCCGCTGACCAAGCAGCTTAGCTGTCTGCAGGTCCATTTCCCGCGAGGTAACTACACGAGTTACACCCAGATCACGCAGCGCATAGATCATCTCCAGGTTGTGAACATTCATCATTACAGAAGAGTGAATAGGAAGGTTAAGCTCCATCTCCCGAATAAGCTCCAACACTGCCATATCCTGAACAATCAAGGCATCTGGCCGAGCACCATCAAGGAAACGCAAGTATTCTCTAGCTTCCTCCACATCTTCCTCACTAAAAAGATTATTCACAGTGATATACACTTTTTTGTCTAGACGGTGTGCGATATCAAGTGCCTCTACGATCTCTTCATGAGTAAGATTATAACCTTTACGCATCATTCTCATATTCAATACAGGTCCACCAAAATAAACTGCATCACACCGTGATTGGATCACTTCCTTGAAAATCTCAAACGTTCCTGCGGGTGCGAGTAATTCGACTTCTCTACCGTTAAAATAACGTGCCATTCAAGTTCCCTCCCAAGTTGATACTACTAATAGGGAATGAGTATTATAACAAAGCTACTGCAATTCCCATGACCACAAACATCCCAATAAAAACAGTATCGAATTTGCCCCACCTTAGGCGGTGATACCGACTGCGGGGAGCATCCATGCGAAAACCGCGGGCCTCCATGGAATACACCAGATCCTGAGCACGCCTAAAAGCACTGGCGATAATCGGGACCAGCAGGGAGACTAACATCCGTCCCTTTTCCTTCAAAGGCAGCTCTTTCAGATCGGCTCCCCTTGAGGCCTGCGCTTTCATTATGATCTGCGATTCATCTAGAATCGTAGGAATGAAACGAAGTGAAATGCTGATCATCAGCGTGATACGGTCAGGGGATAAGCCAAGCTTTTTGAAGGGTATCAAGATCCCCTCCAGCCCTTGATTCAGCTTCCCCGGCGTTGTTGTGAAGGTCAGAAGCGCTGTAAAGGTGATAAGAAAGAACATGCGGATGACCGAAAATGCCCCTAATCTTAGCCCTCCCTCATAGATAGACCAGGAACCAAGAGTCAGCATTACCTCCCCTGTCTTTACAGACACCACCTGCACAATAAAGATAAACAACATTAAATAACGTAAAGGCTTAGCTGCTTTCAGGAAGTATTTAAGCGGAATCTTCGTTGAAGCCATAACGGCTATCGAAAAAATAGCCAGCACAGCCATGGCCATCCACGAACGTGAGAGCAGGATAACAGCTACGTATAATAGCATGCCAGTGATTTTGGCACGAGCATCCAGCTTGTGCACCCACGAACCGGTCTCAATACTCCGACCTAAGATCAGTTTCTCATTCATGGTCATCCCTCTTTCCATCGGGCTTACCAGTGCTTATTGATTCCGCTGGCAGCGAAGCTATAAGCTCTGCCAGACTCTCAGCCGTCAAGCGGGGGGCTTCATCCACAAGACCTAAATGATCAGCAACTGCACGCCAGTAACGAAGGGACTGCGGAACCGTCAAACCACACTGTTCCAGAATCGAAGGATCATCTGCAAGCGCCTTTACACTGCCCTGAAACGCCGTACTGCCCTCTTTAAGTACAACCCAGCTGTCCGCATAGGGCAATAACTCATCCATCCGATGCGTAACGATAATGATCGTTCTGCCCTGCTCACGACATAATCTCTCCAGCAAGCTGATTAGCTCTGCACGGCTAATGGGATCAAGCGTTGCCGTGGGCTCATCCAGAACGATGACCTCAGGGTCCATAGCTAGCACGGAAGCGATAGCCGCCTTACGCATTTGTCCACCGCTCAATTGGAAAGGATTCCGCTCTAGCAGTGCGAGATCCAGCCCCATATCTGACATGGCCTGACGTGCACGTGACTTTGCCTCTTCGAGACTCATGCCGAAATTAAGGGGACCGAAAATGAGATCCTTTTCGACCGTATCTTCGAACATCTGCTGCTCCGGAAATTGAAATACCAATCCGACTCGGCGGCGCAGTGGCATTAGCTTAGGTGACTTCTCACCAGCCTGAATGGTTACATCAAGTACTTTTACCGTACCCTCGGTTGGTTTCAGTATCCCGTTAAACAATTGCAGCAGCGTCGATTTACCTGAGCCCGTCGCCCCCGCAATACCAACCATCGAGCCAATGGGTACACTGAGGTTAATGTCCCGGAGCGCCGTCAGCTTCCAGAGGCTTCGGTCAGCGTAGGTGTAACTTACTTGCTGTAATTCTATGGCCATAACGTATCTATAAGCTCCTTTTCACTGGTCGGAACATCCACATGAATGCCCTGGTTCTGCAGCTCGCGTGCAAGGCGCCAAGAATAAGGTTCACGCAGATGACATTTTTCCAGAAGCTCCTCGTTCCGGAACAACTCCGCCGGTGTAACATCTGCAGCCAAACCACCTCCATGCAGCGCAAGCACCCGATCCGATGCCAAAATCTCATCTGCATCATGCGTAATCATGAGGATCGTGTACTTCCCTTCTGCCCGCATATCCTGCAGAATACCGAGAAGGTCATTTCTGCTTCCTTCATCCAACATAGAAGAGGCCTCGTCAAAAATGACGATGCCTGGTTCCATAGCAAGAATGGAAGCAATAGCAACACGCTGCTTTTGACCTCCCGACAGCTCACCCGGATGCTTGGACAACAGATGATTTATTCCTAGTCTCGTCGTATAGGAGTGCAAACGTTCAGCCATCTCTTCGTACGGCAAACAAAGCCCTTCCAGGCCGAATAGGATATCTTCCTCTACAGTGGCTCCAATAAACTGATTATCCGGATTTTGGAACACCATTCCGATACATTGCCGAATGCTTCCGATCGTTTCCTCACTAAGCAGCATGCCACTAACCACAATCTCACCAGCCCCCTTAGGCAGCAGAGCATTGAGCAGCTTGACCAACGTAGACTTCCCGCAGCCATTAGGACCAACCAAGCTAACCCATTGTCCTTGAGAGATAGATAACGTTATATTTTGAAGAATCGGATGCTCGGGATCATAGCCAAACGATACCCCATCCAGAGAGATGACTGCTTGTCCTTCTCCCTCTAAGTCTTGACCTTCGTATGATTCATTCATGTTAGTCATCCTTCCGCTGATGTGACTAATCAGTCCAAAAATTCTTCAAACAGCGATATTTTTGACAATGACGCCACCAAATAACGGACTGCATAGCCCACGGCAATTCCTGTTACTACCCCAGTGATCAGCAGCATGGGAAGATAATAAAAAATACTAAGTGATGCAAATACCATAGAAGCTGCCAGCAGCTGACCGATATTATGCGCAATCCCACCGGCTATACTAATTCCGATCAAGCTTATACTCTTACCTTTGCCACTAATCAGCATCAGCACAAACATAACAACAAAGCTAAAAAGTGAACCAAATAAACTAAACAGCAAGCTTGAGAAGGTACCTAGCAGAAATGCAGTAAGCAGTGTTTTGAGGATGACAAGCAGCAAAGCATCCCGTCCACGTAAAAAGTAAATACAAGTCAAAATCATAATGTTGGCCAGTCCGAGCTTAGCACCCGGCACCAGTCCCATCCCGGATAACGGAATCTGTGCCTCTATTAAACTTAACACTACTGCCACTGCGGCGAAAATCGCAATAATCACTGTTCTTTTTAAAGCTGTTGCAGATTCACTACTGGACATAGGCATCTATATCATCCTCCCCCGACGCACTGGTGATTTCGACTAATACTCTATGCGGTAGACAGACAATCGTCTGTTTGGGCAGGGTAATAAAACCAAAACCTAGGCAAACTTTATCAGCGCAATCGGCATCGTACATTTCAATCCCGTAATCATGCACCTTCAAAATGTTATAGCCGCGTTCCGTGCGGACCTCAATGGTTTGTTCTTCTTTTGTAAGCTTTACCGTTTTAAATAACTCACCGTCCACCGTTACATTGGCTATGAGATTTTTACCGGCCCCACCTTTGTCATCATTGTCCGAAAACCATCTCGGTACGAGAAAAGCGAGCGCAGCAATCAATACGATGGAAATCAGCCACACATCTGCGCGTTTCATAAAAATCTCCCTTATTTTTTAATTAAAATCCAGACTTATTAATTATAACGGTCTACCCTCAATCCTTCAATCAATGTTGGAGTTTATTGTCAGTTTTAGAGAGCTGTTCACAAAATAGGCACGCAAAATAACCCCAGCAGACACAACCCATTCGTCTCTGGCATTTTCAGTTGAAGTTTGTAGCGTTTGCAAAAATATCCAACTTACATTTTAGCCCATTTGCACCGAGATCGCCCATCTCCTCTGGTATACTAGCTTTTCCGGAATAATTCACAATTAACCCAATTTAAGTTACTTTCAAAATCTAAGCGCCCCTTATCGAGGTTTGTTCCTCTCTAGAATCAAATAAACCTTATCTTGGAATTCATTATTATATTTGCCTTTTAAACAATAGTGTGTTATATTTATATGGTATTTGTTTTTCGATATATTGAATATCCCCACCAAGAAGATGTCAGGCCGACTATTATACACATCGGCATTTTGGACAAAGAGGCTTTATGTTTTCTTGCAGTACTCTTCCTTTTTATGAGATTAAATTCGAAATATAGCATTCCGATTCACACTGGCGCGGTCAATGGAGCCGCAAGGGCAAAAGAGAGGTAGGGCTTTTGTCGTATTGGAAGGATTATTCTCGCCACACGGCTGCTGGAAATAACAAGGAATCAAGACACCCGTTACTCACGAACGGCGGGGGATGAATATAACGAGAAAGCATGACGGTACGATCCTTATTCAAGGACTACGTCATGTGTGGAAAAATATAGGCGCCCGATAACCGCTACCTAGCGGATATCGGGCGCTGTCTACGTTCAGGACTTATTTTACATATCGACTTACAAAAGCTGTTACTACATCTATATACCCCGCCTTATCCGTATCATAAGACAATCCATGCCCCGCTTGCGGTACTATGAGCCTCTCTTTTGGACTCTGGCATGCCTCATACAATTCATTCATCATAGCAAAAGGTACAAAGTTATCCGCATCCCCATGAATAAAAAGAATCGGAGCCTTCGCTTTCCGCACTTGTTTTAATGCAGAGGCTTCACCAAAACCATACCCCGCCTTCAAGCGGGTGATTAGACTTGCACTTTGAACGAAAGGGAAACTTGGCAAGCGATACATGCGTCGTAGTTGGTAAGATAATTGTGCTTTTACTGAGGTATAAGCGCAGTCCGCAACAATAGCTTTTACCTGCGGCGGAAGATCTTCCCCTGAGGTCATTAGCACTGTAGCACCGCCCATAGAGACGCCGTGAAGCACAATTTGAGCACTGGGCCCAGTCTTTTTAATCATGTATTCAATCCATTGCAAATAATCTTTTCGTTCCGGCCAACCAAAACCAATGTAATCCCCTGCGCTATCTCCATGCCCTCTTGCATCGGGAATTAGGATGTTAAAGCCTAAGGTCTCGTAGTAGATTTTGGCGTACGCCCCCATATCCTTTGCTTTACCTGAATAACCGTGGGCTAGAATGGCTGTGCGTCCCGCAGCACGATTAGATTGGAGTAAGTAACCCCTTAGTTTAAGTCCATCTGCAGATACGATCTCAATATTCTCGAAGCTCTGGCGAGAGACCCAATCCTTCCCCTCCCCCCAAGAAGCTCCGGCAACCGGAGGATCAGCCTTCAGATTAGGATTATTACTTAGAAATACCTTTGGCGCTCGTTTAATAGCAATACCATAGAAGAAAAATCCCACATAGATTAGAATCCCTATGATGATTACAGCGCTAATAATGAACCATATCAATTCGCCTTCGCCATCCCCTCTTCATTTCTTTTCCAACAAGAGTATACCATCTACTTAGAATGCACCAAACTATCGCAATCATGACATACAAATAGAGCCGCCATCGGAACACTCCCGAAAGCGACTCTATGTTGATCTACCCTTTATTATTTATTCTTTTTGGAGAACTTGGTTCTCATTAATAATCCGATAAGTGCAAAACCTAAACCTGCTACATAGTAAGGTGCAGGACTTGATTCACCCGTTTTTGGCAATTCCTTCACAGGTGGCTTACCTAATGGGATCGTATCGTCCACTACGATGATTTCATCAGGTGTTGGTGTTGGCGTTGGTGTCACTGCCGGTACCGGACCTAATGGGATCTCATCATCATCAACAAGTACTTGTGTGCTATTCGACGGTGTTGGTACTGGCGCTGGTGTCGGCGAAGCTACAGGCCCAAGCGGCACGGGATCTTCTGCAAGAACTATAGTGCCAATTACGGATGATGGCGTTGGTGTCGGGAACACCGAAGTCTCTGGTGTCGACGTTGGTGTTACCGTTGGTGTTGGTGTTACCTCTGGTGTTACCGTTGGTGTTACCTCTGGCGTTACCGTCGGTGTTGGTGTTGCTTCAGGCGTCGGCGTTGGTGTCGGCGTCACTGTCGGCGTTGGCGCTGGTGTCGGCGTTGGCGTTGGTGTCGGCGTTGGTGTCGGTGTTGGTGTCACTGTCGGCGTTGGTGTCGGTGTCGGCGTCGGCGTCGGCGTCGGCGTCACTGTCGGCGTTGGTGTCGGTGTCGGTGTTGGCATCACTGTCGGCGTTGGTGTCACTGTTGGCGTTGGCGTCGGTGTCACTGTCGGCGTTGGCGTCGGCGTTGGCGTCGGTGTCACTGTCGGCGTTGGCGTTGGTGTCACTGTCGGCGTCGGCGTTGGTGTCACTGTCGGCGTCGGCGTTGGTGTCGGCGTCGGTGTCACTGTCGGCGTTGGCGTTGGTGTCACTGTCGGCGTCGGCGTTGGTGTCACTGTCGGCGTCGGCGTTGGTGTCGGCGTTGGTGTCGGCGTCGGTGTTGGCGTCACTGTCGGCGTTGGCGTTGGTGTCACTGTCGGCGTCGGCGTTGGTGTCACTGTCGGCGTCGGCGTTGGTGTCACTGTTGGCGTCGGCGTTGGTGTCACTGTTGGCGTCGGCGTTGGTGTCACTGTCGGCGTCGGCGTTGGTGTCACTGTCGGCGTCGGCGTTGGTGTCACTGTCGGCGTCGGCGTTGGTGTCACTGTCGGCGTTGGTGTTGGTGTCACTGTCGGCGTTGGTGTCGGTGTTGGTGTCGGTGTTGGTGTCGGTGTTGGTGTCACTGTCGGCGTTGGTGTCGGTGTTGGCGTCACTGTCGGCGTTGGTGTCACTGTAGGCGTTGGCGTCGGCGTTGGCGTCGGTGTTGGCGTCACTGTCGGCGTTGGTGTCACTGTTGGCGTTGGCGTCGGCGTTGGCGTCGGTGTCACTGTCGGCGTTGGTGTTGGTGTCACTGTTGGTGTCGGCGTCACTGTCGGCGTTGGCGTCACTGTCGGCGTTGGTGTCGGCGTCGGCGTTGGTGTCACTGTCGGCGTCGGACATGGTGTTGGCGTCGGTGTCGGCGTTGGTGTCACTGTCGGCGTCGGCGTTGGTGTCACTGTAGGCGTTGGCGTCGGCGTCGGTGTCGGCGTTGGCGTTGGTGTTGGTGTCGGTGTCACTATCGGCGTTGGCGTTGGCGTTGGCGTTGGTGTTGGTGTCGGTGTCACTGTCGGCGTTGGTGTCACTGTTGGTGTTGGTGTCGGCGTCACTGTTGGTGTCGGCGTCACTGTTGGTGTTGGTGTCGGCGTTGGTGTCGGCGTTGGTCCGGGTTCATCACCATCGTATGGATAGTGGTGAAATTCACCACCACCAGTACCTTTGAGTGAAGCCGCCACTAAAGTACCGTTAATCTGACCATTAATAAAATCAACATGAGCATAGGGGGCAAGTATGCTTCCCATTACACCTATGCCTGCCATATCAAGATACGCAGCTTGGCTAAAGTTAAGCAAAATTTTCTTGCTGTTCAACACGTTATTAGGTAGAAATCCGAAGTTTTTCATTTTTACGTTAGAACCATCAATATTAATAATTGCAGTAGATCCTGAAGGAACATTTATTGTAATTCCGTAGGTATTAGAGACGTTATCTCCTGAAACATTAAAAACATTGACCGCAGGATCTGTACCTGTCAGGGTAAGGCTGCCATATTGGTACACTGTTGTTCCATTCGCCGGCAATGCTGCAAGTTCTGCTGATTTGTCCTTCAAAGACTGACCTACTGCTGAAAAGTCAATCGTACTCCCCTGTCTTTTTGTACCACCCTTGAGGAGCGTTACATTCCCTGAAAAATCTCCCCCGTGCACGATATTCCCATAAACAGTACCTCCGTTGAAAGTAAGATTCCCTCCAACAACAAGTGTGTCAGTCAGGGAAACCTCTGCAGCGGTCAACCTATCTCCAACACTATAGTTGGTTAAGTTAACGTTACCTCCAGCAGCAAACCTTCCTTCCGTATCCGAAACTGTCGTTATATCCCCTAGAATAAACACGTTGTAGACCGCTGCAATTCCCAATGTAGAAGAACTGCTAGCTCCAGCAACTCCAGCTCCCAATGAGGAAAGCCCACTACCTACCGTCAAAATCCCAGCTAATACAAGCGAGAGTAACGGTTTTATTCTTCTTTTCAAATGGCACACCTCCTAAAACTATGATTTATATTAATCAGAATAATTACCAGAAACTCTAAAGGACCTAACAACAAAAAAGACCGCCAAAAAGAAGTGAAATTCCCTTCTCATGGCAGTCGGACGGTCATTGTGCCTTTAAGACACTTTAGACTCCTGGACTTTGCGTCCCGCCCTTTCAGACGGTTTGCTATTATCATGACTATATATATGTATTACACTGCAAGTCCAGAACTGGTAGCTGAAGCATTCTATCCAATAACAGTCTATGACTTTTAATACTTTTGAATTAATAACAGTTTAGCTCCCGACACCCACAATTGTCAATCAATTCCTTTCGATAATTCCCCGCATTAGTACCACACAAAAAAAGCGCCTAAAGGCGCTTCGCATAAGGTTTTTCATTAAATTTTAAAGTAACTGTATATAGCCCAATATGGATATCCATAAGGGAACACTCAGAATTAAACCAAAAAACAATCCACGCTGGAGGCTGCCCTCTTTTTCCATCATAATTCTCCTTTATTTGCGTTCGATACATTAATTTTTATTATTACAATTTTTAATATAATTTATTCTTCGTTATTTAGTTGTGAATTTTATCACATTGGATAAGCTGTTTAGAAATACCATTGATTATTTTTGGAATATCGGGGTAGAATACGAATATACGTTCCTATTAGAGGTGATGAGATTCATGCATAGAGCAGAAAGCAGGGACAACATGCTGGTGAAATCTTATTTATTGCTTCCGATGATTTTATCAGCTTTCGAACGGGACTCCGCCATTTTATCTACACACTTACGAACACCCGCCCCTTATCTGGAGGTGCTTGGAACAGCTGCTGCAGTAGCTACAACAGATCTAAGGGATGTTCGTGCAGAAATGAGAAGACGGGGAATCAAGGTGTATGAGCAAAACAGACTTAATACGGGAATTGAAGCCAAGTATATATGTCGTGGCTATCATGAACGAATGCTGCTGTTGAATGACATTGTTGCGGCTCAGGCTGCCATCCATATGCGCAGATATCTAGGGCTGGATATTTCATCTTTTAAGAGTTACGAAGAACAGTACCAGATTAAGTAAAGCTGTATAGAAGCCGCTGCGCTCTCTCCCCCCAATCAATTAGTGAACAAAAAAATAGGCCTTACCATGGGAGTTGGCAAGACCTGAGAGAGATATACCACAAAACACTGGGGGGTGTTTGGTGTCTCTAATATATACCTCGAACCTGAAAAAAAGCTGATAGGCACATAAAAATTACATTAAAAATATTGTTCGCCGTTCAGAAGTGAGTAGAGTGCTCCCACAAGCTTAGCCGACCTTTAGCTGGAATTGGATGGCTTAATGGATGAACCCCTTCAAGCTTCCAGGCAAACCGTCCTTCACTATAGTCGCCAAAATCATATTCGTTCCCATTGATCCATTCCCTTAAATCCACCTCTGGAGTAACCACATAACATCCCGCGAGCTGACCTGTAGCAATAATAGCTCCTGTCGGCAAATTATTCGCTGTATAGCCATGTTTCGCCAATACTGATTTGTACGGTTCCTGTTCACAAATCTTTTTGTCAATCCTCACTCCGGCATGGATGCCTAACTCGCCGCGGTAGGCTGTTCTCCATGAACGAGTTTCAAACTCTTTTTCACCAAGAGCAATTAAGGTCGCCCAAGGCTGCCGTATTGTTATACACCGCATGATATTTATCCCCTTTGTTTTACATACATTCTTTATACAATAACAAATTATTATTATTATGGAATATAAAAGAATATATTGATTATCTATCACTATATTTCATAAATAGGAATTTATGTTTGGACAATCTTTGATGAGTTAGATAAATTTGTATAGTTATTAATATACATAAGGAGTTGTATTCTTTTGTTAAAAAAAACAACATTACTACTTAGTTCTATAATTCTTATCTTAAGTCTGTTCTCAGCCTTTTCTGTATCCGCTGAAGAAACTGTAAAATGGGAAACAAAAGCTAGTTTGCCCATAAACTTGATGGGATCAGCATCAGCAGAGTTGAATGGAAAGATATATATTTTCGGGGGAGCAAATGGATCAGGAGAGGCAGCTACAGGAACAAGAACAAATAAAACTTACATGTACACTCCAGAAACTAACAAGTGGTCTGAAAGAAAAAGTATGCCCACTGCTAGAGCCGCAACAACTGCTGCAGTTATAGACGATAAGATATATGTTATTGGAGGTTACTATAGCGGGGGTAGAACCAACGTTGTTGAAATGTACGACCCTATAGCAGACAGTTGGGAAACAAAATCACCATTACAAACTCCTAGATCATGGTCAAGTTCAGCGGTAGTCAATGGGAAAATATACGTTTTTGGTGGATCAAAAGATAGCAGCGGACTTTCATTATTTACCGTCGAGGAATACGATCCATCAACTAATCAATGGACTTTTAAAAATAATATGCCTATTAACCCGAATGGCCCTTTTATCGCTACTGTTAATGATAAAATTTACATTACTGGCGGGACCAATGTTGCAGCAGGTGCTTCAATATTCTTCAAAAATCTTTATGAATATGATCCTGTGTTAGACACATATACTGAAAAAAAGAGTATGCCCACTCAAAGATCCGGTGGTGCCGCAGTTGTAATAAATGGAGAGATCTATTATTTAGGTTATGGTCTTTCTGTTGAGAAGTACAGTCCTCAAACTGATACATGGAGTGTTTTTACCAACTTAACTTCATGGAGATTTCAAAATTCAGCCGCGGTAATTAACAACACTATTTTTATCATCGGAGGTTCGAATCAAACTGCCGCTATATCAACAGTAGAAGCAATCACTATACCTATACCTGAAGTTACTCCTACACCAACACCAACCCCTGAACCAACACCGGGTCCGGAGCAACCTACTGGTGATCGCGCTATACTTGTCATAACAATGAATACAGGACTTGAAAAAGAATTTGATTTAAGTATGGATGAGGTTAATGCCTTTATAAATTGGTATGAGAATAAACAAACTGGTGCAGGAACTGCATCTTATGCCATTAATAAGCACGATAATAATAAGGGGCCTTTTACCAGTAGAAAAGATTATGTCATTTACGATAAAATACTAACCTTTGAAGTCAGTGAGTATACAATTTAATAAACAAAAAAAGCCCGCCAACCATTTAAAATTGACGGGCTTTTTTATGAAGTTATAAATGGAGGCTTTAGTATTGTTCCCAAATTCAAAGGAAGAAAACTGTATGTAGAATTAATTGAATTAAAAGTATCATTCTCAATTTATATAATTAAGCTTTTTATAAGACACCTATGAAATAGCTAGTCACCACTTATGATTGACGCATTAAATTTACTATTTATATTGATTAAGAAAAAATTGTTGCAAATCCAATTCAGATTTTATACTCTCAATAACACTTTTCAAACCAGGTACCCAGAGAAAAGTATCTTGTCGGATATAATTCATTACTAGCTCATAACTACGCTCAAACTTTTCAATGTTAGGACTATGTTCGTTTTCCAGTACTGTACGTACCCTTTCTGCTAATTCTACGTAGTCAGCATCAATGTGCTCTTGTTTATAGCTCTCCGCCGATTTTAACTTGGTCCAGGCAAAGGCCCCGCCAGCTACAACTTCTTCAGATCCTTCTACGTATTCAATGCATGAATCATAATTTATAAATGCATTAATTCGTTCTTCAAGCAATTTAAAATCTTGTACATAATTAAGGGTTTTTTCCAAATAAGACACCTCCCCAAATGATAAGAAGATGTGATCTAAACTCACCAAAAAAATTCTAGTTGGTAATCACAACTTGATAGTGAATCCAGTATATACTCTTTTGAAACATAAATATATGTATTATTTTTCACATATAAATTCACACTTATTGTTGAGTTGGGATAAATGTGTTTATAGGTATAGCATTAGTGATAATGTAATCACTTAAAAAAAGAGGTGGCTTGTTTTGATCAACAAAAGAGTCGAAGAGTCAATAAAAGAACATTCACCAGTGCGCCTATACTTAATCAGTGGCGAAACCTTTGAAGGCATTTGCGAAGAAAATTTTAGTGACCAATTCGTCCATTTAAACACAGGTAATGGTATTATTTCATTTCCGCTTTGGGTAGTAAAATATATCCGATTACAACCTTTATAGTGCATATATTGATAAGGAAACTCTAACCTTGTTTCCTTCACTGGAACTCCTAGTGCAAACTCACTGGGGGGGTTATTTTATGTATGCTCTGAGTTCAAATCGGTCCCGAACGAACCGGGCTCCAGCAATTTTGATGGACCCGTAGTATATGAGACTGTGACAGAGCAGCCGTTAAAAATTCAGAGTCTGTCTTAAGGACTTTGTATACATTACTCAACATGATCATTCCTATGTAATATAACGAATCTTTAGACTGGTCTCTTACCTTTAGATCGTTTTTCCAATATAAAATTTATACATTTTTTTGTAATCATACATTGCTTCACATCTCATAACCTCCTGATAACGAAATACCCCGCCATCTGGCAGGGTTTCGGCACTTTCGAATCAATAAGTTAAGTATGGTTCGTCTGGACTATTTTGTATATAAACTTTAAGCAGTTGATTAGCAAATTATCCTTAGGAATAATTTAGCAAGCTAGCAAGCTAGCAAGTTGCGAAGTTCGTAATTTTACAATACATACCGTTAGATAACGATTGCGGACCAGTTAAAGCGTATATTTTCCCATGGTGGCCTTCTTCAGTGAGCACTTTGACTGCAACAGCGGCAATATCTGCCTCGTGAATTCTAACGCCCAAAGCATCAGGGAATCCCGTTCTTACAATTCCTTCTTTTTGAATGGATTCTGCCCAAAAATATAATGCATTCTTCATAAATTCTGACGGCCTTAAGATTGTCCATTCCATTCCGCTATTTTGAATAACGGTTTCGATAGGGTTTCCCCCGTAATCCATTAAGGCTACAATTTTCTTTACATTTGCCCAATTACTGTATGACAATTAAATAGAAGAGAGCTGCTAAAACAAACCGGTATAGAGCAAACCACTCCAATCGAAGTCTCTTAATCAGTTTGATGAACGTCACTACTGCAATCATTGCCACAAGAAAGGATGTCGCAAAGCCAATTAACATTAGAAGCAAATCGTCAGAACTCAGCAAATCACGACTATCGTACAAATCCAACAAGCTTGCACCAAACATAACAGGCACAGAAATAAGGAATGTAAAATCTGCAGCGGCTTTTTGGCTAGTGCCAAGCAACAGGCCACCTGAAATCGTCGAACCTGATCTCGAAAATCCCGGCCATAACGCCAAGCATTGGAACAGACCAATTCCGAAAGCCTGTTTATAATTAATCCCATCGATAGTACCAGCGGTTTCAGTCCGCCTATTCCGCGCTGCAATGATCATCAACACGCCACCAACAACTAGACCGATCAAAACAGGGGTTGGGCCAAATAATTGGCTTTTTATTGTGTCCTTGAAGAGAAGATATAGGATTAATGCTGGTAACATAGCCAAAATCATATGAATGACATTTAATCCTTTGCTTTTGGAAAAATCCATTCTAATCATATTAACCCCAATCTTCAAATACCTTTTCCAATAAAGAATTAAAACTGCCATCACTGCACCCAACTGAATAACAATTTTAAAAGTTATTGCAGCATCTCCCTCAAAGCTAAGCAAATCGCCTGCTAGAATAAGATGTCCAGTAGATGATACTGGTAAAAATTCAGTTAAGCCCTCTATTATGCCAAGTATTATTGCTTTAATTACATCAGTCATTAGTGCATTGTCCCCTTTCGGAAATAAAATCATTTAATTTCCAGTATAAGGGAGACACGTAAACTTCCCCATCGATTAACCTAACAATATTCAATTCAGAATGACATAATTGTCACATTGCTCATTATTCCAGTCTTAAGTAACTCCTTTATTAAACTATCCTTTCCCGTTAGCATAACAACAGTATCAAACATTAAATTCAACCTGTATCAATAAAAAATCCGTTAACCTTCTGAACTTGCTGCCCGTTATTTTGGATAATCAAGTTCAGAGCATACAGCAGATATGAATACCGAAACGTAACTTCCATTTGATCATTCTGCAGCCGCGTGCGTGGAGCCTCAATGACCATCATGATTCCAAAGCGCTGAGAAACCACACAGAACCGCCACCCCGACCAAGAATAGGGGGTCCTTTTTTTGGCAAAACACAAAATATTAAGTATAATGTTATTGTCGAAACGCTAAGGCGTCTGTACAGGATGGCTACCTGGCACTGATGATGGCAGGCCAAGCGCTTTATAAAGTTTTCTTTATGTGTATTTATACTTTAGGAGCGTGGTTATCTATGAAAATTAATATTACCGCACATTTTAACATTGATATTACTTTATCTCTTCATCTGTTAGCCGTAGCCAGTCTTGCTTATGAACTCAGTTCACTGACGAGCTCGTGAAATTCGAGCGAAAAGTATCTGTACTAAGACACCTTGTGGTGTCTTTTTTTATTTTTATAGTAATTACCATCTAACCGATCTGCCCCCGCAAGAGAAAAGCAGCTTATGATGCTCCTCCTCCACCATTCTTCATTCTGATTGCTGTCAGCTTGCGCCACACCTTCCGTCTGCTCGACAGTGACCACTAGTCATACCGTTTTCATTAGCGATTTCGCGCCATGTCTTATCTTCCTTGATACGTTTCTCCAGAAGAACAGGGAACGGCATTGGCTGTCCATCATATTCGACTTCAGGAAAGATTGGACCATTCATCAATAAATATCACTCTGGATACTTATTCACATGTTCTCCCCAATCTGCAGGAAGCGGTGCTCCGGGGTATCGGCGATTCCATTCTTGGAACGCGTAAAGAGGTCGCGATTTCGACTGAAACCCCCACTTTACTTAACTAAAGGTTAGAAGAATGTTAGAAGCCAGGGGATTTAATGAAAAATGACGCGGTCCCGAAACCTCGGAAAACCGCGCCATTGCGCCATTCTTAGATATGCTGGTGAAGGGAATTGAACCCCCGGCCTACGCATTACGAGTGCGTTGCTCTACCCCTGAGCTACACCAGCTTAACGCTGTTCTTCTGTCAAACAAAAAATATTATACAACTTCCAGCCAGAAACGCAAGCCTATTTCTCCCTGTTTTCCGCCCTTCTAAAATGCTAATCCACCTGTAGCTTACGCTCCACAGACTCTAACTTTCCACGGCTAGTAGAGGGTTTATCGCGGCGGTCGTCTATTTTAAGTGAGGTAGAGACACGTTCTGCACCTGCGGAAAAAGGAGACTCATGCAAAGCTTCTACCGCGGCAAAAATGCGTTGCAGAGGCCCTTCGATGATCGTCCCCATGGACGTAAGTTCATAAGTAATCCCTTCTACTGTCTTCAGCACCCGCTGCATATCCGCAACATAGCTGCTAAGACTGGTACTGCCTGTTCCAATTGGAATAACTGTAACTTCAGCAATAGGCATGAGAATACCTCCTCGAAATTTTATAGTAGCTGTCTCCTTCCATTGTAACAATTCCACCGCTCTGTCACAAACTAAGCAAGATTATCCTCCCTTATCTCTTCTATTTCTTCTGATTACTCCAAAATATGACTTTGGGCTAAGGGTATTTTCTCATGAGCAAATTCTAGGGTCATCTGCACTATATTTATGGACTCTTTGTGGCATCTTTTCGGACAATTTATGAATCATTTCGCATCTCCCTGTGGATCAATTGTGGATTACTTATGGACAGCCTGTGGATCATTTGTGGAGTACTTTTAAAGAACCCGCTCCCCGCGCGGGTTTTCTAAAAAACTGTTTACAAACACAACATCTTGGGTTATTTTTATCTAACGACAACAAAATATAGTGGAGACAGGCGCTTTGATCCTTAACCGGATTTAGAGCTTAATAGGGAAGCGCGGTGAGAATCCGCTGCGGTCCCGCCACTGTAACCGGATGGCCTTCTTAAGCTTCTGGGAAGCTTGAGAATCCACATCTCCCGGCAAATGCCACTGAGGGTTAGGAACACCCTTGGGAAGGCGCCGAGAGATCCCACGGAAGCCAGGAGACCTACCTGTTTCGACGACACCAACTATTGATGCCTGCGAGGAACAGGGATGGTGTCCGCATGCGGTCATCTACGTAGAGACCTCTGCAAATATCCGTGTGGATATTTACATAACGCATCGGGCATTTTCTGCCATCCTCGGGTAGGGGATGCTTTTTTTATGTAATCTGAACAAATATACGACTGCTATAGCAGTCCAACTTCTTATGGATATATGGATTTGATGATAGATGTTTTTCTTTTATACTGAGAGGAGAGCTGTACAATGACGTTGTTGGAGAGACAATTTAATGGAGTAGAAAATGCACGGGAAGTTCTTTTAGAAGAGCTCATTGATTTAGGCCGGGATATTATCGACAGTCGGGATATGGACCTATTGCGCGAGAATGCCAATTTGAATGGAGAGAGTTTCTCCGGTAAAATGAGCAAGTTCGGCAGTGAATATTCAAAATGGTACGCCCGCAATTTTACGATGCCGCCACAGCTAGTGCAGGCTATTGATGACAATGTCGTCTATGTGCATGATCTGGATCAATACGCGATTGGAACGACGAACTGTATTTTTATCCCGTTTGATAAACTTCTCCGTGAAGGTTTCAATACCGGCAACGGCAGCGTTCGTCCTCCGAACTCAATAATGACAGCTATGTCTCTGGTAGCGATTATTTTCCAATCCCAGCAAAATGCTCAATATGGTGGTGTATCCGCCAATAAACTCGACTATGATCTGGCACCTTATGTAACCAAATCCTTCGCCAAGCTGTTCCGCAAGGGTCTGAATTATTTTGAAGAAGGACAAGCTGATGAATCTTTGGGCGAGATTACGATGAGCCGGACCGATCTGGCGGAGTTATATCCAAGAGCGTTCCGTTTTGCACTAAAGGAAACCGAAATCGAAACTCTGCAAGCGGCTGAAAGTATGGTACATAATCTGAATACCATGTCCAGCCGATCCGGTGGACAAATACCGTTTACCAGCATCAACTACGGTACTTGTACTTCACCAGAAGGTCAGCTTGTGATCAGTTCTCTGCTAACCGCAACTATGAACGGACTTGGCAGCGGAGAAACACCAGTGTTCCCGATTCAAATCTTCAAATGCAAGCAAGGAATCAATCAACAGCAAGGCGATCCTAACTATGAACTGTTCCTAAAAGCGGCTGAATGTTCTGCGCGCAGACTATATCCAAACTTCGCTAATCTGGACGCTCCGCTCAACTTGCAGTATTATGATCCAAGTGATCCTGATACGGAGTTCGCTACAATGGGCTGCCGAACCCGAGTGCTCGGTGACCGTTTTGGGCGTAATCATTGCTCTGGGAAGGGCAACCTTTCCTTTAATACACTGAATCTGGTTCGGCTAGGTCTGGCACACGGCACAGTAACAGGCAGACGTACCGTCGCAGACGAAGCTGGCTTCTATGAAGATCTAAATCATTACATGGATATTGCGCTGGAAGGACTTCTTCATCGCTTCCACATCCAAACCGCACAAAAAGCTAAAGCTTCCGATTTCATGATGCGAGAAGGCGTCTGGGAAGGCGGCGAACATCTTGCACCTGATGACACTGTAGGCGATCTGCTGAAGCATGGCAGTCTGTCTCTTGGCTTCATCGGTATGGCGGAATGTATGAAAGCTATGTACGGTAAACACCATGGCGAGGATATGGAAGTTCATGCCAAGGCGCTGGCTATCGTGCGTCATATGCGGGACTATTGCGATCGGAAAAGTGAGGAACTGGATCTTAACATCACCCTGTTCGCAACTCCAGCAGAAGGTTTGTCCGGTAAATTCACCAAAGTTGACCGCAAGGTACTGGGTTCCATTCCGGGCGTAACCGACCGTGAATATTATACGAACTCTTTTCACATCCCTGTATACTTCGATCTGGGTGCTGCTCAGAAGATCAGCTTGGAAGCTCCTTTCCATGAATACTGCAATGCCGGGGCTATTTCTTATGTCGAATTAAACGGCAATGCCCGCAACAACCCATCGGCTTTTATCAAAATCATTAAATATGCGCTCGAACAACAGGTCAGTTATTTCAGCATTAACCATCCGATTGACCGCTGCTCCAGCTGTGGATACGAAGGCGTAATTGGGACAAACTGTCCTTCCTGCAACGCACATGAGAATGACGTGCACATCCGCCGTTTGCGCAGAGTTACAGGTTATTTAACCGGCGACTATCAGACCCGCTTTAATGCCGCCAAACAAGCTGAAGTTCGGGATCGCGTTAAGCATCTATGAATATTTGCGGTTACTATCCGGAGTCGATTAACGAGGGAGAGGGCATGCGGGCCGTCCTCTTTCTCAGCGGCTGCCGCCATCGTTGCCCGGGATGTTTTAATCCCGAGACATGGAACTTTAAATATGGAGAAGTCTTCACCTTAGAACGACAACATGAAATCATCGCAGAAATCGCCGCTAACCCTTTGCTGGATGGTCTGACACTGGCAGGCGGCGATCCTTTTTTCTCAGCAGAAGAGTTGCTGGGGTTCATTTATGAGCTTCGCACTGTACTGCCAGAGTTCTCAATCTGGATTTACAGTGGTTATAAGTACGAAGAACTTACAGCCCTTCCCGGTACGCCGGAGTGGAATCTACTTAAACAGTGTCAGGTGTTAATAGATGGAAGATTTGTAGAAGAACTGAAAGATACTACGCTTCTCTACCGGGGAAGCTCCAACCAACGCATTATCGACATTCCGGCCAGCATGAACGGCTCGGAGGTCTTTCTGTGGCAGCCTGCTGCGCTATAATATATCAATTTTTGATATTGAAAATTAATTTGAAATAAGAAGGGATGAACTAACCATGCCGCAATTCGTAGTAAAACCGGATAATCGCCAACTGGCTTTTGATGAGAACCGTCTCTCCGTCTACGCTGACCGTATTCTGGAAGGTCTCGATCAACTAAATAAAGAAACTTTGCTGCGTGGAGTGAATTCCAAACTGCGTCGTGACTCGGTAAGCGGAGAAGAAATCAGCAATGCCTTCACCATGAGCGCTCTAGAGCTTGTAACAAAAGAAGAGCCTAACTGGAAGTTCGCAGCTGCCCGCGCCCTTCTGACTACCCTTTATAAAAAAGCTGCCGTTCATCGCCGCTACAAAGCTTATCCAGAAGAGCCTTACGGTGAATTGTATCCACTAATTACGGATCTCGTGAAAAAAGGAATCTATCGCGAAGAACTTCTAAGTCATTACACCAAAGAACAAATTATCGAACTAGGCGGGTGTATCGATTATACACGCGACCTTTTGTTTGACTATATCGGCCTGCTTACGCTATCCGACCGTTATTTGGCGCATGATTTTGACGGCCGTGTAATGGAGCTTCCACAAGAACGTTATATGATTATTGCTATGTACCTGATGCACCGTGAGCCAGCTGAGAAACGTCTTGAGCTTGTAAAAGAAGCTTATTGGGCTATGAGCAACATCTACATGACTGCTGCTACACCTACAATGTCCAATGCCGGCAAAAAGGTCGCTGGACAACTATCCAGCTGCTTTATTGATACTGTAGACGATTCCCTAGAGGGTATCTTTGACTCCAATACAGACGTAGCACGTCTAAGCAAAATGGGTGGCGGCATCGGCGTTTACCTTGGAAAAGTACGAGCACGTGGTTCGGATATCCGTGGCCACAAGAACACAAGCTCCGGCGTAATCCCTTGGATTCGCCAGTTGAACAATACAGCAGTCAGCGTAGACCAGTTGGGCACACGTAAAGGTGCTGTAGCTGTTTATCTTGATGTATTCCATAAAGATATTCTCGCTTTCCTCGATCTTAAGCTGAACAACGGTGACGAGCGCATGCGTGCACATGACGTGTTCCATGGCGTCTCCCTACCTGACCTGTTCATGGAAGCTGTAGAATCGCGCAGCCATTGGAACCTCTTCTGCCCTCATGAAGTGAAAAAGGTCATGGGCTGGACAGATAAAAATGGCCGTCCACTAGGATTGGAAGATTTCTACGATGAAGAGCTTGGCAAAGGTACTTTCCGTGAAAAATATGCTGAAGCTACAGCGAACCTGGAATTATCCCGGATCACTGTTCCTGCGATCGACATCATGAAACGGATTATGAAATCACAGCTAGAAACAGGTACACCGTACATGTTCTACCGCGATACCGTGAACCGGACCAACCCAAACCGTCATCAAGGTATGGTTTTCTCCTCCAACCTGTGTACAGAAATTATGCAGAATCAGTCTGCAACAGTTATTGAGCAAGAAGAATTAGTAACTAAAGATGGCCAGACCCGGATCGTTATTTCCAAAATCCCTGGCGACTTCGTAGTCTGCAACCTGAATTCGATTCACTTAGCACGGGCGATTCCAGCTGGCGTATTAGAAAGACTTGTTCCGATCCAAGTTCGTATGCTTGATAACGTAATCGACATTAATAATATTGAAGTTCTGCAGGCACAATACACGAACAGCCAGTACCGCGCAGTAGGTCTCGGCACATTCGGCCTGCATCACCTATTGGCACTCAAGGGCATTCGTTGGGAATCCGATGAAGCCGTAGAATATAACAATCATTTATATGAACATATCAACTACCTGTTGGTTCGTTCGAGCATGGAGCTTGCCCGTGAAAAAGGCCGTTATCCGAAATTTGCTGGATCCGATTGGGAGACTGGCGCATACTTCACTTCCCGCGGGTATGTTAGCGGTGAGCAAGAAGGTAAATATGTAACGACTGAGCAATGGCGCGAGCTGCAAGAAGAAGTAGCTAAGGACGGCGTACGTAACGCTTGGATGTTCGCCATTGCGCCGAATGGATCTACATCGATTATTGCCGGCTCTACCGCCAGCATTGATCCGCTGTATGAACTGCTTTCCTATGAAGAAAAAACAACTTATAAGATTGCTAACCCAGCACCGGATCTGTCCGACAAAACGATCTGGTACTATAAGACAGCATTTACGATTGACCAAAACTGGTCGATCCGCATGGCTTCTGCTCGCCAGCGTCACGTCGATCAAGGCCAAAGCTTCAACCTGTATGTCCGTCCTGACATCAAGGCTACCGAGTTCCTGGAACTGCATCTGAATGCCTGGAAGGGCGGCTTGAAATCAACTTATTATGTGCGTAGCCGTGCTTTGACTATAGAAGAGTGTGAATCTTGCGCTAGCTAATTATCTTAGTGCCCTGAATAGAAAAACGATGATGAATTTCGTAACTGCGAGGAATGTTTGGGCTTCCGGCCGCTGTTGTCATCAGAGGTCTAGATCTTTACCGCTATTAGCGGATGACATCCGATGACAGCATATGCTTTCGATGCGAGCTTTCCTACGGAAAGCTTTCGGGCGAACGCTGACGCTCCTACAGCTCCAAACTTCCTCTCCGTTACTCCATCACCGTCTTTCTATGAACAAGACACCAAAGAAAGATTACCAGCGCAAAAAATGGAGGGATAAGAAATGCAATTACAAAAGATTTTTAATACTGAAGCACCTAACCAATCCACACGCATTATCGACGGTGAATGCTCAGGTATTCTGAACTGGAACGATATTCGCATGCCTCATATGTACAAGCTGTATAAGGTGCTGCTGCTTAATCACTGGATCGCGGATGAAATTCCAATGTCCAAGGATGCGCAACAATTCCCGATGCTGGATGCCGAGGAACAACGCGTATTTAAGATTAATATCTCCCTACTCGCTGTGCTGGATTCGATGCAGACGATGTTCGTGAGCGACGTGAAGCGTTATTTCACCGATTCCTCTTTGGAAGCTATCTCCGCTATTATCGGGCAGCAAGAAGTGGTGCATAACCAATCCTATTCCTATGTTCTTTCCTCTATCGTGTCGGAGAGTGAGCAGAAGGAAATTTTTGAATATTGGAAAAAAGACCCTGTCCTGCTGGAACGTAATCAGTTTATCTCTGATATTTATCAAGAGTTCCGTGATAACCCTACGAGACAGACCTTTTTCCATGCGCTGGTAGCAGATCTCATCTTGGAAGGAATTTTCTTCTACAGCACTTTCGCCTTCTTCTACAATCTGGCCCGTGACCAGAAGATGATGGCAACCAGCCAAATGATCTCTTATATTCAACGTGACGAGAATCAGCACTGCTACTTCTTCGCAGAAGTATTTAAGCAGCTGCTTGTAGACTTCCCTGAGCTGAACACCAAAGAAAACATGGATTACGTATACCGTACCATCGACCGCGCGGTAGAGCTCGAAACCAACTGGGCTTATTACACACTTACTAACGTGCGTGGTATTGATCTTAACGAGCTTAGCGACTACATCAAATATACAGCGAACAAACGTCTGACTTTGATGGGTATGGAAAAAGCTTATCAAGGTGTTGACGTTAACTGTATGCCTTGGATCAAACCCTTCTCCGATGATGCGCTTAATGCTACCAAAACTGACTTCTTCGAAGCTAAGTCCCGCAACTATGGTAAGGTTGGCGACGATAACGGATTCGACGATTTGTAAGACCGGATATATAACGATCCCTATATAAAAAAGAGGCCATTCTCTACTTTCTTAGTGAGATGGCCTTTTTGCTATAGCTTATATAATGCAAAAAGCGCCCCTCTCCCCTGGTATCAGGGATGAAAGAGACGCTTATACGTTTGTTATTAGCACTAAGCACAGAAGGCTTGCTACTTAGTCTTATGCCTTGCGTTCCACACGATGTGTAGTTTCTTCTGCAAGCTCATCTAATGCATCGTTCAGGCGCAGCTTCAGCTCCTCAGCAAGCTCTACCACTCCGTGATCATTACGAACCACTTGAGAATCCACGGCATAGACGCCGCCAAGAATGTAACGCGCGCCCAGTACAGACAACACAGGTTTCAATGCGTAATCAATTGTGAGCAGATGTGCAAGACTGCCGCCCATGAACAGCGGGAGTACAACTTTTCCGGCCAATCCCTTTTGTGGAACCAGATCTAAAAAGGTCTTCAACACGCCTGTATAAGAAGCTTTATAAACCGGGCTAACCACAATTACCGCATCAGCTTCCGCTACAAGGCCATTGGCTTTGACGATAGACTCACTTTCAAACTTAGTGTGAATCAAATCCTCCGCTGGTAGTTCTGCTACGTTAATACGCTCAACCTCGAAGCCCTGATTGGTTAAGCTGGCCTCCGCATATTCTATAGCTGCATTGATACGCGATACCAGGGAAGGCGTTCCGTTAATCACAACAATTTTAGCCACTTTTCCACCTCTTCCATCCCACTTAAGCAGCTCACACTGCTTTATTTATTATCCCGACAAAATTACTTTAAATTAATACTAATCCTAACGTAGAATTGATATTTTTGTCAAACCATAACCACTTGCGCTCCTCCTACTCTTACGTTATAATAAGCAACAATATTAAATCCAACAATCAGGCCAATGATCGGCATCCAACCGTGAGGCGTCTGCGACCGGAGTCTACAACAACTCCCTAAGTTCACCGGGTTTCGCCCGTTACCGCGAAGACCAAAGAGGGTCGGATTGTTCCTGCAGTTAAGGAGATTCGATCAACCTGGGTGGCACCGCGAGCTGACGCTCCTCGTCCCATGGATGAGGGCGTTTTTTGCGTTTTTTTAACCAAAAAGGAGCGAAACGGTATGCTGGATATGAACTGGATCAAAGACAATCAGGAACTTGTAAGAAACATTACGGCTTGGAAAAGAGTCGACTTCCCACTGGATGAACTGCTGGAATGGGATGAGAAACGGCGCGAATTGCGCCAAGATACGGAACAGTTGAGAGCCCAGCGTAACGGGCTGACCAAAGAGGTTGAACGACTTTTACGACAGGGTGACAGCGTGGCAGGAGAAGCAGTTAAAGAACAAGTAAGAGAACTGAACAACCGCCTGAATCTCTATGAGGCAGAACTAACTGAGGCAGACCGGCGCTGTGGAGAACTCATGCTGCTCGCACCAAACCCTGTATCGCAGGATACACCGATTGGCCATGATGATAAAGATAATGTAGAACTGCGACGAACCGGAACGTTGCCGGAATTCGGCTTTAAACCGCGTGATCATGTAGAGCTAGGCGAGCTCCACAATATCATCGATATCCCCCGTGGCGTCAAAGCAGGCGGCCCACGCAGCTATGTGCTGAAGGGTGCAGGGTTGTTGTTACATCTCGCTGTACAGCGGCTGGCCATTGATGTACTAACTGCCCGCGGGTTCACGGTGATGGATGTTCCCGTGATTGTCCGTCCGGAAGCGCTGGAACGTACGGGCTTCTTCCCCGGCGGGATGGATCAGACCTATGAGCTAAACGGAGACAATCGCTGGCTGGTAGGCACATCGGAGGTGTCGCTTGTCTCGCTGTATAGCGATGAGATTGTCGAACTGGATTCGCCAATGCGACTCGCCGGAATGTCGGCCTGCTTCCGCCGTGAGGTAGGATCGGCGGGACGAGACGTGCGTGGCCTGTACCGTGTTCATCAATTCTCAAAAATTGAACAAGTTATCTTATGTCGGAATGATGAGGGCGTATCAGAGGGCATGCTGCAGGAGATTCTTGCGAATGCAGAGCATATTCTACAGCTCTTGGAACTTCCCTATCGGATCATGTCTGTCTGCACAGGAGATATGTCCCTGAAGACACATAAGCAGTATGACATCGAAACTTGGATGCCAAGCAGAGAGGCATACGGAGAGACACACTCGGCTTCCAACCTGCTCGATTTCCAAGCTCGTCGTTCGGGCATTCGTTACCGGGATGCCGACGGTAAGCTGCAATACTGCCACACCCTAAACAACACCGCAGTGGCTACACCAAGGATCCTAATTCCGCTGCTGGAGAATCATCAACTGGAGGATGGATCCATTTACATTCCGCAGGCACTGCGTAAATATATGGATGGAATTGAACGGCTTGAGCTTCCGCACCAGCAGTGATGTGTTGTCCAAGTAGATTTAAAATTAAAAATGCCCTTCCACTTCTCGATAAGAAGCTGGAGGGGCATTATTTTTGTTCCGATACATTCTATATAATTCTAATCACTATTGTTTTCCCTATGTAAAAATTAACAAAACTCTAGAATAAATTTGTCGCAATCCATAATAAATTCAACAATATATATAACATAAAATTAAAATATCGGTGATCTATTAACCATAAAAATACTAAATTTATAATTAATATTGTATTTATGCACTGTTTTTATACTAAAATCACAACATTTCAATTTTTAGATTTAAATGATGCAAACTTTAATTTATATTCATGAAAGACAACCTTTCATTTTACATTTGAATGCTAAGATTTAATAGGTTGTAAATAAAAGATTCGAGGGGAGAATGACTTATCCAAATGATTATTTCTTCAAGAGTAAGGAAATGGTTCGCTACTGGACTGGCAATGTTAATGGTTGCCGGCAGTGTGTTACCAGCTGTCCAGACTGCCGAGGCAGCACCGGATAATAGCAATATTGTTATCTCGCAGGTCTATGGTGGTGGTGGAAACGGCGGAGCGGAACTTAAAAATGATTTTATTGAATTATACAATCCTACAAATCATCCAGTAGATTTGACTGGATGGAAAGTTCGCTATACCTCAGCTGCCGGAACCTTTAGTAGCGGAACAGACTTAAATGGAACCATCCCGGCAAATGGATACTTCCTTATTGAGGAGGCCGCTGGAACGGGAGGAACTACCGACTTGCCTACTCCTGATGTTAGCAAGGGAATCCTTGCTATGAGTGGTACAAACGGCAAAGTCGACCTCGTTGATAAATCAGGTACAACAATTGATTTAGTTGGCTACGGAACAGCTACAAATGTCGAGGGAAGTGCAACCGCTGCTCTCTCCAATACGACAGCCGCTATCCGTAAAGCTGCGGCTGGTGCACCGGCTGACAGCCGCGGTCTAGATACGGATAACAACTCTACGGATTTTGTTGTCCAAGCACCAAGTCCACGGAACAGCACCTACGGTACGTTACCTGAATTACCGGAAACTGCTAGTTCCGCAGTAGCTTTACCAGCCCCTAATGCCTGGCCGGCTGGTACAGAAATATCTTTGAATTCTCCAACGGTTGGAGCATCCGTCTATGCAGCTGTTTATGGATCAGGTGGTTCAACTAATTTCCAACCTTACACAGGGCCTATTACCTTAACTGAGGACACTACGATTAAAGCGTATGCTTCAGAACCAAATATGCCAGACAGCCCTATATCGACTTTTGATTACACTATTCTGGCCAAAACAGATGTTGCAACAGCACGCCTTGCTAGTAAAGGTCAGAATATTTTAACAGAAGGTATCGTAACTCACATTAATGCAGCAAAAATGTATATTCAGGATGAATCCGGCGGGATCGTACTTTATGGTTTCCCAGAGTTCGCAAACGTTGGAGATCGTGTTGAAGTAAGCGGCACAATGGATATCTACAGCAACCTGCAAGAAATCAAATTCCAAAGTGGACTTCAATACAATGTAGCTGCACAAAATGTTGGGGTGCCTGCACCAAAATTGATTACAGCAACCGACTTGTCTGCCGCGAACGGCGAAAGCCACGAAGCTCAGCTGGTAACTATGAATAATGTGACCATAGACAATGTAAATGGCAGCACGGTGACTGCTAGCCAAGGTGGACAACAATTCACAATTTTTTCAACCCTGCCTAAACTAGTTAAGGGTAAAACCTTTGACAATATCACTGGGGTTATCGAGCAATATAGTACGACTTATCAATTCATTCCACTTAATGAAAGTGCTTTGGTGGAAGAAACTTTTTCCGTTATGGCCAGCCCTGGCGCAGGTCGCATCATCAAAGAAAGTTCTGTGACCCTATCCAGCCCTACTCTTGGAGCACAGATTTACTACACGACCAACGGAACTGAACCAACAACAGCAAGTAAGCTTTATTCAGATCCGATTACAGTTAATCAAGATCTTACCATCCATGCAATTGTCGTAGCAGATGGCAAGACAAGTAAGGTTTATACCTTTGCATATAAAGCATCTGAACTCCCTCGTATACATGATATTCAAGGAGAATCTCATACTTCTGAGTATGCAGGTCAGAACGTTTCCGATGTAGAAGGCATCGTTACCCAATATGGGTACACCTTCGCCACTGGCGCTTATAGAGGTTTCTTTATGCAAGACCCTCAGCCAGACGATAATGTAAACACTTCGGAAGGTATTTTTGTATACAGCACTAATTCATCCCTTAAGCCTCAAATTGGAGATTTAGTCCAAGTTAGTGGAGCTGTTTCCGAATACAACGAAGGTAACGCAAGTAATTTAACCTCTACTCAAATTACTATGACTTCAATAAAAGTAGACTCCTCTTCAAGTTATACTGTGCCGGAGCCTGTCGTACTTGGTAAAGGCGGGAGAGCCATTCCGTCTTCCATAATTGACAATGACGGCATGGCTGATTTTGAGCCTAATGAAGATGCAATTGATTTCTACGAATCGTTAGAAGGTATGCTCGTCAAGCTCCCTACCCCTACGATTATCAGTCCTTACTGGACAAGTGGTAGCGGAAATTCCATGCTGTATAACATCCCTACAAGAGTAGAAAATGAAACACCTGATGTCATCACACCAGCTGGTGGATTAGTTCTCAAAGAATACAACCAATACAATCCTCAGCGCCTCATCATTGCTTACGGAAATCCGGGTCAAGAAGTCATCACCGGAGATAAGTTCGCGGGAGATGTAACTGGCGTCATCGGATACAACAACGGTAACTTCAAAGTGATTCCGGAAAACGGTAAGCTTCCAGCCATCACTCCAAGTACCTTTAAGCAAGAAACAACTACTCTTGAAGTCAATGATAGTAAGTTGTTGATCGCATCGTACAACATTGAAAACTTCTACCCGGGTGTCGGAGCAACAAAAATCCAGAAACTAGCCGACTCCATCACAAACAATATGAAAAAACCTGACATTATCGGCGTTGTCGAAATGCAGGACAGCAATGGTGAAGCCAATAATGGTATCACTGAAGCAAGTGCAGCCGAATTGATTAAGGCTATTGAAACCGCTGGCGGTCCTGTATATAAATACACAGATATCGCTCCGGAGAACAATATGGATGGCGGTGCCCCAGGCGGAAACATTCGCGTAGGATTCCTGTACAATCCAGCAAGAGTACAGCTTGCGGACAGTGTGAGCGGACAAAAAGGTACAGCTATACAATCCGTTGGATATAACGCAGCGGCAGATCAATTGACCTACAATCCAGGACGAATTGATCCAACAAACTCTGCCTTTACAAGTTCACGTAAACCCCTTGCTGCACAGTTCGTATTCGGTGGCGAGACAGTAATTGTGATCGCTAACCATTTCAATTCAAAAGGCGGCGATACCGGTCCTTTCGGAAACGTTCAGCCCCCTGTATTGTCCAGTGAAACACAACGACATAAAATCGCGGCGGTCGTAAACGGATTTGTCAAAGAGGTTCTGACTGCAAATCCTAAAGCCAATATCGTAGCTCTTGGCGATTTGAATGATTTCCAATTTACTAAAACTGCAACCCTCTTAAAAGGTACAGAACTAGACAATTTGATCGATACATTACCTTTAAATGAGCAGTATACGTACACCTATGATGGAAACTCTCAAGTGCTAGATCATATTCTTGTCAGTAAAAATCTAACGGCTTCTTCTAAAGTAGATGTCGTTCATCTAAATGCCGACTTCTCACCATCGAACGGTCGGGTATCCGATCATGATGCGGTTTTGGCACAGATTGATTTTAATACTGCTGAAGACTTCCCACTAACCATTCTGCACACCAATGATACACATGCAGGATTAGATACTGTCAGCTCACCAAACAACATCTTGCGCCGTGTAACAGCAATCAAAGATGCCAAGGCGACTACAGAGAATCCTATTCTTGTAGACGCAGGTGATGTGTTCTCCGGAACGCTTTACTTCAATAAGTATCTGGGTCAAGCAGATCTGGCCTTTATGAATCTGGTTAAATATGATGCTATGACTTTCGGTAATCATGAGTTTGATAAAGATTCAGATGTACTGTCCAAATTTATTGGCAACGCAAAGTTCCCATTTGTCTCCTCCAATGTGAACTTCTCAGCGGATGATATTCTTAGTAAAATGTTCACCAATGAAATCGGCCGGTCAGGTAATGCTGGAACCATCTACCCTGCGCTGATCAAAGAAGTAGACGGCCAACAGGTCGGTATCATGGGTCTGACGACAGAAGATACGGCGAACATTGCTTCACCAGGTAAAGTGACCTTTGAGAATGCCTTCGCTAAAGCGGAAGCAACGGTCGCTATGCTTGAAAAAGAGAAAGTTAACAAGATCATTGTTCTCTCTCACCTTGGCTATGAAGAAGATCTCAAGCTAGCCAAAGTCGTTAACGGCATTGATATTATCGTTGGGGGTCACAGCCACACGCAACTGAATCAAGCCGTTGTTGATAACACCGATCCAAAAGCACCGAAGCTAATTGTACAAACTGGTGAAAAAGGTCTTTTCCTTGGCCAACTTGAAGTTAAATTTAACAAAGATGGCGTACTGACCGATTGGAAAGACCAATTAATCTCCATCGATGCTAAAAACGGTACTAACTACGTTATCGCAGAGGATCCTGAAGCTAAAAAGATCCTGGATACCGAGTATAAGCCGGGTATTCAAGAACTAACCAATGAGGTAGTAGGAAATTCAGAGGTTGTTCTAAACGGAGTTCGTGATAATGTGCGCACAAAGGAAACTAATCTTGGTAACCTGATTGCCGATGGCATGCTTTATGCAGCTCAAAAAGCGGGCACTAATGCCGTAATCGCCTTGCAAAACGGCGGCGGTATTCGCGAATCCATCAACGAAGGACCGATCACACAAGGCGAAGTACTCGGCGTACTTCCATTCAACAACGATCTGGTTACGATCACTTTGACTGGACAAGAAATTAAGGATGCTATGGAGAACGGGGTTTCCAAAACGCCGGCAGCAGACGGACGTTTCCCACACGTTGCAGGGTTGAAATTCTATTACGACTCTACGAAACCTGTGAACGAACGTGTATTGCGTATTGAAGTGAAAAACGGGGATAAATACGTTCCTCTGGATCTGAACGCATCCTACGAAGTAGCTACGAATGCTTTCACAGCGAAGGGTGGAGATTTCTATACTTCACTTGAAAAGGCCTATAAAGAAGGTCGCGTGAATCTGCTGTACCTACCGGACTTTGATGTATTTACGAAGTATCTGCAGAAGGTTGGAACGGTCACTGCGAACACTTCCGCCGTTGAAGGCCGGATTGTTGATCTGAAAGGTGCACCACTGCCGGAGACAAATCCAACTCCGACACCAGACCCAACACCAGTACCAACACCAGATCCAACTTCAGTACCAACTTCAGTACCAACTTCAGTACCAACATCGGCTCCAACAGTACCAACAGCTACACCATCACCAACTGTTGCTCCAACTGTGGCTCCAATTGCTTCAGCACAAGTAACAACAATTGATGCTGCTGATCTAACCAAACAACTTGCTGAACTGCCAACGGGTAGCCAAGAGCTGGTTATTCCGGTTAAAGCCACTACAGGCGGCGCTCAAGTAGTGCTTCCAGGCAGTGTGCTTGTAAAACAAGCAGCAGCACAACCTAACACAGTTCTTACCTTTACTACGGATGGTGCTTCTTATTCCTTGCCACTCCGTGTTGTAAACAGCGCAGCACTTGCCGCTCAATTAGGCACCAGCGACTTTACAATTACGGTATCCATTCTAGTAGCGAATTCGGGAACACTAAGCAGCACAAACCAAGCTATAGCCTCACAGCTAGGTAATGCTACTTTAGCTGCTCCAGTAATCGAATTCAGCGTTTCAGCGCAAGCCGGAACTAAGAGTGTGCCGCTGAACAATTTCGGCAGCACTTACGTGAAGCGCACGATCAATGTACCTGCCGTCTTAAATTCAAATAACGCAACGGCAGTAGTCTTCGATCCTGCTTCAGGTAAGATCTCCTTCGTGCCTGCTATCTTTGTTCCTAAAACAGATGGAACAACGGACGTTACGATTAAACGGAACAGCAACAGCTACTACACCGTTGTTAAGTCTTCCAAAACGTTCGCAGATATTAACGGACACTGGGCTAAATCATCCATTGATCTATTAGCTACCAAACTAATTGTCAGCGGAACAAGCAACGATACGTTCTCTCCTTCACAGTCGATCACACGTGCTGAGTTCGCCGCATTAATTACGCGTTCTCTGGGACTTGCGACAGCTAATGGTGAGACCACATTTAAAGATGTAAACTCAAGTGCTTGGTATGCTGATGCTATACGCACCGCAGCAGAAGCCGGATTGATTTCCGGTTATACCGATGGCAGCTTTAAGCCGGGTAGCCCAATCACTCGTCAGGAAATGGCCTCGGTATTAGCGAAAGCCATCAAGTACACAGGTAAAACCTTAAATGCCGATCCTGCGGCACTGGCTAAATTCAGTGACGCAGCAAGCATTCCTGCTTGGTCTCAAGCAGCAGTAGCAGAAATCGCTGCTGAGGGAATTATCCAAGGAGCAACAGACGGTTCCTTTGCTCCACAGAAGCTAGCAACTCGTGCCGAAGCGGTTACGATGCTGGAGAAGACATTGAAATCTCTCCAATTTATCAACTAGCAAAAGCTGATCTCCAGCTCTGAAGACAAAAAGGCGGTTTCCCGAGTGCGTAATGCACCCGAGGAACCGCCTTTTTTTATAAACCCAATCTGATCTGTAGGAAGTGTTATGATTCCATCCCAGCTTCACTCTCTTCGTAATGGCTCGTATCCCCATGCAGCAGGATTTCCGGCACACCATCCGTAAAATCAACCCTGCATAAGCAGGTCGGATAAATGTAAGGCAGATCCCAGAGCTTAGGCAGCGCTCTGCCCTCAAAATAGGCCATTAACAGCTTAATCACTACTGTATGTGTGACAATAAGAATGGTCTCACCTTGATGGTCAACGAGAATTTCCTGAAGCTTACCCAGCGCCCGTGCCTGCACCTCTGCGAAGGTCTCACTACCCTCCACTTTAAACTGCTCAGGGTCTTGCCAGAAATTGCGATGCTGCTCCGAATACTCGCTCTCCAGCTCAGTAGAATCACGGCCTTCCCACATACCCATGCCAATCTCTTTGAACGCCTCAGAGGTCTTAAGCGGAGTACTCCGCTCTCCACGAATAATCTCAGCTGTGCGCAGCGCCCTTGGGCTGGGGCTTGCATAGATGACATCCAGCTGTTCAGTGCGCATTCCCCGGCTCAGCCATTCTGCCTGTTGCACACCAAGAGCCGTCAGTTCAGAATCCATATGTCCCTGCATCCGATGCTGCACGTTCCATTCCGTTTGACCATGCCGGGTTAAAAATATCGTTGTTGTACTCATGCCAGCTTCTCCTTCCATTTCCCCTATCCAATGAGGTTTTACTTCCTGTTCTGTTCCATCCAGTTCACTGCATAATCTACGATTTCCCGTTGCGGAATCAATTGAGCGGTTGCGGAAGCAACCTGTCCATATGTAATAAGTCCCGTCTCTTGTCCAAACTGATCTGCCAGCTGAACGAAATCGTCAGAATCCCAATCCAGCTCCTTAAATTCCACCCACTGCCTAACTCCATCCACCATAATGGGCGCCCCGCCAAGGGTTTCCTTCTTGCCAGCATAAGATGCGCGGCATTCGGCAAGATGCAGAGAAGTATTATTAAGATTGCCAACACCCAGCAACAGTACATGTCCGCCCAAATCGTAAATCCGAGCCAACGGAGAATCTTCCCCCAGACCCATTTCAATCGAATGACCATACATAATTTCGTCTCTATGCTTGCCCCAAGCGGCAAACGAATGAATCGGATGGTCACTGCGTTTTACTCCTTTTTGTTTACGGAAGCAGTCCGGAATAACCCCCATTCCTCTAAGCTGGGTCAGGTCTGGATCATAAGCCGGCATCTGCTCGCGGATACTCTGCCACCACGCCTCCGGCACCGGTGGGTTGCTCCAGCCTGCGGGATCAGTCAGGTCACTGGAATGAGTGGGCATTACCAGCGTGCCAGATTCTCCGAGGACCTCCTCCAATGCCAAAATAACAGCGACCGGGCCCCCGGCTACCCATTGGCCTAACGATTTAAAAGAAGAATGCAATAAAATCGTCATGCCCGCCTTAACGCCCAGTCGACGAAAATCCGCTGCTAATGTCTGAACCGTAATCAAATTGCCTTGTATTTCTTCCACCCTTCATTCCTCCAATGAATCTTCTCAAATCCATTATATAGGAGGGCCGCTTCTAAATGCATCTTCAATAGCCTCAACACTCTTCGGATACTATTTTCGCTCTATAATCACCTGGGGAAATCCCCTCCAGCTCTTTAAAAACACGGGCAAATTGTTTACTGTTCTCGAAGCCTACCTCTTCTGAGACTGTTGCGAGCTTACTGCAGCCTTTTGCCAATAGCTCTTTAGCGTGACGGATACGGACCTTTTTTAAATAAATAACAAAATTCTCACCGGTATATGCCTTAAAGGCTTCGCTAAAATAAGAATAATTCAGGGACACATGATTGCTGACCATAGCCATATTCAGTGGACGGGCATAGTTGGCTTCAATATAGCTCAGTGCCTCTTCCATATCCGCATGCTCGGTATGCGCAGACCTTACGCCTGCAATGTATTCATTCACACTCAAGAGTAAGTTCTCCAGCGCACGATAATATTCGTGGAAATGACGATAGTTGTACATATTGCCTACCGTGCGATACAGCTTCAATACCTCTACTGAGGCTTCGCCATGCACCCTAAAGACTTCATCCAACACCAGTTCGTTTACATTCTGTCCCACGGACTCCAGATAAGCTAGGTCCAGTTCCTTCAAATGCTCAGTTTGAAAAATCACAGATAGAAGATGCTTCATCTCCTTCTCGCGTTCTGTTCCCAGCATATTGAGAAGCTTGCGAAGCTCCTCCTTCGGTAAGGGAAAATTAGACCGTCCCTGGCCAACATCCCCATAATCCAACAAACTCAGTTGCGGATATAAAAAAGTATATTGCAGTGCCCGGCATGCTTCCTTATAACAGGAACGGAGGTCCTCAAGACTTTCTCCTTCGCTGCTAATCCCAATCGATAATCCCTTTATTTCCTTAGCTTCAGTTTGTCTGGACAGCTCTATAAAATCCTGTTTTCTGCTCCCGATCAAGACTAATTTGCCATCCCAATCCGTTGTGATTTCCGAGAAAAACTTTTCAAGCGGTCCGATCAATCGTTCCGCCAGTCCCTGAACATCCCCCGACTTCATTCTTGTTCCGTCATTGTAATAGTAATTCAACACACCAACTGTAAAAGGTGCTTGCAGATCACTTAGCCACTCTTGCTGCTCACGCTCCAGCGGAACCTCCTGCTGCATTAGCAGTCCCCGTAAACGACTGGACCGCAGTTCCCTGCGGAAGTGTTCCGTTTCCTGTTCCAGCTGCCTTGCGCTGAGATCCTGTTCTTCCTGTTCCTTATCGATATTCTTCAAAATTTCGAACAACTCATCTCGGCGAATCGGCTTCAGCAAGTAATCCTTCACGCGATAACGAATCGCGCTTTTGGCATATTCGAAATCATCATACCCGCTTAAGATCAGCACTGCTGGGCTTTTCTCACCACTTGTTACCTTAGATATCTGCTCCAACAGCGTAATACCATCCATCACTGGCATACGTATATCTGTAATAATAATATCTGCACCTTCGGTCTTAAATATCTCGAAACCCTCTGCGCCATTACTCGCCATTGTGATGGTATACACGGACGGAAATTCTCTTTCTATCATAGTCTTGAGACCGTAACGGATATTCTTTTCATCATCAATGATCAGTAGCTTCTTCATAGTTGTTTTTCTCCTGTCAAAAGAACTTTCGGCAAGGTCAGACGTACCATCGTCCAACTCCCTGCTTCACTCTGTACTACAAGCCCATATTCATCACCATAAAAGATTTGCAGTCGCTGATGTACATTTCTCAGTCCAATACCACCTGTTCGGCGGTCAACATCCCTCTGTTCTGAGGCACTCTCACAGCGCTCATCTTTCGCATAAATCGCCTCGTTCAAAGCAACCAACCGCTCTGGAGTTAAGCCGATGCCATTATCACGAAGCTCTATGCAAATATCACCTTCCGTTTCCGAAATATGAATATGAATGTTCGGGTCCTGTAAATTCTCTTTCTCGTCGCACCAAGCATGCTTAACACTGTTCTCTACAATAGGCTGCAGTGACATTTTCAGCACCTCCAGCTCCAAATATCGAGGTTCAATATGAAGCACTAACTTAACCGGATATTCAAAACGAATATTCATCACTTCAATGTAATTTTCAATGTGGCGGACTTCATCCCGCAGCTTCACATACTCTCCGGACCATTTAAAATTATAGCGCATCATCCCACCCAGCGAGGTCAGTGCGTCCGAGATCGTTCGTTGGTTCTCAATTTCAGCCAGCATTTTTATATTTTCCAGCGTATTATACAAAAAATGTGCGTCAATCTGGTTATGCAGCGTACGCAGCTCAGCCTCTTTAGACAACGCCTGCTTGCTCACTGCCTGAGCCACCAACGTATTGATGGTGTTCATCAGCTTGGAGAAATGATGGGCAAGCTCACCGACTTCTCCTCCACCACGAATCATTATTCCAGTGTACGCTTCACCTCTACGCACTTTTTTCATCGTTTCAGTCAATCTACGTAGATTTTTTAGAATAAAGGCATTTGTCACATAAGCGATCAGCGTTAGTAAAGTAATAAAACCAACATTGGCTCCAATGATTAAGTTGCGCGTGCGGGAGATATCCTTCATCACTCCCTCCATTGACACTACATTTAACAAATAAGCATCAATTCGTTCTAGCGGAGTGTTAATTAACAAAAACGATTTACCATTCTCCGAGTAATTACTGTCCCATTCGCCAGTTTCCCGGAACTGCTTATACCGTTCTGCAATCATATCAGCCATCTCTAGATTATCCTGCAAAAAAGAATTGTCCGGCCTGGTAAAAAGCTGCAGCTCACTATCCACAAGGAACATCTGGGTCTGATTATCCCGTACATCTGTATACGTCTTGGGTGTAAACCGACTAAGCAGCATATCCACCTGCACCATGCCGATATGATTGTCTGCTGGCCGACTCTTCTCACGCAGCAAAGAAACCTTTGGCAGACTCTCCGTCGGTGCTCCCGAGTATCTCTGCATCAAATCCGGATCATTTTTCTGAAAAGACCAGTATTCCTGCCCCTTCAATTGAAGCGCTTTCTGAAACCATGGGGTGGAAGAAACCCGCTCTTCGCGAAAGATAATCGGCCAAATTTCATGCACCTTATTACTTCTCGAATACAGTCTTAAATGCTCAATATTCGGATTATTAAATTGAATACGAGTCATATTTACATAAGCATTTGTATTAAAATCAACCAAATCTACTAGCTGCGGTTCGGTTTCATTCGCTAAGAATTTTTCTACTTCGGCATCAGAATAAGCCATTTGCGCCGCCCGTTCCATCGCTTCGATCTGATTATGAATATGCAGCTTCTCCATTTGCGACAAATAATCATTTTTCTCGACGGCATCGCGGAGATAGGTATTATTAATGGCTTTATAGGAGTAGACAGAAACCAGCATACACGGACCTAAAACAATAAAAACATAAGCTGCAATTAAACGGCTCTGAAGTGATCTTCGCCCCCACCAATAACTAAAAGAATGCCATAATGCTCTGGTTCGATCTCGCCTATTCACTTTATACACTTCTGTCCTGTCCACCTCGCTAAAATAGTGAATATTCAAATACTTAATATCTATTCCTTATTATAATTCGAAAATAACCCAAAAGCCCGCAGTTAGCGGGCATTTTGGGTCATACTTTTTATTTTATGGACAGCTTCACTTTATTCTCTTCATATTTCTTTTGTTGGTAGGCATCAAATACATCTTCGCCTTCCTTCTTTCTCTTCTCTAAATACTCATTCCAAATCTTATCGAATTCCGCATCGGAGGAAGCCATGAGCAATTTCGGCATAGTTTTACCGCGCAGCTGTTTCAGCTTCGAAGCGATGATGCCTTCAGGAGAGTTTCCTGTTGGTTCGATTTGTTGGAACTCGGAGGAGCCTATGGATTTACCTCTAGTCCAATCTTCCAATTGCTTAAATGGTTCTACCGATTTAGGAGCCCATTGGTCTGTGATATTCGTATTTTGCAGCATCCAGAATGTAAAGGAAGATCCGATTTGCTTATCAAACGTCGAACGGTCTTTATTCATCAAATCAAACACTTCTGGTTTAAATTGATCTTTTCCATCAATCGTATCGTAGCTGACACCTTTTTCGCCTAAGAACAAGTCTTTGTTGCCTTCTTCACTGTTCAAGTAGCTGAGGAAGCGGATAGCACGTGCTTTATCCTTAACATCTTTGGAGATCAGTGTTACCGTCCAACCGGAGATACCAGGGCCATCAAGGGTTGGTTTATCCAAGTTCGTATTGGAAGGTCCGTCAACAGCGATATACGTTTTGGTTGGATCCTGTTGGTAAATCGTTCCTAGTTGTGCTGCAAAGTCTGTACGTTGATACAGCATTGCGAAATAACGGCCTTGGGCAATTTTTTCTTCCATTTGTGGGCGTTTGTCGATAAAGATATCTTTAGCCAGCAGACCGTCTTGATTCGCTTGACGAAGTGCCTTCATCCAGCGGATATATTCAGGATCGGTTTCACGAGCATATACCTTGCCATCTTTTTCTCTTGGGATTGCCAAGAAGTTCTGCAGGTAACCTTCCAAAGAATCGTTACCGTTCTCGGTAAATTCATGCAAACCAAGTGGAATAAGCGGCTGTCCATTTACGTCAGGGAATTTCTCTTTCGCTAATTTAAGCGCATTCAAGAAACCTTCTGGTGTGCGCATATCTGGACTTCCAATAGCTTCATACATATCCTTGCGGACAGCGAATACTTGGTTGGATACGTAATTTTCTCCATATTTCTCATAGTCGGCAGGAGAGGAAGAAGAGTTAGGATAGCCATACACATTGCCGTCTTCTTGTGTATACCAGCCCAGCTTATCAGCATCGGATACTTTAAAGAAGTACGGATCATATTCATCAGCAAGTTTGTTCAATGGAAGAACAAGTTCACCTTCGACCATTTTCTTAATCGCATCTTCCCAGAAGCCCAAAGTGATGAAATCAGGCAATTTACCGGATGCAATCAGCGTGTTAAGCTTCTCATTCTCGTTACCAGCCGGAACGATGAAATTAATATCAACTCCGGTCTTCTTAGTTACATATTGGGAGGTTGGGTCCACGCCCCATTTATTAGGGAACCATGAGAAGTTCAGGTACCAGTCAAATGTAATGGGTGAAGTATCAATCTTCCATCCCGGTTCATCTGCTGATAATGCAGCAGCAGTCGGTTCAGCACTTGCCTCCGTATTAGTAGCTTTAGCGCTGTTAGCATTACCTTCGGCATTCTTGCCAGCATTATTCCCGCTGGAGCAGCCTGCGGCTGACAATGACATCATTATTGCGAGAAGCAGAACTCCCATTGCTTTTGGCTTACGTTTCATGCCCATGCTTGTTTACCCCTTTTCTATGAATGTTAATTATAAGCTCAACCCCAGTGCCTACAGCTGTAGGCAACCGGAGGAGTTATCACTGCTAGACATCAGCCCTTAATGGAGCCGATCATCATCCCTTTAACGAAATAACGCTGCAGGAACGGATACACGAATACTATCGGCAGTGTGGTCACTACCATCGTCGCCAGCTTAATGGACTGTGACGTTACGCTTCTCGTAACGCTGCTGCCTTGTACAGCGACCATCATTTGACTAGAGCTCGATTGTGCGACGACCCGGAACAAATACGTCTGAATCGGCTGCAGATCAGTATTATTGATATAGATCATACCCGTGAAGTAATCATTCCACTGATACACGCCATGGAACAGCGCAATGGTAGCAATTACAGGCATGGATACTGGAAGTACGATTCTTAGAAAGATGGACCAATCATTAGCACCGTCAATCCGTGCCGCTTCTTCCAGCCCATCGGGAATCTCCCGGAAGAAGGTCATGAAGATAATAAGATCAAAGAAGCTAAACATAACCGGAATAATATAGACTAGGAAATTCTCCAATAGGTGAAGGTCCTTCATCAGCAGGAAGGTAGGAATGAGTCCCCCGCCAAAAAAGAGAGTCACTGTACCCATCAGCATGTAGAACTTACCGCCAATGAGGTTTTTTCTGGAGAATGCATAAGCTACCATCGCTGTGAAAAATACATGCAGTACAGTACCCAAAAGTGTTTTGGCGACAGTAACCCACATCGCCTGCATGATGCCGGGGCTGGCAAACACGGCCTCGAAATTCTCAAAGCTGAACATCCGCGGCCACCAGTAGATTCCTCCCCGCATGGCGTCATTACCGTTATTGAAGGCGTTAACCAATACGTACCAGATCGGGTAAAGCGTTATGAAGCAGATACATAACATGATAAGGTTATTGATGATATCGAACAGGGCCTCGCCCTTCGTTTTACGCTTAAGTGCAAACATATATGGTCCTCCTTATCCTAGAACAACGATGTATCGTTGATTTTTTTAGATACTTGGTTGGCAATCAGCAGCAATATTAGAGCGATAACCGATTTTAACAATCCAACTGCAGTTGAGTAAGAGAAGCGGCCTGAGAGAATCCCTGTATAGTACACATAGTAATCAATTACATTACTTGCACTATCATTCAGTGAGTTGCGCAGGACCAGAATCTGATCAAAGTTGGAGTTCAGCACTCCGCTGACCGCGAGAATGAAGAGAATGCTGATTGTCGATTTAATCGCCGGCAAGGTAACATACCACATCTTCTGAAATCTGCCCGCGCCGTCGATTGTCGCCGCCTCGTACATTTCAGGAGATACACCGGAAATTGCTGCTAAATAGATAATCGCTGACCATCCAAGTTCTTTCCAGATATCAGAGGAGATAATAATTGTCCAGAAGTAACCAGGCTCAGCCAAGTATGTAATTGGCTGATCAATCAGATGAAGCGCTAGCAAAATGTTATTGATAATTCCTACATCAGCAAGCCATGTAGCCAAAATCCCTCCGAGTACCACCCATGAGAGAAAGTGGGGCAAATACGAAATCGTCTGTATGGTCTTCTTGAATTTCATTGAACGAACTTCATTCAGAAATAGAGCAAATATTATTGGCAATGGAAATCCGATAATTAGCTTAAACAAGCTGATGCCGAGCGTATTTTTAATTACATTCGAGAGATTGTCATCATCCATGAACTCTTTGAAATGTGTAAGTCCCACCCATGGGGCTTCTGCAATCGTTTTAACGATGTTGTAATCTTTAAAAGCAATGATAATTCCATACATGGGAATGTAGTTAAAGATTATCATCCACGCAATGCCGAGTAGAGCCATTGTCTGCAAATGACGCTGGGCAATGAACCTCTTCCAAAGCGGGCTCCGATTTACTTTACCGGTTTCGAAATTGCCAGGAATTAACGGCTTCATCGCTGAGCTTACTTCCATGCTTTTTTTGTTCTCCATCCTTTGGACCTCCAGGCTCTATATCTGTATTTAATCTAAAGCGCTTACAATGTTTATGTATCCATTGTATTTGCTTTTGCCTGTCTCCGTAAGGCTTTGAATTTCGGATTATAGGTACCATTTTTCGGATTGAGTGAAAATTTAAGGGCGAGCCGCAGCTCGCCCCTCTATTTTTATGCTAATACTGCTTGAATTTGTGCAATTTCTCCACGCCGCAGAGCCTCTGCCTCTTCACCGCGCACGAACGCTCCAGATATTTTAGTCACAGTTCCATTACGGTATACAAGCATCAAAGATTGAATGCTGACCTTCTTCTCGCCAAAGGTATTTTCACGTTTTGGGTTAGAATAGATTACCTCCGTATTCCCTAGGAAAGTGAAAGACAGTTTGCCCTCTTCATCAAACAGCCATCCTGGCAATACCGGATCGAGAGACAGCGTAAGCGCTCCATCCTCCATTCTGAAAACATGGCTTCCAGCCATCATTGTTCTCCACATGCTTAAGAATTCCGCGGTCGATCCACTAAGTCTCGCTACGAACCCTCTACCATGGTTATTTGGATCAGGATTGCCTCCAGTTGCGATAAATGATGAATTCTCCAGTGTACTGCGTCCATAAACAGCAGGATCAAGGAATGGCACCAGCGACGTCTTCAGCTCGCCGTAGAATTCCTCATACAGCCCGCCCTTCAGCAGCTCAAGCAAATACTTATAGGACATGTGCAGGAAGTTAGACTCCCGTTCTAGCCAGCCTGGTGTGAAGGCTCTCATCCGTCCGATTTCATGCGATTCACCTTCTAGACTAACAGAGGTCTGATACATAGATGTTGCCTGATCATACAGCTCTGTTTGCTTAATCAGATTATAGATTTTTTTTGCCTGCACCGGGTTCTTCATCGTCTTCAACCAGCGGGTAGGTCCTTCAAGGAAATAAGGCAAGGCATAAGCCTTAAACTCCTCTACCACAGCCTTTGGCAATCCGTATCCGCTAATGACTGGCTGACCCTCAGCATCTGTTACCTGATGGAATTTCTCCGCTTCAAAACGGAAATAGGTTGGGGTAAGTCCATTGCCCATTTCTACCGCCTTGTTGATCCCCTCATCAATTTTAACCAGGAACTTGGAAAGGGCTTCGCGGATGTGTTCCAAGGTTACTTCAGTTTCAGCACCCGTAATGCCAAACCGGATACTTGCTCTATAAGCTTCACGGGCTGAAGCTACTGTATCCCAATAGTTGAATTGTTCCACTTCTCCTGCTAGGACAGCAGTTACCGCGTGATATACCGCTTCAAGCAGCTCCGCGATTTCTTCTGGCAGCTTTACAGCTCCCTGTACATTCTCAGCACCGTTCAGCACATCCAGCAAAAAGACTACAGTACGCTTCAGCTCAAAAGTCTCACTCATTCCGGAGCCAAACAATCCCGGCAGACCGTTCATAGCATCGTTCCAGCCCGGCTTGTTGCCTTCCATCTCCACACCCATGCCGTAAGGGTCAAGCGTAGCAAATTTATTCAAAGCAAGAGACAACATCTTCACGAACAGATTGGTGTGGTAAATAGCACCTTGCCCACCTTTGGTACGCAGCCAATGGGTATCTCCAGCTTTCCATTTCAGCTTATGCAGCTTCTCCTCGTCCTCAAGGAGGGCGCCATATTGCCGGGCTTTTCCGTCACTAATTACATACTTCTCACTACGTGGCAGCACATATGCTGGGCTGTCATAGAACGCATAAGTACTATCCCCAAATAAAAGCTCCTGCTTCTTGTCAGGGAAGATGTCCAAATAACCTACTACGAGATCCAAATTGTACGTCCAGTGATCAGACCAGAAGCCTTCGCCAAAAGCAGCCTCAATGTTTTGCTGTGAAAGAGCCAGCAGACCCGACAGAAACTCCTGCTCACTAACCTTCAGCGTAACGTTTTGATCCGCAATGTAATTGATCAGGCTGCCTGGGGTGAACCGGCTGTTGCATAGCTTAACAAGCTCAGCTTGATGATCCGCAGCCGCTTCTCCGATCCATTCCGCAGCCTTCGCTTTGCTGTCTGGCTTCACTTCAAAGGTTGTTCCTTGAACACTTAGTGGATTGTAGCCATCTGCTTGAATCAAGCTATAGAACATTTTGATGTTGAAGCTGCCCACCTTCGGATTAAAAAACACATCATTCCGGCGGTTCTGATTCATGTCACGGAAGTTACCATTCCCCTGTGAATAATATTCTGGGGCAAGTGAGAAGAAGTTATAGTCGCGCTCCAAATCGCCATGCTTGCGGGAATATAAATGAACTACAAAGCCATCTCCGCCATTGTCAAAAATAAAAGGATAGCCTCCGCGCAGGAAGTTATCGAGATAGGACTGACGGCAATAAGCATCAAACACAGCCGATGAAGTGTGCGTGGCAATGTCTTCTGTTAATTCCTCTGTCAGACCTGCGGCTTCCTTGGATTTGGACAGGATATATTCATCCCGGCATAACTGCTCCGCCTTTTTATTGATTTTGTCGATGTCATTTACATGCCCAACCAAAGTATTCAGGGTCAAGCTGCTGCCGGGTGCCAAACGTCTAGCCACACCACTGAAGCCGCAAGGAACCTTATTGACTGGATATTGTGGAAGCTCACTCAGCTCCGAGAGCGTTAATCCCGCAAAGCGGTCTGGGTAAGTAAGAGAGGTATTGCCGCCGAAAATAAGTTCGAAATCAACGATTGGCGCGACTTTTTCTCCTTCTCCAGTAAACGACAGATAGAAATGTCCATTTGTGATTTCGCTAACCTGTGCACTATCATTGGTGCTGGAACGCAGCTTATAGAACGGAATACCGTTCTCCAGATTGTATACGTCCATCCAGCTGCGCAGCAGGTTACCAATCTCCTTGTAGCCGCTGTTTTCTACTCCGTAAGGCAAAATCTCAGGCAGACCATCCATCAGCTCCAGCTCAATCTCTTTGCCACCGATATTCTCAATCTCCACCCGACGTACCAACGCGGCATAATCGTCATTAGGCAGATTGAAATAGTGTACAGTCGTCTTCAGCCCATGCCCGGCATGGCTTTCTTCAAGGGTCAGTCCGTTAGGCAAAATGGTCATGATCCGCTTGGCGGCAGGATCTGGACGTGCCGATTGAAATGGCTCATAAATCTCTTGCTCACCTTTTATTTTAATAAAGGTTCGGAATCCGGTGGTTCCTACGTCTTTATAAGAGATATTTGCTGGAGAGAATTCCATGATTGGCGAGTTCTTGTCGCGTACCCCAAAGCTGCAAATCGCTTGCCCCCGGTTTACATAAAAAGTCCACATTGGAATTCCCTTAAGACCTGCAAGACCTGGCAGGAAACTAGAGAAAGGCTTTCCTGTATCAAACTGCTCCATTACAAAGTTACCTGATTCGAAATAATAATTACTCACGTTAATGTCCTCCTAAACTGTTACTTATTTATGAAATCAGATGCGTTACGATAGAATGAGGGGATAGCTCGCAGTTGGCAATCTCTTCGCCAAGCCCCAGGGTTACCGTGCGAACTTCTTCGCTCTCATTCATCAATATGACAGCAATGCTGCCGTCCGGATTACGGAATGCTGTGGATAGGATTCCTTCCGCTTCAGAAGTAAAGCCAATCCGTACCGCACCTGGCGCGATAAATTTACTGAAATGCCCGATATAATAATAAGAGCTGTTATAGTGCAATTCGTCTGTTGTTGTATCTGCAATAATTGGGGCATCACAGAGATTCCCTACATGATTGGGCCCGCCGGTCTCATCCAGTACCAGGTTCCAGTCCAGGTACCCTTCTGTCCATGCATTGAGATCCCCAATCATATTTCTGCCGTAACGTTCACCTGTAAACCATTCGCCAAGCTTGACGCCGCCCTCTTGACAGCCCTCAGTAAACAATAGATGTTTGTCAGGAAATAGATCATGTACCTTCTCTACCTTGTCGAACTCCTCACCACCATACCAGTGGATGCCTGTACCCCACACATATTGTGCAGCTTCAGGATCAGACAACACAACCGAAGCACGTTCGACCATAATATCGCGGTTATGATCCCAGATGACAATGTTCACATCGGAATGGCCTGCCTGCTGCATCACTGGACCGAGATGATTTTTAACAAAATCGCGTTCCTCTTCCGCACTATAAATACAAGAATCCCAGACTTGAACAGCAGCCGGCTCATTTTGCACGGAAACCGCCCAAATAGGTACGCCTTCCTTCCCATAAGCTTCGATAAATTTGGTATAATAGCGTGCCCAAACTTCAGCGTATTCTGGCTTGAGTGATCCTCCATTATTCATTTCACCATTTGTTTTCATCCATGCCGGAGGGCTCCAAGGAGACGCCAACATCGTGAACGGCCCGCCTTTTACCTGCATTGCATCCTTAATCAGCGGAAGCACCCACTTATGATCATGAGAGATATCAAAGGTAGCCAGCTCCGTATCATGATCAGCGACATAAGTATAATTTCCAAGAGCAAAGTCACAGCTATGGATATGAACACGACCCATGTTATAGCCTAACCCCTCTACCGGATGAAAATAGCGGTGAATAACCTCTGCCCGTTTCTCAGGACTGAGCCGTGACAACGTATAGGCCGCAGCTTCTGTGAAAGCGCCACCAAATCCTATCATCTTTTGGAACTCCTGCTCTGGCCTAAGCTCTACATCGGCAGATCCAGAATCTACTCTTGTGCTAAAAACAATTGCCTCTTTCGGAGTTAAGCGTTCCCCTGTATCTTTTGCAGTTACTACAGTTTGAACTTTTGCCATTTCATCCATCTCCTCTAATTGTTTTGTTACTAACAACAAGCACTGCCTTTACTGGATCACCATCCGATGTTAGGGTTCGGAGCGATGGGCCACTGAAACGTTTGAGAAAATTCAAGGAAGCCCTCGGTAAATTTTGATTTCATCTCAATTCGAAACCTATTATCGAAACCGGTTTCGATTATAACGAAAAAAAATGATCTAACGAGAGCAGGAAAAAAGCGGCATAACAATATGCCCATTATAGCCCTATTCCTCTGAATACGCTGTAGCAAATACCACATAGGAAAAATTCGAGCTATGATGTCCTCTACTTTATCAGGACTCTTTTCTCTACGTCAAGATTTATCCTGTGGATAGCAGCCCGCTCTCTGTAGTTATGGAATTTGATACAGCTCTAATTCCTGCTAGCCGGAGGCGCACAGGATTCCCGTTCGATCACTTCTACCGGAACTAAAACCGCTTCCTTATCCAACTGTTTCCCTTCAATCGATGCTAAAAGAATGTCCGCTGCCCGGCTTCCTAAAAGTGCCGTATCCTGACGAATGGTTGTCAATGCAGGTGTAACATACTCAGCTAGATCAATATCATCGTAACCCACAACTGAAATGTCCCGCGGTACGGAAAGTCCACTATCTTTTGCCGCCATAATAGCCCCTAAAGCTAACATGTCACCCGAAGCAAAAACAGCGGTTGGCCGATCAGGCAGCTTAAGAAGCTCCAGCATCGCATGGTAACCACTTTCACGAGAATAAAAAGCTCCATTCACAACATAGGACTCCGGCACGTCAAGCCCCTGCTGCTTCATAGCGTTCTTATACCCGAACTCCCGAGTTTTACCGGGAAAAGTGTTCATCCCCCCGGAAATATGAGCAATCTTGCGATGACCCAAAGAAACTAAATACTCTATCGCAAGCTGAGCTCCAGCCGTATTATCCGAACATACCGTATGCGACTGCGTAGTCTCAAAATCCAGAATCACAGTAGGAATATCACTCTCTAGCAGCTCACGGAAATAGGGGTCCTCGTAATCAGACAAGAAAACGACAACACCATCTACACCACGAATTCGGCAATTCTCCAAATACCCGCTTTGTTTACCCCCAACATCCTTGGAAATAAACATGAGGGCATACCCCTTATCCACAGCAACCTTCTTAAAGCTCTCAATCACAGCGCTAAAAAAGGGATGGCGAATACCAAATCCCGTATTCTCTACAAACAATACACCAATGGTCCATGATTTCTTAGTAGTCAGTGTACGGGCATGGGAATTCGGCAAATATCCCATTTCTTGGGCAACCCGGAAAATTTCCTGGCGAGTCTTCTCCCGTACATCGGAATAATTATTAAACGCCTTGGATACCGTTGTAGGAGAGTAACCGGTTCTTTTGGCAATATCGTATATAGTTGTCAATCCGGTTCACTCCTTGCCCAGACTAATGAAATACCTTCTGTTCACTGCAATTTTAACGTCTTTCGGTACCGCCGTCCAGCAAAAAGTAACTTTGTACGGAAGGAAGCAGCGTAACAGCTTGGATCAAAAGCCCTAGACTCATATAGACCAGATGTATGATTACCACACTGTCGAGCATATACGTCTGTACCATAATCCAAATGATTAGACCAAATCCGATATATAGGGACAATGCCCAGAAGCTATATAATTTCTTAAAGGGATTCAAAGTATTCACCCAATGCCATTCTGGTCTCTTTATCAACCCATATAACACGAACATAGGCAGGATACCAAATACTATGAATAGCAAAATACCCGGAATTAAAAAATCTGAAAATGGCGATCTTTCCAGCATAGATGTGGGTATATGTATCAGATCACCACTAGGATCTATGACCATTGACCCGCCTCCTGCTAACGCTCCAACCCCCAAAAATATATGAAGAATATAAAGCAATGTTACCGTAAACGGCCTTCTTTTGGTTGGCTTCATTTCAGTTCCCCTTCCCATGTTTAAAAAGTAGAGCATTCCTTATAGCTCTTTTCGATTTTACATGTTTTTCCTGAATGTCACCAAGACAGATATCACACAAAAAGCCGTATTTAAGCATTTTTTGAGTGCGATGTGAACGATTGTATTTTACGCTATACTAAGATTAGAACGAAATGTTAACCCTGCCGACTGAATCTAATAAATAAAATACATTGGATCCTAAAAAACAAGGAGACAGGACGGGCGCTAAGTTGCGCTGAACCTAACATATCTATGAACGATACCCATCTTTTATCCACCAAACAATGTACCTATTGCCAGCAACAGAAGCCGCTCTCTGAATTTCGTAAACGTACCGGCAAACGTTCCAAAGGCCAGTCTCGCCGTGGCGCTTGTCGGGAGTGCCGCAAACAACGACAAAACATAGATCTCACTCTTGCAGCAGGTCCCATTCCAGTACAACCTGATACCATTCAATCCCCTTCTTCAGCTGTCAAGGAACGCTCCAAACAAGGAAAGCCTTCTTCCACGGTTGCTTCTTCACCGCAATCCAACCCAAATCAGCGCATACGGGGCTTGGAACAACGAAGGAAACATTCTCATTCTCAAGGCGCGAAACTGAGTCCCGAAGATCCAACGCAATTGATTCCCTCTGCCAAAGGGAAAATTCTAATGCGTGGCCACAGTGATAAAGGACGGCGCTGGCATCAGGAAATTGACTACGAGCTTGCAGTTACTCTAGTCAGAGAACATGCCGCTATCGTAGTGAATCGCCGAACCATCCGCCGGATTTACAGCAATAAGGATTTCCGTGCTTATATATTGACCAGAGACAACTATACTTGCTACTTCTGTGGCTCCTATGGAGACACTATAGATCACTTGCTCCCCCGTGCTAAAGGTGGCCATACTACTCCGGATAATTGCGTTTGCGCTTGTACGTTATGTAATCAGACCAAAGCCGATCAGTCCGTTGAGGATTTTATGAGCAGATAAATAAGAAAAGCGCCCCAATTTCTGTTGATTAGGGGCGCTTTTTTATAAAAATCAAAGGTAAAGTTTATTATTGTTAGTTAGCAACAATATTCTTAACTCGTCCTACCTGTCCACTGGTTAAACGCACCTTGATGCCATGCGGATGTCGAGGTGAGTTCGTGAGAATATCCTTTACCGTTCCATGTGTTAGCTTACCCGTCGGCTGATCCTGCTTAAGCACAATATCCACTTCAAGCCCAGGACGAATATCGGCTCTTACCTGTCCGTTCATGATGTAATCCCCTTTCAATGGGTTATAATGTTGTCAACTATACTACATAAGGAGGAGACGTAATGGCCTTTGGCATCAACAGAGAAGAATTAACCCGCTGGAAAAAGGCTGTCTCCGCAGGAGAGATCGCTTTCTTAACCCATTACTGGCTAGACCCGCGTTTTCCCGGCATGACTACTGTCACCAAGGTCGGCTGTAGTGACCTAACCAGACTAACACATTGGTGTGAGGAAAATGGACTGCCGGCTAAATATATTCATAATCGTTCGCCATTCCCCCACTTTGACCTTTTGGGACCCAAACAAGCAGAAATCCTTCGGAAGGAAGGATTATGGGAACAGTTGGAACGTTTCAAAATGCTCTAAAATCACTTCTTTTTACGTAAATCCTGCATGATCTTGCGGCCGGTAGGTGTCTGTGCTAATCCGCCACCTGCGGTCTCGCGGTGTTTTTCTGGCATAGCTGAGCCTACCTCAAGCATGACCTTGATTACTTCATCTGAAGGAATCACGCTACGTACGCCAGCCAGTGCCATATCGGCGGCGGCGAGCGCGGTCACTGCACCGAATCCGTTTCTAACGATACAAGGAATCTCTACAAGTCCTCCCACCGGATCACAAATCAGTCCTAATGTGTTCTTAAGCGCCAGTCCAACAGCATGCACTGCTTGTGCAGGCGTTCCTCCACGCAGTTCGGTTAAAGCTCCTGCCGCCATCCCGATGGCCGACCCGACCTCCGCCTGACAGCCACCCTCTGCACCAGATACAAACGAATTGTTGGCAATGACATAACCGATCGCTCCTGCAGCGAACAAACCGGTAACCATATAGTCATCATCCCAGCCAAACCGTTCCTGGCAGCTGAGAAATACACCCGGAATAATTCCGCATGAACCTGCGGTAGGTGTAGCAATTATGCGGCCCATTGAGGCATTAACCTCGGACACAGCCAAGGCATAGGCCATTGCTTGACCAGCGGGTCCACCTAGGCATGGTTCATCTGCTGCGTTATAGGCTCCTACACGCTGGGCATCCATTCCCGTAAGACCGCTGCGCGAAGTGGTATCTTCATGCATCCCACGATGAACAGCCTCTTTCATCACCCCATAATATTCACGCATAGTGGCAAATTCCTGTTCACTGGAACGTCCCGATTCCGCGCTTTGCTCTTCAAGCATAAGGGCTCCAATGGTGAGGCCACGTTCCTCACATAATACAGCCAGTTGGCTAAGTGTTTGAAAATTCATGTTAAGCTTTCCTTCCCCTTCTCATCTTGCTTACCCTCGTTTAAATTAACCAATTTCACCGATTTCACCGCAGTGAGCGCTTTAAGCGCTTCAATAAGCTCTGGAGTAGCAGCTTCATCCAGCTCCAGCACCGTTAAGGCTGCACCGCTGCGATTCTTCCGATCCAGAGACATATGCCCTATATTAAATTGTCCGTTACGCATCACTTCTGTAACACTCGCCAAAACACCTAAATAATCCATATGATGAATCAATACCGTCGGATACATTCCCGTAAGCTTTACTCCAAAACCATCCACATCGACGATCTCAATGTTTCCACCACCGATGGATGTCCCCGTTAAAGTCAGCTCACTTCCTGTCTCTTGTCCGATAAGATGCAGTTTAACTGTGTTAGGATGAGGAAACAATCCCGTTCCTTGCTCAAAAGATACGTCCATCCCAGCTTCAGCCGCTAACTCCAGAGAGTCGGGTAACCGATGATCATCGGTAGCGTAATCCAAAAGTCCTCCGACAATAGCCCTGTCTGTGCCATGGCCCTGATAAGTAGCTGCAAAAGAACCAAAAAACGTCACTTCTGCCACACGCGGAACTTCACCCAGCACCTGCCTTGCAGCCCTTCCGATCCGTGCCGCACCGGCTGTATGCGAGCTTGAAGGCCCGACCATGGCCGGACCAATAATTGAAAACACATCTTTAAAACGCATAAAAGACCTCCTGCCTGCAAAATAGGCAATTATCAAACTCATATATAGTATACTGCACTGGCAGTCGGAGTTCACCGTTACATTTGCTGTGATATATCCACTTCTAATCTAATGATATTTTACTTAGATAGTATTTTCATTTCGCATCTTATGTATCACAAGATATCCTGGGAGTATAACATAATTCCACCTCTATACTGCCAGCCTATCCCTTCCCAGAATCCTCTTCCTTGTTCATTGGTTCCAATCACCATCAGATGACATTTTGCGATACCAGCTGTATGTAAATTACCGAGGCAACGCTTTACAAGCTCACGCCCGATGCCCATGCCTCGGCAGTCATTACTAACTGCAACATGATACATATAACCTCTTCGCCCATCATGTCCACACAATGCAGTTCCTACAATCCGGCCGTCTTCATTCTCGCAGATCTGGCTGAAGCCAGCATTACGCTCCAGATAACGCGTAATCTCCAGTCTCGAATCCGCTTCACTAAGTCCCATTCCCTCTGTATTTTCCCATAGCTGGTGGGCAGCTTCATAATCATCCGCAATCATCTCTCGATAATTCATGTCTATCCCCTCGCTTGTATAGAATGACAAAAAGCATAAAGAGCACTCCGCGGAAGCTTTTCCAGCATCAGCAGCGCTTCATAAGGGTCGCCTTCCAAGCCCAGCACTTGCGCGAAGGCAGGTTCGGTCTTCCACCCGTTTGTTTTCATTGTAATGATCTGCTGGCGAAAATCATTATCCAGCTGAGCTAGAATTTCCGCTTCAATGATCATATGTAAGTAACCATTCTGCAGAGCTGTGGGTCGCGGCTGCCCAAACAGTTCTATAGGCCAGCCACCGGCCATAAAGTTAATTTTCGTTCGTGGGACCCCATCAACCACACGCGATACACTAGTAAACTCATCCATGGTTCCGAAATATCGACTAACAATGTCCGTAAACTTTACGGAATCATGCACCTCACAAATAATATCCAGATCGCTGCCCTTCACCTGAATACCAAGCGGCACTGTGCCAACCAGCACCGGGTTATAGTCGGCCAGCAAACTCATAATATTTAATTTTCTTAACAGGGTATAGACCTCTTTTTGCACTGGAGTTCCACGATTCAGATAATCTATGTTTCGCCAATCATTCATCTCTGACAAACGCTCCCTCGAACTAGGTTATAAACACAGGCAGGACCGGATAACAGCGCACGCTTTTCTAGGCGCATGCATAGAAATATACGGAAGATAGAAGGCAAGGAGGAGTGTATGTAAAAATGAACCCCACCTACCCCTATTATGGGGAACAAACGATATGTAAGGAACAGCCTATTGCTTTTCCCCCACAGCACCAAGACCGTCAGCCTGGTCTAGAGAGTCTAATGAATCCTCGCCCCATCAGTGAAAATCCGGAGATCACCGGCAGCGGAAAGCTAAAAGGAAAAATTGCGCTCATCACCGGAGGCGACAGCGGAATTGGTAAAGCGGCGGCCATTGCTTTTGCAAAGGAAGGCGCAGATGTCGCTATAGCTTATTTATACGAAGCTTCAGATGCAGAGGTCACTCAGCGGCGAATTGAAGAATTAGGGCAACGTTGTTTGCGGATCGAAGTTGATTTACGCCATAAGGAAAACTGCTTCAAGGCTGTGGAGCATACCCTTCGCACTTTTGGCAAGCTGGACATCCTCGTCAACAATCATGGCGTCCAGTACCCGCAAAAAAGTATTCTGGATATCACGGAAGCACAGCTCTACCAAACGTTTCAGACGAATATATTTCCATTCTTTTACCTGACACAAGCCGCACTTCCACATCTAAAAAAAGGCGCAGCCATCATCAACACTGCTTCCATTACTGCCTATCAAGGAAATAAAGAGCTTATAGATTATTCCTCAACTAAAGGCGCGATCGTCTCCTTTACCCGCTCTTTAGCCTTATCACTCGTAGACTCTGGCATTCGTGTCAATAGCGTAGCTCCCGGACCCGTATGGACACCACTAATTCCCTCCAGCTACTCTGCAGATGAGGTTAGTGTATTTGGGACGGATACACCCTTTAAACGTGCCGCACAGCCATATGAGTTAGCAGGAGCCTATCTTTATTTAGCGGGACCGGATTCTTCGTATGTTACCGGGACATGTATTCATGTCAATGGTGGAGACATGGTCACCAGCTGATGCATTACACCACGAGAGGAATGTATATCAAATGAATAAGATAAATGATTATGATATCTCTTCTGTCCGCCTAAGCAGTGGCATGTACGCATTAACCAAATTAGCCTGCGCAGGGCTAACTTACGTCCTTATTACCTTACTTATGCTTGGATTTCCACAATCCGATGGAATTCCTGAAGGCTGGCCACTATCGATTCCTTATGCCATTTATGCTTATGGATTGCCTGCGGCGTTAGTAGCAGATGTACTGCTGCGTATTCTGCGCTCCAAATCCCCTATCCTGCCCCTTGCTGTATATGTCGTCACGGGTTTTGGTGCAGGTCTATGGCTGGCAGCGGAACAAGGTGCAGAGTATCTGCTATGGGGTCTGGGTGGAGTCCTGGGACTACTCCTTCTCAGAGTGACCCAGCTTGGTGTAGAAAGGTTTCCTCTGTTGCTGCCAGTATTCGCCCTATTTCTGCCACTGCTCTGCTTACTGCTGTCATAAGCTTTATTAGGGATACTCAAAGCGCTTCAATGATATCTCCGGCAATAATAGCCGCCGGATTATTCCGCTGACGGGCTGCTTCCTCTCCTGCTAATCCGTGCAGGTATACCCCAAAAGCTGCTGCCTGCGTAGCATGAAGTCCCTGAGCCAGCAGGCTGGAAATCATGCCCGTTAGCACATCACCAGCTCCACCAGTGCCCATGCCGGGATGGCCTGTGGTATTTACATAAGCTTGCCCTTCAGGAGTTGCTATCACGGTATGTGCTCCTTTTAACACAAGCGTAACCCCATGCTCCTTGGCATAGTCCATAGCCAGACCGATTCGGTCACGTTGGACCTCAGCCGTAGTTAGGTTAGCCAGGCGAGCCATTTCGCCTGGGTGAGGTGTCAGAATTACAGAATGACGGCGCCGCGCCCAACTCTTATAATCGGAGTCAGCCAGAATATTTAAAGCATCCGCATCGATAACCAGCGGGCAATCACTGCCTTCCCAAAGACTGCGAAGCCAATCTGTATCACCCGGGAACCGTCCAAGACCTGGTCCCACAGCGATTACATTTCGCTCTTCGCTTAACTTCAGTAGCTCGGACGCGGTCTCAGCCTCCCAGTTTCCCTCTTCACTGCCACCTACATCAGCCAGCATGAGTTCAGGAACAACACCGATGACGGAAGGTAACAGCTTCTTAGGAAGCGCCCACGTCACCAGTCCGCAGCCCGTGCGCAGCGCAGCACGGGCTGCCAGTAGTCCGGCGCCGCTCATCCGTAAGGTGCCGGCAGCAAGGAGTACATGCCCATAAGTTCCCTTATGGCCTTCTGGTGACCGCCGCCGGGCCAGATCGACACCCAGATGGGCATGCAGCACTTCCGGTGTCAGCAGGTGAACCTGCACACCGCTGTTAAGAGCCAGAGCAGTCGGAATGCCGATGGCCCGTACCTTGACATGCCCCGCTGCGCCTGCACCGGGGTATTGCAGGAGGCCTCGCTTGAGAAACGCGAGGCATACCGTCACTGACGCATGAATGCAAGGCTCATGCGTCTCTCCTGTGTCCGCGTTCAGACCACTGGGGATGTCCGCGGACACAATGACCTTGCCGCTGCTGTTCGCTGCGGCAATCAGCTCCGCATAGGCGCCGCGCGGGGCTCCCGCGCCGCCGGTGCCGAGCAGCGCATCCAGGATGCCGCTGCACTCGGCAAGGTCCAGCCGATCCCTGCCGTATACTACGGCAGGCAGGCCCATGGCTGCAGCCGCATCGCGCTGCAGGGCGGCCTCGCCGGAGAGCAACTCCGGCGGCACCGCATAGACGAGCGTGACGGCGATGCCGGTCTCGCGAAGGTACCGTGCGGCGGCGAGGCCATCGCCGCCGTTGTTGCCTTTGCCGACGAGGATAAACCATCGCTCGGCGGCGGCAGAGGCAAGCGTCAGCGCATGATCTGCGCTGACCTTAAATGCCTTGCCTGGGTCACCCAGCGCGGCCTGCTTTAGCCCGGCATCGTTCCCTTCGGCTGCATCTCTGCAGCCTGCCACGCCTCTCTCCCGGCAAAGCGCGATGATCTCCTCTGCGATAACTCTTCCCGCATTCTCCATCAGCGCAATCGCTGGAATCCCCAGCTGCTGGATCGTTTCGCTGTCCAGCTGCCTCATTTGCTCAGCAGTTACCAGATACATGATTTAGCCCCTTTCCGCTATCTACCGTTCCAAAGCTTCACACGCAATTCCAAGTACAATCCCGAGCGCAAGTCCGGCGCAAGTCTGATATCAGTAAGCGACAGTAAATCTGGCCCGACTAAAATTCCCTTCCTCCAGCTCGTCCACCATAGCTACAGCGAAATCCTCCACACTAATCTTGCTTTCACCATTCTCATCTAGAATAAGACGGTCCAATCCGATGCGGAAATGACCTGTACGACGACCTGGATGAACTACCGCAGCAGGACTGAGATACGTATAATCCAATTCTGTATTTTTGTAAATCTCATAAGCCTGCGCATGCGCCTCTGCAACTGGTTTAAACTCTTCCGGAAAATCCGGTGTATTCATCAGCAGCTCTCCAGTTTCAGTCTTTAAGCTACCTGCACCTCCAATAACCAACAGCCGATTTAACCCTGCCGTCTGCATACCCTCCACCAACGCTTTTGCCGCCGTAATCAGATCCTGCTCGTGGCCCGCTCCTGGTCCATAAGCACTGATTACCTCTTCATGGCCACGGACCGCAGCTGCTACTGAAGCCGGATCAAGAATATCCACCGTTGTGACATGTAAACGCTCGTGTTCGAGAGTTACTGACTCTGGATTGCGTACCGCAGCTGTTACTTCGTGTTTTCTTTTTAATGCCTCCTGTACAATTGCCTTTCCAATCGTTCCTGAAGCGCCCAATATTACAACATCCATCTTGTTGTTCCTCACATTCTACGAGCAAGGCCATTATCGTGCAGCCTTCCTGCTCAATTTTTTTTTGATGCTCATCTGAATAGCTTTCCCTTACAGCCTTTAAACATTATTTATCCGCTCAAATCCGATCGAAACCAGACGGCGCCTACTACTCCACTTCCAGACCAAAAACCCCTTAACCAATACAAGGGGCACTCTCTACTAAAAAAGCAGCATGAATTTGCCTTAGCTTAGCAACGCAAAAACATTCCCTGAGAACGTGGCATAACCGATTCAAAACCATATTGTGCATAGAGCTTCGAGGCTTCTCCATCTGCAATCAGACTTACATAAGCCTTGTCCGGTACAGTATTAAGGAACTCTCTAATTTCCCGCATGATCAGCTTTCCCAAACCTCGTCCTTGATGTGAAGGCTTGACCGCAATATCTGTGACCTGAAAAAAGCATCCCCCATCGCCAATCACCCGCCCCATCCCGATTAGGTTATTCTCCTCATACAAAGTTACCGCAAAAATAGAACGAGGCAAACCGATCGCTGCACCTTCCACACTCATTTCACTCAGCCCAGCTTCTTTTCTCAGCGCCAAATACTGTTCCACTGAAGGCTGTTCATGGCGTATATCAAGCTTACTAGTTGTTTCCATCCGCACTCCTCCGTTCAGCATTGCTGTTCCCACTATATACGACTGCATGGTTCACAGGCAAGGCTCACTGCTAGGGATGTTTTTGAAACTGAGGGATAAGCATTATATTCTTGAATTCCTTTACTGACTGTGTGGAATAGTATCTGTAACAATATTTTTAAAAGGGTGGGTGAAGCATTATGTCTCCTGTAGCCAAGCTGTTTAAATGGGGAACATGCCTTTATGAAGCTTTTCTGGCTCTGCCGTTGATTGGCGGACTCTTTATCATTGCTAATGGTTGGGTCCCTTTGGCCATTGCCTTTTTGCTTCATGCTGTAGCCGTTGTTGTGCTGCAAAGAGAACATAAACCATTCATGGGTAACGTTCTGGGCATTATCACCTCGATTTTAGCTTTTGTTCCGATCGTTGGTTGGATTATGCACGCCATTACTGCGTTCATCCTGTTGATGGAGGGCGTATCCGCCTCACGCCAAGCCCCTCGTTATTAACAAACGTACTGCGTCATCAAAATATGTAGCTATCCCACGGGCCGAATCATTTGTAAAAGTCGTAAAAAGACAGATCATCCTCTGCGACCTACCTACGGACCCAGATGACATATTGCTGTGTTTTTACTCATGAGCGGTCTGCTTCAACAATCATCATCATTCCCGGCGACCTGCGGACCCAGATGACATATTGCTGTGTTCTTACTCATGAGCGGTCTGCTTCAACAATCATCATCATTCCCTGCGCTTACGGACCCAGATGACATATTGCTGTGTTTTTACTCATGAGCGGTCTGCTTCAACAATCATCATTCCTGCGACCTAGGGACCCAGATGACGTTATTTGCACCTTTTCAGCTTTTGAAGCGTGGTTTCGGACTCCAGGGACGTTATTGCTTAGAATCAGGTCCATATGTGGTGTTTTTTATGCCAATAGCGGCTATGCGGTCCGTTAGCGGGGCAAATGTGGCATAATACTGCGTTTAGTGTCAACTGAGTCCGATGGGGTGCGACATATGGTGCGTCATACGTGCCAAATATCAAGCATACGAAGAAAAAGGAGTTGCCCCAGCAGCCATTTTGTGGCTTATGTGACAACTCCATAATCTTTTATCCAAAAAGATGATATATACCTTTATAATTGCCCAGAGATTGAATCAACGTCCCGCCGATTGAGAATCGGCCCGCCGGCTGCCGCTTTCACCAATATAACGTCCATTTGCGTTGCCACTGCTATTCTCAAACCGTTTGCGTTCCGTACGCTCCATCTGAACAATCTGACCTTCATGAACCACAATATGCAATGAGCCAAATTCCATATCATCCAGAAGTCCTGCAATCCGCGTAAGCCATAAATCGTCCACTTTCAGCGGTTTAGCCATTCTCTAGCCTCCCTTTCTCACCAAAGGATTATATCCGCCTAAATTCCTTTTTTCCTCAATTCCGTTATTACCAACCAGTATACTATGAATTAACTTAGCATGGAACTAAAAGTCATGTCAATGGGCATTTTTTCGCGACAACCAGCTTTTAATAATCATCGTTACCAAAGCCAATAACAGGAGCAAAGAAGCTACTGCAAAAGATGCTGAAAATTGATATTCGTTGTACAAAATCTCAACATGCAGCGGCAGCGTATTCGTCTCCCCACGGATATGCCCGGACACCACAGAAACCGCACCAAACTCACCCATGGCCCGCGCATTACACAAAATAATGCCGTATAGTAACCCCCATTTAATATTAGGCAGCGTGACTCTGAAAAAGATTTGCCACCCATGTGCGCCGAGTGTAATTGCCGCTTCTTCCTCCTGTGTACCCTGATCCTCCATCAGCGGGATTAACTCACGCGCTACAAAAGGAAACGTCACAAACAACGTGGCTAGCACGATACCCGGAAGCGCAAATACGATCTTAATATCATGGGCGCTCAGCCAAGGGCCAAACCATCCGTTTGCTCCGAAGACGAGTACAAAGATTAGGCCGCCGATGACTGGCGAGACTGCAAAAGGGAGATCAATCAAGGTGATCAGAAACCCTTTGCCGCGGAAACGGAACTTGGTTACAGCCCACGCCGCTGTTACACCAAAAAAGGTATTCAGAGGCACAGTTATCGCCGCAACAAGCAGCGTCAATCGCAGCGCTGAGCGGGCATCCGGATCAGTCAGGGCAGCAATATATACGTCCCAGCCCTTCTTAAGTGCCTCGGTTAACACAACAACTAATGGCAGAGCAATCAGCCAAAAAAGGACTAGCCCAGCCGCTCCGATCAACACCCATTTTACAATTGGGGTTTCCGTTGTCGCGGACGAGGACGCATTCTTTTGTAGCCGGGGGGTATGGAGAGGGACGGTACCGGCCAAAATTATTCCTCCTTTAAAGGGTTTTACGAAGACAAGATAGCTTGGAAAATTCAGTATCGACGGCAGATATCGAGTGTCTCCGAGTAAGTTTGAACATGTTCGGACGTCTGCTGTCATGGCAATTACCTCAACGAGAAGTCTTACGAACCCAGCGCTGAAGTGTGTTAATAACAAGTAACATTAAGAAAGAGATGAGGAGCAATAGCAGGGCTACGGCGGTAGCTCCGGCATAATCATATTGCTCCAGTTTAGACATAATAAGCAGCGGAGCAATCTCCGTCCTCATCGGCATGTTACCGGAGATGAACACGACGGAGCCGAATTCACCGATGCCCCGAGCAAAAGCTAGAGCAAAACCTGTTAGCAATGGCGGGAACAGCTCGGGCAGGACTACTGAGCGAAAGGTTCTCCAGCGGCCTGCGCCAAGGGTTGCCGAAGCCTCCTCCATATCTCTGTCCAAATCCTCCAGCACCGGCTGCACCGTCCGGACAACGAACGGTATGCCGATGAACATCAAAGCCAAGGTAATCCCGAGCGGAGTGAATGCCACCTTTAATCCCAGCGGCTCAAGCCAAGACCCAATCCAGCCATTGCCTGCATAGAGCGCCGTCAAGGAGACACCAGCTACAGCTGTCGGCAAGGCAAACGGGAGATCGATCAGCGCATCAAATATTCTTTTGCCCGGAAATTCATAACGTACCAGTACCCACGCCAGCAAAAGACCTAGAATTGCATCTACAAAAGCAGCCGCAGCAGCTGTCGACAGGCTCACACGATACGAAGCTAATACCCGCGGGTCCGTAGCTACATCCCAGAATTTCGCCCAGCTCAGACCTGTAGAATTGAACAGTAGCGCCGAAAGTGGCAGTAGAACCACTAGACTCAGGTATAAAACACTGTAGCCCATCGTCAGCCCGAAGCCGGGCAGTATTTTGCGCCGCGTTGCTGCTGGTGCAGCCGTAGTGGTGACATTCATCCCCTATTCATCCTTTCTCGCCTTCGGCCTTTTAGCCGATCAGCCCCTACCGGGACAAATCTCAATGATCATATTCTGCATTTCATTCATCTGTTATTTGGCACCTGGCACATAAATCTTGTCAAAGATCCCGCCATCATTAAAATGTTTCTCTTGCGTTTCTTTCCAGGTTCCGAATTTGTCAGCCAATGTAAACAGCTTGATTTCCGGGAACTTATCTTTGTATTCTTCTTTCACGCTATCTAATGTAGGACGGTAGTAATTCTCAGCCGCGATTTTTTGTCCCTCTTCACTATAGAGATACTTCAGGTACGCCTCGGATACCTCACGCGTGTCTCTTTTGTCCACAACCTTATCTACTATAGCTACTGGCGGTTCAGCCAGAATACTCTCCGAAGGATTCACGATATCAAATTTGTCCGGTCCCAGCTCTTCCACAGATAAATAGGCTTCATTCTCCCATGCGATCAGCACATCACCAATTCCACGCTCCACAAACGTTGTCGTAGATCCACGCGCACCGGTATCCAGCACTGGCACATGCTTGAACAGTTCTTTTACAAATTCCTCAGCCTTAGCCTCATCGTTATTGTTCTGGTCTAGTGCATAACCCCAAGCCGCCAAGTAGTTCCAGCGTGCTCCACCTGATGTTTTCGGGTTTGGTGTAATAACCTCTACGCCCTCTTTGAGCAGATCTGGCCAATCCTTGATTCCTTTCGGATTCCCTTTGCGTACAAGGAACACGATAGTCGAGGTGTAAGGTGAGCTGTTATGATCGAATTTACTTTGCCAGCCCTCGTTGATTAGTCCCTTTTCCTGCAAGGCATCAATATCATAACCAAGTGCTAATGTCACAACATCCGCTTCCAGGCCATCAAGCACAGCACGGCTTTGTTTCCCCGATCCACCGTGGGATTGTTTAATGGTGACCTTCTGTCCTGTTTCTTTCTCCCAATAGGCAGCAAAAGCTTTATTATAATTCTCGTACAATTCGCGAGTAGGGTCATAAGATACGTTCAGTAGTTCTACTGGATCTTTAGATGGAGTTTTGGTGGCTTCAGCCGCATTTGTGGCCTCCGCTGAATTGGTTGTTGCTGGTGCGTCTGTTGCCGGACTAGCACTATTGCCGTTATTGTTATTGCTGCCGCAAGCAGCAGTAAGCCCTGCCGTCAGCAACAAGCTAAACCCTACAAGAAGCCCTTTATTCATCTTTTTCTTCATCTTTTCCACTCCCCCATGTTTTTTCGTACCAGACAAACCCTTGGGTAACACAAAAAGAACGGAGGAAAGCCTACGTATGGCAGGTCAAACCGGTCCTAAGACCGTGTCTGCGAGCCTAATGCAGGCGTTCCTCCGTTCGTACGGTAAGAACCTTCTTCAATTATTCCTATCTACTTAGTTGGTTTATATGGATATAATACTGAAACCCTTTAACTGTGTCAAACCTTTTTTTCCAGCCTATGTCAAAGAAAACTCCCACACACCACACCATACAAGCTATGGGGTCGGTTCCTGTAAGATCCACTTGTTATTGATGCTATAAAGTAATATTATTGCTACAGCTTATGGGTTAAGAGAAATTACCGCTTTATGTCAGGGGAGAGAGTCATGGGTATGGATTTAGAGTACGTCCCTGTGCCGTTGAAACCGCGGCTCCACAGACGTATGGCTCAAGAAATTGGACGAAGAATTAGGGGAACCTACCGTTACGATACAGCAGTTTGGAGAACAGCAATAGCCGGTCTGTGGATAATATGCTTTTTAGCCTTTAGTACTGCCGTGTTAGGCATTCCTACTGGATTAGGTAAACCTACCGATATCGCTCTTGCTGCAGGTGCAGGCACTGTCCTGCTGGCGATTTCTGGCAATATCTTGGCTGTTCTGCTAGCGTTGACCGGACTGCGTATCCCAAGATTATTCGCAGGCTGTGTATTGAGTGATTTTGGAGCTATTCTACTAATCTTATATTATGCGGATTTTGAGATTGAGGCTGCGGTTGTCATTGCGGTCGTGCTTGCACTGCTAGGAGCACTAGGCGGATTAGCCATTGGCCTGCTCCGCAGCAAAAGAATAACATTAGGACTTCTGCTAACAGTGGCAGTGACTTTTTCCCCACTTGCGCTGGCAAGCGGAGTGCAAGAACTGCCTATTTCAGAGTCGGTCGACATCAACGATACGGAAGTTGTTCCACTTACAGCCTCCGATCCTGGAAAACCAGGTAATCTAGCTTATCAGACCTTCACCTATGCCAGTGGTACCGATCTACATCGTGCCGAATACGGTAAGGATACAAGCTTGATATCCTCTACGGCCGATGCTTCTGCTTATATTAAGGATTGGTCAAAGCTGCGCACTTTATTCTGGGGTTTCGATTATAAGGCACTTCCCTTGAATGGTCGCGTATGGATGCCAGAAGGTGAAGGTCCTTATCCAGTAGTACTGATGGTGCACGGCAACCATATGATGGAAGATTACTCTGATGGCGGGTACGCTTATCTCGGCGAACTATTGGCAAGCCGGGGATTTATCGCGATCTCGCTCGATGAGAATTTCCTGAATTATTCTGCTTGGTCCGGTATTCCGGACAATGATTTTAAAGTACGGACTTGGATCCTACTGAAACATTTAGAGCAGCTAGCAGATTTTTCAGATGATCCGGGCAGTCCTTTTTATCAGAAAATAGATTTCACAAAAACCGCCCTGCTCGGCCATAGCCGCGGAGGACAAGCCGTAGCTATGGCCGCGGATGCCACTCGTTGGTTCAAGGATGATCCGGTGATGGCGGCAGTTAATCGCTTTAATATAACCTCTGTAATCGCGCTTGCACCAACGGACAAAACGATAGATGACCAGCAAGCCCGTCTCAAAGACATCAATTATTTGACCCTGCAGGGAGCCCGCGATGGAGATGTACATGATTTCTATGGTGATCGGCAGTATATACGTACCTCCTATTCCCAAGGATCATCTGCTTTCAAAAGCTCGCTGTATATTGCGGACGCCAATCACAGTCAATTCAACAGCGATTGGGGCGGGTATGATCAGACCTTGCCAGCTGGACTCTTCTTAAATCGGGCACAAATCATGGATGCAGACAAACAACGGCAAATCGCTAAGGTCTATGTATCAGCTTTCTTGGAGACCACCTTGCATAAAAAGGAGGAATACCAAAGCTTGTTCCGGGATTATCGCAGCGGGCTGAAGTGGTTACCAGATACCGCCTACTACAATCGATTCCAAAGCGGGGGATATCGTCCTGTAGCCACATTCGACGATGACCGTAACAAAAACACAGTAGAACTGGGAACAGCAGAAGCATCGGGTGTTTCTTGGTCAGAAGAGCTGGCTAAAGACCGGGAGTCAAAAAGCAAAGCCACCTATGGTGTTGTCCTTGAACGCACAGCCAGCAAAAACGAAGAAGCTTATTACAACATTAAGCTTAACGACAGTGTCCGTACTGAAACTGCTCTTTTAGGGGCAGATGGCCTTACGTTCTCTATGGCAAATCTGAATGGTGACATTAGTGAAGAAATGGATGTTCCACTACCTCCAAAGGTTGAGGTGGAGTTAACTGACCATAATGATACCTCAGCCCGCTTGACGCTGGATGAAGTAATGGACATACTGCCGCTTCCACAAACTCAGTTCACGTTATTCCCATGGCTTGAAGAGCGGATAAACGATGGCAAATACGGTGACCTTTCCGAAGCTGTATTTCAAACCTACGAGATGCCGTTCGAACAATTTCAAGAGGAAGAACCAGAGCTGGATCCTGACAACCTGACGGAAATCACCTTCTATCTTGATGAAGAAGGCGACCGGATCATGCTGGATGACATCGGTTTTTACGATTTAGGTATCCGAAATACATTTTAAAAAATCACTTGCTATTATCCTTAGGTCTTCATTTGCAAAATAGGGCTATTCCCAACCTCCACTCACGAAAAAATGAATGGATACGGGAATAGCCCTTATTTTTACGACATACAATAACCTAGTCTCAGCCTACAACGCTTGCACACAAACAGGTGACTTCATTTCCAATTCATTTCCTGTAGGGATTAATCTGCCACTCTCACTATCGATGGAGAACGAGGTAATATTATCACTATTCTGATTAGCAGCAAGCAGCTTATCCCCAATAATTGCAAAGTTACGCGGAGTACGCCCGCCGGTACCCTGCCAATCCACTGCTTCAAGCAGACCCGTTAATTCATCGATATGGAACAGGGCGATACTGTCTTGTCCCCGATTGGAGACATACAGGAATCTGCCACAAGGGGAGACATGAATATCGGAAGCTGTATCGTCACTACCGGCAGTATAATTATCAGGAAGCGTGCTAAGATGCTGTAAAACATTTAGATTTGCATCCTGTTCATCATTAGCAAATGCCGTTACTGTACAATTCAGTTCATTCGCCAGGTAGATCCATTGTCCAGAGGGATGCACCGCCAGATGACGTGGACCTGAACCAGGTGGCAGATTAAGCTCACGATGTTTTACCAGTTTGCCCTCTTCAGGGCGATAGATCACAATTTGATCCAGTCCCAAATCGCACACCAGCACATGTCTACCACTTGCGTCCGGAATGACAGAGTGCGGATGCGGAGCCTCCTGACGGTCTTCACGAATGCCTGAACCCACATGTTTTACTTGGTCGGACATCTCTTGAAGCGAACCATCTTCATTTACAGGAAAAGCATTAACATTGCCTCCCGAGTAATTGGAGACGAATATGTAATCTTCCTTAGGACTAATGGAGACATAACAAGGAGCGCCACCTTCCGTAGGACGACTTCCAAGTGATTTCAACGCTTTAGTTGCAGGATCAATTGCATATGCGTAAACCTCACCTTGATCCTTCTCACTAACTGCATACAACACGCTGCCTGCTTTATTCACAGCTAAAAACGATGGATTTTCAATTCCCTCGGTACCCTCAAGAATTCTCATTTCCCCCGACAAAAGACTAAGCGCACATAACTGAATCGCCTTCTCGTTCTCAGAGTTATACGTTCCTACATAAAACAATGCCTCATTAGCCCGTTCCATAATAGTGGCTCCTTTATCTTTTATGTATTGTATTACTTCTTACTTACCCTTTACTAATAGGGGTTTACTCATAATTTTATAATATTTTTTCACTATAGCATGTTTATAGTTGTAATACATTATCGAAACTGCATTTAGAGCCTACTTCCTAACCATTCCGGAAGAAGTAAGTTTTTCCATGTGGTTTAAAGATGGTCACAAAGGTTAATAGTAGACATCGCAAACAACAAAACGAAGGAGTTGAAGTAACATGAGTTTTCTATGGATGTTAATCGTTGGTGGGGTTATTGGTTGGTTGGCTGGTCTGATTATGGGCAGAGATATTCCTGGTGGTGTTATCGGTAATATCATCGCTGGTATTATCGGTTCATGGCTGGGTGGCGTGCTTCTGGGAAGCTGGGGACCTAAAGTAAGTGATTTCTACTTCTTCCCTTCTTTGATCGGTGCCGTTGTGCTGATCTTTATCGTGAGCCTTATTCTTCGCTCGACAAGTGGACGCAGCCGTTCGTAAGTCTGGGCTGAGATAATAATATTCACATCAATAAATCCTCGTCAGAGTATGCTCTGGCGGGGATTTTTGTATGTATCGTTCCTTTAAGAAAAAATTCCTCTGCTGGAATTGTTGCGGGGATGGAGCCAATACACTTCAATGTTTTGCCATCGTTTTTCTGTTATAATGAAGATACAAGTGACTGAAATCATAGAGAGGTCGTGTATCATGGGTAACATAAACCCCTCGCTTCTACATATTGGCTCCACATTAGGGGCTTTGTTCATGGCGCTGATGGTTATTTTCATTCGTCTAAAAGCAAGCGCACGTCCGGTTACTATTCGAAAAATATGGATTCCACCTCTCGGTATGTCGACGGGTTTTGCCATGTTTGTGGCACCTGCGGTCAGATTCCCATTATGGTGGGCGGCAGTCGCCTTTTTGATTGGCTGGTTCATCTTCGCGTATCCTCTTATACGCAGCACCCACTTTGAACAACGTGATGGACAAATTTACGCTCAACGCTCCAAGAGCTTTGCGTTTATCCTGCTCGGACTTCTTCTAGTCCGCACTTTACTCCATGAATTTATTAACCGTTATGTGTCTATTCCACAGTCCGGTGGTTTGTTCTTTATTTTAGCCTTCGGCATGATTGTTCATTGGAGATTTTTTATGTTCAAGCGTTATAAGGCTATGACCTCCTCGGGGAGTCTGCTGCCGCAGCCATGATTATCAATAATAATCCTAAGAAGCCATCTCAGGGTTCTTACCCGATATCCTTGAGATGACTTCTTACCTCTTGTAACTCAAGCTTATGTTCTCCTCTGCTTTTTTCTACTTTTCACCCTTTTCTGACATCAATTAGCCATCCTCTTATTACATCCTCTTTAAGCACTTTACATACACTATAGGGATAGATCTCCTGAAATAACTAACTCATCATGTCACCTATTCAGCATTAAACAGAAAAAATATAATCTTTGCAAGTCCGATGTCAGGTAACTTGCGAAGGGATACGTTAAACTATAAGCATACCTAACGATAAGCTTCCAAAAGACCTTAATGCTGAAATAAATATCATTTGGAAGCCTATACTGCGTATAACTTTTAGAGAGTGAGGACAAGGCAATTGAAAAGTAAATCGAGAAAAGTAGCCATCGTCGGGGCCGGAATGGTGGGTTCAAGCTGTGCTTACTCCATGGTTAATCAGGCCATTTGCGACGAAATTATGATGATCGACCGCACCTATGATCGGGCTATGGCACAAGCACTTGATCTCTCGCACTGTATGGATTTCACAAGCACACGCACAAAGGTGTATGCCGGAACCTATAGCGATTGTGCAAAAATGGATGTCGTTATCTTAACCGCTGGTGCTAATCCAACAGCCGGGCAGACCCGACTTGACGTATTGGAAGCCTCTGCGGTTATTACTCGAGAAATCATTACCAACATCATGGCTGGGGGATTTGATGGAATATTCGTAGTCGCCGCTAATCCGGTCGATATTGTCACTTATATGGTCTGGAAAATATCAGGTCTGCCTCGCCACAGAATTATTGGTACCGGGACCTCCATTGACTCGTCGCGCCTAAAAACCCTGCTCTCCGATGTGTTCTCCATTGACCCGCGCAGTGTTAATGGCTACGCCTTAGGTGAACATGGCGAATCCCAATTTGTAGCTTGGTCCCATGTAACAATTGGCGGCAAGCCTATTCTGCAAATTTTAGATCAGCATCGCGAGCGGTTCCCGCATTTGGATCTGGAGGATATCTCCCGCAAGACAAAAGATGCCGGCTGGGAAATTTTCACCCGTAAAGGCTCCACACATTTCGGGATTGGCAGCGCACTTGCCTACATTACCCGTTCGATCCTGAATGATGAGCACAAAATTATCGCCGTATCGGCCATTCTGGATGGAGAGTACGGACATAGCGGTGTATGCACGGGCGTGCCCGCCATCATAGGCAATACTGGGATTCAAGAGCTGCTGGAGCTTAATTTAAATACAGAGGAAACCCGGAAATTGAACCACTCCTGCAACATTGTACGTGCAGGCATCGAGAGCCTACAGCTGGAAGACAGCGTTTAATTCGTAAAAAAATCGCTACTTTGGGAATGGGTGAGATCACCCGCCAGCTCCCAGAGAGCGATTTTTTGTATTATTAGGAGATGAATCTCAGTTTATCTCCTACTTTTTAAACTTTTCGATTTCTTCTTTCAGCACAGACATCACTTCATTAAGTGATTCCGCGGAGGACACGACATCCTTCATAATCTCTGTCTGCTCCGCTGAAGCTAAGGACACCGCCTGAGCATTCTCAGCAGATTCTTTAGCTATTCCGAGCATATCGGATATAGAAGCCGTTATTTCTTCCGTGCCGGCTGACATCTCTTCATTAATTGCTGACACATCCTGTATTTGCGACGATACTTCACGGATCGAAGAACGGATATGATCAAAGGAAACACCGACGTTTTGCATTTTCCCCATTCCATCGCCAATTTCCTCAATACTCTTCTTCATGGAATCCGCTGCACTTGTTGTTGAAGACTGAATGCCGCCGATTAGCTCCACTATACTAATGATGGAACTGTTCGTCCGCTCTGCTAACTTTTTCACCTCATTCGCAACTACACCGAAGCCACGACCATGTTCTCCAGCTCTGGCAGCCTCAATAGAAGCATTCAAAGATAATAAGCTTGTCTGATTGGATATCTCAGAAATTACATCCACAATTTGTCCGATTTGTTCCGATTGCTCACTTAATTTCCCAATCATCTCGGCAGTCTGATTAGCTGTGGAACTGATAACAGCCATCTGTTGCAGTGTAGATTGAATTTCCAAATAACCACTCTCTACTTCTGAGTTGACTGTCTCAGCCTGATCTGATACCGCTGCAGAGGACTCAGCAATACGTTGCAAACCTACGGCCATCTCTTCCGTTGCTCTTGCGGATTGCTCGGACCCTCTAAATTGCTCTTCCATTCCTTGAGCTACTTCTTGGATAACTGTGGCAACCTCTGCTGAAGTATAGGACGAACGTTGAGCCGATTTCAGCATTCCTTCTGAGGAATAAGTAACCTCCACTACTGTTGTATCAATCTTGTTGACAATACCGGAGAGTGTCTCAATCATATCATTGATATTTTGACTCATCTCGCCGATCTCATCTCCGGACTGCACTTTAACCCTCTCATTCAGATGACCCTCTGCCACCTTTTTCATAGTCGAGGAAATAGCTTTAATGGGTCTAACGATAAGACGAGTAAGGTACAGTGAAACAAAAATTATGACAAGTATAACTGCCAGTAAGATGAACATTGCTGTTCTTTGTGCAGAGGTCACTTTGGCAAAAACCTCTTTCTCCGGCACTGTTACAAGAAGCTTTAGATCGGTATCTGGAATTGTCTTAAAGTATGTAATGACTTTCTTACCATCTTCGCCCTTATAAGTTTCAGACCCCTCTTTATTGCTTAAAATCTTGTCAACGACCTTCTGAAGAGCCGGCTCTTTAGCGAAATCGGTAATTTTTTTGCCCATACGACTGACGTCTGGATATGTATAATACATGCCATCATTTGAGATTACATATCCAAATCCGGTATCCGCCATAGTAATTTCATTACTCATTTGGGCAAGAACTTCAGGAGTAATCGAGAAGACAATACCTCCCATAAATTGCTTATCCTTATCCATGACAGGAACTACGATTGGAATGATATATTTATCAAGCTGCTCCAGATAGGACATTTCCCCCAACACAGGCGCATGTGTTTCTTTCGCTTTCAAGAAATAGCTCGCATCTGCTACATTTGCGGTCATGTTCATCATATTGGTTAACTGGCCGTCTTTACTAATGACACTGTAACCTTCTGTCTCACTGTCACTTTCCTCCAGCACTTCTATCACAGGGAAGATACTTGCCGGATTTGTAAAATCGAACTCAGGATGCTGGGACACCAGATCCTTTACGGACGAGGTTTTGTTGGATAGCCACTCATCCATCCGGAATGTGTTCGTATTAATGGTGTCCTGCGCCATTTGCTCACTGTCTGTGCGTGTGACATTGCCGAAATAATCAAGTAAAAATATGGTCGCTACCATGAGCGGCACGATTGCAATAGCTAATATAACAGATGACCACTTAAGTTGAATTGACGTCGCTTTTCTCTTCGTTACATTTTTTCTCATTTTTTTCATCTTGTTTCCTTTCATTTCATTTTCATTCACGATGAAATAGCCTCCTCACTCCATTTGTTATAATATCTCCTGATGTGGATATATCTTCTATATCGGCAAAAATAGACAAATTCTTTGCTGGAGAATAAAAAAAATAAGCCCTAAGACCCCTAAAACCGGAATCCTAAAGCTTACTTTTGTTGAAATCATTTATTTAAACACCAAAGATTCTTAACCTTCGTCTTGCACTTTTAAAGCTCGGATACTGTTCAGTACGGCAAGTACGGTTACCCCTACATCTGAGAATACTGCCTCCCACATCGTGGCAATCCCAAATGCACCGAGCAGAAGGAATATAGCTTTTACACCTAAAGCAAAAATAATATTTTGCCATACGATGGCTCGAGTACGCTTGGCAATTCCGATAGCTACAGCAATCTTCGAAGGCTCATCGGTCATAATTACAATATCTGCTGCTTCAATGGCAGCGTCGGAACCAAGTCCTCCCATAGCGATGCCGACATCGGCTCTAGCCAGTACAGGAGTATCATTAATTCCGTCTCCGACAAAAATAATCTTCTCGCGTGGAGACTTATCACGATCCAGCTTCTCGATGGCCTCTACCTTATGCTGTGGTAAAAGCTCTGCGTGTACCTCATCTACCCCTAACTGCTTCCCTACATCTTCAGCTACGGCGGAAGCATCACCTGTCAGCATCACCGTCTTGCGTATACCCAGCTTTTTGAGGCGCTGAATGGCCTGCAGTGAGTCCTCCTTCACTTCATCAGCGATCACCAGATAACCTTCATATTGATGATCTACTGCAATGTGAACAACGGTACCGCTCTGCTCTGGGACCTCATAAGCAATTCCCTCACGCTCCATCAGACGTGCGTTACCTGCAAATACGGTCTTGCCTTCGATAGTTACTTCGATACCATGACCAGAGATTTCATTGTAATTGGAGATAGCTTCCTTAGAAATCTGTTCACCATAAGCCGTCCGAATCGACTCAGCGATCGGGTGATTGGAATGGCTCTCCGCATAAGCGGCTGTCCGCAGTAATTCATCCTTAGATTTGCCACCCGACGGATAAATCCCCGTAACCTTAAACTGTCCCTTGGTCAACGTTCCTGTTTTATCAAAGACAACTACCTTCACATCATTTAGGGCTTCCAGGTAGTTACTTCCCTTAATCAGAATACCGCTGCGTGAAGCTGCACCAATCCCTCCGAAGAATCCCAGTGGAATCGAGACCACAAGCGCACAAGGACAAGAGATTACGAGGAATACAAGCGCACGGTAAATCCAATCCGAAAAAGTTGCACCACTGATCAGCAGTGGAGGAACGACGGCCAGCAGGACTGCTGTGATCACTACTACAGGCGTGTAGGCACGTGCAAATTTAGTAATAAAGTTCTCGGTTTTAGCTTTGTTGCTTGATGCATTCTGCACTAGCTCCAGTATTTTGGATACGGCCGATTCTCCAAAGGTCTGAGTAACTTGCACAGTAATTACGCCGTTCCGGTTAATAAAACCACTTAACACCGCACTTCCTGGACCAGCTGATCGTGGTACCGACTCTCCAGTAAGTGCAGATGTGTCCATCATGGCGTTACCTTCAAGTATTGTTCCGTCAAGGGGTACCTTCTCACCGGGTTTAACAACAATCAAATCTCCGATGGCTACTTCCTCTGGTGAGACCTTCCTCAGATCATTTCCAAGCTTGAGATAGGCAAACTCGGGGCGAATATCCATAAGTGCCGTAATAGATCGGCGTGAACGATTCACGGCCAGACCTTGGAACAGTTCTCCAATCTGGTAAAACAGCATTACTGCCACGCCCTCTGGATACTCACCAATCGCAAATGCACCGATAGTTGCCAGAGCCATCAGGAAATTCTCATCAAACACCTGGCCACGGATGATGTTCTTAACCGCCTGCCAGACAACTTCACCACCCACGATAAGATAGGCTGCCAAAAAGATCAGTAATTCAACTACTCCATTCACGGGCAGGAATATCCCAGCTAGAGCAAGAATTCCACCAGCGCCTAACCGCAGCAATATTTTGCGTGTATCACCTTCCCCGTGCTCGTGAGTATGACCATGACCTTCAGCATCCTCATGACCATGATGATGTCCAGCAGCTTGATGGACGTGCTCATGACCATGCTCGTGATCATGCGTATGTTCATGAGCGCCACTATTGCGCGCCTTGTGATTGCCCCCAACCTTCTCTTTCACATTTACGTGGGGCTCAAGTGCCTTCACCGTCTTCTTCGCTTCTACAATCGCTGACTCCTCATACCCTGCGGCAGTTTCCAACGTCATTGTTTTTGTTACAAAATTAACGGAACAAGACGATACACCTTCAATCTTCTTCACCTTATCTTCAATTTTCATCGCGCAATTGGCGCAATCCAAGCCTTCTAATTCCCACTGACGTTTTAATTTTCCTTGCATTGTATCCATACGGCACATCTCCTCAAATAAAAACCATATATGAGCACTTGTTCATATGTTATCTTAGCCCTATTATATTCCCTTTATATTTCAAGGTCAATACGCGATATACACCATTTTTCTACATTATCTTAAAAATTAAATCAATTGACCTTTACGAGAAAATATGTAAAATCATGTATGACCCAAAGTAAGTTTCTTACATACGAATGACCCCCATTATCAATGAAGCTCGATGGGCAAATGATTTACACAGAAGGGATGAATTTAGAACATGTCAAAGCTAGCCAAAACGTCTTCTTTTTCACAGAAACACCCTATTTGGAGCGTAGTTATTATCGAGGTGTTATTACTTGTAGCCGTAACTGCCGCCGGGGCTTACGCAACAATTAAGGAACTTGCGTACACCGCCCCTGTACTTATCTCCTTCATCCCAATCGCGCTTGTACTCATCATCTACTTTACAGTTAAGCGCAAATGGAGCACGCTTGGCTTCCGACCTCTAAACACCATATCCTCGGGCAACTGGATCTATTATGCCCCGCTAGTAGTGGTCCTGATTACCATATCCTTTAAGGGATTTCGTGAGATCAGTGCATCTGAGGTACTGTTCTTTATCTTCTTCACCCTGCTGGTCGCTTTTGTGGAGGAAAGTATCTATCGCGGTTTGATTTTTAAGACCTTGCTTCCTAAAGGGGCTAAAACAGCAGTGATCACTTCAAGTATTCTTTTCTCTATTACCCACTTACTTAATGCATTATCCAGCACAGATATCACACAAATTCTTCTACAACTCGTATATGCGCTTCTGATCGGTTTTGCGCTAGCCTTGTTGATGCTAAAAAATAATAATATTCTTCCGCTGATATCCTTTCACTTTATACATAATTTAATTCAGTTTGTGGGCAACGATAATACGAGTGAATACATGGGAATCGATCTATTTATCCTGCTAGTGCTTGCTGTGCAATGTGTCTGGCTAGTGTTGTCCTTTAGAAAACCAAACCTAACGAAGAACCTAAATCAAGCCAGCTAATAAGCTAAATCCTTACTTCGAAATACAAGGCTTCAGTGGATTTAAACGCATTGGTTAACCCCGACGCAGCCTGGTTTAATTGGGATGCTACTTAGTTTAGTTGAGATGCCACCTAGCTTCATTAGAGCAATATTTGTCGCAAACCACACAGCTAACGGACCCAATTGACACTAAAAGCAGTATTATCCCCGGTTTAGCATATTATCGGACCCCATAGGCGCTATTGGCATGAAAAAGAGCAAAATAAGACCTCTTTCTAAAGAATAACTGCACTGAGGTCCGCAACTCTGCTCAAAAAGCGATTATTGTGCAAATAACGTCAGCTGGGTCCGTAAGCCGTAGTGGATGGTTGGGACTCGTCGGCATAATAAAAAGAGGAACTCCCAAAAGCCATCCAATGGCTGCTGGGAGTCCCTCTTTTTTTGCAACTAGCTATTCGTGTCGGACATGCTCGTGGGTCTGCAAAAAGATCTGCTCCACATGCGCATCGTTCAGCGAATAGAATACCGTTTTCCCCTCTTTACGGCGCTTCACGATCCGTAGATTCCGTAAATAACGGAGCTGATGGGATATCGCAGATTGGCCCATATCAAGGATCACGGACAAATCATGTACACATAATTCTTGCTGTGACAAAGCGTAAATGAGCCGCACTCGTGTTGGATCACCCAACGCTTTGAACATTTCTGCCATTTTATCAGTAATCCCACGGTCTGGCAGGATCAATGCAATGGATTCCGGTTCAAGCTCTGAACCCTTGCATGTATTGTCGCAGTCCTCTAATGCTGTTGGCTCCATGCTCTCGCCCTCCTCCATCTTAGCTAATTATATTCTTTAATTATAAGAAAAACAGCACGGGATGTCCATTGAGGAGGAGTTTATAGCCTCTGATTGTGAATTAGACTGCTTTACGATAAAAGGAGATTAGTCCTGCGGCAAAAAAGACAATCAAGCTTCCTCCCACTATCATCATCAGTGTCTCTAAAGGCAGATTAAAGGCACCAAATCCGTCATCACCATAATGACTCATGGCCAACAACGGCTGTACCCAAGGATAATAGGGGCCGTAGGTTGAAGAATTAGCGATCAGTATATTGGGAATGGTCAGACTCACATTCAGCGCCAGCGGTGCGCCAAAACTGCTCCAGCTTTGCGAGATCGCCAGCTGCAATGCGGCGAGAGGTAGACAGGCTACAAAGCCGCCAAATACTGATTTTAGCAGTAGCGCCCAAGGGATTGGATCTGGAGCCCCTTGGAACAAGCCCATTCCCAGCACCATAACGAGGAACGTTACTTGCACAGCCGCCAGCAATCCGATGATCATCACATATTTTGAGAGATACACCGACAACCGGGTTACAGGCAGAGACAACAATAGCTTCCAACCACCGTCATGATGCTCATAACGACAGATCAGGGCCGCAAAAATGCCTGAAAGCACAGGCAGAAACAGCAAAGCATGCATCATTGACATCACACTTAACAGCAGCTCCCAAGACATCTTCTCACCTTGATTATCCGATAACAATCCGGGAACCAGTGATAAAACCGGACTTCCTATGACTAAAAGCCAAACATATGATTTAGACATTTTTAATCGCTCTGAGGACAATACTCTCCAAAATGACATCATCTTAATCCACATCCTTTCGAGCGAAATGCACTGCACCCGGCAAAAACACCAGCATTCCCAGCAGCAGACCCGCACCGCTGAACAAAAGGCGATTAGAGGAGTCCCACGCCAAATATGGCCATGTTAAAGGCACCCACTCCGAAAGGAACATGGAGAAAAATGACGTCAAAGATAATGTGATCCCCAGGGCAACTGGCAGTGTCTGATTACGATTAGCCAGGGAAAGCCACAGCTGTAGCGCGATGACCGGCAGAGCCGCAATATAGGACATAAAGCCAACCCGCACTACATCCACATAAGGAATAAGATCAGCTTTGAAGCCCAAAATAAGCCCTAAAACAACTATCCCCACTGAGAGCAACAAGCAGGAAACTGCCACTAGCAGCAGACAGAGCATTAACTTAGCCATAAACACAGAGGTACGAGAGATAGGCAGTGCCAAGAGCTGCTTCCATGAACTCATCTGATGTTCAACATTTGCAATCAACGAGCATACTAAAGTGCCTCCCAGAAAAAGAGCTGTGGGCACAAACCCGGACACATTATCCAGAAGTCCTCCCCATAAATCCGCGCTATACTGCTGACGCAGATAATCATAACGAAGGCCAAAGTTAAGGCCCTGCATGGCTACTAGACCAATCGGTCCTAGAAACACTAGAAACCAAATTCCTTTGCCGCGGATTTTAAGCCAATCCGCTGACAACGCCCGCCACATCATGATTCCCCGCCTCCCACTACCTGTAGGAAGAAGTCCTCAAGCGATTGTCTCCGCTCCTCTACACGATAGACAGCGTGCCCATTCTCTACCAAAGCCTTGACTAGCAGCGCTACTCTTGCATCGTTCATTCTTGAAAAAATCAGTTTTTGCTCTTGTAGTGTCCCTTCATACCCCCGGCCTCCAGCGAGACGTAACGCAGACTCTGGTTCCGAAACCGCAAGGCGTATCTCGCCAGCAGCCTGTTGTTGCAGATTAGCTATTGTATCTTGGTATACCATTTGCCCTTGGCGAATAATACCCACGGTATCTGCCATTTGTTCAATTTCACTAAGCAGGTGACTGGATACTACAACCGTAATTCCTTGCTCCTGTGGCAAACGTTTGATAAGCCCACGAATTTCCTGAATCCCTGACGGGTCGAGTCCGTTCGTTGGCTCGTCCAGAATAAGCAGCTCTGGATTCCCTAGCAAGGCAGCTGCGATACCGAGTCTCTGCTTCATCCCGAGGGAGAACCCTTTGACCGGACGTCTCTCTTCCCCGGTTAGAGAAACAATATCTAGCACCTCAGCGATTCGTGACTTCGGAACATCCAGAATGCGGCGGATCGCTTCGAGATTGTCCACAGCACTCAGATGCCCATAATACGAGGGGGATTCGACAAGCGACCCTACCTTCCGTAAAATTTGCAGCTTATTCTTCCGAAGATCCTGGCCGAACACTTCAATTTTTCCAGATGTCGGTGTAATTAGGCCAAGCAGCATACGGATTGTTGTAGTTTTCCCAGCTCCGTTTGGACCCAGAAAACCATAAATCTCTCCCTTACGGATATTTAAATTCAAATTTTCTACCGCAGCCCGGCCACGATATTTTTTCAATAAATCCTTAGTTTTAATCACTGTTTCTTCCATGTTCTTCACCTCGGTATACAGCATAACGTCCCAAGGTTAAGAACATGGAAGTGCCAAGTTTAAGTTTTGTTTAAATTTCACGATGCGGATCAAAGATTACAATAGAAGTGCCTTTGCCTGTGCTCTCCACAACCCATTCCAGCTCCATATGCTTCATCAAAAGATCGACGATAGACAATCCCAAACCTGCCCCCTTGTAATCGGATGGACTCTGAATGCCTCGACCATGATCCGCAATAATTATGGCACGTTGTTCATTACGTTGCTCCGTTGAGATCCCGACATAATGCCCGCTGCTGGCATGTCGTACAATGTTTTGATACAAATTATCGAGAATACGGCGGAACCAGACCTCATCCACCCTCCAGAATAGCGGTTCGGCTTCCAGGTTAATATCAATATCGAAGCCCTCTTTTTCCCATACGGGGTACCAAGCAGCCGCACTTTCCCGTAACAAGCGTAAAACATCTTTACGTTCCAGCTTTAAGGTTACCCGTCCACTATTGAGCAGATTGTAAGATAAAAGATTCTCGATCAGGACGCTAAGATCCGCAATACGCTCATCCATAAGCTGTAAGGACTGCTTACCTTTTGAGGTCAGATCCTCTTTGGTCATAACATGGATATGGCTGCGAATGACGGTTAGGGGTGTGCGTAAATCGTGAGATAAATTCGAGACTAGACGCTTACGCAACTCTTCCTCTTCTATTTCCCTGCGTCGGCTTTCATCCAGTTTAGTTACCATCGTATTAAAAGCTTCCTCCAAGCGACCGATCTCGTCCAGTTTTCCTGTCACTATAGACTTAGGCATTCTATCCGGGCCTGTGATCGTCATCGCGGTTTGCAGTTGCAGCAGCCGTTTGCGAATTTTTCTAAAGAACATCCACGAAACCAGAGCGAACCCTCCAAAAAGGGTAAATAACACAAAGTTATACCAAGCCCAAGCCCCTAATCCCCCATAAGCCCCTTTGTTCAGCAGCTTGCTTGGAATTTGCATCACCATAAATCCCTTGTCTGTCTCCACTTTGTCCCCCACGAAAGCAACGATGGCTAAAGGATCACGATTCGTACTTTCTTTCATAAATGAAATAGCCTCAGCCGCAGTCCACTGATCAGGAACTTCAGGGTAAATCTTATCCTTATCCCCTTCTTCAGGCGTGAGAATCAACTGGGTTTTTCCCTGCCCGTCTACCCAAAACATAGTAGCCTCGGTGTATTTTCGACTCAATTCAATCAGCCGCTGATTTATGGCTTCCGAAGAAGCATTTTCTAAGTGAAGTGCCTCTTTATGCCACATAGTCTCCAGCGGTGCAATATTCGAATACAGGGATGTATCTACAGGCGGGGCACCTTTGGTCACTTCGTTAAGAATATTGTAGCCAACAAAAGACAACGGAAGGACCACAGGGATAAATAGCAGTGCAGATACGATAATTAGCAAATACCCTGATAACAAGGAGGAATTACGTTTCTTGCGAATGCGCTCTAATCCTCTCATGCTCTTACCCGGTAGCCGATCCCACGGACAGTTTCGATAATTTCCGGATTACCCGGATCAAGCTCCAGCTTTTCGCGCAAATAACGAATATGTACCATCAGAGTTTTATCCCCTTCGATATAAGCCTCACCCCACACGGCCTCGTAGATCTGCTCCTTCGTCATAATTTGGTTAAGATGACGCAGCAAATAGGAAAAAATCTGAAATTGCTTACCTGTAAGCATGATTTCTTCCTGAGTCTGAGCATTCATCACGCGGTTATCCCCTTCATATACGACTAGATGTTTAAGTGTGAGTGAATCCTGAACAGATGCCCCATTCCTTCGGAGCAGCACCTCGATTCGAGCGGCCAATTCATCCGGATGAAAAGGCTTGGTCAAATAATCATCTGCGAACTCCAAACCTTGCAGCTTATCATCAATCGAGGTCCGGGCGGAGAGCATCAAAATGGGCAGCTTAGGGTAAGAACGTTTCAAACGTTGCCCGATCGTAAACCCGTCCAGACCTGGTAGCATAACATCGAGAATAGCCAGTTGGCAGGCGCCGGCTTCTTCCATCGCTCCTTCGCCGCTCCGTAACCAGCGGACACTATATCCTCTTTCGCTTAAATCAGCAGACACTACACTGCCAATTTCACGATCATCTTCAATATATAACAGAGTAACGCTCATGTAGCTTTAGCTCCTCCCCGATATGAATACCTAAAAAGTTGAAGTCATTATAACACATCAAACAGCCCTCCTACCCCATATGGGATAGGAGGGCTGTTTGATCAATTCAACGCTATAGCTTACGGCTGCCATACTCCATGCTCTTTATTGCTGCCTACATACTCAATACGTGTTGGAGTAAGCTCCAGAATTACATAATTAGGATCATCAGGTCCTGTAAACCATGGCTCCAGCTCTTTATTCCATACTTTGGAGCGCAAGCCTTCATCCTTAGAGACGGTAGCAGTTGCTTCAATCTCCAGCACATCTTTGCTTCCGCCTGCCTCATAGCCAAGCAGTACAAAAGCATTCGGATTATCGGATAACTCCTCCACTTTATGAGTTTTGCGATTTGTAGCCAAATAAATCTTCAAACCCTCATGGAAAATGGCCATATAACGTACTTTCGGCTTATTTCCTTCTTCGATCGTACCAAAGGAACCGAACTTGTTGTCATCCAATGCTTTAATAATGAGTTGCTCCAGTTGTTTGTTATCCATTACGTAAATCTCTCCCTTCAAGCATGTAAACAAAAGTTTATATATCCAAGCTCACCGTTTGGATTTATCATAACAATGGTGCTTATTATAATGTACCCTTCAGGTTCACATTGAATCCGACCTTACCTCATAAACTACTTCAAGATAAGGAGCTTACTTCGTGAAAAAACTGATTTGGATCGGCTGTCTTTCCTACTTCGTTATCGGTCTGGCACATGTTGTGCTGGGATCTATTCTGCCCGTTCTACTGCAACATTATGATCAAAATTATAGTGCTGGCGGTGAATTAATCTTTAGTCAATTCGCTGGTTTTTTAGCAGGTGTGTTGGTCTCTCCCCTGCTTAATCGCCGCTTCGGAAAACGTGGAGGCATCCTCATTGCCACCAGTCTTCTACTAGTTGCAGAAATTGCCTACGCCTTTCTACCGCCTTGGGGCTGGATGTATGTTATCGCTGTTGCCGCAGGTTTTGGTTTCGGGATGATCGAAGCGGTTATCGGCACCATTATTATTGGTGCTGTAACCGAAGGAACTGCTATTGCAATGAGCCGGCTTGAAGTGCTATTCGGGATAGGCGCACTCGTGATGCCGCTTATCGCCAGTCCGCTCATTGCTGCCGGAGCGTGGAGATTGGCCTTTCTAATCGTCGCTGCCTTCTCCTTAATTTCTCTTATCCTCTGGACAAGAGGGCATTTCGGTAATCTACAACGAATGCTGGATGAACGCGCCTCTGTCCAAGGAGCAGACAATTCGCAATCCTCAAGCTCACGTTCTAACAAAAAATTTCCGTATAAAGGTAAGCAATGGATTCTGTTAGGGATCTTCATCGTTTTCTTTTTTCTTTATGTAGGCACAGAGATGAGTTTAGTCAACTTTATGCCGGCTATCTTTATTGCCAAGCTAGGGATGACGGAGTCTGCCGCAGCACTGACAGTCACTTTCTTTTGGCTGGCGATGTCTACAGGAAGATTGTTTGCGGGTGTAATTGCCGAAAAAATATCTTATCGCGTGTACATTCTCAGCAGCTGTTTACTAACCTTGTTACTGCTGGCACTCTTTCCGTTCACTGACAATCGAATGGCTGCTTTCATTGTAATTCTGCTGCTGGGGCTGTTTATGTCCGGTATTTTCTCCATTGCTTTAGTCTACTCCAGCAAAATGCTGCCTGGCACCGAAGAGTCAACACCCAGCATTATGATTGCTTCCGGAGGTGTTGGCGGTGCTTTGCTACCTCTGTTTATGGGCTGGTCTATGGACCATTTAGAAGTGGCACAAACAGCCGGATTACTGGCCGCTTTTGCCGCCTTCTTGTTTCTGCTAAGCATTGCCGCATGGAGGTTCCAGTCCATGCAAGCGTTGAAAGGAAAGAGTTCCCGTATTTAGAACAGTATCAACGTTATCCTTTTAGGGTAATGTGATCTATAAGCATATTCTGAGCACAAGGATGGACGATGAATGAATGAGTCTTCAACTGAGCCTTTGTTACATACTGCGCTCATGCAGTTTATATTTCCCTTTTCTATAAAAAAGGGCGATTCTAAGCAGCTTATCCAGCAATTACAGGACGACGGCTTCACACGTTTTTTTCTGGATAATAAAGAGCTTGAAGCTGCCTATTACGGAGATGGCTACTGTGTTTCCCATGAACGTATGGAGCGCACCTATTTACCGTTTGCTGCACATGTCCTTTTTCCACGCAGGAAGGATGCCGACTCGTTTCGCCGTTTTTCCAGAGTAAATAATCTCGACTGCATTCTGGAGATTCCGCAGCAATCTATATTTTTCAAAATTCTCTCGACGGATATATTCATATGTCCTTTTCAGCTTGGATTCGTGACGATACGTGTCCAGCTGGAGGGGGATTCAATTCCCTTTAGTATTGCCCTAGAATTCGCGGATCGTTTCCGTGCGCTAGAGAATACCTTCATACAGGATGATTACACTTATATTCATTGCGGGGAACAGACCTATGAGATGGTAGAGGATTTTGTCTTCCGAAATTTGGTGGATGGACTGGAGCCATATCTGGATCAATCGGATATCAATGGGGCTTATTTCGAGACCCTTCCTTTTTTCGTAGATGAAAGAATGCAGGTGCAAGCTTTTTATGGCTTTCAGAATGAAGAAAGCTCTGATGAGATTAGTGTAAATCTGCGCTATCGTGCCTCACAGCTTGATGGAATTAATCTGAACGGAAAGCCCTATGCCAGTGCCAGCGATCCAGCGTATATTGCGAACTATTGTCATGAACACTCCTATAATCGCTGGGGTCCAGACACGTATTATATGATGAATGAGCAGACCTTTTGCTGCATGACCCGCGCTGAACAAGAGATTGCTGTTAGTCTAGCCAACCAGATGTACGGGCAATATTATTACGGATTTTTACTCAATATTTTCCACAAAATCGTTCTGCTAAAGCTCGCCAATATGCACTCCCGACTTCGGATTAATCATGATTATGAGGAAATAGACAATCTAATCTACTCCATCAATAAGTTCTCGGCAAAGTTCTACTTCTTGGAGTTGATTTCCCAGTCGCAGGGCAGGGAGATATTTCTTCAGCTGCGTAAAGTATACGGAAACGATGCTTTGTTCGAGGAAGTGAAAGAAACCTTAAATGACCTGTTTCAGTATCAGGATAAGTTTCAGTCCAAGCGACGGGATAATCTGCTGATGATTCTCACTGTATTTACGGTAGTAAGCGGGATTTACGGCATGAATCAGGTCATTGACGATCTGGATGGAAAGATTCAATGGAGTAAAATGATTGGTTATTCTCCCTTTGAATTTCTTGCCCTGTTCGTGATCATGAGCGGGATTCTGATCAGCGTTGTCCTCACGCTAGGGGCGCTGGTTAGTGAGCTTAAACGGCGTCACCGCAAGAAATATAAAGATCTAGACTAGCAAAAAAGAAACTACTGGATTGGAAAAATTCAGGAGTGCACTACTAGACATTCCGAGTACAGCCGTCTATAATACACCGTATGCGAGAAATATAAGATATAAAGTATGGGTACAAAACTTATGCTTACTTATATTGCACATAGAAATACCCGTTAACTTCATAGAACCAGGGGTGCTGGAATTGGCCGGCTGAGATTGTATCCCACAAGATACTGACCCTTATACCTGATCTGGATAATGCCAGCGTAGGAATCGCCAATTGGTTCTGGTCCCTGTGACCTTAACTAACCTTGCGCCAAGCCAGCGTCCCGATCACTCGGGGCGCTTTTTTTGTAAGATCACTAAAAGATGTAGAAAAACGTACATACTACAACTTACGGTTCATGTTGTGAAGACGGGATTCTTGTAACCTTAAAGGAGAGAAGAAGACATGCACCTTAAAAAAGCACTTACGTTGTGCCTCACCTGTGTACTCATTCTTGCCATTGCCGGATGCGGCAGCAACAATGGGAATACAGCCGGAAACAAAGCAAATGCTACTGATCCAACTGCTTCGGCTGGGACGGATGCTCCAAAAGAGCTCACCAAAGTTAAAGTCGCACTCGACTGGACACCGAACACAAATCATACCGGTCTATACGTAGCTAAGGATCTTGGTTACTACGCTGAAGAAGGTCTGGACGTCGAGATCGTTCAGCCAGGCGCAGCGGGTTCTGATACTATGGTTACTTCTGGCGAAGCCGCATTTGGCATCAGCGCCCAAGAAGGATTAACGCTAGCCCGTCTACAAGGCGTGCCCCTTGTCTCGATAGCAGCTATTATTCAGCATAATACGTCGGGATTCGCTGCTCCAGTAGATCGCAATATTAAATCACCAAAGGATTTTGAAGGTAAAACCTACGGAGGCTGGGGCTCACCGGCCGAAGAAGCAGCCATGAAAGCTATCATGGATCCTGAAGGTGGCGATGTGAAAAAGGTGAAGCTGATCAGTATCGGTGAAGCTGATTATTTTACCGCCGTCAAACGTGACATTGATTTCGCCTGGATTTTCTACGCTTGGACTGGTGTTGAGGCTGAGTTGCGTGGCGAGCCATTGGATATGCTGTACTTAAAGGATTATGCGCCGCAGCTCGATTATTACACGCCTGTGCTGACGACGAGTGAGAAGCAAATTGCAGATCATCCTGATCTGGTGAAGGCCTTCATGAAAGCCACATCAAAAGGTTATCAATATGCCATAGATCATCCGGAAGAGGCTGCCGGTATGTTATCGAAGGCCGTTCCTGACCTGGACGCCGACCTTGTCCTAGCTAGCCAAAAATGGCTTAGCCCAAAATACAAGGACGATGCTGCCCGCTGGGGCGAGCAAAAAACCGAGGTCTGGCAAAATTACGGCGACTGGATGTATGATCTGAAGTTGCTGGATAAACCGCTGGATGCTGCTAGTGCATTCAGTAATGATTTTTTACCGGCGGAGTAAACAACAATTGTAATGAATTACTTCGTTATCAAAGTTGGCTTTTTGAACTTACCTTATAAAATGAGAGGATTGATTATTGTGGCTAACACCCTACTAAGCATTCAAGTAATTCCAAAAACTCCGAACAACGAGGATTCCATCCCATACGTAGATAAAGCGATTGAGGTCATTCAGAAATCCGGTGTTAAACATCAAGTGAATCCGCTGGAAACCACAATGGAAGGTGAGCTTAGCGAGCTGCTGGAGGTTGTGCGTCAGATGCAGGAGGCGTTGATCGAAGCAGGCAGTCCAAGCGTAATTTCGCAGATCAAAATCGCTCATAATCCTAACGGAATCAGCATGGATAAACTGACGGAGAAATATCGGCCGTGAGATCGACCTGGAAGCTAATATGGCCGCCCCTTGTGGCGGTCGTCTTCTTTTTAACCGTATGGCAGCTATCTGTATCTGTATTTCATATTGAATCCTGGATTCTGCCGAGTCCAGCTGATATTGCCCGTGAATCCACCAGTAACGCTTCTGGTCTTTGGGCTCATACGATGGCTACGCTGCGGCTCACTTTAATTGGTTTTCCCATTGGTACGGGGGTAGGCCTGATCGTTGCTTTGCTTTTGCATCTTTTGCCTTGGGCTAGACGGGCTTTTTATCCACTTATTATTCTGAGTCAAAATGTTCCCTCCATCGCGCTCGGACCCCTGCTCATTATCTGGTTCGGCTTTGGTCTTTTGCCCAAAATCGTGCTGATTACACTAGTATGTTTCTTCCCGGTAGCTGTCGCTGCGATGGGCGGTCTGGCCCAAAGTGATCAGGTCATGATGAATTATATGAAAATGGCTGGCGCAAGCAAGTGGCAAATCTTCACCAAGCTGGAGCTGCCCTCTTCTATCCCGGCACTATTTTCCGGCGTAAAAATATCTGCTACTTATGCGGTTATGGGCGCCGTGGTCGCTGAATGGATTGGCGCGGATAAAGGTATTGGTTATTATATGCTCCTGCAGAAATCCGCATATCGTACGGATCGGATGTTTGTCGCTATTGTTATTATTGTACTTTTAAGTCTTGTACTCTTTGCTATTATTGCATTGCTGGAAAAATGGCTGGTTCGCTGGAAGCCGCGCCGTAACTCATAGAAAGGAAGATGCCTGTATGTCTCAAGCGACGCAAATGCAACACAGAACAACAGAAGTCATAAGCTCTCCTGAAGCTCATACCGTGGCACCCGCCCTTGAAGTGAGCGGCATCTCCAAATCTTTTTCCCATCGTCGCCGTGAGACGAAAGTTCTGAATAATGTCTCTCTCAAGGTAGAGCAACAAGAGTTCGTTTCGATCGTTGGTCCTTCCGGCTGCGGAAAAAGCACCTTATTCCATATGATTGGCGGCCTTGTGAAACCCGATGCAGGCACGATCCGCATGAACGGTAAGGTCGTTACAGGTCAACGCGGTGAAATTAGTTATATGCCGCAGCAGCCTGCTCTTTTTCCTTGGCGTACGATTGAGGATAATGTGCTGCTTGCTGGGGAGATCAAGGGCGCACTGCGGGATGGAGCCCGCGAGGAAGCGCGCCAGTGGCTTGCCAAGGTTGGGTTAAGCGGGTTCGAACATGCTTATCCGCATATGCTGTCTGGCGGGATGCAGCAGCGTGCAGCTTTTCTCAGAGCATTGCTCGCTCCTCAGGAGCTAATGTTGCTGGATGAACCTTTCAGCGCACTGGATGCACTAACTCGCAGTGAAATGCAGCGCTGGCTGCTTGAGCTGTGGGAAGAGAATCGCCGCTCTGTGCTGTTCATTACTCACAACATCGAAGAAGCGTTGCTGCTCTCTAATCGTATCTATGTATTTTCCGGCCGCCCCGGCTCCATTCTGCATACAGTCGATGTGCCGTTTCCGCGGCCACGCCGTGATGAGATTACGGACTCTCCCGAGTTCCTTAAGCTCAAACGCCAGTTGTCACAGTGGATGCGAGAGGAACAAGCTAAAAATAGGCAGCCGCTAGCTTAATCGCTAAGCTCTGTAAACTGATATCGCTGGTATAGCGGTGTCAGTTTTTTTATTTTGCAGCGATAAACTCCTGCCCTATTTATAATTGACGCGGATGTATCTGCTCAATTAAACAAATTTCACTCATCATAGTAGGGATCACATTAAATGTGTGGCGAAAACCGACTCCCTGTTGGTAATGGATAGTAACCGGGCGGGTTGGGGACATTCTACGGGATTTATACCGGTGATTTGCTGCTTTGGGCCGGATTCGGCTCAGTCTACGGGATTTATACCGGTGATTTGCTGCTTTGGGCCGGATTCGGCTCAGTCTACGGGATTTATACCGTTGATTTGCTGCTTCGGGCCGGACTCGGCTCATTCTGCGGGATTTATACCGTTGATTTGATTCTTCGGGCCGGATTTGGCTCAGTCTACGGGATTTATACCGTTGATTTGCTTCGTCGGGCCGGACTCGGCTCATTCTGCGGGATTTATACCGTTGATTTGCTTCGTCGGGCCGGATTCGGCTCATTCTGCGGGATTTATACCGTTGATTTACTTCGTCGGGCCGGACTCGGCTCATTCTGCGGGATTTATACCGTTGATTTGATTCGTCGGGCTGAATTGCACCCGATCTAGGGCATTTTTGCCTTCTATTTCCCACTTCGGGCGGAATTCAAGTGACTCAGGGGCATTTTTGCCCTTATTGTTCCTCTTTAGCTTTTAGTTTGAATTAAATACGAGACTATGGCATCAACCAGAATCGGTGTTGTTTATTATTATTAATTTGTTTAAAGGTCACAGCTATAGTCGCACTTACATCCTACTCACCACTCTTACACATACTCCCACTACTCACTTTTGCTCCCATTCCTTACCTCAATCCCACTACTTACTCTTACTCTTACTCTTACTCTTACTCTTACTCTACTCCTACTCCTACTCCTACTCCTACTCCTACTCCTACTCCTACTCCTACTCCTACTCCTACTCCTAGTCCTTACCTCAATCTCACTACTCACTCTTGCTCATACTCCTCACCTTACTCCCACTAATCTCTCTTACTCTTCCCCCTACTCCTTACTTCCTACTCTCACATCTGCCCCCTCCTCCTCTCCCACCAACCGAACCAAAAAAAGGCCCCCATAAACGAGGCCTTTTCTTCATTTCCTAATCATAGCTCGGAACACGAATTTGGGCAGTACTGCCTGTCTGCGCCATCGCGACTTTTGTCCCTTCGCAACGGGAGCGAACAAAAGTCGATGCAACCACTCCAGATTGAGTTTTTTCCATAGCGCTGGTGCAGGAGTAACTTTTCCCGCTATTACATCTAAGCTGCCCCCCACGCCAAAAACAACTTTTACCTGCGTAAGCTCCTGTTTGTGCTTATATACCCATTTGTCAGAGTATGGCGCACCCATCGCAACGATCAGGAAATCTGGCTGTGCGCGCTGTATTTCTGCTACAATGGCAGGCTCCTCTTCCTTGGTAAGAAAACCATTATGTCTTCCTGCAATCTTCACATTCGGATATAACTCCGTGATCTTTTCGACCGCTTTACAGCTGGTAAGCTCATCTGTTCCCAAGAAATAAAAACTCCATCCCAAGCTATTTCCTTGCTCCAAAAGCTCAAGAAGCAGCTCATATCCAGTTACCCTCTCAGCAATAGGATCGCCTTTTCTTTTTGATGCCATCACAATGCCAATCCCGTCAGGAGTGATTAAATCCGCTTCTTGAAGTATGGTTCGTAGCAGCTCGTCCGATTGACTTGTTATCGTAATTTCCGGGTTAGCCGTGATCAAATGGAAAAGTTTCGATTCCCCAGATTGAATATGTTTTGTTAGATGAAGTGTTGTCTCATGTAGTGTTAGTTTTGAAAAGGGAACTCCTAATATTGAAACTGTCCCGTCCATATAATCACCTCTCACTAAAATTCCACTTCAATATACCTTACCATAATCAAGAGGAGGAAGGGGAGTCATTTAAATTACTTAATCACCCCAGCTACTACGCTACCCAAACACTTCAGCCATTCCACCGCTTCAACCATTTCAGCCCACTACAGCCATCCCCAGCACCCCCGCCACCACAGCTACTCTACTCACCCAAACACCCTATAGCTCCACTCACTCCTCCATAAACTTCCACCACTCTACTAACCAAGGTTCATCGATCCCCCGCATGCGGAATTCCTCTACAAGTATCTTCCGGAATCGTTTTTCCATTTTGACAAAGTTATTATCCTCTTGGTACATAGGGGCAAAGGATTCATCATCTCTAATAAAACTCCAAAAATCGCCCGCACACTCCATAATCTTTCGGCCGACAGTCGTTTGTTTGGCTACAGGTACCAGCCATTTGTCATAGGGGTAGGGGTAACCTTCAATAGTAATGGCACAGCGTAATGCTTCTTTATAAAGAGAAACCGCTAAAAATAAAATAGGAAAGGCGTCGCCACGCACTACAGGATTATCTAAGCTTTTGGCATAACTTCGTAACTGTATGTATGAATTCTTACGAAATCTCATTAGGACTCCAGGTTGGAGGGGCACATAGGCATCAAAAAGTGACTTTACATCCAATCGGTCATAGTAGATATAAGAAATAGAAGCATTCCACAGCCATTCCATATTTCCGCTCATTAACGCCGCTTTGATTTCTGATATTTTATGCAGTGTGTAATGTCCGGTCTTGCCGCTGGGAAGTCGTAAATCCATAAAAAAACTACTTTGCTCCGGGATCAGCCCCGCTTGCTCGAACCGATGATTAATGCTGCTATAATACTCGTCCTGACAAATAATGATTACATCCACATCCGACTGCTCATTCACCACACCAAGTGCGGTCGATCCATCAAGGAGAATACTTACCCGCTGACTCTCCTCTTTCATTAACGGATGATTTAGAATTTCTTGTGTGATATACTGCCCAATTTCCTCTAATAATTCGCTATGAACCTGCATCTTATCAGGTGTTAATAAAATATCCGACAACACTGATTTCACCATTTCAACCCCAACCTCCAATCAATCTCAATTTCTCAAAAAATAAAACGCTTACACCTAACCTAATATTTGGATAATGGAGTACCATTCTACACTCCTAATATATATCTTGCAAGGATAAATGAAGTACCCTTTTGCCTAAGCCTAAATATAATGAAGTATCTATTTACTTGGAAAGGGGTAAAAGCATGGCGCAGCCAAAAGTGATTGCTACAGTCCGCTCTGCCGGACCGATCGGAGATATAAAAGTAAATGTCGTCACGAATCGAGTATACTTTGTAAACCCAGACACCGAGGCTGGAACTATCGGGGTATTGGAGGGCAGAACTAATCGCATTATCGCTCGGATCCCTGTAGGAAGACTGCCGTCTCAGCTCGGAATCAACCCCCAAACCAACCGGATTTATGTACCTAACTTCCGTGACGAAAACGTATCTGTCATAAACGGGCGGACAAACCAGGTAATCAAAACTGTCAAAGTAGGCCGATTCCCAGACAATATCGGAGTAAATGTTCGAACCAATCTGATTTATGTAACTAGCGCATTCGGAACCCTATTCGTCATAGACGGGAAAACAAATCAGGTCCGTAAAAAGATTGAAATCGGTGGACGCCCCTCCAGAATTGTTATCAATGAGCTTACCAACCGTGTCTATGTGACCAATACAGTAAATGATAGCGTCACCGTCATTAACGGAACTACACAGGCGATCATTGCGACAATAAAAGTCGGAAGTAACCCCGTGATAGCGCCAGCACTTAATAAAATTACCAATCGTATTTATGTCGCTAATAACTTGAGCCGGTTTCTTTCTGTGATCAATGGCCGAACCAATAAATTGTTGCGTAATGTACAGCTGGGACGTTTGCAAAGTGAGGTCGTTATAAATCCGCTGACGAATCGTATTTATGTCTCAAGTGCACAAGTGGAGGGTAAGGGCAGGCTGTTTGTCATAGATGGGCGCAACAACAAAATTATAACCACAAAGGTGTTGCCTACCTCCTCCAACACGATTATCAACCCGAATACAAATCATTTATTTGTTGGTAATTTTGATAAGAATCATATGTCCGTTTATAACGCCACCACGTTTAAACGGCTCGCAAGATTCTCCTCCGTATCAGGCAGCACTGTGCTAAACCCGCTCACAAATAGAATTTATGTAGGTGGAAACGACTCCATAACGGTCATTCAAGATGGACCAAGACTCACTCAGAGTTCTATTTTTAATTAAGACAAAAAGACGCCCACCATAGGTGAGCGTCTTTCTACATATCAAATTACATCGATCTAGCGGATGAAACTTGTTTAACAGCCACTTTTTCCTCGACTGTTTCTGTATCCTTAGGCTGTATCCCTCTTTTTATGAAGAAAGCTAGGATAAAGGCAATAATGGCAACGCCTACTGACACTAAGAACGCATCATTAATTCCTTCGATCGTTGCTTTTGCGATGACTTGGTTTTGAATGCCAAGCAATTGCTCTGCAGAAGGCTTAGCCGTTAATTTACTCACAGCTTCAGCTACCATATCTTTGACATGTGATGTGGTACTGTTAGACATAATCGTTACAAGCAGCGCCCCGCCAATCGCCCCGGAGACTTGCTGAATCGTACTGTTCATGGCTGTACCATGTGGTGTATATTTAGCCGGGATGGAGTTCAGACCATTGGTCATCACAGGCATCATAACCATTGAAATCCCGAACATTCTCACAGAATACAAAATCATAAGTGTCGAATATTTCGTTGTCTCAGTTAGATCACTAAAGAAATACGTACTGATCACTACGATAGCCAGACCGATTAACGCTAAGACTTTGCCGCCGAATTTATCGAACAATTTACCTGTGATTGGAGACATAACCCCCATAATCAACGCACCAGGCAACATTAGGAGTCCCGAATCCAAAGGTGAAATGCCTCTAATATTTTGCAGATAAATCGGCATTAACATCATGGCTGAGAACATCGCCATATTCAGTGTAATCGAAATCGCTGAGGATAAAGCGAACATCGGATATTTGTACACTCTGAAGTTAAGCATAGGCTCCTTCATCTTCATCTGGCGCATAATGAATATCACTAAACCAATAACCCCGATAATAAGGGTGGAGTAGACCATTGGATCATCCCATCCTTTATTCCCAGCGGAACTGAAGCCGTATAGAAGACCCCCGAACCCAATCGCTGATAGAACTACGGATAGAATATCAATTTTAATAGCCACATCTTTTTTAGGATCATGCAGTTTGAAGAAGGCAAGAATGAACACCAATACGGCGATCGGTGCAATCATAAAGAACAGCACAGGCCATTCATAATGCTGAATAATCCATCCTGAGAGTGTAGGACCAATGGCTGGTGCAAAAATCATAACCAAACCAAACATCCCCATGGCCGAGCCACGTTTTTCAGGTGGAAATGTGGTGAACAATACATTCATTAATAATGGCATCATAATCGCGGCCCCTGAGGCTTGGACCATTCTCGCAATCAATAATACAGGGAAACTTGGAGCAAAGCCTCCAATGAAGGTCCCTATTGCAAATAATCCAATGGCGATTAGGAATAATCGTCTGGCTGTATACTTTTGAATTAAAAAGGCCGTTGAAGGAATCATGATCCCGTTCACTAACATATAACCCGTCGATAACCACTGTACCGTTGAGGCACTGACATCAAAATCCTTCATAATCGATGGTAAAGCTATATTGAGCAAGGTATTACTCAGTAAAGCAACAAATGCACCAATCATAAGGATTGCCAAAATCCCATAGGACGCTTTACTTTCTTTCGTTTTCATTTTGGAATCCTCCATTCTATAATCATACCGTCGGTTCAATTTTGAACTTATGTTACAATGTAGAATATATTACTCTTATATTTACTGCTTGGCAAGTCAGAATTCATTTAAAAACTAAATTGTATTAAGTGGAAATATAAGCTAGTCTATTCTACGTGAAGTGTTTTTTTGCACAAAAGAGTCCAGCTTAAAGGGGCACCTAAGATGATAAATAAACGGAAAGAGCAAGTGATTCAAAAAGCACATGAATTATTTATTGAAAAAGGCTACCACGCCACATCCATACAGGACATTCTGAATCACAGCCGGATCTCCAAAGGATCTTTTTATAATTATTTCCCTTCCAAGGGGGATCTCTTTAAAGCTGTATTCACCTCTATTCATGACCAGCTGGAAGAAGGCAGAAATGGCCTGCTCATTGGCCAGGACCCCTCTGACATTGATATATTCGCTAAACAAGTTCAACTGGTTATGAAAATCAATAAAAAAAATAAATTGTTGCAGCTGGTTGAAGATGCCCTGGTCTCCAATGATCCGGACTTAATTACGTTCATCAAAAAAACTAAATTCACCTTATTAACCTGGGTGCATGAACGTTTCCTGCATATATTTTCTGAAGATAAAAAGCCCTATCTACTGGATGGAGCCATCATTTTCACAGGCATCTTGCAACATATGCTGCAAATTAACAGTGCCATGAATGAAGTCATTACCTCTCAACAAATCATTAATTATTGCACTACTCTTATCCAGACGATTGTTGAGGACTTAAGTGAAAAAGGAATGCAGCTTATCTCCCCCGATCATGTAGGGAAACTATTGCCTGTTGCTGAATACACTGATTTTTTTAATAATGATTTATCGTTTGCGACCGTAAGCTTAAAAAAAATCATAGATAAATCATTCGCCGCCGATGATCCTAGCCTGTCCAATGCACTGAAGCTGTTATATTTTATCCAAGAAGAGATCATGAACAATAAGGAACCAAGAGAGTTCTTAATCGAAAGCGCCCTGCTCTCCTTGAAAATGTGCCCTCAGTTTAATGAAACGAAGGAATTTGCACATTATCAGACAGTGTTATCTGCAATGCTCTAAGCACAATCAAAGTATGGCTTCAATCATTTAAGCGTATTCTAAACGCAAGGCACGAAACTAAAAGTGTGGTGACCGATTTGTTCAAGCTTTTATTAATCGAAGATGATACAACGCTGTTTAATGAGATCAAAGAACGGCTTACGCAGTGGTCTTATGATGTATATGGCATTCAAGATTTCAACAATGTTACGCAGGAATTCACGGAAATCAAACCTGATTTAGTGATAATTGATATCCAATTACCCAAATTCGATGGATTTCATTGGTGCAGAATGATTCGCTCTCACTCTAATCTGCCGATTATCTTCTTATCCTCTCGGGATCATCCGACAGATATGGTGATGTCCATGCAGCTGGGAGCCGATGATTATATCCAAAAGCCCTTCCATTTCGATGTACTCATTGCCAAGGTGCAAGCCATTCTCCGGCGGGTGTACAATTACAATACGGATAACATTGAACTCAAAACGTGGTGCGGAGCTACCGTCGATTATGAGCGGAATTCAGTGACCAACGACACGGGAACGATTGAGCTTACCAAAAATGAGATTTTCATATTGAAATTGCTCATTGAGAAAAAGAATAAAATTGTCACCCGCGAGGAATTAATTAATAGCTTATGGGACGATAAGCGCTTTATTAGCGATAACACCCTTACCGTCAACGTAAATCGGCTGCGCAAAAAGCTCGACGAGCTTGAATTAGGGGCGTTTATTGAGACGAAGGTTGGACAAGGCTACGTAGCCATTGAAGAGGATTCTCTATGATTAAAAAGTACCTGCTCGAAAGACTCGGTTGGATTTTTCTTTTTCTCTTTGTACATCTATTTATGCTCTTTATCACCTTTATGGACCCGACCATCCCCCTGTCTTCAGTGCTCTATCTGGTCTCTTTATCGATGATTTTTTTCGTAATTTTTTTAGTCATTCGCTATCCTAAGGAAACCAGATTTTATAAAAGCTTAAATGAGCGCGACGATGATCTCGATCTGACAAGCATCGCTCTTGCCGAAAGTCCTTTTGAGAAAATCATCGAAGAGAGCATCACCAACCAAGTGAGACTGTTAAAGCAGACTGCTTCAGACAATTTAATGAATTTGGAGCAAGAGAAGGATGAGCTGTTATCCTGGATTCATGAAGTAAAGACTCCACTGACCGCAATGCATCTAATGATTGAGCGTATAGAAGATGATGTTATGAAGGGGCACTTGACCTATGAGTGGCTGCGTATTCACCTGCTGCTGGATCAGCAGCTCCATCAAAGACGGATACCATTTATTGAAAACGACCTGTACATGGAGCAAATCGATATAGAAACGCTTATTTTTAGTGAGATTAAGACATTACAATCTTGGTGTATTCAGAAGGGAATCGGCTTTGAGTTGAACTTAGAAGCTGCTGAAGTGCTTAGTGATGCTAAATGGCTGGCTTTTATCCTCAGACAACTTCTAACCAACGCCGTAAAATATAGTGAGGCTTCTGATATTACAGTGAATAGCTACCAGCAAGCTGAACATATCGTTCTTGAGGTGAAGGATTGCGGGCGCGGGATAGATCCGAAGGACCTGCCGCGCATCTTCGACAGAGGGTTTACTTCCACTACTGTACATCGCGACAATGCCGCCACAGGCATGGGCTTATATTTAGCTCAGAAAGCAGCTCAATCCTTACTCATCATCATCGGGGTTCAATCCAAGCTCGGAGCGGGATCAACATTTACGCTAACCTTCCCACTCAAAAATGAATTCGTTAAAATCTCAAGCATGTGACAACAATGTCACATGCTTTTATATTTTGTTCGGGCAATCGCAGGATAAGAACAATAAACTTTTTTATAATAAAGCTATACAAGAAGAAACGAAGGAGTGAATCATTATGGCAATTCTAGAAGCTACTAAAATTCATAAAAGCTATGGCAATAAATTAAACAAACAATCCGTGTTAAGCGGACTCGATATTCGTATAGAAGAAGGCGAATTCGTTGGCATCATGGGGCCTTCCGGTTCAGGTAAAACCACCCTACTCAACGTACTCTCGTCGATCGACAAAATCAGTAACGGATCTATTACCATCGAGGGCAATGAAATCTCCAATATGAAAGAGAAGCAGCTTGCTGAATTTCGCAAGAATCATTTAGGTTTTATATTTCAAGAATATAATCTCTTGGACACGCTGACGGTAAAGGAAAACATCCTGCTGCCACTATCCATTACCAATACACCCAAGAAAGCCGCCAATCAGAAATTCGAAAGTCTCGCAAAGGAATTGGGGATTTTGGAATTAAAAAATAAGTACCCCAATGAAATCTCTGGCGGTCAAAAACAACGTACCTCAGCAGCTCGTGCCTTCATTCATGATCCAAGTATTATTTTTGCAGATGAGCCTACCGGGGCGCTGGATTCTAAATCCGCTTCTGATTTATTAAATAAGCTAAGTGAACTCAATCAAAAACGAAAAGCAACTATCGTTATGGTTACACATGATCCAGTGGCTGCCAGTTATTGCAGTAGAGTTATTTTTATAAAAGATGGAAAAATCTATACGCAACTAAATAAAGGAGAACAATCAAGACAAGTTTTCTTCAACGACATTATAAAAACACAGGGTGTATTAGGCGGTGTGCAGAATGAGCATTAATGTATTAATGATTCGAAATCTGCGAAAAAACATCCGAAATTACTACCTATACGTATTTGCGCTAGTTTTTAGTGTGGCCTTATATTTCGCCTTTGTCACCTTGCAATATGATCCCTCGATGGATGAGCTGGAAAGCTCTATCAAAGGGGGCGCAGCCATCACGGCTGCCTCGGTTTTACTAGTCGTAATTGTCTCTATTTTCCTGTTGTATGCTAATACGATCTTTATCAAACGACGCGGCAAAGAAATTGGCTTATTTCAGTTAATTGGAATGACCAAAAATAAAATTTTCCGCATTCTTTCGGCAGAGAACTTTATCCTATATTTCGGTTCCTTGATCCTGGGGATATTAGTAGGCTTTTCTATCTCAAAATTGATCCTCATGATCTTATTTAAAATAATGGGGGTCGATGCTATAGCCTCCCTTCATTTCTCTATCGAAGCTTTGATTCAGACATTGATCGTATTCTGTGTGATTTATCTTTTGATCATGCTGATGAATTATGGATTTATTAAAAGACAAAGTATCTTATCCTTGTTCCGGGTGACCTCAACAACAGAAGGTACAGTGAAAAAGTTATCCTTCTTTGAAATGATCATAGGGATTGTCGGAATTGGCCTAATCCTACTGGGCTATGTGCTCTCCTCTAAATTACTTACCGACGACGTAACCTCAATGAATCAATTGGCTATATCCATGATTACTATTTTGGGATCCGTCATTATTGGGACCTATCTATTTTATAAAGGCTCGGTAAGTTTTATTTTTCATATCATTCGTAAGCGGAAAAACGGCTATCTGAACATTAGAGAGGTTCTATCTCTTTCCTCCATTATGTTTCGCATGAAATCCAATGCCGTATTATTGACCATCATCACAACGGTATCGGCACTAGCCCTGGGTTTATTATCCCTTAGCTACATTTCCTTTTACTCTGCTGAGAAAACTTCCAAGCAATATGTCCCAACGGATTTTGTATTCACGAATGCCCAAGAGGCTGAACAATTTACAAAGATCCTAACGGCAAATGATTTAGTATTTACAGAAAGAAGGACCCAAGTCCTTCAGGTCGATGTAGATGTTGAAGAGATTCTTGTTAAAAAACCGGACGGAGACAATATGTTTTCAAATATTATGACCCTGGCGGTCATAAGTGAAAATGCACTTGAAGACGTTGATCTAACTCCAGATAAAGCTTATTTTACGAAATCAAGCAGTGCACTGGATAATTTTGTTACTATGAAAGATAAAGGTGCGATTGAACTCAAAGGGTTACATGAGGTTTTTCCACAGGATTATAAAAGATTAGATATCGAAAGTCCCATTTCAGGGTATTACACAGGAGGTGGCTTACCGGTTGCGGTTGTAGACGAATCGATCTTTAAGCGCTTAAAGAAGGATTTAGATCCTGCCCTTCAAAGAGGATCCTCCCTTAATATCGGGATTGATATGAAAGTCCGGGCCAGCGTTGAACAGGCAAATGAACTTTTTAAGACCTTGAAATTTGATGAGAAAAACAAACAAGACTCTCAATTAGAGTCGATAAAAGGTCAAAAACAAAATATGGGACTCATTATGTTTATCGTTACTTTTCTGGGGTTAACCTTCTTGATTACCTCCGGATGTATTCTATACTTTAAACAAATGGATGAAAGTGAAAATGAAAAACCTAACTACACCATTCTGAGAAAGCTAGGGTTCACGCAAGGTGATCTGCTCAGAGGTATACAGATGAAACAATTGTTCAACTTCGGTATTCCATTAGTCATAGGTCTGCTTCACAGCTACTTCGCCGTTAAATCCGGCTGGTTCTTATTCGGCACAGAGCTTTGGACACCGATGATTCTGGTGATGCTGTTATACACTGCTTTGTATTCGATCTTTGCAATATTGTCCGTCTTCTATTACAAAAAGGTAATTAAAGAGGCGCTTTAAAATAACAAAGGTGTTCCAAAAGCCATCATGGCTTAGGGACACCTTTGTTTGATTTGATATCATTTACAGGTAGGAGGCACCGGCATCTATCGGACACAGATGAACCTCTTTCTAAGTAATAGCGTCACTGGAGTCCGAAACCCTGCTCTATAGGCTAAAAATTCGCAAATAACGCCAACGGGGTCCGTAACGCTCAGAGGATCTGTCGAATCCCTCAGCTATTCACAATCCCCAATACAAATCCATCATAACCTTTGCTTCCCACCGTCTGAATGGCAGTAGCCGAAATTCTAGGCTCTTCAGCCAACAGATCATAGAATTCCCGTACGCCTACTACACGAGCGTCTTCGCTATTCTCATTAATGACCTCCCCTTCACGAATCACATTATCTCCAAGGATCACCGTTCCGGGCTGGGAGAATTGCAGCGCCCACTTTAAATAGTTAGGATTATTCGGTTTATCGGCATCTATAAAAATAAAGTCGAAGGGTTCAACGCCCTCTTGTTTCATCTGAGACAGTTGCTCTAATGCATCCCCTACACGAAGCTCTACCAGATGATCCACCTCGGCAAGCGAAAGATTAGCTTTAGCTACCTGCGCATGAATAGGATCCAGCTCCAAGGTAACTATCTGTCCGTCAGACGGCAGGGCTCTTGCCATCCAAATCGTACTGTACCCGCCCAAGGTGCCAATCTCCAAAATCCGGCGTGCACCTTTCATTTGCACCAGTAGATTGAGGAATTTCCCCTGACTAGGCGAAACATCAAAGGGCGGCAACCCTGCCTGTTGATTGGTGACCAACACTTCTTCCAACACAGCGTCCTGTGGAATCAGGCGCTCTGTAATATACTGATCGGCTTTATCCCAAGTAGTCGTTTGATTCATATTTATCACTTCTCCTTTAGTATTGATTTTGGTTTAGATGAACTTATAAATTCCACATTTAGGGATCGTTCGTAACTACGAGGAGTGTTTGGACTTCCGGTCGCTGTTGTCTCCAGATTTCTTCAATTTAAACACTGTTCATGGTTGAAATCCGGAGACAAAGGCGATCGCTACGCTCCTAAAGTTCCAAACCTCCTCTCCATTATTCCTTTCCCTAATCTCATCTTTCCAAGTTCATCTTTATATCTGTATTGTAAATCAGTTATAATCATAAATATAATATATCTTTATATTTAATTTATATATTTAATATATGAATCGAAGAATGGGAGTTTAACCATGAACCTACATGCCTTACGCTTATTCCATGTAATCGCATCGGCAGGCAGTGTGACACGCGCTTCAGAAATTTTAAATATAAGTCAGCCTGCCATCACTGCGCAGATTAAGAAGTTCGAAAAGGAACTGTCCTTTGCCCTATTTAAACCTCAAGGCAGAGGAATTGCTTTAACGGATGCAGGGGAAGAGCTTACTCTACTCGCCAAGCGACTATTCGCCGTAGAACAACAAATTGAGCAATTCGCTCAAGATTATGTTAACGGCAGTAACGGAAGTATCCGTCTAGCCGCAACGTATTTGCCTGCTCACTTTCTCATTCCTACCTGGATTGCAAAGTTTAAGCAGCAATATGAACAAGTGGAGATGATGATCACCACTACCAACTCAAGTGATGCCCTCAAGCAGCTGTTAAATGTAGATGTGGATATAGCTATTTATGGAGGAATCGCCGAGGCTTATCCAGATACAATCCAGACAGAGGAGTTATTTCAGGACGAGTTATGGTTTGTAGTCGCACCCGATCATCGTTATGCCAATCAGCAAGTTTCTCTATCCGAAATGATGAAGGAACCCTTCGTTATGCGTGAAGAAGGGAGTTCAACGCGGGAGCGATTATTATCTTTATGCCGCACATACAACACACCCGCTCCTATCATCTCTTTGCAATTTAATGGACTACATGAAGCCATCAAAGCCGTTATCGCCGGATATGGTGCAAACTTCGTTTCTTCATTAGTCGTACGCAAATATGTAGAGCGTGGAGAATTGTGCCGAGTATATGTAGAAGGCGTCCATCTGAAAAATACCATTGCGATCTGTACACGTAAAAATGAGCCCTTATCAGCAGCCGCAGTGAATTTAATTGAGATGATTCGACACAATCCTTATACGATATAGCGGAATGATTGCTCATTCCCAACAAAAGAGGCCTTCCCTTTCGGGAAAGCCTCAAAGCTTCTTTTTTACACCGTCCGATCCAATTTAACTTCAAACGCACCTCCAGTTACATAATCCATGTACCTAGTATTTCCGTCGAAATCCAAATAAGCTTGATAGCGGGTACGAATAGCCGCTGCAGAAATCAGATCCAGCACCTTCTCCTTGGCTACCCACATCACTTCAGATGTTTCCTCCGAAGTACTTAATTCTCCACCCACGGGCTTGCAGATAAAGTCTAACATGACCTTGGTAGGAACATCCGTCTCACCGTCATACCATTTATGCATACCTGTATTCGAATACACGCCAATCAGTTGAGAAACAACGACATCTATTCCACTTTCCTCTTTAATCTCGCGAATTAGTGCATCCATTAGGTTTTCTCCAACTTCCACTTGTCCTCCAGGAAATACCCACCCACCATGATGTGTTTTTACTAAAAGAATATCTCCCTCTTCATTTATTGCAATTCCACCCACCGCTACAATATGTGTTGGCCAAGCCATAGATAGCACCTCTTTTTTTAGAAGAGTCTAGCAATTTATCGATAATCTGTAAACGATATTTTTCTATTCCATAACGCTTTAAAAGCTTCGCACTGTTCTATTAAATCATCAAACTTCCCTTCCCCAACAATTGACCCTTGATCCACTACCAATATCTTATCAACGTCTTTTATAAAATTAAGCCTGTGGGCCACAATGATGATAGTTTTGTCCTTAAATTCATTCAAAATCGTCTCCATAAGACTTTGCTCAGTGATATTATCAAGCGCTGACACGGGCTCATCCAGAATTAGAATATTTCTTTTTTGGGCAATGACTCTGGCAAACGCTAATCGCTGTCTTTCGCCTCCTGATAATTTGAGACCTTTTTCGCCTACCAAAGTATCTAAGCGATCCGGTAAATGGCTTACTTTTTCCTGCAAATGAACTTTTCCCAGAATCTCATATAGCTCTTCATCGGACAGAGTATCCTCATCAAATACAATATTATCCCTTATCGTAGCATCAAAAATCGGCGTATCTTGGGATAGATAGGAAATATGATCATAGTAGCTATTCAAACGAACCTCATCGATATCCTTACCGTCCAGTAAGAGTTCACCTTCGCCCTTTTTTAATAACCCCACAATCAATTTAATCAGCGTAGATTTCCCGCCTCCACTTAATCCGACAATAGCAACGGAAGCTCCTCGCGTAAGCGAAAATGACAGGTTATTCAGAATCTGCACATTCCCATAAGTAAAGGACACCTCCCTAAACTCAATATTGCCTTGGAGCTCAGTGATGGCTTCTCCGGATTCCAAGTTCTTATCTTCTGGGGCAGCAATAAATTCCTCGAATCTTCTGTAGGTCACTTTATTCAGTCTGTAATCTACAAATAAAACATTAAAGATGGCAATTGGGGTATAAATTTTATCGATGAACATAAACAATGCGACCACAATACCTAGTGAGGTCTCGCCTGCGACAATGCTTTTCACACCATAAATCAGGACAACAACTTTAATGATCGTGACAAATAACTCGAATATAGCAAAAAAAGCTTCATGGATCATTTTTAGCTGAGCATTTTTATGAATGATAGTGCGTGCAGTCTGGCTTAATTTACCGATCTCTTTCTCATATCTCTTGTTGGTTCTAAAGACGACCAATTCCATAAACCCGCGGATAGAGAATCTGGACATCTTTTCTTGCTCTTGGAGAATGGTAGCCTTCATGGCATACAGAAATTTCAACAACAGATTTGTTATCAGAAAGACAACCACGTAGCCAGCTGCAATCACTAACATGATCCTTAGATCATAGAAGCTGATAAAGACTAGACTGAATAGAAGAGTAGGTAACAACTCATGTAATGTTTTGAGAAAAAAAGAAAAAATAATGCTGTTTCCAGCCGCTGCCCCGTTCTCGATCACCTTAATCATCTGCCCTGTTCCCATATCCTGATACGCTTGATAATCCATTTTTGATATTTTGGACAGTGCAATAATCTTTAACCGCTCCGTGATGCTGTTCGATAAAAACACACTCGGGTATTCGTCTATATAATTCAGGATCGCCACCCCAGCTAGCAGAAACCCATACACCATAATTAATGTGGATATTTCACCAAAACTGTTGATTACCGTGGCCTTATCTAATATTTTTTGAAAGACAACAACCCCTAAACTACTTAACAGCTGAATGGCAAAACCCAATAAAATATAACCACATACCCACCACTTTAGATGAGCTAGACTCTTTTTTAACATATCATTTATCCCCTCTTTTAATTGAATGCAAAAAAGCCAGGCGCCTCTATCCCACTGTAAAAAACCATCCACAAATAAACGGTTCTCTAAGTTAAATAGGTTAAGTGCCTGGCTCTACAAAAATAGCTGCCTATGGCACCGTTCAAAGCTCTAGTTAGTTGTAATCAAAAGGGTAGACTCCCCCCTTGATAGCTGGTACGCGTTTCACCCAGCCCGATAACTAGTTCCTTGTAACGGTACGGAAAGACATCCATTTCACCTCAATTAAAAGAATTGACCCTATTATAATTCTGTAAGCCTTTTTATTCAAGAATTACGTTTAACGATACGTAGTCCGGCCACTTGGCCAACCTTATGTCCTTCATGAGAAGCAAACTTGATCGTAACTGCTGATTTGCCGCTCGTGATCGGCTGCGGGAGTTCATAGCGAATCGTCTCCAGCTTATTCATCTCCTCAGACTCAAGAGTGCCTACACCAAGTTGCTCCCCATCCGCCAAAATATCAAATGCCAGCGAAGTATCGTTCGACTTCAGATACGTGACCACCAAATCCACTTGCTTATCCGGCAAAACTTCCATCGTGAAGGAAAACCAGCCATTGATCCAGCTGTCCCGATACTTGCGATTGTGGATTTTACCTAAGCCTACAAATTCACCTGTGAAATTATGATCGCGTTCAGGCTGCATTTCAGCAGGTTGTACTGAATCGACAGTTAACTGCTCAAGCAGCAAGTTATTCTCCACAGCTTCGCGATATTCAGCCTCTGCCAGCTTCCACTCTTCCGGTGTAAATAAATCCCAATACACGGAATAACGATGATCATGCATAGGGTAGAACGGACGAAGCTCATGATCCCCTGTATACCCTAAACCTTTCATCCGGAACACATTTTTGCTCACATTAGATTGGATGAGGTTGTCCGTCAGTGTGTCCCGATCTCCGATTAATACGGAAGCAAGGGCGCGATCGCTATTGGTCTCTGCATTTATAGGCCCAAAATCACCTGCGAGCACAAGTGGCCCGTAAAGGAATGCAACTCGGTTCGGATTATCCGGCATCGTCTCGATTCTCACCGACATCGGAATATCGTATTCGACAACGTCTCCATCCTGCCATTCTCTATCCAAAGTAAAGTAGTTAGATTTGCCTACATTTACTTGAACGTCTTCACCATTTACGCTAACACTCATCCCTTGCTCAGCCCAGTAAGGATATCTTAGCTTTAATGTGAATTTCGTTGGCTGTGCTGCACTGATCCGCAGTATACCTTGTCCCTCTGCCGGGAACTTGGTCTCTTGCTGCAAGCTAATGCCTTGCTCTTTCCAAGCCACTGTAGAAGGTACGTACTGATTGACATAAAGCTCATCTGCACTATGGAAGTATATCGCCGAGCCATACATAGAATGGCTTTCCATTCCCGAACCTACACAACACGTAAAGCTTTCGAACTGCGAATTAAACGATTTATGTCCACCCATCTCGAGAGATACGAAGTAACATACCCGGCCATCTACCGGCTCCTGAGAGGCTAAGATGTGGTTATACATCGCACGTTCGTAGTAATCCGCATACGCTGCATACGCATCCCATTGGAACATATGCTTAGTCAGCTTCAGCATGTTGTACGTGTTGCATGTCTCACATGAACCTTCACCCAATCGATCATTTAACTTATCCGGTTCACCAAAATGCTCATTATAGCTGTTGCCGCCGATCACATAAGAATGATGATTCACGACCCGATCCCAGAAGAAGCGGGAAATACCTGCATAATGCTCCTGCCCTGTTACCTCATATTGTCTAGCAGCTCCGATGATTTTTGGAATCTGTGTATTAGCATGTCTTCCAGCTAGGGTATCTTTTTCTACGGCCAGATCATTAAGCACTTCCCCATGATAAAAGCTTTCCGCTAACGCGAGAAAACGATCTTCTCCGGAATCCTCTGCCAAATCCGTCAGCGCTTCATTCATGCCGCCAAACTCACAACGCAGCACCTCTTGGATCTGATCTTTACTCAGCCCTGCAAAAATATCCTCAAGCCACAGCCCCAGCTTCGTTTCAATAACGAGCGCCTTCTGATTGCCGGCCAATCGATAAGCATCGCGAAGACCTGCAAACAGCTTATGCATCGTGTAAAGCGGCACCCAACCTCCGTTGAGGTCAAAGCCCTGTGAGCGAATGTCGCCTGCCTTCACTTCCTCAAATAACTCCTTGCCACGAGGAATGCCGGAAATAAAGCCATTGCCATGCGCATCCTGACATTGCTCTAATTCATCTACTACATAATTCACGCGTTGTAGCAGCTCTTCATTTCCCGTAGAGGCATACATTAACGCACATCCAGAAATAAAATGGCCTAACGTATGGCCGCTAATACCCTGAGATTCCCAGCCCTCGTAGTGAGCAGCCTTAGGCTCTAAGCCAGCATATTCGCGAAAACGCGACAGAAGCCGATCTGCCTCAAGCTTAAGTAAATAATCAGTATTTAACTCCATCGCATGGAGAAGTGGACCTGAATCAATTCGTACGTTCTGTAGATCAAAAGCTTGCGTCTTCAATGAAATCGCTCCCTCGCAATCTTGTCAGGGTTAGATGACAAGTGTATATTTGTATCCATAAGATAACACCGGAACGTTGATTTGTCGGTAGATCAGTCGTACAAATAGTGGACAAACCCGACTTATTGATTGCTAGGAGGACCGCATGACCTACTTAAAAATAAATGCAGATGTACCTGTTCATTTTACAGCGGCAGGTGAATTTATCTCAGAAACACCATGGAAGCATGTGGAGCGTGTTATGGGGAACTACGAACTAATCATTGGCGTGAACGAAACGGTATATTTGAGTGAGGAGAACAAACAATTTGAAGTAGGTCCTGACGAAGCTTTTCTGCTCATGCCTAATCGCACACATGTCGGCTATAGAGAGTCACGACCCGGGGTTAAGTTTTATTGGTTTCATTTCGAACTGACAACCGAGGGGTTATTACTGAGTGAGGAGGAAATGAAGCCTGAGGCAGAAGAAATCTTTTCGCGCACACAGCGCTTATGGTCCGTACATGATCTATATCTGCCCCAAATCATAAAAATCGAACATAGTGACCGGATTCATATTCTGGCGAATCAAATCCTTCATGTGGCCAACTCGGGGTATTTAACCTATTCCAGCGTTAATTATTTGCTGACCTCGCTTTTAATTGAGCTGTCTGAGCATGCACTTCAGCCGTTCGCCAGTAAGCTGATCCGCGCACAGCAAGATGTCACCTTCGTCAAAATAGCTGAGTGGACAAGGATACATGCAAGCGAACCGCTTACCGTGGCCATCATCGCGGATAAATTCAATTACAACAAGGACTATCTAGCTCGGCTATTTAAACAGCATACCTCCATGGGGCCATTAGAATATATCCATTCAGTACGTGTGACTAAAGCGAAGGAGCTACTAACCAGAACCGCATTAAGCGTGAGGGACATCGCGACAGAGACGGGGTTCACCGACGATAAATATTTCATGCGCCTCTTCCGAAAATACGAAAACATGACGCCCACCCAATATCGTAACGCTTATCATAAGACGTTTATGAATAATGACTGAAGTAAAGCCACCCCTAAATATGGAGTGGCTTCTTGTTTGGGTATTGTCTATTGGATAGAATGAACTTCACACCAATTACGTAGGAATTGCAGATTAGTATTGAAGTAATGATCGTTTTGCCACCCGCAACTCCAAACCTGTGCGTTCCCTGTGTGCAGACCCATCAACCATATCTCCCGGATAGCAACAAATATAGGGATTGCCTTTAAATCGTTCTCAGATAATACTTTATGCTTTTGGTATGAGTTCAGGAAAACAGTCCATTGTTCATTGTCAAAATGCTCTCGTTCTTTCCCTCTAACCCTTGACCACAGAAACACGGAAACATCATAGGCCCTCCAGCCAAAACCTCCGCAATCAAAGTCGAAATGAGTCAGGGTATCCTCGTAGAAATGTACGTTCGCTCCATGAAGATCACCATGACATGCCCCCCAATCCAGCTCTGATGAGATTTCAGCTATGCTATTTGCCAATACTTCCGACAAAGATTCTAGATAATCGATATCCTCTTGCCTGTGGGATAAAGGCTTGCGAATCGATTGAAGCGGTTCTTGAAGCAGATGATCCAGATTAAGCGTAAATCTTTGCTGCCCACATTCGAAATCATCCATAGCCAGATGCATCTTAGCCACTTGTTCACCGTATAATTCACAGCTAGCTTTTTCATCGGAATAATTGCCTTTTGCAAAAGTAAACAGAACTGCGTAACGTGTTCCTTCAGGAGCCTCCAGCTCAATTAGGTAACCACCATCCCTGCTGATTACCGGAGCCGATACCGGGATATTCTTCTTATTTAAGTGATTCAATAACTCCACTTCAAAATCAATCTCATGTTTATTTCGCCAATGAGCTTTATAGATCCTAAGAATGTATTTATCAATAGAGGTCTTTAGTAAATAGGTATCATTAAGTCCGTTCTCATAAAAACTACACTCCAGAACATCCCCGATTTCATAAAGATCATTAATTACGGGTACTATGGCATGGGAAGAAATTACGGAATGATACACCGGCAGTTTCAGCATATAAATCACCCTTCAACGTTAATTACTACTCACTATTTATTTTCACGTTTGGCCCGTATAAAGGCGAGGGATTTATTAAATATAGCTAAACTTTCCGCATCGTTAATTTAATTGCTCTATAATGCTCTGCTTCGATATTGATCGTCTAACAAACTGAACCATACCAGTCTGGACAAGTAAAATAACCAAGAAATACAGGAAAATAGCACTCCAAGGGAATTGGTATTGAATGTAGGAAAGCCCCCCCATATTCCCTGCACTCTTACTTATCATGTATCCCATTAGATTGCCCGTAAAAAGAGCCATCGTAAAGCTTCCAACCACTAAAAATCCTGTTTCATAGGTTAACATAGCCATTAATTGTTTTCGGCTCATTCCTATGGCTTGCATAAGGCCTAGCTCCCCTTTTCTTGCAGAAATAGTGGTGATTATGGTGTTCAAGAGATTGATCATACTGAATACTGCTATAAAAACCATAAAACTATACACTGAAATAGTGATAGTTCTAAAAGCAATTCTATTGGATTCCACAACTTCGGAAAAAGACAATAATTTGAGTGTATCCTCATTGAGAATCACACCCTCTAACTCACTCTTTATTGACTCTTCATTCGATTTATCCATAGTAATAACTTCGTAGCTCTTATTGCTATTAAAAGGGGCTACAGTTTGCATTACTTTGGGTGGAAGATAAAATGAAGTTCCTGAATTCTTATCCGTAATATCTCCAATGATCTCAAAATCATGTTTGGCCTTCTCCTGATCATTAGCAATTATGAATGAAATATGATCACCGACAGCGTAATGAGCCCCGTAATAATCTAAGTCACTACTGGCGCTGTTAAGGAGTATGTAGGATGCATCCGACGAATCAACATCTGGGATCTTCCCCTCAGCCAAATGACTACTCCATCTTTCGTTGTTTAACGTAGGGATATTCTCAATACTGACTATCGCGGCCCCGTCATCCGTTTTTATTCCTTCGATAGCAGCTTCAATATACTGATGTTCGATTACGTCCTCAACTTCATTTATAGCTAGGATTTTATTTTTTAAAGAAGTAGATAGTTGCCCTTCCGTCTGAAGATCACTTAATGAGGTTGTTTCAGAATACAACTCATTATTAATTTGAATATCAAACCGACCATGATTCGGAAAATATTTCTCTGCTTTTGAGATTGGATCGACCGAGTTTAATAATGTCCCCAAGGAAACAAATAGCGTTCCGCTTAAAAAAAGAGACAGCAAAGTTAACACCGTCTTTTTCCTGCTTCTTGATAAGTTCAATGCAGCTAAAGAAAATGGTGTGAGTCTTTTCGAGTTTCTTTTCTCCTTTTTTGTATTAACATCGGCATCTACATGTCTAATCGCTGTTATAGGAGAGATTCTTGATGCGAATTTAGATGGTGCGTTTAATGAAGCTCTAACTGTTACTTTGGTGAGCAAACCGGCTAAAAAGGCAAGTGAAAAACTTGGAACTGCATTCCAGTGAAAGCCACTTAAAATCCAGCTCATTAAACATCCTAAGATAACTCCAATAGGGATATATTTTCTTGAAAGATTTTTCCCTTCATATAGAACTAGCTGTTTTATCTGCTTTTTTGTTGCACCGATTGCTCTAAGTTGTCCGTATTGTTTAATTCGCTTAGTAATTGAAATATAAAAGATATTGTAGATAACTAGCCAACAAGCCAGTGCGATGATCAGCATGATAGACAGGATGGATATCACAGTGCTTCCTGACAGATTATTACTGTCCACATTTACATTATTGATCTGAATATTTCTCTCAGAGATACCCATTCGCTGCCCTATTTCTTTGATTTTTGACTTCAGTTCCTCGTTGGAATAACTGCTGCTGTTGTTGATGCTAATTGCCGCGGAGAAATCCTCTTTGGAAAGAAATGGATCTGCCTCAACGAACGCGCTTGATACCAGAGCATTGTAGCCGATTCGATTCTCGTTACCTGATGCGGTTGTTTGCAGAATTCCAGAAATCACAAATTGGCTGGTTTGAAATTCTTTGCTGGCATTGTTTCTAAATTGCAAAGAAATAGAATCGCCAAGCCCCAGGCTTCGATCATCGGATAACTGAAAGTCTTTTTCTATTGCAATTTCATTTTCTTTTGTAGGGAACTTCCCCAGAACGATATTGGCATTTGATAAATCCATCATGGCTTGATCCGTGTAGAGAATGGACAATAGGCGTTCCTCTTTTTTCTCTCTGCCTATTTCCTTATAGAGTCCGATTTTATTAATTCCCTCTATTTCTTTCAATCGTGAGATTTCATTGTTATTGAGATTATAGAATAAAGCCTGGAAATTCGACTCATGTTGTAGGTTAGTAAAAGAATTATAACCAAAGGTCATTACAACAGTTAATAAAAACGCAGCTAAAGCTATCACACTGCCTACAAAGTAATTTTTGGTTTTTTCCGCTTTTAAATTTGCTTTTGCAATTCTTATCATTGCTGTTTTATTCTGTATGGACATTGATACATCATCCTCCTATCGTATAACGAATATTCCTCCCTTTGCATCATCAAGTGAATACTTTCACTATTTATTCTATAGATAATATTCTCCAACAAAGATCAATCACCCTTTAAATAGATGATATATACTATATTTACTATTCATATAATATATGGATACAACAAAAAAGACTTCCCCCTCTGGAGCGTTTGAGTATCTCCAAGTTAGTGGAAGTCTTTTTATGCTCAATATGCCTTGTGTAGCAAACATTTAGATTAATAAATTACGCCTCGGTACTTCTCTCCTGAAGCGCACCGACCAACGGATTCCACCGCCAGCGCGGAGTCAATCCTTGCAGATGTACACCTCCAAACCACTCATCGCTGCCATTCTTCTGCACCCAGTCTTCGTTTCCAGCTATTACACTCTTACCTAGCTCTGTTAATACAAGCTCACAGTCTTTAAATTGCATTACTGAATCGTTATAAACAGGGAACTCATTGCATCCATGAGTTTGTAGCAAAGGGTACGTGCCTTGTACCATCTTTCTTAGGATATGCCAATATTGCAAGTCGCCCATTCCCAAGATATGAAGCTTATCACCCACATTTTTGAACAGCTCATAGGGTGATTTTATTCCCTCATGGATCATCTCCAGCGTGATTTGTTCTACGATGCCAAGTCCGTTTGTAGTAGAAGGAAAGCGCGATAAATGCGCCCGGAAGGCGTCATGTGCAAAGGGTAAAGCCGACGTATCTATAGTTAATCGTGGTGACAGCAATTCTGGATTCGGTGATACATAGGCTTCCCAGAGTGCTTGACCTGCTTCTAATTCTTTGGCTCCGATTAGCTTCCATGTGCCTGATAATGTTTCCATCTGCTCTATAGAAAGTTGTCCAAGTCCTCGAAATAACTTTATTCCCGGATACTCTCCAATGCATAGTAAGCTTAGCTTGGTGGTTAACATTTTCTGCTTCGAGAACCAATGGAGTAAATAACTGAGCATCGTCTGATCGAAAAGGTCATGCTCGAACCATAACACCACTTCTTCATATTTATGGAAATCAGCTAAAATCTTCTCTTGCCTCTCACTATTGGCGATAAATTCCCTCTGCGGAATCCCCATCGTTTGTTCCAAATATTGCGCTCGAACAGCGCGGTTATCTCCATCGGCAGAATCCAAGAATACCGGCCCATGCGAATATACCTCTCTCCACACTAGTACATCACCTTTCACGATTCCTTGCCGCAGCTTCTCTCCCACTACATCTCCATTTACAATGTGAAGCACAGCTTTTCCCCCTTCGTACAAATGGTTGAATACGGAAAGAACATCTGCCACAGGCAATGCACCTTTCAGCTTGCGGCGGGCATCAAAAAGTCGCTTCTTCAACACCGAAACCGAAGTCCCCAGAAAGTCAGCAATCTCTTGTAGTGAGTAGCCTTGAAAATAATATAATTGAACGGCAATCCGCATATTGGAAGTTAATGCAGCTATAGACTCGTGAACCAGCCGCTGGGTTTCCTTTTTTTCAATAATATCTGCTATAGAAAATGAAGATTCTGTCGCTTGCGCAGCTTCCTCGTAGGGTAATGCAGGATGCTGCTTTCTTCGCAAGATGCGATAACATTGCCGCACCACAATAGCTTTAAACCAGCCCGGGAATGCCTCTACTGCTCGTAATTTATTCAAATGCAAAAAGGCTTCTGTGAAAGCTTCCTGCACAGCATCTTCCGCTAATTGATAGTCACGCAGCTTTTCGAACGCAACTGCATTGGCCATCGGTGTAAAGTGCTTAACAATCTGTTCAAAAGCTTGTCGGTCTCCTTGTTTAGCCTCTTCTATATACTGAAGCATCTGTCCTCCGCTCCCTTCTTCCGTATTATATACAAGTGCCAATGAAGTTCCTAAAGGTTACGGATGGGATTGAAAAGTCAGACGTTATTTATTTTTTCCTATTACATCCTTTGCAACTTCTAGAGCTGAAGAGGCTCGCGGCCAACCTACATAAAAAGAAAGGTGGGTGATGGCCTCCACGATTTCTTCAAGTTGTAAGCCGTTCTCTAAAGCCAAGTGCAGATGATAGGGGAGTTGTTCCGTCATGCCCCCCATCACCAAGGCAGAAATCGTAATCATGCTACGATCCCGAAGTGATAATTGCTCACGTCTCCATAAGTCCCCAAATAACACATTTTCCGAGTAGTCGACGAATGCCGGAGCGAACTCCCCTAACGATTCCCGTACATTTGTGACGATTTTCTGATGCGCCATATTACACCTCCCTAACCGGAGGTTGTAGCATTTGAGCAACACCGTTACCAAACGACCAATCTTCGAATTCCGTATCGACGAGCACAATGAATATATCTTCTTTTCTGATGTTTAGCGTCATCGATAATTCCTCGGCTAGCCTCGCGTAAAAGCTTTTCTTCTGTTCCGTTGATCTTCCGGATTTTAGCGTAACTTGGATATATATCAGTCCGTCGCTTCGTTCAATATTTAAATAATCTTTACTATAAAAAAATTCCCCCGCTTTATGCGCATGAAAAACCTGAAACATATCATCCTCCGGTACATGGAAATGCTGAATTAACGCGCTCATAATCGCTCTGCATATTCCTTCTAGCTGATGAGTGTCGTATTGTTGCTCCAGATAACTGACTCTAATGAATGGCATTATAATTCACTCCTTCTTTGGAATTCTTTTATTGTACTCTCAGTATTTTGATTTATATAATTGAATAAGATAATAATCTTAATCAATTATACCGATAGAGGTGACAATCGATGGATCTAAAAGAACTGATGGCTTTTAAGACCATTCTTCAAGAAGGCACTTTCTCACGCGCTGCAGAGAAGTTGAATTATGCACAGTCTACTATTACCAACCAAATTCAACGACTTGAAAAAGAACTGGGCATACAACTCTTTCACAGAGGCTGGGAAGTAGAACTGACAAGTGCCGGGCAAGTTTTTGCAGGGGAAATCGATAACCTTATTCAACATTGGAACTATGTAACAGAACTCACCAAAGCTTTACAGCATGACGAAATTGGTACACTTCATATCGGAAGCATTGAATCCATGATGGAATCCGTCCTACCGAACGCCTTGCGAAAGTTTCAGGAGCAAAAACCAAAGATGGCATGTAACTTCATTCAGGGTAACACTGATTCCCTCTCACAACTTGTTCTACAAAGAGAACTGGATTTCGCCATCTGCGGTGAGCCGTCCGACCTGTCTTTCTTTTATTTCGAACCGCTTTATCACGAGAAAATCGCTTTTATAGTAGATGAAAATCATCCTTTAAACGGACGAGACGAGATTTCATTTCGAGAAATTCTTGAATATCCAATTATAGCTGGAGGACGCACTTGCTTATATTACCTTCGGTTAGCTAAGCAATTTTCGAGATTCGAATCAAAGCCCACTTTATCCACCATAAGCCAAATTTCTGCTATTCCTCATTTTGTAAGAAAGAACCCTGGGGTGGGGGTAGTGCTTGATTCGACAGCTTTAATGACAGATATCGTAAAAATAGATGTTGAACTAAGCGAGCCGTTCATTCAAGTGGGTATATTGCAGCGGCGCAACCGAGAATATCTAGCAACATCATCTAAAGAACTAATCCTACAAATCATAAAAGAAGAAATTGAGAGGATTAGTAATGCTAATCCTACGCTCCACATTTGAACCTCAAGCTAGTTCCATATATGATAGCTTTATCATCGTTATCAGGGGAGGATTCATAGAAGTGGCAGTATTAATCAATGAACAAATCAGAGCATCCGAAGTAGTTCTTACAGGACTTAGGGGTGAGAAGCTGGGTATCGTCTCACGGGAAGAGGCGCTGGCCATGGCCAGATCAGCGGGAGCTGATCTGGTATGCACCTCGCTAATGAGCAGCCCACCGCCCTGCAGCCTAACTGCAAAGGGCAAAGCAAAAGCGGCCGCGCAGAAAGAAGCAGCCTCAGCACGCAAGGCCAGTGGTGGCTCAGCTGCAAAGGGCGGCAGCAAGGAGAAGGTCAAAGAGCTCCGCTTCACTGCTCATATTGAAGAGCATGACTACGATACGAAGCTCCGTCAGGCCGAGAAGCATCTACGCTCCGGCAAGCCGGTGCAATTAGTTGTCAAAGCATCCGGTGCGAAGGAAGCTGCTGCCTCCAAGGCCGTATTGGAACGACTAGTGACTGACTTGAAGGAAGTTGGAACGAAGGAAACTGGCATACAGACAGGCGGCAAAGGTTCACAGGTGAAATTAAATCCACGGTGAAGAGTGGAATTTCAGATAATTTAGGCTCAAAACCAAAATTAGTAGACCATTTCATGAAAAAGCTGCTGCTATCAGCAAATGTAGCTTAATTGCGAGCAGAATTCAGAATTGCGTTTGGACACCACAGCCCTTATTCGTAACTATTTCGCTGTTCTGGGATGCTAACGGACTTCAGAGACTTTATATCACTAAAATAGCACGATATTCCCTCCATTTATGGAAAATAAGATCTCTCGAGTCCGCAACTTCCTCCAAAAGGCTTAAAATGTACAAATAGCTGCATCTAAGTCCGTTAGCACAATAGCAAGTGGAAATCAGGAACTGGGCAAGGGGCATGATTCTTATATGCAAGCAAAAGCGCCTTCGGTGCCCCTAAAGGACGGTAAGCGTTTATGCGAGAAATAGAAGGATAATGTATCGTGCCAAACTTATACTTTCTTGTATTATTAAAAAAGGCCATCCTCTACAGGATGGCTTTTCACTTCATAGACAATGTTCTTGCTCGCTCTTAATCAGTCACCTTAAACATGATTACCCATTAATCCCCTTGGGCGATAGTTCATACCCCCAGCATAGAGGTGGGAGACATCTCCCAATCCAATACATCTGGGAACTGCATAGTGCTCGCTGCGCTCTTCAAACAAGATCGTCGTTACCGAGCTTGGAGCAAGCCAAAATACGGACCAAGCCAAGGCTAAAGGAATCTGCAATAAATGGGCTAGCCATGCAAGGCCAAAGCCACCATGACACACAACTCCAATCTTCTTGGTAGAAGGCTCGAGGATACGATATAGGCCATCTTCTCTTTTATAGTGGTGGCGAAGCAAGAATTGATCTGAAGCCGCTTGTAGTTCGCTAAACCGCAATTTGTATTCCTCTTGTTTTAACCAATGATCTGTTTGATCAGACCATTCTCTTTTTCCACTCGATAGTTCACTAATATGTTCTCCGGGACTATCCCATATAGGCGCCATTTGTCCATCCAACATAACCCCTGTCCAATCCAATTCACAAGTCCAAGGTTCTGTCTGAATTACAAGTCCCGTCTCTTTGGCCACATAACTTGCTGTTGTCTGTGCTCTACCCAATGGTGAAGCATATAATTCATCCAGTCCGATAAATCCCATGCGTTTTCCCAATGCCGCTGCTTCCTGATGCCCGAATTCCGTTAGATCATCTATGGAATAGTCCGGATCACCATGACGAATCAGAAATATTTGCATAACAATGCCCTCCTCCCCTCAAATCCAGCCTTTTTCTTCCGCCAGCCGTACCGCCTCAATCCGGCTTTTCACTTCCAGCTTATTGAGTATTTCAGAGATGTAATTGCGGACAGTGCCATAAGAGAGATGCAGCGAAAAGGCTATCTCGCTCGCGGTTTGCCCTTCTCCAGCCAGTTTTAAAATCTCGCGCTCCCGTGCTGTTAATGGATTCTCCTCCCGCAGACTGCCGAAGACTAACTCAGGAGATACCTCCCGATGTCCAGCCATGACACGACGAATAGATTCAGCTAGCTTATCTACAGGCTCGTCCTTCAACAAATACCCTTGAATACCAGCCTTTACTCCACGCTCAAAATACCCTGGACGGGCAAAGGTGGTCAAAATAATAATTCGGGTCGGACAACCCTTACTCCGCAATATTTCTGCAACCTCCAGCCCGCTCTTGAACGGCATTTCAATGTCCATGAGACAGACATCTGGCTGAAGCTTGTCGATTAAAGCTAACGCCTCCGCCCCATCACAAGCTTCTCCGACTACTTCGATATCGTCTTCAAGATCCAGCAAAGAAGCCATCGCTCCCCGAAGCAGACGTTGGTCCTCCGCTATAACAATGCTTATCATGCAGTCTCACCCCCTTGTGCATCTTTTACGATTAGCGGGATGGTAACGATCAGCGTAGCTCCCTGACCCTCAGCTGAGCTTAGTGACAGGGAGCCATTAATCAGGGATAGACGCTCTGCCATTCCCTTCATGCCATTTCCATCGCTAAGCCCACCATTCCCTCTCTCCCCATGCTGTAGACCAATGCCGTTATCCTTAACGGTAATTCGCACTTCTCCAGCCAGCTTTGCCACTCCTATGAAGCATTTGTCCGCTCTACTATGCTTTACGATATTAGTCACTGCTTCTTTGATACAGAGGCTAAGGATATTTTGCGTCAGGTCGGATACCCCCTCCAGAGAGATATCCCCTTCCACTTCTAAGGCGATCTCTGCCGTTCGCAGCATCTCTCCAGCCTCAGCCAGTTCCTCTGCTACTGAGATCGCTCGCATTTCCGACACTAGCTCACGCACTTGACGGAGCGCAGCCCGTGAAGTGCGCTGAATTTCTCGTGCTTCCTCTTGAGCTCGCTCCGTATTTTTCGTCACCAGCTTCTCTACGAGTTGGCTCTTTAACGTAATCAGGGACAAGGTATGGCCAAGGGTATCATGCAGGTCACGGGCGATTCGCATTCGTTCCTCACGCTTCACCAGCTCTTTAATCACCTCATTCGCTTGATCCAGCTCTTTCTCCAGCTTCTGATTCCGATTCATGGACCTCACTCCGAACGGACTAATCAACATAATAATAATAAACGGAGCTAAAAACATCACGCTTCCCCACTCCATCTCACGACCCACTAAGACCAGCACCGAAAGGATCATGATCACAAAAGAAGCAAATGCAATTTTGAACCCTTTATTCTCCGTATAATATGCGATAAAATTTGCGGTGAAAAAGCCCATGTACAGATTATAGGGGGTATAGAACAAACTAAGCACCACGATGATTAACATTTGAATAAATAACCAAACATTAAACACTCCACCCCGCACCCAATACAGCTGGCGATAGCTGAGGGCAAACACCGCTATCATAATCCCGCCCAGGATGAGCTTCATTCCAGTCTCCCCGCGCAAATTCAGGATGGGCAAAACCAGATAAACAGCCCATACAAAAGGGAAAAAACCCTGTTTTTGTGGAAATAACCGGAACTTCGCACGCTCAGACATTCATTCACACCGCTTCCTGTTTTTTTCGAATATAGACCGATAGTAACATAAAAACTACCAAATATCCGAGTAAAATCAAGACATTACTCCATGTCGGAGCTGAGCCACGAACGATTTCCCAGGCTCCATTCCCATAGTTATAGGAAGGCAACCAATGACCAATCCGCTGCATTAATCGTGGCAGTATCTCAATCGGCATCCACATGCCTCCTGCTACAGCAAGAGCCATATAAATCACGTTGCTGACTCCACTGGCTGTATCCACCCGTTTCATAGCACCTACAAGCGTACCAATCGCTAAAAATGGTAGAGAACCGATCAGGATCCACAGCCCGCTAAGCACCCATTGACCTGCGGATAAAGAGACGCCATTGATTAAATAGCCTGCGATAAAAATACAAATGACCGAAAACAGATGCATCATCGTCTGTCCGAACATTTTTCCGAAAAAATAGATCGATCCCGGCAGCGGTGTAATCCGAATAAAGGTGGTCCAGCCTTGTGTTCGTTCTTGCACCAACCGGATGCCAAGCGTCATAATGGCTGAGCCCATTACACTGAAGGTCGCCATAGACATTAAATAATGAGCACGCCACGTTAGGTCATCGCTACCTGTATTGACCACCCGGGTGAAGATGAAATAGAACATGATGGGCATGAGCAAAGACCAGAACACATAATAGGGATTACGGATGATCCGCAGCATTTCCGCTTTACACTGTACAGTAATTAGTCTCATGGTTAGACAGCCTCCTCTTGGTTCATGGTCAATTGTTCAAAAGCCTCATCCAAACGTCCCTGATCAATTCGAACATCTTTCACAGGAAGTCCAGCCACAAAAATCGCTTTAAGCGCCTCATCTGTATCCTCTGTGGTCACGTGAATGCGGCCATCTTTTTCATAACAATCCTCTATAGCAGCTAGGTCTAGCAGGTTTCTGCGCAATTGCGAGCGATCACCCACAGGCAGGAAGGACACGGAACGCTTCACAATCCGCGATTTAATCTCATCTGGACTTCCGTCCGCAACTAAGTGGCCTTTACTGAATAACAGAATACGATCCGCGATATCTTCTGCTTCCTGCAAATAATGGGTCGTGAACACAATCGTTTTTCCTTGCTCTGCAAGTCCACGAACCGTTTCCCAGAACCGCCGCCGGGAAGTAATATCAAGTCCGACTGTAGGTTCATCGAAAAAGATCAGCTCCGGATTACCCGCGAGGGCTAGCGCAAAGCCCAAACTACGCTTTTGACCGCCCGAGAGCTTCTCGGCGTATCTATTCAAATCGGCTGGCGCAAGTCCAGTAGCCTTAATTAGAAACTCCACATCCATAGGCTTTGGATAATAACTGCGGATCAGATCAATGATCTCCCGCACCTTTAGCCGATCCATTACACTTACCTCCTGCAGCATCGCTCCAGTCTTTTCACGTACTGCTTTATCCTTCGGATGATGACCGAACAACTCCACTGTACCCTCGGTAGGCTCTATTAGCCCCAGCAGCATGCCTAATGCCGTTGTTTTACCCGCTCCGTTCGGTCCCAGAATAGCTGTAATCGAACCTTTAGCAATGTTAAAGCTGATATTATCTACGGCCTTTTTATCCTTATATATTTTGCTGACCCCGTGCATTTCTATAATATTATCCATAACGTAATCCCTCCGCTTCCGAATGCGTTTGATCTATTTCAATCATATGGAAAAAGAAGACATGACATTAGTATGGACTGTCATTTCTTTAAGATGACAACTGTCACCTTCCTGGCTTCGAATAAAAAAAAGAGGCTGCCCTATCAGTAGAATAAACTACTAATAAGGCAGCCTCTTTAGGTGAAGAGAGTTTAGTTATCTCCGGAGGAATCCTTTTTCCAGCAGGAACTCCTTCATATGCAGCCGTGCTGGCTGTGCCAATCGCTCCGCCATAATGGCCGACCAAGGGGTGTCTTTGGCGCCGTGGGTCCGCTCACGCATATAGTCTGAGGAGACTTTATCGTAAGTTTTGACCTGCTCCACAGTGGTTTCCGCATTATAGCGATTACGATGCAGAACAGCCTCTAGTGGAAGCCGCGGACGCAGGCCCGAAGCTCCGTCAGGATAACCTACACACATCCCGAATATCGGATAGACCAATTCAGGCAGTCCCAGCAATTCCGATACCTCCGCGATCCGGTTACGGATTCCACCGATATATACAATTCCAAGTCCTAGTGATTCCGCAGCCACTGCAGCATTCTGTGCAGCAAGCGCAACATCAACGGTAGCTACAATCAGGTTCTCAGCAGAATCTTCATAAGAAGTCTCTCCCTGCAAATGAGGTTTCGTCACCTCGCGCAGCCGATACAGATCAGCGCACCAGACCAAAAACACTGGGCATTGTTCTATATAAGCCTGATTGCCCGCTAGTCCCGCAAGCTCCGTCTTTAGTGCCGGGTCAGTAATTGCAATAACACTATAAGCCTGAACATTACTTGAGGTTGAAGCCATCTGAGCTGCTCCAATAATAGCGCTAAGCTGATCTTCACTTACTGGCTTATCCTGAAACTTGCGGACAGATGCATGTTTCATTAACAGAGAAATTGTATCGTTATTTACTTGCACTGTGGCCACTCCCTAAATAGTGATGGTGATATTACAGCTTTACCCGCTGTAGCCGAAGTGCATTCAAAACAACAGACACGGAGCTAAATGCCATCGCAGCTCCTGCCAGCCATGGGGCTAGAAACCCAAGTGCAGCAATCGGTATTCCTATTGTATTGTAAGCAAGCGCCCAGAACAAATTTTGTTTAATATTTCTCATCGTTTTGCGGCTCATCATGATCGCATCAGGAATACTCTTCAGATCCCCGCGCATCAGCGTAATATCAGCTGCTTCCATAGCTATATCCGTTCCTGTCCCAATCGCCATACCCGTATCGGCAGTAGCCAGTGCCGGAGCATCGTTGATCCCATCCCCAACCATGGCAACCTTAGTCCCATTCTGTTGGAGCTTGCGAACCTCTTCAGCTTTGCCCTCTGGCAGAACCTCTGCTAACACTTTCTCGATCCCTGCCTGCTTCGCAATAGCCTCAGCTGTAATTTTATTGTCACCAGTGATCATTACGACTTCAATACCCATATCATGGAGCGCGGCTACAGCCGCTTTTGAGGTCGGTTTAATCGTATCAGCAACGGCCACAATCCCAGCGATTTCACTCTCTACCGCTACTAGCATAGCTGTCTTTCCCGACTCCTCCAGCTTCTTCATAATTGGAGTCCATTCTGTGATATCAAGCTGATGATCTTCCATCATCCGCCGCGTGCCTACCATAACCTGCTGATCGGAGACAACGGCCATAATTCCACGTCCGGGCACATTATCAAACTGCTCAGCAGTAGGCAAAGCCAAACCTCTATCAGCAGCGCCAGCAACAATAGCTTCCGCAAGTGGATGCTCAGATAGCTTTTCAGCAGCTGCAGTTAAAGCTAACAATCGGTTTTCTGCGTTTTCTTTTCCATAAGCTGCAATTCCAGTAGTAGTCACAACATCGGTAAGCACGGGTTTACCATTCGTCACTGTACCTGTTTTATCTAGCACAACGGTCTGAATCCCTTGCGCTCCCTCTAAATGCTCCCCGCCCTTGAAGAGAATTCCAAGCTCTGCTGCCCGGCCCGATCCTGCCATAATGGAGGTTGGCGTTGCCAGACCTAGCGCACATGGACAAGCGATTACGAGCACTGCAATGGCTTTTTCGAGGGCATCAGCGAACTGGCCAGGGGCTGCCCAGAAATACCAGATCAGAAAAGTTATTACGGCAATACCCACAACAATCGGCACAAAAATCCCTGAGATTACATCGGCAATCCGCTGAATCGGAGCTTTGGAGCCTTGAGCTTCCTCCACTACTCGGATAATTTGAGCCAGCGCAGTGTCGCGACCCACTTTATTGGCTTTGATTCTCAAGATACCGTTCTTATTCATAGTGGCACCGATCACGGTATCCCCTGGTTTTTTCTCCACAGGAATACTTTCTCCGGTCAACATCGACTCATCCACAGAAGAAGACCCCTCGACAACTTCGCCATCCACAGGTACCTTTGTTCCGGGCTTCACCAATACAATATCACCAGGAATAACTTCATCTGTCGGGATATTCATTTCTTGCCCATCCCGAATTACGAGGGCGGTTTTTGCCTGAAGACCCATTAAGCTTTTGATTGCGTCAGAGGAACGGCCTTTCGCCAGCGCCTCAAACCATTTACCGACAAGGATAAGTGTAATGAGTACAGCACTCGTCTCATAATACATTTCTACAGTATGATTCATTCCCTTCATACTTAAGGAATCAATAGTCAGATAAAGACTGTAGAAATAAGCTGCCGACGTCCCTAATACGACCAACACATCCATATTGGCACTCCGGTTACGAAGGGCTTTATAAGCACCGACGTAGAACTGCCAACCGATGATAAATTGCACAGGGGTAGCCAGCACAAGCTGGAACCAAGGATTCATAAATATATCCGGTGTTGGAATCCAGCCGGTGAAGGAGAAATGACCCGCCATCGCCCATAACAATGGGAACGAAAGAATTGCAGAAATGATCCATTTCCACTTTTTATGCTGAATTTCTTTTCCACGACGATCCACATGATCCTTGCGGTCTTCTTTAAGAGAAGCTTTATAGCCGATACTGCTTACCTTCTCCATGATCTCCCTTGGACTGATATTACCGGGTGTATATTCTACATGTGCTGTTTCCAGCGCTAAATTCACATTAACTGCTGCTATACCCGGTGTACGGCTCAACACTTTTTCAATCCGTGAGGAACAAGCAGCACAGGTCATCCCCGATATATCAAAATCCGCAGATTCTTTAATAGTGTCATAACCAAGAGAACGGATTTTATCTTCAATTTGTGGCAACCCTGATACTGTCGGATCAAATCCAACAGTAGCCTGTTCCAAGGCTAGATTCACATTCGCACGAGATACGCCGTCCATCCGGGACAAACCCTTCTCAATTCGGGTTGCACAAGCGGAACAGGTCATGCCTGTAATCTGTACAGTTGCCTGCTGTTCGGTTGGTGAAGCTGTTGTTTTGGTTTTATCCATGATTTCCACGCCTCCACATACCCCTATAGGGTATGATAATTTCTAAAAGAAAAGGCATTGGAGCTTTGGGTAGCTTCCCCATATCACTCCAAGCCTTATTACTGTGCTTCAAATTAAACTACGTCATACCCTTGATCTACAATTGCTTCTTTAATCGCACCAAGGCTTACTTTGTTCTCATCATACTCGACAGAAACTTTCTTAGCAGCAAGATCAACTTTAGCTGTGGCTCCAAGATTGCCTACGGCTTTCTCTACGGAGTTAACACAGTGACCACAAGACATTCCTTCAACGTTTAATGTAGCGTTTGACATTAATATAACCTCCAATAAATGTTGTGAAGCTATGCTCTAGAAGCATTAGCTTATTATTTCATTAATTTGTTAACCGTAATTAGGAGCTCGTCGATAACCTCATGTTCGCCAGCTTCGATTCGCTCAACAATGCAACTTTTCATATGTCCTTCTAACAGCATCTTACCGACACCATTTAACGCCGCCTGTACCGCTGCGAGCTGGTTGAGTACATCATCACAATAGGTATCCCGCTCAATCATACCCTTTACCCCGCGGATCTGGCCTTCAATCCGGTTGAGGCGCGTATTCAAGTTATTCTTGAATTCTGCCGAATGATGACTTTTTCGTTCTCCTGATGATGAAGAATGACAATTTATGTCGCAGGATTCTGCAGCTTGCTCTTTCTTGGCAGTAGACATAAGAATCAGCCTCCTTGGTTATAATATAATATACCCCCGTAGGGTATGTCAAGAGGCATTCCTAATTCATCCACAGATGATCTCCACGGGTAGTTTGTCCCTATATTACCGCCGTATTCTTCTACGGTTGGCTATACATCTCTATTTTTTTAAAAAAACTATTGCCTCCCTATTCAAATTTGAATATAATAAATTTTGCTTCTAATTATGAACATTTTTCGAACAGAACTATCACTATTAAGAAAAAGGAGCTGCGAAGCATGCATACTAAAGAAAGTAATCTTAAACTCGTAGTGGTTGGCCTGCTGCTTGGTATTCTTATGTCCGCAATGGACAATACCATTGTAGCTTCAGCTATGGGAACGATAGTCTCAGATCTTGGCGGTCTGGATAAAATCGTATGGGTAACCTCCGCTTACATGGTAATGGTAATGGCCGGAACCCCTATCTTCGGCAAGCTCTCTGATATGTATGGACGTAAACGTTTCTTCATTTTCGGATTGATTGTATTCCTGATTGGCTCGGCTTTGTGCGGTACTGCCACCAGTATCACACAGCTCAGTATTTACCGTGCCATTCAAGGGATCGGCGGCGGTGCACTAATGCCAATCGCCTTCACCATCGTTTTCGACATTTACCCGCCTGAAAAAAGAGGAAAATTGACCGGTCTCTTTGGAGCCGTCTTCGGAATCTCCAGTGTACTTGGACCTTTACTCGGTGCCTATATTACCGACTATGTTGGTTGGCAGTGGGTATTCTACATTAACCTGCCGCTAGGAATTATTGCACTGTTCCTGATTGCAACTTCTTATAAGGAGTCGATCTCCCACGCTAAACAGCGCATTGACTGGGGTGGAGCCTTCACTCTGGTTGGCGCGATTATCTGCCTAATGTTCGCTCTGGAACTTGGTGGTAATCAATATGCTTGGGATTCCAGTGCCATCCTTGGCTTATTCGTAGGTTTTGCTGTTCTCTTGCTGGCGTTTATCCTTATTGAGAGAGTAGCTGCTGAACCTGTGATCTCGTTCGCTATGTTCCGCAAACGGTTGTTTGCAACAAGCAGCGTGACCAGCCTATTTTATGGCTCTGCTTTTATCGTAGCTACTATTTACATTCCTATCTTTGTGCAGGGTGTATTTGGCGGCTCAGCTACGAACTCAGGGCTGATCCTTATGCCGATGATGATCGGTACGGTCGTTGGCAGTCAGACCGGGGGGCTGCTTACAACAAAAACCAGCTTCCGCAACATTATGATCCTATCCGCAGTCTGCTTTGTCGCAGGGGTCTACAGCCTAAGCACTTTATCACCAGATACCTCCCGCCTCATGCTTAATGTATTTATGGCTCTGACTGGGTTCGGCGTAGGCTTTTCCTTCTCCGTGCTGAGTATGGCAGCTATCCATAATTTCGATATGCGCCAACGGGGATCGGCAACATCGACCAGTACCTTCATGCGCTCCCTTGGAATGACGCTGGGAATTACGATCTTCGGGATTATTCAGCGGAATAGCTTTACTAACAGTCTAAGCGATGCTTTTGGCGGTAGTGAACAGTCAGCAGCTTTCGGAGATCCACGCGCTGCGTTAACACCTGAAGCAAGAGCAAAGATCCCTGCTGAAATATTAGAAAAAATATCAAGTGCGTTATCCACCTCTATTGCACAAACCTTTATGTGGGCTTTGATTCCTGCAGTGCTCGGTCTAGTCTTTGTACTGCTCATGCCAAAAGACCGTCTTACCATTCCTGCTAAAGCTGTTCAGGCGTCAGAGGGCAAAAGGTAACCATTATGTCCATGAAATTAGCCATTTTAGGTTTACTGCTGGAGCGGAACATGCATCCCTATGAAATCACATTAGTGATGAAGGAACGTTCCATGGACCGGATCACGAAGCTGCAGATGGGATCACTCTATTATGCTGTGGATAAGCTTGCACAAGATGGTTATATAGAAGCTTTAGAGGTCATCCGCAGCAGTGATCGGCCGGACAAAACAATCTATGCCATAACGGAGCAAGGTAAAGCTTTATTCGAACAGCTTATCCTGCAACAGATTAAGAAAAACGAACCCTTCTATCATCCGATGTATATGGCCCTGGCTATGTCCCGTCATATCGATCAGAGCAAGGTTGAGAAGCTGCTCGAGGAACGCCTCCGGGAAACAGAACATCAGGTTAATCTGGCTTATCAGGTATACGAGGAGCATATCTCCATCGTGCCTCGTTCTGCCCTGCATCTAATGTACGGTACATATGAGCACACCCTGACTGAGCTGAAATGGCTGCAGCGCCTATACGATGATGTTGTAGCACGCAAGCTAAAAGACATAGGGACACCGTTGAATTTAGAGGCCTAATGGCCTCTTTTTTCTGTTTAAGGGAGTCAAAATACGTTTATTAACGAGCACAATAGCCATTAAATCTCAAAGAAAGGCGAGGCGGTAAAAATGACTCAAGAAAAACATCAGCGGAATAGTGACAAACGGGATCACCCGGAACAATATCCAACAGAGAAAGAAAGTCTATTCGATCTTCATGAAAGTGAGCAGAATGTAGACCCGATTCCGATGGAAGATTTGACGCTGGAAAAGCACGAAGAAAAGAATAAAGAAGAGACCAAACACCGCTCTTCCAGCGACAAAAAATACCATACGGGCTTCTGAGAGTGTACAATATCTACAAGTACGCAATCATAATTTCCAAGGAGGAATCACATTGTTGAAAGCGTTACCTTTAAACAAGCGCGGGATTCCCGCAAGCCGCATTGCTTTAGGCTGCATGGGGCTAGGCGGTGACTGGGACCATGAGCCGATTACTGCGGAGAATGTTAAACAGGGACATGAAGCGGTTGATGCCGCCCTTTCCATCGGCATCAACATGTTTGATCATGCAGATATCTATACTCGTGGGAAGGCGGAGAAGGTATTCGGTCAGATTTTTAAGGATCGTCCAAGACTACGTGAAGAAATCATAATTCAATCTAAATGTGGAATTAAGCTAATGGAGCCTGGAGACAGCACTAATACGTTTGATTTCTCTGGCCAACATATTCTGAACAGTGTAGATGGAATATTGTCACGACTTGGGACCGAATACATTGATATTCTTCTACTGCATAGACCTGATCCCTTAATGGATCCCGAGGAAGTAGCCTCCGCATTACATCAACTGAAGGCCGCTGGTAAGGTTCGTCATTTCGGGGTTTCCAATATGAGCGCCGCTCAGATCAAGCTGCTGCAGACTTATTGCGATGAACCTTTTATCGTAAACCAGCTGCATATGAGCTTGGCTAAGATCAGCTGGGTGGATGCTGGAATCAGTGTAAATCGTGAACCCTGGAAGGATATTATCTTTCCTGAGGGAACCCTTGAACATTGTCGAATGGAGAACATTCAGCTTCAAGCCTGGGGGCCACTCGCCCAAGGTCTATTTAGCGGGCGTTCATTAGAGGATCAACCGGAGAATATCGTCCAAACAGCAGCTATGGTCCAACAGCTTGCAGATGAAAAAGGAACAACACCCGAAGCCATTGTACTGGCTTGGCTAATGACACATCCAGCTGCCATTCAGCCTGTTATTGGAACTGTGAATCCGAAGCGTATTACTGCCTGTGCCGATGCGGACAAGCTGGAGCTTAGCCGTAAAGAATGGTATGACCTGTATGTTAGTTCACGCGGTTCAAAACTTCCGTAACATATACATTTATATTCTCAACTTCATTACTCCGCTTATGCCCGGCTCGCGTTACTACTGCGAGCCGGGTATTTTTTTGCGAATCACTCTAACTTATCGTTCTTTATTGAGAATATATTTAGTAATCGAGCGATATATGGAGTTATTTAGAGATAAATTATCATTTTCGTTCTTTATAGAGTACAAATGCGCGTTATTGGCAGTTTTCTTTTTGATTTATTCCATGTATGATTCATTACAGAAGTTGTTCTTAATAAAGAACGATAATAACGAACCAAAGAAACAGACATTGAGGGGAGGTATTCCTCTGAGACCCAGATCAGCAAGGAGAAGACCTAGAAGAAACAGGAAAATCGGATTACGTATACTGCAATCAGGAATGGCTGTCTCCGTCTTATTTCTATATACCTCGCAGCAAGTTGGTGGTACCTATGGAGGCTTTGGAGCCGCTACGCAAACCACTAGCACGATTAGCTTTTGCGAAGTATTTCCGAATTCGATCAAGGCACTGCTTACAGAGTTCAAAGAGCATGTTAATCGAGCGCTCACTTTAAAAGAATCACTACAGCCCTTTTCCTCATCAGCTAACTACTCGGACGTTTCGGGAATAGAAGGGATGTCGCTGGAAGAGCTTGATGTCGCTGCAGAAGAGATTTCTTCGCAAATAGCGGCGCTTCAATCCCAAATAGATAGCGTTAACGAGCAACTGGCGGCTAACAGCCAAATTTGGAATCAAATCCACAATGAGCTAAGTGCAGCAGCAGCCTTACTCTTCCAGATAGGAGGATATATGACTTCTCTAGATTCCAACTGTCTAGAAATCAAGGACGAGCAATTTTTCAGAGATTTACAAAGCAGCCTGAATCAAAGCGGTGTGATCTCAGAATCCTTGAATGCTTCCTTAAATGGAGTTATTAGTTACCTAACCTCCATACACGATGTTGGTCTTCCATTCGCTTCGGTAGTTACCAGTGATGTTTATGGACAACTTGAATTACGCGAAGGAGAGTTCCCACAGCCACTGCCATTCCTGATTACCTTCACTCAACCAGACGGCGTGATCTCTAGCGACCTCACCTCATCTTATGAAGCTCTAAATACCGAATTGACTAACCATAAAGAATCGGCAACCTCAGGTATCACTACCCTTCAAGATAAACTCCAATTGATCAGTCAGACTCGCGAGCAAAAACTAGAAGAGCTTGAAAAAGCTCGGCTAGAAGAAGAGCAAGCAAAGAAAGAAGAAGAAGCGAAAAAAGAAGAAGAACGTTTGGCTGAGGAGAAAAGGCAACAAGAAGCCGAGGATAAAGCGAAAGCTGAGGCAACCCCTCCAACATCAGGCGAAACTGCTCTGGAAGCCCCAAATAAAGAACAACCTGAAGCCCCAGCCACTGACCCGGTTAAGCCGGAAATTGACGAAGAGCTCACAATTCCAAAAGATGTCCCTCAGCAAGAGGCTCCACAAGAGACGCCAAAGGCGGAAGACAGTACGACTACCCCGCCGGTAGCAACCCAAGCTCCTTCGGACCCTCAACCTGAGAAAGGTGGAGAATAAGATGCGAATTAAAAAAATTATCAATAATACCCTATCGAGCTTAATGCTTGTGATCTTTATTCTGCTGGTGGCAGCCGTAGTGTTATCCAAGGCCTCCGGCGGTGAACCTGCTTTCTTCGGATATGAGATCAAAACCGTACTCTCAGGATCGATGGAACCAGGAATTCAGACAGGCTCAATTGTCGCATTAAAACCCGGAGGGGATATGAATCGTTTCAAACCAGGCGATGTCATCACCTTTAGGAATGAAGATAATCTGCTCATTACTCACCGGATTGTAGAAGCGACCGTCAATAACGCTACTGGTGAAGCTGTTTATCGCACTAAAGGCGATAACAACGACGCGCCCGACATGAACCCTACCAGTTCTGTGAATGTTGTAGCTCAGTATACCGGGGTCACTGTACCCTATGTCGGTTACGCTATGAATTTCGCGGTTTCCAAAGCTGGAAGTGTAGTCCTCATGATCGTGCCTGGCTTGATGCTTCTGCTCTATGCTCTGTATACCTCTTGGAAGGCTGTAGCTGCATTAGAAAAGAAAAATGCTGCCCTACTGCCAGCCTCACCGCCCCCAACAGAAACACAGCCCTAAGTTGATTGTCCACTTCCGCTTACGAACCGGAAGATACAATATATAAATTTTATAAAAAATTCAAACACAAATTTGAGGAGGAATTTTATTATGGGTATCAAGAAAACATTGGGTCTTGGCGTAGCATCTGCAGCACTGGGTTTATCATTAATCGGCGGAGGAACCTTCGCATACTTTAGCGACACTGCGCAAAGCACAGCTACATTCGCAGCGGGCACGCTCGATCTGAACTCCGACCCTTCTGTCATCGTTAATATTCCTAACCTGAAACCAGGTGATACGGTAACTAAATCCTTCAAATTGAAAAACGATGGTTCGCTCGATATCGGATCTATTATTCTGAATACATCGACTCAAATCACGGATGCTAAAGGAGATAACTACCTGGATTTAGCCGAGTTCATTAAAGTTAAATTCCTTAGAAATAATGATAAAGGAGTACCTATCGTCTCTCCTGAAAATGTAGTTTATGAGACTACACTTGCTGCTTTAAAAAGTCAGCATCCGGATCTCGTAAAAAATACAGGTTGGGATCAACTCTTTACCGAAGCATCCGGTATTAAAGCCGGTACCAACGACAGCTTCTCCGTCCAATTCGAATTTGTGGAAAATAACCAAGATCAAAATATTTTCCAAGGCGATAGCTTAACACTGACTTGGGATTTCGTAGCTAAACAAGGTGCGAAAAAAGACTACTAAGATCAATAAAGTAATTTAATAAAATACTCGAAGAGCAGCAGATCCTGAATCCGGCCACGGATAAGCAGATTGCTGCTCTTCTCTTTACAATAAACTTTGTCCGATTTATTGATATTTGCTATACTAATAACAAAAATTACGGAGGGGCGTCAGCATAGTGCCACAGAATATGGGCCAACGTATCCAGCAGCTCCGCCTAGACAAGGGTTTCTCCCTATCTGAGCTTGCGGACAGAGCAGATGTGGCTAAGTCGTATCTTAGCAACGTGGAGAGAAACATCCAATCCAATCCATCCATCCAGTTTATCGAAAAAATCGCTGACGCGCTTCAGGTATCCATTCATGCCCTACTCTATGGAGAACCCAATGATGCAGAGGAATCACATTTAGATTCGGAATGGTTCCGATTGGTGCAGGAAGCTATGGACTCAGGCATTAGCAAACGCGAATTCAAAGAATTTCTGGACTATCAGAAATGGAAGCTCGATCAAAAGGATTAATACTTCCTACTAATCTGGTACGATCCTCTCTTCTACTAAATCATATCGAAAAAGGACACAGCGAAGAACCGCTGTGCCCTTTTTCGATATGTAACCCCTCTAATGTATTACTGCACGATCTGCACAGTTTTCTCATGAAAGAACTGGCGGATTTCATCTGCCTTAATGCCAGCCTTCTTAGCTGCTAATAATAAATGTACCCACTCTTGATCCAGATCAATAAACTGCTGTTCTCTGTTGCTACCCTGGTTGGACTTTTCCAAAAAATCTCCCCCTAAGATTTTACGTCCCCAGGCAATCCGGCTGTCATAGTATCTCTACCTTAGACCCGCGACTTTGTGCCCCTGCCTTTCGGCAAGTTTACCTTTTACTGGACCCTTTTCACGAAAGGATCTACTTAAAAAACTATAAAATTACTATCTGCAATAACATTATACAAAAAGAAAGCGGAAAAGTGTGTCGATTCCTGGTTACTTTCTATTTTAAAAACGAAAAATAAAAGATTTTTTTTCAAAGATCTTGTCCGATTATCACGATACTCGTCCGTTACATAAAATAAATTGTACTAGCAAAATAAATATTTACTGACCTAATAGTTAAAAATAAGGATAATAGAATCATTTTAATAGGCCTTTAGAATGGGTAATGAGAAGAAACACCCTTCTTTTCATTAGAACAAGCTAACCCATACCATTTTGCGAACGTATTGGACGAAAGAATGAATTGATTACAGTGGCCGAAAGTAGCACAATAAGATGAGAAATGAAACCGCAATCATCACAGCTCCAGTAAGCGTTGACACAAAATGTCACGTATGGAGTTCATCCGTTAAGGAGGATGTATTCATGGCAGCCAAAGAGCCCTATAACGAATCCATTTGGAGTAAGTATTACGGACCCAATTTAGGCTACATTCAAGAAAGATATGAACAGTTTGTGAAAGATCCCTCCACCGTAGAAAATAATTATCGCGAGCTTTTTACAAATTCGGGACCTCCTCCCCTAACTCCGGATAGCGAACCGGCTCCTCAGCCGCGCATCTCGGGAGACACCGAATGGCTTAGAAAAGCAGTAAGAGCTTCCAAGCTAATCGCCAATATTCGTATATATGGCCATATGGCCGCTGAAATTGATCCGCTGGTACGCGATCAGAATCCCATGGCAAAATATCTTGAGCTTGAAACCTATGGGCTGACCCGCGAAGACCTGATCGCACTGCCTGCCACGCTTATATGGGAAAATGCGCCGAATGATGTGCATACCGGATGGGATGCCGTGCAACGTATGCGTCAGGCATACACCAAGACTATCGCCTATGAATTCGGGCATGTGCATGAAGAAAAAGAACTGCAATGGCTAAATAGACAGGCAGAATCCACCAGCTCACCAGCACCCCTAAATAATACAGAACGCAAAGAGCTCCTGAACCGCCTGATTCAGGTAGAGCAATTTGAAACCTTCCTCCACAAGACTTTTGTAGGTCAGAAGCGTTTCAGTCTTGAAGGCAATGATGCTCTTGTGCCGATGTTAGATGAAATCGTACGTGCTGCTGCACATGACGGTGCGGAGCATATTTTGATGGGCATGGCGCATCGCGGCCGCCTCAACGTTCTTGCACATATTTTGGGCAAACCTTATGATATCATATTTTCAGAGTTTCATCATTCTCCGAACAAGGAGCTTTTCCCTTCCGAAGGCTCCACAGGCATTAACTATGGTTGGACAGGTGATGTGAAATACCATCTCGGTGCAGACCGTGCTGTCCGTGAAGGAGAAACCGTACGCACAAGAATAACACTAGCGAATAACCCAAGTCACTTGGAATTCGTCAATCCTGTCGTGGAAGGTTTCACTCGTGCCGCACAAGAAGATCGGAGCACTGCAGGACTGCCGAAGATTGATACCAGTAAAGCTATGGCGGTGCTGATGCATGGCGATGCTGCTTTTCCAGGTGAAGGAATTGTTGCAGAAACGCTTAATATCGGCAAACTTCAAGGTTATCAAAATGGTGGGACGATCCATATCATTGTTAATAACCGAATTGGTTTTACGACTGAAAGTGAAGATTCCCGTTCTACGCATTATGCGAGTGACATCGCCAAAGGGTATGAAATCCCAATAGTCCATGTCAACGCTGATGACCCAGAGGCCTGCGTAGCAGCTGTACGTTTAGCTAGCGCATACCGCCATCAATTCAAAAAAGATTTCGTAATTGATCTCATCGGCTACCGCCGTCATGGTCACAACGAAATGGATGATCCTGAAACCACACAACCTATTGTCTACGGCAAGGTTCGCAATCATCCAACCGTCTACAAGGTTTATGCAGAGAGACTGAAAAACGAAAAGGTTCTTACCGCCGAAGACGTACAAAAGATGAATGCTGAAGCAGAAAGCGTATTGCAGCGTGCGTACGATACTATGAAGGAAGGCAATCATAAGAAAAAAGAACCCAAAGCCTTCATTCCTCTACAAACGGACCGCGCAGCGGCAAACACTACAGCGGTATCCATCTCCAGCCTGCAGGAGATCAATCGTGAACTGTTGACGGTTCCTGCTGGATTCCAGGTTTACCCGAAGCTGGAGCGCATTTTACAACGTCGTAAAGATGCACTGAATGAGGGTGAAAAGGTCGACTGGGCACTGGCTGAAACATTAGCCTTCGCTACCATTCTGAAAAATGGAACGCCCATCCGACTGAGCGGTCAAGATGCCCAGCGCGGAACCTTCGCACATCGCCATCTGGTGCTGCACGACAGTAAAACAGGAGATTTATTCTCTCCGCTACATCAGCTAAGCGATTCCCGTGCCTCCTTTGGCGTATACAACAGTCCATTGTCAGAGGCATCAGTATTAGGCTTTGAATATGGTTATAATGTGTTTGCACCGGAAACCTTCGTAATCTGGGAAGCACAGTATGGTGATTTCGCCAATGCGGGTCAGGTTATTTTTGACCAGTTCATTGCCGCTGGACGCGCCAAATGGACACAGCGCAGCAATCTCGTCATCATGCTGCCGCATGGCTACGAAGGACAGGGACCTGAGCACTCCAGCGGTAGGCTGGAACGGTTCTTGCAGCTATCCGCTGAGGAGAACTGGACGGTCGCTAACCTGACTACCGCTTCGCAATATTTCCATCTGCTGCGGCGCCAAGCAGCGTTATGCGGGCAGGAAGATGCTAGACCGCTAGTCATTATGACGCCGAAAAGTCTCATTCGGAATACGCGCAGCACTTCTGCCGGAACCGAGCTGGCTTCAGGACAATTCAAGCCTGTATTAGCTGAATCTTTGCTTGGCCAGAAACCAAGTGAAGTTAAACGGCTCGTAGTCTGCAGCGGTAAAGTCGCTATCGACATCCAAACAGAACTGGAAGCAGCACCGGATAAGGATTGGTCATGGCTGCATGTTCTTCGCCTAGAGCAGCTTTATCCGTTCCCGGAACAGGAGCTAAGCGAACATTTAAACTCCTTCAGCTCCCTTCAGGAAATTGTCTGGGTGCAAGAAGAGCCGAAAAATATGGGCGGCTGGAGCTATAGTGAGCCTCGGTTACGCGCCATCGCACCGAAAAATGCCGGCGTAAGATATATCGGCCGTCCGGAACGTTCCAGCCCGGCCAGTGGTTATGCAGATGTGCATAGCTTCGAACAACGTAGAATTGTAACAGAAGCCCTAAAATCAAATTCGAACGTACAAGCGGCTGTACCGTCCTCTTAAGAGGACGGTATCACAATAGCGTAAACCATTATGTTTGGGGAGGAAACGGCCTGTGTCAGAAATCTTAGTACCCGATCTGGGAGAATCCATATCCGAAGGAACCATCTACAAATGGCTGGTTAAAGAAGGCGACACGGTAGGTCAAGGCGATGTGCTCGCTGAGCTGGAAACGGATAAAGTCAATCTGGAAATTAGTGCAGAGGTGGAGGGTGTCATCTCCACCATCCTGCGTCAAGCGGGCGAGAACGTAGCCGTTGGCGAAGCCATCGGCATCATTGGAGCCGCAAGCGGCAGTACGCCGCGGGGTGCTGAAAGCGAAGCCGAAGCGCCTAAAGCGGCTCCGGCAGGCGGCAACGCAGTAGCAGCCGCCGCGCCTGTAGCTGCGCCCGAAGTGCCTGCAGCAGGTGGCGACAGCCATGCTGCCTTGGCATCGCCGGGCGCACGCAAGCTGGCACGGGAGCGCGGCATCGACCTCGGCGAGGTTAGCGCCCGTGATCCTATCGGCCGGATTGGTCAGGCCGATGTGTCCGGTCATGGTGCAGCAGCGCCGCAGGCCGCTGCACCGGTAGCTCCGGCGCCGCAAGGCAAGCCGGAGCCAGCGAAGCCGGCAGCGGGCAAAGCCACGCCGGACGAGGGCAAAAACGTGGAGCGCAAGCGCATGTCACGCAGACGGCTCACGATTGCCAGCCGCTTGGTCGAAGCGCAGCAGACCGCGGCCATGCTTACCACCTTCAACGAGGTGGACATGACAGCGATCCTCGACATCCGCAAGCGCCGCAAGGATGCATTTAAAGAGAAACATGAAGTTGGACTAGGCTTCATGTCCTTCTTCACCAAAGCCGTGATCGGTGCGCTTAAAACCTATCCACTGCTGAACGCCGAAATCGACGGTGAAGATCTGGTCGTTAAGAAATTCTACGACATCGGTATTGCTGTTGCAGCGAAAGAAGGACTTGTAGTTCCCGTAGTCCGTGATGCGGATCGGCTCAGCTTCCCGGAAATCGAGCGCCAGATTGGCGAGCTCGCTTCCAAAGCACGTGCCAATACGCTCAGCCTCTCCGAGCTGCAAGGCGGAACATTCACCATCACCAACGGTGGCGTATTCGGCTCCTTGTTATCCACACCGATTCTGAATACACCACAGGTGGGTATTCTAGGGATGCATAAGATCCAACTGCGTCCGATCGCGCTAGACGAAGAAAGAACCGTAAACCGTCCAATGATGTACATCGCCCTTTCCTATGATCACCGGATCGTTGACGGCTCTGAAGCGGTAAGCTTCCTGGTCAAAGTGAAGGAATTGCTGGAAGATCCGGAAGCACTACTGCTAGAAGGCTAACGCTCTTCGAATTTTCGAAGACATAAGAATATAAAGAAGGTATCCCTACAGCTCTCGCTTTGGGGATACCTTTTTTTATATCTGGATCCAATTGCTGCCTTCCTTGCATACGATTTAACTGTATTTTATACACTTATTTATTTCTGATCCGCTCATAGCCTCTTCTCTAATTGCATTCTCTACAACTAAAATCCGTAAAAACTTCTATTTCCACTAATCTAACCAGTAATAGCTGCATCAAATACAACTAAAGGGCCTATATACAGCTATTGGTGAACTTTAATTGCACATAATACAACTAACTTAGCGCATGCACCTTCAAACTACATACTACACACTACGCACTACTAACTACTAACTACTAACTACTAACTACTAACTACTAACTACTAACTTCAAACCTCAAACTTCAAACTTCAAACTTCAAACTTCAAACTTCAAACCTCAAACTTCAAACCTCAAACCTCAAACTTCAAAACTCTACTTCAATAGCTCCTCAGCCAGCTGTAAAAATTGCTCCTGGGTCAAAATCGTATCTCCATAGCTGGTGAGTGTATAATACGCATCCTGCTTCTCGTTATACCAATTTAGATAATCATAGCTGACTTCTTCCCTTACTACCTTGTTATAGATAACTTCTGTCCCTGCAACTTTGAGCTTATTAGCTTGATTCTCAGGCGTTTGTTCCACGAAAACCTTGCCGCCATGCATGAGCGTTGCTGAGATCCCTATAAAAGCATTGTTCTTCGAATAAGTTACACTTAGCCCCCCTGGCTCGGACCACGGTATAGCCTTCATAAACAAATTGCGGGTCCCCTTGTCCTTATTTGCCTGAGCGGTAAGATCATTTAATGTTTCCTTATACAGAGAACCTGGCTTAGCTGTATCCGTAGTCGGAGAATTAGGATGGATTACACCATATTTAAAAGCGTACCCCGCTGCCGTTTTGGGAAGCATTGGCGCCCCTGTTCTTTTGATTTCTTTTAAAAAATCAGAATACGCATCTATCCGCTGCTCTTTATACTTAAACTGCAATTCTGTCGCCAAGCCTGCTGCACCTGCTTTATTTTTCACAAGATAAGCGATCAATTCACCCGGTTTAGCGAACTCTTCTGCTTGCTGCGCATATTTATCATAAGAAGCCCTTTCTGCAGATTCAGTCGGCGCAACATGTTGGACCTTCACTACTCCTTCACTATTGCGGATTTGGATATATTCAGACGCAGCATACGCAGTCACAGAAATCAGCAGAAACAGCGTTAACATACTGGCCACTGCCGTTGTTTTATTCATCACCCTCAGCGAGAACGATCGCTTCCGACCTGTTATGCCAGTAATACGCCCCATGACCTTATCTTCTACATCTACCTCATCCAAAAGTTCATTGCCCGCCGAGGCATAAATTATATCTTGGTATTCATTGCTGATTTTGTTTCTTTCCATATGATCTCCTCCTCTGACTTCATAGCTTCCTGAACCTTTAGCTTGATCCGATTCATTCTTTTAGTTAGCGCATTGGGACTGACCCCTAGAATCTCACTTATCTCAGCATAAGTTTGTTCCTCAAACACCCGCAGAATAAGTATGTTTCTCTCCTCAAGCGACAATCGCGCTAAAGCTGCAGACAATGAAGGACTGTACAACCGAGCATCCAGCTCCTGTTCAGGACTTGCAGACAGTACTTCCGGACGAAAAATACGCATGACTTGCTTATGCAGACGACGCCTGCGCAGCAGATTTAAGCAATGATGATATGCGATACGATAGAGCCATGCCGAGAAATGCATTTGCGATTTGTATTGCCGGATAGATTGATAACCCTTTACCAAAATATCCTGAACCGCGTCCTCCGCATCCTGCTTGTTTTCTAACAAACGATAGCAATATCGATAGATCGGCTTTTGGAATGACCTGACAATTAAAGCATACTGCTCGGAATCTCCCTTTTGAATCCTAACGATTAGCTCTTCCAACTCTGTCGAGTCTAGCGAATCCTGTGGCGATGTAAGCACCTCCTTAACCTTTATATCTCTATAACACTTGACCACCGAAAAAAGTGCCTATGTAAACCAAACTAAAGGAAATTTTATAAAAGCTGACAGTCACGGCTTCGGAGAATGTTTGAATTTCTGACGGCTGGTGCCCCCGGATTTCTTACTTATACCATTATGCACGGTTAAAATCTGGTGAGTCTATGCTTAGCAGATGCATAACAAAACCTCCCATTAGACCTGATAACTCCAGGTTTGCTTCTAATGGAAGGTTTTTTAATAAGGCTTATTATTCTAAGACTGAGGTGTAACGTCAACGTCTGCTAAATTGTAAATTGTTGCAAAGGTTACTCTCTTATCATGGAAGGAGATAGAGTGATCGTAATCGTCTTATCGAACGGGGTCATAAAATTGACCAACACCGCCTTGCAGTTATCCTGTAGCTTCGCCTCACGCACCGTAGCCGCCAGATGGCCAAGCTCGCCCCCTGTCAGTTCAATCCAGTCCTCTTCACAACTATAGCGGAGGTTACCGCCGTTCCAGAGATAATGGTCCTCTCCGACAGCCTGCAATTCACCCGATGTGAAACATCCTTCCCGTCCAAAAATAAAAGACAGCTGTGTCATAACCTCTGTAGGTTCCTCAGCATGCAACCGGAGGGTCCACCCTCTGTCCGTGCGTTGAACCTCCGTCTCCACGCGGAATGTCTGTTCATGCGTAAGTGCGCGGCTCTGATGCGGTAGCAGATACCAAGGGCTTACCGGCTCCCCAGATGTTTGCGGAAGCAGTTCACCTTCTACAGGACCGTAATAACCCTTCTTTTGTTCTCCTGACAGGTGGTATCCGTCAGGTAGTTTGATCATTTTCTGCATCGGGACATATCCCGGATTAAAGTAAGAAGCCAGTTGCACTGCAAGCAGCCTGACGGCACCGTGACGGAGTGCAAAAAAAGACGGCGTCTCCGTGATTAAGGTCACGCTAGTGTTCCCGTCCCTGTAGCGCGCAACCGGTGCTCCGAAATCAGTATGCAGCCGGCTGTGGTAAATTCGCCCTTGATGGCCGGACTTCTCCATATCCTGCAGATAGCCGTGTCGCGGAAAATCGCCGTTCAGTATTTTCTCATATTTTACAGGCAGAGCTGCCGAATCTTCAAAAGGTTGCTGAAGCTCCGGCTCCAGCAGCATACGTACAAGTACGTTGACAGAGCAGACCCCCGGATTTTCCAGTGCTCTGCCTGCCCATTCGGCCATCCCCGCAAACAATGGCTCCTTATCGGAACGGGCCAGAATAGCGTACGGTAAATAATATGGAGACAGGTCGTGAAAGCTCCCCAGATCCTGGCGTCCAGAATAATCGGTCACAACTTCGCCCTTAGGATGCACCAAATAGACCATCATGTGTAAATTCAGACGAACTGGCTCCAGCAACTGCGGCCGATCCAGCAGACGAGCGGCATGAATCAGCATGATGTCGCTGACCGCACTATAAATACCGTTGCTGCGCTCCGTCCATTCTCCATCAGGTGTAATATCCATCCCTTCCGCCAACCACTGTTCCGCCCGTTGGACAGCCTCCTCCAGTCCGAACAGTTCATGCAGAAATCCCAGTGCTGCACACAATACCCAACGGTGGTTCGGCGTGTGACAGCCCCCTGTAAGCATGACGGGAATAGTTCGCTTAAGAAACAAGAGCATATTATCAAGCACCTGTTGCAGTGGCGCCCAATCCTGCGACGCCAACAGTTGGTATAGCTGAGCATAGCCGACGATGACAAAGGCTGTATCCGGGGGAGAATGATAGTTCGTCCAGCCCGGAGAGATCGAGCCATCCTCATGTTGTGCACGCAGCACGAACTCCGTCGCCAGCAGCAGGCGGGCCAGCAGCAGCTCATCACGGTAGAATGCGGAATCCGGGTTAACCAGAGCCGCTCCCCAATAACACATATCGGTTGGTGTGCCGGTCGTATGATTAACCCAGGCAACGCCAGTACCCGGATCTATTGTCCCTCCATAATAGCGGCTCGTCGGATCAAGCACCTGCCGGGATAATCCCTCCACTGCCGCTCTATCATTACTGGCTACCAGTTGCTTGTACATTATACTTCCCTCCATGTTAACAATCTGCTCAATGTCTGGGTGGTAACAGGAGCTGAAGCCGTGCCAGCTCTTGTCGGATACGGTCAGGAATTTCCGTGAACAGTTGATTCCAAGAAACGAACAATTCCTCCCGGTCCGCATATTCCCAGCACGAATAGGACAGGGAAGGCGTGAACCGGCAGGTTTGCAGATAACGGTGGACAAGACGGTCAGTTTCTCCATCGGACGCCAGAATGCCGTGAAAAAAGTCGCCATAAATCAGACCCTCCGCACCTGCCCCATCCTGTGTACAGGATGGGAATCCCGGTAACAGCTCAAAGACTCCAGGGAACGGGGCGAGAGCATGCTTGCCGGGTTGGACATATAGATCTACCCGTGTCCCGCTTAGATTGCTGCCCCCGCGCAGCAGTGCTTTAAGGAATTTCCCGTGAAAGCTCGCTTCGGCATCCACCACTTCCCCGTCTCTACCGATATAAACCCACACATGCTCCAGATCATATAAATGCTGAATATCATAATCGTAATAAATCGCGTATTCCACAACGGCCAGCACATCCGGATGGTTCACAGCTAGACGGCGCCGGAAGGAAGGAGACTCCTCCTCCTGCCGCATCACCGTTATACCGAGACGTACCGGAAAAAATGGCTCGTTCTGATCGAATAATAAGCGCGGAGCATACTTCATAGCTAACCTACGGTCTTCATCGTTCAACATCAGACCTGCCCTCTACGCGCTAACTTGGCCATAAGCAGCCGATGACTTTCAGCAATTTCTTCCGGCTGGCAAGCTGCCTTCAGCTCATACACCTTGACCCGCGCCCGTTCAATCATCGGCAGATAAGCATCATAGAATTCCATATTCCCGCTGTTTACATAAGGGCACCAGTGATCAGACAGACCGATGGTCTCATGAATGTGAACACCTACAATATCATCCATCAGACCTTCCATTTCCGCCACACTGTCGTACAAACCCAAACGGTCCATCATAATGGCATGCCCGGTGTCATACCATATGCCCACAGGTGCTCCTTTTAGCGCCTTAATAATCGTTTTGGCTTCCGCAAGCGTCGGAATCTGCTGCGGTTTGGAACGTGTTTCGATACCAAAGCGTACGTTTAGCCCCTCAGAAACTGCCCGGTTACATACTTCATCTAGGCTTTCAATAATTTTCTGCACATAGCCGGCGCTATAGGCTTCCCGCCGCTCCATCAGTTCCGCCCATTTGCTGCGATAAGCGTTAGAATCTCTACCCTCTCCGTTATAAATCTGCTCCAGCTCTTTGCTGATATCATTTGGAAAGGGTACCTCACCGGGATGCACAACAACAGCTTCTCCTCCGTAACGCTGAGCGTACTTAGCCGAGCCAATCAGCAGCTCAATCGCCCGCTGCCGCTTCTCCTCATCCTCAAAACCTAGCAGCACGGAATCTGTGCCATAATCGGAGTCCTGCACATGCGGGAAGGTGTTGTGGACACTGGAGATCCCCATCTCCCCCCGCTCAAGCATCGGCTCGATCGTTTCCAGCATTTCCTTAGTCACATTATAGTTCAGCTCCACTCGCTGAAAGCCCAGATCGCGGATTTCCCGCAGCATTTCACTGCCGATGGAATGACGCTTAATGTTCCAGCAAGTTGAGAACGAAAATATGCCTTTGTCCTCCATAATTATGTTCTCCTCCCTTGTTACAGCTTACGGTTCAACCTTTTACGGCACCAAGCATTACACCGCTGACAAAATATTTCTGCAGCCATGGATATACGGCAAGGATCGGTACTGTTGCAAAGATAACGGTGGCCGCTTTTAGGCTCTCTGGTGTCAGTGGGGTCCGGTTGGCACCTTCCATTTGTGTCAGTTCGGATACCATGTTGTTCTGCACCATCTGGAACAGCTTGAGCTGGAGCGGATACAAATCCGGATTATTGATATACATCAAAGAATCCTGAAAGCCGTTCCACCTTCCCACTGCGTAGAAAAGCGCCAATGTGGCCATAACCGGCATGGATAGCGGCAATATAATACTCATCAGGGTACGAAGATGGGAACTGCCATCGATTTCGGCCGATTCCTCCAGGCTGGCAGGGATGTTATTGAAAAAGGAGATCAGGATAATCAGGTTAAAGGGGCTGACCAGACCTGGCAGGATAAGCGACCAGACCGAATTAATCAAATGCAAATCACGGATCAACAAATATTCAGGAATAATACCGCCGCTGAAAAACATAGTGATAACGATCAGATACATAAAAAATTTACGGCCCTTCAATTTTCTTTTGGTCAGCGGATAAGCTGCTGCGACAGTGAAAAGCATACACAGCACCGTTGTGGCAAACGTCAGAATAACCGTAAAGACAAGAGAGCGGATCATCGCATTATTGGAAAAAACATTAATGTATGCATTCCAGTTCAATTCAATGGGGAAAATCGTTACTTCTCCAGAAGTAATTGCCCGGTTGGAACTAAGCGACACGGCAATCACATGCAAAAACGGAGCCAAGCAGAACAAAACGAACAAGGCAACAAACGTTATATTGACGATATCGAATATCCGGTTTGAGGTACGTTCACTCATAGCACTCCGCCTCCTTCTTTCTTTATCATAAAATACCGTCTCCGGTCACTTTTTTCGAAATATAGTTGGAGCCAAAAATAAACACCAGTCCCACCACGGCCTGGAACAATCCGACTACAGTAGCCAACGTATATTGTCCGGATTCTAGACCCACCCGGTACACAAAGGTACTGAGCACATCAGAATACTCACGCACAGCAGTGTTACCGATAATGTAAGGGCGGTCAAAGCCGATGCTGACCATCTTTCCCAGATTGAGGATAAGCAGCGTCACAATGGTTGGTTTTATGCTAGGAAGCGTAATGTAGCGGATTTTCTTCAGCCTTGTCGCTCCATCCACTTCAGCAGCTTCAAACAGCTCTCGGTTGACACCGGTTAACGCCGCCAGATAAAGGATAGTCCCCCAACCGGCACTTTGCCAGACGCCTGTGAATAAATAAGTGATCAGCCACGGATTTTTTTCAGTCAGAAACGGGATGGGAGTAAGGCCTAAGCTCTCCAGCACACCGTTCACCATACCGGACTGGTTGCCGAACAATTGATATACGATCCCCCCGATGATCACCCAGGAAATAAAGTGGGGGATATACAAAATCGTCTGCGATATTTTCTTGAACCACACCGAACGAATTTCGAACAGCATAATCGCCAGGATAATCGGAGCCGGAAAAGAGACAAGTAAATCCAGAAAATTCAGCATAAAGGTATTGCGCAAGGTGGTGTAGAACTCTCTCATTCCAAAAACCTCGCGGAACGCATCAAAGCCAATCCACTCGCTGCCTCCAATCCCCTGAAACAAATTGAAATCCTTAAAAGCAATCTGCACACCATACATCGGACCATAGCGGAAGATCAGGAAATAAATAATAGGCAGCGAAAGCAGCGCGTACAATTGCCAATACCGTCTAAAGTATGTCGCTTTGCTCAAGTCGTTTTCCTCCTAAGGAGAAAAACCGGGTGGAGCGCAGCACCATCTCCCCCCGGTTTTCACTATATATTTGTTTATTGAGCCGAAAGTTCCTTAAACGACTTCTCCAGTTCCTCTTTCAGCTTGGTTCCGCCCAAAGTCATGTAATCTTTCATTTCCTGCTCGTAAACCGCTTCAAACTGCTCTGGTTTGGCCATTACCGTCTTTACAATAATTACGTTGAGCTTATCTTTGAGCGTTGTGCCATATTGCGATTCCGCTTCTATCGGCTTGCCGAAGACGAGCGGCCCCACCGTGTCAGCGTTGGCGATAGCGATAGATTGAGTCAGCATCTCCCGGTTACGTTCCGGAAAGCCCAGCGCCCATGCTTTTTCATTAGTGGCCTGATCACCGATGTTTTTGCCGTTGGAGATAATGGCCATGTCGCCAGCATTAAATAGACGATCGGCGAACTCCTGGGAAACATCTGTTTTGGCCACTGGAATACCGTCTACCAGGTCGTAGTTTTCACCTTCAACGCCATTTTGGATATCAATCAGATTATTATCCGAAGCCATCCAATCGAGATACTTAACGGCTTCCACGGCGCGTTTACTACTCTTCGGAATCATGATGTACATGCCGTTGGAGGCATACCGGGATTTAATGTGCTTGTTATCAACGTTGGCGTTGGTTAAGACGTCTACCGGCAGCACCTTGCTTCCCTCTACATTTTTGTAGAGATTATCCAGGGTACCATCGGCATAGAACAAGACATCCACATCCTCCGACCAGTAGCCTACATTGCCGTTCTGGATATCCTTGGCCAACTGTGTTTTATCCTCGTCCAGACTGAAGTCCTTACTGATCATCCCTTCATTGTAGAGCTTATTAAGAAATTGCAGGGCATCCTTAAAGCCCTCATGCAGCGGCAGCTCATAACGTTGGCTGTAGGTCAGATCGCCGCTGATCGGCTTCATGAAAGAGAAAATCAACGTCTCGAATTGGGCTGGTGCCAGTGCCATGCCCATCGGGATGTTTTTGCTGCCGAGATTGCCCGGATCCTTTTCTTTAAACGCTTTCAAAGTAGTGTACAGCTCATCGGTCGTCGTTGGCACAGGCAGTCCTAATTTATCTAACCAATCCTGACGGATGTAGGAGCTATAACGGCCTGTGATCGCCCGTTTACCAGGGATCGCATACTGCTGACCTTCAAGCTGGCCGAACGCCAGCGTATCCTCGCCAATAAACTTTTTCAGATTCGGGCCATATTCATCGAGAATTTCTCCGACATCAGTCAAGCCACCTTGCTGGGCATACCGATAAAACACACTGGAATCATACGTAAATACGATATCGGGCACATCCGTATTGCTCGCCATCAAAACATTCAGCTTGGTAACTTCCTCAGAACGCTGGATAGGTACAAATTCTACATCAATGTTATTCGGATCTCCGAACTTTTCCTGCACTAGTTTAGTTAAGTAGTTATTGGTAATGGTATGAGGGGCTGGGCTGTTGCCGCGGTCAAACACTTCCACCTTTAATGTAACGCGCTTGGCACTTTCGCCGGCTGGGGCACCCTCGGATGCTGTGTTGTTTTTAGAATCATTGGAACAGCCTGCTAGCAGAGAAACGCCCATTATTGCGGTTAATCCGATCCCGATTGCTTTCTTCAGAACTCCTTGATGTACGTTCACTGTCATTTTTCCATCCCCTTCGCCCTTGCAGGCTTTAATGGTGTATTTATGATCCCCTAGCCTTAACTCTATCCATCCCCAGCGGAATCCATATCACGTGATGCTTTTTACTGCCGTGCTACTGGGTCGCTTGTTGTTCTGGATGCCCACAGTATTTCATGAATTTCGGCAGTCTGACAATAAACCTCTTTCGGATGCTCATATCCCAGCAAAATCGGACTTCCGGTTTATCCATACAACCATTTTCGTAGAATAAACCGCTTTCAAAAGTGTGAAAATAAAGACCGCATCGGTGTTCGCGCCCTCATCATAGAGGTTGGCGTGCACAGATGCGGTTATAAAAACTATTGTTCACGTGCTATTGGATTAATAAAGTCGGCAGCCTATAGTCTGGAGGTCCCGCGCCCGCGCTTTAAAGAACGGTAGTCACCCGGCGTGATTCCTAATACTCGTTTGAATACCCTGCCGAATGTAATTGCATTCGCATACCCCACCTGAAGTGCGATATCCTGCAGCGAACATTCCGTTTCCACTAAAAGCTTTTCGGCTTCCTTCATGCGTAGCTCTGTAAGAAAATCAACAAATTTCATTTTAAATTCTGTTTTAAATAGATAGCTGGCATATTTGCCGGATACCTGAAACCGGTCGCTCAAATGCTTTAGGGAAAGATCGGGATTTGTAAAATTCTCTTCAATATAATTCTTCATCTCGGTTACCATCGCCCGGTAGCTTTTAGTTTCACTGACAGAAACATAAGTGCGGAATAAATCAGTCAAATACTCAAACAAAATCCCCTTCATTTCATCTATGGATTCTGCCTCTTCCAGCCGCTTCAGCTGCTTCTCCGCATTTTCTGCTGACAGCTCATCCTGCAGCTGCTCAGACATGACAGCCACTTCCCGGCTCAGCATCTGTAGCATGGCCTGAATTAGAGAGCGAATATCATCATCTTGTAAATAATCCTGTTTAAAACCATCAAAAACACCTTCCAGCAGTTCCCGCCATTGGCCGCTCGACATCCGGAACTGCTTAACAAACTCGGCAATCATTTGTAGATACTTGAATGTCTCAAGAAGCGGCTGGCGCGTTTCTCCAAATTCCGTTAAAGCGATGTCTTCGTGCATTAAAAGCTTGTGCTGCATCACATTCTCCGCTGCCGCATAGGAATCCCGGATCTCCCCTGGCCCAGCCGCCACTGGCCCGATAGCGAAGCTTAAGGAGAGGCGTAAGTTCTGCTCCACCCAGGTGCGGCAGTCCTCAGCGAACACACGGATTTTCTCTGCCATCTCTTCATCACTTCCTGTGGTCAGGAAGAGAATTGCCGCCCGGTCAGTCCCAATCCACTCCGCCCAAGCTTGCAATTCCGCACTCCGCGCCAATTCTTGAAAGACATTCATCAGGGCAAATTTAAGCGTGTTCTGATCGCCCCTTGTATAACGATCTTGAAAAACCTTGTCGTAGCGGTTGATTTCGCTTAGCACAACCATAAAGCGGGATGTGGAATGAGCTCCGGAGAGCGGCGACAGCTCTTCCATCCGCTGGACGACATTGTCCAACCGCTCGCTTTGCAAGAGATCGTTGAAAAGCTTGCTGCGCTGTAACAGCAAATTCTCTCTGCTTTTCTTATCATAATCCGTCATATGGTTGATTAGATCTTCCAGCACCCCGTCAATGAGCATCATTTCGTCCGGTCTGTCGCTGGATTGGTCCAGCTTGCGAATTTGATGGCCTTCAATCCGGTTCATAATCACCTGAATTGGCTTATAGTTCCGCCGCGTAACATAGATAAGGTAAAAAATCGCGCACACAACCGTACCTAAGGCAATAGCTACCCAAAGGTAAGAAATCACTGACACCCAGCTGAATAGACTGCCCGTTTTGATCCCGCTGGAAAACGTCCAGCCAAGCCTTTCCATATATAAAGTGTTCAACTGCTTCCCATTCTTGGCACCTTCACTGTCCGAATGAGCCTGATAGACCACCTGTCCATCTGCGCCAAATATGGTCAGAAAGGACAACTGTTCATTGACCATACCGTCGACGATCTGTTCCATTCCGCTCATTTTGAGATTAATTACGAGCACTCCCTCCGAACCGAAGGGCAGCGGCATACCTTTATTTATGGTAAGCACACGTATAGACGTGCGCTGAAATTCATCTTTGTATTCCCTAACAGGCTGCCAGCCTTCCGATAAAGAGCCGGAGGTGATGCGGCCAATCCAATCCTCGTCTACAAATCCTGAAAGGTCCTTTAATCCAGTTTCTGTTAAAACGCTTTCATTTCTCTTGTCATAAAGATAAATGGACTGAATATAGGGCGATTCACGCGTCAGGTTGCGTAGATTCTGGGCAACAGCGTAGACGGTCGCCATATCAATCTGGCCTTGATTGTTAAAATAACGTTTATAAGCATCGCTGCGTTCAGCAGCCTCCAGCACTGACAGTTCAGCTTCCTTGATCGTTCGGTCCACATTATCCATAAGATAACTGGCGGTGATACGGTCCGCTTTTTTAGTTTCCATTCGTGAAATATCATTAATAAATACAAAAGAGGCAAAAATCAGTATCGTCACAGTAAGCAAAAAAATAGGAAAGTAGGACAGCAGCAATCGGCGATACCAGGAACGGAACAATAGATAACCCCCTCTGTACAACCGTTAGGATACCCGGCCACGGTTCAGCCGTTAATGCACGAGTAGTTCATAGATATTTGGCTGCACCATCATGGAAATGGAAACTCTTCCGCCTAATTTGCTGCCATTATAACACATACAACATGAACCCGACCAACGAAGCCATTCGTATTTTACACCTGCTCATTAAAAAGGCGAGGTGCGCACAGCCATAGCCGTGAACCCCCGCATATAAATCTGTCCGAGCAGCCGCCAAGCACCAAGTGGTAGCCCTCCTCGGCCTATAAACCACTCAGATCTCTGATATAACGGCGCGCCTTGATCGCATATTCCAGCGGATCGGCAAGTGCCGGATCCTGCTCCGCTTCCACTACAAACCATCCCGTATAAGAGTAACTTGCCAATTCGCTGAAAATCTCCGCAAAGGATATACATCCATCGCCAGGTACGGTGAATGCGCCCGCTTTTACAGCCTGGAGAAAACTGAGCTGATCCCGCAGCACACGCTGAACAACCTCCGGACGTATATCCTTTAAATGGACATGTTTAATCCGAGGTAAGTGGATGCGCAACACCTCTAAGGGATTCTCACCGGCAAAAGCTAGATGACCGGTATCGAACAGCAGAGACACCTCTTCCGGTTCCGTGAGCTCCATTAGCTTAGCAATTTCGGCCCCAGTCTGCACCCCTGTCCCCATATGATGATGGTATACAAGCGCCATACCTTTTTCAGCTGCCAGCCGGCCAAGCCCACCCAGTCCATCGGCAAGTGCGGCCCACTCCGCTTCTGTGAATACAGGTTTATTAGCAAACAGCGGCGTATCCATTTGTCCCTGAATACTCCGCCCTTGCTCTGAGACGACAATCACCTTCGCACCCATCTCATATAAAAAATCACGATGCGCGCAAAAAGCCTCCACTGTCTCCTCATATGGCCGCACAGTCAGATATGCGCTGAACCAAGCGCTGGCAATCTCAAGTCCACGAAGCTCCAGTGCCCGGTGCAGCCGTTCCGGAGAGCGTGGATACTTGTTGCCCACCTCGCTTCCCTGAAACCCGGCAAGCGCCATTTCGCTAATGCACTGTTCAAAGGTATTGTCTTTTCCCAGTTCAGGCATATCATCATTAGTCCAAGCGATAGGAGCAATCGCCAGCTTGACCGCATGTTCTTTGAACATCATCGATTCTACCCCTTCCGTTTCACAGTATTACTAATACTAATAACTGCGGGCCTTTCCAAGCTGTTCAAGCTTCTGCTCGTGGGCAGCCCGAACGGCTTCACTGCCGGATACTTCTGGAACACCAACATTCCACCATGCTCCGTAACCATGTGTCATTGTCTTGGGCAGCACCTTAATGTCAATTAGGGTGGAACGATCCTGCAGCTGAGCCTCCCTCAAAGCGTCACGCAGCTGCTCAACCGTTGACGCACGAAAGGTCTTCACTCCATATCCCGCGGCACTTGCTGCATAATCTATGCCTATCAGTTCGCCGCTCAGCTGACCTTCCGGGCCCCGGTAGCGGAATTCAGTCGCCATGCTATCCAGTCCTTGCTCCATCTGCAGGTTGTTGATGCAGCCGAACCCCATGTTATCCAGCAGAATGACGTTGATCTTCTTGTTCTCCTGAAGGCTCGTCACTAGTTCCGAATGCAGCATTTGATAGCTGCCATCGCCCACCAATGCATATACCTCCCGGTCCGGCTCCGCCAATTTCACACCGAGTGCACCGGAGATTTCATACCCCATACACGAAAAGCCATATTCCATATGGTAAGTATCCGGCACAGTGGAATTCCACATCCGCTGCATGTCGCCCGGTAAGCTGCCTGCGGCTCCTATCACAATGGCGTCTTTCGGAAGATATTCATTGAGGATCCCGAGTACCTGTGTTTGCGCCAGCGAAGTGTTCAACTTCGCCGCATATTCAGATAGCTTCTCGTCAAGATGTCCGGCAACTTCCGGCATGAAGGAAACTGAAGAAAGATCTGGACGATCTGCCTCCTGATTCACCGTATACTCCACGTCAGATAGACGCTTTCTTTCCACTTCCCATGCCTTTTTTGCCACTACAATTTCATCTGTATAAGCGGTGCGGTAACCGCGCTCCTCCAACGTAGCAGACAGCGCTCTAAGACCTTCGGCAGCATCACAGACCACAGCCAGTGCATCCAGCTTGGAGGCATGGTAAAGGGAAGCGTTAATTGTCAGGAACTCCACCTCGGGATGGGCGAACAAACTCTTCGAACCTGTCGTGAAGTCCGTAAACCGGGTACCCACACCGATCACCAGATCCGCTTCTGCGGCCAACGTATTAGCACAGCCATTCCCGGTAACTCCTATGCCACCGAGATTGTAGGCACAGTCGCTTGCCACGGCACTTTTTCCGGCTTGTGTCTCACCGAATGGGATGGCGAACTTCTCCGCAAACGCACGTAATTCCATTCCTGCATCCGCATACCGGACTCCACCCCCACAGACCAGCAGAGGTCGCTGTTTGCTGGCAATAAGATCAGCTGCTGCAGCAAGCTCATCCGGATGCGGAGTACGGGAAACGATCCGATGGATGCGCTTGCGGAAGAACTCAAGTGGATAGTCCCAGGCCTCCCCTTGCACATCCTGCGGCAGCGCAATCGTGACTGCCCCGGTATCTGCCTGATCAGTCAGCACACGCATCGCGTTCAGCAATGCTGTCATCAGCTGCTCTGGCCGATAAATCCGGTCCCAATATTTGCTCACCGCTTTGAAGGCATCGTTGACCGTTATCGACAGATTGTAGGTATGCTCCATTTGCTGAAGTACCGGATCCGGTTGACGGGTGGCAAAGGTATCGCCGGGGAGCAGCAGCACGGGAATCTGATTCGCCGTCGCAGTGGCAGCGGCTGTCAGCATATTAGCTGAACCCGGTCCTACCGAAGCGGTGCAGGCCATGATTCGCCGTCTGCGGCTCTGCTTGGCAAAGGCAGTCGCCGCATGCACCATTCCTTGCTCATTCCTCCCCTGATAGACCGTCATCTCACCCGGCGCTTCCTGAAGTGCCTGCCCCAGTCCAAGTACATTGCCATGGCCGAAAACGGTGAATATACCGTGTACAAAACGCTCCGGTCTATTGCCAAAGTTCACATATTGCTGGTTCAGAAATTTCACCAGCGCCTGCGCCGTCGTTAATCTAATCGTATCCACGTGAAACCTCCCTTTCGCCGTTTTTGTTACTGCCAGCGGGCAGTGACGACTTTTTTGCGTGTATAAAATTCAACCCCGTCGCTTCCATTCGCATGCAGATCGCCATAGAAGGAATCCTTCCAGCCGGAGAAAGGGAAAAAGGCCATCGGGGCTGGCACTCCGACATTGACACCCAACATGCCTGACTCGATATTTTCCCGGAAATAGCGCACTTTCCCGCCGTCATTCGTAAAAATACAAGCCCCGTTGGCAAAACGAGAGGTATTGGCAATTTCAATCGCCTCTTCTACATCCTTGACACGGATCACTGCCAGGACAGGCGCGAAAATTTCCTCCTGCCATATTTTCATTTCCCGGGTCACTCCATCAAACAACGTTGGGCCGATAAAATAACCCTGTCCCTGCACCGCAGCATCCGCCCGGCCGTCTCTTAGCAACTTAGCGCCCTCGGCCATGCCTTGTTCAATATAAGCGACCGTTTTGTCTTTATGACTTTGGCGGATAACCGGCCCAAGAAACGTGTCGTCGTCCAAACCATCGCCGATGTTCATCTGCTCACATTCACGCAGGAGGATGGAGATCAGCTCATCAGCAACCTCTTCCTGCACCGTTACCACGGAGCAAGCCATACAGCGCTCTCCCGCCGAGCCGAAGGCTGCGTTGACAATCTGTGTTGCTGAAGCCTCAAGGTTCGCGTCTGCCAACACAATAGAATGATTTTTCGCCCCTGCCAATGCCTGAACCCGCTTCAAACACGCCGTTCCCTTCTTGTAGACATATTCGGCCACCGGCTGTGAGCCAACGAAGGAAATCGCCTTCACATCAGGATGCTCCAGCAGGCCGTTTACCACCTCATGCGCACCGTTAACCAGATTGAGCACACCTTTCGGAAGCCCGGCTTCCTCTAACAATTCGACCAAACGTGCTGCCAGCAGCGGTGTGCGTTCGGAGGGCTTCAGCACAAAGGTATTCCCACAGGCGATGGCCAACGGGAACATCCAGCAAGGCACCATCATTGGAAAATTAAACGGTGTGATCCCGCCGACTACACCGATGGGATAGCGATACATCCCAGACTCGATGCCTGTCGCGATGTCGGGCAACTGCCGGCCCATCATCAGCGTCGGCGCACCTGCCGCAAATTCCACACACTCAATGCCGCGCTGCACCTCTCCGTAGGCCTCTTTGAAGCTTTTTCCATTCTCCAGCGTGATCGTCTTCGCCAGTTCATCCCAATGGTCCACCAGCAGCTGCTGATATTTGAACAAGATCCGCGCTCTGCGCGGCACCGGTGTCTTGGACCAGCCTGCAAAAGCCGCCTTTGCCGCCGCCACTGCCCGATCAACATCGACTCTGCTGGACAGCGGAACCCTTGCCATCTCCTCACCAGACGCTGGATTGTATACCGTTTCTGTCTTCTCCGCAGCCGCCTCAACCCACTGCCCGTCAATATAGTTGTTCAGCACTTGCACGGTTTGCTGTGCCATTCTACTCACTCCTTCATCTCTATTAATGCGATCCCGCGAATCTAATCTAATCTAATCTAATCTTGCATAGCTATTCGATCTGGGGTTGTTTGAGTTGTGTCCTCTCCAACCTCTGCCTACTTACTCTGCACCTGAAGTGATTTCCTCGTTAGACAATAAAAACGCTTCCAATTCATCCAAGGTTGGCATGGCATCCGAACAGCTGTGGCGGGAGATGACAATGGATGCCGACGCGCTGCCGCGGCGCATGGCCTCACCGACGCTTTCTCCCCGCATTAGACTGTGAATGAAGGCTGAGGCGTAAGAATCTCCGGCTCCAAATGTCTTCAATACTTTAGCGGGAAAAATACCACTCCGATGCTTCTGCCCATCCGCCGTGTAGGAGATTGAACCACTCCCGCCACGCTTGATAACGACCAGCTTTGCTTGGTGCGAGAACCAGCGGTTAACTGTTGCTTCGTCATCTGCATCTGTCACATTGTACAGGCTCTCCATCATATTAAATTCCTCACGGGTACCAATGATACAATCGCATTTCTCAGCTGCCAGATTATAATAGACCGCTGTTTCTGCGGCTGACTTCCAAGTATAGGGGCGATAATCCAGATCAAAAAATACAGTGACATTGTGCTTGCGGGCGAACTCCAAAGCGACAAACACAGCCTCACGGGACGGACTTTGTGCCAGTGCAGTACCTGAGATCAGCAGTGCCTTGGACTTCCGAATATACTCTTCCGAGATCTCCTCCGTACTCAGCAGCAAATCAGCCACATGATCCCGGTACATCAGAATGCTGCACTCCTGAGGACTCTTTATTTCAGTAAAAGCAAGCCCAGTCACTGCACCAGTCTGGTCAACACTCACCTGGCTATCGTCAATGCCATTCCTTTGCAGATAAGTTCGGATAAAACGGCCCATCTGATCATCGGAAATCTTACCGATAAAGCCAGTGCGCATCCCTAGCCGCGCTGCTCCAATTACGATATTGGCGGGAGAGCCGCCGACATATTTGGTAAAGGTCAGTGTCTCTTCCATTGGTCTTCCGGTTTCATTAGCGTTCAAGTCAATACAGAGCCGACCGACAGCGATTAAATCCAGCGGTCGTGCAGGATCGAACTGTAAACCGTTCATTATGAGGCCTCCTTGAGAAAACTTCAGTAAAATGGATTAATGAGATACAACAATCATCGGGGGATGGGTTAAGCGCTTAACCTAATTTCCATTAGTATAGTTTAGAAATTGGAGTTTGGCAATCCTGAACTTAAACGAAGTTGGGATCTGAACCCATGTATCAGAAAAAAACAAAGAAAAGACCTGTTCCTCGCCGCTAAGCGAGGTACAGGTCTCCAGATAGGAGTCGGCGTTCTTACTCCGTTTGTAGAGTTTGTGTCTTCCTAATGCGGTGCCGGTCCGGTGGAATGGCGGACTATCAGTTCCGGCATCAGCATGATCTTGCGCTTAGGACTATCGGGATTGTCGATAGATTCGTTCAGCAGAATCATAGCCTGTTCCGTCATCTCACGCAGAGGCTGAGCAATGCTGGTCAAGGTGGGATGGCAAATTTCAGCCAGCATTGTATTGTCAAAACCCACTACGGACAGATCACGGGGAATTGACAAGCCTGCGCTGCGCGCCTCCTTCAATATCCCAATCGCGAGCAGATCGTTACAGGCGAATATGGCGGTCGGCCGGTCTTCCTGCGCCTGAGCCAGCATCGCGGCAGCCGCTTTGCGGCCGTTCTCCAGTGTGGCTGAGGTATGCGTGAGATTAGCCGGATTGTCAAAACCAACACCTGCTGCCTTGAGCGCATCCATAAAGCCTTCCACGCGCAGCTTACTCCCCGGTAAATTGTCAGAGATAATGCCGAGCCTGCGATGGCCCAAGGACAACAGATATTCTGTCGCCTGATATCCTCCCTTATAGTCATCCACCGTGACGCTGTTGCTCTCCATCATCCGGATATCAGCCGAAAATAACACAAGCGGTACGTGATCAGCCAGCAGGCGGCGGACCATATCTGGATTCCCTGTATGAGAAGCAATGATTATACCGTCCACCCGTTTACGCAGGAGCAGTGAGATATACCGGGCCGCCTTCTCATCATCCCGGTCAGTACTGCATACAATCAAGTCGCTTCCCTGCTCCTGAGCATAATCCTCAATACCTCGGGCCGCCTCAGCAAAAAAAGGGTTGGAAATATCGGGAATCATCAGCCCGATTGTTCCCGTTCGACGACTCGTCAGCGCAGAGGCCACCAGACTCGGCTGGTAATTCAGCTCCTCCATGATCCGATGAACCTTCTCCCGTGTCTTATCGCTAATTCTCCCGTTCTTGTTCAACACCTTGGACACCGTAGCGATGGAGACTCCCGCTTCCCGTGCCACATCATATATCGTAGGTTTCATCGTTAGTGAGCCCGCCTTTACGTTCGTACAATCCTATACCTAGATTATAAGGAACTCTTCTGACAGTGTCTATTCAGCGGTGCAAGAGACTCTGTTACTGTGGCGATCATTTGGTCAATACATCGACACAAAGAAGGAGCCTCCGCCTTGCGGAAGCCCCCTTTTCGTGCGTGCTGCTACACTATTTCTTCTTATCCTTCTGGTGTTGCTGCATCTCGAACAGCCATTCATGTTCCGGATCATTATGAAAAACCCATGTGCGGACCGGACCTGCCATCACATTGAGATAATAAGAATCATAACCCGGCGGTGCCGATACAGGATGATAGCCCTCCGGAACCAATACAATACTGCGGTCAGACACGGCCATCGTCTCATCAAGGCTGCGATCGTCATTATACACCCGCTGCACTACAAAACCATGAGCCGGGTTAACCCGGTGGTAGTATGTCTCTTCCAGGTAAGACTCAGCAGGTAGATTGTCACAGTCATGCTTGTGCGGAGGATAGCTGGACCAATTGCCGCCACCCGTACGTACTTCCACGACCAGCAGGCTCTCGGCTTCACTCTGCTCAGGCAAAATGTTGACCACTCGCCGTGACATACTGCCACAACCGCGGGCTTCGGCCACAGTATCGCACGGAGCGATCAAACGCGGCGCATATTTGCCCGTTCCTGGTGCAAGGCAAACCGCAAGTTCCAGCTCCGTCAAGGCCGTAACTTCATAATGCCCTCCCGCCGGAATATACACCGCATACGGCGGCAAATCCTCAAATACAGACATACGTTCACCGATCCCGGCGAACAACTGGGCGCCTGCTCTCACATCCGCCTTGCCCGCCAGCAGCACCAGACAGATTTCATTCCCTTCCGCGCTGCGGCTCAGCGTATCCCCAACCTGCAGCTGGTACACTTCAAAACCTACATACTCCCATCCAGCGCTCTCCTTGCTAACTGCCGCTACAAGTCCATCTTTGCCGGGTGCTCCGGCTTTTATGATTAGATTGGACATCTTCACAGACCTCCCCCATCTTCCTTCAGCATCTGCATCCGCTTACAAAGCTTGTGTTGCCGATATTCCCTCTCCGGCACAAGAAGACAACTTGACCGGAAGCCCGGTAAGATAGGATTCCTTAGCGGCTTCGGCAATCCGTTCCGCCTGTTGCCCGTCAAGCCCGCTGCAAATGATAGGCTCCTGCAGGCGGAGTGCCCGGGCAAACGCGGCAACCTCTTCTACGAAAGCCTGGTTATACCGCTCGAGAAAGAAATGAAGCGGCTGATCGCGTGTGACCGAAGCAGCGGTTGAAACCTCTACAGTTGTTGGACGGCAGTTGTCGGCGGTGGCTGAGCCGCAGGAACCGAACACCTCCACGCGTTGATCATAACCATATACAGCCTTACGGCTGTTATCAATGACGCAGATTGCGCCACTGGCAAAGGTCAGCGTGATGACAGCTGTATCCACATCATCGCAGCGCCCAAACATCGGATCAACGAGATTGGCACCTCGGGTATAAACTTCTGTTACTTCCTCACCCATCAGATAACGGGCCATATCAAAATCGTGAATCGTCATATCCATAAACATCCCGCCGGAAGACCGCACATAAGCCTCACCCGGAGGCTGCGGATCACGTGATGTAATCTTCACAATATGTGGACTGCCTAGCTCTCCTGATTGAACCAGTTGCTTAAGTTTGCGGAAGCTAGGGTCCATTCGCCGGTTGAAGCCGACCTGTAGCAATACACCCTCATCCTCCACTATCTTCAGTGCCTGGTGGGTAAACTCTGACGACAGGCTGATCGGCTTTTCACAGAAAATATGTTTTCCAGCCCGGGCTGCTAGCTCAATCCAAGAGGCGTGGGTATCCGTAGGTGTGCAGATAAACACAGCCTCGATCTCAGGGTCATTAAGAATGTCTTGCCCATTCACAAATGCAGAGCCAAGATTCCGGCTCTCTGCCCAGACCAGCAATTCCTCACTTACCACAGCCTCCGCAATGGATTTCAACTTAAACGACGGCATCACACGCAGATTATCTGCATGAAGCCGACCAATTCTGCCTGCCCCAATAATGCCAACTACGATCGGATTTACCATGTTTGCTTATCCTCCCTCGAGGTAAGCGCTTAACCATCCCGAAAATAGTATACTCCAAGCACAAGTGAAGTTACAAGCAAATATTTCTCCAGCTTTTTTAACTCTCTCCTTAGCTATCTACTCCTCCTCAACAGTAATGTAACGCTTCACCTAGTGCGACTAAAACCATGGCCTGTCCGTAGGCCATAGGGGCAATAATGATTTCCTTATAATCTTCTTTTGCAGCACCAATCGGAGTGCCGCCGGATACACCAAGCACCGTGCCTTCATCGTCAATTCTGTCCAGCACCGCCCGGATCGCTTTCAGGGCATGATTTGCATACGATTCCGGCAACAACCCCCTGCGTACGCTATGCAAAATACCCGCTGCGATAGCTGCTGAGCCTGACGTTTCAGTATAACTGCTAGAGTCGTCTAGCAGCGTATGCCATAATCCGCCTCCGCTCTGGCAGGCTAATAAAGCTGTTGCCTGTGCGTTCAGGATCTGTTGAAGATATTCAAACACTCCACTGTCCAGATACGGCCCCATCAACTCCAGGTATTCAGGCAGACCGAGTGTAAACCAGCTATTGCCCCGGCACCAGAAGGCTTCACTGAAATTATGCCGGCCGCCAAAATGCCAGCCATGAAAAAAAAGCCCCTTCTTCTTATCATAAAGGTATTTGATATGCAGCAACAGTTGGTAAAGCGACGCTTGCCGCCATGCGGAATTATCGTATTTCACACCCATTTTTGCCGTGAACAAAATAGCCATAAATAACGTATCAATCCAGATTTCATTATCATTGAGCGTAACTTCATCCTTGCTCGCTCCTGTTGTGACATGCTGATAACCAGACTCCTCCGTCCGCGGCAGGCCATGCATCAACCACTGCACCCATTCCAGGCTTAATTCCTCCGCTTCCTTCAGTTCCATTAATGACAGCAACGGCGCTGTTGTATTGATATTCCGGCTCGGCAGTCCCTTGCCCAGTTGCTTGCTCATCCAAAGCTTGGCATATTCTTGATAACGCTCATCCTTGAAATGCTGCTCAAGCTTTTGAAGTCCGTAAAGCCCCACTCCCTGCGGCCAATCCCATTCCTCCATGCCAAAATCACGAGCAAAATACCCCCGTCGTCCCGCATTCTCCCCTAAATTTTGCAGTTCGGCTTCGTTTTCCGGCCGCTCCAGCTTCAGCAGCTTATCCGTCACGCGGTTCAGCTTTTCAATGATCTCAACTTTACTAATCCGGCTGTTGTTCATCTGTTTCCCGCCCCTTCGCCTGCTATTTTGGGTCTTCCCTCATGTTGGGTAGTTCCATTCACCCGTAATATATCAAACCATTCCATACAAAAACTACTTTATATTTGCTGTAATAACCCTCATATATTGCAAATCTTGCTTTTCTGAACCTATAATAAGTGCATATTACAGAATAAGGCGGTGAGAGCATTTGCTTGAAAGCGACTTACTGTACGAACAAGGGTATAGCGTACGTATCAACACGCCCGTTGACCCCCTTTTTTATTATTTTGATTATGACCAGCGTTCTCATGATATCAATATGGAGTTTCAGCATTTTCATGATTTTTACGAGATTCATATCTTAATGGATTCCCGAGCCACTCATATTATCGATGGTAATGTCTGCGCCCTCCAGCAGTATGACATCGTGCTTCTGCGTCCTTATCGGTTGCATAAGACACAATATCCGGAAGGGCCGCCGTTTAAGCGGCTGATCATAAACTTCGCCATGCCCAAGGATATACCCGGTTTAGAGAACGCTTACAAAAGTATGTTTCTCTCATTTTGGGAAGAAATACCGATCTACCGTTTGCCAAAAGAGTTGCGCAAAGCCGTATTTGATCCTCTTAACGCTATCTTCACCTTATCACACAGCACTTCACCGTTAAATCCAGTACTGATTCACAGCCTTTTCCAACAGTTCCTCTGTGCTTTATACCAGCGTAGAGACCAGAACAGCTATGTCCCAGAGGAGATCGGAAATGCCATTATGCAAAAAATCTACTCGATCACCGCATACATCCATAGCCATTACAACAGCGAGTTGTCCCTTGATTTCCTCGCTAAAGAGTTCTTTATCAGCTCCTATTACTTATCACACCAATTTAAGTTAATTACCGGCTCCACGCTGACAGAATATATTCAGATGACCCGGGTCCGTAATGCCCAGCAATTGCTGATCTACACCCGCCTGAAGATTTCCGAGATCGCCGGGCAATGCGGATTCAACAGCTTCTCCCAGTTCAACCGCATATTCAATAAACTTAGCGGGATGTCCCCATCCGAGTTCCGCAAGAATCAGGTCATATCCAACACTGCTTCGACCACATTTTCCTATTGATGTACTTGCTTACCTAGTTACAAAAAATCCGCTGTACGTCCGACAAATCTATCTACCCTCTAAGTAACTATATTGAGCAGTAACAGAGGCAATGTTTAGACGCAAAAGAGAGACGAAGGGAAAGGGATAGCAAAAGCGATGGTGCAGGCACACACATGTTGGTATAGATGCAGGTACTGGTATAGGTGCTCGTAGTGATGTAGGTGCTGATGTAGGTACTGATGTTGGTGCTGGTGCTGGGGCTGGGGCTGGGGCTGGGGCAAGGGTAATCACATTTAACTGTATTTCATACAACTATTTTTTCACGCATCACGCCACCATTAGATATAGCTGTATTTGGTGCAACTATTTCCTTGGTTTTTTCGCCTATAAGCTACATCTCGAGTTTTTAGTTGTACAGAATACAACTAAAATCCGAAGATTCACTATTTCATACGGAATAGTTGCACAGAATGCAGTTACTTCTCAGATCCCAGCAAAACTCCTTCTCCCAATTGAAGATAATCCGCCCAAACAAGTCACAGCTCAGCAAGCCACCACAAATCAAAAAAACCAGGCAGCGATTCTCCACTAACGGGAGAATCACTGCCTGGTTCTAGCTTCAATTACATCTTAAGCCGTACGTTCCGTTGCTTTGAGACGCAGCGCTTTTTTCTCTTTCGACTTCGCCACTGGCGGTTTCAGGGAAACCGCGATGATGCAGGCCAGCAGGCACAAGAGGCCAAAGATAACAAAGGTTGGTTTAAATCCGCCTAGGAAGACGGCGATAAACGAACCGGAAAGGGCACCAATACCAAAACCTTGGTAAACGATTCCGTAGTTCTTACTGTGATTTTTCAGTCCGAAGAAGTCGCTGACAATGGCGGGGAACACCGTGATATTCCCGCCAAAGCAGAACGCAATGGCTGCTACACAAGTGAAGAAAAGTCCGAAATTCAGGGTCGCGTAGCTGAGGGTCAGCATAGCTGCCGCAGTTACAGCAAGCGATGCGCCTACCAGCTTCAAGCGACTCATTTTGTCAGATAAAGCACCCAGAATTAAACGTCCCGCTGTATTAAAGATCGCAATCATAGCCACCGCACTAGCTGCTGTCTGTACATCAAGTCCAGCCAGCTGCACGCCGATATCTTTTACAATACCGATCAAATACAGACCACACATACAAGCGGTGAAAAAGATGATAAATAGCAGATAAGCTTCTTTTGTCCGCAGCATTTCTTTGACCGTATAGTCTTTCGGTGAACTCATTACTGTAGCTGTCGTTGAACCCGCTGGTGCTGGGGCTGCTTGAACCGGGGCTTCTCTTACGAGCAAGGAACCGATTACAATCATGCCCATAACAATCAAACCCCAATACATAAATGTATTAGACACACCCACTGAGTCAATCAACCCGCCGTTAATATATTTAAAGATCAAACTCCCCGTTCCATAAGCACCAACGGACACGCCGGAGATTAAACCTTTATTATTCGGAAACCATTTAATTAAATTAGATAATGAAGTGATATAAGCTGTCCCATCCGCAAAACCAACGATCACCCCAACCAATAAATAGAACATGAAGAGTGAATTGGCTTGGGAGCTAAGAATCAATCCTAGTCCGAGCACAATCCCAGCAGTAGCAGTCAAACGGCGAAGCCCGAAACGATCCTGCAGCTTCCCTGCGAACAAGGTCGCGAAAGCGAGTGCAAAGCTCGTTATAGAAAAAGTAATCGAAACAGAGTTAAGCTCCCAACCAAATTTTGTTACCAGATGCGCATTAAATAAACTCCATGTATAGATGGTACCTAGGCCCATTTGCATAATTACTGTACCTAATACGATTAGCCACCGTTTGGTGCTTTTGCTGTCCATTGTCGTAGTCATGGTCTTTTCCTTCTTTCTCTCTCGTTGTCTGCTACAAGAGCTTCTATCGCCTCTTTATTGTAGCTAAACCAGCCAATGTTGAGAGAAATCCGGCATGAGATGACGGAAATGAAGAATGAATTGCATTTATAAGCGCATAATCTGCCTGAATTCTTTTACCTTACTACGACTTACCGGCACTTCAAAATCTAAATCATGCAGGCGCAGCAAATACGTGTTGTTGAACCACGGGATGATTTCCTTGATCTTGGACAGGTTAACAATATAGGAACGATGGCAGCGAAAAAAACGATCCTGCGGCAGCCGCTGAAAGAAATCGCTAATACTAAGTGCCATGCTGTATTCCTCACCTTTAGTCATCACACTTGTACTTTTTTCCTGCGCGGAGGCGTAATAAATATCGTCGGCATTCACTACGATAATCTTTTCATTTTTCCACAGATTAACCTTGTCACTGACCGGATTACGCTCTTCTTCCCCCTGTCGTCCACGGCTGGCAAACGCATTTTCCAGCTTGTGCAGCATGGCTTTGATGCGTACCTCGCTATAAGGCTTAAGAATATAGTCAAAAGCTTCAATCTCAAACGCCTCAGCGGCATGCTCCTTATACGCAGTGATGAACACTATGTAGGGTTTTACCGAGAATCTACTGATATTCTGTGCCAACAGCACCCCATCGATGGAAGGAATATTAATATCCAGAAAAATCACATCTACCGTATCACTCTGCAAAAATTTAAGCGCGTCCAGCCCATCTTCAAACTGTGCCGTTATATCGATCCCGCTGTGCGTCTCTATTAAATAAGCCAGCTCCTGTCTTGCCAGCTCTTCATCCTCTACAATGATCGCTCTCATTGGTCCTCCTTTTTAACATCAAAAAAGATGTTCGTCCCTTTATCCAATCTCTGAATGGTAAGTCCAGTCCCATAGATCAGCTTTACCCGTTGGTGTACATTAAACAGCCCGATTTTATTCTCCGGCATATCGCCAGTATAGACCTTCTCTATCGTTTCCTCGCTGATGCCAGCTCCGGTATCGCGAATGCCCACCCGTACGGTATCCCCGTGGTCTTTTACAGAAATCGTTACTGTTCCTGTCCCTCTTACCTTCAGTATGCCATGTATAATCGCATTTTCTACAAGCGGCTGAATGATCAAACTCGGAATCCGAACCTGAACCTCATCAATATCATAAAGCACGTTAAGCCGGCTTCCAAAACGCGCCTTTTCGATCTCTACGTATTGCTGGACCTGCTGTAGCTCTCGTTTGATATCAATGAATTCATCGGTAAGCTCCAGATTGTATCTCATATAACCGGACAGATTCACAATCAGCTCGCGTGCCTTATCCGGATTAATTCGAATCGAGGACGCAATCGCATTCAGTGCATTGAACAAAAAATGCGGGTTAATGCTGGTCTGCAGTGCCTTCAGCTCCGCTTTGTTCGCCATTTCCTTAATGCCTTCCACCCGCGACACTTCCATCAAGGTAGAGATCATTTGTGACAGACCCACGGCCATAGCTTGAAGCGAATAGGTAATCTTGTGGGCTTTGGTGTAATAGATTTTGAGCGCTCCCGTCACCTCACCCTTTTCCTTCAAAGGAATAATGATCAGCGACTTGATCTGCGGATTCACGTAATCACTATCATCGTTACGGATGGTAATTTCACCACTGGACAACGTTACTTTAGTTTCCTCACTGATAATATCGTTAGTTGTCTCATAATCCTCCTCACCCACGCCAACATAGGCACGAATAAACCGAGTATCCGTAATCGCTACAGCGTCTGCACCGATATCCTCTTTGATGATCTGGCAGATGGTGTGCAGCGACTCCTGATTAATATTGCGAAAATACGGCAAGGTCTTATTGGCAATATCAAGCGCCAGCTTGGACTGCTTAGCCGCGATCCGTTCCTTCTCACCTTCCACGCTCTGCACTAGCACAACAATCAGGCCGACACTAATCTGGCTCATAATCATCGGAAAAGCGATCTTGGACACGATATCCACACCCAGCGACATCGGCTGAGCCATCGCTAGAATGAGCAGCATCGTCAGTGCCTCACAGGCCATTCCCGCCAAAATCCCTGCTATCCAGCGACGTTCACCAGAGGTGCGGCGATAGATTATCCCAGACACTATGCCTGCGGTGATACTCGTAATCAGACAAGGAAGAGAGGTTACCCCTCCGATATCAATCAGAAAACGGTGAACCCCTGAGATGATGCCTGTTATAAGTCCAACCCATGGTCCGAACAAAATCCCGCCAGATACGATGGCGATAATTCGCACATTCACAAGCGAACCTTCCACATTAATCCCGCTATAAGTGCCGAAAATGGCAAATAAGCTGAAGATCATCGTCGCAATAGCAAGCTCTTGCGGAGCGTAACTCCCTTTTTGAAAAACCTCTTTAAACCGCGGCAGACGAGTCAATACAAACAGACACATCAGCAATAACGCAGCTCTTTCCAACAATTGCAGTAATATAGTAAACGTATATTGCACGGTCACCGCCTCCAAAGGTCTCGATGTCGATTCATTATAAAGATAGTTCATGCCTCTGTCCATTCAGCCTGTCCCTTTATACCTCTATTGAAACTCTTGTTGTATGATATTAACAGATTGGAAGCATGAATATTTGGAGGTGGCAGTTTGCGCAAGATAGAACACGAGGCAGATATCATTCAGCTTGTACATAATGATCCCTGGATGATGGATATTTTAGAAAATGCCAGATTGCTACAGTTACCTGACTGGTGGGTTTGTGCTGGGTTTGTACGTTCAAAAATCTGGGATACCTTACATGGCTTTGAAGAGCGGACCCCTTTGCCAGATATTGATGTTATTTATTATGACGGCAGCAATCTACATGAGGAAGTGGAAAAGCAATGGGAGGCAAAACTAAGAAATTTAGATCCCCATGTGCCATGGTCCGTTAAGAATGAAGCAAGAATGCATACCATTAACAACCTTGCGCCCTATACGTCATCTGTAGATGCCATCTCCAAGTTTCCGGAAACAGCTACAGCGCTTGGGCTTTCCTTAGATGAATACGGTAAGGTTATCCTAACCGCTCCGCATGGGATTGCAGATGTTATTAATGTAGTGTTACGGGCTACCCCTCATTTCAACAATAATCCGAACTTACTACCTATTTATGAAAAACGAATTGCACAAAAAAACTGGCAGGCAACGTGGAAGCAATTGCAGGTCAGCGCTACCTAAAGATAAGTTGTGTTAGCATCGGAATAAAAAAACAGCAAGCCTCTGCTACAGAAGGGCTTGCTGCTGTTGCTTTATCACACCGCTAAATCAATACCAACCACGCCTACTACATCTCCCTGACGATTCCGGATTGCTCTAGATAATGTAATACAAGAACGTTTCGTAATCGCGGATACATAAGGTTTAGAGACATATTCACCTTCATTCATGGCCCCATTCCACCAATCACGTCGCTTAGCATTCAACAGGCCAGCCGCTGGCTCGGAGTAGATAAAGGTTCCATCCGTCCGATTGGACCAAATGGCTTGTACATCTGGAATTTTCTTAATGTAAGCGTTCAAAATACCTTGATGAACTTCAGTATCTGGAGCGTAAAGTTCTTCCTTGGCGGAAATCGTCTCCAAGAGACTCTGCATTTCCTGAAGCCGGGCTGCATATTGGCTCATCTCAATTTCCGCTCTGCCCGCAATGCTAGTAACCGATTGCTGCAAGGATTGCGACTCCGCTAACAGATTGGCGCTGACTTCGTTCAGCTGCCCAATTTGGTTCCGCTGCCGTGTCACCTGCTCCAGCGTAAGGTCTACATTGGCAATCGTCTCATTCACGATAGCCACCGCACCGCTCAGCTCCGTTGTCACTTCTACAATCAGCTTGCCCTGCTTCGCGGCAGCATCGATTGTTTCCGTCACGGCGCTGCCTACTTCATCTACTCTCGACGCGATATCATCGAGTCGAAGCTTAACCGTGCCGACCTCGTTCACCCCACGCTCCACTGAGACTTGCTCTTTCGTAACGGATTCCAGCACCTGCTGTACTCCATTATTAATGTCAAGCAAGATGCCTGAGGAGCGGTCTACCGAGCTCTTGCTTTGATCAGCCAGCTGCCGAATCCGGCTGGCCACTACTGCAAATCCGCGGCCCTGTTCACCGGCCCGGGCCGCTTCAATAGAAGCATTCAGCGCGAGCAACGAGGTCTCATTCACTATGGAGTTAATCAATGTATTGATCTCCTCTACCATCGCAATATGATTACTCAGGGTAGTAAACTTAGCTAACATGTCCCCACTCTGTGTTTGCAGATCCTTCATCACCACATCTGCAATGCTCAGGGAATCTACCATTGCTGTCATTCCTTGCCGAGCATATTGCATATTCGAGCCTAGTTTTTCCGTCAATTCTTCGATATGTGCTGTAACTGAGGCTACACCGCCCATCGTCTGATAGGCCCCTTCAATATTGGCTTTAGCTTCGTTGCTGCGAATCCTTAAATCCGTTTCATACGCGTGTGAATAATCTGCTGTCTGCTGCAGCTGCTCTGTATGGCGGCTGATTTCTTCAAGCGCACCATGCAGCCGATCCGAGGTAACTACAATCTCATTGCCAAGAAGCTCCACTTTGTTCTGTGACTCCTTCAGCAGCGCTTCTTTGCGATAACCGTAGCGGGATGTATTCAGCGAGAACCATCCTAGAGAACCCATAAGCAGAATAATCACCAGCTTATGAATCCAGAGCATGTCAATCAATAAGCTGTACACACTGACAAGAAGCAACAGGACGACTACGAAAATCTGGTTTCGACGGATCTGCATCTTTACTTCCACTCCACTCGATTGATGTTATGTATTCTAACATTATATCAGCAGAGTTAATTAAAGGAAATACTTTCTATAGTATTCCTTTTCGATCAATCATTCCCCGGGCCAGGCAATCTCCCCTCATAAAGATGCTTGTTTAACTCCCGCTTCCAAGAAAGCCATCAAGAGGAAACCTGAGCTTATTGTCGAATATATAAGCATATTGCCACTGGAAAAGAGGATCACATTATGCGCGCCACACCTCAAACTCCTCGTCAGACCTATTGGAATCGTGTGCTTCTCAATTCATTCTGGATCATCCTGATTGTGTATTTAAGTATTCAGTTCATTGTTTCTCTATCCTTATGGAGCCAGCGTCCGGAAACCCCAACCAGGAACGATTATATTGAGCACTCGTTGATTTCTGATTCCATCATAGTGAGTTTGATCATTATTCTAGAAGTAATCTATAGATGGAGGCCTCTGTGGGCCCAACTCGCCATTACGGTTGCAAGCCATCTATTTGCGGTTTTGATTATCGTCAATCTCAGCGATGAGTTGCATGTTAAATCATTAATTATGCTGTTCCCGCTACTAGTCTCGATGATCTATCTGAAGAGCAGTTATATGATAGCCACTTCTGCTATTTCTCTACTGTACACGATCATTTTATTCACCAAGACATCCATTCACGAGTACTTCCCAATCACCCAAACAATCATTATCGCTCTTATTTTTGCAGGCACTGCTTTGGCAGGTTTTGCAGTAATCGTTCGTGGACGTGATTTGATGCAATCCCTGCAGAACTCCGTCAAGTCAGAACAGGAATTACGCATTCAGAATATAATCATGGATCGTCTATCTAAGATAGATCCCCTGACTGATCTGTATAATCACAAGACTTTTCACGAATATTTGGGTTGGCTAATCGAGCATCAGCAGAGTAATCCATTCTCCATGCAGCTTGCCGTTATGGATATCGATAATTTCAAAAAAGTAAATGATTGCTATGGACACTCTGTTGGAGATATCGTATTACAAAAAGTCGCAGCGATCCTGCTCGAGTATATCGGTCCTGATGATTTCGCCGCGCGGTACGGGGGCGAGGAATTCATTGTCATTCTGACAACCAAAACCTTTGAACAATCCTATGAAATCATGCAACAAATTCTAGCCAAAGTCGCCGATACCCCTTTTGCCGAAATGGAAGGGAAAAGCATAACCGTCAGTATCGGGATGCATGATTACACAGGTGCAGACTCCAAAAATTCTACTTTTCAGCAGGCTGATGATGCACTTTACGAAGCTAAAAACACCGGGAAGAACAAAATTGTCATCAGCTAGTGACAAGCTCCACAGACACTGTTTATCTGTCGGAGCTTGTTTTCTTTTGCAAAGCCTTAATTTCAGAAGCATTTCATACCAAAAACCCCCACCTTGTGATGAGGGCTGTGTATCCACTGCTATATTCCGTAACGCTTCTGCGGTTCCAAAAGCTCCACCACTTCCTGCTTCGGAACAGGTCTGCTAACCAGATATCCCTGTACCTTATCGCAGCCCGATTTTCTGAGGAAATCCAGCTGGCTGATCTCTTCCACTCCCTCCGCAACGACCTCCAGCCCCATATTGTGGCCCAGCTGTATAATGGTCTGCACAAAAGACTGGCTGTAAGCTTTTTCCGAAAGCGAATCGATAAAGGTTTTATCCATTTTAAGCGTAGAAATCGGCAATTGCTGCAAATAACTAAGAGATGAGTATCCCGTTCCGAAATCATCCAGCGCAATACGAATGCCTTGGGATTTGAGGAATTGAAGCTTATTCACGATACTCTCAAACGATTCCATAAAAATAGACTCGGTGATTTCCAGTTCAAGACAACTAGGCTTTAGCCCACTTTCAGCCAGACTTTCCTGCACCATCTCGACGAAATCATCCTGCAATAGTTGAATAATGGAAATGTTAACTGATATCTTGTAAGGAATGCCCATACGATCTTGAATGCCCTTCATAAAGATGCACGATTCCCTAAGCACCCATTCTCCAATATAAATAATCAGCCTGGAATCCTCGGCGATTTTGATAAAGGAAAGTGGAGATACAACGCCCAGCGTTGGACTATTCCAGCGAATTAAAGCCTCAAAACCAGAGATTAATCCAGACTGGATATCCACCTGCGGTTGATAATATAACTCAAACTCATTATTATTCATGGCACTGCGCAAATGTTTCTCTATATTCATCCGTTCATTAAACGCAGTATGCATAGATTTGTCATATACCACATAAGTCCCCTTACCATCCTCTTTTGCCCGGTACATAGCGACATCCGCATTTTTTAAGATTTGCTCGGTGGTCTCCCCATCTTCCGGATAAAAGGAAATTCCGATGCTTACGGAAACGTACAAATAACTCTCTCCGATTAAAAAGGACTGCCTGAACGCTCTCATGATACGCTCCGCCAGGTCTAGCACATCCTCGTGGTTTTCTATATCCTTAATAAAAATCACGAATTCATCCCCGCCGAGCCGAGAGAGCATATCTCCTTCCCGCACCACCGACTGCAGCCTTTTGCTAGCCTTCTGAATAAGAACATCACCGGATTTATGCCCTAAGGTATCATTGATGTATTTAAAATTATCGGTATCTACGAACAACAGCGCCGCCTTGCCTCCTGAACATTGCAGATATTTCTCCATAGATTCCAGTAGACATACACGGTTGGGTAGATTACTAAGCTCATCCACATAAGCTAGACGATGCATGTGTTTTTGATTCTCCACCAGCATATCGTATTGCTCTACAAGCTCCTGCTGTGTGGCTGTAAGCTGTTCATAGGTTGCCTCAAGCTCCTGATAACTGTTGCTCAGCTTTAGCTCTACCTGCTTCCGCTTACTAATATCAATCAGCGAACCGATAAATAACACAACTTCATTCTTTGGATCAACGATAGCTTTACCACTTACCTCAAACCAGACGAACTGATTATCTTTTGTCCGCATGCGGTATTCCGTCTCGTAGATAGGTGTTAAACCTGCCAGATGATCATGTCTTGCCTTTTGGGATGATGGCTGGTCATCGGGATGAATAATACTAAGCACCCCATTTTCGAAAGAATTGATTTCATCCTCCGTATAGCCCATGAGCTTGTACCAGCGATCCGATAGATTATACAGTCCTGTCTCCCAATCAAGCTCCCACATGTATGCACCAGACCCCTCTGTCGCGAGACTGAACCGTCGTTCACCTACTTGCAGCTTAGCAAATTGCTCCTGTAGCTCGACCTCTGTCGCTGACAGCTCTTCGTAAGTAGCTTCCAGTTCCTCATAACTTTGCTGAAGCCTTAGCTCATTTTGTTTGCGCTCATCGATATCCACTCCTACAAGCACAAAAATATCAGCTGCCTGCTTATCCAATCCTTTCAACAAGGTGGTCCGAAATGAAAAATACCGCGCTGCTGGCGAATTGTAAGGAAGTTTATGCTCGATATTATCAACATAGTCAAGCTGTACGGCCCTTTCCAGCAGATTCCGAATAGCCGCCGTACTGCCTGTCAGCCCCTCTATATCCTCAATGTTTTTGCCCACTACTTCATTCTCGCATAGGCCCGTCATTCGCTCAGCGTAATTGTTAAACCGAACTACCTTTTTATCCGCCTGCACAGCCCAAACTACCATACCGCTATGCTCTATTACATCCTCAAAAAATTGCTGTTCCGAATAAACCGCCCGCCGTAAGTGATTAATATACATTTTTAGCAAAACCGCACTAATGATCAGAAGGCCGAGCAGAATAATGGCTCCCACAATAAATCTATTGCGCATCATAACTTTATAATAATCCGAATGAACGAAGAAATAGTGCTGATACAGCTCTTCAAAAGCACCTGAACGATGCAGGCGATCCAATCTCTCGTTAACATAAGTCACTAGCTCCGGAGAGGATTTACTTATTGCAAAAGCGACATCCCTAGGGTAGAGATTGCTCATTTTTTTGATAATACTCCCCTTCAATTTCTGCTCTGCAATCAGATAATCAATCACTTCCTGATTCTCAAATAGAAGGTCGATTTCCCCATTTTCTAAAGCCTTCAAAGCTTCAGGAGTCGTTGCATATTCTATGTAATTTGTAATCCCCACCTTGCTGTTCAGCACGGTTGCAGAATACTGCCCATTCCCTAACCCAATCTTATAACTTCCCAACGTCTTTAAATCGATCTCATCCTCAAGCTCTCGCCTTGCATAGATGGAAATATAATTCTTAATAACTGGATCTGAAAATAACACCTCTTGGTTACGCGACTCCGTAATTGCCATAAGACCTGCTATCTCAATATCTCCTTGAATCAGCCGACTGTATACTTCATCCCATTGCCCAGTACTGTAGTGAATAAGGTAATCCTGCTTCTCAAAAATCATCGTGCTCAAATTAATATCAAACCCGGTCAAATACCCATTTTCTACATATTTATAAGGTGGATATTCCAGTTCTACTTGGTACCTTATATCCTCTCTTTCGGCGTGAGCGGCTGTAGGAGGTACGAGCAAAAGCAGAAAAATAATCAGAAGCAACATTGTGCACCGCTTCATTGCCCAATTCCCCTTTTTGCTAAAATTTAGAATTTAAAGCATTATTCTAAAAAGTATTCGACAAAATATGGTAAGATTCCTGCTAATTCTTTCCTAAAACCACATATTATACGCAAATCCCCATCTTTCGATGGACTCTTTTATTTGTAAATGATAAAAGTTACGAAGTCTTGATTTTTATATTGCTTTTTACATAGAAAATGTGGATAATAGCAATAACGATAAACGATGATAATGATTATCATTATTATAAGCGTTAATAATTTCAATTTACTATATTTAAGTTAAAAGGAGACTGATCACCCATGAACGTTACCTCTACCCGAACAACATTACAGGTTGACGATTATCTGGATCTGCTCAATCTTGCCGTTAAAGTTGGAGATTTGAAATGGCAAAAAGAAATTAAATCCAGATTGCAATACATTCTCTGTCTGCCGACAAGATAATGCTTCCGAGTATACGCCGTGTTCCCTTATTTGGGGGCATGGCTTTTTTTGTTGGTATGCAGACATAACTATATAATAATTGGAGTATCTCCAGGTCACCTGATGGTTAATGATATAGTATAATTATCAGCATAATATATTGAATAAAAAGTCCTTCAGATCGGAGCGTGTCAGCTTGAAAAAGTATATAGCTTTATTCTTAATGCTCAGCCTGTTATGGGTACCTGGTGCATACGCCGCTGGAATTCCTGCACAGCAGGGATTCGTTACCGATAACGCTGAAATGTTCAGTTCCGCAGAAGCCGCGTCTATTTCTGCTACCGCTACTGGAGAACTCATGACCATCCATGTACTCACTGTAGATTCCACAGACGGTACTCCAGCTGATAAGTATGCAGACAAGGTTTACGACTCGTGGAAACTGTCCACGCGGGATCTTCTACTGCTGATCTCCGCTGGTGACCAGTCCATTGAGCTAAATTTCTTAAATCCAGGCTTTCAAAGCTCGTTAAATACTTGGTCTAAGAATCAGGGAGGGTCCTCGGGAAGTTCAGCCATCCAAAAACTGCTCGACACCTATTTCATTCCTTATGCCCAAAAAGGGGACTTCGCTGGCGGGACAAAGGCTTTGATTAATGCCATCCATTCCATCGGAGATCGTGCCGGCAATACTGGAGGAACCGCAGGAAGCGGGAGCGCAGCCGGGGTCGGGAATGATGTAAACCGCTCCAGCAGCTCCATGTTTATGATTGCAGCGATTCTTATCGGAGCCCTTCTAATCCTCCTTCTACTCTTTGTAATGGTTACAGGTCTGCGTCGACGCAAGCAGCTTAGCGAGCAACAGAAACAGTTATCTAATTTAATGGTCCAGGCAAATCGGGCACTGGAATCGCTAAACCCTTTTCAAGGGATCGTTCAAGGGAAGACGGGAGAGCTAGTCGAAGGTATTTCCAAGCGGCTGTCCGCCAAGCTCGTTGAAATCTCCGCACTACAAAGCGAAGGTCAAGGCGTTCAGCCAGCATTTTATCGTTTGGCTGCCCTCAAGACAGCCGTGAAACAATTGCAGCAGACCGAAGCTGCCTTCCGCACAGCGCTTGAAGAGGAAGAGAAACACATAGCTGTCATTAGCGAAGCTGACCGCAATGTCAAACAGCGTATTACAGAGCTGAAAGAGGATACGCCAGAGCTTGAAGAACAGCTGCAAGGTGCAGTTAAAGAAACCGGATATGAGCTTCAAGAAATTGTAGAGGAACTTAAGGAGCTTGCGGAGGAAACTGCTAAGGCAGACCAATTGGAGCTTTTTGATCCCATTGCTGCACAAGAGGTTACCGAGGATGCACAGGAACGTCAGGAAAAAATCGAACAGGATCTGAAGGATGTTGATCTCTATGATGATAAGCTAAACAAATTTCCTACGGTATTAGCTGCGGCACGTGCCAAAATCACCGGGATCATTGAACAGAATTCACTGCACAATATGAAGGTTAAGCCATTTGACCACCTAGAGCAGGCCCGCGTAGAATCGTTGACACTTGAAGCGCCGCTGCGTATAGGAGATATGGATGAGGTGCGCAGAATCGGCGCCAGTCTAGATCTGCTTCTGGATGAAGCTGTTGCTATGACAGAGCAGCAAGCACTGCTGCGGCAGAATAACCGCAGAGATCTAGAGACATTCCGCACCACATGGAGCCACTTGAAGCAGCGGCGAGACGAGCTGCAGGCCCGAATTACAGAAGCACGTGTACATTTCGAAGAACAGCATATAGTTAGCGTAGAGAACATTCTGACGGAGTGGAGCACACGTCTTCGGGAAGGCGCAGGTGAAGTGGCGCAAATTGAGAACTGGACCAGTGATGAACGGGGCGAATATGACAAGGCCCACGATGCGCTGGAGCGCTTGCTGTCCTTGCAGGATGAAGCTGGCCGGCAATATGACGGCGTCTCTGAAAGTCTAAATGCATTAAATGAAAGACTGGATAAAGTACAACGTCTCTTCTCCGAAGGACAAAGTCGGGTAGAGACGACCCAGCGAATGCTGCACAGCAGAGGCTTGTCTTCCAGAATCCGCTTTGAGTTATCCTTACTGCCGGAATATAGCCAGTTGGAGCAACGGTTGTCATCCCGGCCTTACAACCTGGAGGAACTGGAATCGATTGGCCGCGCTTATGACGCTCAGATCACTTCCTTTGTGAATGAAGCGAACCGAATCATTCGCCAAAAAGAAGAGGAAGAACGGCTTGCCCAGCTAGCCATGATGAGAGAGCAACAGCGGCGTGCGCAAGCCCGTAAACGGATGTCCTCTGGTCCTCCTTCTTCAGGCGGATTCGGTGGGGGACGTTCCTCCGGCGGCTCTTCCTGGGGTGGTGGCGGCAGTGGCGGCAAATCCTCCGGCGGCTCTTCTTGGGGCGGTGGCGGCGGCAAATCCGGTGGAAATTCATCGGGTGGCTCTAAGTGGTAATTCCTCACCATTAGATGCAAATGGATATACAAAAAGACTCTTTCGCTTATATGGGCGGAAGAGTCTTTTTAATTATGAATTATTATTGCTGTTTCATTTGTGGTATGAATGTGCCATCGGAAGATAAATTGTAACGGCCGTGCCCACTCCCTCTTCACTAGCTATTGCCACATATCCTCTGTGGGCAGTCACGATTTTTTTGACAATCATGAAGCCAAGTCCATTCCCATCGCCTCTAGTCGTGTGAAAAGGCTCTCCTAATTTCTCCAGAACTTCCTTGTTCATACCCTCTCCATTATCGGTGAAGGTAATCACCTGAAATTCATCCTTCACATCAAGAGTCACTGTAATGCTCCCACCAAAAGGCAAAGCTTCCATTGAATTTCTTAGGATATTGAGGAAAATCTGCTTAATCTGATTGCGGTCACATTCGATCTCAGCATCATAATGGATCTTTGTATTTAACGCTATATTATTCATCTCCACCTGAATCGCGAAGATATTCAATACTTCCAGCAGGATCGTACTACATTGTTCAGTCATATAATGCGCAGCCTGCGGTTTACCCAGAATAAGAAACTCGCTCACAATAAGATTCATTCTTTCCACTTCTGACATAATGAGATCATAATGCAACAGACGTGAATCTTTATTAGCCAGTTGAAGCATCCCTTTCACAGTAGTCAGAGGATTGCGGATCTCATGTGCAATGCTCATAGCCAGTTGTCCTGCGACCACTAGCTTTTCTGTATTGCGCAGCACTTCTTCCGTTCTTTTCATCTCCGTGATGTTGCGCAAACTTCCAATCACACGCGCTAAGTAACCATTCCCATCGTAAACGGGTAGTACATCTAACATATAATGCTCGAACAACCCGTTTTTCTCCTGAATCACTTCTAACCCGGCACATGCGACATGATGTATGATGACATGTTGAAAGTATGCACCCACATTCCTAATTTCAAAGACACTAGTTCCAACAACAGACTCTTGATGCTCACCACCCAAATGAAGCATAGCTAAACCGTTCTCATTTATATTCACGACTGTTCCGAATTGATCTGTTATGATTACCCCTAAGTAATTGGTCTCTAGCAAAATCCGATTTAATAATTGCAGCTGAGAATTCCCTCTCCGCAACAAAATCTCACGTTCAATCGAGTCAGCCATCGTACAGAGCAGAGGCAGCAAATGGGGATGGGCTACATCTATATCTGCCATAAATGAAATTGTACCTAAAATTTCTTGCCCATTTTCTTTATAAAATGGAGCTGTACAGCATACTAAATGATGCAAAATATGATGGAAATGGTCTCGTCCTGTCAGCTGGAATGGCCTCTGATATTCAAGGGCTAAAGCGATTGAATTGGTACCCACCTCTTTATTCATCTGCACGCCTTCTTTGATGCCTACCTGTCCTACGAGATCTATAATCGTCGCATCTCCTTGGAACGCCAATAGATAACCTGCATCATCCGAAATCGTAACTAGGATCGGGTTCCCTTTGACTGAGGAAAGAAATTTTTTGACAAAAAATTCGATAACCTCAATCACTTCACTATATGCGCTAAGCTGTGCCCCCAATTCATCAGTAGAATATCCCTTTGCAAAGACAGGCGGTTGCTCAGGATCAATTCCTTGGTCAATACAATGCTGATTGGAAGCCTTAATAATGGTCTCATCCGTCAGTATCCCTGTTGTCTCATCCAAAGCCCTTACCCCATTCTGTATGAATCTTCAATTTTGCATTGCATAATTATGTATTCTACCTCTCTCCCTCTAATCCTTTTCAATCCTTAAAAATCAAATAATCCCAATGTTAAAAAATAACTTTCTGCACAAAAAAACTCCACCCCTATACAAGAGCGAAGTTTTGGAGAATTATTATTTTCTATTTTTCAGTTAATGCTTAGTGTCATCCAAAAAAGGTTTATTCACATAATAATACATTACCCCCATCAGTACGCCACCGCCAATTAAATTGCCGATCGTAACGGGGACAAGGTTATGCACCACGCCATACCACGATACCGTTCCGGGATGATCAAGTACAAGCGCAATCGCAAAGGTACACATATTGGCAATACTATGTTCATAGCCGGAGATGAAAAAACAGAATACGAATAAGACCATGGCGAACATTTTGGCCCCATCGCCTTTCATATTCATCGGTATAAAAAAAGCCATACAAACGAGCCAGTTACAAAGAATAGCCCGAAAGAAAAGCTGACCTGCCGGGGCTTCCATCTTATGCTCCACTACATATAGCAAAAAACCGTTTACATCTGAGCTATAGAACAGTCCTGTCAAAAAAATCAGCAAGGCAAAAACGGCAGCCCCAAGAATATTACCGATATAACTCATGATCCACATGCGGACAACCTCAGACCATTTCATTTTCCGTCTTAGTGCCGTGTATGTGTAATAAAAAGTATCTCCGGTGAATAAATCCCCACCACCAAAAGAAATTAGAATAATAGCCGCTCCGAAAGTAATCGCAGCCATTGGATATGCAAAGGGAGATTGCTCCATAAAGAAATAGTTGCCTGTCTTAAATGCTACAATTACACCGAATCCGATAAACATACTGGCCAGCATGGCTCTGGCAATATAGCGCATTACGCTTTGCCGGAATATCTTCTGTTTCTTAAGTGCTAATTGTTCAACCTGAAGCAGTGCCTCGTTCTCCATGTGACCTCCTTAGGGATTTTGGTATTTCCAGCTGATTATGGGCTAATCGACAGCCTTACGTTATTATACCCAATAACCCGCTGGAAATTACTTGAACCAACTCGCGGCAAAAAATCCCTGAATACTTACGGGGAAGCGAAGCTACCTCTTGCTAATTGTCTTCATTCATTTTAGCAATGGCTTCTGCTTTTTCACTGCTGGCGACGATGATAAGCACGAGTATCAAACAGCCTAAAACCATAGCCTATCCCCACTTCCTCCACATGTAGTCTTGTGACAACTTATGTATTTGGATAGGGCTTTATGTTTGGCTACAGTAAACTTCATTTGATTAGATCACGTTTACGCCTATGCAGCAGTTGAAGCGAGCTACCCCATATCCCAAAAAAAAGCAGAGCAGCGAACCCCCAGAAATGAAGGCTCACTGCGCTGCTATATTTTTACGGACTTTTTTTAAAATAATTAGTTCAAGAAGCTGCTCAGTTGGCTCTCTGCTTCACCTTGTTTCAGCGCCTCAGGCTTGTCCGCTTCATTGAGTCCTAGACGATTGCCCAGTTGGGTATTGATCGTCGTCATTTTGGATGTATAATCCTGGCAGCTTTCGATAATACGACGGTTTGACTGTTCCGAAGTATCCAATGCGCTAAGCAGATCCCCGATCGCTTGATTCACGGCTTCCATAGACATGGAAGGTTTGGATAGAAGCTCGGTGGTTTTTTCTGTAGTCGTACGCAGCAAGCGTGCATTTTCTTTAAACTGATCTTCAATCGTCTTATTTGTTGCTTCTACAGCGTTGATAACATTCTCCTGATCGGCCAGCGACATCGCAATCATTGCCGACACTGTAATCAGATTAGAAGTTTTATCAATCGCATTATTTACGGAATCGATCAGTTTATCATTATTGTCATTGATGATATCTGTAGCAGCAATCGCTTGATTGTAGAGCAGAATCATCTCTGTCATGGACTGAATACGAACCATCACTTTACGCAGACCACGCTCCAGATAAGCTTTACGGAACTCATTCTCAGGCTTTGCAATCTCCACCTCGAACAGCTCTTTTAGCTTATTGCCGAAGGCAATTTTGGTTTGAAGGTTATAGATCTCCTCCATAGAGGTACGTTTCAGCTGGCGCATATTTACAATACTCTCTTCGAGGGTATCTCTGCCGTCGCGTAGACCAGTAACAATCGCATCAATATTCGTGCGGACAGACTGATATTTGTACACATAGTTCTTCATCGGACTCTTCCGCAGCATTTTGCCGAAAAAGCTAACATTCTTACTCTGTTGCAGATTTTCACACTCATTCCGCAGCTTCATAATCATGTTAGGCACTTCAACACGCTTACCGGACATCAGGTCATTTACCGGACGATCCAGCAGCTTGAGCGTTTGGCCTGCTTTTTCCTGCGTCTTCACCCCAAGCTTCCCAATATCATCCATTAAAGAATCCAACGTGACTGTATCTGTCTGAGATACCTTCTCGATCAATTGTGCGGCTTCTTCGACTACCTTTTGTTCATCTTCTTTTTTTAATTGGATCAACTGCGTGGACATGGGTTTCCCTCCTATAATTCGGAACTGCTATACCGCTGATGAATCAGTTCCGCCTTCGTCTGAAGTTCCATCAGGTCTTTATGTTCGATCGTCGAAGCAATATCCGATATTTTGGAATCAACATCTCTTAGACCGTTCAGCAGCGTTCTCCGATTCTTCGTCTTTGCTTCACCACTTAGGCGCAAAAATGGGTTAATCACACCATTCAAATCCTTCAGAATCAATCTGCGGACCGTATGATTAATATCGCCATTATTGAGCTCCTGCAGCAGCGGAATTACACGTTGAAGTCTCGCAAAAAGCGCCAGTGATTTCTCGACAATTTCATTGTCCAGAGTATCCTTCTGCCCCTCGGAGATAATCATATCTTCCAGAATGCTAAGGTACTCAACTACTGGAGCAAATTCCGGTCCAATCTTCGTTGGTTCGGCCTCAGTTCTACCACTATTGCCCGGATTACCTGGTGCAGCATTATTTGCCGCACTAGGTAATTGCGGAGCATTTGCAGAGGGAGCTGGAGCAACAGGCAACGTCTCTGGACCTGCTGGCAGCACCTCAGCCGGAAGGTTGGTTCTTGGACTTCTCGTTGCAAGAACCCCTACCGCTGCACCCGCTACAGGCAACAGCAAGGAGAGTAACTCAGGCAAAAAAGAACTCGTCAATACAGCGACAACATAGCCAATACCGGCATACAGCAACACTTTCGATTTAAATTTAATTTTTCTCACCTCTTGTGAGCGAGATTGCGAACGCTCAATTCACGGGATCCGGAATTACGGATTCGCCGTTTATTTTCATAATTAGCGGCTGCTCTACATGGCTGGCAAGCACATTATCGCCGAACTCCGCAGGCTGGACCTCTCCGCCGAGTGCACTTTTGACAGCCAGGTATGGAAAGTTAATTCCAGACAGACAAGAAATATGAAGACCTCCAGACATCCGGGGGTTAATCTCCAGCAGTTTAGGAATTCCACCACTATACTTCATTTGAATATTGAAATTGAAAGGTATTTTATATACCTCTGCTACCCGGGAAGCGATCTCCTCCAGCTCCGGAATATGCTCCATCAGCCGCAGACGACCGCCAGCTTTACGACGGGGTACAGCCGCTAACAGCCTGCCATTCTCATCTGACAAGCAATCTATACTGTATTCATAACCTTCCAGCAATTCCATCACCATAAGTTCAGGGAATGTAGGTTCACTTCCCAGAATACGATAGGCCTCATCGAAGGATATCAGCGGAGTTACATGACCAAACAGCTCCTGTAAAGGACTACGTGTGTTATCAATGATACGGAAGCCAAGGCCTCCCTCTGTCTCCGTGGGTTTAAAGCATACGTGGTGTCCTTTGGCTACAAGATCATGATAAGCCTCTTTGAACTGCTCTGCTGTACTCACCACATGATAATCAGGAATTGTCATAATCCCTGTTTCCTTAACACTTTCGTAGAACTTCCCCTTATCCATGATGGTCTCCAATAAGTCCAAATCTCTACAGACCAGAACCTTGGTGCCAATCGCATCAAACATCGCAGCATGCAAAGCTATATCCAGCATATGTAACCGTGGAATGAAGATATCGATCTCATTGCGGCGACAGAAATCCACGCAGAATTGAACATATTCTATTCCAGTCAGTGCTGGTTCAGTCCCAGCAACATCAGCACCTTGAAGGGACATATGGTGAATATCAGGATGCGTGGCGAAGATTTGTACAGGAACGCCATCCTCATTATTGCGGATGAGATTCATATAATGGTAAGCGACGGAAAACCAGCGATTGAAATAAATGTTTACCTTTTTCATAGTGGCCCAACTCCCAATACGGTTAAGTTATTATAGATCATGTTTACATACTGTAGAATTTCATCACCAGCAAAAACACCCGCTTGCTTCGTAAAGGGATACCTTGATTTTACAAGACCACTCTGCTGCTCTGCAAATATTTCTCCATGACAAGGAGCAATCGCATAGTCCGCACTTTCTAGTAAACTCTTATCCAACAAGGAATCTCCCGATGCTACCATCGGTTCTGAACGAACCGTCCGGCGCACATGAACAATCGCATCACTTTTATTCACAGCGGCAGGAACGACATATAGCTTGCGTCCTTGTAAGGATACCCGCCAGCCCAAATCGTATAATCGCTCTGCCAGATTCGTGATCTCATCCATAGGTAATAAATCACGCACTACCACAAAAGTATAAAATAAATCATCACAATACCGCTCACTAATGATCCATTCCTCGTGCACTACAGACCTAACGTGCATTCTAACTTCTTCTGCCGCAGCCGATTCGTTTTGAACAAGCCTGCCCACCGAAGCTCTCCAGCTCTTATCTACTTCGCCACCAATCAGAATATTTCCGCCATTACTAGTAATCGCGTAGTCTGGAATAATCGTGTCTTGAAACAGATTAATACGCTTATACTGCGCTATGGTACGTGTTGTAACGGGCATAAAGATAATACGGGAAGTAAGCTCCATCAGATCAGCCAATGCTTTTTGCGAAATGTATGAAACCGTCTTACCATCCACAACCTCCGCAGGAACCAGGCCCGGAGTATTCTCCGGGACACCGATTGCATTTAAGGAATAGATTAACGTTCGGTCCAAATCACTGGCATAGATCATTCCGTCTCACCTCTCAGCGGCTTAATAATCCCGCAACAGGAGTAGGTGAGTCCAGGGAATACTTCTACTGGAACCCCTCTATCCTCTGCTAAGAGAATAATATGACGAAGATTTGGATTATCCATAGTATCGACAAGAATCTTCCACGGTACTCTGCGCAGCAGCACTCGGGTAGTTTCTCCGACTCCGGGCTTGACCAAATTGATGTTATCTATGCCGAACACTTCTTGAATACTCTGAATATCACGCAGGCCCTGCCATGTAATTTCTGGCGGGGATTGCTGCATCTGTTCAGCAATCGCTTGTGCTTCTTCCGCAACGGAGGAGAAATACGGGCAGATCGCCGCAATGAATACATTAGATACATCCGTATCGAGCCATTCCTTGTAGAATTTAGCCCCATGGAATTCTTCCGGACCGATTAAATCATCGCGCAGCACTGTCCGGCTCATCAATCCTGACACCGTAGAATTGAGGCATGCACTAGGAATAAGATAATCCTCTCTAGTCCCGAACGTGCCTGAACAGTTCCCGGGATCAGCCAATACGGCCAGGTCATCATTTAGCCGAATGCCATATTTCTCATACAGGCTGTTGCACGCTTCAATCAATACCTGGCGAATAGCCCCTTTCCCCGTCCATCCGTCGACAAACTGCAAATCAGCGTCAAGCCCGTGCTTTTGCAGAATATAAAGGATTGCGTTCTCATCAATCCCCTTGCCCCGAATGATAGAGATACTATAATGCGGCAGATCAGCACCATATCGCTCTTGGATATAACGCTTAATCAGTACACCAATTGGTGTTCCCGCTCTTGCCAAAGAGACTAACACCGTATCAAGTCCCCTTTGAGCGACAATCATCTCAGAGACTACCGCTACTGCTAGAGCGACCTTCTCCGCAGATTGCTCCAGCGTCTCGTGAAATAACTCAATATACTGCTCAGTAGGCTGATATTCCACGGGCAGCATCTCAGAGTAGTGTACGCCTGATTGAATGGCGGCCTCTCTTTCGTCAGTCGCCCGCTCCAGTGAAACATCGCTCAGATCCTTAAGCAAAAATATAACATCTGACGGAGAATAGCTGCCTAGCGGAACCGGTTCGGCTATACTTCTGTTTAGAATTTCTTCAGTTACTGTTCCCTTCATAGGTAGGGCCTCCACTTCTTCTTTCCGAGGTCAGTACAATAAGATGCACTTTATGGCGGGCCAGTTTCTTCAGTATATCAAGCATAGGTTTCATACGCTCATGCGGTACATCACGCTCAATCAGCACAAATATATCATCGTATTGACCAGGAGCTATATTATAAATAAAGTTTGTGATTTCCGGATCACCAGCTGAAGGATACGCAGCAGCACTATGTACCCCATAATCCGGCCGACGCTCAGGGTGGATTGGACTTCTAGTGGAAGACTGGTAAGCAATCCCTTCCCCCATTTCCGCCGCCACTCTCATCGGAAGATACATAAATTCTCCTACACCCATTACCAAGGCTTTCGGTCCTCTACGCAATTGCCGCAGCTGCTCAGCTATTCGTTTCACACCCTGATCAAGCTCCAGATTATCCTGTGACTCCATTCCGAACCGTCCACTATATTTCATATACGGCGCTGTGTTGATCTCACCATAGGAATCGATAGAGGACACCTCCAGTCGTTCCATTCCATCTTGAGCATAAGTAGTTACAACCTCACACTCAAAAATGGCCTCTCTATCCAGCTGCTCAGTATCCTTATTAAACACCGGTGAACCTATCACTTCAATATTCCCTTGCAGCAGACATAACGACTTAATGCGAATCCCCAGCTCCTGCTCAAGCTCACTATAGTGTTGAAGATTGCTGCCGCTTCTCCAATCCAGAAGAGAGACTACCACATATTCCTCCCGCGGGAATTTTGACTGAATATCTCGAATTGTATTGATCGCGGTTTTCCCGGTCGTAATCTCGTCATCTACCAATATAATGGGCTCTGTCCCAGATAAGAGTTCGGTATCCAAGGCATAACATAGATGATCAACTGCATGGGAATGCTCTTCTACAAAACTTACAACAGACTCCAAATCAGGAATATGCTCACGCGTAGTATGAATATAGGATGCCTGCTCAGCAAAGATGTTGTACACACTGTGACCCAGTGCAGTTGCCGTTTCTGCGAATCCAATAAAAACCACAGGCTTGGGCAAAACCAGCCGGGCCGCTAGTAAATGCTGATAGGCTTCCTTAGCAAATTCAGGATGAATCAGCCCATGAACCGCCATATCCAATAACTTTGTCATACGATCACTATCCACGGAATCACCGTTCATCTCCTGATATAACAGCAGCGCCAACGCTGCTCCGCTTAGAAGTGAAGTATACGGATCGACGGGGATATGCTTGCCAAGCACCTTACTGACAAACAGAAAAGTTCGTTTTTTATTAATTCGCGCCGCCATCGAAAATAAAGAATCCAGAGGCATATGAAAGGGGTTAAAGGTTTCGGTTACATTCACTTGCAGGTTCTCGACTATGTTATACGTGCGTAAATTCGTTTTCGGGTAATAATCCGACAAAATGCTGTTGTTCATGTAACACCCCGTATATTTGAGATCGTAGTAAAATTCGTCTTGCCCAATTCAGATGGGGCTTAATTTCGTTCATTTTATTAAAATATTGACTCTTAAATACGCCCAGACTGCCATCATTACTTTCTACAATGCTTAAAGCGTCGACGTATTCCTCATGCATCACCGTATACATCGCCTGAACAGGTCTGAGATGAGAAGGATGGATAATCGTCTTACCCACAATTCCATTCTCTTTATCCAAAATAACCTCACGAATTAGCCCGTCCACACTGCTCGAGATATAGCTATTCCGCATATCACGGCCGTTTTTGCCGTAAGTATCCTCAAATGGCGTCTGCCGCAGCTGCGGCCGGAGAACTCGATGACCTTTATTCGCAAAATACTCCCAGACAGGTCCTGAGATCACATATCCCTCTTCAACCCGCCCAAACACATTGATAATGTCCGAGATACAGTCACGGATAGGAGTAAGATCATAAATACTAACATCAGGACTGCGACGCAGTCCGAACAGGCTGGAGAAATCCGTTGCCCCAATTCTGACGTTTAGGACAAGCTCACGGTAATTACGGAGTAAATCACGGATAGATAGCAGACTGTCCACTCGACTTTCCCGATAAATAATAGGTGCAGTTTCCAAGATTGGCATCCCGTAAAGCACAGGATCATTATAACCACGCGTATTGTTGTACTCAGCTAACGTTTCAAAATATTGAATTCCATTGTCCACAGAGAACTTAGGAAATACAAACCCTGTTAACATCGTTACCAAGGATCCCAAGCGGAAAATCATTTGCCGGAGTTGGTCCGGGTTACGTACTCGTATAAAAAGAAGCGGGAGGCTGTTCGATGAATCCAGCTCATTTTCTGCGTAAGCAGCTAGGTAAATAAGATGCTGGATAATAGACTCCTCTGCATTGTCAACCTGGTCATCTCCGATTGCGTCCTCCAGATCTATAATAACCGTCACTAGACCTGCATTTTTGAGCTTAATGATGTCTTCTGCAACACTTGCACGGGTAGCCGGCATATAGAGGGCAGCGCCGACAGCGTAGGCTAGCAGTTCCTTGTTCGTGGTATGATCAAATGAGATAGGCGGAGTGTAAAACAAAGAGATTTCTTGTTCTTTCGTCAGGTAATCGAAGTATCTCAAATCGGTTCCCCCTTATAGTTTTGCGAAGCCAAGCAAAACAAGCGTAGACCTCTCCTCATAGAGAGTGTCAGAACCGGCAATACTCTCCCTTGGGGATGGCATCTTGGCTCTCTCAAATATAAGTGAAGGCCTACGCTATAACATATACGATTACCTGAAAGAAGCAGGCGTTTCTATTCTTGCATGATCGGCTCCGACTTCTCTATGGTGCAATTACTTTTTTAATCATGCACTTTTATGGGCATCTTTTTTCTTACGTCTAGCACTATAGAGGATCGTACCCACGAATACCGCTATAAGGATTGTAAAGAATACGACATGCGGCAATTCAAAACCAAAAGCACCTGCTAGCATCTTACCCGCAATAATGGCGATAAGCAGGAACGCTGCCTGTTCCAATTCAGGGAATTTATCAATAAGCTTCAAGAATACCTGCGCCACTCCGCGCATCATCAGAACCCCTAAGATACCACCCATAAAGAGAACCCAAACCTGATCGCTAAGTCCAAATGCTGCAATAACACTGTCAATACTGAAAGCAATATCCATTAATTCAACAAGGAGAACTGTCTTCCAAAAAGAAGTGCCTTTATTCTCCGTATGCTCTTCGCCACTGCCCTTAAATAAACCTTTATATGCGATATAAAAGAGATACAGTGCACCAAGAACCTTAACCAAAGTAAACTTAATAAGAAATGTCCCTAGTCCAATGGCCAGGAATCTGAACAAATAAGCCCCTAAGATACCGTAGAAAAGCGCCTTTTTCTGCTGCTCCTTAGGTAGATGCTTAACCATAACGGCAAGCACAAGCGCATTATCTGCAGAGAGCAAACCTTCTAGTAGAATTAAGCTCCCGATAATCCCCCAGCTCACAGGATCAGAGAGTGTACCTACTACATCACTCCATGAGAAAAAATGCCCGTAATTCTCACTAATATTTCTAAAAAAATCTGCGAACCAATCCATTACACTTTGCGCCTCCGGTAAAATCGATTATTTGCTGCCCGCAACCCAGCGCAGCCCCCAGCCATAGGCTTCATCCATCTCACGATGACCACTGTAATATTGCACCAGCCGTTCAACACTAAATGTTTCATTGCTTACATTCCGGAATAACGCAATGGCACACATCCCTTTTCGGTTGTTATGCTCGTCCAAATTTACAATGATATCAGGTCCTCCGCCTTGTTTGATGGTGACAACCCCATCGGCCTCCGACCAGTTGGTTACCCCTTTATAAATAAAGGAAAACACTAGAATGCGTTCAATCTCGGAAATTTTGATACCATTTATACGCAAATTCTCACCAGTAGTTACGGAGCCTGTCCGATCATCCCCATCAAGCATGACATAAGGAGGTTGATTCAATGAGCCAAAGGCATTGCCCAACGCTTGTACCACTCCTTTACTGCCATTCTTCAGTTCATACAGACAAGCAAGATCTAGATCTACGCCATTTTTACGACTAAAGAGTCCGCCCTGCTTCTGGTTCCAGTTGAGATTAATCAACACTTCCCCTAAATCACCACTGGCTGATTTTTTCAAATTGATGGAATCGCCTTTTTTCTTCAGCTCGATTTTCTTCAAGTTGAGATTCATTGGCGAAGGCGGGGGTGTGGCTGGAGAGCTCTCTTCACGTTTCACTGGCTGCGCAGGCGGCGTTGCGAAGATTTGTGGTGGAATCTGCGGCTTAACCTCCGGCTGTGGAGCAGCAGGAGCAGGCTCCTCATTCGCTTCAATACCGAAGTTGCTGCATATCTCTTTCAAACCTCCGGCAAACCCCGCTGCAATGGCACTGAACTTCCATTCACTGTTATATCTATATAATTCCCCTACCACAATGGCCGTTTCCACGGAGAAAAGATTGTCGAGATCACATCGGAGCAGTTCCGCACCTGTCACTTGATTGAGAATCCGAAAATAAGCCTGACTAACTTGCCCAAAACTTTGACCCCTTTTCTCCCCATCATAAATGGTAAGTGTAAAGGCAATCTTCATCACATCGGAAGGAATCTTATCCAATTGAACTTCGAATTGCTTGCGGTCATTGAATCCTGGCACATCCTTATACCTAATATAAGATGTGGCTGGATTATTATAAAATATTAAATCCTCGTCTTTACTTACTTTACCCTCTGATCCAAGCAGGAAAGCAGAGCTATCAATCTCCAGAGCAGCCGGAGCATTCCAGCCAATCTCTACGATTATAGAATGAAGTCCAGCATTGCCTTTGGTCAGATCAGCTTTTTGCCCTTTGACTACGTTAACACTCATTCTTACGCCACCTTTATAAATGGAGTAAACCAACTAATAATTTTGTAAAAAAGAACCCCACAAAGTGGAGTCTGTACTGCTCTAAATATTTAGAAAAAGGGCAGGATCGGTAATGACCCCGCCCACTTGGATGTTATTGCGCGTCCAGTCCATAGTTTCTGCATAAAGCGCTTAGACCGCCGGCAAAGCCACTTCCAATCGCCTGGAACTTCCAATCCGCACCATTGCGGTAGAACTCACAGAATACAACAGCTGTTTCAGTTGAAAAGTCTTCACCTAAATCGAAGCGAAGCACTTCACGATCATTAGAAGCATCTACTACACGTACAAAAGCATTGGAAACCTGTCCAAAGTTTTGTGCCCGAGTTTCATAATCATAGATCGTTACCGTTATTCCGATGCGCTGAATATGAGCAGGGATTTTGCTGAAATCAACAACAATCTGCTCGTCATCTCCGTCACCCTCACCTGTACGGTTATCCCCCGTATGAGTCAAGGAACCTGCGCCACCCGAAGGATTGTTGTAGAATACAAAATCATCGGAGCCCTTGGCCTTACCATCTTCATGCAGTAAAAAGGCTGAGGCATCAAGGTCAAAATCTTGGCCGCCGCTATACTTATTAGTATCCCAGCCCAATCCTACTACTACCTTCGTCAAACCCGGATTAGTCTTGGTAAGATCAATCCGTTGTCCTTTAGAGAGACTGATCGTCACTGACAAAACCTTCTTTCATTTATGAATTCAATTCATCTTTAGCATGCAGAATGAAATTTATTGCAGGCCGTAGTCGCGAGTCAAACCGCTCAAGCCGTCTTTGTAGCCACTGCCGATAGCATTGAACTTCCATTCTGCACCGTTACGATACAATTCGCCTACAACAACACCAGTTTCAATAGAGAAATCCTCACCTAGGTCGAAACGAATCAATTCTTCATTGTTCAGATCGTTTACGATACGTACGTAGGAACGGGAGACTTGTCCAAAGTTTTGGCTTCTTGCTTCAGCATCATAAATTGTAATAGTAAAAGCTACTTTGTCTACATCAGCAGGGATGTTCTGAAGATCCACTTGAACCTGCTCATCATCACCATCGCCTTCACCTGTACGGTTATCTCCGGTATGAACAACAGAAGCATTCTCATTTTGCTTGTTATTGAAGAAAATGAAGTTGGTTTCTTTATCAACTTTACCACTAGCATTGGTCAAAAAGACGGATACGTCCAAATCGAAATCTTTTCCGCCGTCATATTTATTAGTGTCCCAACCAAGACCTACTGTGATTTTGGATAGACCTGGGTTTGTTTTCGTTAAATCGATTTTTTGACCTTTGGATAGATTAATTGCCATGATTACATACCTCTTTTCTTATATTTGGATTATACGTAGCGTTCTGCAAGTTGATTGATATGAGCGGCGTGGCTGCCTTCACCAATTGCAGCGAACTTCCATTCTCCACCTTGGCGGTAAAGCTCTCCACAAATAAGTGCCGTAAAACCTGTGTAGTTGTCAGACAAGTTGAATTTAATCAACTCACTATTCCCGGCAGCATTTATTACCCGAATATACGCTGATTTGATCATTCCAAAATCCTGTTTGCGATTCACCGCATCGTAAATGTTAACGACAACCAGAACCTTGTGAACATCGGCAGGAATGGCTTTCAAATTAACCATGATTTGCTCGTCATCTCCGTCGCCTTCACCCGTCAGATTATCTCCGGAATGAATGACCGAGTTGCAAGGACTTTGCTTGTTGTGGAAGCAGATCAGGTTACCCTTCTTAGTTAGCTTACCATCCTCATTTAACAGCAGTGCTGAGGCATCACAGTCGACATTCGCCTGTTTCTTGACTCCAAAGAATCCCCGCGAGGCTTCAATTGGATCCCAGCCTAAGCCCACAATTACATTGGACAAGCCCGCATTACCTTTAGTCAAATCAATCTTTTGACCTTTTACCAGATTAATTCCAGCCAAATCAACGTACCTCCGTTTCCGATAAAAATCATTATCTGTTAGTCTAGCTTTTAGGTGTTATATCAGTGATACGATAAAGAATAAATTACGTTTCAACGAACTTTTATCTATGACTTCACCTAATTTATAAACTGAATTCGCTAGGGTTTAATCCTAAGACGCCACAAATATTCCGCACAACTGCTTTTTCGTAATCATCAAAATCACCATCAGCTGATCCAATTGCCGAGCATACACCCACGATCAGACGGCCCGCTTCTGGTTTGCCGCTAAACTTAGCGATCGCTTTCAAAGCTTCTTGTTTTCCTATTTCTGGTGAAAATTCGAAGTTACTTACGTAATAGTTGAATTGAGCAATGACATCTCTCATGTCAAATACCTTCAATTCATTACTCATATTCATATAGCCGGCCATTTTGTTTTTCTCTGCTTCTTCTATTTTACCGTCCGCCGCAGCGACCAAAGCGCAGCCTGCAACTACCGCATTCATGAAATCTTTATTTTTGAATTTCTTCACTTGATCTGTAAGTCCGCTTTTGGCTGTATTCAACCAGTTTTTAAATGTGCTCATCGTATTCTCCCTCTATCACTGCTAGATTATGATAACAAAAGATATCCCAAGAGCCTCCTCTCCACGTTCCGACAGATTTTGCATATAAATCCCTGAAATAACCGTTACTCTTCTAATATACCTGATAAAATAACAAGATTCTACTTTCCACAAAATTACAGCACCTTCGATAGAAAGGATCGTGTCCGTTCTTGCTTAGGATTTCCGAACAGCTGCTCCGGACTTCCTTCTTCCACAATCTCACCTTGTTCCATGAACAGCACCCGATCCCCCACCTCACGCGCAAAGCCCATTTCATGTGTCACCACGACCATCGTCATCCCCTCACGGGCCAGTTCCTTCATCACCGCCAGCACTTCCCCCACCATCTCCGGGTCAAGCGCTGAGGTTGGTTCGTCAAAGAGCATAATTTGGGGCTCCATAGCCAGCGCCCTTGCAATTGCTACCCGCTGAGCCTGCCCCCCAGACAATGAGGCTGGATACATCTCTGCTTTTTCACTTAGACCTACTTTTTGCAGCAGCTCAAGCGCTTTTTGCCGCGCTTTATCCGGAGACCATTTACGCACCTGAACCGGCGCCAGCATAATGTTTTCTATAACCTTCATATGAGGAAATAGATTAAACTGCTGAAACACCATCCCAAGCTCTGTACGGATATCGTTAATCTTCGTACTCGCCGCCATCAAAGAAGTGCCTTCAATTACAATCTCGCCGGCCTGCGGCTGCTCCAGTAAATTAAGGCAACGCAAAAAGGTGGATTTACCCGATCCGGACGGCCCAATAACCACCACTACCTCCTGACTGAAAATATCGATACTTATGTCGGCCAGCACCGTATTTGTTCCAAATGATTTATGTAAGTTCCGTACTGAAATCATAGGCTCCATCCTATTTCAGCCTCCGTTCAACGTAATTCAGCAGCTTGCTAAGAGAATAGGTAAGAATGAAATAAATAAGTGCCGCTGTCAAATAAGGCTCCCATATCCGCAAATATTGCCCTTTCATCGTGTTGGTCCAGTACATTATTTCCGGTGCAGCCACCAAAGCCAGAAGAGAGGAGTCTTTCACAAGTACAATAAACTCGTTACCAAAAGCCGGAACCATCCGTTTGATCGCTTGCGGTAAAATAATAAATCTCATCGCTTGCCGACTAGTCATCCCCAGTGAAATAGCCGCTTCCCGTTGTCCACGATCAACCGACTGAATGCCTGCCCGAAAAATCTCAGCCGAATAAGCAGCCGAATTAAGCGACAGAGCAACAAACGCAGTAATTAGAGCATTGGTTTTGCCGTAAAGCGGGGGAATCAATCCAAAGTGAACAATCAGAATCTGCACATACAGTGGTGTTCCTCGAAAAAAATTGATATATGAATGAAAAGGCCAGCGCAAATACCATTTTGGGGCCATTTTGCCGAATCCGATCCCCAGTCCCAAAATAGAGCCAAATAAAATAGAAACTACAGAAATACCGATAGTCAGCAGTGTCCCTTTTAAAAGGACGGGTAAATAATGAATAATAATGTCCATTCTAAAATCCATAGGACTCTCCCCTTCTCTTCTTTATGTCATCTCTCTTTAAAAAAATAAGCATGCGCAATAGCTATCATTACGCATGCTTATTAGGTTTTTTCCTTATTTTGCCTTCAATAAGCTATCCAGGTTAGGTTCTTCGCCGAACCAAGTTTTGTAGATTTCCGCGTACTTTCCGTTTTCCAATACCTTCTTAATAGCCGGATCCAGTTTCGCTTTTAACTCACTGCCCTTAGGGTAAAGAATGCCGTAATATTCCGCTCCGAAGTTCTCCGTGTCTACAATCCCCACCAGCTTCTGCTTAGGATTGTTTTTCATGTACTCACGTACAATGGCAATATCCGCTACAACCGCATCGGCTCCTCCGCCATTCAGTTCCATCAATGCCACCGCATTGCTGTCAAAACGTTTCAAGTTAGGGTTGTCGACACCCATTATTCCGCTCATCAGGTCATCTGCAGTTGTGGCCCCTTGTATTGCAACTACTTTATCTTTAAGATCAAGTGCGTTTTTGATGTCGCTGCCTTCTTTAACCATAATCATATTGGTAGATTCGAAATAAGGGATGGAATAGTCATAGGTTTCTTTACGTTCATCCGTAATCGATACTGAAGATAGCCCTGCTTGATACTCCGTTCCCTGCTTCACACTTTGCAGCATCGTTTCCCAGCCTGTGTTCGTTACGTCATAGTCTATTCCCGCTTCTTCCATAACTGCCTTAATGAAATCGATGTCGAATCCTTTGATTTTATCCGTGTCCATATACTCCATAGGAGCGTAGCTGGCATCACTGGCAAACTTAATTTTCTCCGCTGAGGATTCGTTACCAGCTTTACTGTTATTTGCTCCACAACCTACCAATGCAACCACCACAAATGATATAAAAACTGACATTAAAACACGACTTTTTATTTTCATATCCCCATTCCCCCTATTTTCGGAAATAACTTAAAGAGATTTTAACAGATTAAAGGATTCATGACAATTAACTTTTCTTAATTATGTAATGTTATATAACACAATATTATTATTTTATACGTTTTATGCGTACATCACTCTCAAAAAAATTCATCAAACACAAAAAGGCACTGCCAGAGATTGTATTCTCTCTAGCAATGCCTTTAGCATATTTAACTTTAAACCTATTAAAGTGTGATATCTCCATCATAAGAACCGATCAATTTATACAGATCCGGCCGGCGGTCACGGAAGATTCCCCACTCGATCCGGCCAACTTCCAAAGCATCCAGATCGAATTCGCTTACCAGCACAGTTTGCTCCTCACGTCCAGCCTCAACGATTTTATTGCCCTGAGGACCTGCAATGAACGATGAGCCGTAGAAATTAATGCTCGAATCCTCATCAATTTCCTCACCAATACGGTTGGAAGCCACGACTGGAATAAGATTCGCAGCTGCATGTCCAAGCATACAGGTCTGCCAATGATCCTTGGAATCGATCGATCCATCCTGCGGTTCAGACCCAATAGCCGTTGGATAGAACAGAATTTCTGCTCCCATCAGGCTCATTACTCTAGCCGCTTCTGGATACCATTGATCCCAGCAGATGCCTACACCAATCTTGGCATAACGAGTGTTCCATACCTTAAAGCCAGTATCTCCCGGATTAAAGTAGAACTTCTCTTCATAACCTGGGCCATCTGGAATATGACTCTTGCGGTATTTGCCCAGCACCGTTCCATCAGCATCAATTACAGCAAGTGAGTTGTAACGCGCGTAATTCTTTTTCTCATAAAAACTAATCGGCAGTACCACTTGCAGCTCCTTGGCTACTGCTTTGAAATGATTAATCGCCTTGTTATGCTCAAGCTCTGTTGCGTATGCGTAATAATCAGCTTTCTCTTTTTGACAGAAATACGGGGTCTCAAACAGCTCCTGGAGCAAAATAATTTGCGCACCCTGTGCTGCCGCTTCTCTGACCAATGTCTCGGCTTTGCTGATATTCTCCTCAATATTGCTGGAACAACTCATTTGTGTCGCAGCTACTTTTACATTTCTCAAGTATCTGTCCTCCTTGTATATAAATGTCCCTTTGGACGTCTAGTTTCCTTCAATTATAGCTGTGCAGGCATTTGCTGCGTAGTGCAGTGGACATTTCCGCCTTCGGTGATAACGGCCATTCCGTTAACTGTACGAATCTTGCGATCCGGGAACAAACCAGCCAGCACTTTCTCAGCAAGTGTATCCGTTTCTGTCGCGGTGCCGCCAAACACAGGCAAGATAATTCCGCCGTTCACGAAATAAAAGTTCAAATAACTGAGCGTCAGACGACTGCCGTCATGATCGACCCGTGGTGGCTGCTGAATCTTGATAATCTCCAGCTTACGCCCTTTGGCATCTGTAGTGTTCTCCAGAATACGCAGATTCTCTTGCGTAATCTCATAGTTCTCATCCTGCGGGTCCTCACAGACCTGGATAATAACTTTGCCTGGTGCAGCAAAACAAGCAATATTATCGACATGACCATCGGTTTCATCGCCACTAAGGCCACGTCTCAGCCAGATAATAGCTTCTGTACCTGTATAGTTCCGCACGTACTCTTCGATCTCTTCGCGCTTCAGCTCCGGGTTGCGGTTTAGGTTAAGCAGACACTCTTCTGTAGTAAGCAAAGTGCCTTCTCCATCCGTATGAATCGAGCCACCCTCCATCACAAGCGGTGCATCAAAACGGGTGATCTGCGCATGCTCCAGAATCTGCGGAGCCACTTTGTCATCCAAATCCCAAGGTGAATATTTACCGCCCCAAGCATTAAACTTCCAGTTCACACCTGCCATTTGTCCTTCTTTATTAACAATAAAGGTAGGTCCGTTATCACGCAGCCAAGCATCGCTATGCGCAATAGGCAGCAGCGTTACATTCGGTCCGCCGACCAAATGTTCTACCCGCTCCACATCCTCCGGGTTCACAATAACCGTGATCGGTTCAAACTCGGCGATGGCTGTGATAATGTCAGCATAACCTTGGCACACTGACTCGTGGTTGTCCGGGAAACACATAGATTCCTGCACCGGCCAGGAGATAAAAGTACGTTCATGCTTGCCCCATTCCGGTGGCATTGTATAGTTCAAATCTTTAGGATTCATGTGTTAACTACCTTTACTAATATATTTGGAGCCAGTTCTACCCCTAAAACTCCTTCCTCATCATACAATAATATGTTCTAGTGCTCAATTCCCTGGGACATTAATAATGTTGGAAGGAATTTTTTTTGTGCGCAGCCCCCATTTTGCAGTTAAAAAATTTAAGTTTCATCCGTTACAACGAAGCTAAATTTAATTATTTTAATATAAATCAGGATATCATTTAATAATTTTACTTATTTTAGTGATTCTATTTTCATTTCTAATGGATTTTATATAATTAGCTTAAAGGAGTGAGTTGCAATGGATGACATCGATCTTCAAATCTTGGAATTACTGAAAAGCAACGGCCGCATGACCAGTTCCGAAATTAGTAAAATCGTTCATTTATCCGTGCCTTCCATCACTGAAAGAATTCGTAAACTGGAGAATAACGGAGTGATTGATCAATTCACGGTCAAGTTAAACCGTAAGGCAATAGGACAAACCCTATTGGTATATATTTTCGTGCAGCTGCACGGCTCAGTTGAAACCCAACACTTCCGCACAACCATTATTCAATCGCCGCTAGTACTGGAATGTCATCATATCTCGGGGGAATACGACTATCTCTTGAAGGTGGGTCTACCGGACTTATCCGAATTGGAGGGTTTTATAACGCATACACTCAAGGCCAATCATGACATTGTAAGATCAAATACCGTATTTATTTTGTCCACGTTAAAAGAAGAATAGATAAAAGGAGTGAAGCCTTATGCCTTGGGAGTGGATGGCAAAAGGAATGCTGCTGGGGCTTTCTATTGCGGCTCCTTTAGGTCCTATCAGCATCTTATGCATCAAGAAAACCTTAAGCTCAGGTTTCAAAACTGGCCTATGCTGCGGCTTGGGAGCGGCCACAGCTGACGCAGTTTATGGTAGTATCGCCGGATTCGGCTTATCCGCCCTCACCGCTTTTTTGGTTGATTATAAAACGGTACTGCAAGCCTTGGGCGGGTTGTTTATTTGTTATCTTGGCATGAAGTCGCTGTTAGAACCCCCAGACACAGACAGCACAGCACCCAATTCCCCAAAAAGCTCACTGAATTCATACATAGTAACGCTGTTGCTGACGCTGTCCAATCCCATGACGATTATTTTTTTCCTTGGCATATTCAGCGCATCTGGCGTCCTTCTGTCTCATAGCAGCTCCAATATGCCGTTTCTAGTTAGTGGCGTCTTTCTGGGTTCCGCATTATGGTGGATGGGTTTGACAGGGAGCACTGCTTTGTTCAGAACCAACATAATGTTAGGACGGTCGAAACAGCTCATGTTCAACAAACTATCCGGATTGGTAATGTTGTCCTTTGGCATTGTCTCCCTTATTCAATCTCTCAATCTTCAGGAGTTCCTTTAAACGATCCCTCTCACTATACGGTAATCTTTTTTACCACATTGCCTTCAAAATCCTTAACGATAAATTCCCCGCCCTCTAGAACAGCATAGGAATTCGGATTATTCTCTTTAGGCAGCGATATGGAGCCGGGATTCAGCACATACACTCCCTCTTTTACATCGGCAACTGGTATATGGGTATGTCCCTGAATAAAAATATCCTTCTCGGAAAGCGCCGGCAAATGCTCAATGCTAAAGCCATGACCATGTGTAGCGTAAATCCGTCTGCCTTCGTGCAAAAGCATTATATAATCGCCCATCATCGGGAATTCCAGCAGCATTTGGTCTACCTCGGCGTCACAGTTTCCACGTACTGCGGTTATAGGCTTGTTTTTGTTATATGCATTAAGCTTATTAGCAACCTCTTGTGGGTTATATTCCTTCGGCAGCGGATTTCTTGGACCATGATATAAAAAGTCTCCTAGAATAATAAGACTGTCCGGCTGCTCTTCTTCTACCTTTTCCAAAGCCCGTTCCAGCCAAAATAAAGATCCGTGAATGTCGGAAATAAACATTAACTTCATCATGTATTCTCCTTTTCAACTTAACTTAAGTAAATATGCGCTTAGACAATAATCTTAACCTTGAACATACCACAACGCAAAGCGGACGTTCCCAAAGGAACGCCCTGCCCGCTATATCTTAACACTCACGGCAAATTCGAGGATCCCATCAAAAAGCGGTCTACTTCGCGCGCAGTCTGACGCCCTTCGTCAATAGCCCAGACTACAAGGCTTTGCCCGCGCCGCATATCGCCTGCTGTGAACACACCTTCTACATTGGTTGCTTGTGCTCCGAACTCTGCTTTGGCGTTCCCCCGCTCATCGCGTTTCACCCCAAGCTCGCCCAGTACAGCTTCTTCAGGCCCTGTGAATCCCAAAGCCAGTAATACCAGCTGCGCTTGCAGGGTCTCCTCACTGCCCGGCACTTCGACCGGTACCATTCGTCCTTGTTCATTACGAGTCCATTCAATGCGCACTGTACGCAGCTCCTGCACTTGCCCGCCCTCATCGCCGACAAACCGTTTCGTCGAAACCAGATAACGGCGTGGATCTTCTTGATACAGTGAAGCGGCCTCCTGCTGACCATAGTCCACTTTAAGCACCTTTGGCCATTCCGGCCAAGGATTGTTAGACTGACGTGTCAGCGGCGCCTGTGGCATAATTTCAAGCTGAGTCACACTGCGGCAGCCGTGACGGATCGAAGTGGCTACACAGTCTGTTCCAGTATCCCCACCGCCGATTACAACTACATCCTTACCTGCTGCTGATAAATATTCCCCATCGGCAAGCCCTGAATCCAGTAGGCTCTTTGTATTCAGCGTTAAAAACTCCATAGCTTGATGAATCCCACGCAGATCGCGTCCTTCTATCGGCAGATCACGTGCCTGTGTAGATCCACCACACAGTACTACAGCGTCATGCTCTGCCTTGAGCTGTGATGCAGGGAGATCTCGGCCGATCTCTGTTCGAGTTACGAAGGTAATGCCCTCAGCTGCAAGCAGATCCACCCGGCGCTGTACAGTCTTTTTATCCAGCTTCATGTTGGGAATACCATAGGTAAGCAGACCGCCAATCCGGTCCGCCCGTTCATACACAGTCACCGTATGTCCTGCCTTATTAAGCTGTGCCGCACAGGCAAGCCCCGCCGGACCTGAACCCACTACAGCTACCTTTTTACCCGTGCGATGAAGCGGCGGCTCAGGCACAATCCAGCCTTCTGCAAAACCTCTATCTACAATCGACTTCTCAATAGATTTAATGGTGACAGGTTTGCCATTCATCCCTACCGTACAAGAGCCTTCGCAAGGAGCGGGACAGACACGGCCTGTAAATTCAGGAAAGTTGTTAGTCTTATGCAGACGTTTCAGTGCTATCTCCCAATTTCCACGATAGACCATATCGTTCCATTCAGGAATCAAGTTGTGCAAAGGGCAGCCGGAAGCCATACCAGACAACAGACGTCCTACATGACAAAATGGCGTACCGCAATCCATACAACGCGCCCCTTGCTCGCGCAGCTTTTCTTCATCCATAGGTATCGAGAATTCATTCCAATTCTTAATTCGCTCCAATGCCTCACACTCGGAGGGTGTCTGTCGTTCAAACTCTAAAAATCCGGTTGCTTTCCCCATCTCTTTCATCCTCTCACCAAAGAAAAGTACTCTCTGTCACTTTCTGCTGTTATGCCACTCTAAAGCGCCAAAGTAAATGCCTTAATATTAGCATCCTAGATCTTTAACGAAAATGAGTAATGTCACCTTTTTATGTAAAATAAGAGCATCCATTCAAAAGAAAGTTCCACACAAAAAAGCACGCGGAGTACTGCACTCATTGAGCACAATACACTGCATGCTTTTGAAGAATTATCTGTAAAAAAACATCTAGTCCACCGTCAGCACTACCATTCCAATCCCGCTTACAGTTAGCTTATTACCCGTCAGATTCTGCGCAAGATCGGCTCCAAAAACTGTTTTCCATGCACCAAGCTGTGGCAGAAGCAAAGCCGTCTGTTCTACATTAGCATTAAAAAGCACATAGATATGCTTCGCCGCATCGCCTCCAGCATGGCCACGCAATGTATACGCTACCGAACTTACCGGTGCTTTTTCAAATACTAGATGATTCCGAATGTCATCTGCCGTTCGCATACGGAAAGCCGGATGTGCTTTACGCAAGGCAATTAGCTGCTTCAGATAAACCACATCATCTTGATGAGCAGCGCACAGTTCCCAATCCAATTGGTTGATCTTCACCGAGGATTTATAGCTGTTCTCTACCCCGTTTTTCGTGCGCATAAATTCCTGACCCGCATGGACAAAGGGGATTCCCTGACTCATGAACACTATCGCAGAAGCTAACCTATGCATAGATTGGCGCTGTTTGTCCGTCTGCCCTTGTGTGGACAGTAATATTTTATCCCATAACGTATGATTATCATGACATTCCACATAATTGACGGTTTGCTGAGGCTCCACGGCAAATTGTCCAATGCCTGGGGCATAAGCAATGCCTCCCGCGACCCCTGCCTTTATCGCAAGCTCCAATCCCATCATTCCGCTGATGAAACCCGGTTGATCATGCAGAAAAATATTCCCTTTAATGGCATCCCGGAAATCATCATTAAAATGTCCGATTCCCGGCAGAAGCGCAGCATTCTTCTGATGAGCGAGCCGCTCCATCGGCAACTCTGTCCCCATCATCCAACCTTCACCAATCGTCATGATGGACGGGTCAATCCCATCCAGACGACGCCGGATTTCCTCCATCGTGTCGAGATCAATCAAGCCCATCAGGTCAAAACGAAAACCATCGATATGGTATTCTTTGGCCCAATAAACTACGGATTCCACGATGAAGCTGGACATCATCAAGCGTTCTGAAGCCACGTCATTCCCGCAGCCAGAGCCATCCGACAGGCTTCCGTCTTGCTTGTAACGCAAATAATAGCCGGGAACCAGCTTGGTGAAATTCACACGATAGCCATCGTACACATGGTTGTAAACCACATCCATAATGACGCGGAGACCGCGATCATGAAGTGCTTGAATCATTGTTTTTAGTTCCCGGATACGCAGTCCAGGCACATATGGATCTGTAGCATAGGAGCCTTCTGGCACATTATAATTCTTCGGATCATAACCCCAGTTATAATGCGGTTCATCCAGCCTCGTCTCATCTACACTCTCTGTAGAATAATCATAGACAGGCAATAGCTGCACATGGGTTACACCGAGGATCGCGATATGATCGAGTCCAGTGAGAATACCCTCCGGTCCGCGGGTTCCTTCTTCCGCCAAAGCAAGATATTGTCCTTTATGGGTCATACCGCTTGCTGGATGAATGGATAAGTCTCGCAAATGAAGCTCATAAATGATGGCATCCACAGGATCATCCAAGGGTGGCTTATCTTCCGTCCACCGTTCCGGATCTGTTTTACGTAAATCTAAAATAGCTCCCCTATCACCGTTCACTCCTACAGCACGTGCATAAGGATCAACCGCCTCATTCCACTGTTCTCCAAGACGTACTCGGTAGGTATAGAACTTGCCATCTAAATCACCGTCAACTGTAATTCTCCACGTTCCCCGGACATCACGGATCATAGAATACTTACACTCTGCTGCTCCCTGCCATGAATTATAGAGTACCAGCTCCGCTTCTTGAGCGGTGGGCGCCCATAAACAAAAAGCTGAACTCCCCGGTGAGTACGTTAGGCCAAGATCGTCCCCATCATAGCTGAATAACTGATCAAACTCCTGAGCAAACACGGAAATCCCTCTAGTAGCCGCAGGATCCCCATAATAAATGGGTTCCTTCATTTCCCTTTGTACGGACAAAGCACCTATCCCCTTTTCCAGTTATTAACTGGATTATAGTATGATCGTCTAAGTAGTGCAAACGTTTGGACTCAAATTTTTCAAGCTATTTTGTCAGGACAATCCCTCTACCTCGATGCATCGTCAATATCTAGCCCAACCATCGTAATAATGTCTTTATTCGCAAAATACGGAATACGCCGTTCTTTCCCTAGAGTGACTCTACCGTCCTTGTACCGCACACCATTATCGTGAACAATCAGGTTAGCACGCTCTCCGTCCTCAAATCCCTCATATCCTATACCTAGTACCCAATGGTAGTCGTAAGTAAACTCACCTCTCCACCGCAGACGAAACCACTTATCAAATTTAACAGCCACAGGCCGGCCGGCATCAATTTCTGTTTTATATACTTCAAAATCATTAAACGTAGTAATAAGTAACTTTTGCTGATCCTTAGGTAAAATCACTGAATGGATATAGTTCTTCAGTCCTTTGGTAAAACGGCGCACACTCATCCCCCAAGGTCTTCCACCGTGATGGCTGTATATGTAATTAATATGAGCGGCTTTGGAAGGAAAATGACCTTTGCCCCGAATAAAGTCCGCTCCTAAATGGGTGTTCCAATACTCCGCTAACGCGGCCATCGTAGCTGGGCCACATGCAGAGGACGGGGATTCGACCCCAACCTCCCACTGTGTATATGGCTCCGCAGGCAGTTTCTTGCTAATCCGAGGCTGTCCATGCTTCATTCGGATAGATCCCCTCTTAAAGGGCTAGACTTAGGAGTACAATGTGGAGTTGCCTCCGGAAGTAGAATTACATTTGCACCGGCATCCAATTCTCCTTCTGCAGCTGCTGCCCCTTCCATTGTTGTCTCCCGTTCTTCTGTTTGCACTGTATCTTCCACATTTATCTCAGATTTACTACTATCAGGATTAATCTGCAGCGTGAAATAGAAATTAGAGCCCTCTCCTTCACTGCTCTCTACAGCGATAGCTCCGCCCATCAGCTCAACGAGCTTTTTACAAATTGCCAGCCCCAATCCGGTCCCGCCATATTTGCGATTAAACGAGGAATGCAGCTGATAAAAGGACTGAAACAGCCGATGCTGCTTCTCTAGAGGAATGCCGATCCCCGTATCCCTAACATTAAATTTCAAAGTTAATTTCTTTTGATCTGCGGACAGCTTCTGCTCTACGTAAATACTGATACTGCCCCGATCTGTAAACTTGATTGCATTGCTGACCAGATTGACCAATATCTGACGCAACCGCCCGGCATCGCCCATAATCAGTGGCGGGACTCCAGGTGCCATGCTGCATGATAACTGAATATTTTTCTCCAAAGCCTTAGCTGTAAATAGATCGATTACGCTGTCCAATACGGCTTGAAGCTGCACGGGCTCATTTACAATCATCATTTTTCCGGCTTCAATTTTGCTGTAATCCAGTATTTCATTCAAAATAGATAGGAGCGAGCTGCTGCTCTCCTTAATAATGTCAGTATATCCAAGCTGTTCTTCATCAAGCTCCGTCTCCGCCAGGAGATCCGTCATCCCTACAATTCCGTTCATCGGCGTACGGATTTCATGGCTCATAATAGCTAAGAACTCAGACTTAGCCTGGTCTGCTTTTTCTGCGGATTCCTTCGCCCGAATGATTTCCTTCTCATCCGTGATGTCCCGAAACACTACAACAACACCCTTCGGCTCCCCTTTATCAAACAGAGGGGTTACCTGGTATTCCGCAAGAAAGCTAGAACCGTCCTTACGCCACAAGACCGCATCTTTACTCTGATAAGATACACCTGACTTAATAGCCTTCATCAGTGGAGATTCCTGCGGCCGATAATGGCTCCCATCAAGCGCTATTTGCTGAATATGATCCAAATAAGGATGGCCCATAATTTCATCATGTTCATAGTCCAGCATTTGCAAACCTGCAGGGTTAATGAACGTCACCTTCTCCTCCATATCGAGTCCAAAGATGCCTTCTGAAACCGCATTTAAAATAAGGGTATACTCATTGCTAAGCTTCTCAATTTGTTCTGTATAACGGATGCGCTCTGTAATATCACGGGAAATCCCATACACACCCACTACTTGGTCATCTACAATGATCGGAATATTGGTAGTATTAATTTCTACAAAGTGTCCGTCTTTATGAATAAGCGTTAGATCATAGCTTTGAGGATAACCCTGGGCGGCTAAGTTAAAATGATACAACGTCTTCTCTATGTCCTTCTCATGCACAATGGGGCCAAAGTACATTCCGATCAGTTCCTCCAGAGAATACCCGGTCAACTTCTCCAAATTCGCATTGGCAGTCAAATAGTCTCCATGCAAATTCATAGAGTACACAGCAGATGGATTGTATTCAAACAATGATTTATACCGTTGCTCGCTCTCCTTAAGCTTGAACTCGAACTGCTTGCGCTCCGTAATTTCCCGCCCAATCGCTATAATCTCCATGACATTTCCCTCATCATCATAGGTATAACGACTGCTCGACTCGAACCAGACATAGGTGCCATTCTTATGGCGGTAGCGGTAAGCTACAGCCGGAATAACGCCAGAGCTGCGACTCTGCTCCATTAAACCTTGCATCATAACTAGATCATCGGGGTGAAGATAATTATAGGCGCTTGTCCCAACCATCTCTTCAGGTTCATAACCAAGCAAGGTACGGCTAGCTGAAGAACAATATAAGAAAACACTGTCTTTGACCGCATGACGCGAGATTAAATCCAGCGAATTCTCAGACATCAATCTATAATTGCGTTCACTTTGGCGAATTTGTTCTTCCATTTGCTGCTGCTGATCCCGATGATCCACCGTTTCCTGAGCTGCGATCTTTAGTTCCGTAATATCCTCGGCGTATACTATAATATACGAAGGGGCTTGTCCTGCTTCTGCTCCTAATCCAGAGAACATGAGAGACAGGCAAACGGGTTGACCTTCTTTGTTTAAAAAACAATGTTCCTTCTTCCAGCTGCCCGCTGGCGATTTCTGAAGCTCGTCCATTACTAATCTATAGGAGAGCTCTTTTGAATGTGCCTCTCTATTTTCCGATTCTGTAAAAAGAGCCCCGGCAAGAAACTCGGCCTCCGTAAAGCCAAGTAGATTGCAAAAAGCCGGATTGACTTTTATCCAGTTGAAATCGCCGTTATTCGAAAACAGTACGGCCATTCCTTCTGGAGACCTCATAAATGCATGATCCAGAATTGCGTTAAATTCTACCGAGCTGCCCATTTAAGCCAGACCTCCTTTGTTGCTAGTGCTAAAGCTCTCATACCTTCTTATGTCAGTATACGATAAGAGAACTGGGGAAAGAAATGTCTAGCGCATTATTTTAAATTGGAAATATTTAAATTTAAATTATTGACGCTAGCAAATAAACAACTTATATTTAAGAATAAATATATCGTTCGTGACCTATTACGATGGAAGCACCCGTAATAAAGGCTTTTGCCTTTGCTACGGGTGCTTTTTTGTTGTCTTCAGGGATACGGACAAAAGGAGGAGCGAATTAATGAACGCACTAAAGTCATTCCCCTTACTACTACTGGTGATCCTGCTATCGTTAAGCACATCAACAGAAGCTTTTGCTGCAGCAACGACTGAATTAACACCCTCTATTCAAGCGGCTTTTGATCTAACAGCTGCGACTGCCGACGGTCCTACAAGGATAAAGATGACTAATCTGTACAATGATTTATCTACTTTAAAGATGCAATACAATAATCGTGAGGAGCAGATCCGAACCCTTCACTATAATAATGAGCAAACACTGATTGCAGTACGTAAGCAAATTAAAGAGATTGATTTAGAAACCGTAGCTCAACTGGAGGCTACCGTTAAGAGCTGCAAACAGCACTATCAGCCCTTATTCGACCAGTACAATGCGCTTAATAAGCGTATCAAGATCGCCAAGGGTCTTAAAAACAAGACGTTGAATACCGTATTACAAGCCCAAGGTGATGCTATGAAGATCCTGGTTCAGTTGGCACGCAAAGAAATTAGCGACAGACAGAATCAGTTGAATGCAGCGAAACAGACACGTACCCGAAAGATAACCTATGCCCGCAAAACCTTGTCTGGCATTGATAGTCCACAGGTCTCAATTAAATCAAACAAAAGCGTAGTCACCTCATTGAATAAACGGATTTCCGCAGATTGGAGTGACTTCAAAGCAGCGATTCGCAAGCAAAACCTTACATTAACCACTCAGTCTCTGTCCTCACTCGTCTCCGGTTACCGCCAAATCGCAACACACAAGCAAAAAATCATAGAATTAGAACAAAAGATTTCTGCTGTCATTGCAAATACGAGGAAACAGATCATTTAACGGACTTTTTCTTCTCATTCGCTCTGCGGTAAGCCATTACTTTGCGGTACATGCTTTTATCAGAAAGATGTTTAAAAATATACGGGTCCGGACTAGTATTCACTTCAATAATCCAAGGCGTCATGGATCTATCCAATCCTACATCGACACCAATCTGTCTAAACCCAGGATATTTCTTATGGTAGAAACGTCCGGTATCTTCTCCTAGCTTTCTCAGGATCTTAAGCATTTGCGCTTGCTGAGCTTCGTTCAGATAAGGAGACAGCAGCTTTTCCATAGCAGTTAGTTTGCCGCCGCTATGATAGTTGGTAACAATCTTACCTTTCTCAGCTACCCGACCGATCAGACCGGTAGTTTCCCATTTGCCCTGCGGGCTGAGCTGGACCATCACACGGATATCAAAGCGGTGTTTCCCGTGCTTTAGCAAAACTATTCCTCTCTGGATCAGGTAACTACGTCCACGCGTTGCTTTCTTTAAAGATAAATGGAAGGCGTCGAAGGTTCTAAAGGTTTTGAGTCTTGTTCCACTTTGGTACTTATATTCTGTTCCATGAGCCTCTCTACTCTGCTCAACCTTCATCACACCATTGCCATAGGTACCGTATTCCGGTTTAACATAAACCATTCCATATTTCAGCAGCATAGCTTTCAGATTGACTTTACTGAATTTTATCGTTTCGGGAATCAACGGTGAAATTTCAGCGCTTCGCATGAGCACCTTGGTTTTAATCCATTTGCTGGTCAATGCAGACTTTAACTTCTTTCCCAACTGTCCTCTCCCCTGTCCCTCAAAAAATAATCACGGCCTTAGTAAGCCTTAGTATTTTATGCTGCAACTGTACAAATGGCATGAGTGAAACGCCCTCTCCGCTTTCGGATGTATCTACTGTTTACTGTGTTGCATATGGTGGAAGAGGATATCCATTAGCGGATAAAAGGAGGCGTGAACCATGCACATTTGTATCATTGCACCGGAGCAGTTCCCAGTTCCGGGAGACGGTTCTGTAGAAATCTGCATTTGGGCCATTGCCAGAAGACTGGCGGAGAGACATAAGGTAACCATTGTTAGTCGGAAGGTACCTGGACTACCTGCTGCCATTATATTGGAGCAGGTCAGAATTATCCGATTGCCTGCAAGCACCCCAGCCCATTATCTTACTTCGGTATTAGAATACATTCAGAAAGAATCCTTTGACATCATTCAGGTTGATAATCGCCCCCATCTTATGTCTGCTGTAAAGAAGCAGCTTCCTCATATCCCGGTATTTCTGTTCCTGCACTCGCTTACCTTCACACCGGGTACAGATAAAGTGGCCAATGCCTTGGCAAAAGCGGATCTGATCATTGCCAACAGCCACTCCTTACAGCGAAGATTAGATCGCCGCTTCCCGAAACTGACCACAGGGATTCATATTGTCTTATTGGGAGCTGATCTTGACCGGTTTACCCCTGTGCAGATATCTGAAAAACAACAGCTTCGTAGTTTCTACAAACTCCCGCAGACCTTCACAGTTTTGTTCGTGGGTCGGGTTATACCCCGCAAAGGAGTGCCTATATTAATCCGTGCTATGTCGCATTTAAACAAACACCTCCCCGCTCATCTGGTCATCGCCGGCAAAGGCAAACCGTCGTACATACGGCAGTTGAAGCTCCTTGCACGGCGGCTGAGAGTGTCTGTTACTTTTCTAGGAAATGTGGCTCATGAGAATATTCACACCCTTTATCAGGCGGCAGACTGCTTTGTATGCCCTTCCCAGAATCATGAATCCTTCGGCCTTGTTAATGTAGAAGCTATGGCCTCCGGTCTACCTGTTATCGCTTCTAATAATGGGGGCATCCGAGAGATTGTCGCCTCTGGCCATAACGGTTATCTGGTAGAACGATATCGCGAGTCTTTACCCTTTGCCCGGCATTTGCTGCGGATAGCCCGCCATCCACAATTGGCAGTTACCATCGGATCACAAGGGAGAGCAGATGCGCTTGAAGCCTTCAATTGGCAGCGAACCGCAAACCATTTAGAACAGTTGTATCAAGCTTCTGCAACACCACAGCAAGGGTACAGAACTCTTGCAGATGGAATGCAATTGTAGACTCACCCAAAGTAGGGGCCTCCTAAGCCATCAACTGGCTGCTGGGTCCCTTTCTTTTTGGAGCTTGCTTGAGCTAAACACCAATCTCCGAATGAATTAGGTAACATATGCGCATACAAGGTAGCTATCGGACACAGCTGACCCCAAACGCAGCTTTATCCCTCATTTGCAATGCTAAGGACCCTATAACCCCTATTGGCATGAAAAATGCCCCATATGAACGTCATCCATAGGAATAACGCCAGTGGAGTCCGCAAGCATGTTCCAAGAGCCAAGAACTAACAAATAACGTCATATCGGTCCATAAGCCTCAGAGGAGGATTATTACTCCACGATGCAGACAGGCCATGAGCAACAACAAAAAGCAGCGATCCTCCCTCACGGGAGAATCGCTGCTTTTCTTTTTTCCTTATTTTACAATAAATAGTAAGTTTCATTCAAATCAATTGAATAACTGTAAGCACAAGCCCTACGACAAACCCGCATAAAGCTCCGTTCACACGAATCCATTGCAGGTCTTTACCCACTTTATCTTCCAGCATATTCACTAGACTAGCGTCATCCATGCTGTCCAGATTCTCTTTTACCAAAAGACCTATTCTGTAGTGGTTAGCCTCTACAAAGGCAATTAGCGAAGCGCGAATCCGCTCTTCCCAGCTGCTGATCCATTCTTGTTCCTTGCCAATACGACGTACAAGCAGGGTATATAACGTGAACAGCTTGCGTCCGCCAGCCGCCCGATCTTCCTCCAATAGGGAAATTGCTTTGCTGCGAATGTTCTCCAATTGCGCATGCAGGAATTCGGTTGCTGCTTCGCCTTCAATCTCATTCAGTGCCCATTCTTTTAATGAAGCCAGTCTAGCCTCGTCATTAACAATCTGGAACAGGGCCACTCGAATCTCGCGGATAATCTCTTCACGGTATGGGCTATCCTCTTCCCGAAAATCGCGGATACCGGACTGCAACATACCTTGCAGCATTTCACCAAGCATATCTGCATCCATAAACCCGACAAAAGCCTGAAAAGCCATACCTTTAAGTCCGCCAAGCTTCACTTCAGCCAATTTCTCGCTGGCAATCTTGCCCAGCATAGCCTTCGTTTCAGGACGTCCGCTCCAAGTAGACACCCCTTCCAGCGCATAGTCCAGAGCAGCTACATCTTTACCGTCATTCATTAACTTAGTAACTATTTTATCAGCCGCAACGCCAAGCTCAGCTTCACGAACATATTCGGAGGCTGCCTTTTGCAGAAACGGTACTGCCTTCTCTACCGGAAGACGAGACACGAATTCGCCAAGCTGCTCCAATATTTGTACTCTTGCCTTCTTTTTACTAAAGAACTTTGTCAGTAGCTTGGAGCCCATTGATATAAAGCCAAACTTACGCAGCTTGTTCTCAATGCTTTCCTTGTTAAGAAGCTCAGTCTCCATCGCGGTGATTAGTGATTGGATGATCTTATCGCGATTCTTGAGCAGTAGTGAGGTGTGTGGAATACGTAGCCCCATCGGATGGCGGAACAGCGCCGTTACCGCGAACCAGTCGGCAATCCCCCCCACCAAACCGGCCTCGAAACCACCTCTCAGTAGAATCACGGCTAGATTTTCAGGTAGAAACAGTGTAATCAGAAACCCACATGCCATAAAGGCGAGTGACATGGTGGCTAAGTTTTTGGATCTCATAAATAGTCCCCTTTACATAAGCAGCTGCCGATGTCCTTACACAGGAAAAATACCGTCGGGTCACGTTCCACGAACATAAGCTGACGATAGATTCGGCTAGTCGGTTAGTTTGATAACTATTGTACCACGACTGAACTATTATCTAAAAATATACTGTAAAAACCTCTTATCTCTTGTTGGACGTTCATTATTGTACAGTTGCATGAAAATGGTTTTTGGTTTTCAGAATATTAATGATAAGATACAAGTAACGTTTCAATCCCCCTTAAAAAGTACCACTTTACCTGGAAAAGGAGCTCATACAATATGCTGATTGCTTTAGATATGGATGGAACATTACTGAACGAAGAAGGAAACATCAGTCCAAAAAACCGCGAAGCTATTATAAAAGCTCAGAAACTAGGTCACATTGTTATCATTGCCACAGGCCGCTCTTTTATGGATGCAGAACGTCAGCTTCGGCTAGCGGATCTGGAATGTCCTGTAGTCAGTCTAAATGGCGCAGTCGTCACATTATCTGATCGCACCCTCGCGGCAAGCACGCCGCTGAATAAAGCAGACATCATTCCCGCTCTGCGCTGGATGAACGAAATTCCGGACTTGTATTACGAGGTATACACTGAGGATAACGTTTATGTAGAGCTGAACAAACGTGTACGGTTAGAGAAATTATCTGCACTAAGCGATGAAGAAGTTCCTGAAGAAGTCAGTTGGTTGCTGAAAGCAATGATAGATCAACAGTTTCAACAAGCAGCGGTAACCTATGTGGAGAGTATGGAAGAGGTGTGGAGCAAGGAGGAAAATGTTATTTATAAAACATTGGCTTTTTCTCTAAACCGAGAGCTGCTCAAGGAAGCTTCCACCCGCTTCGCAGCTATTCCGGGCTTAATTATTACCGCCTCCCATGTAAATAATATCGAGATTAACCATGAAGAGGCCAACAAAGGCTCCGGTGTAACCATGCTTGCTGACCATTATGGTATCCCGCTAGCGGATGTAGCTGTCATGGGCGACAGTTATAACGATCAGCCAATGTTCGAGAAGGCCGGCTACCGGATTGCTATGGCTAACGCAGCGCCAATTCTTAAGGAAATGGCTGAATTCATCACCACCAGTAATGAGGAAGACGGAGTCGCGGCAGGAATTGAGCATCTTTTGAAAAGAAATTCTAAAGAATAATTTCTGCATAAAGCAGCGGATGCACAAATAGCACCGTGGGCAGTTCTGCTCACGGTGCTATTTGTGGGTTTATTTTTGCTGGGTAGGGGTCTTCCATCACACTTTAGGTTTAGGTTATGGCGTGCCTATAGCTTACTTGTGGCTTACCTATAGCTTACTTATCGCTTTCCTGTAGCTTACTGTGGCTTGCCTATAGCTTACTTATCGCTTTCCTGTAGTTTACTGTGGCTTGCCTATTGCATCTCCGTCCTCTTAATAATTAGTTGTACTTCGTACAGTTAAATGCCCTCTTTTAGGCGCTAATTCGGATTTAATTGCACTCTGTACACTTATATTCAACAAATCTATTCAAAACGCAAAAATTCGCGATTTTTAACTGTACAAACTACATCTAAATCGCAAGACATTCGCTACTCCACGAAATAGTTGCACTGAATACATCTATTTCACTTCAGCCGGTCAATCTCCCCATGTCTACAACTGCCTCCGGGTTAAAGCGAACTACCTTTCCATTCATCCCAAATCATCAAGGAAGCTGTCCTCCCCCTCCCATTCGGCAGACACTCGTACGTAGTCATCCACCTCAGGAAATTCCAACAGTTCAATAATAATCAATTCGAGCGCTGTAATGGCCCGCAGTCCATGCTTCGTACCAGCAGGTACCGTGACCGTGTCCCCGGCGGCAACCGCATGAAGATGGCCATTCATCCGGTATTCTCCATTTCCAGAAAGAAAAGACCAAACTTCTTTAGTATGCCGATGAAAATGGTAGCTGGTGTGCTCGCCTGCCAAAATGGTTATTTTAGAGGTCGTAACCTCAATACCTGCCGCCGTACGAGAGAAGTCCAAAATGCGTGATGTGCCCCAGCGTTTTTCTTCAATCATCGGCTTCGCCGCATGGCCCTCCAGCTTCTGCTTAATTCGTTTTGCCTGCTCTATCCCAGCAACCAAAATGCCATCTGGCCCCGACGCCACGATTAAACCAGGAGCGCCGATGATATGCACAGGACAAGAGAGTTCGTTGATCAAATGGGTACCTTTTGAATCCTCAGAAATACTCCCACTGCCAATTACTCTTCCTTGCAAATGGGGAACAAGTGCATCCCAGCTGCCAATATCCGCCCACACCCCAATATAGGGGATGACTACCGCTCGCCGCGTGTGTTCTAGCACCTCATAGTCAAAGCTTCGTTCTGGCAATTGATCATAATGCTCCATAAATTCCATGTAATCTACTGGAAGATCCCGTTCCACCATACTTGAGAGCAAGTACCCTAATGAGCAGGAAAACACGCCGCAATTCCACAGTCCTCCCTGAGAAATGAACTCGACGGCTGTCGATTCGTTCGGTTTCTCTGCAAACTGCTTAACATTTAAAAAAGACGTCCCCCCTACCCCAGACCCTTCACCCGGCAGAATATAACCGAACTGTGTAGAAGGAAATTCAGGTAAAACACCAATCAAAGCAATGTCCGCTTGTGATTCGGCAAGCACACTCGGAAATTGATGAAGCTGCTTAAAAAAAGAAGCCTCCACATACGAATCCACCGGAATGACCACTACGATCTCTTTTGAGTCCATACCCTTCACAGAATGCAGATAACTCGCCGCCAGAGCTACTGCAGTAAAAGTCCCCCGTTTCTGCGGCTCTGCTAATAAAGGGACTTGAGCACCAACGGATTTGCGAGTAATCTCCACCTGACTGCGATGAGTCACAATGCAGCTTGAATCCAACAAACCTACTTCTTCCAGCCCTCTGCATACCCGTTCGATCATCGACTCCACACCGCCAGCTTCTGTTGGAAGCAGCCTTAAAAAAGCTTTTGACCTGATCTCATTTGATAGCGGCCACAACCGCTTCCCCGATCCCCCTGAAAGGAGTACGATCTGCAACCCTATCGCCCCCCTGCGCTGGATTTAGCCCCCGGTATTCTCACATACCCCTTTCGTTTATGAAAAGACAATGATCTATACTTCTCAGCCAGCTGATTCACTTTCTGCTTGGATAGCTGTCCTGCATTCATATGGAGACCTTTATTACGCGCTTTTTGAATCTTCATTCCCTCGCGATTCTTCGAATACAGGTAATTGGCATAGGTTTCGAATTCAGAAAAGGCAAATTGCTTGGAGCGGTTCATACTGTGTAAAATAGCTCGATACCAAGGCATTTGGTGTTTTGCTTCTATCTCTCTTTTCATTTGAGCCAATTGACTGCGTTCAAACAGCATGTAATGGGTCACAAATGATGATTTTGCGGTCACCTTGCGGCCCATGAGTTTCCTATAGGTTACAAAATACTGTGGTTGGCTCCAGTTCCGGCTGTAAAAGAGTGTCTTGCCATTGGCCCGAAAATGGTGGGGGGTGATCAGAACGGTATCGGCATCAATGACCAAAAAATAATCCGCCGTGCAGAGCTTGTCGCCATTCAGCTTCAGCAGCTGTTGGAATAGCCAGCCGGAACGTTCCCAGGTGCGTGAGCGGTAATGAATGTCTTTTTTCGTAATCGGCAGCACCGTATTCTCGTCAATAAAGGTACAGCCTTTTGTGCGGCAGAACTCAATCATCCGTTTCTTTTTGGGGGCAACAATTAATATCCGGCCGATGGGATGCTTAACCTGCTTTCTAACAGCGTCAATCACATGGGGAAGGGTCTGTAAATCTTTTTCAATCGCGGGAATCAGTACATCTATAGTAACGGCATGTCTGATGCGGGCCTTACTGGGCGAGGGCATAGGGTCATCTCCATATCATGTTTTTGCTTTAGGATATGAGCATGATAGGAAAAGGGAATGGGCATCACAGAATTGTTCAGGAGAGTGGCAAATGTACGCTGGGCAAGCCTGCGATGCGCGAGGCAGAAATTTTTATATTATAAAAATAGAAGCAGACCTGCACCCGGCGCCCTTTACTGGGGCAAATATGCCTCTCTTTTCGCTTATGGAGGCGGATTTGCCCTTTTCTAGGGCATTTTTGCCTCTCTTCTACGTCGCAGCTCCTCTTCTGCTCATTTCTAGGGCATATATGCCTCTCTTTTCGCTTACGGAGGCGGATTTGCCCTTATTTAGGGCATTTTTGCCTCTCTTCCACGTCGCTGCTCCTCTTCTGCTTCTTTTTAGGGCAAATATGCCCCTCTTTTCGCTTATGGGGGCGGATTCACCCTTTTCTAGGGCATTTTTGCCTCTCTTCCACGTCGCAGCTCCTCTTCTGCTCATTTCTAGGGCATATATGCTTCTCTTTTCGCTTATGGGGGTGGATTTGCCCTTATTTAGGGCATTTTTGCCTCTCTTCCACGTCGCTGCTCCTCTTCTGCTTCTTTCTGGGGCATATATGCCTCTCTTTTCGCTTACAGAGGCGGATTTGCCCTTATTTAGGGCATTTTTGCCTCTCATTCCGCCCACGCAGCCACTTTCCATCCAATCTACGGGATTTATACCGTACATTCCGTCCACGCAGCCACATTCCAGCCTATCTGTGGGATTTATACCGTACATTCCGCCCACGCAGCCACAATCCAGCTAATCTACGGGATTTATACCGTACATTCCGTCCACGTAGCCACATTCCAGCCTATCTACGGGATTTATACCGTACATTCCGCCCACGCAGCCACATTCCAGCTAATCTACGGGATTTTTACCGCACATTCCGCCCACGCAGCCATATTCCAGCTAATCTACGGGATTTTTACCGTACATTCCGCTCACGCAGCCACATTCCAGCTAATCTACGGGATTTATACCGTACATTTCGCCCACGCAGCCACATCCCAGCTAATCTACGGGATTTATACCGTACATTTCGCCCACGCAGCCACATCCCAGCTTATCTACGGGATTTATACCGTACATTTCGCCCACGCAGCCACATCCCAGCTTATCTACGGGATTTATACCGTACATCCCGCCCACGCAGCCACTTTCCATCCAATCTACGGGATTTATACCGTACATTCAGTCCACGCAGCCACATTCCAGCCTATCTGTGGGATTTATACCGTACATTCAGTCCACGCAGCCACATTCCAGCCTATCTGTGGGATTTATACCGTACATTCCGCCCACGCAGTCACATTCCAGCCTATCTACGGGATTTATACCACCGTTGTGTCCCACTCCCACACCAATCCCCATATTTTTACTGGCTCAATATCCAACACTTTTCCTGTGCAGTAAAAAGCCTGGGATGGTATATTGTAGATTGGCTAAATTTTCGGCACATTTTAAGATGAACTCAAACATCATAGAACTAGATTTGTTGAGACCACTCTATACAGAAATAATGAAGGTGAATCTATTGAATAAGCTTTTATTTCATAATATCCCACTGGGAGCTACTGGTGAGCGGATCCCGCAAGCGGCAGTGGCCTCAGCGCAGACAAGCCAAGAGCTGGTGAAGCGGGAGGATGAGGACTCCGCTTTTTTTCGCAGGCTGGAAGAAGGCGGCATCCTGCTCAACCGTCCGCAGATTTCCGCGGTACGGCATCATAAAGGGCCGCTTCTAACACTGGCCGGCGCAGGCTCCGGCAAAACCTCGGTTCTGATCTGCCGAACCGGTTATTTGTTGTCCGTGCGCGGTGTCTCGCCAAGTCAGCTGCTATTGCTGACTTTTTCGAGTAAAGCTGCGGCTGAAATGCGCGAACGGATCGCCCTTTTACCGGGAGTAGGCCCAGCGGACGTCGCGCGGCTGCAGGCCCGCACGTTTCATTCCTTTTTCTTATTTTTCTTGCGCAGACAAGGATTGCAGCAAGAGATTTTCAGTGAGACGCGGCGCCAGCACATCCTGTTGAAACAAATCATGCGTGAGCTAGGGCTACCTAAAGATGCCTATCCACCGGAAACGCTACTCTCCCTGCTCTCTTCCTGCAAGATGAACATGGGTACCGTAGAAGGCTTGCCTGAAGGAACCACCGCTGAAAAAGAAATGAAATCCATTCTGGAAATCTACGAACAATGGAAACTAGACAATTTTAAAATCGACTTCGACGATGTCCTCTTAATCGCCTATCGGATGCTAAAGGAGCGTCCTACGCTTTTACAGGAATTGCAGATGAGATATCTATACGTGATGGTGGATGAGTTTCAGGATACCAATGCCCTGCAGTACGAGTTAGTCAAAATGATTGCTCACCCGCAGCATAATCTGATGGTGGTTGGCGACGATGACCAGACGATTTATTCCTTCAACGGGGCACGCAGTGAATTCATTCTGGAATTCGAGAAGCTGTACCCGGGAGCAAGGGTTATTACACTTGATATTAATTACCGTTCTGGTCCAGCTATAGTCGGACTCGGCAACGGTATTATCCGGCACAATACGCGCCGGCGTTCCAAAACCCTGCAAGCTGCCAAAGGCAGCGGGAGTCAGCCCCGGTATATGCGTCCCCAGACAGCAGACGAGGAAGCCGAGCAGATGGTTGAGCATATTTTAAACGAGGTTTCGAGCGGCAAAAGAGAATATAGCGACTTCGCCATGTTATATAGAGCGTCCAGCAGCAACCGGGCCGTTCTGGAATTACTTCTTTTACGCGATATTCCCTATATTGATTATGGAGAAGGGCAATTACTGTACGAACACTGGCTAATTTCCCCGGTCGTGGATCATATGCGTCTCTCCGTGAATCGGCGGAATTTTGCGGCTATGGAGAACATCCTGCCTACTCTTTATATGAACCGTGAAAAAGGTATGAATCACATCCGGCAGATGGAAGCCAGACAACCAAAGCAAGGCCCACTAATCCATCTGTTGTCCATGCCCGGCATGGAGGATTTCAAGGGCACTAAGCTTAGAGAGCGGCTGGATCTAATTCGCAATATGCGCGAGTTAACCCCAGTCCAAGCGATTCGCCAGGTCCGCACGCAATTCTATGATTATTTCATCGAAGCGAATGAGCGGCATCAAGCAACCTTGCATCGCGAAACGTTAAAAGAAATGCTAGATGAACTAGAATCGTCTGCAGAGCGATTTGATAGTATTCCTGCCTTTCTGGATTTCATAGATAATGTTACGGAACGTAATGAACATAATCGTCAGCCAAGCACCAAAGAACAAGGGAATCGGATCGCGCTTATGACCATTCACAAATCCAAAGGATTAGAGTTTCCTGTGGTCTTTTTGATTGGAGCCTCTGAAGGAATTCTCCCGCATAGCTCCGCCCTGGAGGGCGACCGGCTCAAGGACCGCAAGCTGGCCGCTGCAAATAGTGGGAGTTCAAGCTTGGCTGCCCTGGAAGAGGAGCGAAGACTGGCTTACGTAGCTGTTACTAGAGCCCGGGAAGAGCTATTTATCAGTTCACCTGCGAGGCATCGGGGCAAAAAAGCAGAGGTCTCCCGCTTCATGTTATCAGCCTTCCGCTCTGCCGTTTCTTCCACAGCAACGACTACGGTGAGCAGAACAGTGACAACAAGATCCTTACCTACCAGCCGGACAACTGCGACAAGAACCCATGTCGTTGCGGTATGGAATTGTACCAGCAGTACCTGTCCTGGCTGGACACGCATGAAAGCGGGCGGAGCTGAGGATCATTTAACCTCAAAGCCCTGCCCGTTATGTAGTTCCCCTATGGCAAAGGACCAACGAGAAGTTCCTGTATGATTCAACGCAAAAAAAGCAAGTTTCCTCTTCCCTGGAAACTTGCCTTTTTTATAAAAATATATGTTTAAGCTGGAGTTACTACCGCTTCTTCTTCCTCTTCTTCATGCACGGTCTTGATCTGGATCATTACGGTTGACGGTTCGGTCAACACTTCAATACCGTCCTTGAAGATCAGATCAGAGACGAGCAACTGGTCGCCAATATCCAGTCCGCTGATATCGACTTCCATGGAGGTAGGCAGATCCTCAGGCATACAACGAACTTCCACTTCATAGATTTCTACCTGAAGTGTGCCGCCTGCTTTAATCCCTACGGCTTCACCTGCAAAATGAATAGTCACCTTGCTGTCCATGCTCTTTTTCATATTTACATGTTGAAAATCAATATGCAGAATTTTGCCGGACAGGGTATCCTTCTGAATGTTCTGAACCACGACCGGAACCTCTAGCTCTTCCGACACCTTACCTTGCAGAATTGCGCGCGGATTCTTTTTGAGAATGTCCAGAAGTTCTTTTTCATTCACTTCCAACGTCAGAGTCTCTTTACCAATACCATATAATACAGCCGGAATACGTCCTTGCTTACGCGCCTGATTGATGTTGGACTTGGTGTCAGTCTTACGTGTGTTGAATTGAATAAACTTATTCATTGGGTTTCCCGCTCTCTTTGACCATAAATTCTTGTCACGCTAAGTGTAACATGACCATATAATCTAGTCAAACCAACTGGAAGAACGCTAGGATTCATATTCGTCAAATGGGTCTGCGATTTCAATCTGATATGCTTCTGCGTCACTCACCCCTACAGACAATACCGCCCGGCCTCCTCCAAGACGTTTCAAGCCACCACTGAAGATGACATCCTCCAGTTCTTTGCGCTTGCCCGGGCCCGCCGGAAAATCACTGCGGACTGCAATTATTTTGACCGGAGTTGCTTTATAAGTCTCAGGATTCAGCGAAAAAGCCATGGCATAATAGTGTTTGTTTCCGGCACTATCGAAGCAAGCAATGTGGCCCAATACGCCCACCATTCCACCCCGCAGCAGATGAGCTTCATTGGCTCCCCCCCACTCTTCGGGCACGAATTGATCCTGTAAAACCTCGGCATCAATGAAGGTCTGCTCATTTAGTTCGTCCAGCGAAGGAATCACTGTGAACCCAATCTGCCCCCGCCCACCCCGTTCGCCCTGCGGCCGGGTAAATACGCCTACACTGCCATTATCAAGCTCGATAAGCCGGATATCCTTCATCGTGCCGGGACCTGAAGAAAAGTGGGTCAAAGAATCGATGTGATATCCCCGGTAGAACTGGGTCACCCAGGAGACAATCCGGTGCGGATCATCCGCTGCCGTAATCACTTCCACCCCGCCCACAATAAGTTCCCCCCTGATCCGGGTCCAGCACGGGTCCTGTAAATTGTACGTATGCGTATGCGCACGAGGTCTCCAAACCCCATCATGGCATGTAAAAAAGAAGACTTGAGAGAACTCACTGTCCCGTTCCTCAACTCTTCCCATTAGTACCTCTTCCCCGTTATACATAAACGGGGCGGTTATATTATAGACATCCCGGTGCCCAACACCCGTGAACGTCATTTTATTTACAGTGGTTGTACCGCGTCCGGCATGATATGTATCCAGAAGCTGCTTACAGGTGGCTGTCCGTGCCGGGTTCCTTGTCATCGCCGTCCTCCTCGTAATCATTTGAACGATCGATCACCCAATCGTTGTCTTCCGCATCCATGGCAATCAGCTCGCCGGGCTGGACATTAAAGTATACACATAATTTTAGCAACAGATCCCTTGGATACTGCACCATCTCATTCTTATACATTCGGCGTACCGAATCAAAATGGTAATTGATCTCTTTAGCAAGCTTGCGGATCGATAATTTCGGATCATGCCTCTCCATGACCTCACTCAGTTTACTGCGTATGACTGGCATTCCTACACCTCCTCCAATAATATATCCGCACTAACCCCAAGGCGTCAATCGAATTGACAAGATAAAACGGTCATGTTACAGTGGGATTAGGAAATAATTTGCAACATTTCTAATTTCAGAAAACCAAATACCTTTCCCTATTCAGAAAATAGAGTCTTCTTTATTTTCTTTTTTTGTATCCAGACCAATCGCAAGACCATTAGGGAGGCTCTTTGAATGAAAAATACAGTCCGTAATCACAACATCGTGTTCCTGGGAACCAGTCTGCCGCGAGAGTGCGGTATCGCCACGTTCACACAGGATCTGCTAGATGAACTTATCCACCTTCCCGGCTTCAACCCGCCCCGGATTATTGCCATAAACAACAATGAAACCTACGCTTACGATCAGCAGGTAATACGGCAGATCGACCAGCATAATTACGCAGATTATATAGATACGGCCGATTTCCTCAACAATTCCGATACCGATTTGTTGGTCATCCAACATGAATTTGGCATCTACGGCGGAGAAAGCGGTGAATACCTGCTGCCCTTTGTCGAACGTTTGAACATTCCGTATGTTGTTGTTTTTCACACAGTGTTGACCAAGCCCTCCCCTAAGCAGCATCAGATCATCCGATGTCTGGCCGAGCGTAGCGTGCAGGTCGTGACGATGGCGGAATCAACCCTTACCGATTTATCTACTATTTATGAGATCCCAGTTTCCAAAATCACATTCATCCATCACGGCGTCCCTCAAGTTAGCACAGCCTCACGCACCAGCCTTAAAGCACAATACGGTTATCCAGACCGCAAAATCCTCTCCACCTTCGGCTTCCTCAGTCCCGGCAAAGGGATTGAATACAGCATCGAAGCCATGCGCGGCGTGGTCAAGCGCCATCCCGAAGCACTTTACATTGTTTGGGGCAAGACCCATCCGGTCGTCAAGCTGGAATCCGGGGAAGTTTACCGCCAGAAACTGACGGACCTCGTAGAAATGTTTGACCTGCAGGACAATGTCCAATTCGTCGATAAGTTGCTGACCCAAGAAGAAGTAATAGAGTCCTTGGTCATGTCAGATATCTATGTGACTCCTTATCTGGGTAAGGATCAGGCCGTCAGCGGCACCCTGGCCTACGGAGTCGGTTATGGCCGGGTTATCGTGTCTACCCCTTACCGCTACGCCCAGGAAATGCTGGCAGAAGGCCGCGGTCTACTGGCTGATTTTCATGATTCTGCTTCCTTGGAAGCCTGCATTTTGCGCTTGCTGAACAGCCCTGCTCTGGTGCAAACGATGGAAGACCGCACGTTGAAGCTCGGGCTCACTATGCGCTGGAACGAAATCGCCAAAATCTATGCCGCCTTGTTCCACAGCCATATCCAGAGCTCGGCGTCAGCTGATCGGAGCGTGATTTAATGGAAACCTCCACCACAGTACAGTCTAAACCAGGCTATATGCGCAGAATCACGGACGATACAGGAATCTTTCAGCATACCAAGTTTGGGGTTCCGGACCGTTCCAAGGGCTACACTACCGATGATAACGCCCGCGCTCTGATTGCTGCGGTCTTAATGTACGAGAATTCCCGGGATGCCGTGGCACTCGATCTCATTCATACGTATATCTCTTTTATCTATCATTCCCAGACAGCGGACGGCAATTTTCGCAATTTCATGGATTATAACCGCTCCTTTATAGAGGATAAAGGTTCTGAAGATTGCCAGGGACGTACCTTGTGGGCACTCGGGTTCACCTTGTCGCATGCTGCTTCCCTGCCCGATAACCTGATGAATACCTGCCGGTATTTGATCAATCAGGCACTGCCGCATCTGGAAGCCTTGGGCTCACCTCGGGCCGGAGCCTATGCCATCATCGGCCTAAGTTATCTTACCGAAGCACCGGGCTCATTAGGTTATGCTTTTCCATACCCGCATACTGAAAACACGACCGAAGAAGCCGCCTTTCTGCCAAGGGCAACCATTGAGAGTCTGATCGAAAATATTGCGGTTCGGCTGCATAATCAATATACCCGCTATAAGGGGCACGGCTGGAATTGGTTCGAGGACAGCATCACTTATGGCAATTCCATGCTGCCCTGGGCTCTGCTTCGGGCCTTCCTGATCTCCGGGAATAAAGACCTGCGGGAGACCGCCAAGGAAAGCCTGGATTTCCTAGCTTCCACCACCTTCTCCAGCAAAGGTTACTATAAACCGATCGGCAGCCATGGCTGGCTGCTGCGTGATGGGCTGGCTGCACCCTATGATGAACAGCCCATTGAAGCCTGCGAGATGCTGCTGGCCTGCCGGGAAGCAGCTGTTGTTCTTGAGGACCCCGCCTATCTTACGCAAGCAGAATTATGCTACAACTGGTATCTAGGGCATAATTCCTTGGGAATCCCTCTGATCGATCCGCAGACTGGTGCTTGTTATGACGGCATCCATGCCGCGGGGCTCAACCTGAACCAAGGCTCGGAGAGCATTATATCCTTCACAATTGCCCGGTTGGTGATGCATCATGAATAAATATGCTACGATCCTAGCCGGCGGGGGCGGAACACGGTTTTGGCCCCTGTCCAGACAAGAAATCCCAAAGCAGCTGCTGAATATTAGTGGCAACGACATTATGCTAAACGATACGATTGAACGCTTCAAAGGGATTATTCCTCAGGAGAATACAGTTATCGTTACTAATCGTACCCAAGCAGTATTGTTGGAGAGTATTATGCACAGCAGCGTTCTCAAAGCTAATATTCTAATTGAACCTGTGGCGCGAAATACAGCCGCTAGCATTCTTTTTGCAGCATTATCTATAGAGAAATCTCATGGCAATTCCTTAATGGTCGTCCTGCCTTCCGATCACTATATAACGGATGAGGAACAATTCCGTCTTACACTAGACGAAGCCTGTACTGTTGCCATGGAGTCAGACAAAATAGTAACCATCGGAATCAAGCCTACTTTCCCATCTACTGGCTACGGCTATATTGCCTTTGATAAGACGCCGATTGCGACAAGCCCAGTGGCTGTATATGATGTAGATGAATTTGTAGAGAAACCAAACTTTCAGAATGCACAGAGTTATCTGGCATCCGGTAATTATCTATGGAATAGTGGGATTTTTATTTGGCAGACCTCTGTCATTATTGATAATTTCAAACGTTATCTACCTCGACTCTACAAAACCATGCTGCCCATCAGTGATTGTTTGGGTACAGATCAGGAAGAGGAAGTTATTAATGCCATCTATCCAACGCTTCAGAATATTTCGATTGATTACGGCATTTTAGAACGCTCTGATGAAGTTGTCGTGCTTTCCGGGCAGTTTGGCTGGAATGATATTGGCAGCTGGGATGCACTGGGTTCAATCTTCCCTCCGGATGATGCAGGCAACATTATAAAAGCAAATCATGTGGGGATAGATACCCATAATTCAATCATCTATGGAAATGGCAGACTGATCACGACCATTGGTGTAGACGGGTTCATCATTGCGGATACTGGGGATGCACTATTAATCTGTCCCAAGGATAAAGCGCAGTCAGTCAAAGATATCGTGGAGCTTCTAAAGGAACAGGGAATGACCGAATATATCTAACTAACAAAGAATGTAAAAAGACGGGCCATTGCAGTACATGCATGGTCCGTTTTTTATCTCATTATATAAGTTGAACAGTTTATAAATTTTTTTAAACGCCAAACCTAGGTCCAAGCCCACAAGAACCCGTCTCGATCCCAAGCAATTCTCCCGCCATGGAGTTTCCGGAAAGCTTTCTTCACTTCTTTGGAGAGTGAGGCATTGCCGTTCTCATTCACAAATACAAATTGTTCTCCAAAATTCTCTTTCACATATTCAATCGCCGCCGTCTGATGCAAGGTACCCGTAAAACGAATCTCCTTCACCATCCATTCTGCTACTTCTTGTGCGGTTATTTCCATATGGATGCGCCTCCTCTCTGTGCTTACTGCTAAAATGTGCCCTCATTATAACATGAATACAGCCCAACCGGACAAACGTCCGAATTGGGCTGTATTGAAGTCATTTTACATCATTGTGGATAGATATGGTTCGACGGATAACGGGACTTCTGTCCTCCACTCACCATCAACAGAATCCCAGTAATTAAGTGCAAGAACCAGCCCACAAAAGGAATCCATGCCAATAAAGAAGTTATAATTCCTAGCACTGAACCGTAGATAGACTCACGGTCTCTTGAAGATAAAATCAATGTAATCACATGTAGAATAAACATCAACCCCAGAACGGAATACCCCGTGCCAATAACAATAGCAGCACCCAGAATTGGAATTGCCAAAATAATTTCACAGGAACCCGTAATCCATTTCATAGCTTTAGAAGCGCTCAATAGACAACCTCCTAATTGGGTAAAATATATGATTTTTCTAGTGCTAATTATTTTATTTCATACCAACGGCAAAGGTTCTTCCACTTTGTCATGAGATTGCTTCTGCACAAGTGGAGGCAAGCCCTCCTTACTCATTGCTGCCGAAGGGGCCAGCCCCAAACAGCGGCACATTAAAGGAGCCATTCGCAGCTGTGGCAGCATTTCTTCCTCTTTTTCTGAAGATAATACATCTACCCCAAACGTATATAATGGCACATTTCGCTCGGAAGGGGTTATCCCGCCGTGGTACCCATTTGCGTTCATTCCGTGATCTGCCGTAATCATAATCTTATAGCCCTGTTCCATCCAAATAGGCAAAACAGTGGCCAGCAGACCGTCGGCATTACGCACTGAAAGCTCATATTCTTTACTCTCGCCGCCATAACGATGCCCGGCGTCATCTATATTCATGGAGTGAATGTATAGGAAATGCGGATCATAGGCACTCCGTAAATACACCGCGTCGGCAAACACATGACTGTCGGGATAGTGATCCTCGAAATAAAAGCTGCCATGCTGAATGGGCTTCATCACATTGTGCTGATGGCGATCAGCCAGCGGATCAAAAGGGGCCGAATTATAAAGCTCACTGACCCAATGATAGGCGACAGCAGCTGTGCGCAAATTAGCGGCCACTGCCAGATGGAATACGCTCTCTTCATGGCTTGGTCTCACAATATGGTTAGCCGTAATTCCATTTTTGGTCACAGGTGTCCCCGTCAAGAGTACTTCATAAAGCGGGCGTGACAGACTGGGCAATTCCGACTTCACTCGGTGACATGATATTTTCCCCTGCTCCACCAGATGCTCCATATACCCCATATATTCACGTGCGGCCTCATATCTAAGTCCGTCCAACACTACCACAATAAGTTTATTGTTCATTTCAGTCATCTTATTACGCTCCCTCTCGTTCCAGATGCAGCAGCTCAGAAGGGTTCAGAGCCAAGGTGACGTTAGCCCCTTCCACCAGCCTCAGCCAGCGTCCGTCATTTAAAAGATCAACCGTTAAGCAAATGTCTTCTACCTCTACCGTACACCTAATAATATTGCCCAACACGGAGACAGATTTAATGATGCCATCCACCAGTTGCACTCCGGCAGCAACCTCGTGAAGTCCCGCACCCTCATGCAGCAGCGTAACCGCCTCAGGCCGAATAGCAAAGCGGTCCTGCGTGCTATCTATCCCCCGGAACAACGTCATCACTTCTGATCGGGTCAATACATTGTAACTGCCCATAAACCGGGCAACGAACTCTGTTCGTGGTGCGGAGTACAACCCCTCAGGTGTGCCATCCTGCACAATCCGGCCACCGTTCATAATACAGATGCGGTCAGAAAGAATCAGCGCTTCCTCCTGATCATGTGTCACGAATAGTGTCGTCATGTTAAACCTTTTTTGGATATCACGAATTTCTGCACGTAAATTCTTGCGTATCTTAGCATCTAGTGCGCTTAAGGGTTCATCCAGCAGCAATACTTTGGGCTGCACCGCTAGAGAACGAGCCAGCGCTACCCGCTGCTGCTGTCCACCGGAGAGGGACTGCGGATATACATCCCGTTTATCTTCCAGATCGACCAATGCCAGCAATTCCGCGCAGCGATGATGGCGGGCTGATTTCGATAATCCCCGCATTTTCATTCCATACTCGATATTTTGGCTCACCGTCAGATTGGGGAACAAGGCATAAGACTGAAACACCATTCCTACCTCGCGCTTACGGGGCGGCAAACTTCCCAGATCTTTATTTTCCAAAAGAATTCTGCCGCCATCCAGCTCTGAAAGACCGGCTATGCAGCGTAGCAATGTGCTTTTTCCACAACCGGAGGGGCCTAGCAGTGTTACAAGTTCACCTTCACGGATCTCCAAATCAACATTGTCTAACACACAGGTATTCCCAAACATTTTGCATACACCCTGCAGCTTTAGATAATCATTCATCCCTTAACGCCCCCTCCCATCTTTTTACCGAGCTTCATGAGTACCATCGAAAGAATTAGAATAAACAGAAAATAAGAGATCGCAATCGCGCTGGCTAAATGTCCACTTTCACCAACCCTTTGATATAGATATACCTGAATCGTCTGAATATGTCCGCCAACTAACATGTTCGTAAGGACAAATTCGCCGAATAGAACTGAAAATGATAACAGTGTAGAGACGATAACCCCAGGCCATATATTAGGCAAAATCACATTCACGAAGGCCGTTCTTCGGCGGGCACCAAGCAGCTCCGCAGCATGCAGCAGTTCAACGGCATTAACCGTTAACAGACTATTGCGAATGCCCTGATACATATAGGGAAGGATGACCACAAAATATGCCCCCACTAATAAATACGCTGTTCCAGCGATATCAAAAGGACCAGAGGAATAGGTACGAATAAGACCTACCGCAGCCACAACACCAGGCACCGCATAAGGCAAAACAACAATACCTTTCATAAAGCTCTCCCAACGCGGAAAATAGAGGGTGATGACAAAAACAGCTGGCAGCATCACGGCTAGACTCAGCACCACGCTGATCAGGCATAAATAAAGCGAGGTCCAAAGCGCCTCCAGAAAGCGAATATCCTCAAACATTTCCCCAAACCAATTCAGCGTCCAAGCTCGGGGCAGCAAGGTATTCTGCCAATCTTGTGCAAAAGCATAAATACCCGTTGCCAAAAGAGGAAGCAGCAAATACACCATGAGCAGCAGCATGAAGGTGCGTGGAGCAAAGCCTGCTTTACGTATATTCATTGCCCTGCCTCCTCACGAGCTGTCCATAAACGCCGGGAAGCTTTGATTTTCACATCCGGTTTACTGAGTGCTTTCGTTCCGAACCTCTCCGCACGCCGCACCATTAAATGGTTCAGATAAACCGCCAAAATCGTAGTCAGACCAAGCAGAACAGCAAGCGTACTCCCCATTTGTGGCTGTGTAACCACATCTCCGGCAACCAGTGAACCGATACGTACCGCCAACAGATTGTAATTTCCGCCAACCAATGCGTAAGCCGTGGCATAAGCCCCCATTGCATTAGCAAAAAGAATTCCAAGTGTGCCGAAGATCGCTGGAGTTAGAATAGGCAGGCCTATCGTTTTCCAGAACTGCCAAGGCCCAGCCCCCAGTAAGGACGCTGCCTCTCTCCACTGCTCACGAATTCCGTAAAAGGACGGGTACAAAAGCAGTAAGGCTAACGGAACCTGAAAGTATACATACACCAGTATTAGACCTGACCAGCTATATAGATCAAAATCGGCAAAAACACTCCAGCCCCACTGTTTAAATAAGAGTGTAAACACCCCATTATTTCCGAGCAAAATGATATAAGCAAAAGCCAGCGGAACACCTGCGAAGTTAGAGGTCATATTCGACAGCATCAGAAGTCTATCGCGTACTCTCGGGGTAAACCGGGTAATGCAATAAGCACAAAAAAGCCCGACAATGATCCCTATCAGACTTGAGATTATGGAGATTAGCAGACTGTTCTTAATCGCCTGCATGTAATAGGCACTTTGCAACGCATGCAGATAATTGCCTAACGTAAATCCCGTTCCGTCCGCTGTGCGAAAGCTTCCCGTCAGCATGGATAGTATAGGTACCAGTTGAAAGGCTAACACCATTAGTGCAAATGGAATAAGTGCCAGGATCACACCGCGGCTTCTTTGTTTCATCTTACTCGCTCCTTGTCGCGGGAATAGAACAAAGGCGCCTTACGGCATCATGACGAAGGCGCCCTGCTTCTTTTTTGGGGAGAAATGAATACTAATTCAAATGTACAAGCACACGTTCCTGCCACAATTGAGGAATGGTTTTTGCCGTCTCTTCCCATACCTTGTAATCACCAACAGGCTTAGCGTTAACATATTCTTCTTTTGGCAGCAGCTTAGCTGCAACATCATCCGGCAACGTTACACTGTCACGGATCGGACGAGCGTAACCTTTGGCAAGATTAATCTGTCCTTCATCGCTAAGAATGTATTGGCGGGTAAGCTTCGCCGCATTAGGATGCGGCGCATATTTGTTGATGATCGTGGCATACCCGCTCACGACACTGCCTTCCTTCGGAATGGCTACCGCGAAGCCATCTTTGTTGATCTGGTCTCTATAGTTCAAAGCGTTGAAATCCCACAGCAGGGTAACTTCTACTTCCCCTTTTTCGATGTTGGCAAGGGAAGCTTCTGCATTGGAGAGACGTCCTTTTTTAGCTAAATCCTCGAAAAAAGCAATCCCCGGTTCAATGTTCGACTCGTCGCCACCAAAGGCCATCGCTGCGGCCAATACAGCCATCTGTGCTTGAGCAGCCTTGGTTACATCACCAACGATGATTTTGTAGTTACCGTTCTTCAGATCTTCCCAGCTCTTCGGTGGATTCGCCACGAGCTTAGTGTTAGTCAGAAAAGAAATGGTGCCTTGATAGCCGACGATCCAATTCCCGTCCTTATCCTTAGCCCAATCGGGGATTTCATCCCAGTAGGATGTTTTATAAGGCTGGGTTACCCCTTTATCCACAGCAACCGATCCAAACGCAATCCCCACATCTCCGATGTCGGCCGTTGGTTTGTCTTTTTCCGCATCAAACTTGGCAATTTCCTCCGCGCTCGACATATCGGTATCCGAATGTGTAAGACCATACTTACTGTTCATATCACTCCATGTATCTTTCCAGTTCGCCCAGGAATCCGGCATTCCTACACTGATGATACTGCCCTCTTCTTTAGCTTTACTCTCGATCTCAGTCAGACTTAATTCTTTGGTGCCAGCCTTTCCATTCGTTGTTTCTTCAGCCTTGGCCGAATTTCCACAAGCAGCAAGCAACAGGACGAGCAAGGATAACATTAGACCCATCGATAATTGATTGTTGATCCCTTTTTTCATGATTTCCCCTTCACTCCTATTTCTTATTTGCGGGCTCTTTATGCTCCAACTGTTAGGCACCCAATTGCAGTATAGGCGTGTACTATTTTCGCGGCATTAAGGAGAATAGGAATATTTGTAAATAAAAAGAAACGACCTGTCGTCTTTTTTAGATGACCGCCGTTTCCCTTAGAAATGTTTTTATGAAAATAATTACATTAATTACACTAAAATAGAACTTTACTGATGTATAGTAGTATTTATTCATAATAAGAAATGACCCTCAGAGGAGCTTGAAAAATGCTGTTTACAAAAATTCAGATGGTAACAGGTTTATTTCTATGTACTTTGCTTATCTCAGCTTGCAACAATGCAGCTACTCCTCCTAAAAATAACACGCCAGATACAAGTAATAAAATCATTCAAATAAACAGTGATCTTTACACCCTCCCATTACGTGATCAGAATACAGAACAATACAACTACGCTGTCAAAACCTCTGCCGGTATCGTATGGTTGCCAGCCCCAAAAATGAACATTGCCCCTGGAACAGAAGCAAATCCATTTTATTTTCCAACAGAGCCATTCACTTTCTATTTAAGTTCTCCTAATGAAAAATCACTAGCTGTAGAAAAGTCCAAGAAGCTATTGACGTTACCTTTAAATGATGGCGATGCTGTTCTGGTGGTTAGCGGCGTTTTTGGATTAGATGATTATATCCTCTATCATACCTTTTCCATTTTCACTGATGGAGCTCAGCCGATACGAGAACAAGCTTGGGTGATGAAAGTAGACGATCCAACATCTAATAAAGAAATTGCTCAATTCCATTCATCTGGAGGTAAATTTTATAGTTATGCAGTTGATGAAAAAGAAAAACTTTATCTATCGGTTTCCATACTTCCTGGAAATGCAGATGGTAGCTATAGTTACGAAGTTTATATTTATAATCTTCTGACTGGCAACAAAGAAAAAATAAATGATTATTCTCTTAATCCCTCATCACTGGATTCCATCCAATTTAATTACAATGACAAAAAATATTCGTATAAACTTCAGTCCAAGTAAAAAACTGCCCGACATTTCCAGGCAGTTTTACATGTATGAATATAACTACCGCCTACGCGCTGCCACACTGACAACACCGTATCTGTAAAGCACCTTCTTACCGAACCAGCCAAAAAGCCGATCCGTAAAGAAGCCCATAAAGCCAAGGCAGAATAACCCGACAAAGATCCAATCCGTACGGAAAAACAACCGGGAATTCCAGATCAGATAACCTACACCTTCGTTCGAAGCAATCATTTCCGCGCCGATAATCGCCATATATGAGGTGCCCATCGCTAACCGGATACCCGTAAAAATATAAGGGATCGTCGCCGGAACGACCACATGAATCAGAATTTGCCACTCACTGGCGCCCATACTGCGGGCTGAGCGGATTTTGTCCTCTTCCACGGACATCACACCGGTTAAAGTATTCAGCACCACGATAAAAAAGGTAGCGTACATAATTAACGCAATCTTCGACTGCTCCCCAATACCAAACCATACTAGGAACAAAGTAATGAATGCAATCGGCGGGATAAAACGGATAAAGTTCAGGAAAGGCTCCGCAAAAATACGGATCAAGTTCACCTTCCCAATGATTAGTCCTACGGGAATCGCCAGTAAACTGCCGAGTACCCAACCAATGAGCACCCGGTAAAAGCTAATTCCGATATATTGCAGCAAGGTTCCGTCTTCCAGCAGCTCCCGTCCGCCTTTAAGTGTACTCCATGGTCCGGGGATCACATCGGGGCCATAGATTACAGCTCCAAGCTGCCAGACGCAGAGCGCGGTAATCCATAGAAGGGTTACGGAAACCCACTTCTTCTCCACCCATTTCCTCATCTGTCTCACCCTATCCTATTCTTCGAAATGACCTTGAATTTGATTGTATAACGAGTAGAATTCCGGTGAGGTTACGTCCCGCGGATACGGAAGTGTATTGTCATAAATATCCGTAATATTAGAGGACGGTCCTACTGACATAATACCAATTCGTTCTCCCAGCAATAACGCCTCCTGAATATCATGAGTTACAAAAATCACCGTCTTATGTGTCTGGCGCCAAATATTGACCAATTCCTTCTGCATCGTTCGGCGCGTCATCGCATCCAGTGCACCAAATGGCTCATCCATCAGCAGAATCGCTGGATCATTCGCCAGCACCCGAGCCAGCTGAACACGCTGCTTCATACCCCCAGACAGCTCCTTCGGGAACTTCTCCTCATGCCCGTTCAGCCCAACAAGCCCGATGAACCTATCCGATATTGTATGCCGTTCCACCTTTGCGATTTTCTTCATCCGCAATCCGAACTCCACATTCTGACGAACGGTTAACCAAGGGAATAAGGAGGAATCAGCCTGCTGGAACACAACCGCCCGATCTCTGCCGGGCTTATTCACCTCTACATTATCCACCCGTAGATGCCCACCGGATTTGGAGACAAAGCCGGCGATCATATTCAGCAGTGTTGATTTCCCGCAACCACTCGGCCCGAGCAGAACGAAGAATTCGCCACCTTTAATTACGAGATCTACATCTTTTATAATGTAGTGAACGTCCCCAGCAGTCGGTTCACTGTAGCTTTTACGGAGCTGCTCAATATGAATGGTATGCTGCTTAGCAGATAATGACATGCTGAACTCCCCCTATTTCTTGTACGTAACCTCTTCTGGCAATGCCTTCGCCAGCGGCTCGAGATTCAGTTTGCTATCCAGATCAAAATCCTTCTCAATGATTCCGTTGTCGACCATATATTTCTTTTGCTTGGTCAAACTGTCATACGCTGCTTGAGTAAATCCTAGTGCCCACGGATTATTCGGCAGATCTTTTATCGTTGATTCCTTAGGCTGCTTCACTTCCTTATACATCAGATCAGCAACCTCATCTGGGTGAGCCTGAGCATAGGCTCCGGCTTCATTCACCGCTGCTAGGAAATTCGCTATACCTTGCGGATTCTTAGTCGCAAAATCATTTCCCGTTACAATCCCCATCCCCAATCGAACCGTGGTTTTAGACATATCTGTCAGTTCATGAACACCTTTAAGCGCGTAGAGCTTATCATTCAGAACCGAACCATAAAACCATGCTCCATCCACAGCACCTTGCTTCAAAGCGATATAAGCTTCATCAAAGGCACCCTGTCCTATCAACTCCACATCACTGAGAGCAGCATTATGCTCTTTCAAATATTCATCCCAAAGGTACGGAATGAAAGTACCGCGTATGAAACTCAGCTTCTTCCCCTTCAAGTCTTCAGCCTTCTGAATATCGTCCTGTACGAACAATTTCCATTCAGTGGACGCTTCATCAGTCGCTAATCCCGCCGAGGCGATAATAGCATAATCGCCCTTCGCCACTGCGTTCAGCAAGGGGAAGTCTGCCCCAAAAGCCACATCCACCTGTTTAATAAAAAGGGCATTTACACCTTCCGCAGGGGAACCAAAGTTGACCAGTTCAGCGTCAATCCCGTGTTTGGCAAAGATGCCTTTATCTAGTGCCACCCGAAAAGTGGGATTCGTATTGATGTCAGCAATTTTTATCTTTAATGTCTCTGCTTTGCTGTTCGCCGCTCCCTCTTTAGCGGCATTAGAGGCAGCCGCGTCGCCCTTGGAGCTGCAGCCCGATAAAAGGATAACCACTGATAAAGATAAGAGCAGAAAGCTTGAGCTGATCCATGATTTTTTCAACCGACACATCTCCTCAAATTTGTTAATTTACCTTGCGGCTGCTGCCTTCATCCGTCGTCGCCACACAAGCAGCTCCTTCAACAAATGGCAGGGTTGTCGCCACACTTACCACAGAATCCGATCCTTTAGGTGCAGACCCCGGGACTCTGAACTGCGTTACGTCTATTGGCTCAATCGCTTGTTCAACTGGCGTTTCCAGCTGTGGTACCCATGCATAAGGCACACGGTAGGAACGATAGACCATGTTGGTATTTCTGGAGTCCGTAAATGGCGAAATATATTCCCATACCAGTTCATGTTCTGGCGTAACCTCAAAGAGTCTGCCGTTAGAACCTTCTGTAATTAAGGTGTTGCCATTCGGAAGCCGTTGAGCTGAGCTGATATATGGACTGTAGAATTTATAAGAATCGGTTGGGACAGAGAAACCTGCTTCTGCCGCTGTATATTGCCACTCAATCTCAAGGGTTACGGGATTAATCTCCAGAATTCGTGAGTGGTCGCGGAGTGCATTTTTTTGCCCAAAAGGAGAAGATGGATTTGGAAGACCATAACCGCCCCAGCCCCCGTTATCGAATACAAGTAAGTTGCCTTCTCCCGGCAAACCTTTCGGAATGATGTGCGCATGATGCTGGCCAATGATCCAGTCGATATGCTTCACTTCTGGCAGCGAGTAATCCGGACCGATTCTCCAAACGATGGCTCCGGTACGCTTATCCGTGATCGCAATAATATTTGCTTCACGCGCATCCCAGATCACGTTATCCGGATGGAAACGCTCATCCCCTGCATCGTAAAACTTATTGGGTCCTACATAAGAAGCCGAATTGATATGCAGCCAGTCTCCAACACCACCACCTAGATTTCCGAAAGAGCGTGAGTTAGGATCACGAAATAGTACATTTTTGGCCGCTTCATCAAAGCCTAGCTCATCAAAATGTTCATTTGGAGCCCACTCCCAGACGATATTCCCCTCCCAGTCCACCTCAAGGATCGTGTCATCAAGCAATTGTTTGTCGGAGATTTGAGGATTGTAGATGTTTTTATGAGCAAGAATTAGCGTTTTTCCACTGTCTACCTTGGGTTCAAGCCCCGGTGCAAAATATCCGACCGGATTGCCTTCGCGCTGATAGTCATGATGTTGGCGGGCATACCAGAGGGGTTCATAACCCGGATCTTCTATATGTTCATAGCTGTTATATTTCCACACGATGTTCCCATCCCAGTCCACCTGTACCAGATCTACATTATCCTGTATTCCGAATTTAGGATCTCTTCTTCCTGTGCTGCCCAGCACATAACCACCCGGGAAGATTTTAGCCGGAAATCCAAGCAGCCCCTTCCACAAATGCACCTCTTTACCGTTCATATCAATCAGTACAACACCTTCTTCACCAGCTTGAAATACGGTATAGCCACTCCAGGCTTTGTTAGGGTTATATACGGTTGCTCCAGTTGGATAAATGGTTGAATGTCCCATCGTTCATCTCTCCTACGTTCAATTTTTAGTAGCTAAGATAATTACTTTTTTTGGTGGTTGTTCGTGGCTTCTGTTCAAGGGTTGGAGAGGTCTCTGCATTCTCCTTGGCGAGCTTCAGCAGGATATCCGAGAATCCTTCCAAATTGCTAATGATCCGCTGATAAAAGTCATTTTGCTGCGCCAATTCCTCCTCCGTAAACCCCTCAAACAAAAGCGAAATACATCGTTCTCCGATGTTGCTGTTCTGCTCCGCCAGCTTGCGGCCTTTATCCGTAATATCCAGCATTACCGTTCTACGGTCGCCTTCTTTACGTCTGCGCACGGTATATCCACCCGCCTCAAGCTTATCGCTCAATGCGGTAATCGCACCTGAGGTGAAGTCTAGTTCATCCGCTAAGTCTCCTAGCCTTTGTTCACCATCACGAATGATTTTGTGCAGAATCAGCATGCCTGGTAAGGAGATGCCTGCTACGGCGACCTTATCCCGCTCTTTCACGAATCTGCGAACCGCCTTGCGAAATGCCCAATCTGTCTCCTCCAGCTGTCTCCAATATTGTTCGCTCATGGCTTACTTACCTCTGCTTTCTCCCAATCAGCCCATAAAAAAAGACTCCCAGCACCTACCCCTGACAAGGGAAAAGTACGGGAGCCTTTGGTGGTCCAATCAGCTCAGTTGAATTATTTCACTGTTCATTTAATTACTGTTTAAGTATTGGTGATATCATATACCCCTTTATTCCTACCTGTCAAGTAAGTATTTTATATATTCAAAAAAAGAACACCCTCAAAGGTGCCCTCCAACTTGGAAGCTTATAGACCACTTTCCAGTACAAGCGCATGGCTGTCTTCATCATAAACCTGCATAAAAGATGATACGGCCGGTAAATAACGCTCTAACTGGTAAATATATTTTACCCGACTCCTGAAGTGGCAGATTGGAGATATTTAATTTCACTTGCACTCCTTGCAATCTACCTTTTATTTTGAAAGATTCTGAAAATTAAAAATTAATTCAAAAATATTATATATGAAAAATCATATGAATAGTGGAAATTCCCTTTTTACATAGAAGAAAAAGGAGACTACACGCAAAAAAGACAAAAAGCAGGCCAGAGTCACCTCTGCCTGCCTTTGCCAACCTATCTTATAATTTGATTATTCCATATAACAGTTTTGCGATTTCAGCGCGGGTTATTTTACCACGAGGGTCAAAGTTATTGTTGCCCTTGCCGTCAAGGATTCCCTTAGCCTGTAAATCAATGACTGCTTGCTTCGCCCACTCAGATACGCTATTCATATCCTTGAAGCTTGCAGCAGCAGCAACGGAAGCTTGCAATCCAGCTTTATACTGCATCAGTTTCTGCAGGACAACTGCCGCCTCCTCACGAGTAATCGCATCTTTAGGTCGGAACTTGTCATCACTGCCTTGGATCAATCCAAGCTGGACAGCTTTGTCTATCGATTGTGCATAATAAGCATCTTTAGATACATCTGCAAAAGCACTCTGTACGATTGCCCCACTTGCTTCATCCAATCCGAGAGAACGAACGGCCAGTGTAACAAAGTCTGCACGGGTTACATTCGCCTGTGGTCCATAATGCGTATCGTCGATCCCTTTAATCACATGCTTAGCCGTCAGCTTGGAAATATACGACTCTGCCCAGTGACCAGCAGTATCCCTAAATTGCTTATGGTATTCCAGTACCGCAAAGGAGGAAAAGTGATTTGTTGTGAAGGTAACGGTATTATCCTTAAACACTCCACCCAAATATTCCAACGTGCTGCCATTTACATAATAGACACCCGCAAAATCTGTATCAAGCTTAGCAAGCTGTTCCTTAGTCAGCGTCAAGGTAATCGTAACAGCACCTTTAAGCTGGTGGATAGCCGTTTCTTTGCCTCCTGCAGATGTACTGAGGTTCAGCGTAACGTTAGCTCTGAATGGACTCATTCCAGCGTCATTGGCCTGTACAGATATCATACTCGTATCAATGCTTAGTAGCAGCATATCACTGCCTGCCGGAATGGCTGGTAAGGAGCTTGTTGGTACGCTCAAGGTAACGTTAGATGAAACAATATTCAAATTCAACTTCTTATCGACAGCCTGTTGAACAGCGGCTGCATCAAGAGCAATTCTAATCTGATCTTGAGCCGGGGTTGCTCCGCCTGCGCTAATCTTTAGGCTTCCCCCTGTAGCAGCTTCCTCTATCAGTTTCTTCAAGGCTGACGGATCAGCTGTATACGTCCCATTACTTCCTAATGCCAGTTCAATGTTTCCCTTTCCCGCTCCAGGTGTGGCTGTAGGCGTTGGAGTCACTGTTGGCACTGGTGAAACTACCGGAGGTGCCGTTGTCACCTCTGGTGCTGGTGTCGGCGTCACTTCTGGCGATGGCGATACCTCTGGTGTCGGTGTTGGTGTTGGTGTCACCTCTGGTGTCGGCATCACATCCTCTTTTCCAGTGTAAAAGCCCCAGATATCTGAAAGCACACTACCGGAGTGATCATCCTCAACCTTTGTATACCATTGGTAGTAGCTATCCGGATTCAGCTTACTCCAAGTGACCTGAGTCTCCGCGCCACTCTCTACTTGTGGATTGGCCGCAATTTCCTGATCGCTGTAAACCTTGACTCCGATATAGTCGGTAGCCACACGTTTAGTCACAGGCTGTAAATCCAGATCCAGAACGAACTCATCTTTGCCTGGATATTCGTCTTCATCATAGTAGTTATAATCATCCAAATAAGGCGAATAAGTCTTCACGCGAAGTTTGTTATTAGCAACATCGAACTGAAGCAGTCGGATATAGCCGAGACCCCCTTCTTCAGCGCCTTGATAATCTGCCAGCATTTGATAGACACTGCGGTCTGGAATACCGTCACCGTTATCATCCAGCTCGTCTACTTTAAGCTCAGCATCATGATAATGGCCGGACAGTGCTGCGATTACGTTTTTATTAGGTTTCACAACCATCTCAAAAATCTTTTCCGCAATAGGTGCCCGGTTATTAGAAACCAGCAAGTATTCATGGAGACAAAGAATCGCTTTACGCTCTGGATAACGGGCAACGATCTCATTCATCCATTCGATTTCTTCCTCAGCCAATCCCCAGCCCATGTATACAATAACAAAATCATTTCCGTTCGCAGACACTAAATCGTAATGGCCCCTGTTGTTGTCATAAGAGCCACCGAAGGTCGGCATATTCTTGAATCTCCACTCTCCAAAATACTCCCAGAATTTCGTGTAATCCCCGGTTTGATGGCCTACGTCATGATTACCCGCAAGAACACCATAAGGAATGTTAGCTTCCTCCAGAACCTTCATGTCCCGGTCAGCTTCCTTCCACTCATACTCCTGATAGGATTTATCCACGATATCTCCTGTATGAATAACATACTTCAGGTTCAAGCTCTCTTTGTTGTCAGCTATCCATTCTACATTTTTACGGTAAATGTAAGGGTAGCTCTGTGAATAATATTGTGTATCAGACATCCATACAAAAGAAAAGTCATACGTATCTTGTGTTACTGTTGGTGCTGTCTTAGCCACCGAAGCAATTTCGTCCTGAACCATTACTGCAATGCTATTTCCATTAGCATATTCTCCAGCTGTAACCGTGGATTTCAGCTCAAAATCCTCTGTTCCAGCGATTAAATGATCCAGCTGTACCCATTTTTGTTGAGTTGGACTCCATGCGTAGAGACTTACTTTACGTCCCGGCAACGAATTCCCTTTCCATTCAATATCTACACGATCTGACGCCTTAACCGACTCATCCAGCTTAATTTCATAACGCTGATAAGGGAATTGATCGACAGCATCATTAATTAAATATTGTCCGTCCACCGCACTTATTTTACTGTAGTCATCACTGCTAAGCGCTTGTTCGCCCGCAGGTACGGATTGTTTCGGCGGCTCTGTATCGGATGCATTTATAAACCCAGCAAAGCCTTGCTCCGGATGGTTAGCATCGTACTTAAATCCTCTAAAGAAGGTAACGTTTATCTTATCCTGATTAGGATCTTCAACCTTAACCTTTAAAGTCGGATTAGTACCTACAGCGGTCTCCCAGTTTGTAGGAGAAATAAGCAGTGGCGCAAATGGATTCTCATTCGGTACATGGAATGTAATGACCTTTTCTGCCTGATTGCCAATCCTATCTAAGGCTGTGATAGAAAGCGTATGATCCCCAGCCGACAACTTCCCGGATGAAGTAGCATAGGGCAGTTCAATAACATTACCATCCAGCTTCACGCTGACCTTATCTACACCCGCATAAGTATCCTTAACTTCAGCAGCAATTTCAAAATTGCCACGGTAAGTTTGTCCTTCTTCTATGGATGCTTTGATGGATGGTGGCGTGTTGTCGACAATTACGTTTGATGATACTTTCGTTCCACCTTCGGTAAGCGTTACTTTATGTTCTCCGTCAGTTGCTTCCTTAGTATTCCAGTTGTACGCCTTTGAACGGAACAAATCCGCTTTTAGATCAAACTGGAAGCCGAGGGATTCATGCTTACCTGCGCTGTCCCCCATCTTGATTTCCTTATCACGTTCTGCATAAGCCGGGTCCCAAATTTCGGTACCATCTGCCAGCAGGAGACGAACATTTTTTACTTCAAAATCATCCTTATTCTCCTCAGGACGAGGATCAAATGGAGACGATTTAGAGCCCGCCCGAATGTAAATCACATTATCCGTACCCTTTTTTAAAGCGGCAGAAGAAATAGGAAAAGTCAATGCAGTATACGTAGTAATCGGGTCCATAAAGGTATACAGAATACTGGCATCTCCTAGTTCTTCCGGTCCCATCGTGATCGCATTTTTAAAATAATAGTCCACATTTTTAGCTTCAAATACAAAGTAGGCATCATTCTCCAGTGCATTATATGCCTCGTTATTGCCCAGTAACTTACTGTCAATGCTCAAGCCTAAGACATCAGCCTTAGCGGTGGCAGAGGTTCCCTTTACGGTCACGGAGCCATTGATCAACTGCCCTTCCTTCACATTCAAACGAAGGGGTGATTGATCCTGTCCTCCTGTAACTTTTACTTTCATTACTGGAGATTGTGTTTCATTCGTTCCATCAGAAACAACAAAGTAATACTGGATCTCATTTCTGCCAATCAAATCCGCAGAGGTCAAATTAAAGTGATACAAGCTGTCGTTGAAGTCTTGGGATAGATTGTGGCTAACAGCTTCCGGCTGCTTGTCCGAAGACACTCTAACTTCCACAGAAGTAACAGCTTTATTGTCATCAGCAAAAGCCTTCAAATCGAGACCCAGCGACTGATCAATCTCCGTTACGCCGGTCAGATCTTCTACTGTTGGTTTCTCTGTATCCGGCTCCACATGGATCGGTGTGTTTGGAAGTTGTGTTACATCCGTCTGGCCTGGTGACGGAACGGCTGACCCCGTACTGATCTTGAGCATTTTGCTCAGCCCATTCACAGGATACTTATATAGAAGGGCTTTATTCTCTTTGGTGTCATCACCTTTAGCTCCACCATCGTAGGTGAGGTCAGCATCATAATACGCAGAGGAAATCTCCTTCTCCGTATTGCTCTTGATTACGACTGCCCGGCGGCCAGAGTTCGCCATACCATCGCTTTTGATCAAAAAGAGATTGGTGCCTTCAATTAAGTTTGTGTTGAATTCTGTATTGAAATCATTAGCAGTGTAAGTACTATTGGCACTATTAATAACCCAGAACACCACGGACTGCTGTGCAGGAATCAGAAAGTTCTCTGGCGTCGAAGGCCACTTCACATCGGAAGCGTTACCTTTATCAGGATAACGATAATAAACCTTGTAGTCCTTGAAATTAACAGGTGCATCAGTATTGTTATAGATCTCAATGAATTCAAAAGCGTCGCTGCTCGTTCCTTTTACATTCGTCGAATTCGGCAGCAGCTCTGTGATTAACAACGGCGGCACATTATTCGGATCGAACGCCGGCAGGTTCACATGAACAGAATAACTCTCTGTCACATTATTAACGCGGATGCTGTAATGCAGCTCCGGCTCTTCCAGCGCAGCTGCAGGAATCATTGCCGCATATTCATCCCCACCTTTTGAAGTCATGGTGATTACCGTATCTTTCGCCTGAGAAGGAGAGCCATACTGTAGCTTCACTACAGGCAGTGATCCATCTGCCCCGCTTTCCAGATTAGTAATCTTCGCACTGATAGGGAGATCGGCTGGATCGACACTACTCTGTGCAATATGTTCAATCACTGGCTGCTTGTTCCCAGGAACTAGCTCAGGCACTTGTTCTGCCTCTACGGTTCCAGGCGTAGCCACAACCGTTCCCGAATTCACCATGAGGTTCATAACGGAGCTATCTGCTTGCAAGTATTGATAGAAGATCCCGTTATTCTCCTTCACCTGTTCTTTTCCATAGGAAGCAGAAACAATTAGCGTATCTCCTGCTTTGCTTTTAATTTGTAAATTACGCGCAGAAGTGTTAGCCATCCCCCCGCCACCGTTGATCCGGAACAGATTCACTCCTTCCTGCAAAGCTGCAGAAGGATTAAAGTTTTTGATGAAATCCTCCGTAGGAACATTCAGATTATTGCCGTTCATAATCCAGAAAACAATATTTCCATGCGCCGGTATTACAGCATCACCATTAGGTGCCCATGTATCTTTGTCATTATAAAAGAAATAATAATCCTTAAAATTAACCGGCTTGTCCGTATTATTGTAGACCTCAACAAACTCGTAACCATCTACAGAGGTTCCATCTGTCCCTTTTACATTTTTAGTATCCGGAACAACTTCTGTAATCAGTAGCGCTCCTGGATTATTAGGTACCGCGTACACATCTGCCATTACAGTCGGTTGACTTAAAAGCGTGTTGAGCTCAACCTGTTCATCAAAATGCGCCTCTAATTCGGAAGATGTCTGCTCTGTCTCCAGCTGCTGCTCTTCGGCATACCCTGCTGGAGCCATTATTCCCAACATCAGACTGCTGGCAATTATGCTGGAAAATAAACGTTTAGCTTTTGCTGTTATTCTCAAAACTCCGAACACTCCCCATTTGTTTGATTGTGATTCAATGCATAAATATGCAATGAAGCTCATCTGGAAAGTATACCTGCGGTGTATTATCGCTATATCATAGCCGTGTTAAATCTTTAGGTTATTTTTAATATTGCTTAAGCTTCAGTTCAGCTTCGCGGGTTACAATATAACTAGTTAGAACCCATTTTAAACGATACTTTAGACGGATGCTTAAGCAAGATAAGTTATTGCAGAACAAGAAAAGAGGACTCTAATGGATATAAAAAGAGTGATCATAGTCGGAACGGTAGTTGTAGTGATGTCTTTCGGAAATGCTTGGACTAGTCTTACCGCTAATGCAAGTTCGCCTGTTAAATGGTCCACCGCAGAGGTCGCGGATCAAGACGAATTATTGGAGGTACTTAACCAGCCAACGGACGAGGATCTATACGAGGCCATATATGACGGTAAGTCACTTCAAGATATTGCATCAGAACAAGGCCAAGATATTGAAGCTGTAATCGATCTACAGGTTGCCCAGCTAACGGATCAATTGGATTCACGGTTAGCCGCTGGAAGCATAACAACCGAGCAGTATGCGGCATATAAAGCGGAGCTGAGGGACATCGTTTCAGATAGTGTCCATACTTCCTTCGGTTAAGGGAATACATACAGCGACGCTGTAACATACACACAAAAAAACCGGCTAAATGGATCTTCCATTTAGCCGGTTTTTGTATATTTAACACTTATTTTATAACAGAATCCCTAAGTTCCTATCTTGTTCTCTCTGTTAATCTCCAGAATATCAAGGAAGAATACAAAGATCGGAATCCCCAGAATCAGACCCCATACCCCGAGATAATGCTCAGAGAATAACAACACGATAAACGTATAGAACATAGGCAAATTCATTTTGGATGACATCAGTTTAGGATTTAGGAAGTAGCCTTCTACAAAATGCAGTACGGCAATCATTGCCAGTACGTATATCGTCATGACTAGGCCACCAATATTGTAACCAATAATACAAAGTGGGATTAGCGAGATAACAAAACCTACTACCGGAATTAAACTGAGCAAGAAGATCATAATGGATAATGCGAAAAGGTAAGGAAAACCTAAAATCCAGAGTCCGATCACCGTAAAGCATGTATTAAACAACGCGATCAGAATTTGTGCTTCGATCACTTTTCCGAAAGAGGAGATAAATTTTCTGCCAAAATACTCAAGCTCTACATAGAACCAAGAGATTTTGCTCTCTTTAAGGCGGGAAGTGAAACTAACGATCCTGTTCTTCTCAAGTATAAATACAAAGCTCAAAATGGTTGATAAAACAAAGCTGGTGCCCCAATTGCTTATTTTCAAGACATATTCAATACCGTCTTTCATGTACGACTGATAGTTCAAATCCTTAAGCTGGGCGAATATATACTGCACTATATCATTCTGCGGGATGTTCTCAGGGGTCAAATTGGTCAAAAAATTCGTTAACTGTTTAATCTGTATAAAAACCTTAGGCAGATAATTAACGAGGGTTATGACAACTACAGCGATTAAGGCAAGGTATAGAATAACAATAATCACTTTGCTGTTAACTGCTACATATTTGTTAATGCGCTTCGTGAGCAGCACTTGAAAGCTATTCATTACATACGCAATCAAAAACGTCAACAGTACCAAATTAAGCATATCTCTAATGCTGAATAGCAGCAGAGCAACCAATCCTAAAATCAAAAAACGCCGGACCGTTAAATTTGCGTAATAACGCTTAAACAATTCCATCAGTTCTCTCCATTCGCCTACCAATTAGTACTCTGTTTATAGTCTACAGTAAGGAATTCACTTATAGCAACTAGTGATTCGCCTAAAATGACGAATTTACTCACTTTTTGTAATCTCATCATCAATAAAAGTGACACTTTTTATGCTCCTGCATCCATATGAGTCAATTCAACGATTCGGCGTTTCGGATCATATTTCATATCTATATGCAGATCTTTGCATAATTGATGAAATGGAACCATCAAGGTTCCCTTCCTCATTTCAGGAGAATTCCTTACCATATTCACCTTTTGGTTGTTCAAGGTCAATTCCATAGGCAAATCGATATGCTTCATCTGATCAAGCGTCAACGCAGCGGTAAGTGTCTCACTTCCCCCGTTAATTCGTGCGGCATTCCGATCCGCTCTGGTGTTAATCCCATCCTCAATTTTGAAGGTCAGTGAAATCCCCAGCGAATCACAAACAGCCAGCAATCTGTCATTGTAGGACCCATAAGGAAAAGCAATCGCCGAATCCGTATTGCCCAATTCTTCCTTCAGCCTTTGCTCCGCCTTAGCCAGATCACGTGTAACTCTGCTGTAGTATTCGACATTCATCTCATTCCTGTTCTCATCATCAACATATAACAAGGCACTTGCAGCTGGCCGCTGCCCGCCCTCGGCATCGACAATCCCATAATGGTGCAAATCATAGGTATGACTATAAAATCCCATCCCAGCATGCTTCATTTCCCGCATTTGCTCCCAAGTGAGCTTCGGTACGCTATTCGGATCTGGGTGATCTATTGTAGATACGATAACAAAATTGACGGCTGTATATCCGTATTTTTGCAAAACGGGGAACGCCAATTTATAGAAACTCTCATATCCATCATCAAAGGTCAGCAGCACTGCATTGTCCGGAACTGCGCCGTTATTCAGCATAAATTCACGGTATTCCGCCATGGTGATCACATGAAAACCTTCCTGCTTCAGCAGATTCATTTGATCATCAAACCGATCAACCGATAACACCCAAGGAAACTGTGGCATGGGCTTCTCAGAAAGATGATGATACATCAGCACAGCCACCTGATCTCTGTAGTAAATACCTTTTGGAAGAGGTCCGGATTTCTGCCAGCCGATTTGTGTATTTAGTGCCTGTTCAGCTACCGCCTTCGGGATCATAAGATCATCAGGCGAGGCTGGATTGGCAGCTATCGTCTTTATCATTTGACCATTTACGTTAATAGTTATTGTTGAAGGTTCACGTTGTGTATTCAAAATAGCAGCAAGGCTCAGCAGTAGAACTATGACAACAAGCAGCATATATTTTTTTGTTTTCAATCTCAGAATCTCCTTAACAACATTTCTTGTCCCTATGTAACTATATATTTTATGGAAGTTCCACCTGCTATTGGTTACATTTTCTTCTTATTTTTGTTTCTTTATCATAAAAAAGAGGGCGAACCTCAAGCCTGAACCGGCTTAAGGAACACCCCGCAAAAATGGAGATCTATATACAATTATGTACATCTATATGTGATTGTAGACGGTCTAGGACCTTCTCTTATCTGCGAAGTAATTCTCTTCCCCAAGCTCGTCCACGAACTGCTGCAGCCAATGATAATATTGAACGGCATGCTCCAGCTTCTCCAGATCCTTCAGGCAGAATTGCCGCTCCTCCTCAGACGTATCCACGGCTTGAACCAATCCCTCCAGCTCAGGAATGACAACGTCTAAAGCGTGCTTCATGACATCAATCTCCCGCTGCAGCTTCATCCCAAAAAAGTTCTTAAAGGTCTGAAAGAAATCTGTTTCCACTGCATACAGATCCTTTCGGTCCCGCTTCTCCTCCAGCTTAGTGACCATCTTGGAGGCCATCAAAGAACGGACTCCATAGCTCATATTACTCTTGCTCATATTCATCACATTCTTCATCTCTTCAAGCGTCATCGGACGGTCTTCAAAGAACATAATTCCATACAGCTGCCCGAATGAATAATTCGCACCATATAGGTCCATCGTCTGAGCAATCGCATCGATCATCGGACGCAGCAGCTGCTCGCGTGGAGATAAGTCTTTATTCTCTTCACCAAAGGCTACCTGTTTCATAGCTGCACCTTCATTCCACTTAGAATCTACCCTTCTATTTTACACAAAATAGCAACTACCTGCGCTAATCTCTTAATTTTTTACATAATCTCGCATCGATCTTTACGTCCACTTGACCACGCAGCCGCTCGATGAGTGTACAATTTTTTTTGAACGGAAGAGCTTTCCTCAGAATTATACCGCAAAAAACAGAAGATGGAATGGGGTATCGACAGAATAATGAAACGTTCGAGATTTATAGGGGAGTTGAAACCGGTGCTCTTCACCTTGCCGGCAATGATTCCATTGCTTCTATGTAGAAGTGTATAGCGATAAAGTGCTTGTCCGGGGCAGAGATTTTAAGACAGGAAGCTGGATTGAGGCTGCACACTATGAGGTATTTTACCCAGCGGTAAGCGTATATTAAAGATAAGCATTTAAGCGAGAAATATAACAAAAAAACGATTGTGCACAGGGAGTCCTTCCCCGCAACAATCGTTTTTTACTGTAGCTATTCAGCTTAACGTCCAATCGGTGCAATCCGGTAGACAGCTGTATCTCCAAACGCTGCCTTCGTATCGCTCTCGATCTGCCAACCGAAGGATAACACAGAAGCCAAACGTTCCTTCTCGGCCAAGGTTAAAGCCACCTCAGCGGCTTCCTTACCTTCCTCAAGCTCCAGAGCCGCTTCTTTGCCCAGAGCTACCCATATCCAGCTGCGAATCCCACGAATCGTGTTGTATTTAATCTGATAGCCTGTCTTCACCGCTTGCCCGAACAACTCCGGCTGCTCTGACTGCAACGTAGTCAGCTGCTTATAATCAAATTGGTATTCGCTCTCGTCAACGGGCAAATCGCCCTCTGCCACTTTACGAAGAATATCCTCATCAGACCACCCCAAGGAGCGGAGTGATTCCACCAATAACGCATCCCACTGGGATAACTTTACCCGGTTTAAGTTCTCTGACATTCTGATCCCTCCCAATCTATATATAGAGTCTAATCATACCGTAAAATCATAAGCAACATAATGGCCCGGACTTACTTCCTGTAGTGTGGAAGTCTCAGCTCTGCCATACTCTTGCGAATATCCGTCTAAAATAATTCTCTGATTGGCCCGCCGGGGATCCGTCTCCAAGATGGAAGACAGCAGCGCCTTTGTATAAGGATGAATAGGATTCTCGTACAGCTCATCACTTTCGGCTACCTCCACTAGACGACCGCCATACATCACGCCGATCCGGTCAGAAATATGCCGTACCATCGACAGATCATGTGCGACAAAGAGATAGGTCAAGCCGAATTCGGACTGCAAATCCTCCAGCATGTTCACTACCTGAGCCTGGACAGACACGTCCAGCGCTGAGATCGGTTCATCACACACAACAAATTCAGGTCTTACGGACAATGCTCTGGCAATCGAAATCCGCTGGCGTTGGCCACCGCTGAATTCATGCGGGAAGCGGTAGAGATGTTCTCTTTTTAAACCTACCTTTTCCAGCAATGCCGCAACAGCTTCTTTGCGTTCTTCACCTTCGTGGATACCGTGGATTTTCATCGGCTCACTGATCAGATCAAGCACACTTAAGCTTGGATTAAGTGATGAATAGGGATCTTGGAAGATCGACTGAATGCGTCTGCGAAAAGGTTTTAGCTGCTTCTCTCCAAGCTTGCTCAGCGGCTGCCCGTCAAAAGACACTTCACCGTCTGTGTAGTCATATAAGCGCAGCAAGCAGCGTCCAACCGTGGACTTGCCGCTTCCCGACTCTCCAACCAGCCCAAAGGTCTCTCCCTGTCGTATCTGAAAGCTTACGCCATCTACTGCCTTAAGCACCGATGTATCGCGTCCCCACATATCCTTGCCTTTGGAGAAATGTTTTTTGAGATTATTTACGTCCACTAGAATCTTATTGTCACTCAACCGAACCGCTCCCTTCAACGCCAGCTACGGCTGGAGTCTCCTGCACACCATCTGCTAACCAGCACATCGAACGGTGACCGGGCGATAATTCGATTACCGGAGGACGTTCGCTGCAACGGGCAAAAGCATTAGGGCAACGTTCCATAAAGGGACAGCCAGAAGGAGGATTCAACAAATCCGGAGGTGTGCCTTCGATTGGAATTAGACGTTCACGCGATTTGCCGTCACGTTTCGGAATGGAGCGAAGCAGACCTTTCGTGTAAGGATGCTGTGGGCGATAAAAAATATCCTCCACCGTACCTTCCTCCATCACTAGTCCACCATACATTACGATAACCCGTGTACATACCTGAGCCACCACACCCAAATCATGAGTGATCAGCGCTATAGCTGTACTGGTATTATTTTTTAGCTCTTTAAAAAGATCAAGAATTTGGGCCTGTATTGTTACATCAAGCGCAGTTGTCGGCTCATCCGCAATCAATAGCTCTGGCTGGCAGGAAAGAGCCATAGCGATCATGACCCGCTGCCGCATCCCGCCGCTGAATTCATGCGGATACTGCTGCAGCCGCTGCTCAGGATTATTAATGCCCACCTGCCGCAGGATACTTGCTGCCTCTTTAAACGCTGCTTCCTTATTTAAGCCGCGATGCCGCCGGATGACCTCCGTAAGCTGCTGGCCGATTTTTTTCACAGGATTAAGAGAAGTCATGGGGTCCTGAAACACCATCGCTATGCGGTTACCGCGCAGTTTTCTCCACTCTTTTTCCGAAAGGTTAGATAAATTGTCACCACGAAAATTAATATTTCCAGCGATAATTTTACCCGGAGGTGTAATCAACGACATAATCGCCTTCGCAGTTACACTTTTCCCGCTTCCGGATTCACCAACAATCCCTACCGTTTCTCCAGCATCTATATGAAAGCTAACGCCACGAACTGCCTGATTCTCTCCATCCCGAGTTTGGAAGGAAACCTTCAAATTCTCAACAGACAATAGCCGTTCCGTCATGATGTCTTCACACTCCTATCTTCGGATCAGCTTCGGTTCAAAGCCAACCCGCAAAATATCGCCCAGAACATTAAAGCTCAGAACCGTTAATAGTATCAATAACCCCGGGAACAATGCCAAATAAGGTGCCTGAGCGATATATCCCTGCGCATTGTTAAGCATACTGCCCCAAGTGGCATTCGGAGGTTGTACCCCGAACCCAAGGAAGCTTAGGGACGACTCCATCATAATCGCGGAAGCGATATTATTCGTCGCACCTACAATCACAACAGGTACTAGCCCCGGAAGAATATGACGCCAAATAATTCCGAAGTTGCTCTGGCCGGAAGCTTTTGCATATAGTACATATTCCCGTTCTTTAATCGTCATCGTCTCCGCACGAATCACACGGGCAATGTTCATCCACATTAATAGAGCAATGATTAAAATGATGTTTCCTACACTCGGCTTCAAAAATACGCTGAGCAGCAGCAGCACAAGGAAAGATGGAATGGACATCACTACATCAAGCATCCGCATCAATAGATTATCAATCCATCCGCCAAAATATCCACTGATTACGCCCACCGTCACACCTATACCCGTGGCAATGATCATTGAAGCAAAACCAACTAGCAAAGATACCCGGCCACCATACAAAGCTCGGGCAAAATAATCCCGGCCGTAATCATCCGTACCAAACCAATGATCCGCCCCGGGTGCCTTCAAACGTGCCAAAACATCCATTGCATTCGGATCATGTCCGGATAAAAAAGCAAATATAGAGCCTAGTGTGAAGACGATTAAAGTAATGAGGGCTGCGACACCCAATTTATTCGTAAATAGCTCATCTCCAACACTTTTCCATTTACTGCGATTCATGAGGTCACCTCGTTAATTTAATTCGTGGGTCCACGAAGCTATATAGAATATCCGCGACCAGATTGCCGATGATCAGCATTAAAGAAGAGAACAAAGTTATTCCCATAATTACGGGATAATCCATCCCTTTAACCGCAGTCATCCCTAAAGAGCCAATACCCGGCCATGAAAATACCGTCTCCGTTACAATTGCACCCGCCACCAGATCACCCATCGACATCCCGAGCAATGTAATTACTGGCAACAGTACATGCTTAAGCACGTGACGGAACAGAATCGTTGTCTTGCTGGATCCAAAAGCATATTGAATCTGCACATATTCTTCTTTTAGCTGTCCAATCGTACTAGAGCGGATGTATCGTACGTAACCGGCCAGAAATCCAAACGCCAATACGGCGCAAGGCAAAATACCATGCTTCAATACATCAACCGCTGATTCCACACCAATGGTTCGCATCCCCATTATAGGCAGCAGGTGCAGCTTAATTGCGAATAAGTACATAAGTAAGATGGCCAGCCAAAATAAAGGCACTGAAATTCCGATATAGGATAAAAAATTAATTACTTTATCCACCCAGCGGTTCCGGTTAGCTCCAGCAAGCAGACCCATCGGGATCGCCAACAGAACGGCTAAGCCGATTGCACTGCCCATCAAACCTGCTGTTGCAGGTAAACGTTCTAGAATTTGCTCCAATACAGGCTGATGATTCACAAGGGAATAACCGAAGTTGCCCTGCAGTACTTCTTTGATCCATATAAAATATTGAATGTAGGCTGGCTTATCCAGCCCAAGGTTATGCCGGATGCGCTCAATATCATCCGCGTGCATATTCGGCGTAACGAAGGATAGTACCGGATCCCCCGGAGCCAGCTTAATCATCGCAAAGCACACAACCGAGACAAAAAACAGCATCGGCAGGGTTTGCAGTAATCTTCGGACGATAAGTTGTCTCATACGTATATTCTCCCAGTTCTATATCGGTAAAAAAATAAGCTGGATTGACCAGCTTATTTTTTCCCGTTCTTATTTAAGGTAGATTTTCGATAAATCTTCAAAAATAACGACAGGCTTCAAGACTGCTTCTTCTAGACCGCCGTAGTTCTTGGAGACAGCTACAATAGTCTTAGTATTAGCAATTGGATAAATCGGTGCATCATCAGCAATGATCTCTTGGATCTTCTTATAGATCTCACCACGTTTAGTTACATCTGCTTCTCCTGCACCATCATTGAACAACTTATCGACTTCAGCATTATTATAATGCGAGTAGTTAGAGTCTGCAGTAGAAGTATACAAAATTCTGTAAGCATCAGGATCGTAACCCATAATATAACCTGCAATCGCAAGTTCAAAATCTGTTGAATTCATATCACTGAACTTCTGGCCATATGCCGAGGCATCCATATTTTGCAGTTCAACTTCAGCGCCAATGGCCTTTAGCTTTTGCTGCACGTATAGTGAAATGGCTTCCTGAGCTTTATTACCGCTCGATACAATCAATCTCAATTTCAGATCGCTAACCCCTGCCGATTGCAGAAGCTCTTTGGCTTTTTCTACATCATTATCAAAAGAAGGTACGTCATTAGTATAGAACAATGCATCCGGAGTCAAAAAGGACTTCGCCGGGTCTGCATACTCATTAGAAGTATAAGCAGCCTGAATGATTTCATCACGATTTAGGGCTAAAGACAAGGCTTGACGAACTTCTTTTTTAGCAAGAGCACCTCTATCACTGTTTGCATTGAACAACAGGTAGGACAATCGGCCTTCACTATAAGGCAGGATTTCGAAATTGTTCGAAGCCTCAATCGTTCCAACATCCTGTGGATCTAGATACTTAATGTTGATCTCACCATTCTGAAGTGCGAGATTCGCAGCATTCGTATCTTTAGCAATCCGGTACGTTATAGAATCAAGATGTGGTTTGCCGCCAAAGTAGTTATCAAATCTCTCGAGTGTAACATATTCGCCTGCTTTGTATTCTTTAAATTTAAATGGGCCAGATCCAACCGGAGCAGCATTCTTGGTGCTTTTCTCTAGATCCGTCTCATTCTCAAAAATATGCTTTGGAATCGGAAATACTTGCACTAGTGTAGCTTCAAAAGCTGGGCTGACCTGCGGAAGCTTGAACTCTACAGTCAGATCATCCACCTTAACTGCCTTAACGGGTTTATCACCGATGAATAAGTTCGCTCTCAGCATGCTGTTTTGCTTCTCATCGAGGATGCTATCAATCGTGAACACGACATCGTCAGCTGTAAGCTTTTCTCCGTCATGCCAAGTTAGTCCACTTTTCAGTTTCAATGTATAAGTCAGGTTATCTTCGGAAAGTGTCAGGCTGTCTGCCAAGTAGAAGGTCTTCTCTCCGTTATTCACTTGGAACAATGGCGCGTAGAGCGCTTGGTCAATCGTCAGACTGACACGATCACCTGCATAGTTCGGATTTAGAATGACAGGATCTGCAGCGACCCCAATAATTAAGTTGCCGCCATCTTTTGGTTCAGTGCTTGCTGTCGATCCTTCAGTAGCCGTAGGCGTCTGATTTGTATTTGTGGAAGCGGCGTTATTTCCCCCGGAGCACGCGCTAATCAAAAATGTTAACAAAACCAAAGTAATAACTCCAGATAATCCTCTACGCATAAGTTTCTCCCCCGTGTCTATATTGTCTTTGTTTGTTTTTATATTGTATATCGGGATACTAGGAATTACAATGGATAGCATTTCACATTAATGTAATATTGAGGGAACTGATAATTTCCACCTTTTTCATGACATCCCCACGCCTTAAAGTATCCACAGGGTCCATACCTGAAATGACTCTTCCGAATACAGTATGCCAAGGGTCGCAATAATCAAACTCTGTTCAGCCACCAATATGAGCTTCAGTCTTCGCTGTCTCTTCCGGTGCAATCAATTTCCTCAGCATCCTCATTCAGCAGAGGTCGGTATTCACCCTTTCCATCATCCCAGAACACATCCGCACGAGGATTCATGGCCAGTAACAGATTGATTAACTACTGAACTTTTAGTGGTGATTTATCCATAGTCTCATTCCTGTGCTCATCTGGCTGCGTTCTTATCTAATTATCCGGTAATTGTACAGCAGATTCATCAAAATTAATATATCTAAAAAGTTCAATTTATCCAACTCTCATTTCTCATTTACTATAAGAACTTTGCGAAATAAGGATTATTACTCTCTCACTGTAAATATATTGAGAACATACCTATACCTCTCGGAAGAAAGGGAGAGTCCCCCAAGGAGGCCGCAATGAATAAGACACGCGTATTAATCGGCAGCCCGATCCATCAAAAGCCCAATGTATTACGGGAATTTCTGAATTCCCTGCTGCGCTTGAATATCGAGCAAATCGAACTGGATTTCCATCTGATTGATGACAATGATGATGAGGAATCCAGCCGGCTGCTCCAGGAATTTAAAAGCAAGGGCGAGCATATTTTTATTCAAAGCTCCGGCTTTAACGATGCGTACATTCGCAATGATACGACTCACTATTGGAATTCTGATTTAGTCTGGAAAGTCGCCAACTTCAAAAACCTCATGATTAACCGAGCGCAAACCCTGAACTATGACTACCTGTTCCTGATCGACTCTGACCTCATCCTCCACCCAGATACGCTAAGACATCTAATAGGGACGAACAAAGATATTATTTCAGAGGTATTTTGGACACAGTGGCAGCCAGATACCATGTTTCAGCCGCAGGTCTGGATGCATGACGAATATAATCAGTGGGAGATACTTCCCGGCGAAAAACTGCAACCCGAGGAGATCAACCGCAGATTTCATGAATTCATAGCCAAACTCCGCAATCCTGGAATCTATGAAGTGGGGGGTCTCGGCGCTTGTACATTGATTAGCCAGCATGCGATAAAAGCCGGGGTGAGCTACAATCAGATCCGGAACATATCATACTGGGGCGAGGATCGCCATTTCTGCATTCGTGCCGCGGCCCTTGGCATCCCGCTATTTGTTGACACCCATTATCCTGCCCTTCATTTGTACAGAGATAGTGATTTGAACAAGGTTGAAGATTTCATCAGAGAAACAACAGGAGTAAAAGCTGAATCGGCACCCACACCCATCGAGGAAAATTCCAATGAGGCTGCAGCTGCTCCTATAATCAAAAAGCGTCCCAAGCTAACCCTTACCATGGTTGTAAAAAATGAAAGCGGGCGCTTCCTGCGACAGGTTCTGGAGGAACACCGCAAATATATCGATGAGGCTGTCATTATTGATGACGGCAGCACCGACAATACAGCAGCTGTCTGTCTGGAAGCACTTGACGGCATTCCCGTTCATCTCGTGCATAATACCGAATCCAAGTTCAGCAATGAAATTGAGCTGCGAAAACAGCAGTGGGAGGAAGTCCTAAAGACAAATCCCGAGTGGATTCTGAGTCTGGACGCGGATGAGATCTTTGAAGCCAGCTTTGCAGAAAATATAGATTCCTTGCTGTATGCAGATGGGGTCGATCTGTTCTGCTTCCGCCTTTACGATTTATGGAACGCGAACCATTACAGGGAGGATACCTACTGGCGCTCTCATCTGAACTACCGCCCTTTTTTGCTTCGCTATAAAGAAGACTTCAACTATGTATGGAATGAATCCCCACAGCACTGTGGGCGGTTCCCGGAAAATATTTTCGAGCTGTCTCATCAGCTAAGCAATCTGCGGCTCAAGCATCTCGGTTGGTCCAAAGCCGAGTTCCGGCTGGAAAAATATCTGCGTTATATGCTCCTCGACCCCGACGGCAAATACGGCTGGAAAGAGCAGTATATGTCCATCTTGGATGAACAGCCTCATCTAATCCCTTGGGTGGAGTGAGGCTTACAATAAAAAGGGCGTTCACAAAACCGTTAGGGTTTTATGGACGCCTTTTTTTTATTCAGAACTCAATTCAGAACTCTGTGGCCCATCGACTTCTGGCTTCAGAATGGTTACTGTCAGCCCGTTGCCGGATTCATCCACCTGAATAACTGATCCCTCTGCGGCTTCACCAGCAATAATCGCACGCGCCACACGTGTCTCCAAGCTTCGCTGGATAAATCTTTTCAACGGTCTTGCCCCATACACAGGATCAAAACCTTCCTTAGCGATAAAACGCACCGCCGATTCAGTTAATGCCAGCCCGATCTCCCGTTCTGCCAGACGTAGACGCAATCCATCCACCAGTTTGTCCACAATTTTCTCGATCTCACCCAGTGTCAGCGGCTTGAACATTACAATGTCATCCACCCGGTTCAAGAACTCTGGACGGAAATGACCACTCAGTTCCTTCATCACTCTATCCTTTGCAGCTTCCGTGAGCTGACCGTTTTCATCGGTGCCTTGAATCAGATAAGGTGAACCGATATTGGAAGTCATAATGATGATTGTATTCTTGAAGTCAACCATTCGGCCTTGTGAATCAGTCAGCCGTCCATCATCAAGCAGCTGCAACAGAATGTTAAACACATCGGGATGCGCCTTCTCCACTTCATCGAGCAGCACTACAGTATAAGGCTGACGCCGCACAGCTTCCGTGAGCTGCCCGCCTTCCTCATATCCAACATATCCTGGAGGTGCGCCGACGAGACGGGAGACACTATGCTTTTCCATATACTCCGACATATCTATACGGATCATGCCATCTTCGCGGTCAAAAAGAGATACCGCAAGCGACTTAGCGAGCTCAGTCTTCCCTACCCCCGTCGGGCCAAGGAACAGGAATGAACCAATCGGGCGATTCGGATCTTTGATTCCCGCTCTTGCCCGAAGCACGGCATCGGCCACCAAGCTGACAGCTTCGTCTTGGCCCACTACCCGTTCATGCAGCGTATCCTCCAGACGCAGCAGCTTATCCCGCTCGCCTTCTACCAGTCGGCTAACTGGAACGCCGGTCCAGCGGGAGACAATATCTGCGATTTCCTCTTCAGTAACAGCCTCACGTAGCAATCTTGTATCCTGGTCTTGCTGTGCCGCTTCTTCCGCTGTTTTCAGCTGACGCTCCAGATCAGGAATAATGCCGTAGCTCAGTTCGGCTGACTTATTAAGATCATATTCCTCCTGTGCATCGACCAGATCCTTACGTGCTTGCTCCAGCCGTTTTTTGAGGTCGCGAATCCCTTGGATGGCCGACTTCTCTTTCTCCCAGCGCGCCGTCATTCCTAGCTGCTTCTCCTTCAGGTCAGCGAGCTCGCGCTGCAATATTTCGAGACGGCGTTTGCTGGCGTCATCGGTTTCTTTTTTAAGCGCTGCTTCTTCAATCTCCATCTGCATCAGGCGGCGGGTCACTTCATCCATCTCACCCGGCATGGAGTCTATCTCTGTGCGGATCATGGCGCAAGCCTCGTCCACTAGGTCAATCGCCTTATCCGGTAAAAATCGATCCGTAATATAACGATTGGACAATACCCCTGCGGCTACTAGGGCGCTGTCATGGATTTTGACCCCGTGGTGGACTTCAAACCGCTCCTTCAGACCACGCAAAATGGAGATCGTATCCTCTACATCGGGTTCGCTCACGAGCACCTGTTGGAAACGGCGCTCCAGCGCAGGGTCCTTCTCTATATATTTGCGATATTCATTGAGCGTTGTGGCACCGATACAGTGCAGCTCACCCCGGGCCAACATCGGCTTCAGCATATTGCCCGCATCCATCGAGCCTTCGGTTTTACCTGCGCCCACAATCGTATGCAGCTCATCAATAAAAAGAATAATGCGGCCGTTACTTTCGCGAACCTCCCTCAATACCGCCTGCAGGCGTTCTTCGAATTCACCACGGAACTTGGCGCCTGCCACAAGTGAACTCATATCCAGTGAAAAAATCGTCTTATCCTTCAGCCCCTCTGGTACGTCTTTGCGCACGATCCGGTGGGCCAAGCCTTCCACAATGGCTGTTTTCCCTACACCTGGTTCACCGATCAGCACAGGGTTATTTTTCGTTTTACGGGACAAAATCCGGATTACCCGGCGGATCTCGCCATCACGACCAATGACTGGATCAATCTTGCCCGCGCGAACCTCTGCTACAAGATCACGGCCGTATTTCTCCAGCACCTCATAAGTAGCTTCTGGCTCCCGGCTGGTTACCCGCTGATGTCCACGAATCTCAGCAAGCACCGACATCAGCTTCTCACGGGTCAGCCCACGGCGGACAAAAAGATCCCTTAGCTCACGATTCTCCCCGCTCGAATCCGACACCATGGCCAGCACCGCATGCTCCACAGAAACAAACTCATCCTGCATCTTCGCCGCTTCCTTCTCCGCCTGCTCCAGCAGATGAATCAGCGATTGCGAGGCGTAACGCCGTACCGTGCTTGCTCCTGACCCGCTGATGCTCGGCTTGCGTTGAAGCAGTTCATCTGTGCTGCGCATCAGCTCAGCCACAGGGATATTCATCTTTTGCAGCAATCTTGGCAGCAATCCTTCTTGCTGCTGAAGCAACGCTTTTAACAGATGGAGATTATCGATCTCCTGATGACCGCTGTCTGATGCCAGCGACTGCGCCGCAGCTACTGCTTCCTGCAGCTTTTGAGTTAATTTATTGAAATCCATAGCTCTCTCACCTTTCTATTTAAGAGTGATTATATTAAATCGGCCTTTTTGGCCGGGGATAGGTTAATTTAGTGGGATTTATCCCGCTTATTTCGAGTAACTAGCTGGTTTGCACTCATTCTGCGGGATTTTTACCGTTCTTTTCGAGTAAATAACTGGTTTGCGCTCATTCTACGGGATTTTTACCGTTCTTTTCGAGTAACTAACTGGTTTGCGCTCATTCTACGGGATTTTTACCGTTCTTTTCGAGTAACTAGCTGGTTGCGCTCATTCTACGGGATTTTTGCCCTCTTTTCGAGTAACTAGCTGGTTTGCACTCATTCTGCGGGATTTATACCGTTCTTTTCGAGTAACTAGTTGGCTTGCGCTCATTCTACGGGATTTATACCGTACTTTTCGAGTAACTGGCTGGTTTGCGCTCATTCTGCGGGATTTTTACCGTTCTTTTCGAGTAACTAGTTGGTTTGCACTCATTCTGCGGGATTTTTACCGTTTTTTTCGAGTAACTAGTTGGTTTGCACTCATTCTACGGGATTTTTACCGTTCTTTTCGAGTAACTAGTTGGTTTGCACTCATTCTACGGGATTTTTACCGTTCTTTTCGACCTACGAGCCCCATTCGGCACTTTCGAAGGCACTTTTGCTTCTCTTTTCGCACATCGAGCCTCATTCAGCGCTTTCTAAGGCACTTTTGCTTCTCTTTTCGACCAACGTGCCCTCTCCAGTACTTTCTAAGGCATTTTTGCTTCTCTTTTCGCACATCGAGCCTCATTCAGCGCATTCTAAGGCACTTTTGCTTCTCTTTTCGACCATCGTGCCCAATTCGGCGCTTTCTAAGGCACTTTTGCTTCTTTTTTCGCACATCGAGCCTATTTCGGCACTTTCGAAGGCACTTTTGCCTTTCTTTTCGACCAACGAGCTTAATTCAGCGCTTTCTAAGGCATTTTTGCCTTTCTTTTCGACCATCGATCCCAGTTTGGCACTCTCGAAGGCACTTTCGAAAGCACTTTTGGCACTCTTTTCCCACCATAGTTCCGACTTTCACCGTTTGAGCGAAACGTTCATTTATAGTTAGTGGCTAAATAAGTTACTGTTCTGCAACTAGCATTCAAATCACCTTATTCACCAACCAGAGTTGATCACAAACGAGTGAAATCACCTCACCTCTACCTCTTCTACCTATCTATTAATTACCCACTTTCGCCTTCTGCCGCTGGGTGCCAGTGCTTTGACGTTTAGCTCTGGCTTCGAAAGGGCTGGAGTCTGCCAGCTTTCCGTAGAGATTTTTCTCCGCTTCGCTGATAGGTTCAGGGATAACAATCTCAATTCCAAATAAAATATCGCCGTTCGCACCATTCTCACGTTTTAAGCCCTTGCCGGGGATACGTAGCGTTTTGCCGCTCTGAATTCCTGCTGGAATCTTCAATTTCACGGCGCCGCCCCCCGGTAATGGAACCTTCACTTCTCCACCCAATACCGCTTGCCAAGGAGCGATTTCAACCATGCCATATAAGTCGCCATCGCGAATCTCATAAATATCATGAGGAAGAATATGAAGTGCCAGCAACACGTCGCCACCCGGAGTGTTTCCCGCGATTTTAATAATTGTACCCTCATAGGATCTAGGCGGAATGTTCACATCCACCGTTTTGTCACTGACCTGTACTCTTACAGTGGCACCTTTATAAGCCTGCTCCAAGGTAATATCCAGCTGCGCCTGCATGGTACTACGGGCCTCGCCCCACGGATTGCCATTCGCACGCCCCGTTCCACTTCCCGAGAAAAAATCAAAGCCAGCCCGATCCGCCGAGCCCCGATTCCCAAAAAACATCCCGAATAAATCTTCCTCCGAAATACCAGAACCTCCTGTTGAATAAGTTCCACCGTTCCAGCTTCCACTTCCACCAAAGTTTGAATCCCAAGAGGAGGCTCCACTCGCCGCCCCTCCACTAGCTCTGCCACGTTGAGCTCCATAAAGCAGCTCTTCATCATAGAGTTTCCGTTTATCCTCATTACCAAGCACTTCATAGGCTTCAGCTGCTTCTTTGAATTTCGCCTCTGCCTCAGGGGCTTTGTTAACATCGGGATGCCACTTCTTGGCAAGCTTCTGATAAGCCTTTTTAATTTCCTGTTTAGTAGCTTTTTTGCTCACACCCAAAGCATCATAATAGCTTTTACTAGCCACTCGCGCTTCCTCCTTTCCATCCCTATTCTCATATTGACCACCATTGCACTCCGAGAAAAGACGCACCATAGCCGGAATCCTCCACTACAATGCGCCTTCTATTCATAACACTATATTAAAAGCCCGCTGCCATCTCTAAAAGACTGAGCGGAAGTTCATTCCGCTTAATTTATGCTTATTCAGACTGCGAACCCGTAGAATTAGAATCTCCGTCTTGAATCTCGATGCGTTTACCTTGCATTTTTTGCCGTTTGGGAACTTCCAGCTTCAGCACTCCATCTTTCAAAGACGCGCGAATTTCTTCCTCGGCAATATCTTGAACATAGAATCTGCGCACATATTCACCATATCGGCGTTCTCTGCGTACAATCTGATGTTCACTGTTCTCCTCGGCATTTTCTTCCTTACGTACCGCTTTAATCGTCAAATAAGGACTGGCATAATCAATGTCGATTTCTTCTTTTTTCAAACCAGGAAGTTCAGCTTCAATCAGGTAAGCCTGCTCACTCTCACGAATATCTGTTCTGAAGGACATCGTGGAGCTCTTAATCGGTGCAAAAAAATCATCATTAAAAACATCATTCAAGGACTTAGCCAGCACACCAAAAGCATCATCTCTACGTTTACCAAAAGGAACCATATCAAACATTATCCATTCTCCTCTCATTGACTTTGACTTTATTTGACCTATGACCTTATTATAGTCCCCTACCCGAGGAATAACAAAACCGATTTAAGCCGATTATCGCTCAAATTCAGGCGAATTAGCTGATTTTCCACAACAAAATTAGTTCTTTTTATTTATTTGACCAATTTTGACCTTTGTTTGATCTTTCGTAAATGACACCTATATAATCATGATCCAACTTGCAGTACGATTATTATATGTTCAGACCTTCCGTTCAATACAAGCCATTAGCTTCTAATCATCTTCACGCCAGCTTTTAAACAGAGTTTTCTTACGATCTATCAAAATTTAACGATTTAAAGATGAAGCCAGCAGAAGTGATATAATGAAAGACAACTAAAGACCATTTTCGTTACAGGAGACCAATTGTATGCAACCAACCTATCCTATGGATGATACGCAGTGGAGTAAGCTCATCCAAAATGTCGCCTATTATTTCGATGATCTTACCCTCAAGCGGGGGTTCCAATATTATAAACAAAATCGAGTGCAGCCGTTTACTATGACGGAGCCTCGTAAGATTAACGCTCTAGTTGAAGGTAGAGAGGATTACCGCGTCACCATTGATCTCGACGGCTTCACCAATTGTCATTGTAATTGTCCAGTATCAGGTCATTGCAAGCATATGGCTGCCGTGCTGTTGAATTATGCCGAACAACAAAATAGATCTGTACAGGTTTTGGCTAACGCTAAAGCTGCATCCTTTTTGCCTAAAATATCAAGTACAGCAACAAGTACTTCTATTGGAGCCGATGCAACTCGTCAGCAGCAAATGAAAGAGATGGCCAACCGCATCGCTAGCGGAAAAATAATGGAGTGGCGGGAGTATTTTGAATTCTGTATCTCCCCTCTAGCCCATACTACCCGAAATCCTGAATATGTGAGTCGGGCCTTGTCTGCAATTAATAAATTCAAACCAAAAATGCTTCCGGAAACGGAGAAGCTGTTCACTCTGCATGCTCATCTTTATCTGTTGGAAAAGCTCGCTAAGCCTTCCACGCAATCCGTCGGTCAGGCCGCTTACGCCCCTTCTCTTGGTTATTACACACAGGTAGCAGTCTCAGAGCTACAGGAAGTAATCACAGGTCTTTTAAAAAAGACACTTCCGCTGTCCCCCGAGCAAGAGCAGGATCTATGGCCATACGTCATCGATACTTTATCGTATCTGCGGCGCGAGATGTTGACGGAGTCGCGGGATCGCTCACGGGATCAACCCTCTTTTTCTCTTAGCTATGATCTGCTGTGGAGAAATTGGATTTATCCGAATACAGGTGGAACTAAGCTTTACCTGAATGAAATCGAACAGCTGCAGCAAGCAGAAGGTGAATTAGGCGCTTCCCTGTCACAACATGCTTGGCTGTTAGCTCAGAGCCGCATGTATTACTATCTGATGGATGACCAGAAGGCTTGGGACTTACTGAATAAGGCTGCCGAACGCCCGGGTCTCCATCCCGATGAGCTCATGAGCTTCACCTCTCCGCTGCTGGATGCAGGGGATTGGTCCCGGTTGGTGGGTTGGCTTGTTCAGATCGGTCCACTGCTGAGCAGCAGACTCTATAATCTCAATAGCTATTCAACCAGTTGGGAAGAAGCTGTTCGCCACCTGCCTGAAGCTGAGCTGCAAATGTGGGACACACTAGCCACCATGTTACCTATCTCTGGCGAAGTCTATGAAGAGAAGCTAATCACCTATGAGAAATGGCAGACCTGGATGGATTATCAGCTGTCCATCGGTAAACAGCCCTCCGAATTTCGTGTCAAAGACCTCCAACCGGTGGAAAAGAATGCACCTGAGGTTCTGCTGCCCTTTTACCATCAGGCCGCCGAAAGATTCGTGCTGGATAAGAACAGACATAGCTACAAAGCGGCTGTGAAATTATTGAAACGATTATCCAAGCTGTATAAAAAGCTGAAACAAGAAGAACGCTGGGAAGAGTTCCTCACTGCCTTCGCCATTAGGCATAGCAGGCTCCGTGCGCTGCAAGAGGAGCTTCGGAAAGGAAAGCTAATACCATGAACATGCATTTACGCACGCTAACCATCCGGCTTGCATTAAGCCAGTATGGCGATGCTTTAATATTTGGAATGAATGAGCGCGAAGATCTCGTGCCGGGCTTGCAGCTTAAGCAGCGGCTTTTCGCCTGGCATGAGGCGTCTTTTTATGGTACGGAGTTAACCGTGCAGCCCGCTGGCGAAGGCGTGGAGCTAGTGATTCTCCCTGCTGAGCAGGTCATCCCCTTCTTTGCCGAGCAGAAGCTTTTGACGCATATCGAATGGAGCTGGGAGGGCGATGCCGCCCACCTCACAGAACTGGCGCCACTTCTGGCTATATGTCTGGAGCACAAACAGTATATTCCCGACATCTCCGCCTACCGCGCCGGGAGGCTGCAATGGACTTGGGACGAGGGGGCTCTTGCGCAGGTGGCAGTGGACAGTGACACTGCTAAGGGAGCCCTTGAGGCGCTAAATGGCGGCAGCGAATTTAGCCGTGGATTACGTGCGGCGTTCTCTGCCGCCGTATCGCAGCGCTATTACAGCACGGAGGCCGAGGCCGGCGACCTCCGCAGCGAATTCCCGCTTTTCTTCGATAGAAGCGGAGCACTTGCAGCGGGCATGGATACCGCTGCGTGGCTTATCGCCATTGGCTGGAAGGCGGACACCGCGCCTTTCCGGCCCGCTCTACAGCTGCTGGAGCCCGATGAGGATGAATCCTATTGGCGGCTGCAGCTGATCCTTCAGGACAAGCGCGATGAATCCGCGCTTGTTCCCATCAGGCTCGCCGATAACGGCGAGCCGTACGGCTTGTGGCCGACCGCGTGGTCGGCTCACGTGCATGAACGGGCCGCGGGATGGCTGGAGCGCCTCCGCGGCAGTCTGCCGCCCGAGCGCTTCGCGGCGGGCGGCGATGTGCTGGCCGAACCGCTCAGCGATACCATCGCCTGGCGGTTCTTGACGGCCGAGAGCCAGCGACTGCTGGAAGCAGGCTGGCAAGTGCTGCTGCCGGCGTGGTGGGAAGCCGCCAGCCGGAAAAAGCCGCGCCTGCGCGCGAAGATCAGCTCCGGCGAAGACAAACGCAGCGGCGGCGAGTCGCTGTTTGGTCTCGATTCGATCATCGATTTCGATTGGCGAATCTCCATCGGCGATGCGGATCTCACTGAAGCCGAATTTGCCGAGCTGGTCGCAAGAGGGGAACGGCTCGTCCGCTTCAAGGGCAAATGGGTCTCACTCGATCCGGCTCTGCTGGCGCAAATCCAAAGAGCCATGGCGGGAATGGACAAGTCGCAAGGCTTGTCCTTCCAAGACGTGCTTCAGCTCCACTTGCTAGGAGCTGGTGAAGAGGCAGACGCTGAAGCTACGGAAGAGCAGCTGCAAGAAGATGCCGCGCGTCTGCGTCTGGAGGTAGAGCTGAACGAGCATTTGATCAGCCTTATCGGTCAGCTGGGCCAGCGCTCAGAATGGCCTAAGCCGCCCGTACCCACAGGCCTTAAGGCGGAGCTGCGCACCTATCAGCATGAAGGATTCGCCTGGCTGACCTTTCTGCGCCGCTTTGGGCTGGGGGCCTGTCTAGCCGATGATATGGGACTAGGCAAAACAGTACAGCTCATCGCCTATCTGCTACACATCCAAGAAAACACGGATGCAAGCTCAGCCCGGCGGCAGACCGACCCACCAGGCTGGCCTTCATTGATCATCTGCCCGACCTCCGTGTTAGGCAATTGGCAGAAGGAGCTGGAACGCTTCGCGCCTTCGTTGAATGTTATGCTTCATTACGGAAGCCGCCGTCTGGACGCGGGATTCTTCTATGGCGCAGCTTCGCAAGCCGATGTGGTACTGACCTCTTATGCGACTGCTGCGCTTGACCAAGAGCTACTGAAGGAATTTACTTGGGCGACGATCTGCCTGGATGAAGCTCAAAATATCAAAAATGCCCAAACCAAACAATCCGCAGCTGTACGTAGTTTTCCAGCTCTACACCGGGTCGCCTTAACAGGGACGCCGATAGAGAACAGATTATCCGAGCTGTGGTCCATTTATGATTTTATAACCCCAGGTTATCTGGGCAGCGCCAAATCTTTTAATGACCGATTCACGAATGCTATTGAAAAGGAACGCGACGCGAAACGTACAGCGGACCTACAAAATCTAGTAAAACCCTTCATGCTGCGCCGCAAGAAAAAAGACCCTAATATACAGCTCGATCTACCTGATAAAAATGAAATGAAAACCTATGTTCATCTGACAGCCGAACAAGCGGCGCTTTACGATCAAACCGTAAACGGACTGTTGGAACGGATGAAGAAGCTGGAAGGCATTGAGCGCAAAGGGGCAATTCTCGGAGCTCTGACCGGGCTTAAGCAGCTATGCGATCACCCGATGCTTGTGACAAAAGAAGCTATCCCTGAGCTTGATACGGACAATAAACTGGATACCAGCTTTCTTATTAACCGCTCCTCCAAACTCGAAAGACTGCTGGACATGGTTAAGGAGCTGCGCGCGGAAGACGAGCGCTGCCTGATTTTTACTCAATATGTGGGTATGGGAAAAATGCTTCAGGCGGTTCTCCAGCAGGAGCTGGGCGAACCCGTCCTTTATTTGAACGGAAGTACCTCCAAACAGGCGCGCGACCGCATGATCGAGCGGTTTCAGACACCAGCCCCTTCGGCGGAAGATGGGTCTACACGCCCAGACACATCGCCGTCTGATCAGCCGAATGTTTTCATCCTTTCACTCAAAGCTGGGGGAGTTGGCCTGAACTTAACTGCAGCCAATCACGTATTCCACTTCGACCGCTGGTGGAATCCAGCGGTGGAGAATCAAGCAACTGACCGCGCTTACCGCATGGGCCAGACTCGTGATGTGCAGGTGCATAAATTCATCGCCCTGGGCACACTCGAAGAACGGATTGATGAGATGCTGGAGAATAAACAGCAGCTCAGCGATAATGTGATCTCCAGCTCGGAAGGCTGGATTACCGAGCTGTCCACTGAGGCTCTGAAAGATCTCTTTACCTTGCGTAGAGACTTAAATGACTAGCAAAAAGGAACATTCGCGTAAATGCGAATGTTCCTTTTTCACAAGAATAATTACCATTGCTCGGACATTTTAAAGGTGACTGCGAGATCGTCCCCGCCCGAGAGGGAGTTTACCACCAATGTGACCGGTTCATCATGGAACTCGTATGAGAGTCGCTCATTAAGCAAATTAACCGCCAGATTCGCATACGCACCAGAAATCCCTGATCCTGTACCTTGCATAATAACTTTTCCACCCGTGACCGTAGTGCAGGTGTAGTTCACCAGCAGTGCCGTGTCCGTGACAGGAATAGCCGTAGTCGGTGTAGGATAATTCTCGAAGGTCCCATCAAGGGTCCCGCCTGCAACGACCATATAACGCACAGGTCTTTTGGACATAACATCTAAAGCTGCCGGTCGAATCTCAGCCGCAAGACCTTGTGGAATAGCAAAGCCAGGACGTCTCATAAAGCTGATCGCTGCGAAGTCAGTCGATGTAACGGTCACGTTATCACGTATTTCCGAGGTTATTCGGCTCACTTGAAACACTTCAAGATCAACGGCCGTCCATACACCGTCCACATCAACAAGGAAAACCTGAATCTTCATCTGCTCCTGCGAATATACAAAATTAAATTGGAATAAATCCTCTACCATGACATAGGTCTTGCTTAAGGTCTCCTGATATTGCAGCTCAAATAACTCTTCAACAAAAATGGCCTGGGGACTGACACTATTGGATAAGCCCGTAATATAACAAAACGCGCCAGCCGATCCATTGTTGACAACTTTGATCACTACTTGATCTATTGGCCGAGTACCGTCGACTGGTAAATTAATAATGGTGTTTGTGGACAGAACAGGCAATGTCATCACACCTCCTATATATCAATTCATATATGATATGTAAACATTGTTTAGAATTATTGGGTGTAATTAAAATACAAGAGATGTTCCAGAGCATAAATAGAGATTTGCCACTAAATAACGAATGTGGTAAACTCGACTTAACTTTTTATGAACGGAGGGTTACGTGTGATAGACTTTATCCGAGTTAGAACTTTGCGCGGCTAATTGAATAGCGCTAAAGCTCTGCCCATGTGCAGAGGACTCAGGATTGGTCTACCCATTTTTAAAGGTAACCCGATAATTTAACAACAGCGTGTAGGGAGGATTCTCTTCACCTCCATTCCTTTAAGAATTGAACATCCATAGAAGCCGATTAGCCAACTGCTGCTCGCAAGGGATCAAAGTGCCTCTTCCCTGCGACTGGACTGTTGTTTAATTCATTCTACCTATGGAAGGCCCTAACTCTGACGTCCTCTAACGAACCGTAAGCACAGGCAGATTGCCTGTGTTTTTTTGCGTTTATTATTTACTATTGGAGGATGAATAAATATATGGAACAAATACGAGAAAAAGCAATTATAGTCGGTGTCCAGCTTCAGAACGAAACGAATTTCGCCTATTCGATGGAAGAGCTGAGCAATCTGGCAGTTGCCTGTGACCTTGAAGTCGTAGGAGAGCTTAGTCAAAAGGCAAGTCGAATTAACCCCTCCCATTATATCGGGACAGGTAAAATCGAGGAATTATCGGCACTTTTAGAAGCACACGATGCTCCTATTGTTATTTTTAACGACGAACTGTCACCTTCACAGATCCGCAATTTGGAGTCCGCACTGGATCGTCAGGTCATTGACCGGACCATTCTGATCTTGAATATTTTTGCGGAAAGAGCGAAGACCAAGGAAGCCCAGCTGCAAGTTGAAGTAGCCAAGCTGCAATATATGCTGCCGCGCCTCACAGGTCTTCGTGAGTCGCTGGGCAGACAAGGTGGCGGAGCTGGACTTAAAAACAGAGGTGCTGGTGAAACCAAGCTAGAGCTGGACCGCAGAAGAATTGAAGAGCGGATTACTGCTTTACAGGTTGAACTGCAACAACAAGTAGCAAGACGTCAAATCCAGCGGAAACAACGGCATAAAAATGAAGTTCCCGTCGTCTGCCTGGTAGGCTATACGAACACCGGAAAATCCAGCTTAATGAATGTCATGGTAGAGACTTACCATCCGGGTTCCCATAAACAAGTATTCGCCAAGGATATGCTGTTCGCTACACTAGAGACATCGGTTCGCAGCATTGAGCTGCCTGATCACAAAACCTTTTTATTAACAGATACTGTCGGATTCGTCAGCCAGCTTCCCCATCATCTGGTCAAAGCGTTCCGCTCCACTCTTGAAGAGGTTACCGAAGCGGACTTATTGATTCACGTAGTCGATATTTCCGATCCGCAGCATCAACAGCATATGGCGGTTACAGATGAGACGCTCAAAGCACTCGGCGCTGACCAGATTCCAACGATCTATGCCTATAATAAAGCTGATCTGACTGATTTGCCTTACCCGCAAATTGAAGGTGACAATGTCTACCTTTCCGCCAAGAAAAATAGCGGAATGGCTGAACTTACCGCTCTGATCCGCAGCCATGTTTTTACGGACTATGTCCAGTGTGAGATTCTGGTTCCATTTGATCGGGGTAATGTAGTCTCTTATTTCAATGAACACGCCCATGTTCAATCTACTAGCTATGAAGAAACAGGCACACGCCTTGAGCTGGAATGCAGAAAATCTGATTTTGAGAAATTCCGCAACGATTTTATTGAGCTATAACAAATTAGAAACGACGTGGTAATCCTTAATTAAAAAAGAGGGATAGAGTTTTCAGAGTTATCTGAAGCTCTATCCCTTTCTTTTGTGAATAAAAAATGAACAATACAAAAGAGCCCTCTCTTTGCATTGCTCAGTAAGTATAAAATAGGCAGACGCTAGATCTTATAAATATAGTTTCTAGACCCTATTCTTGAACATACAGTGTATCGGAAGCTTCTATTGTTGGCTGCCGGTAAAACCGTTCCTGCAGATAACCGCTGTAAGTAATTAAAGTCTGGATGCACCGATTCATCCGTTAAATAGGCCGAGATATCACTCCCATATACTCTTTCCTGATTCAGAGAGTCTATGATAATCTCTCCAGTAGTAATCCCTATGCCATGGCCGTAGAACAGATCATTTTCGAGTTTAATTGCATTCTCGCCCTGCCATTCTGGCTTGCTCGGAGCATGATCGGGATTCTTGAAATATACAACGTCTCCACGCTGCGTTAGTTCCTTGTTGTAGTTTGTGATTAAGCGTAAATTCTCGTCATAATTCCAGTCCCATAAGAACAAGTCCTTGAAATACTTATTAAACGCTTCTTCACCTATAGCTTCAATCGTCGCCCGATACATAACAATGACCATGGCTGTCGCGCATTCAAAGGCATATAAATGACCATTCCGAAAAATATCTTTAATCCCCACTGTGGGCTCTACGCCAGCGTTCAGCTGAAGCCCACCAATCTCTGTACGTGTCCAAAACTGCGGATTGCAGCGGGAATCATCAAATGTTGCAAAATCCACTCCACTTTCATTTAAAGCTTCAGCCGATTCCACGATGCTTTCTCTCATTTTGCGCTCAAAGTCAAGGGCATCGGGTGAACGAACTTCCTTCACCATGCTTAGTCCCTCCAATGTTATAGGTTCTAAATATAGGTTATTGTACGTGTTCGTCACCGGGTTGGTGCTTAATTCTCATGATTCCCTGGCATCCACGAACCACTGGTTAAGCTGCCGTGTCTCTTCCGTCAAAATATCCAGGAAAATAGAAGTGCGATAACCCGTATCCTTCAAGCTTTTGCCCGTAATCTCTGCAATTCGGTTTAATCTATAAAGCAATGTATTAGTGTGTATATGTAAAAAAGCCGCGGATTCCTTTAAATTGCCGCTTAATGATAAATAGACAGCGATGGTTTTGAGAAAATCACTTTTATGCTCGCGATCATGTTCTTTTAGCGGATATAGCAACGGGCTTTTACGAATTCGACTGCGCTTTTGCTCCATAATAACCGGTATATATGCCCAAAATCCAATTTCCTCGTACAATAGCAGCTCCCGCCCATGAAAAGGCAGCAGCTTTTTGATCTCCACAATGGACACCGCTTCCCAATAGGCAATAGCCGCGGACATATATTCAGTGTAATCGAGACTACAGCCAGCAGCCAGTGTGCAGCCTTCACTCTTATACATATCCTCCATTGTTTTATGCAGGAATGAAGATAATCCACCCGCCCCCTCGATCACAAAGCTGAAGGAAAACAAAATAATCAGCCGATTATGCTCAGCCGTCAGAAATAGTAATTGCAGTCCGGAATAAGATGCCATAACCTGCCGAAACCGGAGTATTAAATGATCATCGATTACCTTGTCACTTTCAAACACGCTAATATAATATTTTTCCGGCAAAAGAATGGACCAAAATTCCGCATCCTTTTTAATATTTGCTTCGTTGTCGTAGTGGGAGGTAATCAGCTTCCAGAAAAAGTCCTCATGCGTTTTGTCCTGCTTCGTTTTCCAGCCTCGCTGCTTAAGTAAATAACGGCCTACGATACCTGCCGCCTTCTCAACGATATTTTCGGCATGCCCTTCTACCAGGTTGCCTGTATCTACTACCCATATGTACCCGAGAATTTCCTTTTGATGTTTAATACAAATGGCCAGCCGGGGACCAAGTCCCACCTCCAGCACTGCAGGAATTCGAATGGGATGTGCCGAGCTCTCCAGCTGCTGCATAATCCCTTTTTTGCGCAAGCCAATAATCACAGCGTTAGGTACACGCTTCCCGATAATCGTTGAAATCCGCGCGGAGTCACTCTCAAATTCATGCGAGCTGTAGCCAATCACATGATGATTGCTGTCCTCGATGGTAACTTGAGACTGTAGCGATTCACTTATCGTATCCGCCAATGATTCCATACTGTCGAAGAAACGATCAAATAATGGATCCTTATCTGTCACTAGCTTCACTCCCACCTGAAGAATAACCAAATCCTGTACTCTAGAGTGATTTCATTATAGTATGCATCCCCCTAGCTGACTATAAGATAAATAGCTGGTTTAGGTGAGGGGCGAGATCGGCTTGTTGAGGAAGGTGTTTGGGACGGGGATGATTGGTGGGGGTTTTGTTGAGAGTTTTGTCGGGGTATTTGGGAAGGTTTAATAGTTGTTGGTGATTACCAAATGTTATAAGTGGTTTTTAGGGAATAACCCCCGGAAATTCTGTTTTTTAATCATCACATGATCATAATTAGGGAAATTCTCCCTAATATTCTGCACTTTAAGCATCACACGATCATAATTGGGGATATACTCCCTGATTTTCTTCTGTTTTGCGTATAAACAGGCGTATTCCTCGTTTTTTAGGGAGGAATTCCCTAATAACAGCATTTTTAAGCTATTTTCGCGTTTTTTTAGGGAGAATTTCCCTAAAACATCTCTCATCAAAGCTTTCACCCTATCCATCCAACTTCACTACGTAATCTATCCACCATAGCACCGCACGAGCAAACATCTACTGCATCTAATTACACTGAAACGCAATCTATTTACTTTAACGCCGTACTGACCAACTTCCACCCGGTCTCCACCGCAAGAAACGCCAAACAGCAAGCTCCCCGCAGAGAGCTTGCTGTTTGGCTCATTCCATTATGGAACGTGTCTATTTTAGATCAATGTGAATGTCTGCTCCATGGCTTGCTCAACCGAATAAGGTGTCTCACCCAACGCTTCGGCAACAGCTTGGCAGGTGATTCTGCCATTGGCTACATTCACGCCGCTTCTTAAGCCGTCATTATCCTGAATCGCCTTGATCACACCTTTATTGGCAATTTGCAGGGCATATGGAACTGTAACATTTGTTAAGGCAATAGTTGAGGTCTTAGGAACAGCGCCTGGCATATTAGCCACGGAATAATGCAGCACGCCGTGTTTCACAAACACGGGATTATCATGTGTCGTCACTCTGTCGATGGTTTCTACAATACCACCTTGGTCAATGGCCACGTCAACGATCACTGATCCCGGCTTCATGGTCTTGACCATTTCTTCAGTAACCAGCTTCGGTGCTTTAGCACCCGGAATTAACACGGCACCTACCAGCAGATCCGCTTCAGCCACTGCTTTGGCAATATTATAAGGGTTAGAGATCAACGTATTAATCTGTGCTCCAAAAATATCATCTAATTGACGTAGTCTCTCCGCACTGAGGTCAACTATCGTAACATCTGCGCCTAAACCAATAGCCATCTTAGCTGCATTAGTACCTACTACACCGCCGCCAATGATACTCACTTTACCTCGACTAACGCCAGGAACTCCGGAAAGAAGAATACCTTGTCCGCCGTAGTTCTTTTGCAGGAACTGCGCGCCCAATTGGACGGACATCCGGCCAGCTACTTCGCTCATCGGTGTTAACAGCGGCAAGGTGCGTCCATGAACAACCGTCTCATATCCGATCGCAAAGACGCCTTTGTCTTTTAGCGCAGCAGCCAAGGCAGGCTCTGGAGCAAGATGAAGATACGTAAATAGAATAAGGCCTGGACGGAAATAGGGGTACTCAGTTGCTAATGGTTCTTTTACCTTCATCACCATTTCAGCAGAGCTCCAGACCTTTGCTGCATCCTCAATCAATTGTGCTCCGGCAGAGACATACTCTTCGTTAGGAAATCCGCTGCCCACACCGGCTCCAGCTTCTACGAGCACTTGATGACCTTCAGTAATTAAACTAACTACACCCGCAGGGGTTATGGCAACACGATTTTCATTGTTTTTAATTTCTTTAGGTACTCCGATAATCATCATTCATCTCTCCCATCTAATGTAGATCCCTTATGTAAAGAATGATAACATATGATTAGCATTCCCATTTTGTTAAAAAATTAAAATATTATCTACCATGATTGTGTTTTTACACAAAGGATCAGACTTAACTGCCCATTAATCTTTAACCATTTTGGTACTCAACACAACCATCTTTATTATCTCATAAAAAAAGACACCCTATAGAGTGCCTTTTTGACGATTTTGTATGAAATTAAAGCGACTACCTTATCGCATTATGTTATATTAAGTGACATTACCTATCTTGATAATAACAACATCACTGTTTCTAACACTACATTTACCCCTTTTTCGCAGTCTTCATAAGAGGTTAGTTCCTCTTCACAATGGCTTTTACCCTTCACGCTAGGCACGAACACCATTGCGGATGGCAGAAAGCTGGCTACGAATTGTGCGTCATGCCCTGCACCACTTGCGATCTTTCGACTGGAATAACCCAAGGTTTGAGCCGCTTGCTCCACCAAATCACACACATTCTGATCAAACCACACCGTATCTCGGCCCCAAAGCTTAGTCTTGCTTACTTCACAATCCAGCAGTTGCTCTGGCAAACCGTTGATAATGGCTTCCACTTCACGCACAATCTCCATCTCTTTATGTCTGGCTTCAATGGTGAAAATCACTTTATTGGGAATGACGGTATGGATATTAGGAAGCACATTCATTCTGCCCATGGTATACACAAGCTCGGAATCGAGCGCCCCCAGCTTGCTCCGCAGCTCAATAATCATATCTGTGGCAGCAAACAAAGCATCTTTGCGCATCGCCATAGGGGTTGTGCCCGCATGATCGGATTCTCCCGTCACCTCAATCTCGTAACAGGCCATACCAACTACACAGTCAACCAGCCCAATCGTCAGCTCCTCTTTTTCAAGAACAGGCCCTTGCTCGATATGAAGCTCCAAATAAGCGGTGGCTTCGGTGATACGATTGCTCATTTCTCCCTTATATCCACTCTTCTCCAGCGCTTCACCAAAGGTGATGCCTGCTGGATCTTTTTTGTTCAACATGACACTTTTATCAAACTTTCCGGACAACACACCAGAGGCCATCATCGATGGCTCAAAACGTGCCCCCTCTTCATTCGTAAAATTCATAATCGTCACCGGAAACTTCGGCTTAATCCCGTAATCTACAAGCGTCCGCACCACCTCTAGACCCGCGATAACCCCTAGAACGCCATCGAATCTGCCCCCTTTTTTCACAGTATCCATATGCGAGCCAATCACAATCGGAGGCCCGGAAGTTTCGCCTGCCAGTGTGGCATACATCGTCCCCATATCATCCATCTTCACAGACATTCCGAGCTCTTCACAACAGGCACGAAAATAATCCCGAACTTTAAGATCCTCTTCCGTCAGCGATAATCGGGTCACGCCATTTTTATCTGTACGCCCATAATCGGCAAATGCCTCGATTGTATTCTTCAGTCTCTCACCGTTCACGAATATTTTTTGCAGCTGCATCCCAGATCCCTCCGCTTCGAACGTTTTGTTGGCTTTCTATCTATGTTAAACCAAACCATAATATTTTCATTTTACATATTGTAATAATTATTATTCACATGATGCTACAACGAGTAGAGCCAGCAATAAGTAAACTAAAGTAGTATATACAATCTTTTCATACGAGGGGTAAGCTTAAGATAGCTTATCATCCAGTTCTACACAGGAAAGGAGCGAGCCCATGAATCTAAGCCTTGTGATCCCGGTATACAATATAGAGCAGTATATAACCCCTATGTTTAATTCACTGCTTGATCAAAGCGATCCGCATTTCGAAGTCATCATCGTAGATGATGGTTCTACGGATAACACTTACAACGTTATAGAAAAGATTCTTTCGCGTAATCCCGCCCTTTTCTGTAAAGTCATTCGAACGGAGAATCATGGAGTAAGCGCGGCTAGAAATAGGGGTTTAGCTGAAGCCACAGGTAACTATGTTCTTTTTGTAGATGGAGATGATTATGTCTCCGCAGACTTGGTCTCAACCCTTCAGTCATATACTCAAGATGAACAACCCGAGATTATTTGCTGGGGTTATAATCATGTCTCCGAAGGCAGAGAAACTCTATTGAGCTGTACCTCTGATTTCAGCGACGTGACGGGAAGTCAAGCACTGGCGCGGATTTTCGTGAACAAAAGCTTGCGAATATGGACAGGGAGTATCGCTTATAAGCGAGAATTCTTACTTCTCCACGGGCTAGGTTATACAGAACGCTGTGTGAATGGAGAGGATCAAGAGTTCATCTACAAAGCCTTGTCCAGAGCAGCCAGAGTCATCTCAATCCCGGATATACTATCCTTTTATTTACAGAGAAACTCCTCCATCTCCAACAGCTATAACGTGAATAAATTCGATGTAGTGGATGCTTTCAAAAGGGTGGACGAATATTTCAAAACCTATCCCTTTGCTGAACTAGATACGATCTCCCCTTTGTTAATGAACCGTGAGCTGATCGAGAACTACTTTTTCAACCTCAAAACCTGTCTAAATGGTACGGAAGGGGTAAGCATTCAGGAATTACTTCGTGACATCAACCATACCTATCCAAAGCTCAATCAAGAAATGGATGAACTCATAAGACGTTATAGAGGAGATAATCGCAGATTAACCCTTTATATCAGAACATTTTTAATCTCCCCGCTTCTATATCACAGATTCATCTCTGTGGAGAGAGGCTTATCCAGGTTCAAGCGAAACCTACTTAAAGGGAACGGAACCCGAAAGGAATCTAGAATATGAAAAAGATGCTGATATACGCCTATACCGAATTTAATCTGGGCGATGATCTATTCATTAAGGTGCTGTGCGAAAGATATCCGGATACCAAATTCAGAATTTGCGCACCACGCCTCTATAAACAATGTTTCAAAGAGCTCCCTAACCTCAAAGTGTATCCTTCCGATTCCCTTCTTCTAAGAGGCATTGGCTATATTTGCAGGAAGCTAAAGATACATAATGTAGCTCACAAATATCTGGCAGATCACTCAGATGGCGTCGTTCATATCGGCGGCTCGATTTTCATGGAAGCAGACCACTGGGCAGAGCATTTCAAGAATGCAGAAGTCATTCGTAATCAAAATAAGCCTTACTATCTGTTAGGATCTAATTTTGGCCCTTTTACAAATCAAGAATACTATGATGAGCACAAGCGGATTTTCAAGGATTATACAGATATATGTTTCAGAGAACAGTACTCTTATGATTTATTTAAGGATCTGGATAATGTCCGCTTAGCCCCAGATATTATTTTTCAGCTAGACCCGCCAGATATTCCAAACGAACCGGAGGATTACATCGTCTTATCCGTTATTAAACCTTCAGCGAAAGGTCTGAACGGTTTTGACAACCTCTATTATGAAAAAATGAAAGAACTCGCAATTTATTTCATTGAAAAAGGTTACGCGGTTCATTTCATGTCATTTTGCGAACACGAAGGCGATCAACTGGCGATTGAAGAGATTCAGCGCCTTATCGGTCCCTCCTACAAGGATGCTATTCAAGTGCATTTATATAAAACGAACATGGAAGAAGTGTTGTCCGTGTTAGCTAATGCCAGTTCTATTGTGGCTTCAAGATTCCATGCAATGATTCTGGGCTGGGTATTTAATAAACCGGTATTCCCTGTAGCCTACAGCAAAAAAATGGTCAATGTAATGGAAGATGTTGGATTCACAGGTCTGTATGCCGATTTCAACACGCTGGAACAGGTCCAGCCTGCACAGATTTTTGAAAGTATGATCACCTGCTCTATGGATGTCACACTGCAAGCAAAACAAGCCGAAAGACATTTCGAGCATCTAGATACGTATTTACCGCTTTACGAAAGGGGGATTCGTTATGAAAGCCAAGCGGAGCATTCTTAACTTATCCTTTGGACTGGGAAGTCAACTCATCACGATCATCCTCGGTTTTTTTATACCCAGACTGATAATGGTCAACTATGGCTCTGAGGCCAATGGTTTGATCGCTTCGATTGTGCAGATTATTAGTTATTTGGCCCTGCTGGAAGCAGGTGTTGGGGCGGCCTCGATCCAAGCACTTTACAAGCCGGTAGCTTCGGATAATAAAAACAATATCAACTCTATTCTGGCTGCCACCTCCAGCTATTATAAAAAAACAGGTATTTACTATTTCTTCGCCGTACTGCTACTCGCCATCGTGTACCCGCTAGTGATCTCGTCTGAGATCGATAAATTATCGATTATGGTCATTATTTTGCTTACGGGGATGGGCGGAGCAATCAATTATTATTTTCAGGGGAAATTCAAGGTCCTGCTCGCTGCGGAGGGAAAAAGCTATGTAGAGACTTCTATTGTCACTGTGGCTAATATTATGAACAGCCTGATCCGGATTCTGTTATTACTGCAAGGTGTGGACATTATTGCGGTTCAAGCTTCCTATTTTATCTTAACTTTACTTCAAATCATCGCTTTCTATATTTATATGAATAAGAATTACAAGTGGATCAACCTGAATCTCAAACCAGACTATGAAGCCATTGGTCAAAAGAATTCCGTATTAGTCCATGAAATCTCCTATTTGGTGTTTAGAAATACGGACGTACTTATATTAACCATCTTTACGAATCTAAAAATCGTCAGTATCTATGTTATGTACAATATGATTTTTACGATCGTGGATAATATCGTCCAGACCATAAACGGAAGTGTGAAGGCTGCCCTCGGGCAAAGCTACCATGAGAGTAAAGAAGCATTTATTAAATTTTATGATGCTTACGAAGTGTATTTTATGGGGCTTATCTTCTCGATTCTAACGGTGGCTTACATTTTGATTTTACCCTTTATGAAATTGTATACCGCTGGGGTAAACGACGTGAATTACATTGATATGTGGCTGCCGGTCTTGTTCGTAGTCATCAAATTATTAACCAATGCCAGAACGTCTTCCAATAATGTGATTACCATCGCTGGACATTTCAAAAAAACACAAAACCGTTCCATTCTGGAATCCGCCATTAATCTGGTGGCTTCTGTTGTCTTCGTAATCTTCATGGGAATTTACGGTGTACTGATGGGAACGATAGTTGCCCTCCTATACCGCTCCATAGATATTGTGATCTATGCCAGCAAACATTTGCTGGACCGCAGTCCATGGGTCACTTTTAGAAGATGGCTTACGAATGCAGTAGTTTTTGTAGGCATTATTCTCATCACAACTGCCATCGACATCCCGATCCATTCCTATCTGGGGCTTATGATCTGGGGTGTACTTCTAGGACTAGTGATCTTGCCTGTATATTTTGTAATCGGCTCTTTAATGGAACGGGAAGTCTTCCTCTATACATGGGAACATCTCAAAAAGTATCGATACAAACTCAAAAATAAAATTAACGCTCAGCCTGAGGTAAGTGGTTTATCCAAATAACACAACAGGAGGACTGGAAATGGATCATAGCGAGGTTTTGCAGCAAGCCTGTTACGTCTTTCTAAACGACCTAAATGACGAAATAAACCATTCACCTACCATCCAAATAGAGGATACAGAACTATTGCAAAGATGCCGCCAGATCATAGATCAAGAACAAAATGTACAAATCAAACCTTATCTGGAAACCTTATCTGAGGTTATTCATGCCTTTCTGACGGGGAGGGCTTCAGAGGATACTTTGAAATTCTATCTGTCTGAACAATTCAACATTGTTGCCAGTGATATCGCAGGTTTAATTCAGGGGTTGGTTAAAATGGAAAGCCGCATTTCGGATACGGAAATTTCCTACCCAACAGTCCAATCCTTATCCGATTCTCCCAAGATCAGTGTCATTATCACCACCTATAATAGAAAAGAATTCCTATATCAAGCGATCCAAAGTATCTTAATGCAGGACTATCCCAATAAAGAGATTACAGTGATTGATGATTGTTCTACAGATGGCACGAAAGAGTTAATGCAGCAACACTTTGGGGCGGAGCCACGGGTCATTTACATGCGCAATGCTACCAATAGCGGACCTGGAAATAATCGCCGAAAAGCTTTTGCTGCACATGGTGATGGGGAATATGTTCTTTTTCTCGATGATGATGATTATCTGATCGACATGAATTATTTCAGTAAAGCTGTCCGCTTCCATCTCCTTCATCCCGAAATATCATTTGTAGCTGCGAATGTGTTTCTGGAGTATTCCAAAGCCAAACAACTAAAAATCTCCAATCTGCAGCTTAGCAGCATTATTAAGAAACGCGATTATTTCATGAATTTCGAGAAAAAAGGATATCCAAAACCCGCCTCTACTTTAACTACTGTCTTTAAACGAGAGGCCTTAATGGCTATGGATATCCTAGATATGAATATGGTCAACGATGCTTCCATCTATTTGCGTTCCCTGCTGGTAGGTGATGCGGGCTTCATTGATGTGATTGCGGGCGTGTACCGAATACACGGGAACAATATCACCTTTAATCTGAGCCAGGGATTCTTAATTGAGAATCTGGAAGAAAAAAAACTCATTAAGAATATGGCCGTGCAGAAATATGGATATAACGCACAGGAAATGACGGAATGGTTCAACCATAATGCTTACGATACGATCTCATACTATTTATTAAATTCTGCAAAAGACGCTACAGACTTTAAATTCATGTACCATTGGGCGCTTAACCATTGCCCGCTGATCTACAATCAATTGAAAAATGAGTTTCGCATGAAGCTTATTAAAAAACAATTATTACGAATCTCCTTACTCCGTACGCTACTCGGCAGATGATTCGCTCATTAGCTTATCGAGCAGCAGAAAAAACTCTCTAAGCTTTTCTTTTGGGATGTCGGCATACTTGTCTCCAATGCTGATCTCACAATAAGAAGTATGTTCCCCGGTAGCTCTTATTCCCGCGCTTAAACCGATTCCTGTCGCCTCATACACCGCTGACAGAATCGGTTCAAGTTGTTCCTTAGACATTTGAAAATGCATGTGAAACATATTGGAGACAGGTTGAGCGGGCAGAGTGGTTACGTCGTGACATTGATTAACCCAAGCAGCAAGCTCCTTCGCGCCTTCATAATACTGCTGCATCTTGCCCTCTCTTTGCCGGAAATAATAATCAGAAGAAATGATGTACGGATATAAGCTGATTAAGTCTCCACCATGCCGCCGTTTCCATATCTTTGATTGCTTCGTAAAATCTTCACTGCCTGCAAGAATTGCCCCGGCGATTCCTCCAATTCCTTTATAAAAGGATATATACACACTATCAAAGAGTGCAGAGATTTCAGCTGCTGACTTCCCGTAATACGGGAGGATCTCAAATAATCTTGCCCCATCCAAATGCAATTTAATGCCGCGTGCACGGCAATGAGCAGAAATAGCTTCAAGCTCCGTGTACTCTGGCAGCTGACCACCAATCTCGCGCTGGGGTAATTCCAGCAACAGACAGGCGATATCCTCCTTTAGGTTCGCCACATCCTCCAAAGTGATTAATCGGTTCTTGTCCGCAAGCAAGATAGGCTCAATATGATGTAATTCCTTCAGGCCATCCTGCTCATGGATCTCCAAGTGACATAAGGGATGATAGGCTACTTTTTTCACCTCTTTTTCATCGCACCAAATTCTTAAAGCGATTTGCTGCGCCATCGTTCCGCTCGGAAAGAAAACCGCGGTTTCTTTGCCCAGGATATTCGCCATTTTCGTCTGGAAATCTTCAATCACTTCGCCCGTTCCATAAATATCAGATGCCGTACTGTTCTCTACGGCTGCCAAGGCTTCCTTCAACACTTGCACATCTCTATTCCCATTCCCTGCGATTCGATAGGCCGTTTCATTAAAAGCCTCTTGTACGGTTTTTTTTCCGTTCATTCGTTGGATAACCCCTTCCGGATTTGCCTTGTCCCTAATATAGACGAATTTCCAAAAATCCCATCTTAATTTTACCCGATCTAAGGTGAAAAAACATGAGCGCTGTGCTACAATATTGGAATTGCAACGGCAATCTTAGGGAGGGTTATTGAATCACATGCTCATTATTGGTATCGCCGGCGGCACCGGCTCGGGAAAAACAACCGTAGCCCGCTCCGTCATTGACCGTCTTGGAACGGGAAAGGTAACTTTCATATCTCAAGATAACTACTATAAGGATCACTCACATCTCAGCTTTGCTGAACGTGAATCCATTAATTACGATCATCCTTTCGCTTTCGATAACGAGCTGCTCATTGAGCATCTTAAATCTCTGCGCGAAGAACAGACCGCATTCGCTCCCGTGTATGACTTTACAGTCCATGCCCGCTCCACTACAGAGACGGTAGAACTGAAGCCAAACAATATTGTAATCATCGAGGGACTCCACGTCCTTTCTGACGAGAATCTCCGTGAAATGCTCGACATCAAGGTATTCGTGGATGCCGATCCTGATGTACGCATTCTCCGCCGGGTCCTTAGAGATATTGAAGAACGTGGACGGAGCATCCAGTCGATCCATCATCAATATTTGAGTACAGTTAAACCCATGCATGAAGCTTTTATCGAACCATCCAAAAAATACGCTGACCTGATCATCCCTGAAGGTGGCCATAATGAGGTTGGTATTCAGTTGTTGTCCATCCTAACGGAGAAGCATCTATATAACGATTGGACGTCTTAAAGTCTTAATTAAGCGCTTCTAGCTAGCTGCAGAGAATCTCTCTGCGGCTTTTTTGATATGCGTTGACCCATCCATGGTTCAGAATAATCCCACCTCATTCTGGTAATAGCTATATTTACAGCACCAGCGGAAGAGGGATAACAACTATGGGATTTCTGAACAGAACAATAACAAAAGTTTTTAAGAACCCTTCATTAGGGCACCCTAACCCCACTAAAGAATTACCCAAGGAACCTATTAAAGAAAAACTTCAAGATAATATTCAATATATAAAAACAACACTCGGCAATAGTACAGATCTCGTGATTAGAGAATTCTTTATTGGTTCCAAACACCAGATTAAAGCAGCTATTTTCTATACAGATGGATTGGCGGATAGTAAAGCTATTCAGGATTTCATTCTGGAATCACTAATCTTAGAACTTCCAGATCCAAGTCTTGATACACAAACAGCCAACTATCAATTATTAAAAGATCACATGCTCACTGTAGGGGATATTAAAGATGCGACGGAGTTCAATTCTTTATTCACCTCTCTATTATCCGGAGATGTGATCCTCTTACTTAATGGATATACCAAAGGGTTCACCATAGGCATGCGTGACTGGAAAGACCGTGGCGTAACGGAAAGTGCCACTGAAACGGTGATTCGTGGACCTAAGGAAGCCTTCACAGAAAGCTTACGCACGAATACCGCATTAATCCGGCGGAAAATAAAAGACCCCAATCTTTGGTTAGAAACACAGCAAATTGGACGTGTAACACAGACAGACGTAGCCCTCATGTATATCAATGGCATTGTTAGTGATGAGATTCTGCAAGAAGTACACTCACGTTTAGATCGGATCGACATTGACGGGATCCTGGAAAGTGGCTATATCGAAGAATTAATCGAGGATGAAACCTATACCCCATTTCCAACGATCCATCATACGGAACGCCCTGACGTTATAGCAGCTGCTCTTATGGAAGGAAAAGTAGCCATATTAGTAGATGGGACTCCTATAGTAATGACGGTGCCTACCTTATTTGTTTCCTTCATGCAGACGGCGGAAGATTATTATCAACGTGCCGATGTTAGCACCTTAGTACGAATGCTTCGATACTTCAGTATTTTCATTTCACTACTTGCCCCATCTTTGTATGTAGCTATTACTACCTTTCATCAGGAGATGCTGCCCACAACCCTGCTGATCAGTCTAGCCGCACAACGGGAGGGCGTGCCGCTTCCAGCATTTATTGAAGCACTCTTAATGGAGCTTGCCTTTGAGATTATACGAGAAGCGAGTGTACGAATGCCTCAAACCATAGCCCAATCTGTATCCATTGTAGGCACCCTAGTGATTGGGACTGCGGCAGTTGATGCCGGCATTGTTTCTGCTGCCATGCTTATTGTCGTCGCTATTACTGCTATCTCCAGCTTTGTGCTGCCATCCTTCGATCTTGCCCTGACCATCAGAATGCTCCGTTTCCCAATGATGTTCCTTGCTGCATCCTTTGGATTGTTTGGGATCATTATCGGCGTTATTGCGATAGTTCTTCACATGTGCAGCTTACGTTCCTTTGGAATTCCTTATTTGAGCCCGTTTGCTCCCTATAATCTCGCCGATCAAAAGGACACCTTTTTCCGAATGCCGCATTGGGCTATGTTTACCCGCCCTAGACTTATCAATAAAAAAAATATCGTTCGGGAAAAGAGTACACCACCGGAGAAACCGGGAGATCTCACGGAGGAATAGCCCCTGAAACCTTGACCTATGAAGTGATAAATTGGAGTGAAGAAAGCCATGCTCGAAAAAGGTAAAATAAGTACTCGCCAGCTTACCATACTGGTTATGTTCCTTACGATCGGGGATTCCATTCTCGTAATCCCTCCCTCCACTTCACACTACGCCAGACAAAATGCCTGGATTTCCGCATTAATTGGTATGATCGTAGGTTTACTAGCCATCTATATGTACAGCAAGTTCGTAAAGTTGTACCCCAAACTAACGCTTATTGAGGCGATTCAAAAGGCTTTTGGAAAATGGATTGGGACTATTCTATCACTCTTGACCTTAATGTATTTTCTTATCGTCACCGTTGGAAGTATGCGAGAACTCAGTGAGTTCGTTACATCCGAAATATTACCGAGAACCCCTATTCCGGCTGTTTTAATCTTATTCATGGTGATCGTGATTATGGCTACACGACTAGGTATTGAAGTCATAGGACGAGCTGGAGAGATCTTTACACCTATGATTATTATCCTATTTCTGATTCTGACGGTCGCAATTATTCCTCAGATGGAGATTGTCAGATTACTGCCCATATTGGAGGATGGCATAAAACCAGTGTTGAGAGGGTCTATTTCCATTACGGCTTACACCTTTATAGAACCGGTTGTTTTTCTAATGTTTCTCCCTTATGTAAACCAACAACAAAAGATAACCAAAGGCTTACTACAAGGCTGTTTCTTAGGCGGTATTATTATCTTCCTGACGGTTACTATTTCCATATTAGTGCTAGGTCCAGATCTGACAACCAGGGATATCTATCCCAGTTATAACATTGCAAGGCGCATATCCGTTGGTGGTTTCTTCGAGCGGGTGGAAGCCATGATAGCACTACTTTGGATGTTAACCTTGTTTATAGAAGTTACCTTATACTTCTATGCTTTCGTTCTGGGGTTGTCTCAATTATTCAAACTAAAAGAGTACCGGGTGCTAACTCTACCCACAGGATTAATTTTGGTTACACTAGCACCTCTTATTGCGCCAAATTACACCTATTACAACAAAGTATTCGATAATTATTGGGTGTACTATGTTATAACCTTCGGGTTATTTCTACCTTTGGTGTTGTTAGGTGTGGGAATGTTTCGAAGGGCACTGGACAAAGGCTTAAAATCTCGAAGCTAAAGATGGGCTGGGAGACATGAATACCGAAAGATCTAACGGAGGATTAAACCATGAAACGAAGATCGCTTCTGATTTGTGTTCTTATTCTCATGCAAATATTTGTAACAGGTTGCTGGAGCCGCCGAGAATTAAATGATCTTGCGATTGCTGTAGGAATAGGGATCGATAAAATTGGAGATCAATATCAAGTTTCTGCACAAGTGGTCTTACCCAGTCAAATCGCTGGCTCCAAGGGAGGCTCTCCTCAAGCACCCGTCAACCTTTATAAAGCGACAGGAAATACTGTATATGAAGCCCTTAGAAAAATCACAACCGTTAGCCCACGTAAAATTTATATCTCTCATTTACGAATCCTAGTCCTTGGCGAGGATTTGGCTAAAGAGGGAATCAACGATGTTCTTGATTTCATGTCAAGAGACACTGATACGCGAAATGATTATTTTATAGTGGTAGCAAAGGATGCAAAGGCAGAAGATGCGTTGAAAATATTAACCAGTCTTGAAAAGATTCCTGCCGTGCGATTGTTTTCCAGTCTGGAAAGCTCGGAGAAAAATTGGGCACCTACATCTACTGTGACATTAGGAACCCTAATTACAGAACTTGTCAGTAAGGGTAAGAATCCAGTCTTAACAGGTGTTGTCATCGAGGGGAGTGTAGATGTAGGAGAAACTCCGAATAATGTTGAAACGGTAGACTCTCCAACAGAATTGAAATACTCCGGATTGGCCGTATTCAAGGAAGACAAATTGATTGGTTGGCTAAATCCTGAGGAATCAAAAGTGTATAACTATTTAACCAATAAAGTAGAGAGTACTGTTTTCTATATCCAATGTCCCGAAGGTAAAAAGGTTTCGCTTGATGTATTTGAAGCCCGTTCCAAAATGAAAGGCAGCATCCATAATGACAAACCAGAAATCAGTATTGAGCAACATATAGAATCAGATATAGGGGAGGTTCAGTGTAGAAATCTTGAACTGACAGACACAAAAACTATCACCGAATTAGAACAAATCGCCAATAAAAAAGTCCAGAATTTATTCAAAACTACTATTAAAAAGGTACAGAATGAATACAAAAGCGATATTTTTGGATTCGGTGAAATCATCCATCGTTCTAACCCGCAGGCGTGGAAGAAACTGCGAAACAATTGGGATGAGACCTTTGTTAACCTTCCAATAAGCGTAAAGATGGATATTAAGATTCGCCTGTTAGGGAAAGTGACTAACTCTTTCCTAGAAGAGACGAAGTGATGAATTGGAGTCACAAAACCATGTATAACATCGCAAGGTGCCCAACTATTAAAATTGAAAGAGTATCGAGTGTTAACCAAATTACACTTATTACAGCGAAATTGCAGTAATGTTCAGAAGAGCACTGAGCAAAGACTTAATATCTCGAAACTAGATGGTTTGGGAGGTTGTGAATATTGGGTATAGTAGTGATTCTCATAGTTGTAGCCGTTATAGCAGCCATTGAAGTTCCCCTGATGTGGAGGAAAAAATTAATCAAGGAGATGTGGGTTTTCTCATTTCTTCTGTTGCTGGGAACCTTCTTCAGTCTTATTAATGCGTTACATATTTCGGTCTCTAACCCATTGGGATGGATGATATTTATCTATAAACCCGTCTCCGATATGGTAAATGCCTGGTTATCCTAAAATGGGACTGAACCATTCCCTTGAGATGGCTTAGTCCCCATGATTAAACGACGTTGCCAAATCAGCAAGCGCCCTAAAGTTTGTTGCTAGCCGTTCACGCGCCAGCCAGTAATAGACTTCCTGGCCTCTCTTTTTATGGTCAACAATGCGGGCATCCCGTAGGATTTTGAGATGATGTGAAATCGCTGGCCTGCTTATTTCGAATTCACCTGCAATTTCCCCAACATTCAGCCGACCTTTATTCCCTAATAACGTAACAATCCGAATCCGAGTAGGATCACCAAATGCGGTGAGAAACCGTGTGATGCTGTTGATATCGTTAGGTTTAATCTCTTGCGGTTCTATCTCCCCACCCCGATTCGTAAATAAACTTAAACATACTCACTTGTTGAAACTACAATAAAGACCTCGTAGACTCTCTAACAATTAATTCTGCCGGAAAAATCTGATGCGCATGATTAACCTTTTTATTGATGAGATCAAAAAGAATCTTAATCGTTGCTTCCGCAATCTCCACTACCGGCTGTTTGATGGTAGTAATAGAAGGATTATAATAGAAGGAAATATCCAGTCCGTCATAACCAGCCACAGAGTAATCTTCCGGGACTCGCTTGCCCGCTTCAAATATTGCCTTACAGGCGCCGATAGCCATACTATCTGATAAGGTGAAAATAGCGGTGAACTCTTCTCCTAATTCTAGCAATTCTTTTGTAACCGCATACCCATTCTCCATGCTGTAGCTATCAATATCCTCTTTCATTCGCCGTACCAGTTGTTCATTATAAGCTATGCCATGATCAGCTAAAGCCTTTTTATAACCCTCGTATCTCAACTTACCTATACTTACATCTTCTTCTGGAGCAGTAATGACCGCAATTTTCTCATGCCCCTGATTACATAAATAGTCGACAATTTTATAGCTCTCATTAAAGTCATCGACAGATACAGAAGAATAGTCGCTCAAATCAAACTCTTCCGTCATCCCAATCGTACTAAGGACAAATGGAACCGTTAATTGCTGTAATTTTTCTTGAGAGTGTGAGAATAGCCCTCCTAAAAAGACAATTCCCTTCAACCGTTTTTCTTTCTCCAGCTCAATCGCCACTTCGATCTCATCTTGATTCTCATCAACTCGTTGTAGGATGAAGGAGTATTTCTTGCGTTGGATCTCTTTTTCGAACACTTTGATCATCGGGCTAAAAAATGGATTGGATATCCCTTTAATCAATACTGCAATCGTTTTCGAATCAGAACGTTTTAAATTTCTTGCACTGTTGTTCGGGACATAATGATTTTCCTTGATAACCCTCATAACCATAGCTTTTGTTTCTTCATTAATATCCGGATGATTGTTAATAGCCCTTGATACAGTAGTCACGCCAACACCGCATAATTTGGCGATGTCTATAATAGTCAGTCTCTCCATTTCTATCTATCCTTTACTTGTTAGTATCTATCAAACTCCTTAATCCTTATTCAACTTCATAGTCAAAATAAGAAAGCAGGGGATTCCTGATGGTCACCCATCAAGAAAAACACCCTACTCGCTTCTTACATGAATATTAATTTATTTAACGAGGTAGATCAAGCTTAACCCTTAACCGCACCCGCAACGACACCTTCGATGATGTACTTTTGACAAGTCAGGTAGAAAATGATGATTGGCACAATAGCTAAGACCAGCATCGCCATCATAGCTCCCATGTCAATCGATCCGTATCCACCTTTTAGGTACTGGATCGCAATAGGAATCGTTTTATATTCTGTACCAATCAGCAGGTCTGGCAATAGGAAGTCGTTCCATACCCACATTACATTAAGGATAGCTACAGTTACAGCAATAGGCTTCAGGATAGGCAATACCACTTTAAAGAAGGCCTGAGGTGGATTACAGCCATCAATCATTACCGCTTCTTCAACTTCAAGCGGGATAGACTTCACAAATCCGCTAAACATAAACACAGACAGCCCTGATCCAAACCCTAAATAGATTAAGATAATCCCTATCGGATTGTCGAGATGCAGCACGTTTGCGGTCTTAGTCATTGTGAACATAACCATTTGGAAAGGCACGATCATCGAGAATACAAACGCATAATACATCATGCCTGTAAATTTGGACTTCACCCGGGTAATGTACCATGCAGTCATGGAAGTAAATAACACGATCACAGCCACTGAGCATACCGTGATAAACAAGGACATTCCGAAGGCACTGAAGAAATCAATCTTTGTTACACCACTAGTATAGTTCTTTAAACCAACAAATGTAGTCTCATTAGGGAATAAGAACGGCGTATCACTAATGTAGAACTTACCCTTGAAGGAGTTCATCAGAACAATAAAAATAGGAGATAAGAACGCAATGGCCAAGACCAACAAAATGGTGAATATAGAGTAGTCTTTTGCTCTAGTCTTTTGCATTAGTTCTCAACCTCCTTTCTTCTAGTAATGACAAGTTGTATTAAGGCGATTAAGGCTACTAAAGCAAAGAATACGACGGCTTTCGCTTGACCGACACCTTCCCATCCTGATTTTCCGTAGAATGTATTGTAGATGTCCAGTGCTAACATGGAGGTCTGCTTAGACGGAGCACCAGCGGTTAACGCTAAGTTCTGGTCAAACAATTTAAATGAATTGGATAAGGTTAAGAATAAACAAATAGTAATGGACGGCATTACGAGTGGAATTGTCACATTACGCAAAATCTTAGAACGTGAAGCTCCATCAATTCTTGCGGCTTCTACTATATCTTTAGGAACATTCTGAATACCTGCAACATAGATAATCATCATGTACCCTATCAATTGCCAATTCATAAGAACGATTAGTCCCCAAAATCCATACGTTGCATCAGAGGTCAAAGTGACACCAAATTTGTACAAAATCCCATTAAAAATCAACTGCCAGATGTATCCTAATACGATACCGCCTATCAAGTTAGGCATAAAGAAGATCGTTCTAAATACGTTGGTACCTTTTAGCTTTCTAGTTAATAACATCGCCAAGATGAAGGCGAACACATTAATAGTAAGAACAGATAAAACTGTGAATTTAACGGTGAAACCTAATGCATTTAGAAACTCTTGATTCGAAAAAGCTTTAGCGTAATTGCCAAACCCTATCCATGTTGCATCATTGACTGTAGTAAACTCTGTAAAAGACAAATATATACCCAAAAGAAAAGGGATCACAAAGGCAATTCCAAAGGCTATTATGGTCGGTAATGCAAAAAGAGCAAAATATTTTTTTATCGATTTTTCCATGGAGTCTTCTCCTATCTCAGTATGGAAAATGATGAAACAGATGTAGCAAGATCCACTCCAATTGTTGCTTAGTGCCACTGAATCCCGAGGGAGCCCAGTGGCACTAAGCTTTTATCTGTATGACAACTGAGAGTTATTCAAGCATCTTTCCATGCATTTATTATTTTGCTTTTTCAGCCTTCCAAGTGTCCTTGAAGATGGTTACAACTTCATCCCAAGTTTTGTTTCCTTGAGCGTATTGCAAGAGGGCATCACCAAAGACGTTTTTGAATTCTTCACTTGGGAATGCTGCGAATGTCCAAGCTACAGAAGTAAGATCTTTTTCCATCCAAGCAGATACTTCTTTAGCAAGTGGATCTGCTGGTTTTTCGCTGTCTTCAAAGGTATTGAATGGTGCGATGAAACCTAGATCGTTAGTTACATAAGCTTTACCTTTTTCACTGGAGAACAACCATTCCAGGAAAGCGATAGAAGCTTGTTGGTTCTCAGCAGATACTTTGCTGTTGATTGCGAAATAGTTTTCTGTACCTACAGCCAAACCTTGTTTTTCTTCGCCTTCCATACCTGTGTAGATAGGCAAGAATTTGATTTCTTCAGCTTTAACTACGTTACCGTCAACATCGTTGATTTGTGACCAAGCCCAGTTACCATTTTGAACCATAGCTGCGTTACCAAGTGCAAATTCAGCCATGGAGTCAGCTACGGATTTACTACCCAGCAAGGATTCTTTAGTTACAGAGTTCTTGATGTACAGATCGAAGATGTTTTTAAATTTATCGTTGTATTTGAATTCAACTTCTTTAGAAGCTAGACCCGCAAGAACGGTGTTGTCAAACTCAGTATTGTCTTTGAATTCATAGTACAGCGGCAAGTTTGCAAGGTGAGTCTGCCATCTCCATTGCTCACCAGCAGCGAGGGAAGTGGAGGCGAATACACCTTTAATGCCCAGTTGGTCTTTTTTAGCCGTCATATCTTCTACTACTGCTTTCAAAGTGTCGAAGTTGTTGATCTCAGTTGTGGAGGAGATCGATACCGCTTTATCAGCCAAAGCGAAGTATTTCTTCATAATTGCGTCGTTGTAGATGATGCCGTATCCTTCAACTACGTAAGGGATACCATACACGCCTTCACCTTCAGTTACAGCCAAGCTTTTGTCGGACAGATAGCTGTAAAGCTTAGTATCTTTCAAATCCAAGGTGTAATCTTTCCAGGATTGAAAACCAACAGGTCCGTTAATTTGGAAAATAGTTGGCGCTTCAGACTTGGAGATTTCGGATTTCAATTTAGTTTCGTAAGTACCCGCAGCAGCCGTTACGACTTTTACCTTAACTCCTGTTTCTGCTTCGTAATCCTTAGCGATCTTTTCATATATTTCTGCAATCTCAGGTTTGAAGTTCAAGAAATAAACTGACCCTTTTTTACCAGATGTAGCGTTTCCATCATTGGATGCAGAATTATTTTCTTTATTTCCACATCCTGCCGCTAAGACAACAACCATAGACATTACTAACATGAGCCCTAAATATTTTTTGATATTCTTCATTCTTCTTCCCCCTCGTACTTTTTATTAGATTACTTCGCATGAAGACGTTCCGATGCTGTTAGTGAAAATTATGTCAGCGTTTTCATTTGCTTAAGTAATCCCCAGCCTACTTTTTGGTATCCTTCTCGGTATCCTTATCGGTAACGTTTTCAATTGAAATATTAGCACACCATTTTGAACTTTTCAATAGCCAATCTTTTAGAATCATTTTATGGAAAAACTGCCCACGGCAAACCTTGCAAGCGTTATAATAGATTCATCCTTATTCATGAATGGTGAATGCTTAGGACATACTAATGGTTAACGACCCATTAAATAACTATGAATAGGTGATTGCATATTTTATCTCTGATCGAACAGTATGAGCTACAATTCTCCAATAATAATTATTTTGGCGATATCGGGGTAGATCCCTCTTACTCCATTGTAGAAGGCTCCCTTCCTGTACTAGTCTCAGCTCCACATGCCATTAATCATTTTCGAGAACATGCTGTAAAACCAGCTGACATGTATACAGGCTCCCTTGCCCTCTTGTTACAAAAGCTCACCAATTGCTACTGTATTTATTCGAATAGCTTTTCCAAAGAAGACCCAAATTACATCTTAGGTGGAGAATATAAGGCTGCGCTACGAGCGCTTGTCAAAGAACATCGCATTCAGTTTGTGATCGATCTGCACGGAGCTTCCAAACTTCGAGAGTTTGATATTGACCTAGGGACACTGTACGGAACCTCTATACGAGAGAATAATTTAAATGACGTCATAGGCATCTTTAACAATAATGGTATTACCAATGTTCGACAAAATCATACATTTTCTGCATCCCATCCTGGAACAATTACTTCATATTGCGCTAAGGAATTGTTAGTTCAAAGTATTCAAATTGAAATTAATCGAAATTATCGTAACCCGAATGCGTTTGATTTATTCCAAAAAACCATTCATTCCCTTGAACAAATCATTAAACTATTGGGCGGTGTCTGACATTATTATCGAGCAAACCTTTACTATTCTAGACAAACAAAGCCTTCAACCTCGTGAAGAAATCACAATGAACTCCGAAGAGTTAAAGGAATTAGGTTTAGTCCAGCATATCTTCGTTGATCTTACAGCAGAGAATGGTGTCAAAGTCAGCTGTTTAATTTTATCGGCAGATGAGGTGCCAAGAGGTACAATCCAATTATCCAAGCGGGCAAAGGACAAGCTCGGGGACTGCCTGACTACAGGATTAACAATAACGAAGCCAGAATACGACACAGTTCTTCGGGGAATTCCTAAAGTGGACGAGATTGCCAAACCCTATGTAAAAGCCTGTCCAGCACTCGTCCGTAAATATACGAATCAAGTAGAACTTATCAATCCCAAAAATGGCTTCCGGGTAAACCTAACTTTACGAGAAGATAGCACAGCCAAACCGAATACCCTTTACTTCAACAGATACATTATGTTATTGCTTGAAACCCATTCCGAGGGGCATGACCCATTAATCATTACTCGCGCTAGGACGCGTTCTCAACCCAAGCCAGGCATACATAAACTTATAAATCAACTGATCCAACGGCCCTTAAGTGCATTAGGGAACTTTTTTATTGGCAAAAGAGAGCTCACCCTCAGAGTGGGTCATCCTTACCCTTTTGATGAGCACCAGAATTTATGCAGAATTCATCCGAATGTTAGAAAACTGCTAGGCATGGAAGAAACAGATCAGATCGTGATCTCCTATAATTCCAAACAAATCACCATCCCCATCTTAGACATCGATACGGAGCATATTGCCCAGTCAGTCAAGCTTCATGCGGATAATGAGCAGCTTAAATTTATCGACAGCCACTTATTTATCGGGATCACCGCCTTATCGCGTAACGAGTTAGAAATCCCAAGCATCGGCACATCAGTTACCGTAAAAAGAAGTATGTACTCCTTATTCCTAAAGCACTTAAATAAACTAGTCTTACCTGTTATCGCTTTGTTGTTCACCATAGTACAGCTATATAAGGATTTGAACTGGAGCATCGCTCTGACCGTCATCATTTCTCTTGTGTTACTTCCGATTATCATCTACACAACACTATCTGAGGAACGCGCCAAAATTAATTAAATGGAGGGATTTCCGTGGAATTCACTTCACAATCCCAAGTAGAAGATATGATCTACAGCTCTTACCTAAGGGCCATTAACAACATTACAGAAACTTTGGATGAAGAAGTTAGAAAACCGGAGTTAACCAGAGTATTACTGGATGCAGTCGGAAGTCCGGATCGCAATCAAAAATACATACTGGTCACAGGCAGTAAAGGTAAGGGCTCCACCTCTAGATTTATTTCCTCTCTGTTAAGTCACTTGGGATATAAAGTGGGGTTATTCACCTCCCCTCACCTGGTAGATTTCAACGAAAGAATCCGGATCAATGGGCAGGCAATAGCCACAGAAGATTTTGTGCGATTAGGTAATGTAATTCGCGGGGGCTTCCACCAGATCGAAGAGCAGCTTGCTGCTGATGAATATCAAGGTCCGGTTGGGGTTGCTTTGGCTATTGCGGCTTTGTACTTTAAGGAGAAGGGTACAGATATCAATGTGATTGAATGCGGTAGAGGAGGAAGGTTTGATGACACCAATGTCCTGAGCAATGACTGGGCTGTCATTACCCCGATTATGGAAGAGCATGTGGCCCATTTGGGACCTGATCTGAACAGCATTACACTGCACAAGCTGGGGATTGTCAAAAACAACACAACAAACGTCTATGTTAGCAAACAGAAATCCGACGTTCTTGCGATCATGAAGAACAACCTCTCCTCCAACCCTGTGCAATATTATGAAGAACAGTTTTTAGCTGAATCTATCACAACCACTTCTGTCGGAACTACTTTTGATGTCCGGACGAAGCCAGCCGTTTATCCAGCCTTGACCCTTCCGCTATTGGGACAGTTTCAAGCGGTCAATGCTGCCAGCGCAGTCGCACTTTGTGAAGAGATTACAGGGGGACCCCTTGATCAGGAGATCGTACATCACTGTTTTGAACAATTACAATGGCCGGGACGTTGTGAAGTTATCTGTCATGACCCACTGACGATTATTGACGGAGCTATTCATAGAGATTCTGCAAGCTATCTGGCTGAACTTATTCAATTAGTGAATCCTGAGCGCAGCCGTACCGTCACATCCATCATCGGTGTCCCTAAGGATAAAGATTACACAGGGGTCATCGAAGTCATGAGTACAGTCTCGGATCAACTAATCGTAACCAAACCCGATATAAGCCATCTAATTTTCCCTACGGATGCTCCGCTTATCGCTAAAAGTTTTCTCGAAAAAAGTTCCGAATTCCCTTATTTAGAGGACGCTCTCACGTATGTTAAAGAACAATCACCTTCCGAGATTATTGTAATCGTGGGTACGCAAACTCTAATCGGAAATGCCAAAAGATTATTCGGGCAATCGCTGCTGAATATCGGCTTATAACTGATTCATACGCTGAAGAATAACTTCCCTGTAAAGGTCTGAGAGGCCAGGTACTTCACTTGGATTTTGCTTGCAATATTCATCTAACATTACCTTATGATTGACTTCGATCACCAACAAGCCTTGATTTGTCTCTAAGATATCTACTGAGCAGAAATCAAGGCCCAGCGCTTTAGAGGTCCGGGAGGCAAGCTCCGCCAGCGCCTCTTGTTTGACCTGATCTTTCACCTCAATCGTAACAGCTCCGTTAATCAAATTGTGCTTCCACGAACGAACTCTTTTTTTGCCAAGGAATACACGCGCCTGATGATTAAAAGTTACAATTCTATACTCAATCTCCGCTTCATAATAAGGACCTATCGCCCCATTAAGCTGTAAAGAAAATAATAAATCCAGCTTTTCATGCAGATCGGCTATCTCATTGATTTTGTACACATGATTGCCCTGCGCCCCGTTATCCTGCTTCATAACTACCTCCCCATTGCACGCTTGGAAATAACGCTCAGCCAATCGATAAGGATTCAAATTGCTAAATTTGGAGTCTGGATGCGGCAAATAAATATGTTCTACGGCTGGGATATTCGCCTTATGCAAAACATCATAAGTTAGAGATTTACTCATGGCAATGATCGTAGAAGCACTGTTGTTTAGTCCGATCTCAGCGTCTACCATCACAAATGATTTCACTCCATCTGTCGCTCTATATACGAAATTCGGTGTAATTTCCTCAAAGCTAATCCCTGAGGCTGTAACAGAATGCTGGATCATTTTTAAGTAAGGTCTAGTCGTCATTCAGTTTCCTCATTTCTAACAAAATATGACCAAACCTAATCATAGCATGAGGAATATTAATAAAAAATAATAAAATTGCGTTATAATAGTTAACACAATAATCTCCCGAATCTTATTTCAGGTCCCTTTTTCACAAAAATGACAGACTGTATGTTACGTTTAATGACTGACAGCGCTTTTATAGTTAAAATAAGTGTTGATTATTTAGTGATCATCCTCTATGATAAGCTTATTAAAGCGAATCAAAAAGTTAAAGCGGTTAAACTTTAATCTCTAGGTACCTAGTATTATTGCTAATTAATAGTGTTAGTATGATCAAAAGTTAAAGCGCTTATACTTTTAAAACGAGAGGTTGGTGTGTCATGATCAATCGCGAGAACAGGCGGCAGACGTTCTACATGTATCTGTTCATTTCTCCTTGGATTATCGGCTTCCTAGTATTCGCCCTTTATCCTATCTTATCATCGCTTTACTTCAGCTTTACTGATTATGACATCATACACCCACCTAAATTTATCGGGCTCGCTAACTACACAGAGATGTTTCACAATGACCTGTTCTGGAAATCAGTGGTTGTCACGCTGAGATATACCTTCATCGGTGTACCTATCCAGCTTGCACTCGGTCTTGGCTTTGCGCTATTGCTCCACCAGACCATTCCTTTGCGCGGCTTTTTCAGAACAGCAATGTATTTTCCAAGCATGGTATCCGGCGTGGCCATGTCCCTGCTGTGGTACTGGATCTTTAACCCGCAGATCGGGCTCTTCAATTACATCCTTTCCTGGTTCGGCATTCATGGACCGGCTTGGCTGATGAACCCAGACACTGCACTATATGCCTTGATCATCATGACTTTCTGGACAGCAGGCTCAGGAATGATTTTATTCCTCGCAGGTCTGCAAGGCGTACCGGCTAGCTTGATCGAAGCCGCTAACCTTGACGGTGCCGGGCGCTTCAGAATCTTCCTGAACATTACCTTACCGATGATCTCTCCCGTGCTGCTCTTCCAACTGATTATGGGACTGATTGATTCCTTCCAAGTCTTTACCCAAGCTTTTGTCATGACTCAAGGGGGGCCGAATTACTCTACCTGGTTCTATGTCTATAATCTCTACACCAGCGCTTTCAAAGAATATCGTGCCGGTTATTCCTCAGCCTTGGCATGGGTGCTCCTTATCGTAGTTATGCTCTGCACCGCACTAATTATGAAATTGTCTAACCGTTATGTTCACTATGAAGGAGGTGGACGCAAATGAGTACAGTCAGAGCGCTAAGCCCCCGGACTAAAGGAACAAAACGCCGCCGGAAAGCGGAGCCTGTTAAGATTTTCAGCTTTATTACTCTAGTAGTTACAACATTTCTGATGCTGCTTCCTTTGTTCTTCATGGTCTCCACTTCACTTAAGTCCAAACGTGAGATGCTGAAGTTCCCACCCACCTTTCTTCCGGAGAGCTGGCAGTGGAGCAATTACACAGAAATATTTGATACCCTGCAGTTCGGTACACTTTATAAAAACAGTCTGATTATCGCCGGCTTTAGTGTTGTGGGAACCTTGATTTCTTCGGCGCTGGTTGCCTATGGATTCGCCAGATTCAGAGGTACAGGTAATCAGGTGTGGTTCATCCTGCTGCTGAGCACCATGATGTTACCCTATCCGGCCATTATGATTCCGCAATTTGTACTCTTTTCGCAAATGAACTGGATAGATACCTTTTTACCCCTGATCGTGCCTGCTTTCTTCGGCTCAGCCTATAATATTTTTCTGCTGCGCCAATTCTTCTCCACATTGCCTGAAGAGCTGTTTGATGCCGGACGCATTGATGGCTGTGGTGAAATACGGATGTGGGCTACCATAGCAATCCCACTCTCCAAACCTGCACTTGCGACCGTAGCTATCTTTGCTTTTATCTACAACTGGAATGATCTGCTTACGCCAGTGCTTTACTTAAGCTCATCAGATAAGTTCACGCTACCCGTCGGGATGGCTTCTCTTACCTCATCGAGGTTCCGTATTCCACCTTGGCATCTGCTAATGGTTGCTTCAGTTCTAGCTATGGTCCCAATCGTTACGCTGTTTGCTGTAGCCCAGAAACAGTTCGTCGAAGGGATAGTACTTACAGGGATTAAGTAATAATCCGCCATCCGGCGGCCAAATATACTTGAAATCATGGAGGGTTTAGCTAATGAACAAGAACAGGAAAAGTATTGCGCTTTTACTTGCAGCTACCATGCTCGTTGTTCTAGCCTTATCAGGCTGTAGCGGCGGCAAATCGGCGGGTAACGCCCTATCTGAAGGAAACGGTGGCTCTACTAATTCTGGAGGCAAAGCAGAAACGGTAACGATTACCCATTACACAATAGATTCAGAAGACCGCACATTTGTCGAAAAATTAATCCCTGATTTCGAGAAGCAGCATCCGAATATTAAAGTGAAAGTGGAAAAAGCGCCATATGAGCAGTTCGACAGCAAGCTGCAAACGCTAATTGCCGGCGGCAAATCGCCCGACGTGACAAGTCACTGGGGGTATGGAGGTTTCGCAGAATACTACAATAAGGGTATGTTGTTCGATATGACCGACCTTATGAAAGAGGATGGTTTCAAGGCAGAGGATTATAGTATCCCAGAGAATCTAATGGGTATCTACAAGGTTAAAGATCACACTTACGGCATCCCGGTCAATATGTATGTCACCTTAATGCTCTATAACAAAGACATGTTTGATGCTGCCAAACTGACTTATCCAACAAGCGATTATGAAGATAAGAGCTGGACGTTTGAAAAAATGGTCGACGAAGCTAAACAAATGACGCTTGTATCCGATGATATCGCCAAAACTCAATATGGCGTAGACTTCACTTGGTCCGAACGCGATATGCGGCCGTTATATTTTGGAGCGGAGCCTTACTCAGAAGATACATGGACTAATGGCGGCGTGCCTTCCGAGACTTATTTTGACTCCCCTGAAGTGATCGCTGCCTACAACAAGCTTTTTGATCTTGTCTTTAAGGATAAAGTCTCTCCTTCTTCCGAATGGAGCAAAAGTGTAGCTGGACAGAACGGCGATCCCTTTGTTGCTGGTAAAATCGGCATGTCTATCGGAGGCTCATGGAACCTTGCAGGTGCAAATGACTTCCCCTTCAAAATTGGCGTAGCCGCTGTACCATGGGGAGGAAACGAAAAGGTACGCAGCACCCTTTATGTCGATCCGCTGCTGATCTTGAAGGACTCCAAACATCCGAAGGAAGCTTTTGAATGGATCAAATACCTGATCACAAGCGAAGTGCAAGAGAAATCCATTGAGCTTAGTGGCGGTAACCCACCAGTCAACACCGAAGCTGCAGAAGCTTACTATAAACATTTTGAAGGTATCGATCCACAGGATATCAAAAATGTCTACGAGGGTGCTGTTAACTACGGCTTCGAATCCTATAACCACTTAATCACCAACTACTCGCAAATTAATGACATGTTCATTAATGAATTGCAGCCAGTAGAAACTGGACATAAGACGGTTGAAGAGGTGATGGCGACGATTCAGAAGAAGGTTACAGAGATCATTCAGCGATAACTGTTTGGCAGGTATACCGCCCCCTTTAGGGACGGTATACCTGCGTGAAATCATACGTTTAGCGGACAGTCTGCCAACCCTGTATACTGAAAGTAGAAAACAGGATCGGAAAATCTGCCGTGAGGAGAATTAAAGATGAAAGTTAGTATTTTTGATGTAGCCAAAAAATCCGGATTATCCGTTGTAACCGTATCCCGGGTGTTAAATGGGGCCGAATCGGTGCGCGAGAATAATCGCCAAAAGGTGCTGGAGGCAATTAAAGAGCTGGATTACCGCCCTAATGCTGCGGCACGCAGTCTGGCAAGCGGTAAGACGGGAATTATCGGCATTATTGTCACTACCCTGCAAGATTCCTTTTTTGACGCAGTGGTCAAAGAGCTGAATGAAATATTAGCGATGCATGGTTATTTTTTAGCCATATCCATCTCAACAGGCATCGAATCGGATGATAGCCATTATTTAATTCAGGAGGATCGTGTAGACGGTTTAATTCTGCTCTCTCCGATGGAAGAGGACAATTATATTGTGGAGTTAAAACGGCGGGGTATTCCTTATGTGCTGATAGATAATCAGAAGCCCGAAAATGATACCTACTCCATCACGATCGACAACTTCAAGGGGGGATACGCAGCTACGCGTCATCTGCTGGAGCTGGGACACACTTCAATCGCTCATCTCTGCGGTCAGGAAATGTTCCGGAGTACGCGGGAGCGGCGCAGTGGATTTCTACAGGCGCTTCAGGAACAAGGACTGGCCCCCTTTGAGATCGTGCCTGGTGATTTCGATATTGGGATGGGATACGATACCTGCAAACGTTGGCTGAAGGAAGGAAAGCTGCCCACCGCCGTATTTGCCGGGGATGACAATATCGCGCTTGGAGTCATCAATGCCCTGATGGAAGCGGGCATTCAGGTACCCGAAGAGGTGGCAGTGGTCGGCTATGACGATCATTATATTGCTTCACAGCTTCATCCACATCTGACAACAATACGTCAGCCTGCGGACAAAATCGGGCTGGCAGCCGCGGATATGCTGCTCAAACGCATCTCTGGAAAGATGAAACGTGGAGCCGGGATGCGGATTGATCCTGAACTTATCGTACGTGAATCTACCGGAGCTGAGTAGATTAAATTTTATACACTAGGAGTGACGACCATTGACTTACTACTTGGGGATCGATGGGGGAGGCACGAAAACCTATGCTCTGCTAAGCGATGAACATGGGAATGTTCTTGGCAAAGGCAAGAGCGGTAACGGCAACCACCAGACAGGCGCCCTTGAGGCCGCCAACAGTATTCAAGAGGCCACATTCGGGGCGCTGGCTGAAGCCGGACTCCGGTTGGAAGACATCCAGCATACCTATCTCGGACTTGCCGGTGCTGATCGCGAGGCCGACTATGCTATTCTCCATCCGATGATACGCCAGATAGGATTCACCAAATACACCATTAACTGTGACACTATGATCGGTCTACGCGCCGGAACGAATCGCCCATATGGTGTCGCGCTCATCTGCGGCACCGGCACCAATTCAGCAGGCAGAAACCTGCAGGGAGAGCATTATCAATGCGGCGGCTTTGACTATATGTACGGTGATTTTGGCGGGGGTGGCGCACTCAATATTGAGGTGTTCCGTTCCGTTATCCGAGCTTGGGACGGCCGGGAACAGCCCACCCTATTAACAGGCTTACTGCTAAAAATGTTAGGTTATGAGGAAGTTGGGCATATGTTTCACGATTTCCTTGATCATTGGAAAAAAGTCCCCGTAAATGTTGCTCGCCTGCTCTTTGAAGCAGCAGCTGAAGGAGATGCCGTAGCGCTGGAGATTTTACATCGGCAAGGGGTCGAACTAGGTAAGTCTGCGGCAGCTATCATTCACAAGCTAGGCATGGAGCAGGAGGCCTTCGATGTGGTGCTGGCAGGAAGTCTGCTAACCCGAGGGGATCGCGGTTGGATTCGCCAGCCTATCGAGAAAGCTGTACACGCTGCAGCCCCTCAGGCAACCGTGGTTACCCTTGCCACAGAGCCTGTAGTCGGTGCAGTATGGTCAGCTATGGATCAAGATGGGTTGACCATTAGTAGTGAAGTATATGAGAAGATGCGGAAATTTCAGGATTATGAATCGATCAAACAAACTACAAGACAGGAGTGATTAATCTTGGCAGCTAACCAAGGATTAAAGATTGCAGTTATCGGTGGAGGTTCTTCGTATACCCCAGAATTAGTAGAGGGATTCATTCTTCACTATAAAGAACTTCCCGTGCGCGAATTATGGCTTGTAGATATTGAGCCTGGTCTTCGCAAGCTGAATATTGTAGGTAACTTGGCAAAACGTATGGTGGAGAAATCCGGCCTTCCGATTGAGGTTCATCTGACAACAGACCGCCGTAAAGCGATCGAAGGCGCCGACTTCGTCAGCACTCAGATGCGTGTCGGCATGCTTGATGCCCGTGCTCGTGATGAGTCGATTCCGCTCAAATATGGCGTTATTGGCCAAGAAACAACAGGTCCTGGGGGAATGATGAAAGCACTGCGCACCATCCCTGTTATTCTGGATGTATGCCGTGATATCGAGGAACTGGCTCCCAACGCATGGCTGCTCAATTTCACTAACCCTGCTGGGATGGTCACCGAAGCCGTTCTGAAATATTCTAAGGTAAAAAGTATTGGCCTGTGCAACGCACCTATCGGCCTGATCAAGCAAGTCTCTGCCAAATATAATGTAGCAGCAGACCGTGTATATGCCGAATTTGTGGGCCTCAACCACTTGCACTGGATTACTCGTATCGATGTTGAAGGTGAAGACAAGCTGGATGATATGCTTGCAGATACAACCAGCTACAGCGCTAAGAACGTACCGGCAAGAGAATGGAACCCGGAATTCCTGCAATCCCTTCATGCACTGCCCTCATACTATTTAAAATATTTCTATATGACCGATGCCATGCTCGAAGAGCAGATGGACTCCCATAAGCAAGGCATTAACCGTGCTGAAGTCGTCAAACGTGTAGAAGAAGAGCTCTTCGAGCTTTATGGCAATCTAGAGCTAAGCGAGAAGCCGAAGCAGCTGGAACAGCGCGGCGGTGCTTTTTACTCAGAAGCAGCTGTTAATCTCATGAGATCGCTTCATAACGGATCAAACGACATTCAGACCCTAAATGTCGCTAACCATGGCATATTGGACTTCCTGCCAGATGACGCCAGCATTGAAGTGAACTGCGTGGTCACCAAAAACGGCCCGCTACCTCTGCCACTGACCAAAATTCCAACCATGGCTAAAGGACTCATTCATGCTGTCAAAACCTATGAACAGCTGGCGATTGACGCCGCTGTCACCGGAGACCGCGCCCTTGCCCTTCAGGCGCTCGCACATCACCCGCTTGTTCCGTCCGTGGACGTAGCGATTCGGATGCTGGACGAAATGCTGGAAGCTAATAAAGAGTTCCTGCCGAACTTTTTTGCGAATTAATTCATACCTCCTATCGAGAAATAACTAAAAGAGACCGAACCCGGTCTCTTTTTTTGCGCTTGTTGCTGATACTCGCTACCGAAGCAAAAATGAATAAAGCATCTTGGTAATTTGCACTTAGCGAATTCGCTATCCGACACAGCTGACCTTAAAAGCGGCTTTTTCACATTTTTAGAGTGCTAGCGGACCCCATAGCCGTTATTAGCATGAAAACCACCCAATATAACCCCTTTCTAATTGAATAGCGGCGCTGGTGTCCGAAAACCTGCTTCAAAGGCTAAAAACTAGCAAATAACGTTATCTGGGTCCGCATGACTCGGCCGAAGATTGCACAGAAAATGTGTTCGGATATTTATAGAAGAACCAGAGATTACTGCGAGTTGTACCGATAATGAGATCTGCTGTCCATCAGTTCACTGCTGCCAGATTTGCCGACGACCCACAACGCAAAAAAACGATCCCTGTTACTGGAGGAACGCTTTTTTGTTTCTACTCCAATGGGCTCCCAGCATTTCCACCATTATCATCCACTCATTTATTGCTGCGCTCTCAGCGTATTTCTTGCATTACCTGTTCAATGCCAGAGCGAATATCCGGCTCTTTTACACTGGATACATTGAGCTTTAGAATCTTCTCTTTATTAAAAGAGGGCAGATACCCGCTGTCCGCCATTTCGATGCGAATGAACTTTTTTTGCAGACGTTTGATCATCTGTTCTGTCTTTACGCTGTCACTAAGCTTCAGATACGTATGCACACCAAGCTGGCCGGTTGGATGGTAGGAATAATGTTGTGCTGTCGCTGTATCTAACTCTCTCATAATCGATTCATGGAGCAGCGTGGATCTTTTTTCGTAGCAGGAACGCATCTTTTTTCGGTGGCGCTCGAACATTCCGCTTTTCAGATACAACTCCAGGGCAGCCTGAGACAGCATAGAGCTATCTATATCCATCAGTCTTTTGAATCGGTTAAAAGAGTCACACAGGACCGCTGGCAGTACAGCGACACCGACACGTAGACCCGGAAATATAATTTTGGAAAAGCTTTTTAAATAGATCACATGGGAAGCATCGTCATAAGCGTAGATCGGATCGTCTTTTGCATCCTGCTCCAAGTCCGCCATGTAGTCATCCTCAACGATGTATACATCGTATTTAGCTGCTAGCTGAGCAATCGCCTTCTTCTGGGGACGGGTATAGGAGACGCCAAGCGGATTATGAAATCGCGGGACGGTATAAAAGAACTTGAACTGGCCTGTCTTAAATAACCGTTCTAATTCATTCAAGTCCACCCCAGCATCCGAACGCTTTATTCCCTCTGTCTCAATGCCATACGTCTTCAGATATTCCATAAAAAGCGGATAACCCGGCTGCTCAATCAGCACTCGCTGCCTGCCATTCGGAAAAGGAATTCGGGTCAATACGCCAAGCGCCTGCTGCACACCTGAGGTAATAAAAATCTGTTCCGGATTGGCAAATACCTGATAAGAAGCCAGATGCCGCTGCATTTCACGAATAAGAGAAGGAAGCCCCTGCGGCGTTCCATAGATGAACAAGTCATTGCGGTACATATCAATCGCTTTATTAATACAATGTTGGAAATCCAGATACGGAAAAATATCCGGGTCGGGTGCAGACACCGTAAAATCGATCCAATGTGCACCTTCGTCTTTTCGCTGTCCGCTTCGTTTCATGACATAATAACCACTTTTTGAGGCGGCATAGATTAAATGTTTGTCCTGAAGATCCTGCAACGCGCGAATAACCGTACTTTTACTACATCCATAACGTAAGGACAACTCCCGGATAGACGGTAATTTATCTCCCTCACGATACGCATCCTCGGCAATTTGCGCTTCCAGCTCGTTGATTAACTCCGAATACTTATACATCCCTTTCACCTTCCTCCAAGCTTATTCTGTACCGGTACAGATGAATAATAATTACATTGTAGCACAGCTACTCTAGCCTTAGAATAAAGAGCAGAACAGGACCGGTACCTAAATGCGCGCAACACTTTGGAGGTCTTTACTAATGAATACATCTTCTACTCAAAAAGCGATAGCAGCAGCTGTCATGAATGCTATTATCGTCGGGTTTTCCTTTATATTTGTAAAAATGGCCCTAACCGTCTCGGATCCTTTTGATACGCTAGCTCATCGCTTCACGTTATCTTTCCTTGCCGCTTCTTTATTTACTTTTCCAGGGTGGGGGCGGGTGAAGTTTGGAATATCCAAGGCCGCAGTGATAATCCCACTGGCTTTAATGTATCCAGCGTTATATTTCACCCTTCAGGCGTATGGACTTTTGTATACAACTTCCGCTGTAGCGGGTATTATTCAGGCGACAATGCCCATCTTCACCATCCTTTTGGCGGCGATGTTCTTGAAGGAAACCACGAGCAGCTTCCAAAAGATCTCTACATTAATCTCAGTTGCAGGCATTATTCTTATCTTTGCCATTCCAGGTTTGAGTATTTCTTCTTCTAGTCTTTGGGGCGTCTTGCTCATCCTAATCTCAGCTTTATCCCTTGCCGGTTATAATGTTGCAGCTCGAAAGCTGACACGTACCTGGAGTCCCAAAGAACTTACCTATATGATTACTTTGTTCGGATTTATATTTTTTAATGGACTGTCGATCATTAAGCATGGTTCGGCAGGAACCTTGGATCAGTATTTCACACCTTTTCAAGAGCCCAAATTTATATTCTCCATGCTCTATCTCGGCGTACTCTCCTCCCTCGTGACCTCCTTCCTCTCCAACTATGCTTTATCACGGATGGAAGCTTCACGCGTGAGCATTTTCGGCAGTCTTTCAACAGTTGTCTCTATTCTCGGTGGTGTACTTCTGCTGAATGAGCAACTGGAATGGTACCATTGGACTGGTACAGTGATGATCATCGCCGGGGTGATCGGTGTGAACTGGCGGAAGCAAGTAAGGGCCAAAGGCAAAGCGTGAAGATTGATATGCATACAAAAAGGACACCCCGCGAGGTGTCTTTTATCTTTACCCTTCTCAGTATCTCTATTCTGTATCAAGCCTCGCTAATCGCCGTTATTTGGCTGTTTCAAGCTCCTTGATCTTCTCTTTATATTGGTCCAACAGATTAGCTAAAGCTTCCTTGATCACAGTCGCATCTTTGGATTTAGCGGCACTATTCAGATCATCTTGGGCTTTGAAAAAAGCTTTATCCGCGTCGCTAAGATCTGGAATGGAAATAGCAATTGAAGTCGCGTCTACAGCTTTAATTGAGGTAGTGATATTGCTATCTACCTGCGTATCATCGACTACAGGTACTACTTCAAGGTTACGACCAGCTTCAATATATCCCGCAGGTAGAGCTTCGGTGGATAGTATTTCTTTTGATAATTGAACTCCCTCCACCAGTTCCGCAGGCACAAGCTCGGCAAGTCCGGTTACACTAAATCCAGCAACCTTATAATATTGATCCAAGGTGTTCTTCCAATCTTCTTGGGTATTAGGTGCGTAAGTCTTAGCCAACTCTAGGGGATCTACCCAATCAATAGTGGTTACTTTAGTGGCAATTGTTCCTTTAGAGGCAGCAGTAACCACGGCTGCAGCCGTTGTTTTCGTGTTTCCGTCTTGCGCTCCACTTGCTGCGTTCGTTGCAGACGGTGCAGCAACGGCGGACACAAGCAGGGCGGACAGCGCTAACTTTTTAAATAACATCTGTTGATTCATAAATACAACACTCCTCGTCGATTCGAATGATCTTACAAGACCAAGCTTACAAAATGGGTGTGGCAGAACATTGGTTAATTTGTGGAAAAACGATGGCAGCCGCCCCTACCCACCTCTGGATTGATATACTTGTAGGAGAATAATCTGGAGGTAACCCTAAATGAATAATCCATACCTCATTGCCGTAGTCGACGATGATGAACATATACGCAATCTTGTTGAAGCTTATTTACAAAAAGAAAACTACCACACCATCGGCCTTGGCAGCGCTGAGGAAGCATGGACCTTGTGGCAGACTAGCCCCCCGGATATGTGGGTACTCGACGTTATGCTCCCCGGCATGGATGGTTATGAGTTCTGTAAAAGGATTCGTAACGAAGCCGAAGTACCGATCATTATGATCTCCGCAAGAGATAATGAAGTGGATAAAATATTAGGATTGGAGCTTGGCAGTGACGATTATCTAGTCAAGCCGTTCAGCCCTCGTGAATTAGTCGCCCGGATCAAACGGCAGCTTCAACGCTGGTACAAAATGAGTAATCAGGCCGAAAAATTGAATAGTCAGACCACTTCCACCCGTCTTGAAATCGACCAGCTTCTACTATTGCCGGAAGAAAGACGTGTATTCTGGTGTGGTGAAGAGGTAGACTTGACCAGCAAGGAATTCACCATGCTAAAAGTATTCGCTGATGCCCCTAACCGGGCATTTACAAGAGATGAGCTGCTGAGCTATGTGTGGGGAGACGACTATTTTGGAAGTGATCGCGCCGTGGATCATCTCATTAAACGGATGCGCAAAAAACTGGAGCATTTGCCCATTGAGGCTGTATGGGGACACGGATACCGCATGAGAACAGATGGGGGTGAGCATACGAATGAAACTAGCACATCAGATTAATTTAGCCTTTAGTATTGCATTGGTATTGCTACTATCTATTACTGCAGTCGTGATCCATTTTGTACTACTCAACCATTTTGTCGGAACACAAAAAGAGGATTTAAGAACCATTGGTGCGGCGATGTCAGTTACATTGACTGAAGAAAGTAAATACATCGGGGAGATTGGCACTCAGCTGGAAGCTCTGCCGGTGACCTTACCTTCTCTAAGCACTGCAGGCGTCGAAGCCATTCTTAGCGATGAGACAGGAAAAGTCTTGTCCACATCATCAGAGATGAGTTCAATTGCAATAAACTATGATGCCAAGAGTGTCACAGGCCAAGCCACTGAGCTCCAGAACATTTGGAATGGAACAGATACACGGTATATTACTGAAGTGAAGGCTACACCTATAGGCACGCTAACTCTACTAACCCCTATGAGCGCAGTCACTGCTATTGAACAAGCTTTGCTCAAAAGACTGCTGATCGTTTTCAGCGCAGCGGGAGCATTTATGTTCCTATTTGGCCTATTTATCACCAAGAAGCTGATTCAACCTCTAATGAGGCTGCAACAAGAACTCCGCAAAGTCAAAGAACGGCACTTCTCAGATGTTAAATTAATTAAAGCTGGTGGAGAGCTTGGATCTGTCGCTCAATCGGTATATGACATGGCAGATGAATTAAATCGTTTCAACCATGTGCAGAAACAATTTTTCCAGAATGCGTCTCATGAATTAAAAACTCCCTTAATGTCCATTTCCGGCTACGCTGAAGGGATTAAGGATGGTGTTTTTGAAGGTGAGAATGTAGTAAAAGGGCTAGACATTATCATGAGCGAAAGCAGCCGCTTGAAGAAGCTCGTGTCCGAAATGACTTTACTTGCGAAGCTAGACAGCGAGGAAGATATATTCAAGCCTACGGTTATTTGTTTAAAAGATCTACTGACAGAAACCATCGAACGAATGAACCCTCTATTAATGAAAAAAGAATTAACCCTCCATATCTCCCACGATCATCAAGATTCTCTTACGATCCGTGCGGATAGAGATAAGCTGCTACAGGCGCTTCTTAATGTAGTTTCCAATGCAGCACGTTATGCTAATCAACATATCTATATCCATGTTTCGGTCAAGGAGGGCCGGGCTCTGTTATCCGTAAGTGACGATGGCCCTGGAATTTCGGACGATCTGCTTCCTTATCTCTTCCATCGTTTTGTAAAAGGAAAAGACGGAGAATCCGGACTTGGACTGGCTATTTCCCGCGCAATCATCGAGCGTTGTGGAGGTCAGATCAGCGCAGGCAACCGAACAAATGGTGGTGCGGTAATCTCGATGGGGTTTCCTTTATAAATATCCATAAGAGGCTGTCTCAAAAGTAGTGAACTCTACTTGGGGCAGCTTCTTTTTTATGGAATAGAAAAGTAATGGATTTTACTGTGCCATATGACTATATACCACGCGTAGCGTTCTCTGATATTGGGTTGGGCGGTTGGATGGTGGGCGGTTGGACGGTTCGATGGTGGCGGTGGACGGTGGGTGGTTGGAAGGTTGGATGGTGGGCAGTTGGGCGGTGAGCGGTGGACGATATATTAGGTGAGTTTTTCATACGGCTTGCGGTAGGGTTTAAACTAATTAGGGAAAAACTCCCTGAAAATAGCCGATATTCGCTCTAAATGCACGAAATCAGGGATTTCCTCCCTAATAAATAGGGGATTTCTTAATTAGTTACTAAATCGGCCGAAAATCAGGTAAGTTTTCCCTAATTATAAGTCTGATGAACAGAAATCTCTGAATTTCAGGGAGAAATTCCCTAATTACTCTATAAATACTTCACCTATTGCATCACTTGCAGCATCACTTGGAGCGACACATGAATCATCAATGCTCATCACTTGGTGCGCCGCTTAATTCAATCGCTCAACAAGTACATAAGAGCTGGAATAGGCCTCATCAGATGCTGTATTATTCATCATCACCCTCTATATTCATCTTGGTAAATGATGCCGTTTCTACTTCATGGTAAATATAGCTACTATTTTGGGTAATATATAGTCGAAGTAACAATTACACCTTACCTCTGATAAGAGTTAGATACTACATTTTTTTCACAAAAAGGAGATACCAACATGAGCAGACTTGCAGGAAAAGTAGCTATTATTACTGGTGGAGCAGGCGGTATTGGTAAAGGGATGGCCCTGGCTTTTGTTAAAGAAGGCGCTAAGGTAGCTATTATTGACCTCAATGAAGAAACCGGCAAAGAAACAATTAAAGAATTACAAGAATATCAACCTGAATCTATCTTTATTCAAGCGAACCTCAAGGAACACGATAAAATAGCTCACCTTGTTAAACAAGTAGCTGATAAATTTGGAAAAATAGATATTTTAGTAAACAATGCCCACGCATCCAGAATGAAATCTATTGAAGAAACTACACAGGCTGATTTCGATTTATCTTTTGATACAGGCTTCTATCCAACCTTCTATTTTATGCAAGCAGCACTACCGTATTTAAAAGAAGCACAAGGTAAAATTATTAATTTTGCATCGGGCGCTGGCCTCAACGGGGATACCAATCAAGGAACATATGCTGCTGCAAAAGAAGCCATCCGTGGAATTACTCGGGTAGCCGCTAATGAATTTGGTCCATTTGGTATCAACGTAAACATCATTGCTCCAATTGCTAATTCCCCTGGCATGATTGAATGGGCAGAAGCAAACCCTGAGTATTACCAAAACATGATTTCAAAAATCCCTTTGAGAAGATTGGGTGAACTGGAAAGTGATATTGGTCGTGTTGCGGTATTCCTAGCGAGTGAAGATTCCGATTATATTACGGGCCAGACTATCATGGTAGATGGCGGGTCTATTAAGCTTCGTTAATTTCAAGCAGATACTCGACTTAAAATGAATAAATTTGATGCTAAATAAATAATCCGGAAGTGAACATCGTAAAATGTTCGCTTCCGGCTTTACTACTTTCTATTTAATCGTGATTTGGTCCACATATACGGTAGCACTACCTACTGGATCAGTTGCTGTGGTCATGACTTGAACGCCAATCGCTTGGGTCAAATTACGATCCGCTACCTTGCTGATATCCAGTGTTATTGTAGTAAATCCATTGGCATCTACTGGTGTAGCCGTAGAAGCAGTCCATGTTCCCCAGCTTGAGCCACTTTGGGTAAACAGCTGAGCCATTACACCGCTAACATCGCTTGCATCAATAGGTACAACCTTGATTTTAAGCGTAATTGTTGATGCATTCGCTAAGTTGGTAACCACCACACGACGCAGCTGGAATTGCCCTCCATTCAATGTTAAGTCCGCTTGCATCGAATGAGTTCCCTCAGCATACACAGCATTGCTCACCGATAGATTCTGAGCCAGCGCTGTATTATATTTATTATTTTCATCCACATTGATGCTGAAGCCTTGCAGTGTATTGTCCTCGAAGCCATAGACGACAGCTTCAGGTGCGGTACCATTCTTCAGGGTCCGAACATCATCCAGATACAGCGTAGAAGTTCCCGTACCGCTGAATCCCTCGAGCTTGATACCTATGGCTTTTACACTATTAAGATCAGCAATACCTGCCAAGTTGAGCGAAACCGTAGTAAATCCGCTCGAATCTACTTTCACAGCTCCACTGTCAGCCCAAGCCCAGGTCGATCCCGTCTTAATATACAAACGTGCATCCGCTGTTCCGTTCGACAGTTTAATTTGTGCGCTTAATTTATCTACCGCGCTCAGATCCAAACTGCCATTTTTGCTGAGCTCAAAAGCTCCACCTGAATCGAGTGAGAACAAGGAGCTTAACGAATGAGTTCCTTCAGCAGCCTCATCAGTCGAGATCACTGCCGCGCTTGCACTCGCATTATTTTGCTCTACTGTCCAGTCCTGAGTATCTTTTTCGAAACCATACAACAGCTTCGCCTGTTCTGGCGTGCTGCCAGGGCCTTCGCCCCCGTTAGGAACACCACCTGTTCCATCATTAAACGCTGCAATATCGTCGAAGTACAGCGTACCAGACGTACTTGCTACTATGTCCTTTTTATTTACGTAGATAGACACTGCCCGAATGTCCTTAAGGTTCTCTTTAGTGATTACTTTACCGGCATTTCCTGTATCCCATGGCGCTGGAGCGAACTGGCTGAATGGAATTTCCACCAAGCCAGGTGTCGTACCTGCCAGTGAAGGATAAGCTTCAAAAGAAATGCCGCTTGCATTGACCTGAATAACAAGCTTGTGGTCGCTGCCATCAGGTGCAATCCAGAGCTTCAATTTGTTGGCGTCCGACCAGTCGGCATTATTCATGTTTTTGGTACGACCTGTATAACCTTGGCCATCCACATTATAATCGAATCTCAGGCCATACTTGCCATCATTTTTATGGTCCGCATCAAGTGAGATCGTATTTAGATCACCCGCAGGACTTAATGCCGCACGAAGTAATTCATCATTCCCTTTGTAATTCTCAAAAGTATCTACAATGAATGGGTCCCCATTCCCCTCTACGTCACTTACAAAGATTTGGATCGTTTGTGAAAGTACAGAACCATCCTTTGCATAGGACTTAACAGTAAGCATCACGCCAGTTTCGTCGAAGGCTACACCTGGTGTCCAATCTGCCAAGTAATAGAAACCTTCTGCGTCAGCTGCCATGCTGTACTCTGTTGTGTCATCCCCAATCAGGTAGGTTACTTTATCCACGTCCTGATTCAACACACGAACACGAAGGGTCGATGCTTTTGTCGTGGGCACTGTTTGGTTTGCCGTTGGTGAGGCAATGTGTAAAAAAGGTTGCTCGGTTTCTGTAGTTACCTGTTTCGAATACGCATCCGCAATAGCCACTTCATGGCTGAAGCTTGTATACGGATCATTATAATAGTCTACAAAATCAGGGAGCAGTTCATGATCCCCTAGCCCGTTTGGAGCATTTCTATAAGGGACAAAGATAGAATCTGTATTGAAATTCGCCCAAGTCTGCATGTACGCCATCCGTTTAGCATCCGGATCAGACTGCAGTGCAGCGATTAGCTTGGTAAAGAATTTCAGGTCCTTCGTTCCAGTTGGCTTCACACCCGAATAACCGAACTCAGTAAATGCTGCGATTTTCCCCTTATCATCCGCCAGCTTCGAGATCAGCTTAGCATCCTTCACGACTGAATCAAACCAACCCTCAGTGGTTCCGTCATAATAATTATCGAAGCCAAGGATATCGACATAGTCATCTCCCGGATACGTCTCAAGGAATGTCGCATCTGTGCCGTTAAATGGACTTCCCGGTGAGAACGCATATAAGAAGTTATGCACATCTTTTTTGTCCCTTAAGTATTCAACGGTATAACGATAAATTTCAGCATACTGCTCCTTCGTACGGTAAGGCGCACCCCACCAGAACCAGCCACCATTTTGCTCGTGGAATGGACGGAAAATGACTGGAATAGCTTTACCATCATCATCTTTTAAGTTATTTGCAAAGTCCGCAATCATATCCAGGAATGCATTAAATTCCGCATGTTTGTCACCGCCGGGTAATATATGCGTAAGCACATTCCCTTTGGTGTCATAAAAGTCCTTTCCTGTGACGAAGTTCGGCATATGCGAGCTTAATGTAAGCACGCCGCCTTTTTCATAAGCAGATTTCATCACGCCGATTAATTTATCACGATTCTCCAGCTGGGTTGCGCCTAGATCGCCTGGTTTCTCAAAACCTTCAAGACTAAGCGTATCCCAGCCGAACAGCCCCGGAAGGTCGCCTACTGCATTCTCGACCTCAGATTGCGTTCCGTCCTTTTCAGTAATAGAAAGTCCTTCTGTAGTAGCATGCTGATGTCCAAACAAGATCTCACTGCCGCGGATATCCTGTAAATAGGCGAATAGCGACCTAGTCTCACTACTTGCATCAACATCCGCTAAATTCTCGATACGTCCCACAGGACCCGTCGGGTCTGTCGGTGTCGGTGTTGCTGTTGCTGTCGGTGTCGCTGTTGCTGTCGGTGTTGCTGTTGCTGTCGGTGTCGCTGTTGCTGTCGGTGTTTCCGTTGGTATTGGTGTCGCTGTAGGTGCCGCGGTTGGATTAGTCGGACCTACCGGCGTTGTTGATGAGCCTGATGCCGAGGTAGGCGCTGGGGTAGTCGTTGCTACAGGACCTTGATTGCCTTTGATAATGACAATTGTGCCAGAAGCAATGGGCTTACCGTTCAACGTTACTCCTGTTGCTTTAACGTCCGCTTTTGCAATGTCGCCCTGACCGGAAAGAGTGGTTCCAGTCGCTTTGACAGCTACGTTTAGATTAGCAATCGATGCGCCTTCACCTAGGATCAGCCCCACAGCGCTATTTAGAATTCCCGTGGTGATCATCGTCCCAGTTCCAAACTCCAGTCTTGCTAGACTATCTACCGTTAGCTGAGAAATTTGGGTTGTACCACTCGTGAGGACACGAACCTCACCCTCTTTACGATTTATATTTACTTTGCCTAATGAGCTATTCTTAATAAGAATGGAGTTTATCCCGCCACCTGCAATAAATGTGGTGCCCGTAACCTTAATACCCTCAAGGGTCACTTCGCCGTTACCGATCCCAGCAGTTAGATACAGGTTTCCGTTTATCGTTGCATTTTTTAACACAACACCATCCTGATTAACGACTACATTCCCAGAAACTATTCCTCCTTCAAAGCTTCCAGATTGCGAGTAATAACTCTTCACTATTTTATTAATTAACGTTATAACTTCGGCACGGGTGATCCTTCCAAGCGGCTTAAAGGTTCCATCCTCATACCCTGTAATCAAACCTGAGAGCGCATGAACTGCATCCTTAGCATAAGCCTGAATCTGAGCGGAATCACTAAATCCACTCATCGATGAAGCGCTTTCAGTAGCTTGAAGAGTAAATATCCGAGCCAACATCGTCACCGCATCCTGACGCGTTATATAATCAGTAGCTTGTGCTTTATTCTCTGAGTATCCTTCATAATACCCAGCATATCGTGCCAACGAAAGCTGATCTGCATACCAATCGGTCGCTTTTACATCGGAAAAAGATTGATCTGACTTCATATAGAAACCAAATACCTTATTCAAGATCGTAGCAAACTCAGCTCTTGTAATTCCTTCATTGGGATGAAAAGAACCATCCTGATACCCGTTTAATACGCCATTTTCTACCCACTTCGCAATATTTTGTTGTGCCCAGTGACCCTGTGTATCACCGAATCCCACAGTCGATGGCGCTGCTGCTGCAGAAATTACAGAGGGGAAAGGAGACATTATCATTGCACAGGCAAGTATACTCCCCAGCCACTTTTTCGCTTTTTTCATTCCTAATTCTCCTTCGAAAATGAATGGATTTGATAATAAGAATAGCCAACCAGCTGTTATGAACCCAATAACTATCTGTCCTTATAGAAGACAATTACAGACCTACTCGCTAACTATTCACCTCCACATACTCAGCTTCGTTATTAATAACAAACACTAACAAAATATTTTAATTTCGTTAGATATTTCGGTATATGCAAGATTATAGCGGTTACATTGGCATAAAACAATCTAAATATTCCCTTTTGTTATAATTATTTTATTGTTTGCGTTAGTATTATTGTTATTAATTCCGAAAATAAATAACAAAATTCAATTTAATATAACAAAAACAGACACCCCGCAGGAGTGCCTCCCAATAATCATATAGATGAGATCCGATTCATTTATCATGTTTTATTGGTGGCACGGAAACACAGTTGTACCTTCCCGCACCTCTTTCGTCAGATCGTCCATAGTGACAAGATTACGTGTAGTTCCGAGAACGATAATGACATAATACGATTGCCCACTTGAATCCTCGAGCACTACCTGATAACCCGACCCTCCAAATAAGGGTTTGCAAATCGTTGCAACTCTCAGCGACGCACTTTCCGTGTACTCTTTGCGCACATAATCCATTCCAAGGCTTCCTGCTGCCTGCTTGTTCTGACGCTCCGAATTTCCGTGAATTACTGCTATTATTACCGCTCCAATAATTATGATAATAAGGACTAGATAACCTAAATGTTTTTTTCTCATCTTTCCTCCTTATTACATAGAGTGATATTGGCTCAGCAACGGGGCGATTAGCAATAATCTCGTTTCCGTAGGCACCCTATCCCGTGATTAAGTATGCCGAAGCCGATACCTATAAGCATAATTTTACCCCTACTCTACTTCAACAGCTTAACCTATATAAAAACAAAAGGCACCCCCAAGGGCGCCTTCATTATCACTACATATTAGTTGTGCTAGTTATTTATAAGACTCTGCCAGCGAGTTCGCCACCACTATCGCATTGTACACATCTTCCGGAGTAACCGGGAACGGCATATTGCCCATTGTGTCTCCTTCTGCACAAGCAGCTTCAGCAACTTGGCGCCATTCGGATTCGATAAATTCCGTGCACCCCAGATCGGCGAGGGTTAGCGGAAGATCTACATCCTTGATAAGCTTAATGACAGTTTCCAGCTCCTCATTTGAGGCATTTTCCAGTACTAACTGGGCTAAAAGACCAAACGTAACCTTTTCACCATGCTGAGCTTTGTGTAGTGAAGGAACGGCTGTCATCCCATTATGAATAGCATGCGCGGCAGCCAGACCACCAGATTCAGCACCCACACCACTTAGATAAATTGTCGCTTCAATGGTCTCCTCCACCGCGCGTGTATAGAGCTTCTGATCAACCGCACGTTTTGCTTTTACCGCATTCTTAAGTAGAGCTTCATAACAAAGTCTTGATATACCTAGACCCGTTGTAGAAGGTTTCATAAGTACGAGATTGTCGCCATTAGAGGCATAACAAGCACGGGCTTCAAAATAAGTAGCCAGTGCGTCGCCAATTCCAGCTGCGAAAAAACGGGAAGGCGCTGAAGCTAAAATCGCTGTATCCGCCAAGACCACATCCGGATTACTTGGGAGGAATAAGTATTGATCAAATGAACCATCTTTATTATAAATGACAGCCAGCGCTGTACATGGTGCATCAGTAGATGCAATCGTCGGAAAAATAACTACAGGCAGCTTCTCATAATACGCAGTAGCTTTGGCGGTGTCCAGTGTTTTACCTCCACCGATACCGACGATGATATTCGCCCCAGCTTTACGGGCAAGTTCCCGATTACGATCAATCTCTTCCTGAGTACATTCATAATTGAATTTTTCAAAAGTAGCCTTATTCCCCGCACCTTCGATGGAACTTCCCGCCTCTTTCTTAGCACGTTCCAAAATGAACTCATCACAGATCACATAGGCATGATCGCCAAACGCCTTAATATACTCATTCAGATCTGACAGTAAGTTATGGCCGGAGATAAATTTCTTTGGTGAAGTAACGGATCTAACGAAATGTGACATTGTGCAAGACTCCTTGTTGTGTGTTTTAGTAAGCATAAAGACGCAATTCCTACATATTATTACCCCGCTACCCAAGAAATACTCAAGCTGCATTCTCCAAAGGCACTCATCAGAGCATGCAAAAAAAGACACCCCTCAGGGCGTCCTTTGATTTTTTTATATCTATTATATAACACGATGCTGAACCCATTTCTTGCCCATAAATCGCCGCAGGAAAATCAAACCTCTGATCCCCCACTCACAATTCATCGCCAGCCAAACGCCGAGTATACCAAAGTTCAGAACAATACCTAAGATGTATCCGAGCACTACACGGAACAGCCACATCGTAAGCATTGAAACCATGGAGGTAAACTTGGAATCCCCTGCTGCTCTAAGCGCCGAAGGTGTAATAAAGCTTATGGACCATAACGGAATTTGCGCAATCGTATTGATGAGCACAATCAGGAAGATATCACCCACAATCTCAGCAGGAGGATGGAACATTGACACTAATGGATTGAAAAAAGGCATAATCAGCAACCCCATCACCACCAGGGAAAGAGAAGAGGTGACAAGGAATGATTTAATAAATTTTCGAGCATCCTTAACATTATTGCTTCCCATACATTGTCCCACCACTGTAATAATCGTCAAGGACAACGCATTCCCCGGGATTTGCATAATCCCTGCAAAGGAGGAGGCAATCGCATTAGTCGCAAGTGCATACGTACCCAGACTAACGATGAAGATCTGAGTCAGAATTTTACCACCGTTAAAGAACATCTGCTCCGCCGCAAACGGCATCCCGATGAACATTATTTTTTTCAGCATAGACAGCTTAACCGCTACAAGATCGCGAATACGGATATGCAGATCGTTGTCCAATCGGAATAGATAATAAAGTGCGCAGAACGCCCCCAGGTATCTAGCTATATTTATAGAAATGGTCATCCCCAGAACACCCATATGCAACAGGTTAATAAAGACGAGATTCAATAAGACATAAGTTAAATTCATAATTAGCGAAAGTACAAGCGAGGCCCTCGTTCTACCAATTCCACGAAGAGCACCACATACCGCTTCCACAACAGCTATACCAAGATAAGAGATACAGCTCCCGATTAAATATATTCGGGCGTTCTCCATAACCTCCGGTGAGGCCGCTCCAAATAGTAAATTCAACAGCGGATTGTGAAAAAGAATTCCGAACATCCCAATAGCAAATGCCATCAGCGAAACAGATGACGTAGCACCTGCCGTAGCTTTTGACACCATGAGGTCATTGCCGCTCCCTTTATACTGCGCAACAACAACCGTCCCACCTGTTGAGACGGCAATAAACACACTAATGAGAAAAATATTAAGAGAATCTATCATATTGACCGCACTGATAGCTGCCACACCAGACGAGCTTATCATAGCTGTATTCACTAGATTAAGACCCACCACAAAGGCCTGATCCACTAGGATAGGGATGAATAAAGCAATCATCTGACGATAATCTATCGATTCACCAGAGAAATACTTTTCTAGAAACCGCACACTTTGCTTCGTATTTACACCTACATTAGGCTCCATCTTTGCTTCACTTCTTTTACATAGAGTTTGTCAAATTGAATTATGCGTATAAATAGAAAAAGGCTCTTCAGGTTGAAGAGCGATTCAAAAGTATTGCCTGTTTATATGCACTTAGGTATGCGGTCGAGAGGACTCGAACCTCCACGGGGGTTAGCCCACACGGACCTGAACCGTGCGCGTCTGCCAATTCCGCCACGACCGCACAAGATATAAAAAAAATACAGTGCAGAATATAATTTAACATGATTTCACAGAAAGAGCAACAACAAATTTAACAAGTAAAAGCGCCTTCGGTGTCCTTGTAAGGGCAGTAAGCGTTTAAGGGAAGACTATAAGAGTATTGGTGTCACTTATACTTTCTTATATTTAAAAAAAGTGTATCGATGCCCTCAAGAGGATCATCGATACACTTTTAGTTAGAACAATAGAATTATGATGCTTGTCCAAGCATGCGATAGATGATAACCGCTGCTTGAGCGCGATTAGCTATACCCTTAGGTGCAAATTTCCCACCATCAACACCGTTGACGATTCCCAATTGAGTTAGCTGTGCGATAGCCTCTTGTGCATAAGGAGCAATACTGGATTTGTCTGCAAACTTACCCAATGCTGCATTTTTATCAATCGGCTGTAGTTTGTCTTTCAGTGCGTTAGCAACCATAATGGCCATCTCTTCACGAGTCACTTCACGACCCGGTTCAAATTTGCCATTTCCAGAGCCTTGTACAAGTCCAGCCTTCACCGCAAGGGCGATAGAATCCGTGTACCAAACTCCTTGTTTAACATCGTTGAACGAACTGGTTGTCGCTGAACCCGTAAGATTCAGTGCGCGTACCAGCATCGTAACGAACTCTGCTCTAGTCACTGTTTTGGTTGGCGCAAAAGTATTTGCATCCAGACCTTTCAGAATGCCCTTAGCAGCCAATGCTTCAATAGCTTCTTTCGCCCAAGCTACCTTGCCCAGATCCTTGAAGTTTGCTGCTGGCGCAGTAGTTGGTGCAGGTGTTGCCGTTGGTGCTGTTGATGGTGCTGGTGTTGCTGTTGGTTTCACGGTTGGAGTAGGCGTTGGAGTTACACCGGTAGAACCGCCTCCACTGCCACTGCCTGATCCCGAATCAGCCTTTAATTTATTAATAATACGACCTTCAATGGCTGCTTTAATCTCTTTGCCATTAAACGTCTTTACAATGTAGTCGTAGAACACGTCCAAATCAATAGGTCCAGCCAATGAATCACTAGCTTGAGTCAGAACCTTGTAGTTATCTCCACCCGCAGCCATAAAGTTATTTACTACTGCTGTATATTTCTGCGTAGGATTAATTGGTGTTCCATCAGTTAGTGTGAGGCTCGCAATACGATCGGCTACTGGCAGATACATATTCGCTGTATATTTCAGTCCGGAAATTTGCAGCGTTTTGATATCTGGTGTTCCATCAGCTTTTACATTCCATTGCTGTTGCAGCAATGTTTTGATTTGCGCTCCGGTTAGTGTCAGCTTCACAAGCGTGTTGCCGAATGGCTGAATTTTAGCCAGATCGCCGAAGGTTACAGGACCTTTCGGAAGGTCCGCACGGATACCGCCTGGATTCATAAAGGCGAAATCGGCAGCTTTTGCACCATCGCCGAAGTCAGCATTACGCATAGAGTCAGCAATCAGATTACCAAGTGCAGCCTCATTATTGTAAGCATCGGTACGAGTGATAGTTCCGTCCGTTGTACCCACTGGTTGAGTGAGTTCAGGATGCTTCTCAAGGTAAGCATTAACCAGTGCCACACTTTCCGGATCTGGTGTTACCCCATCATGGAAGGTGGAAGTTACCACAGCAGACTTGTCCTTCACGTCACCTGTTTTAGGATCAATGATCAACTTGATATCCTCAAATGCTGTACCGTAAGAATAAGCTTGTACAATCAGCTTGCCGTTTACTGTTCCATTTGCAAGTGCATGGTTATCACCAGCAACGATAACATCAACAGGGGATTCCGCAGGAAGCGCATTGGCTAGATCAGCCGCTTCACCTGTAGTCACACCATCTTTGGTTGTTGCAGGATCATGTGCAAGCACGATAATCGTCTCAACACCTTTAGATTGAAGCTCCTTAGCGTATTTCTCAACAGCCGCCACTTCCTCTTCAGGCGTGAGGAAATGCACGCCAGCCGTACCGGAAGGTGCTACCTTACTTGGTGTGGATTTCGTTACAAGACCAATAAAGCCGATCTTCACACCGCCCACTTCTTTGATTACATAAGGATTAATAATTGGCTCGCCAGTTTCGGCATCCACTGCATTCGCATTAACATAATCAAAGTTTGTACCCTTGTGGGTAACGTTGCTATCCTTAGGGTCCACTCCGCCGTTCAATTGTGTCATTAGCGCTTTGACACCTTGGTCAAATTCATGGTTTCCTAGGGAGCCCACATCAAATCTCATCAAGTTCATCCACTCAATCGTCGGCTCATCGCGCTCAAGTGAAGATACTGGAGCAGATGCACCTACGGAATCTCCGTTATGGAAGAGTAGAGAATTATCGTATTTAGCCTGTGCTTCTTTCAGATAAGTCGCAAGAATAGCGGCTGTTCCCACGTTCTTATTGTTTACGACAGACACCGTATCCAGTTGACCGTGGAAATCATTAATTCCAAGAAGGTGAACTTCTACGTCCTTAGCTGGTAGAGCCAATTCATAAATACTAAATCCCTTAATATCTTTTTCACCAGTGTCCTTAATGTTGGCCGGCATAACTTTCGCCGCTTCTGGTGACGAAGTAAACGTGAGATTTACGTCATCCGAAAGTGGAGCCAAAGACCAGTTGCCATCCGCAGAAGGATCTATTGTACCTACTTCTTTGATGTAGTCCATAAGGATCTGGCGATTCTCATCTTGGGAATCGACTAGAATCTCCGAACCCTTCACACCTGGGAAATTCCCTCCGCCACTTGCACGGTAGTTGTTAGTTACAACAATAAAGTCTTGGTTAGGATCCAACGTTTTACCTTTATACGTAATTTGCTTCACACGACTCGATGAAGCATCGTTAATCACACCGGTAGGACTATATTTTGCAGGTTTGGTTACATCAATTGTGTACTTAATGCCATCAATAACATCGAAGTTATAAACAGCAAACTCCCCATTCAGCAAGCTTTGTGGAGCTGTGATGTCTTCTTTGATGGTATTAAACGCACCCGCACTCATTTCAACCCATTCCTTAACAACAGAACCTTTAACTTTAATAGCTTTCAGCGTGTTGTCATACAAATACAAGTCACTTGCACTACGAATAGTCAGTGGACCTTTCTCAATACTCGTGTACTCTGAAGGACCGTTACGCCCAGCCTTGAAAGGAGCACCTACACTGAGAATCGGAAGATTTTTATACTGTGGAAGATTGGTATCAATATACTTCTCCACATACCACTTCTGGGCATTGGTAACAATCTGCACGGTAGGGTCGTCCTGAACCATTGCAAAATAGCTGTTCATCGGAGCGGTAGTAACACCTAGCTCTTGACCTGTATAGTCAATAGTAGCTTGGTGATCTGCTGCAACAGCAGCATCAACAGCAGCATCCGGTATAGCATTGGCTATGGAGCGGGTTGAGGCAATGGATTTATCTTTATCCACTTCCCATTTTCCGCCTACTTCCACCAATTTGAGATCAATCAGGCCCAAGTAACCCCCACCATAACCCGCTTGCACGGCTGGAGTCCCGTTAATGTGGCCGTAAACATTATCAACAACAGATTGAGCGTTATTATACGCCTGCCCTGTTAATGGATCCTTGAAAGAAGCGTCCAGGGATTTATTATCAACTGTTGGGAACACCTTGTGAGTGTGTGAGAAAGTAATCGCATCAATGCCGTCAACCTTACTTAAAAGATTGATAGCATTCTCTGCACCAGTACCTGCAACTGCAGTTGCATCGAAGCCGGTATGTGCCATTGCTACGATTACATCGACACCCTCACTCTTCATGATAGGAACATATTTTTCTGCTGTTTCAGCAATGTCCTTAGCAATGACTTTGCCTTCCAGATTAACCTTGTCCCATTCCATAATCTGCGGGGTCACAAGACCAAGCACACCGACTTTAATATCCCGGAGCTGGTTATCGCTGTCCACTATTTTTTTATCAAGAATGACATAAGGTTCAAAAGCATTTACGTCATTATCTGGATTACCATCTTTATCATCAATATATATATTGGCATTTACATAGGGGAAGTCCGCACCACTCAATGGGTTATTAGCACTGCCCTTAATAGTCCGATTTAAGAATTCCAGCCCATAATTGAATTCATGATTACCAAAAGTCGCAACATCATATTCCATAATATTCATAGCCGCAATCATAGGGTGTAGCTTAGTCTCTGATTCTACTAAATTACTTTCATTCGCGATGTAAGTACCCAATGGCGTACCTTGAATCAAGTCCCCATTGTCGAGCAGAAGATTATTATCAGGATATTCGCTCCTAGCATAAGTAACCAACGTAGCTGTCCGATCGAGTCCTACAGTTGTAGAAGCCGCATTCTTAAAATAGTCCCAGCCGTAGACATTGGTGTGCACGTCCGTCGTGCTCATCAGCCGGAGTTTGGCTGTGGCTGCGGATGCTGCTTCAGCTTTATCTGTACCCCAAGCTGCACCCAAACCAATACCTCCAAACACCTGCAAAGAAAGCACTGCAGTTGCTAATACAGAAGCAATCGGCTTATTCCATCGTGTCTTCCATCCCATAATAATATTAGTCCTCCCTATCATTTTCACATAATTTCTGTGATATTATATCACACAAACATAACCAATTATCATATAATTGTAAAAATAATATAAAACAATGTTAAATATAATAACATAAGAAGAAAGACCTAGACTTATGAATCCGTTTTTATAGGTCAAGAGTCAATAGATGCAAAAAGAACACATCTTCACCAGATGTGTCCTAAAAACAATCCTATATAAAGTCTAGAAAAGTCGAATCTATATCTGGCACTACTTTTTACCCATTCATAGCAGTAATCCCAAAACAAATTGCAGTTATTAGAGATAAGGGTGTCATTACAAGTTTTTCTTTCATGCTCCTCGACAATAAGTTCATTATAGTATTAAGCATTAAATAGACGGCAAAAAAATAACATACCCTTCTATCAAAAGGTAATCCAATAGAGATCACATTCCCTGCCTGCAATAAGTACAGGATGGCAATTAGCTGTATCACTACTGAAACTCCACACGCGACTCTCATTTGTGGAGGCATAATTCTATGCCTTCCTCCCATTGCAAATTCCCCATAAGGCAATCCCAGAGACAGCAGTATATAAAGAATCACTGCTCCCAAAAAAGTAATACTCCCAATCCATGCTGATATCAAGTTTTCACCCCTCCATAATTTATTTATCACACATTAAATTATATGAGTGTAATGAATTATTATGGGCATCAACACAAGTGGTAGCTCTTTCACCCAAATATTTTTTTATGATGAACTAGCACAAGCAACACAAAAATATCTGAGTAATATAGAAGTAAATAGACCAATGAGGTGATCCACAAATGGCAAATACAACGAAGATTCGCAAACGTGCTGAACAGCTGAAAGGTAGACCCGTGTGCATTACGTTACATGATGGACGTACGTATATAGGATGGATAACCGGCCTCGATAAGAATGGACTGACCCTTTCCAAACCACGTAAAAACAAACACAGAAAATCAAAAAAACACTCTTCTTCCCGCTCCCGGAAAGCAAACGTATCAGGATTAATGCCCTTATTCGGCTCACTTTTCGGAATGGGTGGAGGCGCTCTAGGCTCCGCAGGAGCAGGGGCTGCCAGTTCTGGAGGCGGTGGTTTTGGCGGATTTGGCGGGTTCGGGGGAATCGGCAACTTTATTGGAATGGTACAAAAAACTATGCCGGTTATGAAGATGGGCTACAATATGATTAAATCTATTTCCCCCTTCCTTAACGGGCTAAAAGGATTAATGGGATAATCAAAAGACACCCCTCAAGGTGTCTTTTATTTTTGCTCATAATCTTATCAGGTTCTTTAACAATCTGCCTGCAGATCTTAACCGTGGACGTTTTAAATGCTCCTGTACATAACGATAATTCGTCAATTCAACCTTAGCATCACTGAGGGCATAGGTAAAATCATCATCAAAGGGCAACTTATACTCCCAAACTCGCTTACTCCAGTGCGGAATATTTGCTTGCATCCATGGATCGTCTATCCCGGGATGAATATAGGTCTCACTAACGCCATCCGGCAACGAATACAGCTTAGCAATAATAGATCTTTTAAAACTTTCATACGTCTCGCCTTCCTCTACACCAAAAGGATGCGATAGCAAATAGTCGGGAATCGGCACCCCAAACGTATCCGCCAGCCCTGCTCCAAGGGCAACTGGTCGTTCAATATTTTTCAGCGATGCCAAAAGCGGATCCTCAGCATGGATGTATCTGAAGAATCGTGAGGGCAATCCCCAGCGCGAAATTTTCCACAACGTCTGCGGTAGCAAGCTGCGTCCTGTTTCCATTCCGTATAAACTACCCATGTGGTTGTCTACATGGCTAATCACTATTCCCGACTGTTTCACTCGCTCGTACTGCGCATCTATCTCCTTTAGTACGGCTTTTGTCTGCGCTCCCTGTTCGAACTCTTTTACCGTCCTATATTGATGTCCGCTCTCGTCGTGAAGAGAAGTCTCTCCCGTCAGGCTCGCCCAGCGCAAAGCCTCAAATTCACTAGTCATCGTCAAGTGAAGTCCCACATTCCGTTGTTGTCTGCGACTACACCATGCAGCGGCCTCCTCAAACCCAGGGGCCACCGCCATAATCGTTGCTGAGGATACCTTTTCCTCTTCCAGCAGATGTTTAATCGCCTGATTCATGGGGGGACTTTGCCCAAAATCATCACAATTGATGATTAATTTTTTGTTCATAGTCAGCCTCACCTCTCAAAGAGTCCATAAATGTAAATTTCATTGTGAAGGATATGACAACAGCTATGGCCAACAGACATAATGGCACCACACTTATTAAATACCTAAATGTCGCTTCAGGATTGGACCCTGGGTCATCGCCGCCTTGATAGCCAAAGATCATACCTACAATGAAAAAAGCTAACGCAGAGATTAACCCGCTTGAACGAGTGATGAATCCGCTTACAGCCGTGTAGATTCCTTCTCTTCTCAGACCTGTTTTTTCCGCATCCTCATCAATAATCTTGCCACCTACTATTGCTGGGGTCACTAGAAATCCGGCTAATCCGAAACCGACAACTACGCCAGCAGCCACGCCACTTAAGAGGTCATAACCAAACCATAACGGAATTACCGATAACGCATATAAGATCAGTGATAACCGCCACGCCTTGACCCCGTCCATCTTACGAATCATCCAGTACCACACGAATACTAATGGAATGACCGAAACAAAAACAGCTGCGAGTAAAATCGATACCTGAGCCTCTGAGATATGAAGTACATATTTTGCATAAAAAGGAATCATCGAGCTTACAAGTCCATTCACCGTTTGGGCAAAAGAGTTCGAAATATTAAACACCCAAAACTTTTTATTCCGAATGGTCTCCCGAAAAGCCGGAATCAACTTCAAGGGTTCCTGCTCTGTGGGCTCCTTCTTTTCTTGGACATACATCATACATAAAAACATAAACACTCCAAAGAGACAGGCATACACTATAGCCATATTAGAGAAACCAATAGCTGCAAAAATAATTGGGGTTAAGGCAGTACCGATTAACAAAGCTACAACTTGATAGCCTTGCTGAATCGCAGAGGCTTTTGCCCGAATACGGTCTCCACGGAAGAGCTCCGGGAGTAACGCTCCATAATTCACCCATAACACAGTGGCGACAGCCTCATAGAAAATAAGTGTGACTAGAAACCAAGTGAACAATCCATTTTCAGATAATCCGCCGGGAGGGGAGAAAACCAGTACAAATGCCAGCATGAATAACGGAATTGAGCCAAACACCCATGGTCTGCGTCGACCCAAACGAGTATCTGTGCGATCTGACCAATAGCCGAATAACGGATTGTTTACCGCATCCCAGATCAGAAAGATGGTTCTGGCTAATGTAGCAAGTCCAATGCCCAATCCTAATTTTTCAACATAAAAGTAACTGTAAAATGAACTAAATGCCTGACTGGGAACCATCATCGCAAACATCCCTAAAGCAAAGGTGTACGGCGAATTGATCCATTTATGCTTCACTCACATACCTCCCCTATGGTAAAGATCCGGTTGTAATATATTACCATACCGAAGAGAGAACGCCATCAAATTTTTCCTTAGCAGAAACTACGGATAAAAAAAGAGGCCCCGCAGACCATCAACAAATGGCTGCGGAGCTTTTTCATAACTAGACTATAAAACATCCTTCAGCTTGCTCCGGCTCTGAACATCCAGGGCTAGATAATCACGGATTTCGCATCTTTTTCCATTGATATCCGTAAGAATGATTCGTTTATGACTTGGATACTGCATATGCTCGTGCAGGTTCCGCATAACGATCCGGGTCTGGCCCAGATTCGTTTGCAGCTCCCAAATCCACATATCCGCTTTTTGCTTAATAGAATCAATGCGGGTTACAACCGGGAGAAAATACCGCAGCCGGAGCTCTGTATCCACTTCCACCCGACTTTCTTCATCGAGCTGATCAATGTCACGAATGACCCCGATTTCCTCACTCTTGGAGTTACGGACGGAAATATACTCCGTGGTGTATTGAAAAGGAAATATTCGAAAAAGAATTAATTCCTCATATACCTGACCCTCCACCACTCCTTGAAACACGCCACCTTGACTGCGGCTAAAAGAGATTGCACCCGGTTCAAGAATGTTAATCTCATAGGGATCTTTAGGATTCAATTCCCCGTTAACAAGATTCGGATCACTCATGCATCTCAACCCCCTTAATCTGCGGCATTTCCTTCTGTGCCTCAACTAGCTTGAAGTAAGCACCTTCTGCAGCAAGCAATTCCTCATGTGTACCCACTTCAATGATCTTCCCGCGTTCAAGCACTACAAGACGGTTCGCATTTCTTAGCGTGGATAATCGATGGGCAATCGCGAATGTCGTTCTGCCTTTTACCAGTCGCGAGATCGCTTCTTGAATTTGCCGCTCGGTCACTGTATCTACAGAAGCTGTTGCTTCATCTAGGATTAGAATTCGCGGATCGTGAATTATTGCTCGGGCAATAGACACTCGCTGCTTCTCTCCACCGGACAATTTATGGCCACGTTCCCCAACTCTTGTATCATAGCCATCCGGCAATTGAACGATAAAATCATGGGCGTTGGCAATTTTTGCAGCGCGCATGATTTCTAATTCCGTAGCGTCCGGTTTAGAATAGGCAATATTCTCAGCAATCGTTCCGTCGAATAGAAACGTCTCCTGCAGCACTACACCGATCTGACTACGCAGATCTGACTGGCTGATATTTCGGATGTCCACACCATCGATGGTAATGGTTCCCTCATCTGTATCATAGAAGCGACAGATCATATTAATGAACGTCGACTTACCGGCACCTGAATGTCCGACCAGACCAATCATCTCGCCCGCACCCACTTTTAAATCCACGTTCTTGAGCACAGGATGATGTTTTTCGTATCCATAAGTAACCCGCTTAAACTCAACCTCACCGTTTACGCGGCCGATGGCTGCTGGATTCACAGTATCAGGCACATCTGACGGTGTATCCATAATTTCAAAGACCCGATCTGCTGCTGAAATCGCATGGCTGGCCCAGTTGATCATTTGGCTCACCCACTGCAAAGGTCCGAGAAGCATCCCAAGGTAGGTCACCAAAGCGATTAGCGTACCGATGGATAATTGGCCCTGTAGCACCGTTTTCCCGCCATAAAACCAAATTAATAACGTACCCACACCAGCAACCAACGCAAAAGCAGGAAACATCCCCTGCCATAAGCCTTCGATCCGAATATTATGCCGAACCAGCTCCTTATTGGCGACTGTATAACGTGACATCTCTGTTGTTTCCTGACCGAATGCTTTGACTACACGAATCCCCTGCAAAGAATCGCCAACCAAAGCGTTTAATCTAAAAATAGATCTCCACTGCTGGTACCAACGTCTGCCAATCATCGGCCATAACACGGTCGACAGCACCACCATAAGCGGCATAGGCAGCATAGCAAGCAGCGTTAGCTTCCAATCCATACTGAACATAATAGTGAAAATAGCGATTACCCGCAGCGATTCACCCGAGACCCAGATTACACCGTCAGTCATAAATTGCCGCATCGCCTCTGAATCATTATTCACCCGTCCAATAAATTGCGAAGATTGTCTTCGGTCGAAAAAAGATAAAGATAATTTCATCAAGGAATGATACACATCATGACGAAGATCACCCATGATTTTGGAACCAATCCATACCCCTATAAGTCCACGTAGCGTCTGCATTAAAGTAATTACTAAGGATGTGGCTGCTAGCCCGATCACAATCCATAGAAGCGTTGAGCCCATATCCTTTTCTGTCAACACATTATCAACGATCATCTTCGTCAAAAATGGTGGAACAAGCTCTACCAATGTAGTAAAAATCAACATAATCGCCGCGGCGATCATTTGGATCTTATAAGGCTTAGCGTAACTCAACATCCGAAATAGAACCTTGCCGTTACTCTTGCACACCGGACAAGCTTGTGAATCTTCCGGCAGCGGATTGCGGCATTTTGGACAATTTCTTGGAAACTCTTTTTCAGAAGCGGTTGGCCGTTCCTCGCCTTTAGCTACAGCGCCAATTAATTTAGAAGCAAAACCAAATATAGAGGTAAGTGATGCTGTATAACGTATAAGTATAATAGGCCCCTCTTGGGTATCCACAAGCAACGAACCGCCGCCTACCCCGCCTACTACCCGGGCATCGGTAATATTCGAGACTAGAAGCTTTGAGACCAGTTTCCCGTCCGTCCCCCAAACGGAAACCTCCTTCTCAGTCAATACAAGCCACTGCTCACCGAATTGCCCATCTTTCATTAAATCAGATACAGAGTGAAATAAAGGTTGTTCTGTAAGCTGTATTTCTATAGACTTGGGAAGTTTATCAATAGATGTCATACATTTCTCCCCTTTCTTTACCCACCTATTTACTCACATATATTTACAGTGGTAAAGATGAAAAAATGATTATAATTGTTTTGTATGGTTATTTAAACAAGTAAAAAGACACCTCTAAAGGTGTCTTTTTGTATTACTTCCTATGGTACTGGCTATACGCTTATTTCAAAGCTTTCCATACCCAGTTCTCTACTTCTGGCAAATCAATACCCTCTTCACGAATGAATTGGTGATGTTTCTTAACGATAGCATCCATTTCATCTGCGATCGCTTTATAGTCGTTAGCATTAGGTAAGCTCAGAACAGCTTCCTTCGCCAAGTCAAAGCGGTCCATTTGATTCAATACGCGCATATCGAATGGTGTTGTGATATCGCCATTCTCGCGGTATCCGTGTACGTGCAGGTTATGGTTATGGCGATCAAAGAACAAGTCTTTAATCAGACCTTCATATCCATGGAAAGCGAAGATAACTGGTTTATCTTTTGTGAAAAATTGATCAAACTCTTCGTCAGATAAGCCACGCGGATCTAATTTTTGACTTCTCAGTTTCAACAAGTCTACCACGTTGATATATCTAATTTTAAGGTTCGGCAGTTTTTCATGCAGGATAGAGATAGCAGCCAAGCTTTCGATAGTTGGTTCTGTACCTGCAGAAGCAAAGACAACATCAGGCTCTCCACCTTGATCGGTGCTTGCCCAGTCAATAATCTTCAGTCCTTTATCCACCAGCTCTTGTGCTTCATCCGCACTGAACCATTGTGGACGAGGATGTTTGGAAGAAACAATCAAGTTAATTTTTTGACGGTCATTTAAGACGGTGTCAAAGACAGCCAGCAAGGAGTTGGCATCAGCCGGCAAATACTCACGGATAAATTCTGGTTTTTTATCAGCCAAGTGACCTAGCAAACCTGGATCTTGGTGAGTGTAACCATTGTGGTCTTGTTGGAATACAGTTGAAGTTGCTACCACATTCAATGATGGAATATCAGCACGCCAGCTTTGATCTGTTGCTTTACGCAGCCATTTGAAATGCTGAGTAATCATCGAATCCACGACACGCAAGAAAGCTTCATAGCTTGCAAAGAAACCATGGCGACCTGTCAATACGTAACCTTCAAGCAAACCTTCTGCCTGATGTTCAGACAATTGGGAATCGATAACACGGCCATAAGAAGCTAGGAATTCGTCATTCGGTTCAATCACTTGATCCAACCATTGACGTTTCGTTACTTCAAAGACAGGTCCCAGACGGTTGGACATTGTTTCATCCGGTCCGAAAATTCTGAAATTGCGGTTCTCTTCGTTCATAGAGATAACATCTTTCATGTATTTACCCAGAACGGCCATATCTTGTGCTATTACTTCACCTGGTTTGGAATTATCAAGTGCGAACTTACGGAAATTCGGTAAGTTTAGATCTTTAATTTGGTTGCCAGCATTAGTAACTGGGTTCATTCCCATACGTCTGTCGCCAGTTGGCAGAATCTCAGCAAGTTCAGCGTTCAGACGACCATTGTCATCAAATAATTCTTCTGGTCTATAGCTGTTCATCCACTCCAATAACGCCGGAGCATGCTTCATATTTTTTTGATCCACTGGAATCGGCACCTGATGGGCACGGAAAGAGTTCTCATTCGGAACACCATCCCATTGCTTTGGACCCGTCCAGCCCTTAGGAGAACGGAAGACCAACATTGGCCAAACCGGACGCGTCAGGTCATTGTTGTCACGTGCATTCTTTTGAATCGCTTCAATTCTTTCAACGATGGTATCAAGTACCTTAGCCATTTCCGGATGCATTAGATCAGGATTTTCGCCTTCAACGAAGAACGGTTCCCAACCCATACCTTTAAAGTATGCAGTAATTTCTTCTTTGGATTGACGAGACAGAATCGTTGGGTTACTGATTTTGAAACCATTTAAGTGCAAGATCGGCAGAACTGCACCATCAGTAACTGGATTGATGAACCGGTTGGAGAACCATGAAGCCGCTAATGGGCCAGTTTCAGCCTCTCCATCACCAATAACAACCGCGGAGATCAAATCTGGATTATCCAGAATTGCACCTACACCATGGGATAGAGAATAACCTAATTCGCCACCTTCGTGGATCGATCCAGGTGTTTCAGGGGCAGCATGGGAAGCAACTCCACCTGGGAAAGAGAATTGTTTGAACAATTTCTTCAGGCCTGGGATATCTTGTGTGATTTCCGGATAAATTTCAGTATAGCTACCATCGAGATAGGAGTTCGAAACCATGACCTGACCGCCATGACCAGGGCCCTCGATGTAGAACATATTCAAATCATATTTAGTAATGACCCGATTCAAATGGGCATAAATAAAGTTCTGGCCTGGAATAGTTCCCCAGTGTCCAATGGGCTTAATCTTTACGTCTGCTTCTTTCAGCGGTTCTCTTAACAACGGATTATCTTTCAAATACAGTTGACCTACAGAGATGTAGTTAGTTGCGCGCCAGTATGCATCAAGCTTCTCTAAATAAGTTTTTGATGAGTAATCAACATCCATGGATAATACCATTTCTTCCACTCCCCAAAATTTTTTCTGTGTCTACATTGCCGTAATTTCTTCCACAAGTACATCATACCGCCGCCAAAAATTAATTCAACCTTTTCAACAAATGATACGGTCCAATTTTGTGAAAATATGAACATAGTATGAAAAACAGTGTCAATTGTCTGTAAAAATACGTCAATATTAATATATATGTAAAAATATGGACTGAAGTTTGCGGGGGTATTTGCTACTTGTCCTTCATCTATTTTGCGCAAAATAAAAAAAATAAGACCGAGAAAAATTCCCCAGTCTTACTTTTAATGAACGGACACAAAGGTATTAAATTTTAAGTATTTATAGTGGAAGCGCATATGGGAGAATTCAAATGGCGTGCCATTATCTAAAAAGAAAATCCCTTCCATAATGCTTACTGGCTCATTCGCCTGCAAATGCAGCAGCTCTTGATCCGTAGCCTCAGAGGGTTCTGCGGATATCGATAAAAAGGATTTGGTTACCGCCAGATTTCGTGAATCCTCCAAATAATTAAAGATAGATCCTTCAATAATGGTCTGATTTAAATTCTGTACAATTTTGATTGGGATATAACCTGTTTCAATCATAAAGGGTTCATCATCAAAAAGACGCAAGCGAACGATTTTGTATACAAAATCATGTGGGCCTAGAAACAGATCCCGTTGCAGATCTTCCGTTGGTGGAATGACCTCGAATTTCAAAACTTTAATCTTTGGCTTCTTCCCATTCATTTGAAAATTGTCGGTGACACCTAAATTAGAGCCTTCGTAGTTAAAAATAGATTCATTTTTTATGTATAAAGGATTTATAAATGTCCCTGAGCCACGCTTTTTAAAAATAATGCCGGCATTTGCCATTTTAGTCAGAGCACTTTTAATAGAACTACGACTCACTTGATAAGTTTCACTAAGCGTTCGTTCATCCGGTAATTTCATATCGGGAAACTGCCCAGCAAAAATTTTCATTTTTAAGTCATCAATAATTTGTTTGTAGACAAACTGTGTCATGAAGTACTCCTTTTCAGGTCGATACAAGTTTTATTTCAATCTTTACTATAACATAATAACCAGACGTTTATAATCTATCCGGCCAGCTTATTTACGTCGGCGATTTGTCATGCGATTGTACATCACTAAACCGGCAATGACCATGCCCAGCGTCCCCATACTACTTGCTGATTCAGCCTGCATACCAAACAAAATACATAGGTTAGTGACCAAGCTTTTTGTAAGTACAGCAACAATAATTAACATCAACGGGCGCCAAATGTTGTATCTTCTCATCCAGGCAACACTCCTAATCCAATTTTCTCAAACTATTGATCGATTTCATCTATTATATCACAAGATAGTAACCGCATTCATTTCCTATAACCGTAAAGAAATCGAAGCCGATCAGCATTTTTTACTTCACTCTATCTTTTTCTGTATTCTAGCCTAGCGAACGTGACGTCTATGTGTCATATTCGCTTTCAATTCTTCAGCTCCTCCTATCCGTCAATTACGCCTTTATTCGACTTTTGGTCTGGACTTATCCTTTTTCACGGATTATAATAACGAATGCACACCAAAAGACGAACATTAAGGCGGAAATTATGAGAAATTATATGCAAATATTCCTAGGCACTTCATTTTCTAGCCTATCCCCAAAAGAAATACAAATTTTAAAGGATCATCTCTTCTGTATCAATTCGGATGGGATGATAGAAATGATCGTTGCACCGGATCACCCCGACTATCAACCCTTGCTTGATGCTTATCAAGGTCAGGACAATTTTCATGTATTAGCCGAAGGCCAGTATTTTTTGCCCGGCTTTATCGATCTGCATGTCCACGCGCCACAATGGGCTCAATCTGGAACTGCATTAGATATCCCGCTCTATGATTGGCTAAATACTTATACCTTCCCACTGGAGTCTAAATTCTCGGACCTGGCTTTTGCAAAAAAAGTCTACGATGACGTGGTTGGCACTTTGCTCGCAAACGGAACCACTACAGCACTTTATTTTGCAACGGTGCATAAAGAGGCCAGTCTATTATTGGCTAAAATATGTGCGGAAAAAGGACAACGTGGACTCGTTGGAAAAGTGGTTATGGACGATCCACAGGGAAATCCTGAGAATTACCGTGACTCCGACACCCACACCGCACTAGTGGATACGGAAGAATTTATACTAGCTGTACAAGAACTCGCTAAATCTACTAAACAAGGCGTTTATCCAGTAGTGACACCAAGGTTCATTCCAAGCTGCACTAATGAGGCTTTACAAGGCTTGGGAGAACTAGCCGCTAAATATGATACGTATGTTCAATCGCACTGTAGTGAAAGTGATTGGGCACATGGTTATGTGCAAGAACGGTTCCAGAAGAACGATGCTTTTGCCTTGCATGATTTTGGTCTGCTCAGTGATAAATCTGTCATGGCACATTGTAATTTTTTAGATGAAGATGATGTGAATTTGTTTGCAGAGACAGGAACAGCTATTGCGCATTGTCCGATATCCAACGCGTATTTTGCCAATAGTGTCATTCCGATCGCTGACTTCCATGCCAAAGGCGTTGAGATTGGTTTAGGCTCTGATATTTCCGGAGGTTTTTCACCTAGTCTCTTCGACAACATTAGACAAGCCGTAATGTCTTCAAGAATGCTGGAGGATGGTGTGAATCCCTCACTTTCTGCACAAAACCGCGGAGTACCGGGATCACGAATTACGATCCATGAATCCTTTTATCTTGCTACCGCTGGCGGCGGAGAAAGCTTAAGCTTACCTATCGGCCGGTTACTAGAAGGTTATGCATGGGATGTTCAAATAATCGATACGAAAGTACCCTCGGCGAAATTGCCCGTCTTTGATGAGAGTGAAGATTTGCAAGATATTTTTCAAAAGATAATGTACCTGGCTAGACCTGAAAATATCCGTGAAGTCTGGGTACAGGGTGAAAAAGTTCATTCGCGTTAAAGATTAATTAAACTAGAAAACTTAAGGTGGGCATCGGAGTGAAAACACAAGCAAACGTACAAGAGCAAGCACATTTAGAATCACAGCTACTAACTGTTCTACCCGATGAAAAAGTTTCATTTAGTAAATCCGTCATTCTCGGCTTTCAACATGTATTGGCTATGGATGTCTATGTAGTGCCATTCCTTATTGCGATGTTAATCGGCTTACAGCCCAATCAGTCCAGCGCGTTAATCCAATCCACCTTTATTGCCGCAGGACTTGCAACGATTGTGCAAACCTATTTCTGTATGAAGCTGCCTATCGCTCAAGGTCCTTCTTATGTTCCGCTAGGTGCGATCGTCAGTATTTATGCGGCTAGTGGTGGCGGGGAGCTCGGTTGGAGCTCCGTGTTAGGTGCCAGCTTAATCGGGGCTATCCTGGTTATTATTTTGGGTTATGCGGGGATTTTTAATAAAATCGTTAAAAACTTTATCCCGCCTATCGTAGGTGGCACAATCATTTTCATTGTAGGTCTATCTTTATTGCCTGTTGCGATCAGAGATAATATCTACGGAGCCTCCGGGGCTTCAATTAATCAAAATGTATTATTAGCCCTTATTTCAGGTGCTACACTGCTTATTTTTGTGGTTCTCGGTACTTTGTTCCGTAATAAAGGATCTGTCTTCCGAATTCTTTCCGTAATGATGGCGTTAGTAGTCGGATGTATTTCCGCTAATATTATGGGCGTTTTAGATTTCTCAGCGATAAGTAGTGCCAAGTGGTTTAGCATGCCGCGGATCGCTTTTGTTGATTTCGGCTTTTCCTTCAACTTTTCAGCTATTATCACCATGGTTATTATTTATATCGTGCTGCTGGCTGAAACAACAGGCACATGGTTTGCGGTCAGCAATGTAATCAATAAACCTTTGACAGACAAAAATATTAACCGCGGCGTAATTGGAGAAGGAATTGGCTGTCTTATTGCTTCTGTGCTCGGTTCGACTCCTGTTACAGGTTATTCAACTAATGCAGGGATCATCTCCATTACAGGTGTTGCCAGCCGCCGGGTTTTTCTCGCTGTAGGAGGATGGTTTGTCCTCTTTGGTTGTTCCGGTAAACTCGCCGCTTTGATCTCTTCCATTCCATCCGCTGTAATCGGCGGCGTCTTCGCCATCATCTGCGGCATCATCGCAATTAATGGTGTGCAAGTAATGAAGAATGTAACCATCGGCGAAAAAGAAATGTACATTATTGCCTTACCTATGATCATCACCTTGGCGTTGGTACTCATTCCTGGTGACTACTTGAACTCTTTACCTACATTCGTGCAGTATTTATTAGGCTCACCTATCCTAGCTGCTTCATTGGCAGCAATATTATTGAATAAATTATTACCTAGTGGAAAATAGAACATAAAAAGGAGCAGCCTCTTATTGATCCTTTTTTATCCCCGCGAATAAGCCGAGCTTTGTATGCTACCTTCTGGAATTCCTTAAACAAAAGACACCCATCGAGGTGTCTTTTGTTTAAGGACATGATTATTTTTTACTTGAGTTCATCCATAAAACCGCCTTACCATATGACCTCACAATTTTAATACAAATATCCATATGTCCCTTGATTATATTTAATAAACTAGGATTCCTCCAAAATAACGGAGACTATCAACGCATTGAATTATTCCCTGAAATATATTATGATACGTTTAAACAATTAAACATTATAACGGAGGGAGTTATGAACGAATCTAGTAGTAATCAGAAGGCGATTCATATTTTCGAGAATTTAAGCCCCTATTTCCAAGGCTTGGGGGATCCTATTCGTCAGCAAATCATTGCATTGCTGATCGACAAAGAGAGTATGAATGTGAGCCAAATTGCAGAGCATATCCCCATGTCCCGGCCTACAGTCTCTCATCATCTGAAAATATTACGGCAAGCAGGGCTGCTTAAGGTTCAGAAGAAGGGCACGGAAATGTTCTACAGACTTGAGTTTGACGAAGCGATAGCGCTTATGAAACAACTTGTCCATTTCGTTGAAGAGGAATGCCAGTGCTAATGCCATTAACCTGACTAGCACTTGTCATTCCTATTTTTTTAAGCAATACGTTAAATAACTTAAACATATAAACATTTAAACGGAGGTTGCAGATATGCATAGGAAAAAGGTACTTATTGTAGGAGGATACGGTGCCGTCGGCAGACAAATTGCTCAAATATTACACGATCGACATCCCGATCTCGAGATTATATTGGGAGGAAGGTCACCGCAAAAAGCAGCACCTTTTGAGTCCACACGGGTACAAACAGTCGTAGTTGATAATAATGCGGATGATCCACTGCTTTATGCAGGCGATAATGTATCGCTAATCATCAATTCCGTCAACGATCTGCAGGATCGGCTACTTATGTCTGCAGTTAGAAGAAAAATCCCACTGATCGATCTTACTCGCTGGACAGAGATATTCCAACAATCAATCACAAAGTTAGAAAAAGCAGACCTCTATGCTCCTATCGTGCTTTCTTCGGGATGGATGGCGGGAACTGCTTCGCTGTTCGCCATGCTGCACTCGGCCACGCTTCAAAACGTCGCCGTTGATATTCACGCATTGTACTCTCTACGTGACAAAGCAGGACCCGACTCCGCGGCGTACATGGATCGTATGACCATTCCATTCCATATTACAGAACGGGGGGGAAAACGTCTTGTATTTCCAATGACTGACCCCATCAAAGTCCAATTTCCAGATGGATATACAGCAAAATGCTATCGGCTTGACACCCCAGATCATGTCACCTTGCCAACAGCTGAGCATATCGACTCCGCCAGCTTCCGCATCTCCTTCGACAGCAAAGCCTCCACCTCCATCCTTGTCGGACTAGTTAACAGCGGAATATGGAAGATGATCAGCGGGGACCGATTCCGTTCGCTTAGACGAAGACTGCTCTACAATCCTGGTACTGGCAGCGCACATCATATCCTTATTCATCTAAAGGGCCTGGATCATAATGGGCACTGGGTTGAACGGACAATAGCGATTTCTGACCCGCTTGGTCAGACTCATCTTACCGCTTTGGGAGCTGCTGTCCAAGCAGAAAAGCTATTGCGGATATCAAAGGAAGAACCATTGGTCCCAGGCATTTATTATCCAGAAGATCTACCTGATGAACGGATGGACATCTCTGAAATCACCAACTTTTTTAAACAATATGGGGTTCTTATATCTCACTAATAGCACTTCACATATACCGAGCATTCTGTCTACTACAATTAAGCGCACAGACAGTAAAGAACCCGCTAATATAGCGGGTTCTTTACAATAGAGATGAGACGGAGCTAGGTAAGTTCACAAAAAGATAAAATCTTTGATTCGTGCTAAACCCTGTCCCCTGCCTATTTCCACCCTTAAAGGCGTTTGACTAGACCAGGCTAAAGTCCCTGAATATATTGTTATTATTTATCCTATTCAAGGGCTTTTATTAAATGGTGGGGGTGATCATTCTGGCTATCCGTTACAGCATCATAATTCCAACCTATAACCGACTTCAGCAGCTGCTACTTACACTCACTTCATTCGAGACACAGACCTATCCGAAGGATCGGTTCGAGGTAATCATCGCAGATGACGGTTCTACAGATGGTACTAAGGAAATGGTCGAAAGCTTTCAAACTTCTTATCCGCTTATTTATGTCGCTCAGCAGGAACAACGCGGCCGTTCTGCCGTAAGAAATTTGGGGCTGAGTCAGGCAAAAGGGAAATACGTCATCTTCTGCGATGCTGATTTTCTGGTATTCCCTGAATTCATTAGGATCGTAAACCAGTATCACCGTAAATATCCTAAGTCGATAATTTCAGGTATTCCACACTCATGGGATGACGCTTATACCCACTACTACCCAGACTTTTCTCCTGAAGAAAAAGAACATTGCCGTAATACACTTTCGCCTTCTAACTTATGGAATCCTGACTTCGAATCAGCGACTGAAATCATCCCAATAATCACACCCAATGATATCCTTCAGCAGACGGAGACGTTATCAAAAGTCACCTTTGCCTCAAGAGTTCCTCCAAATACTAAAAAGCAATTTGCCAGCACAGATGTAGCCCCTTGGATGTTACTCGTCACACGTTGTGTGTCCATAAGACGCAGCCAATTAACTCGGGCTGGAGGTTTTAATGAACAGTTTATCCTCTATGGACTCGAAGATTGGGATCTTGGGTATCGACTGCATCGATTAAAAATCCCTTTTCACAGCATCAAAGAAGTTGTCGGCGTTCACCAAGAACATCCAACCCACTTCAGAGGAAATCTCATAAATATTGAGAATCTAAAAATCATGTTCAAAAGCTACGGGTTCAATGACTCCTCCCTAAATCTGTTCGCCCTTGTTCCTCCAAACGAAGACCTGGAGAAATACAAACATACTATACGGGTCTTGCGCAGAGGATACCGAACGAAGTCAACACGTTCATCAGCAATATTAATGAGAAGGACGTTACGGATTGCCGCCAAACAGCTCTATGAACCCAATGATACCGCCGTATACCAAGAGTCGTTAAGACGGATAAGTGTAAAAGTAAAGAGAAGAAAAAGCCGGGTTGCCCGTGTTTTGCGAGAGATTTTGGTGAAGGCTGAAAAGCTGGGAGAATAATACCTAAAAATACATTAAACCGGGCATCAAATGATGTCCGGTTTTTACTTATTTTCTCAATTTATTAGGTAGCGGAATATGCCTAATCGACTCAATGGGGTGATAGAGCAGCATCCACGGACCAGAAAAACGCATAACCCCTTTAATTCTTTGGCGATAATCCGGTTTGTAACAATGAACAGGACATTTGGCACAAGCTGTTTTCTCTTCACCAAACTTACAATAGGCTAACCTCTTCAGCGCATACTCGTTTAATTCCTGACATTCCTCACAAAAGCCTTTATGATGATGTTTTTTCTTACAATATATACGAATCATTTTGGTAACAAGCTCTTGTTCTTTTAGAATTTTAGGACCCTCATTTAACTGCCGGTTTACCTTTGTTATCATATATGAACCCCCTTGTAACTTGTACAATAAGATCTCATGTAATTATAAAGGGTAAACCAACTGTGAAACTAGCCTTAACGCTAAACCTCCTTAATTCCCTCACATACCGGGGTTGAAAGCGATTATTATAAATCAAATTTATTTTTAAAAAACTTGTAACGTTTATAGCTTTTTACGGATATATAACTTGAGGAGGTGAATGGATGCAGGACAACGAGCAATTATACAGGGAATATTCAACCCAAGTATATAAATTCGTATTTAGCTTTTGTCATAATCACTTGCTGGCAGAAGAAATCACCCAAGAAACTTTTTATAGAGCTATAAAATCGATAGATAAATACGATGGAACCTGCAAAGTATACGTTTGGCTTTGTCAAATTGCTAAACATGTGTGGTATCAGGAGCTGGACAAGCAGCGCAAGCGGAAGTCTGAGGAATTAGAAGACGCTCCTTTGGCTAACGCAAATTCAACAGAATCCCAGTTCATTTTTGCTCAGGACAAAATGGATTTATTTAAACAACTTCATTTACTTGATCCAAACACCAAAGAAGTATTATATCTGCGTTTGACCGGAGAATTCAGTTTTTGGGAAATTGGCGAAATTCTTGGCAGAGATGAGACCTGGGCAAGAGTTACCTTTTACCGTGGAAAACAAAAATTAATGAAAGGAAGATCTTCATGAAATGCGAGATCATTCAGGATTTATTACCTTCCTATATTGAAAAGCTAACCTCTGTACATAGTAACGAAGAAATCGAAAAACACCTGCAATCCTGTGAAAGCTGCCTTCAATCCTATAATGAAATGACCGCCACAGCAAATCTAAGTGTGCCTATTATTGATAAAGAGGAAGTTAACAAACTCAATTATTTTAAAAAAGTGAAAAAAAAGAATATAAAAACTCTCATTTTTTCCGTCTTATCGGTACTCATACTGGCTACAGCCCTTATTGGACTTTTTGTTATCGGTTTCCCTGTATCCTCTAAAGATGTAGTCATAGATTATCAGAAGACAAAGGATCGTTTGGAAGTTCATCTAACTTTGGAAAATGGCAAGGACCTCGTGTTCTCAGGAAAAACCAAATTTATCCGCGATGAGAATAATAATGTAATCGGTTCTGAAACTAGGTATACGCCTAGAGGTTTACTTCATAATCCCTTTGATGATGTAGGCAAAAAAGTTATGTTGGGGACGGAGATTCATACCGATCTAGATTTTCCAAACAAGTTTATTCTTGAATTCAAAGATAAAACTATGACGTTTGTTAATGGTGTTTTAGTGGAGTAGACATTGCCGCTAAAATAAAAAAAGACACCTTTTAAGGTGTCTTTCGCTTTACACCCTACTAAAAAAGTTAGCATTTTTGTTCGTTTTTTCGCTAAAATATAGGGTTATCGATTTACTAAAAGTATCTTATAATAAAATTACACATGGATATTTCACCTCTTTGTGAACGCGCGTTTATAGATCGGCCCATTAACCACTTAATAGGAGGAATGGTCATGCAATATGGTTATTTTGATGGAAAAAACAAGGAATACCTCATTACCAAGCCGAATACGCCTGCCCCTTGGGCGAATTACCTCGGCTCGCCGGAATACGGTGCAATCATCTCAGGTAACGCAGGCGGCTATAGCTTTGTAAAGTCTGGCGCAAATGGGCGGCATATCCGCTACCACTTCAACTCTAAGGACGAGCCCGGACGCTATATTTACGTGAGAGATTTGGAGAACGGGGATTATTGGTCCGGCTCTTGGCAGCCAGTGGGTAAAGATCTGGAGCAATATAAGTCGGTATGCCATCATGGAACCGGATACACGAACATTGTCTCGGACTACGATAACATCCATACAGAATCATTATATTATGTACCACTGAACAAAACCTATGAGGTGTGGCGCATGAAGGTGCGCAATGATGGCTCCAAAGCACGCAAGCTGGCTCTCTTCGGATTTGTTGAATTAACCAACAATAACAACTATGAGCAGGATACTGTCAACCTTCAGTACACTCTGTTTATTTCACGGACCTACTATAAAAATAATATGATCCTTCAAGTCATCAATGAAAACACCCCCGAAGAACAAACCTGGAGATTCTTCGGGGCTGCAGGTGCAGAAGTTACCGCTTATGACGGTGACCGGGATACGTTCCTAGGCGATTACCGCAGTTATGGCAATCCGGCCTCTGTTGAGAACGGCCAATGCTCCAATTCATTAAACTACAATACTAACTCCTGCGGGGCCCTGCAGATTAACGTAGATTTACAGCCGGGAGAAGAGAAAGAAATCGTATTTCTACTGGGACAGTATGATGAGAAAGGCGCTTCCGAGATTCTCAGCCATTATAAGGACTTGTCCGTGGTAAATAAAGAACTCGAAGAGTTAAAAGCATTCTGGCACAGCAAGCTTAACCGCTTCCAGGTCCAGACACCAAGCGATAACCTGAACAACATGATCAACACTTGGAATGCATATCAATGCTTTATCACTTTCATCTGGTCACGTGCAGCCTCCTTCCAATACTCCGGTCTTCGTAATGGACTCGGATATCGGGATACCGTGCAGGATATTCAAGGCATCATTCATCTGGATCATGAGATGGCCCTTGAACGTCTAAGACTGATGATATCCGCCCAGGTTTCCAACGGCGGTGGACTTCCGTTGGTGAAATTTGACCACAACCCTGGACATGAGGGCACACCGGATGATCCAGAATACGTGCGGGAAACCGGTCACCCCCATTATCGGGCTGATGACGCTTTATGGCTGTTCCCCACCGTCATTAAATACTTGAATGAAAGTGGCAACTGGGATTTCACAGATGAAATAATCCCTTATTCGGATAAAGGCGAGGGCACAGTGTACGAGCATTTGCGCCAGGCACTTCAGTTCAGTCTGGATCGTATGGGCGCACACGGCATGCCAGTTGGGCTTCATGCCGACTGGAACGATTGCCTACGGCTTGGAGCCAAGGGTGAGTCGTTGTTCGTCGCATTCCAGCTGTATATGGCATTCAAGGTATTCATGGAAATCGCACAAAATAAGAACAAGCCTGAAGATATTCAATGGGCGCAGGGCCTGCTTGATGAGCTGGACGATAACATTCAAAAACACGCTTGGGAGAACGATCAATTCGTCCGCGGATTTACCGAAGACAACTATACCATCGGCTCCTGGGAAAATGATGAAGCCAAGATCTGGCTCAATCCGCAAAGCTGGGCCGTATTAAGCGGTGCAGCCCGCCCGGATCAGGCGAAGCTCGCCATGGACAAAGTGTATGAGAATCTGCGGACCGATTACGGCACTATGTTATTCTACCCTCCGTTCCGTGAATACGGTTTGCCAGTAGCGTTGATGGCTCTTTTCAACGCCTCAACTAAGGAAAACGGCGGCATCTTCAGCCAGCCGCAGGGATGGCTCATTCTGGCGGAAACCATGATCGGCAACGGTGAGCGCGCGTTCGAATACTTCCTGAATTGCAGTCCGGCCAGCATGAACGATAAGGCTGAAATCCGTAAACTCGAGCCTTATGTACATGGCCAGTTTGTCGAGTCCAAGGACAGCCCATATCAAGGCCGGGCGCATGTCCACTGGCTGACCGGCACCGCTTCAACCGTGATGGTCTCCTTGGTGGAAGGCATTATGGGGGTTCAACCGCAATTTGATGGCCTTCGCCTCAACCCGTGTGTTCCTTCCGACTGGACAGACTTTTCCATGGTCCGGGAATTCCGTGGGAAGAAGCTGAACATCCAGGTGGAGAACAAGAAGGGTGTACAAAAAGGGGTTACCCATATCGTTATTAACGGTGAAGAAATTCAAGGCAACCTGATCCCAGTGGCCAAAATGGCGCCAGAAAACAACGTGCTCGTTATTATGGGTTAAGGCGTATTTATGAGGAATAGATAGGAGGACGGACCCGATAAGGTGCGTCCTCCTGTTTTTACAATTAGAACGAGGTTTGTACACTTGCCTTCCGGCTCTATGACCGCGATTGAGCTGGATACAATTGACGAAAAAAAGACTGCCGGGACCTTCCCGACAGCCTGAACTCATTCTCATAATTGGCAAACCAAGTTTCTTCGCCTGTAACAATCCTCTACAACCTCGGGTCGATCTCTTTCTCTTTCGTTACCTCGAATAACAGGTTTGCTGCAATTTGCTTGTAGTCCTCGTTGTCAGACGAGATCTCATCCAGCTTCACTTCTAGCATTTGTCTGCCCAGCCGGTGTTCGATTAAGGACGTCCGAAGCTTAGGAGCGATATTCTTCTGTTTCATCAGCTTGGCATACTTATGTGGAAACTTGTAGTCGTACCCGTAGATGATCGACAGGTAGCCCGGATTGCGGACCTTCATGTATGGGACTACCCCCTGCTGTTCTTGCTCCGGTTTGATTACAATTCCCTCCATATGTTTCTCTACCGTTATCTTTGCGAAATACTCCTCTGCTCTGATGTAGGCATCAGGCTCTTTCAAGTCCAAAACCAGAGATTCATCATCATTTAAGAACCTGTATAATTCGGAGGTTTTACCGTCAGGTACCCGTTCAGCACCATTCTCCAGTACTTCCTTCAGGATTGCAAAAGGTTTGTACGCTAATTCTGCATCACCCGCATACAACTCCAGTTGCTGCTTGTATACTCTGTAAGCTTCCTCACGCTGGTCAAGATCCACATACGATTCTCTTATGTCACGGACATACTTAAAAGTCTGATAAACATGAGACCCATAGTTGTTGTTAAGCGCCTCTTTCGACATATGGTGCTGGTCTTGTTCAAACCCGCTTGCTTCAAAATCCTGTATCAGTTTACCCAGTGACTCCTCAAATCCATATTGTCTTAAGAAATCCAGCTCTGTCTCCAGCGCCTTGCTAATCGGCCGGAACTGACGCTCAATTAACCCATCCCCCAGCGCTTTCCAAGGCAGCAGCTCGCCATCCAGTAAAAGCACACGGATCCCCTGCTCAGCCATATAGGTTCCGAATCTATGCAGCAGTTGTTCGTAGATAGGCGTCAGATCGACCGCCTTAACCTTGTAGCCGTTCCGGCTAATTGCGTAACACTGCTCTATATCCCGGTAAAGGTACACACTACAGCGTGATCCCATATATTTAGGCTGCAGGACGACTTCAGATATACGACGCTCGGCAAAATAATCCAACCCTTTTCGCAGAGACTCAAGCTCACCGGCAGCCATATCCTTATCCGCAGGTGACATCGTCCCGGAGATGAAGTTGACCCGGTTCTGCGAGGAATACTGCAGTCTGCGCACAGACTCGTAATCAAGCTCTAACAAGGATACGGTTTGCTTTTCCCGGAACAGGATAGGTAGCTCTTCGTGCACCGTAGTCACATGCGATTTTTGACTTTTATAGAAAGGTTTAAACGACATGCGAACAGAAGTTAGTTCATTACCCTGCGCACTCCCTGTGTCGAGGTGGAGTTTGTTTTTGATCCGAAAAGTCTGCTTGGCTGCAATATGTCCGAAGAGATGAAAGGGGTGATTACTCACAGCCTCTTGCTTTAGGAAATCAAGCTGTTCCTCAAAGGAAACCTCACGATCCAGCCGAAAGTTACGCTGATGGCGTAGTGAATTCGTATCCAGCTTACCAATGTACTTATTACGGCAAGGAGCATGAGTAACATAAAAAGAAGGACCTTGCATACCTATATAGCGGTAAAAGGGCTGAGATTGCTCCACTAAAGCCGAAAATTTACTAAAAAGCGCGGTATCCTCCTTAAGCACTTGGGTGGAATCAAAGTACGTTCTTAGCAGTTCCGGATCGGTTCCTTGAATCTCACCCTTTACGTACTTGTATACAAAGTTCTCGTGATTGCCCATAACAAATAGGAAATGCTCGCGGTTATCAAATAAGAACTCAATCGTCTCCCGTGTCTTTTTGCCCTTATCAATCCAGTCACCAGCAAGAATGACTCGTGTGTTACTGAGCTTATCTGTTGCACTTAACTTACCTTCGTGCACCCTGTAGCCGTAATTACGTAATAGTCCCTGAAGCTCTTCGACGCACTCATGAACATCCCCAACCACAATATACTCTTGTGCTTGTAGAAGTACCGTAGATGTGTAAGTATCCCAATCCTGTATAATCACCCGGTAGTCCGGGTTAGGTATCCCTTCACCCTCGAGAATAAAATCTTTAGCACGCACTTTATGAATCTTGTTGTAACCTTCCCGTGACAGAACAGGCAGGACTTCTTTTCTCAGCCGGTTTAAATGATTGGAGATCAGCTTCTTCGAGCGCTCCGAGACGTAGTAATCCTCCCGTTTACGGTAATCAAACAGAATAACCTCCAGATTATAATTATTTTGCCCGGCGATCTCACGGACTTTACTACGGTAATCTTCGGATAGCCCAATGGTATCCATCACCACAAACTCCGCATTAATCGGAAAAGAAGTGACTAACTTCAATCTCTCAAACAATAATTGAAAGGTATGCGAACTCGCCTCCAGCATAACCTGATCATACTTATCATAGTCGTAGCCCAATATCTCCTGGCGGATACTATCCGAGGATAAATACTGCACATTCGTACGTAACCCTTTAGAAGCATCCTCTAGTTTTAACTGCGGGATCAGAACTTCTTTAGCAAAAGTTGATTTCCCGCATTCCGTTGCTCCTACAAGCAGAAATATGGTATGTACACGTGTTTGAATTTCCACTGTCTACTCCTCCTTTCTTCGCACAATAGCGCATTGCGTCGTACGGATCTCGCCAACCCGGTCACCAACCATCAAATATTCAACCTCGACTGCTAAACCTTGAACCGTATCCAAAACCCATTGCCCGAACGCTTCCTGTCCCATTTCCCACTTGTGATCTTCATGCCGGAATCCTTCCAGCTCATAGTAACGATTGAAATCAGCATTCGGTGTCGTCACAATAAGCTGTTGAAAATTCACATTACCGATTATTTGCTGAATAAGCTCTGCCGCTTCACCCTCACTCATGTGCTCTACAACTTCTGTTAGAATCACATCAACCTGCTCCCCATTGTACGACTCCAGAAAATGGTCCAGTGAGCCAAAGGTTGCAATGTTATCAATGTCCTTAGCTTTCGCTTTCCGATTCACAACCTCCAGCAACGCCTCGGCTATATCTACCGCATAATAGGTGCTCTCTATTTTTCCGGCAAACGGAATTGCATAGAAACCTTCTCCGCAGCCGATGTCCAGAATCGGCTTATTGAATGGAAGCACACTCGAAATAAAAGTACGCCGCTGCATCGCAGTACCGCCATACTCCAGCCCAATAGAATACTGGTCTGTTTGTTCGATGGAGGCTTTATATCGCTTGAACCGTTCCTTAGAGGTAAGGAAATTCCTTGCAAATAGACTTCTTATATAAAAAGGTGCATCAATGACGTTAAGGCTGCGGATATATTTATCCAAAATAGCATCCGAAATATCTATGTACTCATCCCCAAATATGGATAAGAACAAGGACAGCACACCAACAACATGTAAGAGGTGATACAAGCTTTTATGTGTGGTAATCGTCAGGGAATAGCTCTTATGTGCCTGATGCTGCAAGGAGAAGGTATAGCCCTTTAAATGCTTTTGGAAAAATTCAATATAGTGTATCCGCTCAACCTGAACCATATTGATGAAAAAAGAATGCTCATATCCTTCCGCATCCCGTTCATCCTGGGATTTAAAGGGTGTAGAGAAAAACTCATTGACCGCATTAAGCGGAAATAGAGGTGTGTTAAACCGGGAGACATTTAGATACTCAAAGCTCTCGCTTCCATTCTGCTTGTAGGATATATCGTTATCTGCGTCCTTAAAATAAACGTTATAAGTTGCCTCATCAGAATACCATCCATACGCCACTCCCTGACGAACCGGACGAAGCTGCATACCTGTCACTGGATTTTTTTTAATTAAAAAAGTAAATTTTGGATTCGTAGATTTCAGTTGTACAATAGCCACTACCATCTTCCTCCTATCAATCTTTCTATAGGGCCCGTCCCCATACTTCCTGTAAAGCTTCTCGAAATAGAGCATCCAGCTGATGATCTTTGTTGTTCTCCTTAGCATTCAAGGACGCCGCCACCTTATCCAACACTTGGAACTGTTCTTCTAAATAATCGTTAATCGCGGTTAGCTGCGGCTCGTAGTCTAGTTCCTCACCGGATTTTTTTCGTGCCAGCAATTGCTGAATCACCTGCCACAGCTCTTCATCCTGCGGAATAAGCCGCTCTACCAGTACATCGAACTCCATCGGCGGCATCTCTCCATATCGGTGAGTCCATTCACAGGCTAGAACGGGACGAAGTACATAAAAGTACTTTTTGATCTTGACCTGTTCGCCTTGCAAATAATCACGGTAGTTCCCTCTTGCCATGTTTAAGTAATGGTACATACAAGACTTCGGCGAAAATGTGTACGGGGAGATGCTTCTAAGCTTCTCTGCTGTACTGTACTTTTCTGCATATTGAATGGGTGATTGCAGCCACTCCAGCAGCGGTGGATTAGACTTCTGAAATAAATTCAGTGCTTTCCGCAAATCCCAGCCATTGATATCAAGCATATTGTTAATAGGACGCTCGATCACATCCCGCTTATCAAAAATAGATAGATACCATTCCGGTTTATGCAGATAAATAAATCTCACATCATAATCGCTGTCCTGCGATGGGAATCCCCACGCCCGGCTACCTGATTCGCAGGCATACAATATTGTAACTTGCTCCTCCTGTTCAATCTGTTCCAGCTGCTCACGGATAAGCTTGTTTATAGGATCCATCTTCATCCCTCCAGATCGGTTACTTCCCTATTCTCTACCCTTGTTACTATTCGAACGCCTCATCAGAATTGCTTTGGCTTCATGGATCTATCTTCGCTCATCTTCCCTGTAACGAACAGGGCGGAAGTATGGCGGCGGCCAAAAACACTTCCATTTTATTCAACTCTGGTGCTTAATATAATGAGTACTACTATTTCTTATGGATTCGCTACAGGCTGGAGGGATACAAATGGCCCGGGAAAGTTTTGACAAGGAGATTCAATTTCTTCGCATGCTCTCTTTAGCGGGGGGAGCTTACAGCAGACAACAATTCGCCGATCGTCTCGGCATTTCTGTACATACCTATGACAAAACGCTGCGCAACCTGAAGGGCATGGTGACCGTCTTACAACAGGATCTGCCTACAGAACAAGGAACAGAACTCTCTGAGTGGCTCCGCTATAACTACTATGAATCTGCCGACCCGCTGCTCCTGTTCTTGTTCCGGGCGAAGTCGCTTAAGGAAACGGAGAGCATCCGGCTTACTCTACTATTAACTGCGCTCCAGACTCAGGAGCTAACGGCTAAAGATCTACAGGATGTGTGCAGTGAGCAAATGCCAACCGATTATCCAATGCCCGATGAGAAAACCATCCGTGGAGATCTGAAATACCTTGAGGAAGTTGGCGTTATTCTTCGTGTAAACGAAGGTCGGCCTTATCGATACAAGGCTGCTAACGATCTGATTGATCAATTATCCGGCGATCAGCTCTTGGATCTTTACGACTATGTTGATGTCATCGCCAACACGCAGACTCCGTCTGTGCAAGGTTACCTGCTGCGCGACACCTTAAAAAAGGTCCTGCGGAAGCGGGGTTATACCCTCGAAGCTACGGAAACCCATAGATACAAATATAATTATCATTCACGTATTCTTGATGAGGCACACCTATATACGATATTTGCAGCCATTCAGCAGCGAAAAAAAATCAAGTTTCTATATCTATCCCCTAAAAAGGGCAAAAACTACGCCTCTCAGAATACCAATCCTCTCTTTGAGCGGGAAACAAGGGGCGTCACAGAAACTGTTCTTCCGCTCCGCGTCATCTATGACCATCAATATGGGCGCTGGTATTTAATCGGACATAATTCACGTATGGGCATCATGAAATTCCGAATGGAGGGCCTCACTCAAATTGAGGAGGGCGACACTGTGGAAGAAGCAGAGTTTGCTCAGAAACTCAGCAATCTGGAAGAACAGATGACAACCAGCTGGGTTATAGATACCACCCGTGCAATTAAAGTGGTGGCGAGATTTTATAACCCCAATCGCCCAGGTGTTAATTTTATTCGGGAACGGGTTGAAGCGCAGGGACAGTGGGGAGAAATTACGGAAGAGTCCGATTCTACATTCCTTTATGAGATCATAGTGAATGGTATTTATGAAATTAAGCCGTGGTTACGAAGCTTTGGCTCGAGCTGCGAGGTATTAGAACCCCCTTGGCTGCGTAAGCAATTTATCGCGGAGTGGAAGGAGATTCACAGCTATTATGAATCCATTTGAGAAAATATTTAACTTCCAAATCATTTCACGCCTCGACGAAGTGGGTTCATTAGCGCTGACCTCTCAGGAACGTTCCTGGCTGAAAACCATGTTAATGCACCCGGCCTCAGAAGCAGCTTTTACACTGGATACCTTAAGTAAATTGAACGCCATATTGGAGGCAGAAGCGTCCACAGAAGTGCAGGGAATTATTATGGAGAAAGCTAAAAGCAAAGAGCGGCAGGTCTATCATCCAATGCTTCGTACACTCCGCCGTATAATCATGCAGAATCAGGCGATCCTTATTACTTTCCATATTAAGCATGGAGGCCAACGAACTGACCAAACCGGGTTCCCTCATAAGCTGGAATACAACATGTATAAGCGGGAGTGGTATCTGCAATGGTACAGCACCCGGCAACGTTCTCTTATGTCCACTAAACTAAAAAACATTATTTCTGTTGAAGTAGCTCCCTTCCCTGCCAAACGGATTAATGATTTAAAAGCAAGGATAATACGATTATTAGAGGATCAGAAGGAATGTGCATGTATTCAAGTCATCCCCACCTTTAATGCTGAGCTATCACGAATTCTGTACGCCTTTTCCTGTTTTGATAAATCCGTGTCCTTTGATGAAAATTCGGGTATCTATCGAATCAAAGTCATCTACATGAGAGACGATAGCGAATTCCTATTGTCCAAAATCCGTTTTCTTGGCCTCCGCGTAAAAATCGTCGAGGGTGAGCATCTTAAGCGGCGCATGCTGAAATCCGCAGCTATGGCGATTGACCGGTATGGGGAATAACCGAGAATTAGTATAAGCTGGTCAACTATCCTGAAGCGCTGAAACGTGCTTATATAGTAAAGCAGCTTTCTTAAAAACTGAGAGGTTTATTCTCATGAAAAGAAAAGCCGTCTTATGCATATAGTGAAGATGAAAACTCAGAGTTAGTGAGGGGATTAGAAGTGGGAAAGAGAGTTATAGTAAAAATATCAGAATTGACCAAAAAACATAAGATTTCCCTACGAGAATTGTCCAGAATATCCGATGTCCGACATGCCGCATTAAGTGAGTTAGCTAATGGAAAAAGGGAGAATATTAACTTTAGTCATATAGGCAAAATTGCAGAAGCTTTAAATATTGAGGATATTCGTGAGATTATTGATTTGGTTGATGATAAAGATTAATCAAATCAACACAAAATTAATAGTTTTTGAATCGATAATAACTCAAGTAATAAGATCATAAGAAAAAGCAAAGAAAAGCGCCCCCTACAGGTCGCTTTTCTGCTTTTCTGATACTCCGTATTAAAGTAGAGGCAGCCATTCCCCTATTCCAGCTTCATATAGTATAGATTCGCCGTACTATCTTTTGTAATGGTATGTGCACCTGCGGCAAGAGAGACAGTGGCAATGCCATTGGTTATAGGATAACTTGTTCCATCCACTTTGATTTTCGTTCCCTCTGTGTTGAACACTAGGGTTAGCGTTGAAGCTTTAGCAGCAGTGAATTGAATGCTGGTAACACTCTCTATTTTTAGACATTGGGTTAGGGTTAAACCCTGATAGGCCACAGTTCCCTTACTTGTTGAGAGATTGCCTTGAATATTGAAGAAGCTGCTTGTTGTTCCATCCGTAGTAAAGTTGTGAACGTTTGCTCCCGCTGTCGGCACTGGCGTTGTCGTCGGTGCTGGAGTCGCTGTTGGAGCTGGGGTCGCTGTTGGCACAGGAGTTACTGTTGGCGTAGGTGTTACTGATGGAGTCGGAGTCGGGTTCGTTGGGTTTGAATTCCCCCCTACAGAGACAAGTCCCGTTGTGTAGCTTCTGATTGCAGACATCAGCGCTGTATTAAGCGCATACGAAACGTCATCCACTGAATCATTAAATTCCCATGTGAAGTCTCCGCCATTCAGACGGCCGGCTTTTGCCATAACAATCTGTTCAACATTGCTTACGTTATCAATATTAGATACGTTCACTCCTGTATTTACGCTCGTGTCGAAGTTGTTATAGGCTGTTCCGCCTTTTAATGCTTTGTATGAGCTTGGGACGGTTTCATTTCTTGACGAAGCTAAGTAAGCATCAAATGAGGTAACATTAGTAGGAGCTGTCCCTGTGTTTGAATTCGCATAGATGAGACTTGAAGCCTCTACAATAAGATTGTTATAGGCTTTAATCACACCTCCATTTTCGCCTGAGAACGTGCCCTCCCCTAAAGCATCTGTACCTTGTAAGGAGATCATCATTGGAAACTTAGCATGTCTAAAATAATTAGATTCTACAAAAGCTGAAGCACCTGTAGTAACACCCACACCGTATTTGGAGATACCATCGAAAAAGTTGTTATAGATATGGACGGATGCCACTCTAATCCGCGGATGACGGGAGTCCGAATGGTCAAACCAGTTGTGGTGGAAGGTAACAAAAAATTCAGCCGGCTCACTCAAACCAACTAACGAAGATTTTCCGGAATCCCAGTAATGGTTGTAAGAGATTGTAATATAGTTGGATCCATTTTTAAGGTCTGTGGAACCGTCGCCCTTGGCTTGGTCTGCATCGCCTCCAGCAGCTCCATAAAAAATATCATTATTATGCACCCAGACATTCATATTGCCAGAATCCATTGAAATGCCATCGTCGGGGAATAACATTACACCCAGGTTTCTTACTTCCACATTACCTACATATCTTAGAAGCATTCCCCATCCGTATGCGTAAGCATCATTTCCGATACCTTCAATAGTAATATTCATTTCCGAATAATTGTTTTTACCTTTGACTTCAAGATACCCACTGCTGTTAAGCTGTCCACTCAGATCAGCAGCTGTAACTTTTCCGATAATTCGAATCGCAAGTGGAGTTGTATCATAGCCTTTTTGTCTCAGTGCCAGAATACCGCCCAGGCCAACCCCTGTTTGTACAGCGCCGGAGCTGTTGATTTTCACACCAAGGGTTACGGTTTGCGCAGTCTGAGATGTTATATACAGCACTTGAGCACCATTCTTGAGGGTTCCATTCTCATTATAAGCCCCTGATCCCGTACCATATTGCGAGCTAGTCGAAAAAGCAAATCCTGAGCGGTCATATGACGTTACGGATAGCGGATTTGAAACCGCACTTACCGTCCCACCCCCTGACAAGGTAGCTTCAACTTTCATCACATAATTTCCGGCTGCAAGCCCTACAGCATCGGCTCTCCAGTAGGAAGGATATTTGCGGATTAACTCATTATTAATTTGTTGATACCCAGAATCCGCTGCACTTGCCAATTTAACATAAACGTTATACCCTGTCGCATTGCTTACAGGTGACCATTCCACATATGCCGTTTCATTCCAGCCTCCACTGCCTGTTACCGCAAGACCAGCAGCATGCACCACCGTATTTGTCCATCCACCTACTATTAAAGAAAGAGCAAGAGAAAACAACACAACAATACTGGTTACCTTTGCAACTCTTTTTTTCATTTTATTTCCTCCCGATTTTAATTTGTTGCAGATATCATTGTAACCGCTTGCAAAAAATGAAGTTTCTCTTTTCACCTCCTAAATATTTAGAAAGAGATCCTGCATCTAGCCCCTGTCCCCCTCCGAAAATAATACAAATTCTGGAACCAGAACACGTTCAACATATCAAAACTAAAAAAGGTTCCGAAACAATCATTTACTCATATCTCCCATATCTAACCGTGTTCTGAGCTAATGATTATAGGACAGCGAATGGATTGTGATCATACAACACGAATAGCCACACAGTAGCCAGCACATAATAAAATTCACAACCATTAGGTAATCAAGGAGGAATTTTTAATTGAGCGCAAATAAACCAGACAAGAATCTGATCAACACCGTAAAAGATTTGGAAGCCACGCCCGTAAACAGCCTGGAAGCCCAACAGCAACAACAAGCCCGTAATGATCGCCGCAAGCAATCTCAGCATGACAGCGACGGAAAATTCACGGAAAATGAAACCGGGAACTTTCATTAAAGTCGGGGATAATGTTGGCATCTTCTTTTCAAGCTGCAATAACGTAAAAAGACACCCTTCAAGGTGTCTTTTCTTTTACTACCTATGGAGCCGTATCATAATGTATTTTCCTCTGATCAATACGTATCAACTGCTCATCCTGTAATCCAAGCAATGATTTTGTCACGGTCTCACGCGCCGTTCCTGTCATATCCGCCAGGTGTTGATGCGTTAATTTCAAATCGATTAGAACACCTTTATCAGAGGGCACTCCGTGCTGTTCTGTTAGACGCAACAACACGTGAGCAACTCCAGATAGAACCAGATAGTGCTCCTCTCCCTCTTCACCCTCAAAAAAGATGGACTCTCCTTTTATATAAGTACGCTCGCCACATACCTTAGCAATTTCAGCTAATTATTCATCATCAAGATGTTCAAAGAACGGAAAATCCCGTAACAGTTGGGTTTGTGATTGAGTATGTTTCACAAATTTTCCAAATGAACCATCACAAAATGGAAGGTTTTGGTTGTTTAGGACAAGAATAAAGTTAAGATTCTAAATTTCGAGAAGTGAGTTGATGAACATGAGTGATAAGATGGTGGCTGTTTTAAGAAGACAGTTTGATCCAACCGTAGAAATGTTGAAGAATCTTATCGAAGTATGTCCTGATCATTTTTGGAAGAATGCCAAGCATAAATACTGGAAGCATATATTCCACGCTACAACCAGCATGAAATTTTGGTTTAGGCAGCAGAAGGATGAAGAATTCACGATACCTGACTTCGGTAAAGATATAACAGAAGACTTAGATAAGGAGTGCTCTGACTACCCTACTAAGGAAGAAATGACGGAGTACGTAGAGGAGATATTGAGTGTGGCTCGTAATTTTTTTGCTGAACTTACTGACGGCAGATTATTGGAACCATGTGTACTATACGAAGAAATAACTAAAACTGATGTTATCCTCATGCAGATAAGGCATGTTCAACATCATATAGGTTATTGCAACAGCATATTGAATTCGAATCACCTACAAACAGCAAAGTGGCTATGATAAAATTAGTGACCGAAATCAGCTTCTTTACCACGAGGAGTGTTATTTAGTATGGTTTATGAATTTGATAGTGAGATAAGGCTGCTGGAAGGTAAAATGAAATGGAAAGTAGTCTATTTCCCCTATTCAGTAAGGGAGATATTCAATACTAATGGTAAAGTACCTATTCAAATCTCTGTTGACGGGCACGAATTTGACCATACTTTATTGCCGTCAAAGAATGGGCATTATTTTGTTTATAACGAATTTATTCGAAGAGCAGTACAAAAAGAGCTCGGTGATACATTACATATAATACTTAAGAAATGTGAGGAAAATCGTAAACTGATTGTGCCTGATTACATTACTACAAACCTTGAAGAGTACCACATGCTGAATACATTTCTAAACCAGCCTGATTACATTAAACGAGAGCAGATTAATTATATTGAGCTTGCTAAAAAGGAAGATACAAAAAATAGACGAATACTAACTCTAATTGATAAACTTAAGGATTAATAAAGGGACGACAATAAAGTTGAGGTAAAATAAAGACATCAGAGTTAAGCAACGAATAAAATGAGCACCAAACTTTAAAAAATCACAAAAAAAGCGATGAGAAACAATCCTCATCGCTTTCACATTACTAAAACCAGACTTGTTACAGCAAACCTCTGCCATAGTAATAGGTGATCGTTTAAGAGTCAGCAACCCTCTGTCCCCTTACGTGGTGCTGGCACGTCGCTTAGCAAGCGCCATAGCAGCGGCGTAGCCAGAGCTCCAAGCCCATTGCAGGTTATAGCCGCCGCAATCTCCATCCACATCCATCACTTCACCTGCCAAATACAGCCCAGGGACTAACTTAGATTCTAACGTTCCTTCGATTAGCTCCGTCGTATCGATGCCACCGGCTGTTGTTTGTGCATTCGTGAAGCTATTGGTATCGGTCACTTTAAATTCCCAATGCTTCAAGATTCGATAAAATATTTTCTTGGTTTTCCATGATAAATCCATACAAAGCAAGTGCGGCTGTTGATCAATTCCAGCCTCCTTCAGCAGAACTGGAATCAGTTTCTTGCTGACGATGCCCACAAAAGAATCGGCAACCGTCCGGTGTCCGAAGATCCCCCAGTGGATCTCCAGAAAATCAATTAACTCTTCCTCCGTGCGCTCCGGCATTAAATCAACCGACAATGTCACCGATTCTCCTATTCCGAGATTATACGCAGCCTTTCTGCTGAGCTGAAGTATGGGCGGGCCCGAGATACCATAGTCCGTAAAAAGAATCTCACCAGACTCAGTGCGGATGACTTCATTGTTTACGATAACATGGGCCTCTCCCTCAAATTTGATGCCCGATAGTTCCTTCAAATACGGATAATCCAGCTTCAATTGTACAATGCCTGGCACCGGGTTGATCAGGGTGTGCCCCAGACGTTGGACAAGCGTATAACCGGAGCCGTCCGTTCCCGTTTTGGGAGCGGTAAGGCCGCCTGCACATAGAAAAAGATAGTCGCTGGTATACACAACCTGTTCCTCTGTCTCCGTCTGGCAGGTTATCGCGAACCGCGGATGTCCCGCCGAAACGGTAACATCCAACACTTTATGTTTATAATATACGGGAACATTCCGATCCTCCAGCGCCAGCTTAAATACACCCGGCACCGAAGCCGCCTGCAGCGACATCGGATACATCCGGCCATTCTCCAAGCTTACAAAAGGAAGCCCGAGTGAGGAGAAAAATTCGATCGTTTGGCGGACACCGAATTGCCGCAATACATGTATTGGGAATCCTTCCTGATTACTGTGATACTTGCGTGATAAAGCGGCCGCTTCATCCGTACCGGTGGCGGTGGATTGGTTCGTAATGTTGCAACGCCCGTTACCCGTCGTTATTATTTTCTTCCCAAGCCGGTCATTGCTTTCAATAATTGCTGTATCAATACCTTGATCCCTCGCTGTAACTGCAGCCATTAGACCTGCAGCACCCCCACCGATAATGAACAGCTCGTGGTGCTTAGAAGTCTGATCCTTATACATGTTAATTGATGCATCCCTTTTCCTAATAAATTTATTGAATTGACTTAGCTAGCGCCATGGCGGCCACATATCCGGAACTCCAGGCCCATTGCAGGTTATAGCCGCCGAAATCTCCGTCGACATCCATCACTTCGCCAGCCAAATACAGCCCAGGCACCAGCTTGGATTCCAGCGTTCCTTCGATGAGTTCCGACGTATCAATGCCGCCGGCTGTCACTTGCGCATTCGTAAAGCCATTGGTATCCGTCACTTTAAATTCCCAACGCTTCAAGATTCGATAAAATTTCCCCTTGGTTTTCATCGATAGATCCTGGCAAAGCAGCTCTGGCTGTTGATCTAAGCCAGTCTCTTTTAGTAGGACAGAAACAAGCTTCTTATTGAAGATGCCAACAAGGCAATCCGCCACAGTCCGGTGTCCAAAGGTCTCCCAGAGCCTTTCTAAAAACTCAACTAACTCTTCCTCCGTGCGGCCCGGCATCAGATCAACCGACAATGTTACCTGTTCTCCTCTTGCAAGATGATACGCAGCCTTTCTGCTTAGCTGAAGAATTGGCGGGCCGGTAATACCATAATCCGTGAAGGCAATTTCACCCTGTTCACTGCAGATGACTTTACCGTTCACAATGATATGGGCTTGTCCCTGAGATTTGATAGTGGACAGTGCCCTCATATTCGGATATTGCAGCTTCAATTGCACAATGGCCGGCAAAGGCTCAATCAGGGTGTGCCCCAGACGTTCGGCAAGTGTATACCCAGGAGGTTCTTTTCCCGCATTTGGACCGGCAAGGCCACCCGCAGATAGAAGTAGATAGTCGCTAGTATAAACAACCTCCTCCTCTGTCTCCGTTTGGCATTTTATCTTGAAGCGCGGATGATTCTTCGAAACAGTAACATCCAACACTTTGTTATTGAGGTATACCGGAACATTCCGATCCTCCAGCGCAAGCTGGAAAATATCCAGCACCGCTGCTGCCTGCAGCGACATTGGATACATCAAGCCCTCCTTCAATCTTGTAAGTGGAAGCCCGAGAAAGGAGAAAAAATCTATAGTCTGACGGATGCCAAATTGCTGCAATACCGCAAGTGGAAATCCGGCCTGATTACTGTGATACTTGTGCGATAAAGCAATTGCTTCATCCGTACCCGTCGCAGTGGATTCATTCGTAATGTTACAGCGGCCATCACCTGTCATTAATATCTTCTTTCCAATCCGGTCGTTACCCTCCAGAATGGCAGTATCGATACCCATATCACGCGCAGTAACGGCGGCCATTAGTCCGGCAGCACCTGCGCCGATAATAAACAGCTTTTGGTGCATAGAAGTCTGATTCTCATACATGGTTGATCAATGCATCCTTTATTCCAATTTTTCTAAAACACAGAGTCACTTTATTAAATTATAGCATAAGTATACTGGTTTTCATTTATATCTCCCTATTAACTCTTCCTATCCTAGGTTTGCCTTTTTTATCCCTATATAGAACCTTAAATTTTTCTTCACACCTTCTTCACTGCAATCTTTAATTCCACATACGAAAGATACTGGATCTAGCAAGATACTCATTTTTTTGAACCGCCACGCATAGTCCAGATCATATTCTGAAAATATGAAAAAAGACACCTTTCATGGTGTCTTCAATAGTACTCCATATGGAGCCGAGCCATGGCTGTACAAATCCACAATTCGCCGCCGTGTGATGATTCGGATGTTCGGCGAGGTAGCATAGTTTAAGATCATTCCTTGGTCAGCGTATCGATGCGCGTGTGGCATTGCCCAGCGGATCAAATACGCCATTCTTCTTCCCATTGATAATACTAGCTTCTGCTTCATCTTTAATTAGATTCACTGCATAAGAGCTTGCGGTAGACATATCCGTAACTTTGCCTTTGGAAGCATCTTTATTACACTGATTTAGCCATTCAAGGAAAACAAACTCTCCTATAAAGAAAGGCGATCCTTGAGTAGCATAAAAAAGAGTTGCAACGACAACAAGACCTAGACGAAGCGTTCGAAGCGGTTAATTACAAACTTCGCAAGTACGATCAAATCTAGAAGGGGCAAATAACGGCTGAGCAGGAGTTTGTAATGGGTGATCACGAGGTAATGCATGACGAGTTCCTCTAAATATACACAAAAAAGAACCTTCAACCACTTAGCTTGTGGTTGAAGGTTCTTGCTGTTACGAACTCAGTTTGGCCGCTTCGAGCAAGCGTTGTAAAATGACGGTAGCTTCGGCACGTGTAATGACATTGTTCGGCGTAAGCTGTCCTTGATTGCCTATGATAATTCCGTATTTAACGTTAAGTGCAGCTGCCGCTCTTGCAGACAAGTCGAGCAAATGATGGTCTTTGAATGTGCTAAGCTGTTGAGCGGCTTCGCTATCGGAAATCGCTGTATCCATCCCAGCAAGCTTCATGGCTTTCCCCAGCAACACCATTGCTTCTTCTCGGCTTAGCTTCTCGTTGGGAGTGTACTGGCTGTTGTTACTTGCCGTAACTAACCCGTAGCCTTCCGCAATGGAGACCGTTTCGTAATACCATTGCCCGCTGTTGACGTCAGTAAAGCTAGTAGGCTGATCAACCGTGTGTAATCCGAGAGCCCGGACCAACATCGCCGTGAACTCAGCTCGGGTAATTTGCTTGTTCGGTTGAAAGCTCGATTCAGTGACACCTTGGACGATCAGCTTGGACGCTACTTGTTCGATATCATACTTCGCCCAATGATTCTGAATATCCGCAAAGGTTTTGTCATTCTCTATAACGGCATAGACGCTATTTGTCAGGCTATAAATGACAGCAAAGGTCTTGCCGTTCTCCCTCATCATTCGGGTAGGTACCGGCACGATGTTTCCATCCTTCGTCATCGTAATCCCCGTTATATTTTTATTGTGATCATCTGCTGAATTGGGAATGACAATCGTCCGCTCGACATAGCTAAGAAACTTGTTGAGCTCAATCGTCTTACCGCCATGTGCTGCTGTGATGTTGAAATCAATCGGCGGCGACAAGAGTCTTGCCTTCCCTATACTATTAGCAAGTTGCACGATATCGCTTTCTGGTACATTGGTAATCTCGACTTGAATCACCATGTTTCGCAGTGCATCCTCCGAACCGAAACGCTTCGTGACAAGACTCCAATCGATCCGGTTGGCAGCTAGAAGATAGGAACCAAGCTCCGTTTGAATTAGAATAACTGCGTTTCGGTCATTCAGTGTTGTGATAAGCTGACCGTTTAAGAGCAGAAGAACACGATCTGAATCATTATGGACCGGTATGTTAATGACTGGCTTATCGGGTAAGGAATCGAGGTAACGCGATAATTTCTTCTCGTCGATGGTTACCGTTGTCACTTTCTTTCCGTTCATAACAGCAGTTGTTTCTTTGGCTAAATCCTTCTGTTTAACTCCATTGATCTCGATCTCTAGCCCTAAGCTTGGAATTGGGCTTGTACTTGAGCTTGTACTTGGGTCTGAGCTTGAACCTGAACCGGATTCAGGAGTCGAGATATTCAGCGTAAACGTGGCAATCGTCTGATTTCCTGCTTCATCGATGACGACTAGCGTGTAGTTGCCAGAAGATATAACTCTCGTTCCGGTTGTGAAGGGCTGACCGTTTAATGTAGCGGTACCTTCATTAAATCCAATCGTCAACGGACTGGTGTAGTTGCTTATTCCTACAGTTAGACCGGTTATAATCGGGTTTGTTCGATCAATTGTGAAAGAAATCATTGTGACGTTACCCGCCTCATCCGTCACCACAAGCGTATAGTCACCTTCGGCAAAAACCGTTGCGCCACTTGCGAATGGATCTCCGTTCAAGGTCGCCGTACCTTCATTGAACGTAATCGATTGATTCGTGTTATAGATAGAGCCGTCGGTCACACCGCTAATGATCGGGACCGTTTTATCGATCGTGAATGCAATGGTTGTAACGTTGCCCATCGCGTCCGTTACGATGAGTGTGTAGTCGCCCTCGGCACTGACTTCAGATCCGCTAGCAAAGGAATCGCCGTTCAATGTTGCGATAACGGTTGGGCCGGTTTTGTGGATCGTAAAGCTGACTGTCGTAACGTTAAACAATGAGTGTATAGTCATTCTGCGAATGGATCTCCGTTCAACGTTGCCGTACCTTCGTTAAAAGTGATCGTTCTGTCGGTGTTGTTATAACTCGATCCGTAAACAACCCCAGTAACGGTTGGCCACTTGCAAATGGATCTCCGTTCAAGGTAAACAACCCCAGCCGGTTTTGTGGATCGTAAAGCTGACTGTCGTAACGTTGCCCACCGCATCGGTCACAATGAGTGTATAGTCGCCTTCAGCGGAAACGGTCTCGCCACTTGCGAATGGATCTCCGTTCAACGTTGCCGTACCTTCGTTAAAAGTGATCGTTCTGTCGGTGTTGTAGCTCACCCCGTAAACAACGCCGGTGACGGTTGGAGCGGTTCTGTCAATGATGAAGTTGGCCGTCGTAACGTTACCCGCCTCATCCGTCACCACAAGCGTATAGTCACCTTCGGCGAAAATGGTTGCGCCACTTGCAAATGGATCTCCGTTCAAGGTCGCCGTACCTTCATTGAACGTAATCGATTGATTCGTGTTATAGATAGAGCCGTCGGTCACACCGCTAATGATCGGGACTGTTTTATCGATCGTGAATGCAATGGTTGTGACGTTGCCCATCGCGTCCGTTACGATGAGTGTGTAGTCGCCCTCGGCACTGACTTCAGATCCGCTAGCAAAGGAATCGCCGTTCAACGTTGCGATTCCCGTGTTAAACGTGATCATTCTGTCGGTATTATAACTCGATCCGTAAACAACCCCAGTAACGGTTGGGCCGGTTTTGTGGATCGTAAAGCTGACTGTCGTAACGTTGCCCACCGCATCGGTCACAATGAGTGTATAGTCGCCTTCAGCGGAAACGGTCTCGCCACTTGCGAATGGATCTCCGTTCAACGTTGCCGTACCTTCGTTAAAAGTGATCGTTCTGTCGGTGTTGTAGCTCACCCCGTAAACAACGCCGGTGACGGTTGGAGCGGTTCTGTCAATGATGAATTTCACCATCGTGACGTTGCCTGCTGCATCGGTTACAACCAGCGTATACACACCATCCTGATCAATCTTTGTACCGCTTGTATAAGCAGTTCCATTCAATTGCGCTGTCCCTTCATTAAAACTAGGAACTACCGATATATAAATTCCGCCCTCCATTACTCCCGTAACAATTGGCGCCACATTTTCGATCTCAAAGTTAACCGTTGTTACATTACCTACTGTATCGGTTACAACCAGCGTATACACACCATCCTGATCAATCCTTGTACCGCTCATATAAGCAGTTCCATTCAGCTGCGCTGTTCCTTCATTAAAACTGGGAGTTACCGACTTATAAACCCCGCCCTCGCTTACCCCTTTAATTTTAGGTGCTGTTGTGTCTATCTCAAAGTTAATCGTTGTTACATTGCCTGCTGTATCCGTTACAATCAGGGTATACACACCATCTTGTGAAACCTGTGCACCACTAACAAAAGCAGCTCCGTTTAAAGTCGCGGTTCCTTTGTTAAAGGTAATCGTTTTGATTGTGTTGTATATTACACCATTCGCTATTCCCGTTACGGTAGGTGCTATCGTATCAACCTTGAAAACCACCGTCGCACTATTGCCTGCTTGATCGGTGACGATCAGTGTATACGTTCCATCCTGGGTGATGTCTGTACCACTGGTATAGGGACTCCCATTAAGCAATCCGCTGCCTTCATAAAATAGAGGATTAACTTTGCTATTATATACTATGTTATTCACTACATTTGTAATAACAGGAGCTATTGTATCTACTGTAATTGTACTACTAATAGTTGAGTTGCTCGAATTACCAACTCTATCTTTATATTGTACATATACGTTTTTGACTCCCTGTCCAGCCGGAAGGACCCATGACCTCCCGTTCAGATCAGCGATACTGAACCAGCTGGTCTGCCAAGTCCCATTAACATTGGAGAGACGCACCTGCTCAACTCCTGAGCCGCTTCCATCCGTATAGGTTCCTTTTAAAGTGACCATCTCTGATTTCGTCCATGCAGCACCATCATTAATAATCAGTGCACCTGTTGGTGCTGTCTGATCCAATAGAATGATCTGAGAAGAACTGGCAGATATCGCATTGTTGGAATCTCTCACCTGCATATAGATGTTCTTCGCCCCATCCCCTCCACTTAGACTGAATGTTGCTGTATTGCTGAAAGGCAACCAAGATGCCGCCGATAAATTAGCAACGCTATTCGCAAATCTCATATGGGTAACACTATCACCTGCATCAGGATCTGAACCTGTTACGGATAGATTGACTGTGCTGGCGCTTGTCGCTGTTCCCTCCGCAATTTTGAAAGAGCCCGTAGGCGGGGTATTCGTCGGTCCGGTCTCATAAGTAACGACTAGCTTCGGGCGAAATGCAGCATTCGAAGCTTCTAAGGAATACAATAAAAATCTCCCGCTGTCTGCATCTGCTTCATTGCCGTTAAGTGTAAAAGTTACTGTGCGATCAGAACCACCCGTAAAGGCATCGACAGCACTCTTAACATTGAAAGTAATCGATTGATCCTGAAGATAAGTGCCCATCGGCACTTCCGCAGTGCTTTTCGCCGTAAATTTATCTGAAAAAGGGCTATTCACATCTACGAAGGGGAAGGTACCATTAAAATTATGGTCCAAACTATTCGCAGCAGAGCCCCTTGCCTCCATGTACAGCGTGTGATTCGGGACTCTTAATACAGTAGCAACCGTCACAACCAGCTCTGCTGATACAATGGTCCCTTCTGGAGCACCTAAATTGAAAGATGCGGCCATTCTATTGCGCACATTGACGAAGCCGTCATTATTGCTCATGCCGACATATAGATAACCATCTCCGTCATTATCATAGATTCCGTTATATTCCGCTTGACCATTTAATTGCATCGTATCAGCAGTTGCTGTATAGGTCTTTGTAACTGTGCCTCCTGCTGCTTCAGCACTCGGTACCAACCCGGGTGTGATTGTCGTGAATAGAATAGCAATCGTCATGAATAGAGTTAGAATTCTTTCTCTCAATGTTTCTCCCCATTTCATATAAATATCAATATAATACTTTATGTAATATAATTACATTATAAATAAATAATACAAAATAAAAATTTATAGACAATAGCCTTACGAAGCCTATCTTGTCTATGTAATCTATCCATTATATAATTCCAGCATTTGAGAGAATAGTTACTGCTGTCATCACTATTGTCACATGACAAATTTGTAAATTTAACCAGTTATTATTCATCCTATTTAGGTATACTTTAGAGAACGAAAAAACTGGCCTCATGTGTGTTCAATCAGTTGAGAACAGTTACGTATCCCTTCTCGTTCAGCTACCTCCTTATAGCTCGATGAACCCTCTTAATACGCTCTGACCGCCTTTAATTTGAATTCCTCTGTATACTTCTGAAATGTTTGACCTTTTTTAGCCATAAAAAATATCCCCTCCAAGTGGCACTCAAGCCTACATGATAACATGAAGGTTTTTTTGAGTGTCTACTTGAAGGGGATAATATCAATCAGCGGGTCTTTCAAATGGAGCCGAGGGGAGTCGAACCCCTGTTCGAAGATAATGACACATAAGCTTCTACGAGTCTACTTACAGTTTTGATGTCATCCTAGAAGCATTCTAACCAATATTTGATAAGTCATTCTGATTAAGGAGACTGGTCATAGGAATAACTCCTTAGTATAGTGATCCATTTATATAAGTTAATCCTGAATATATCGGTTTTTCACAGTGCTTCTTCAATACGCAGAAAGTACCTTTGGCGCTACAGATGATGGCTGGATCCTTTTAATTTTTAGAAGTTGCTAATTCCCTGCGGAATCAAGATACGCTTCAGCTTCTTCTATCGATTCGTACAAGTTTGCAATATCTTTAAACATACGATTCATTTGCGTTTTGTAGAACGCCGTAGGCGCAACATACACCCATTTGTGTTTTGTGGACATTCCAGCTTTCACAGCATCTTCACCAGTTGGAGCAAGAATTGCCATCACCTCTTGCTTAAATACCAGACCACCAGTGATTACAGTCATACCTGTAAACCCTCGCTTAGTTTTCTTCAGTATCTTCGGAAATTGTTCTGCGTACGCAAAGGCATCCTCAACTTCCATACCGTCCGATGTTACAATAATTCTGTTTTTATTTTTAACATAATCAATAGTGAAACTCATAATAGTAATTCCCCCGAATATTTTTGCTTTTGAGTGCTTAATGCCATAATCTAATCTTATATCAGTTCGAGCTCTTATAGATGTAGTTTCGGAAAATGTGCCACTAAATATTAACTTCAAAGTGAATGATCTAATTTTAGATGTAGACAACATGTCTACAAGAATAAATACTTTTAGTTCCCCATAATTCCTTGTCTGCATTCGGTCTACAATTCAATCACTAAACAGCAAAAAAACCGCTATCTCAGCGGGTTCCTCTTATGGAGCCGAGGGAAGTCAAACCCCTGTCCGAAGATAACGGCACATAAGCTTCTACGAGTGTAGTCAGAGCTTTGATGTCACAAAATTCATGACTCCCGCCAGAAAATTGTTTTACGGTGTAGTTGTAATTCTAAACTCAAAACTGTGCTATAGCGAAAAATCGGTAACACCCTTTTTATAGGAAAATTTAAGACTATATGTTTCTTCTTTTCCATAGGGCATTGTAGCAATTTTTATACGAGTATAATCAAGCCTGCTATCTCTTAAAACTCTCTTTACCAAGGCTATACTACGTTCTTCTTCCGTAATGATACAAAATATATTAAGAGCATATTTTTTTGGGTCGGAAATGCATTTGCCCATATCAAAGCCATCAACACAACCTAAGTTAGCATCTATTAGAGATATGTCCAGGTATTCCATTACTTTATCTCTTAACCAGTTATCACGTTGGCTTCCTTTTTCACTTTTTAGAGGATACTGTACTACTAACCAAAATTTTTCACTCATTCATAATCACCAGCCAATGAAGAGATTATTATAATAATTATAACAAAGAAACTTTGCAAAAGGGTATCGTTAACAATAGTATGGGAACCATCCTCATGCGGACGGTATTCGTGGTGGTAGAAAAATCTTTTGCAGTTTAAAAATATGCATACCAAACATTCCGAGACCTCATAGTAGACATGATAAACCACAAGTACACATTTGAGGAATTGGCTGAAATCATTAAAAAGCATTGCCTAACTTTAATTATGAGGATACAAAAAAGCGACCCCTAAAGGTCGCTTTTTCTAAAACTCCATATGGAGCCGAGGGGAGTCGAACCCCTGTCCGAAGATAACGGCACATAAGCTTCTACGAGTGTAGTCACAGTTTTGATGTCACCCGAGTATCGCCCCGTAACCGGCTATACGTTGGGTCAGCCTGATTGTCTTCTTCAGCTCACCGCAGGCGGAGATGAGACAGCGTATCCCACTATTTGTTAGCCCCTATCCCTGTCACATGGGCGATGCAGAGTAGAAGCACGCACACAGTTTCTTAGGCTGCGAAAGCGTAGTTGTTTTGTTGTTTGCCGTTTAATAGGCTTTAGCGTTGATGAAGCGGACGCGTCCCCACTACTCGCTACTCATGCTCGAACTATCCCCGTCGAATCCAAGAACGGCCCCTCATTAAAAGGGCGCTTCGGATCAAGCGGATCTTCCAAGCAAGAGAGATCCAATCTACAGCTTCTTATTCAAGAAAACTGTAACGAAGCAATAACTAACTTACTTACTCAGTATAGCACATTTATCAACACTTTAACACGTGGGTTAAAGGAATTGAAGGTTGAAACTGGAACTCCTTTGAATCGTCTAGTTCTCCCAGATTATCTGGCGATCTTTTGCTTATCACGCAGTACACGCTGGATATCACGTTGAGCATCTCGCTTGGCAGCCGAGTCACGTTTGTCATACTCTTTTTTACCTTTACCAAGACCAATCAGCAGCTTCGCATAGCCATTCCGCACATAAATCTTAAGTGGCACAATCGTAAATCCATCTCGCTTGGACAAGCCCAGCAGTTTATGAATTTGCTCCTTATGCATTAACAATTTACGTGTGCGTGTGGGATCAGTAGGATTGGCACGGTTACCTTGTTCAAAAGGGCTGATATGCATGTTGTGAATATGAATCTCACCATTGCGAATCGTAGCAAAAGCATCTCCAATATTAGCGCGGCCATTACGCAGCGACTTGATCTCTGTACCCGTCAGCACCAAGCCAGCTTCATAAGTATCCTCGATAAAATAATCATGGGAAGCTTTCTTGTTCTGGGCGAGTACTTTCCCGTCTGCTTTTTTACCCATGAGAATCACTCCTTGAATCATATTCATAAGTTAAAGTAACCATGTCTGTCTAATCTTAAACGACACAGCCATCGAACGTCTGATCTATATTGTAACAAATGGAATCAAGTGAGCGCAAGGAACCTTCAACCAAATATACCTCACCTAATTTGTCATATAGTTGTCAGTAACATTACCCAATATCTAGCATTTGTTACAAAAAACATTAATTTGAGTTGATCTGGACTTTTTTGGAAAATAGCGAGGTTACCCTTTTACTTGTGCGCCTTAATTAACAGATAGTTATCCACTAATTTCCACATATCTATATCCATCTACCCTAATTACTTATTACATATTTGTTCTCAATTATCCGCTTCCCCCTACTTGGATATACATCTATTCGACGCCTATTCAAATAGTGCCGCTTTTACCTATACTGTGCCTATCCTCTACCTATCCTATCCTCTACCTATTCACTTGCTATCACCTACGTTTTTCTATATATAAATGTATTTCGTGCAACTATTTAAGCCTTATCACCGCCAAAAAACTAATTAGTTGCACTTTCTGCAGCTAAAAAAGCGAAATCAGACCAATTAGAGGTAACTCATCAGATTTAGATGTACAAAATGCAACTAACTACCACTTTTACTACATAACCCAAATTTAACTGCACATAATGCAATTAACCAAGCCTGTTATGAGTTAAAAAGCACCGCCCCCAAGAGGGACGGTGCTTAGTATCGTTATAGAGTTACGCAACGCATAACCGTCATTTATTTCTTTTTACGCTTACGTGGTGCTCCTTCTGGAGCGCCGCCATTATTGTCACTCCGTTTAGAAGTGACTTGCTCAGAAGTCTCTACGTTGCCTGGTGTCACGGACTGGCCGATGAACACGCCGCCTTTGGTTTTCTTTTTGCGGCGGCCTTTGCCTGTAGGAGCACCGTTACGGCCTTCTCCACCGCCAAAGTTCCCCCGCGATCCTCGCGGCTGCGGAACTTCGTGCTGCCGTCCACGCCCCGCGCTTCGCCGCCGGAGGAGTCGGACGCAGGAGCGCCGTATCCGCCTTTGCCTGAGCCAAAGCCGAAGCTGATGCCGCGTCCACCACCGGCACCGCCGGTGTCTCCGCCGCGGCCTCGCCCGCCGCTGCGCTCACGCGGCGCGCCTGCGTTGCCGCCGGCTTCGCCTCCGCGCTCTGCGCCCGGCGCAGCAACTACCCGGCTCGCATCCTCGCCGGCCTCGCGCCCGCGCTTCCGCTTACCGCGTCCGCCCGCTGCGCCAACACCGGCCGCTTCGCGCGGCCCTTCACCGGCGCGCACAGCTGCGCCCGGCTTGCCCTTGCCCGCGCCTGCAGCAGCGCCGCCGGGCTTGCCTTTACCGCCGCGTCCCTTGCCCGCGGCGCCTTTGCCCCCGGCCGGCTTAATGAAGCCGCCGCCCGAACGGCCGCCCTTGCCTCCGCGGCCGCCTGCAAAACCACCGCCGCGGTGCTCGCCTGGCGCGCGTGGCTTCATGTCGACCAACTCGAAATCGATCGTGTGGTCATCCATATTTACTTTGGCGACTCGGATCTTCACCTCGTCACCAATGCGGAACACACGCGATGTGCGCTCGCCAATAAGCGCCATATGACCTTCGTCGAAGTGATAATAATCGTCGCTCATTGCACTGAGACGAATAAGACCTTCGACGGTATTATCCAGCTCGATGAACATTCCGAAGCTGGTCACACTGCTGACCATAGCCTCGAATTCCTCGCCTACTTTATCCTGCATGTATTCTGCTTTCTTCAGTTGCTCCGTATCGCGTTCAGCTTCTACCGCCACACGCTCGCGTTCCGAGGACTGCTGAGCAATGTCAGGCATCCGGCTAGACAAATAATCATGCCGTTTCTGGGTCAGTGCCCCTCCATTCTCAATCACTTCACGCATTACGCGGTGAATGACCAGATCGGGGTACCGGCGAATTGGAGAAGTAAAGTGAGAATAGTATTCCGCAGCCAGTCCGAAATGGCCCGTGCTCTCCGCATCATACTTTGCCTGCTTCATGGAACGCAGCATCATCGTACTGATGACCGTCTGTTCCTTTGTGCCTTGGATTTGCTCCAACAGATCCTGCAAAGCACGTGGATGAACCGAATTGCCACGACCCTTGACGTGATATCCGAAATTGGCCGCAAAAGCCATGAAATTTTGCAGCTTCTCTGGGTCTGGATCTTCGTGAATCCGGTAAAGGAACGGAACCTTCAACCAGTGGAAATGTTCAGCTACTGTTTCATTTGCCGCCAGCATGAACTCCTCGATAATCTGTTCAGCTACAGAACGTTCACGCTTCACGATATCTACAGCCTTGCCGTTCTCATCCACGATGATTTTGCTCTCTTCAAAATCAAAATCAACCGCACCCCGGCGCATCCGCGCATCGCGCAGCTTCATCGCCAATTCTTTCATGAGGCGGAAATCATCAATTAGTGGACTATAACGTTCCAGCAGCTCTGGATCTTCATCTTCGAGAATTTTACGAACATTGGAGTAAGTCATTCTCTCTTTGGTGCGAATCACGCTCGTAAAGACATCGTGCTTCACAACCTTCATTTGCTCGTTAAATTCCATTTCACAGGACATTGTTAACCGGTCTACCTGTGGATTCAAGCTGCAAATCCCGTTCGATAGACGGTGCGGCAACATCGGAATAACCCGGTCTACCAAATACACACTACAACCGCGGTCATAGGCTTCTTTATCCAGCTCAGAGCCTTCACGCACATAATAACCTACGTCTGCTATATGGACGCCCAGCTTGTAATGTCCATTCTCCAAGCGCTGTACGTTTACCGCATCATCCAAATCCTTAGCATCTTCGCCATCAATCGTAACAATGTTCAGTACGCGCAGGTCGCGTCTTCCTTGCTCCGCAATCTCCTCTTCTGTAATTGAATCAGGAGCACTATCGGCTTCATCCATCACTTCAGCTGGAAATGCCTCAGGCAATTGATGTTTGCGGATAATGGAAAGAATATCAACACCCGGATCATCCTTATGTCCGAGAATCTCAATAATTTCACCCTCTGCCGCTGCTCGGCCTTCCGGATAACTCACAATACGCACAACGACCTTTTGACCATCAACAGCACCTTTAAAGGATTGCTTCGGAATAAAAATATCACGATTAATCCGCTTATCATCAGGCAGCACAAAACCATAGGTCTCCAGGTTCTGAAATACACCTACCGTCTGCAACACGCCACGTTTTACAATACGTACTACTTCGCCTTCCATACGTCCGCCGGACGGACTTTTAGAGGTAATACGAATCAGAACGATATCGCCATTCATAGCTCCCTTAAGATCATTTGCATGGATATATACGTCAGGATGATCACGATCATCCGGGATTAAAAAAGCAAAACCCTTCGCATGTGCTTGTAAACGTCCACGCAGCAAATCCATCCGTTCTGGCACGCCATAACGTGCAGTACGGGTCAATACAATTCTTCCATCCTGCTCTAATTCAATCAGCAGCTCCTCGAACTTTTTAAACCCTTCACTATCCTCTAGAGCAAAATGACTCACCAGCTCTTCATAAGTCATTGGTTTATATGCAGTTTCCCGCATGAAATCGAGTAATATTTCTTGTGTTATCATGTTCGTCACCCCAGCCCTCCGCGGCTTCAAGCCGCTGGCAAATATGTATATCTTGTCCTGCCCTGCAGTAATGCCAAGTAAATTTTACCTTTACTACTTCATACCCTAGTATACACGAAATCAATCCTGCGCATCCCTGTTACTGTCATCCAAAGGTTAACACAGTACAAAATTTCCTTTAACTGCTGAAATACATCCATGCCAACCTCAGATTTACTTCCTATCGATCCAGCCTTTTTCTTTGCGAATATGAAAAGAAAAGCACCCTTAGGTGCTTTTTAACTCCTTTTAATATAACAAAAAAGCCTCCGCTCTATTCCATTTAGAACAGAGCGAGGGCTTACGGTAGATCTTTAGTCGATTAGAATAGCAGCTAGAATCGCCATGATGAAGAAACCAGCAGCAAGTCCAACAGTTACACGTTGTAGTACGAGCTCCATACCACGAGCTTTTGTTTTACCAAAGAGATGCTCAGCACCGCCAGAGATGGCACCGGAAAGACCCGCGCTTTTCCCCTTTTGCAGAAGAACGACCGCAATAAGACCGACGGAAAAAATCAGGAGCACAACTTTCAAAAAGATATCCATTCACTTCCACCTCCTACGCCTAAGCATCACTATCTATGGTAATTTAGGTTATCACGATACATAAACAGTATTCTTATTTTATCATAGCGCTGTCGGTAATACAACAGCTTAGACTGTTAAGTCGTAGCTTTTCTTGCAAGATAAGGATAAACCTATTAAAGTCTATCTTCTTCAAATCATAAAAAAGACCCGCCATAACGGCGGGTCTTCGAAGTCTGCTATAAAAGCAGATTATCTTTTAAGGTTGTAGAAGGATTTCAGGCCGTTGTATTGAGCCAATTCACCCAACTCATCTTCGATGCGAAGCAATTGGTTGTATTTAGCAACACGGTCTGTACGGGAAGGAGCACCTGTTTTGATTTGACCAGCATTAGTCGCAACAGCGATATCAGCGATTGTGCTATCTTCGGATTCACCGGAACGGTGGGAGATAACTGCTGTGTAACCAGCACGTTTAGCCATTTCAATAGCATCAAAAGTTTCAGTCAATGTACCAATTTGGTTAACCTTAACCAAGATGGAGTTACCGATACCTTTTTCGATACCTGTTGCAAGACGCTCAGTGTTAGTTACGAACAAGTCGTCACCAACCAATTGGACTTTGTCGCCCAATTTTTCAGTAAGCAATTTCCAGCCATCCCAGTCGTCTTCGGACATACCGTCTTCGATTGTGATGATAGGATATTTTTCAACCCATGAAGCAAGAAGGTCAACATACTCAGCGGAAGTGTAAGATTTACCTTCGCCAGCAAGGGTGTATTTACCGTCTTTGTAGAACTCAGTGGAAGCAACGTCCATACCCAAGAATACGTCAACACCTGGTTTGTAACCAGCTTTTTCAATAGCTTCGATGATTGTAGTGATTGCTTCTTCATTCGAACCAAGGTTCGGTGCGAAACCACCTTCGTCACCTACAGCTGTGTTCAGGCCTTTGGATTGAAGTACGGATTTCAAGTTGTGGAAGATTTCAGCACCTGTGCGAAGAGCTTCTTTGAAGCTTGGAGCTCCTACAGGAAGAACCATGAACTCTTGAACGTCGATGTTGTTGTCCGCATGCTCACCACCATTGATGATATTCATCATTGGTACTGGAAGAGTTTTAGCGTTGAATCCGCCCAGGTATACGTACAAAGGAATATCCAAAGCTGCTGCAGCTGCACGAGCTACTGCCATGGATACAGCTAGGATTGCGTTAGCGCCCAATTTACCTTTGTTAGGAGTTCCGTCCAAAGTAATCATCAATTTGTCGATGCCCACTTGGTCAAGAGCGTCCATACCGATAACTTCTGGAGCGATGATTTCATTTACGTTCTCAACAGCTTTCAGAACGCCTTTACCCATGTAACGGGATTTGTCGCCATCACGAAGTTCTACAGCTTCGTGAGCACCAGTGGAAGCGCCGGAAGGAACGATAGCGCGGCCTTTAGCACCGGATTCCAGATAAACGTCAACCTCTACAGTAGGGTTACCACGGGAGTCAAGGACTTCGCGAGCATATACATCAGAAATAATAGTCATGTAAGTTAATCTCCTTTTAACATTGTTTTGGTCTTACTTGTATAGCTTAAAATCAAAGGCGTTATACCTTACCTTACTTACGGCTAGCAATCATGGATTGTCCGGTCATTTCCGCAGGTTGCGGAAGTCCCATCAAATCTAGGATTGTTGGTGCTACGTCTGCAAGAATACCGGATTCACGCAATACAACATTCTCAGTAGTCACGATGAACGGAACAGGATTGGTTGTATGAGCTGTGAACGGGCGACCGTTCTCGTCAAATACCATATCTGCATTACCATGGTCAGCGATAATAATGGCAACGCCACCTTTGGCAACAACCGCATCCACTACTTTACCTACACACTCATCCGTCACTTCTACAGCCTTGATTGTTGGTTCCAGCATGCCGGAGTGTCCAACCATATCAGGATTGGCAAAGTTAAGAATGATAGCATCCTGTCTTTCCGCTTCGATTTCCGCTACGCAGGCTGCAGCCACTTCGTATGCGCTCATCTCAGGTTGAAGATCATAGGTTGCTACTTTAGGAGAGTTGATTAAGATCCGGGTTTCACCAGGAAGCTCCTCGTCACGTCCACCGCTGAAGAAGAAGGTTACATGCGGATATTTCTCAGTTTCCGCGATGCGCAGTTGCTTCTTGTTTTGTTGAACAAGCACTTCACCCAATGTGTTATCCAGGTTTTTCGGTGAATAGGCTACATAACCTTGTACCGTTTCGCTGAAAGTAGTTAGGCATACGAAGTGCAGGTTTTGCGGGAACAAAGGTCCACGGTCGAAACCGCGGAAATCTTGATTCGTGAACACTTGTGACAATTGAATAGCACGGTCAGGACGGAAGTTGAGGAACACGACGGAATCGCCGCTCTCTACTGCCGTTACAGGTTTGCCTTCACTGTCTACAATTACACTAGGTTCAACAAATTCATCAAATACCGAGTTTTCATAAGATGAAGTGATGGCTTGCACAGCATCCGTGTATTTAGGGCCTTCACCATAAACCATAGCACGGTAGGCTTTCTCTACACGTTCCCAACGTTTATCACGATCCATTGCGTAATAACGTCCGGACACCGTTGCAATTGTACCCACGCCAACCTCTTCGATTTTAGCTACTAGATCTTGGACAAACTTCTTCCCACTATCAGGAGCTACGTCACGACCGTCCATAAAAGCATGGATATACACTTCATGCATATCTTCTTTTTTAGCCAGGTCAAGCATAGCAAACAAGTGGTTAATATGGCTATGTACCCCTCCGTCGGATACAAGCGCGTAAAGGTGAAGCTTTTTGCCAGTGTTCTTAGCATTTCTAACTGCGCTAACCAGGGTTTCGTTATCGAAGAACTCGCCCTCGCGGATCGATTTATCAATACGAGTCAAATCCTGATAAACGATCCGGCCTGCACCAATATTCAAATGCCCTACTTCGGAGTTGCCCATTTGGCCTGCCGGAAGGCCTACAGCTTCACCGCAAGCAGTGAGTGTAGTGTTAGGATATTGTTTCAGGTAACGGTCATAGTTAGGTTTGTTGGCTTGAGCAACGGCATTACCTTCTGTCGTTCCACGCAAACCAAAACCATCCATGATGATCAAAGCTACGGGTTTTGGAGCTGACATCTTACTTCGCCCCCTCAACCAATTGAACGAAGGAATCCGGTTGTAAGCTGGCACCGCCAACAAGCGCACCATCGATGTCGCTTTGGCCCATGTACTCAGTTACATTCTCAGGCTTCACGCTGCCGCCGTATTGAATACGAACAGCTTCAGCTGTTGCTGCATCATACAGATCTTTTACAAGACTGCGGATGTAAGCAATAACTTCGTTAGCATCTTGGGAAGTGGAAGATTTACCTGTGCCAATAGCCCAGATAGGTTCGTATGCAATAACAACTTTTGCTGCTTGCTCGGCACTAAGACCTTGGAATGCAGCTTCAGTTTGTACTTTACATACTGCTTTAGTTTGATCAGCTTCACGCTCTTCGAGCTTTTCGCCAACACATACGATAGGAGTAATTCCGTGACGGAATGCAGCATGCATTTTCTTATTCACGATTTCATCCGTTTCGCCAAAATAAGCACGACGCTCAGAGTGGCCAATGATAACATAGTCCACACCAAGATCACTTAGCATTACACCACTGATCTCGCCTGTGTAAGCACCGTTATCTTCAAAGTGTAGGTTTTGTGCACCAATCTTGATGTTAGTACCTTTTGCAGCTGCTACAAGTGCAGGCAGGTTAGTAAATGGAGCGCAGATTACAGTCTCAACGCCTTCTACTTCTGCTTTGCCTTTAATTTCAGCAATAAAGCTTTCTGCTTCAGGAACTGTTTTGAACATTTTCCAGTTACCTGCAATAATAGGTGTTCTCATGACTTATGTTGCCTCCTTCTTAGGTCTTACTTATCGTTCAGTGCTTCTACGCCAGGAAGCGCCTTGCCTTCCATGAACTCAAGGGATGCACCGCCACCAGTGGAGATATGATCCATTTGATCAGCCAGGTGGAATTTCTCTGCTGCTGCTGCGGAATCTCCGCCACCAATAACAGTGTAACCTTCAGTAGTTGCACAAGCTTTTGCTACTGCAAGTGTACCTTCAGCGAATTTATCGATTTCGAATACGCCCATAGGTCCATTCCAGACAACCAGCTTGGAGTTCTTGATAATATCGGCATAAAGTTCACGAGTCTTAGGTCCGATATCAAGTCCTTCCCAACCTTCTGGGATTTCATTGTAATCAACGATCTTAGTGTTAGCGTCAGCACCAAATTTATCAGCAACAACAACATCAACAGGAAGCATGAAGTTTTTACCAAGTGCTTTTGCTTTTTCGATGAATCCAAGAGCAACGTCAAGTTTGTCGTTGTCTACTAGTGATTTACCGATTTCAAAGCCTTGTGCTTTAGTGAATGTATAAGACAACCCACCGCCGATCAGGACGTTATCAGCCAAAGACAACAAGTTATCAATAACATCAATCTTGTCTTTAACTTTCGAACCACCGATGATCGCAGTGAAAGGACGTTCTGGGTTAGAAAGAGCTTTACCAAGAACAGACAATTCTTTCTCCATCAAAAGACCGGATACAGCTGGTAGGAAATGAGCGATACCTTCTGTCGATGCATGTGCACGGTGAGCCGCACCAAACGCATCATTAACAAACAAATCAGCCAATTCAGCGAATTGTTTAGCCAGTTCAGGATCGTTTTTCTCTTCACCTGGGTAGAAACGAACATTCTCAAGTACAAGTACGTCGCCTTCGCCTAGCTCAGCGATTTTTGCTTTTACAGCTTCGCCAATTGCTTCGTCAGCTTTAGCTACTGGTTTGCCAAGAAGCTCGGACAGACGTTCAGCAGCAGTAGTCAAACGCATGGAATCTACGAATTCGCCTTTAGGACGACCCATATGACTCGCAAGAATGATCTTTGCACCGTTCTCGATCAAATATTTAATGGTTGGAAGTGTTTCGCGAATACGAGTATCATCAGTAATTTTACCGTCTTCTACAGGTACGTTGAAATCCACGCGTACAAATACGCGCTTACCCTTTACTTCTACATCACGGACGCTTTTTTTGTTCATGATTAATTCCTCCACACCCAAAATTGTTTCTAGCAGGAAACAAGAAATACATTTAGAAAGAGCGGAAACAAGGAATTTCTGTTTCCGCTCTATAGATGTTGCTTATATCAAGTCAATTACTTAGCGATTTTAGCGAATTTCTCCAAAGTACGAACCAATTGTGCAGTGTAGGACATTTCATTGTCATACCAAGCAACAGTTTTAACCAGTTGTTTGTCGCCAACAGTCAATACTTTAGTTTGTGTAGCATCGAACAGGGATCCGAAAGTCATACCTTTGATGTCGGAAGATACGATTTCATCTTCAGTGTAACCATAAGTGTCTGGATCGGAAGCTGCTTTCATTGCTGCGTTGATTTCTTCAACAGTAACGCTCTTATCAAGAACAGTTACAAGCTCAGTCAGGGAACCAGTTGCAACTGGAACACGTTGAGCTGCACCATCCAATTTACCTTTAAGTTCTGGAATAACCAGACCGATTGCTTTAGCAGCACCAGTAGTGTTAGGAATGATGTTCTCAGCTGCTGCACGAGCGCGTCTGAAGTCACCTTTAGCATGTGGAGCATCCAAAGTGTTTTGGTCGCCAGTGTAAGCATGAATTGTAGTCATCAAGCCTTCAACGATACCGAACTTGTCGTTCAGTACTTTTGCCATAGGAGCTAGGCAGTTAGTTGTGCAAGATGCGCCGGAAATAACAGTCTCAGTACCATCAAGAATGTCATCGTTAACGTTGTAAACGACAGTTTTCATGTCGCCAGTAGCTGGAGCGGAGATAACTACTTTCTTAGCTCCACCTTTCAAGTGTTTTTCAGCTGCTTCTTTAGTTGTGAAGAAACCTGTGCACTCAAGTACGATATCAACGCCTAGGTCGCCCCATGGCAATTCTTCAGGGTTGCGGTTAGCAAGAACCTTAACTTCTTTACCATTGACTTTGAAGAAGCCATCATGCACTTCAACATCACCTTGGAATTTACCTTGAGTTGTATCATATTTAAGCAAATGAGCAAGCATCTTAGCGTCAGTCAAGTCGTTGATTGCTACCACTTCGATACCTTCTACATTTTGAATACGGCGGAAAGCAAGGCGTCCAATACGTCCAAAACCGTTAATTCCAACTTTTACACTCATTGAATAGTTCCTCCTAGAATTCGTTTTATTTATTCAAAACAGACGGTGAGGTCTGTCATGACAACAATGTTAAGTATGATGCAAGAAGTATGTTATTGCCTGCAATCTAAAAACTACGAAGATAGCTGTAGTTGATTGTCAATTTCCTTGCCTATTTCTACTGCAGCAGCCTCGTCCGTGACGAGAATATTCTCCTGCCCGAAACGCAGCATGGCATGAATGGCTTTGGCCTTGGGTTTGCCTCCTGCAATACCGATGACTTTCTCTGTCCGAATAATATCTTCTAGACGTAGACCCATCGTAAGCATGGTATGGACAACCTGACCCTCTTCATTGAAATAATAGCCAAAAGATTCGGCCACTGCCCCTTCACCCTGGATTTCCGAGACTGTAGCCTCGTCCAGTTTGCGGCGGCGGGTCATTTCAATGGCATCCCCAATCCCATGTACAATAATACGCGAACTACGGATGGTTTGTACAATCTCTCCAATATTAGAGTCAAGTGCAAGCGATTGGTATGCATCCCCGCTAAGCAAATCAGGGACATGCAACAACCGGTAGTTGGCTCCAACCCGCTTTGCCATTGTTGAGGCAATCGTGTTGGCTTGAATCTCCATACTCTCTCCTAATCCTCCACGCGCCGGAACAAACCAAGCGTTCTTATAGGAAAGGGACAACGGCGGTGCCAGTTGATCAGCCATATCGGCAAGCGTCGATCCACCTGTGACGGCAACTGTATCATCTGCGCGAAGTATACTCAGCAGCGCTTTCGCACCCGCTCGGCCAAGCTCTCGTTTGGTGAACGGCGATGACTCACAATCACCCGGTACTACAATAACTTTATCCAGACCATACGTTGCTCGAATTTTCTCTTCCAGCTCATCCAGACCAAATAGGCTCTTAACAACCGGCTCTAGCAAATCAAGCAGTCTACGTCCAGCAGCGCTAATGCGCATGCCAACACTCTCGATCTCAATAAGCCCTTGCGATTTCAGAAGATCCGTCTCGGCACGCAGTACCCGCTCAGTCATATCTAGCGAAGCGGCTAGCGTTCTGCGCCCAATAATATCGGACAGCATGATCTGATGAAGAATCGTGTACCGTCTCTTAAGGGTTTCCATGAGATCAGGCAGAAGCTGCTTTTGGATATCTAATAAATTACGCATACTTTCACTCCTGCAACTTCGTCTTCCTCTATTCCCTTGTTCATGGTCTCAAAACGTCCCGGGTAAACTTTTTAAGTCCCACCCATATTCTAACCAAATATTGCTCGAAGCGCAAGTCTTCCGAGAGTAGAATTCTCAAGCGCTTGTCTTCTTATACATTAATAAGGTCAGAAAAAGATATAGCGCCCGATGCCTGCCCCTAAAGCGCTTGTCCAGTATTAATATTACATTGCAATTGTGTAAAAATTGTATTATAATCATTTTTGTTGCGCCCGTGGTCCAATGGATATGACGTAGGCCTCCGAAGCCTGAGATCCAAGTTCGATTCTTGGCGGGCGCGCCATTAATTTCATTTTTGCACATAATTTAGTAGTGCCTATACTACTACTTAACCAAAGAGCCGCTTGTCGGCTCTTTTTTTTGAATATAAGTTTGACTTTCTTTGACTTTTTGTTTGAATTTGTTTATCATGTGGGTAATACGGCAAGAGTAAAAATGAATACATTTGAAGAACCAATATCAAGGAGGTTTTCCACGTGAGTTATATTCCTATGGTAGTAGAACAGAGCAACCGCGGCGAGCGCGCTTATGACATCTATTCCCGCCTGCTGAAGGACCGCATCATTTTCCTTGGAACGGAGGTTAATGACGTGGTAGCCAATTCTATCATCGCACAAATGCTGTTCTTGGCTGCCGAAGATCCTGACAAGGACATTCACCTTTACGTGAATAGCCCAGGCGGTTCCATTACTGCAGGTATGGCTATTTTTGATACAATGCAGTACATTAAACCAGACGTTTCCACCATCTGTGTGGGTATGGCAGCTTCCATGGGAGCTTTCCTGCTAAACGCTGGCGCCAAAGGCAAACGCTTCGCACTGCCTAACAGCGAGATCATGATCCACCAGCCTCTGGGTGGTGCTCAAGGTCAAGCAACGGACATTGAAATCCGTGCCCGCCGCATCCTCAAATTGCGCGATAAGCTGAACCGTATTCTAGCAGAACGTACGGGTCAACCTCTAGAACGTATTGAGAAGGATACAGATCGCGACTACTTCATGACTGCTGCAGACGCGGCTGAATACGGTATCGTAGATAAAGTAATCGAGAAGACATTGCCTAGCGGTGTGTAAGCTATAAAGTAAAAATATAAAGAGGCTGTGCTCTATCCGTTATGGTTAGAGCACAGCCTCTTTATATTTTATAGAAGACCTAAATCCAATTAAGCCAGCCCGCCATAACCTAGCGCATCCAGCTTCTCGGCAATTACGCGATAACCCCGGCCATTCGGATGCAAATGATCAATGGATAACAGCCCTCTCTCATTTCCTGCGAACTCACTGTAAATCGAAGCAAATCCACATACTCGGCTGCTGTACTGTGCTGCGTATTGATTAAACTGCCTGACCCACTCTGTCGCACCAACCACCTGAGGATAGGGGTTATATAATCCCACAATTCTAATGATAAAAGGTCTACGCGTCCTCGCCTTCAATTGTATAAGGATATTCATAATTGCAGAGAAATTTTGTTTGCATTCCTGAAGCGATCTGCGCAGCTCTGCGGATAAGTTGCCTTGCTGTCTTGCTGCTGATTTGGCCGCGTGAATCAAATCATTACCACCGATAGACACAGTGATGATATCAGCTACTCGAACGGCCTCACGCATCATGGAATTTCCGCGCAGCCGCTGCTCCAGCTCTGAAGTAGTCATTCCGTTCACGCCTAAATTCGTAGAGGCTACAGTAGTCCGCAGTCTCCCTTCTGCCATTCTACGGTACACCGGTACAAAACCGTTACCTGGCAGAGCACCAAATCCAGTCGTCAAGGAATCGCCAATTGCAGTATATTGGTAGCCCATAGCTCTCCCCCGTTCATAAACTAGTTACTCCCTTTAGCATATGAACAAGAGACAACTCTGGTAAGGGGGAGATGTCTTGTGCCGACATTAGCGGAGACGAAGCATTTCCATTTATTTTATGCCAGCAAACGGGCTACTGCCATCCGGTAAAAGCTCTTTGAAACTAAAAGTATACTCAGGGAAGCCTGCAGCATACGCTGTGTACTCATATAATTGGAAGAACAGAACAACCTTGTCGTCCTTCAGATAGAAATATTTCTCCGTATTCAATCCGTTGAATCCTCCCAAATAACTATCCTCTGCCTTCAGTAGCTTGCTCAGCTTTGCATTCAGCTGTTTTTTGTAGTTTGGATTAGCTCCAAACAGGTCGCCCAACAGTAGACGTTTACCATCCTTAAGCGAGAAGGTGAAGGCTTCACGGTTAGTCATTCCATGGGCCCCGCCCGTATCACTATACTGATGCATCACTATGCTGATCACACCATTCTGATTGTAGGTCACTACATAACCTGAATCATAGGTGTATTTGGGCTCTGCTCCATCTCGATCGGAGATATCCTGTTCTGCACCCGCCGCGAATTTCATAACACTTTCCTTCAAAGTATTATTAATAGCTTGTTGCGCACTGGAGTTGCCCAATCCACTGATCTTCGGATAATCAAGCTGAATAAAAGCTTCTGCCCGATCTTTAGCATAAGTTTCCGTGGTTACCGTCAGCGCGTTCTGCGGTCTGTTCACCACATTCAGCCTACTGGCGGCCCGACTCCAATCTACCTTATAACCCATATAATCATTTAACAATCCTGATGGAACATAGAGGCGATTATTAATTAACTTCCCTTCATACTCTCGAATGAAATAGTTGTTCACCCACACAGAAGTACCGTAGCTGGATAACATCAACTTGGCCTTGGTCGATCCTTTTCCAATCATGTACGCATTTTCCTTCTTATCATACACAAGCGGTAATCCCAACACATCTCGCATAAAAGTTATGGGAATCCAGGCCTGTCCTTCCTTCAAAATACCTTCCTGCAACGAATTTATCCCGTTTGCCTTTAAAACGATACGCGAATCAATAGCTTTATTCTCCGTTTTACTAGCTGCTGCATAACCCGTTTCGCTGGGCAGCAGACCTCCACCAAACAATAAACCTGCTGACATCAGACCTATGCCCCATTTGCGTGCTGATTCTTTTGAAATAATATTCATCATCTTATTTTTCCTCTCCTTTCCAATTTATTAAACAGAATCGTAGAGAACTTACACAAAAAAAGAGGCGCCCCCCACTATTACTAGTGGAAGATCACCTCTCCTCTCTGCATTCACCTTGTTCTGATACTATTTCAATTCATACATTACGCTCAGCTGAGTTGTAACTTTAACTACTCCGGGTTGCACGGATGTGCTTGCACCAGCATCTGCTGCAGCCATATTCATTTTTAGATTCTGTTCAAAATAAACCGGAGTGATATCGCCATCATTTTGGCTGACCGTGATCACTTGACCCAAGCTGCGTTTAGCTGCCTTAGCAATAGCCCCTGCTTTAACATCTGCATTCGCCATCGCTTTTTCAATCACCTGAGCTTCAAATGCAGAAGTATCTTCCACAGAAAAACGTGCATTTCCGATATTATTCGCCCCTGCCGCAGATGCAGCGTCCAGCAATTCACCAACCTTGGTCAGATCTCTATAAGACACTAACAGCGTATGATTGGCGTTGTACCCCTTCACTTGCTGTCCTTCTTTTTCGCTGTAACTATAATTGGGTTGCACATAAAACTGCGTGCTTTGAATATCTTTATCTGCAATTTTCCAAGTATTCTTCAGTAAAGTCATAATCTTCTGAATTTTAGCGGCATTGGTCTTCTGCGCTTCTTGCGCAGTTGTGGCCGTAGTATCCACACCGATGGACAAGTATACGATATCCGGCTTGAGGGACAATTCGCCTTTACCTACTACACTAACGACATTTTTCTGCACTTCATCTGCGTAAGCCTTTGCAGGACCTTGGAAAACACCACTCATGCTGATCCCTCCAATTAACAAACTCCCTACGATCATCACTGAACCAATTTTCTTCAATAAACCTTTCATATTTGCCAGCCCCTTTCATTTCTTGTGATTTGTTATTATCCTCTAGACGAGTCATTTTGGTAAATGTTGCACGTTCTCCATCTATTTTTTGGTATTAAAAAAAGCCCCGAAGGGCTTTTGGTCATGCGATAAATAAAGTCTTCCTAGCAGAAACGATGTTGTCTTCCTATTATTGGTTCTCAAGCTCTTCTTTGCTGACCAGACTTGTCAAAGCGTTTACAGCTTGATCGGCATCCGCACCGTCCGCGCTAATGTAAATCTCCGTGCCGGAACTGATAGCGAGGCTCATAATCCCCATAATACTTTTAGCATTTACTTTTTTATCATCTTTTTCCACGAAAATCTCCGACGAAAACTTGTTAGCTTCTTGCACAAACAATGCTGCCGGTCGGGCATGAAGCCCTGTCTTCAACCGAACAACTACCGGGTGCTTTGTCATGAAACGCTTACCCCCTAATTGAGTTCTCCCCAAAAGTTTCACATTAATTTTATATTATTATATCATTATAACGTAAACCACACTAGAAAAAAAGTAATTAGCCGCCTCGAACCTTGTCCGCCAGCTCATCAATCTTACGAAGCCGATGATTTACTCCCGACTTACTGACTGTACCTTTGAGCATTTCACCAACCTCCTTGAGGTTGATATCTGGATGCGCCATTCGAATTTCTGCTACTTCACGCAGTTTATCCGGCAAATTCTCCAGTCCCATTTCTCGCTGCAACAGCTTGATATTTTCAATCTGCCGCACCGCAGCACTTATTGTTTTGTTGAGATTTGCGGTCTCGCAGTTCACGATCCGATTCACGGAATTACGCATATCGCGCATAATTCTTACATCCTCAAATTTGAACAGCGCCTGATGCGCTCCAATCAAACTTAAGAATTCAATAATCTTCTCGCCTTCTTTAATGTAAAGAATGAACCCTTTTTTACGTTCAATACAGCGTGCGTTTAGGTGGAATTCCCCAGCCAGATCCACTAATGCTTTACAATGTTCCTCATACATCGAGGAAATCTCCAAATGGTAGGAGGAGCCTTCCGGATTATTAACCGATCCGCCAGCCAGAAAGGCACCGCGCAAATAAGCACGCTTGCAGCAGTTATTCCCAACAATCTCATCATCAATACCATCGGTAAAAATAAATCCTTCCGACACAATTCTAAGATCCTTTAGGATCTCTTGTACACGGTTTGGGATTCTGACGATATAGACGTTATTTTTCTTCAAACGCATTTTTTTACGCACGAGTAGCTCAATATGGACCTGGTAATATTTCTTAAGTAAAGAATATACCCGCCTTGCAATCGCGGCGTTCTCCGTCGAAATGTCGAGAATAACCTTTTTGCTTGAAAGCTGCACAGATCCATTCATACGGATAAGCGCTGACATTTCCGCCTTCTCGCAGCAGGGTTCACTCTCCACCATCGTCAGCTCTTTTTTGGTAAGGGCCGCAAAAGACAAGGGTCTCACCTCTTTCTTGATAAGTACTTCGTTCTCATCTATAAGTTATACCCTAGGGTTTCTGTTTATCCAATCCTGCACAAGCTGATAAATGTGATGACTAAGCTTATCGGTATCATGTCTCAAATAAGTTCGGAATAAAACCAGTTTATCGGCTATAACCTTGTATCCATTGCCATCCAGCGCTTCTTTATCAAGCTGCACCGGGCGCGCGCCCTTCTCGGCGTACTTCGTCTGGACCTGTTCCGGAATCTCACCGTCATTAACAATAACATAATCGAATAAATCGATCCCGATATGATCATATACAGCTTGAAGATGATCGCTGACGGTATAGTTATCCGTTTCACCCGGCTGAGTCATTACGTTGCAGACGAAAATTTTGATAGCATTCGAAGATACAACCGCTTCTGCCAGTTTCGGAACAAGCAGGTTAGGAAGAATGCTCGTATACAGACTGCCAGGACCCAGCAGGATCGCGTCTGCATTCCGAATCGCCTCAAGCGCTTCGGGCAACGGTTCTACATCTGGCGGCTCCAAGGACACTCGTCTGATGATCCCGCCAGCTTCAGGGATTTTGGACTCCCCCGTGATAATCGTGCCGTCCGACATTTCTGCATGCAGGATTACAGCTTCACCGGCCGCAGGCAATACCCGGCCGCGAACAGCGAATAATCGACTGAGCTCCCGTACAGCTGTAACGAAATCGCCGGATATATCCGTGAGCGCAGCAAGAATCAAGTTGCCGAGACTATGACCAGCTAGTCCCTCACCCGTGTTGAAACGGTATCTCATAATCTCTGCCATGAGCGGCTCAACATCAGCCATAGCTGTCAATACGTTGCGGATGTCCCCAGGAGGAGGCATTTGCAGTTCACTGCGCAAAATACCTGAGCTTCCCCCATCATCGGCAACGGTAACAATAGCAGTAATATCTAATGGCTTCTCTTTTAAACCACGAAGCATAACAGATAACCCCGTGCCACCGCCCATAACGACGATACGTGGACGCTGTCTTTGTTCTTCAGCCACTATGACCCCTTCTCTCTAGTGCCGATCACGCTCGGAATCCCTATGACTAACGGTTACGGATTCCGTCTCGCTAACGCCCAGCATTTTACCCAAATACTCAGATATGGCTACGGAACGGTGTTTACCTCCCGTACAGCCAATGCCAATGATAATCTGGGACTTACCTTCTTTGCGATATTGCGGAATTAGAAAATGAAGCATATCGAGCAGTTTGGTCAGGAACACCTGTGTTTCAGGCCACTTCATTACATAATCGTAGACTTCACTGTCCTGGCCGGTTTTAGGCCGCAGATGGTCCACATAATGTGGGTTAGGCAAGAAGCGGACATCAAAGACAAGATCTGCATCAATAGGGATACCGTACTTAAATCCGAAGGATGTAATATTGACGGAAAGCGTACTTTTTCCTAGATGCGAAAACCGTGAAACGATCTTCTCCTTAAGCTGCACGGGCTTCATACTGCTGGTATCTAAACATAACGTAGCTGAATTTTTCAATTCTTCAAGCATTTTACGTTCTAGCTTGATACCATCAAGCGGCAGCCCCTTAGGTGCTAATGGATGATGACGTCGACTTTCCTTGTAACGCTGAACAAGTACTGAATCTGTAGCATCCAAAAACAAGATCTCACAGCCAATGGTTGACTCATCCTTGATATAGGCAAGAGACTCAGACAAAGCAGTGAAGAATTCTCGACCACGCAGGTCAATTACAAGGGCTACCTTGGCAATCTTACCCTTTGACTGTTCAATTAGCTCTGCGAACTTGGGAATCAGCACCGGTGGTAAATTATCGACACAGAAGAACCCTAGGTCTTCCAGACTCTGTACAGCAATTGTCTTCCCCGCACCTGACATTCCCGTAATAATAATCAGGGTGGCTCCAGCCGTTGGGGTATTGTCCAATTCGGTCATAAAAGCGTCCCCTCCCTAGATTTAGTATATGAATACTTCCCGTCTTTTAAGAACGCAGCAAAAGGCCGGCAGCCCCAACAATACCTGCGTCATTGCCAAGCTCAGCTGGAATAATCGAAACACCAGTTTGAAGTGGAGCCGGTGTCAATTTCGCAAACACACGACGAACCTCATCAAATAGAATATCTCCAGCCTTAGACACACCGCCGCCAACGATAAATACTTCAGGGTTAAGCACAGCCGCAACAGAAGCCATGGATTTACCCAGATAGTACGCTGCACGATTTACTATACGGATAGCTACTTCATCGCCAGCCTTAGCCGCATCAAAGACTTCTTTCGCAGCAATCTTCTCTACCATAGAGAGGGAAGTACGATCGCCACGAGCTACTGCATCATTAGCCATGCGGATAATACCTGTAGCGGAGGAAACGGTTTCCAGACAGCCCATGTTGCCACAGCCGCATTGAATAGCTTCCAGATCCGGCACTACTGTGATATGACCAAGCTCACCAGCTAATCCCGCAAAGCCTTGATAAATCTTTCCATTAATAATAATTCCGCCACCGACACCTGTTCCAAGCGTATAGCAGACACAGTTATCAACGCCACGTCCCGCACCGCTCCAAGCTTCGCCCAGTGCAGCCACATTCGCATCATTGTCTATTTTGACAGGCTTGTTCCAACGATCTTCCAAAATGGAACGGATCGGCACATCTCTAAATCCTATGTTAGGCGCAAGGATGATGATTCCTTCACGAATATTTGTGAACCCGGCTACACCCGCTCCTACACCTGCAAGCTGATCCCAAGAGTACGGGGAATCCTCCACAATTTGGCGTACATACTTCTCGATATTATCGATAACAGTATCGACACCCTCTGCAGTTCCTGTAGGTCCCTCATAAGTATGAAGAAGGGTACCTTCAGCATTACAGATTCCAACCTTAATTGCAGTTCCACCCAAATCCACGCCAACGTAGATATTCTCAGACATGTAACAAGCCACCTTTTTTTATACTAAAATAGTTAATCCTAAGTACCAACTATAATAGAAGCCCTCTCTGTGGTCAAGGAAAGACAACACACCCGGGAATTCCTTATTTTAAGAGTATACTCTATTATATTCTAAAAAGACCCCCTTACGCCTAAGTAAGAGAGTCTTGTACCTATATTATTATCTGGAAAATAACCCAACGCACCGATTTATTCTGATAAAATGCGCTTTTGGCCCTCTAATGCTCGGATTGGAGCGATATTCTGTGTGAACTCTAGCGTGCCCATATATTGGCCTGACTCGTCTCGTACAGCGAAGTAACGGATGTAGATAAACTTATCCTTGATATTGATCCAGAAGTCTTCAGCATCCTTACGGCCTGCCTTAAAGTCTTCCAAAAGCTTCTCTACCACATGAACACTTTGCGGGGGATGACAGTTCTGTACTGTACGGCCGATAACCGCTTTAGTTCGGGCAAAGATACGTTCCTTCCCATGTGAAAAATATCGGACAACATCATTCTCATCAATGAAGGTTAGATCTACAGGAAGATGGTTGAGTACGGTCTCCAGCTGATGCAGTGACAACAACCCTGTCTCAAAACGGATGAACCCGCCTTGCGGCGTAGCTCCTTCTGTTTCTTCCAGCACTGCGCCGTCCGGCTCAGCGGCCCGCTCAGGGATCCACTCCTGCTCCGGTGCGGTTAGGCAGAACCCGATCTCATCGCTCTCCCGGGCGATTTTGACCCATTCATCTTCCGTCAGTTTGTCCAGGGCCATGGGCAATAGAATATTTTCTTCCTTAAAGATCATTTCATTAACTTCCTTGATGATCTCCTCAAGCTGAATGACTATTTCTGCTGCGTTTCCGCTATAAGTGCTGAGCGCTGCTTTTGCCTCTTTAATCATACGGCGGATATTATCATCCACTCCCCACATTACCTTGGTCGGGCCATAAATGCCGTATTTTTCGAGGTATGGGAACAGCAGATTTTCTTTTCGGCTATAGTGTTTATCAAGATCCAGCAGCAAGCTAAGATCCTCCAACAATTTGAAGATCAGTTCCTCACTATCATTCTTTTGAAACTTTGTTGCGTGCAGATCCATGCGGAAGTTAACAAGTTTTTCGATCTCACGGTTCTCCAATTTGAAGGTGTGTACTGGATGGCCTGGCTGCTCCTCGGGCTGGGACGAGCGGTGAATTTGCTCAATAGAGCCTTTAAAAATGGCTGTATGCACCGAACAAAGACGTTGGACCTCGGATACCGGAATTCCTTCTTCGGTCATTAATGAATGCTCCATCGCGGAAATCTCCGCTACGGTAACATCACCCACAGCTTCGGCGAATCGCGCCTTAACCTCTTCTACACTTTTGCCTGCATGCAGCTCTTTAATAATCTCCTTAAGCATAGCCTGGCGACGAGTCTGTTCCGGCACATCAACTTCACGGTTGTTAATCAGTTCGCTCATATTAACACTCCTTTATTAAATAATCCCGAAACCATGACGTTCAAAAGTTTGCTTCACGTGCTCGAGATCCATTTTTTTCAGCTTAATTCCTTTGGATAAGGTCATGAAACGGCCAGCAGTCTGCAGCATGCCAGGCTTGGCAATATCCTTAAAGCCCAGCTCTACCATAATCTCGATGACCTCCGGATGCCGTGATACCATCTCGAATATAGATTCATCCAAACTCAGCACTTTTTCCATCTGACTCTTCTCCTTTATGTGAGAACTATTCTCAATAAAAGATTAGCACAGGCCGTACAGGACCATTGTGATTGCAATCACTAATTCAAAAGAAAGCAATTATCGTTCTTTTTAAGACGGATTATGTATGCTGTGAACCTAAAAAAACTGCCCCCTACGCTTAAAAAGCATAAGAGACAGCCTGATTTGTCATTAATTAATGATTTATTATAGCGTTACTCCTGTTTTGAATATGGAGATCTCACGGAAATTATTCTTTTCATTATTAACCCATTCACCGCTGGCCACCGCAATAATATAGTTTATGAAGCTGCGCAGGACCTCATCTGGAGAACCATCTTCCACCAACACACCTGCATTAAAATCGATCCAATGACGTTTGCCTTCATACAATGGGGTATTGGTAGATACCTTCATCGTTGGCACGAATGTACCAAATGGTGTTCCCCGCCCGGTCGTAAAGATCACCAATTGGCAGCCAGCAGCAGCCAGTGCAGAGGAAGCCACAAGATCATTGCCAGGTGCGTTAAGGAGATTTAAGCCTTTATTAGTGATAAGCTCCCCGTACTTGAGGACATCCATAACTGTAGCGTTCCCCGATTTTTGAGTACAACCCAATGATTTATCCTCAAGCGTAGTAATTCCTCCGGCTTTATTCCCTGGAGAAGGATTTTCATATACCGGCTGTTTATAGTCCATAAAATACTGCTTAAAGTCATTAATGAGATCGACAATTTTGTTGAAAATAGTTTCGTCCGCAGCACGTTCCATTAGAATTTTTTCGGCACCAAACATTTCAGGCACTTCTGTCAGTACAGTGGTCCCGCCTTGAGCAGCCATATAATCAGACAGACGTCCAAGGAGCGGATTCGCAGTAATACCGGATAACCCGTCGGAGCCTCCACATTTCAGACCGATCTTCAGCTCGGAGAGTGATACCTCTTCCCGTTGATCACCTTGTACATTATTGTAGATTTCCTTCAGCAGCTTCACGCCTTCTTCAATCTCATTCCCAACCTCCTGGGAGACAAGGAAACGCACACGATCCTCATCATAGCTGCCCAGCATGTCTTTAAAAATATGCAAATTGTTATTCTCACAGCCCAATCCGAGCACAAGCACGCCGCCCGCATTCGGGTGTTTAACCGCGTTAGCCAGAATCGTACGTGTATTGTCATGATCATCGCCCAGCTGGGAGCAACCGTAGTTATGCTTAAGCACGAGCACGTTATCGAAAGGTGCGATATCTCCAACCTCTGCTTTGAAAATATTGATGATCTGCTCCGCCACTCCATTCACACAACCAACAGTAGGGACGATCCACAGCTCATTGCGGATACCTACAGATCCATCAAAGCGGCGATACCCCTTAAAGGTCAAATTCTCCGCTGCAAAAGGATTCGGCGTCAGCTTCTGCTCAAAGGTATATTCCTCTACCCCTGTTAGGTTTGTCTTAGTGTTATGGGTATGCACCCACTGCCCCGGCGCGATAGACGCTATAGCATGACCAATGGGGTAACCATATTTCAATACGTTTTCACCTTCGTTAATGCTGGACAGTGCAATTTTATGGCCTCTAGCGATATCTTCAGTAATTTTAATCTCTTTTGAACCAATCACAATGGTGTCGCCTGCTTTATAGTCTTTTAGTGCAACAGCGACATTATCAGCCTCATTAATCTGCAATACTTCTTTCATCGTCTTGATCATATCATTGTCACCTCCAGGGTATTAGTTGTGTGCCGGTCTCTTCACGAACGCTTTTAAGGCTTGCTTCATGCCATTTTTCTCAATCGCAACCAGTCCTTCTGTCACCTTGTCAGTAAGTCCAGCCACTTCATTCAGATCACAGCCCCAGCGATTGGTTGCGGCAAGTACTTCGACGGCCAGTGCGCGCAGCCCGGTGTCTGTGCCATCCCATCCTCCCCATAAGGAGGCGAACCATTCCAAAATATCCGCATCATCAGCCAGTTGAATGTTTTCTTCCCCTCTGCGTCCTCTATAGAAGGCAATTAATGCGCTCAATGAGAAGACAAGCTTTTCAGGCAATTGTCCTTTGGCCTCTACATATTGCAGTAAAGAAGGCAGATCTCTTGTCTTAAACTTCGATATAGAATTAAGGGAAATGCTCATCAAGTAATGCTGCACATAAGGGTTCAGGAATCTTTCTAATACCGCGTCTGCAAAAGAATTCAATTCCTCTGCCGGCAGATCCAGCGTTGGAATAATCTCATCATAGATTAAGGACTTCACGTACGCCCCAACCTCTTCGTGCTCAATGGCTTCAGCAACCGTATCAATACCGTACAAATACGCTACTGGTGTCATAGCTGTATGAGCTCCGTTTAAAATTCTCACTTTACGAGTGCGATAAGGGGCCATGTCATCCACCACCAGCACATTAAGACCTGCTAGTTCAGCCGGGAACTCCTTTTTAATCCACTGTGGCCCTTCAATCACCCAAAGATGGAATTGCTCGCCGACAACGACCAGCTTATCCTCATAACCCAGCTCTTCTGTAATCTCGGCAATGCTGTCTCTTGGATAACCGGGAACAATGCGGTCCACCAGACTGCAGCAGAAGGTATTAGCTTCATTCAACCAGTTCACAAAACCTTCTCCAAGATTCCACAGCTCAGCATATTTCAAAATAACCTTTTTGAGCTCATCACCATTCCGGTCAATCAGCTCGCATGGAATGATGATAAAACCTTTAGAAGCATCCCCATTAAAAGTTTGATAACGTTTGTACAATAAGGCCGTCAGCTTGCCTGGGAAACTACTCTGCGGCGTATCGGTTAACTTGTCGCCAGCTTCAAAAGCAATTCCCGCTTCAGTAGTATTAGACACGATAAAGCGTAGCTCAGGGTTCTCAGCCAGCTTCATATACTCCTCATGCTGTGAATAGGGATTAAGCGTCCGCGTAATACAATTAATTACCTCGTGTTCTTTTACAGCCGCTCCGTCTTTAATGCCTTGCAGATAAAGGGTATACAGCCCATCCTGATCATTCAGCATTTCTGCCAGTCCGTTAGCCAATGGCTGTACAACAACCACTCCACCATTGAAATCCGTTTTTTGATTCATGGTATGAATCTGCCAATCTACAAAGGCGCGCATGAAATTGCCTTCGCCAAATTGTAGAACCTTCTCAGGATACTGCTTGTAAGCTGTCCAATTATCACTATTTAATCTTTTCATATTAACGCCTCCTAATAGTAAATGCACACGATAAACTTATTAAATAAACTATATAAAATCATATTTATATTACTAATTCATTAAATATATGCACACGTGAAAATTCTAGATAGCAATCCTTTACGAAGGTAAAGGATCAGGCTGCTATGCGCAGCCTCTACTTCTGCAACTTCCTGACTGATTCTCTGGCAATAAGCTCTGTCTCGATCGAGATCCGCCCGTCTTTTTCTGAGGGTTCCTTGACCAAGCTTAACAGCTGGCGAGCGCCTTGCTCACTAATCTTCTCAATAGGACGTTTGACCGTGGTGAGTGAAGGATTGGCAAAAAGTGAAAACCCAATGTCGTCAAAACCAACAACAGAGATATCATTTGGCACCTGCAGCCCTCGCTCAAACACGCCTTTCATAGCCCCGATCGCCATATCATCATTGGAGCAAAATACAGCAGTCGGTGGCTTCTCGAGATCCAGCAGCTTGCCCATCGCCTCATATCCACTTTGCATATCATAACTACCGCTTATCATGTAGTCATTACGAACAGGGATATTATGGTCAATCAAAGCTTTTATAAAGCCATCTCTGCGTTCCTGTGTGGATTTAAAGCCCTCGACACCTTCAATAATTGCAATGTCTTGATGCCCGTTTTCGATCAGGTATTTGCCTGCATTATAAGCACCTTCCCGGTCGTTCGAGATGATGTTGATAATGGAACGGTCATCAATTTGCCGGTTCAGCACAACGATTGGAATGCCTTGCTGGACAACATGGTAAATGAATTTATTATCTGCTTCACTCTGGCTCATTAGAATAATTCCATCAAAACGTTTGCGATGAATAGAGGAGTAATCCGCATAATCGTCGATCCCACGGATGAACAGATTGTACTCTACATCTATGACCCTATTTACACCACGAATCGTATCAGAGAAGAAACCAGAAGTTGTGCCGTTGGCAATACTCGTGAAGAACAGACCAATGGTATAGGATCGCTGCATCACAAGGCTTTTGGCATTGTAATTAGGGACGTAACCCACTTGCGCAGCGATCTCGGCAATTTTTTTACGTGTGACCTCTTTAATTAGTGGACTATTGTTAAGTGCTCTCGATACAGTTGTATGCGATACATTCGCCAATTTGGCGATATCCTTGATTGTAGGTGCCATGGGTCAACCTTCCTTATTAAACGGGTTTGGCTCTTCCATGTAAGGATATCATAACGATTACCTAGTCACCAATGCCTGTTTCGAGAAATTAAAATAATGATCAGCGTTATTGTAACAGATGTTCTCAATCATACTGCCCAGTAACTCCATATCATCCGGGGCTTCTCCAGCTTCTACCCAAGAGCCTACTAGATCACACAAGATTCTTCTAAAGTACTCATGTCTGGTATACGATAAAAAGCTTCTGGAGTCTGTTAACATCCCAACAAATTGGCTAAGTACGCCTAGATTAGCAAGTGTCTTCATCTGTTCCAGCATGCCGTCTTTATTATCGTTGTACCACCATGCGGTTCCGAATTGAATCTTCCCTGGAATACCGCCGCCCTGGAAGCTACCCATTAGACTGGCAATAACATGATTATCATTAGGGTTCAATGAGTACAAAATGGTCTTAGGCAACGCATTCTCACGATCTAGCGCATCGAGCAGACCCGCCAAAGGCTTAGCAATCACGCCGTCATTGATAGAATCATAACCCGTGTCAGGTCCGAGACTTCCGAACATTACGCTGTTGTTATTCCGTAGCGCATGAATATGGAATTGCATCGCCCAATCCAGCTCGTTATACAATTTGCCGAGGAATACTAGCGTGAATCCTTTATATTTCTTTTCTTCACTCTCACTTACAGTGCCTTCATAAAGTGCTTTAGCGAATATAGCTGTAGCTTCCTCCAAGGTAGTAGGCTCAAACATTACCGCATCCAAAGCATGGTCAGATACACGGCCGGCTCTGGCGTGGAAGAATCTCACTCTGCTCTCCAATGCTGCAAGAAACTGTCCGTAATTCTTAACAGCCATTCCCGAAACTTCGCTTAGCTGAGCTACCCAAGGCTGGAAGGTAGGACGGTTGATTTCAAGCGCTTTGTCTGGTCTGAATCCCGGCACAACGCTAGCATTGAACCCACTCAGATTACTGATTTTCTCATGATATTCCAGATTATCTACAGGATCATCGGTAGTACAAACCGTAGTCACCTTCGATTTAATGATCAAATCTCTTGCTCCGTATCCTTCACCCTGTAACTGTCTATTCACTTCATCCCAAATTTTTGGTGCGTTAGCTTCATTCAGCAACTCATATACACCGAAGAAACGTTGCAGCTCCAGATGCGTCCAATGGTATAGCGGATTCCCGATAATCATCGGAACCGTTCTAGCCCAGGCTAAAAATTTATCATAATCACTGGCATCGCCAGTAATGAATTTCTCTTCTATACCGTTAGCGCGCATCACTCTCCATTTATAATGGTCGCCATACAGCCAAGCTTCGGTGATATTGTTGAACGTTTTGTTCTCATAAATTTCTTTTGGGCTGAGGTGGCAATGATAATCGATAATGGGCATGTCTTTCGCATGATTATGAAACAGCTTAATTGCGGTCTCGCTCGACAATAGGAAGTTCTCATCCATGAATTTTTTACTCATGAGGTTTGCTGCTCTCCTTTAAGTTCGAATGGGAGTTACACAAAGTTTAACGTGAACATTTATTCAATCGGTTGATTTCTTAATAAATATTTTAAACTTAAAATTATTGCTTATAATAGGATTTGTGTAAATTGTTCACGTTAACATTATATCTTCATTGTAAACGTATTTTTAAAATGCGCAAGTCTTTTTATAAAGACATTGTTACAGTTATTTTAACTTCCGAGCGGTAATAAATAAACAACATATTTAATATCTGGACACGGCCCCGCCAATATTGAAAAAAGCAGGCAACCCTTTAGAAAAAGGATTACCTGCTTATATGTCATCGACTACGATTTCTCGCAAAATTAACTATCCAGTGTTTCGCTCCAGTCATGCACCATCGTGCCCTCTAGGTACTTCTCAGCATCCATTGCTGCCATACAGCCAGATCCCGCTGCGGAAATTGCCTGACGATAACGGGTATCCTGCACGTCGCCACAAGCGAATACGCCCGGGATGTTCGTTTCTGTCGTTCCAGGGTTGACCACAATGTAGCCGTTGGTATCGGTCGTAATTTGCCCCCCTAAAAATCCGGTGTTCGGCGTGTGCCCGATCGCGACAAACACTCCGTCCGCTTCGATGAGTTCATCAATTCCCGTCTCATTGTTGCGAACCGTCAGCCCCTTAACGCCAGACTCGTCGGTTGTAACCTCAAGCGGTGTACGGTTAAGAGCCCACGATACCTTACTGTTATCCCGTGCGCGAGCCTGCATAATCTTCGAAGCCCTAAGCTCATCACGACGGTGAACCAATGTTACATTAGAAGCGAATCGGGTTAAAAAGCTGGCTTCCTCCATCGCTGAATCTCCACCACCGACGACAATAATCTTTTTGCCACGGAAAAAGAATCCGTCACAAGTAGCACAAGTGCTGACCCCACGGCCCACATTCTCCTGCTCACCGGGGATTCCTAAATATCTGGCAGATGCACCGGTTGAGATGATCACTGACTCCGCCTCTAATACTCCCAATCCATCTACAGTCACTTTAAATGGACGCTGTGAAAAATCAACTGAATCCACCCAACCATTCTTAAATTCAGCCCCAAAACGTTCAGCCTGCTTGCGCATGTTGTCCATTAAATCCGGGCCTAGAATTCCTTCAGGAAAGCCTGGGAAGTTCTCGACTTCTGTTGTCGTTGTCAGTTGTCCACCTGGTTGCATACCTTCAATCACAAGTGGGTTTAGGTTGGCACGTGCCAAATAAATTGCAGCAGTAAGCCCGGCTGGGCCTGTTCCGATTACAATCGTTTTGTACATAACAGTGGCCTCCTCACAATAGGGTTTATTTAGAAGAAACGGGCCCTTTTTTGGCGAGCATAGACGCCTTCGGTGTCCCTATAAGGAACATTAGCGTTACGCAAGACATATAAAAAGGGCTCCGTTTCTACGAAATACTACATGATCGATTTAGATATTCTCGGTAAATGGCGGAAGGCTGTCGCTCACACTTCCCTCGAAACTACATTCCGTATCTATGCGCCGAGCATAACGACTGACCATAGATACGGAAACATTGTAACGCTGAGCTACTTCACGGTAGGTGACCGGCAGGTTATGCGTTTTAGCAATTAGATATTCTAAGGCAGCACACCAGCCATTCGCATGACGGATAAACGGAACATCCGGATAAAGGCTGCTCAGAAATTGCTTCCACAGTAATTCAGCATCTTTTTTGTGGATTGCATCATATCTTCGATCCATCATACTAAGGGTCTGGTCGATAACTTTCTGCCAATCCTCTCTCCATTCCGGCAGTCCCTTCAGACGCGGGGAAGAGGTTTCTTTGACTTCCTGAAGCACATTCTCTTCAGGAACACTTCCAATCAGCCGCTGCAGACTAAGAAGTGCCGCTTCTTGCAGCTTTTCTTCCTGCAAGGGCTGCTGCTTTAGAAGTCCTTGCAGAATTTCGGACATCTCTTCATCTTCGATCCACCGAAGAGCTTCTGTAACCTGAAGCTTCGTATTGGCATCCCCGTAGCGGAGCGCCCAGAAGAAGGAAGAGCGAAGCAGCGGATTGTTCCGTACCTCTTCGGTAAAGCTGCCCTTGTTGTCCTTCCACAGCTTCAGCTGCTCCTGAAAAGGAAGCTGATAGTTGTAGCTGACCAGCGACAGCGTTTTACCTTCCCCCTGCGCCTGCTGCAGCTGAGCCAGAAAAAATCTCGGCACAGCCGATTCCGGATCAAGCTTAGCTGCCTTCTGCCAGCAGCGTTGGGCTTCTGTATACAGGCCACTATTGCTGGCAGCTGCCGCACAGTAATGATAGAGACTGGCGTCGCCACCGACCTCTTCATCCTTCAACAGACGTCTAAAATGGCCATAGGCGGTTCTATGGCGTCCCAGAATCCCCATGGTGGTGGCCATTTTGAACAGATGCTCCTGATGAAACGGAATGGTGGTCTCCAGAAGGCGTAACAATCCATCCAGTTGCCCGCGGTCACCTTCATACTGAAGGAAGATCGCTAAGTTACAGAGTGCATGCAAATTCCCGGAATCCAGCTCCAGCACCCGCATAATACATTCCTTAGCTTTGGTAAAACGACCCATGTAAAAATACGCTAGGGCTAGGTTGTTATGTGCCGCCAGGAAGTCAGGCGTATTGCTCACAATCTCTTCAAGCAAAGTGACGGCTTGTGTAAACTTGCCCTCCTCCAACAGTGCTCGGGCTCGCTCATGCTCTATTACACCTTCCCGGCTTCTAATCCGGATAAGTGGAGCAGGACGGTCCAGCTCATATTGCAGCAGCTCCATCAATTCTTCCGATTCGGCCAGAAATTCACCGTTCACATCTTCTTCGAGATAAGTGACGAGTGAGCGTTCTGCCTCCTCATAGCTTTCCATATTGGCGAAGTTGTTAGCCATATAGAAATAACATTCCGTCATTGCCGGATCAATATTCTCCAGTACATGGGTTAAAATGTCGTTGGACGCTTCATAATTACCCATTTCTGATAATACGCCAGCCACGTTGCAATGATTGACCGGATTCTCCGGCTCGTACTCTACAGCTTTGCGAAAATTCTTTAATGCCTTATCATATTGAAAGCGATCCAAGGACCGAACGGCTCTTTCAAAGAAAAAATTGGCATTCAGAGTTACAGGAATCACATTATCATTCCCCAGTTCATACTCTGAAGTTCTCTCAATCATGGAAGCAAGGCACCTCCCTTATAAGAAGCTTCCTTATACTAACGAAAAATAGGAGGGCGGCGCCCTATGGGGTATGCCGGAGCTCCATCCTTAATCGCTATTCCGTTCCCTTATTGGGCGCGGGTATCTCCACACAGTATACCACATGTGACAGCGAGAATCTCAAGTTGAGAAAGACTCTACCACTCTGCTTACAACATCTTTTTTGACAAAAAATAAAAAAGACGGGGAATTAAATTCCCGCGTCTCTAAATAGCTTATCGATTGAACCACCCTCAAGGATGATGTGCGTAGCCTGGGCAAGCATCGGTGCAACAGATAATACTGTAAACCGACTTGAATGGTCATCAGGCAGTGCAATAGAATCTGTCGTAACCACTTCCTGAATAGAAGGATGGTCAAGCCGCTGTAGCGCGGGCCCTGAGAATAATCCGTGTGTCGCGCAGACAATACTGTCCTTCGCACCTCTCTCCTTCAGGCCTTCTACCACATTCACAATGGTCGTCCCAGTATCGATCAGATCCTCAATAATGATAGGTGTCCGTCCCTCGACATCACCAATGACATGAGTGATTACCGATTCATTATGGGCTGGGCGCTTCTTGATCATAATGGCAAAAGGTGAATCCAGCTTATTCGCCAGCTTCTCAGCCATAGACGCACGCCCTGCATCCGGGGAAACAATGACCAGATCAGACATTGCCTTGGCTTTCAAATGGCTGCTGATCAAATCGAGTGCAGTCAGATGATCGACCGGAATGTTGAAAAAGCCTTGAATCGCCGCTGCGTGCAAATCGATGGTGATTACGCGGGTTGCTCCAGCGGTCGTCAGCACATCAGCCACCATCTTAGCCGAGATCGGCTCACGAGGTGCGGACTTCCGCTCCTGCCGAGCGTACCCATAATACGGCACAATAATGTTCACTGTACGAGCTGAAGCCCGTTTGGCAGCATCTATCATCACCAGCAGCTCCACGAACATCTCATTAATGGGATGCGAAAGGGATTGCACCAAAAATACGTCGCAGTTCCGGATGCTTTCTTCGTAATGCACGTAAATCTCGCCGCTCATGAAGCGGGTCAGCTTTATCTGCCCCAATTCAACACCAAGTCGCTCCGCAATATCAGCCGCTAACTTTGGATTCGACGAACCGGAAAAAATACGTAATTGTTGATGATGCATAATACCCTCCTGCGGATTATAAATTATTATAGTTTGAACTGAACAGTGGTACGGCGGCGTCCCTCAAATACAGCCAGCTCACGAAAACCAGTGTGCCAAAGCATACTACGCGCCTCTTGCAGCCCGTCCCCCAGCTTGGTAGGATCATGTGCATCAGAGCCTAATGTCAGCGGTATGCCGAGCTTTAGGGCCTCCTGTAGCAGATGCTCCGCCGGGAACATCTCAGCGCAAGGCTTCGTAAGTCCGGAAGCATTCAGCTCCATGGCGATTCCGCTATCCGCTATAACCTTTAAGGTCTCTAGCTCTAGCGCCCTCACCTCAGCCTTGCCCTCCGGTGTTTGTGGACCATAACCGAACCGTTTAATAACATCCATATGTCCTATAATATCATATAATCCCGATAACGCCGACTTCTTTACCGCATCGTAATAAAGACGATACACCTCTAGCGCATCTCTGCTTTCCCAACCATGAACCTGGCGGTGATCCGTAATATCCCACTCCCCGAGAAAATGCACAGAACCTATAAGATAATCCCATGGATACGGCGACAAAATCTCGCGAATTTGCTCTTCATAGCCTTCGATATAATCGGCTTCCAGCCCCACCCGCAGATCTATGACTCCACGGTAACGCTCCTTTAGGGTTAGACATTCCTCCACATAACGAGGCAGCTCAGCCATTGGCATAGCCATTTCTGGATAATAGCTGGCGGGATCTACGTGGATGAGCGGCAAGTGGTCGGATAATCCCAGCTGCTGAAGTCCAAGCTCTATCCCGCGCTGTACATACTCCTCAAGCTTACCCACGGCATGGCCACAGCGTTCATGATGCGTGTGGTAATCAATATGCATCACTCAGTCCTCCCTTAGTACTGATCCCGGCGTGGGCGTTCGTGACGGGTACTCAACTCTTCCATAATCTCATCCAGTGGAAGCTTGCGCTCTTGCAGCAATACCAACAGATGATAGATCAGATCACTGACCTCAAGACGCAGCTCGGCGTTATCTTTATTTTTGGCGGCAATTATGGTCTCGGAAGCTTCCTCGCCTACCTTTTTGAGGATCTTATCCACGCCTTTATCAAACAGATAAGTGGTATACGCGCCTTCCGGGCGTTCCAGTTCCCGCTCAGCAATCACACGCTCCAGCTCACCAAGAACAGCAAAACGCTCACCATCTGTCAAACTAGACACTGGTTTCGAAGCATCTGTTATTGGGTTATTCAAAGGAATCTCACGGAAAAAGCATGACGTAGCTCCAGTATGGCAAGCTGGTCCTTCAGGCACAACCTTCACGAGTAGTGTGTCGCTATCACAATCATAGGATATGGAGGTAATAGCTTGTGTGTTGCCTGAGGTTCCGCCTTTATGCCAAAGTTCGCTGCGCGAGCGGCTCCAAAACCAAGTCTGGCCACTCTCCAGTGAGAGCTGTAACGATTCGGAGTTCATATAAGCAACCATCAGTACCTCTAAACTGCTAGCATCCTGAACAACGGCAGGCACTAGACCCGCTTCATTCCAGCGAATGCCTGCCAGAGCTTCTTTTTGGCTTAATGTGGTATTGTTTTGTGTTTCGCTCATCGGATTTCTACCCCTTTTTGCTTCAAATCTGCCTTTAAATCATTAATTGCAATCTCTTTATAGTGAAAAATGGTCGCCGCAAGTCCCGCATCGGCTTTCCCTTCCGTAAATACATCGTAAAAATGCTCCTTCTTCCCAGCGCCGCCAGAAGCAATCACAGGAATACTGAGCAAATCGCATACTGCCGAGGTTAGCTTCAGGTCGAAGCCGTCTTTTGTGCCATCTGCATCCATGCTAGTGAGCAAAATCTCACCTGCGCCCAGCTTCTCAGCTTCTTTAGCCCAAGCCAGAGCACGGATGCCGGTGGGCTTACGCCCGCCATGAGTGTACACTTCCCATTCACCAAAAGCCTCATTATATTTAGCATCTATCGCTACTACAATACACTGGGAGCCAAATCGGCGAGCACCGTCCAAAATTAACTGAGGATTAGTGATGGCTGCCGTATTAATGCCGATTTTGTCTGCGCCTGCACGAAGAATTCTTTTCATATCATCAGTTGTAGAGATCCCTCCACCCACTGTAAAAGGAATGGCAATCTCACCAGCGGTCTGCCGTACAACCTCGATCATCGTTGCTCTACCTTCTACGGAAGCCGATATATCGAGAAACACAAGCTCGTCTGCGCCCTCGCGGTCATACAGCGCCGCTAGCTCTACCGGATCTCCAGCATCACGCAGATTCACAAAGTTAACGCCTTTGACTACCCGTCCATCCTTAACGTCAAGACAGGGGATGATACGTTTTGCTAACATTATGAAATCCCCCTTTCTTTAAAAAGCGTTTCAAGCACCTAAAGTGTGTCCGTCCCCCTAAAGCCCTCTTAGCCCAGGGGGAGCCCAAGGGCCCCTGCCCTTTGGAAACCTCGATTGAAGGCATGGCGGATCATAGCCCATCCGGCTGAACCATAGCCCACACGGCTGAACATGTGCTATGATCGCTAACCCCTTCGTAGCCGCTTCCTTGACCCATAACACCTTCATGTTCCGCGGTTTTGGCCCTTATGTGGTCGGAAGGGCTCACGCCACCTGCAAGCCCACGAGTATTTAGTTGCACAACGTACAGTTATTTTATCAACCTTTTTGCAAGCTACTCTTTTAACTGCATTTCGTACAACTAAATCTGGGGATGAGCTTATAAATCAACTCATCTCTGAGTTATAGCTGCACGAAATACAACTAAATTAGCTAATCAGCTCTAAATGTGAAAAATAGCGGTATAAAGTACACTTAAATCATCATCCGAGGAAAAATACCCTTCCCGCCGCCTCATTACGCCTATTGTAGCAGATTGTGCAGCGGGTTTTAGCTAGCGGGTAACCTCCATCTTCACAGGTATTAAAATTTCACCGGATCCCTCGTTGAAACAGCGCTCAAGTCGTTACGCCATTCGTAATGAGATGAGATTTTTGCAAAGTGAAAACACATTAGCTAGTTGGGTTTGTTGCTTTTTTGGCCAGCTGGTTTGTTTTAGCTCTTTTGTTGGTTTGTTGCTTTGTTATTAAGCCCTTTTGCTGGTTTGCTGGTTTGCTGGTTTGTTCGTTTAACTTTTGCTAGTTTGCTTCTCTGTGCGTTCATTTAATTATTATTAGTTACTCATTTACTGTTACGTCTATTTCTTTAACCCACTGCTCATTTACTAGTTCATCTATTGTCTTTTTGTTCATTCGCTCGTTTATTAATTAGTTTGGTGATTTAGTGATTTGTGTTCACTACGTTACTGTTAAGTCTATTTCTTTAACCCACTGTTGGTTCTGTCTGTTTCATTGATCCACTATTCCTTGGCTAGCTCATGTCGTCTTTTTGTTCATCCGCTCATCAATTAGCGCGCTCGCCCAACGCTATTTCTGCCCAAGCGCTCGCAAAGCTCCAGAAAGATCAATATTGCCCGTATATAACGCCTTGCCAACAATAGCTCCGCCTACACCGCTGCCGCTGTGCACGTTCAGACGCAACAGATCATCAAGACTGGTGACTCCGCCGGACGCGATCACAGTTTTACCGCTGGCCTGCGCCATGGACAGGATACCGTCCACGTTCGGTCCCTGCATCATCCCGTCGCGGGAGATGTCGGTGTAAATGAATGTCTCGGCTCCTTTTGCCGCCAATTCCTTGGCAAGAGCTTCAGCACGTACTTCAGAGGTGTTCAGCCAGCCGTGTGTCGCAACATAACCGTTGCGCGCATCAATGCCGATCGCGACTTTATCGCCGTATTTTGCCAATACCTCTTCGGTAAAAGCATGATCATTAATCGCAGCAGTACCGATAATAACGCGGCTAACGCCAAGTCCGAGCAATTTCTCTACGTCCGCAAGATTGCGAAGACCGCCACCCACCTGCACAGGAACGTTAGCATTAGCAGCAATAGCACCGATAATCGCATCGTTCACAGGATGACCCGCTTTCGCACCATCTAAGTCCACCAAATGAATGAACTTTCCACCTTGCTCTTCCCATGATTTTGCCACCTTTAGTGGACTATCATTGTATATCGTTTCCTGATTGTAATCCCCCTGCTGCAGCCTGACGCATTTTCCATCCCGGATATCAATCGCCGGATATACAATAAAAGAAGACATTTGGCGCTCCCCACTTTCGTTCCATTATATTTATAGCGTGGCTTACGCCCGCTCTCTCTTAATCTTCAAAAAATTACCCAACAGCTTGATTCCCAGCTCTCCGCTTTTTTCCGGATGGAACTGCATACCGAACACATTATCTTGCCCGACAATAGCCGTGACTGGGTAACCATAATCCGTGACAGCCAGCAGATCACTCTCTTTTGCTACAAGCGCGTGATAAGAGTGGACAAAATACACATGCCCCTCCTCAAGGCCAACAAAAAGCGGATTCTCCGGCTGTCTAAAGCTGAGCTTGTTCCACCCCATATGCGGCACCTTATAGCCATCTCTAGGAGCGAACCGCACCACTGAACCCGAGAGAATATCTAGCCCCTCATGGCTGCCATGCTCTTCACCGGTGCTAAACAACAGCTGCATGCCAAGACAGATCCCAAGCAGAGGCTGCTCTCCAGCGGCTACCTGTTTGACGACAAGATCCAAACCATTCTCCCGCAAATGCCCCATCGCATCGCCAAATGCACCGACACCTGGCAGAATGACACTATCAGCAGCGAGAATTTGCTCGGCATCACCCGTCACTACACACTCATAACCGAGACGTTCTACCGCCTTACTCACACTGTGCAGGTTGCCCATGCCATAATCGACGATTGCAACAGTCATCCTACAGCACTCCCTTCGTAGAAGGCACACCCTTCACACGGGGATCAATCAAAGTTGCCTCATCCAGCGCCCGTCCAAGCGCTTTGAATACAGCCTCAATCATGTGGTGTGTGTTAGAACCGTAGTGTACGATAACATGTAACGTAATCCGTGCTTCGAGCGCGAACTTCCACAGGAACTCCTGAACAAGCTCCGTCGAAAAGCTGCCCACCTGCTGTGAAGGATAGGTTGCACGATATTCAAAGTGCGGGCGATTGCTGATATCGATCACAACCTGCGCCAACGCCTCATCCATCGGTACAAAAACACTCGCATAACGTTTGATTCCTTTTTTATCACCCAGTGCTTCGTGCAGTGCCTGCCCTAGGCAGATCCCAATGTCTTCAACCGTGTGGTGGTCATCAATCTCGATGTCTCCACGCGCCTGTACAGACAGGTCAAATTGTCCGTGCTTCGTGAACAGATCCAACATATGATTCAGAAAAGGAACATCCGTCTCCAGCTCTGAAACTCCACTTCCATCTACGTTAAGAGACAACTTTATATCCGTCTCGTTTGTTTTACGGCTTAATCCAGCTTGGCGCAGGGCCTGTTCGTTATTGTTCTCCATATCCGTCTCCACCTTTTCCTTCGTTCTTGAGTCGAATCTCAATGGCTCGTGCGTGGCCTTCTAAGCCTTCGCGACGTGCCAGCTCTATAATGGTCTTCCCATCACGCAAGAGTGCTTCCTTACTGTAATAGATCAGACTTGATTTTTTAATAAAATCATCCACATCCACTGGTGACGAGAAACGTGCGGTCCCATTGGTTGGGATAATATGATTTGGCCCGGCAAAATAATCACCCACGGGCTCGGAGCTATACGCTCCCAGGAAGATGGCTCCAGCATTCTCAATGCTGCCTACGAGGCCCATAGGATCTTCGACAACAATCTCCAGATGCTCTGGTGCCAGTCTATTCACTACGGAGATCCCTTCCTCCATAGATTCCACAACAATGATCGCGCCGTAATTCTCTACCGAAGAACGGGCGATCACCTGACGCGGCAGCTCTTGCAGCTGACGCTCCACTTCGGCCGCCACGTTATCCGCCAGGCTCTGCGATGGCGTGACCAGAATCGCCGAGGCCATCTCGTCATGCTCGGCCTGCGAAAGTAGATCCGCTGCGACATAAGCCGGCTCAGCGGTCTCATCTGCCAGCACGACAATTTCGCTTGGACCCGCGATACTGTCGATATCCACGGCGCCATATACCTCGCGTTTAGCCAGCGCAACGTATATGTTGCCGGGCCCACATATTTTATCTACCGGCGCTATGCTCTCCGTACCAAAAGCCAAAGCAGCTACCGCCTGTGCTCCGCCCACACGGTAGATTTCATTCACACCTGCTTCTGCGGCAGCAACCAGGATATAAGGGTCAATCCCTTCCTTGCCGCCGGTGGATGGCGGAGTCACCATGACGATCTCCGGCACACCCGCGATCTGTGCTGGGATCACGTTCATCAGCACCGAGGAGGGATAAGCTGCTTTGCCACCAGGTACATATACCCCTACCCGCTTCAGCGGACGAATAATCTGCCCCAGAATCGTGCCATCCGGCTGCAAATCCATCCATGAATTCCGTTTCTGTCTGGCATGGAACGCCCGGATATTGGCTGCAGCTGCTTGAATGGCAGATACGAAAGATTGCTCTACTCGGCCATACGCTGCCTGAAGCTCTTCCGGCGTTACCCGCAGTTGATTCGGCGTAAGTGCAACCCGGTCAAATTGCTCCGTATAGCGAAGAAGCGCTGTGTCTCCTTCTTTTTTAATGGCGGCCACAATTTCCTTTACCGCCTGATTTTGCTCTGGCGTACCATACTCCACTTCCCGCTCTAGCTTAAAGTCCTTGCTCGACACAACCTTCATCGCTGGTTCCTCCCTTTACCCCTAACATCTGTTGCCGCCTACCGCAAATTAGGTTGCCCTATAACTGCCTGTAGTCGGTCACACAGTTGCTGTATCTCTTCATTTTTCATCCGATAGCTCACACGATTCGCCACCAGGCGGCTTGTAATTTCGAATATACTCTTCATTTCGATTAATCCGTTGTCCCGCAGCGTTTGCCCGGTCTCTACCATATCCACAATACGATCGGCCAGACCAATCAGTGGTGCAAGCTCGATGGATCCATTTAGCTTCACTACCTCGACCTGTTGGCCCTGCTCCCTAAAATACCTTGAAGCTACATTCGGATATTTCGTCGCTACACGCTGCTGAATTCCCGGCTGCCAGTTCGGCAATCCGATGATCGACATCCGGCAGCGGGCAATGCCAAGATCAAGCAGCTCGTATACATCACGATCTTCCTCCAGCAAAACATCCTTGCCCACGATCCCAATATCCGCCACGCCATATTCTACATATGTAGGTACATCTACTGGTTTCGCCAATATAAACTCCATCCCTGCCTCAGGCAGCGGAATAACAAGCTTGCGTGATGCCTCACCGTCCGGTGGAATCGGAAGACCTGCCTGGCGGAACAGCTCAGCAGCCTTTTCGTAAATCCGGCCTTTTGGCATAGCCACCTTCAATATCTGTGCCATTGTTAAGTTGCCTCCTTTTCCATCTCCATGCAAAATTTATGTTAATCGCTTTTTGTACTAGCGATATCCTCAGCCATGCTCACTTACAAAAGATACGAATGTATAGATCTCACCGTACCGTACACCCTCTTCTTCAACCGTGTCCGTATCCAAACGCTTCACCGTTTCAAGCTCTTCTGGACCTGCAGCAAGTCTAGTAACGACTGCATGACCCTCTGACCGCAGGCGTGTTGCCTCTTCCAAGCCTTCTTTTCTGCGAATCGCATCATATTGGATCAAAATAGGCAGCTCTTGCTCTTCGACCACTCCAGTTACACCATCCAAGATGCGATTCGTTTTTAAGGAAAATCCTGTGGATGGGATCGGACGCCCAAACTGTTGCAGCAGATTGTCATATCTACCACCACTGCATACCGGAAATCCTAACTCCGCTGCATAACCTTCAAAAGTCATGCCTGTATAATAGGAAAAGTCCCCGATCATCGTCAGATCAATCAGTACATGCTGTGATACGCCGTAAGAGACCAGCACCTCCCACACCTTGCACAAATGATCAATCGAATGACGCGCGAGCGGATGATTGCTCAGCTCTAGCGCCTGTCCACAAATCTCCTTGCCTCCGCGCAGACGCAGCAGCCCATCCAGTTCGTTCTTCTGCGCTTCTGTAAGATCCAGCCGCCGTAAAGTCTCCCGGAAAGAAACATAGTCACGGCCCAGCAAATGACTTTTCAGCTCCTCTTGAGCCTCGGGCAGTTCAGGAAGTACCTCTTGAAATAACCCATTCAGAAAGCCTACATGCCCCATAGCGATCTTAAAAGACTTCACACCCGCGGCTTGCAGCGAAGAAATAGCAAGCGCCACTACCTCCGCATCGGCCTCAGGTGAATCATCACCTACCAGCTCTACACCTGTCTGGAAGAACTCCGCTTCCCGCCCCGCTTCTTCCTCAATGGCACGGAATACATTCGCGTGATATGACAGACGCAATGGCAGTGGCTCATCCTTCAATAGAGAGGCAACAACACGGGCAACCGGGGCAGTCATTTCTGATCGAAGCACCAAAGCCTGACCACGATTGTTAAGTAATTTATAGAGCTTCTGGTCCGACGTAGAGCTAGCCACGCCAACTGTATCGTAATATTCCAACGTTGGAGTCATCATTTGCTGATATCCCCAGCGACTCATGCAATGCAGTACATCATTCTCAATTTTGCGCAATTTCGTTACGGCCCGGGGCAGATAGTCCCGAACGCCAGACGGCTTCTCAAATCCCTTTGGTTTGGACATCTTCATTGTTCACCTCGTCAGTTATCATTAGATACTGTTTATGTTTACTTTACTATGGTAAAGTGGTAGCAAATTAAAGTATTTTCAATATCGTATCATGTTCACTGCTTTTTCGTCAATCAAACCCTTAGTCGAGCGTTTGGCATTTTCTTTATTTTTGCCTCCCCGCTTATCGAATACTATAATGAGCTAATACGATTGTACTTCATAATTTTGTAATTGGTGTTCTAAAAATATACTTTCACCTAGAAAGAAGGGCTAACGCTTGACTAAATCCTATATGATTGGCGTTGATATTGGTACTACAAGTACAAAGGCAGTTCTCTTCGAGGAGAATGGAGCCATAGTTGCACAAGCGAATATGGGTTATCCCTTGCATCAACCCTCCCCTTCTATAGCGGAGCAGGACCCAGAGCAAATCCTACGTGCAGTCTTTCATACCCTCTCTAATGTCATGCGGCAAAGCGCCGTAACTCCAGATAAGATCCTATTCGTCTCCTTCAGTTCAGCCATGCACAGTGTCATTGCAATTGATCAGCTGGGTAAACCACTTACTGCCTGCATCACTTGGGCTGACAACCGTAGTGCCGGATCTGCACTTCGCCTGAAGAACGAGTTCAACGGACATGAGTTGTATTTGCGCACAGGAACGCCTATTCATCCTATGTCACCGATTACCAAGCTAATGTGGCTTCGGGAAGAGCAGCCTCAGTTGTTTCAACAAACCTATAAATTCATTTCTATAAAAGAATACATATTCGCTCGGCTGTTCGGCGAATACATCATCGATCATTCCATTGCCTCTTCTACAGGCATGCTCAACCTTGAACTTTTGGAGTGGGATAAAGAGGCCCTGGAGATAGCCCATATTTCACCAGATCAACTCTCACGGCTTGTTCCCACCACAGAGATCATGCAAGGCCTGCTTCCCGGTCTAGCAGAGGAGCTGTTACTGCTCCCCACGACACCTTTTGTCGTAGGAGCCAGTGATGGCGTCTTGTCCAACCTTGGCGTAGGCGCGATTAAACCCGGTGTAGTGGCTGCTACGATTGGAACAAGCGGAGCGATTCGCACCGTAGTGGATCACCCGCTTACCGACCCTAAAGGACGGACCTTCTGTTATAACTTAACCCCAAAACATTGGGTGATCGGAGGGCCCGTTAATAACGGCGGTATGTTGTTCCGCTGGGTACGGGATGAGTTCGCTGCTTCTGAAGTCGAAACCGCCAAACGTCTTGGCATTGACCCTTACGAGGTTCTAACGCGCATCGCGGAACAAGTTCCGGCAGGTAGCGGTGGTCTTCTGTTCCATCCTTACTTAACTGGTGAACGGGCACCGCTGTGGAATCCTGATGCTCGTGGCTCCTTCTTCGGCCTTTCTATGAATCACCATAAGGAGCATATGATTCGCTCGGTACTAGAAGGCGTAATCTTCAATATGTATATGGTTCTGCTGGCTATGGAAGAGCAAATCGGGCGTCCTAGCAAAATTTTGGCTACAGGCGGCTTCGCCCGCTCCTCAGTCTGGCGGCAGATGATGTCTGATATTTTTGATCAAGAGGTCATCATTCCGGAGAGTATCGAAAGCTCCTGCCTCGGAGCAGTAGTGCTTGGTCTTTACGCAACGGGCCGTGTGGACTCCTTCGATGTTGTATTCGACATGATCGGTTCAACTTACCAGCATGATCCGATTGATGAACATACCAAAGTGTACAAGCAGCTGCTGCCGATTTATATTTCCGTCTACCGTAGTCTGGAAAGCCAGTATCAAGCTATTGCGGAGTTTCAGCGGGAACAAGCTGGAGAATAGACAAAATATAAAAGCGCCGGTCAACCCGCATATACGGGAGACCGGCGCTTTTATATTACCTAGCAGTAGACTATGCGCTTATGGAGCCTGTTTTTGCTTTCTTTGGTGCGCCTGATCCGAAAATAATCCAAGACGCAGGCACATACCGGAAGACGAGAGCCACTGCCAGCCATGAAACCAGCAGCGCAACAAGCCATCCTCCTACAATCGCTGCGATGTACGCAAGAGAACCCCCGTGAAACGGTAATTTTCTATAGAAATACAGCAGCAGAGGGTGCAATAGATAAATTCCGAAGGAGCATGCTCCCACAGATACCAAAAGTCTTGTCAGCAAGCTACGACCCGCCCCATAGAGCAAGAAGGAGATTTGCAACAGCACCACACAAGAGAGCAGCGCATGTAAATTAGAGAAACCCTCATACCATAAGCTGTTGATGACAGTTTTTTTCGTGTAATTGTTAAACCATAGCTCAACATGAACAACCCCTGCTACAATCCATAACAACCACAACGTAATCCAAACCGGACCTTTACCGGCGCGCCAGCCTTCACGTGAAGGCACTAACCATTTTTTCAAAGAAGAGTAATACACTGCAATCCCAGCACCCAGCAGGAAATACGAGAAATAAGTGATCGCCAGACTCCCCTTGGATAACTGCCAATACCCGTGATTGGTCATGTATTTATTCAGCAGCACAAAACCCCACTGTAGTAATAACCCGATCAGTGGCGCCCAAGCCGCCAGATGACGAACCTTTTGCAAACACCACAAAATAAGCGGAAATAACACGTAAAACTGAATAATGATAATAATATAATACAGATGCGTATATGCCGTTCCTGTCCATAAATACTTCCATAGCTTAGAAGCCATCTCCCCCGGAGGTAAGCCCCAAGTATTCCCGGCATTCATTTTTAACGCAAAATACAGCAGTGAAAATACTACATAAGGCACAATAATATAAAGCAGCCTTCTAGTGTAGAACTTTCCTAGCGTTTTGCCACCCAGCGGACGGTCAATATAGTTATAGAAGAGCACGAACCCACTCAAAAATATGAATGAAGGTACGGCGAACTGGCTGAATTTATTAATAAATAAGAACGGATGAAACATGTTTGTACCTAGTGTCTCCGCCAACGTTCGTGAAGTAGCATGAATAGCCAGCACTGCAAAAATAGCAATCGCCCGAAAAATATCCAGCTGCGGAATTCTTTCTTTTTGTCTCATAATCTTTCCTCCTGTTAAGCTCCGCATCGAAATGATGCCTTTTTAATCAAATATTATGAAGGCTACTTCCCCACGTTTTAGCGTGTGCGTGTATCAGACCTTCTTCTAACGCTATTTCTCCTGCTGCACGAACCCCTTTGCCCGTTCCTCAGAGATATAACCTGACTTTTCCTCCGGACTGGATTCCAAAGAGCGAGGCACGCTTCCAAAAATAATCCATGAACCCGGAACTCGCCGGAAAGCAAACTGCACAATAAGCCAGCTCCCTCCCAGTGCGACCACAAGCCCTCCGTAGATGAACAAAACATATGTTAGCGACTCTAGGGGAATCTGATATCGGAACCTGCGATATACCGCCAGCAATAGCGGATGAATCAAATATATCGCAAATGAGAGTTCACCCAAACGTGTTAAAAAAGCAACAATCCCGCGAGAGGCCTTACGATAGATCAGGAATGTAGCATACAACAGAACCAATGCTGATAACATCGTATGGACATTCCATAATAGCTCGTACCACAGCGAATCCGTCCACACCCCAAAATGGCGGGCCACATACCATAGCTGCACATGGATAAAGGCTGCAATTAACCACCCGCTCACTAACAGGGCAGTCCATCCTTTTTGCTTGGCAGTTAGCCCCCTCCATGGCTTCATCAGCCAAGTCTTCACCTTCTCAAAGTGAATTGCGATATAAGCACCCATCATATAATAAGCCAGATAAGAGATCGCCAGGCTCCCTTTTTCAACAATGTGCAGTTCGTATTTATTCCAGAAAATAAACCCCCACTGAAGTGCCAATCCGAGCGGAACCGCCCATTTAATTAAAAAGCGGGAACTCTGGAGTAGCTTAAGCAGTACTGGAAAAAGCAAATAAAACTGAATGCTGATAAATACAAAATACAAATGCGCATATGCGGAACCTGAGAATAACGCTCTAATAAAGCTGTACAGGTTGCCACCGAGGTTCTGGGTCAATCGTCCGTTCACATATAAGGTTAGTGCGTAATAGCCCATAGAGGCTAGCAGATAAGGTAATAAAATATACTTTAATCGACGACGGTAGAAATTAATAATCAAGCTGCGTGTCACAGGACGCCCATAATAATTATAAAACAATACAAAGCTGCTCAGAAAAATAAATGAGGGCGTACCGAATTTAAAGAAAATGTTGATCCAATTCAGCCAGTAATAATAAGGGGAATGCAGTGCCTGCTCTCCAGCGGCAAAAGATGAGGAATGCACATGCAATACGCCTAAGATCGCTAATGCTCTGAAAATATCCAGCTGGGGCAGCCTTTCCTGTCTCGCAGTGTTCATATTATATTCCTCTTCTCTACTATGATGGTTGTTCATAGAGACGCTAAGCGGAATGTGGAAACTGAAAATACCAGGAAGCCTGCACCTGCTGATTTTACATTCTGATATTTGAAGCTGAATGCCTAGCGTGGGATTCGCCTTATCCTTATCACTAACGCTAATTATATCGAATGTATCTGTTCTAAAAACTTAAGAAGAACTTAAAGTTTCCTTAATAATCTTCTCTAAGACGCAAGAAACCCTGCAGAACCTGCGCTAAAAAAACGCAATATGTAACTGCAGGGTTAAAAAAGCATCGTTTACACTTGTTCCGCATGTTCTTCCGTTGAAGAGGGGCGCAGCTCTCGCAGAGGATTGCCTCCGACAAAAGAGCCAGCCGCCACATTTTTGTGCACCACGGAGCCAGCAGCTATAACTGCCCAATCTCCAATGGTTACACCGGGAAGAATCGTTGTATTCGCGCCGATCAATACATTTTCACCGATCACCACTTCGCCCAGGCGATATTCCTTGATCAGATACTCATGCGCCAGAATCGTCGTGTTATAACCAATAATAGAATTCTCACCTACCGTTATTTTCTCCGGAAAAAACACATCCACCATTGCCATAAGACCAAAAGCCGTGTGTTTACCAACCTTCATCCCCAGCATCCGTCGATAGATCCAATTCTTTAACGGTAGAATCGGACAATAGCGGGCAATCTGAATAAAAATAAAGTTGCGGACACCCTTCCAAGGGCTGACCGTACGGTAAATATACCAAAGTGAGTTATGACCTTCTACTGGATAACGGGTTACGTTTCTCACGATTCATTCGTTCCTCGCTCCATAATTTCTATAATATCCTTCATGTTATGGATGATAAAGTCCGGATCATACTTGCGGAGCGTATCCTCGCCCTTCAAAGACCAAGATACTCCAGCAGCGTATACACCGGCAGCTTTGGCTGATTGAATATCAACTGCACTGTCACCTATCATTAAGGTTTTGCGAGGATCAACACCAAGGTTGTGGACCGCTGTCAGTACGGGCTCCGGATGTGGCTTTGGTTCAGTAACATCGTTCACAGTCACAATCGTATCCATGTACTTAAGTAAATCGAACCTTTCCAGGGTCTTGATCGTTGTTGGACGGATCTTAGTAGTTACAATCCCAAGTTTGATCCCACGACGCGAGAGCTCCTCAATGGTCTCCTTTACAAGCGGAAAGGAACGCACTAACTCATCATGATGCTCATTATTATAAGAACGATAGGACTTTTCTAACGTACCATTTACATCCTCTAGTCCAGAGAATACTCTCATCTGTTGCTGAAGGGTTGTTCCCATATGCGGAATTATCTCTTCTCTGGTCAGTGGAGCCAGACCATTGTCCTTCAGCGCGTACATAAATGAACTAATGATTAGCTCATTCGTATCGACAATCGTTCCATCCAGATCAAAAAGAACGCATTCTATCATAAGTTTTACTGCTCCTTCTTATCTCCATCCGCTGGCTGTCCTTGCTCAGGTTGTGTTCCTTGACGAGTTTTCTGCGGTGTATTTACTGCGCTTTCTGGCACTACAGTATCTGCTTGGATCGGTTTAGTACATACGATAGGGTCAGAATAATGTGCTTTAGGCTCTCCGGTTACTCTGCGAATAACGATCAGCAATATAGCTGCCACAATAATCAGTAGAGAAAGCAGCTGAGAAATACGAATATTACCATAGGCAGGATCCAGATATCCTTGTTCAAAACCTAACCATTCCATCGGACTCCATAAGCCGTTTATAAACGAAGCCAGTCCTGCACTTCCGTTAAAAGCTAAACTGTCAGTACGCACAGCCTCGATGAAGAACCGACCGATGGAATACCATATAAAGTAAGACATGAAGATTTCTCCAGCACGTACAAACTTCTGACGACGGAGAACCATCAATAACGCAATCCCTAGTAAGCTCCAAAGAGATTCATACAGGAAGGTCGGATGATGAAAAGCATCTCCTATGTACATTTGATTAACGATGAAGTCAGGTAAATGCAGTTTATCCCGTAAAAAAGATTCCTCAACTACGCTGCCGTATGCCTCTTGGTTGACAAAGTTTCCCCAGCGGCCAATCATTTGACCCGCCAGTAGTCCAGGTGCACAAATATCAACAATACGCCAGAAAGGGTAACCCTTATAACGGAAATAAATAATTCCGCAAATAATCGCTCCTATTAATGCGCCGTAAATGGCGATGCCGCCATTCCAGATCTTAAAGACGTCTATCAGATTATGCTTATAATCGTCCCATTTAAAAGCTACAAAATAAATCCGTGCCCCTATAATTGCCGAGGGTACACCCAGTAGCAGCATATCCATAAAGAATTCTTGCGGGATTCCGAACCGTTTGCCCTCGCGGATCGCAAGAAATAATCCCGCGAGTGCACCGACCCCTAGTATTAACCCGTACCAGTGTACAGGTAGTGATCCAATTGAGAATACAATAGGATCTATTGCTAATGGGAACATTGTCTCACACTCCTAATCGAGATCGTCCATATCCTCAGATATGGTCGCAGTTAACTTATTCGTAAACTGCAGGGCTGCATTAAAGCCCATTTGCTTCAGGCGATAGTTCATCGCAGCAACCTCAATAATAACGGCAAGGTTACGTCCTGGACGTACAGGAATGGTTACAAGTGGAACATCGGTATCAATAATCCGCGTTGTTTCCTCATCAAGTCCAAGCCGGTCATACTGCTTGTCTTGCTGCCAAGCCTCTAATCTAACGACAAGTGTAATCCGTTTATGATTACGGATAGCACCCGCACCAAAAAGTGTCATTACGTTAATGATACCTACTCCGCGAATTTCCAACAAGTGACGGATCAACTCAGGGGCTGTACCATGCAGCTGGTTATCTGAAGTCTGGCGGATTTCCACGGCATCATCAGCGATCAGTCTATGTCCACGTTTTACAAGTTCAAGGGCTGTCTCACTCTTACCAATACCACTACTACCAGTAATCAGCATACCTACACCATATACATCACAGAGTACACCATGAATCGTTGCTGTAGGGGCTAATCTCCCTTCTAAGAAGCTCGTCAAACGGCTGGAGAAAATAGTCGTAGCCATCGAGCTACGAAGCACAGGAAGTCCCTTTTCATTACTTATATCAATTAACTCCTGTGGCACATCCAAACTACGGGTAATTACGATACAAGGGGTATTGTCATTACAGATTCCACGAAGCCTACTTTTACGTTCAGCTTCAGGTAGCATGGAGAAGAATGCGAGTTCTGTCTTACCTAATAGTTGAACACGTTCTTCCGGATAATATTCGAAATAACCAGCAATCTCTAGTCCAGGGCGATTCAGGTCATCGACCGTAATAGGTCGTTTTAGACCTTCCTGGCCGGAAATAACCTCTAATTGAAAATGTTGTACCAATTCAGATACTTTTACTTTCTTAGCCATGTAAATTCGTCCTTTCGTCACCTGCGGTATATGTCCGCTTACTGCGTCCGGTTGACAGCGATCTCATTACAATTCCGGAGGTAATTCTCCTGCTATCTTAATTGATAACGCTTGTGAATGCAATCTTAACGCCTATCCATTACGACCCTAATTAAACAATAAAGCCACCCTTTCGGGTGGCTTTATCAAGAGAGAAAAGATCCTGCGATCTTATCCCAACAGAATGTTAACTTCGGATTCTTTATCGAAGAAGTGAACTTTGTTCATATCGATAGCCAGTTTTGGCTTGCTGCCTTCGCGAGTAGTGGAACGTCCATCTACACGAGCGATTACAGTAGATTTACCAAGGCCGCTCAAGTAAAGGAGCATTTCGTGACCAAGGTTTTCAGTTACATCAACCAATGAAGTAAAGATTGTGTTCGGGGAAGCTTCCAAGAATACTGGCTCTTCATGGATATCTTCTGGACGAACGCCCATAATTACTTCTTTGCCAATGTAGCCTTTGCTGCGGATGATTTGAGCTTTTCCGCCTGGTACTTCAACATCAAGGTTCTCAGCGCGGAAACGGATAGAACCGTTTGCTTCGGACAAAGTACCATTGATAAAGTTCATTGTAGGGGATCCGATAAATCCAGCTACGAACAGGTTAGTTGGTTCATTGTACAACTCTTCAGGGGAAGCAGCTTGTTGAATGATACCATCATACATAACTACGATACGGTCACCCATTGTCATAGCTTCTGTTTGGTCATGCGTTACGTAGATACAAGTGGTTTCAAGGCGTTTAACCAGTTTAGTGATTTCAGCGCGCATTTGACCACGAAGTTTAGCATCCAAGTTGGAAAGAGGCTCATCCATCAAGAAGACTTGTGGATCACGTACGATAGCGCGTCCCAAAGCGACACGTTGGCGTTGACCACCGGAAAGTGCTTTTGGTTTACGATCTAGCAAATGCTCGATATCGAGAATTCTAGCAGCTTCACGTACTTTCTTGTCGATTTCATCTTTCTTCACTTTACGAAGTTTCAAACCGAAAGCCATGTTTTGGTATACGCTCATATGCGGATACAGGGCGTAGGATTGGAATACCATCGCGATATCGCGGTCTTTAGGTGCAACGTCGTTGACTACACGATCGCCAATGTACATTTTACCTTCGGAGATTTCTTCCAGACCAGCGATCATACGCAAAGTTGTGGATTTACCGCAACCGGATGGTCCAACCAATACTAGAAATTCCTTATCTTTAATATCAAGATTGATATCCATTACTGTTGCTTTATCTGAACCCGGGTATTTTTTGAAAATATGCTCTAAACGTACGCCTGCCATTGTATTTCCCCCTCGAGTTAATTATTGATTAATTGAAAAATTCTTTTTTCCTTGTACATTTATATTACCCTAGACGGGACACGGTGACTATTTGTAACGTTCACAAAAAACCTATTTCCTTTTCGTCACTTTATACAAAAGCATAGTAAGCTTCACAATAGCAGCGTCCCCAAAGCTACGCACATCGGCACCCGTCTCCTGTTTTATCTTGTCCAGACGGTATAAAAGCGTGTTGCGATGAATATATAACTTCTTGGCTGTTTCACTTACATTACAATCCATCTCAAAAAACGTCTCCAGGGTCATCAGCATCTCTTTATCCGATAATACGGAAGAATAGTCGCCAATCTGTCCAAGTAACTGTTTACGCCGTGCATCAGGAATGCTGTTAACCAAACGTTCCAAATGCAGCTCCCAAGGTAAATGAATATATTCACCCACTTGGAAAATACGTCCGAGTACAATAGTCTCCCTCAGCAAGGCCACGGATCCCGTCAATCCCTTAACAGGAACGATAGCCGGAGCTACAGCCAAATGGAATACACCTACCCATTCGCTAGCTATCAGTTCGTGCAAGCCCATACTGGTCTGAGCCAGAATTTCATCTACACTCTCTTCTTCCTCATCCTTATCATCTCCGCCCGTGAGTAGTTCCTTCCGGGCCAATATTAACCATTCTTTTTCTTGAAGAGGTATAAGCAGAATTTCATTCTCAAAATAGCTGCGCAGCAGCTTCATTAAGGAACGATAAGTGATCTGCGGGCTATGTGCATTCTCACTGCTAAGTAGGAATGGAACCATATCTCCGAATAAACGTCCCTTTAGAGCCATCTCATCGGGTATCTCAGAGTCATTTTTCTCTTGCTCCAGTTCGGTGTTCAACCAGGTACCCAGCTGCCGAGCCTCCGCTTCCCCTTCTTCTCTAACCCCAGTAGCTTTTAGTGCAATTGCAAAGTTTCGAACTGCATAATTCACTAATTGTATTTCCAAAGAGTTAAGTCCATCCAATTCCACCCAGACAGCGGTTACACGTCCATCAGTCTCATATAATGGTGCCCAAAGATGACCTTCATGGATTACCGGCTGTTCTTGTGCTTCCAATCCCAGGCTAAAAAGAGAAGCTGAATGTTGCCTCCCTAACTGCTTGATTCCGGTTTTCTTTCCGGTGAGCTGCTCTAACTTTTTTCGCAATGTTTCGCTATCCATAGTCACCATACTCCACCACTTTTGCTCTTTTCGCCTATTTTAGCATATTCTCTAATATTATGTTAATCACTACAGCAGCGCGCTACTATAATACGACATAAAAACACAAAAAAAGCCACCACCCTAAGGTGATGACTTTCTGTTTGGGATGAGCCATGAAGGACTCGAACCTTCGACACCCTGATTAAAAGTCAGGTGCTCTACCAACTGAGCTAATGGCTCATAAATGGTGGGGGATGATGGATTCGAACCACCGAACACGTACGTGAGCAGATTTACAGTCTGATGCGTTTGGCCACTTCGCTAATCCCCCAAAAAAGGTGGCTCGGGACGGAATCGAACCGCCGACACGAGGATTTTCAGTCCTCTGCTCTACCGACTGAGCTACCGAGCCATAAGATTACATGACAATTAAGCGGAAAAGTCTTACACTTCCCACTCATTTTGTGGAAAAAATGGCGGAACCGACGGGATTCGAACCCGCGGTCTCCTGCGTGACAGGCAGGCATGTTAGGCCAACTACACCACGGTTCCGCATTAATTAAAAATGGTGCCGGCGAGAGGACTTGAACCCCCAACCTACTGATTACAAGTCAGTTGCTCTACCAGTTGAGCTACACCGGCACGGTGTAAAAGCAATTCTAAAAGATGAAAATGGTGGAGGCTGAGGGGATCGAACCCCCGACCCTCTGCTTGTAAGGCAGATGCTCTCCCAGCTGAGCTAAGCCTCCAGGTATTATGGTAGCGGCGAAGGGGATCGAACCCCCGACCTCACGGGTATGAACCGTACGCTCTAGCCAGCTGAGCTACACCGCCACAATAATTAGTATTGCTATGGATTGAAAATGGCGGAGAGAGTGGGATTCGAACCCACGCACCGCTTACGCAGTCTAACCCCTTAGCAGAGGGTCCCCTTATAGCCACTTGGGTATCTCTCCAAACGATATCAGTACCACAGCAATCCAAACAGGAATTTGACTCCCTGAAAACTGAATCCGAAACGAATCTGCATTCTACGTATAGGATAAGCCCTCGACCGATTAGTATTGGTCAGCTCCATGCATTGCTGCACTTCCACCTCCAACCTATCTACCTCGTCGTCTTCAAGGGGTCTTACTAATTGGGAAATCTCATCTTGAGGGGGGCTTCACGCTTAGATGCTTTCAGCGCTTATCCCGTCCGTACGTAGCTACCCAGCCATGCTCCTGGCGGAACAACTGGTGCACCAGCGGTACGTCCATCCCGGTCCTCTCGTACTAAGGACAGCTCCTCTCAAATTTCCTGCGCCCACGACAGATAGGGACCGAACTGTCTCACGACGTTCTGAACCCAGCTCGCGTACCGCTTTAATGGGCGAACAGCCCAACCCTTGGGACCTACTTCAGCCCCAGGATGCGATGAGCCGACATCGAGGTGCCAAACCTCCCCGTCGATGTGGACTCTTGGGGGAGATAAGCCTGTTATCCCCAGGGTAGCTTTTATCCGTTGAGCGATGGCCCTTCCATGCGGTACCACCGGATCACTAAGTCCGACTTTCGTCCCTGCTCGACTTGTAGGTCTCGCAGTCAAGCTCCCTTATGCCTTTGCACTCTGCGAATGATTTCCAACCATTCTGAGGGAACCTTGGAACGCCTCCGTTACTCTTTAGGAGGCGACCGCCCCAGTCAAACTGCCCGCCTGACACGGTCCCCGTACCCGATAAGGGCACTAGGTTAGAACCTAGATACGATCAGGGTGGTATCCCAACGGCGCCTCCACCGAAGCTTGCGCTCCGATTTCTACGGCTCCCACCTATCCTGTACAGATCGTACCCAAATTCAATATCAAGCTGCAGTAAAGCTCCATGGGGTCTTTCCGTCTTGTCGCGGGTAACCTGCATCTTCACAGGTATTAAAATTTCACCGGATCTCTCGTTGAGACAGCGCCCAAGTCGTTACGCCATTCGTGCGGGTCAGAATTTACCTGACAAGGAATTTCGCTACCTTAGGACCGTTATAGTTACGGCCGCCGTTTACTGGGGCTTCGGTTCATAGCTTCGGGTTACCCCTAACCACTCCCCTTAACCTTCCAGCACCGGGCAGGCGTCAGCCCGTATACTTCGCCTTGCGGCTTCGCACAGACCTGTGTTTTTGCTAAACAGTCGCTTGGGCCTTTTCACTGCGGCCCCCTCGTGCTATTCACACTACCGGGGCACCCCTTCTCCCGAAGTTACGGGGTCATTTTGCCGAGTTCCTTAACGAGAGTTCTTCCGCGCGCCTTAGAATTCTCTTCTCGCCTACCTGTGTCGGTTTGCGGTACGGGCACCTTCTCCTGGCTAGAGGCTTTTCTTGGCAGTGTGAGATCATGACCTTCGCTACTATAATTTTCGCTCCCCATCACAGCCCAGCCTTAACGATGTGCGGATTTGCCTACACATCAGCCTCACTGCTTAGACGGACATCCATCAGTCCGCGTCACTACCCTCCTGCGTCACCCCATCGCTCATAGCGGATTACGGTGGTACAGTAATTTCAAACTGTTGTCCTTCGACTACGCCTTTCGGCCTCGCCTTAGGTCCCGACTTACCCTGAGCGGACGAGCCTTCCTCAGGAAACCTTGGGCTTTCGGCGGATCAGATTCTCACTGATCTTTTCGTTACTCATACCGGCATTCTCACTTGTGTAGTGTCCAGCGCTCTTTTCAGTACACCTTCAACCCCTACACAACGCTCCCCTACCCCAGATACATACGTATCTAGCCATAGCTTCGGTGGTGTGTTTAGCCCCGTTACATTTTCGGCGCAGAGTCACTCGACCAGTGAGCTATTACGCACTCTTTCAATGGTGGCTGCTTCTAAGCCAACATCCTGGTTGTCTGTGCAACTCCACATCCTTTCCCACTTAACACACACTTGGGGACCTTAGCTGATGGTCTGGGCTGTTTCCCTTTTGACAATGGATCTTAGCACTCACTGTCTGACTCCCGGCAATAAGTATATGGCATTCGGAGTTTGACTGAGCTTGGTAATCCTTGCGGACCCCGCACCCAATCAGTGCTCTACCTCCACTACTCTTATACCGAGGCTAGCCCTAAAGCTATTTCGGGGAGAACCAGCTATCTCCGAGTTCGATTGGAATTTCTCCGCTACCCCCACCTCATCCCCGCACTTTTCAACGTACGTGGGTTCGGGCCTCCAGTGCGTGTTACCGCACCTTCACCCTGGACAGGGGTAGATCACACGGTTTCGGGTCTACGTCCACATACTCATTCGCCCTATTCAGACTCGCTTTCGCTGCGGCTCCACCTTCTCGGCTTAACCTTGCATGTTAAACGTAACTCGCCGGTTCATTCTACAAAAGGCACGCCATCACCCATTAATAGGGCTCTGACTTTTTGTAAGCACACGGTTTCAGGTTCTATTTCACTCCCCTTCCGGGGTGCTTTTCACCTTTCCCTCACGGTACTGTTTCACTATCGGTCGCCAGGTAGTATTTAGCCTTAGCAGATGGTCCTGCTGGATTCATACGGGGTTTCACGTGCCCCGCACTACTCGGGATCCGTCTCGGAGAGAATACAGTTTAGGTTACAGGGCTTTTACCTCTATCGCGGGCCTTTCCAGACCTCTTCACCTACCATATTCCTTTGTAACTCCATGTGAGACGTCCCACAACCCCTAAGAGCAAGCTCTTAGGTTTAGGCTGTTCCGCGTTCGCTCGCCGCTACTGACGGAATCACTATTGTTTTCTCTTCCTCAGGGTACTTAGATGTTTCAGTTCCCCTGGTCTGCCTCTACATTTCCTATGTATTCAGAAATGAGTAACTGCGAATTACCACAGCTGGGTTTCCCCATTCGGACACCCCCGGATCAAAGCTTGCTTACAGCTCCCCGAGGCAGTTTCGTTGTTCGCCACGTCCTTCGTCGGCTCCTGGCGCCTAGGCATCCTCCGTGTGCTCTTATTAGCTTAACCTTGATTCTTCCGAAGAAAAATCTCACTAATAACATTTACTTGTTTACACAAGTTGCTAAAAGATGTTCTAAAACGCAAATTCGTTTCGGTATCCAGTTTTCAAGGATCAAGTTGAAAAAGTTATTCATTTAAAAATTTATGGTGGAGCCAAGCGGGATCGAACCGCTGACCTCCTGCTTGCAAGGCAGGCGCTCTCCCAGCTGAGCTATGGCCCCATAAAATTACTCTATAATGTTATATGGTGGGCCTTGGTGGACTCGAACCACCGACCTCACCCTTATCAGAGGTGCGCTCTAACCAACTGAGCTAAAAGCCCATATAACATATATAACATTGTGAATCAACCAATGAATTGGTTGTCCGCTTGGCAACGTCCTACTCTCCCAGGACCCTTCGGTCCAAGTACCATCGGCGCTGGAGGGCTTAACGGTCGTGTTCGGGATGGGTACGTGTGGAACCCCTCCGCTATCGCCACCAAACGCATACGAAAGAGACTTGCTCTTTCAAAACTGAACACGAGTGAGTGTTCGAACCCGAAGGTTCTATTGTGGAAGCTGAGCTTCCGATTTGAATGTCCTCATTGCAGAGAACGATTCTCCATAGAAAGGAGGTGATCCAGCCGCACCTTCCGATACGGCTACCTTGTTACGACTTCACCCCAATCATCTACCCCACCTTCGGCGGCTGGCTCCCTTGCGGGTTACCCCACCGACTTCGGGTGTTGTAAACTCTCGTGGTGTGACGGGCGGTGTGTACAAGACCCGGGAACGTATTCACCGCGGCATGCTGATCCGCGATTACTAGCAATTCCGACTTCATGCAGGCGAGTTGCAGCCTGCAATCCGAACTGAGACCGGCTTTGATGGGATTGGCTCCACCTCGCGGCTTCGCTTCCCGTTGTACCGGCCATTGTAGTACGTGTGTAGCCCAGGTCATAAGGGGCATGATGATTTGACGTCATCCCCACCTTCCTCCGGTTTGTCACCGGCAGTCACTCTAGAGTGCCCAACATTACTTGCTGGCAACTAAAGTTAAGGGTTGCGCTCGTTGCGGGACTTAACCCAACATCTCACGACACGAGCTGACGACAACCATGCACCACCTGTCTCCTCTGTCCCGAAGGCCGCTGCTATCTCTAGCAGATTCAGAGGGATGTCAAGACCTGGTAAGGTTCTTCGCGTTGCTTCGAATTAAACCACATACTCCACTGCTTGTGCGGGTCCCCGTCAATTCCTTTGAGTTTCAGTCTTGCGACCGTACTCCCCAGGCGGAGTGCTTACTGTGTTAACTTCGGCACCAAGGGTATCGAAACCCCTAACACCTAGCACTCATCGTTTACGGCGTGGACTACCAGGGTATCTAATCCTGTTTGCTCCCCACGCTTTCGCGCCTCAGCGTCAGTTACAGCCCAGAAAGTCGCCTTCGCCACTGGTGTTCCTCCACATATCTACGCATTTCACCGCTACACGTGGAATTCCACTTTCCTCTTCTGTACTCAAGCCACCCAGTTTCCAGTGCGACCTCAGGTTGAGCCCAAGGTTTAAACACCAGACTTAAATAGCCGCCTGCGCGCGCTTTACGCCCAATAATTCCGGACAACGCTTGCCCCCTACGTATTACCGCGGCTGCTGGCACGTAGTTAGCCGGGGCTTTCTTCTCAGGTACCGTCACTCCGGTAGCAGTTACTCTACCGGACGTTCTTCCCTGGCAACAGAGCTTTACGATCCGAAAACCTTCATCACTCACGCGGCGTTGCTCCGTCAGGCTTTCGCCCATTGCGGAAGATTCCCTACTGCTGCCTCCCGTAGGAGTCTGGGCCGTGTCTCAGTCCCAGTGTGGCCGTTCACCCTCTCAGGTCGGCTACGCATCGTCGCCTTGGTGGGCCGTTACCCCACCAACTAGCTAATGCGCCGCAGGCCCATCCCTCAGTGACAGATTGCTCCGTCTTTCATTCTTCTCTCAGGAGAAAAAAGAAATTATCCGGTATTAGCTACCGTTTCCGGTAGTTATCCCAGTCTGAAGGGCAGGTTGCCTACGTGTTACTCACCCGTCCGCCGCTAAGTTATTTTGAAAGCAAGCTTTCAAAATAACTCCGCTCGACTTGCATGTATTAGGCACGCCGCCAGCGTTCGTCCTGAGCCAGGATCAAACTCTCCAATTAGTATTGAAAAGAGCGATATGCTCATTTTGAAACATCTGACGAGAAAATTAATTCTCTAATTTTGGATTTCACTTACGTGATTTCCTACTCACTCGTTGTTCAGTTTTCAAAGATCAATGTCTCATCTTTCGTCGTCGTTGCTTGTCAGCAGCGACCTTTATAATATATCACAGCGCCTTTGTTTTCGTCAAGCATTTTTTTAATTTCTTTTTTCGCTTGACCATTTCAGCAAGTTGTTAATCAACAGCTTGTCCAAACGGGCGAGACTTAATGTATCATATTTTTCAAAGCCACGTCAAGCATTAAAATAAAATTATTCTTAATCCGAGCAACATAACCACGCCAGGAAGCCCAAGAACCGTTACTGCGCCTATAGTTGCAGGGTTTAAAGGGATATACACCTGCGTGAGCAAACCTGAGAAGTTCACTACATATATCCCGAGTGCAGCCAATACCAAATGAACCCCAAATAAACTTAGCCACCCAAAACCCAGCTTTTTTCTAAATACAACTAAACCTAATAAGATAACGGATAATATCAATACGCCCATAGCTATCATTCTAAGCATGTAGATCCCCCTTATACATTTATTTATAAGCCCTTATATTTGACTGCTGTTCAACCCCAAGCTTTTTGCATGTTTGAGATGTATCTGATATTTACGTTCTGCAGCCTCCAAAATATATATCGCGTAATCTATCTGATCCTGTCCCAACGCCTCGTCGAACATCAAGTACGCCCTCTCCCACTCTGAATGCGCCTTACGGACCTCTAAGAGGGTTTCCCATCCCTCACTTTCCTTTTCGCCTTGTTCCTTATCCACTCCCCACCACAGCTCTCTCCACCATCCCATTTCAATTCCTCCTCAGAATAATTTTGATGCAAAATACACATCTCGTTATTCTCATTCATATCGGGATAGGGACAAACTTAGAACAAAAAAAAGGAAACCCGAGGGCTTCCTTTTTGAAAAATACCACTATAGAGCTGCTAGAATAGCTCGCGACGGCCTTCCAACGCTTTGGACAAAGTAACTTCATCAGCGTATTCAAGATCGCCACCTACAGGCAAGCCATGAGCTATCCTGGTGATTTTAATCTCAAACGGCCGAACAAGACGAGAAATGTACATCGCCGTTGCTTCTCCCTCAATGTTGGGGTTAGTCGCCATTATAAGCTCGCTTACTCTCTCATCACTCAGACGGGTCAATAATTCTTTCAGGCGAATATCATCAGGGCCGATACCTTCCATAGGTGAAATAGCACCCTGAAGAACATGGTAATATCCATTAAACTCCTTGGTTCGTTCTATAGCCACCAAATCCTTAGAGTCTTGAATCACACATATCACTGAAGGATCTCTAGTTTTGTCCTGACATATCTTACATGGGTCCGTATCCGTAATATTACAGCAGACCGAGCAATAGTGAAGATTGCGTTTGACGCTTACTAGCGCTTTTGCAAAATCAATGACTTCATCCTCTTTCATGTTAAGCACATGAAAAGCTAACCGGGCGGCTGTCTTCGGTCCAATCCCGGGCAAACGCGTAAAAGCATCGATCAGCTTAGCTAGCGGTTCGGGATAATACAAATTAATAATTCTCCTTTAGACTGAAGTGGAGTGGGCTATTAGAACAAGCCTGGGATCTTCATTCCACCAGTGAATTTACCCATGTCATTGTTAGCAAGCTCTTCAGCTTGAGTCAATGCATCATTTACAGCAGTGATTACAAGATCTTGCAGCATTTCAACATCTTCCGGATCAACGGCTTCCGGTTTAATTTGAATAGACAGCAATTTTTTGTGGCCGTTTACTTGAACAGTAACTACGCCGCCACCTGATGAACCCTCAATAACCTTGCCTCCGAGTTCCTCTTGAGCTTTAAGCATTTGCTCCTGCATTTTCTTAACTTGCTTCATCATTTGGTTCATATTATTCATACATCGTCTCTCCTTTGGAATGCGCAATTAGCGCTAGTATGTTTATATTACTCTTTTATGACAACAAGGTCTTCTCCAAAAAGCTGGATAGCCTCATCAATCCAAGGTTCAGGTTTAGCTTCTGCAGTATCGTGTTCATGCTCCAATTGCAGTTCTTCTTTGCCAGTCTGTCCCACAGACTTCTGGGCAGCTTCATTCCAGTCACGAAGCATCATGGTTACAAGTCTATAAGGTTTGCCTAGACGCGCTGCAAGCACACTCTCAATAACCTGTCTGTTTGCCGGCTTCTCAGTAGTATCGCGGTGAATCGTGTTCTTGAATGCAACAAGTACCGCATCCTCCATAATCGATACTGGCTCACCGTCTACAAACCATGCATGAACCGTTACCTTTTCCTCTTTTACTCCCTGCAGGACAAGGCTCCACTGTTTATAGATAGCTGCAAAATCGGGACTATCCTTACCAGCAATAAACTTATCTACGTTAGGAGGCATTTTCGAGGCTGAGGAAACCCGCGGTGTTGGAACCGCGTGCGATTTCGGTGCAGGAGCACCATCACGCCCTCCTCCGGAAATACCACCGGATTGCATTGCCTGTTCCAGCTTCTTCTCCAGTGCTGCGATCTGTCTTTTGAGAAGATCCAGTTCACCAGAGTCAACGCTCGAATTATTCGTGCTTACTCCGGCATTTGTTTCACCTAACGGAGCAAATGCGGCGCTCTGACTTACCTCTTGCTGCAAGCTGCAAAGCTTCATCAGCGCCACTTCAAACAGTGTCTGAGGATGTGTTGCGTATTTCATTTCACCTAGGTATTTATTGATTGTATCTACAATCTGAAATAGACGCTCCCGAGAAAATGCGGTGGCCATATCTTTAAATTCAGCAGGATTCAGCACCCGCTCTGTTAATTGATCGGCCTCGGGTACCATCTTAATCATCAATAAATCACGGAAATAATACATGAGATTCTCTAGGCATTTATCTGCACTTTTACCTTCATGCATAAGCTGCTCAACGAGCTCCAGAAGAAGACCCATATCACCTTCTAATATGGCAGTGGCAAGACGTGCAAATTGCTCGGAGGGAATTCCTCCTGTCATTCCTAACACTTGCTCGTACGTAACATTACCATCTGTAAAGGATGAAATCTGATCCAGCAAGCTCAATGCATCACGCATACCACCATCAGATAGACGGGCAATATACTGCAATGCGTTGTTATCCGCTGTAATCCCTTCCTTCTCACAAATAGCAGTCAGATGGGCGGTCTGTTCTTCTAACGCCACTCTACGGAAGTCAAAACGCTGACAACGGGAAATTATTGTCGCCGGCAATTTGTGAGGTTCCGTTGTCGCAAGAATAAACATCGCATGTGACGGCGGTTCCTCCAAAGTCTTTAATAGAGCATTAAAAGCTTCTGTCGTCAGCATATGCACTTCATCAATGATATACACTTTACGGCGCACCTCGGTAGGTGCATACTTCACCTTCTCACGCAGATCACGAATCTCCTCTACGCCCCGGTTTGATGCCGCATCTATTTCCTGCACATCCATTACATTACCCGCAGCGATTCGCAGGCAGGATGGACATTCGTTACAAGGTTCCGGACCTGGCCCACGTTCACAGTTAACCGCTTTAGCTAAGACTTTAGCAGCACTTGTCTTACCAGTTCCCCGCGGACCGCTGAACAGATAGGCATGCGAAACCCGCTGTTCACGAATTGCGTTCTGCAGCGTTTGGATAATGTGCTGTTGTCCAACCATGTCTTGAAACGACTGCGGCCGCCAAGCACGGTACAGCGCGATATGTTCCACTATGCATTACCCTCTCTTAAGCTGCCGCTTTCCCGGCATTTGTCGCAAATTTATTATACTATATTCATCGGCTATTGACCAAAAACAAAAAGCATCTTTGCTTGTGGCAAAGATGCTATGATAAACAGAATTATAAACCGTGCACCTGTTATTGATGGCTACGATCCAAGCGGCAACCCTACATGACTGCTCGAGTTAGGCCACCCTCCGGCACAAGAGTAATCTTACTTATGGCTGCTTCCTTCCGGACCTGACCAGGTTCATAAGCACTCATTGCGGAGGACCCAACTGTCAACACAGCCCGTAGGAACCAAGGCCTCACATCGATAGCACCTCTAACAGGAATTCAACCTCGCTACAGCGGATTGCGAGTTACAGGGCACCGCTACCTCCCCGTCTAGCACGGCGAAGATAAGTATAGCTCACGCTCGGACAAAAATCAACTCCAAGACATAAAATGAGCCCCTCAGCTATACAACTGGGGGCTCAATCTAACCGTTAAGCCGCAAAGCGACTGTTCAAATTAGATACCATATTTCTTCTTAAATTTATCAACGCGACCGCCGGCATCCAAGAACTTCTGCTTGCCAGTGAAGAACGGATGGCAGTTGGAGCAAATTTCGACACGAAGCTCTTGTTTAACAGAGCCAGCTTCGAAAGTGTTGCCACATGCGCAGGTTACCTTAGTTACATTATACTTTGGTTGAATTGCTTCTTGCATTTTGAATTTCACCTCTCATGCCCTAAGCCTCATGCGGACCCAGAGTTATATGATTACACTGTGGTATTTTAGCACGAAATATCAAATTGGGCAATATGTTTCATTTTTACATTTTAGCTGCTTAAATATTGATTCCCCGCCGCTTAGCCCGCGCCATATCTGCTGGTGGCACATGTGTATAAGAGCCTATAACTACATCCGGCAGTTCATCGCGGAAAATATCAAGCATCGTCTTCATCCCAAGGATTTCACCCTGGGCAGGAGGAATCAACTCTAAATAACTCTCCGGGTCAATGTTTAGATTGCGCATCTGAATAAGCTTAAGATCAGTACGTCTTACAAACTCCAGCATCGCTTCAATCTCTTCTTCGCGATCAGTCACTCCAGGGAAGATCAGATAATTGATCGATGTGTAAACCCCCTGCGAAGCAGCGTATTTCAAAGATTTTTCTACATTGGCCAATGTATAACCGCGTGGTTTGTAATAAGCATTATAATGGTCATCAAGGGCACTGATTGTGCTGACACGCATCAAATCGAGCCCAGCATCAACGATTCCTCGCATATGATCGCTTAATCCCGCATTGGTGTTGATATTGATATAGCCCATATCAGTAATCGAGCGCACTTCACGAATAGCTTCTATAATAAGTTTTGCCTGCGTGGAAGGTTCCCCTTCACAGCCTTGTCCAAAGCTGATAATCGATTCAGGCGTCTTTAAATGCTCCAACATAACTTGTGAAATTTCGTTGACCGTAGGCCGGAAATTCATCCGAGTCTGCGGAGATACAAAGCCGCTATCATCAGGTTGCTCAGAAATACAACCAAAACATCCAGCATTACATGAATAAGAGACGGGTACACCGCCCTCCCAACGCCCTAAAAAGGTATTGGAGGAAGTCAGGCATTCATAGCCAAGCGCACAGTTAGAAAGATGCTCATAGAGGCGGTTATCAGGATATTTGGCTGTCATCTCACCAACACTGACTTCAAGATCTTCTTTGTCACAATTAAGTGGATTCCATTTCTCTGGATTATCGGTAGGGTCTGCCGCAACATAGAACCCGCCATCCTTCCACACTACAGCCGAATACCCAAACAGAGGAAGCTTATAAGACTTATCTGTCTTCACATAACCAGGAAGACATAGACGAGTGTAGCCTTGCGGCAGCAGCGCTCCGACAGCCTGCGAACCTTCCGGCAAAGACATCATTTCACCCGTCTCAGGATTCATACCCACAGCACGTGTACTAGGCAAGCCCACGAGCGTAGCACCTTCTGGTAATGGAATTAATTCTTCCTCCAGCATTTCAACAATCATATCCCCACTACGGGCTAGCCCGTACAGTTCGGGATGATCATATACGTTTCCTTGCCCGTCGGCATATACCAAATACATGTTAGTCTCCTCTTATTATCAATTCTCAAGTTGTAGGTACTGAAGGTGTCTTCGCCCGTGTGGTACGACGAGCAGCTGTACCGCTGTTGGAGGTGCCTCCGTTACTTGCAGTCCCGTTTGGTGTTGTTTTTGCCCCAGCAACGTCAAAGGATGCCAAGAACTCAGCATTAGTCTTCGTATCACGCAGCTTTTTGATGAATCCCTCCACAAAATCGTAGGACTCGTTCATATTTTTGCGAATCGCCCAAATCGTATCCAGTTCTTCTTTGCTCAAGAGCACTTCTTCGCGACGTGTACCTGAACGACGAATATCGATAGCTGGGAATATCCGGCGTTCCGCCAATTTGCGGTCCAAATGAAGCTCCATATTACCGGTACCCTTAAATTCTTCATATATAATATCATCCATACGCGAGCCAGTATCTATTAATGCTGTTGCCAAAATAGTTAATGATCCGCCTTCTTCCACATTCCGTGCAGAACCAAAAAACCGCTTCGGCCGGTGAAAAGCCGCCGGGTCAATCCCCCCGCTAAGTGTACGTCCAGATGGTGGAACCACCAGATTATAAGCACGCGCCAGACGCGTAATGCTATCCAAAAGAATAACTACATCCTTCTTGTGCTCAACTAAACGAAGTGCCCTTTGCAACACAAGCTCAGCCACTTTAATATGATTCTCTGGAAGCTCATCAAACGTCGATGCAACCACTTCGCCTTTTACAGATCGCTGCATATCGGTTACTTCTTCAGGACGTTCATCAATCAGCAATACAAAGAGCTCAATCTCAGGATTATTAGTGGAAATACTATTGGCAATTTCTTTTAAGAGGAGCGTTTTTCCTGCTTTTGGAGGTGCTACAATCAAACCCCGCTGCCCCAAACCTACAGGAGCGAGCAAATCCATTATTCGGGTAGACAAATGAGTAGGGGATGTTTCAAGCGGTAGCTTGTCTTGCGGATAAAGTGGTGTTAATGCTGGAAAATGAAGACGCTCCGCTGCACTAGCAGGGTTCTCGCCATTAACTGCATTGACTTGAAGCAGGCCAAAATATCGTTCATTTTCTTTTGGTGTCCGACATTTACCAGACACAAGATCTCCGCTTCTGAGATCAAACTTACGAATTTGTGAAGCTGAGATGTAAATATCTTCAGCACTGGGCAAATAGTTAATCGGCCTAAGAAATCCATAGCCCTCAGGCAAAATTTCTAGTACGCCTTCCATAAACATGAGACCGCTCTGCTCTGCCTGTGCCCGAAGGATCGCAAAGATCAGTTCCCGTTTCTTCAGCTGTCCGTAATAAGGAATCTGGTATTTCTTGGCCAGCTTATATAACTCGGTCAGCTTCATTTCTTCCAGATCGGAAATTTGAAGATCCATGTAATAACCACCTATTCAATTTTTAAATGAGTTCTTCCTAGTCTATCTACTAGGCAAAAATATGATTCTATTAAAATGCTCATTAGGTTAGTATTACCCCAAATGGAAGGAAATATGCGGTTTGGCCGCAAATTAATACTCCTTCCAAGCGGGATATCCTAATATTATTCATTCTCACGCCAAACATGAGCACCAAGTTGCCGAAGGTTGCTCACTAAATTATCATAACCACGATCAATATACTCTACGCCGGTCACTTCAGTAATACCATCTTCTACTGTTAACCCGGCAATGACAAGGGCTGCACCCGCACGCAGATCAGCTGCCTTTACTTTAGCAGCATTAAGTTTACTGCCCTCAATAATTGCAGATCGGCCTTCAACACGAATCTTTGCGCCCATTCTTACCAACTCTGGCACATGCTTGAAGCGGTTGCTGTAGACGAAATCGCTAAGCACACTAACCCCTTCTGCCTGTGTCAGCATACTTGTCATAGGAGATTGTAAATCTGTAGGAAATCCAGGATAGGTCAGTGCTTTAACATCTGCATGTTCATAATTAGCTCTACCTATAACTCGGATACTTTCATCAAGCTCTTCAATATCCACGCCCATCTCTAAAAGCTTGGCTGTTAAGGCTTCCAAGTGCTTAGGAATAACATTATCTATCAACACATTACCGCGCGTAGCCGCAGCGGCAATCATATAAGTTCCTGCTTGAATCCGATCGGGAATAATGGAATGACGGCAACCGTGCATTTCCGAGACCCCTTCGATCCGGATGGTTTCTGTACCAGCGCCTTTAATAACAGCGCCCATAGAGTTCAATAGGGTAGCTACATCTATAATCTCAGGCTCTTTAGCCGCATTTTCAATAATTGTAGAGCCTTTGGCTCGTGAAGCCGCCAGCATGATGTTTATAGTGGCACCTACGCTTGATACGTCCAGATAAATCTTCGCACCGCGTAGCTCTTTTGCATATAAGTGGATAGAACCATGTTCGTTGGTAACTGTTGCTCCCAAAGCCTCGAATCCCTTGATATGTTGATCAATTGGACGAGGTTCAAAATTACAGCCACCAGGAAGACCTATTGTCGCTTCTTTGAATCTTCCAAGCAGAGCTCCCATCATATAATACGAAGCTCTAAGTTTCTTAACCGGCCCATTGGGCATTGGAATAGATACAATACGTGAAGGGTCAATTCTCATCTGATTGCCTGACCAGGATACATTAGCGCCAAGCTCTTGCAAGATTTCGGAGTAAACGGCTACATCACTAAGGGACGGTAAATTATCCAGAACAACTTCAGATTCGGCCAAAATTGCCGCAGGAATAAGCGCGATGGCACTATTCTTTGCTCCACTGATGGTTACAACGCCCTCTAGCGGACGTCCACCGCCAATCATTAATTTTTCCATAGATTTATCAATTTCCCCCTACGTGTATTGCAGCTGGGTGGGCAATACGTGCTGTGGACTTTTAGTGATGAAAATGGAAAGACACCGGCTAAGCGGTGTGCTTTCCTCATCAAACTATTCAACTGGACAGAGTAATAGCCCTATCCTTTAACAAATTGCTTGTCCACCTGAGGCGGAAGCTACAATGATTAGGCTTTGTTGTTGGATCCAAATTCGCGAATTTTACCAATAACGGTTTCTTTGATTGCATCACGGCCTGGTGCGATGAATGTACGTGGATCGTAAGCATCAGGTTTAGCAGCTAGAACTTCGCGAACCACTTTTGCGAACACGATTTGGTTCTCAGTGTTCACGTTGATTTTGGAAGTACCCAGGGAGATGGCTTTCTTGATGTCATGTTCAGGAATACCTGTACCACCATGAAGAACCATTGGGATGTTAGTAGCGTCACGGATTTCTTCCATTTCTTTGAATCCGAGGTTAGGCTCGCCATGGTAAGGTCCATGAACGGAACCAAGTGCAGGAGCCAGGGTGTCGATACCTGTTTCTTTCACAATACGTACGCACTCATCAAGCTTAGCATACATGATGCCGCCGATAACGTCGTCTTCTTGTCCACCAACAGTACCTACTTCAGCTTCTACAGAAACGCCTTTAGCGTGAGCATATTCAACGACTTTTTTAGTCATATCGATGTTCTCATCGATTGGGTGATGGGAACCGTCGATCATTACGGATGTAAATCCAGCATCAATTGCTGCTTTACATTTATCAAAGCTAGATCCATGGTCAAGGTGGATAGCTACAGGAACAGTGATATTCATGTCAATAATTAGACCTTCAACCATTTTAACAACAGTAGTGAAGCCGCCCATGTGGCGTGCTGCGCCTTCAGATACACCAAGGATTACTGGTGATTTTTCTTGTTCAGCGGCACCAAGAATAGCTTGAGTCCACTCCAAGTTGTTAATGTTGTACTGACCTACTGCATATTTTCCTTCAAGTGCTTTGTTCAACATGTCTGTCATAGATACTAATGGCATGGTTTCATCCTCCTAAGAATGTTGGTTGGCTATGTTTTTAAACCGACATCACATACAGGCTTATTATAGCACATCCTGTGTCAAATACTAAATAGGGTAAACAAAAAAATGTCCCGGTGGGACGATTTTTATCCAGCCCATATAACAATTACACTCATCCTCTTCGGAGTCACCACGCGAAATAGGACCGATACAGAAATCACCGTTCTAACTGCATTGATCCACAGACTTGTTATGAAGATGCATGTTTACCGCTACGCGCATTTCGTCTATGTCGAACGGCTTTGTAAAATGCATTAACGCCCCTAGCTTGGTCGCCTCCTTAATCATGTCCAGTTCACCATATGCCGTCATCATAATGACCTTAATGGACGGATTGATCTCCTTTAGATGCTTCAGAATCTCGAGTCCATCCATTCCCGGTATTTTCATATCGAGTAAGACCAAATCGGGTGACTCGCTGCGAACAATGTCTAATGCCAATTTTCCGTTAGCCGCTTGAAATGTTGTATATCCCTCACTATTGAACACTTCCATAAGAAGAATCCGGATCCCATTCTGATCATCGACAATTAATACTTTCTTCTTTTCCATACGATACCCTCCCAGAAATTAAGGCAGATTGACTATACCGCGCTCTCCACAGCGACCGGCCCCTTTAGAAACTACTCCATACGAAACCTATTATTCGTGCTTTACTGTCCAAATCCTGCTAATTGGATAAAATGGGTAAATAAAGAGTCTAAAATGAAATAAATGTCAGTTACAATATTTCTATTAAAGGGTAATACAAAAAGAGAGCCTTCGGATGAAGGCTCTCTTCGACTATTTAAGAACCGAGGGTTCTTTCTGTCTGTGTATAAATTATTGCTGCTCGGAATGCGTCAAAGAGGCTTTGACAAATTCACGGAATAGCGGTTGCGGGCGGTTCGGACGTGAAGTGAATTCCGGGTGGAATTGAACCGAGAGGAACCACGGATGCTCTGGAAGCTCTACGATCTCAACTAGACGGCCATCCGGAGAAGTTCCGGAGATAACCAGTCCTGCTTTTTCAATTTCGTCACGGTAAGCATTGTTGAACTCATACCGGTGACGGTGACGCTCATATACCAGTTCATCATCATAGCAAGACATTGCCAGAGAGTCCGGAATAATCTTACAAGGATACAACCCAAGACGCATAGTGCCGCCCATATCTTCAATATCTTTTTGCTCAGGAAGCAAATCAATCAATGGATATTGTGTATTTGGATCGATTTCGGAGCTGTTTGCACCTTGTAGTCCAAGAACAGAACGGCCATATTCAATTACAGAAACCTGCATTCCAAGGCAAATGCCAAAGAAAGGTATCAATTGCTCACGGGCATAACGAATAGCGGAGATTTTACCTTCGATTCCCCGATCACCGAAACCACCAGGAACAAGAATACCGCCAATACCACGCAGCATTTCGTCCACGTTCTCATCCGTAATTTCCTCTGCATTCACCCAGCGGATCTTAACCTCTGCATTCGCAGCAAAACCTGCGTGTGAAAGTGATTCAACAACGCTCAAATAAGCGTCATGCAGTGCTACGTACTTACCTACAATTGCGATTTCTACTGTCTTCTCTAATTTCTGAATCCGGCTAAGCATACTTTCCCATTCGCGCATATCTGGCGCAGGTGTTGTAAGCTTCAAATGATTAACAACAATCTCGTCCAATCCTTCATCACGAAGGTTCAATGGAACTTCATATAACGTCGAAGCATCGCGGCATTCCACAACAGCATTAGCATCAATATCGCAAAAGAGTGCGATTTTGGCTTTCATATCTGCGGAAAGCTCATATTCCGTACGGCATACGATGACATTCGGTTGAATACCGATACTGCGCAGCTCTTTAACGCTATGCTGTGTCGGCTTCGTCTTCACTTCTCCAGCAGCCTTGATATAAGGAATCAAGGTTACGTGGATATACATCACATTTTCCCGGCCAATATCACTCTTGATTTGACGAATCGCTTCCAGGAACGGAAGACTTTCAATATCCCCTACAGTACCGCCGATCTCTGTGATAACAACATCAGAGTTGGTCTCGCGGCCCGCGCGGAACACGCGTTCTTTGATCTCATTCGTAATATGCGGGATAACTTGTACAGTTCCACCCAAGTACTCTCCACGACGTTCCTTGCTGATTACGGATGAATAGATCTTACCTGTCGTCACATTGCTGTTCTTCGACAGATTGATATCAATAAACCGTTCATAGTGCCCAAGGTCAAGGTCAGTCTCTGCACCGTCATCCGTTACGAAGACTTCTCCGTGCTGGTAAGGGCTCATTGTTCCAGGGTCTACGTTAAGATACGGATCAAATTTCTGAATCGTTACCTTTAGACCTCTGTTCTTGAGCAGCCTGCCCAGCGAAGCGGCGGTAATGCCTTTACCCAGGGAAGACACAACGCCACCCGTTACAAAAATATACTTTGTCACTGTAAAACCCTCCTAAATAAAGTCCAAACATAAAAGCGGCACATGGTGTTTATCGTAACCCGTTTTACTATCATCAAAACAGGGGAAATCAAAAGTTTAATTCACCGGGGAAAACATAAACCGTCATCCCTCAAATTCCATTAATCTACAGCTACTTTGCATCTAAAAAAACAAAAAAGTGACACCCGTAGAACCGGGGCACTTTTTATTTTAGAAAACACGTTTATTAACTTACATGATAAGCCCATGCAATAGTTTACTCTGACGATCCCCCACTGTCAAGGGAGGAATTATGCCACAGACAAGACTCTTCTGATTATTGATCTTACTTGTCATCCTCGGAATCTTCATCGTCGCCATCTTCTGCATCGTCTTCGTCCGTATCGTCTTCGTCTATGTCATCTTCATCGATCACGACATCTTCGTCGACTTCTTCTTCGCTGTCGTCGTCAGAATAGAGGTCGTCGCGATCTTCATCGATAGCGTCGAAATCCTCTTCTTCAGCTGTGTAGTTTTCTTCTTCATCAGCAAAATCGTCATCTTCCAAATCATCGTCTTCATCGTTGATGATGCGCACCCGTTTAGTGTTACCAACCGGATCATCGGAGCGCTCAAGAGGATACCAGCGTTTCAGTCCCCAAAGGTTGGTTCCGACACAGGCAAAACGCCCGTCAATGTTAATCTCGGTATATAACTGGGCAATAGTATCTTGGCTTTCTTGATCGGTCATGCCGCGTAACTTGGCTACCTCGACCATCAGATCACGGTAATAATACGGTGTATTGGCTGCTTTAAGCACCAGAAAGGCAAGATCCACCATTGGCATTTCTTTAACTTTCTCAGGGTCTAGCTTTAAATTGAGTGGCGTACTCACTAAAGGACACTTCCTCTCACGCATTGTTCACATTACGGTTTATTTCAATAATATCCATTAACAAAACTAAGTAAAACCTATTTAACAACAAAATGCAAGTCAAATGCAAGAACCGCCCAACAGAAAAAGCCTCCTGCTTATTATCCATACAGGAAACCTGTCTTCATCAAGAAGAGTTGATATGTAATTGTAGCAAGGTTCGCCGCACCCAAAGTTTTTAGAAATGGGATTTAAAAAGGCGGAGGAAGACCTCCGCGCATGACTGTATCCACGCCAAGGATCGGCTCCTTACGGGATGTTACAAAGAGAGTTTTAATCTCTTCTGTTTATTTTATGTAAAGCGCCGTCTTTTGACACGCTGGGCAGCCCATTTCCTTAAAAAAGGGCAAGTTCCCATTCGGACCCCTCCCTCCGCTCATACAATATGGCAGCAGGGCACCGAGGAGGGACAGCGAAACCTATGGACTATTACAAATTTTGGAACATGCTTCTTGAAGAAATATCGGTTGCCCCCAAAAATGGTGAGCGGCGTATTCTTACCTTCAACGATCCCCGCCAGTATGCCGGAGCTTTCTCCCAATGGAAGGCTCTAAAAGCAAAGCAGCCCGAGCTGCGGCAAGTACAGGTATCTCCGCTGATTCGGGCCTTCTTCGTGCCCGCTGCCGCCGGAAAGCTGATGAACCGATTTGCAGACCTTCTAAATGTCGAAGACGATCTGCAAATCCAAATCCATTCCATAGCTAACGAAAAAAGCGGAATCGCAGCGCTCCCATGGGGGGTGAAAGCGATTCATGCTCCTCAGGCATGGTCTAAATCAACCGGAGTTCACGTCAAAATCGGCGTCATTGACACCGGCGCGGATTACCGTCATCCCGATCTGAAGCATTCATTAGCCACTGGAGTCAACCTACTACACCGCGGAATGCTGCCGCTGGATGATAATGGGCACGGAACTCATATCGCCGGAACCTTAGCGGCAGCAGGGGGGAATCGCGGAATGATGGGAGTGGCGCCGCGAGCGCTGCTATATCCAGTCAAGGCTTTTGATCATAGTGGATCAGCCTATGTATCCGATATTGTGCTAGGTATTGATTGGTGTGTGCAGAACCGAATCGACGTCATTAATATGAGCTTTGGAATGAAGACTAGAAGCAAGGCGCTCCACAATGTGGTTATAAAAGCGTATCGGGCCGGAATCGCCGTCATTGCCTCCTCTGGGAATGACGGCAAACGTGGCGGGGACTATCCCGCACGTTATCCCGAGACGATAGCCGTGGGCGCCATCGATAAAAGACACCGGGTTGCCGGCTTCAGCAATCGCGGTTCATATATCGATGTATACGCGCCCGGCGAAGGCGTGCCCTCCTGCTGGCTGAAGGAGGGCTACAAAGAAATGAGCGGCACCTCCATGGCGACCTCGCATGTCACGGGAGCCGCCGCACTGCTGCTCGCACTGCGACCGGGCCTCACGCCAAGGGAGCTGAAGCTGCTCTTGCGCCGCACCGCGTCCCCGGTGCGGCTGCGTAAGGGGCAGCGCCGCGCATCCCTAGGCGGCGGCTCTGCCGATGCCCTACGCCTGCTGAGAGCAGGAGTAAGGGCGAAGCGTTCGGTCTCCGCGAACGTGTAGACCCCGCCCGGGCACCGGGTGGGTCACTCTGACGTTAGCGCAGCTGATGCCGGTGCGAAGAACGGCAGCAAAGAAAAATCCGCCCCCCAGGAAACCGGAAGGCGGATTTTTTGTCGTTTGCTGTTGATTTACATGCGATCCGGTGCAGAAACTCCGACAAGACGCAGTACATTGGCAATAGTAGTACGTGTTGCGCCCAGCAGAACAAGACGCGCCACGGTTTGAGCAGCATCCTCAGTAATTACACGTTCAGCTTTGTAATAACTGTGGAACATCGCAGCCAGCTCATATACATAACGAATGAGGCGATGTGGAGCATAACCTTCAGCCGCAACAGCGATTTCTGCCGGGAGCTCACCAATTTTGCGCAGCAGGTCATATTCATGCACTGCTGTCAGCTTGGAGAAGTCAATTTCCGCGTAATCAGGGATAGAAATCCCTTGCTCCTCTGCCTGACGGAAAATACTGCAAATACGCGCATGCGCATATTGAACATAGAATACAGGATTTTCATTAGAAGTAGAGATCGCCAAATCCATATCGAAATCAAGATGAGAATCCATGCTGCGCATGGTGAAGAAATAACGAATCGCATCGATCCCTACTTCCTCCATCAAATCTTCCATCGTAACCGCTTTGCCGGTACGTTTGGACATTTTGACCTTTTCACCATTCTGGAACAGGCTGACCATCTGAGCAATCAGAACCACTAGCTTCTCAGGATCATTGCCAAGGGCTGACATTGCCGCCTTCATCCGCGGAATATAACCATGGTGATCAGCGCCCCAAATGTTAATCATTTTATCGTAACCGCGGCCATACTTATCGCTGTGATAAGCAATATCCGGGGTAAGGTAGGTATATGTGCCATCATTTTTGATCAAGACACGGTCTTTATCATCCCCGTATTTTGTCGTTTGCAGCCAGGTTGCCCCATCTTGCTCATACACTTCTCCACGATCACGGAGCTCGTCCAGCGAGCGCAGTACTTCTCCGTTCTCATACAGCGAGGTTTCACTGAACCAGATATCGAAGTTTACACGGAAAAGACCTAGATCACGTTTAATTTTATCCAACTCTTTATTAAGTCCATAGGTCCGGAAAAAAGCAGCGCGCTCACTAGGGCTCATCTCGAGCAAGGTATCGCCCTTTTCTGCCACAAGCTCCTTCGCAAAACCCTTAATATCCTCACCATGGTAACCATCTTCCGGCATTTCTGCCTCTTGACCCAGCTCCTGCAGGTATCTGGTTTCAATGGATTTACACAGATTAGCCACTTGGTTACCGGCATCATTAATATAATATTCCCGGGTCACCTCGTAACCTGCATAATCAAGCACATTACACAGCGCATCACCGACAGCAGCACCACGGGCATGCCCTAAATGTAGGCTACCCGTTGGATTGGCACTGACGAACTCCATTTCAACCTTCTGACCTTGACCCAGATTAATACGGCCATAGTCATCCCCCTGTTCAGCAACAAGGCTGATGATTGGGTACAAGTAATTCTTAGACAGGGTAAAGTTAATAAAGCCTGGTCCTGCAATCTCCGCTTTCTCAATAGAAGCTCGGCTCGTATCCAAATGCTCAATAATAGCTTCAGCAATCTGGCGTGGATTACGTTTTGCAATTTTGGTCAGCTGCATAGCAGCGTTCGTAGCCAAATCACCATGCGCCTTATCTCTTGGCACTTCAAGTACAATATCCGGAACCTCTTCCGGTGCAACCAGCCCAGCATTTACAATCGCATCGGCGATGGCTTCTTTTACCCGTTCATTTACAAGCTCTAACGGATTCTTACTATGTGTCATAATTTCGGTTCCTCCTGTATATGCAAACTAATAGCGAACTTTCCTGTCAATTCCTCGTAAACGTACAAATCATATTCCCAGGCAACCGTTAAAGAACGCCCTTCGCGCACAACTTCCAGCTTTTTCGTTTCCGTAGAAAGATTGAACTGCGTATATGGCGAGCGGTAGAATCCTGGCAGACGCCGTCCAGCTTCAAAGCTCTGCTCCGACTGAATCCCGCCATGGCGGATTAGCTTCAGTTGATTGCCTGCAATCTTTATCGTTGTACGAACAGAAACTTCCTCTCCGCGAGGACCCTGCTCTAATTCTTCATATTGAATATATAGATGCGGTCCCTTGGATGTTACTTCTCCATTCGCTTCCATAACATTTCGCTGACCATCTTGAAGGCTCACGAGCGTAATAGAGACATCATATTTGTCAGACTGTATTTCAGGCATCACACGTTCCTCCATTCTGCAAGCCTCTGCATTCTGCATAAGAAAAACGTCTAATGGCAAAGCTTAAACATTTTTATATTAATCAAAGGCCTATTTCGCTTTCCCATTGTACACTATAATCCAGTTCAAAGAAGCATTTCAATACAGAATCAAGCATATCTTCATAAGCACATAAAATATTACCATATTGATGATTAAAAGCACACTTTGAACGTCCATTCTCTATGTATATCATTTACTTCGATTATATTTGCACCTACCAAGCACCTATCGGACATAGATGACCTTAAACGCAGTATGATTCCATATTCGGTGTGATAAAGGACCCCTTAGTCGCTATTGGCATAAAAAGCAACCCATTTGAACCTCTTTCTAGGCAATAGTGTTACTGGAGTCCGAAACCCTATCCCAAAGGCCGAAAATTTGCAAATAACGTCAACTGGGTCCGTACCCCTCCGAGGATGAGGGATCTGATAAGGCCACTGATAAGGGTACTATTCAAGCAAGCAACCAAGGATAAAAAATACAGAGCAGCGATTCTCCAAGTATCCGTAGAATCGCTGCTCTGCTGTTTATTTGCGATGTTCACAATACTTCGGACCCTTATATTTTTTATTGAAGAGAATTATTGGGTCATCACTTTTAAAGAAAACCTGCGTTCCCATGAAGCTCCGCCGTCTTTGGTCACATACAAGGAAGAGTAATCAAGCTCACGGATGGCGAGCCAGCCCTCTTTATTACTAGTGAAGGAGATTACCCCGTCATAACCAGCGAGCTCCGGAAGATTAGTCCATTGCTTACCGCCGTTATAAGAGCGTCCAACTGCCACTTTCTCTGCTGCTGGAGAAAATCCCACTAAAAAAGATGTGCTGTTTCCCACAAGCTGCAGGTTCCCGGGTTTGCCAGCGGCTGGCCCTTTATTGAATTCAGCCTTGCCACTGCCTGGTGCAGGTCCGCCGCCGGCAGTTTCCTGAGCGATCACACGATTCCAACTTTTCCCCCTGTTCGCACTTTCATACAGCGAGTAGGAGGTCTGACTCATCCCCGTACCGCCATAGAGCACTACAGCGACCTGATCTCCCTTAGCGGAGATTTGTCCAAACTCGGGCTCGGCAAAAGCCGCCTTCAGTGAAAGGCTCCAAGTTCCCCCTCCATCTGTGGTCTTCATTACCCGATATCCGCTTCCCGGCACGATTACAACCGCCCAGCCGGTATTCCGGTCACTAAAATAAGCGCCTCGTGTATTGGGTGGGGTGGAAATTTTACTCCAGCTCAGCCCCCCGTCTTTGGTGTAAAACGTGGCGGCTCTCTCATAAGCAAAACCTTTCTTACTATCGATAAAATTTATTCTTTCAAAGCTGACGGCATTGTTCGAAAGTCTCTTCCACTCCGAGCCACCGTTAGAGGTACCAATTAAATATTGAGCCTGCCCCTCCTCTACAGAAGCAAGAGCAAAGCCATGTACATTATCGGGAAAATCGAATTGTTTGAAGCTCCATTGGCCTTGATAGATCTCTTGAAAATGGCAACCTCCGTCAGAGGTACCAATCATAAATCCATTACCTGCTGCCCGTCCGGTATTCCCATTCAAAAACTGAACATCAGAAAAGCTAAGCGGTGTGGATACATCGCCTGAATGCTTGTTTTGCAGGGCCTGTAGCAAGCCGTGATCTCCCGTGCCGCAAGTCGCTGGTGCTGGTGCAGCATGTACAGAAGTTACAGGTGCACTCCAGCCTGAAACCATAATAAGCGTCGCCGAGAGGGCGGTTATTGTCGTCTTATGAATCCTTTTCGTCCATTTCATGATGACACCTCCTAATATGTATATACCCTTACTCACAATCCCTACTCTGTTATACCGCCAGAGAGGATACCCTATCTACCTTAAACAATCACAAAATAGAAACAATTTGTTACCCTCCATATCCCTAATGAATATCCTTCCAGATCCTTCCCCATAATATGAAAGAAAGGAGTCTGGTGCCATGACACGCGAATCAACGAATCCACCGAAACGAAAAAGCCGCTTCCGGCGATTATTTCGGCTGCTGGCAGCCTTGATCATATTATTTGTATTAACCACCGGAGCTCTGCTCGGTTATCTATATCAAAAAGATCTTCCACCGATTAGCGATGATGTGCGCTCCAAGCTGTTTGACTCCCGGGGCAATGTTCTTGCCACCTTTACCTCAGACGGCCGCAGCCGTGAACCCGTCAAATTAAGTCAAATTTCTCCCCTGCTCATTGAAGCTACACTAGCAGTCGAGGATCGTAAATTTTATGAGCATTCCGGATTTGATCTGAAAGGGATGGCACGAGCTGTTCTTGTCAATCTGGAAGAGGGGAACCGGTCGCAGGGTGCTAGTACGCTAACTCAACAGCTCGCACGTAACCTCTACCTATCCCATGAAAAAACGTGGACGCGCAAGGCTAAAGAAGCTGTCTATACGATGCAGCTGGAGATGAAATACAGCAAAGATGAAATCCTGAACATGTATTTAAATAATATCTATTATGGCCACGGTGCTTACGGCATTGAAGCAGCCTCACGGATGTATTTTGGTAAATCTGCAGCTGATTTAGACCTGGCAGAGAGTACCATGCTGGCTGGAATTCCAAAGGGACCTACCTATTATTCACCATACAACCACATGGACAATGCTAAAAAGCGCCAGAGAATCATCCTGACCGTCATGGCGAATTTAGGTAATATCACTCAGGAAGAAGCTGGACAAGCTGTCCAAGAGAACTTAAACTTCAAGCCGCAAGGACAAAAGGATACGCTTGTAGCTGCGCCTTATTTCCGGGATTATATCCGCAATTTGGCTATAGAATCGCTCCACATCAGTAATGATGAGCTGGAGCAAGGCGGACTAAATGTCTATACCACCCTTGACCCTGACATGCAGCATGCCGCAGAAAATGCCGTTGACAAAGAGATGGATCAAACTAGTGATCTGGAGACTGCGCTTGTATCCATCGATCCTCGCACCGGTTACATCAAAGCAATGGTCGGCGGAAAAAATTATCGTACCAACCAGTACAATCATGCTTTGGCCACCACACGCCAGCCGGGTTCTTCCTTTAAGCCGATTATGTATTTGGCCGCACTCTCTTCCAAAGAGATGACAGGACTTTCGGTCTTCAATAGTCAGCCAACGATGTTTCATTATGATAACAACCGCAAAACGTATCAGCCCCGAAACTTTGGGGATAAGTATCTGGGTGAAATTAATATGCGGCAAGCTATCGCAGCATCGGACAATATCTATGCTGTTAATACAATTATGAAGATCGGCGCGGATAAAGTGAGCGAAATGGCTGCGAAAATGGGCATTGACAGTCCACTTCAAAGCGTACCTTCGCTGGCACTAGGCACTTCACCGATCAGTCCGCTTGAAATGGCTGCGGCTTTTGCTGTAATTGGAAACAGCGGTCAGAAAATGCCGACCACAGCCATTCTAAAAATAACCGATTCAAATGGCATGGTCCTGTATGAAGCACCTCAACCCAAAGGAGTAACCGTCGTAGAACCTTCAGCTGCCTATGTCCTGACTCGTTTAATGGAGGGGGTATTCGAGACTGGGGGGACGGGCAATCGTGTGGCTTCCATAATCAAACGTCCGGTAGCCGGCAAGACCGGTACTACGGATACAGATGGCTGGATGGTAGGTTTCACCCCGGAGCTATCCACGGCAGTCTGGGTTGGATACGACAAGGGGCGCGACATCGCAACTACCGACGGACGGCGTGCGGCTCCTATTTTCGCCCAATTTACTGAAAAAGCGCTGGAAAATGTCCCTCCAAAAATTTTCCCCATTCCAGATGGAGTGGTCAGCGTATACGTCAATCCACAATCCGGTAAACTTGCTACAGCAGCATGTCCCGACAAAGAACTGGAAACCTTTATTAGTGGAACTGAGCCCACCGAATACTGCGAATTGCATGGAACTGGCGCCGCTCCTGCTGTCGATGACACACAAAGCAAGGTTGATCCTGCGGAAGAGAACCGTTCCCTGTGGAAGAACATCAAACGCTGGTGGTTGAATTAGCCTCTTCATTTATATTGAAGGGGTTTTTCTTTTTTATAAGTTATATATTGTAGTAACAACAGAATTTCCAAATTCAAATATCACTTATCACATAAGGGATGTAACCGTTTTATTTATTATGCTTACCCCATTCTCTTAACTCTCAATTACTGCTATAATAGTTATTAGAAACCAAAATAAATTGATGTAAATGAGGGACATGGGATGAAGGATACAGGCATGATCCGGAGTTTAGACAGTCTTGGGAGAATTGTGGTTCCCGCAGAAATCCGTATGACGCGTAATATCGACATTGGTGATCCTATCGAATTTTTTGTTTTAGACGAAAAAATCATCGTCCTTAGGAAGTACACCTCGACAGAGTGTACATTTTGCAGAAGCCACGACCATGTCACCTACTATAAAGAGCAGTTTATTTGTAGCAGCTGTCTAAAAGAAATTGTCGATCCTGAACGCATGTCTCAATTGCCAGAGTCACGTGAGGATTTTGTTGTTGAGGCACCAGAGCACAACACCAGCATCCGAAAGTCGAAGACAGAGGAAATGTGCCAACGTCTGGAACAAGCTATTGAAGATCATCCCTATGCCAACCAAAAAGAACTTGCAGAAATCCTCGGGATTAGCCAAGCCAGAGTGAGTCAGCTCAAACGCAAGCTTAGCAGTACAAGCAAATCATAAATTAAAAAAGCTTCGACGCTCCTATTTCCGGAGGTCGAAGCTTTTTCTATATCGGATAACCCTTCTGGAGGCTCCTATACTATTCAGTCAGTGCAGCTTTAAGCTCATCTGAGGATGCATTCCACCATGCTTCATTATGAGAGATCAGAAGGGATTTGAGCGCCGACTTCTCAATGGCTCCAAGCCCTGCCACATCGATCTTGCGTTTAAGAGATGCATCCAGCTTATTGACATGCTCGGCAAGAATTTTCCATCCGCGGCGCGCTTCTGTATCAATCCACATTTCACAGGCTGTGATTCCACCATAAAATTGAGCTTCCAATGTACGGTCTACCGCTACCCATACCACCCAAACCTGTCTTCCATTCGGTACATCTTCACGATTCATGGAAAATTTAATTCCTTTTTCCACCTTGCTCTTGGCATGCATGGCACCGATATCAATAACCGCCACATCACCATCAATAATGACAGGTGAAACGTTGTTGAGATCTATAGAGCCTGCTCCAAAGCCTTTATGTTTACTTTTAGCGTTCACAATATTTAAGGCAATCTGTTTCTTGCCCTCCGGTTGTATGTTGTCCACGAGTGCACACCCTTCCTCTTACGAATAATTTAATTTTAGCTAATAATGCGGCGATTGCAAACATATACATCCCGTAGATGCTTGTCACGGGAGGAATCACACTATGAAGTCACTGTCATTAAAGTACATCATCTTTGCGACCCTGGCCATCCTCGCGCTGCTGGGAGGAGGAATATGGGCCTTTTCAGGGGATAGCTCAACAGCTTCTGTTACTAGCTTTGCTTCAAAAGAGGCCAAGTCCTCCAGCGGCACAGCGCCTGCAGCCGTACCACAGCAGGTATTGCCTGAGAGCGCACCCGTCCCGGCAGAGGAGGCTTTAAGCCAGCGGGTAGTCGAGTATCACATTGATGTCCAGCTTGTTCCTGACACAGAAACCTTAAAAGCTTCTGAGACAGTAACCTGGACACACCCCGGAGTAAAGCCAGTAAGTGATTTATATTTTCACATGTATCCAAATGCATTCGCCTCATCAGATACCACCTTTATGAAGGAATCCGGGGGGACGCTCAGAGGCGACAGCATGCCTGAGAACGGCTTCGGAAATATGACGCTGACCGATCTGCGCACGACAGAGGGAACTTCGCTAATGCAAAGAGTGCAATATGTTCAACCTGATGACGGCAATATCAACGATAAGACGCTTCTAAAGGTACATCTTCCTCAGCCTGTTAATGGTGGGGAAAGTGTAACACTTAAGCTTCAGTATGAAGTCCAGCTGCCCAAAATCTTTGCTCGCATGGGTGCTTCAGGTAACTTCGTTATGGCTGGGCAATGGTTCCCTAAGCTTAGTGTATACGAGCCTAAGGGCACACGCGGAGTTAAAGAAGAAGGCTGGGACCTGCATCAGTATCACGGGACCTCTGAGTTTTACAGTGATTTTGGCATCTTTAATGTAACGATTGCCGTTCCTTCCAACTATACGGTGGCTGCGACCGGATTTCCTGTAAAAAATGCCAAGCTCAAACAAGATCAAAAAATATATCAGTTCTACGCCGATGATGTCCACGACTTCGCTTGGGCTGCATCCCCTGATTTTACAGTAGCAGAGGAAGCTTTCTCTACGCCGGAAGTGCCTGGAGTACGAATTAAGGTGTATCTCGACCCACTGCACAAAGACTTACAAGAGCGTTACCTTCAAGCTGCCAAGGCTGCCCTGACCTACTTCAGCAAATGGTATGGCCCTTATCCCTACTCTACGCTGTCTATTATCGTCCCACCTAAGGAGGGAAACGGCGCTGGAGGAATGGAATATCCTACCCTTATTACAGCCTTTGGGGCCGCAGATTCTTCGCCAGATACCTCACTTGAAAGAACCGTCATTCATGAGATCGGCCATCAATACTTCTACGGTATGGTAGCCAGCAATGAATTCGAGGAGGCCTGGCTGGATGAAAGCTTTACTTCCTATGCCGAAGACAGACTTATGGAACAAGAATACGGTATCAAGTCTAATTTGCCTTTACAGGCCAGCCTGGTAACTATACCTGAGCCGTTAAATCTGGAAACGTGGAAATATGCAGGGGCGGATTCCTATAGCCGAAATGTTTATATCCGCGGCAAGCTTGTACTTAAAGATATCGAACGCCAGGTAGGTACCAAAGCAATGAACAACATCATGTCCTCCTACGCTCGTAAGTTCCGTTTCCAGCATCCCGCTACGTCAGATTTTCAGAAAGTCGTTGAGAAGGTAACCAAAAAATCATGGCAGGCCTATTTCGATGATTACATTTATGGTGATGGTGCGCCTGACTTCTCAGTAGATACGATTACTTTTAAAAAAAATAACAGCGGCGATGCTCAAAGCTACGAATCATTAGTGAAGATTTCAAATAAAGGGAGCCATTACGTTGATGTTCCCGTGAAATTCACATTCGCCGACAGCTCTTCGGTGCAGCGGGTCTGGAACGGTGAAGGAGCAGAGACTACGTTTCAATTGTTAAGCGATAAGCCTCTTCTCTCTGCTGAGATTGACCCTGAGCATTCCATCTTATTGGAGAGCAAACATTTAAACAACTTTAGGCTGGCGGAAATAGAGCCCAAGACGCTCTCTCGCTGGACGTTAAGTGTAACTAAACTACTTGAAACCGTGCTCGGAACTCTTGTCTGGTGAGGTGAATGATTGTGAGAACATCGATAACCCGCGGCTGGCAAAGCATGAAGGAGCAATTTTATATTTTAATTCTGCTCTTCATCTACCGACTGCTCTGGGGCTACTTTATGTATGGTTTCATCCGATCTGCTATTATTCCAATTCTACTGCGCTATCCAGATAAAGACGCCGGCGGCAGCGGTATGGGCAGACTGTTGTATTATATCGAGGGACAGTTCAGCTTGAATACTGACCCTGCGATACGCACTTGGTTATGGATGCTTCTAGGACTTGTTGTCTTGCGACTTCTGCTTTCTCCTTTCATAAGGGCAGGATTGCTGCATGAGCTGCACCAGGAGCGAAAGGGCGAGCGCGGGTTGTTCTTTTTCCCCGGCATGAAGATCTATGGACTACCTGTCTTAGTCTTTAGCCTAATCGAATGGGTGCTGACCCTGCTGCCGCTTTACTGGCTTGCTCCAAAAATGTACGGGCTGTTCTTATCCTCTTTGTTTAACTACACTTTGTTACTTCATTTAGTACCATACGTATTGGCATGGCTTATATATATTTTTATCGTGCGCCTGTTTCTTCTATATATGCAGTTTGGTTACACCGGCGGTACAGGAATGTTCTCCTCACTGTTCATCTGCTTGCGGTCACTGATTCCTGCTATAGGTGTTTCCATTGTACTTGGTGCGGGAGGCTTGCTCTTACTGCTAGTGTGCGGACTGACGGGTCTGTTCTGTCCCGGCCTGCCGGCACTTATAATACGGCAAATCTCACCACTACCTTCTACGCTCTTAAAAATGTGGGGAATCTCTGCACAATATCATCTATGGTGTAGCAAAGCATTTCCACAATAAATTAACCTTATTTGACGTAATAAAAAGGTCCCAATTCCTGTATTCAGGAGCTGGGACTTTTTCTCATTACGGATAACTTAAGAGTATTTGCAAAATCATAAAAGCTCTGTTACAATAAGTCCTGTGCTATTAGTAACAATTTTGTAATCAATTGAAACGATTCCTACATAACTAAATGTATTTATCGTAAGTGTAACTGTCGAAACGTCATTCTCTTGGTGCTTAACACGCCTAATTCCTTTGCACCGGGAAGTGGGGGAACCATATTTTGGGTGAATTGATCTCGCTTTACAGGGATCATAGGGAATCTTCTACCGAACCCTTAAGCTAACCTCGCAGGCCTTGGAAGGAGTACATCTTTTGAAAAGACATAATTTAAGAAAAAAATGCGTCGCTGCGGCGCTAGGACTTGTAATGGCATTATCTATTGGTGGAGGAAGCGCCTTTGCCGACTCTAAGATGGACACTGTAATCTCAAAGACTATTGGAGTTGCCTATAAAACCGGAGGTACAAGCACTGCCGGATTTGATTGCTCTGGATTTACAAAATATGTATTCAAGAATGTGGGTCTTACTTTACCTCGTACATCAAAAGCTCAATATAGCGTTGGAACTGCTGTATCCAAAAGCAATCTGCGTTCTGGTGATCTAGTGTTCTTTAACACACTTGGCAATGGAGTATCCCATGTCGGCATTTATGTTGGAAACGGAAAATTCGCACAATCGTCCTCTTCGCGTGGAGTGACCATCACTTCACTCAGTCAGGCCTACTGGGCCAATCGTTATGTTGGCGCTAAAAGAGTAATGAGTACTTCAGCTTATCAAGCTGTAGCCTTCGATTGAAACCTTCCTCACAACTATAACCTCATAATTACAACTATATGAACCTGAATCTGATTATTCCCGTAATCAAATTCGGGTTTTTCTTTTTTCCATAATATATTTTTACACTAATAGAGCCCAATTGAAACACGTTTATTTGATAAAAATTGCAATTATATTAAAAATTAGGTCATTATTAACGCTTACATATGCCTTTCTACCGTAAAAATGCCAATTTTTCTGCATTAATATGTTAAAAACGATTGCCAAGCGGCTTTCTGTTTGTTACAATTAGCGCAGTGAGATTTTAGTAACATTTTTGTAATCATTAAGTTGTTATTTACAAAGGTTTTGTCATGTATTGATTACAAGCTAATCCTAATCAACAGTATGAGCCGAGTTTCCTAACTATTAGGAAAACGGGGGAACCAACTTTGGGTGAATTGACCTCCATTATATAGAGGGGTCATAGGGGACCTTCAACCGAACCCTTAAGCTAACCTCGTAGGCATTTGGAAGGGGTATACACTTTTGAAGAAGAAGTTAGCAGCAGCAGTACTAAGCTTTTCCATCATCCTCACCATCGGAGCAGGAAGCGCTTTCGCAGATTCCAAAATGGATAAAGTGATTGACAAGGCCATCGGTACTAAATACGTATCCGGCGGTATATCCACTAACGGATTTGATTGCTCCGGATTTACAATGTATGTGTTTGATAAGATTGGCATTAACCTTCCACACCAATCAGGTTCCCAATATCAAATGGGCACAGCAATCTCCCGTGATGATATAAGAGCCGGAGATCTTGTATTCTTCAATACAAGTGGCAAAGGTGTCTCCCATGTCGGCATTTATGTCGGTGAAGGTAAGTTCGCACACGCTTCTACCTCACGCGGTGTTACGATTAGCTCTCTGAGTGATAGCTACTACGTGAAACGCTACGTTGGTGCTAAGCGCATTATGAGCACAGACGCTTACCAATCGGTTGCTGCTGAATCGGAAGACAATGATGATGTTCAATAAGTAACGTACATAGGCTCTTTTCCAAGGTAACTCTTGGAGGAGAGCTTGTTTTTTTGTCTTATTACTTATTTACCCCTCTCATAATTTGTAAAACATTCCTCTCATATAAAGTTTCTGAGTCGAACCTCCCCCATTTTGTATATAATTAGTAATATAGCAATGTCCTCGTGAAAGGAGATCGTTGACTTTATGATAAATCCCTCGGTAACTTTTCATGTTGTTCCTATGGAGGCAATTCACGGAGAAGCTATTTGTAAGTGGAGCTATACGCCCCCATATAATATTTATGGCTGGATGCCGTGGGAGCAGATGCAGGCTCTTGGCATCGAGTTTGGCGATCCGCAGCTCCGGGAGGAACAATATATCTCCATATTAAATGAACAAGAGGTTTTGTGCGGATTCGCACAGTTGTTCCCGATGGAAGGAGTCGTCCGTTTAGGAGTTGGGATGCGCCCCGATCTATGCGGCCATGGTTTAGGCAAACTATTCGTAGATGCCATCGTCCAGACAGCCTTGAGTCGTTATCCTGATCGAGAGATAGATCTAGAAGTCCTGACCTGGAACCAACGCGCCATTCGAACTTATCAAAAATGTGGATTTACGATTACAGATACGTATGAACGCCGCACACCTACAGGAGACAAACCTTTTTATTGCATGGTCTATGACAAATGATATTAAATACCAGATATTTCATAAGAATGATTGTATTCTCGTTCATTTTTTTGTCACAAACCCTATGATAACGCTTCACCATAAGCTATAATGTAGGGAGCAGCTTACATAGAAGGGACGAATTGGGATGCAGAAATGGATCATGAGCGGTTTGTTTTTTGCCGCCTGTGCCTTTGCGGTAGTACTCATGTTTACACTTCCGGGTAAAGAAGAGGTAGCGGAAGAAAATAAGCCCACGATGCCGGTAGTTCAACTGGACGCAGCAAAGGCAGAAGCAACCGTGAAAGCCAGCTGTATCACCTGTCACGGCGATCAGCTTCAAGGTGGAGTTGGACCAAGTCTTCAGAATGAAGGCGGCCAGCATGACGCTGAGGAAATCTACAGCATCGTCACCAAAGGACGTGGTCAAATGCCTTCCTTTAAGGAGAAGCTAGCCCCTGAAGAGATCGCCAACGTCGCACTCTGGCTCTCAGAGAAAAAGTAACCCATCAAGCAACTAAAAACGCCCGTGTATGAGATAGGTGACTATCTATGCACGGGCGTTTATTTTATGATTTTGGCTAAACTAATGATTTTTTTCAAAGGCTTCATTAAATTCATGCGCCGCTCGAAGATCTAGAGCCGTAATCCCATCTTCTTCATTAGATTCAAGTCGCAGGGTAACTGTTTTATAATCAATCGTAATATGTGGATGATGATCGAAGGCTTCTGAAATCGTGGCTACTTCATCAACGAACGCAATGCCCTTCATATATTGGCTGAACATATATTTTCGCACCATAACATTATTATCCAGCTTCCACCCCTCCAGCTTGGTGATCTCCTCACGCAGTTCCTCTTCCGTAAATAACAATTCGTTTCCTCCCTTACAAAAAATTGCAGTAAAGTGCGCAGTTCCCTTTACATGACTTAGGCGTTAAACAAAACATCCCTTAGCTTCTGAGGTCCAAGGGATGTGCCAGGATAAAGGCGATATTTTCGATTTAATGTATTCACAAATCCCAGCGATTATAACTCGGCTTTATCAATTTTAACACGGGCTACTAACTACGGGCAAATTACGTCCAGACGTCTCCTCTGCCTAAATTAAAACCACTGAAGCCAAATCCTCTTCGCCAACTAAAATATTAATGCGATGCGTGTCCTTATCGTAAATAATTACACCGCTCCCCACTTCAATCATAGGTTCATTACCCAGCGCGAAGAAAAGATCCTCAGCCAATGCTTCCCATACCTCCAGCTTTGATTCTTGGGGTAGTTCCTGCCACTCGTCCGGATCCATCTCAAAAAATAAATATCCATCGGAAATTCGTCCGACGGCTTCGGTCAAATCTGTTAGAATTTCACCGTAATCTCTACCATGCTTTACACCCACGTATATCACTCCGTTTTCTTCACAGATGAATAATTACTTACCTTATCCATTATAGCCGAAAAAATGACTTCACAAAAAACCGAATGATGTCGATAAATAAGAATATACGTTAATTCGGTTTCGCACAGAGTGCCCTGCCGCTGTTTCAAGGATGATATACGCGGCATTGTCGGAACACATCTTAAATCTCACGGACGAGGTGCAAAATGGAAATTTCAACAATAATTGGTTTAATTTTTGGTTTGGTTGCTGTAATCTGGGGCATGATCCTCAAGCACGCTCCACTTCATGCTTTGGCCACACCTGCTGCTTACGTTATTATCTTGGTGGGTACGGCAGCGTCTATTTTCATGGCCTTTCCTTTCAACGAGGTCAAAAAGATTCCAAGTCTGTTCAAAATGATTTTTATCAAAAAGAAATTAATCAGTAAACCCGAATTAATCACTATGTTCATGGAATGGGCTTCTATCACACGGCGTGAAGGTCTGTTGGCTCTAGAATCAAAGGTCGATGAAATAGAAGATAACTTCCTCAGGAATGGCATGCGGATGATCATTGATGGAAATGATCAGGATTTTGTCCGCGATGTCCTCATGGAGGATATCCACGCCACAGAGGATAGACATAAAGCAGGAGCGCTCATTTTCTCACAGGCAGGTATGTATGCTCCTACCCTTGGGGTGCTCGGGGCGGTTATCGGCCTCATCGCCGCTCTGGCTGATATGAGTGATATGAACAAATTGGCTGCGGCAATCGGGGCTGCCTTCATCGCCACTTTGCTTGGTATCTTTACAGGTTACGTATTATGGCATCCTATTGCTAATAAGCTGAAACGTCTCTCCAAACAAGAAATCGAAGTTCGAATGATGATGGTCGAAGGTCTTTTGTCCATACAGTCCGGTGTATCTACTATTGCCATCAATCAGAAGCTTGCTGTATTCCTAACACCTTCGCAACGCGTTAAGTTAAATGAGAAGGACGGTGGATCAGGTGAGCAAAAAGACTAGACACGAAGAGCATGAAGAACATGCCGATGAATCGTGGCTGTTACCTTATTCCGACCTCATGACTCTTCTGGTGGCTCTGTTCATCGTTATGTATTCTATGAGCGCAACGGATGCCAAGAAATTTGAAGAGATGAGTCAAGCCTTCAGTTCCGCACTTAATGGCGGTACAGGCATTCTTGAAGAGCGGGCAGCAATGCCTAGTAAAACTCAAGAAGATCTGGGGAAAAATGATAAGATGGGTAGCTCTACTTCCAAGAAAGCTGAAGAAGCAGAAATGGCAAAGCTACGACAAAAGGAACAAGAGGATTTAGAGAAGCTTAAGAAACAATTCGATCAATATATTAAGAGCAACGGTCTAACTGATCTGCTCAGTACGAAGCTTAATCAATCTCAGCTAATGATTACGATCAGTGATAACGCATTGTTCGCCTCTGGCCAAGCCATTGTTAAGGATGATTCGCGGCAATTAGCTAAATCCATCTCAACGATGCTGCAGCAATTCCCGGATTATGATGTAGTAGTGCAAGGGCACACCGACGATATTCCGATTTCCAATAGCAACTATTCATCCAACTGGGATCTGAGTGCGGATCGGGCACTTCAGTTCATGAAGATTTTGCTGCAGAACACAAATCTAAATCCGCGCAAATTTAGTGCGATTGGATACGGCGAGTATCATCCTATTTCGGATAATGACACAGCTACCGGCCGAAGCAAGAATCGCCGGGTAGAGGTTTCCATTATTCGCAAATATCAAGAATCCAAAGAGTTTACAGGGATTGTTCCCTCTGCTGAATAAGTAATTTCGTAAGGTAATAAAAAGAGCTGTCCAAAGGTCTTAGACCCCGGACAGCTCTTTTTTTGTTGCGAGTACTACATTCTATATGGACCTGTAACATTGTAATAACATTCCTACAGTAACTCGTAGTTCAGCGTAGCTCCAAGCTCTTTCTTCTCATCAGCAGACAGCTCCCGCCATTCTCCCGTTTGCAATGCCCCCAGGCGAATATTCATAATCCGAATGCGTTGCAGCTTTCGCACCTCATAGCCAAAAGCGCTGCACATACGACGAATCTGGCGATTTTTGCCCTCTGTCAAAATAATACGGAAGACACGCTCCGTAATACGCGTGACCTCACAGGGCAGCGTCTTCTCACCTAATATTTTCACACCGCTCGACATGCCGGTAATAAATGAAGGCGTAATGGGTCTGTCCACGGTAACCACATATTCTTTTTCATGCCGGCCTTCCGCCCGCAAAATTTTATTAACGATATCACCATCATTAGTAAGCAAGATTAATCCTTCCGAATCCTTATCGAGACGACCAATCGGGAATATACGCTCATGATGACCTACAAAATCGACAATATTCCCCTTGATATGCTGTTCTGTGGTTGATGTAATCCCAACCGGCTTGTTTAGAGCAATGTAGACCGTCTGGCTTGAGGTTTCAAGCGCTATACCATCTATTCGCACATCATCGCCCGGAACAGCCTGACTGCCCAGCACAGCAGGCTCTCCGTTGATCGTAACTCTGCCGGCATCCACAAGCTTGTCTGCTTCTCGGCGTGAACAGTATCCTGTCTCACTGATGAATTTATTAATTCTCACGTTGTTCTTCACTCCGTTCATCCTTAATGTTAAGCCAAGGTGTAACCCCTCCAGCTGCAGGCAGCTTAATCATAACGGTTGTCCCCCGGCCAACTTCACTTTGTATTTCCAAATGACCCTTATGAGCCTGAATAATACGCTGGCTAATCATTAACCCAAGACCAGTCCCCGATTCCTTATTCGTGAAGAACGGTTCACCCAGCTTAGGCAGCACGTCCTCTGGAATCCCTTCACCCTGATCTTTGATTACAATAAAGACGCAATCCACAGAGTTCCACAGTTCCATTGAAATGACGCCACCCTCAGGCATAGCCTCAATTGCATTTTTAACAATATTAATAAATACCTGCTTCAGCTGGTTCTCTTCACAATGTACAGTAGCAGGTTGTTCAGAGAATTTCGTACTAAATTGAATATCATGTAGATGAGCCTGACTATCCAATAGAGAAACTACATCACCTAATATGTAGCGAAGATCTTTCTCCTGAAAATGAACGGCTTGCGGCTTAGCCAGGATTAAAAATTCACTGACGATAAGATTAATCCGCTCCAGCTCGGATAACATCAGCTCTACATGAAGCGGAACCAAGAGCTCCTTCTCCTGTTGAAGCTGTAGAAATCCTTTTAACGTGGTAAGAGGGTTACGAATCTCATGAGCTACTCCTGCGGCCAATTGGCCGACTGTAGTTAGTTTCTCAGAGCGTCTAAGCAGCTCCTCCATTCGATTGCGTTCCGTCATATCACGAGAAACGTGAATAAAGGAATGGGGATAACCCTCTTCATCTCGAATTATCGAGGTACTAACGCTAACTTCAACTAATGATCCGTCCCGTTTAAGTCTCACTGTCTCGATCGGCGGCAGAACTGCACCATTTCTTAACGCGTCAAGCCGCTCTTCCTCTTGCTTAAGCGCTGTCGCGGGTACAAGATATGGCATATTGCCTATCACTTCTGTTGCACTCCATCCGTACAGCTCCTCAAAGGCTCTGTTAGTGCTAGTGATTCGTCCCTCCATATCCAACGTATGAATCGCATCCGACGTACCGTTAATTACGGATTCCAAATGCTCCTTAACCGCCCGGTTCTCTTCCAGCGTCTGTTTAAGACGATTGGTGCGTTGCATAAGATGAGAAGTCATAGCGTTAATCCGTAAGGCTAACTGACCTAACTCATCACGAGAGGTTACGCTTAATGGAGGTTCGAACTTACCTCGCGCTACATCATTGACTTTGGCAAGTATAGCCTGAATTGGACGGGTAACAAAACCCGAAAGTATGTAACTACATAGCAAAAATAATGCCAGCAACAACAGAGACGTAGTCAAATAATTAGTTAATTGTTCATGAACTACGGATGAAATCACAGAGTAATCCAAAACTACACCGATTACATAAGGTTCCATTTTAGCAGTCTGGATAGGAATGAAGCTTTTGAGCACTCTTTTTCCATGTACTCTCGTCTCCAGTGTAACTGGCTTCTGCTTCTGCTGAGCTAATAGAATGGCCGCTTTATCTTGCTCCACATTACCATAAGTATAGGTACCGAACTTAATTGGGCGGTTGCCAAGTTTCTTTTTAAATGCATCGCTTCCATCGCCCGCCATACTCGCTAAACCAAATGTTGTTGGATTAAATCCTGTAAGCTCTAAAATCCCAGGATTAACTTCTTTGGTTCGCTCTACAATTTGATCGGGATTGGTGATTTTGACATATTCACTAGCCGCAGTATTGAGAATAACAGGATTAATGATGTAGTTGCTTGCTTCATCATGATAATAACCCCACTTCTCAATGAAATCGGGATTGTAGGTTGAATATTCAAATGGGCCTGACCAAAAATGATCCAATGACTGACCTTGCCCCACAGTGACTTCCTGATTATCAAATAACTCCAAAAGGGCAAGGTACCAGTACCCCCAACCTTGAGTGGACATTCCAATATCAATAGGATTTGATGCCTTTGTCACCACGATATCATTATCAGTCTTTACCAGAATTGAAATATTAGACACGCCCAACTTGGAAGTTAGGGCCTTAAGTTGAGCATTGGTTATATTCTTATAATCCGGACCCAATTCCTTAGAGGCAAAGATGGCAGCCATTCTTAAGTTATGCGCAATTTGATATTCTACATAGTTAGAGCTATAGTTACTTTGTTCTACAGAAACAGCCATTTGCATAGCGGTGATCTGCATATTATTTGCGTTTTCATTTCTTAGATTATTCTGAGCGGCATAAAGGTTAAATGTCAGGTTTAATGCTAAAATTAGCAGTACCGCTCCAAAAATAATAGCAGATAGTTTTGTCTTTATGGACAAACTGTTATTCACCTCTTATCCACTGGTAAATCCTTGCGGAGCCTATAATAAACATCATACCTTTTGCCCCCTCATTTGAAAAGGACATTTAAAACAAGCCTATTAATTCACGAAATATTGAAATTCAAAAGGTGTTTCTCTACAATATATAAGAAACCATCCACATCTTATGCACATATAAACAAATTATTAAAGTCCGGTGTGTACAAAAATGTGTATAAGTAGGCTGTTATCCACAGAGTTATGCACATTTTGTTAAGAACGAATATTTGTTCGTTGTACAATGGTTACAGAAGAAGGGAAGATGATCTTGAATATTAAAGCCAATGAATCGCCAGAAGATATACAAGCGGTTCATGAATATTGGATGAGGCAGGCGATCGCAGAAGCACGTAAAGCTGAGGCATTAGGTGAGGTTCCTATTGGCGCTGTCATTGTTCGACATGGTGAAATTATAGGACGTGGATACAATTTACGAGAAACGACAATGGATTCGACAGCCCATGCAGAGATGGTAGCCATTCGCGAGGCCAGCAATGTCATGAATTCTTGGCGTCTGCTGGATTGCCAGCTGTACGTCACCCTAGAACCTTGTCCGATGTGTGCAGGAGCAATAGTGCAGTCCAGAGTGCCTCTCACGGTATATGGAACGCCTGACCCTAAAGCTGGATGTGCCGGGACCCTCATGAACTTGCTTGAAGAGCCGCGATTTAATCATAGAACTGAGGTAATACAGGATGTTTTACAAGAAGAATGTGCAGATCTACTCACCTCCTTCTTTCGCCGTTTACGTAAAAAGCCAATTAAACAAAAGGAGGACTCCTAAATGACCCTTACTCTATATCATACCTCTCAAGGGATCTATATTTCTCCACTTGAGCTTAAGGATGCACAAAGCCTGCTGGAGCTTCGTTTAAATAACCGGGTAACCCACGAACCGTTTGAGCCAAAACGTGATGAGCACTTCTTTACCCTGGAGAGTCAGCAACAGATCATCAATCAGCGTATTGAGGACGCCCTACAGGACAGAGCTTATATGTTCGGCATTTATCTGCTGGATGGACAGCTAATCGGTCAGATCACATTGTCCAACGTCTCACGAGGTGTAGCACAATATGCTGATTTAGGATATTTAATGGATCATCGGATGCAAGGACAAGGTTATATGACAGCAGCGGTCGGATTAGTCCTTGGCTATGCTTTCCGAGCCTTAGGTCTACATAGAGTTCAGGCAGCTATTTTATTGCATAATGAAGCTTCCCGAAGAGTCCTGGAGAAGAGTGGGTTTAAACCTGAAGGGGTTGCCCGTCAGTATCTTAAAATAAATGGACAGTGGCAGGATCACCAAACCTACGCAATCTTAACTGAAGATGTGCTGACAGAGGAACAGAAATAGGATTCTGCATTGTCGCAGGAATCAGCGCTACTTTTTTCCTAAAAAAAGACCCGCATGGGCGTATAATATACGCCTCATGCGGGTCTTTATCTTGCGAACTGGGATTAATAAGTTCCCAAACCACCGAATTCTTCTCCAAGTTGATCCATTGTAATTACATCATCACCTTGAGGGATACCAATCTTGAATACCGGCTTTTCGTTGATCTTGCTGTATTGGCCCGTTCCATTTACTGAGAAGGCCACTTTTGTGCCATCTTCCGGATCATTTACTTTAACATCCATCAATAAATCCTGATACACAGCGTATCCGTCCTTATTGATCGCAGTATTATAGTGGAACTGGTTGATGGTAAGGTACTTATCAAGATCAGCTAAGCCCTTATCCAATTCAGTTCTAGCTTCACCTGATGTCAGTTCTTCTTTAGCCTTAGCTAGATCTGCATCTTTAATCTGCAGCATATCCTTGTATTCTTCCTTGCTTACGATATCAATGATTTTTGGCAGGGCATTATTCACCAAGATAGTGATTGCTTCTTTAACATTATCGTTAGTCACTTGGAACTGAACGACTTGTTTAGCTTCCACACCTTCTGGTAAATTAGCATCTTTGGGATCAATCTCGTTAAAATATTTTTCTTCGTCATATTCAGCTAGGACAGTGTCCACCACTTCATTAGACAGCTTCTGCATTTTTTGAGTATCCATCGTACTTGGGTTAAATTCTGCACCCTCCTGCTCTGCCAACGCCTTCAGATCAACCTCTACAAACTTATTGAGGATTGTCTCAGGAATCGGTACGAAAGGAATAGATGGAATCTTAACATACAACTTCTCGGCAGTCATTACCATAGGAACATTAAAGCTCATGCTCATATCGCCTTTCAGATTCAGAACCATAGTTAGTTCTGTCTGCATTGGCTCTGCTTGATATACCCCATCAATGGTAATATCAGCATTCTTAAGCATACTAAGTACCTGTGTAGTCATTGCAGCAGATTCAGCGTCAGAAGTCTCGATCGTAAGATCGTTGATCGTGAATTTACTCTTCATCTCATAAGATGACATTGTAGTCGCTTTAGTAGCGGCTGATTTTAAGGCCTCTTTTGGCGCCTCCTGTTTACTTGCACATCCCGGCAGAATTACTGCTGCTGTAAGCAGCAATGCAGCGGCCGACAAACCCCACTTTTTGTTCATTATTGTTCTCCTCTCCCATTGTAAAAGAAATCTCTCCCCCTCCTATGATAAACCATTTGTAAAAATCAAGAAACACTTCTTTAAAATTCTTAACGTTTTTATTTGTTAACCTTGTGGATTATGGTGGTCAACATGGTTCGCTTGTTTCACCTTTTTAGAACCTGAAAGTGGTTCTGGGCCTGAAGGAGTATGGTCTTTTCTCCGCTCACCACTTGTTGGCTCTGCCCCAGGAACAGGGATACTTTTTGGTTTCGACATTTTCATTCCTCCTAAGGATTGGTCAAGTTCTGAAGAGCCTGAGCACATTCATGAATTTGCCGTGAGTATTGCTGTGCCAGCTGCTGTACGGCATCACTACGCTCATCAATATGGAGACCGCTCTGTTCCACATCCAGCAGATCCACTGCCACTTCTCTGCTATCTACATACTTGCAGCGAAAATCCAGCGAATAGCCTTGATGACCTGCCGCATTAAAATGAATCAGCAAGCTATTCGGATCCCCATTATCCGCCAGCACACTGAAACTATCCCCATCATCCATCAACGCCGGCAAGCGCTCCTGCCAGGCTGAGACAAGCTTATGCTGATCAACTTCTAATGATCTATCCATGATTATGATCATCCTCCTTCTCTAATACATTGCGGAGAAATGAAGCTTTTTATTCTCAATAGAACTGGGTCTACCAAACAAAACAAAAAACCGTCCCCCAGAGGGAACGGTTTCTATCTAATTATTCTTTAAGTTCATAAAGGAATGGCGGAGAGGATGGGATTCGAACCCATGTGGGCTTGCACCCTAACGGTTTTCAAGACCGCCCCGTTATGACCGCTTCGGTACCTCTCCAAATGCATTTAAATTTCACATGCATTAGGATTGTACCATACAATGCAAAGAAAAAGCAACTATATCTTTAAATAGTTTCTGGTTGTATCGATTTTACATTGCGCATATAAGGTTGTAGGCATTCTGGAATCAGAACACTGCCATCCTCTTGCTGATAATTCTCAAGAATTGCAGCAACCGTACGTCCAACCGCCAAAGCAGAGCCGTTCAGCGTATGAACAAATTCAGGCTTCGATTTTGGATCCTTACGGAAACGAATATTTGCCCGGCGTGCTTGGAAGTCTTCTGTATTTGAGCAAGAGGAGATCTCACGGTACATCCCACTCTCAGGCAACCACACTTCCAAATCGTACGTCTTAGCCGATGTAAAGCCCATATCAGCCGTACATAACCCAAGTACACGATAAGGCAGTCCCAACAGCTGCAGCACACTTTCAGCGTCTGCTGTCATTTTTTCTAATTCCTCATAAGAGGATTCAGGGGTGGTGAGCTTCACCAACTCTACCTTGTTGAATTGATGCTGGCGAATCAAACCGCGAGTATCACGGCCCGCCGAGCCCGCCTCAGAACGGAAACAAGAGCTGTAAGCTACATGGTATTTAGGCAGGTCAGCTGCCGTCAAAATCTCTTCGCGATAGTAGTTCGTTACCGGTACTTCAGCTGTAGGAATCAAATAGTATTCGGTATCCCGCAGCTTGAACAGATCCTCTTCGAATTTAGGCAGTTGTCCTGTACCATACAAGCTGTCTTTGTTTACAATGTAAGGCGGCAGCATTTCCTCATAGTTATGCTCACCACTGTGAAGATCCATCATAAAGTTAATCAGCGCCCGTTCTAGACGTGCTCCAAGTCCTTTATAGAAAACAAACCGGGATCCTGTAACCTTTGCTGCAGCTTCAAAATCAATAATATCAAGCTGCTGCGCAAGCTCCCAATGTGATTTCGGAGTGAATCCGAACTCTTTGGGCTCCGACCAGCGGCGTAATTCAACGTTATCATCCTCGGATTTCCCTACTGGAACTGAATCATGAGGAATATTAGGGATATTCATAGTAAGATCAGCAATCTGAGCTTCCAGTTCACGTACTTCATCATCAAGCTCTTTAATTCGGTCAGATACTGTACGCATTTCTGTAATTAGATCATCTGCTGGCTCGCCGTTCTTTTTCTTTTTCGCTACTTCACCTGAAACTGTATTACGACGGTTCTTAAGACCTTCGGTTTCTTGCAGTAATTCACGTCGGCGCAAATCAAGTTGTGGAAAATCAGCAATTAAGTCCAGTGATTTGCCCCGTTTTTCTAAAGCCTCTTCCACTCTTGCGTAATCACTACGTAGTATTTTTACATCTAACACAAAGTTTCCCTCCTGAAAACAGCCTAAACTCTTTCAAAATGCTGATTACAGCTTTGAAAGAGTCAGGATGTTCTTTATATGCGATTTTGTTGTTGGACTTCCCTATTCGCCTCTACCATATCGGCAAAATATTGGTGCAGTCTGAAATCATCGGTCAGTTCTGGATGAAAAGAAGACACCAGCAAGTTGCCTTCGCGCGCGGTTACAATCTCATCATTATAGACTGTAAGCACATCAACTCCCGGTCCTACCTCGTTGATAAGCGGTGCACGTATAAACACAGCACGAACCGGCTCATCAATGCCTTTAACCTCCAGATCACATTCAAAGCTTTCCCGTTGGCGGCCGAATGCATTCCGGGCTACGGTAATATCCATTAGCTCCAAATGCCCCGGTTCACCACCGGCAATTTTTTTGGCCAGCACAATCATACCCGCACATGTGCCAAAAATAGGCTTGCCCTGATCAGAAAAATCACGGATGGCTTCTATGAAGCCATATTTCCGCATTAGCTTTCCAATCGTTGTACTTTCTCCGCCGGGGATAATCAGGCCTTCAACCTCTTCTAGCTGCTCCACACGCTTGATAGGCACGCCTTCTGCACCGGTCTTCTCTATACTAACAATATGCTCCGTAACAGCGCCTTGCAGCGCCAATACTCCTATCTTCATCCTACAACCTTCTCTCTATTAACGGCCACGCTCCGACATACGTTCAGCCGGGGTGAGAGTTGCAATATCAATCCCCTTCATTGGTGCACCAAGGTTCTTGGATACTTCAGCAATCAGTTTGTAATCAGTATAGTGTGTAGTGGCTTCAACAATCGCACGCGCAAATTTCTCAGGATTGTCCGATTTAAAAATACCCGAGCCTACGAATACACCATCAGCACCCAAATGCATCATAAGAGCAGCATCTGCGGGAGTAGCTACACCCCCAGCGGCAAAGTTAACAACCGGCAGTTTGCCAAGCTCATGTACTTCGAGCAACAGCTCGTAGGAAACTCCCAGGTTCTTTGCTTCATTATATAGCTCGTCCTTGGACAAATTCGTTACTTTACGGATTTGACTGTTGATAAAGCGCATGTGACGCACGGCCTCAACAATGTTGCCTGTTCCTGGTTCACCTTTTGTACGGATCATGGAGGCACCTTCGTTAATACGTCTCAGTGCTTCTCCCAAGTCCTTCGCTCCACATACAAAAGGAACGGTGAACTCATGTTTATCAATATGGAATACTTCATCAGCAGGAGTAAGAACTTCACTCTCATCCAAGTAATCAACACCCAAAGATTCTAGAACTTTCGCTTCTACATAATGGCCGATACGAGCCTTAGCCATAACAGGGATACTTACCACCTTGAGAACCTCTTCTACAATTGTAGGATCGGCCATCCGTGCTACACCGCCAGCTGCACGAATGTCAGAAGGTACGCGTTCCAGAGCCATAACAGCAACTGCACCAGCAGCCTCAGCAATTTTTGCTTGCTCTGCATTCATGACGTCCATAATGACGCCGCCTTTTTGCATTTCTGCCATGCCTCTTTTAACTCGCGATGTACCTGTTTCCATGTCCTAACCCCCCGAATGATCTATCTTAATCTAACTTGTAATTTTACCCCAATGAAGGGAAATCTACAACCCATTTACTCGGATTTACTGCTGATTTCGACACCAACCTGCATTAGAACAAGTTCTTGATCCCTGAAAATAAATCACCGAAGAAATCGCCAATCGCTCTAAGGAACAACTTGAACCAGCCAGCCTTCTCAGCTTCCTCTACTGTGATCAGATTAACTGTTTTCTCCTGTGCTGCTTGCATGCCTTCAGCCTTGTAGGAATAGGTAACTTTACCTACTTTAGAGGATTGAGCTATAGGAGCAACCAAAGTTGCAGGGTCATTTGTTACAACAGTTGTAGTAACTTCAGGAGAAACCGTTCCCTTAGGAACAATGAAAGAAACTCCTTCATCAGTAACTATAGAAACATCTTTATTCTTTCCTTTCAGTACCGGAACTGTTTCCGTGCCAGCAATAACAGCCTTCGGAGCTACAACCTGTTTGATTTCAAAGTTGTTAAATCCGTAGTCGAGCACTTTTTTTGTTTCTGTGAATCGATGTGCCTCTGAATTAGCACCCATAACAACACTGATTAGACGCATTCCATCACGCACAGCAGTACCGGTAAAGCAGTTACCTGCATTTGTGGTATGGCCAGTCTTCAGTCCATCTAGACCTGGATAAGCATATGCCTTAAAGTTGGGGATACTTTTGTTAGCTTCCAGCATCCAGTTGTAGTTAATGATCGGCGCTGTATCCCGATCACGGAATTTATAAGACTGAATCGTTGTAAATTCAGTGAAGTCCGGGTGGTCAGTAACTATAAATTTAGCAAGAGTAGCTGCATCTCTAGCTGACATTACAGTCTCTTTATCAAGATCAGGACGGAATTTCTTCGGCATGTCTGCCCGATCAAGTCCAGTTGAGTTAATAAAATAGGTATTTTTCATGCCCATCTTCTGTGCAGTCTGATTCATTAGTTCTACAAATTGTTCTTCTGAACCCGATACCAATTCTGCCAAAGCAACTGTGGCATCATTCGCCGATCCTACGGCCATCGCTATGTATAGCTCTTTAACCGTATGTTCATCTCCAGCTGCCAGAAAAATTCGTGATCCGACCTGTTTGGAAGCATTCTCTTGAATGATAACCTTTTGATCCCAAGAGATGTCTCCTTTTTTCACGGCATCAGATACAAGATATTCAGTCATCATCTTGGTCATACTCGCAGGTGGGAGTGGTGTATCTGGATTTAGAGCCATAAGTACTTGGCCTGTAGTTGGTTCTATTAGAATAGCAGAACTCAATTCCAAGTTAAGAGATTCCACAGAAGGGATCTTAACTGCGTTGGTCTTGGGTGCAGTTTCAGTAGTAGTTGCGGCACCCTCGGTTGTAGCCGGAGTTTTGCCCGCTTCAGCCAATGCTGGAATTACAGGGTTCATTAACATATTTAAAAGCAGACCTACAGTCGCTGTCTTAATTACAATTTGCTTACCATTAAATTTTCGTTTGTGCTTCAATGATTACGACTCTCCTTTAAATCTCATATCAATAGCTTGTTCTATTCTAACACAGGGGTACCCGCAAAAAAAGACAGACAGGACGAAATAGTCCTGTCTGTCCAAAAAATAATACGGTTAGTCCATTATACGGAATAGTTTGGTGCTTCTTTTGTAATTTGCACATCATGCGGGTGGCTTTCACGAAGTCCAGCACTTGTGATGCGAATGAAAGAAGTATCGTTACGCAGTTCTTCCAATGACTTCGTACCGCAATAGCCCATACCTGAGCGCAATCCGCCGATCAATTGATGAACAGTGTCCGAAAGAGGCCCTTTAAAAGCAATACGTCCCTCAATTCCTTCAGGAACGAGCTTTTTATCATCATCTTGGAAATAACGGTCTTTACTGCCTTGTTTCATGGCACTCATGCTGCCCATACCACGATATACTTTAAATTTACGGCCTTGATAAAGCTCAGATTCCCCTGGGCTTTCTTCTGTACCCGCAAACATACTTCCCATCATTACAGCATGAGCACCAGCTGCGATAGCCTTAGTGATCTCCCCAGAATACTTAATACCGCCATCAGCGATAATAGGAATTCCGTACTCGCGAGCAACTGTCGCACAATCATAAATGGCTGTAACCTGTGGTACGCCGATACCAGCGATAACGCGTGTAGTACAGATCGATCCTGGTCCAATACCTACTTTAACTACAGATGCACCAGCTTCAATAAGTTCACGGGTTGCTTCGCCTGTAGCTACGTTACCAGCAACAATCGTAAGATCAGGATACAGCTCACGAATTTGGCGAACCGCTTCAATTATATTAATGTGGTGACCATGTGCAGAATCGACGACGATCAAGTCCACACCAGCTTTTACTAATGCTGCAGTACGTTCGAAGGTGTCTTTAGAGATACCAACAGCTGCTCCAACAAGTAGACGGCCATGTGCATCTTTGGCTCCGTTAGGGAATTGAATAGCTTTTTCAATATCCTTAATGGTGATGAGGCCCTTAAGAATATTATTCTCGTCCACAAGGGGAAGCTTCTCGATCTTATGACGTTGCAGGATACCTTCTGCTTCCTGAAGGGTTGTACCCACAGCAGCTGTTACAAGATTCTCATGTGTCATAACTTCTTTAATTTGAATATTGAAATCATGAATAAAGCGTAAGTCTCTATTAGTCAGAATACCGACAAGTTTATTGTCACTGTCTACAATCGGCACTCCGGAAATGCGATATTTACCCATTAAAAGCTCTGCATCAGATACCATGTGTTCTGCCGTAAGTGAGAATGGATTCGTAATAACTCCGCTCTCGGAACGCTTCACACGATCTACTTCTTCCGCTTGCTGCTCTACAGGCATATTCTTGTGTATAATCCCGATGCCACCCTCACGAGCAATTGCAATGGCCATGGCTGCTTCTGTGACTGTGTCCATACCTGCACTCATAAGTGGAATATTCAACTTCACATTCTTACTTAGAACTGTGGTCAAATCCACTTCTTTAGGCAGTACCTCAGATTTACGCGGAACCAGCAGCACATCATCAAAAGTTAGACCTTCTTTACCAAACTTATCTTTCCACACCTGGGTCATTCCTCCTCGGTTGTTTTAAATTATACCCGCCTACAAACTTTATGAAAGAAGAACCTTTGACTCCAGTCCATTCACGACAGACAATTCTGTACATCTGGGGGCTGAACAAGTGTAGATCTTCAATTAAGGTTTGAGATGCTTATCCAAAAATATATTATTGCCATCTTAGCAAAGGGCATTTGGACTGTCAAGAACATTACATCATCAGAGTAGGTATTCAAAAAACGGCCGCCGAGTAAGCGAATTATTGGACGTTAGTCCGTGCTGAGAGGACAATTTAGTGTGTTAAAAATTTACAGTTCGCCTCTGTTCACCTTTTAAACCACGCTTATCTCCATCTTAGTATCTCAAAATATAGCCCAATGAATTCTCTATTTACATAACAAAAAGACCACTGTCGATTACTCAACAGTGGTCTTGCGTGCTTGGCAACGTCCTACTCTCCCAGGACCCTTCGGTCCAAGTACCATCGGCGCTGGAGGGCTTAACGGTCGTGTTCGGGATGGGTACGTGTGGAACCCCTCCGCTATCGCCACCAAACGGGCATTTACAGCGTAAATGCTCAGGCTTGATGCCTGAAAACTGAATCCGAAACGAATCTGCATTCTACGTATAGGATAAGCCCTCGACCGATTAGTATTGGTCAGCTCCATGCATTACTGCACTTCCACCTCCAACCTATCTACCTCGTCGTCTTCAAGGGGTCTTACTAATTGGGAAATCTCATCTTGAGGGGGGCTTCACGCTTAGATGCTTTCAGCGCTTATCCCGTCCGTACGTAGCTACCCAGCCATGCTCCTGGCGGAACAACTGGTGCACCAGCGGTACGTCCATCCCGGTCCTCTCGTACTAAGGACAGCTCCTCTCAAATTTCCTGCGCCCACGACAGATAGGGACCGAACTGTCTCACGACGTTCTGAACCCAGCTCGCGTACCGCTTTAATGGGCGAACAGCCCAACCCTTGGGACCTACTTCAGCCCCAGGATGCGATGAGCCGACATCGAGGTGCCAAACCTCCCCGTCGATGTGGACTCTTGGGGGAGATAAGCCTGTTATCCCCAGGGTAGCTTTTATCCGTTGAGCGATGGCCCTTCCATGCGGTACCACCGGATCACTAAGTCCGACTTTCGTCCCTGCTCGACTTGTAGGTCTCGCAGTCAAGCTCCCTTATGCCTTTGCACTCTGCGAATGATTTCCAACCATTCTGAGGGAACCTTGGAACGCCTCCGTTACTCTTTAGGAGGCGACCGCCCCAGTCAAACTGCCCGCCTGACACGGTCCCCGTACCCGATAAGGGTACTAGGTTAGAACCTAGATACGATCAGGGTGGTATCCCAACGGCGCCTCCACCGAAGCTTGCGCTCCGATTTCTACGGCTCCCACCTATCCTGTACAGATCGTACCCAAATTCAATATCAAGCTGCAGTAAAGCTCCATGGGGTCTTTCCGTCTTGTCGCGGGTAACCTGCATCTTCACAGGTATTAAAATTTCACCGGATCTCTCGTTGAGACAGCGCCCAAGTCGTTACGCCATTCGTGCGGGTCAGAATTTACCTGACAAGGAATTTCGCTACCTTAGGACCGTTATAGTTACGGCCGCCGTTTACTGGGGCTTCGGTTCATAGCTTCGGGTTACCCCTAACCACTCCCCTTAACCTTCCAGCACCGGGCAGGCGTCAGCCCGTATACTTCGCCTTGCGGCTTCGCACAGACCTGTGTTTTTGCTAAACAGTCGCTTGGGCCTTTTCACTGCGGCCCCCTCGTGCTATTCACACTACCGGGGCACCCCTTCTCCCGAAGTTACGGGGTCATTTTGCCGAGTTCCTTAACGAGAGTTCTTCCGCGCGCCTTAGAATTCTCTTCTCGCCTACCTGTGTCGGTTTGCGGTACGGGCACCTTCTCCTGGCTAGAGGCTTTTCTTGGCAGTGTGAGATCATGACCTTCGCTACTACAATTTTCGCTCCCCATCACAGCCCAGCCTTAATGATGTGCGGATTTGCCTACACATCAGCCTCACTGCTTAGACGGACATCCATCAGTCCGCGTCACTACCCTCCTGCGTCACCCCATCGCTCATAGCGGATTACGGTGGTACAGTAATTTCAAACTGTTGTCCTTCGACTACGCCTTTCGGCCTCGCCTTAGGTCCCGACTTACCCTGAGCGGACGAGCCTTCCTCAGGAAACCTTGGGCTTTCGGCGGATCAGATTCTCACTGATCTTTTCGTTACTCATACCGGCATTCTCACTTGTGTAGTGTCCAGCGCTCTTTTCAGTACACCTTCAACCCCTACACAACGCTCCCCTACCCCAGATACATAGTATCTAGCCATAGCTTCGGTGGTGTGTTTAGCCCCGTTACATTTTCGGCGCAGAGTCACTCGACCAGTGAGCTATTACGCACTCTTTCAATGGTGGCTGCTTCTAAGCCAACATCCTGGTTGTCTGTGCAACTCCACATCCTTTCCCACTTAACACACACTTGGGGACCTTAGCTGATGGTCTGGGCTGTTTCCCTTTTGACAATGGATCTTAGCACTCACTGTCTGACTCCCGGCAATAAGTATATGGCATTCGGAGTTTGACTGAGCTTGGTAATCCTTGCGGACCCCGCACCCAATCAGTGCTCTACCTCCACTACTCTTATACCGAGGCTAGCCCTAAAGCTATTTCGGGGAGAACCAGCTATCTCCGAGTTCGATTGGAATTTCTCCGCTACCCCCACCTCATCCCCGCACTTTTCAACGTACGTGGGTTCGGGCCTCCAGTGCGTGTTACCGCACCTTCACCCTGGACAGGGGTAGATCACACGGTTTCGGGTCTACGTCCACATACTAATTCGCCCTATTCAGACTCGCTTTCGCTGCGGCTCCACCTTCTCGGCTTAACCTTGCATGTTAAACGTAACTCGCCGGTTCATTCTACAAAAGGCACGCCATCACCCATTAATAGGGCTCTGACTTTTTGTAAGCACACGGTTTCAGGTTCTATTTCACTCCCCTTCCGGGGTGCTTTTCACCTTTCCCTCACGGTACTGTTTCACTATCGGTCGCCAGGTAGTATTTAGCCTTAGCAGATGGTCCTGCTGGATTCATACGGGGTTTCACGTGCCCCGCACTACTCGGGATCCGTCTCGGAGAGAATACAGTTTAGGTTACAGGGCTTTTACCTCTATCGCGGGCCTTTCCAGACCTCTTCACCTACCATATTCCTTTGTAACTCCATGTGAGACGTCCCACAACCCCTAAGAGCAAGCTCTTAGGTTTAGGCTGTTCCGCGTTCGCTCGCCGCTACTGACGGAATCACTATTGTTTTCTCTTCCTCAGGGTACTTAGATGTTTCAGTTCCCCTGGTCTGCCTCTACATTTCCTATGTATTCAGAAATGAGTAACTGCGAATTACCACAGCTGGGTTTCCCCATTCGGACACCCCCGGATCAAAGCTTGCTTACAGCTCCCCGAGGCAGTTTCGTTGTTCGCCACGTCCTTCGTCGGCTCCTGGCGCCTAGGCATCCTCCGTGTGCTCTTATTAGCTTAACCTTGATTCTTCCAAAGAAAAATCTCACTAATAACATTTACTTGTTTGCACAAGTTGCTAAAAGATGTTCTAAAACGCAAATTCGTTTCGGTATCCAGTTTTCAAGGATCAAGTCTTACTTGAGAGCTTAAACTCTCAAAACTGAGCAACGAGTGAGTAACAGGCCTAAACCTGAGTTTTGGAAGTTAAACTTCCGATTTGAATGTCCTCATTGCAGAGAACGATTCTCCATAGAAAGGAGGTGATCCAGCCGCACCTTCCGATACGGCTACCTTGTTACGACTTCACCCCAATCATCTACCCCACCTTCGGCGGCTGGCTCCCTTGCGGGTTACCCCACCGACTTCGGGTGTTGTAAACTCTCGTGGTGTGACGGGCGGTGTGTACAAGACCCGGGAACGTATTCACCGCGGCATGCTGATCCGCGATTACTAGCAATTCCGACTTCATGCAGGCGAGTTGCAGCCTGCAATCCGAACTGAGACCGGCTTTGATGGGATTGGCTCCACCTCGCGGCTTCGCTTCCCGTTGTACCGGCCATTGTAGTACGTGTGTAGCCCAGGTCATAAGGGGCATGATGATTTGACGTCATCCCCACCTTCCTCCGGTTTGTCACCGGCAGTCACTCTAGAGTGCCCAGCATTACCTGCTGGCAACTAAAGTTAAGGGTTGCGCTCGTTGCGGGACTTAACCCAACATCTCACGACACGAGCTGACGACAACCATGCACCACCTGTCTCCTCTGTCCCGAAGGCCGCTGCTATCTCTAGCAGATTCAGAGGGATGTCAAGACCTGGTAAGGTTCTTCGCGTTGCTTCGAATTAAACCACATACTCCACTGCTTGTGCGGGTCCCCGTCAATTCCTTTGAGTTTCAGTCTTGCGACCGTACTCCCCAGGCGGAGTGCTTACTGTGTTAACTTCGGCACCAAGGGTATCGAAACCCCTAACACCTAGCACTCATCGTTTACGGCGTGGACTACCAGGGTATCTAATCCTGTTTGCTCCCCACGCTTTCGCGCCTCAGCGTCAGTTACAGCCCAGAAAGTCGCCTTCGCCACTGGTGTTCCTCCACATATCTACGCATTTCACCGCTACACGTGGAATTCCACTTTCCTCTTCTGTACTCAAGCCACCCAGTTTCCAGTGCGACCTCAGGTTGAGCCCAAGGTTTAAACACCAGACTTAAATAGCCGCCTGCGCGCGCTTTACGCCCAATAATTCCGGACAACGCTTGCCCCCTACGTATTACCGCGGCTGCTGGCACGTAGTTAGCCGGGGCTTTCTTCTCAGGTACCGTCACTCCGGTAGCAGTTACTCTACCGGACGTTCTTCCCTGGCAACAGAGCTTTACGATCCGAAAACCTTCATCACTCACGCGGCGTTGCTCCGTCAGGCTTTCGCCCATTGCGGAAGATTCCCTACTGCTGCCTCCCGTAGGAGTCTGGGCCGTGTCTCAGTCCCAGTGTGGCCGTTCACCCTCTCAGGTCGGCTACGCATCGTCGCCTTGGTGGGCCGTTACCCCACCAACTAGCTAATGCGCCGCAGGCCCATCCCTCAGTGACAGATTGCTCCGTCTTTCATTCTTCTCTCAGGAGAAAAAAGAAATTATCCGGTATTAGCTACCGTTTCCGGTAGTTATCCCAGTCTGAAGGGCAGGTTGCCTACGTGTTACTCACCCGTCCGCCGCTAAGTTACTTTGAAAGCAAGCTTTCAAAGTAACTCCGCTCGACTTGCATGTATTAGGCACGCCGCCAGCGTTCGTCCTGAGCCAGGATCAAACTCTCCAATTAGTATTGAAAAGAGCGATATGCTCATTTTGAAACATCTGACGAGAAAATTAATTCTCTAATTTTGGATTTCACTTGCGTGATTTCCTACTCACTCGTTGTTCAGTTTTCAAAGATCAAGTTCTCGTTGGCGCCGTTTAATGTCTCAGCAGCAACTCTTATACTATATCATGTTCGGCTATTTAATGTCAAGCTCTTTTTTTAACTTCTTTTTCGAGCTCGGCATGTGTACTTCTTGGCCGGACTTAGAATATATCATGTATGGAGATGCATTGCAAGAGTTTTTTTGAAACTAATATTAAATCTCTACATTCTATAGGAGCAATGAAGTGAAAGCACCGCTTCTAATCAACAGTAGCTGAGAGAACTGCCCTTAGACAGCTCCCTTAAGCCCTATGTTGTATAGATACTATTCAGTACGGTTACGCATATGTGGAAACAGCAATACATCGCGAATCGATGCAGAATTGGTAAGCAGCATGATCAAACGGTCTACGCCGATTCCCAGTCCGCCAGTAGGTGGCATACCATATTCCAGGGCGCGGATGAAATCATCGTCCATCTCATGAGCTTCGTCATTACCTTGCTCTTTCTCCTGGATCTGTGCCTCAAAGCGTTGACGTTGGTCAATCGGATCATTCAATTCACTAAATGCATTAGCGTGCTCACGACCCACAATAAACAGCTCAAAACGATCGGTAAAGCGTGGATCCTCATCGTTTTTCTTCGCAAGTGGTGAAATTTCAACAGGGTGTCCCATTACAAAGGTTGGCTGAATTAGAGTTTCCTCTACAAATTGCTCGAAGAAAGCATTAAGGATATGACCGAACGTCATATGTTTCTCAACAGGCACACGATGTTCTTTTGCCAAAGCTTGTGCTTCGTCATCTGTCATGTGAACGCTGAAATCAACACCGGTTACTTCTTTAACAGCATCAACCATAGTTACACGACGCCATCCTGGAGACAGATTTACCTCTTTGCCTTGGTAATCCAGCAGTTGTGTACCTAATCCCTCTTGGGCAATATGTGCAATCATATTCTCCGTGAGATTCATGATGTCCTTGTAGTCGGCATATGCTTCGTACAACTCAATCATAGTGAACTCTGGATTATGACGAGTCGACATTCCCTCGTTACGGTAGACACGACCGATTTCGTACACTTTTTCCAAACCGCCAACGATAAGGCGTTTCAAGTGAAGCTCGATAGCAATCCGCATATACAGCTGCATTTCAAGTGTGTTGTGGTAAGTAATAAATGGACGCGCAGCTGCTCCACCGGCGATCGTATGAAGTGTAGGTGTTTCAACTTCAAGATAACCAAGTGAATCCAAATAACGACGCATCGATTGAATAATTCTTGAACGGGCAATAAAGGTCTGTTGAACTTCCGGATTAATAATCAAATCAACATAGCGCTGGCGATAACGCAGTTCTACATCTTTAAGACCATGATATTTTTCAGGAAGTGGCAGCAGGGATTTGGACAAGACTTCGAGATTATGCACTTTGATGGAGGTCTCGCCTGTTTTGGTTTTGAATACTGTTCCACGAACGCCGATAATATCTCCCAGATCGAGAACATTAAAAGCCGCGTATTGAGTTTCAGGAATGCTGTCTTGACGAACATAAAGCTGAATTCTTCCGCTAAGGTCCTGGATATGCGCAAAGCTGGCTTTACCCATAACGCGTTTTGCCATAATACGCCCAGCAATGCTCACTTCAACAGAAAGCTCGTCCAATTCCTCTTTGGAAAGTCCATCATACTTAGCTACGATATCGCCAGCGTTAGCTGTGCGCTCGTATTTTTTGCCAAAAGGATCAATACCAAGTCCTCTTAGCTCGTCCAGTTTGGCACGGCGGATCTGCAAAAGCTCACTAAGTTCATTCTCTGCATTGTCCACATTGTTCATTTCCTCGGTCATGCGATTCATCCCCTTATAACTCAGTAATATCATATACACAAGAAGAAACGGCTCCGTCTCCATAGTTAGAGGACAGTCCCGTTCCAGCTCAAAATATAAGCAGTTTGTTTTACCTATCGTTTCTGGATGATTTGAAAAAAGCTTCCCTAAGGAAGCTTTCCCAAACATGTTCCCTTATCTACCTATGTACAGTGAAATGACTAATACATATGGCAGCACATCTATTTACAGACATTAAGGTCTGTATATTACTTCATTCTGATATCGAGAATTTTATATTGAATAACTCCTGCAGGTGTAGAAACATCAACTACCGTACCTATTTTTTTTCCGATAATAGCTTTGCCTACCGGACTTTCGTTGGAAATCTTGTTATTCAGTGGATCAGATTCTGCTGTACCTACGATCGTATACTCCATAGTGTCCCCATATTCCAAATCCTCGACACTTACAGTAACACCAATACTTACTACGTCAGTAACGATCTCGTCGCTATTGATGATACGCGCGTTGCGAAGCATCTTCTCCAAAGTGAGAACGCGTCCTTCGATAAAAGCTTGCTCATTCTTCGCGTCTTCATACTCCGAGTTCTCACTGATATCTCCGTAGCCAATCGCTACCTTAATCCGTTCAGCAACCTCACGGCGTTTTACGGATTTGAGGGTCTCCAGCTCATCTTCCAGACGTTTTAGCCCGTCCGGCGTAAGGATGACTTCTTTATCGCTCATCTCAACCGATTCTCCTGTCGTATACAATTATTGAAAACACCATACTATATGCTAATCTAGAAGGATAAGAACCCTCCCTGCTGCATTGCTCTTACTGTAACGGCGATTTTATACTGTGAAATTATATTGGAACCGCTACAAAATGTCAATGACACCACATATAAAGTCAGATGTGTTCAAATATCAGCAGAAAAAAGGCGATTATACAGCAGAAGAAGACATTTCAATGCCCTTGCTCTCTTCTTCATGCTTTAATTGAACGACAAAATCATTCAATATCCTCACCATTCCATCGCGTTTTGTTTCTGTCATAAGGACATCCTTCACTCTAGCGGCAGCCTTCAAGCCTTTTAAATACCAAGCCATATGCTTACGCATCTCACGGACAGCTACAGCTTCTCCCTTAAGAGCTACCAGACGATCCATATGAAGAATAGCAACCTTAATCTTCTCATCCAAACCAGGTTCAGGCATAAGCTCGCCGGTGCTCAAATATTGAATGGTACGATACAACATCCAAGGATTACCGAGTGCTCCACGCCCGATCATTACGCCATCGCAGCCAGTCTGATCCAACATAGCCCGAGCATCTTCAGGTGTATTAACATCCCCGTTGCCAATAACGGGAATGGAAACTGCTTCTTTTGCCATCTTGATGTAGTTCCAGTCCGCATGGCCTGTGTAAAGCTGCTCGCGGGTACGACCGTGTACGCTGACAGCCTTACCCCCGGCACGTTCAACCGCACGCGCATTATCTTCGACAAAAATATGCTCGCTATCCCAGCCAATCCGCATTTTCACGGTTACCGGTTTATCGACAACATCGACAACCGCAGAGACCATTTCATAGATTTTGTCGGGATTCAAAAGCCAGCGGGCTCCCGCATCACATTTAGTCACTTTTGGCACTGGGCATCCCATATTGATATCGATAATATCAGCATTGGTTTCTTTATCAACGACTTTAGCTGCTTGCACCAGTGATGCTCTATCCCCGCCAAAAATCTGCAAACTAAGCGGTTTCTCCCGTTCATCTACAAACAACATTTCGCGAGTACGTGTATTTCCGTGAATAATGGCCTTATCGCTTACCATTTCCGCACAGACCAGACCTGTACCAAATTCCTTAGCGATCAGACGAAAAGCCGGATTGCACACGCCAGCCATAGGTGCCAGAACAACCTGATTTTTCATCTCAATATCGCCAATCTTCAGCATTCGTATCACTTCCTGCCTTTTAATTCTTGGAAATTATGAGTTGGGATCCACAAGCTCTTCTGTTGTAACCCCTAGAACATTCGCAATTTTATCTAAAATTTGATCTTCTAATCGTCTGTTACCCCTCTCGACTGCACCAAGCACAGCCAAGGAAATTCCGGCAAGATCCGCAAGATCCTGTTGAGTATACCCTTTTAGCTTACGGAATGCCCTGACCCTCCGTCCCAAACGCTTGTTGTCCACAACCGAATTCCTTCCTTCCCGTCTATGTCTTGAAGCGCTGCTGTAATCAGCTTGCGAAGTCCGGAAGATTGTTCATTCTGTGGAACGATGTCACTGAGCGGAAACAATACAAAAGCACGCTCTAACATGCGTGGATGCGGTAACGTTAAATGTGGTGTATCGAGCATCTGACCCTCAACCCACAACAAATCCAAATCTACCGTTCTCGGTCCATAGCGGATATCCCGGATACGACCCAACTGCGTTTCAATCCCCAACATCACTTCCAGCAAGGACTCGGGCGCAAGTGTCGTTCGCAAAGCTGCTGCCATATTGAGAAACTGCGGCTGATCTAAATAACCTACTGGCTCTGTCTCGTAAACTTTGGAGCAGCGGACCACCGATATTTCATCATGAGCGTCCAGTCTGTTCAAAGCCTCTGACAGTGTGCCCTCGCGGTCACCCAAATTAGCCCCTAAAGCAATATAAGCCTCTGATTCTTCAGAGGTGGAATGTATATTCATGGACCTTGTTCTCACTTTCTAGTTCTGCGCAGCTCTACAGTCACTCCCTGAAAATGAATGTCGAAAGGCGGATGAGGTTTAGTTACCTTAACCGTTACTGCATTGATAACAGTATAAGTGTCCAGTACGGAGGATGCAATATATTCTGCCAAAGCTTCGATCAACTTAAAAGACTTTATTTCGACAATGTTTTTGACTAATTCATGAACTTCAGCATAATTCACAGTTTGATTCAAATCATCATTCAAGCCCGCACCCTGCAAATCAAGCTCTAGCTCTAAATCAATGTAAAAACGTTGTCCCAGCTTACGCTCTTCCTCAAATACACCGTGGTATCCGTAATATTCCATGCGATGCATTGTCATTTTATCCATGATTAATCCGCCCTTTTTCGTAAAATATAGCTATTCACGCACCACTGGAGGTGCAGCATACAACATCGCATCACACATCTTAACCGTTCGTTTAATTAGAGATACATCATGTACACGGACGATCTGGCAACCCTGAGCAATACCAAAAGCTACTGTAGCTGCGGTGCCTTCCACAACATCATCAGACGGCAAATCAAGTACCGTGCGGATGAATTTTTTGCGGGATGTCGCCAGTAACAACGGATAGCCTAACTCAGTCAACCCGTCTAAAAGCATCATTGCCTGCAGGTTTTCATTATAATCCTTAGCAAAGCCGATACCTGGATCCAATATGATATTGGCCGGCTTAACACCTGCGGCTAACGCAAGATCAATACTTTCCTTAAGATCAGCCGACATATCCGCACTCAGATTCGTATAATTACGGTCCTGCCGGTTATGCATCAAAATAATAGGACAGTCAGCAGCAGCGGCCACTGCCGCCATTTCCGGATCTTCCTTACAACCCCATATGTCATTAATGATATGAGCACCCGCAGCTAAAGCTTGGCGGGCTACCTCAGCTTTATAGGTATCGATGGATAACGGAAGATGAGGTGCCGCCTTATGAATACTCTCGATCACAGGCAATACACGGGCTAACTCCTCTTCAAGTCCCACCGGTTGATGACCAGGACGAGTAGATTCACCGCCGATATCAATAATATCCGCACCCTCTGCAGCCATACGCAGCGCATGCTCAACGGCTTTGTCCGGATGATCCCAAAGTCCTCCATCTGAAAAAGAATCAGGGGTAACATTAAGGATGCCCATAATCAATGTTCGATTTCCTAACTCCAAGTCTGTATTTCCACAACGGTATGTCCGCTTAAAGAGGACTGGTCTCATTTCGCAATCGCCGTCCTATCTCTATATAATGAAATCAAGCCAGCAGTAATTGTTCCACACTGGCCAGTACCTATAGTAAATCTTGCATCTCCGTGCCACACCCCGGTAACAGGAACAATTTCTTGTACGGAATTGGTAAGAAACACTTCATCAGCAGCTTTCAACTGCTCCCAGTGATATGTTCCTTCTTCAACACTAAGGCCTGCACTAAGAGCCAGCTCCAGCACCATTTCCCGGGTAATTCCCGGAAGAATGCCTGTGGTGAGATCTGGGGTATAGAGCCTGTTGTTTTTTAAAAAAAAGATGTTGCTGACAATGCCCTCCGCAATAAATTCTTCTGCCGTCAGCATTAGTCCTTCAGCACCATTTGCCGCAGAAGCATACCCTCTAAGCTCACGCTTAGCCAGAATGTTATTCATATAATGCAACGACTTGAATCGCACTGTTCCCTCAGGAGTATTACGCCGCAAGGACAACAGTTGCAGCTCTTTGCCTTCACTGTAAAGCTTATCTGGTACTTTCGGCAGCGCTTTGATGTACAACAAATGATTGGGCTTTTGATAATCACCAGCAGGTAATCCGAGAATATCCTCACCAGCTGTTACGGTATAGCGTATATAAGCTTCTTTTAATTCATTTTTGTCCATAACGCGCTTAATCCAGTCAAGTAGATGTGCCGCTTCTGCCTCAAATGGAATGCCCAGTTCCTTGCACCCCTCTGCCATACGCTTCAAATGACGCTCCAGCAAAAAGGGAACTCCCCCATAGGTCCGAAAGGTTTCGAACAAGCCAATGCCGTACAAAAAGCCGTGATCCAAGGCAGAAACCACGGCTTCTCGGGCGTCAATGACACCATTGTTAAATCCTATATATTTCATGCCGTTTCTCCGGCTCTCCGTTTCAAGAAATTACGCAGCATCGTATGACCATGATCCGTAATAATAGATTCCGGGTGGAACTGCACACCTTCAATAGGGTATTCTTTATGGCGCAATGCCATAATCTCCCCCTCTTCAGTCTCAGCCGTAATCTCCAAGCAATCTGGGAGACTCTCCCGCTCTACAATCAGTGAATGATATCGGGTAGCTGTAAATGGAGACTCCAGACCTTCAAAAACTGAGGTCCCGTTATGGTAAATAGGCGATGTCTTTCCATGCATTAAACGCTCAGCACGGATGACATTGCCACCAAATGCTTGTCCAATCGCTTGATGTCCAAGGCATACGCCGAAGATCGGAATGATCCCCTTGAAATGATGCAACAATTCCAGACTAATTCCCGCTTCATTTGGCGTACATGGGCCTGGTGAAATTAGAATATGGTCAGGTGCCAGCTTTTCAATCTCTTCGATGGTAATTTCATCATTGCGGTGCACTTTAACCTCTTCCCCAAGCTCACCTAAATACTGTACGAGGTTATACGTAAAGGAATCATAATTATCGATGACCAAGATCACAGTGCTACTCCCCCTTCGGCTCCGCTGGTAGCTGGCAATTCCTGCTGCAGTTCACTACAGAGTACTGCCTTCACTACCGCTTTGGCTTTATTATGGCATTCACGGTATTCACGGTAGGGATCAGAATCGATCACTATGCCGGCACCTGTCTGAATATATCCGACCCCGTCTTTTACAGCCAGCGTTCTTATAATAATATTTAATTCCATATTGCCGTTATAGTCAATAAAACCCATCGATCCTGTATAGGGCCCACGTCGAACCGGCTCCAGTTCTTCAATAATCTCCATTGTCCTTACCTTGGGAGCCCCTGTAATAGTCCCCCCGGGGAATAAAGCTGCGATAACCGCATACGCGTCTTTATCCGGTGAAATCTGGCCCTCTACCTGCGAAACGAGATGCATCACATGAGAGTAGCGCTCCACCGTCATCAGCTCCGGCACGCTGACGGAACCGTATGCAGCGACACGCCCGATGTCGTTGCGTTCCAGATCGACAAGCATGATATGCTCGGCGATCTCTTTTTCGCTCCCGCGAAGCTCCGCCTCCATGGCGGCATCCTCCGCGGGAGTGAGTCCCCGGCGCCGGGTGCCGGCGATGGGCCGGGCGCTCACTTTGTCACCGTGCAGCTTGACGAGCAGCTCCGGTGAAGCGCTAGACAGCGCGAAGCCGGGCGACCGCAAGAGCCCCATGTACGGGGACGGGTTGAGCTTGCGCAGCCACTCGTAAACATCCTCCGGCGAGGACTTCAGCTGCGTCTCCTGGCGCAGCGAGAGGTTCACTTGGAAGACATCGCCTTGGCGGATGTATTCCTGAACGTCCAGCACTGCCTGCTGAAACTTCTCAGGCGAGAAAGCCGAGGCCATGCCCGGCCACTCTCCTGATGAAACTGTAAGGGCCTCAATGCTGCCCACGGCCTCATCATCCAATCCTGCAGCTGAAGATATCAGCTGCCACTGCTCTACCATTTGTCCAGCCTGTTCTATACTGCCAAGATAGAGATTTTGCAGATCCTCCAGCCCACAGTCTGCTGGAACTGGAACGTGGACAGCACAATACAGCACATGCTCTTCGTGATCATAAATCCATATCTCGTCAAACCTCATAAAAAGATAATCAGGAAAATCAGGATCATCTTGGGCAAGAGACGGCAACCGTTCCAAAGAACGAACCACATCATAACCAAGGAATCCAATACATCCACCAGAGAAAGGAGGAACATCTTCATCCTTTAACTTAGGCGACGTAAAATCCGACATCCATTGCTGCAGTAGCTCCAGCGGTTGTCCATGCAGTGTTGTTGCCTCAGGTGTCCTCTCCTCGTCCACTGATGCTGATTCCAAAGATTCAGTAGGGAAGCTAAATACTTCCGCGTTATCCTCCTTGCCTTTCAATATCGAAACAGGTTTTAAGCCCAAGTACGTATAACGGCCACCCTTACCACTTTCTAAAACTACAGAATACTGGGAAGCTAACTCCCAGGCTTGCCCCCAGGACGCGGGTAATTCGTTGGTGCACCGGGGTGATTTTATAATCAAGGGAAACATGCTCCAGTCTTCAGCAGCCCATTGTTCCCACTCGTTCCAGGTTGTTATGATTTCCAAAGCCATCCTCCTAAAAGTTTTATGAAGCCATTACTTCGTAGACATCACTTCGCAATAAAACTCGCTTCGTAAGCATTTGCTTAGTTTTGTCCAATCGTCAGTAGTATATTGCCTGTCAGTATACTGTACTTAAGGCATTATTGAAAAGCCCTCAGCGATAGGAAATTATTATGATTTTTTCGTTTTCTGCAAAAACCAGAGCTTTTTTCAACAATAATAAAATCACCACGTCTGGTCCTTCATATATGAACAGAACCAAATGCCTTTTAAATCAACGAAAAGAGTCTCCATCACCACCAAAAAAGTGGTATGAAGACTCTTATAGATTTACGTTATTGCAAACAATTACGCTTCGAAATTGTAAAGTGGTGTGCTCAGGTAACGTTCGCCGTTACTTGGGATAATGACTACTACTTTTTTGCCAGGGCCTAAATCTTTAGCTACTTTAAGAGCGGCAAATACAGCAGCACCTGAAGAAATACCAGACAAGACGCCTTCTTCTTTAGCTACACGACGTGCAGTTTCGAAAGCTTCATCATTCTCAACGTGGATGATTTCATCATAGATATCTTGGTTCAAAATCTCAGGGATGAAGTTAGCTCCGATACCCTGGATTTTGTGAGGACCTGGTTTGCCTCCAGCCAAGATTGGGGAAGCAGCAGGCTCTACAGCATAGATCTTAATATCAGGATATTGGCTTTTCAGCACTTCACCCGCACCAGTGATCGTTCCGCCTGTTCCGATACCTGCAATAAAAGCATCCAAAGGACCGCCGATGGATTCAATAGCGTCAATAATTTCAGGTCCAGTAGTCTCACGGTGAATCTTCACGTTCGCTTTATTCTTGAATTGCTCGGATGGGAAATAGCTTGGGTTTTCTTTCAGAATTTCGTCTGCTTTCTTAACCGCACCATTCATACCTTCCGATCCTGGGGTCAGCACCAATTCCGCTCCATATGCGCGAAGGAGATTACGGCGCTCCAAGCTCATTGTTTCCGGCATTACGATAACTGCTTTATAACCTTTAGCAGCAGCTACAAGTGCCAGGCCGATACCAGTGTTACCACTAGTAGCTTCTACAATCGTACCTCCCGGTTTCAGTAGACCTTCACGCTCAGCTTCTTCCACGATGCTGATTGCAATCCGGTCTTTTACGCTTGATCCCGGGTTCTGATATTCCAATTTCAAATAAATATCTGCGGAGCCTTCCTGTGCCAGACGATTCAAACGAACGAGCGGAGTACCTCCGATCAATTCTGTTACGTTGTTAACGACTTTAGCCATGAGCAAAAACCTCCTTAGAATGATAAATGCGATATAAGAACGTAAATTATGACTTTATGCTTCTGTGTATGGAGTTTAAATTGTTGACCACCGTCAGTTATTTCCGACTAAAACGGTAGGGTTTACGTTAATATCATATTATCAATCTTGCAGGCTGTTGTCAATATTTATTGATACCTCATATTTATTGCGTAGATCGCTTTCCACCTGCTGCAAGGGAGGGGCTTGCTCCAAAGCCAGCTCTTGACGTACAAGCGCCCGAATTTCTTTCTGATCCGGCATTTCTGGAGAGTGAATACTCTCCAAGCGGATAATGGCGAAGTCTTCCCCTGTCTCGATTGGACCGGCTATATCACCCACATCCAATCCAGCGGCAGTCTTTAACATTCCCTCTGGCCAAAAAGGGTCATCTTCCTCTACTTTGCCTAAGCTGCCTCCGTGCTGCCGACTCTCATCATCAATAGACACTTCCCTAGCCAAATCAGCGAAATCCTCACCCTGTTCCAAGCGATCCATTACCTGCTGGCCTTTCTCATAGGATGAGACCTTGATCATAGAAAGCTGCATTTCCTTTTTTGGAATGAAGCGCTCGGCATTTTGCTCTAAATAAGCATCTATATCGGCATCACTGATTGTAATGCCCACCGTGGCTATCGCTTGTAAGGACAGACGATAAGCTGTCTCTGCGAACACTTCCTGACGAGATAATCCGAGCTGAGATTGCATTTGAGCATAATATTGCGCTTCTGATTCGTACCCAACTATAGTGCGTGCCAGTTCCTGCTTAACCTCATCGTCTGTCACGGTAATTCCTAATGCCTTAGCTTCCATGTTCACGACAATATGGTTAAGCATACTGATTAACACTTCTTCTCCATGCTTTTTTTTGAGCTCATCCATCCACTGCTGATCCGTTATCGGTTGTCCGCCTGCAGTCGCTACATCCGGTGATTCATTGTCTGTTGTATCTCCTTTAAGAAGGGCCATGGCGCGCAAACTCCAGAATAATAGACCCCCGAGCATTAAAGTTGCAACAGCTAGAATAATAACCGTATTGCGAAGTGCACGTTCCTGTCTCGTCATCATCCCAATACCCTACGAATTCGCTTGTTCTAAAATGACCTGTAAATCGTCCTTATTGAAAACATAAGCCTCATTGCAAAAATGGCATACGACTTCAGCCTGTTCATCTTCTGCAATTAATCTCTCCAGTTCATCCCGTCCTAAGCTAACCAATGTCTGCTCTACCCGCTCACGCGAACACTGACAAGCAAAGTTAATATCCAGTTCATCCATAACCACTGCATCCGGCAACAGGTAGCGCAGCATTTCTTCTGGCTCCAGCCCCTGATCGAGAAGCGCTGTTACAGAAGGCATCGCCCCTACAGCTTTTTCAATCTCTGTGATCTCCGCATCAGTCAGACCAGGAAGAAGCTGAACAATAAATCCTCCAGCCACAATTACTGACTCATCGGTATCTACCAGTACACCTAGGCCGACCGCAGCTGGAGTTTGCTCAGAAACCGCAAAATAATAGGTAAAATCATCGCCAAGCTCCCCGGAGATAATAGGAATACTACCTCTGTACGGCTCTTTCATACCTAAATCTTTTATAACATCAATGAACCCTTCAGTTCCCACCGCTCCAGCTACATCCAGCTTCCCCATGCTATTGCTCGGTAAATGAATGTGAGGATTATGCACATAACCACGCACTTCTCCCAATGCATTGGATTCTGCAACGATTTGTCCGATCGGTCCATTCCCTTTAACCATAATACTCAGCTTCTCACTACCCTTGAGCATAGCGCCCATCATGGCTGCAGCGGTAACTGTACGTCCCATTGCGGCTGTAGCCGTTGGATACGTATCGTGTCTGCGTCTCAGTTCTTCAACCAATTCAGTTGTGCGGACAGCAAACGCTCTCACTTTACCATTAAGAGCCGTGCCGCGGATTAGTCGATCCTTCTTTTTTTCCATTGGGTGCATAGCCCTCCTATCTCTTCGCCTTTTAGGCTTCTTTATCTTTATTGGTTACGATCGTAAATAATTCTTAATCCTTCTAGCGTTAACATAGGATTTACTTCATCGATACAGTCCGTTTCACCCGCAATTAGCGAGGCGAGGCCTCCGGTCGAAATAACCTTCAGTTCGGGAGCGTTCATCTCGACTTTAATTCGTTTAACAATGCCCTCAACCTGACCCGCATAACCAAAAATAATCCCGGCCTGCATCGCGTGCACCGTATTACGTCCGATGACCTTTTTAGGCTTTTCCAATTCAATTCGCGGCAGCTTAGATGCCCGCTGGTATAATGCCTCTGTTGAAATGCCTAGGCCGGGGACAATCGCCCCACCAAGATAATTAGCACCTGCATCAATGCAATCAAAAGTCGTAGCCGTACCAAAATCAACAACGACAAGTGGACATTTGTATTGTTCAATCGCAGCAACTGCATTAACAATCCGGTCTGCGCCAATTTCACGCGGATTCTCATAACGTAAGTTAAGCCCCGTCTTAATCCCTGGTCCAACAATCAATGGGTCTTTCCCTATATATTTAATACACATATCCTCAATAGTCTTAACCAGTGGCGGAACAACCGAAGATATAATTACACCTTCAACGTCTTTGACAGATATACCTGACATGTGAAAAAGATTGTGTATCATTACTCCATATTCATCCACGGTCGATTGACGCGCAGTACTTAGCCGAAAATGATGCAGCAAATCGCGTTTTCTATATACACCGAGAACAATATTGGTATTACCGATATCGACAGCAAGCATCATGACAAAGGCCCTTCCTTCTTGGCATTAAGGTCTAGACTGATATCCAGACTGGAGAAGGAGTACGTAAGGCGCCCGACAGAAATCACATCCACACCCGTTTCAGCAATCCCGCGTAAGGTTTCTAACGATACATTGCCAGAAGCCTCTGTCTTAACATGCGGAGCTTTCGATTTAATCCTAGCCACGGCTTGCTTCATCATATCGTTAGACATGTTATCGAGCATTATAATATCAGCACCTGCTGCCAGCGCCTCTTCGACTTGCTCTAAATTCTCGGTCTCCACTTCGATGCTCATCGTATGCGGGATGTTCTTCCGGGCACGACCTACAGCCTGCCGAATACCACCCGCGCCTTTGATATGATTATCCTTGATCATAACTGCATCATATAAGCCAAAACGGTGATTATAGCCTCCACCAATACGAACAGCATATTTCTCTAGCATCCGGTGACCTGGTGTAGTCTTACGTGTGTCCACTAGACGAGTCGGTAATCCCTCCAGCACCTGCACGAAAGAAGCTGTACGTGATGCCACACCCGAAAGACGCTGCATCAAGTTAAGCGCAAGCCGCTCACCTGTTAGAATCGCATGTGTGCTGCCCTCAACCTCAATAATTACTGTGCCTTTGGTTACAGCTTGGCCTTCTTCGACAAGGGCTGTAAAACTAAGTGCCGGATCCACAATTTCAAAGACCAGCTCTGCAATTGGAATGCCACAAATTATCCCGTCTTCCTTGGCATGAATAATCCCTTTGGACTCATGGCCCACTGGAATCGTCATCTGCGTGGTTACATCTCCGGAACCAACATCTTCCCGCAACCAAGCCTTGATAGATTGTACTAGTTCTTCATTGTAACCATTAAACATCATCGCTTAATTCCTCCACTATTCCCAGTTCGCGAATTTGAAGCAGGTGCTTACGCCACTGATCATCATCCCGCTGCGGATAATCCTCACGGTAATGCGCCCCACGGCTCTCTTCCCGTGCCAGAGCAGACTCTGTCACAAGCAAACAGCAGGTCAGCATATTAGCAAATTCATATTCCTCACGTTTGGACAAAGCTGATCCAAAGATTGGCAGCTGTCGTTTTAATTCATCTAGTCCTTTAAGTAACATCTCTTCGTTACGACGCAGTCCAGCATATCGAACCATAATCTTCTGTAGCTTCAAACGACGTTCCACAATGGCTTGAGTTGGCGAATCTACACGTCCCTCGTTACTGTTAACCGATAAAACATCACGGTCCAGCGGGGAAAGCTCATGAATCCGATCAATAATACGCTGTCCGAATACAATGGCCTCAGATAATGAATTACTAGCTAAACGGTTAGCGCCATGCAGGCCTGTGGAGGAAACCTCTCCGCAAGCAAACAGACGTGGGATGGTGCTCTCTCCATTCAGACCGGTCTTAATCCCCCCCATCATATAATGCGCAGCGGGAGCCACTGGGATCCAATCACTTGTAATATCCAGTCCATAGCCCATACATGTCTCAAATATTGTGGGAAACCGATGCTTCACCATCTCTGGAGATTCATGTGTAATATCCAAATAAACGAACGTTGATTTAGTATGTTCCATTTCACTTACAATAGCTCGTGCTACAATATCCCGCGGAGCTAGCTCAAGCAGGTCATGATAACGTTCCATGAACCGTTCTCCATTAATATTGCGCAAGACTGCTCCTTCCCCACGCACAGCTTCGGAGATTAAAAATCTAGGAGCTCCCGGGTAACTAAGTGCTGTAGGATGAAATTGAATAAATTCCATATCTCGTATATGAGCCCCAGCGCGATAGGCGATAGCTACTCCATCTCCTGTAGCTACTTCTGGGTTGGTAGTGTATCGATATAATTGTCCTGCTCCACCAGAGCACAAAATGGTCGCATTCCCTTGCAGGAACAACCTTCCACCACCGGGCCGTTGCAATAATGCGCCTACACATTCTCCACCTTCAGTGATGAGATCGATAACATAATGATCATCCCAGACCTCAATATTCTCATGTTCGGCTACCTGTTCCGCCAATGCACGAACAATCTCATAACCTGTAGCATCCCCATTAGCATGCAAAATACGGCGGTGGCTGTGCGCACCTTCCTGAGTCAAAGCCAGTACCCCATCTTCCTTATCAAACAGAGTTCCTAAGCGAATTAACTCATGAACGCCTTCCGGCCCTTCATTAACAAGTGCATCGACAGCTGTTGAGGAGCAAAGACCTGCTCCGGCCATTAAGGTATCCTGCCGGTGGTAAGCAGGGGAATCATCCTCAGCTATAACAGCTGCGATCCCCCCCTGTGCATAGCGAGTATTACTTTCCATTACTGATTTCTTTGTGATCATTATGACACGCCGATCTTCACTGGCTTTAATAGCTGTGAATAACCCGGCAATCCCTGAACCAATAACAATACAATCTGTCTTTACCGTAGGAATATCCCGAAGATCAAAATCAACCAAATATTGTGGAATCATGACCGCTTTTCACCTGTTTCAACGAAAGAGTAGCGCATGCTACCGGACTTGTAGCATGCGCTCTAGGGATGTTCTGGCTTTGTCGGCGACAGCAGGCGGTACATAGATTTGTGGCTTCATCGTCTCCAGGCATTTCACCAGTTTTTTTAGATTATTAACTTTCATATTAGGACAAACAAGAAATTTGGTAGCAAAATGGAATTCTTTATCTGGACTATCCTTACGAAGCTGATATCCGGTACCATCTTCCGTTCCAACGATAAATTGCTTACGATCCGATTTCCGGCAATACTCCAGAATTGATGTAGTGCTGCCTACATAGTCACCCATGGCGACTACTTCAGGACGACACTCTGGATGAACTACAAATTCCGCATCTGGATATTTTGCTCTCATTTCTACTACATCTTTGACGGTCAACATGTCGTGAGTGTTGCAATAGCCTTCCCAAATAATCAGCTTCTTGCCCGTCTGATCTTGTACATATTGACCAAGATTCTTATCTGGGACCCAAATAATCTCTTCGGCGTCAAGGGATTCGATTACTTTTACAGCATTAGCAGAGGTACAACAAATATCGGTTTCTGCTTTAATCTCGGCGGACGAGTTGATATAAGTGACTACTTTAGCATTTGGATGTTGAGCTTTTAGCTTACGCAAACCGTCTACATTGACCATATCTGCCATTGGACAGCCTGCACGTTCATCAGGAATAAGGACGGTTTTGTTCGGGGCTAGAATTTTTGCACTTTCCCCCATGAAATGAACACCGCAGAATACAATAACTTCTGCATCTGTCTCTGCAGCCTTCTGAGCGAGTAAAAAAGAGTCGCCCCGGAAATCGGCAACCTCCTGAATTTCATCACGTTGATAATAATGAGCTAAAATGATTGCGTTTCGTTCCTTTTTAAGCTGTTCAAGACGTATACGAAGTTCTCGATTCTGTTCCTGCTTGCGCTCAAGCGCCAGAGCTTCCACCGATTGTTCTCCCCCTTAAATCCTCGCGGCTTTTCGCCGACATGATGTTATCAAATGGCATGCGCCATCATGGTGAAAAAATGAACATGCTGATATAAATAGTAAGTAATATTAATCACTAATGTACACAACGTTCCAGCCTCTGTCAATGTAACTGGACAGGCTTTAAGGCATAGAATCCCTTAAAAATTAAAATAAAAAATCCGGAGAACAGTTACGTTCTCCGGATAAATTTACATCATATGAATGGTGGACCCAATTAGGTAAGGCTAGTGCCCCCACCTTTATTGTCATCACCGGAACCGTCATTACCCTCAGAATCAGGGTTATTCGGGATATCCTTCGACAGGTCAGGAAGTGTGGACTGTTCATCCTCAGGCTTGCCTTGAATGCGAACTCGTACATCACCGATATTGTCGATGACAGGCTCGCCAACTTCATGGGCAACACCTTCGCCACCCTCTGGTTTACCATCCTCGGAAAGGAATCCTTGTTCAATCAGTTGTGTGATCTGATCAAGCTCAAGTGTTTCTTTCTCAAGTAATGTATTGGCAATCAAGTGCATTTCTTTGGAGTGTTTGATCAACAGATCTTTACAACGTTCGTAACTCGAAGTAATAAAGTTCTGCATTTCCTGATCAATCTCATAAGCAATGGAGTCACTGTAATTCTGTTCATGCCCAATATCACGACCCAAGAATACTTGACCTTGAGAAGATCCGAACTGCATAGGTCCAAGCTTATCGCTCATACCATACTCCATAATCATGGCACGTACGATGCGCGTAGCCTGTTGGAAGTCACTGTATGCACCCGTACCGATCTCACCAATAAACAATTCTTCAGCAACACGTCCACCAAGTAATCCAGTAACCTTATCCAAAAGCTCCTGCTTGGTAACGATCATCCGATCTTCCTTCGGAAGCATAATAACATATCCGCCTGCACGTCCGCGTGGGATAATAGTAACTTTATGCACCATATCGGCGTGCTCAAGGAAGTAACCAGCAATAGTATGGCCTGCTTCATGATAAGCTACAATACGTTTCTCGCGGTCACTGATCACACGGCTGCGTTTCTCAGTACCTACGATAACACGGTCAATAGCTTCATCCACTTCAATCATGGAAATATCTTTACGGTTACGACGTGCAGCTAGCAAAGCTGCCTCATTCAGCAGATTCTCCAGATCAGCACCTGTGAATCCGGTTGTGCGTTTAGCAACAACATCCAGTCTTACATCTTTCGTAAGCGGTTTGTTACGAGCGTGAACCTTAAGTACAGCTTCACGGCCTTTCACATCAGGACGGTCAACCGTAATTTGACGGTCAAAACGTCCTGGACGAAGCAATGCCGGATCAAGTATATCAGCGCGGTTAGTCGCCGCTACAATAATAATGCCTTCGTTACCACCGAATCCATCCATCTCAACCAGCAATTGGTTAAGCGTCTGTTCACGCTCGTCATGTCCGCCACCAAGACCGGCACCACGCTGACGACCCACAGCATCAATTTCATCAATGAAGATAATACATGGAGCATTCTTCTTAGCATTCTCGAACAAATCACGTACCCGAGAAGCACCGACACCCACGAACATTTCCACAAAGTCAGAACCGGAAATACTAAAGAAAGGTACGCCAGCTTCACCTGCTACCGCACGGGCAAGCAATGTTTTACCTGTTCCCGGAGGACCTACAAGCAATACGCCCTTAGGAATACGTGCGCCGACAGCTGCAAATTTGCGTGGATCTTTTAGGAACTCAACGACTTCGACAAGCTCTTGCTTCTCTTCGTCCGCCCCTGCTACATCCTCAAAGCTGATTTTCTTCTTCTCTTCATTATATAACCGAGCCTTGCTCTTGCCGAAATTCATGACTTTACCGCCGCCACCTTGCGCCTGGTTAAACAGGAAGAAGAACAAGATGAACATAATTACCAGTGGGATAATTGAAGAAAGGAATGTCAGCCAAATGCTGGTACCTTCCATTTTCTTCTGAGTTAATTCAATCCCATTAACATCACTGGCTTGAATCAGTTCATTGATAGCGGCATCTGTAGGAGGAATATATGTGGAGAAGCTTTTCGATTTAGTATCGGCAGGCAGCTCTCTATACTCACCTGTGACCAGAAAGGCATTACCCTCAAACTGAACCGTCAAATCCTTCACATTGTTGTTCTTGATCTCCTGCCGTAACTCGTCGTATCTAGGGAAATCGGCGGCTTCATTTCCATTGCTCACAAACTGGACAATACCCACCACGACTAAAAATAAAATCAAATAAAAACCAGAATTCCGGATGAACCGATTCATCCCCTACCTCCTCTCACAACACTCAAGTTATTGTACCATAGCCTCTTGGGACACCTCAAATAAAGGAAGTTGTGGGTATCCGATCCGTATGATCGAGGCAGTCCTTAGTTCAATTGGAATAAATCTCAGGTTTCAGTACTCCAACATATGGGAGGTTCCGATACCGCTCGGCATAATCCAATCCGTAGCCTACTACAAATTCGTCAGGTAACACGAAGCCTGTGTAGCTGGCTTCAAGATTAACAGTGCGGCCTGATGGTTTATCAAACAAGGTAACCACAGAGATAGTAGCAGCATTCCGGTTGCGGAGCAACTCAATTAAATAGCTGAGTGTAAGACCACTGTCAATAATATCTTCAACGATCAAGATATCGCGGCCTTCTACCGATACATCCAAATCCTTAATAATTTTGACTACTCCAGAGGACTTGGTGGATGCTCCATAGCTGGACACTGCCATGAAATCCATCTCAACAGGTACTGTAATGGCTTTAACCAAATCTGCCATAAATATAAACGCACCTTTTAGTACACAAATTACTAAAGGGGTACGACCTGCGTATTCTTCGCTCAGTGTTCGACCGAGCTCCTTAATTTTCTGCTGAAGTTCCTCTTCGGTGATCAATACTTCTTGAATATCGTTTTGCAACTTGCGAAACCTCCTAAGTTATACTATGAAAGACTTACTTCGACCATTACGTGACTTCGTGGTCATCCAGCTCTGCCAGAGACAATAGAAGTACGGAGGTCGTGTGCCGCCCTACTGCGGCATGCATCGAGCGTCTTACGCCCGGAATCCAGACGATATTGCCCAAACCATCACAAACGAGGGGAATCAATGACCGTTCGGAAGCAGGTATTTTATCATCAATATAAATATCTTTTACCTTTTTGCTTCCGTTTAATCCCATGATCCTTATGGTATCTCCAGGCAATCGGGATCGTATCGTCAGTGGAAAGACCAGTTCATCACGGTCAAACCAAGCCGACATCTTCCCATAATCCTCCCCCTGTACAAAAAAGTTTTCTCTCTCCAGTACCGCCATCGACATCACCTTACCTATTTCCTCCAATTTAAGCTCAGAGTCCGGTAAAAACAGACGATATGTATAGCTTGCCTGTGGCGTCGTGGGCTTGGACGAGAACAAGATACTATCATATTGCCGCACACAAGTCAGGCCTCCACCCAAATCCAAGCTCCAGGTGGTGGGATAGCTCTGCAGCGTTCCCCGACGTACAGCTTCAATCTTGGGGAAATCAAGGGCAGATAAATCCGCCGACAGATAATTTAATATTAGTTTAATCAAACGCCGTTGTAAAGCGGAGGGTATGGCAGCAAATGAAGCTCTGTTAAAGGTGTATTTCCCATCCCCTTCCGAAACTAGCTCTTCAAAGCATTTTGCCGCAGACGCTTCCATATACTCATCTTCAGCTCCCGCAATTTCCGCAAGCTGTACGAGGGATTGCCTCACTCTGCCATTATACTTTTCCAGAAAAGGAAGAACTTCCAAACGAATGGCATTCCGCTTATATTTCGTCAGCAGATTGGTGGCATCCTCAGCATAAGTGAAACCTTCATTTTGGCATAACCCTAAAAGTGCTGTTTTGTTAATACGTAGGAATGGGCGAATGAGTTCCACCTTTTTTTCTGTTCTTTTCCACTTGATACCCGACAGTCCAGATAAGCCACTTCCGCGTAATAGACGCATAATTACAGTTTCTGCCTGATCATCAGCATGATGAGCCAGAGCAACAGAACGCGCCCCATATCGGTGCGCCGTATCAATCAGAAATTCGTACCGCTTCTCACGTGCAGTACCCTCAGGACCAAGTCCACTCTCTTTAGCCAAGGAGGGAATATCGAATTCCGCAAACTCAAAGGGCAGTCCCAATTCTTCAGCCATACCACGTACGAGCTCTGCCTCTTCCTTCGACTCCGGCCTAAATCCATGATTCACATGAGCACATATTAAGGTAAGCGGTATAAATTTTAAAGATATTTCATGTAAAACATGCAAAAGAGCCACAGAATCCGGGCCGCCGGAAACTGCGACTACAATGGTGTCATGGGGCGCCCACAGCTCATGCTCGGCTGCTGACTCCAATACAGACTCCACCAGTCCATTCATTTGCTCCATATGCGCCCCCCTCTCTCTCCAACTATATGTATGAGTTCAAAAACGGAATACCCAATAAATCGTAAAGGCGAGCAAAAACAAAGACAATGCGAATGCATTTTTTAACCACCGAGGGGTGTCCATACTATCCGGGCGCTTTCTGCGCGAGTTATAAATATGGTTTCGCCAGACCTCAGTAGCATCCGCAGAGCCTGAGAACCCCCCTTTTAACGCCATACAAATCCAGGAGGATAGTTTCTTATTGGGTAAATTTCTAGCCAGCTTAAATAATTCGTCCACACTTCTCGTCTGCGGCAGCTGTAAGGCTGCCTTTTTGAGCCCTTCTTCATTGAGCAAACGAAGACACAGCACAGCAAATGCGAAAAGATCGTAACCCTCATCGCTGATTCGACTGCCCGCATTCCAGAAACCACGATCATGCCATTCGGTAAACTGCTTCACGCTACGACCAATAGGGCTTGTACCCCCAAAGTCGATCAGTTCCACTTCACCGTATTTAGATACCATGACGTTCTCGGGCTTCAAATCACCGAACACAAATCCACATTCATGAAGTGTGCGCAGCTTTTCAAGCAGACCAAGACCTACCAGGCCTAACCAATCGGGACCGTTTTTCGATAAAAAATGATGCAGCGGTTTGCCTTCAACATACCTCATCACATAGAAGGGGATATTATCCCCATTCGCAAAATCATCCGCTTCCAAAAAATAAGAAGACAATGGATTCTCACGACGAGCCCGATGTTCATTCCGCTTTCGTCGCGATTGCAGCGAGGTCAGTACATTGATCTCCGATTGAAGTTCAAGTGTATCGTATCCGATTTTTAGCGCGTACCTTTCCCGTCTGCCTTCTCTTTGCACAAGATATACGGTTCCGTTCGCGCCCCTTCCCAGCATCCGCTCAACGACATAACGGTTACCCCGCCATTTGCCGTTAATTAAGGTACCAGTAGGATAGGACGGATTAGACGACATACCCACCAATCATCCCTTCTCTTTCGTCGTGGTCATCGCTTAGTCGGCGTCCACGATGTTCATCCAGTGTATCATAACGATAATGTTCAAGCACCTTGAAAATAGCTGGGCCAGTCGGTGTTGCGCCTCTCATGTGTAATTTAGAGAATAGCGTACGAATACCTGACATGTCATGCGTCCAATCCAGATCAAGCTTGGCATCTTCACTGCTGTTATTTCCGGGAAAATGAAACACAGCGATCTCACTCTTGCCTTCCCGTGCTTCTAAACTGAGTGCCAAATCGCGGATTGCATCTTCCACAGCACCCAGTTTAGGCTTCATACTGGCACTGGCATCGATAAGAAGTGCAATGCGTAGCGGCGTTGTTTCTGTCAGTTCATCTACAACTGTAACAACCTGTGAACGTTGAACAGGAGGCAGCTGATCCAGTGAGCCGTCGCCTAGTATCTTTTTTACCTCTTTATTAACCGCCTGCTGGATCGTCTGAACCACGGTCTTGCGTGTCATCATCTGAATCGTCTGCGCCAGTTGTGGTGTTCCGACTATTCGGCTAAGGCCTCCCCCGGCCTTGGCAATGTCGGCAATCTCCCGGCTGCCGATTTCACCGATCGTACCATAATCAACTACACCGACCACATTTACGGTGATTCCCTCCTGCAGGGCATGCGCCGCTGCCAACACCGGACTTTCTCCTACATTCGAACAACCGTCAGTAATGAGCATAATTTGCTTCATAACCCTCAACTCCCCCTTTGTTTGAACCTCTGTTTCTAGCATATCCAGAAATGAGAGATTTCAAACGGTCGATATTAAGTGGGGGAATTTCGATCAAATAGTGGGGGGTAGTGAATAGTGGAACTGCGAGAAATGTTTGGGCTTTCGATCGCTGTTGTCCTCAGATTCCTTGATTAGAACCGCCTCTCGCGGTTGGAATCCGAGGACAAAGGCGAACGCTCCGCTTCTACAGCTCCAAACTTTCTCTCCGTTCCATACCTTCACTAGTAAACAGTTTAGATCTACAAATTCCGTCCCAAGTCAGCCGACATTGAAACGAGAATAGTAGAGGCCGGCGAGTTACACATCACGTACTCGCCTCGAATACCTCCATCAGCACGACGCCTTACGCGTGCTACAAACTCACAAGCAACACGACGCTTCGCGCGTGCCCCCAAGCAGCACGATATCTTGCACGTGCTTTAAACTATACAAGCAACACGGTGCTTCGCGCGTGCCCCCAGCAACACGATATCTTGCACGTGCCTTAAACTATACAAGCAACACGACGCTTCGCGCGTGCCCAACATTAAAACCTACTAAATCTAAATCTAAACCTAAAATAACTAACTTACCGTACGCGGGCGCTCCATACGGCCGATGCCCGGCATATGCAAGCTGGACCATTCCGGATGGAAATGATCAAGACGGCTGACGACAATAGTCATGTCATCAAGGATCTCATTGCCCTGATAACGGATCACTTTCTCCAACAGGCTGTCCGCTAAATCCTGAGGATCATCACCCTCAAGCTCTTGGATCATCCGCTTCATCCATATCTCCTTATTAACGGCATATCCAGGCGCATCATAAATACCATCAGTCATCATAATTAAAATATCGCCGGGGCGAAGCTGCATACTGATTAAATCCACATCAATATCTTTAATGATTCCTATCGGCAGATTGCTAGAGGTTATTGGAATGACCTCACTCCCCCTCCGGATGAAGCTTGGTGCTGAAGCAATCTTCATAAACGTTGTCTGCGCAGAATATTGATCGATTAAAGCCATGTCGACAGTAGCATAGAATTCATCAGGGGAGCGTAATAAAAGAATTGAGTTGACCGACTTTACAGCCAGCTTCTCATCCATTCCGGATTGCAGCAGCTTTTCTAACATGCCGAGTGCGGCACTGCTCTCCATCCTTGCCCGCTCACCATTCCCCATACCATCACTAATGGATACTGCAAAGGTGCCATTTCCAAGCTCTACGGTGCTGAAACTATCGCCAGACAGCATATCTCCACCTTTAGAAACAACTGCCACACCCGTGTTTACCTCAAAGGCTTTGGCTGAACCAAAGGTAACCATCGAGAGTCCTTCCCGGGGATGAACCGCCGTCTCACTCATGACAGCAATATTCTCATCCAGAATGTCGGAGAGGAGTGGGGCAATCATTTTACGGCATTCATCAAAACCGCGATTATAAGCGTGCACTACTTCTATTTCTACGCGTCCTGGGTCCAGACTTAAAATTTCAATGCCATGAATAGACAGTCCCAATTTCTCAAGAGCCTCGCGGATTTGCGCTTCCTGCCGATACATGGCCTGTCCCTCACGCTTAATTTCCTTGGCCAAGTCTTCCATAACCTGTGACACGCCTGACAACTGCTCGGCAACAAATTGGCGACTATCGTATATTTGTCTTTTCCACCGCATATCATGTTGGTAGAGATCATATTGTCCCTTCATGACCTCAAGCACTTCTCCGGTTTTGCCACAAATACGGCTCCATTCCGGTGGCAGCTGAGCAGCCGTAATATCAGGGCATTCCTCAACAGTTGTCATCATATCTGTCATGTATCTATATGTCTGATAGAATTTTGCATCCCAGCAGTGGGTACGGCGAATGCATCCAGCACAGGCGCCTTCTGTGACCGTATTCATAAAATCTTCCATTTCACGATCCGATTTGCCCACTTCTCCGGCACGTGGAATCTGACCAAAGCTACTGGAGAGCTGTTGGAATACCTGTGAGAATTGAGTGACCCGTTCTGCAGTCAGATCCCTGACCCTGCGGGCATATTCATGTTGAGATCGGCTATGATCTGACGTGCCCGGTACATATTTTGCAATCGCCGATATCATCGCCTTAGGCGTTATTAGAAACAGCACTATTGCTGCGCAGGTCTCCCATGTTGAGGCCATCATATCACCCGGACCCGTAAAATAGACGGAAAGGATCGTTGATCCTAGCAACATGCCAATAGATACCGCACCCTTTCGCCCACCCTGCATCATTCCCGCTAGCATTCCGGAAAAAGCAAGCAGACTCATCTGATAGATAGCACTGATATCGGCCAGGCTGAGGATCAACCCCGTCACCACCCCAACAGCTGCACCGAGGGGAGCGCCCCCCGCCATGGCAAAGAGCAGAATTAAATAACGAGACAATATATGCTCTAATGACCAACCATTAAGGGTCCAGCCCACAAGGCCTGTCATTACGGAGGCTAACAGAATAATAAGGCATAAAACCTCCTCGTTCCTCAGCGATCTGCTCTTTTGTTTGTAAGTTAGTAGAGGAAGTGCCTGAATGAACACAAGGGTAAGAACAAACCCAAGTAAAGCATCCAGAGTTGTCATCATAAAGGGGTACCAGGAAAGAGACGGTCCGAGAACAATCTTGAACAGGCCAACCATAAACGAGGATACGAATACCATAAGGGGTGCATAAGACAAATCTATTCGTTCGAAACTTTCAAGCCCTCTATAAACAAGAAAAAATATAATTAGTTCAGCCGTAGTAACCAAGGCACCCGGAAACGGAGTGAAGAGACTTCCAGCTATAATAGCACCTGCTACAGGTAACATAGAGTCTCGACGCATAAACACAATGACGGCAAAATATGCGACAGCAAAAGGGGACAGCTCGTCCAGAATCATAGCTCTTCCTAGCAGAAACCCCATAAAGCTTAACAGAAGCATCCACTTCTTCGCTGTTATAAGCTGAATATAACGCTGCTTCTGACCCCAAGCTATAATACGCGTGCCTAAGGCTTGTCTCTGCTTCTTATCTTCGCTTCCCACTCTTGTCCACTCTGGCAAATTCACCACATTGCTTTTACTCATTTCCCTACACCACCCGTTTAAGAATTTATGGTTCTCATTATATAGCGGGTCATTTGAGAAAGTTTGTCAGAAATGGAGGGACAGTCATAAGAAATTTCCGACAAAAAAGCCTTTGTTCATTATTCCTAAAAAAATAGATCGATCCCTTGCGGCGCAGTAGGTTGCTTCTCCTTAAGCTTGTTTCCAGTGCAGTTTTAGGCGCAAGCCTGGCGGTCATTCGCCAGCGATTGCCCTAGAGTTATGTGAGAATGACATGGATGCTGTCGGCAAGTTTATATGACACGACAAAAAAACCGCAAGGGCGAAATGCCCTTGCGGTTATTTATGATGTACAGGTATTGGATTATACGCGTTTGGCTCCACGGCCTCCGCGCTTTCCTTCTGTGTTCTTCTTAATCGAAGATATCCGTTCTTCGCTGTCTTTCAGGAATCGCGACATTTTATCCTCGAATGAAGGTTTACCGGCTGCAGGCTTAAATGGACGCCCACCCCGTTCACGATTGAATCCACCGCCGCCTCCACCACTGCCGCCACCGCCGCCGAAACGGTCTCCGCCGCTAGGACGTTCTGGTCTTGGAGCTCTAGGCGGACGTACTTCCGATGCTGGCTTGTCAACAGCCTGCTTAATGGAAAGTCCGATCTTGCCGTCCTTATCGACGTTGATCACCTTGACGGTTACTACATCACTAATCTTCAGATGATCGTTAACATCCTTGACGTAATTATCGGCGATTTCCGAGATGTGAACGAGACCTGTGACACCTCCTGACAGATCCACAAATGCTCCGAAATGCGTGATGCCTGTCACTTTGCCTTCTAACTTGGTGCCCACTTCAATTGCCATAGAATAAAATGATCCTCCCTTAAAAATATACAGACGAATATTAAGGTCATCCTGTCTGCGGTGATTTGATTATACAGTAAAGAGCAAAGCAAGGCAACAGAGTAAAAGCCTCTTTTAGCCAGTATTATTGCTCTGATTGCTCTGTTCGAATAGGAGTTTCCCCTTGAGGATAGATATTGTACCATTTACGCGCTAATTGGCCAATATACTCATCATCATTAAGTCTGGACACTTCATATTTCAGTTGATTCAAAGATGCTGTGACACTCTCACTAGTCTTTTGTTTCTTGGCGAGTTGCTCGCCCTTGTCCGTAATTGCCGCACTTTGATTGAAGTAAGTATAACCCGCCCAGCCAAAAAATACTGCCACAAAGAGAATCCACATGACTCTTCTTCTCTTCGCGCCTGCGGCCGAATTTTTGCTGGGATTACTTTTCTCTTCCGCAGTGAATCTGTTCATGCAGCGTACCCCCTAATTCAAAGGTCAGCGTTTCCGCCATTTGGTAATCCATCCAGTAATCTTCACGATCCAGGCGCTATGCTTAAGCCGAGATAACCATGGAGAAATCCACCTTACTGGTAATACCCAAATTGGCTTCGTTAGACGCAGCAGAAGCTTAAGGATGAATAATAGAATACGACCTAGCAGCACTAGCAACCCTATAATAAGGCGCCAAAGCCAGCGAAGAGGTTTACCTATTAGAATCTCCACAAGTCTCCATAGCAATCTGCACATATACTGAACCGATTGAATTAACATTAACACAAAACGCCGCACCGTAACACTGAAGATCAAAAAATAGATCCATATTCCTAGAAATAAACCTAAAAAGACATAAAATCGCAATTGCCCCTGATTTCCGGCATAGAGCATTCTAAAAACAAACAAAGCAGCACAAAACCAATACAGCAGGTCAAGCATGGCATTCAGCCATTTGGGAAAATTGAACTTGAGCGACAGCACCCGGTAGCTGTCATAGGCCAGTCCCATTGTCACCCCGGCCAATATCATGTAGAACAGCGTCAGCCACTGAACTGCAGGATTCATTTAAATAGCTTACCGAGTAGACCTTTATTTTTGCCCTGCGATCCGGGATCTAGATAAATCAGGGAATGTACATTGCCCTCCAAGGACAACAGTCCATTCTCCAGACTTAAATTTTTGATATGTAAATGATTCCCGCGAATGGTGAGATGGCCGAGTTCTGTACGAAGCAAAAATTCCTCGCTATCAAAGCTCTCCACATTTTGCACGCCCGTCAACTCTAGCTGTTTACGACTGCGCATGTGCAGATCATGCTGTTTATTTACCTTTCCTGGCTCGATCATAGCATGTACCCCTCCTTCTTACCTCTAATCTATGGCAGTAGAAGAAGTTATAGAACATTCCAATCCACTAAAATAAGAGAGATAAAAAAAGAAAAAAGAAGGCACAACTCTACAATATGTAAAGTTGTGCCTTCTTTTTTACTATTAACTATGTTACTCCTACCAGTCCAAGCCGGTGCTTTTGGCAACAGGCTCTTCCCGAAGTAGAGTATACATACCAGCGGCTTCGTCCTTGCGTGTCGTTTCGACTAGCTTTTCGACTTTGACCGTTACAAGCTTTTGTCCAAATTGCACAGTAATCTCGTCACCGATCTTAACTGCACTACTTGGCTTAGATTCCCGCCCGTTAATCAGCACCCGGCCTTGTTCGGACACATCCTTGGCCACTGTACGGCGCTTGATTAATCGGGACACTTTCAGGAATTTGTCAAGACGCATTAGTTAACGGCTTCTTTAAGCTTGTTACCAGCTTTAAATGCCGGTACAGTTGATTCTGGAATTTCAATCGTTGTGCCCGTTTGCGGGTTGCGACCAGTACGTCCTGCACGTTTACGAGTTTCGAATGTACCGAAACCGATCAGTTGAACTTTATCGCCTTTTGCCAAAGCTTCTGTGATCTCACCCAAGAATCCGTTCAATACTGCTTCTACATCTTTTTTTGCCAATCCGTTTTTCTCGGAAATGTTGTTTACCAGATCTGTCTTGTTCATAATTTAAAGTTCCTCCTAGGATACGAAAAAATAAATGAAACGAGATTCACCGCCATATTATGGGGCAAGTCGTCATTTCGTCTTTATGATATTCTTGATGTCATCTTAAAATCCTGCCACGAATCGTCGTTTTTTAAAAAAAGAAACAGTTATTTCTCAGAAATCGTCGCAGAATCTATTCTATAGCACTATTAAACTACTCGCCATAATCTAAATCAGAGATGAATGCTACTTTCACAGCATTGCCTCATCTTAAGGTCCGTATACCGTACATAGTCTGAGAAAATTACTATACTTTTCGTTCCTCAGTCTTTGCCTCCTGCCACAACTCTTCCATCTCTTCCAAGCTACTATCTTCTACACTCATACCCTTGGCTCGCAGACTTTGCTCGATATACTGAAACCGACGCACAAATTTGCGGTTGGTCCGGGTTAAAGCTTCTTCCGGATCTGCGCCAATAAATCGGGCAACATTGGTAACAGCAAATAACAGGTCGCCCAGCTCCAGAATTTGATCCTCGGCGGCTGCATCAGTATCGATGGCTTCTTGCAGCTCTTCTATTTCTTCACGAACCTTAGCTAAGCAATCCGTAGCGTTGTCCCAATCAAAGCCCACCTTGGATGCTTTTTTCTGAAGCTTGTACGCCTTCATAAGAGCGGGCAAATCACGCGGAACCCCACTGAGGGCGGATAATTCCTCTGGCTTCACGCCTTTACGCCGCTTCTCCTCTGCCTTCATGCCCTCCCAATTGATCAGAGCTTCTTCAGCATCATTCGCATTCTTGTCACCAAATACATGGGGATGGCGGAAGATAAGCTTATCATTCAGTCCTTCTATGACGTCAAATACGTCAAACGTGCCCAGCTCCTCTTCCATTTGGGAGTGCAGCATGATCTGCAGCAAAAGATCGCCCAGCTCCTCTTTCATATGGTCTGGGTCATCCTCATCAATCGTCTCAAGCACTTCGTAGGTTTCTTCGATTAGATTTTTACGCAAAGATTCATGAGTCTGCTCCCGATCCCACGGACAACCGTCCGGACTACGCAAAATATCGACAATCTCATGCAAGCGAGCGAAAGTACGATTTCTTAGCTTCTCCTCACGATTCGCAGGTACATAGACCAGAGACAAATTACCATAACCCTCAAGCCGATCCAATTCGTATAGAGGAACAGTCACAATGTTTTCTTCGTTCTCCACGCCAAGGGCATGACCCACCACCACTTCATATTCGGGCGGATACAGCTCCATCAGACATAACTTTGTCTCCGAAGCTGTAAAGCTGTCATAAACCTGGCCAATCAGAGTATGCAATTCAGGTTGAAGCTGAGCGCTGCGAATGCCTGAAGCATCTAATAACTGGAAGCCTTCAATAGGGTCGAACCCCAGTCGCACAAACGCCTCGTCCAGAAAACTCTCCCCGCCTAATATTTGCAGTTCTATTCCTTCTTCCGGGCAACGCTGACGCAGCTGTGAAACAGCTGACTCTGCAACCATGGGGTGCCCCGGAACCGCATAGACAATATCTGTACCGTCTGCGGCGGAGCGAGCCTCTTCAATCAATTTTGAAGTAATTGCAGCATAGACCTCAGGAAACGAAGCTAATGTTTCATACAGTCCATCAAAGGATTGCGTGGCGATTTCAAGCTCGTTGAGAGCAGCCATAACTGGATGCTCTTGGGTACGAACGTAGACAACGGATGCTGCCTTCAGTTTTTTTATAATTCCTAGTGTCAGCCGATCGGGATTACCTGACCCGAGACCAACAACTGTTAATGTTGCACTCATATCTGTTCCTCCTTTTAAGCGGGTTAATTATGGAAATAAACGCAGCTTTTTGAACTTGTCCGCCAGAGACGGGCCGATGCCCGGAAGCTGGCGAAGCTCGCTTTCGCTGAGCAGCCGCAGCACCACCGCACCTACGGCAAAGACAACGCAGCCTGCGAGCACCCCGAGCAGGCTCTGCGCCAAGCTGGCGGTGCGTCCGCCGCCGATGCCAGCGGCCGTAGCTGCGGCGCCAGTGCCCCAGCTGGCAGCTGCGGCGGCAAGAGCCAGGCCCGCTGTGAGCAGCGCGGGCCGTGCCAGGGCATCTGCGAGGCGAAGCCGCAGATGGCCCTGGCGGTACAGCAGCAGCACGTTAAGCGCTGCTGCGAACGAATGCGCGGCCACGCCAGCGATGGCCGCGCCGGTAATGCCCTGCTGCGGAACCAGCAGCAGGTTCAGGGCCGCCTTGAGCAGCGCGGCGGCCAAAAGGTGCAGGGCCGGGGCGCGCACGTAGCCGAGGCCCTGGAGGAGCGCAGCAGAGATGATGCTGACTGTACCGCCAACAGCGGTAAAAGCCAGCCAAGTCATTGTGCTGCTGCCAGCGGTATCGCCGTAAAGAGCCATATTAATCGGCTCAGCAAGCACTGCAAGGCCGGCTGAGGCCGCTAGACCTAACAGCCAGAACCAACGCAGCGACAAGCTGCAGCGGGTCTCAATCAGCTTCATATCTCCCTTGTACTTCGCTTCCGCCAAAGCTGGAATGAACACAACAGACAGTGAGGTGGCAATCATCGTTATAATCTGCACAAGTGGCAAACCCCGATTGTACACACCAAACTGGGCCATCGCAGCTACTTCACTTCCGTCAGACGACAGCAGTCGAGGCACAGTGAATACATCTACAAGACCGATAAGAGGCATAGCCAGTGCACCTAGCATTACGGGAATTCCATAAGCCAGCAGTGTACCTGCTTTAATGCCCATAAACCCTTGTTTGGAACCTAGCCCATGTCCTGCATCCAGCGCTCTTACACGCTGACTTTCGACAGCAGCAGCTACTTCAGCAGCAGCTTCCTGTTTTACCCTCCGGCGGTGACGTCTCAAGTACAGCAGCATAATTACAAGCCCTGCGGCTCCCCCTCCGGCAGAACCAAGCAGCGCGCCAGCAGCGATACTCTCGGCTCCTGCTCCCTGCGAAGTGAGATATAACAGAAGAATAATCATCACTGTAACCCGTACAGACTGCTCTACAATCTGTGACACGGCTGTAGGAACCATATTATGCAGCCCCTGAAAGTACCCGCGTATGGCCGACATGACAGGGACAACAGCCAGACCCCAGGCGCTTGTCCGCAAGGCAGGCATTACATGTGAGTTACCTACCCATTCGGCAATGATGGGTGCACCTGCATAGGTGATGGCGCCGATAATCAAGCCGCTGATGCCTGTAATTAGCGCGGATAATAGTAGAATCCGGCGGCCTTCTTCATCGCGTCTCCCAGCCGAAGCTTCGGCGACAAATTTGGAGATCGCCGCAGGCAGACCTAGCATAGCTACCGTTAACAGCATTGTATACAAGGGATACACTGTGTTGTATATACCAAATACAGCATCTCCGCCTAGATTTTGCAGCGGAATTTTTTGAAGTGTGCCAATAAGCTTTGAGATAATGGCCGCGGCACTAAGGATAAATGCGCCTTGCAGCAATCGTGATGTTTGTGTATTAGATTTCATATAATACCTGCTTCTACAACTTTGATGGGATGAATTTCTATATTATAACGTATGTATGCCCAGAAGTAGAAACGGTTTTGTGTAAACGACAAAACCCCGTTTGCCCTTTGTATATCTTACCAAAAGGAAAGCGGGGTCTAAATTAAGATTACTGCTCCATTTGTTTGCCCAGGAAAGCGGCAGCCGTTTCGGCCATTTTTATTTCCATTTGCGCCATCTTCGCCGAATCATCCTTGCTCACCATCACTACACAACCAATAGGATCTCCACCGGAAATGATCGGTGAGGCTACATATGAGGACACCAAATCCGGATGATCTTTAGCAATTTCATAACTGCCTTCATTGGTTTCTAACACAGTCTTACGGCTGTCCATGACTTTCTCCAGCAGCACTCCTACCTGTTTCTCCAAATAATCTTTTTTGGAGCCGCCTGCAAGGGCAATGAAGGTGTCACGATCAGCAATCATCGTAATGTGTCCAGTACCTTCGAACAATGACTCCGCGTACTCTTTTGCAAAGTCACCCAACTCACCAATCGGAGAATATTTCTTGAGAATGACTTCACCGTCCCGATCGACGAATATTTCCAGTGGGTCTCCTTCTCTAATACGAAGAGTACGTCTAATTTCTTTGGGAATAACCACGCGTCCGAGGTCATCAATACGGCGAACAATTCCAGTAGCTTTCATTTCACATGTGCCCCGCTTTCTTAAGAAGTATGGTCTTACTACTGTCCATTATGGGAAAGGATAATCCCAGTGATTTATCGTAATATCTGACCATAGTATTCATCTCTTCCCAGATCCTTATACATAAGCTGACATGTATTAATATCTGCATCAAGATAAAGGTAGTTCTACAACCGTTTCTGCGAAATAAAAAGCCATCTTCACTTTAAGTGAAGATGGCTTTTCTAAGGTAAGCTTGTCCATATTTACCGATGTTTATTCAGCGGCATCTGTAGCACTTGGAGAAGCACTTGGGGATGCGCTTGGAGCTGTAGTGGCTTCTGTTCCACTATTTGTTCCGGTTTCATCGGCGGCAGCAGAGCTTTTTGGCAGATTGATGTTCTCAATAATGCCTTCCAGATCCTTTTCCATGAACGTTTCTAGGTTCTTGGATACAATTGAGCTCTTAATGCCTTCTTTTTGCTCATCCGTTAACTGGTCAAAAGTCTTGTCTGTACGGGACTCCACCTTGATGATGTGGTAACCGTAAGAAGTTTCTACAGGATCACTGATGGTATTTAGAGGCAAGGTCTGAGCAGCCTTCTTAAACTCCTCCACATAAGTGCCTACAGCTTTATCTTTATATTCTCCGCCTGCCTCTTTAGAGCCAGTATCGTCAGAATATTCCTTAGCGATGGCTGCGAAATCAGCACCGCCATCCAGCTTCGTCTTAACTTCTTTCGCTATTTTAAGCGCTTCTTCGCTGGTACGCTCTTTGTTGTCTGCATCTGTCAGACCAATTAGCACATGACGCAGTGTGGCAACCGTAAAGTCGCCTTTAGTCGCTTCGAATTCTTTGGCAACTTGATCATCAGTCACTTTAAGCAGCATATCCTGATAAACTGTCAGCACACGCTCCATATAAGTACGAATATCTTTCTCTGTAACGTCAGCATCTTTCAATGTCTTCTTATAGGTATCACCCAATTGTTCCTTAATGCTTGCAATTTGAGTATCGGCTTCTTTCTCCGCTTGCTTTTTCGCTTCATCCGTTGCTTGGGAAGCCAAATATTCAAAGCCCACTTCTTGCTTCAGAATGGACTCCTTAAACGCATCAATCTCTAAATATTGCGCTTGTTGTGGAGAGAGGAATTTCATGATTTTTTGATCCATTGCAAATTCCTTTTGTGTAATCGTTCCACCTTTATAAGTGGCCACAGCTTGATTATCATCCGCACTATTTCCACATGCTGCTAGCATAGAAAAGGAAACTGCCGCTGCCAATGAAACGAGCAGCACTTTCCATGATTTTGTTTTATTTAACGACATTGTGTAGTTCTCCCTTCGATTTAAAAGACTGTTTAGCTTCCTTAAGAAACTGTTCAAGCAAGTCAAGCAGCTGTTTATCACTTAAATCTTTCGATTTGACCCGGATACTGGCTTTCGCATCCCTATCAAATTGTACACGTCTTTCGAAGCTATTTCCAACTTTGGCGAGTTTCGCTGTGTCTAAAGCGCCGAGACTTCCCTCATAGAAATTCAAGGTAACATCATCTCCGCGTCTAATCATGGAATCAATGCCATACATTTTTCCATACACTTTCAAACGAGCGACCGATAGTAGATTCACCACGGCTTCAGGTAACTCACCGAACCGATCCAAGAGCTCATCTTCAAGCTCGGAAGCATCATCGAAGGAGGTTACTGCCGCCACTTTTTTATAAATTTCAATTTTTTGGATACTGTCGTAAATATACTCTGACGGCAGATACGCGTCAATCGACAAATCAATGACTGTATTGCCTTCTTTCAGGGATGTGTCTTCCTCCCCAAGCACAGTAACCTTACGCTTACGAATTTCCTCCGCCAGCATTTGTGAGTACAGATCAAACCCCACGGATGCGATAAAGCCATGCTGCTCTGCACCCAGCAAGTTACCTGCACCGCGAATAGACAGATCTCGCATCGCTATTTTGAAACCAGAGCCCAGCTCCGTAAATTCCTTAATAGACTGCAGACGTTTCTCTGCAACCTCTGTCAGAACCTTGTCCCGTTGATACGTGAAATAAGCGTAAGCGATCCGATTGGACCGGCCTACACGTCCACGCAGCTGATAGAGCTGAGACAAGCCCATTTTATCCGCATCATGCACAATAAGTGTATTAACGTTCGGAATATCTACGCCCGTCTCAATAATACTTGTGCTGACGAGCACATCGTATTCTCCGTCAAGGAAATCGAGAATGGTCTTCTCCAGCTCAGATTCCGACATTTGACCATGTCCGATGCCAACTCTAGCCTCAGGAACAAGCATAGAGATTTGAGCAGCCATTTCTTGAATGCCCTGCACACGATTATAGAGATAATAGACTTGACCACCGCGGGCTAATTCCCGCTCTACAGCTTCCCGCGTAAGGGTCTGGCTATGCTCCACTACATACGTTTGCACAGGGAATCTGTTCTCTGGCGGGGTCTCAATGACAGACAAATCCCGCACTCCGAGCATCGACATATGTAGCGTACGAGGAATTGGAGTTGCAGTCAGCGTAAGAACGTCTACATTCGTTTTCAGTTTTTTCAGCTTTTCTTTATGAGTCACGCCGAAACGCTGTTCTTCATCCACAATTAATAACCCCAGATCCTTGAATACAAGGTCCTGAGATAACAGACGATGTGTACCGATAACTACATCGACAGTTCCTGCCCTAACGCCTTTAATCGTCTCGTTCTGCTCTTTACGGCTGCGGAAACGACTTAAGACCTGAATATTAAGCGGGTAATTAGCGAAACGTTCCCGGAAGGTCTCATAATGCTGCTGAGCCAAAATCGTTGTCGGGACTAGCACCGCCACCTGTTTACCTTCAATCGCTGATTTAAAAGCCGCCCGAATAGCCACTTCAGTCTTACCATACCCAACATCACCGCAAAGCAATCGGTCCATTGGCCGGTTTTGTTCCATATCCTTCTTAATCTCTTCGATAGCCCGAAGCTGATCTCGGGTCTCCTCGTAAGGGAACATTTCTTCAAATTCATGCTGTTCCTGTGTATCCTTTTCAAAACCATATCCTGCGGCACTTTGGCGCTCAGCATATAGCTTTATCAAATCATCAGCAATATTCTGAACGGAGGAACGAACCTTATTGGTCACTCGTGTCCATTCGTTGCCGCCTAGCTTATATACTTTCGGCTCTTTATCTTCGGAACCGACATATTTCTGAATCAGGTCAATCTGCTCAATCGGAACTGAGAGCTTATCGCCGCCAGCATACAGAATATGCATGTAATCACGGTGAATACCGCTGACCTCAAGCGTGCCGATTCCCATATATTTTCCGATACCATGGTTCTGATGGACGACATAATCACCGATTTTCAGCTCTGTGTAACTCTTGATCCGTTCTGCATTATCTATTCCTTTGGAGATCTTCCGTGCCTTCCGCTGCTTCTGAGAGAACATTTCTCCCTCAGTTATAACAGCTAGATGAATAGAGGGCAGCTCAAAACCAGAACCCAGATTTCCTTGTACAATCATCGGCTCGTTAATGCCGTAATCATAAAGAACTCTGCGCACTCGTTCAATCCGTTCCTCACTGCTCGCAAGCATCATTACCTTAACACCGGACTTCTGCCAACGCTCCATTTCCGATTTCAGCACATTCATCTGGCCATGGAAATCCTGCATTCCACGACTGATAAACCCAAGAATGTTCTGAGGCTGAATATGCGGAACCTGACGTAAAAAGATTGACATAAACAGGCTTTGGAACGGGCGCTGATACATAACAACATCCGTATCGACAGAGAGATCTAGATCCGGCAATGATTTGCCGTTTTGCAGCAAATGCAGATTCCATTCCGATTCATCCCGTTCAAGCTGTCTCGCCGTTTCGAGCAGTCTTGTCGGCTCATCTAGAATAAGAATGGTATCCTGGGCCATGTAATCAAATAAATGAGAGCGTTCAGGATATAAAAGACTGATATATTTATAGATCTCCGGGAAATAAGTACCTTCCCGCAGCATTTCCAGCTCACGGCCAATTTCTTCCCGCAGCCTGAGCTTCGCCTGGCGATCCGCCATCTTCTCCAACTGTCGCTCCATCATAGCTGAGGCTTCAGCAGAAGCAGATTCCTGGCGCAATCTACTAGCTATAATCTCTTTGGCCGGTGTAATCTTCACACTACGTACCTTATCAATAGATCGCTGATCCACTGGATCAAAAGTTCTTATGGAATCAACCTCATCGTCAAATAACTCAACCCGATAAGCCAAAGGAGATGTCATTGGATAAAAATCAATTATTCCACCCCGTACGCTCAGTTCACCACGATTCTCAACCCGCTCTACTCTTTCATAGCCCATTTCAATCATGGACATCAAAAATTCATCCAGAGCAAGCGTTCCATCTTGGGAAACGGTGACTTGTGCCTCTGCCATAACCTCTGGGGCTGGCAGCAATCTACGCACTCCTGAGTAAGGAACTACAACAATACCACGGAAGCCCTGAGCACATTTGGTCAGCACATCTATACGCTGAGCCAGTGTCTCTGGGCTTGATACAGCCGCTTCTGCAGCCACTAGTTCATTGGCGGGATAGAGCAGAACCCGGTCAGGAGAAAGCGCTTCCTGCAAATCATCGGCCATCTTCTGGGCCGAAAACATATTATGAGTCACTACAAGTAAGGGACGAGTTGTCTCTTCATGTAATGCTGCAAGCATAATCTGTCTAGCAGAACCTGTAAGCCCCGATATGAGCTGCTCTTTCATACCTGCAGCAACACCATGGGTGATAGACTGGAAATCGGGATCCTTGGAAAAAGCTTCTATAAGACCTTGTAACAACAGGCGCACCTCTCTTACTAAACAGGCTAACGGTGGCATAGCCACCGTCACCTATTATGATTGGAATCGAAAAGAAGCCTCAGCTGTAACGCCAAGGCTTGCGGATGACGATAGAGACAGGCGCTTCCACCTTACTGAAGCGGACTTGTCAGCAGGCTAAGCTCCGGATTGTTCTCTAAAGCCTCCTTGCAATAGTCGCAAGTAACCTTTACCGTGATTTCACCTTCTGAATTATACGCTATTATATCTCTGCGCTCCGCAGGGGTCAAGGAATGAAGGCCCAACTGCATTTCTGTAACATCACTTCTATTAATACTGCCTAGAGATGTCTTACAGTGCCTACAAACATAGTTTATTGCCATCTATATGCCTCCTGAAGGTACTATATACCTTCAGTATGTCCGGGCAGCTTCATCTTTAGCCTTAAAAACAACAGGGTTTACAGATTAACCATTGAACTTAGCCATCGTCTGCTCAAATGAATGCTGTAAGCTGTATTCCAGTGCATCACAAGTATTAAGGATCATTTGCTTAAGCGGATTGCTTTCCTTCTTAGGAAAAGTAGAAAGAACATAATCGACAATAGCAAAACCTTGCTCAGGACGAGAAATACCCATTCGTACCCGATTGAAATTCTGTGTTCCTACATGCTGTATGATGGATTTAATTCCATTATGTCCACCAGCGCTTCCTTGATAACGCAAGCGGATTTTTCCGATTTCTGTATCCAAATCATCATAAACGACGATCATATCTTCAAGTTGAACTTTGTAATAATCCATATAAGCGCGAACGGCCTCACCGGACAAGTTCATAAAGGTCATGGGCTTAATCAATACGGTTTTGACGCCACCAATGACCCCTTCACCGATGACGGATTTACATTTGCTCTGGTTGAAGGCAATTCCGTTCTGGGCAGCAAGCTCGTCCAAAGCCATAAAGCCAACATTATGCCTTGTTTTCGCGTACTGTGTTCCGGGATTTCCCAATCCGACAATCCATTTCATTATCGAACCTTTCCTTTCCGTTCGGGCTCTCCGGCAAGAGGAGTCCGTTTTTGGTACAATAGATCTAATCTACATATCTCTGTGCAACCAGAGCGAAATTATACTCCGAAGACAGGTGATAACCCATGCCGCACAAAGGCGAATTATTGACACATCAACGCCATTTTCAGTACCACATCCAATATGCTGTGCCCGTGGAAATATACAAGGGCGACGTGCATATTGATATCGGTGTATTAACAGCGGTAGACGAAGCTTTCGTGGAGCTACAAGGGACACTCTATAACCGCAGTTTATTCACCTTTGTCTCCCGTCCCGGATATTAAATCCAGTAGTTCTACCTGTAGCACGCCGATAAGGGTTACATCTCCGAGAACGGAGGTGTAACCCTTTTGTACTATTCATTCGTTATATTTATTCAATCTCGAACAATTTACTAATCGACAACTCTTCATGAACGCGGATAATTGCCTCACCCATAAGTGGAGCCACGGACAACACCTTGAGCTTAGAGGTTGGATTCGCGCTGCGAATTGGAATGGTATCCGTCACGATAATTTCTTTGATTGGAGAATTCTCCAGACGCTCGTGTGCAGGACCAGACAATACTGGGTGTGTACAGCATGCGTATACTTCCTTCACGCCGCCTTCCATCAAAGCATTAGCACCAAGTACGATCGTTCCAGCGGTATCGATGATATCATCGATCAGGATGGCTGTTTTGCCTTCGATATTACCGATGATGTTCATAACTTCGCTGACGTTAGGTTCTGGACGACGCTTGTCTATAATAGCCAGTGGAGCGTTCAGGAAATCAGCAAGCTTTCTTGCACGTACTACACCGCCATGGTCCGGCGATACGACAACTGGGTTCTCGATTTGCTTGGAACGGAAATACTGAGCCAGAATCGGTACACCAAGCAAGTGATCCACTGGAATATCGAAGAATCCTTGAATCTGCATGGCATGAAGATCCATCGTGATTACACGGTGAGCGCCAGCCTTTTCAATTAGATTCGCTACCAGCTTAGCGGTAATGGGGTCACGGGAACGGGCTTTACGATCTTGACGGGCATATCCGTAGTAAGGGATAACCACGTTGATGCTTTTTGCGGAGGCACGTTTAAGCGCATCTACCATAACCAAAAGCTCCATCAGGTTATCATTTACAGGGCCACAAGTGGATTGAACAATATAAACATGGCATCCCCGAACGCTTTCTGACAGCTTGACCTGAATTTCTCCATCGCTGAAACTTGTGGTGTGTGATTCACCCATCGGAATCCCGATGTAATCAGCAATTTGACTAGCTAGCTTAGGATTGGAGTTACAGGTGAAAATCTTTAACTTGGAATCACAATAAGTCATAAAATATAAACCCTCCGTGACGGAATTTAGCTTTCCAAAGGCGCCGGCGCGGAAATATAAGTCCGTCCGGCGCTTCTTAGCAACGCTTTACGATGGACTCGAGTGGTCTTTCTTCGCTTTTGCACGGGAACGGATCTTCTCTGCATATCCCGGTTTGTTCTCTTGTCTTACTCTAGCTACAGCCAGATCGTTCTCGGAAACGGAACGTGTAATTGTCGAACCTGCTACAACAAAAGCCCCTTTGCCCACAGTAACTGGAGCAATAAGGTTAACATTACTGCCAATAAAGGCATCGTCTGCGATTGTTGTCTTGAATTTATTATACCCGTCGTAGTTAACGGTAATCGCACCGCACCCGACGTTTACATTCTTACCTACAGATGCGTCGCCGACATAACTAAGATGTGACACTTTTGAACCGTCACCAATCGTAGCATTCTTGATTTCGACGAAATCTCCAACCTTAACCTCTTCTCCAAGCACAGAGCCTGGACGCAAATAGGCAAAAGGCCCAACGGTTGTCCGTGCGCCGACTTGAGCTTGATTCAATACGGACTGCTTAATCGTTGCATCATCCATAATCTGACAGTCTTCGATTTCACTAGCCGGTCCGATCACACAATTGTCCCCGATTACAGTCTTCCCTTTCAGGATGGTTCCTGGATAAAGCGTAGTATCTGATCCGATAACTACATCTGCTCCGATATAAGTGGAGGCTGGATCAATGATGGTCACACCGCCCAGCATGTGTTTACGATTAATACGTTGACGCATAAAGGCTTCCGCTTCGGACAAAGCTAAACGATCATTAACGCCGATAGACTCAGCTGCGTCATGGGTCTGATATCCTAGTACGGTATCCCCTTGTGAACGAAGAATCCCAATCACATCAGTCAAATAATACTCCTGCTGGTTATTACTGTTCGTTACCTTCTCGAGTGCAGCAAATAATTTAGCATTATCAAAACAATAAGTGCCTGTATTGATTTCTTGAACGGCATCTTCTTCAGTAGTGCAATCCTTCTGCTCTACAATCTTCAGAACGCCGCCATCTTCACCACGAATAATTCTTCCGTAGCCAGTAGGTTTTTCCATAACAGCTGTCAATACGGTTGCAGCCGCATTACGCTGTTCATGAAGCGCCATGAGTCCTTCCAGGGTCTCCGTGGTTACGAGTGGTGTGTCTCCACAAATAACTATAGTTGTTCCTTCTTCGCCAGCAAGTAAATCCTTTGCTTGTTTGACAGCATGGCCAGTGCCGAGCTGAGTTTCCTGCAGAACGTATTCCGCTCCTTCACCTACATAGGCCTTAACTTTCTCTGCGCCATGCCCAACAACAACAACGGTGCGCTGGCATCCGGTCGCTTTTACTGTATCAAGCACGTGCCCTACCATCGGCTTACCGCAAACGGGGTGCAGCACCTTATATAATTTAGATTTCATTCGCTTGCCTTGACCTGCGGCAAGTACTACAGCCATTCTTTTCAAGAATGCCAACCTCCTACTCTTGAACTCACTACTGAATATATCTCATTCCGGGCAAAAAGAAAAGAGAACCATGAAGTCATGGTTCTCTTTTCTATAAACCCCAAGTTAGAAAAGCATTTATCGCTGCCTTTCGAAGATGTCGTCAAATCCTTCACCAGCAATAGCTTTTCTTGCAAGATCAGGCTGCTAATTCATGAAGTGTATGTCGGTGTGATCTTATCAAAAACGGCGGATCCTACGCCACCCAAAAGGTAGCCGTCTTCCGAGGAAGCCTAAGCTCCCTCTTCAATAACTTCTTCTTCTTCCGTAGCGGCGCGATCGTACTCGGCCAGAACCGCGGATTGAATCTTCTCGCGTGTTCCCGAAGAGATCGGGTGCGCGATATCGCGGAATTCGCCGTCCGGTGTACGCTTGCTGGGCATTGCAACAAACATCCCATTATTGCCATCGATGACGCGAATGTCATGAACAACAAACTCGTTATCGATGGTAATGGATGCGATTGCTTTCATTCTCCCCTCAGAGTTAACGCGGCGGAGTCTGACATCCGTAATTTGCATGTGTGTGTTCACCACCTTTTTCCATCAGAGACTTGGTGTATAATTCCACACAGCAAAGCGAATTCCTTCTTTTTGATTCCATAAAATACCTAAAAAAGAAATATATTTTTTGGGATATGTTGTTTTCGACATACATCGAGTAGTTTTCTTAATATTCCTTACGTTTTCGACAATTTCCACGCTTTTTGAAAATGTAAGAGAATGGCTAATCAAGAGGAAAAGTAGTTGCCCGGATGCGCCGAAATTCTCCGCTCTTTCGAGTCTACTTCACTTAGTTTTACCAAGGACACGTAATCGTGCAACAGACGCTCTTCCGTCTCTACAGCGCCTGATTCCACTAAAACGCCTACCCCTGCAACCTCGGCATTAAATTCACCGAGCAGATCGACCATACCACGTACAGTCCCTCCCGCCTTCATGAAGTCATCTACGATAAGTACTCGCGATTTCTCCTTGAGTGCACGTCTGGAGAGAGACATTGTGTGTATGCTTTTATGAGATCCTGATACGTAGTTAATACTTACTGCTGATCCCTCTGTAACCTGATGGTCACGTCGCACAAGCACTACCGGCAAGCCTAGCTGTGCTGCTGTTGCATAGGCTAGTGGAATGCCTTTCGTTTCAACGGTCATCACCACATCGATTTCCGATCCGTAAAAGGCCGTTGCGATGATCTTACCCGCCTGTTCCATCAAAGACGGCAACCCAAGTAGATCCGACATATACAAATAACCGCCAGGCAATATCCGGTCAGTCTGCTCTAGCTGCACACATAAGCGCTGCACAAAGGTAAGCGCCATATCTTTAGGCATAACCGGGATATAACGTACTCCACCCGCTGCGCCAGCTAAAGTCTGCAGCTCTCCGATGCCTTCACCTTCAAATACTTCTTTTATGATTGCCAAATCTTCACTAATGGAGGACTTAGCAGCTCCATAGCGATCGGCAAATATAGACAGCGGCAGTAGTTCATGCGGCCGCTCAAGTAAAAACTGAGTCATGTCTACCAAACGTTGGCTTCTTTTTAATTTCTTCACGGAATGCTCCTCGCCAAAACCGAATATTTTAGAAAAATATATCACTTTTGTACGGGTTTACACAAGAGAAGCAGACTAATTCAGTGATCTCACTGCGTAGACTTCCTTGCAGAACCCTCGCAGTCCGTTGTAAATCCTTGCTACTTTAGACTGCTTGGACACTAATCCGAATACGGTAGGTCCGCTACCTGACATCAGTACGCCATCTGCTCCAAGCTTTATCATCGCTTCCTTAAGTTGCTGAACTTCTGGATGCAGTTTTAGGGTAACATCTTCAAGCACGTTGCCCAGATGGTTGCACACGCCCCCAAAGTCTCCAGCTTCTATCGCTTGCTGCATCTTTCGAGCAGAAGGATGAACCGCTATATTATTGCTCCGAACGCGTCCATACACTTCTGCAGTCGATACATTGATCGGTGGTTTCGCCAACACAACCCAGCATTGTGGCGGGTTATTGATTGGTGTCAGCTTTTCGCCTCGTCCTGTAGCCAAGGCTGTGCCGCCTGTGACGCAGAAAGGTACATCAGAACCCAGCTCAGCGCCAAGCTCCTGTAGCTCCTGTGCAGGAATACCCAGACGCCACAGACGGTTTAGACCGCGTAGCGTAGCTGCGGCATCACTGCTGCCGCCAGCCAGGCCAGCCGCAACCGGAATTCTTTTATCCAGATGGATATGTACCCCACTCTTCACGTTATAACGGTCTTTAATAAGCCTTGCCGCCTGGAAAGCTAAATTTTTCTCGTCCAGGGGAATATAACCAGCCTGACTTGATATTATAATAGTATCCCTTGGCAGCTCAGACAGCTCTAAGCGGTCTGCTAAATCTACCATGGTCATAATCATTTCCACCTCATGAAAACCGTCAGCACGTTTGTGCAGCACATCCAGCATCAAATTAATTTTAGCTGGTGCCTTTTCATACATTTTCAAGGCGTTCACCCACCTTCAGCTTTTCCCGTAAAAACAACTTAACATATTATATGAGAAACTTCTAATGAAGTCCAATAATAAAAGGGTGTCGCCATTTAGACGCACCCTTTTTCAGTAATATTCACTTTATAGCCTAAAATTTAAGATTTCCGCGCAGCCTGTTCAGCAAGCTGTATCGCTTTTTTCACCATGTTGCCAGCATCTTGAGTTGTAATTCCACCCCAGCCCTCACGTTCCACGGTTTCATAAAAACCCAGCTCCTTGGCTAACTCTGTCTTCAGTTCCTCCGACATCATGCCTCGTTTTCTGCGGCTCATTACGGAATTCCTCCCTTATGAAAATAAATGATTAACCCGTTGCCCAATTAGTATGCTTGCTTAGCACACGGATCATGCACCAAATATTTGTCTCAAAAAACGCAAACAAAAAACAGCCTCCAAGGGAGACTGTTCGTGAAACATTAAGCTTTAATATACATAATCCGCATCTGCCCATCGTCTTCACAAACTGTGATTTCCACAGATTCAGTAAGTATATCGGCATAGCTATAGGAGACTCGCTTAAAAGTTTGCTGCTCCTGATCCAGTTTGACAATAAATACAGAAGGGTACGTTTCTTCCAGGACACCTGTGCGTTCAACGGTTTTACGACGACCTCCGTTTGCACGCAATGTGATCTTATGACCGACGTGAGCTTCAAGACTGCGTTTGATTTCCAACAGCGCGTTATTAGCCATTACCTGACGACCACCTCTTTTCTTGTCCATTATACAACTTTTTCAGGACAATGTCAAAGCAAATAAATAATTAATTATAGTTGATGCATATTTCGTTGTCAACGGAATTTTTTTGCGAGAAATCAGCGCCGGACTAATATCCTTGTTATCTGTAATATAGGCATTACAAAGAAAAAAAGAAAGGGTTAAGCTCAGCGCTCACCCTTTCTTTCGGATATTCTATTCAGCCCATTCAAATTACCTATATTCCTGACACCATAGACCTATCTCTGCCGCTTAAATGGCTGATGGTGTCACTTTTAGCGCCGACAGATTCTGCAGTCGCGGCATTCCGATGCGGAAGCTGCCACGGGTCTCAACACCACCAATACCCTGATTACCGCTGATGGTATTATTCAGAACATCGCTAAGATTTACAGTATCCCTGATGGAAGTAAAGGATGATTTTGCTGCTACATACACGGGATCCAGAGCATGGATCAAAATTCGACCAGGTGAACTGGCAAAATTAGCTCCAGCTCCAAGTAAGGCCTCGAAATGAGATTGACAAGCACCGGCAACAATAGTCAACGCATCAAAATTCCGCTCATACTCCCTAGCTACCCTAATAGCAGCTATAAAGTTTTGCGAATTTTTATAGCTATTCAGACTATACAGATCGTAAGTATGCTGTTGCTTCAGTACCCCATCATGACCAGTGATCACTACAATATCTGGGCGTACACGGGGCAACAGCCGGTATAACGTATCAGCCATTGCAGATTCATGAACATGATGCCCTTCAGCGGGAATCCGCAGCTGCTCGTATAAGCTAAGGCTCTTATTCAAATATGCCGGATCGCCATCCAGATGCAGTACTTTACCTGGCACTTCAAAATAAGGAGCTTCCTTGGACGGTGGAGCCCATGTCCCCTCTGTTAGGGTTCCCCCGCTCCGCTGACTTTGCTCCTGACGGTCCTTCCGCAGCTGTGTCAGTGATTCCTTCGCTTTGATCTGTGCTTGCTGTCCCCGTTCCGTTATTCGGGTAGGAGGCACTTGAACCAGGTCATCCAGAGGAGAATCCGCCAACAGGCGGAAATCTGTGCCTTTAATGACGGCTCTATCCTGCACAATATTATCTACACGAAATGTTAAATCACCGCCATAAGATTTGCGAACGACCAAGTCTCCTAAATTCATTACAACCACCACCTCTACCCCATCGTATGGGCAAAGGCCTCAGTTGGTTCATAACTCAACATATTTTTAAAATATAAGAATGTATAATGCTCCACCAGAATAACATCCTTATATTTCTACGAGAAACGGTTGTCGTCCTTAAGACAACAACCGTTTCCTATTGCTTATTCAATTCCAGCGGCTAGCAAAACACCGCTTAAGCGGGCGTATTCTTCAAGACTGAGTGTTTCTCCGCGACGGGTCGGTTCAATACCCGCTTCTGCGAGTAAAGCCTCCAGCTGCTCACGTCCTTGTTCAGGGAAGTAACGAGCCTTCAGATTGTTAGCAATCGTCTTGCGGCGCTGTGTGAAAGAAGCGTGAACCACTTCAAAGAAATGCTTCTCACTCTCCACCTTTACCGGAGGATGCTCTCTAACCTTCAGACGGATAACAGCAGACTCCACATTAGGTTGAGGGATGAATACCGTACGTGGCACGATACAGACGAGCTCAGGCTCGCTGTAGTACTGCACGGCAATGCTAAGACTTCCGTATTCCTTTCCACCTGGAGATGCAGCCATACGCTCCGCAACCTCCTTCTGAATCATTACAACGATGTTATCAAGGGGAAGCTTCTCTTCGAGCAGCTTCATCAGAATCGGAGTAGTCACATAATAAGGCAGGTTAGCAACCACACTGACCTTGTTCACAGTGGTGAAATCTTCCTTGAACATTTCCTGCAAGTTCACATTGAGGACATCATCGTTACGAACCTTAACATGGGGATAGGGGGAAAGTACGTCTTTTAATATTGGAATCAGTCTACGGTCAATCTCTACGGCAGTTACAGCACCCGCTGTTAGTGCCAGACGCTCCGTCAGCGCTCCAATTCCCGGCCCGATCTCCAGCGCCCCAGAATCGCTATCTAGTCCAGCAGCGTCTACAATCTTGTCCAAAATATTCTGATCAATCAAAAAATTCTGTCCCAGGCTTTTCTTGAACTTGAATCCATAACGTTGAATAATCTCTTTGGTCCGTTTTGGAGTCGAAATTTCCTCTCTACCACTCATGAAGTAATGCCTCCCTGATCAATTTGGGCGAGAGCCCCGGCAAATTCCTCCCGCGTAATCCCAAACATCGCCAGCCGCTTGTACAGCTGTTTGCCGTTACAATATCCGATTCCAAGCAAATTACCAAGTGCCATACGTCTTTCAGCAGCCCGAGGGTGTACAAGCATTCCAGCGGCCATAAGATCATCAATACCAATCAAAGCAGGTGCTCCTTCAAAAGAGGTATGTACATTACGCAGCGCATGACGAATCGCCTCTGGCGATGCATTCTCTACACCGATATCCCCTTTTCGAGTTGCGTCCTTCTCTGGAATAAAAGCATGCTTGCAGCCCGGCACCTTCGCTGAAACGATTTTACGAATTCGCTCCCCAGCATGGTCCGGGTCCGTAAGAATAATAACCCCTCTACGTTCCATAGCAAGCGCGATCTTAGCAATTACAGTCCGGTTTACAGCAGAGCCGCCTGTCTCAATGGTATCCGCTTCTACAGCACGCTTAATGGCTACGGTATCGCTTTTGCCTTCAACGACGATTAATTCCTTAATCATATTTCTTGACTCCTTCCAAAAAAAGCAAAAAGAAGAGGATTCGCTCCTCTTCTTTTGGTTAAAGAATGTATAAGTGATGAGCGGTTGCTCTGCGATCAACGAAATGATCATCCAGCGTTCCTTAACGGTTATCATCACTATAGCTTATCAAAGGATTTTTTGCAAAAGCTTCAGTTCTAGTTAAGCTCTGGTTTCACAGGTCCAATCACATAAACGGTACGTGATTTACGGCCGAAATTACGAGCATGGCTCAGGGAATCATAATAGACATCCACTTTATTGCCTTTAATGGCACCGCCAGTATCCTCTGCACGGCGGAATCCAAGCCCATCGATATAAACCCACCAGCCAATAGGAATTACATTCGGATCTACTGCAATTGTACGACCTTCCGTTACGCGTGTTCCGGAGGCAGTTTTAGTACCTATCCCTGGCTCTTCTGACGAATAAGCTGTCATGGAGACGTTCTTAATCATCTTCTTGTACTCAAAGTCTACGCCAGCCTTGCTTGTGACGTTCTTAGTCTTAGCGCTAACTTTAGTCGTTTTGGAGGTAGTGCTTGATTTGGAAGTTGTTGTAGCTTTAGCAACTACAGTAGGCTTAGGAAGTGCTTTAGTACCAACGGCAATGATCTTATCTTTTGTTACCGTTTGTACTTCCTTGCCGATCATGCGCATAGAGGCCAGTTCTCCGTCTTGATAGATCTTTTCAATATGCTGAACCATGACGCCTGGTTTGCCTGCCTGTGCCACTCTAACTGTTCCCACAGTAAGGGAGGGATCTGCTGTCTTAATAACACGGAAAGGTAAGTTAGTTGTTCGCTGTACCGTTTGCTTGTTGATACGAACGATCTTAATCTCCATGTCAGCAGAGATGGTGGTGTCTAACGAAGGAAAAATCTTATCATAGCCTTCTAGGTTGATACCCAGTTTGTCAATCGCTTGACCGATAGTGTCTTCGGTCGTATATAACGTTTTTGTTGCTCCGTCCGCAGTAAGGCTAAATTTCTGCGCACGATTGATAACGACACGGTCACCGTCTTTTATTTCATCACTCAGACCTAAAGATAATTCATCATGCGGCTGCAGCGAAATTTGCTCTTTCTCCAACACATCACCAAGAAGTGCTTCTCGCGTTTCAAGTGTCTGTGTTTGCCCGTCTATTACTAAAACTAATTGTTTATTACTTTGACCGTGTACGTACAGCAGAATTAACAGCGCGATTGCGATTGAAATCACACCTGCAAGTAAAAGTACGCGAGTATTTACTTGCTCCCACCGTAATGCGAAAGACCTGCTGGATGACTGCGAATCATGGGATACCTCTGGTTGGAATAAGCCCATTCTCTCCATCCTCCTTACATAGCCTCGTCGTCAATTTGTATATCATGAGGACTGAATTTCTTTGACGAAACTATTTGAGATTGTCACAGGATACGCACGTATTAACTTAGCGTCTCCTGCTCATGGATCGCCTGCTCGGCACAGCTACTCCTACACCTGTTATATAACAGTATGCGGGCAACATTCAGTTTATTCAAAAATAAAGAAGCCTAAAAAGAGTTCTCTTGAGGACTCTTTCGTGGCTTCTCCGATGTCAGAATACGCGGGAATGTTTGTGCACGAGGTTGCCTCTCTTACTTGCGCTTACGGGGTTAGCTGTCGGGTTCGGACGAAAGAGAGACGCCCTATTTCAGGTCACCCGCTCACGGCGGTTGCCCTTAAATTCACCCCAAAGACCACGTGAAGAAATCAAATATTGTTCTGCGGCAATTCCTAGTCGTATTCAAGATACAGGCATGCGGCAGTTCAATATTGGTTCCCCCGTTCTCCATACGGAGACTCAGCGAGACGATCCATGAATCAATGGCTGTCACAATAACAACAGCTCACATCACTGAAAAGATGATATCCTGTTTTGATGCATGTTGTAAAGGACGATTCAACCACGTTTACGCAAATATATGGTTAAAATATTGTAATAATCAGCCGTTTTTATATTAAAAAAGTTTAATATATCGGCCATTCTCTATTTTTCACCCGTTTTACTCCTGTTTTCAGACAATCCCAAATCGTTCCAGTGCGTTCGCATACGTAATTTTAGCCAATTCTTCCCATGTTAACCCTTTAATTTCAGCCGCAGCCTCTGCTACTAACTTCACATGAGCACTCTCATTTCGCTTGCCTCGGAAGGGGTGTGGAGTCAAATATGGAGCGTCTGTTTCGATCAATAATCGGTCCAATGGCGTCTGTGCAAGCACCTCTTTAGGCACTCTGGCATTTTTGAACGTGATCGGTCCTCCAAATGACAAATGAAATCCTAGATCTAGACACATTTTTGCGGTTTCCCAGCTGCCTGAGAAAGAATGCATTACGCCACCAATTTCATTTGCTTTTTCCTCCCGTAAAATCCGTACGACATCTTCATGGGCATCACGGTCATGTATGCAGATTGGCATTTTTAGTTCACGGGCTAGTCCAATTTGTTTGCGGAAGACCTCCTGCTGCACATCCTTGGGAGAGGTATCCCAATAATAATCCAACCCAATCTCTCCGATGGCCACCACTTTCTCATGGCTGCAAAGAGAGGCGATCCAATCGAGGTCCCCCTCTTTCATATCAATCGCATCCTGTGGATGCCAGCCCACCGCTGCATAAATATAATCATAAGATTCAGCCAGCTTCATCGTTGAAGGGATCGTTTCCCGATTAAATCCAATATTGATCATCTTGCTAACTCCGGCCTCTACTGCACGAGCTATAACTTCCTCGCGATCCTCGTCGAATTGAGGCGCATCTAAATGTGTATGTGTGTCGAACAGATACATTTTAAAGCTCACTCCTTGTTGTTTTTATCAATAGTTCCATAAATATTTGTATTATTTTGCAAAAATCTCTGCTACAGAAGAGGGCAACCGTGTAAGGGCTTTTTTCAGCTTATCCTGTGGGAAATATAGGTGATATCTGCCACGATGAATTCCGCTTATTGAGCGCACAATATCCGATACCTCTGAAATTTCCCGCAATTGCTCATTGCGATCAAGCAGTAAAATTTGATTATTGTCGAAGGCTGCTCCTGGACGGAACACATCATAAGGCAAATCTGTCGGATAATCAATCTCTAAGTCATATTCTGGGTTAAGTCCCGCTCCCGCAAAACTGCTGCGGATTTCCGTAATCATATCTGTATCCAAATTCTCGATCTCTACATATTTATACAGTTTACGATGAATAAAACGGGTACACAAGTCGCTTAATAACTCATCTTCTTCAAGTGTCCATTGCATAAAAGCAGTCTGTACCAGTGCCTCATCAAGCATTAAATATTGCTTCACTGTTACTTCTCCTCGAAAGAGATCTTCCAGCGGAGCGATCATAAAGCGAAATTTGTACCCCTCTTGGAACAATTCTTTAGCTCTACGGAAGATTTGACGCAAAATAATTTCAGAGCTGCGCGTCACCGGATGAAAATATACCTGCCAGTACATTTGATAACGCGACATTAAATAATCTTCAATGGCATGCATACCTGATTCTTTTACTACAATCCGCCCATTATAAGGACGAAGCATTCTCAAAATCCGATCAATGTCGATGGTTCCATAGTTTACACCTGTATAGTACGCATCACGCAGCAAATAATCCATACGATCAGCATCCAGCGGACTGGAAACCAAATTGACAACAATTTCATGCTCATATGTCTTAGAGATAACTGAGGCTACTTTACGAGGAAAATCTTCCTCCACATCACGCAATATTTCGGTGATCTCCGTGTCCTCCAAAATAATTCGGCAGGTCCAATCCTCATGGTTCATTTCAAAAGCTTCTTCTATAGAATGTGAAAATGGACCATGCCCTAAATCATGCAGCAAAGCCGCACACAAAGTAAGCAAACTTTCTTCAGGAATCCAATCCTTATACCCGCTGCGCTCAAATTGCGAAATGATTCTGCGTGTAATTTCATATACTCCTAAAGAATGAGAAAAACGACTATGCTCTGCACCATGAAAAGTGAGATATGAGGTACCTAACTGGCGAATCCGGCGTAAACGCTGAAATTCTTTTGTATTAATTAGTCGCCAAATAATCGTATCCTGTACGTGAATATAATTATGAACGGGATCCTTGAAAACTTTTTCTTCCGTGAGCGGCTGCTTCATGAGATCAACTCCTTCTAATAATTTAATATGATTTTAACTAATATCAGTATATAATAAGTAATTATGTCGTACTTTGTCGAAAAGTATCATTTTTGGTCTTGGTAAATCGACAAAATGCTTTCAGGGTAATTCTTAATTTTTATAGGGACATTCAAAGTTCTTATGGAAATTTTCTTATTCGGCCTATGAAAAAAGGTTGACTGATTTGGGAATCGTTGGTATTATAAGTATCATAAAACAGTGAACAATGTCGAATAATGACGTTTTTGGAACATTGAGAGGAGTAACGATTGTTATGATGAAATCAACAGGAATTGTAAGAAAAGTAGACGAACTTGGACGGGTTGTTATTCCTATTGAATTACGCCGTACACTTGGCATTGGCGAAAAGGACGCACTGGAAATTTACGTTGATGGCGAACGGATTATGCTTAAAAAGTATGAGCCTGCCTGCATTTTCTGTGGCAACGCTGAGAACGTAACTTACTTTAAAGGAAAAATAGTTTGTCATGAATGCATATCTTCCATCCCTACCCCTGTGACAAACTAAATTAAATAGTATATAATAGAACTAATCAAATTGTTAATTCTAACCTTTTCATATCTCCTTGACCTCCCGTGACCGCGGGAGGTATTTTTTATGTCTGGGTTTGCCCTCCTGGTTATCCCCTCCCTAAGGGCAATGTGCTTCAAGACGGAACTAGTAATACTTAGTTGTATTTCTTACAGTTATTTTAAATGCTTTTTACCATTAAACGAATTAATTGTATTTTGTACACTTATATTTCCTATATCTCCGTGAAATCAATCCTTTCCACCTTTATAACTGTATGAAGTACAACTAAACGAACAAATACATAAAAAAATTCAAAAATAACTGTACAAATTACATTTAACCTACAGATAAATCACTCAAGCTCGAAACGGCTCCAAAAATCCTTAGTTATTCTAGGAATTCGTCTATAACACTTACTCTTCTGCTCTATCAAGCAACGCATTATAAATATCCCGTTTGGCTACACCCCGGTCTGATGCCGCTTTTTTCATAGCCTCTTTCCGTGGTACATCCTGTGCTTCGTAATGAGCTACATGATCTTCAATGCTTAACTGACGCCACCACGCCGATTCTGCGATTTCTGCATCTTCCTTGCTCTCCCCTTCTACGACAATAACATATTCGCCTAGCGGAGGATGTTCAGCCACCCATAGTGTACATTCCTCAATCGAACCGCGTAGAAACTCCTCATATCTTTTCGTTAATTCACGTGCCAACACAATCTGGCGATTACCGAATGCTTCTTGAAGATGAGCAAGTGTCTTAACTACGCGATGGGGAGATTCGTAGAACAACAAAGTGCCTTGAGCCGAACGAAGTGGACTTAATACTGCTCGGATGTCCTTACGCTCTCGGGGAAGAAAGCCGATAAAGGTGAACGTATTCGTAGATAGACCAGAAGCGATCAAAGCTGACAACGCTGCGTTAGCTCCAGGGATAGGAATCACCGGAATTCCATGACTTATTGCAAGGGCTACAAGATCCGCTCCAGGGTCAGAAATCGCTGGTAAACCGGCATCGCTGACGAGTGCCAAATTTTTTCCTTCTATTATATAGCGTACAAGCTCAGGTCCACTGGCGGCCTTATTATGCTCATGATAACTAAACAACATCGAAGGTGAAATCTCAAAGTGGCTGAGTAATTTTCGGGTCTGTCTCGTATCTTCCGCGGCAATAATATCACATTCCTGCAATGTACGGACTGCACGATAGGTCATATCCTCCAGATTACCGATAGGTGTAGCCACCAGAAAAAGCGACCCTGTTGTCTCCTGAGTACTGGTATTAGTCTTGTTTTGAAAACTGCTTTGACATGATATCTTCATGATTTACCCTCTTTAGCACCATAGTAGATGTCCATAATCTCTGGACAGTATTGATTGTCCTCATTATATACGATGAGCGGTGGTTGTAAACGAACCTCAGGCTTTCCATCACGTGCGGCTTCGATTAATACCATATTTGCCTCCAGATGGGCACGTGGATGTACAAACCGAATAATCTTTGGCTCGAGTCTATATTGTCTCATAAGACTGATAATATCAACCAACCGTTGTGGTTTATGAACCATACTTACCTTTCCGCCCGTCCGAACCAATCGCACACAAGCCTGAATGACCTCCTCCAGTGTACAGCCTATCTCATGGCGAGCCATAGCCTGATGGCTGTTCAGCTTCAGATCACTGCCATTAAGCGGCATATAAGGAGGGTTCACCGTTATTGCATCATACACACCATGTCCTGCGGTAGTATATAACTCGCGCAAATCACCTTCATGAATTACAACCTGATCCTGAAGGCCATTTAGAGCCACGCTACGACGAGCCATATCAGCTAAACGAGGTTGTATTTCAATACCTTCTATAGAAGCTTTTGTCCGGGTAGTCATTAAAATCGGTATTACACCATTTCCCGTACAAAGATCTAGAACTCTTCCACGTGGCGGAACACTGGCGAAACGAGCAAGCAATACAGCATCCATAGAAAAACTAAATACTTCATCACTTTGAATAATGCGCAGATCATGTGTTAGTAAATCATCCACCCGCTCCGTCGGTAACAAGGGGACAGATATATCATTAAAAGAATTCGTCATGTAATAATCTCCTAAAGGTTTTGTTGAGAAAAACTTGCTTCAAAGCCATATGCCTATGGGCTAAAATTCAAAAAAAACCGTAGGATTAATCTCCTACGGCTGGATATCCTCATTTATTAAGAAAAGAAAGACAGAACAGACAGTCACCTTCCGTGCGTAAATGTCCAAAATAAACATTACAGATGTGAAAGCCTTCGTGGTAAAGTCGAGCCAAGTTGTCATAACCTTCCCCGACAACCTCTTCTGTTCCCTCTCCGGTAGCTAAAAGAGCTTCCGCCTCCGCAGAATCTACGGTAGGATCCAAAGGTGCATCCCGCTTTAAAATTTTGCGAAGCTGTTCATTCTCCAGAGTTAACCTCTGGTTAGCTTCCATCAGTTCTTTTACCGTCTGTTTCCATTCTCCAAGATTGGCGCGCATCGTTTCCATCTGCGCTTCCATATCCTGCATGTGTGCAAATATATTTTTCTTCTCCAAGTTTCCACCCCGAAAGTAACCTTATATGGTTTACTTGACGACAACATCATCCATTGGAAGTTCCTTAACTTTGCCCACTTCAAACAACTGTACATGAACCGTACGGTTTCCGGCATTGATTCCTACTACTTTGCCATCCCCCAATGAGGTCACGACAATTTTGCCGACCGCTGGCATTTCTTCCTTTACACTCTCATAATTGTCATGCTCAAATTTCAAACAACACATCAGACGTCCACAAAGTCCGGAAATCTTCGTCGGATTAAGTGAAAGGTTCTGATCCTTGGCCATTTTTATGGATACGGGTTCAAAATCCCCTAACCATGAGGAGCAGCAAAGCACTCGTCCACAAGGTCCAAGTCCACCTAGCATCTTAGCTTCATCACGTACCCCAATTTGCCGAAGCTCAATGCGGGTCCGAAAAATACTTGCCAGATCCTTAACCAATTCTCTAAAGTCAACGCGTCCTTCAGCCGTAAAGTAAAATATAATCTTATTACGGTCAAAAGTAAACTCTACATCTACGAGCTTCATTTTGAGACCGTGGTCGCGTATTTTATTTAAACAGGTGGTAAAAGCCTCCTTAGCGGCGCTTTTGTTCTCCTCAACAACGCGTGCGTCGGTTTCTCCGGCAATACGCATCACTTTTTTGAGGGGTAGTACAACATCGGACTCCTCCACCTCTTTTTTGCCTACGACAACCTTACCGTATTCCACCCCACGTGCTGTCTCAACAATAACACATTGATCTCGTTCAATCGGAAAATCAAGTGGATCAAAATAATATATTTTACCCGCTTTTTTAAAACGGACACCTACTACGCTGTACAAAAATTAACCCCCTTGTTTGCCGGTAAAAGGAACCTATGGGCATGTCCGCTCCCTGATGATCCATGCTTGTCCTTCCTCGTCTGTTAAAACGATACTTCCAGGTAAAGCGACATCCGGAGGATATATCATTGCTAATCCTTTAACTTTCCAGTCGGATTAAGAACTGCTCCAGACACAACTGGGCATTGGCATTGGAACGCAGCTTCTTAGTACTCTCTGCAGCATATCCCATATAAGCCACCCATTGTTCCGCACTGCGCCCACGGGCATGCCTGGAAATAAAGTCTAACTGATCTATAAAAACGATACTTTCGTGCTTGCGGTACAGGAAGTAGAGCATATCTTTAAACCATAGATGGAACATGCTGAAAAGGATATCCAAATGTTCAGCGAGCCCAGTCTTGAACAGCTTCTGCCCGGCAGTTGCTACCGTGGAGCTGCCCTTGCTTAAGGACTCCTTAGCTAATTGTAACACTAGATTTCTCATTTCTGCAAACCAATTCTGTTCCAAAAGTTCCCTGCAACCATCAAGTCCCGAACTGAGTGATACTGCACATCGAGCTAAGGGGATCGGCACACCCTCACTTGCTAGCGCTTGAAGCATAATATCCGGATTTAACGGACTAAATGGGATCCGCTGAGTCCGTGACTGAATCGTCGGCAATAAAGAACGACTATTATCAGATATTAGGATTCCCACTGCCGGAGCTGGCGGTTCTTCCAGAAACTTCAACAAACTATTGGCAGCTTGTACCGTCATTTTGTCTGCCCCATCTATAATATAAACCTTTGGATTCACACCCTCAGATCGATAGGAAAAGACACGCTGCAGCTCACGGATCTGGTCTATTTTTATGCTTGCACCGTCGGGCTGCAGCAATGACAAATCAGGATGGTTTCCATGCTCAACCTTTCGGCACTCTAGACATTCGCCACAGGCGTCATCCTTGCTTTCCGTGCAAAAAATTGCTTGGGCAAACATCAGCGCCGTCTTCATTTGTCCACTGCCTGCTGGTCCTGTAAATAAATAAGCATGGCTCACAGCATCCTTGCGCAAGGCATTTTGGAGTAGCCGTTTAGCATGCTCCTGGCCTACTATATCATGAAAAGGCATAATTTCCTCCCAAAACTTTAAAAAGAAAGGTTGATTAACAACCCACGAATTTCTCCAACACGTCCCAACAGATCTATTCGGCCCTGCTCACTATTCAGCAGATCGTCTGCCATAGATAGCAAAGCCGCATCAATTTCCTCAAGCAGCTTGTAACGCTTACCCCGCCCACGTCTATCCCATCCACGTGTCTCTTTCAGTATAACGCCTCTACGAGCGGTTTCTTCCAGAAACCTTTTGATCATCATCCGGTAAATGGTGAGTTCACGAATGGTCATAGACTTAGATAAACGGTCGCCTTGTGACTGTATTTCTTTGATCTGGCGGTTTAGTTCATCTTTGGTTTTCTGTTCACCTTGCTGCTGAAAAACGTCAGAGAACGATTTCTGCTGAACAGGCTTATTAGCCCCTTCTGCATTTGGAAGCTCACTCTTTAAGGGCCTATATCCCGGATTGATCTTCAAAGGTTATCTACCGCCCCTTTTTTGTAAATGACTTACTCATTTATATTATACTTAATAATGTTCGAAACGATCTACAGGAAGCACGAATACAGTAGCGCCACCGACCTGTACTTCAACAGGGAGCGGTAAATAGGAATCCGTCGTGCCACTCATCGGAGTTACTGGAGTGACTAGTTGTTCACGCACTTTACAGCTGTTACGGATAACGTTCAATACAGCTTCGATCTGACTGTCTTCTACCCCAATCATAAATGTCGTATTTCCCGCCCGCAGAAATCCACCTGTACTTGCGAGTTTGGTAGCACGGAAATTGGCTTTTACTAGCTCACTGGATAACCGGTTACTGTCTTTATCCTGGATAATTGCAATGATCAACTTCATCTTCGCATTCCCTCCCAAAAAAGTTTTATGGAGTATTACTACTTAATGTGTTCTTAGTAGTAACCTCACTTCATAAGCAAACGCTTAGTTATATGCCACTTCTCTTATTATATTAGACAAAACACCCTAAAAACCCTTTAATACTCTCTCTTCAAGAGTTCTCACGATATCTTGTTCTACCAGATAAATAGGGCGGTTTGCATCAAGAACTACTATTCTCTCCGGATTCGCCTTAATTAATAAATGATAACCTTCACGAACCTTCTGATGAAAGGCAAGACTCTCCATATCCAGACGATTGACTTCGCGATCTTGATTGGCCGCAATCCGTGATAATCCAATCTCAGGGTCTACATCCAGATAAAAGGTTAGATCGGGCATGCGATTTCCAATAGCAAAACGGTTAATACTCCACACCTCTTCCATACCTAATCCTCTTGCATGTCCTTGATAAACGAGACTGCTGTCTACAAAGCGGTCACAGAGGACTGTAAGCCCTTCTCTAAGAGCTGGCTCTACTACTTCAGCGAGATGTTGGCTTCTTGATGCAGCGTACAGCAATGCCTCAGTACGTGCATCCATTGCAGTATGGGCAGGATCCAGAATAATAGAGCGAATTTTTTCGGCGATTTCTATGCCTCCAGGTTCACGTGTAATTCGATAGGGCATGGACCGATTCTGCAAATATGCTGCTACTCTGCCCAGTACCGTTGTTTTTCCGGAGCCTTCGCCCCCTTCTAATGTTATGAAGAAACCTTCTTTGCCCACTTATACTTCTCCGCCCTTCTGAATGTTGTATACCTTAATACGCTGCAAGACCGGATCAGCACAAGCCTGGAACTTCGCGCCTCCATAAGCTAAACCAGTCAGTCTTTGCTGTATCTGATCTGTGATGACCTCACCCGGATATAATAATGGAATGCCTGGTGGATAGGGAATTACCATTTCTGCAGCTACTCTCCCCACGCTGTGTTCAAGATTAATACTTTCTACCTCATTGGCTGACACCGGCTTCAAAGAGAAGGGAACAGGTGCTGAGATTTGTAAAACATTCAAATTGTTCCACGTGGAAATATTTCGAGATTCTGAAATGCCTGCGGTGTGCGGTGATTCGGATGTATCCTCCGACTCTATTTCCCGCAGCGCCTGCAATAACCTTGCTGCATCTTCAGCCTTCGAACCGAGGCTGAACAGCAGCACTACGTGCCGGTCGTCACTCATCTCCGGCACACAGCCCTTAGCCTCGAGCCTGCGCTGCAGCTCGAAACCGCCTAGGACCCCGGTGGCGTCATAAATGACGACTTTGAAGGGGTCCTGCGTCTCGTACGCCGCCTTATGCAGCGGCGTGCCGTCGTGCAGCGGCTCTGCCGGCTGCACCAATCCATAGCGCGGCAGCTCGGCAAGGCCGCGCCGCAGGACATCCACGGCGGCCAGCCCTGCCGTGAAAGCCTCGCTGCCCCGGCTGTGCAGCAGCCGCCGGGCAAGATCAAGTGACGCCATCATAGGATATGATGGGCTGGAGCTCTGCACCATGGCGAGCCGCTGCGAGAGCAGGGCGCGGTCGAGCCGCTGCCCTTGAACATGCAGCATAGCGCCCATGGTCATCGCAGTGAGCATCTTGTGCGTGGACTGCACTACGCCGTCCGCGCCACAAGCAAGCGCCCCGGCAGGCAGTGCCGGGTGCTGCCCGTAATGCGCCCCATGCGCTTCATCGACAAGCAGCGGTACACCGCTGTCGTGGCAAATACGCGCGAGGGGCGCAAGGTCACTGCCCATGCCGTAGTAATTGGGCATGGTGACAAATACAGCGGCGGCTTCCGGATAGGCTGCAAGTGCAGCCTCAACAGCTTCTGCCGCCGGCGCTACTGCCAAGCCGCTGAGTGGATCAATCAGCGGCTCGACGAAAACAGCCCTCACTCCAGCTAACATAAGACCATGAATCACTGATTTATGCACATTTCGTTGAAGAATCAGAATCATTCCTGGCTCGGGGCAAGACGTTAGAATCAGCGCCAGGTTACCCGCCGTACTTCCGCCAACTAGAAAAAAACTCTCCTCTGCTCCAAAGCAATCAGCAGCCAGCTCCTGTGCTTCCTTAATGACTCCCTCAGGATGATGAAGATCATCCGTGCCGGTAATCTCCGTAACATCGTACTTCATGACCTCATCTAGAAACCCAGCGCCTTCTACGCAGTCATATGCCGCTCCATTTTTATGTCCCGGCACATGATAAGATATATTACCCACAATTCTATATTGCTCCAGCATTTCGTATACAGGTGCCCTACATCGTTGTAATTTATTCATATTAAATTCCTTCCCATAGGGTTCCTTCTATTTTAACGTAAATATTCAGAAACTCCTATGTTTCCTCATAAAAGCATCTGACTGAACAGCAAAACGGCTCCCCCCGCTTAAACAACGAGGAAGCCGTATATGAATATCTCTAATGCAGCCCTTATATCTTTCATCCAGACTGCTCTCTTATCCGCATCAATTAACAGAGTTACTCTACTTAAGCGTTCTTTTGCAATCCGATCTTCTTCATCTGGCCAATAAAAAAACGGTACTTAGCATCTTCTGCCTCGGTACGGATCATTTCTGCCTCACAATCCTCACAAATAAAATGCGAGACAATCACAATACCTTCTTCTTTTTCCTGCCCACAAATGATACAAGCTTGCCCGGTTTGCTGTTCCATAACCATCCCACCTTGACTCTTTTAAGAACAGTATGATACACCTTCTATCATTTTAAACCTTTTCATAGTTTTTTCATATCCTTCGTTTCGTGTATTATATATATTCCGCTGCCCCTATATCGGTGAATATTCGCCCATAGTTTAATAAAATGCTTTCATTCGCCGATATTAAGAACATATGAATCTGTGAGGAGGTTAGTCTATTTTATATGGAACCCAACACCAAAGGCGCTGCTACATTCTATCAATATAAATTAATCAAAAAAATTAATCTAACGGCACCTCTGCTGCGTGTTTATATTTTGCTCCCTCTTTTGGTCCTTGTGCTCGAGACAGTCTTTCTTTCTTGGTGGAGTATTCTCTACTTAATTATAGCTGCTCCGGTTATGTTCTGGGTTCAATATGTTATTTCACGCTCAGTACTTCTAATCTCCGGGCATCCTATTTCAAAAAGATGGTCCATCTCATTTAAAATCCCGTGGCTTGGCTTCATGCCAGATCAACACATTAGTTACCGCATTTTCCGTAAAGTACAGTTACATAATTTTTATATTGGTCTTTGTATTGCAGCTCTCTTTATTTTTTGGTCACCACCGGCATTTACAGTATCCCTGATTATTTGCCACTTGTGGCTTTTATTGCCCCGTCTCTATACACTGTTCAAAATAAATCAACGCAACAAGGAAGGCATGCTTAAGTTTAATCCAACCGATGCCTCCTATTACTCTCAATAGAGTACAGTTAACCTGTGTTCGCATATAAATAAATAATCGCCATCCATAAAGGACGGCGATTATTTATTTTGTCTTAAGACCTTTAATTAAGGCCTTCTTTTCTTTAGGAATCATAACTATAAAATAATCATCATGCACTGTTAAATGAACCGTTACTCCATCCTTCTGAAAAACACCAGATGAATCGGTATTCTCCTCTTCCTGTTCAACCCATCCCCAGGCCTTAATAGTATCCATATACTCCTCTGGGATGCCGTTCTTCTCCTTTAATCCAGGTAAAGAATAACGCACATAATCCATAGCAACGTTTGTCGTAGTCTGGTCTGGGGAGTACGCCTCTTGGGGCACAGGGAAATTTTTCTCGTTTAGCGCACCCTCAAAAGCATCCCAGCTGGGCGCTTTCGTACCGCAGCCTGCCAGTATTAAAGCTACTATACACGAAAAAATTAATATCTTAATAATTCTTGTTTGTTTCATGCCTTAAATCCTCCTTACCTCCACAATGCATCTAAAGACACAAGAAAATTCAAAGTTAGAATTTATGAGTAGTTCCTTCGTATTAGAGATGTTGCTTATTATTTGCACTTATCTATTATACTTGTATCGACCTCAGCGTCGGTAACAAAAATGTCACTCAATTACAGCCCCTTCAGATGTTGTACTCCCCTTCAAATAACACTCTTGTCCAAAAAAAACAAAAAAGCCACTGCTGATAAATCAACAATGGCTTAATGTGCTTGGCAACGTCCTACTCTCCCAGGACCCTTCGGTCCAAGTACCATCGGCGCTGGAGGGCTTAACGGTCGTGTTCGGGATGGGTACGCGTGGAACCCCTCCGCTATCGCCACCAAACATGCGTCTGTGAAACAGACGCTGCCGCGTGAAATTCGGTTCATCACCAGAAGTGACAATGAATTTCTAAGCGTGTTACAGGCTTGATGCCTGAAAACTGAATCCGAAACGAATCTGCATTCTACGTATAGGATAAGCCCTCGACCGATTAGTATTGGTCAGCTCCATGCATTACTGCACTTCCACCTCCAACCTATCTACCTCGTCGTCTTCAAGGGGTCTTACTAATTGGGAAATCTCATCTTGAGGGGGGCTTCACGCTTAGATGCTTTCAGCGCTTATCCCGTCCGTACGTAGCTACCCAGCCATGCTCCTGGCGGAACAACTGGTGCACCAGCGGTACGTCCATCCCGGTCCTCTCGTACTAAGGACAGCTCCTCTCAAATTTCCTGCGCCCACGACAGATAGGGACCGAACTGTCTCACGACGTTCTGAACCCAGCTCGCGTACCGCTTTAATGGGCGAACAGCCCAACCCTTGGGACCTACTTCAGCCCCAGGATGCGATGAGCCGACATCGAGGTGCCAAACCTCCCCGTCGATGTGGACTCTTGGGGGAGATAAGCCTGTTATCCCCAGGGTAGCTTTTATCCGTTGAGCGATGGCCCTTCCATGCGGTACCACCGGATCACTAAGTCCGACTTTCGTCCCTGCTCGACTTGTAGGTCTCGCAGTCAAGCTCCCTTATGCCTTTGCACTCTGCGAATGATTTCCAACCATTCTGAGGGAACCTTGGAACGCCTCCGTTACTCTTTAGGAGGCGACCGCCCCAGTCAAACTGCCCGCCTGACACGGTCCCCGTACCCGATAAGGGTACTAGGTTAGAACCTAGATACGATCAGGGTGGTATCCCAACGGCGCCTCCACCGAAGCTTGCGCTCCGATTTCTACGGCTCCCACCTATCCTGTACAGATCGTACCCAAATTCAATATCAAGCTGCAGTAAAGCTCCATGGGGTCTTTCCGTCTTGTCGCGGGTAACCTGCATCTTCACAGGTATTAAAATTTCACCGGATCTCTCGTTGAGACAGCGCCCAAGTCGTTACGCCATTCGTGCGGGTCAGAATTTACCTGACAAGGAATTTCGCTACCTTAGGACCGTTATAGTTACGGCCGCCGTTTACTGGGGCTTCGGTTCATAGCTTCGGGTTACCCCTAACCACTCCCCTTAACCTTCCAGCACCGGGCAGGCGTCAGCCCGTATACTTCGCCTTGCGGCTTCGCACAGACCTGTGTTTTTGCTAAACAGTCGCTTGGGCCTTTTCACTGCGGCCCCCTCGTGCTATTCACACTACCGGGGCACCCCTTCTCCCGAAGTTACGGGGTCATTTTGCCGAGTTCCTTAACGAGAGTTCTTCCGCGCGCCTTAGAATTCTCTTCTCGCCTACCTGTGTCGGTTTGCGGTACGGGCACCTTCTCCTGGCTAGAGGCTTTTCTTGGCAGTGTGAGATCATGACCTTCGCTACTATAATTTTCGCTCCCCATCACAGCCCAGCCTTAACGATGTGCGGATTTGCCTACACATCAGCCTCACTGCTTAGACGGACATCCATCAGTCCGCGTCACTACCCTCCTGCGTCACCCCATCGCTCATAGCGGATTACGGTGGTACAGTAATTTCAAACTGTTGTCCTTCGACTACGCCTTTCGGCCTCGCCTTAGGTCCCGACTTACCCTGAGCGGACGAGCCTTCCTCAGGAAACCTTGGGCTTTCGGCGGATCAGATTCTCACTGATCTTTTCGTTACTCATACCGGCATTCTCACTTGTGTAGTGTCCAGCGCTCTTTTCAGTACACCTTCAACCCCTACACAACGCTCCCCTACCCCAGATACATACGTATCTAGCCATAGCTTCGGTGGTGTGTTTAGCCCCGTTACATTTTCGGCGCAGAGTCACTCGACCAGTGAGCTATTACGCACTCTTTCAATGGTGGCTGCTTCTAAGCCAACATCCTGGTTGTCTGTGCAACTCCACATCCTTTCCCACTTAACACACACTTGGGGACCTTAGCTGATGGTCTGGGCTGTTTCCCTTTTGACAATGGATCTTAGCACTCACTGTCTGACTCCCGGCAATAAGTATATGGCATTCGGAGTTTGACTGAGCTTGGTAATCCTTGCGGACCCCGCACCCAATCAGTGCTCTACCTCCACTACTCTTATACCGAGGCTAGCCCTAAAGCTATTTCGGGGAGAACCAGCTATCTCCGAGTTCGATTGGAATTTCTCCGCTACCCCCACCTCATCCCCGCACTTTTCAACGTACGTGGGTTCGGGCCTCCAGTGCGTGTTACCGCACCTTCACCCTGGACAGGGGTAGATCACACGGTTTCGGGTCTACGTCCACATACTAATTCGCCCTATTCAGACTCGCTTTCGCTGCGGCTCCACCTTCTCGGCTTAACCTTGCATGTTAAACGTAACTCGCCGGTTCATTCTACAAAAGGCACGCCATCACCCATTAATAGGGCTCTGACTTTTTGTAAGCACACGGTTTCAGGTTCTATTTCACTCCCCTTCCGGGGTGCTTTTCACCTTTCCCTCACGGTACTGTTTCACTATCGGTCGCCAGGTAGTATTTAGCCTTAGCAGATGGTCCTGCTGGATTCATACGGGGTTTCACGTGCCCCGCACTACTCGGGATCCGTCTCGGAGAGAACACAGTTTAGGTTACAGGGCTTTTACCTCTATCGCGGGCCTTTCCAGACCTCTTCACCTACCATATTCCTTTGTAACTCCATGTGAGACGTCCCACAACCCCTAAGAGCAAGCTCTTAGGTTTAGGCTGTTCCGCGTTCGCTCGCCGCTACTGACGGAATCACTATTGTTTTCTCTTCCTCAGGGTACTTAGATGTTTCAGTTCCCCTGGTCTGCCTCTACATTTCCTATGTATTCAGAAATGAGTAACTGCGAATTACCACAGCTGGGTTTCCCCATTCGGACACCCCCGGATCAAAGCTTGCTTACAGCTCCCCGAGGCAGTTTCGTTGTTCGCCACGTCCTTCGTCGGCTCCTGGCGCCTAGGCATCCTCCGTGTGCTCTTATTAGCTTAACCTTGATTCTTCCGAAGAAAAATCTCACTAATAACATTTACTTGTTTACACAAGTTGCTAAAAGATGTTCTAAAACGCAAATTCGTTTCGGTATCCAGTTTTCAAGGATCAAGTCTTACTTGAGAGCTTAAACTCTCAAAACTGAGCAACGAGTGAGTAACAGGCCTAAACCTGAGTTTTGGAAGTTAAACTTCCGATTTGAATGTCCTCATTGCAGAGAACGATTCTCCATAGAAAGGAGGTGATCCAGCCGCACCTTCCGATACGGCTACCTTGTTACGACTTCACCCCAATCATCTACCCCACCTTCGGCGGCTGGCTCCCTTGCGGGTTACCCCACCGACTTCGGGTGTTGTAAACTCTCGTGGTGTGACGGGCGGTGTGTACAAGACCCGGGAACGTATTCACCGCGGCATGCTGATCCGCGATTACTAGCAATTCCGACTTCATGCAGGCGAGTTGCAGCCTGCAATCCGAACTGAGACCGGCTTTGATGGGATTGGCTCCACCTCGCGGCTTCGCTTCCCGTTGTACCGGCCATTGTAGTACGTGTGTAGCCCAGGTCATAAGGGGCATGATGATTTGACGTCATCCCCACCTTCCTCCGGTTTGTCACCGGCAGTCACTCTAGAGTGCCCAACATTACTTGCTGGCAACTAAAGTTAAGGGTTGCGCTCGTTGCGGGACTTAACCCAACATCTCACGACACGAGCTGACGACAACCATGCACCACCTGTCTCCTCTGTCCCGAAGGCCGCTGCTATCTCTAGCAGATTCAGAGGGATGTCAAGACCTGGTAAGGTTCTTCGCGTTGCTTCGAATTAAACCACATACTCCACTGCTTGTGCGGGTCCCCGTCAATTCCTTTGAGTTTCAGTCTTGCGACCGTACTCCCCAGGCGGAGTGCTTACTGTGTTAACTTCGGCACCAAGGGTATCGAAACCCCTAACACCTAGCACTCATCGTTTACGGCGTGGACTACCAGGGTATCTAATCCTGTTTGCTCCCCACGCTTTCGCGCCTCAGCGTCAGTTACAGCCCAGAAAGTCGCCTTCGCCACTGGTGTTCCTCCACATATCTACGCATTTCACCGCTACACGTGGAATTCCACTTTCCTCTTCTGTACTCAAGCCACCCAGTTTCCAGTGCGACCTCAGGTTGAGCCCAAGGTTTAAACACCAGACTTAAATAGCCGCCTGCGCGCGCTTTACGCCCAATAATTCCGGACAACGCTTGCCCCCTACGTATTACCGCGGCTGCTGGCACGTAGTTAGCCGGGGCTTTCTTCTCAGGTACCGTCACTCCGGTAGCAGTTACTCTACCGGACGTTCTTCCCTGGCAACAGAGCTTTACGATCCGAAAACCTTCATCACTCACGCGGCGTTGCTCCGTCAGGCTTTCGCCCATTGCGGAAGATTCCCTACTGCTGCCTCCCGTAGGAGTCTGGGCCGTGTCTCAGTCCCAGTGTGGCCGTTCACCCTCTCAGGTCGGCTACGCATCGTCGCCTTGGTGGGCCGTTACCCCACCAACTAGCTAATGCGCCGCAGGCCCATCCCTCAGTGACAGATTGCTCCGTCTTTCATTCTTCTCTCAGGAGAAAAAAGAAATTATCCGGTATTAGCTACCGTTTCCGGTAGTTATCCCAGTCTGAAGGGCAGGTTGCCTACGTGTTACTCACCCGTCCGCCGCTAAGTTATTTTGAAAGCAAGCTTTCAAAATAACTCCGCTCGACTTGCATGTATTAGGCACGCCGCCAGCGTTCGTCCTGAGCCAGGATCAAACTCTCCAATTAGTATTGAAAAGAGCGATATGCTCATTTTGAAACATCTGACGAGAAAATTAATTCTCTAATTTGGATTTCACTTGCGTGATTTCCTACTCACTCGTTGTTCAGTTTTCAAAGATCAAGTTCTCGTTGGCGCCGTTTAATGTCTCAGCAGCAACTCTTATACTATATCATGTTTGGCTATTTAATGTCAAGCTCTTTTTTTAACTTCTTTTTCGAGCTCGGCATGTGTACTTCTTGGCCGGACTTAGAATATATCATGTATGGAGATGCATTGCAAGAGTTTTTTTATATAAAATCAAAAGCATAAAACATCATCTATGTATTATCGTATTATAATAACTACCTCCCCTTATCATCTAATTATCTAGAAAGTAAAAAAACAACTGCAGAAGATAACAGTTGTTTTTTAGAAGAAGCTTAGACGATTCTAAATTAATTCCGCTTCCTTCGCTCCAGTAATTACGGCAATGATATTGCTTCGAAGTGCCTCCGCATTGTGCGCTTCATATGGATCCACTTTGAAAACAACAGCATCTGCAATAAAACCTTCTGCAATTTGTCCCAGCTCGTTACCGCTCCCCAGAATATCAGCAGCACTTTTAGTCGCAGCCTGCCACGCTTCTCTCCGAGTTAAGCCATAATCAATCAATGTATCCAGTTCTTGAAGGTTATAGCCATGTAGTGCAGGTGTGGCATAATCTGTACCGAATCCAATACGAACGCCTTCTCTTTTTGCATAATGAATGGCCTTGGAATGACATTCGGCAGCGCGGGCAGCTCGGTCGCAAATGATCGGGTTCAACGCTAGAACGCCTTTTGGGTCTGCAGCAATACGATAAATTGATGTGGTGGGTACAAACGCTACCCTCGAGTTAGCAAGTCTTCCTGCCTGATCCTCAGTTAGAAACATCCCATGCTCTATTGATTCCACGCCGGCCTGGATGGACCAGTCTATCGTCACTCCGCCCCAGGTATGAACCAGTACCTTCTTATCATGGGCATGTGCATTACGAACAATGAACGAGAACTCTTCTTCGGAAAAGATCGGGTCAACGACTTTCTCGGTAGGTGCTCCAAGCCCGCCTGTGGCCATGATTTTTATCCAACCCGCTCCTGTAGCAAAGATTTCCGCCATGCGTTGTTCTAAATGCTTGAGACCACGGGCATCTGCTGCTCCAATCATATCGCTACTGGTCTGCACTCTTAATGGATGCTGATATTGCTGAACAAGATGCTGCACTGTGCTCGGCAGAATCCCACCTGCATCACGGGCAGTCGTTACACCCGTTCTAAGAGTAGCTTCAAAAGCTTGTGCCTGCATAATTTCGATCTTGTTGGCATCGCGCTTCAATTGATCAGAGTGGTCAAAATCTGTCCAAGCTAAATGCGTATGAAGATCAATAATACCCGGACTTAGCCACAGATCTGTTCCTGCAAGATTTGACTCTACTTGATGCGGATCCGCTTCAGTAATGGATGAAAAACGCCCATCCTTTATCACGACATCAAAACGTCTGCCTTCGATACCTGCTATAAAAATGTCATTGAACGTTTGCAGCTCTGAATGCTTATGAATCATCTTCATTCCCCCCATGCCAGCCGAACAGCTGCTAATGCCTGAACAGGGTCTTGTTTCAACAGTTCGGCAAGCGTGGATATAGCCTTCTCCACACTTTGCCGCTCAGCATTCGTTCCAAAATGGTTGATCCGTAGAAGATGGCCAAATAATTCTCCGTCTCCGGGAGCCACAATGCCTATAGGCTGCTCAATCCGCAACTCTTGCTTTCCAGAAATCCGCACCGTTGTAGTCAGCGTAGAATAATGTCTGCTGTCCTTTTGCCAAGGCTCAAGCCCCAAGGATTTAATACCAGCTACAGCAGCTGCTGCGGCTCGCTCATGGCGTTTGATTACTTGATCCAATCCTTCTTCTTCAATTCGTGTCAAAGCTTGAGTCAAGGCTCTAGCCTCCAGCGTAGGAATGTTTGGGGCAACCCGCGATGGCGCGGCGTCTCCCAGTGATGGTTTCAGATCCAGCAAGGATAAAATAGAATTGCGTGGAGCATTTTCATTCGACTCAAGAAATTCCCAGCCACGTGGAGAAATACTTACGGCACTAACACCGTTGGGTCCAGCTAAGGCTTTTTGCGCACCTATAACTGCAAAATCAACGGACCATTCATCCACCAGCAGGGCCTCTCCCCCAACCGCAGATACGGAGTCCGACACAGTAATTAGATTGAATTCTTTTGCAATTTCAAATATTTCTTTAGCAGGATTAGAGCCTCCAGTAACCACTTCAGCTTGAACAAAAGAAAGGGCACAAGGTCTAAACTCCTTAATCGCAGAAGCAACTTGGTCGCTAGTGACCACTTCATCAAAAGGAACCTTTACTTCAACAACCGTTGCTCCACCCCGCTCAAGCCATTTTCCAAATAAACTTCCATAAGGACCTGTTACTATATTTACAATGGTTCGACCGGGTGCAGCTATTCCGGCGGCTACCGCCTCGATTCCAAGGATTGCCTCAGCCGGAATAATAACTGGAGGGTGCTCAGTAAACAAGACTTTGGAAATTAAATGTGTTAGCTTATTGTACTCAGCCAGTGAAAGTGGCACGTATCCTTTATGTTCTCGGTTCATAAAAAAACCTCCTGATGTACTTTATTTTGGCATTTTCGGAACCGCCGACAACAGCTCATAACTGTATTCATGTTTAGGACGGATGAAGAATTGGTCCCGCGGACTCTGCTCCACGAGCCTTCCTTGCCGCATAACTGCTACCGTATCGCTAATTGCATTGATTACTCCTAGATCATGAGAAATAAAAAGCATGGTGAGATTAAGCTCAGCCTTCAGCGTATTGAACAGTTCGAGCACACTAAGCTGCACAGATACATCCAACGCACTTGTAGGTTCATCCGCGATCAGGATGTTTGGCTCAACACTTAATGCACGAGCGATCGCTATCCGTTGACGCTGGCCGCCGGAAAATTCATGCGGGAATTTGTCTAACGCCTTTTGTTCTAAATGAACTTGATTCAAAAGCTCTTTGCATCTTTGTTCAACATCTGTACGCCCCACTATTTTATGAAACAATAAGGGCTCGGAAAGAATTTGCCTAATCGAATGTTTAGGATTTAGCGAAGCATCTGGATTTTGGAAAATCATCTGGATTGTTTTGTGCTGCTCACGGCTTCTTTTCTTTTTTAATTCTTGGGTTCCCAACAGAATCTGTCCCTCATTTGGGGCAATCAGTCCAGCAATTACTCGCGCCAGCGTAGATTTCCCTGATCCGGATTCTCCAACAAGCCCAAGGGTGGTGTGCTGCTCAAGATTCAGATTGATATGATCCAGTGCAGTAAAGCCGCCATAATGAACAGTTAAATCTTTTATTTGTAAGGCTAATTCCATGAGTCTCTACTCCCTTCAAGCTCTGGCAAAGGAAGCACCGAATCAATCAGCATCTGTGTGTAAGGGTCTTTCGGATTTCGCAAAATATCAAGGGTATTGCCCTGCTCAACAATCTGTCCCTGTTTCATTACACATAGCCGTGAACACAAGTTTGCTGCAATCGCTAGGTTATGCGTAACAAATACCATGGCAAAACTGAGCTCATGCTGGAGGCTCGTGATCGTCTCAATAATTTGCCGTTGAACCGTGACGTCCAGTGCCGTTGTCGGCTCATCACAGAGAAGTATGCCTGGCTTGCACGCCAGTGCCAGAGCGATGACTACCCGTTGACACTGACCGCCTGACAGCTGACTCGGATACCGGTCCTTTTTCTTCAATGAATCGGGGAGACCAAGCCTTTCGAGCAGTTCCAGTGCAATTACCCGCGAAGTCTTACGGCTTACTTTCTGTCTGTAATACACAACTTCAGCCAGTTGTTTGACAACCGTACAGAGCGGATCAAGCGCACCTCTTGGATCTTGAAATACCATCGCACTGCTTACGTCACTTTTAATGGTGCCACCAGTCTGTTCAACACCATTTGGAAGCAAGCCTAAAATTGCACGCAGCGTAAGCGATTTTCCTGATCCCGATTCACCTACTAATCCCAGACTCTCCCCTCTACCCAGCGAAAAACTAACATTATTGACCAATCTCTCATTTGACTTAGCTGCCAGCGATAGCGCCTCTATTTCTAAAATGGGTTGTATAGACATTATTTTTTCCTCCATATGTCTGCCAAACCATCACCTAGGAGCGACAAAGCTATCCCCGTATACACCACTGCAAATCCCGGAACGGCCGAGAGCCACCAAGCTGTAGTGATGAAGGGCTGTCCATCTGAAATCATTGTCCCCCAGTCAGGAGTTGGCGGTGTAATGCCGATACCAAGATACCCGAGTGTAACAATGGCAACAAGCAATCCAATCATATCTGTCATAAGGACGACCACGGCTTGCGGAAGTACATTCGGCAGGAGATGACGCAAAATAATTTTCACTCCTGGTAGCCCTAAGGTTTGAGCGGACGCCACCCATTCCTGATTACGAAAAGAAGCACTAAGACCTCTGACGACACGGGCAAAGACAATCCATCCTACAAAGATAAAAGTAATATAAATGCCTCGTTCTCCTGCTCCACTTGCAAAAGCCACGATAATAACGATCAGATAAAAAGGAAAGGCGATGAATGTATCTGACAACAACGTAATAACTGTATCGATCCATTTGCCGTAATATCCTGCCAGCATTCCTAGAAATACACCTGTGCAAAAGGGAATGATTTCTGCCAAGACCATGATTTTCAAATCAGTCCTCGCTGCATAAACCAGTCTGGTAAACAGATCACGCCCTAATTGATCAGTTCCCAACCAATGTTCGGCTGACGGAGGCTGTAAAAAGGCACTCAAATTTTGCTCAGAGGGGTCATAAGGACTTATATAAGGTATAAACACAGTCAAGAGAATAAGAGCTGCAAACATAATAATTCCCACTAGAAGTGATGGGGTATTCCATATTCGCTTTAAGCCGCTTGTTATCTTACCGTCTTCATACAATCGCGAGTCTAGTCTTATAGTTTTCATTGTTTTCCTTTCGTTCTGGGATCAAGCCACCAGGAAATGATTTCAATCAAGAGACTGATGATCACAACAGATAGCGCACAGTAAAGTGCTATTCCTTGAATAACCGGAAAGTCCCGTTTCGAAATTGAGGTGAACAATAAGCTGCCAATTCCCTTAATTCCAAATACCTGCTCAACGACCAAGGTGCCTCCGATTAAATAAGAAATATTCACACCCAGCAGCATTAACGTAGGAAGAGCAGAGTTGCGCAGCACATGTTTAAATAAAATAACCCTGTTTGGTATGCCCGCAGCCTTAAGGGTGACTACAAAATCCGATTCTAACACTTCAAGCATCTGCGCTCTTAATGAACGAACAAGCGTAGGAACCTGTGAAAAAGCAACAGTGACTGCTGGAAGTGCAAGACTATGCAAGGTTCCGACCCACCCTTCACTTACTCCCCCAACAGGGAACCAGCCAAGCCGGACACTAAAGAGCAAAATTAAAAGTAAGCCAACCCAGAAGATTGGCATACCTAGAGTAATTGTAGGAAAAATACGTATCAAATGGTCCAGCAGTTTATCCTTATGCGTAGCGGCTACCGTAGCGAGCAGAAGGGATACAAAAATCGCCAACACACAAGCCATCACGATGAGCAGCAAAGTAACAGGGGCCCGTTGTGTAATCAACTCTCTTGTTGATGTCCCCATAATAATGGAGTTTCCAGTATCTCCTTGAGTAAACAGCGTCTTCACAAATCGGATGAATTGCTCCCATAAAGGGAGGTCCAGCCCAAGAGTATGATGCATACTCTTGAGCGCCTCAGGGGTGCTGTATTCTCCCAAAATCATTTTTGCTGGATCTCCCGGCACGATTCGTATGATGAAAAAGACTGCTATCATTACGCAGAAGATCACTGCCAATGCTTTTATAAGAGATATCACAAGCCAGTTGTAAGAACCCTTGCTTCCTTTCGGTTGATTTAACACCTGCTTAGGATTCATCATTGGCTGATGCGGACATCTTCGAAACGGGCACTGCCGTTCGGTAGAACAACGAGACCGTCAACTGAAGAACGAATACCTTTTAAAACATCTGGATAGTAAAGAGGAATATAAGGAACTTCATCAGCAAGGGTCTGCAGCAGCTTAGTATAGATTTGTGCACGTTCATCGCCATCCGCAGTTTTTTGTCCCTCATATAGAAGCTTCGTTACTTCATCATTTGTATAATGCGTCCAATATGATTTGCTGAAGCCTTCCGGATCGGTCTGGAAAGCAATAATTGAGTTCGCTTCAGGGGAATCCGCTTGGCCACTGTTCAGCATTGCCGCAAAATCATATGCGAAGAAACGTTCACGGAAAGTGGCAAGTTCAATCGATTCAATCTCAATCTTAATCCCGATCGTTTGGCCCGCTGCCTGAATAATTTGTGCCTCTTGAGCTCTTGTGCTATTACCGGATGCTACAAGTAATTTGGTAGTGAAGCCATTAGGGAAGGAAGATTTTGCAAGCTCCTCCTTGGCTGCTTCGATATTAAAGTTCAGTGCTTTGATTGTATCATTTGCGTTATAAGGAATCGTTGTTGGCAGCAATGAGTTTGCTGTTTGTGCATAACCAAAGGTTAGCGCCTTGGTCAAGCCCTCACGATCAAGCGCCAGCGCCAGAGCGCGACGGACATGCACATCAGAAAAATGTTCATCCAACGTATTAAAGAACAATTGCTCTGTCACCCAACTACCGTTAGTAACTACTTTAGTGTCAGCCCCGTCTTTAATCTCATTGGCATTTTGCAGAGCCAAAGATTCAATAGCATTAACTTCTCCAGCCTTCAGCTGGTTAATCGCTTGGCTGTCATCTTCAATCAGCTTATAAACGAGCTTATCAATATAGGGTTTACCTTCTTGCCAGTAGAATGTATTCTTAGTGAAGGTCAGATCACCAGCAGTGTCCCATGTTTCAACAACAAAAGGTCCCGTACCGATTGGTTTCTTGAAGAATTCCTCTTCGGATACTCCCCCGAAATTGTTAGGAAGGATACCATTTGAGAAATTAGATAGCTCCGAGATAAATGGTGTATAAGGCTCTTTAAGTGTAATAACAAGCGTTTTGTTATCTTGCGCTTTGATTGTGTCGACCTTTGCGGATATTGCAAGCGGGCCGCCTACCTTCAAGTGCCGCTCAAGAGAGAATACAGCATCTTCTGCGGTCACATCCGTACCATTGGAAAACTTCAACCCATCACGAAGCTCGAATGTATACGTCAGACCATCTTCACTGATATTATGTGACTTAGCAAGCCAATCTACAATTTCACCTTTGCTGTCAAAAGCGACTAATGATTCAAAGACTTTGTCGATTGCAAAAGCATTGTTGGACGTAATCTGATTATGCAAATCCAGCGAAGTTACAGAAGCAGGTCGTCCATAGACGAAAGTCCCTCCCGTTGCAGGTTCTGCAGTTTGAGGACTTTGAGTTGCCGGACTCGCACTTTCCTGTGCCTCTTTATTTGAATCAGCCTTATTATTAGACCCCGAGCACCCTGCAATTAACATCAATAGCAAAACTGCTATTGCCCCCAACAGAATTGGTTTCTTAATAGATACACTAAAGTACGACATAATTCGCTCCCCCTATAATTCTTATATGTTTAGTATGAATTGTATTATGGGTTAAACACTCTAGTCTGTCAAACATAATTTAATTTGCAACAATCCTTAAGTAAATATACATAACAAAAAGACCACTGTCGATTACTCAACAGTGGTCTTGCGTGCTTGGCAACGTCCTACTCTCCCAGGACCCTTCGGTCCAAGTACCATCGGCGCTGGAGGGCTTAACGGTCGTGTTCGGGATGGGTACGCGTGGAACCCCTCCGCTATCGCCACCAAACATGCGTCTGTGAAACAGACGCTGCCGCGTGAAATTCGGTTCATCACCTGAAGTGACAATGAATTTCTAAGCGTATTTCAGGCTTGATGCCTGAAAACTGAATCCGAAACAAATCTGCATTTTAAGTATAGGATAAGCCCTCGACCGATTAGTATTGGTCAGCTCCATGCATTACTGCACTTCCACCTCCAACCTATCTACCTCGTCGTCTTCAAGGGGTCTTACTAATTGGGAAATCTCATCTTGAGGGGGGCTTCACGCTTAGATGCTTTCAGCGCTTATCCCGTCCGTACGTAGCTACCCAGCCATGCTCCTGGCGGAACAACTGGTGCACCAGCGGTACGTCCATCCCGGTCCTCTCGTACTAAGGACAGCTCCTCTCAAATTTCCTGCGCCCACGACAGATAGGGACCGAACTGTCTCACGACGTTCTGAACCCAGCTCGCGTACCGCTTTAATGGGCGAACAGCCCAACCCTTGGGACCTACTTCAGCCCCAGGATGCGATGAGCCGACATCGAGGTGCCAAACCTCCCCGTCGATGTGGACTCTTGGGGGAGATAAGCCTGTTATCCCCAGGGTAGCTTTTATCCGTTGAGCGATGGCCCTTCCATGCGGTACCACCGGATCACTAAGTCCGACTTTCGTCCCTGCTCGACTTGTAGGTCTCGCAGTCAAGCTCCCTTATGCCTTTGCACTCTGCGAATGATTTCCAACCATTCTGAGGGAACCTTGGAACGCCTCCGTTACTCTTTAGGAGGCGACCGCCCCAGTCAAACTGCCCGCCTGACACGGTCCCCGTACCCGATAAGGGTACTAGGTTAGAACCTAGATACGATCAGGGTGGTATCCCAACGGCGCCTCCACCGAAGCTTGCGCTCCGATTTCTACGGCTCCCACCTATCCTGTACAGATCGTACCCAAATTCAATATCAAGCTGCAGTAAAGCTCCATGGGGTCTTTCCGTCTTGTCGCGGGTAACCTGCATCTTCACAGGTATTAAAATTTCACCGGATCTCTCGTTGAGACAGCGCCCAAGTCGTTACGCCATTCGTGCGGGTCAGAATTTACCTGACAAGGAATTTCGCTACCTTAGGACCGTTATAGTTACGGCCGCCGTTTACTGGGGCTTCGGTTCATAGCTTCGGGTTACCCCTAACCACTCCCCTTAACCTTCCAGCACCGGGCAGGCGTCAGCCCGTATACTTCGCCTTGCGGCTTCGCACAGACCTGTGTTTTTGCTAAACAGTCGCTTGGGCCTTTTCACTGCGGCCCCCTCGTGCTATTCACACTACCGGGGCACCCCTTCTCCCGAAGTTACGGGGTCATTTTGCCGAGTTCCTTAACGAGAGTTCTTCCGCGCGCCTTAGAATTCTCTTCTCGCCTACCTGTGTCGGTTTGCGGTACGGGCACCTTCTCCTGGCTAGAGGCTTTTCTTGGCAGTGTGAGATCATGACCTTCGCTACTATAATTTTCGCTCCCCATCACAGCCCAGCCTTAACGATGTGCGGATTTGCCTACACATCAGCCTCACTGCTTAGACGGACATCCATCAGTCCGCGTCACTACCCTCCTGCGTCACCCCATCGCTCATAGCGGATTACGGTGGTACAGTAATTTCAAACTGTTGTCCTTCGACTACGCCTTTCGGCCTCGCCTTAGGTCCCGACTTACCCTGAGCGGACGAGCCTTCCTCAGGAAACCTTGGGCTTTCGGCGGATCAGATTCTCACTGATCTTTTCGTTACTCATACCGGCATTCTCACTTGTGTAGTGTCCAGCGCTCTTTTCAGTACACCTTCAACCCCTACACAACGCTCCCCTACCCCAGATACATAGTATCTAGCCATAGCTTCGGTGGTGTGTTTAGCCCCGTTACATTTTCGGCGCAGAGTCACTCGACCAGTGAGCTATTACGCACTCTTTCAATGGTGGCTGCTTCTAAGCCAACATCCTGGTTGTCTGTGCAACTCCACATCCTTTCCCACTTAACACACACTTGGGGACCTTAGCTGATGGTCTGGGCTGTTTCCCTTTTGACAATGGATCTTAGCACTCACTGTCTGACTCCCGGCAATAAGTATATGGCATTCGGAGTTTGACTGAGCTTGGTAATCCTTGCGGACCCCGCACCCAATCAGTGCTCTACCTCCACTACTCTTATACCGAGGCTAGCCCTAAAGCTATTTCGGGGAGAACCAGCTATCTCCGAGTTCGATTGGAATTTCTCCGCTACCCCCACCTCATCCCCGCACTTTTCAACGTACGTGGGTTCGGGCCTCCAGTGCGTGTTACCGCACCTTCACCCTGGACAGGGGTAGATCACACGGTTTCGGGTCTACGTCCACATACTCATTCGCCCTATTCAGACTCGCTTTCGCTGCGGCTCCACCTTCTCGGCTTAACCTTGCATGTTAAACGTAACTCGCCGGTTCATTCTACAAAAGGCACGCCATCACCCATTAATAGGGCTCTGACTTTTTGTAAGCACACGGTTTCAGGTTCTATTTCACTCCCCTTCCGGGGTGCTTTTCACCTTTCCCTCACGGTACTGTTTCACTATCGGTCGCCAGGTAGTATTTAGCCTTAGCAGATGGTCCTGCTGGATTCATACGGGGTTTCACGTGCCCCGCACTACTCGGGATCCGTCTCGGAGAGAACACAGTTTAGGTTACAGGGCTTTTACCTCTATCGCGGGCCTTTCCAGACCTCTTCACCTACCATATTCCTTTGTAACTCCATGTGAGACGTCCCACAACCCCTAAGAGCAAGCTCTTAGGTTTAGGCTGTTCCGCGTTCGCTCGCCGCTACTGACGGAATCACTATTGTTTTCTCTTCCTCAGGGTACTTAGATGTTTCAGTTCCCCTGGTCTGCCTCTACATTTCCTATGTATTCAGAAATGAGTAACTGCGAATTACCACAGCTGGGTTTCCCCATTCGGACACCCCCGGATCAAAGCTTGCTTACAGCTCCCCGAGGCAGTTTCGTTGTTCGCCACGTCCTTCGTCGGCTCCTGGCGCCTAGGCATCCTCCGTGTGCTCTTATTAGCTTAACCTTGATTCTTCCGAAGAAAAATCTCACTAATAACATTTACTTGTTTACACAAGTTGCTAAAAGATGTTCTAAAACGCAAATTCGTTTCGGTATCCAGTTTTCAAGGATCAAGTCTTACTTGAGAGCTTAAACTCTCAAAACTGAGCAACGAGTGAGTAACAGGCCTAAACCTGAGTTTTGGAAGTTAAACTTCCGATTTGAATGTCCTCATTGCAGAGAACGATTCTCCATAGAAAGGAGGTGATCCAGCCGCACCTTCCGATACGGCTACCTTGTTACGACTTCACCCCAATCATCTACCCCACCTTCGGCGGCTGGCTCCCTTGCGGGTTACCCCACCGACTTCGGGTGTTGTAAACTCTCGTGGTGTGACGGGCGGTGTGTACAAGACCCGGGAACGTATTCACCGCGGCATGCTGATCCGCGATTACTAGCAATTCCGACTTCATGCAGGCGAGTTGCAGCCTGCAATCCGAACTGAGACCGGCTTTGATGGGATTGGCTCCACCTCGCGGCTTCGCTTCCCGTTGTACCGGCCATTGTAGTACGTGTGTAGCCCAGGTCATAAGGGGCATGATGATTTGACGTCATCCCCACCTTCCTCCGGTTTGTCACCGGCAGTCACTCTAGAGTGCCCAGCATTACCTGCTGGCAACTAAAGTTAAGGGTTGCGCTCGTTGCGGGACTTAACCCAACATCTCACGACACGAGCTGACGACAACCATGCACCACCTGTCTCCTCTGTCCCGAAGGCCGCTGCTATCTCTAGCAGATTCAGAGGGATGTCAAGACCTGGTAAGGTTCTTCGCGTTGCTTCGAATTAAACCACATACTCCACTGCTTGTGCGGGTCCCCGTCAATTCCTTTGAGTTTCAGTCTTGCGACCGTACTCCCCAGGCGGAGTGCTTACTGTGTTAACTTCGGCACCAAGGGTATCGAAACCCCTAACACCTAGCACTCATCGTTTACGGCGTGGACTACCAGGGTATCTAATCCTGTTTGCTCCCCACGCTTTCGCGCCTCAGCGTCAGTTACAGCCCAGAAAGTCGCCTTCGCCACTGGTGTTCCTCCACATATCTACGCATTTCACCGCTACACGTGGAATTCCACTTTCCTCTTCTGTACTCAAGCCACCCAGTTTCCAGTGCGACCTCAGGTTGAGCCCAAGGTTTAAACACCAGACTTAAATAGCCGCCTGCGCGCGCTTTACGCCCAATAATTCCGGACAACGCTTGCCCCCTACGTATTACCGCGGCTGCTGGCACGTAGTTAGCCGGGGCTTTCTTCTCAGGTACCGTCACTCCGGTAGCAGTTACTCTACCGGACGTTCTTCCCTGGCAACAGAGCTTTACGATCCGAAAACCTTCATCACTCACGCGGCGTTGCTCCGTCAGGCTTTCGCCCATTGCGGAAGATTCCCTACTGCTGCCTCCCGTAGGAGTCTGGGCCGTGTCTCAGTCCCAGTGTGGCCGTTCACCCTCTCAGGTCGGCTACGCATCGTCGCCTTGGTGGGCCGTTACCCCACCAACTAGCTAATGCGCCGCAGGCCCATCCCTCAGTGACAGATTGCTCCGTCTTTCATTCTTCTCTCAGGAGAAAAAAGAAATTATCCGGTATTAGCTACCGTTTCCGGTAGTTATCCCAGTCTGAAGGGCAGGTTGCCTACGTGTTACTCACCCGTCCGCCGCTAAGTTACTTTGAAAGCAAGCTTTCAAAGTAACTCCGCTCGACTTGCATGTATTAGGCACGCCGCCAGCGTTCGTCCTGAGCCAGGATCAAACTCTCCAATTAGTATTGAAAAGAGCGATATGCTCATTTTGAAACATCTGACGAGAAAATTAATTCTCTAATTTTGGATTTCACTTGCGTGATTTCCTACTCACTCGTTGTTCAGTTTTCAAAGATCAAGTTCTCGTTGGCGCCGTTTAATGTCTCAGCAGCAACTCTTATACTATATCATGTTCGGCTATTTAATGTCAAGCTCTTTTTTTAACTTCTTTTTCGAGCTCGGCATGTGTACTTCTTGGCCGGACTTAGAATATATCATGTATGGAGATGCATTGCAAGTCTTTTTTTGAAATATAATAGATAAATGAGAGACTGTGCTGCCATAAGCCTCAATACTGCGATATATAATGGCTAGCACAGCCTTATTCCCTTGTACCTACGCCCTAAGCAATGATCTCTTGAATATACAATTCACGTTCCAACATCAAGTTAACTATTGCTTCCTCTATTTTAACCATCGGACGTGTAGGGTTTGCGCGATCTGTGAAGATAATCTCCCCATGACGGCCATCACTTAATTTGATTCTAGTGCCATTAAAGAGATCAGTACTCTTCTGTATAAACGTCTGCACAATCACTGGGTCAAGCTTACCGAAGCTTTCTGTCAGAATCTGCTCTAGTACCAAATAAGGAGACTGTGCTCTTCTGTAGGCTCTTTCTAAGGTCATAGCATGGAATATATCTGCTACTGCGACTACTTTAGCGTAGAAATGAATCTGACTGCCGTCCAGCTTCAATGGGTAACCAGAGCCATCAATCTTCTCATGATGCTGCAAGGCGGCAAGTCTTACCCCTTCATTAATCGCTGTAACATTGCGTAATAATTGATAACCATATGTAGTGTGTCGGCGAACCTCTTCTATTTCACTATTGTTAAGTGACTCCGGTTTCTGTAAAAGTGAGCTGTCTACTTTTGCATTGCCGATATCATGTAATAATCCTGCAAAAGCAATCTGCATCCAATCCTTTTGTGGGTACCCACACCACTGAGCAATTTTATAGGATGTCAACGCGGACAACACAGCATTGTGATAGTTGTAATCCTCATACTTTAAAGTGCGCGGTGTAAACTTCAAGACATGATAATCCTTCAAATAACCTATTAGTGTCTCTAACTGACTGCGAAGCTCAAAAATAGGAAGTGAAGCTGCCGTTACCGATCGATAGCTGTTCTTAATAAGAGTGAGCATTTTATCGTATTCATCATGTAGAGGAGAATTAGTCTTGGCCAACATCGATTCGTTGATAATGGCTCCAGCTTTAGGGGAAGCTTGCTTAGCTGTTGTCTTGGCTCCATCCGAACTGGCCTCACCTTGGTCACCTTCGATTTCCACTTGCCCAATCAAAAAAGCCTGTAAAATATCTAGATCACGAGGGAGCAATATTTTTCCCTTAGTGAATAAAGTCCCCCCTAAAGGTGTAATTACATCCTTTATTATCTTTGAGCCTGCTTTAACTTCTCCAACCAATATATTTGGCATATACTCAGCCCCTTAATTTCTATAAGCCGTACACCCAGCATTACCTCACATTGATAAGACAGATAATTTCTGAGAAATTAGTACTTTATAGGATTCTATTGGCTAATTATAGTACGGATAAATGGAAGACACTAGTGCAGTGAAAACTATTCTTTCAAAATATTTATTTTATTTTTATAAGCATCGGTCATTCAAATAGCAACAAAAAGAGCAAGAACTTCTGTAAAAGAAGCCCTTGCTCTTTTTTGAATTCAACCTATTCTAAGTCAGTGTCTTCGTCCTCAGTCAGGATCTCAGGCTGATCAATATTGCCAGATTCCTCGACTGTATCTTGCCCATCCAGGCCTTCTTGCCCTTCCAAGCCTTCCAGACCTTCCACTTCCTCAGATTCATCCTCTTCGTTCTTGTCAGCTCTACACAGGGTAGCTACTGCGTCATCCTCACGGATGTTAATCAGCTTAACCCCTTGAGCATAACGGCCCATAGTAGAAATTCCATCCATGCTGGTACGAATCAGGGTACCGCTAGTCGTAATAATCATTAAGTCTTCATCCTTCTTAACGACCTTAAGACCCACTACAGGACCATTCTTATCGGTGAGATTAATGGTCTTGATCCCTTTACCGCCACGAGTCTGGGAACGATAATCACCGGCTGGTGTCCGTTTACCATAGCCCTTGGTAGTAACAATCAGAACCTCAAGCTCCTTATCGACACAGTCCATACCAATGACATGGTCATTACCGTCAAGCGTAATGCCCTTAACGCCAGTCGCGCTACGTCCCATAGAACGCACATCATTCTCTGAGAACGTGATCGACATTCCGCGAGCTGTACCGATAATGAGATTTTGCTGTCCATCAGTCAGCTTAACCTCGATTAGGGAATCTTCTTCACGAAGATTAATAGCAATAAGACCGCCTTTACGGATGTTGTTATAATCCCCAAGAGGCGTCTTCTTCACGATACCCTCGCGGGTAGCAAAGAATAAATATTTGTCGCTATCGCCATCTTCCACTTGGATTACCGCACTAATCTTCTCACCTTGTTCGATTTGAATCAGGTTGATGATTGGCGTCCCCCGGGCTGTACGGCCCAATTCTGGGATCTCATAAGCTTTAATCCGGTAAACTTTACCCTTATCGGTAAAGAACATCAGATAGTTATGAGAGTTACTCACGAAGAGATGCTCCACGAAATCCTGGTCCTTGGTGTCCATCCCCATGACTCCGCGACCTCCGCGCTTCTGACTGCGGTAGGTGCTGACAGGTAGACGTTTGATATATCCTGTATGTGTAATAGTGATAACAACCTCTTCACGTGGAATAAGGTCTTCATCCAGGATACTTTCTTCACCAACCGTAATCTCTGTCCGGCGTTCATCAGAATATCTATCGCGGATATCCTGCAGCTCGTTGCTGATGATTTCCAGTACAAGATGCTCGTTAGCCAGAATTTCACGGTACTCTGCAATTTTAACGATCAATTCGTTATATTCATTCTCGATCTTTTCCCGTTCCAGACCGGTCAGACGTTGCATCCGCATATCGAGGATAGCCTGAGCCTGCTCTAAACTGAGGCTAAAGGTGCTCATTAATCCTTCGCGGGCTATATCAGTTGTCCGTGAAGCACGGATTAACGCAATCACTTCATCCAGATGATCAAGCGCAATGCGCAGACCTTCTAAGATATGAGCGCGTGCTTCAGCTTTTTTAAGATCAAATATAGTACGACGACGAATAACTTCAATCTGGTGCTGCAAATAATGATAAAGTACATCACGCAGATTAAGAATTTTCGGCTCGTTATTTACGATGGCAAGCATGTTGATCCCAAATGTGGATTGCATAGAAGTATGTTTATATAGATTGTTCAATACTACATTTGGATTAACATCGCGTCTCATCTCAACAACTACACGCATACCGTTACGGTCAGACTCATCTCGAAGATCCGTTATACCTTCGATCCGTTTCTCACGTACTAATTCTGCGATTTTTTCAACCAATCTTGCTTTGTTAACCTGGTATGGAAGCTCATGCACAATGATGCGAGCCTTGCCGTTGTTCTCTTCGATCGTTGCCTTCGCACGCATGGTTACTGAACCACGCCCCGTACGATAAGCCTGACGAATGCCCTCACGACCCAAAATATATCCAGCCGTAGGGAAATCCGGACCTTGGATAAACTCCATCAATTCCATTGGCGTGATATCAGGATTCTTAATCATCGCCTGCACACCATCGATAACTTCACCAAGGTTATGCGGTGGAATATTAGTAGCCATACCTACAGCAATACCAGATACCCCATTTACGAGCAGATTCGGATAACGGGCTGGCAATACAACCGGCTCATTCTCTTCACCATCATAGTTGGGTGCGAAGTCAACTGTCTCTTTGTTCAAATCACGAAGCATTTCGCCTGCAATCTTGGAGAGACGGGCTTCTGTGTACCGCATCGCCGCGGCCATATCACCATCAATCGAACCAAAGTTCCCGTGACCGTCTACAAGCATATAGCGCATCGAGAAATCCTGAGCCATCCGTACCATTGTTTCATAGACAGCTGAGTCACCGTGAGGGTGGTACTTACCGATAACCTCACCGACGATTCTTGCAGATTTCTTATGAGGCTTATCCGCAGACATTCCAAGCTCCGACATCGCAAACAAAATGCGTCGGTGAACCGGCTTGAGTCCGTCCCGCACATCTGGCAAAGCCCGGCTAACAATGATGCTCATTGCGTAATCCATAAAGGATTCACGCATTTCCACGCCAATGTCCCGATCTTTGACTTGTGGGTTATTTTGTTCAGCCATGAGTTGCTGGACCTCCTTCAGTTAAAAAACCGCTACCCTTAATTATATTACTTTCACAAAAGTAGCACAATTAAACATGATAGCCTTTTATCTTCTAATATTGATTTCTTTTTGCGCTTATCAGGGTATTTGCCCTTTCCGCAAATATCTTTACTACATAGACTGTAAAGACAAGAAACACGGTTTTATTATCCTAATATCGTTCGATAAGGCATAACCCCATATCCTTATATTATACCATTGTTTAGGTAGCTTGTCCTGATTTTCAGCTGTCAAAGATTATGCTGCCACTGCATTTTTTACAACAAGGAACCCAAAGGACCTATTCCTGCACAAAACTCATAAGGAGGAAGATAATGAAGATTCAACGCGTCCCAAGCAAATGGGCTAAAACGAAAGTCATCCTTCAAAATCACTCTCTATTGCAATATGTGCCTGATACCCGTAAATTCGATGTCAATGCTCTTAAGGAGATGCTTGCGTTATATACAATGGTCTATATTAAGCCAGATCGAGGAAGTTATGGTATCGGTGTAATGAGAGCTGAGCAGCGTACTGTAACTCTTAGCACTAGCAAACAGAAAGCTGAACACGGTGCCGACCTCGATAATGTTAATAAAGAAGAGCCCGAAGAACAGATCTTGTATATTTTAAGATATGGGAAGACTGCGGAAGTGTTTTTCTCACCAGAAGAGCTGTATGAGAACTTACAGAAACGAATTCAGAATCGAACCTATTTGATTCAAAAAGGGATTGACCTTCTGCGTCATCAAGACCGCCCTTTTGATCTTCGGGTTCTTACCCAAAAGACTCCATCAGGAGTATGGGAAACAACAGGAATGCTTGGAAGAGTAGCTGCCCCTCAAAAAATCGTCACCAATTATCACAGTGGAGGCAGTATCCTTTCCGTAAGTACTCTGCTAAAAAATTATATGCCGCCCTCTGAAGTCCTAGTTACGATCAATCACTTAAAAGCTTTGGGTATACAAATCGCGGCACAGCTTCAATCTGCCTATCCGGGAATCAAAGAGATTGGTCTGGATATTGCCATGGATCAGCATCTGGATATGTGGCTGCTGGAAGTCAACACTCTTCCGTCCATTGCTGTATTCAAATTATTTCCTGATAAATCAATCTATCGTAAAATACATCGCTATGCCGTAGCCTATGGACGTGTAAAAGCAAGAAAATCCCCTTATTCGACCCGCAATAAACAATCTACAAGAGCCTAAAAAGAAGCTTGAAATCAAAGAACCTCCAGCGTTCTCATTCCGTTAGGAATAGAAGCCGGAGGTTGTATTAAATATTGTTTTTACACATCAAGGTATCTAACGTTCTTGGCATGCTCATGGATAAAGTCACGTCTTGGTTCAACATTGTCACCCATAAGTGTATCAAAAATACTATCTGCCAGCATCGCATCTTCAATCGTAACCTGGAGCATCATACGGGTCTCAGGGTCCATCGTTGTGTCCCAAAGTTGGGTTGCATTCATCTCTCCCAAACCTTTGTAACGTTGGACGTTAACCTTAGCATTTTCTCCAAAAGAAGCGATAATATCATCGCGTTCCTTCTCGCTGCCTGCGTAGCGGATAACCTTATTGCGCTCAATCTTAAAGAGAGGAGGCTGTGCAATATAGATATAACCCGCGTCTACTAGCTTCCGCATGTAACGATAGAAGAACGTTAATAATAGCGTTCTAATATGGGCTCCATCGACGTCGGCATCGGTCATAATAACGACTTTATGGTAGCGAGCCTTCGATAAGTCAAAGTCATCGCTGATCCCTGTGCCCAAAGCCGTAATGATGGCGCGGATCTCCGCGTTAGATAAAATACGGTCAAGGCGAGCTTTTTCAACGTTTAGGATCTTACCACGCAACGGTAGAATCGCTTGGAAATGGCGATCCCGTCCTTGCTTAGCCGATCCACCCGCTGAGTCACCTTCGACGATGTATAGTTCGCTGATCGAGGCATCCTTGGATGAACAGTCGGCGAGTTTACCAGGCAGAGCACTGACTTCAAGCGCACTCTTCCGACGGGTTAACTCACGTGCCTTACGAGCAGCTTCTCGAGCGCGTGAAGCGGAAAGTGATTTCTCAAGAACGCGACGTGACACTGCTGGGTTTTCTTCCAGGAACTCTTGTAATTTCTCTCCGAACAGTGATTCTACGATACCCCGCACTTCACTATTTCCGAGCTTAGTTTTCGTTTGACCTTCGAATTGTGGATCTGGAATTTTGACAGAAATAATGGCTGTCAATCCTTCACGCACGTCATCACCAGTCAGATTCGAATTGCTATCCTTCAGTACTCCCGCTTTACGAGCATAATCGTTGATGATACGGGTCAGCGCACTTTTAAAGCCGGATTCATGCGTTCCGCCCTCATGCGTATTAATATTATTCGCAAAAGAGTAGATGTTCTCAGTATACGAATCGTTATATTGGAGAGCCACTTCAACTTGGATCATATCGCGTGAGCCTTCCACGTAGATCGGATCCTCATGTAGTGCTTCTTTTTTCTCATTCAAATATTTCACATATTCAACGATACCACCCTCGTATTTGAACACGTTGGTGACATCCGTCCGCTCATCATGAAGTGAAAGCTCGATTCCTTTGTTAAGAAAAGCCAGCTCCCGAATACGAGTAAGCAGTGTCGAATATTCAAAAACTGTGGTTTCCGTAAATATTTCAGGATCCGGATGAAAGGTTGTAGTCGTTCCTGTCTCATCTGAATCGCCAACGATTTTGATATCATACTGCGGTGCACCACGTCTATATTCCTGTTGGTAGATATGACCGTCACGTTTGACCTTAACAAGGACCTTTTCAGACAAGGCATTCACTACAGAGATACCCACACCATGCAAACCACCGGAAACTTTATATCCGCCACCGCCGAATTTACCGCCTGCATGCAGCACGGTCATTACGACTTCAAGCGTCGACTTCTTAAGCTTTACATTCTCACCTACAGGTATGCCACGTCCATTATCGATAACAGTGATCGCGTTATCCTCATGTATAATCACTTGAATCCGGTCACAATAACCTGCGAGTGCCTCATCGATACTATTATCGACGACCTCCCATACCAAGTGATGGAGACCTTTAGAACTAGTCGAACCAATATACATGCCCGGACGTTTCCGAACCGCTTCCAGCCCTTCCAGTACCTGAATCTGGCTCTCATCATATGTCGGTTGATTCATTGACATGCCTTCACCTACTTCTTTCTGATTATCTCTTTGTTACCCAATGCAAGTTATATTTCGAGCAAAATTTTGGCTCTTTTTTTAAGAGTGGAGGAGGAAATGGGGGAGTAATACACGATATTTTTAGTTACGACAATAGATTTTGCTTCCTCTTCGCCAATCCGCTCAAGCTTCTTATCCTGCTCAGAGTGAATAACGAATTGCTTAGATACCTTGGAAGATTTCTCAATCGAAATATCAAATATAGCAATTAACTCCGAAGACCTAATGATCTTCTCCCCGCCCAAATGAATATACATGATCGTCCTCCGCTCTTTTATAACTCAACTTTTCCATCATGAACATGAAATAGGCTGGCGCCCTTTAATTTATCGGCATTCAGACCCTCAATTCCGGTAGCGGTAATGAATGTCTGTACCTTGCTTTGAAAGGTTTCAATAAGCTGGGTCTGGCGGTAAGGATCAAGCTCGGATAAAACATCATCAAGAAGCAGCACAGGATATTCTCCGATTTCCTCATGGATCAGCTCGATTTCCGCCAGCTTAAGCGATAAAGCCGTGGTACGCTGCTGTCCTTGAGAACCGTAGACCTGAGCTTCCCTTCCGTTGATAAAAAAGGACAGGTCATCCCGATGGGGACCCGTCAGCGTCATGCCGCGCCTGATTTCTTGTTCTCTCGTTTGTGATAACTTTAACATAAAATTGTCTAATAAGACAGCTTCATCTTCCTCATCCCGATCGCCGAAAGAGGGGACATAGAGCAATTTCAGTTCTTCTCCGCCGTTCGTAATCCCCCGGTGAATGCTTTCAGCCCATATTTGCAGCTTCTTTATGAATTGTTTCCTTTTTTTGACGATTTTAACACCATGCTCTACAAGTTGAGCATCCCAGATTTCCAGAAGCTCTTTCCCTGCAGCCTCTTTTCCCCATAATTGCTTTAAGAGATTACCTCTTTGCAAGAGAATTTTTTGATACTGCTGTAGGTGAAATAGATAACTAGGCTGGACTTGGCCGATCTCCATATCAAGAAAACGCCGTCTGATACCAGGGGTCCCTTTTACAATCTCTAAATCTTCCGGTGCAAACATGACCACATTCAGAGATCCAACAAACTCACTAAGGCGCCGCTGCTCCAAACCATTGATCTTGGCTTTTTTACCTTTGGCAGATAGGGTGAGCTCCAGCTTGAGATCGCCATACTTGCGTTCCACCTCGGCAACGATCTGAGCTGCATCTCCGGGGGCATCGAAGGAGATAAGTTCGCGGTCCTTAGAGGTGCGGTGGCTTTTGGTCATCGCCAGGACGAACAATGCCTCCATGAGGTTTGTTTTGCCTTGGGCGTTCTGACCCAGAATCAGATTCACATCGCCCAGGCTCTCCAGACGCAGCAGCCCGTAATTCCGATAATGCTGCAGACCGATATTTTTAACAAACACGAAATGGTTCCTCCCCTAGCGTACTACTCTTTTACTCCTCCGCCTTCAACCTCAAAGGTACCGTTATCCTGCACTTCGATTTTGTCACCCGGATAAAGTTTTCTGCCGCGCCGTTCCTCTACCTCTCCGTTGACCAATACGTGACCTTCCTGCAATAAAGCTTTGGCCATTCCACCTGTGGATACACAATCTGCGAGTTTCAGAAATTGGTCCAGCTTAATGTATCCACTGTGGATAAGTATTTTTTTCATGGTTTTTATCCTTTCAGCCACTTATCCACATGTTCATGAATGTTGGCATTAATTTGTTGTACGGTAAGGCAAAATGATATACAAGCTATTGGTTTGGTCAAGTGGTTTCAAAATGATCGGACTCATCATCCCTGTAAATGCAATAACGAGCTGCTCACTCTCTATGACCTTTAATACATCAAGCATATATTTCGAGTTGAAAGATATTTTGAGAGGTTCACCTTTGAAATCAATGACTTCAAGTTCCTCGCGAACCTTACCCAGCTCTGATGAGCTTGAAGAAATTTCAATACCGCCTTGATCAAGCGTCTGCATACGAACAATATTTGTTTTTTCTTCCCGGGACAGCAAATAAGCACGATCAATCGATTCGCTTAATTTTTTTGTATCTAAAGTTAGTTCTGTTTTGTAGGTTGTTGGAATAATTCTAGAAGTATCAGGATAAATCCCATCTAGGATCCGTGAATAAAACAGTACTTTGTCGATTTTGAAGAGAACTTGATTATCCGCAACGACAATATCAACCAGCATATTTTGGTCAGGGATAATTTTGCTGAGCTCATTAAGGGTTTTACCGGCAATAACAATATTTCCGAAATTGACATTTTCCGTGCCTTCAAGTTTAGCAGCTCTTGTTGCCAAGCGGTGACGGTCAGTCGCTGTAAACTTAAACTCATTGTCGCTCAGATTCCATAGTATACCCGTTAATATCGGAGTTGTCTCTTGGGTAGAAATAGAAAAGGCTGTTTGTTTAATCATATTTTTCAGCAAATCACCTGGTAGAGAGATCGTGTCATTCTCTTCAATGCTCGGTAACACTGGGAATTCTTCAGGGTCTAAACCTACCATCTGAATCTCAGTGGATCCGGAAGAAATGTACGTTTGGAATCCTTCTTTTACTTCCATGTGGATTTCTTTGGAGGGCAGCTTCTTAATAATCTCGACGAAAAATTTAGCGGGAAGGACAACACTTCCTGGCTGATCTATCTTCACGATGGTGTGGCTGTCATTCTCTGCTGGAATAAACGATTGAATAGAAATATCGGTATCACTTGCAGTTAATGTGACGCCTTGATGGCTAACTTCCAGTTTAATACCGGTCAAAATAGGGATTGTTGTTCTGCTGGATATAGCTTTGGATACGTGTTGAATGGATTCGTTAAGCTCATTTTTAAGAATGCTTATTTTCATGATTTCACTCCTAGCTGAAAAATTGGGAATTTCGATGGATTTGAGTCTGTTAATTACGCGTCTTTACATGATGAATTATTATAGTTATTTAATAGTATTAGTAGTAGGGGCGACGAATATGTGGATAACCCCACCAAACAGCATAAAATTAAGCCTACCCACATGTGTATAGATTGTGTATAGGCTCTTTGTTCCTCTTAGGAAGGATTTTTAATTTTCTCCGCAAGATTATTTACCACTTTGTACAACTCCTGATCGACCTTTAATGCCTGTGTAATTTTATCGTGCGCATGAATTACGGTCGTATGGTCACGTCCTCCGAAAGCCTCACCAATCTTAGGCAGCGAATAATCCGTTAGTTCACGGGATAGATACATTGCGATTTGACGTGGAAACGCTACGGCTTTGGTTCTTTTGCGTGCTTTGAAGTCTTCAAGGCGCAAATTGTAGTATTCTCCGACTTTTTGCTGAATATCAGCGATGGTGATCATCTTGGGACGACTGGAAGGAATAATATCCTTGAGCGCTTCAGCTGCCAAATGAGTGGTTACATCCTGGTTGGTAAGCGAAGAATAAGCAACTACCCGGATTAATGCACCCTCAAGCTCACGAATATTGGTGTCAATCTGGTTGGCAATATACATCATGGCCTCATTAGGGATATCAAGGTTCTCTGCCTTAGCCTTTTTGCGTAAAATCGCAATCCGGGTCTCCAGATCTGGTGGTTGAATATCCGTAATCAAGCCCCATTCGAACCGGGAACGCAGCCGTTCTTCCAGTGTGGGAATTTCCTTTGGTGGTCGGTCGCTGGAGATGATAATTTGCTTGCGTTCTTCGTGGAGCGCATTGAAAGTATGGAAAAACTCCTCCTGTGTAGACTCTTTTCCAGCGAGGAATTGAATGTCGTCGATAAGCAAAATGTCAACATTACGATACTTGTTACGGAAGCTTTCACCGCGGTTATCACGGATCGAATTGATAAATTCATTCGTGAATTTCTCAGACGAGATGTAAATTACCTTGTTATTTGGGTTATGTTCCAGGACATAGTGCCCAATTGCGTGCATCAAATGGGTTTTGCCCAGACCTACACCACCGTATAAAAACAAGGGATTGTATGCTTTGGCTGGTGCTTCGGCCACTGCCAGTGAGGCTGCATGCGCAAAGCGGTTCCCAGAGCCGATTACAAAGGTGTCAAAAGTGTACTTTGGATTGAGCAGATGCGTTTGTGCTTCTTCTCTTGATACTACGGGAGTCGGAGCGGATTGTTGAACCACAAGCTCAGGCGGCTTGCTTTCTTCAATCACGAATTTTACATCCACTTGTTTCCCTGTGACTTCGTAGACGGTTGCTCCTACCAGTTTGGTGTAACGACTTTCCAGCCATTCTACTGCAAACGTTGTAGGTGCCGAGATAATGAGAACCTGGGAGTTGAAGGTTATCGCTTTAGTAGCCTTAAACCAGGTATCAAAGCTCGGCTTGCTTAATTTGGTTTGAATAATCGATAAAATTTGCTGCCATAATTCGGAAGTATGGCTGTCCACAGACTGTCACTCCTTTAAATCTTCCAAATGTGGCATCAGCCATGAAGTGGAAATGTCGAAGAAAATAGGTTGGTGCTGATATTTATCCCCAGTAGGCAATATGAAGAGACAAAAAAATATGGATAAATTTGATTTGTTCACAACTTTATCCACAGCTTGTTGATAATTAAGAGAACAAACAAATCTATTCACATTCAAAAGTAATACCATCATAGCAAAACGCCCCTTGTTTTTCAATGAGCAGGGCTATTTTATCCACAAATTCAAGCACTTGTGTACAATTATTAGGAACACCACTACATATTGTTGATAATTTGTTTACGGTTCGACACTTTACGCCAAAGGTTCGATAATTTTATACACAGGTTGTGCTCAACTGTGAGTAGTCGACTTTATTTTTTGATCACAGGTGGATAACTGTCATATCTTGTGGATTACTTTTTTCCTGGGGAGAGTTGTGGATAAACACCTGAGCTTGAGGGGGAGGAACAAGCCGGTTACTAGGTTGACTTTTGCTCATAAAATATGTTTAAATATATAAAGGTGTTTTCTGTAAGGATATGTCTCGATATATAAAAATGATAATTCTTGTAGATACTGTCCCTACTATAAGGACGGCTTAGTCCGTTTCTGCTTATATGACAGTAATTAAGTTCCTGTAAGGGAGGTGCAATTATGAGACCGACATTTAGACCAAATGTGAGCAAACGTAGTAAGGTTCACGGTTTCCGTAAAAGAATGAGCACGAAAAACGGCCGTAAAGTGCTGGCAGCTCGCCGCTTGAAAGGCAGAAAAGTTTTGAGTGCGTAAGTTAGGCCACTAAGGGACCACTGCGGTGGTCTTTTTTTACTGCTTTTTATTATTATTGCTCTGCAAAAGTCTAGGATCTCGCTTAATGCGCTAGCTACACTTTGCGGGGCTATTTAACGTATATTGAGAAATATTTTGTGAGAAGTTGAAATTATTTTTCCTACTATATATAGAAGCTTAATTTCAGCACAGCAAATGTGGTCGTTTATGGCTGCTTGCAAATGCCTATACTATTAGAAGAAAAAATTCGGAGGGACACTTAAACCGGATTTTTATGAAGGAGATTCCCGTGCACAAAAAGTTACGTTTACGAAACCGTGCCGACTTCAGTCGTGTATACCGCCATGGGAAGTCATTTGCGAATCATCAATTTGTAGTGTATTGGTTTGGCAAAAAAGAGGTAGAGCGATTTAGAGTAGGTGTGTCTGTTAGCAAAAAGGTCGGAAACGCGGTTGTCCGTAACCGTATGAGAAGATTAGTTAAGGAAATCGTCCGTCACCATGAACCTGAGATTGCAGGTGGCTTAGACATGGTGTTTATCGTAAGAAAAGGAGCGCTTTCCATGGAGTATGCAGAGCTCGAAAAAAGTGTGCTGCATGTGCTTCGTAAAGCCAAGCTACTCAAGGCTTCCCGCAAATAAAGGGTGCTTAAGAGGCTTGTTTATTTGTATTCATAATTATGGTATGATTTACGGTGGAATGGAATGTTTAAGAGAGGGGTTTTGAAGTGTCTCTAATGAAGACTAGACGAGGAAAATGGTTTCTCCTCATCACGGTAATGGTGTTGTCGTTAGCTGTTCTGTCGGGATGCGCTCCGTCGGCTGCTGTCACGCACACTACGGAGGATTTGAAGAATGGAGGCTTCTGGCAAAGTAATGTAGTGTATTATTTCGCCATTGCCTTGGACAAGTTTGCAGATTGGTTTAACGGAGAATATGGTTTAGCCGTACTTGTGATGGTTATTATTGTCCGCACGTTGATTCTTCCGCTTACTATTAAACAGGTGAAGAGCTCGCGTGCAATGCAAGCCATTCAACCGGAACTCCAAAAGATCCAGAAAAAATATAAAGACACACCTGAAAAGGTGCAGCAAGAAACAATGCGTTTGTTCCAAGAAAATAAGGTTAACCCAATGGCGGGTTGTTTACCGCTGATCGTACAAATGCCTATCTTTATCGCTCTCTACAACTCGATCTACTATAATCCACATCTACGGGAGCACACCTTCTTGTGGCTGGAGCTAGGTAAACCGGATCATCTGTTTATCTTGCCAGTGCTAGCAGCATTAACAACATTTATTCAAACTAGAATGATGACCAAAATGAACCCAGTGCAACAACAAGGGCCAATGCAGTTCATGATGATGATCTATCCAGTTCTGATCTTCGTGATGTCGTACAATTTCCCTGCAGCCTTGCCACTATACTGGGTGTACAGTAACCTTTACACTATTATTCAGAACTACTTCTTATACCGCAACAACGATAAACACAAATTGGCAATCGCAAGTGCTGTAAAAAGTACAGATGACTCCAGTCCTGCTCCGAAGAGCAAAGGCGGCAACAAGTCATCGAAGGGAGCCAAAAAGTCAAAATGAGCAAAGTCGTCGCAACAGGGAAAACCATTGAAGAAGCTGTAGAACGGGGACTAACCCAGCTTGGAGTTCAAAAGGACCGGGTAACGGTCAACGTACTTGAGCAGCCATCAAGAGGATTCCTGGGATTGATCGGTGCGAAAGGTGCCAAGGTTGAACTAACCTTGATAGCCGAAGCCGCACCGGCATCAGCGGCGAGTGCTCCGTCACTGCCTCAACAGTCAGCAAGAGAGAGCAAACAGGAGGCCATCGGCGGTGTGCCACGCCAAGATTCCGGACAACCGGTGGAGGAAGCTTACCAAGAAGCCGTTCATTTCATTGTGGATGTCGCTAAGAGCATGGGGCTCGAAGTGGAGGTAGAAATCGTCCACACCAAGGAATCCACGATTCTGCAAATTTCCGGTCCAGATTTGGGACTGTTAATTGGCAGAAGAGGACAAACTCTCGATGCTCTACAGTATTTGGCTAATATTGTAGCTAACCGTTATTCCGACAGTTTTATACGGCTTGTGTTAGATGCAGAGAACTTCCGTGAGCGCCGTAAAAAAACGCTTGAAGAGCTGGCTGATCGTTTAGCCGGACGTGTAATTCGCACTCGTAAAGAGGTTGTATTGGAGCCAATGTCTCCTCAGGAGCGCAAGATTATCCACTCCAGGTTACAGGATCACCGGCAAGTGAGTACCCTCAGTAAAGGCGAAGAGCCAAATCGCCGCGTCGTTATAACCTTGAAGTAAAGACTATATGGATGCAATGACTCCTTGACCAATGTAAGGGGTCATTGTTTTTTTAAAAATAAAAGAACGTTTCTATTCAAAAAATATAAGTTTTGGGGTGAAAAACAGCATGCTTAGTGACACCATTGCTGCCGTATCGACGGCATTAGGCGAGGGAGGAATTGCTATTATTCGGGTAAGTGGCCCACAGGCTATTTCCCAAGTGGCACCATTATTTCGTAGCCGAGTTCCATTAACTGAAGCGGAATCGCATACCGTTCATTACGGACATATCGTCAGTCCTGATAACGGAGAGAAGATGGAAGAAGTGTTGGTAACCGTTATGAAAGGACCACGTTCTTTTACGACAGAGGATGTAGTAGAGATCAGTGCTCATGGCGGTGTAATTTCTGTAAGAAGAGTGATGGATTTACTTCTGCAGCAGGAGATAAGGTTAGCCGAGCCGGGGGAGTTCACCAAGCGTGCTTTCTTGGGCGGACGTATCGATTTATCGCAGGCTGAGGCTGTTATTGATCTGATTCGCTCTAAGTCTGACCGGGCTTTTTCTGTAGCTTTAAAACAGGTTAGCGGATCCTTATCGGATCGAATTCATGCTTTACGCCATACACTTATTGAGATGCTGGCTCATATTGAAGTGAATATAGATTATCCAGAACATGATGTAGAATCCATGACAGCTGAATTTATTAAAGATAAAAGCAGTGAGGTTATGGAGGGAATAACAAAGCTGCTTAAGACATCTAATGAAGGAAAAATACTTCGTGAAGGGATTACGACAGCTATTGTCGGACGTCCGAACGTTGGTAAATCATCATTGCTAAACGCATTAGCGCGTGATAACAAAGCGATTGTAACAGATATTCCAGGAACAACACGTGATGTAATAGAAGAATTTATAACGATAAATAATATACCGCTTAAGCTGCTCGATACAGCGGGAATTCGTGAAACGATGGATGTTGTTGAGAAAATTGGGGTGGAGCGCTCCAAAGCGGCAGTTAGTGACGCCGACCTGATTCTACTTGTGCTGAATGCTAATGAAGAGCTGCATGAGGATGAATTGGCATTGATGGAACAAATCCACGGTAGACAGTGCCTAGTAATCATGAATAAAATGGACTTACCGCCCAAACTGGATAAGGATAAGTTGCTCTCATTTTTTGAAGAGTCTAACATTGTACCGATGTCCGTTCTGGAAGAGGAAGGTCTAGACAAACTTGAAGATGCCATTTCGACACTCTTTTTTGGTGGAAAGCTGGAATCGGGTGACTTGACATATGTGAGTAATGTGAGACATATAGCCCTGCTCAAAAAAGCCTATAAATCACTTCAAGATGCATACGATGCTGCAGAACAGTATATACCGATTGATATGATTCAAATCGATGTACGGCTCGCATGGGAACAGCTTGGGGAAATAATTGGCGATACTGCAGCTGACTCTTTGTTAGACCAAATATTCTCACAATTTTGTTTAGGAAAATAAGATTCACGATTTAATATAATTTCAAGGGGGAAACAGGACATGAGTTATGATGGAGGCAACTATGACGTTATCGTCATTGGCGCTGGTCATGCTGGCTGTGAAGCAGCACTGGCTGCAGCCCGGATGGGTTGCAGTACGTTAATGATCACAATTAACCTGGATATGGTTGCATTCATGCCCTGCAATCCGTCCATAGGCGGACCTGCCAAAGGACATGTAGTGCGTGAAATTGATGCGCTTGGCGGAGAAATGGGCCGCAATATAGATAAGACATTCATTCAACTGCGTATGCTGAATACAGGTAAAGGACCAGCTGTACATGCTTTACGTGCACAAGCTGATAAATTCCTTTATCAACATACAATGAAGGAAACTATGGAGAAAACGCCTAATTTGACACTTCGTCAAGGGATGGTTGAGCGTTTAATCGTTGAGGATGGACGTTGTGTAGGTGTAGTTACGAAGACCGGAACCGAATACCATAGTAAGACTGTTATCCTGACAACAGGTACTTACCTGCGTGGTAAAGTGATTATGGGTGAGCTAACATATGAAAGTGGACCTAACAATCAACAGCCATCCGTGAAGCTTTCTGAGAACTTACGGGAGCTTGGGTTTGAATTGGTTCGTTTTAAAACAGGTACTCCACCACGTGTACATCGTGATACGATCGATTTCTCTAAGACAGAAATTCAACCAGGGGACGATGAACCGAAATTCTTTTCGTTCGAAACGAAATCATCCGATAACGAACAGCTTCCTTGTTGGTTAACGTATACCTCTGAGGTTACTCATCAGATTATTAATGATAACCTTCATCGTGCGCCGATGTTCACAGGTATTATCGAAGGAACTGGCCCACGTTATTGCCCTTCTATAGAAGATAAGGTCGTAAGATTCAGTGATAAATCTAAGCATCAGATCTTTTTAGAGCCAGAGGGAAAAAATACATCGGAATACTATGTACAAGGTCTGTCCACTAGTCTTCCTGAGGATGTACAGCTAGCTATCTTACGTTCCATTCCTGGTATGGAAAAGGTAGAGATGATGCGTAACGGCTATGCTATTGAATATGATGCAATGGTTCCTACACAGCTATGGCCATCTCTTGAAACCAAACGTCTTCCAGGTCTGTTCACTGCTGGACAAATCAATGGCACTTCCGGTTATGAGGAAGCAGCAGGCCAAGGGGTTATGGCTGGAATTAATGCAGCACGCAAAGTGCAAGACAAAGAACCCGTAATCCTAGATCGTTCACAGGGATACATTGGTGTACTCATTGATGATCTCGTGACTAAGGGAACGAATGAACCTTACCGTCTGCTTACTTCACGTGCAGAATATCGTTTGTTGCTTCGCCATGACAATGCAGATCTAAGACTTACACCTATCGGTTATGACATTGGTTTGATCACACAGGAGCGTTTCGATAACTTCACAGATAAGAAAGAACGGGTGGAGCGTGAAATTGTTCGTCTGCAAGAAACAAAGGTTAAACCTGTTGATGTAAACCAAGTACTAGCGCAATATGAATCGGCACCTATTGTAGATGGCAGTAATTTGCTTGTTCTGATGCGGCGCCCAGAGCTTGTATATAGTTTTGTTGATCAAGTATCACCATCACCAGAGATGCTGGATGCAGAAATGAAGGAGCAAGTAGAAATCCAAATTAAATATGCCGGATATATAGAAAAACAACTTCAACATGTGGAGCGCCTGCAAAAGATGGAGAAGAAAAAAATTCCAGATGACATTAATTATAATGAAATCCATGGATTAGCGATGGAAGCGCGGCAGAAGCTGACTAAGATTCACCCGATCTCTATCGGGCAGGCTTCTCGGATTGCGGGAGTTACACCTGCTGATATTTCCATTCTTCTTGTATATCTTGAGCATTACAACCGGGTAACCGCGGCGAAAGGATAAGCTATGGATAATACGGAAGTTCAATTCACACAACTATTACAGGAACGAGGCATATCCCTTACAGCAGAACAGTTAGCACAATTTGATCTGTATTATAAGGAACTCGTAACCTGGAATGAAAAAATGAATCTCACGGGTATAACTGAGCGAGAGCAGGTATATACGAAGCATTTCTATGATTCTATTTCATTAGCTTTTTTCCTTGATATTAACGAGATCACCAATCTCGCAGATATCGGTTCAGGAGCTGGGTTTCCAGGAATCCCACTTAAAATATGTTTTCCTCATTTGAAGCTAACGATTGTTGATTCGCTCAATAAACGAATTTCATTTCTGCAGCATGTAAGTACGACATTGGGATTAACTGATGTACAATTGATCCATGGGCGGGCAGAGGATGTCGCGCGCAAGTTCACTCATCGTGATGCCTATGATTTGGTTACAGCACGTGCGGTAGCAAGACTGTCTTTATTGAATGAATTTTGTCTTCCCTTCACACGCAAAGATGGGGTGTTCGCTGCAATGAAGGGCAGCGATCCTTCAGAGGAATTAAGCGAAGCTAAGTACAGCTTAAAAGAGCTTCGTGCTGAACTCAGCAAAGTGGAGTCGTTCAGCTTACCAGTGGAGGAGTCGGATCGACATATTGTTATGATCCGGAAGACAGGAGCAACACCAGCTAAATACCCAAGAAAAGCGGGAATTCCTGCCAAAATGCCATTGATAAAATAATGTTTCACGTGAAACATTGCCGATACTCAAAGTTCCTTTAGGAGCATTCTCTTTGAACAAAGGGAATGCTCTTTTTTTATGAAGATGATGATAACAAAAATCGATAAATATCAAATTAGATGAAAATTAGATTTATAAGCTGATTTGGTTGTTGCACCTGTAAAAATGCAGGAAAAATAGGTCTTTACGGAGAATATGATTATGTGGAGAAAAGTGATAGAATAGCATAGTAGACTTTAATTTTGTATATAACTCCTTCTCTGTACTCTTGTTCGAAAGAAGGAGAGATTATGATGCCTGTTCATTACAGGTAATTCCATAATATCAGAATGTTTTAGATTGCTGTACGATATGCTTTCCGTGAAGAAGGTCAAGAAGATCGTACTATAACGAAATTAGGTGGTTATGAACGGAATGAAAGAACAATTTACCAAGCTATTTGGGTTTAACGAGCGGAGCAGCGGAGAAGAAATCAAACAAATACCAGTTCATGAGGTCGTTAGCAGTCCGTACCAACCACGGACTATATTCGATGATGACAAAATTGATGAGTTATGTCAGACAATTAAAACTCATGGTGTCATTCAGCCTATTGTTGTACGTATGCGAGATTCCATATATGAGATCATCGCAGGTGAACGGCGCTGGCGGGCAGTTAAAAAGCTTGGTTTAGAGACGATCCCTGCTATTGTCCGTGAGTTCAATGATTCTCAGGCAGCATCTATTGCGCTCATAGAAAATCTACAGCGTGAAGGTTTGACCTCCATAGAAGAAGCTGTCGCTTATCAGAAGTTAATTGATCTTCATCAATTAACACAAGAAAGCTTAGCACAACGCTTAGGCAAGAGTCAGTCGACTATTGCGAATAAGATTCGTTTACTCCACTTACCTGAAGAGGTTAAGACAGCGTTGATGGAACGTCAGATTTCCGAAAGACATGCGCGTTCACTCTTATCACTGGATAGTGTGGAAATGCAATTAAAAGTTTTGGCAGAGATTATTGCAAAAGGATTAAATGTTAAACAGACGGAAGCTCGTATTGCTTTCTATAAACAAGTTTCGCAAACTAAAAAGTCAAAACGGGTCTCCTATACCAAGGATGTTCGTCTAGCTCTTAATACAATTCGTCAATCTATTGATATGGTGTCAGGCTCAGGTATGGAAATCAAAACGTCAGAAAATGACCGTGGTGACCATTACGAGATTGTAATCCAGATCCCCAAAAGATAAATTGTTTCAAAAGCTGAAGGCGGCCTTAAAGTGATTGGCCGCCTTTTGTGTGACTTAAACCAGGATGTATTGCTCAGTCCTGCATTTTAGAGTTTTAGCTCATATAAAGTAACATAGTTTGGCCGTTTATACTTGCGATCTACGAGAAGATTCTTCCTAACTATTCGAGGTGAAATTAGTGTCCAAGATTATTGCCATAGCAAATCAAAAAGGCGGTGTCGGTAAAACAACATCCTCTGTGAACCTAGGTGCCGGTATGGCTACATTAGGAAAAAGAGTGCTTCTAGTTGATATCGATCCTCAAGGTAACACTACCAGCGGCGTTGGCATCAACAAGGCGGACGTAGCGAATTGTATATATGACATTCTCATTAATGAAGTAAATCCTCTAGAAACGATACTTGAAACTCAAAATGAAGGACTGCACATCATCCCGGCAACCATTCAATTAGCGGGGGCGGAGATCGAATTAGTATCAACGATTTCCAGAGAGTTGAAATTGAAAAAAGCCCTAAATGCGGTTAAAAATAATTATGACTATATCATCATTGATTGTCCTCCATCCCTTGGGATTTTGACGATCAATTCCCTTACAGCTGCTGATTCGGTAATCATTCCGATTCAATGTGAATATTATGCGCTCGAAGGGTTGAGTCAGCTTTTAAACACCGTGCGTCTAGTACAAAAAAATCTTAATCCGCATTTAAAAATAGAGGGAGTACTATTAACCATGTTGGATGCCCGTACGAATCTAGGGATCCAAGTCATCGAAGAGGTTAAAAAGTATTTTCAGGAAAAAGTTTACAGAACTATCATTCCTCGGAATGTCCGCTTAAGTGAGGCACCGTCTCATGGACAATCCATTATTACTTATGATCCTCGCTCAAAGGGAGCAGAAGTGTATTTAGAGTTGGCAAAGGAAGTGATTTCTTATGAGTAAACGTTTAGGAAAAGGTCTGGATGCTCTGATTCCTTCTTTATCTATTAATGAAGATGATAAGGTAGTAGAAATCCCATTAGCTCAATTACGGGCTAACCCTTATCAACCACGCAAGGATTTCAATGAAGAAGCAATCCAGGAATTGGCTGAGTCCATCAGACAACATGGCGTGATTCAACCGATCATTGTACGGAGTGTTTTGAAGGGGTATGAAATCATTGCCGGTGAACGCAGATTCCGGGCATCGCAATATTGTGGTAAACCTACGATTCCAGCAGTCGTAAGAAATCTAAGTGATCAACAGGTCATGGAGATCGCCCTGATTGAGAACTTGCAACGTGAAAATTTAAATGCAATGGAAATCGCAGTTGCTTATCAAGGTTTGATGGATCAATTTTCACTCACACAAGAAGAGCTATCACTTAAAGTTGGAAAGTCCAGATCACACATCGCTAACTTCCTAAGATTGCTTACTTTACCGGAAGAAGTAAAAGAATATGTTTCACGTGGAACAATGTCTATGGGACATGCACGAGCTATTGTTGCCCTGAAAGATCCGGAAGTTATTAAACAATTGGCTGAACAATGCGTGGAACAGCAATGGAGCGTAAGAGAGCTTGAAGAAACAGTGAAAAATCTGGATCGAAAGCCAACGAACGGTACAAAGATTAAAGTTGTTAAACGTGATCCCTATATTGATAATGTAGAGGAAGTATTACGTGAACGGTTTAAAACAACGGTTAAGATAAAACAAGGTAAGGAAAAAGGGAAGATTGAACTGAATTACTACAGTGCGCAGGACTTAGAAAGATTGTTAGAATTATTGGGTAACTAAATGGGTATCTATGCCAAGAACATATCCTGAGCTATCCGTAATCGGATGAGTAGGGGTATGTTTTTTCAAAATATAAGGATGTATAAAGTGCAGCTGAATATTATTCTTATATTTTCTACAAATAAGGTTATTATCAATAAAGGGCGACAACGTTGTTTCTTCTTAATGAAAAAGAGTATGAGACGAGGAGCGGGGTTATGGAAGACTTCGTATATTTGGATCATGCGGCTACGTCCTGGCCTAAACCTCCAGAGGTGGCAGCTGCGATGATGAATGCTTTGCAGTCGGGAGCAAATGCTGGTAGAGGGAATTATTCGTTGGCCATGGGAAGCGGACGGGTGTTGGTGAGAGCCCGGAGTTTGCTGGCGGAGTTGTTTGGGGTTTCTAATGCACAAGACATAGCGTTTACCCAAAACACTACGATGGCATTAAATATGGCGATTAGAGGTACACTCAAAGCAGGGGATCATGTAATCTCTACAATGACTGAACACAATTCTGTGCGGAGACCTTTGGAATATTTACGTAAGTCACTAGGGATAAGTGTTGATTATCTGAAGGTGGATCGAGAAGGGCAATTGGATTTGAACGAATTGGACAAAGCGTTTCGACCAATCACTAAAATGGTAATTTGTAATCATAGCTCCAACTTATTAGGTAGTATACTTCCCATTGGTGAAATCGGGGATCTAGCTAAAGCAAAGGGTGCTATATTTCTAGTGGATGCTGCTCAAAGTGCAGGCTCGCTTGATATTGATGTGAAAAAGATGAATATTGACTTATTAGCTTTTCCCGGGCATAAAGGATTGCTTGGACCACAAGGGACTGGTGGGCTCTATATATCACCTGAATTGGATCTCGAGCCCTTAATGCATGGAGGGACAGGCAGTCAATCTGAGAATAGTGAACAACCCTCTGTTCGCCCAGATCGGTATGAAGCGGGAACGCAAAATGCGGTAGGAATTGCTGGTTTACTAGCCGGTGTTCAAAAGGTAAAATCGATAGGGACAAACGTTATCCACGAAAGAGAGTGGAAGCTGACTCAACTGCTGATGGAGGGCTTGTCCCATATTCCAAACATTAAACTGTTAGGGCCCACATTAGGGGCTCCGAGAACTGGAATTGTGTCGTTTGTAGTGGATGGGGAAGAATCGGCGAATATAGCCCACCGTCTAGATCGTGAGTATAAAATAGCCGTCAGAGCGGGTATGCATTGTACCCCACTGGCACATAAGGCTGTTGATACACTAGAAAGTGGTGCTGTTCGGGCGAGTGTAGGCGTAGATACAACAGAGCATAATATAAGCAGAATGCTAGCTGCTATGGATGAGTTATATGGCTGATGCCCGCAGCAGATAAATAAAAAGGATGGTCCATTCATGTCTGAAATGAATCAATTAATTAATGAACAGTTGCAGTGGTTTGTGTTTGGTTTCGTAGTAATTATGCTAGTATTGATAGTGACTGTAATCGCCCAGGGAGCTAAGCTGCGGACTATACGGCGCAAATATGAGGCCATGATGGCAGGAAGCGGTGTGGAGGATCTGGAAGGCCTTCTGGTTGATCTGAAGAACCAAAGCGACATGCTGGAAGAAGAACAACGTGAGCAAAAAGCGTTGATAGAAGCTACCCAAGTCAAAATCCGCGGCATGAAGTCAAATATCGCTCTGAAGCGTTATAATGCCTTCGGTGAACGTGGTAATGATTTGAGCTTCTCGGTGGCTATTCTGGATGACAATAGCAGTGGCATTGTATTAACCAGCCTTCATAATCGTGAGAACTCATATATTTACTCCAAGCCTATGCAAAATGGGGAATCACAATATGCCTTATCGCCTGAAGAAAAAGAAGTTATAACTCTCGCGTTGCAGCAGAAGTAGCATGCAGGTTCCATTGTTTTAAAGCAGAATATAGACTTGTAGCGATAATATCAGATAATCGCATGACTAGACTTAGCCGTGTATTCTGCAATACGAAATACTCCATAAAGCCGCCGACATTAACGATTCCAGTCAAATGGATATCTCCAACCGGCGGCAATTGTTTATTTACGCCAGCTCCTGGTCTGAGGGGACCTTCAACGACTTGGATGCAGCCAACACTAGTAGAGTGACCTAAGCAGGCATCTATTCCGATGACAAACGGGTTATTATATTTTTCATTAATTAGAGACAAAGTCTCTTCAAGATTGACGGCATGAACCGGTTCTTCAAGGGTACCGTATAAATGAAACAATGGACTATGAAAACGGGATAATGCAGTACCAACAAGAGGACCGAGAGAATCTCCGGTGGAGCGATCAGTGCCTACACAGATGACGATAATTTGAGTCTCTGGACGCGTGCGTGAAAAGTGAAAAAGTAGCCGATGAGTAATTGCGGAATAGATATCGGGATCTGTATGTGATATTTTTAAACAGGACGTTTCTTGCGCTGCTGTAGCCTTGGATGAGGAGTTCATACCATCTTCCTTTCTAAGGGTGATTCTATTTGTTGGTATCTAGTATATGGATAGAAGAGGGGTTTTATACTCCAGCAGCAAGAGATAGGACGATAAACCTATGGAGAGGCTTGACGTATATGCAGGATGAGATGTTAATAGCGTTTGACTCCACCCAGCAGGCGCTTCGTGCTGAAATGCTGCTTGAGTATGCTGAAATAGAAATTGATATATTTCCAACTCCGAAGGAGATCACCGCAGGCTGTGCAATTTCAATTCAGTTTTTTCAAAATGCGCTGGAAGAGGTAAAAAGAATTATAGTTGAGCAGGAAATAGAAATACGTGGCATCTACGGAAAACACAACGAGAACTACATACTGATTTAGGGGTAGGGAGGAGTACATGCGATGAATATGTGGATACTGGAGGCTGATACACCCGGTGCGGATACATTAAAAGATGCCATTCGCTTTAAAGATAAGGTGTGGAATTGGTTTACCGATGCTGATATGTGGGCGGATGTATTATTTGCGGGTCTACGGATTCTTGTTATTTTTCTCTTAACCCGGGTTATTATTAAAATTGTTTCTAATATTATTGATCGTTCGCTTGAGCGTAAAACCGGTGGCAGACTTCTGTCCAACACACGAAGGTTTACTACGGTTGGGGAATTGATGAAAAATGTAGTGACAGTTATCTGTAATTTTGTGATGATCATGCTCGTGCTTTCTGAGTTCCACTTCGATTTGGCACCATTGTTGGCTGGAGCGGGTGTGCTTGGTTTAGCAGTGGGTTTTGGGGCACAAAGTTTGGTGAAGGATGTTATTACAGGTTTCTTTATTATTTTAGAGGATCAATTTGCAGTGGGTGATGTAATTCAAACGGGGACCTATAAAGGAACGGTAGAATTAATTGGACTGCGAACAACCAGACTGTTAAGCACAACTGGAGAAGTATTTATTATCCCGAATGGATTAATCACGAACGTGACCAATTATTCTCTCTCGAATGCATTGGCTGTAGTTGATGTTCCTGTAAAAATGGAGCGGAGCTTGGAGGCCACGCTAGGTTTGATTGGAGAAGCGCTAAAAGGAATAGAAGAGCGTAACTCTAATGTTCTTGCTTATCCTAATGTGCTCGGTATACAGTCCATGAGTACTTCGGAATATGTAATTCGTATAGCGGCTAGCTGTTTACCTAATGCAAAAGAGGTTGCGGAGAGACAGATTCAGAATGATATTAAGCAGGCACTAGAGAAACTCAGCAGTCTAGAGCAGGCCCAAGCTGCTCTAGCCGAAGAGGAAGCGCGTTTGAAGGCAGAAGAAGAAGCAAAGGCTGAAATTGAACTGGCAAAAGCAGAAAATGAGCAGGAAGTATCGGATACGCCTGACACTGGATCAAGACGCCAAATCGCAGCTACACAAGAGGGGAAAAAGGGGGAAGGGTAGTGGAACGTAAAGTTTTTCAGCTTGGAGATATTGTACAGATGAAGAAACAGCACCCTTGCGGTTCTAATGAGATGGAGATCATTCGCATGGGGATGGATATCCGCATTAAGTGTACAGGATGTCAGCATAGTGTTCTGATTCCCCGGGCGAAATTCGAGAAGAATATGAAGAAGGTACTGCGTTCAGCAGAGGGAAATACAGACAATAATTAAGCTTGCAAATGGCATGTCTGCATGATACAATTATTTTTGCTGCGGAGAGGTACCCAAGAGGCCCAAGGGGGCTGACTCGAAATCAGTTAGGCGTGTCACAGCGTGCGTGGGTTCGAATCCCACCCTCTCCGCCACTTCAGCATAATATAACATTTTAATGAATCCTTCGTTCCTGTAACGGAGGTTTTTTTGTGTCCACTGAGCTGTTTGCAAAAGATCATAACATGCAAAAAGAAGGGCCCTTTCGGGTCCTTCTTCAAGAGGCAGTACATCAATGATGTTGGAATTTCTCTGTATATAGCGACTAAAGTGATTTAGGCGTTGCTGAGGTTACTGCTTTTTAGACAATAACCCACTACTATTCCCAGCTAACAATAGATGCTGAATCAGATATCCTGTGATTGTGTTCGTCTACGACGGCCAACGGAACCACACCTCTCTTTTGTACTGCCTGAGTATAGTATGTGTAATGTCGTTTTTTTTATACACATTTATTTTTATTTAATGTACACGTGCTTTTTCAACCTTTTTCCACTTCCGATTTTTGTTACTGGTCTCGGGGAAGGTGTCTCCTTTTTCCATTTTAATATGCTGTGGATTCTGAATTTCGGTGTGGAAGCTTCGCGCTTCACCTACCTCTGTATACATGCCTGGATTGGGGGCTTTGTCGCCTTTTTCATATTCTGTCTTTTCGCCCATCATTATCGCTCCTTCCTTAAGTGCAGATGAATTCACTGATTATTGTGCGCAGGTAGGGTTTTTTTCATGTAAAAAGAGGGTGGAAGGTTGTCCGGTATTAATATTGCTTGCACTCTGCTGCTCGTTTTGGTATATTAATCAGGTGCGAGTCTATGTTTGTGCTCGTTCCTTGCTCCTGACGTGATTAGGGGCCTCAGACCATAAGGAGGTGAAAATTATGCGCAAATATGAAGTGATGTACATTATTCGTCCTGACATTGAACAAGAAGCTGTTCAAGCAGCAGTCGATAAATTCCAAGGCATCATCTCCAATGGCGGGGAAATTACAAAGCACGAAGTGCAAGGTAAACGCCGTCTTGCGTATGAGATCAAGAAATTCCGTGATGGCGTTTATGTTTTGGTTAACTTCAATGCAGAACCTGCAGTAGTTACTGAATTAGAACGTCTTATGAAGATTTCTGACGAAGTTATTCGTTATCTCATTACGAACGACGTTGCTTAAGATCTTGACAAGCTTTGTAATGAATCGCTCTAAAGGAGGGGACCAGAATTGTTGAACCGTATCATTTTGATCGGACGGTTGACCCGTGACCCGGAACTTCGTTATACTCCCGCTGGTGTTGCCGTAACTCAATTTACGCTTGCCGTAGATCGTAACTTTACGGGCCAGAACGGTGAACGTGAGGCAGACTTCATCCCGGTTGTTACCTGGAGACAGCTAGCAGAAACCTGTGCCAATTATTTGCGCAAAGGTCGTCTGACAGCAGTGGAAGGACGCATCCAAGTGCGGAACTATGAGAATAACGAAGGTAAACGTGTATACGTAACTGAAGTTATTGCTGATAATGTTCGTTTCCTGGAATCTTCACAAAGCCGTGAAGGTGGAAATACTTCAAGTGGTGCAAGTAGTATGCCTGAAGAGCCAGCATATGGTGGCGGTGGTAACGCTGGACGCGGAAATAACAACAATAATTTCTCGCGTAACAACAATACTCAAGATCCTTTTTCGGGCGATGGTAAACCGATTGATATATCGGATGATGATTTGCCATTTTAATTAGGAAGGACTGAAAAGAATATGGCTTTTAAACCAAGAGAAGGCGCTGACAACGACAAAAGACCAGCACGTCGTGGTGGACGCAACAAGCGTAAAAAAGTTTGCTTTTTCACTGTGAACAAGATTACTCACATTGATTATAAAGATACTGAACTTCTTAAGAAGTTCATCAGCGAACGTGGAAAGATTTTGCCACGTCGTGTAACGGGTACAAGTGCAAAATACCAACGCGCTCTTACCATTGCTGTAAAACGCTCGCGTCAAATCGCGTTGCTTCCTTACACAACGGAATAGGACGTTTTATAGAAGCAGTCGGGAAACCGGCTGCTTTTTTGTTGTGAAAAGCCAGCGTGTGGATTACGTTGACGTTCCATCTGGAATGTGTTAAATTACAGCTATCCTATAACAAAAGGGGAAATATTGATGTTGGTGACCGTTCTTAACTAGCAATTTCATAACACTTGATTAGGAAGGCTTTAGCAGGCTCGTCTTTTGGCGTTTCCGTGCTCTATTTGAGTTCGTTTCGCGCAGAGGTCTGTTGTTCCTAACAGTGGATGATTTAGTTAAGAACACACGAAGCGTCATATGGCCTCTTTACGGCTGTTGTTCTCTTTGTAATTAACCGTGCTCTTAGAGCACGGTTTTTTGTTTTTCGGCCACCCTGGCTTTTATGGGGACCTTAAGACGCCAGAGAACAATAGCTCAAAAAGAAGGGCAAGGACTGCCATAGTGGCATTCTTTGTCCTTTTTGCGTTAGGGAGATTTAGTTCCAAAAAAAGTTAGATCAATAAGGAGGATTTGCTGTGAATTTACAAAGTCTAAACACGTTGGAATACGAAATTATTAAAACCGAGCTTAGCCGTCATGCGGTATCTTATGTAGGAAAGAAAACTGTAGAAGAGCTTATGCCTATGACCTATTTACCTTCGATTCAAAGAGCGATGGAGGAAACGTCTGAAGCTAAAGAACTGCTCGAGCGGGGGTCCAGTGTACCGATTCCTTCATTGGAGGGGATTGAGTGGATCATGTCACTAATGGGGACTGGATATTTGTACAGTGAGCAAGACTTCACTGCAGTGGCTACATTTCTAAAGAGCTGTAGTCAATTGCGCAAATATATGGCTTCTAAAGAGCAAAGTGCTCCCCGGATTGCTGCTTATGCTTCCTCGCTGCTGGAATTAAATCATGTGCGGGAAGCAATTGATCGTTGTATCCGCTTTGGGGCGATTGATGATGGAGCTAGTAAGGGGTTAGAGCGGGTTCGTAAACGGATTGGCGTAGCTAAAGAACGTCTTCATAAAAAAATTGACGGGATCATGTCGCGCCATCAATCGATTTTGCAAGAGAATATTTATAGCCAGCGTGGTGGACGATATGTTATCCCCGTAAAGCGGGAGTATCATAGGCAAATAAAGGGATCGGTACTTGATCAATCCACAAGTGGACAGACGGTGTTCATTGAACCAGAGGAGATCGCCTCCATGCAGATTGAGCTGGATCTGTTATTAGGAGAAGAGGCGCGTGAAGAAGCTGTGATCCTCAGTATGCTGACCAGCATGGTAGAACAGGAACAAACTGCACTGCGCCTAAATATCGAGGTTACAGGCACCTATGATTTTATTTTTGCCAAAGCAAAATATGCACGAACGCTGGGAGCATCTGAGGTTACTCTAAATGATAGGGGTTTTCTAAGGATGAACGGAGGCAGACATCCCATGCTGCAGGGCATGATTCCAATTAGCCTGGAGATAGGGAAGGGATATAAATCCCTAATCATTACAGGTCCAAATACAGGCGGGAAAACGGTGGTGCTCAAGACCCTCGGGCTGCTGACCCTCATGGCTCAATCCGGGTTGTTGATTCCGGTCGAGGAGGGGAGTGAGTTTACGGTCTTTACGGATGTGATCAGTGTAATCGGAGACGGACAAAGTTTGGCCCAATCACTGAGTACATTTTCGGCACAAATGAAGAGTATTGAGGGAATGCTGAGAGATGCCTCTAAAGGGGTGCTGCTGCTCATTGACGAGCTGGCGGCAGGTACAGACCCTGGTGAAGGAATCGCCCTCTCAATCGCCATTCTGGAAGAGCTGAGCCGTAAAGGGGCCAATATTATCGTCACAACCCATTTTAATGAGCTAAAAGCCTTTGCCGCTGCGACAGCCGGTTTTCAAAATGCACGAATGGAATTCGACAAAGAAACGCTGCAGCCGTTGTATCATCTGACTATCGGAGAAGCGGGGGAGAGTTACGCTCTGCAAATTGCCAAAAAGCTGGGTATCCAGGATAACGTTATCAAGCGATCGTGGGAGATCGTTGAGGCGCAGCAGCAAAGGCTGCAGAAAGGTGATGGGTCGGCATGGGCAAGTCTTTTTAGCAAAGAGGGGGAGAAAGGGAAGACTGCACCTGTTATAGAGGATTTTGAAAAAGAAGAAAAGTCTGCGGAATCACTGAGCGATAAGGAGAAGCAGACCCAATATGAAATTGGTGATGCTGTTCTTGTAACTTCACTGGGGCGGATAGGCATTGTTTATGAGAAAAGAGATCACTTAGGAATGGTCGGAGTGATGATCCAGAAGCAAAAAATGCGGATTAATCATAAACGTTTAAAACCATATCTATCCAAAGATGAGCTGTATCCTGAGGAATATGACTTTGATATAATTTTTGAGAGCAAGGATACCCGTAAAAAGCGGAAATTGATGCAGCGTAAGCATGTCGAAGGCCTGAGAATTACGCATAAGGATGAAGAATAATGTAATAAAAGGATCTGCCTATGAGGTAGGTCCCTCTTTTTTTATAAATACTATGAAATATGCGTAAATTCAAGCAGGAGTATAGGCCTAAAGCTTAGAAGTTATTGTAACCATTCTAAAACTTTGTTACAGTAAATATTTATTCCATAGCTTATATGTAGATATACGTTCAACTAGAGAAGGGAAGGAACACATGAAGAATAAGAAGATATGCGGGTTCTTGTTAACAATGCTCGTGATGACTACTGTATTGTCAGCATGCAGCAGAGCAGGTACCAGCAGTAATTCATTATCTTTACATCACAATGAGGTGGTCGAAAAGCCACAGACTGGCGGAGTAGTTACTTATGGATACTCATCGCCGTTTATGGGCTTCTTTGAGCCTGCTTTTTATGAAGGTGAAGATGACTTTCATGTGCTGGAGTTTATTACTGAGGCCATGTTTACGATAGATGATGATTTATCAACGGTTCCTAATATCGCCACTTGGCAGGAGTCCGAGGATCATAGAATATTTACCTTTAAAATTAAACCGGGAATCCGTTGGCATAATGGAGATGAACTGACCGTAGAGGACTGGAAATTTGCGATGGAGACTATTGCTAGTCCAGAATACACCGGATCGCGTTATTATAGTGTGGAAATGATTCAAGGTGCAGAAGCCTATCATAAGGGTGAGGCGAAGAATATAACAGGTCTTAAGGTTATAGATCCTTATACTTTGAAAATAACAATGACAGCTGCCCGCGTAAATACGATTGATAATCTATGGCCGTATCCGATGAATAAAAAATATTATACTGGAGTCGCTGTTAAGGATATGCCTGAGAGTGATCAGATGCGAAAAAATCCGATTGGGATTGGCCCCTTTGAGGTGAGCCTTATTGAACCTGGCCAGCGGGTCGAGATGAAGCGCTTTGATCAATACTATAAAGGTAAGGCTTTATTGGATGGTGTGTTGTATAAGGTATTTGATGACAAGGAAATCATCAGCCTGTTTGAACAAGGCGTAATTGATATAGAGAATGCCCCACGAGATACTTATGAAAAGCTGAGCGAACTCGATAATATTAATATTTTACAATCAAATGAGCTTGCTTATGAGTATATAGGGTTTAAATTTGGGTATTGGGATAGTGAAGCTGAAAAAATCGTAATGGATAACCCTAAATTTGCGGATAAAAGATTACGTCAGGCGATGTATTATGCACTTGATCGGGAGGGGATCATTCAATCATTTTCTCATGGGTTAGGCAAGCCTATAGAAACTCCGGTTTCCAGTGCAAGCTGGGCGAAGATCCCTGACAGTCAGATTAATACGTATCCCTATGATCCGGAAAAAGCGAAGCAGCTGCTTGATGAGGCTGGTTTTGTAGATGTTGATGGAGATGGGCTGCGTGAGGATCAAAAAGGAGAAAAATTAGTTATTCATTATGATTCTATGCTAGGCAGTCATTCAGCGGAGTTACGAACTGCTGCTATTCTGGAGGATTGGCGAAATGTGGGACTCGATGTGCAGCTTAATGGTGGGGCGTTAAAAGAGCTCAACACCTTCTATGAAGCAGTAGAGGCTGATGATCCGTCCATTGAGTTGTTTAACGGGGTATGGGGATTAGCTAATGATCCTGATCCTTCAGGTCTCTGGAGGGAGAATGATTTGTGGAACTACCCACGTTGGTCCTCGGAGCGGAATGAAGAATTGATTCGCGATGGCACAAGTATGAAGGCATATGATAGAGATTATCGACAACAAATCTATTATGAATGGCAGAAGCTAGTGAATGAAGAGGTTCCAATGATCTTTTTTGCGGAAAGAGAAAGCATTACTGCTGTTAATAAACGTCTACAAGGTGTGCGTGTTGATTCTTTGGGCTCCATAATTGAGCCTAATAAATGGTGGATAAAGGACTAAATTAAAAAAAATAAAAAAAATTACGCAAAAAGTGAAATCAAATTGCTGTTTCATTCGTCATATATATTATGGAGGATGACAACGATGAAGAGACGGATATTGATATGGGCTGGTGCAGCTTTGATAGTCGTTGTCTTAATTACGGTGTGGAGGCCTATCGAGCTGGGCTTTAAACCGGATATTGACGCGGGTTCAGCAGTGCTGCTAGATATGGATAGTGGAGACATATGGGTCAATATAAACGGCGATGTGCCTATGCCACCGGCCAGTGTGTCTAAATTAATGACTGAAATGATTGTGCTGGATCACATAACCTCTGGAACCCTTAGGTGGGAGGATAGAGTCCCTATTAGTGCTTACGCCAGTCAAATGGGAGGTATGAGTCTCTCATTAAAACGAGGAGATTTCTATACAGTAAGGGAGCTATTCGAAGGCATCACCATCTATTCTGCTAATGATGCTGCAGTTGCATTGGCAGAATATATGGCAGGATCAGAGGATTCTTTTGTACTTATGATGAATGATAGAGCACGTAGTTTAGGTTTATCTCCTAATACGGTATTTACCAACGCCTCTGGATTGTCGAGCAAGGATCTTGGTATCATTCGTCAGCCTACGCATATCGGTGGCCAGACGATGATGACAGCGAGGGATACAGCCAAATTGGCAGCTGCTCTAATCCATAATCATCCTGATGTACTGAATATTTCCGGTCGTACACAGATGCAATTAAAGGATAAAGGGTTATATGTTAGTAATAGCAACCTTATGCTTCCAGGTATGGGCGGCGCTTACGCATACGATGGAGCAGATGGGTTGAAGACTGGATATGATAGCCAGACGGGATATTGTATTGCGGGATCAGCCCAGCGAGAGGGGCACCGGCTTATTGCGGTCGTTATGGGGGCAGAGACCTATGGCAGCCGATTTGAGGGTGCTGCTAAATTGTTCGATTATGGGTTTTTCCGCGATTTACATTATGGAGAACGGGTAAAACATATTATACATGCCCTTGGAATTCGAAGTTAAATTTGGAGCATCATACCAGTAATTATTACTTGGTATGGTGCTTTTTCCCTATTCATGTCGGTATTTGTTGTTTCTTTTTATCCATTTAGTGATTACAATAGAAATATTGTTTTATCCCATATTATTTTAGAAACGCAAAAAAAATTTTTTCTATAATTTAGAATGACCCGAATTTCCTGAAAGGGGGGACAATAAGATAATGGAATAAGGGACAGTAAATTCGCCGCCGAGAGAAATAAAACCATGACTGCCTGAGAACGATCAGGAGGCATTGTAAATATATGGTATTTGTAATTATTCTACAATAAAGAAGGAATCAAAGATGAAAAAAATAAAGAAAAGATACATTGCGCTAATTGTTCTCGTCGTTGTTATAGCGGGAGGCTTTCTGTTTCGGAATTCTTTGGCCGTATTAGCCTTTGACCTCTTTTTGTCCGATCGGGTAGAAAGCAAGCTGAAAGAAGAATCTTACCAGCCACTTAAGGATGAGAATAAGGTTAAGCCAGAGCCGGTTGTATACAAAAGCGATCCATTCTCGCTGATGCTGCTCGGGACTGATCAACGCGACAATGAAACCGCACGTTCAGACACTATGATGTATGCTGTTGTTCGCCCTGAGGATTACAAAATTCTGCTTATTTCTATTCCACGTGATACGTATACCGAGATTATTGGGCATAACGATAATAAAAAAGATAAGATTACCCATGCTTATGCTTTTGGTGGGCAGCAAATGGCTAAGGATACTCTGGAAGCACTGCTGGAGCATGATATTCAGTATTATGCCACCATTAACTTTCAAGGGCTCAAGGATGCCGTTGATGCTATTGGAGGCGTTCCGTTGCCAATCAAGAAGGACATTGTAAACAAGGGTAAGGACCATGAAAAGTTTACGATCGAGGGTGGAAAGTCGAATTATAACGGTCAAGAAGCACTCAACTATACACGCTACCGTGAAGATAGTGACTTTAACCGGACCAAACGCCAACAGGTTTTTATTGATGTCGTAGCTAATAAAATGTTATCGATCAGCCAAATCGGCAATATTCCTAAGCTGCTGGATATTATGGGCGATAATTTTAAGACCGATATTGAGCCTTCAATGATTATTAGTCTGGCCAAGAAATTTATGGGCGGCAAAGATATGGATATCTCAAGCTTTACGGTAATGGGCGAAGGAAAACGTATTGACGGACTTTATTATGATATCGTTGATGAAGAGGACTTGCGCGAAGCTAAGGCGCTGATTGATAATTGGATGAATGCAGGAACACCTGTAGATCAACTGATTGAGCCGGGAAAAGCAAGTAATGCACTCGAGCCCAAAGCAACAGCAGTTACACAGTAATTCTAATTGGAAAGCTAAACTCATATAAATAAATTGCAGCAGCCATAAACATTCTCATGGCTGCTGCTTACTGTCTTCATGTTATAATGAGTTGGAACTATTATTTAGCTGCTACGTATAATCACATTGGCATGGCAGTAAAAGGAAGTTAAAGAACCGTAATTCCTTCGGAACTCTTTGAGGAGGATCAAGAGATGAATATTGCATTTTTTTTACTTCCGAAACAGGAGGTGGCCTGCGTAACGCTCGATTCTACGCTGCGCCAAACGCTTGAGAGGATGGAGTTTCACCGCTATACAGCAGTCCCGATTCTTAACCGTAATGGAGAGTATGCCGGCACGGTAACGGAAGGTGATCTGCTCTGGTACATGAAAGAGTCGGAGGGTAAGGTTTCGTTTGAGAACGCTTCAAAATTTTTGCTGAAGGACGTTCCATTACGTATGAATAACAAGCCGGTCTCGATTGATGCGGATATGGAAGATCTAATTAATTTGGCTAAGGTGCAGAACTTTGTACCTGTGGTCGATGATATGAACCGGTTTATTGGAATTGTTCGCCGGAGTCAAGTCATAGAATATTGCGAGAAATTTGTAACAAGACAATCACAGGAATCATTATAGTCCCAGTGTATTCGCGGTTATAGAAGCTATCGGAACAAGGCCTGTATTTCCGGCGATAACGGAATGCGGGTCTTTTTTAAAGAAAGCTCCTCTCCCAAAAGAGGCATAGCCAGCATGGATTGAAGCATACTTAAGGGGCGCGGGGCGTCCAGTGTGACACCGAATTTTTTATGCTATAATGGAGAATAAAGCTTTTTGCCGGAGGTAGAGAGACGTGTCCAATGTGCCGAAGGATCTGGATGTAGCCAAGCGCGCCAAGGTAATTGAATGGCTGAAAACCGAAGTGATTGATCAAGTTTCAAGGTTATTTAAAGCGTTATGGGAAGGCAGTACTACCCGTGTCGGTGACAGTCTGGCTAGCTTGATTATGAGCTCTTATATTTTGGGCCGCAGACTAGGGATTCCTTATCGTTCTTTAGATGACTTGCTACTGGAGAAGCTTAGAAAGCACAAGCAGGAAGGGCATCAACTGGAAGATTGGTACCAAGATATATCTGCTTTAGAAGAACATATGCGTAAGAGGTGAATACTGTTGAAATTTCGCTGGTCATCTGTGGCTTGGAGCGTAGCATACTTACTTTTGCTGCTTAGTTTAACGACTCCACTCCTCATCATCACTACCCTTTTTATGATTGTTCCGGCAGTAGTGTTGTTTACTACCCTGAACACGAGACAATTTGTGCTGCATGTATTGCCGGTGTTGCTGATTGTAGGCTTGATTACACCAATTTATCTGTTGATAGCTGCGTATTTCTTAATACCGGCTCTGGTTATGGGGCGCTGGTATAAAAGACATGCCCCGGCCATGTCTACCGTGATCGCAGGTACGGTTACGATTCTTGCACAGTTCCTGCTGCTTTTGCTGCTGGGTACGGCATTATTTAATTTTGACCTGTCTACCTATGTGAACGATGTATTGCAAATGGTTAATTCACCTCTGTCTGAGCTCGGAACTACCAATCCTCTGCTCACTGATATTGGATTTTCAACTGAGGATGTAAACAAGATAAGTCATATGACGGTTCAAATGATCCCTATGACTCTAATCGTAAGCTCCTTCATGATTGCTGTGATTACGCATTCTATTGCCCGCCCGATTCTGAACAGTATGAATTATGCAGTACCTAAGATGAAGCCTGCACGTGAATGGAGACTTTCGAGATCGTTTATTTGGTACTATCTGATTGGTGTTGTTCTACAGCTCTTCTTCTCAGGGTCGGAGAACAATTTCATCCTCATGATTTCTGCCAATCTTCTGCCACTGCTGCGAATTGGCTTTATGATTCAGGCCATCGGATTTTTCTTCTTCCTGGCGCATGAACGCAAATGGAACAAGATGTCTGCCGTTTTGTTAGCGATACCGGTTATTTTACTGCCGCCGCTGCGCATTATTGGTATTATTGATCTTGCGTTCCCACTGCGGGAGTATGTGACCAAATCGAAACGATAGGGTGAGAGTTCATGCCTAAATTTCTGCAAAGACGCTGGCACGGCTATCATACCGTATGGGCGTTCATGCTGCTGTTGGTCCTTATTATAATTGTCAGTGTTTATAACTGGGCGCTTGGGGTCGCCGGCCTATTTCTCTCAGGTACTTTATGCTTCTATATGTTGAAAGCGGAGATCTCGTTCCGCCGTAATCTGGTGGAATATATTAATGGACTATCTTTCCGCATTAAGCGGGTAGAGGGCGAAGCAGTCAGCATGCTGCCGCTTGGAATCATTCTGTTTAGCGAGGATCGAACGGTGGAATGGAATAACCGCTATGCCGGCGATATTTTCGCACGTAAGTCTTTAGTCGGGGAATCACTGCAAGAATTATTGCCTGATATGCAGTCTTTTTTCACAGGTGCTGCAGCGGGTAAGCGGGAGGTCGCCAAAGAAGGTGTGCTCCATGACACCCGTCTTGAGATCACCGTGGATGAACGATTTTATCAAGCTGTCATTATTCCGAGTGAGCGTATTCTTTACTTGTATGATATCACTGAGCTTGTGGTGTTACGTGAGCGGTATGAGGATGAGAAGCTGGCGATCGGCATAGTGATGATGGATAACCTGGATGAATCTGCTCAAGGGATGGATGATCAACAGCGAACCTCGCTGATTGCTAAGGTGACGAGTGAAATCACTGAATGGAGTAAGCAGTTTGAGGTTTATCTGCGGCGGTTGTCCTCGGAACGTTATCTAATGCTGCTTAATCATCGTAGCCTGCAAGCGTTGGAAGAGAGCCGCTTCGTGATTCTAGATGAAGTCAGAGAAATGACTGCTGATCTTAAGGTACCCATGACACTGAGTATTGGTCTGGCCTTTGGCGCAGACTCTGCAAGTGAATTAGGGGCATTGGCCCAATCCAGTCTAGATATGGCGCTTGGCCGAGGTGGTGATCAGGCGGCTGTAAAAGCAGGCCAACGGTTATCCTTCTACGGTGGCAAGAGTAATGCTGCTGAGAAGCGTACCCGAGTGCGGGCGCGGGTCATTGCGCATGCTTTGCGGGATCTGATGCAGGAGAGCGATCGTGTGCTGATCCTTGGTCATCGGACACCGGATATCGACGCTGTGGGTGCTGCAATCGGCCTGTTAAGGGCTGCGCAGATGTATAATGTAGAGGCTAGCATTGTGATGGAGACTCCTAATCCATCGATAACTAACATGATGGAGCAGATTCGTAAGGACGATGAATTGTATAAGTCATTCATCACAACGGAGCAATCCCTACAGATCATGACAGAGCATACCCTGCTAATTGTTGTGGATACACATAAGGCGTCTATGACGATGGAGCCGCGGTTAGTGCAATATGCCAGCAGAATTGTAGTGGTGGATCATCACCGCAGAGGTGAAGAGTTCATTAACGATGCTGTATTGGTGTATTTGGAGCCATACGCTTCATCGACTTGTGAGCTGGTGACAGAGCTGCTTCAGTATATTCATGAGAAGGTAAAGATCAGTCCGCTGGATGCTACAATGTTGTTAGCGGGGATCACGGTGGATACGAAGCATTTTGCGCTTCATACGGGGTCGCGTACCTTTGAGGCCGCAGGCTTCCTGCGCCGGAATGGTGCCGATACCGTACTTATTCAGCGCATGCTCAAGGAGGATTTACAGGAGTATATTTCCAAAGCCGAAATTATCAAACATGCGCGGATGGTGTATGACCAAATCGCGCTCGTAGTTACGGCACCAGGCATGAAAATTCCGCAGCTTCTTATTGCTCAGACTGCGGACACGCTGCTTGGGATGACCAACGTAGTCGCTTCATTCGTCATCAGCGAGCGGCCTGACGGCCTGATTGGCATTAGTGCCCGATCACTCGGACGTATGAATGTACAGGTCGTGATGGAGAAATTAGGCGGCGGAGGGCATCTGTCCAATGCCGCGGTACAGCTTGAAGGAACATGTAAAGAAGCAGAAGCCAGATTACTGCAGGTGCTGGCTGAAATCGAATCGAAAGAGGGGTTATTCGAATGAAGGTCATATTCATAAAAGATGTTAAGGGTCAAGGTAAAAAAGGTCAGGTTAAAGAGGTATCCGAAGGTTATGCTTCTAACTTCTTATTGCCACGTGGATTGGTTCGTCCGGCAACGGAAGGTAACGTGAAGACGCTGGAGAATCAAGCGGCTGCTGAACAACGCCGTAAAGATAACGAAAAAGAAGAAGCACAGCAATTGGGTAAGAAGCTTGACGAGCTAACACTGACAATGAAAGCAAAATCAGGTGAAGGCGGACGTTTATTCGGTGCTATTACAAGCAAACAGATTGCTGAGACACTGGCTTCCACCAAAGGAATTACTATTGATAAGCGCAAGATTGAATTAGGTGAGCCAATTCGCCATATAGGAGTATTTCAAGTAAGCGTAAAATTGCATACTGAAGTAAAGGCCACACTTAAGGTTGAGGTAACGGAGGAGTAACATGGGTGGAGATCTCTTTTTCGATCGGGTTCCCCCGCAGAATCTTGAAGCCGAGCAGGCGGTAATTGGTGCGGTTCTGTTGCAGGATGAAGCGCTCATTACTGCAATGGAACGGGTGAATACCGAAGACTTCTACGATAAAGCGCATCAAATGATTTTTGAGGCGATGGTGCAGCTCGGAGAAGAGAGCCAGCCGATTGATCTTGTTACACTTACGTCCAGACTGCAGGACAAAGGAGAGCTTGAAGATATTGGTGGGGTTAGCTACTTAGCTAAGCTGGCGCATGCCGTGCCTACTGCTGCTAACGTAGAATACTACGCCCAGATTATCGAAGAGAAAGCCATGCTGCGCCGTTTGATTCGCACAGCCACGCAAATTGTGAGCGAAGGTTATACTGGCGGTGAAGATGTAGCCGATATGCTGAGTGATGCAGAGCGGCGCATTCTTGAAATCTCTAACCGGCGGAGCGGCAGTGGATTTATTGCGATCCGCGATGTCTTGATGGAAGTGTTCGACAAGGTTGAGTTGCTTCATCAAAATAAGGGGGGTACCTCAGGTATCCCAACCGGATTTGTGGATTTAGATCATATGACTAACGGATTCCAACGTAACGATCTGATCATTGTTGCGGCTCGTCCATCTGTTGGTAAGACTGCATTCGCCCTGAATATTGCACAGAACGTGGCAGTACGCGCTAAAGAAACTGTTGCGATATTCAGTCTGGAAATGTCAGCGCCACAGCTGGTACAGCGGATGATTTGTGCTGAAGCCAACTTAGATGCCAATATTATGCGTACCGGTGACTTCAAGAGTGATGATGATTGGTCCAAGCTGACGATGGGTATTCAGTCTCTATCTGAAGCGGAGATTTACATCGACGATACACCAGGTATCACGGTAACCGATATTCGTGCAAAGTGCCGGAGACTGAAGAAGGAAAAAGGACTTGGCATGATCGTCATCGACTACTTGCAGCTCATTCAGGGCCGCGGTAAAGGCGGAGAGAACCGTCAGCAGGAAGTATCGGATATATCTCGTACACTGAAGCAGATTGCCCGTGAGTTGGATGTGCCGGTTATTGCCCTGTCGCAGTTAAGCCGGGGTGTAGAGCAGCGCCAGGATAAACGTCCAATGATGAGTGACTTGCGTGAATCGGGTTCTATCGAGCAGGATGCCGATATTGTTGCGTTTCTGTATCGTGATGATTATTACAATGCGGATACGGAGAAGAAGAATATTATTGAGATCATTATAGCTAAACAGCGTAATGGTCCCGTAGGCACGGTAGAACTGGTCTTTCTTAAAAATTTCAACAAGTTCGTTAACTACGAGCGAGCACATGCGGAACCATTTGCTGGTTAAACCTGACATGTATAATTCCCGAACGATTGCACATTTCTTTGTGTAATCGTTCGTTTTATTTGACTTTGAAAAAAACCGCTGTTACACTGAGAATTGTCCTTTAGCGGGTTAAATCTGCTTGGCGTCCGGAGGGCCACGTACATAAGAATGACGTATAGGGTCCATATTATGAAAAATAATGGTGCTAAGTAGCACCTACGGAGGAATGAACATGTCAACGGTAGTCGTCGTGGGAACACAATGGGGAGACGAAGGTAAAGGGAAAATCACTGACTTTCTAGCGGAAAGTGCAGATGTGGTCGCCCGTTATCAAGGGGGCAATAATGCCGGTCACACGATTCTGATTGACGGTGAGAAGTTTAAGCTCAGCTTGATCCCTTCGGGTGTATTTTATAAAGAGAAAACTTGTGTAATTGGTAACGGAATGGTTATTAATCCGGCTGCCTTGATCCAAGAAATTAATTATATTCACGAGAACGGTTTTGATACTAAGAACTTAGTGATCAGTGATCGTGCTCATGTCATTATGCCATACCATATGGTGCTGGATGCTCTCGAAGAAGACCGTAAGGGTCCGAACAAGATTGGTACTACACGTAAAGGTATCGGTCCTTGTTATATGGATAAGGCAGCACGCAACGGTATCCGTATTGCTGACTTGATGGACGCTGAGGAATTCGAACTGAGACTCCGCCCCTTGATGCAAGAGAAGAACCAAGTGATTACGCAGGTCTATGGTGCTGAAGCTCTTAACGTAGAAGAGATTCTGACTCAATACCTGGAATATGCAGAAGTGCTGCGTAATTATGTAACAGACACCTCTGTTATTCTTAATGATGCCATTGATGCGGATCGCAAAGTGTTGTTTGAAGGTGCGCAAGGAGTAATGCTTGATATCGATCAAGGTACGTATCCGTTTGTTACTTCATCCAACCCATCTGCCGGTGGGGTGTGCATAGGTTCTGGTGTTGGACCGTCCAAAATAAAACAGGTTATTGGGGTTGCAAAAGCCTATACCACTCGTGTTGGAGATGGCCCATTCCCTACAGAACTTAATGATGCAACAGGTGATTATATCCGTGAAACAGGTCATGAATATGGCACAGTTACCGGACGTGCACGCCGTGTAGGCTGGTTCGACAGTGTAGTTGTGAGTCACGCTCGTCGTGTAAGTGGAATCACAGGGCTATCTCTTAACTCGCTGGATGTACTTAGCGGACTTGAGACTGTGAAGATCTGCACAGGCTACAAATACCGTGGTGAGGTAATTACTCATTACCCTGCTAGCCTCAAAATGCTGGCAGAATGTGAAGCGGTATATGAGGAGCTTCCAGGCTGGAGCGAAGATATTACTTCTGCAAAAACATTGGATGATCTTCCAGCAAATACACGCAGATATGTTGAACGTGTATCTGAGCTTACAGGTATTCCGATTGCTATCTTCTCAGTGGGTCGTAACCGTGAGCAGACGAATCAAGTATTGCCAATTTATATCTAAAATCTAGTTATAATAAGGAGCCCCGTTAGAGGCTCTTTTTTTTGTTCTGAGGACTATCTCTCTCTCTTTTGGGGCCTAGATTTATACCTAGACGTTTCCCAAGGCCGGTTCTAGTCAATACTGGATGTATAGAAGAACATGTACATGATCTACCAGATAGACTTGAACATAGGTGAGAGGAGAAATGAAGATGAAGATCGTGAAGCGAGCACTTAGCGTATGTCTGATTGTGGTACTTGCCAGCACTCTTTCAATTCTAACAACGGGCGTGGTTGTAAATGCTTATATTCAGTCGGTACTGGCTAGCTTCGATATTAAAGTGAATACTCCCGGTCCGGGATTTGGAGGAATGATTCGGAGCATCATTGGCATGGATAACAAATCTGACTCGGATACAGCCAATAAAGAAGTAACCACAGGGAGTACAGTTAGCAAGGAGACCGACAAAAGCACGGATTCGCCAGCTAAAGGCAAGGGCGAGCCCGTAGATGATAATACTCCGACTGATGCCTTACCAGTTATGGGGCAAGTTACAACCGAAAGTTCAACTGATAACGGAAGTGGAAGTGTTGGTGACCAACAATTAGTAATGACACCTGAGGCACTCAGTGACTTCAAAGATAATCTTCCATCGGAAGAGAAGGTAAATATATTCAATATTTTGATGTCCAAACTACCCCAGGATGAGATGGCAAAAATTTCAACAGCGATGGAGGATGGATTAACAGAAGATGAGGTTAAAGAGCTGCAACAGGTAATTGCAAAATATGTTGATGCAGACGAATATGAGAGCATAATGAAAATGCTTACACCAACTACAGAATCTACGCAATAGCTTTTATAATTGTCACTTTATAGACACAAGAAAAAGGTTAAAATTTCATATTTGCGCAAAAAACCCGCGTATTTGGCGGGTTTTTTGTCATGTCTAAAGTTGAAATTTTTCTCTAAGCTATGGTACAGTAAACAAGGACCTCAAGAGGTTAAATTTTTGTAACCTCCTTAACAACCTTTTTATAGGTTCATTAGAAGCAGGAATTAAGCACTAGTATACGCAGAAATTTACATGGACGTAATCTATATAATCGAGGTCGTACAATTAGCTTGGCCGCTTTTGTCGGAAGTAAAAGCGGACTGAAAGGGAGAGTTTCATGAAGGGATTTAAGTTCATGCGTCGGATGAGCAAGCTGCAGGATGGACATCCAGCAGAATCCGAGGCGAATGTTCAACAGAGCCACAATTTCGATCACGACTCCAAACACTTTCAACAAGAGAAAGGTACTCGCAGATTTCGGCGTGCTTGGATTTTGGGATCTGTCGGCCTTGTGCTTCTAGCTACGGTGTTGGTTGGAGCAGAGAAAAAGTATGTAGCCGCTAACACGGTTACCTATTATCAAGTGTTGGTGAAGGGCGAAGAAGTCGGAAGACTTACCGATCAGACGCAGCTTAACCAGCTATACGATAAGAAACAACGAGAATATCAGGAGAAATATCCGAATTCAACCATGGTGCTGCAAACAGAGGGCATAACAATAGAAGAGCAGAAGGCATACAAGCCAGAAGTTGATAGTGAGGCGACACTTACTAAACTAGATGGAATGCTGAAAGCTTATGCGGTAGGCGTCCAATTGATGGTAGATGGCAAGGCCGTTGGCATAGTTAAGGATCAGGAAACTGCTAATGCTGTGCTCGAAGGGGTAAAAAATCATTATGTCCCACAAGCAGAAGTAGCAACGACGGCTAGTAAGCTAACAAGAACGGCTGCTTCCAGCTCATCTGCTGCAAAAGCGAAGGCTCCAGAGCAAGTAGAGTCGGTAGAGATTAGTGAAGATATTTCTATCGTTCCTATCAAAGCAGATCCTAATAAAGTGTTGGATGTGGAGGCAGCGGTCCAGACACTTACTGAAGGTAAAGAGGCGCCTCTTCTTTATACCGTTCAAGAGGGTGATACGATTTCGGGGATTGCCAAACGGTTTGAAATCACCCAAAAAGAGATTTATAGTAACAACCCTAACGTGAAAGAGCTGACGTTGAAGATTGGAGATACACTGAAGCTGAAGGTACCCCAACCAGATGTTACAGTAGTAACTGTGGAAAAAGTGACTGAGCAGATAGTGACTGAGCCGGAAGTGGTTGTGCGTTCGAGCGATCAGCTAGCGGCAGGCAAAAGCAAAGTGGTTCGTCCAGGACAAACTGGACTTAAAGAAATGGAGTATCGGGTAACAAAGGAAAATGGCATGGTTGTTCAAGAAGAATGGTTAGGCCAGACCGTTATAAAAGCCTCGCTGCCAGAAGTTGTTTATCGGGGAACGAAGGTTGTTGGTGAAGGAACAGGCATGTTCAGTTGGCCGGTAAGCGGGGCAACCCTGACAAGTAGCTTCGGTGAGCGTTGGAGCCGTGCCCATAAGGGTATTGATATGGTATCTAGCAATCGGAATATAAAAGCTTCTGATGCCGGGACCGTAATCTTTGCAGGGGTGCAGAATGGATACGGGAATGTAGTTATTGTGGATCATCGCAACGGATACCAGACCTATTATGGTCATTTAAAAAGCATCTCGGTTTCTACAGGCCAACGCTTGGAGCAGGGTGGCAAGATTGGCGTAATGGGTAGCACCGGACGTTCGACGGGTACACATCTGCATTTTGAGATTCGGAAGAATGGCACTGCTGTAAATCCAATGAAGTATTTGCAATAATTCATACTTAATCCTTTAACTGCTCGATTTTAATCGGGCGGTTTTTATTTTTTTTAATCTACGAGTGACGGCAAAGCCGTTTCTTTTTGCTGGGCAGGGGGATTGCTTATTTCGTAGGATGTGACGGTTAGACAGGTATGTTAAAATAAAGGAATGATCATTAAGTAAGGATAGGAAGGTGAAGCTGGGACATGCAGATGGGAACGATTCTGGTAGTAGATGATGAACAGCCTATTGCTGATATATTGAAATTTAATTTAGAAAAAGAAGGCTACGAGGTTATTTGTGCTTTTGATGGTAACAGCGCAGTGGAGCTGGCATTGTCCAAAAGGCCCGATCTTATGCTGCTTGATCTTATGCTGCCCGGCAAAGATGGCATGGACGTCTGCCGCGAGGTGCGTTCTGCGCACTTGGACATTCCTATCATTATGCTTACAGCCAAGGACGGAGAGATTGATAAGGTACTTGGCCTGGAGCTTGGTGCTGATGACTATGTGACCAAACCTTTTAGTACACGTGAATTGCTGGCCCGAGTTAAAGCCCAGATGCGGAGACAGCATAAACCGTCACCACAGGGGATGGCGAGTGAACCAGCAGAGAATAAGCAGGGCATTTATCATTTTGATCTGTTTATAGATACAGATATGTATATGGTCTATAAGGGCGGGGAGCCGCTTGACTTGACCCATCGTGAATATGAGCTGCTCTACTATATGATCAAACATGCCGGTAAGGTGATGACTCGGGAGCATTTGCTGCAGGCAGTGTGGGGATTTGAGTATTTCGGTGATGTGCGGACCGTTGATGTGACGATCCGTCGTCTAAGAGAGAAAATTGAGGAGAACCCCAGCAAGCCCGAATATATTTATACTCGGCGTGGACTTGGCTATTTGATGCATAGCCCTAAAAATGGAGGACTGTGATGAAGTGGCGGTCCTTTATCCGGACAATTCAGGCAAAACTTATTATTATTTACGTGTTGCTGATTCTGATAGCTATGCAGTTGATCGGGGTTTATTTTGTCAGCTCGATGAAGAACTCGTTAACAGATAATTTCACCAAGGACCTTAAAGCACGTGCTGAGATGTTGTCCATCCTGACTGCTGATAAATTTGGTAGTGAGGCTGGAACGGCTGATGAGGAAACGGCTGTGGAAAGTCTGCGCGGGATGGTCAATAATCTGTACATTAACGGGGCTGAAATTCAGGTACTGGATGCCAGCGGCAAAATCATCACCACTTCTGTTCCCTCGCAGAATGATTATGTCGGGCAGCGTAACACCCAGACAGTTGTGAATCGGGCCTTGCAGGGCATCAGTGATAACGAGGAATATATTATTGCGGATGATAATGTGCGGAAAAAGGTTGTGGCTAAGCCTGTGCTCTCGGGGGACAAGGTAGTGGGCGCAATCTATATTGCTGCTGACATGAAGGATCTATACGCCACGATGGGCCGGATCAATAGTGTATTTATCTCAGGTTTGCTGTTAGCTCTAGCGTTAACGGTTGTTTTATGCGTCATTCTGGCGCACACTATCACGCAGCCTATTAAGGAAATGACGAGGCATGCTACGGCGGTCGCTGAAGGCCGATTCAATCGTAAAATGCCCGTATTGGGCAATGATGAAATTGGACAACTCAGTCAGGCGTTCAATTATATGACCGGTAGATTGCGGGAAGCACTCTCGCAGAATGAAGAGGAGAAGGAGAAGCTTACCTCTATTCTGACGAACATGAGTGATGGTGTTGTGGCTACAGATGAGAACGGAGTAGTGATTCTGATGAATCGGCGGGCAGCGTTGATGCTCGGAAATGAAGGTCCGTTGCCGGAAGGCGCTCCTCTAGATAAACTGTTGGGCTTAGATTACGAACAAAGCGGATCTCTGGCTAAAGGCAATGCCCAATCTGCAATGCTTCATCTGACCCATATGGGTGGAGAAGATTCTAATATCGTAAGAGTGACGTTTACTCCCATTCATCGTCGTGAGGGGGGAATTGCCGGTACAATTGCTGTGTTGCAGGATGTCACCGAACAGGAGAATCTGGAGGAATCACGCCGGGAGTTCGTGGCGAACGTTTCGCATGAGCTAAGAACACCACTTACCACTATTAAAAGCTATGTTGAAGCACTGGATGATGGAGCACTTGAAGATCCGCAGCTGGCGGTTCGGTTTGTTGGGGTGATTCGCAACGAAACGGAACGGATGATTCGTCTGGTTACGGATTTACTGCATCTTTCCCGTCTGGATTCCAAGGAAGCTCTTCTTCGAATTCAGCAGACAGATATTACCGAGATGCTGGAGGATGTTGCGGATCGTTTTTCTTTTCAAATTCGGCAAAAGCGTATCGATATCAGTACAAGGGTCCGCAAAGATGTTACTACGGCGTGGCTTGATCGTGATCAAATCGACCAGGTCTTGGGGAATTTGGTCTCCAATGCGCTAAAATATACGCCAGAAGGCGGTACAATTGAATTGGAAGCGTTGAAGAATGAGGATGGAATGCTCTCCATTTCTGTACGTGATTCGGGGATAGGGATTCCGAAAAAAGATATCGAGCGGATCTTCGAACGATTTTATCGCGTGGATAAGGCACGTTCGCGGAACATGGGAGGCACTGGACTTGGCCTTTCCATTGCCCGGGAAATTGTGAAGGCACATGGAGGCTCCATTTCCCTGCAATCCGAGCTAAATGAAGGTTCAAAGGTAACCTTTACCCTGCCTTTGAACGAGCAAAGGGGGAGTGAGGCGTGAAGGAACGAATCAAATCATGCATTCTAGCCTTGCTCGTGCTCGGAAGCCTGGTTGAAAGCTATTATTTGATCTACCGCTTGCCTGGTGCTGATTCTGCGGTGCTTTCTGAGAACCTGTATGTGAAGACAGATAATATGGGTCCGGAAGAGAAGGTAGAGAACCTGTTATACCCTGACAAAATGATCATCCATATGGGGGAAGGCAAGCATACGCTTTTTTATCCGGACTCTACGTTCTATAGCTTGATCATGAATCGCTTAAAAGGTCGTGGCTTTGAAAGCTTTCAGCGGCACTCGGTACAGGATTATGATTGGGATAAGATCCGCAATGAGAATCCTGGGATTGAGCTTTCGTTCGGAGCGGGCATTCCGGTAACGTTATTGCAGCGGGTGATGCAGTTATCGCCAGATTCCCTTTTTGAAGGAGAAAGCATCGATCGCATTTGGATCTATAACATTAAGAACGATTCCAAGGCCCATGCTATTTTCTTCAGTACGAGAGGCGACATCATATACGAAGCGGCAAAAGCGGATTTAACGGTTCAGGATGTGCAGCAGCATGTTGATTTCGGTAAGAATTGGACGCCTTACAAGACCGTAAGCGGGGATTATTATGTGCCAGACAGTAAGATTTCTCTGGTTCAGGTAGACATGCCTTCCGGGATGTACACCATAGAGCAAATGCAGAGTAATCTTTTCTTCGATGTTGGAAGTACTAGATATATCCGGGAGAAAAACGGCTCGGAGATTTATACGGACAGCAAACGAAGCCTTCAGGTGGACCAGGGTAAGAACTGGATGAGCTATAGCGACCCTGCGGCTCTTCCAGCTGGAGAAAGTACCCCTGCCAAGGATGCTTTGGAAGCTGTAGAATTTGTGAACCAGCATGGCGGATGGAATGGGACTTACCGTTTGGAGGCTACAGAGGAAGGCAGACAGGAGAGAAAGGTCTCTTTTCAACAATATTATGGCTCCTACCCGTACGGCTCCTATCCGATAATGAGCCATTCATCATTACAGTATGGTGTAATAAATCTGGAACTGCAGCAGGGAACAGTATCCTCTTATGAACGTTCTCTAATCTATATAGATGAAAGTAAGGCCGTAAAAAAGGTAGTGGAGCTATCTGGAGGTGCGGATCTGGAGTATAGGTTGTCTCTGGTCAGTAAAACTTCGGCAGTGAAGGATTTAACGCCTGCTTATGTGCCTGAGGTGAAGGAAGATCATCTGGAGCTGATACCTGTCTGGAAAGTTACACTTAGTGATGGCAGCGTGCTTACTTTGAATTAATGGGCAAGTGGTTCATATAACATTTAGGAGGTTCGGGTATGGATTGGGGAAGAGCTAAAAATGTACTGATTTGCGCCTTTTTAGGTCTGAATCTGCTGCTATGTTACCAGCTGTGGGTCGATTTACGCGATCAGGTTAGTGCTAATCTTGATTTTACTTCCCTGTCTGCTGAGACCCAAGCCGTAATGGAGCAGAAAGGGATTCGTGTATTGTGTCCCATTCCGGCTTCTACCCCGCAGCTTCCTAACATTACTTATCGTTATTCTGCTGAAGAGCAGACTGAACCACCAATTAAATTAGATGTACCTATAGACAGCAAGCTGATCTATTCTTCCTTCTCAGAGCTTAGCAAGGCGCTTGAGGATAAGATTCCTGACATTTCCAATTATCGCTTTGATTCACAGGAAAGTGAGGTTGGGAAGTTCGTTCTTCATCCGCTGGTTCAAAATCAGTGGTCGTTGTTCCGTGTTAGGCTAGAGTTGATTAACAGTGATCAAAAAATCGTAGCTTACCGCTGGCCGAAGATTGAAATAGGGACAAGCAGCAGCGATAAAGAACAGAAGGTGCTTCCAGCATCGCAAGCACTTAGTAGTTTGATAGAGAAGTATTTCCCGGCAGATTCCGTAGTGAAGGAGATTGAGCTGGGATATTACGGTGAGCTGTTCAACTCGGAAAGTCAGGTAGCTTCGCCGATGTGGCGGTTTATGCTGGAGAACGGCAATGCCTATTATGTGGATGCTATTAGTGCGGACATCATCAGTCCTAAGACAACAGAGTAGAAGGAGTAAGGAAAATGGGGATTTCATTTACAGTACTGTCCAGTGGTTCTACCGGCAATGTAACGGTGGTACGAAACGGGGAGACAACACTTATGATTGACGCAGGTTTTAGTGCCAAGCGGATCGATGAGCTGTTGGCCATGCGTGAACTAACGGGTAATGATATAGACGGGATTCTAGTTACACACGAACATTCCGATCATATCAAGGGACTCGGGGCCATGGCCCGTAAATACGATCTTCCGATTTATGCGAACACCAATACCTGGGGAGCTATCGAGAAGGGAATTGGTAAAATACCGGAGTATAACCGTATGATCATGGAGTCTGGCCAGCACAAGGATTTCGGCAGTATGCGAGTAGAATCCTTTGCGATTTCTCATGATGCAGCGGAGCCAGTGGGTTACAATTTTTATGATGGAAAAGAGAAGTTATGTGTAGCTACAGACCTGGGCTATGTTAGTGATAAGGTAAGAGATGCAATTTCAGATGCAGATGTATTGGTGCTGGAGGCGAATCATGATATCGAATTGCTGAGAATGGGACGTTATCCGTGGAATACGAAACGGCGCATCCTAGGCGACATGGGTCACCTTTCCAATGAGGCAGCTGGAGCTGCGCTTAGCGAAATTCTTACAGGGCGGACCAAACGGACCTATTTGGCGCATTTAAGCCGGGATCACAATATGATGGATTTGGCAAAAATGTCGGTACGCGGCGCAATGGAGGATCGGGGCTGTTTTTTCAAAGATAGTGAGTTCAGACTGTGTGATACGTATTATGATCAACCTACGCCATGGGATAAGCTGAGCCAGTCATAAGCTGATCAAGTTCAGCGGTCTTGCGATCTAATTCTTGACGGGAGATTAGGCCTTTTTCAATCATCAATTCGATCATTGCGCTAAAGGCAAGGGTCATGTGGTAGTGTTCATCCTTTAAGTCACCTAGCTTACCGATAAACTCGACTAAATCCATACTTGTTGAAAAAGAACTCATAATTAATCCTCCTTTAATAGTGTGAATATATAGTGTAATTAGAACTGAAAACTGTAAAAAATTCGCAGGTGTTTTAGCTGAGGAAAATCCCGAATTGCAGGTTGCCTGTGATACAATTAAAAGCGTGATGAGCAAAGCTAAAATTTTAGGGACACTTCTATTTTATTGTAGTCTTTTAAGTTGCAAAATATTCCTAATAGAGAAGATATATTAAAAGATTATCATAATCTAACGATTGATCGAAACTCTTGTGGGGTTAATGGATAAAGTGAAACTTTTTAGTGATATTTGGAGTCTAATGGTTACAGAGGTTTGGTTCGGACGTGGTTGCTATAGGTTCAGGTCTTACCAACAGTGAACGCTTGGCAATAGAAGGGGGAGATTTTCGGTGGGATTGTTTGATGATGATTTCTATTCAACTAAAGTTTCGCGGTCCAGAGGGGATGAAGCATCAAAGGGATCGTTTGCTAATCGTAGACATTCTGTACGCAGATCGCGTAAGGGTTTATCTACTTGGCAAATATCCGCCGTTTGCTCCTTAGTCAGCGCTGTGGTGGCAGTTTTGTTATTCAGTATGTTTACAGGCCAGATGAGTCATGAGACTGCTCAGAAGCCGGTTGTAGCAACTGGAAATGTTGCCCCAAGCAGTAGTGATCCATTTGACCGGATTATTCAAGCTGCTGCCACGGTTCGCCCTGCAGTAGTAAGTATTATCAATCATAAAGAAGATAATGAAGAATTAAACATTCTGGATGAGTCTGCACTAGGCTCAGGAGTGATCTATAAAAAGACAGGGAATAAAGCATTTATCATTACCAATAATCATGTCATCGAAGACTCCGGTAATCTCGAAGTAGTTACAGTGAACGGAGAGACTCGTAAGGCAACACTCGTTGGAACGGATAAAGTAAGCGACATTGCGGTACTCTCTATTGATGCCAAAGGAATCGATACCATCGCGCAGCTCGGTGATTCCTCTAAGCTTCGTCTAGGTGAAACGGTCATTGCTATCGGTAATCCGCTAGGACTTGGTGATACATTGACCTCGGGGATTGTTAGCTATACTGAACGGATGGTTCCCGTATCCCTTAATCAGGATGGAGTATATGACTGGGAACAAGAAGTGATACAGACCGATGCGGCGATTAATGAAGGAAACAGTGGCGGCGCATTAGTGGATCTGGATGGCAAGGTCATTGGAATTAACACAATGAAGATTTCAGATACGGGTGTAGAGGGTCTGGGTTTTGCAATTCCTGCGAATCATGTGATAGATATCGCTAATGAGCTGGCTGAAAAAGGACATATTGCCCGTTCGTACTTGGGTGTATATTCAGTTGATTTGAACAATCCGTACGTTCCACTAGCAGAAGATCAACGCAATGAATTGAACCTGCCGAACAGTGTTAAGGATGGAGTAGTTGTTCTAGAAGCCGTTGGCCCTGCGAAGGAAGCTGGACTGCAATTCAATGATGTCATTACCAAATTTAATGATCAATCAATCATATCTACCCTTTCTCTTCGCAAGTACTTATATAATCATACGAAGATCGGTGATGATCTGAAAATTACTTATTATCGAAACGGCGAGGCCAAACAGGCAACAGTTAAACTTCTTGAAAAACCACAGGAATAATATGCTGGAAGTCGGTATATAATGATATAGCAGTTACGACAAGTAGAGCGGACTACCCCTTCGATTCCGAGGGGGTACCTTCTTGAAAAAGCGGATAAAAGTAACGTTTTTGGAAAAGCTATTTTTCTAAAACCATGATAATTATGCCAGAAAAAGGATCTATTTAGGGAATAAACACTAAGTGGCAGCCCTTACATTGGAAGGTAATACTTATTAGGGCAAAAACGGATATATTCGGATGCTTGCTTGCCTTTGCTAATCAGGTGTGGTAATATGATATCAATCATACATTTAGTCCCTAATTCTCGCATTGAAAAGGGCTGTCATATTTGGTAATACAACCTTTTTCAATGTGTGAATTTTTTCTTTGTTTGAAGATAAAAAGAACATATTAATTTAAATTTGTGGAGGTAACACACATGCAAACAGGTACAGTTAAATGGTTCAACGCAGAAAAAGGATTCGGATTTATCGAAGTTGAAGGCGGAAGCGACGTATTCGTTCACTTCAGCGCAATCACTGGCGACGGCTTCAAAACTTTGGACGAAGGCCAACGCGTTGAATTCAACGTTGTTCAAGGCAACCGTGGACCACAAGCCGAAAACGTTGTAAAACTGTAATAATAGAAGAAACCGTCCCAGCTTGTGAAAGTTGGGACGGTCTTTTTATATCTAGTTACTCACTATTGACTTACAGGATGGGAGGAACGGCAATGAACTACCGGAAGAAACCTTTGGAAGAAATACCGGAAGAAAATACCGCAATTTGGGCATGTACCAATGAGGGATGCAACGGATGGATGAGGGATAATTTCGCATTTGAACATGCGCCTTCTTGCCGTCTATGTGACTCTCCAATGGTTCGCAGCACGAAGATGCTACCCCAATTGCTTAATTCGAATGGCGATCTCAAATCGCTGAAGAAGGGTATTTCCATCTAACCAATACCTAAATGAGTCAAGCATTTAATAGAACGACGAACCACTCAAGACGGGTAAACCGTCTTATTTTTTTTGCTTTCTTTATGCTAAATTGTGATCTTTGTCACAAATCATTTGAATTTCACCGTTAAATGACTATCTTTATGTGACATTTATCACAAAAAGAAGTTTAAATTTTTGACAGAATATAATTAACGAAAAGGGGAGAAGGAAGGGACAAATATGGATACAGTAATGCTGTCGCGTATACAATTTGCGTCGACGACAATATTCCACTATTTCTTTGTACCGGTATCAATCGGACTAGCGCTCTTGATTGCAATCATGGAGACAATGTACGTTAGAAAAGGTAATGAAGAGTACAAAAAAATGGCGCAGTTCTGGGGAAAGCTATTCCTCATCAATTTTGCAGTAGGGGTAGTTACAGGGATATTGCAGGAATTTCAGTTCGGGATGAACTGGTCCGATTATTCACGTTTTGTTGGTGATGTATTCGGGGCTCCACTTGCAGTTGAGGCATTGGCAGCCTTTTTTCTGGAGTCTACTTTTATTGGGATATGGATATTCGGTTGGGATAAAGTGTCCAAGCGAGTACATTTACTGTCCATCTGGCTGGTAGCATTCGGTACGATGTTATCTGCATTCTGGATTCTAGCGGCTAACTCTTTTATGCAGCATCCTGTGGGTTTTGCGATAAATAATGGACGTGCAGAAATGAACGATTTCTTCGCGCTTATTACGAACGGACAATTGCTGGTTGAATTCCCACACACCGTACTGGCTGCTTATGCAACAGGTGCTTTTCTTGTAACAGGTATTAGTGCTTATAAAATATTGAAGAAACAAGAGGTTTCTTTCTTTAAGAAGTCTTTTCAGATTGCAGCCATCGTAGGGATTATTTCTTCTATTGGTGTAGCTGTTGCTGGTCACGCCCAAGCGCAATATTTGGTTGAAACTCAACCAATGAAAATGGCAGCTTCCGAAGGACTCTGGGGTAAGAGTGGTGACCCCGCACCTTGGACCGTATGGGCAAACATTGATCCAAAGAATCAAATCAGTAGTGGAGAATTTCAAATTCCTTATATGCTGAGTTTCCTTTCATACAGTAAATTTTCCGGTGAAGTTAAAGGTATGCTTGAGCTGCAAGCGGAGTATGAGCAAACCTATGGCCCCGGTGATTATATTCCACCTGTACGTACGACATTCTGGAGTTTCCGGATCATGGTTCTAGCAGGAACGTTAATGATTGTATTGGGAATGTACGCTATGTACTTAATGTGGCGCAAAAAAATGGACCGTCCGAACACTTGGTTTATGCGGTTTATGTTATGGGGCTTGTTGCTTCCTCCGATTGCGAATACAGCCGGTTGGGTTATGACCGAATTCGGGCGTCAGCCATGGACGGTATTCGGACTGATGACAACGGAAGACAGTGTGTCGCCTAATATTACAAGTGGTCAAGTTCTGTTCTCCGTGATTTCTTTTACAACGATTTATTTAATTCTAGGATTAGTGTTGGTCGGATTGTTTATTAAAGTGATTAAAAAAGGTCCTTATGCAATGGATAACGATCACGGCGATTCGAATGATCCATATAACGAGGAGGGTTCCCATGATATCTCTTAATGAATTGTGGTTTGTGCTGATTGCAGTTCTGTTTATAGGGTTCTTCTTCCTGGAGGGTTTCGATTTCGGCGTAGGGATGGAAACACAAATTCTCGCTAAAAATGATACAGAGCGCCGTGTTCTGATTAACTCGATCGGACCCTTCTGGGATGGGAATGAGGTATGGCTTATCACAGCTGCGGGTGCAATGTTTGCGGCTTTCCCCGAGTGGTATGCAACGCTGTTTAGTGGATTCTATATTCCTTTTGTATTTGCCTTATTAGCTCTGATAGCGCGTGGTGTCGCTTTTGAATTCAGAGGTAAACGTGATTCATTGGCTTGGAAAAGAACTTGGGATGCTTGTATCTTTATTGGCAGCTTCCTTCCACCATTCCTCTTAGCAGTAGTATTTGCAAGCTTTATCAAAGGATTGCCTATTGATGGGGAGATGCAAATGTATGCAGGGTTCACAGATATCGTGAATGTGTACACTGTAGTAGCAGGGCTTACTGTTGTCCTTCTGTGCCTGGTGCATGGTCTCATGTTCACAACACTGCGTACAGTGGGGGATCTACAGGCTCGCGCTCGCAAGTTGGCTCAAAAATTGCTAATCCCACTCGCAGCTTTATTTACTGCTTTTGTGATTATGACTTATAATATGACGGATATTTTCGAGCAACGTGGAACGATTCTTATGATTATTGTAGCCCTGGGAGTTATCGCCTTTGTACTGTCCGGTTACTTCATGACGAAGAAGAAGGATGGCTACGCTTTTGGAATGACAGGAGCAGTAATGGCGCTTTCGGTAACTTCTATCTTTGTAGGATTGTTCCCGCGTGTTATGATTAGTTCAATTGATCAAGCTTTTAATTTGACGATCACTAATGCGGCTTCGGGCCATTACTCTTTGAAGGTAATGACGATTGTGGCACTGACCATCCTTCCGTTCGTATTGGGATATCAAATTTGGAGTTACTTTGTCTTTCATAAACGGGTTCACGAGAAGGAGCATCTTGAATACTAATGGATAAAAACTTGCTTGGGTATAAAGGAGTTAAGCCAGTCTTTCTGATTGTAGGCTTCCTTACCCTGGTGCAAAGCTTGTCCATACTTCTGCTGGCTAAATCGCTGGCAGAAGTCATCTCTGCGCTATTTGCGGGAGAACCTCTGAAGGAACAATGGGGCACTGCGCTATTGTTCCTTCTTGCATTTCTTGTGCGCCATGCTTGTGCTATGCTGATGAGCCGTGTCTCTTACCGCTTCGCGGAAGCAACGGGCAGCACTATGCGGAGGGAAATGATGGACAAGCTCTTCCAGCTTGGCCCTAGAATGGTGGGCGGGCGTGGAACCGGGGATCTTGTTACACTGGTGCTGGAAGGCGTAACTAAATTCCGCACGTATCTGGAAGCGATCATTCCTAGAATGGTAGGGATGTCTGTTACACCGATCTTGGTGCTTATTTACGTCTTTACGATGGACACTACGAGCGGGATTATTCTTACGGTAACTATGCCGATTATTATTGTTTTTATGATTTTGATTGGGATGACGGCCCGTAAGCAAATGGATCGGCAATTGAAATCGTATCGCACATTATCTAATCATTTCGTAGACTCATTACGTGGGCTAGAAACATTAAAATTTCTAGGACGCAGTCGTAGTCATAGCGACAGCATTGCTACGGTCAGCGATCGTTATCGCTCGGCGACCATGCGTACGCTGCGAGTGGCCTTTTTGTCATCGTTCGCCCTGGATTTCTTCACTATGCTGTCTGTAGCTTCTGTAGCAGTAAGTCTTGGTTTGCGGCTTGTAAATGAACAAATGACATTGGTTACGGGCTTAACGATTCTAATCTTGGCTCCGGAATATTTCCTGCCTGTCAGATTGGTAGGTTCAGATTTCCATGCTACTTTGGATGGGAAAGAAGCCGCTGAAGCAATGAAGAGCATTATAGATCAAGATGAGGTGAAGGCTGAAGTAATCGTCCCTAACGGTGATCTATCTGTCGGTTCTGCAGCAAAAACATCGGAACAAATATTCACTTGGCATGAGAATAGCGTGCTCACATTAAATGATGTTAGCGTGAAGTATGAGGAAGCAGGGCTTTCTTCGCTGGAAGCGCTGAACCTGCAATTTAAAGGAGCTAGCAAAATTGGGATTATCGGAGAGAGCGGGGCCGGTAAATCTACTTTAGTGGATATATTAGGGGGCTTCTTACACCCTACTTCAGGAAGTATCACGGTTAACGGTACTACGGTTAGTGCATTAACGGATGAGGCTTGGCGAAAACAGACCTCGTATATCCCGCAGCGTCCGTATATTTTTAGCGGTACGTTAGCTGATAATATACGTTTTTATTACCCTGAGGCTTCTATGGAGGCTGTTGCCGCGGCAGTGAAAGCTACGGGTTTATCGGGTTTGGTGGATACTCTTCCGCATGGCTTAGATGAGATGATTGGTGGCGGCGGCCGTTCGTTCAGCGGTGGCCAGGAGCAACGGGTGGCATTAGCCCGGGCACTGCTTAGCAGCCGTCCGATTATGCTTCTAGACGAGCCAACGGCGCATCTGGATATTGAAACGGAATATGAGCTGAAGGAGACGATGGTGCCCCTTTTTGAAGGAAAGCTGGTCTTTCTGGCTACCCATCGCCTGCACTGGATGCTCGATATGGACATTATTGTAGTAATGAAGCAAGGCCAAGTGGCAGAAATCGGTACCCATCAGGAGTTACTTGCCCGCAAGGGTGCGTATTATGAGTTGATTGGGTCGCAATTGGAGGGAATCCATTGAAACGTGAAGGATGGTTTGCTCCCTATGTATCGTCGTATTTTTGGCGTTTTGTGCTAATTATTGTGCTTGGGGCGTTGACGATTTTTACTGCCTCTTCATTGATGTATACTTCAGGATTTCTGATCTCAAAAGCGTCTACACCAGTCGAAAATATCCTGATGATCTACGTGCCGATTGTTGGTGTACGTACGTTCGGAACAAGCCGGGCAGTCATTCACTACGTGGAACGGCTGATTGGGCATGACACCATTTTACGGATTCTTTCTAAAATGCGTGTGCGCCTGTACAATATTTTGGAGCCACAGGCCTTGTTCCTGTCGTCGCGTTTCCGTACTGGGGATATTCTCGGGATGTTAGCTGATGACATCGAATATTTGCAAAATGTATATCTGAGAACCGTATTTCCAAGTGTTATTGCTTTATTGATCTACGGGGTTGCAGTGATTGCGTTGGGCACCTTTGATATCGGTTTTGCGTTATTAATGGCTTTGTATATTTTGGTGTTGGTCGTGGTATTGCCGCTTATATCTTTGTTGTTCACCCAGAAACGTCAACGTGAAGTGAAGGTAGAGCGTAATCGCCTCTATCAAAAGCTGACGGACGCCGTTCTTGGTATGGGCGATTGGGTCATTAGTGGACGGCAAAGTCAGTTCGTGGAGACCTATGAAGCAGATGAGAAAAAAGTGGCCAAAACTGATGCAGCGCTGCGCAGCTGGGCGCGTCTACGTGCGTTCATCGGGCAAGCAGTTGTTGGGGTTGGCGTGCTTTCGATGTTATATTGGGCCGCCGGGGAGTATGCGGATGGTGCTATTGCAGGTACGTTGATTGCGGCGTTTGTATTGGTTGTTTTTCCTGTGGCAGATGCTTTTTTGCCAGTATCCGAAGCAGTGGAGAAAATCCCGCAGTACCGTAACTCGCTGGAGCGGTTGTCTGGAGTGGTCGGAGAAGAGCAGAATATAGTTTCCGAACAGGCATCTGTAGTCGATGTTCTACCTCAGGTCATAAAAAGTGCTCATATCAAGCTCGAAAATATAGGTTACCGCTATGGATCAGAGGATAATTGGTCGGTTCGTGATCTCAGCCTCGACATCCCACAAGGCAAAAAAATTGCCATCATCGGCCGTAGCGGGGCAGGGAAATCGACGTTGTTAAAGGCTATTCAAGGGGTTATCCAACCTTCTGCAGGTTCGGCTATGATTAATGGAATCGCGGCTGCTGCCTATGGCGATAACATTCCGTCTATTATAGCGGTGCTAAATCAAAGCCCACACTTATTTGATACTACGGTAGCGAACAATATTCGCATGGGTGATCCGAAGGCTTCCGAACAAGCGATTAAAGAAGCTGGAGCATTAGCCAAAATGGATACGCTGATCTCCTCGTTACCAGATGGATACAATACCTTTGTCCGTGAAGCGGGGCAACGTTTCTCCGGTGGAGAGCGCCAGCGGATAGCGTTAGCTCGTATTTTGCTGCAAAATACACCTGTCGTCATTCTTGACGAACCGACCGTAGGGTTGGACCCAAACACGGAGCGTGATCTTTTGCAGACGATGTTTGAAGCTATGGACGGTAAATCTCTGATCTGGGTAACGCATCATTTGGTTGGTGCGGAGCAGATGGATGAAGTGATTTTTATGGAAAATGGCTCGGTAGAAATGCGTGGAACCCATGCAGAGCTGATGGAAAAAGAACCACGTTACCGCAGATTGTATGAGCTGGATCGTCCAGTGGAGTTTCTAGGGTAGGATGGAGAGTTTGCAGATAACATTTATAGAAATTAGAGAGATATAAGTGAAGAGATTCCTTTTGCCCGTTTGGGGTGGGAGGAATCTTTTTTTTCGGTAGGGCAAGAATATAGACAATGGATGAACAGATTGCTGGAATGGATAGATAGGAGTTCCATTTTCGTGGGAAGTATGGTAGAACAATAGAAGGAGTATTAGGCCGCAGCGGCACAGAAAGGGATGCTTGGTTGAATGTATGTAGTATGTAAAGAACATGTAGAGTTAGCCATCGACAAATTTGTGGACGAGTATGAGGATGCACCTGATATTGTGGACTTGAAGGAGACCGAGTTCTCGGACTGGGACCCGCCGGCCAAATGTGCGGAATGTGAGAAGAATGCGGAATATTTAGTGGTCTAAAGGACTGTAAAAATTTATTAAAAACACCTTGCAGTTCCGGAAATGGGCCGCAGGGTGTTTTTTTGCATGAAATAATATATGTGTTAGCCGATTAGGTCTTATGCATCTGCTGCATCTACTATGTCGGTCAGCGAGCTACTTCGGTTGCCTCGGCGATAGAGAATAGCTGAGATGATGGCGATCAATGCTGCAATAGAGAGTCCCCAGTAGATATTGGAGTAGGCTGCAGAAAGCGGCAGTCCGCGCTGCCATTCCAGAGCGCTTGCGGCCATAGCCACGCTGAAGGCGCCGCTAAAGAATTGCAGCAGCTGGAACAGGCCCATCCCAGAGCCGATTTGCGAAGAAGGCAGAATCCGAGAGATTTCATTGGATACACTACTGGACAGTGTCGTGAAGGCCAGACTCATAATCATATAGATGAACATGACGGCAATCCATGACCGCCCAGCAAAGAAAGCGAATAGGATGGTAGCGGTCAATACGAGCAATGGTGCAAAACGTAAAATCCCCGCATTGCCATAACGGTCAATGATTCGCCCCACGGAGCGGGAGACAAAGATGGCGAGCAGCGAACCCGGAAAGATCACAAGCCCGGCATGGCTTGCGCTGAAGCCGAAACGGTGAGTCAGAATCTGCGGCAGCAGGAATAACGTGGCAAAACTGCACAGGTAGGAGGCAACTCCGATCAGAGCCAACACGAGATATGAGCGGTTACGGAAAAGCTCCGGCATCACGAATGGATCAGGTGTGCTGCGGATACGGCCAACAAATAAAGCAATGGCGACAATTCCGGCGATCAAGGCAATCCACAGCCCGCTGGTCAGGAACAGCAGCAGCCCGGTCGTGCCGACGCCCAAGAACAGCCCGCCAAGCACATCAAAGGAGCCACGGGTGGGTACTTCTTTGGGCAGCAGAATAAGGAACAGCGGCACTAGAAGCAGAATAGCTGCCGTTACAGAGAATAACCAAATCCAACCGAGATATTCGACGATGGCTCCGCCCGCGACCGGCCCAAGTCCTAGACCCAGCGAGACGGCTGACATAATTGTCGCCATTGCTTTGCCGCGGCGGGCTTGCGGGATATAGCGGGTAAATAGGACAAGCGACAAGGACATTACTGCGCCCGCGCCTGAGGCCTGGAGAATACGAACGATAAGCAGGAAGATAAAGTTGGTGCTGAAAAAGCCGGCAACAGCCGCGAGGCCCAGCGTCAACAAGCCTATAACCAACAGACGGCGAATCGGCAGAAAATCAGAAAGCCGGCTGTACGTGATTGAGGCAATCGAGAACATAATGGAATACCCAGTGACAATCCAAGAAGCAGACGCAGCCGTAATCCCGAAGGCTTCGGTCACATCAGGCAGCGCCAGATTGAACATAGCCGTATTCATGATGACGAGAACCACAGCGACACTGAACAGCAGGGTCAGCAGGCCTTCTCGTGGAAGAGGCGCTTCCGGAACGGAGGCTTCATGATCCGCATTCGCGGAGAGGTTATTTACAGAAGTCATGTGCGAAGCACTCCTTTTATTATTGTTTAATAGTTCGATTACTTACGAACAATTGAAATATAGCATGCGTTGATATAAAATGCAATTAGGAACACCAATATTTTTTTCGCATTCATCGTACGACAAAAGGGGATAATCATCCGTGAAAATACTATTTCATCCGGACCGCAAGGACATTCAGCTTGCCTCCGTATTGTATGCACTCAGCGATCCGATTCGCTTACATATCGTATCGGATATTCACTTAAATGGAGAACAGGCTTGCAACTGCTTCAACGTCCCGATCGCAAAATCCACCATGTCTCACCATGCCCGTACTTTGCGCGAGTCAGGGGTTGTTTTTACACGAGTTCAAGGAACACAGCGCATGTTGTCCCTGCGGACTGAGGATCTTAATGCACGTTTCCCAGGCTTGCTGGACTCTATATTGAGTGCTTATGAAGCTGGGGAGAAACCGGATTTTGTGATGGAGGAGCAGGGGGAGAGTAAGTAGAAGTAGATTGAACCTGCTGAGGACGGGGAATACATGAAATTCTAGATTCAGGCAATCTAGGAATACGTGGGATCAGATCCAGGGATTGCATGAAAAATAGGACATTTAGGGACTGCGCAAGAGTAGGCCGTTTTAATTGTCGTTTCTTTTCCACCAAATATGTGATAGAACAGAAGGTACTTACTAAAACTACAAGGGACGCCCAGTGCGCGTCCTTTTGCTATTTCTATAGAGGATTATGACAGGAGGCACTTATGCTTATTCAAATTATTGGCGTAGGAAAGTTGAAGGAAAAGTACTTGATCGATGGCATCGCGGAGTATGCAAAACGGCTGACACCATACCTGAAGTTTCAGGTCATTGAGGTGGCAGATGAAAAAGCACCCGATTCTCTAAGCGAAGCAGAGGTCGTGCAGGTGAAGGGACGCGAGGGCGAACGCATCCTCGCGCAGATTAAGAGCGAGGCGCATGTCATTGCGCTCGCGATCGACGGCAAGCTGTGGAGCTCGGAAGAGCTTGCCGCAGAAATTGACCGGCTCGGCACCTACGGGACGAGCCATGTCGTGTTCGTCATCGGAGGGAGCCACGGGCTCTCCGACGAGATCATGCGCCGCGCGCAGCAGCGCATGAGCTTCGGGCGCATGACGCTGCCTCATCAGCTCATGCGCTTGGTGCTGGTGGAGCAGGTGTATCGCGCGGTGAAGATCAATCGGGGGGAACCTTATCATAAATAAGGGCAAGTTTTTTGCTGACTTTTTCGTGCAGAAATTGCAAGGTATTCATTTTTTATTTCCGATAAAATTACCTTGAAGGGAGGGAATACGATGGATTGGTTGGACAGGATGAATAGTGCCATGGAATATATCGAAACAAATCTAGCGGACACTATTTCATTTGATGAAATAGCACAGATAGCCTGTTGCTCTACCTATCATTTTCAAAGAATGTTTCCATTTATTACTGGCGTATCGTTATCGGAGTACATTCGACGTCGACGGTTGACATTGGCGGCATTCGAACTGCAGACAACAGACTCAAAGGTTATTGATGTAGCTATGAAATATGGATATGATTCGCCGGAGGCGTTTGCACGGGCCTTTAAGAATCTTCATGGTATTATGCCGACATCTGCGCGCGATACAGGCGTTTCTCTAAAAGCCTATCCTCGAATGTCCTTTCATATTTCAATAAAAGGGGATGTCGAAATGAATTACCGTATTGAGCAAAGAGGTTCTTTTGAGATGTTTGGAGTATATGGATTTATAAATGCAGACCAGAAAACAGCGTTCTCTGAAGTTCCTCAATTCCGTATAAAATGTGATGATGATGGCAGCGTTGATCTTATGAACGACTTACTGGGACGTTTTGGTGACACCATGTTACACGCCGCCCTTTACGATCACACTAAAGAATCTTTCAAATACATGGTCTGTTATCATTTACCTAAGGGTCTTGAAATTCCGGAGAGATTTACAAAACTTTCTGTCCCAACATTAACGTGGGCGATTTTCCCGGAGCCGCAATGTGATATGCAAAAACTATGGCAACGAATCTATTCTGAGTGGTTTCCGACATCTGAATACGAACAGGTTGAGGGCCCTAGTTTCGAAATGTATTATGGAATGGCACGGCATGGGAATGTTTCAGGAGAAATCTGGATACCGGTGAAGAAAAAATAACGCTCTTATGCGAGCGGAATGTAGGCGTTAACGAAGATGACAACTGAACAAATCTAGATTAATAAAGGGTCATCCCCACAAAGGATGGCCCTATAACTTGCTGTTACAGACAGCGCGGTGAACCGTATCATAAGTAGTGGTAAAGCGGAGAACAGAACTCAATATTAGTTTAAATGACTTGAACTGCACGGCTTTTAAGGCTGCTAATCAATGCGCCAGATGCTCGCTCATACTTATGTAAAATTAAATGTTTGCTACTTGGAAATGATAGGCACCCATAATTCCTGCTCAATTTTGGCTCCAGGAGCCAAATAATTCTCTATACATGAGGAGTGAAGAGTTTATGGTTACCTCAGCTGAGAGCGATATTCAGGATATTGTAGGTATGCTTCGTGACGCTAATGATGAGAAGATACGCGTGGCGAAAAATGTACTTAAGAATTATTATGAGATACGTCCCTCAGAGCAAATGAGGTCATTTAAAACAAGCGCACAAGCCATTGGCTTGTGCGTTTTGCTGCAGCTTAAGTATAGTTCTTATTTTATGATTAATGGTAATAGTCTGAAATTTGATTTTCTAATAATCTTATTAATTTAAACGGGAGTGGCCATGTCGTCATTTATCGGATTTATAGTAGTTATTATCGTATTATCCATCTTAACTGGGATGAAGCAGGGGACTAAGAAGAAGAGAGGACGCAGTACGGCAAGCGGAAACCTGCTGTTAAGAAAAGCAATAACAAAAGCGTGAAAACGACCTTTAACTGTTCTTCAATAACATGCAGTCCTGACGATGTACTTTTAAGAACACCTTTGGACAAACTAGCATGCAAACTTGCCGTTACAGACAAAGCGCTGAACCGTATCACAAGTAACTACAAATTTTATTAATTTTTGGGTCATAAGGAGGAAGAAATGACTGAATTACTAGCTCCAGCAGGAAATATGGAAGCTTTAAAAGCTGCAATTTCTAATGGTTGTGATGCAATATACTTAGGAATGCAAAAATTTGGTGCACGTGCATACTCATCTAATTTTGATTTAGAAACGTTAAAAGAGGCTGTTACGTATGCGCACCTGAGGGACGTTAAACTCTATGTTGCAATGAATACCATCGTTTTTGAAAACGAAGTTGAAGAGATGAAAGAGCAGATCCACGAATTAAATAAAATCGGTGTGGATGGCATTATCGTCCAGGATCTGACTGCGTTCGATTATATCGTTAAAAACTTTCTTGATATGGAAGCACATTGTTCAACTCAAATGGGAATAGACGATTTAGACGGAACTTTATTATTAAAAGAACTTGGTGCCAAAAGAGTTGTTCTGTCCCGTGAGGTTGAGATTGAAAAAGTAAAAGAGATCAAAAGAAAAGCTGAGATACCTTTAGAAATTTTCGTTCACGGTGCTTTATGTGTATCTTACTCGGGAAACTGTCTAATGTCAGGATTAATGGGTAATCGAAGCGCAAATCGCGGAAGATGTGTGGGTTCATGCCGTAAGGAGTATGAACTCATGGATAAGACAACAGGTACATCTTTAGGGAAAAACCATATTCTATCTACCAAGGACTTAAACACAATCGACTATATCGAGGATTTAAAAGAAATCGATTCTTTAAAAATAGAAGGCCGAATGAAAGTGCCTACGTATGTTGCTAATGTTGTATCCAAATATCGCATGGCCTTAGATCATAAAATAACCGAAGAAGATAAAGAAAATCTAAAAAAAACATTCAATCGAACATTTACTAAAGGATATTTGTTTCACGAAGATAGGAGAAATATTACAAACATTTTAAGACCTAATCACTTTGGTTATGAAATTGGAACAATCAGCAAGATTGTTAAAGATAGGTATGAAATAACACTTACACGTCCTTTAAATCAGAACGATACCATTCGAATCAGTCACAACAATGAAGATGTTAATTTAACGGTTGCAAAACTGTACGATAAAGAGGGCGAATTAATCAACAAAGCAGAGGATGTCTGCTATATCAAAATCAAAGAAAAGATGTCTACGGGAGATTTAGTATATAAAACGAAGGATTATTTCTATAACAAAGAATTAGAATCATCACTGGAAAAAGAATTTAAGCGGTTTAACCTCGATATTAGAGTATATGCACGTCCAGATTCAAAGCTTGTCATAGATGCGGAGGGCTTAGGCTGTCATTATTCATATGAAAGCGAGGAAATACTAGGCGAAGCCATTAATAATCCAACAACAAAAGACCAGGTAATCAAGCAATTTTCAAGATTAAATGATACGATATTCGAACTTAATCATGTGGATTTTGAGGAATGCAATGCTTTTATTCCAGCTAAACTGTTAAATGCAGCAAGAAGAGATATTGTACTGGGCTTATATGACTTAAAGCTTAACAGCCAGAAGAAAAGAACCAAGGCTTTGGAAGCAAAAGAAAAAATAAGCTTTGCCCCTGAAAAACCATACTTTACGGCCTCTGTAACGACTAAGGAGCAGTATGATGCTTGCGTGAGCTGTGGAATTAAGGAAATCTATTATGAAAATGTTGTTAGAAGAAATCAGAATCGTTATAAGGAAAAAGAAGGGCAGCTACTAATCGGAGGATACGGCGGAATTTATCACTACAGAGAAACGAATCCGTTTGTTACGGACTATTCTCTAAATGTTGTTAATGCTACTAGTTGCTATGAATTATATAAATTAGGTGCAAAACGAGTCACTTTATCTTATGAATTGAATAAGAGCCAAATTGAAGATTTAAGGAATGCCTATTATGAAGAAAATGACGGCTATCCTGCACTGGAAATGATTGTATATGGCAAGGTTCCTTTGATGTTTACAAAATATTGTCCGATGAAAAAAATGAATCAATGCAGAATTTGCAAAACGAAGAGCTATGAGTTAAAAGATGAGCACGGAACGTTCCCTATCATTTCCCATAATGATTGTACAACGACTCTCCTTAATGGGAAGACGCTTAATCTTTTAGATGAGCTACAAAACATCAAAGGAATCGAGGCGCTCAGATTAAACTTCACAGTTGAATCCAAAGAGCAGGTTGTGAAAGTCATTAATATGGCGTCAGGCAAATTAAATGGCTCTATGAATAATGCTGTCTTTAATCAGGAAACAGACACAAGAGGACATTTTAATAAAGAGATTGTGTAGTCGTGGAATTCATTAAATGTTCTAAAATCTTGGGGAATACTATAAGTAAATCCGAGACAGGTGCAATTCAATCCAATCCTAAGGATGAACTTCAGATGAAAATATTATTAGTTGAAGATGATAAGACGATCGCGTCGGGACTGGAATATTCGCTGCAGCAAGAGGGTTATTGGACTGTTCTCTGCCATAATGCCGCTTCAGCCCGAAAGGTGCTCGCCGAAGACATCGATCAGTTCACTATTACGAGCTAGAGAAGCTGTCCATCTATTTACGGGAGATTAGCAGCGGCCAGGCCTCCCTTGACCCTCGCGATAATCAAGAAGGTGAGCTTAGCATCTTAAAGAATGATATTTACAAGGTGACACGCATGCTCTCCGAGCATCGTTCTCTATTGCAGCAGGATAAGCTTCAACTGACCGATGCCATCTCCGATATTTCACATCAACTCAAAACACCGATCACCTCTATGACAGTCATGGCAGATCTGTTAAGCGCCCCTGATCTGCCTCCACTCAAAAGAACGGAGTTCACCCATCATATTCGCATTCAACTTGAACGGATCGATTGGCTTGTTTCATCTTTATTAAAGCTAGCGAAAATGGATGTGGGAACTATCCCGTTCAAAAAAGATCGAATACACATGAAAACCCTAATCCTAAATGCACTGGAGCCGGTTATGATTCCGATGGATATTAAGGGACAGACCGTTTCCATCACAGGGGATGACAACGTCTCTTTTGACGGCGATTTCCATTGGACTGCTGAAGCGGTTATCAATATTTTGAAGAATGGAGTGGAGCATACACCTGAGGGCGGTGCGATTACCATCACATTTTCCGACAACGTGCTATTTACGGAAATCGTTATTGCTGACAACGGAGAGGGCATTCCGAAAGAGGATTTGCCTTATATATTCAAACGTTTTTATAAAGGAAAGAATGCTAATGAAGGAACCATCGGTATAGGGCTTGCGATGGCTCACAGCATCATTGCAAGCCAGAACGGCGTGATTGATGTAACGAGCGACAGCGGGACTGGTACAGAGTATCGGATCAAATTTTATAAGCATGTGATTTAACAGCACTCCATAAGTGACTAAACTGTCACCTCCAATGTCACTGTAAAGTCATTTTGGACAGATAAAATGATATTCATCAGATGAACGATGGAGGTACAACCATGCAAATGAAGCAGCATCGCAAGATTACTTTTTTTATGACGATAGGCTACACCCTGATTATTTTTTATTTTATGTTTTTTGCTTTCGGCAGAGCGGATAAGGTAGATCTAACCAGTCAGTACACCTTTATTTTTTTGCCGGACGATTTTTTTAGGGTGCCGGGTCTTTCCGATCTTCTACATCCGACACTGATGGACTTGGTGGGTATTGGAAACATTGCAGCCTTCATACCTTTTGGCATACTGTTTCCGTTGTTATACCGCACCAGCTTTGTTCGCTTCATGACAGGGTTTATCCTGTCCATTCTTGTGGTGGAGACCATCCAGGCACTAACATTCCTCGGCAGCTTTGACACGAACGACGTCATAAAGAACTCATTGGGCGCTGCTATTGGATTCGGGGCCTACAAGATTGGCTTCCGTACAAAAAACTACTGGAGAAATATCACTGCTACGGGAATTGCCAGTGCTGTCTTAATGCTCGGCGTGTGGGGGGTCTTAGGAGTAGTTGATCAAGTGTTCACCAAAGAGTTGGCCCCTTTTGTAGCGATAAACGAATGGGAAGATAGTACCGGAAATCGATTAACGGGAACCAAACAGGACAGTCTTAAGATTGGCGGTCAAGACGTGACACCCCAATATAATGTGTATGGCATCGAAGGTAAAAAGAAGGAAACATATACGTATTCGCTAGGCAATAAGGGAGATCTGTATCTTAGCTTGAATTATGGAATTCCTGATCATAAGGATTTTCAGGGCAGCATTAAGGTTACCGTTGACGGGCATGAGCTCCTGTCTGTATCTGCAGAAGATCAGCTCCATGAGCCGGATATGAGGATCCTTTATCTCACCGGGGCTAATGAGCTTAAGATAACCATTGAGGGGAATGAAACCCTTTGGGATGTTGGATATAGAGAGATGGTATATACCTGGAATTGAGCATCTAGGGAAGGAGGGATGGCAATGGAGATTTTAACAATTGAAAATTTGTCCGAAATATACGGCACAGGCGAATCGGTGGTGAAGGCGCTTGATGATGTTTCCTTTTCGGTCCAAAAAGGTGAATTCGTCGCAATTATCGGACCTTCCGGATCGGGGAAATCGACACTCCTTCATATGCTGGGCGGTGTGGATCGACCGACTGGCGGGAAAGTGTATGTTCAGGATACGGATATGTATACCTTGGACGAAACGCAGCTGGCCATCTTCAGACGCAGGCAAATCGGGCTGATCTACCAGTTTTTCAATCTGATTCCCGTCCTGACGGTGGAAGAGAATATTACGCTGCCGCTCTTGCTGGATCAACAAAAGGTAGATCAAAAGCAATTGGCTGATCTTGTGAATACGTTGAATTTGCAGCATCGATTAAACCATCTGCCGAATCAGCTATCCGGTGGACAGCAGCAGCGTGTCTCGATTGGCAGGGCGATCATCGGCAATCCTGCGATCATGCTGGCTGACGAACCCACCGGGAATCTGGACAGCAGGAATAGCAGCGAGATCGTCGTTTTATTGAAAATACTGAATAAGACCTATCATCAGATACTGATCGTAATCACGCATGACGAACGGATCGCCCTGCAAGCCGACAGAATCATTTCGATTGAAGATGGGAGGATTGCCAAAAACGAGGTAATAAGGCGATGAATATTGTCAATACATTAACCATCCGGCATCTGAAGCAGAACAAGAGACGAACACTTGTGACTATTTTTGGCGTAATTATTTCGGTATCCATGATGACCGCTGTCATTACGCTTGTTTTTTCCTTTGCGGATTTAATGATCAGACAAACTATCACAGATACAGGGGAGTGGCATATTCAGTATCAAGATATAACCAAGAAACAGCTTGCGGCGATACAGGGCGATGATGCAACCAAAACGGTTGCAATCACAAGAGACCTTGGGTATGCCCCATTAGAAGGGGGACAAAATTCCAATAAGCCGTACTTGTTCATTAAGGAATATGATGTGCAAGGGTTCACACAATTTCAGATTGAAATAAGCAAGGGACGTCTTCCGCACACGGACAAGGAGGTTGTGATCTCCGAGTCTGTTGCAACAAATGGCAAAGTGAAGTACGAAATCGGCGACCGTTTAACGCTTCGCGTCGGCGACCGATTCGAACAAGGGGGCGATCATCCCCTGGATCAGACGGAACCGCTGCGCAGGAAAGACGGCACATTGACCGAGACATTACAGCATAGCATAATTAGGGATTATACGGTGGTAGGCTTCATTAAACGTCCGGTGTCGGAAACGGCTTGGGCCCCGGCTTATACGATCATTAGCTATGTCGATGATCATATCATCGGGGGGGACGATCGGGTCGATGCGTCGGTGGTCTTGCAGCGGGTCAATCCGTTCTTGTTCGCACATGCGGAGAAGCTGGCTGAGAAAAACCAAATTGACACTGTCCAATATAATAACGATTTGCTTCGTTATTATGGCTTGTCCAGCAGCGGGGCCTCATCCAGCATGATGTTCTCATTATCGGCAATCATTATAGGGACTATTATAATTGGCTCGGTTGGACTCATCTATAACGCTTTTGCGATATCCGTCTCGGAACGTTCCCGCCATTTAGGGATGCTCGCGAGCGTGGGGGCGACGAAAAGGCAGAAGCGAAATTCCGTATTTTTTGAAGGTATCGTCATTGGTTTGATCAGCATTCCCATTGGCATCTTATGCGGTCTTGCCGGAATCGGAATCGCCTTTTCGTTCATGAACACAATGATTGAAGGGGCATTATGGACTAGTGAAAAGCTGAGGCTTATCGTCACGCCGTTATTGCTCTTGATTACTTGTCTTGTTTCGATGCTGACGATTTTCGTTTCGGCGTATCTCCCGGCGGTTAAAGCATCTAGGGTATCTCCCGTGGACGCGATTCGCCAAACCACTGACGTAAAGCTTACGGCCAAAGCAGTGAAGACGTCGAAGATCATTCGTAAGCTCTTCGGAATCGAAGCAGAAATCGGGCTGAAAAACTTAAAAAGGAACAAACGAAGACATCATGTTATTCTTTTTTCGCTTGTCATCAGCATCGTTTTGTTTTTGACGATATCGTTTTTCACGACTGGCCTGACACAATCTCTGGCATTGTCGCTGGAAGGCATCAATTACGATATTGAAGTGTCGTCCAGTAATGGCGAAAGACTAGATGACCGGTTGATGCAATCGCTTGTATCTCTGGATGGCGTCACGGAATACAACGTGAGTCATGAGTTAGTCGGGAACGCTTGGGTCGATGCAGCAAGCATCGCCGACGAGTTGCAAGAGAAGGTTAAGCAGGATAAGAGTATGCTGCAAGACGGGAAATACCCTTACGAAATTAAGCTCTATGCAATGAATGATTCGAGCCTGCAAGCCTATGCCAGAGCGGCTCACGCAGATTACGAACAGCTTACGGATCTGGATCATCCCGCCGCAATCGTGATGGATACGATTCATTACAAAGATATAGATACGGGGAAATATATTCAGACGAAGTCCATATATGCGAATATCGGACAACATATCGAGCTAACGAGTTTTATTAAAGCGAGCGGGGAAGAAACGAAGGCAAATAAAGTGATATTTGCCGCATTGACGGATAAGGCACCGATGGGGATGAGCCCGGTAGGCGTAGGCGGGTTAAATATGATCGTGTCGGAACGCGTCATGAATCGGCTGGCAGACGGCGAGGAGCTGGCTAACGCTTCGATGTACCTCCATTTGAAAAGCACGGAACCGGTGAAAACGCAGCAGGAAATTGAAGCGATGAATGAGACCAATCTGAATGTCTACAATGTATATCAATTCAGAATAAGAGAAGAACAACAGATTCTGCTGATGAACGTCTTTTCTTACGGTTTTATCGTATTAATCTCTGCGATTTCTGTTGCGAACATCTTTAATACGATCTCAACAGGGCTGGCTCTTCGCAAACGGGAATTCGCGATGCTGAAATCCGTAGGCGCGACACCAAAGGGGTTTGCAAAAATGCTGAACTATGAGAGTGTTTTTTATGGGGTCAAGTCGCTCTTGTATGGGCTTCCTGTCAGTTTCGCCGTGATGTTTCTGATCTATAAAGCATTTGCGAACAAATTCAGCTATGGGTTCACCCTGCCCTGGATGAGCATTCTGTCTGTCATTGTGTGTGTATTTGTCATTGTCAGCTCTGCGGTTGTTTATTCCGGAGCTAAAGTAAAAAAGGAGAATATTATTGATGCATTAAAGCAAGAGAATATATGATTCACTTACTTCACCCAGAGGAGGAGACGTTACCCGACGTCACACACAATCATGCGAGTCGACCGATTGCTCTCCATGCTGCTGATCATCTCCGGTAAAGGTACGGTAACGGGCAAGGAGCTTGCCGAGCATTTCGAGGTATCCTTGCGAATGAAGAATTTACACGGCTTGTTTGGCAGGAACGAAGCTTTTAATGACATCATGTTAAAGGTTGAGCATACCTATAAGCGGGAGTCCGATAAGCACAAGCTGACTCTGGATATGTCCCATTTCAGCATGGAGCAGGAAAATAAAGAATACATTGGGATCATAAGCAAGGCCATCACGGATAACAGGCTGCTGGTGTTCGACTATATCAATAGGGATATGGAAAAGCTGGAGCGAACGGTAGAGCCAAGCTGGATTGACTTTCGCCACGGCCATTGGTATGTGATAGGCTTTTGCCGGGTCAGAGAGGACTACCGCAGATTCAAGCTCGTGCGGATTAGGCAACTGAGACAGGGGCCGCCTTTTGCAAAAAGAGAGCTGCCGGAAGACCAAATCGCCGAGGTTATTAAGCAAAGCTATTCGCAGCGGGACATACAGGTCGTACTCAGATTCACTTCGCGAATTGGCGCGCAGCTTACCGAGTATTTTGAGAAAGAGAAGATTAGCCGGGGTGAAGATGGCAGTAGGACGCTCCAGCTATATTATGATAGAAATGTGTATAAAGTGAAATTTATCTACATTGATCCATTTACACAAGAAGAAAAGCTAATCAATGAGGAAACCTATCGTTTCGGCGTACAATTCATGATTCCAAGTAAATCTGTCTGGGGATTAGGAGTGACTGGAATTGGATGGAAGGCGTTAGACGGGGCACCGGAAATTGATGAGTATGCTATGAACTTAGTGCCGGCACAAAATGTGACTTATGAGCTTATCTTGCCTGACGAAGGAAGCGGAGAAGGTGGAGAAGGTGAAAATCCGGGATTTCCAGGTTTTCCGGGATTTCTGGGAAGTCAATTCCCAGGCCTTACGGGTTTTATAAAGTTCTAATGTAGCTGTTATCATTTAGTTGGTTCTTATGAAAAGGTTCATCGTGGCTGACTGCTGCGATGAACCTTTTTTGCTGACTGTTCTATCACACAGACCACTTAATTTGCCGTCTTATTGATAAAATCAATCTCATTTCTGATCCCTTTATGGGCGTCATTCCACAGGCCCTTTGTCAGGCGAATGCGCAGCAGGCATGTGTTAGGATCTTCGTCGTTATTGGCTTCGTTATACCACCCGGCGAATATTGTGCGCAGCTTTGTCATCATCTCCGCGTTTTTCTCGTCACATACCCAGCCCAGGTTTTCACCGATACCATAGGCCGTAAAGTTTTCGACGATGATACAAACAGCGACTTCGGGGTTTTGGGCGATCTGCTGCATCTTGCCTGAGGTTGCGTAAGTAACGGTGTAGAACGCACCGTCCTCATAATAGGCGTCTACAATGCGGGCGGAGGGACGGCTTTTGCCATTAGCCCCCGGTTCCAGTGCGATGGTGGATAGTGAGATCAGGCCGTCCTTGTTACCCGCTTGTTCTTCCAGCAGCTTCATGGCTTCGTCGTACTTGCTCATTATATTACCTCCTAAAGTGTCATAAGGCATACATTATTAAGCTTATCATTGTAAAATCTTAGTGAATGTGAAGAATAATACGATAAAATATTAAATCGCTATCAATCCAAGCTTATACTCGATGGTCTTTTTTTTATGCCATTTAATCTCCAGTCTACAAATATATCTATTTTTTTTATGTAATAGACATTGTAAATTACCCTGGTCCTATTGTAGAATCAAGAAGTTGTCGAATAATGGTGTAAAATGCCATCCTTGGAACTCACTAGGACGACAGACTCATTGATATTTTTAGAGTAAGAAGGGGGAAGAAACAATGTTATTCCAAGCAGCACGCCGTAAACTCAGTCTGATGATTGTGTTTGCCCTATTATTAAGCACTCTTACGCCACATATGGTGTTTGGTGAGGCCGCGCAGTTCAAAGACATCACAGGCTCTTATGCGCAAAAGGAGATTCAATCATTAACTGAAGCAGGAATAATCTCAGGTTATGAAGATAACTCTTTTAAACCGAAAAAGGCTATGTCACGTGCCGAACTGGCGAAAATCATAGTCCTGTCGTTGGGGCTAGAAGCAAATGCTGATCAAGCCGCACCGTTTAAAGACGTTGCCGCGAACAGTTGGTATCGCGGTTATGTAGGTGCATTGGTAAAGGCAGGCATTACGGAGGGGACATCGGCCACCACCTTCAGTCCTAATGCAAATGTCACCCGTGAGGAGCTGGTCGTGTTTTTCATCCGAGCTTTCGAATTGGATGAAACAGCGAAGAAGCTTCCGGTTGATAGCAAGCTGTCGGATATCTCAGAGGTGTCCGAATGGGCAAAAGCGCAAGTATCCCTTGCCTTCAAAAATGGTTTCATCAACGGGGTCCAAGGCAGTGACGGCACTCTGAAATTCAAACCGAAAGAGCATGCGGAGCGCCAGGCTCTGGCTCGTCTGGCTTATGAGTTCAAAACCAATAAGTCAGTATATGTCGAGAAATCCAAACAGCTTCTGGCTGAAGAGGTTAATAAGGGCAAGAGTCCTGAGGTAACACCGACTGCCACCCCGGCAACAACTGACCGCGGGACATCTGTGACAGCACCGGCGCCGGGAGCTTCAGGTCCGGGAACGCCAGCATCGGCAACCCCAGCACCGGCAACCCCAGCACCAGTGACACCAACACCAACACCGACACCGGCACCGACACCGGCAACCCCGGCACCGGCAAATGCTCTCCAGGTTGTGGTGAAGGGGGAGAGTTCAGATGCCATTTATGTGGAAGAGCCAACAGAAGTTATATTCCGCTCATCGATTAATGCGCCAGGAACGGTAATTGCTAGTGTCTATCAAGTAGATGACAGCGGCAAAGTGATTTCGCAAATCATTTCGTTGTACGATGACGGTTTGGAAGCCCATGGAGACAGTCTTGAGGCAGACGGACTGCACAGTGGGAAAGCAGTATTGACTGAAAGTACGGAGGGTTACATAAATCTGCAGGCGTTTGTGGGAGATGTGCCAAGCAGCACAGTTTTTAAATTATCTGTAATGAAGCATCTTACGGATGAACAGCTTGCACAAACGGAAATCATTGAAAATAATACACAGAGTAAGCTTGATCAACTGGCTACTTCATATGGTAATTTGCAAAAAGCAAAGGAAGAAACTGTGGCTTGGCTCCAAACCCAAGCAGAAGTAGAGCATGCTGGGATTTCGGGTGAAGGAGGAAGCATCTGGTATTTGCTGGACAACGGGATTCTAGGGGGGATCTCCGCAGCTCCTGAGAATACAAAAGGGTTAAGCAGCACCGTAGAAGAGGCTGCGTCCAGTGCTGCATTGGCGGCTGAGGCGCTAACGCAAAATGTGGAACAAACCGTAGCCACCATAGGAAGCCAGCGGGTTGCTGTAATTTCTCCGTTCTCCGGCACACTTCCATCTTCGACTGTATATGACGCTGTATATGACAGCTTCGACCAGTCGAGTTACCCTTTCCTTGTGGAAAGAGTAAAGGACACCGCAGCGGGCGTTAATTTCTTTAAAGGGCTGAATCAGTATGGCGTCGTGGTCTTGGATACCCACGGAGATACTTATTATGATGAAATAGTGCTACAGAAGCTCCATAATAAATACGGCATTGATTTCAAATACGCTGGACCGCAAGTTATGTTCCTGACAGGAGAAAAGGCAACGACAGAGAGCAAAAAGACCTATGAGTTGGACTTGAAAAAGGGAAGACTGGCTATTATATCCGGTTATTATGCTATTACACCGTCTTTTATTACACGGTACAACGATATGCTTCCTGATACCATCGTATATAATGGCAGCTGCCGCAGCGCGTACAACGATTCCATGGCAGATGCCTTCATCAACAATGGTGCTGGCACTTATTATGGATATACCGATTATGTAAAGCTTGCATATGATCAAGCTATTGCTAAATCCGTATTTACCGCTTTAAACGATGACAACATGACAACCGAAAAAGCCTTTCAAGCAGCAGTGGCTGCCCATGGAGCAAACGATGGGTTGGCAGCATTCTTCATGAAAGGAAGCAGCATTGGCACTAAGACCGAAGGGGTCATCAACGGAACCTTTGAAAACGGAACTTGGACCGGCTGGAATGGAAACGGCGATGTTCGGGTGATCTCCAAGCTGGGACCGCTTAAACCGACAGAGGGGAACTACATGGCTATTATCAGCACTGGCCTTGGGTATGAAAACAATGATCAAGGAGGATATGACTACAATTCAGACAGTTATATCGAGCAAAGTTTCATTGTTCCGGCGGGTGCAACAACCCTATCGTTCGATTACAATTTCATTTCTGAGGAGCCTAAGGAATTCGTTGGAAGCAAATTCAATGACACCTTCAGAGCAACGGTAACTTCCAGTGTATACATTAATACGGCTTCCCTCATTACTTCTCACATAAATGGCGGCAATACAGTGACGTCCAGTGTCTATGGTAATGATTCTGTTATTATCGGGGCTGAATCGATTAATGAATCCACGGCCTATTGGATTGAAGAGAACAAAGTAGCGATTGATTTCTACGGCGGGGATCATACAACATACATGACGAATTGGAAGCATGTACAATTTGATGTAAGCCAATTTGCCGGCAAGGGCTCCATTGTCCTTCGGTTCCATGTTTGGGATCAAGGAGATAGTATCTACGATACGGCGGTACTAATCGATAATGTAATATTAAAGTAATCAAAAAACGGCTGGATCAGGGGAACCTGACCAGCCGTTTCTTTTGGAAATAAGCTAATGGGCGTGCGTTTGGATATGGATTCCAAATAAAGTGTGCATATTGCACATAATTTTTGTTATACTTTATTATGTGCAATATGCACATAATATGGGGTGGAAGAAGGGTGTAAATATGAAGGCAGCAATCGTAAAGGATAAGGGGACGATTCCCGTAATGGGTCATTGTGATTCACCCGTTGGGACAGATGGGCTAGTTATAATTAACGTTACGGCCACAGCCTTGAGTCGAGTTAGCAAGTTCCGTTCAATGGGTATGCACTATTCTTCTGAAGATAACTTTCCAATTGTAGCCGGTATCGACGGTGTAGGAACTTTGAAAGATGGGTCTCGTGTTTACTTTGCGCTGCCTACTGCACCATATGGCAGTTTGGCTGAGCAAACAATCGTCAACGAAAAGCTGACTGTCCGTTTACCAGATGGTATTGATGATCTCACTGCTGCCGCTATCGCCAACCCTGCTATGTCGTCATGGGCTGCATTGGTATTTCGAGCTGGTTTTAAATCCGGTCAAACTGTATTGATTAATGGCGCTACTGGTGCATCCGGTAGTTTAGCAGTTCAGATTGCTAAGGGTCTGGGGGCCAATAAGGTCATTGTAACAGGACGCAACGAATCAAAGTTGCAAGCACTTGAAGCTGATGAGGCCATTGCATTTGATATGACAGCCGACAACGGTCAAAAAATGTTTGAAAACGCCCTAATGCCAGTTATTGCTGAAGGTGTTGATGTTATATTGGATTATCTTTGGGGCGACAGCGCACTCGCCATCATGTCAGCTCTTGCTAAGGCGGAAACGGATCGTTCAACCCGTTTTGTAAGCATTGGAACTTCATCTGGCCAAGAAAGCATTCATTTACCTTCATCTCTTTTACGCTCATCAACAATCGAACTCGTAGGTAGCGGAGATAAGAGTGTTTCCAAAGCTGATATGCTATCCGCTGTTAGAGGTGTCTTTGAAATGGCCGCCGAGGGGAAGATAAAAATTACCACAAAAGAGTTCGCTTTAGAAGATATTGAAGAGGCCTGGAATGCCCCGCTAATGCCTCGTCCTGTTGTAAGGGTGAAATAAAATGGAAAACGATATTTTTAAAGCGCTGATCGATTTAGTTTCCATTATCAATAGGCCAGACCGCGATAAGAAGATGATTGCTAATGCTGGCGTAAATTTGGAGGCAGCAACCTTTCGTGTCTTTGTGGGCATCGTGCATCTCCAACCGACTAGTGTTGGTGATTTGGCCGCCATGATGGGAAAAAACTATTCGAGTGTTAGCCGGCAAATCGATAAGTTAGAAAACGCGGGGGTGGTTCATACGTATCCATCAAGTGCAGATTCCCGCATTCGTGTGTCTGAATTGACGAAAAGCGGGGAGGAAATCAATGCAATGATTAGCCTCACCCGTGAACGAATTTTGCATGAAGCTTTGGATGACTGGACTCTGGAGGAAAAAAACAGCTTATTGAATAACTTAAGGCGTTTATTTGAATCGCTGCAAAGATTCGACTAGTTGCAGATTATGACTGTTCACACACAGTTCGATGTTTATTGCGATGGTGGATATTTGGGTAAAAGGAATTACGGATTCAATGGGGAACCATTCTGAAATCGGATTTACGAGGAAGCCACAAAAATGCTAAAACGCTACTGACACAACGTTGTCAGTAGCGTTTTTGTATATTAGGTGTATAGCGAGTAGCGCATTGTTTTGGAGATAGGTGACCTTGCTCATAATCTTATTATAGAGGTGGAATTTATTCATGAGTAATATCAAATGGGAAGTGGATCCGGACCACAGCTCTGTCGAGTTTTCGGTGACGCATTTAATGATTAATAAAATCAAAGGAGTATTTGAGCGTTTCCAGGCTATCTTAAGTTTTGATCCCAACGAGTTAACAACCATGGGTATTCAGGCTTCCGTAGACGCAAATAGTATCACAACTCGCCAAGCGCAACGAGATGAACATTTGAGGGGCGACGACTTCCTTCATGCTGCCAAGTATCCAACCATTGCATTTCAAAGCACCAACTGTGTCTTTGCTGGTGAGCGGCAATATGAACTTACAGGCAATCTAACTCTGCATGGAGTAACCCAATCTGTTACTTTTCATACTGTTTTTGAAGGACTAAACAAGGACCCCCGCGGACGGGAACGTGTAGGATTTCACTCAACAGCCAGTATTGATCGTAATGAATTTGGATTGAAATTCAACTCGCCTCTAGAAACGGGTGGAATTATAGTCGGAAATGAAGTGAGGATCGAGCTTTGTATTGAGGCAATTAAAATAAATTAGTGACCCTAAAGACTATCCTTTTATCGGGATGGTCTTTATTCAAAACTTGCTGTTACAGAAATTGCGCTGAACCGTATTACTAATTAATGTACTCTTGCACCGAGCGGAGAAGCTGCTTGGGCTTTTTTTATGTGCAGAAATGACTAGAAGATGCCTTGACTTATATTTGCATTAAATATTACCTAAATCGTATTTATCGAGCAGGAAATAACAGGAACTAAATTGAAAAAGTATACCCTATAGCAGCACTGACCGGGAGGATGGCATGCAATTTCAACCAATTTATTATAATGGGGAATTATTTCTACCGAAGATCGAATTAAATATGACACCGAATCAATCGGTTGGCATCATAACGGACTTGAAGCGAAAGCAGCTTTTAATGAATCAATTAGGTGATCATTCCCAATATTATTTATTTCGGGCTGGGCAAAACGAGTATATGCGTTTATCGGTGGAGGAACTAATCACTTTTCTAATCAGAATAACGGAGAGGTATGAGCGTGCCGCTTCGTTGATAGATTATTTTGCTTTAAAGGAAGAACGGAAGGTAAAGATCAAGGATCTAAGCTCATCGAAAAGAATGTATGTGACATTGCTGCGTGTATTTTTTGCGCATCAGCCTACACTTGTACTGGAGGAACCCTATTTTTACTTGGAAGAGCAAGATTGTCGTCAACTCAAACGGATTCTTGATGATCTTTCACAAGAAAAGCAGATTTTAATTTTAACTTCGAATTTAGAGGATGCCCTTATTTCCTGTGATGCCATTTATCGGTTGAACGAATCGGGATTTCATCCATTGGATATTCGGGACTTCGACGAGGATAAGCAGGAAGTACAGAAACAAGACGAGGCCAATATAACCTTGCAGAAGATCTCTACCAAAAGAAATGACAAAGTGATTTTATTTAATCCGCCTGAAATTGATTTTATAGAAAGTGTAGAGGGGTCAATCCTTGTTCATGTGGGCGGTGAAAATTATGACTGTGCGCTGACGCTGACCGAGCTCGAGCAGAGATTATTAAATTTCGGTTTTTTTAGGTGTCACCGATCCTATATTGTTAATCTGCAAAAAGTAAGAGAGATTATTACATGGACGAAAAATAGCTACAGCTTGCGATTAAATACAGGTCAAGATGCCGTGGTTCCGTTATCCCGTTCAAAATTGTCTGAATTAAAAGCACTTCTTAACATTTAAAGGGTACCATTCAGGCGCTTACAGCTACATTTCGGCGCGTTTTGATGGCAGGAAGCATGTAATCTGTATATGTTTAAGCCATCAACACTAAGGATGTGGAGTTAATGAATGTTATTCGGGTAGAACGTATCCGTAAGAGATTTGGAGAAAAAGATGCGTTAGCAGATGTTTCTTTTTCAATTCCTAAGGGTGAAATTTTTGGTTTCCTTGGACCGAGTGGCTCAGGCAAAACAACATTAATCAAGATTTTAACGGCACAATTAAATCCGACAAGTGGACAGGCAAGTGTATTTGACCAGCCAGCGGAGATGATGCAGCAGTCTGCTCAGAAGATGCGTTTTGGCATTTTGACGGATAACAGTGGTCTATATGAGAGGTTAAGTATTGAGGAAAATCTGGAGCTGTATCGTAAGCTATATGATCTTCCCAAATCTGCGGTCGACAAGGTGCTGCAGTTTGTAAACTTAAGCGGAGAGCGCAAAAAGAAAGCCAACCTCTTATCCAAAGGGATGCGTCAGCGTGTCATGCTGGCATGCGCGATTATCCATGAGCCGGAATTATTATTTCTGGATGAACCAACTTCGGCTTTGGATCCGGTAAACACAGCACATATTTATAAAGGCTTACGCTACTTAAATGAGAAAGGAACAACGATTTTTCTGACTACGCATGATATGTCTGAAGCAGAATTGATATGCAACCGTGTAGCGATTCTGTATCAGGGACAAATCCAAACCATAGGCTCACCAAAGGAACTTAAGCGGCAGCACCGGGAGAACGTAATTTGTGTGGACTTAATCAATGGGGAAACCTACGAGCTCCCGATCGATGAGGGGGCGGCTGATCAAATCGCGGATTGGATGAAGCGGGGGCTAATTGACCGGTTAGAGATGAAAGAACCAAGTCTAGGTGATATCTTTATTAAAATGACAGGAAGTGAGCTACTATGAGTATCTCATACAAACGTGCCCGGGCGATATTTGTGAAGGATTACAAAGAGTTTTCACGTAACTACGCGCTGTCCATTATGCTGATTTTTCCTATTATTATCGCTCTGATTTTCAAGAGGGCAGGTGCGTCTTTACCTGGAGCCAGCGGTTTTCTTTTTAATAGTTCGTTTGTATTGCTAACATGTTTCGCACAAGCCTGCTTGATTGCGGAAGAGAAGGAGCGTAACACTTTACGGTCATTAATGATGACACCGGCTACGACCATGGATGTACTAATCGGTAAAAGCAGTTTGGTCTTTGTCATGTCTGTTGTTGTTCTCGCTATTTCCACATTATTATTTGGCTATGAGCCAGCTAATATATGGGCGTTTGTGGCAGTAATCATTCTTTCGATTATTCTGTACACTGCAGCCGGGACGATCTGCGGCTTATTCTCCAAGACGTTGCTTGAAGCCTCATTATCTATACTCCCTGTGGCGTTCATATTTATGGGGGCACCGTGGGGAGAAGTACTAGCGAAGGATTATCCGGTCTTCAAAGTGCTGGATTACATGCCAAGCAGTCAGCTTGTGCATCTGCTGGGTCTAAGCAATACAGGTTATACGACGGGCGATGTATTGAAACCACTCCTCATTAATTTGGTATGGACGGTTGTGCTAACAGTAGTGTCTGTCATTTTCTATCAGCGGCGGTTGAAGGACGAGTAAGGGAGCTCTGAAGGGACTTTAGCCAGCCTTCGGTGGGTCTTTGGTAGGGTTGAAACAAGCGGCCGACTGAGACTATACGACGATTATTTTCCAATTGAGGCTGTGATGTTGTCATGACGGGGCCTGCCGGGTAATAAAGATGATTAGAACTTTCAAATTTGGCTGATTTTGGATTGGGAGCCAAGGAAACGGGGGGAAAGATCATGGCGGCACAGACAGTATCAGGCATCAGCTCCGTACAGACCATTGCGGCCTACGGCGGTACACAGAGTGATGTCAGTTCTCTGGAGAAACAGCGAAACCGGCTGATGATGGAACTGGATAAAGTGAATGCGGCACAAGGAAGTGAGATGCAGACGCCTTATCGCCGGGAGCAGCTGCAGCGGCAAATCCGGCTGCTGGAGTCCCAACTGGTACAGAAAAGCGGGAGCAGCACCTCCGTAAATTTTGTGCCTGCTTCTCCGCTTCAGGATCACCTCCCCCTTTGGGGAAATGAAGGAATGGGAGGCCTCAAGGGCATCGGCCTGACTGATCCCCGGACGGCGACGGTGGACGCGGAGGGTCATTTCGACGCGTTAATTTAGGCAAGCGAGCGAAGGTGCGGAAAGCGTCAGGTGATGAACTGACGGCCCATAATCATGAGGCTAGCTGAGCTTCCACCGAGAAGACCAGCAACACGGTAGAAACAACAAAATAGGCGAGAGGGAAGCTTCAACACTTCCTCCTCGCCTATTCGTGTTCATGCAGTTGCTTAGGGTTCAACTACTTTATTCTGGTGTTCCTTGGGTTACCCCATGGATATACGAGAGCGTTGGGGAATCGACGGCCCCTTGTCCCGGATTATAGGTGAAGGAGTACTCGATGGTATCCCCGTGTTGCAGGTGATTTACAGGGTAGGTATAGTTTCCGTTTCCTGCTGGGGTCATGGCTACGTTTAGCTGCCCACCGTTATTTAGCTTATAGTGTAAGTCGGCAAAGGTTGCGCCGTTCACATAGAACAGCAGGTCGTCACCTATTTTCTTCAGACCCCGCACCTCATCGCCGACGATGATAACACCGGATGATTCTGCCGGTACAACAGTGATGGTGGAGAGGGCTGTTTTATTGCCGTCGGCTGTTGTAGCCGTTGCGGTTGTTGTGCCTGGAGTGAGTCCCGTCACGAGACCGTTCGGATTCACGGAAGCGACGCTGGTACCTGATACGGTCCAAGTGACCTGCTTATTGGTTGCATTAGACGGGGCAATATTGGCGTTCAACTGCACAGTCTGTCCAACCTCCACCTGCGCAGTAGTTTGATTCAGAGAAATACCAGTAACGGGTACGTTTACCGGATTCTCGCTGTTGCCTTCTTTATAGACACGAACATAATCCACTTGCATTGCTGCAGGAATATCGGATGGATCTGGGGTTTGGCCGCTGTCGAAGTGCCCGCCGATCGCCAGATTCATAATGATGTAGAAGGGTTGATCGAATGGGGCATTCGGATTGTTAGGTGCAGCTACGGAATACCATTGATCTCTACTGACTTTAAAGAAGAACTTGCCGTCCACATACCATTTCATATTATCTTCTTCCCAGATCATGGAGTACACATGATAATCATTGGCGAAGGTCTGGCCTTCAGGGAAGTGATATTCACCAGCAATATATCTGTTTACAGGCCATTGTCCGCCAAAGTGTATGGCCCCGCTGGTCGTGCCGGGCAAGCGTCCTTTGGCTTCCATAATATCAATTTCTCCGGATGCGGCCCACGCTCCATAAGCGGCATCTTCCGGAAGCATCCAAAGCGCTGGCCAAACGCCGTTACCTGTAGGCAGCTTAGCACGAATATCTACTCTGCCGTACTGGAAGGACAAGTGATCTTTGGTGTTAATCTTGCCGGATGAGTACTGGGCATACCGGCTTGGGTCCTGTGGAAAGGATTTTGAATCGTTCAAAGCTCTGATATTCAGCTTTCCGTCCTGTACAAATACATTTTGTGTACTGTCTGTATAGTGCTGCAGTTCCGCGTTGCCCCAGCCCCAGCTATTCGGATCGTCAGTAATATAATAACCTTGTTCGTAGCTCCATTTGCTCGTATCGAGCGCTGTTCCGTTAAATTCATCCTGCCAAATGAGATTCATGCCTTCTATCGCGGTGTCGTTTGGTGTTCCGATGGCAATGTCATCATGGTCGGATACATCCGGACGTGGGGCATCTGGATTACCGATAAAGGTATAGTTGACGTAATTGTTGCCGACACTTCCGCCCGCCTGTCCATTTAATGGATAGCCAATACGGATTTGCACATCCTCTTGGACGGGCTGGAACCAAAGCCCATAGATATAGTCAGCCCAATATCCCCACTGGTTGGCATCGGACATGTTGTTATAGCCATTGCCGGCGTATACAAATCCGCTTTGGCTGGAATCACTCATAGCAACCCATTGTCCGTTGATGTTAATTTGGTATACGTAATTTCCTAGCTCAGTGCCTATTGGAGCGCCCCCATCAATCTTAGGTAGCGGTACACCTATTACACCTTTTGCATCTGCGGTAAAGGTCGTTCCCTCATAAGGAGTTAAGACATATGAATTTCTTACCGGTTTATTAAAGGTGAGGGTATAAACGACGTTAGCCGTTGAGGTTTTCGATTCTAACTTGACGTTGATAGACTCTGTTACGGTGAACCAGTAGCCGCCGCCGCCTTCGGTGAATTGTCCGAAGTTGTTATCATAGATCCAGCCGCTGGCTGCATTATTGTCAATATCAATCCATGTATTGCTGCTTACAGGTTTTACATATACCTTCAGATCTTCAGCTACGGCTTCATAGGTAACGGCCGGATCATTGTTGAAGGTAGGATAAGTAAAGCCTGCACTTCCTGTAAATCCTGCTGTAATCTGCGGCCCTTGTGTAGGGGCCATAGCAGTAATGGTCGTTTTGTTTATGTTTTGAATTACCAGGGTGTAATCAAGTGTAACTCCATTAGCCTTGGAGAATAGCTGAATCTCCGTTGTTGCGGAGAGAGTGAACCAATAGCCATTCAAGCCACCGTCGCTCCAGTGTCCCCAGTTTTGGTTGTAGGTATAGCCGCCTGCATTGTCAATATCCACCCAGTTTCCAGCAACTTTTACTTTTACACCGACGTCATCGGAAACATCATTCCAGGTGGCAGAGCCCCCATTAAATGTAGGCATGACGAAACCATAGCTAGCTTGCCCAACCCCTGATTTTGAGATGACAGGACCGTCTGCTGCTGAAAAGTAAGACATAGAGGTAACTGTGGTTCCTGCTGCCTGCACCTTTGAAGTCGGCAATAGGCCAACCCCAGCTAACAGTACTACTGCTAAGAACAAACTAAATACCTTCTGCTTAAAACCACTCTCCGTATTGTAAAGTCGTTTCATACTTGCCCTCCTTTAATAAAATAATGAAGAAACGAAACCGCTTACATTTAGGGACATCTCTATTCTATCGAATATAATAATCAGCTAAAAGGTACAATTATTTTTGTTCTAACCCAATTTTTTGGCTTTTGATTATTTATAGCGCTGTGTCACGGTACTTTTCCCCGCTGTCGTGCTTCCGGCGCATCATTTGCCGATATTCTGTGGGCTGCATATCCATGACATCCCGAAAGGATCGTGTAAAACTTTTGTAGCTTTCATACCCTACCATGGTGGCTACCTCTACAATTTTATGATCGGTTTCGGCCAGTAGCCGCCGGGCTTTATCCAGGCGCACATCGCGCAAGTATTCTGCAAAGCCTTTGCCGATATTTTTTTTGAACAGGTTAGAAAAATAGGCATAATTAAGCGACACGTGATTCGATACCATCGCGAGATCCAGGGGTTTATGATAGCTTTCGTGTATAAAGCGTATGGCTTCATTTAAATCTTGCGAGTTGCGATAGCTGCACTTATATTCATAATAAAATTGGTTCAGCCGAAGCAGCTGTTGTTGCAGCGCCTGAATATAATCGCGAATACCCGGATAATCGAATAGATTTCGTAAACATTCGATGTCCAGCGCTTCTTCCCCCATGTACGGGCGGATCACACGCACAGATTCCTCCAGCATCTGTACAATGGCACGGCATAGCTGCTGTGTGTATTGGATGTGATAGCGTTGCAATGTATCTTTGTGAAATATCATAGAAATGCCTTGGGTGATTGTACCGCTGTTTTTGGTGCCGATTAACTGAAACAGGGCGTATAACTCTTCATAGGGAAGCTCCCACTGCTGCTCCAGTCGCTCAATATGTGTTGGCAAGATGCAGCTCTTCTCTGGAAATAGGTAACTGTGGCGATAGAGCTCCAACGCTTGTGTATAGCTGCGGGGCAACTCCTTCAATCCTTGCTGCGGGCTGGTCATAGCAGTAATGGCATCTATTTGTCCTGCTTTGAGGGCGGCCGGGAAGGCTCCCGTATCTACGGCCGCATCAACCGCGAGAATCAGGTACGGGCGGTGTTGCAGGCATATACACCCTCGTCTGCCATACACACGGTAGGCAAGGGATTCCATGCTGTGGCTACTGTCGGCTCCCGGTTGGTTAATCCATAATTCCTCCCGCAGCAGACACAGGCGGTAATTACTCCACAACTCTGGATTCTGTTGCTGGGTCTGGATAACCCACGCCTCATCAATCATTGCACCCTGCATGAACATACTCAGTTCTTTGCGGTCTGTCTCCCGGGCGCGGCGGGAGATATGCTCCATATTACGCGAGAGCGTCTGCCGTGTTTTTATCTCATTCGCTACATGTTCTACTGCGGTTTGCAGATCTTCACGTTTCACAGGTTTGAGCAGGTAGCCCTTTGCTCCAAGTTCGATGGCCTTTTGAGCATAGGCAAAATCACTATAGCCGCTAATAATCAGATAATCTACCTCGATGTGCTTCTGTTTGCTCTGCGCCATCAGCGTCAGTCCATCCATATCGGGCATCCTGATATCAGTAATCACCAGTTGGATGTTGTGCTGACTCAATATATCCAAGGCCTCAATTCCGTTTACTGCACAGTAAATATTGTCCAGCTGCAGCGCAAATTGGCGCAGCATAGCCTGCAGCCCATCACGAATGTGCTTTTGATCGTCCACAATTAGAATATTGATCATGCCCTACCATCCTCCAAGATTCACATTTTCCCAAGGCAAACGTATGGTTACACAAGTATAGGCGCCCTGCACACTGTCAATCCAAAGACCGCAGTCCTTACCATAATGAAGCTGTATGCGCTTATGCACGTTCTCCAAGCCCAGTCCGTTTTTGCTGGTAACAATCGGTGAATCTGAGTCGCCCCGCAGCACAGCCTGCAGACTGGACAGCATTTCCGGGTCAATACCTGCGCCATCATCTCGTATCTCAATTAGCAGAAGGCTGTCATTTTCTACCGATACGGTAATTTGGATACTTACGCTGCCGCCCGAGGGCGCTGCATGATGAACGGCATTTTCGACGATGGGCTGCATGCACATTTTAGGAATTGTATAACGCAGTACCTCCTGCGGGAGATCGGCCGTCAACTCAATGCTGCCATCCTCCATAAAGTTTATGAATCGGACATAGCTGTGTATGTTGGCAAGTTCTTCGCTAAGCGCAACCGTATCGCTGCGCCATTGCATGCTGTATCGCAGTTGTGAGCCTAAAGACACCAACGCTTCCGCGATAGCCGGCTGTCGCTGAACCTCCGCGAGCATACGGATGGATTCCAGCGCGTTATATAAAAAGTGTGAATTGATCTGCGAATGCAGCGAGTGCAGCTGTGCATTTTTGGCGATCAGCTGCTTATCTACCACTTGGGTCATCAAATGTTTGATTTCGTCCAACATATTATTGTAGCTGACGGCCACCTCGTCGATTTCGTCACCGGTTTCGTTTTTATCCAGGCCGGTATCAATTTTCGCATCCAGTTGGCCTTGCCGCACCTTGCGCATAGAAGCCAGCACCCTGTCGAGCCGGCGGAAAATGCGCCGAGTGGTATGTGAAACGAGCAGTAACATCAGCAGCAATACACACAATGTGATCGCTACTACGAGCAAATACCAGCTTCGTGGGCCTTTCATCAGCGCTTGATGAGAGGCAATATCCACTACATAGGCGTTCAGTGGGGCGATGTAGCGATACAACGCGTAGTAAGTATGGTCGCCTACCTTTACCTTAATGGGGCTACTCTGCTGCAGCACATCCAGCTGCTGGTGAATGCTGCCTAGAATTTTATCCAATTCTTCACCGGCATTTTGAGAAAAAGTATGCTCAGGATTGTATACAGATCGGGAAGAGTCGGCTCCATCCATCACTACAGAAAAGAAATCCCCCCCGCTATCCTCAAGCAGGTCACTGAAAAAGACGCTATGCTGGGCGCGGATTTCCATAATGGTAGGGAGTTTCTGCTGTTGCCCCTGAAGACGTACCAACCGGTAATAGGATAGCGTATGCTCTCCATCTTTAAAAGCAAATAAGCGGTATGCCGCACCACCTTCCTCACGAAGAGTCACCCAGTAGTCCTTCGGCCAGAACTTGTCATAATGGTAGATTTCAGGCCAAATCTCAAATAGGTTTGGATTATCGACATAGAAACTGAGCTCGCTGATCATCTCGTAGCTTTGAATGATATTATGCATTTGCTCAAATTGATTTTGTCTAAATTTTACGAGACGCAGGCCATCCCCGCGCATATTGGAGTGAATAAAATCTACAAAAGCCTTTTGATTCAGCGCAGTAGAGGAAGCGTTCTCAATAATACCCATTTTGCTGCGCAGCTGTTCGTTAATTCTTGAGACATGACTGCTGCCGGTAGCCATAGCGTCCTTGTACAGCTGACTTTCCTGTGTGCGGATAAATAAAAAGGATACCACAATCGCAGGGATGGCAATCATCATGCTAAAGGCCAAAAACAATTTTTGGGAGATGCGGGAATTACGGTACAGCTTCTTCATTTTAGTCAGCAGATACTTCATTTAAGTAGCCTCCTACCCTTGTAATATACCATATATTACAAACTGCCCGGTAGGTAACTAGGCTGTTTTGTTAAATGGTTAAAAGAAGCGAAAAAGGGAATACCGGCCAACCTTTCGGTGGCCGGCAGTAATCTTTATACGGGCATTATTACTCTGCCATTTTGGATTTTCGCACATCCAGTTCAGCCTGGCGGTATTCCATCACCTTGCCAAAGTTGTAATTCTCGCGGCGGTCAAGGAAATTGTCGAAGATTTTATCAAATTCAGCCTCATTCTTGGCCGTAATTAGCTCAGGGAGTACTTCCTCCCAATTTTGCGAAATACGGGACCAGGCTACCGACACATCAGAATCGCCCTGTGGATCTAAGCCCTTATAGATACCGCTATCAATATCGGCCTGCTTATTGGCGAAGTCTTCCATTTGCTTAATGACAGGAGATTTCTCCGGTCTCCACTGGTTGACGATTACAGGGTTTCGCATCATCCAATAGGTATCCATGATGCCGTATTCTTTCTCCAGCTTCTCAATATCAGTGTCGAGTAATTTTACCATTTCAGGCTTCAGTTGCGGCTTGCCATCCACCATCTCCCATGTTTCGCCTTCCTTGCCAAGGAACAAATCTCGCTGGCCTTCTTCGCTGGCCAGATAGGTCAAAAAGCGGATGGCTCGTTCAGGGTTTTCGGTTGATTTGCTAATCATCGTCACCATCCAGCCGTCCATGTTGCCAGGGAATAACTTAGGGTTATCGCCCTTGCTGTTCTTTGGCCCATCGACTGCGATGTAGTAAGAGTCCGGGTTGCCGCTAGCAGCCAGCATAGGATTGACAGCCGACATACCGGTCCACTCGCGGACCATCATGAAATAGCGGGCGTTGTTTGTTTTTTCCTCTACTTGAGTATCGGAATCTACCAGGAAATCCACATTAATCAACCCGCGCTCGTAAGCCGTACGGAAGGTTTTTAGCCAGGCAATATAATCGGGATCGGTAATGCGGTCGTATACTTTTCCGTCTTTCTCATGCGGAACGGCCAGTAGGTTCTGCAGATATTCGGTCATCCCGTAAGGGACGTTCCCTTGTGCAAAAAAGGGACTGATGGGCTGGCCTTTATATTGGGAGTACTTATCCTTTACCAGTTGCAGTGCGTTCAGAAAGCCCTCTGGAGTGCTAAGGTCCGGGCTGCCCATCTCCTCATACAAATCTTTTCGCACCAGGAAAGTCTGGTTGGCGGCCGTCATGCCAGTTTCATGCATCAGGTTGGGGCTATATGAATCATTCGGAACGCCATAGGTATTGCCATTTTCTTGACGATACCACTTCAGTGTACCGTCCCCGGCCACCTTGAAGAAGTAAGGGTCATACTTGTCAGCTAATTCATTTAAGGCGTAGACATGATCGCCTTCCCACAGCTTTTTGACAGCGGTTTCCCACGAACCCATTGATATCAAGTCTGGCAGCTTGCCCGAGGTCATCATTAGGGTAATATGCTCATTCGCTTCACCGGAAGGTACTTCAAGCTTGATGTTTACGCCTGTTTTTTCCGTTACGTACTTGGAGGTCAAGCTGTCTCCCCAAGTGTGGGCATACCAGTTAGCACCTACGAACCAGGTCAAATCAACAGGGCTGGTATCCAGCTTCCATGCCGGATCATCGGGATTGAGCTTTGCTTCACTCTGCGGCGGCTGTGTACTATCTGTAGGCTGTGGTGTTGGCTTATTTTCACTATTCGCTGAATTGGAACACGCGGCTATGCCTAGCATCAGGCTTGCGGCCAGAAGGAGGGTCAACCCCGGCTTAATCAGATTGCGTTTCATGACATTATCATCCTTTCTTTGCTGCTTCTGAATTTTTGTATACCAGTTTCTAGACACTCACACTCTTATCCCTTAATGGCGCCAATCATCACGCCTTTGACCAGATAGCGTTGAATGAAAGGATAGACTATCAGAATAGGCAGTGTGGCCACCATCATGGATGCAAATTTAATAGAGTTGCCGGGAAGTCTTGCGCCGAATTGCGCCATAGCTTGCTGCTGCATGAAGGACATAGAGTTCTCCGCAATGATTTTGTACAGCATGGTCTGCAGTGGCAGTAATTCCTGCGAACGGATGTAGATGACCCCCTGGTAATAATCATTCCAATGATAAACGGCTGAAAAAAGCGATATAGTCGCAATGACAGCCATGCTATTGGGCAATACGATTCTGAACAGGACACCATAGTCTGAAGCACCGTCTACCTTCGCAGATTCCTCCAGGCTGTCAGGTATGGTGCGGAAGAAGCTCATGAAAATGACCATATTAAAAAAAGTGTACATAGAGGGAATGATGAATATCCAAAAATTATCATATAAGCCCAGCTTCGTCATCAGAATAAATGTAGGGATCAGCCCGCCTGAGAACAGCATCGTAACCAATGCGATTTTAAGATACAGCTTGCGTCCGATCAGATTAGACTTGCTCATTCCGTAAGCAATAATGGCGGTAAACAACACATGCGTTGCTGTCCCGATCACTGTGCGCAGAGTGGTAATGTAAAAACCGTTCATCATTGTCTTATCATTGAACACAACACTATAGCTGGCCAGCGATAATTCTTTGGGAAACCAGTTGACGGTGCCCAGGGATGCCTGCTGCGGCGCGTTAAGCGAGTTAATGAATACAAACCACATCGGGTACAGTGTTAAAAAGCAAACCGCCAGCATCAGCAGGGTGTTGCAGACCTCAAATACTCCAATTTGCCGAAATCTTTTGCGTCTTTCCATACCTCTGTCCTCTCCTTTCTAAAAAATGCTGTCGCCGGTTAGTTTTTTGGATGTGTGATTGGCCAAAAACAACAAACCTAGCGCCACAATAGAGCGGGCGAACAGGACGGCTGTTGAGAAGGAATGGCGCCCGGAGACCAACCCCATGTTGTAGATATACAAGTCTAGGCTTTCCGCCATCCTCATGTTCATATTGTTCTTCAACATAAAGATCTGCTCAAAGTTACTGCCGAGTATCCCGCTGACAGCGAGGATGAACAAAATAGCGATGGTGGGGCGTATGCTCTGAATGGTGATATGCCACATCCGTTGCCGCCGGTTTGCGCCATCCAGCTCAGCCGCTTCGTACAGCCCCGGATCAATGCCGGATATTGCCGCTATGTAGATAATGGCGCTCCAGCCGGTTTCTTTTAACGTATCGGTAAAAAAGGTGATCCACCAAAAGTACTTAGGGTCGCTGTTAAACAGGATTTCGCGTTCCTGGAGCCCGATCGCCATCATCAACTGATTGATCACACCGCCCTCGCCCAGCCAATTGAGCGCAATGCCGCCAAAAATCGTCCAGGCAATAAAGTGCGGCAGGTACGAAATGGTTTGTACCGTTCGCTTAAATCGAAGACTCCGTATTTCATTCAGCAGCAAGGCAAACAAGATAGGAATGGGAAAACCCAGGACCAGCTTGATGCTGCTCATCCCCAGAGTATTGCGAATCGAACGCCAAAAACGCTCATCCGTCAAAAAATCCTGAAAATGCTTCAGCCCGACAAACGGTGATTCTAGTAAGGGTTTGGCGATGCTGTAGTCCATAAATGCAATAATGAGCCAAAACATAGGGATATAACAAAAGATAAACATCCAGATGATTCCCGGGATAACCATGCTTTGCAATTGCCACTGCTTAAAAAGCGCTTTCATTTGTTCCGTTCTGTATTGGAACATTTTCCGTGCCCCCTTTCTATTTCATCGTATGAAAAAGCGTATAGGAAAAAAAGCCCATGATTATCGACCCTATCCCATTTTTTTAGATTTGTTTGACCAGCCGCAAAAATTAAGTATGCTGTGATTAAATGAAGGGAGTGTGCAAAGGATGAATAAACCTATATGGGAACAGAATTTCTTAGATAGAAATGCCGATTTGAAGCTATGGAATATCCGCCTTGGCAATGACTTGTTAGATAATGAGGGTAATCCCATAGACCCAGGTTGGGGCAACGGAGAGCAGCAGTATTACACGGATCATTCCAGCAATCTGTATATCGATGAATTTGGCTTAAATCTGTGCGCACGCAGTGAATCCATTGGAAAGGATGGGCGTAATTTTGCATATACCTCGGCTCGTTTGGATACAAAGGACCATTTTTCCTTTTGCTATGGGAAGTTAGTTGTGCGTGCAAAGCTGCCGGTGGGGCAAGGGGTTTGGCCTGCCATCTGGTTGCTTCCGCAGGAACAGGCTTACGGACCTTGGCCAGCTTCCGGCGAGATTGATATCATGGAAGCCAAAGGCCGCTTGCCTCAGCAAATATCCGGAACACTGCACTACGGAAAGGATTGGGAACATCAAATCGTCGAGGAGTTCTCGCACCATTTTGAAAGCGGAACCATTAATGAATTCCATGATTATGCACTGGAATGGACCGCCAGTTCGATTCGATGGCTGGTAGACGGACATTGCTTTGCCGAGCGCTGCTTGGAGCCAGGGGTTATGCCCTTTAACGAGTCATTTTATCTGGTGCTGAACCTTGCAGTGGGCGGCTGGTATGACAATGTAGCGGTTGACGAGGCTGTACTGCCAGCGGTGATGACGGTTTCAGGGATATGGCTGTACCCATAATTAAGAATCTTTGTGAGGCTCTATTATCGATTTTCAATACCTACATCCCATCTGGTAGAATAGGGAAAACCATATTTCTCTATATTCTAGTAACTTGATTATAAGCTTGGGAGGTAGACCATGGACAAAGAACTAATCGCACAGCTGACACAGTGGCATGAAGATGATGAACACCAGAAGATTGTAGACACTCTGATGGAGATTCCTCCAGCGGACAGAGATTACGAGATGGTCAGCAGTCTGGCAAGAGCGTATAACAATTTGGAACGTTATGAAGAAGCCCTTGAACACTTCGCGAAGATTGCGGAACAAGGACAGAATGATTATCTGTGGCATTTTCGTGTGGGATATTCCTACTATTATTTGAATCGATATGAGGAAGCGGTGAGAGTGCTGGGTATTGCCCATGACCTCGATCCGGATGATGAGAATACGGCCATGTTTCTGAAATTCAGCCAGCGCAAGCTACGCAAAGAACAACACGCCGCAGCCAGACAGGCAATCAGAGAGCAACATAATGATTCGGGGACGACTGCAACTCCTTTTGAAGGGATGGACCTCTCCGAATTTTGGAAAGATAGCGATTATGCGCTAAAAGAATATGTTTTGGCCCCGCCTACGGATGAGCTGATTGCTTCTGTAGAAGAAGAACTGGGTTACAAGCTTCCTGCCTCTTATATCAGTCTGATGAAGCAGCACAATGGGGGAGTGCCTTATAATACTTGTTTTCCTACGGAGGATGCGACCTCATGGGCTGAGGATCATATTGCGATTACGGGCATTATGGGCATCGGACGTGAGAAAAGCTATTCACTCTGCGGCGATCTCGGCAGTCCGTTTATGATTGAGGAGTGGGGATACCCTGACATTGGCGTGGTAATTTGTGATTGCCCTTCGGCAGGTCATGATGTCGTGATGCTGGATTACCGGAATTGCGGGAAGGACGGTGAACCCGAGGTGATTCATGTGGATCAGGAAGATAATTATGAGATTACGTTTCTGGCCCCAGACTTCGAGACGTTTATACGTGGCCTGGTGAGTGATGAGGAATACGACACCTCTGAAGAAGATAAAGAGGAGGATTTGCGCAAAGTAGCCGTAGGCCAATTCTCACCATTGCTTGCGAAGCTGTGCAGCCATGTGTCTGAGGTGGATCAGCTTGAGCAGAAGATCCGTAAAGTATGTACCCGAATCGTTGAAGAGAAGGGACATTTCTCCTTTCATGCGGATGAGCTTTCTACTCTGATGTATGATGTGCAGTTCTGGCTATACACAAGCTCTTATCCAAATACAAGCCGTCAACAATATCTGGATGTATATGAAGAAATGATTGCTTTTGGCGGCGAGTTCGGCCAAGGCGGGTATGCTCCCGGCTGGATCAGCGATTGGCTGGATGGCCGAATACGGGAAGGACTGATCGTTCAGGAAAACGGCGTGCTTAGCTTCACAGATCAAGCCCGTTCTGAGGTCATTGCACGGCTGGAAGCGGAAGCTGCAAAATAGGAGACGTTGATTCGGGATTTATTTCCTCGCGGAACTCGATTGATCACGATAGTATTCAAGGGTCATCCCACAAGGGATGGCCCTTAAACTTGCCGTTTCAGACAGTGCACTCCGCATAATAAGCGAAAGAAAATTAAAGCGCTTACTCGTGAGTGTTTATATAAAAATGTAATTATTAACATTTTTCGACAACATTCACCTTACTTTTACATGGTAGTTATGATATATTCTGGGCGAATATGGATAACAAAAAAGAGAAAGGGGAATGAGTATGGAAGCGTTGGTGTGGACATCCAATCATAAGCTGGAGCTCTGCGAATGGGAAGAGCCGCAGATTGCAGCACCGGATGAAGTCAAGATCCGGATTGAGATGACAGGTGTATGTGGAACAGATTTAGCAGTCATAACTGGGAAAGAGGAGGGGGTTCCAGGGGTCATTCGGGGTCATGAGGCAGTAGGGACTGTAATCCAAATCGGCAGCAACGTTGACCGTGTTAAGGTAGGCGACCGAGTAGTTATCGATCCGAATCAAAGCTGTGATGAATGCTATTTTTGCTTGAAGAAACAGCCGCACCTCTGTACGGGCATCGATGGAAATGGGATGCCTATTGCGGGTTTGAATCGAAATGGGACATTCACTTTTTTTTACTCAACTGCACAAACGTTTGCACACCGTCTTCCCGATCATATGAGCTGGGAGACGGGGGTTTTGATTGAGCCGCTTGCCTGTGTACTGCACAATTTCAAAGAAGCCAATGTCACAGCAGACGACAAGGTACTCATTCTTGGATCGGGTCCAATGGGACTGTTAAGCCAAATTGTGAGCAAGTCGAAATCTGCGCTCACGGTAGCGACTGAAGTTAATCCCTTTCGGCTAGCTTTTGCCAAAGAGATCTCAGATTTTGCTCTAACCCCTGCCCAATTAAATCAAGCTACCGTAGACAAAATCTGTGCGGGACATAAGTTTGATGTGATTATCGATACGGTGGGCACTCAACTCGAAATGGCGGAAAAGTGGATTGAACGTGGAGGCCGCATCGTTCCTTTTGGTATTAATGCGAAGTATCGCTACACCTTTTCCCCTACCAAATTCGTGCAGCATGCAATAAAAATTATAGCAGCAGGTGAATACCGCTACATTTTCGAGGAAGCTTTGCGGTTTGCCGCTGAAACTCCTGAAATGGAGAAACTAGTAACTAGAAAAGTTAAGCTCAGTCAGCATGAAGCAGCGATAGATGAGTTAATCGGCTATGAATTGAACTCTTTGAAGGTGGTTGGGAGTGAAACCGTAAAGACGGTTTTTGTTCCCTAAACGTAAGACTACAATCAATGAGAGGTGGCACTGTTGATGAGCAATGATAGCAAATTCAGATTAATTCAAGATTACTTGTCTACACAAAAGGCCAAAGAGGTAGAGCCAATTTGGATACCCGCAGTGTGGAATGAGTGCCAATATGAACGTGTTCTCTTAGAAAAAGAGGGTGAAATTTGTGTACACCCGTATGATTTTTTGACTGATCATTTGAATTATGTGGACAGGCTTTCGTGGAGATATCTGCTTAAGGAACGCATAAATCTGGACGATAGCGCGATCTATTCTTCGCTTATTCGCTATTCTACGGCTTGGGATTACAACCATGACGGAAAAATTGAATCGGGTACTTTTTTAAGATTCTTTATTCTTCTGCCTCTGCTAAAGAAAATGGGCATCAATATTCTGTACATGCTTCCAGTTAACCAGTACAGCAAGTTGAATCTGAAGGGGGATATTGGGTCCCCTTACGCAGTGCAATCGTTATTCCATTTGGACGAGAACCTGCACGATAGCCTATTGGATGATATGGAGGAGTTTACGATCCATGATGAGCTCAGCGCTTTGGTAGAGGCTTGTCATTTACTTGATATTAAGACTGTTGTTGATTTCATTCCCCGTGTGACGGCGAAAAACAGTGTGTTCATTACCGAGCATCCTGAATGGGTGTATTGGATCAAAATGGACGAATTAGAAGGCTTTGCGCCGCCCGCGATTCCCCAGCTTGGATTTTTTGAGGAGTGTACGCCGGACAAATTGGAGACGGTCTACCGCAGCCAGGAGACAGCAGTATTTCTGCGGAAGTTCACGCCACCGCCCAATGAACTCCATCCAATTCTTTGGCAGCGCTTAAAGGAGAAAGCTGCTAAAACTGGAGATGAGCTATTAACTTTGGTGGAGCAAGAGATGGGGATAACGACTGCTCCAGCGCATTCGGATTGGATAAATGATGTGCAGCCGATTTGGACAGACATTACGTTCTTACGCCTCTACAAGGATTTCTCTCCGCAAGTGAGACATCTTATAAGTCCGGATCAGTCGCCATATGTCCTTTTTGATACGATTAAATGCAATGACTACCCGGGAGAGGAGCCGAATCTGGAGCTGTGGGATGTTCTGGAGGAGGCAGTACGGGTTAATCTCGAAAAATATGGGATTGACGGCTTCCGCATCGACATCGGACACGTGCTTCCTATTCCGTTGTTGACTCGTATTTTTGACACAATTAAAGAGATGAATCCAAATGCGATCTTAATCAGCGAAGATTTGTTCAATCGCAACCACAAGAAGGCGGCAAACACCGGCTATAACATTATGCTTGGCAGTGGGTGGAACGTCATGACACAAATTACTAAAGAGAATCTCGTTTCATTCTTAGAAGAGCTGCCTGAGTTGAATATACATGTGTTTGCCTGTGCAGAAACAGCAGATACTCCTCGGATCACCAGCCGTGGCGGTGTAGAGGTTGCTCGGATGATCGCGGTATTTAATCAATTTCTTCCGAACGCAATTCCATACGTGACGACGGGGTATGAAATGAATGAGGAGCAGCCGCTCAACTGTGGTCTTGGAGATAACACGAACGGAGAGGAGATTTCCCGAGCTTTTTTTAACGTTATGCAAATTAATTGGACCAATCCTACACCGATGCTGCCGCTGTTGGCAGAACTAAGTGAACTCAAGAAAGATTGGCGCCACCTAGTGAAGCCGGAAAACTTTTTCGTGGCTCAATCCCCGGAAGGTATTGTTCTGTACGGGTATATGCAAGGAGATGAAACGCTGCTGTGCTGCTTTAACTTGAGTGCTGCTGCTTTCTGCCAAGTTGATTTGAAGGTTGCCGTACCTGGCCGATGCCCAATGACGGTAACACTGGATAGTTCCTTAACGGGTAGCAGCGTAGGTCAGGCGTTCGATTGCTTGCTGCTTGCGCCTAATCAGGCTTTAGTGCTCGTAAACAATCATAGACAATTTAGGTAAGGAGAGAGGCTGCAATGGAAAAGAACAATAAGGAAGTCGTGGTATGGCATGAGTTTGATGGTCCAGGAGATACCTCGATTGAGGTGCTGGAGGGAATTTGTAAGCTGTATACTGAGCGCTTTGGGGTACAAATTACGCCACAAGTCATGAATATTACGGAGCTGACTGCGCGTCTGAACCAAATTAAGGACACCCAGCAAGGTCCGCATCTGGCGATGGTTCCTGCCGACATGTCCTCCTATGTTGAGAACGGTCTTTACTCCGAAGTGCCGGGCGGGCTATTTGACGATACGCTGACTGAGGGTGCTCTTTCAACGATGCAAATGAATGGTGTTCAGTATGGTATCCCGGTATTGCGGGGCAATCATCTGGTTGTGTATTACAACCCGTCGATTTACCCTAGTGCGCCGACGACATGGGACGTGTTCGAAGAGGCAGCAGAAAGGTTATCCGCCCAAGGTATCGTACCGATTGGAGCAGACTTACAGCAAGGCTATTGGTTTATTCCGTTCCTTACAGCTTTCGGCGGCTGGCCTGTACAGAATGGAAAGCCGAATATCGTCACCTCTGAAATGAAGCAGGCGCTTCAGTTTATTCGCGACAAGATGGATCAAGGCGTGCTCGTTAGTCTCGACGGCTCGACAGGACTGCTTGAGCAGTTCATTGACGGTAAGATCGGCGCCATTATTTGTGGCGAGTGGATTTATAACCATCTAGATAAGCATATGAACAATAGGCTTGCGGTTTGCCAGCTTCCGAGCATCGAAGGGCGGCAATCGTTATCCATGTCTTCTTCTATTGGCCTGATCTACCCTAATCATTCATTAACGTCCGAGGAGCGGGAAGATATTTTATCATTCACGCGCTTTATGCTGAGTGACGAATGCCAAACGATGTGGACGCTGGGTGTACAGCGGATTCCGGCTCAGGAAGAGGTACTGAACCGTCTAGCTGCCTCTGCTGCGCCTAACAAAAAGATGATTTTATCGCTTTTGGATCATTCACGGCCGATGCCGACTTATCCCTTCATGATCCATGTATGGGAGGCGTTAAATGCGGGTCTTATTGAGCTGCCCCTGAGCAATCCTGAACAAGCATTGAACAAAATAGAACAGACTATTCAAGCCTCTTGGGGCGCATTTAAAAGCTAATTAGAGATGGGGAGAGCCAAATGAAAACAACGATATTCAGCCAAATTTCTATTGATGGAAAGCTCACTATGGGCGCTGGTAATTCGAGTAAAGAGCTTTTTTCTTTATTTTCCAGTGAGGATATGGAATTTATTCATCTATTCCGGGGGAAGGTGCAGGGAATTATGGTCGGCAAAAATACAATTTTGACGGACAATCCCTTCCTTACTAATCGGTATGAGGAAAATAAAAATCCAATTCGTATCATTCCGACAACTACCTTGGATATTCCGCTAGATTGCAATGTACTCTCGGACCAAGGGAAGACGATTATTGTCACGACCGAGAAAGGACGGGATGAAGAAAAAATCAAACAGATCCGGCAAAGAGGGAAGGAGTGCCTTATCTGCGGCGAGGATAAAGTAGATTTTGTGGAGCTTGAACGTCAGTTGGAGGAGAACTATGGGATTACCAGTCTGATGGTCGAAGGCGGCGGATTCTTAAACTGGCATATTTTCAATCAGGATATCGTCGATGAGATTATTCTAATGCAGCTTCCAATCATCATAGGCGGCTCGACAAACATTACTTTAGTGGATGGAGACGGGTATCAGCAATTGAACTTTGCGAAAAAGTTCAAGGTTGTAGAAATTCAACCAAAAGATAACTACACGCTCATGCGCTACAAAAAGGTGATCTAACCTCACACTAAGTCATAGACTGCGAATGGCAATGGGTTCTGGAAAAATCGAGAATATGGGGGTTGTGAACGATACATGTCAGAGAAAGAAGATTTCTACAAAAGTGTTTATAAAATCGCTGTGCCCGTTACGCTTCAAAGCTTGCTGATGGCGTTGCTTAATTTGACGGATCAATTGATGGTTGGGCAGCTGGGAGATGTGGCAATTGCCTCGGTGGGGATGTCGACTAAAATATACGGGATCATCGCGGTTGTCTTGGCCGGTTTATCGACGGGTGTATCCATATATGCAGCCCAGTTTTGGGGAAATAAAGATTCCAAAAGCGTCTCTCAAGTACTGGGTCTCGGACTGATCACCGGCTTTGCGTTCTCATTCCTGTTCTCTGCGGCTGTCTTCATCGATTCGCCGCTCTTTCTGAGCCTGTTCACTACAGACGTGAATGTAATAGATGAGGGTTATATCTTTCTCCAGATAATGTCGATCGGTTTTGTGCCTGTCATGCTCACGATGATGTATTCCGCGATTTTACGCAGTACTGGCCATGCCAAATGGCCGATGTATGTAAGTCTAATTGCAGTCGGCTTGAATATTATACTGAATTACGTACTTATTTACGGTCATTTCGGTGCTCCTGCGCTTGGTCTGAAGGGCGCTGCCATTGCTACTCTTATCTCTAGGGTCTTCGAATGCTTGTTGATCATTGGTGCCGTGTACCGGTATCGTTTACCGGGAGCTGTCGGGTTAAAGAACTTATTCATCGTTCCTAAACCGCTCATTCGCAAGTTTTTTGGAACGACCTATCCGCTGCTACTGACTGAATTGATTTGGGTATTGGGTGAAACGGCATATGCGGTCATTTATAGCCGTATGGGGACGATGGAAATGACTGCAATGACCATTACCTTCCCACTTCAGGGTCTTTGCATCGGTTTATTATCGGGTCTGGCTAGTGCAGCAGGGGTAATGGTTGGCAACCGTTTGGGTGCGAATGAATCTGATATCGCACTCGATCATGCGAAAAGGTTCATTCGTCTAGGCATCATTATCTCTCTGATCGTCGGGGTTATCATTGCGGCAGGCTCGAAGCTGTATGTCTCTGCGTTCAATATCTCCGAGGACGCTAAACAAATGAGCATGTATATCGTTATCGTGTTTGCTGGATTTCTTTGGGTCAAAGTATCCAATATGATTATAGCCGGCGGTATTCTAAACAGCGGAGGAGACAGCAAGTTCGTATTCGGCATGGAGTCTACCGCAACGTGGCTGATAGGTGTTCCATCCGGGCTGTTGCTGTCATACATTTGGAAGCAACCTGTCTACCTTGTGTATCTCGTCATCTCGCTGGAGGAGGTTGTCCGCTTTGGCTTCGGCTACGCCCGGATTTACTCCCGTAAGTGGATGAGAAATTTAGTTAGTGATCTGGCTGAAAAAGCTATGTAATGTACGACCTGATTGGGTCGATGTGGAGTATTAACCTCCCCTAAATTGGATATCTCTTCACTTAACAATGCAAAAGGTACTGCCTCAAGGTAGTGCCTTTTGCATTGATTTTTAAATATTCAGTTGTTAACTGCCAAGTATCTTAACCACTACGTTTTAAAGCACCAGTTACTTCGTTGACGGTTATTTTGATCATAAAGTAGAATTTTTACTTCGAAGAAGTAACAAAAAACCACCAACTTACATTGGTGGTTTACGATCCATATAGTATTATTTCAATTCAATCTGTCCTTGTTCGGTTCCCCAGAACCCAGTTTGGACATTTAAAAGAAAGCCAGTCATATCTTCTGGGATTTCAAATACTACATTGCCTGTTTGAGCCAATCCAGGATTGATTCCTTCATATAAAAAATAGTCTCCGGAAGTAGTAATCAACGTTGACGGGTTATACGTAACTTCATCTTTTAGGAGTTGAAAGTATGATGAGTCTGTGGTAATCATTTTTTTACCAGCATTTTTAACAGTTACATTTACTACTAGGAAAATACTTCCGTCAGCACTAGGTGAGTAGGATAAGTAATTTCCATCTTTAATTTCCTTGGTAGTAGTTACCTTGTTAACTTTAAAAACAACATCGCCAACTTGTAATTCCTCTCCTTTTTTTGCTAGTTTTTTCGCATCTTCTTTTGAGGTGCCCTTTGTTTCTACAGAGTTTGCGGTGGTATTAGATTTGCTAGTTGTGTCGTTTGAACTATCCTTATCTTTAGCAAATATACCAATAACAATGATTAGTACAATTAAAGCGATGAATCCCAGACACCCAATTTTAAAAATCTTTTTCAAATAAAACCCTCCCAATTAGGTAATTTGAACCATTATGTGTACTATTAATATATCGGAAATTCCAGAAAATTCTTTATAAGGATTATGCTTTTTTTGAAAAAATTGTTTATAAGGAAAGTTGAGTAAACCGATATGCCTTTGAGTAGTTTCTTGGTAAGTTTTTAATAGTATTAGAGTGCAGTGTTTGAATATTTCTCGGGAGCCGTAGATGAGAGAAAAATAAGCCGCACTCCATGAAAAGAGCGGCCTATTTCTTTTTACATTTACTTAGGTTACTTACGTCTTCTGAGATAGGCCCAGATCACAAATACCGCTGCTAGAGCAATAATGGCGCTAATGGTGATAGACCTTGTTAGGTGATTATTATCGTCCGGATAATACGCGGAAGCAATGGTTTCATAAATCTAAAATAGTCTATGGACTGTTCAACAAATTTTGTGAGTGCTGCGGAGATGATTTTATAGGATCAGCTCCGCAAGACGATGAATACCCTGCTCAATCGCTGCCTCATATACTTTTGCAAACCCTAATACCCATCCTTTTCTTTTGCTATCCAAACAATAGGGCCCAAGAGGGTACACACGTATTCCATGTTGTAGGGCTAACTTTGTCACAGCTTCCTCGTCGAATGTTTCCTCAGCTTCTAATAACATATGTAATCCAGTTTCTACTCCACTGAGCGTGAAGCGCTCCCCTAAACCGCTAGCCATAATAGCTTTTGCCATGACCTCGTGTCTTCGCCGGTACACATTTCTGACTCTTCGCATATGGCGCATAAAATGACCATTTTTAATGAAGTGGGTTAGTGTTAGCTGATCCATAATCGGAAGATGACGGTAAGTCAGCTCCTGCACCTTTGCTAGCTGAGCAATTGCCTCGACTGATCCAATAATAGCCGAAATACGAATGCCTGGTGCAATCATTTTAGAGAAACTCATGAGATACAAAGTATTATTAGATGCCTGACTAAACAGCGTTGGCAGCGGCTCCCCGCGATATCGAAATTCACTATCATAATCGTCTTCAATGATCCAAAATCGTTCTTGAACGGCCTTATGCAGCAATTGTTGCCGGCGGGGCTCCGACATAACGACCCCTACTGCGCACTGGTGGGAAGGGGTGGCAAAGACCAGCTTGGATTGCGGGTGAATATGCTCAACCACTAGACCATACTCATCAACGGGAACGGGTACCACATTCATACGGCGGTATTTCATTGCCATCCAAGCAGCTGGGAAACCTGGATCCTCTACTGAGACAGTGTCCCCATCAGCTAAAAGTGACTGTGCGATTAAGTCAATACTATGCTGAACTCCTGAGGTCAACAGAATCTGATTGGTTTGGACATGTATGCCCCGTTCAAGTGATAAATAACGCTGTATTTGCTCACGTAATGGTGTGTACCCGTAGCAGTTACCGTAAGCCCAGCTTGATAAATCCATTTCAGCGGATGCCTGGAGCAGCGATTGCCGCCAGTTTTTTTGAAATTGTTCATCCAAATAGGGTTCATGGGGACTGAAATCAATATCCACTTCTAGCTGTTCTTTACCTCTGAACCAGTCATGTAATTGATCAACAGCTGAGTCTAGCAAGGAGAGTGACGGAGGTGTGGGGCCCTCTGTTTCTATTTCCTTCGTGGACATAGTGACTTGCTTCCATGTACTAACTCGCGTCCCTCCCCGACGGGAGGTAACTGTATAACCCCGACTTAACAATTCCTCATAGACGATCTGTATAGTTGAGCGGGAGACACCTACGATGTGTGCAAGTTCGCGGGTAGGAATCAGTAATTCTCCTGGTGCCCAGACTCCGCTAGTAATATTATGAATCGCTTGATCAAGCAATTGCTGCCAGATCGGTCTCTTATCATTACGAATTACTTTCATCATCGTACATACCTCCAAATAGAAACTCCAATCATAAAAAGCTGATTATGGATTGCTCTAAACAGCGAATTATGGATATTTTAATGCAATCCATTCATTGATATACTACCGTAACAACGCTGGTATCCGCAATTTAAATAAAAGGAGAGATTCGATATGAATTCGGTTCGTTACAAGACCAGGGAATGCCTAGATCAAGAGAAGATTGAAAGGTTCCTTCACCAAACGAGATTAGGTTATCTGGGGTTGGTTGATGGGAACCTCCCTTATGTTGTGCCACTTAATTATGTATGGACTGAAGGGAAACTGTATATTCATGGGGCTGGAGATGGAAGACGTAATCAGGTCATGCGTGATAATCCGGAGGTATGTTTTACGGTATGTGAGGAATTCGGAACTATTACAGATCCGGTACCAGCCAAAACGGATACAGCTTATATGAGCGTAATGATTTTTGGACAAGCAGAACCGATTTCAGATTTGGATGAAGCCACACATGTACTTCAGGAATTGATCAATAAATACGTACCGGGTTATTATAATCGCCCCTTGTCCAAGCAGCATGTGGAAAAGTATAGATCGGCTGTATTTGGCGGTCCGGTTCAAGTTTATCGGGTAATTCCGTATCATATCACGGCAAAAGAAAGTCCTATTGAAGCAGAAAAAATGTATAAAAGGGGCATGGGTACTGGACGAGATGTTTAGCCGCAAGATACCATTACAAATGGTGTTATGCTAACGAGGTCTTTGGCAGCCTTTATGTCCTAATCATATGGGGAGAGGGAGGCTTTTTAGAGGTACTATCTATCAAAGTAGGCCGCAATCCAATGAAGGAGGGCGGCCTACTTATTTTTACATTTATTTAGGTTGTTTACGTCTTCTGAGATAGGCCCAGAACACAAATACCGCTACTAGAGCAATAATGGCGCTAATGGTGATAGACCTTGTTAGATGATTATTATCGTCCGCATAATATGCGGAAGCAATGGTTCCCGACCCATCCTGCTCGTCATCGGAAGAATCGTTCTGCATCGTTTGTAACACATCAATTAAATGCCCGGGTGCTTGAGGCTCTGAAATATTGCTTAGTCCTTTTGTTTCTGCTGATGAGGCTTGTTGTGGGGCGATGATTAGTTCCTGATTGTCTTTCTTGAAGGCAGCTATATATTCGTCCCGCTCACGGATAAGTGTAGGCTCACTCACTTCACCCTCAGCTTCTAGTGAATGAATAGCATAGGCCAAAGTATTAGGATTTCCTCCAAACTCAGTAACTTGATAGGACCCGTTTGAATCCTTTTGAATGATCATTTTAGATTTGGGTATTCCGCCCGATAAAATAAGAAACTCCCAGTTGTCTTGGGGTGTGACCGTTTCAATCAGACTATCGGAAGCCGCCCTAAGCTTAGCGCCATCAATAAAATGAATCTGCATTCCTTGACCTACGGTAATTTCACTAATCTCTGCTTCATTGTTGTAACCATACCCTTCAGGATCTTTAGATAGCCCTTCTTTAATCAATGTTAATCCTTCTGTATTTGCAAAAGAAACAACATCTTCAGTTACGGTCTGAGCCCATACAGGTGAGAAAAAAGTCAGAAATAAAACGAATGAAGTTACAGTTAACAGCAGCGTTTTCTTAATGGGAAGCCCTCCTTAAATATATTTGTTGAAGCCATGAAGTCCCCATCTCCAGGTTCTATCGTAGCTGGAGCCACCTTTAACGTTGGTGTATAACATGGAGGTTTTTGTGCCCCCACTCGGGTTCATGTGTTGAATCCAATCATTTCCACTATATGTGTCGTACCCATAGATAACTACTGCGTGCCCGCCACCGGTAGCACTATTCCATTTCCAGCTTACATATATAGGACTGCCAACATTATCAATCTGGTTTTTTACATCGCTGTAAGATAGTGCTCCTGTATGATTCCAACTGGAGACACCATAATCATGAATGCCTTCTTGAACAGTTCCATAAGATTCACTCTCGTCTGTTGTACAGCCGGAGGTTCCCTTCACATGATCATAAAAAGAACATTGGCTTACAGAGATTCCGTAATATTGAAGTATGGTAACGCTAGTCGCAGCCCAGCACCAATTATTCTTAGCTTGTGTAGCTGTAGGGTAGCCAATTAAATTAGTCGCATATGCTTGGGAAACAAAAGAAAAAAGAAAGACTGAAACAAAGGTTCCAACAAGCATCAATCTCTTTTTTAAAGATAATTTCATGAATGGAATCAGCTCCTTATTATGGATTAATATTCCTTTTAATAACACTATTAAAATACCATATATTAACTTATGTGTAAAGTTTACATATTTTTCCTTTTTTTATAATAGAGTCTACACATTTGATATGGAGAGGGGGATACTGATATGGATAAGAAAATATTGATGCTCGTAGGAATACGTGCTCCAATGATCCAAAGCAAGCCATTCATAACAAAAGCCACTCCGCTAAGGAATGGCTTTTCTTCATTTACTCTGCAATTACTAGTTACAACTGAGGTTCTTCCTTGCTAACTAGGTTTGCTTTCTTTTCAATCATGAGCTTGTTTTTCGTGGGCATAAATAAGGTTATAACAAATGCGGCAATGGATAAAATCATCATGAAGTAGTAGGCGTCACTTGCCCCAAGAATTGATGTAAGGGATTTAAGAATGTCAGGAGTAGTGGAGGGATTGTTCAGCATCACTGTAGTTGCATGACTTGTTGCCTGCACTGTATAAATTGTAATTACGACAGCAGTACCAATGGCCCCGGCAATTTGGCGAACGGTATTGTTCACAGCTGTACCATGAGTGCCAAGTTGTTTGGGCAACGCATTTAGTCCGGCTGTATTGAGTGGCATAGTAATGAAGCTTAATCCAATTCGCAGGCCAATGGTACGAATCATTAGATACGTATACGTAGTTGATTCAGATAAATCTGTTACCGCCCACATAGATGGAATAATAAACAATAGACCAATGATGAACAGCGGCTTCGCACCGAAACGGTCGTATAGTTTACCGGTGACGGGTGACATGAACGCATTTACGAGTGCGCCCGGCAACAATAGTAGTCCTGCATCAAATGCTGTAAACCCGCGGCCATTCTGCAGATAAATAGGCAATAAGATCATATCTGCGTACATCATCATCGTGATTAATACGTTAATAAGAGATGTCATCGTAAAAACCTTATTTTTGAAGACCGACAGGTTTAGCAGCGGATCATCCGATTTGATTTGTCGAAGACAGAATACGGCTGTTACCACGACCCCAATCCCTAAGGTCAGGATCACGATTACATCATCCCAGCCTTTACTGCCTGCACTACTGAAGCCGTATAAAATTAAGCCAAATCCGACGGTTGATAAAAGAACACTTATGACATCAAGCTTCGACTTAGACGTCTCAGATACATTCACTAAATACTTGAGTGCCAACGCTATAACAATGAGGACAAGTGGAATAAGCCCGATAAATAACCAGCGCCAAGAGTGGTATTCGACAACAAAACCCGCGAGCGTTGGCCCAATAGCAGGAGCGAATATCATCGCCAGTCCAAGCAGTCCCATAGCGCTGCCACGTTTTTCAACGGGGAAGATCGCCAGCACAACACTCATCATGAGCGGCATTATAATGCCAGCACCGGCAGCTTGGATCATTCGTCCGATTAAGAGTAGACTAAAGCTCGGCGCTGCTGCACAAATTATAGAACCGATTAATAAAAATGACATGGCACTTATAAATAATTGCCGTGTTGTAAAACGTTTCATTAAATAGGCCGTAATCGGAATCAAAATCCCGTTGATCAGCATAAATCCTGTTGAAATCCATTGTACGGTTGTTGCCGTGACATCAAATACATCCATCAGACTACTTAAGGCGACATTTAAAAGCGTCTGATTGAGTGTGGATAAGAAACAACCAAAGATTAAGATGGTTAGTAAGATCCCTTTATTTATTTTCTTAATGTCTTCTTGCATGTTGCAGTCCTCTCTTCATTGCTTTTTCGACATAGTGTCAATAAAATAAATCATATCAGGATTTAAATAGTATTCCTATTTGCAATTTTATTGAAAATGTCGACTAATCGACAGAATAGGCAAATTAGTTGATGAAAGGCCATTTAAACGATAATAGAGGGATGAAATGACTGAACATAAAAGAGTTGACCCACGAGCTATTCGCTCAAAAAAGATGCTTAAGAACGCCGTTTTTTCATTATTGGCCGACAATGTGGAGATTTCGCAATTAACCGTCCAAAAAATCGCCAACCGCGCGGAACTAAATCGCGCAACATTTTATTTGCATTATGAGGATATTAACGATTTATTGCGCCAGATCGTACATGAAATCTTCGATGACCTGTCCATGAAGGTTGAACCGCTATTACAAATGAAGAGCAACAACGAACAGGAGCAGCTGGTCACCTTTTTAAATTATTTTTTTGAATACCGGAAAGTTTTTGCTGTATTGATTGAGCATAAAGGCTTCAAAAAAAACTTGACCAACCTGTTAAAAAGTACTGTCGAAAAACGAAGAAACGCGAGGAACATTGACCTTACTAAGGAGGTAGTCTCCGTTGATATTATTGCAGCCTCACTACTGGGGATTATTATGTGGTGGATTAAGGATGGCAACCAATATAGCGCTGAATACATAGCGGGGCAAATTACCTTGATGTATAAAAGAAGGTATTTATAAGGGCTTTTATGATATATTCAAGTAAAGTTTGAGTCCCTAGCCAATAATCTAAAAAGGAAGTGCGAACAATGGATTTAGAAACGGTCATGCAAGAGCTTCAAGCTCTCGGCAAGGAACGCACCAAGAAAATATATCTATCCAATGGCGCGCACGAACCGCTTTTTGGTGTGGCCACAGGCCAGATGAAGCCCATCTTCAGAAAAATAAAACATAATCAACCCTTGGCCGAGCAGCTTTATGCTACGGGAAATTACGACGCTATGTATTTTGCCGGGGTGATCGCGGAGCCTAAAGCAATGACCGAGTCGGATTTTGAGCGGTGGATTGCTGGGGCTTATTTCTATATGCTATCGGACTTTGTGGTGGCAGTAACGTTGGCGGAGACGGATATTGCGCAAGAGGTTTCTGATAAATGGATTGCAAGTGAGATAGAGCTGAAAATGTCGGCGGGCTGGAACTGTTACTGCTGGCTGCTCGGAAATCGCCCGGACAGTGAATTTTCCGCAGAAAAATTGGCCGCTATGTTGGAGCTTGCAAAAAACACGATTCATGATGCTCCTGAGCGAACGAAATACGCAATGAACAATTTCATCTACACTGTGGGCGTATCCTATCTGCCGCTTCATGATAAAGCGGTTGAGATTGCAAAGGAAGTTGGCCCGGTGGAAATCCATACCGGTAGTGCAAAAAGCAAGATTTTGAATGCTTCAATTAATATTCAAAAGGCAGTTGATAAATCGCAGCTCGGCTTCAAACGAAAACATGTAAGGTGTTAGTCAATCATGGACATCAATGACCTTATTGCTGTATGGAATCACGCGAATTGCAAAGTAGTTGATATTCGTCGGATGACCCTTAGACCTGGCGAATCTATACCTTCCTATTACGTCCCCTCAAGGCTGTTTCTTATGTCGATTCACGGTAATGCTACAGTTAACCTGGGAAGCCAAGTTCACCGTTTACAGCGCTTTACAGTGCTTCATGTAGGCAAAGGAACTGTGCTCAACATTGACGCAGGCAGCGAGGGGCTGGATTACTATAGCATTTATTATAAAGTGAGTATGCATCCCTCACTACCCTTAGAGATTGCTACGCTATACGAGGGCGCTAAATCCTTTGATCATTCGTACAGCATGACGCCTGACAATTCGGTAGCGCTGTATCGCATAGTGAGCGAGATGTTTAAGGAGTGGGGAAAGCAGCAGCCGCTTGCGCGGTTGCATGTTCGCACTTTACTCCATCAGTTTGTGTATGAGCTATTTCATCAAATGTCGGTGCAAGGGGTTAATACGACTAAGCGGGATCTGGCTGCCCGAATCGCCGACATCATCCATGAACATTATACGGATAACATTACGCTGGAATCATTATCGGAAAGCCTGAACTATAGCGTCCCCCATTTATCTTCCTACTTCAAAATCCGTACTGGACTTAGCCCGATTGATTACTTAATTAAGGTGCGCATCGAAAAAGCGGTGGCACTTCTGCTGGAAACAGATGCTACGCTGAAGGAAATTGCAGTGGGCGTCGGTTATCAAGACCCTAGTTATTTGGGCAGGCTGTTCAAAAAGTATAAGGGTGTTTCCCCGATTAGCTATAGAGAATTGCATTCCAGAAAGAACAAACTAGAAGATAGTCCTGCCACAAACATAGAATCCTCCATTGTTGCCCTTGAATCATTTGACTATACTGATTATATTGATAACGATTATCAGTATCATTTTGATCAAGAGGGAGATTCATTCATGTTTAAACATTCAAGGCCTACGCTGGCATCGGTACTGCTGCTAAGCTTCATTTTGGTGCTGAGCGCATGTGGTACAAACGGGGCTACGGAAAATGCTGCCTCACAGCAGCCGAAGACCAAAATCGTTAAAACGGTTAACGGTGAGGTGGAGATCCCCCTTCATCCCCAGAGAATTGTTGCAGGCGAATATCTTGGCAGCTTAATTGCGCTTGGCATTACACCTATCGGCACCTCCGAACATCATATTAAAAATCCATATTTTCAGGAGTATTTGAAAGACGTTGAGAATATAGGGGATGGGAATGGAAATGTAGAGAAAATTCTGTCGCTTAATCCTGATTTGATTATTATGGATGATTTCTATCCTGAGCTAAATGAGCAGATGTCAAAAATCGCACCTACGGTCGTTATTCCATACGCTTCCCTAAAAACGGTACATGAGGAAGTGGCTTATTTCGGGAAACTGCTTAGTGAAGAAGATAAGGCAAAAACCTGGCTTGCAGACTATGACAGCCGTATGGCCAGTGCCAAGGAGAGCGTATTGAAGGTTGTGCCTGAAGACAGCACATTTTCCATTATTGAATGGTCTGAAAATAGCTTAATGGCGGTGGGGACAGACTTCGGCAAAGGTGGACAACCAATCTATAATGGATTAGGATTTAAGCCTCCTGCGGATATCGCCGCCGAAATGGCCGATCCGGGCTGGGCTTCATTCTCTGCTGAGGTCTTACCAAAGTATGCCGGTGACTATATTATTCTTACCTCCGACTCGAAAAAGCTGGATGAACTTAAAGCCGACCCGATCTGGGGCGCACTGCCAGCAGTCAAAAATGATCACGTATTTCTTTGGACAAGCGATCGCTCCGGCTACTGGGACCCAATAGCTATTCTGAGTCAGACAGAAGAGTTGGCGGCTTGGCTGACAAGCCACTAATAGAGTGTGTTTCAAAACATAAAGGGGCTGTCTCAGGAGTAGAATTCTACAATGAGATAGCCCTTTTTTCATATTAACCATCAGCCAATCTTGGTCTGTTGGTTGCGATGTTTCCGAAGCAATGCGTGATATTCGCGTATTTCGCAGTTGAAATAAAGCGGTAATTAATGTTATTGACAAAATATTTGACAATGATTAGTATTGAAAAATATTAAAAATGAAGTTAGCGGCATAACAATTAAATAATTCGCAAGCTATGATTGCTATGGATCACACTATAGCAGGAGCAGCTTCTGGAGAGACCGTGGGGGATTCCCCCGGCGCCGAAGGGTTCACAATCTCAGGCAAAAGGACAGAAGAGTACTAGATAATTCATTTGTTATTCTGATCATCGTCAGAATAAAGGAATGTATTTTATTTATTATTCTTAGACCTAAGAGATTGGAGCGTATCCAATCTCTTTTTTGTTATCATTTTTACTTGTACATTTTTTCACATAAGGGGGAGTTTGAAATGGCAGCACAAGAATTAAAGAGAGATTTAGAGAATCGGCATGTTCAGCTCATTGCGATTGGTGGAACCATCGGTACCGGATTATTTTTAGGATCAGGTAAAGCTATACAGCTGGCAGGACCATCCATCATTTTTGCTTATTTAATCGTGGGTATCGCTATTTTTTTTGTGATGAGGGCATTAGGAGAACTTCTGTTGTCTAAAGCAGGTTATCAATCTTTTACAGACATTGCCGAAGACTATCTTGGACCGCGGGCGGCGTTTGTAACCGGATGGACCTATTGGTTTTGTTGGATCATGACGGCTATGGCCGATATTATAGCTGTTGGGGTTTATGTACAATATTGGTTTGATATCCCACAATGGATACCCGCAGTCATTTGTTTAATTATTTTATTAGGACTCAATTTATTAACGGTAAAAAGCTTTGGCGAATTGGAATTTTGGTTTGCTTTAATTAAGGTAATCACTATTCTCGCATTGATTGCCATCGGGGTAGTTCTACTGGTGATTGGATTCAAAACAACTACTGGAACGGTTGCGCTCAGTAATATTTGGGCACATGGGGGAGTATTTCCAAACGGCATTTCAGGGTTCCTACTTTCATTTCAAATGGTTGTGTTTGCTTTTGTGGGTGTGGAATTGGTGGGCGTATCGGCAGCAGAGACCTCCAATCCAGAAAAAACTATCCCATCGGCAATAAATAAAATACCTTTACGAATTCTATTTTTTTACGTGGGTGCTATTATTGCCTTATTATGCATCAACGCTTGGACAGAACTAAACCCGGCAGAAAGTCCTTTTGTTAAAACATTTAGTTTAGTGGGGATTCCGATTGCCGCGGGGGTTATTAACTTCGTTGTATTAACTTCAGCTGCGTCCGCTTGTAATAGCGGGATGTTCTCAACAAGCCGGATTCTATACAATCTAAGCAGAAATGACCAGGCTCCAGCCAACTTTGCAAAGCTTAATAAAAATCATGTACCAAGTAATGCTTTATTCATATCCACGCTTGTCTTATCTGTAGGCGCTTTGTTGAGTAAGCTGATTCCGGAGACGGCTTTTGGCATCGTGACAACAATTAGTGCCATTTGTTTCATCTGGGTTTGGGGCGTCGTTCTAATTTGCCATTTGCGATATAAAAAGACGAAGCCGGAATTGCAGGCCAAATCAAAATTCAAAGCACCGTTTACACCCTTTGTGAATTATGTTGTTCTAGCTTTGTTTGCAATCATACTCATAATTATGCTATTTGCTGATGAAACTCGTCCGGCCTTATTGTTGACGCCTTTATGGTTTATATTATTATTTGTTTTGTATTCGATAAATAGAAGAAAGAGGGAAAGAATAACGCCTGATCCAAGAGCACGTCTCGAAGGTATTCGGACTAACACGGAGATCCGGCATGATTAGTCGATGAGGGTGCTTGCTGATATTACAGTTGGATAGGCAGACATAGAAATCCACCACCGCATACGGTGGTGGATTTTCTCATTAATGTGGTCGATGCTCTTTTTCGAACTTATGTATGCTAACGGGATATTCTTCCATGTTTTTTAATCAGTCTAAAATTATCGTCTATTTAAAATCAACTTTGATTTGTGCTATCTCACTATTCGTGCCAATTCGTAATGGCGGTCCCCAAGTCCCTGCACCAGATGTAACGATGACGTGAGGGCTGTTAGGATTCTTCTGATAGTGGCCATAATCTACTGTAAACATAGCATTGGTGATCAGATTTGCAGGGAATACTTGTCCTTGATGCGTATGTCCGCTAAGTATCAAATCAACGTCATCTGCGTATTCAATCCTATTGGTTGGTTGATGATCCATTACGATAACGGGCATATTTGTATCAATGTCACTCATCACTTCTGAAGTAATTGCTCGAGGGTTCCCTTGATTACCAATCGGTGATGAATCCCTTCTGCCAACAACAACGAATTGATTATCAATAACGACATGCTCATCATTTAGAAGTTTGATATTACTCTTATCTATAAAGTTCACGATCTCATCGTATGAGCGTCCTGCATCATGGTTACCTAAACAAGCATAAACTCCATAGGTTGACTGAATAGTACTTAATAACTCTATTCCTTTGGAAGGGTTAGAGAGCGCATAGTAGTTACCATTAAATATATCTCCTGTCATCAACACTATATCCGGCTGTAGTCCATTAATACGATCAACAACGTCTTCAATAAACTTTACATCATTTACGTAGCCTAAATGTAAGTCGCTGATCAGGACGATATTTAACTGATCTAATGAAGTGTTTTTATGTATTTGGAGCGGATAGGTGACTTCTTTTAAATGATTTGCATTATAAATCCCATAGGACACCAATCCTATGACTAGAATTAATACTATGGACCTTGTATGAAAAATAACACGTGCTGGTATAGGAGAAGGGAGGACCTTGATCCATTTACTAATTAGTAAGATTACATCTGAAAGGATCAAAAGCAAGAACAAATAGAAGTAGATACCCATCCAATAGTCCCCGAATTGACCAATAAAATTAACAATATTTGAATCGGTCGTCATAGCTGAAGAAGACAATAGTAAATTAATAATGATTGATAACGCACATAAGCTGTAGATGACTCCATATATGATCCCGTTTATATGTGAAAATATATGTTGTAACCATTTAAAAATCTTTCTCGCAATGTAATAGTTAGTTGCCGCGTACATAGCGAATATAAATAAAAATGCAAATACCATAGGGAACACCATCCTAATGCTTTAGATATCAGAACTAAAGTGAATACAATGATTATAGCAATAATTACTAGTTTCAGAAATTAAATGGGGTATTGAGTTTACTGGTTTTTTCAGTTATTGTTTATTACTATTTCAGCTGATATAATTCTTATTTCGACAATCAATTTAAAAGTGGTGAATTCATGAGAGAGTTCTACAGTCGGGTGAATCGAAAAACCTATTACATATTAATGTTAATGATCATCGTTCTTATGATGTCTGGATTAATACTATCTACTCTAGAGTTAGATGGAATTGATTTTGGTTATATCATTCATTTTTTATGTGTGGCGTTTCTAACGGTTTGTTTATGGATTTACCCTAAGCATGAGACACATACTTTTAGAAAGATTATCATTCTATTTGGATTTGCGTATTTCTATACGCTATTCTTTTTATACCCTCAAACTTGGACTACCTATATCCTCATTTGTCTTATTCCTGCACTCTCTATTCTATTTTTTGATTTAAAATTGTTCTATTTTTCCTTCATTATAAATGGAATACTGATGGTAATTACATTTGGCTATATCCTCTTGATTGATAGAGGGGATCTATATACATATTTACATTATGATATTCTAGGGAATTTCATTAATATAATAGCGGTTCAAGTGTTATTATTTTTCATTTTTCAAATATCATTTAAACGGATGAAAAAACAGCAGCTTTATTATGAACAATTACAGCAATCTGAGCGCTTAAAGATGGTTGGACAATTAACTGCTGCCGTTGCGCATGAAATTAGAAATCCAGTGACAGTGGTTAGAGGTTTTTTGCAGTTTTTTGATGAGGATCCTTCATTTGATGATCCTATGAAAAGAAAATTTAAATTAATGATTGATGAATTGAACACAGTAGAACAGATTATCTCGCAATTTCTAACCCTTTCAAAGCCAAATGGAGAACAAAAACTTGAAAAAGTAGATGTGAAGGATGTTATTGAGAGTGTCACAGGATTGCTCCATTCCTATGCAATGTTATCTGATAATCAAATTGTTACCTATGTAGAAGAAGACTGCAAGATCTCTATTAATAAAATTGAATTTAAGCAGCTGCTTATTAATATAATAAAAAATGCTTTAGAGGCTTCGGATGTTGGTAAATCTGTCTCTATTATGGCGAATAGGAACAATAATTTTATTGAGATAACAATCATCGATGAAGGAAGCGGGATGTCGGAAGCTGAGGTTAAGTCGCTAGGGACTCCTTTTTATTCATTAAAAAGTAATGGAACAGGCTTAGGATTAATGATTTGCTTTAATATCGTAGAAAAGTACGGCGGGGAAATTTATTATAGTAGTTCTGTAGGTAAAGGGACAACAGCTACTATCCGCTTTTTAGCTATAAATGACCAGTAAAACGGAACATTCTTTCCATTGAAAGAAGGGGATTACCTCAAGCCTTCGGCCGGAGAGGTAATCCCCTTTCCTAGTAAATATGTTTATATTTGCTGCGCTAAAGGTTACTTCAGAGGGATTTTGATCTCCAATTGCTTGTTGTAATTTTTAACTACATTGCCTTTGGCATCTACTTTATAAGCCCCGGTGTTGCCTTTTTCAAATACGGCTTGATACGGTCTGATAATCAGATATTCTGCCGCTGAGCTAGGTGCTTCGAACAATAAATCTTCAGAAACCGTATTTTGAGTTGCTGCAACAGAATCCCTTGCAATAAATTCTAATTCATTTCCCAGGTTATCATATATGTCATATCCTAAAGCCAGTGCTTGGGTGGCAACCCCTTTAACCGCTAAAGCGATACGCACAGAAGTCTCTCCCGCAGCAACACGGGTGGTTTTGATTTCAAATTGGTTGTCTTTCTTTATAGCAGGCAGCTGAATGTTATGCACTAATCCTGCTTGCTTGAGAGAAAATTTAAGTACATACGGGTCTTCGATTCCGTTAAGTTTCACATGGATACTCAATTCAGAGGAAGCCAGGTTTGCCTTTTGTTGCTCAGTTAACCATCCGGTCTGCAATACAACAACCGCCTTGTTGGCATCACCGTCACTGATCCAGCGTGGTGTTTTTAAATCAATGCCTCCTGGTTGAGTGAGCTTAGCGTCTATTCCCACAATAGTACCTTCTGCAAGATAGGGCTCACCTTTATCATTTAAAGTTACTCCTGCGAGCATTCCTGAAAATAGCGATCCCTCACGGCTCAGGTCGATCTTAATATAGTTACCATCAAACTGCGCACTGCCCTTTAAAGTAAGCTGATCGTGTGAATCGGCCACTTTTGTTGTATTCAGGGAAGCTTCAACAGCGGGTTGAGCACTGGATGCTTGGGTTAAAGCTGGCATTCCCAATGCTCCTAGGCATACAGCAGCACTTAAAATTACAGACATCTTCTTAGTCATTTTTTTCATGATATTATCAAGCTCCTTAATTTTTATTTAACTAGCACGTTTATCTCTAGACCGTCAATATAATGCTTCACTGGGTTTCCAGAACTGTCTGTTTTAAATGCTCCATTCTTACTTTGTGGGTTCTCAAACTCATAAAGATAGCCACGGATTGTGAGCATATTAGGGTGTTTCTCAAATGGCTCAGTAAGCAAATCGACATTAAGTGACCTATTGGAAGTCGAGAGGACTTTCTGTGAAATATCTTTCAGCACCTGTCCTTGTTGATCCTTTACTTCAAAGCCCACTAAACTCAATGCTGCATGGTCTTCGTCTGTATCCTGTTCCAGCATGAGCGACAGGCGTGTCGTTAATGGACTATATTCCAGCTTTTTCAGGATCAAACTCCATCCTCCAACTTGTGCGCGTATATCAGGTGTGGAAATTTTATTAATCGTAGCCTTCCGCGCAGGAATTTGGAGAACAAACGGTTCATCCATACCGTTTAAGCCAAGAGTTACGGTCAATACAAATCGATCAGGAAAAGGTTTGTTGGAGATTCCGGAATTCGAGGAATCCACTAGTCTAAAAATAGCTGTGTTGCTTTCCGCACCTTCTATCCAGCTTAGAAACGGCATAGCTTTCCAGAGACCATCTGAAAATTGCTCCAGGGAAGCGCCGTCGATCAATACTTCTGCAGAGGTTATTGCACCTTTCGCTAAAAAAGGCTTACCATCCGCTCCAATCGTTACTCCGGCTAGCTTACCTTCCAGTTTTTCTCCCTCACGCTTCACCGAGAATGCCAACCGGCTGCCATCAAATACAGCCTCTTCGGCAGACAAGGTGATCCCTTCATGCGTATCACTGCTGTTTAGACGGGAAGTCAGTCCCAGACGCTGGGCCGCTTGTAACCCTATATCATCTGCCCGTTCAAAAATACCGCCTATCAAGGGAAGCTGCTTGAGCGCATTGGCCAACGTAGGCGGATAGATAGCCGTTAGCATAACACTTAACAATATCGCCGCAGTCACAGCAGCTGTGATTTTTGGATATATCCGCTTTTTCTTTTCCTTTTCCACAGGATCCTGGACAATGGTGGCCAGCGATGCATAAATCGAATCCTGCCGTGATCGTAGTAAAGGAGGAAGCTCCTGTATATTAGCTTTCCCTAGCTCCCTGATCTGCTTTTCTAAATTGTTATTATTCATTAGCAAGACCCTCCTCCCGCACAGGATGTATCTGTTTGGACAACAATCTCCGTGCGCGATGAAGTCGTGCCCTGACCGCTCCCTCGGAGATGTCGAGCACATCTGCAATCTGCTTAATGGATAAATCGTCATAATAAAAAAGCACGATAGCAAGCCGCAGGGATTCGTCCAACTGATTAATGAAGCTTTGCAGGTCTACGTTGCCTGAATCTTCAAAATGCACATAGGAAACGACCGGTTCCTCGGGAATTTCCGCCACAGCTATAGTTCGTTCTCGCATACGAAGTAACTGATTGCATTCATTAATCAGGATGCGTATAACCCAGGTTTTAAAAAACTTAGGCTGTTTAAGGTTGGCCAACCCTTTATACACCTTCAGTGTTGTTTCCTGAAGAGCATCCGCGCAATCTTCATCTTTTAGCAGAATGGTTTTGGCTAATCTGTACAACTGGGATTCCAGTTGCCTGAAAAGACGGGTAAACGCCTCGTGGTCGCCTTTCTGCGCTTTTTTGATATCCAGTTCGTTTTCCAGCAAATGATTTTTCCTCCTTGAGGGCCCTCTGTATAATTAGATGGAGAAGACATCCAAAAAGTTATATTTAGGATAAAATTCATTCTCCTACACAAATCACTTACCTCGGTAGTAGTATAAAATCCATGCAATTCATTGTTTTTGGCAAAGATGGAGAGGTTAATAGAAAGGGGGGGACTTCAAGTGGATAAACTGAAATAAATTCAGGAATTACCACCTTATCAGAAGAGAAGTAGTGGGGTAATCCTGAATTAAAAAGTGTATACATATACCTTGGTACGCAGTGTGTCCGTGCATGTTATGGTACGGACAGGCTGCATGCCTGGAAGGGCAAAACAAATGCTAATGACCACTGCGCCCGGCAGTAGCTCACGCTTGAACTTGTCCCCCAGCCGTTTCATCGCTCCGGGAAATAAGTAACAAAGAACAATATCCGCATGCTCGTAAGAGCTGCTATAGATATCCCCACGTACATAACGAAGCCTTCCGTGGAGCAGATTCTGGCCTTCGTCTGCTCGCAGCATACGTGTGCCGAACCTAGCAAGCAGCTGGGATGTCCACAAGGGAATACTGGAATTTTCAATGCCTGTCAGCCTTTTGCCTGGACATTGGCGAATAACATCCATGCCAAGTGTTCCCCAACCCGATCCCGCCTCCACAATGCTGCTATATCCCGGAATCCGATTCACCTCAACGGCAACAGCCGAGCGTACAGATTTTGACGTAGGCATCGGCGATATCCCGTTCCTCCAGCTCACCAGCACAATCGACACCATGGATAACAAGGCTGCGAAGGCGATGAGCCAAGCGATGACTTGAATCACGATCAATACTATCATTCCTTCTTCATCTGCTAGAAGCAGGATTCAATTCTCTTACTTTCTCCCAGCATTTCGTTTATTAACTTCATATTGATAAAGATCCTGAATTTCCTTGCTTTCAATATCTTGACCTACATAAAAAATCAGAGTGGGATCATTTGCTGGATGGGCATAAGAAAGATAAGTGCGATGTATAAAATCAAAGTCCATCTTACCCAGCTGGAAATCGATTTGATATTTATCTTCTAAATAGACTTCAAATTGCTTTTTTAAAGCCAGAGACTTCCACGGAAGTCCAAAGAATAAAAAGTAGGTTCCTATAAGAAATATCAAAAAAATTAAGAGGAAAAGCGACTTTTTACTGAGAATGGTATGTTTTATAATTCATAACCCTCCCTAGCGTTTATTCTACATGAACTTTGCTGGACATATCAAAATCAACCTCTTCAAGAAATTCGATAACTTCTCCATTGGGACTATGAATGATCGCGTTTTTTATTAGAAGAGGCGGTTCGCCCAGAGACAGAGAGTCCGGTGCTATAAAAGCCTTTGCCCCATGTGCAAGGGCTTTTTGATATATCTCCTCTACATTATCCACATAGAAGGCAAGATGTAATAACGCTCCGTGTGCTATATCTTCATCAGACAAGGCTTTTTTTCCTTGAGCGGCGATGACTGCATCATTATCAAAAATCTCAATACAGGTTCTGCGGTCAGGTGAAATCAGCATGGAGGCTTCTTTGATCTGAAAGGATGGCAGACTCCAATGATGACCTAGCTTGAATCCTAAAACGTCAATATAGAAAGAAATAGTTGCTTTATAGTCTTTGGCTTGAATCGCTACATGTGCAAGGCCTTTTACACTCATTTATAATCGCTCCCAACTTTAATATATACTTATTATAGTTGTATTAAAATATGAGATATATATATAAGATAAGTGTTTTGTAGTAATATGGTTATTAAATTTAAGGTATTTTAGTGGAATAAGTTTATTTTATAAAATGGGTTTAGGAGGCGCTTGCTATGGAACAACTTGTGGATGACATTGATAAAAAGATTATGCAATTACTTCAGTACAATGCCCGAATGTCCATTTCACAAATCAGTAAAGAGGTTTCGATGTCACAACCCTCTGTTAAAGAACGAATGATCAAGCTGGAGGAAAGGAATATCATTTCTGGGTATCATACAGCTTTTAATTTACGAGATCTGGATCGGGGCACAACTACGTTTATTCTATTAAAAACAGAACATTGCCAAGAGATTACGGATTTTTGCAAAAATGCTAAGGAAGTTACCGATTTATATCGGATTAGTGGAGAATATAATTACCTCATAAAGGTGCAAACCGCGTCGATTGAGGAGTTAGCTGAATTCCAAGACAACCTTATAAAGTTTGGACCTTCAAAATCTCATATCAGTCTGAAAAATATATTGGAAAACAGGGTGTTGCTCTAAAGCCCATTTTCCAAACACAATATATAGTAACCGCTTTCATTCCATTGTAGAATGGATGAAAACAACGTTAGCATTAACTCGGATACAAGGGAGCATGGGTATGGAGAGGTTTTTATTCAGTAAAAAGTATATTCCGTTCACCTATAAGATGATGATACCGTACCTCATTCTAGTATTGCTGACAGATGTATTGGTGGGTTATATAGCTTATACGATGCTCGTAGAGTCCAGAACGGAAATGGCGGAAACGAATGTCCGGACAGCTTTGAAGCAGACGAGGAACAATATCGAATATCAGACAGATGAAATTAAACGAATGACTAACTCGCTGTTTCTCAATACGAATTTTCAGAATGCTCTGCAGTTTAGGGGAGATGCATTGGAAAACATGCTCAAAATGAGGGATGATATCGTTCCTTATATGAAAGCCCCTCTGCAATTGTATGGGAACAATCTGAGACTTGTGCTCTATACCGCAAATGAGACGATGCTTGAAATCCCCGGTGATGATATGTCTGTACCTATCGGTAGAAGCGATTATTATATTCTTTCTGATCAGGTTATTGAAGATAAGGAATGGTTCAAGTCGATTGTTGCTAATAACAAAGACAGCTTGTGGCTTCAGGCGGACAGCGACAGTGAACTAAGCAATATTTCGTATTTCCGCAAGCTGGTTTCTTCTAAGGGAGGCCCATCGATTATTGGTTATATTCGCGTCACGGCGAGAATTGACGAGCTTTTTGGCAATTTCGATACCTTTCCGATTGAACAGGGTATAGACCTTCGTCTAGTGGATCGGGTTAGTGGATTAACGCTTTATGAACAAGGTATTGTCGATGAACATGCGAAGCAAGACGCTTATCTGATCATTAGTGAAGATATTCCGTTGTCTGACTATGCTATCGAGGTACGGGTGCCGCATGCCTATTTGAATAAAGATGCTAGCCGAATGCAGAAGGTGATCACCACGGTTTGTTTGATCAGCTTTTTAGTCATGGCGGTGATCGGCTTCCTCGTTGCCCGCATATCAGGCAAAAAAATTAAACGGATCGTATATTTGGTCCGGTCCTTTCAGGAAGGGAATTTTTATAAAAGAATCGGGTTTGCCGGGAATGATGAATTTGTCTACATTGCTAATAGTTTTAATCAGATGGCGACTAGTATCCAGGACCTGATCCAGAACGTCTATGAGCAAGGGATTCAGAAAAAGCAAGCAGAACTGGATGTGCTTCAAGCTCAGATCAGTCCGCATTTTTTATACAATACATTGTCGACCATTGGTAGCTTAGCCAATTTGGGCGAAGTTGAGAAGGTTACACAGATGGTACAAGGTCTTTCTAAATTCTATCGCCTCACCTTGAATGAAGGACATGTCTATATCTCTCTTGAAAAAGAGCTGGAGCAGGTAAGGATGTACCTTGAAATTCAGAGGGTAAAGTATGCCGATGCGTTTGAGGTTTATTATGATATTGATCCTGATATTTTACAGGTTCCCATCATTAAGCTGATTTTGCAGCCATTTGTAGAAAATATATTCAAGCATGCTTGGTTTGGGGAGACGATTGCGATCCGGATTACCGGAAAACGGCTGGGTGAACGCATCGAGCTCAAGGTCATCGATAACGGAATTGGTATGCGGGCGGAGACACTGCGAAATATGCGTTCAAGCTCATTCCATTCGAGCAGCTATGGACTGAGAAACGTGGAGGAACGAATCAAGCTGAGATACGGCCATGATTTCGGCATTCATATCGGCAGTTACTTTGGGGCAGGAACGACCGTTCAAATTATCTTACCGGTGGATAATGCGGAAATCCGGGAAGTTATGGGGGAGTAAATAGTATGGCGATGGAAATCAACGTTCTGTTGGTGGATGATGAAGTGATCGATTTGGAATGGCTGAGACGGCGGGTGGCGGGCAGTGATCATTTGCCTTTGCATAGCGTGAGAACGGCAACGAGCGGTTTCGCCGCTTTAAAAATGATGGAGCAGCACCGCATTGATATCATTCTCTCCGATATCCGCATGCCGATTATGTCGGGCGTAGAATTTGCCCGGAAAGCGAAGGAGATTAACCCTGAGGTCCATCTGCTTTTTATTAGCGGACATCAGGATTTCAACTATGCCAAAGAGGCCATTCAATTAAATGCCTCCGGTTATTTGCTTAAACCCGTTGATGATGACGAGTTAAATAAGACACTGACTGAACTCTGCGCCAAGATTGAGAAGGAGAGGAAGCAGCATATTTCCTTGTCGGAAACACTGACGCTTGTGAATCAGGAGCTGCTGCTGCGCTGGTTTAATGAGACTGCCCCGGGGCAGGTGGAGACGCATATTCACAACGTTCTTACGTCTTACTTACAAGGCGCGTCGGCGGTTGCCATCGTCGAGATTGACGATATGGCACGGAAAATCCAAACTTGGACGGAAGAAGAGCGGAGTTTATGGAGCAGTACAGCCAATCATTTTATCCGGAAGTTCGCGCAAGATCAAAATTTAGGCATGGTCATCACAACCTATGACTATCATTTTGTGATCCTTGCTGCGGTTCAGGAACAATATTTTACCGCTTTGATGGAAGAGCTCATTCGGTCATTCTATCAGGAATTTTCCTGTTCAATTACGATTGGAAGAGGGATGTACACAACAGAACTGGGTAAGCTGCATGATTCCTATCGGCAGGCTCAGGCTGCTTTAAGTATTAAATGGATTGTTGGGAAAAATAGAATCATCCAAGATGCCTCGGAATGGAGCCCGAAGGAAAAAATCGCCTCAGATTTAGAGGTTATTGTGGACCGGATGCTTAAAGCGATGCTTGATTACGACCTTACCACCATTGATGATTGTTTGCTGCAGCTGTTTGCCGGGGACAGTCCGCTCTCCCAGAAAAATGACATCTACGATATCATTATTCGAATTACCTCCAAGCTTCATGCCGATCTGCAGCAAATGAACGAGCATCTATACGAGATTTTGAATTGGGATTCACATCATCCCTTTGTGCTGTTTCAGTTTGAAACGGTGCATGATATTCTCTCTTGGCTGAGAAGAAGATTTTTTGAGTTGTCGGAGCTGCTTTATTTGAAACGGCAAAGACAAAAGCGGAAGTTAATTGATGAAATCACGGAATATGTGAAAGAAAGATTAGATCAAAAAATAACGCTGAACGAAGTGGCCGCCCATTTCGATTTTACGCCTAACTATCTCGGTCATTTATTCAAGGTTGAAACCAACAGTTTATTCAGCGATTTTTTAAGTGAATTACGGATGAAACGGGTATGTGAGCTGCTCGAAGATCCGACTAAGAAAGTGTATGAGATTGCGGAACAAGCCGGATATAAAAATATTATTTATTTCAACAGACAGTTCAAGCAATGCATGGGCATGTCGCCCGGAGAGTACCGGAAGAAAAATAAAATCTAACAAAAAAGCGGTGAAAATGAAAACCCGGCGATGATTTTTCGGTTATTGGAGAATCGCTGCCGGGTGTTTTTGGTCTGCCGGCTAACCTTTTTTTGTCGAATCGTTGAATTAGTATTATGTTTAGTTGTTTCGCTGAATTATCTAAGCGCCTTTGCCCTTTTATAATAAGAGATATAGAGAAGAGAGGGGTGCAAAGATGAAAGGGCATACATTTTGGAGCGATTTAAAGAATTATAGAGTTCTCTTGCTGATGCTGGCTCCGGCGGTTGCTTTTTTCCTTCTGTTTGCCTATGTCCCGATGGCGGGCATTATTATTGCCTTCAAGCATTATGATTATGCGGGCGGTATTTTTGGAAGTGCCTGGAACGGGCTCGACAACTTCCGCTTTTTCTTTGAATCAGGCGATGCTTGGCGGGTAACACGAAATACAGCACTATATAACATTGCGTTTATCGTCGTCAATAACAGTTTGCAAATTTTTGCAGCGATTATGTTGTTTGAGGTCGGTGGTAAATGGTTCCGCAAAATCACACAATCGGCGTTGTTCCTGCCTTACTTTATTTCATGGGTCGTTGTCGGAGCGATTGCTTATAACCTGCTCAATTATGATATTGGCACCGTGAATGCTTTGCTCAGAGGTATCGGACTCCAGCCTGTCGATATTTATAATACACCTTCCTATTGGCCGTATATTCTGGTTATAGTTTCTGCCTGGAAAAGTCTCGGATACGGAACGGTGATGTACTTGGCCGCGATTACGGGGATAGATACAGAAATGTATGAAGCAGCCGAAATCGATGGGGCTAATATTTTTCAGCGAATTATGAAAGTAACCATTCCGAATTTGTATCCAACGATTATTATTCTGGTGCTGCTGGCAGTCGGGAACATTTTCCGTGGTGATTTCGGGATGTTCTATAACATGATCGGCAACAACGGCTTGTTGTTCTCCTCGACAGACGTTATCGACACTTTCGTATTTAGGTCACTGATTACTTCGAATGATATCGGCATGTCAGCTGCAGCTGGTGTTTTCCAGTCCGTTCTTGGCTTCGCGACGATCATGTCAGTGAACTATGCTGTCCGTAAATACGACAAAGACCGCGCTCTGTTCTAATCGTATCAGGAGTTAAGTCTTTCATAATGGAGGTAACGATATGAAGCAGCTTGATCGTAAAATATTTTCAGGTATTGGTTATGTATCCCTGATTTTTCTCTCAGTTTTATGTATTTTTCCTTTTATACTTGTCGTATCTTCATCCTTTACGGAAGAATCCAAAATCCTAACGGATGGTTATCAATTTATACCGACTGCTTTCTCAACTGAGGCCTACAGCATTTTGTTTAAGTATCCCGAACAGATGATTCAAGCCTATATAGTGACATTAGGAGTTACTATACTCGGCACGGTGCTTGGCTTGTTTCTGACTTCGATGACTGCTTATGCGCTATCCCGAAAAGATTTTAAGTGGCGCAATAAATTTTCATTCTTCTTTTTCTTTACGACTTTGTTCAGCGGCGGTTTGGTTCCGTGGTATCTGCTTATGGTCAACTACCTGCATATGAAGGATACGCTGATGGCCTTAGTGGTTCCGATGATGCTCAATGTCTTTTATATCATTGTTATGAAGTCTTTTATGGGCAGCATTCCGGAAGCGATTGTAGAATCAGCAAAAATTGACGGCGCAGGCGACTTTAAGATCTATGCTCGTCTAATCCTGCCGCTGTCCAAGCCGGCGTTAGCTACCATTGGCTTGTTTCTAGCGCTGGCCTACTGGAATGACTGGTACAATGCATTGCTGTTTGTATCGAATGAAAACTTGATGCCGCTCCAATATTATTTGTATAAAATGCTAGGCAATATGGATGGCATGCGCAAAGCGATGATGGGTGCAGGGGCAGTCGTAACGACATCGATCCCAACCGAGAGCTTGAAAATGGCGATGACAGTTGTGGCCACTGGCCCGATTTTGCTGGCTTATCCATTCGTGCAGAGGTATTTTGTACAAGGTTTGACGATTGGTGCTGTGAAAGGATGAACCCGGGGAAACTCGGTTTATCAATATAATTAAACACAAGGGGGAAGGCTTGAGATGCTGAAGAGAAATAGATTGATGATGCTAGCGCTCGTTTTAACCTTCGTAATGATTCTAAGTGCATGTGGTGGTGGCAATAACAATGCTAATACGTCTGCACAGGCTACAAATAATGCGTCAGAGGGAGGAAGCGACACTACGAACACCTCAGAACCTGCAACTACCTCAGACACCCTTGATACCTCTAAAGAAGTGAAGCTGAAAATGATTTTTGTTGGCCCTAAACCGATAGACTATGATAGCGTTTTTGCTGAGATTAATAAAAAGCTGAAAGAAAAAATCAATGCTACTGTAGAGGGCGAGTTCCTGGATTGGTCGGACTGGGCGCAAAAATATCCGCTGAAGCTGGCAGCAAATGAGGATTTTGACCTCATCTATTCGGCAAACTGGGCTGGTTACAATGACCAGGCGCTGAAAGGCGGATTCCTGGAATTGACCGATGAGCTGCTTACCCAATATATGCCGCAGACTTTAGCAGCTATGTCTGATGTGAGCTGGGATCAAGCTAAGGTAAACGGCAAACTGTATATGGTTCCGCAAAACAGAGGGGAATCCGTTGAAAAACTGATTTTGTACCGCGAGGATTTGCGTAAGAAATACAATCTTCCGGAGATCAACAGCCCAGAAGCGTATGCCACTTACTTGAAAACCATAGCACAAAACGAAAAAGGAATTACACCGTTCACCCCGGAAACAGGAGACTGGAAATATCATAATTTGGACCGTGTATTGCTGAAGCAACAAAACGAATGGAATATGTTTGATCTCGACCTTCCGTTTGCTTTCAAATTGACGGATGAAAAAGGGCAAGTATTTAACGTATATGAAACGCAAGAGTTTAAAGATCTACTCGTATATTACAAAGATCTCGCTGATAACAATGCATGGTCGAAAAACGTTCTAAACAGTAAAAATGATCATCAGGCCGATTTTAAAGCAGGCAAAACAGCATCAATTACGCACAACAACGGAACACTTGGAGCACTTATGGCTTTGATGCGCCAAGAGAATTCCCCTTATGAAGTAGCATTGGCTGACATCAACCAAGGCAAGAAGAAATCAGTGGCGATTTCCACCCAAAACGGTACTTCGATCCACGCTACTTCCAGAAATGTGGAACGTTCCTTGATGTTCCTCGATCTGATGCAAAATGATAAAGAACTGCACGACCTAATGATGTACGGCCTTAGCGGTGTACATTACGAAGCGGTTGGCGATGACAAATATAAAGCTCTTGAAAAGAATCCGAACTATACTGGCTTCTCTAACTGGAACTTCAACTCGCCACTTAACCGTGACAATGAAGCATTCCCGCAAGAAGCAAACGATCTGGCTAAAGGCTGGGAAGCAAATGTCTATCACTACGCGCTTGAAACCTTTGTATTTGATAACAGCAAAGTGAAAACGGAAATTGCCAATGTTGGTAACGTAATGCTCCGTTATGCGATTCCGCTCGAATACGGCGTAATCAAAGATATCGACAAAGGTCTTGAAGATCTGAACAAGCAACTGAAATCCGCGGGCATTGATAAAATCCAAACCGAACTACAAACTCAAATCGATGCTTTCTTGGCAAACAAATAAGCTACAGAATAAGGGAGACCTAACAGTCATCAAATGGCTGTTAGGTCTCCCTGTTTAATTGGGCTCATCTGCGGGTGAAGCCGCTATCGGACACAGTTGACCCTAATAGCAGCATTATCGCACTTTTGGAATACTAACGGACCTCATAGTCGCTATTAGCCTAAAACACGCCTAGAATGAAGTTCAGGATAAAGAATAGCTGCATTGGAGTCCGAAAGTCTGCTTTAAAGGTTGAAAATCAGTAAATAAAGTCACCTCGGTCCGTTAGGCAGACCAGAAACAAAAGGCAGCAACCCTTTTGCTAGGGAAATGGATACTTAGGGAGAACGGCTACTCTTTGCAGAAAGGAATAAAAAAGAAGAACCGGCATGAGCTGCCGGTTCTTCTTAATATATAATTTGCGCGCCATGAAATAACGTGATATTATGAGAAGACCACTGTTAATCTGCGTGTTTCAGACAGATTTATTACATCTTATTTATACATTAATAATACCACGCGGATTGGCAGTTTGTCAAATTTGTATTTTTGCTTCTTGATAACAACCTTGAAAAGGAGCGTGTTAGTAAAAATGTTAAACGAAAAAGATTGGCAGGGAGAACAGAAACGGCTAGATTCGGTCACGGAAGAATTGCAATCAAAGATTGGCGAGCTGGAACCGGAAGTGACAGGATTACGTGAACAGGTGACGGACATCCGCAAGCAGTTTTGGGAGGAAGTTACGGTCAATACGAGCACACATGAGGATTTCGAGGAGACCTTTTACAGTATAAAACAGCAAGAAGCGTTGTTGTCTGAACGGGAACGTAGCCACCGCCAACGGCTGCTGCGTTATAAAAACATGAAACGGCTGCTGCCGTCACCCTATTTTGGACGAATGGACTTTCAAGAAGATGGGTTGAACTCCAGTGAGCAAATCTATATCGGGGTGGCGTCTTTCATCGATGCAGAAGGTGTAAACTTTCTGGTATATGACTGGCGGACACCTATTGCAAGTATGTATTATGACCATTCGCCAGGCCCCGCCACTTACGATACACCGGGAGGACAAATCTCAGGAACGATGATGCTGAAGCGGCAATACCAGATCCGTCAGGGTCAGCTTCAGAACGTGTTCGATACGAGCTTAACGATCGGTGATGAATTACTTCAGCAGGTGCTTGGTAAGGGTGCGGATTCACAAATGAAGAGCATCGTGGCGACTATTCAGAAGGAACAGAACGCTATTATCCGCAACGATAGTAGCCGTATGCTCATTGTGCAGGGGGCGGCGGGCAGCGGAAAAACATCCGCAGCGCTGCAACGGGTAGCCTATTTGCTATATAAACACCGCGATAGGCTCAAAGCGGATCAGATTGTTCTTTTTTCGCCTAATCCGATGTTTAACAGTTATGTATCTACGGTGCTTCCCGAGCTTGGCGAGGAGAATATGCAGCAAACAACCTTTCAGGAGTATATTGATTATTGGCTTGGATCTACGCTTCGTCTAGAGGACCCGTTCGAGCAGATTGAATATGTACTGACGTCCAAAGCTTCTCCAGAGTATGAAGCACGGCTAACTGGAATGCAGTATAAAGCTTCAGAAGCTTTTCTGCATGTTTTGCAAAACTATGCGTTGTGGTTAGGGCAGGAAGGGATGTTGTTTCATAGTATCCGTTTTCGGGACCGCGAGTTGATTACTGCGGAGCAGATGAAATCGCAATTTTACAGCTATGATAGCTCCATCCGTTTGGCTAATCGCATCGTTTTATTGCGTGAATGGCTACTGCGTCAGTTGGCTTCGCTGGAGCGTCAGGAACAGGAGGCATTCTGGGTTCAAGATGAACTCGATTACCTCGATACCGATCAGTATGCCGAAGCCTACAGTGAGATACTTAAGAAGTATCGGCGGGAGGAAGCCGTCTTTGATTTTACGACTCAGTATCTTGAGAACTATGGGGATTTCCCTAATCAGGACCAAGGGGAAGAGAATGTTTTTGACTTTGGTCTGCAGGAAGAAGAACTGCTGCGCCGCATGATTGTGAAGGAGCACTTTACACCGCTGAGACGCGATGTCAAACGGTTTAAGTTCATAGATACGATTGGGTTATACGATCAGTTGTTTAGTGCCGACGCCAGTTATCGGCAAATGGCGAACGAGACTGAGGTGCCTGCTCAGTGGCAGGAAATCTGTAAGCAAACGAAGGAAAAGCTGAGCCGCGATGAACTCTTTTGCGAGGATGCCACTCCATTCCTGTATTTAAAAGAACTTGTCGAGGGTACTCGTATGAACACAGAAGTTCGGCATCTGTTTATCGATGAAGGCCAGGATTATTCGCCGTTCCAATACGCGTTTCTCAAACAGCTGTTTCCCCGCGCGCGCATGACTGTGCTCGGCGATTTCGGCCAAGCGATTTTCCCTCAAGCAACGAATTTGCACGAGGTGGATTCACCTTTGATCCGGCTTTATGGTGAAGATGAAACGAGCCTGATCCGTCTAATTCGAAGTTATCGTTCAACTCGTCAGATTGTGGAGTTTACGAAGGCGTTGCTGCCTAATGAGGAGATCGTACCTTTTGAAAGAGAGGGTAAGAAGCCGTTCCTAGTGAACGCTAGTAGCGATGTAGAGCGGGCGATAAGAATTAAAGAAGATCTCGCGGCGTTGATGGCTGAAGGGCTCGACTCTATTGCTGTGATTACCAAGACTGCAGCTGAAAGCCGTGCGGCCTATGAAGAATTAAAGTCACAAGGATGCGAAGCTCTGCGGCTCATTACGAAGGAGACGCTCACTTTTGAGAAGGGCATTTTAGTAATTCCCGCTTATCTCGCAAAAGGGGTTGAATTCGACGCCGTACTGATTTATGATGCTTCCACACAGACGTATGATCGGGAAAGCGAACGCAAGCTTTTTTATACAGCCTGTACGCGTGCGATGCATCGGCTTCTGCTGTACACAACAGGTGATTGGTCACACTTTATTCAGCCGTTAGAGGGATCTTTATATGAGGTAGTGCAATGAGATTGGAGAGATAAATGAAAAGCATATTGTATAAGTATATGAGTAAATTTACATCTCTTAACGAAGTGGAACAGCAGGATATTGTTGAAGGTATTCCTATTGAGGAATACAAGAAGGGAACGGTACTCCTTAGACAAGGAGACGTTCCCTCAAAATGTTTTTTTGTGTTAAAGGGATGTGTGAGGCAGTCCTCGGTAGATGAATCGGGCAAAGAAGTCACATCTAATTTTTATACGGAAGAGCAAGCGGTTTCGATTTTTAATCGGCATCAAGAGAGTAGACCCTCAGCGTACACCTTAACCTGCCTAGAAGACAGCATATTGGTGGTTGGTGATCTTAATGCGGAACAGGATATGCTCCATAAACACGCTCAGCTGGAAACCATGATACGCAAAATGGTAGAGGAGAACTTGGGTGAGGTTCAGGATGAGTTGACTTCCTTTATTGCTTCCAATCCTGAAGAACGTTACAAAGCCTTGTTACAAAAAAGACCTCATTTACTTACCCGTGTCCCCCAACATCAATTAGCCAGTTATTTGGGGATTACGCCAGAGTCATTAAGTAGAATTAAGAAGCGGGTTCATTCCAGTGATGAATAACAAAATCGTTATACACTTTTGGGGATTTTCCCACCTCTAAGCAGTAGCCATATCCCAAAGCCTAGTTCTCCTACAATCATAGGAATAGTAAAAATAAAATTAAGTGTTGTAATGACTGCCTCATATTGTGGGAGAAACATTTTGCTTAGATGAATGATAATATAGCCTATTGAAGCAAGCAGCAGCAAGATGCTGATTACTTTAGGAATGACATCGGATTTTAAAGCCACATAGCCCACTATTAACAAATGCCCGCCAAAAACGACCAGCCCCATAGACCAAATGAATTGAAATGCATCCAGAAATAACATCATAAATGCTTGAGTTTGTTCGATTGTTAATGAGGAAAAGCCATTTGTGTTTCCCGTGAGCAGCAGCACAAATATCAAGGTTAATATAGAGATTGCCAATATAGCGGAATAGGTTAGACGGAGCCATGCGCCGAGTAATGAAAGATTTTGGTTGACGGGTTCTAGAAACACATAAAACGCCCAGGCGACCAGAATGTCAGTAATCATAATGATGATCCAGCCCAAGATTTCCCCTTTGAAAAGGTTGTTGGAAGATACAATGTTAATAAATGTGGCACTGGCATCGCCTTGCACAACAAGAGTCCCATGGACAAAGCCATATGAAAAAAATGAGGCGAGGGTCATGATGATCAGTGATATTCCAGCTGTTAAAGCGGACTTACGCTGGTTCGATAGGTCTTTTTCTGAGATAGCCATAAGATAGCCTCCTAAAGGACTTTTATTTCATTGTAATTAGGAGTACTATGGCGGGCATTGACTTAAATCAAGACTCTGAATTTAATCAAGCGAAGTAAGTATCACTGTTATTGCGTTATCAACAAAGGATCGCTCCGGGCGGGATTTCAAGAGTACAGTAAGCCCTATTAGCGATACGATTAGTGCTTGTGCCAAGGCCTTCGCATTTACACCACCCTTAAGCTCACCTGATTGTATACCACGTTCAATAGTTTCTTGAAATATAACCGATAGATACATTTGGTGTTCTCTTGTAAGAATCTCGAACTTCTCATCATGAGGTGCCAGCTCGACCATTGTATTGATGCAAAAACATCCTCGGTTCACACTGCCTGCATACTCCTCCGCCACCACATCTTCAAAAAAACTACGAAAGGCTTTTTTTGCGGATGGATTGCTTTGAAGTTGGGCTCGGACACGGGAAGCATGGGACATCGTGTATTTACGTAGCGCAGCTTCGAATAATTCTTTTTTGTCTCCAAAAGCTGAGTATATACTGGGGCGTTGAATGCCCATTCTGGAAGTTAAATCGCTTAATGAAGTAGCCTCATATCCCTTCTCCCAAAATAGCTCCATAGCTGATTCTAATGCTTTTTCCTCGTCAAATTCGCGGGTCCGAGCCATTTTTAACACCCCTCGTTATATTTGATTTCAATAATTTATTACCGAACAGTATTTTATAATACTAGAACTAGTCGTCTATATTGTCAAATCAAAGTCGGTAGCATCAAATATTTATGTTGACACACACCATTTTGTAAGATAAATTTACTGAGCATAATAACATACTGATCAGTATGAAATATGTTTGCGATTTAAATTTAACAGAGAAAGGGTGTGTCCAAAATGCAGGGGACTAAAGAGAAGCTTTCGTCACAAGAGACGCATACGCCATCTGATTCTATTCATGCTTCCTCGATGCCTCGGTATATGACACTTTTGTTTGCCGTTGTCTGCGGGATGTCGGTTGCAAACATCTACTTTGCTCAACCGTTGCTTGATCATTTGTCGAAAGAATTTGGTATTGATTATTCAACCATTGGTATTCTTATTACTATCACGCAGATTTTTTATGCAGTGGGGCTGTTACTGCTCGTGCCACTAGGAGATTTACTGAATCAGCGCCGCCTGATTATCGGCCAGATGTTATTATCTGTGGTGGCTTTGATTATCGTGGGTACTGCCTCTTCCAGCACGGTACTATTGGTAGGTATGGCCTCAGTGGGACTACTCGCTGTTGTAACGCAGACGCTTGTTGCGTTCGCGGCGACAATGGCTGCCCCTGCCGAACGCGGGCGAGTCGTAGGCATGGTCACAAGTGGAATTGTGATTGGAATACTTCTTGCGCGATCCATTTCAGGAATACTTACAGATCTTGCAGGTTGGCGTTCCGTATACCTTTTTTCTGCTGCTTTAATGCTTTGTATGGTGTGTACATTATTTAGGGTGTTGCCAAATGTGGAACGTGAGGTAAAAACACTGTCATACGCTCAGCTGCTTAGCTCAGTGTTTATGTTGTTTGTACAAGAGAGAGTATTGCGTATCCGCGCTATTCTGGCTTTGTTGATTTTTACTGCTTTCAGTATTCTGTGGACTTCTGTGGTCTTGCCTCTTAGTGCTCCGCCGTTATCACTTTCACATACTGCAATTGGGGCATTTGGTCTGGCGGGAATTGTGGGAGCATTAGCTGCTGCACGGGCGGGAAAGCTAGCGGATCAGGGTCATGGACAGAGAACGACAGGCATAGCCTTACTTCTATTGTTGATTTCATGGTGGTTTATCAGTTTTACCGAGCAGTCGCTGTTGGCATTGGTCATTGGTATTGTTCTGCTTGATTTGGCGGTGCAGGCGGTGCATGTCACCAATCAAAGTATAATACTTACCTTGCGCATGGAGGCACGTAGTCGGCTCACCGCAGGGTATATGGTTTTTTACTCCATTGGAAGTGCTACCGGATCGATTGCTTCCACTCAAATCTATTCTCACTATGGCTGGAACGGGGTATGTTGGCTTGGAGCTTCTGTTAGTGCTGTGGCTTTTTTATTTTGGGCTTTAACCTTGCGTGCTACGAATGCCGCGTTGCAACGGCGCCCTGCTTGGAAATAATCGGGGCAAGTCCATAAGGGTGGAGGTTCCGTTTTCCGGGCATGTTATTTAAAACAGGTTTGGGAGGGGATAAGGATGTCTAGAAGAAACAGGAAATATGCAGTGCCGGGAGCCAGCCGCGGAATGCAAATTTTTAAAGCGGAAGTGATGCGGCGCGAGGGGTATGATGTAGATCCGGAGCGGCCTGATGATGTGAAATACGAAGTTGCAAAAGAACTGGGTGTCCCTTTGGAGCGCGGTCAAAATGGTCATTTGAGCACAGAATCGGTGGGCCAGATCGGCGGTAAAATTGGTGGATCGATGGTCCGCGAAATGATTCGTCTCGCAAAGCAACAATTAGTGGATCAGGAAAGGCAGTAGCATTTTTCTAATTTATGTTGCAGAGATCGCTGGAGGCGGTTTTCGTCCTATATTGTATGGGACTGAGGCCGTCCTTTCGGTGTTTGCGTTATTTTATATTTGTATAGTAAAAAAATTCCTGAAATTCCCTAAAACAACCTGATTAATGGTAGAATTTTACCGATGTTCCACGGTATAGTGGAGAAGGATATATCATCATTCAAGTTTGTAGTGGGAGAGGAATTATCAGATGAATCAGAGATATCGCAAACGCAACACGGCTGCTTTTACGGGGGCATCGTATTTTGCATTGGGGGCAGGACTTTTTCTATTCTGTTTGGGAGTGTACAACGACACTTGGGAGCTAAACGTAAAAGGGTATTATTTGCTCTGTATGGTGTTAATTACGATTTCCTGTATCGTTGTGCAAAAGGTGGTCAGGGACAATACAGAGGATAAAGAATTTCGTTTGGATAACCCTAAACACAGGATGAGAAATACAGGGGCCTTCACAATTATGGCTTTTGTGGGTTTGATTATCGGGTATGCGATGTTTTTTATTGGCCTTTACAATGCTCCATTTGAATTAAATGTAAAGGGGTATTACATAGCTGTTATTCTCTTGATTTCTTATAGCGCTATTGGCGTTCAGAAAGTGACGCGGGATAACGCGGAAGATAACGAGATTCTTGCCGAGCAAGAGGCGAGACGGGACATCCAAGGGTAAAGAGGGATATATCCAGCTTTCTCGCTGAGAACAGCAGGCTGCTTCAACTTTACTTACCATCATAAATTGTAAACAGGAGCTTCGTGAATTTACGGAGCTTCTTTTTATTTTTTTGAAATAGCAGCAATAATCTTGCGGATCTGAACATTATGAGGACTATTTGTTAGAACAACATCCTTAGTTTGGATTGTTTTTTACTATACGGTTCTCTATACTCTTCATAATACTTGAAGTAGGAGTGGATAATGGATGATCCGTCTGAAGGATATAGGGAAGTTCGAGGAACTGCCGCAAATGGCCATGCATATTTACAATGGAAATATTCCGGAATTAGAGGCTGCCATTAGAGCAGGCTGGGATATTGAAGAGGGAATCGTCCTTAGCCAATATACTACGTTAACCCCGTTAGCTTTGGCGCTTATATCAGAGAGAATGGATGTCATAAAGCTGCTGGTACAGCACGGTGTAAATCTGAATGTGAAGAATAATCCGGCTTTTTTGTTCGCGGTCCGCTATTGCAAAGAAGATATCGTCCGCTATATTGCAGCACAAGGGGCCAAACTGGACAAGCTTAATCAGGTCAAGTCAGGTGCATATTCGCAGGCCTACTATGGCAACAAAAACAATATCCCGCTCATACATGAGCTAGGATTAGATATTAAGCAGCATGGTGGGGCTGTATTACGCAAAGCGGTGTCAGATCACGACCTTAAGACCGTTGCTTATTTACTGGATCATGGGGTGGACATTAATTACAACAATTCCGATATGGTCTATCCTTATCAAGCCACTCCGTTAACAGTTGCCACAAGAATGGGTAATCAAGCGATGGTACAATATTTGATTGAACGTGGCGCAGACGTTACCCTGGCGGAAAAAGATGGTGATCGTCCTTACACCATTGCAGTGAGCAATAAGAATACAGCTTTGGCTGACTTTTTGAAATCGCTAGAGCCGGCTGAATTTCATGATATCGAGAATAAGAAGTTTGAGCTGAGAAAATATAAATTGTCTGATGAATTGGTTAGCTTTCTTACTGGAACAAAACTGCGTCTTGAGCTAACACAAAATGAATATGAAATTAGATATATCGACTTTTTCACATTAACTGATACCATTGAAATAAAAATCGGCCGGCAAAAGCTGCTCCGTCTGTCAGCCGACATAGATAATTACTCTGATCTGCTGCTTATGTGGAATCCGAAGAAAAAAGGCCTGATAGGCTGTTACGACGTGGAACATCAGACGTACGCGGATTTATGTAGTTTTGCAGATTTTCTCACGCAACCGGAGATATACCTCATTAATTTTCTTGAAGGAACATAGTTGTTAATATCTCATGATCTGTCTATTTCTTTTGCAGGAATCATTCTATTCGTCGTTGAATATATCCCGGTAACCGTATTACGTATTCAAAATACGTAGCCACAGGAGGAGAACAACATTGAAATCGATTACCGTTCAAAGCCTTACGGAAACGTTTAAGCTGGAAGTGCTTGCGGGTGCTAGCTGCATGGACCGCGAGATCACTCGCTCTAAGACACATAGACCTGGCCTGGAGTTCGTGGGTTACTTCGACTTTTTCCCCATGAAGCGAGTACAAGTGTTGGGCCGTAAAGAAATCAATTATCTGCTAAAGCTAAGCGTTGAGCAACGCAAGTTACATATTGGCAATATCGTTAAGTACCATCCCCCATGCTTTATTGTGACGACGGGTCAGCAGGAGATTCCCTATTTGACTTTATTCTGCGACCAAGAAGGTATACCACTACTTCGGACGGAAGAGACGACGTCAGAGTTCATCGCAAAGATTGATACTTATCTGGTGAAGGCGCTGGCGCCAGAACTTTCAATTCATGGAGTGTGTGTGAACGTGTCTGGCATAGGTGTCCTATTGAGAGGCAAGTCCGGGATCGGAAAAAGCGAAACCGCTCACACGCTCATTAGAAGAGGCCATCGGTTTGTGGCCGATGATGTAGTTGTGCTTAAGAAGCTGGGACCGGCGACGCTTCTCGGCACGCATAATGAAACGACCCGTGAATTCCTAGCGCTGCGTAGTATTGGTCTGATCAATGTTGTACGGCAGTACGGGCGTAGAGCTTTTCAGGAAGAGACACGAATTGTACTCGACATCGAGTTGTCACCATGGCGGGAGAATTCCTTGAATAATGAGCTCGAAATCGAACCCCAGTTCACAGAATATCTTGGCGTGCAAATTCCGCATATTGAAATTCAGCTTCAGCCTGGCCGCGACGTGGCTGGCCTGATCGAGGCGGCTGCGAACAATTGGTACCTTAAACAGCTTGGCTATAGTGCCGTTGAAGAGTTCCTGCAGAGGATCGAAAACGGGATGCAGTCGTAAAGGCAGGATAGAAAGCAGCAATTATAGTTACCATAATTAAAATGGTTTTCTGTATACGAAAAACAGACCGCAGATAAACGCTGCGGTCTGTTTTTCACAGCAAAAAGGGAAGTTGCTTTTTGATTGATAGGGCTAGGACATGCGTTATTGGCTGGGCATAGGTTAGAAATGGTATAATTTCTAATAGGTATTTTGAGTGATCGTTAATAGGAGGTATTAATGATGAGTGATGAGTTATTGGCAAAATTGGATGAATGGCATGAGGAAGATGAATTTCAAGAAATCGTGGATGCAATCACGGAAATTCCTGAAGAGGAAAGAGATTATGTTCTAACTAGTCATTTGGGCAGGGCGCTTAATAATCTCGGGCAATATGAAGAGGCTTTAGAGCAGTATTTGAGCATTGAAGAAGAGGGTGAAGGTGACCCGCTCTGGCATTACCGTATCGGGGTTTCTTATTATTATCTGAAAAGATATGACGAAGCTTTAAAAGCGTTTACGATTGCCGATCAGCTGGAACCTGATGATGAAGACACATTGGAGTTTCTGGGCTGGATCAAACGTAAATTGGCTAAAAAAGCTGCGAAAAAGCCTGTAAACAAACCTGCTAAGAAGCCTGTAATAGCGTTGGATACCACTAATTTCTGGGATGACAGCGAGTATGCGTTCTCAGAATATATTTCTGACCCGCCTTCAGATGCATTGATTACTTCTGTACAAGAAGAGCTGGTCTTCAAGCTGCCTGCTTCCTATGTGGATATGATGAAGTTACATAATGGGGGAATTCCTCATAACAATCGTTATCCGATTCCGGGAACAGGAGAATTTATTACGATTTCTGGTATCCTCGGAATTGGACGAGATAAGAATAAGTCGCTGTGTGGGGCTTCAGGCAGCCGGACTGTGATTGAAAATGGACGTTATCCTGAAGTTGGTGTGGTGATTTGTGATTGTCCTTCTGAGAATGAAGTGGTGATGCTGGATTACCGTGAATTCGGGAATGATGGCGAACCTGAGGTTATTCATGTAGATCGGGATAACAAATACAAAATCACACGTTTGGCTGACAATTTTGAGACCTTTATCAGCGGACTGGTGAAATAGTCTATTTCGCCGGCTAAGAATACTTATAATCCAATCAAGGCATTCCTTAAGAGGAGTGCCTATTTCTATTAGGGGATTATTAGGGAAGCGTCTTTCGGACTCAGCTGACCTTAAATGCAGCTTTTTCGCATATTTGGAATGCCAACGGACCGCATAGCAGCTATTGGCATAAAAAACACCCAATATGAACTCGATTCATAGGAATAGCGTCGCTGGAGTCCGAAACTACGCACAAAAGGCTAAAAACATGCCAATAACGTCATCTGGGTCCGAAAGCCTCAGTGGACGAGTGCGATTCGGCGATTTAGCTGAAGGTGAGGCTGATTCGATTTCGTTAGGCTTTAACTAGCCAATAATCGGTCTTGAGTCAGCTAATCATCGACCCAAAACACAGAGCAGCGGTGCTCCCATTAATGGGGAACCGCTGCTCTGCTGTCTTTTTCTCAGATCATTGCTGGGTGTTAAACACCTTAGATTGCAGGATATCGAGAGCATGGTTAATCTCGGCTAATTCCTCTGGGGGAACCTCTTTAATCCGGTTCAGAAAACGTTCACCGATCCGCTCAAAAGCCTCGTTCATCATCGCTTGTCCAGCATCAGACAACCGGATCATTTGCTTACGCCTGTCCTCGGCGACATCAAGCTTCTCACACAGGTTTTTTTCTGTTAATTTCTTGAGCTCACGGCTGGTATTCGGCATAGAGATATTCTTACAATCGCTGATTTGGCTGAGGGTAACAGGCTGGCTAACCGCAATATATTCCAGAATACTATATTGAACGGGCGTAATGCCTTCCGGTCTAACATCTTTGGTAAAGTCAAATGTTACTTCATGGACTGCTGTCGTAAAGGTAACAATTTTCTGAAAAAACGCTTGTTTGTCCATAAGGATCACCTCTTATTGTAAACCTTAACAAAATAATTATCATAATACAATTATCATTTGACAACTAAATAACGGTTGTGATACCATTTTGTTATCAAATGATAATTAAAGAGGTGGAGCAATGAACGTTTTAGTCATCTATACACATCCGAATCATAAAAGTTTAAGTTATGCTTTTTTCAATAAAGTCATTCAGGGAAGTAATGAGAATCAAAAGATCACGAAGATAGAGGTCCTTGATCTTTACGAAGAGCAATTTGATCCTGTGCTGGTCTTTAATGAAAATAAACGTAGAAGAGACATGCATATCGATCCCAAGCTCGAGAAGTATCGGGAGCAGATTCGTCAGGCCGACAAAATTGTGTTTGTGTATCCAATCTGGTGGGGACGTCCTCCCGCGATGTTGCTCGGTTATATTGACCAAATGTTTGCTTCTAATTTCGCTTACAGAGAAAAGGGTGGTCTCATCCCCGAAGGGCTGCTGAAAGGAAAGTCTGTGGTTTGCATTTCCAGCATGAAGGGGCCGACCCTTTATCCTTTATATTGGCTGAATAATTCCCATAAAGTGCTGATGAGAAAAGCACTATTTCAATATTGTGGCATCAAGAAAGTGAAGTTTTTCGAATTTGGGAATATGGAGAGTCCAAAAGGGAAACATGATAAGAAGTTAAATCAGGTGTACCAATATTTTAAAGCTGTGGCTAATTAATACCTCGAAAATATCTGCTCTATGATTATTCGAGATAACCCCGGAAATGGATGTCTCAAGCGATCCCATAGTTGGATGGTCCAAAACAACGGTGGGATCCTTATCTTTTTGACTAGCCAGAACGATTTTATTTTTGCTGGCTAGCTCATGATAGAGGACAGCCATTTCTTCAATATCTTTTGCGGCTAATAAGGGCACTAGTTGTGCTGCTGATGTTATAGCTTCGTTCCTCGTTCGTCCTGAAATCAAATCAAACCAAATGTTCTCCACGATATAAATACGCGCATACATTGTAGTCATACATTTCTTCCACCGGATGCTTTTTCATTTTTTTATAATACCTAGATTATTCTAAAGGAGCTTGTGAGCTCAGATGAAGATGGAGAAATAGCTCTCACACCGGTGTAAGGTATGGTGTTGCTGGCTAATTTTTTTTGTTGGCTTTTGAAATAAGGGCTGTTATATTTGAAAATACTATGTAACTTAAGGTTTAGCAACTGGGTATCGACACAATGGAGAGGCGGATTTACATGCAACAAATGTTAGACAGTATGATTAGTACAACAAATGACTTTCTTTGGTCGAAAATTTTGGTGGTTCTGCTTATTGTTTGTGGAATTTATTTCACCATTCGATCAAAGTTTGTTCAGTTTGGCATGTTTAAAGAAATGTTTAGGGTTCTTAAAGAGTCCAATGAAAGGTCAAAAGATTCCATTTCGTCGTTTCAGGCTTTCTGTATCAGTATGGCAGCAAGGGTTGGGACAGGGAATATTACAGGGATCGCAATTGCTATCGCAATAGGTGGACCAGGCGCTGTTTTTTGGATGTGGGTCATAGCTATTATTGGATCAGCGTCCGGATTTATTGAAAGTACTCTGGCACAGGTGTATAAAGTGAAGGACAAGACTGGATTTCGTGGGGGTCCCGCCTATTATATGGAGCAAGGCCTGAAAAAACGTTGGATGGGCGCGGTATTTGCGGTTCTGATCACGTTATCCTTTGGTCTTGTATTTAATGCAGTTCAATCCAATACGATTACAGTGGCCTTTGAGAATTCATTTGGCACTAATCGGGTGATTCTTGGACTTGTAGTCGCTGCTGCTTTTGCGGCTGTTATCTTTGGTGGGGTTAAACGTATTGCTAGAATGTCCGAGTATATTGTAGTGGTTATGGCAGGGATCTATATTGGGGCTGCTGTTATTATTATGTTAATTAATATTACGGAAATACCGGCGATTCTGGCGCTTATTGTGAAAAGTGCTTTTGGATTTGAACAAATCGCGGGGGGATCTTTTGGGGCAGTTATTCTGCAAGGGGTGAAAAGAGGACTATTCTCCAACGAAGCGGGGATGGGTAGTGCTCCGAATGCTGCGGCAACTGCAACAACTAGTCATCCGGTGAAACAAGGGCTGATGCAAGCGCTGGGTGTACTTACAGACACGTTACTTATTTGTTCGAGTACTGCTTTTATTATCTTGTTATCCGATGCGTATAAACAGCCAGGGCTGGATGGAATTAAGCTGACACAAGCGGCATTAAGCGAACATATTGGTTCGTGGGCTTCTGGATCCCTAGCGATCATGATTTTGTTGTTTGCTTTCAGTACGTTAATCGGAAATTATTATTATGGTGAGACCAATATAGAATTCTTGAACTCCAATAAAAAAGTATTACTATTCTATAGATACAGCGTCTTGGCGATGATTATTTTTGGCTCCGTAGCTAAAGTTCAATTGGTATGGGATTTGGCTGATTTATTTATGGGCTTCATGGTCATCGTGAATTTGATCGCTATCCTTTTGTTATCTAAAGTGGCCTTTGCCGCCCTGCAGGATTATAAGCGCCAGAAGCGCGCAGGGAAGGACCCTGTCTTTTATAAAGATAGCATAGAAGGTCTGGAAAACGTGGAGTGTTGGGACAATTCTTCAGACATAAAAACATAGTAGGGTAAGTATTTACGGGCTCAGGAAACTGAGCCCTTTTTGCTGTTATAGAGGGGGGTTAGAAAAACGAGCCTTTAGAATTTCTTCTTAGGCTCGTTTGGTGTACAGAATATTAAATTAGTCCCTCTTGATTTAGGGTTTAACCAGCAGCCCATACATCTAGCTCAATTTTTAATTCAGGTAACCCTAATCCTTTAATATAAGCAATTGTCATTGAAGGAGGTGTCATACCGAATACTTTATTCCAAATTTCATAGAAATGGTTCCAATCGATTTCTTCCGTAGCCCAAATGTTGATTTTGATTACATTATCAGGTGTTAGCCTTTGAGAAGAAAGGACTTCAACAATATTACTCATCGTATTTGTTACCTGTTGGTTAAAATCTGTAGGGATATGATTGTTTTGATCGATTCCAATTTGGCCAGAAAATACATACATTTCTGCATTTCTACTTATTTTTGTTACATGACTATAGTTACCAACAGGTTTAGCAATATTTTCTGGATTATATCTTGTAATAACATTATTATTTAAGTTCATTTTGTGAATTCTCCTTTAAATAGAAAATACATAACGATATCTAAGTTATATATCTCCGCTGTTTTTTAGTTTCTTTTAATTTTTGACAGACCTCTCCTATCAATAATTAATTCTAGAAAAAAACAGCAGTAGAATACCCAATACCAAAAGATAAATATTTTAGCGATCTCTTTTTCACCGGGTATTCCTCCTTCATATTTAAAGTAAGATAAGTTTCCTCAGAATGATATCATTAATCCAAGTGAGACTGCAACAATTCCACTTTCTACACAATTTTCTAAGTTTTTTTTGCTGTTATAAATGAAAATAATGAAATATTTTTTGAAAAAAAGCAAAAAAGACTTACATTAATGATTTTTATATTGTTATAATAACAAACAGACCGGTTGGTATGTTAGGGGGAGTACGTTATTGTGGATACAAAATCGCTAATGATTGATACAGCTACACTTCTTTTTCAGCAAAAAGGATATAAAAATGTAGGCGTGAATGAAATTTTAAAAGCCTGTAATGTAACCAAAGGAGCGCTTTATCATCATTTTCCAAATGGAAAAGAAGAACTATTAATTGCTTGTTTAAAGGGCTTAAATGAAGCAATTACGATAGATATTGAGGATATTTTTAAAAAGCATCCATCGACGTTAGAAGCTATACAATCCATGATCGACAAGTTGATTCACAACTTAGAAACTGAGGGCACGATTACCGGATATACCTTTAGCAGTATTGTCAGTGAAATGGCTACGGTGAGTGAACCTGTCCGCCAGGCATGTAGCTTGCTCTATGAGAACATGGAACGAATATACTGCGATAAGCTTGTAACTGAAGGTTATTCGCAGGAATCAGCCTCCGAGATGGCATTGTGGATGACGGCTTCGATCGAAGGGGCGATGATGTTGTGCCTAACGCAAAAATCCACAACTCCCTTAAAAACTATCGCCAAACTATTACCGACAATTTTGAAAGGAAGTACATCATGAATCAAGAAGCAAGATTACCAAGAAACGGCAAGGAGGGGGCATTATATGGTGCAATCATTTGTACACTGACGGTACTGTTTATGTCCTCAATAAATATCATTTTAGGGGTTGGAGAATTTAATGGTGAGGTTGCCTTAACGATTCTTAAGGTGTTTCCGATCATTTGGGTAATTGTCATGATTATTGAGCCTGTTGTTATTGGCCGTATTGCCGAAAAGCTGACAGCTACATTCACACAACCTACAGATAGCTTCAACGCCAAAATCCTATTCCGTATCTTATTCACCGTACTAGGAATGTCATTTTGTATGACGTTTATTGGAGACATTATCGGAAACGGGTTGAGTTCTCAAACGTTTAATCACTTCTTAGCCAATTGGCCAAGAAATTTCCTGATTGCACTGTTCGCTGAAAGTATATTGATACAGCCGTTTGCAAGATTTGTGATGGTAAAGCTACATGCTTCTCAGGACAAAAAGAAATCCAGCGCTGTTGGCGTAACTATACATGGATTATCAGAACAAAATTCCTAACCTAAATAAGCTCTCAGGCGAAGCGATTCGTTTGAGAGCTTTTCTATTACCGTGTATAATGATGTTTTGGCTGAATAATTGAAACTCAAATCTTTGCCCGATATCTTTCGGGTAAGCCCTCCTATAAAACCATGAAAGCATAACAATGAAAGGTGATTTTCTAACATGATGATCTATAGTCGTCTTGCCATAATGATGCCCCCATTTCCCTAGCTAGGCTCATATTCTTGTAGTTGTTCGAGGATATAAGCTTGTAGGAGGGCGAAAATAAGATGAAAAAATATGCAGCACCATCGTTACTTTTAATGATTGTTCTTGTGGCTTTTCCGCAAATTAGTGAGACGATTTACACTCCATCGTTACCGGATATCGCAGTAGCACTTGGGGCCACCAATAGTTCTGTACAGTTAACGTTAAGTATATATTTTATTGGATTTGCTTTAGGAGTTTTTAGCTGGGGTTGGTTGTCTGACTTCATCGGGCGGAGATCTTCCATGCTGGCTGGACTTCTTGTATACGGTATGGGAAGCTTGATGTGTTTTTACTCAGAATCCATTCATTTGCTGTTAGTCAGCAGGTTTATACAAGCGTTTGGAGCAGCAACAGGTTCGATTATTACCCAAACCATTCTTCGTGAGAGTGTCTCCGGGAATAAACGGCATGTTATGTTTGCCCAAATCTCGGCGGTCATTGCTTTTACTCCCGCAGTAGGTCCGTTAATTGGCGGATGGGTGGATCAAGCTTTTGGTTTTCGAGCGGTTTTCTTTACATTAGTAATGATGAGTGTGTTGTTATTTATGTATGCTTTTTGGAAGCTGCCAGAAACCACTGATGTTTCCATGAGAAAAAAGGTGGCTATTCTGCCTATAGTCAAAAAAATGCTCGCATTGCCACGTGTATTGGTGTTTGGGTTACTAATTGGAGGCATTAACGGAATCTTGTTCAGCTATTATGCTGAAGCTCCTTTTATATTTATTGAACACTTTCAGATTTCGCCAGGAGTCTATGGTTTTCTCGGCATTATTGTGGCTTTGGCGTCGATTGTAGGCGCAATGATCTCCAAAAGATTATTAACCCTCTATGCCCCAGAAAAAATAATCCATATCGGCTGTCTAGTAATGGCGAGCGGAGCCTTGCTATTAACAATCGCAAGCAGTCTTGACTCGCTGCCGGATATGATAGTGATCGTATGTATTCTAATAACACTGTTTGTCCTATTAATGGGTGCAGGGATTGCTTTACCTAATTGTCTAAGTCTTGCTCTTGTTCAATTTCAGGATGTTGTAGGAACAGCAGGTGCGATATTCAGCTTGGGCTATTATTTGCTTGTTAGCTTGGCGACGTGGGGAATGAGCGCTCTCCATAATGGTTCATTACTGACGATGCCTATTTATTTCTTAGGGATTAGCGGCGGAATGTGGTTATTAGGCAAAAAATTTATTGTAGTGGAATAGAAATAACTTCTTAGTCATTTGATTAGTAAGATATGGATCGGGGCGTCCATAAATTAAGGGCAGTCTGGAACTTTTTGAGTTCCGGACTGCTTTTTGTTTGTTAGTCCACTTCTGGCACAATGACTTGGATATGACGAGGGAGAACACTTAGCGTAATAGGCAAAGTTGGACCTTCTTCGCCATCTACATTGGTTCTTACGGTTTCTGGAGAGCTTACACTTACATTGTGGGCTGTGAAATAGACAACGTCTTTATGATCCTTAAGGGTACCCAGCAGTAAAGATATACTGGCTGTAATGGTATTGAATATACTGAGGTCCAAAATAATAAAACAATGAAGCAGACCGTCGTCAACCGCAGCATCCGGTATTAGATTCTCGAACCCGCCGACTGAGTTGGTTAATACGGCGAGAAAGAGTAAGGAGTCTCCTTGCCATATTTGTTCATCATGGTGAATGACAAGGGGGTGGGCTGTAGGGCTTGTAAGTTGTTTAAGACCTTCTTTCAAGTATGCCAATGAGCCGAGTTTGGTTTTATCTTCGGAGGATACAGAGGATAATGCTCCGGCAATTGAACCTACAGCAACCACGTTGCCGAATAGGCGGTCATTTAAGCGACCGATATCTACTGTTTTTAAATTTGAGGAGGCAAGGGTTTGAATGGCTATTTCGGGATTCAGTGGAATTTGTAATGCGCGGGCGAAATCATTAGCCGTTCCTAAAGGAACCACACCTAACTTTGGGTGGTGTTCCTGATCGATAAGACCATTAATGGTCTCGTGAAGCGTGCCATCCCCGCCGATGGAGATCACCAGATCATAACCTTCCTCACAAGCAGCGATGGAATAACGAGTGGCGTCTAGTTCTTTTGCCGTCTCCTTGATCGTAACGGAGTAGTCTTTATCACTTAGAACTCTTGTTGCATATCTGACATATTGGCTGGCTTCCTCTTTGCCGGATGAGGGGTTAATAATAATCATAGCTTGCCGCATAAGGATAATCCTCTCTATTGTGATCTAGTAGAAGTTTATTCTTACCATTACCCCAAAGTAGGCCAGTGGAACTCGTTCCCATAAAAAAAGGTGAGCAAGATTGACCTAAGTCATCCTGCCCACCTGTGTATTCAATTAATAGACTTTATCTCCATTAAAAATGGAGTTCTTAACGATAACGTAATCCACATTACGGATAGCCTCTAATTTATTGCCACCTGCATAAGAGATGGAGGATTGAAGATCCTGCTCCATTTCTCTTAGGGTTTCTGCTAAAGCCCCTTTATGCTCAACCGCAATTTTTTTACCTTCGACGTTCTTCTTTTCACCTTTTTGGTATTCTGAAGCGGAGCCAAAGTATTCTTTATAGAGCTTCCCAGCGATTTCAATGGTTTCACCCGGAGATTCTTCATGACCGGCAAATAGTGAACCAATCATGACCATAGAAGCGCCAAATCGTACGGATTTAGCAATATCACCGTGTGTGCGAATGCCACCATCGGCAATAATTGGCTTGCTTGCAGCCTTGGCACACAAGCGTAGTGCAGCTAACTGCCAGCCGCCTGTACCGAATCCAGTTTTGATCTTAGTGATACATACTTTCCCTGGTCCAATCCCAACTTTAGTAGCATCAGCTCCAGCGTTTTCTAATTCTCTAACGCCTTCAGGTGTTCCTACATTTCCTGCAATAACAAAACTAGCAGGCAGGTATTGTTTAATATGTTTGATCATCCGAATAACTGCTTCGGAATGGCCGTGTGCAATATCAATTGTAATGAATTCCGGAACCAGCTGTTCTTTGGATAATTGTTCGACGAAATCATACTCTTCTTCTTTAACTCCGACGCTGATGGATGCGATTAATTCACGGGAGTGCATGTCTTTGATGAAAGACGTACGTTTCTCCGGTTCAAAACGATGCATAATGTAGAAATAGCCATTTTGCGCCAAGGAGATAGCGATCTTCTCATCAATGATGGTTTGCATGTTGGCAGGTACCACCGGCAATCTAAATTTATGCCCACCGAGGGTGACTGATGTATCACACTCCGAACGGCTGTTTACGATACATTTTGCAGGAATTAATTGAATATCTTCATAATCGAATACTTCTTTCATAATTTACACCTCTAAATGCGAACATTATAGTATTTTGGTTTGTTAATTGTTCGTCCAAATTGTAATGTACCTCATTCTGCGCCGTAAGTCAAAATTCTAGTACATTATGGTGTAAATTGGACATAATTATACGGCAAATTGGTGTACAGCATTCTTTTTCCTCCACTTAAAAAAGCTTGAAGGCAATATAAGCAGCAACGATCCAAATAATGATCGCGGAGATCTTATTAATAATCCGCATGATTTTGCCACTTGAGTCGATTTGTCCTACGGTTTTTCCGGCTACAGCCAGCCCAAAGAACCAAATCCATGACACTAGGATAGTCGCGCCAGCAAATACAACTTTGTCTACGCCTGTGTAACTAAGTGAGCTAGTGCCGATGACGCCAATAGTATCCAAAATCGCATGTGGATTTAATAAAGAAACGGACAGCGCGAACAGGATTTGTTTTTTGGAGGATAGAGGCGTTGCGTCTTGCGCTGACGATGTAGGTGTACTTTTCCAGATAGACCATCCCATATACAAAAGAAATAAAAGTCCTACAGCAAATAAAGCGGTCTGCAGAACGGGGATGGCAAACACAAGGACTGAAACACCTAATACGGCTAATAGAATAAGCAGGGTATCGCATAAAGCGGCTGTAACAATAACGGGAATGGCTTTTTTAAAATGTGGCTGCGAGGCCCCTTGGTTAAGTACAAAGACATTTTGTGCGCCAAGTGGAAGAATTAATCCAAAGGCCAGTGCAATGCCATGAAGTAGTGCGGCTAACATAGTTTATTATTCCTCCGATAGTATTCATACGTTATAGAATTGGCTGTCCTATTGGTTCAATTGGTCTACTACAATTTTATGGACAAATAATATGTACTATCATACAGTCTGTGTCTTGATTTAAAAAGCTGCTTAATATAATCTTGTTGTCCCTTAGAAAAGGTAGTAAAGTAACAGAATGCATACTATATATGGAAAGAAAGGTTGATATTTTTGAAAAAAGGAATATTTACAGGGTTGGTTGCTCTCTTGTTGATGACTACAAGTACGGTGACCTCTGGCACTGTAGAAGCTGCAGCAGCAGTAACCAAATTACCGAATGCCCAATGGAGTCAGCTGAATGTTGTGGGAGAGCTGGAGAGTGTGGAAGGCAATCCTATGGAGGTTACTAAATTAAACACAGTGTATCTACACACCAAAGAAGAGCATGCTACTCAAACTAAGATATGGTTAGTGGATACGCTGAAATCATATGACACACAGACTGGAAAGCTGAAGTGGTCGGTTAATTTTGCAGACCCTGGTACATCGATGTTTCGTGAATCCAAAGAATATTTAGTGTCACCAGATGGAACGGTATACATAACTTTTACAGATAATCTTTCTCCTGACGCAACTCAAATCTACGCGGTGGGAGCTGACGGGAAACGGAAATGGAAGGTGAATTTATCTCAAGCAGAGGGATACTTGTATAGACTTGATAACGGCAATTTAGTCTTTGCATCCCGAGGAGAGTTTGATGGTTCCGGTAATTATTCTGGGTCCCTAACCTTAATTAATAAAAATGGAACTAAAATAAAAAACGTAACTTACAAAGGGACGGTAGCAGGGAAAGGAAATCGTATCCTCATTCAAACAAATTACGGAAGTGGGAAAGGCTCGCGAATCCAGGCTCTTGATTCTTCGCTAAATTCAGTATTTACATACCAGTTGCCTGCGGATTCGTATACAGAAGTCGATTACAACGAGGTGCTCACCGATGGGACCGTACTAATTCGGGCTAATCTTCCCAAAACAGGGAACCGACTATTTGGTTTTGACTCTAAAGGTAAATTGCTGTGGGGTAGAGATGTCGCAGGTAATGCTGTCATATCATCCCTGGGAGAGGTATATGGGATTTATGCCAATGGGAAGCTGTCCTTATATAATGTAAAAGGATTGGTTAAGACAGTAGCCCTACAAGATGAGACGGAATTTTTTGTTTCGTTATATCAATTACAGGATGGTAATATTGAGCTTAGCTTTCCTGGTTCTGCAACATATATTTTAAATCCTAAAACGCTCGCAGTAGATTATACTTTCAGGCTGAAGGATAATTTTAATTTCAATTATGTGGGGAATAGCGTGGGATATGTAAAGACAGACAAAGGATTTTCAAGAATTAAGTTTTAAGTCTTGGTATTAAAGAATATGATTGATCAAGGATGCCTCCCTAAATGGGTTGGCATCCTTTTTACGTTAATGCTAAGTATACAAGGCTACCTATTCACTAATTACACCATTAGTAAAAATGTCATCTCAACTCATGACTTTTTGTAACTAGTGAGCCCTTAAGGGGTTACACTATAATAAAGATTAAGTCAGCAGAGTATATAGGGGGAAATGCCTTGTTTAATCTGGTCAAACAGTGGTTCTGGTACGATTGGCTCGTCCTCCTGTTTCGGATTTGTTTTTCTACTTCTTTTTTGGTCACCATGTGTTATCTTTCGGAGGATTTTACGATTCCTTTCTGGATCGCGTTTGTTTGGGGCGTGGTCTCTTTTTCTGTGCCTTGGTTTTGTTTGCAGCTGCATTACAAGTATTATCTGATCGCGGAGATCCTTTTTTCGGGTGGGCTTTGTTTATATTTGGCTGCTTTGTTTCCTGAATCGTACGTAACTTTTCTGCCTATCGCTTTTATGATCGCCAGCAATAGTGCACAGAAGTCCTATCGTTGGACAGCTCCGATCACGGTCATTTTGATTCCAATTATGTTATCTAGATTGTCACAACAAATGGATGCTGTATCGATGATTGTTAACATGGGTTTGGTGTATACGCTTGGGTTCGCTTTTCATTTACTGGTGGTGAATCACAAGCAGGGCAGAATTATTAAGGAGCAAAATGCTGTTTTAGAGCAGTACATCTCGCAAGTTGAACGTATGACACTTCTGGAAGAACGAGATCGTTTATCCAAAGATCTGCATGATACGGTGGGGCATTCTTATACTTCAATTATTATGGGGCTAGAGACTTTACGTTCGGAGGTGAGTACTTCTGAAGGGGAGCACAAAATAGATGCCTTGTTAAAGTTAACCCGCAATGGCCTGGATGATGTTCGGCGATATTTGCACCATGTGGGCGCTTCGGAGGATTCATTGACGCTAATGCAGTCCCTGCAGAAATTAGTGGATGATTTCCAGACCTTCTCCAAGGTTAAGATTCGCTTAAGAACATTCGGAGAGCCGTATACAGTATCTAAGCAGGCCCAAATGACATTATACAGATGTTTGCAGGAGTCGATAACCAACGCTGTACGTCATGGTCAAGCCAGTGAAATTGTCATCAGCTTACATTATGAAGAGAAGCTGATTCGGCTGGATGTGCAGGATAATGGATTAGGCACTGAAGATTTAAAAGCAGGATTTGGTGTGAATGCGATGAAGGAGCGTGCCTCCAACTTGCAAGGACAAGTGTATTTCTACTCTAAGCCAGGGGAAGGGACCTTAGTGACCTGCAGTTTACCAAGGCTTGAAGAGATACAGGAGGAAACGATTCGTTTATTGCTGGTAGATGATCAACCCTATATCCGGGATAGTCTGCGAATTATTCTAGAGCAGGAGCCGGATTTTGTGATCAATGGGTTAGCTGAGAATGGTGAACAAGCGATAAGCTTCTGCGAGCAGGAACAACCTCACGTGGTGCTGATGGACTTAAATATGCCGGGCATGGACGGTGCGGAAGCGACCAAGCTTATTAAGCAAAAGTGGCCAGGGGTACGAGTGTTGATCCTGACTACTTTTCAAGAAGCAGATATGGCAGTCGAAGCACTGCAAAACGGGGCAGATGGCTACTTGCTAAAGTCTACCGAGCCGCAGGAGCTGTTCGAAGGAATACGTCTTGTACATCGGGGCGTAAAGATGATTACACCCGATATTACGAATGTATTAATTGATCACTATGAGATGCATCCAGCTTCAGAGGCACCACCGACAGAGAAGAGTAATGAATATGGACTGACCCCGCGTGAGCTGGAGATTCTAGAATGCCTCTCGAAGGGAATGCGTTATAAATCTATTGCCGCTAAACTATATCTGTCCGATGGAACGGTGAGAAATTACGCGTCCACCATCTATGCCAAGCTCGGGGTACGAAACCGTGAGGAGGCAGTCGAGAAGGCTTTTAGCATTTCGGATTAATCCTGACCGAAGTATTTGAAATTGATAAGCACCTTATTGTTTGCTTTCCCTTGTGGGAGTAGGCAGTAGGGTGTTTTTTTTGTCATATGACATTATGGCACTGGTCGATTTTACACCAAAAGCACTAGCATAGGAGTTACTTAGTTATGAACAATTTTTTATTGCAGAGAGGGAGAGAAAAACATGAATCAAATAATCCGGAAACATGTGAGAAATTTTTGTTTCTTATTAATTACTTTTGCCACAGGGCTATTTTACTTTTGTTTTTATTTGGTGGGCATTACCTTTGGAGTTTCGATGTCCTTCACCTTAGTGGGGATCCCGATCCTTTATTATGTTTTGCGTTCTACCGAGACTTTTTTACAGCATGAGCGAATTCGAACTAAAGTCTATACGGATATCTCGGTTCGCACGCTCCCAACCCGATCTCAAGAAGAAGGCAGCTTGTGGGAAAGGGTTAAGGCAGAGTTTCTGGATGAACATAACTGGAGAGCGATTTTAGGGTTGATGTTGCAGTTTGGAATCGGCATGGTCAGTCTCATTTGTGCCACTCTTTTTTACTTGACCCCTATTATTCTCTTGTTGTCACCTGTCCTGTATTTATTAGATGTGTCCTCTATATCGCTATTTGGGATTGAAAATAAAACATTCAACATCTCACTTTTCTTCATGTTGTTAGGTGCAGTGTCTCTATGGATAGGTGCTTATCTCGGAAACAGTCTGGTAAAGATGATCGGCAGGTATACGCGGCGTTTAGTGAAGGATTTTGCTAGAAGATAAACTTAAACAGGAAGAAGGAAAAATGATGGTAACCTCAGTTCCATTTATAAAATTATTCTCACAATCCCTTTGGATGATGTGGGAGAACATATTTGCTGTCATCACCAAATTTCGTAGTCAGTCCGTGCGTAGATATGGGATATGTAAGTTGGTAGTGTTGAAATATCACGGAGAAAGTTTGGTCTGCCAAGATGGGCAACGGATACTTCCGGGAGATTGGGTGGGTGAGCTTCATTTGGACAATCGCCAGATTGTGCAGCTGACACGTACGCTTGGCGCAGATCGGGCCGGAATTCGTACGGCACGCATGCTTCGCGAGGCTATGAAGGAGATCAGTCGTGATCTAGACAGCAATCCGGAACTAAGCAAAGTAAACGCGCTAACCGGGATTACACTGCTTCACCGGGGGATTATTCATGGAATAGGTTTTGAGCAGCGCCCCATCAAGTCCAAATGGCAGCGGCACTGGTTCGGGATATACCTTCGTTTTTTACTTCGCATGCTACATCCGGAAGGGAAACATCGTGTAGAGGACAGCACAGAGAAGTTATCTCCCATGATGCTTGTGCTTAGCAAGCAGTCCTTGAAAGCGCGGTTTGCCCCGCGTAAGACAGAGGCGGCTTCCTAATGTGGGCCTTCATAATTTTAGCAGTGGATGTGATTGTTCTTTATATGATCGTTCCTTTTGCTCTTACCCGAATATTGGGATGGGGGGTTCACTCGGAGGTAGGTGCAGAGAAAGAAATTGCGTTTACGTTCGATGACGGTCCGGATCCTTGTTATACACCTGAACTTCTAGATCTATTAAAAGAGCATGGCATAAAAGCGACCTTCTTCGTATTGGGCAAAAAGGCGCAGCAATATCCGGAACTGATCGAGCGTATGCACAGAGAAGGGCACCAAATCGGCATTCATAATTATACTCATACACCCAACTGGATCCAGTTCCCCTGGACCAATAGACGGAAGCAAGTAGATCGCACCGCAGACATTGTTGAGCGAATTACAGGAGAGCGGCCTATCTTTTACCGCCCACCTTGGGGGCTTCTTAATCTAGGGGATTTCTTTTTGCTAAGAGAATCTTATCGAATCGTATTGTGGTCTGTCATGGTCGGAGATTGGAAAGCGTCACTGAGTGCAGAGCAATTAAAGGATGCCTTAATAAAAAAAATAAAACCAGGCTCAATCATTGTTCTACACGACAGCGGAGATACACCGTGGGCAGATGAAGAAGCGCCCTTGAATATGATCACTGGATTAGAAGAAGTCTTAAAAGAAATGGATAAAAAGGGTCTGAAGTGTCTGCGGATAGATGAACTGCTGAACAAGGAAGTTAATTATAGTAGAGAAGCTAGATCCAGAGTCAAACATCGGGGTCAGATTGATCTGTAGCTATTGAAATTTCTCAATCATTTTTTATATGGCAAGGGCTATGGTAACATTTAGAGTAAAGCGGTCCGTACCTATATAAATTGTTGAGAAAAGGATGGGGTAGCATGTTGAATGCTTCTTACTGGTTAACCAATATAAGATTAGAACAAGGTTATGTTATTGAGGATGGGCAAGTAGCGGGTACGAATACGAAGGTTTGTCATCTCCGCATTGACGGGGATAAGATTTCAGAAGTTGTTGGAGCAGACATCGAGCTTCAGAGCCAGCTCCCGAAATATGACTGTAAAGAGTTGTTGATGCTGCCTTCTTTCGAAGAAGCACATATCCATTTAGATAAAACATATTTCGATGGACCTTGGAGAGCGGTAAAGCCTGCGTCCAGTGTTTTCGAACGGATTGAGGAAGAGAAGGTATTATTGCCTAAGCTGCTGCCCATGGCGAGACAACAAGCAGAGAGCATCCTGACGCTTATTCAGGGGTTTGGTGCCACACATGTGCGCAGCCATTGCAATATTGAGCCTGTCAGCGGCTTGCAACGATTAGAAGCGACTGTACAAGCATTAAATGCATTCGCGGGTAAAATTTCATCTGAAATTGTGGCGTTTCCGCAACATGGCCTGCTGCGCTCGGATTCTGTACAGCTGGTAAAACAGTCTCTGGCAGAGGGAGCAACCTTTGTAGGCGGAGTAGATCCTTATACGGTGGATGGAGATATCGAGAAGTCACTTCAGACGATGGTGGAATTAGCAGTGATGAGTAATGCCGGCATTGATATTCATTTACATGATGGAAAAGAAGCGGGAAAGAAAACACTGACGCGGTTAGCTGATCTGACGGAAGAAGCTGGCTTGCAAGGAAAGGTCACGGTCAGTCATGCGTTCTGGTTCGCAGGAGCTCAGCAGCAAGAGGCAGAAGAGGTAGCTAAACGGATGGCATCACTGGGTATGACTATTGCATCCACAGTGCCTATTGGAAGAATGATGATGCCACTTCCGATGCTGCACAGCCAAGGGGTAAAAGTGAAGCTGGCAACAGATAGCCTTACCGATCACTGGTCCCCTTTTGGAAATGGAGATCAACTGGAGAAGGCAGGGCGTTACGCGGAGTTGTACGGCTGCAATGATGAATTGGCATTATCTCAATCTCTCAGATTTATAACAGGAGGATTAACACCCCTTGATCCAAAAGGCGAGCAGGTATGGCCAAAGGTTGGCGACACTGCTAGCTTTGTGCTGCTGCATGCCAGCTGTTCGGCTGAAGCAGTAGCCCGAAGAGCGCAGCGCCAAGCCGTCTGGTACGAAGGCCGACTGGTGAGTGGTTCGATAACAAATAGAGACCTGTGAGGCAGATGATATGCTCCTCTCTACCTATCTGCAACAGTATAAATCGGCGATCCTCTCACTCCCGAAGGGTACAGTGCTAACTAAACAGGATCTGCAGGTGGATAAGCTTCTAATGGAGCGTAATGGCAAGGTGGAAATGTATTATGCCCCCCATAATGAGTACATTAATCCTTCTGCTAAGGTGATCATTATAGGGTTAACGCCCGGGTTCACACAAATGGGCATAGCGATACAAGAAGCGATCATAGGTCTGGAGGCTGGTTTGTCAGATGAAGAGGTATGTAGGACAGCGAAGGAAGCGGCGAGATTCGCAGGCTCCATGCGGAACACGTTAATTCATATGTTAGATACACTTAAACTGCATCAACACTTGAACCTAACCTCTTGTGAAGAACTATTTCAGCAGCAGCAGACGATCCTGCACACCAGCTCTTTATTACATTTTCCCGTGTTCGTGGATAAGAAAAATTATAGTGGGGCCCAGCCCAAGCTACTTTCAAATTCATTCCTCAGGGCGCAGGCATTATCTTCCTTGCGTGAGGAGCTGAACATACTGAGCCGGGCCTTAATTATTCCCTTAGGAAAAACAGTGGAAAGTATACTTCAACTCCTTGTGTCCGCAGGTGAGCTTGATAAACAACGCTGCTTATGGGGATTTCCCCATCCCTCGGGCGCCAACGGACATCGATATAAGCAGTTCGCCAGCCAGCAAGAACAAATGGTGAAGATACTGCATAATCATTCATGGAAGGGCTGATTCAAGCTCCCCATCAGATGATCTACATGAAGTCGAAAAAATAACGAATGACATGAAAAAAGACCGGTGAAGTGTAGGTTAAGCTATCGATCCGGCTTAAATGGCTTTGCTTCAATGCCACGAATTTATCGCCATCGCCGATTAGCAGATCCCGCTTTAACACGGAAACCGTTAAACTGCCAAAGAAGCCGCTCAAGCTGATCAACATGCCTGACAGTAACCCGAAGATTGGGTTGAGCGGTGTCAGGTAGGGATAGATTAGGTAGGAAACTCCTGTTGTGATGACAAATGCGAAAGCGAAACCCTCCCAAGTCAAATACGGATTGGCGGTGGGAACTATTTTCCGCTTCCCTACATAAAGTGATGCGAGATAGTGGACCACATCATTGAGCTGCGTTAGCACTACTAGAAAAAGCACAAGCCCCGCCCCATACTCCGGTGTAGCAAATTGAAAGTAGGCTAAGTGACTAAGTCCGAATACCATCAGCATAAGCCCCCATTGGGTGGAGCTGACACTACGCATAAAACCAACCGTGCCTTTATTAATCATTCTGGGCAGCGGTAGGAGCAAGAATACATAAACCGGGATGAAGACAATAAACATTCCGTACCACTCGATATAAATCCAGTAGAACTGCAACGGGATGGATAAGTAAGCCCACAGAAATAGCCTGCGGTCGGATTTTCGTGATTTCATCATAGAGAAATACTCTTTCAGTGCAAAGAAGCAGAGCACCATGAGAGACAGCAGAGAGACGACGGGATTAAATAGGGTAGCTAGGCAAAAGATAAAAAGCATTCCCCACCACGTCTTGATACGAAAGCCAATGCCCGTATAATCCTTATTTGGTTGTAGCTTCCCTATAACTACATACATCAAGTGAATGGCCGATAAGGCCGCAAAGATAAGAATTATAGTTAATAAAGAGCGGTCGATAACTGATCACCAACTTGTCCTAGAGTAGATTCCATTAATGGGTTCATATGTTATTATGAAGGAAACGCTCAAACTTGATAAGGGGAAAATTGTAAATGGCAGCAGATCCATCGGTCTTTATATTACTGACGAATACCGGGACGCTTTTTACGAAGCTCATTCAAGGCTATACAAAAGCACCCTATAATCATGCCTCGATCTCCTTTAATCGGGAGCTTTCCGAGCTGTATAGCTTTGGCAGAAAGCATCCGAGCAACCCCCTGAATGGAGGGTTTGTGAAGGAGGATATTAAGACAGGTACGTTCAGCAAATACCCTAATACAACATGTGTCCTATATGAACTTCAAGTTACAGCCCGCGAAGTGGAGAAGATGGAGCGGGTCTTGCAAGTCTTTATCCGAAGCCGTCAAAAGTATCTCTATAATATTCTCGGCGTAATTGGCATTGCCCTGAAGGAGCCTGTCGAATTCAGCAACTCTTATTTTTGTTCGCAATTTGTAGCGGAAATTCTAGAGCGGTCGGGCATTAAGTTATGGGATAAGCTGCCCGCACTCGTTACTCCGGATGATTTTCGCCAAAGTGATCGGCTGCGTTTGGTTTACCAAGGTAAATTAAGTGATTATGAACCTGAGCGCTTAGGAGGAGACGAAGGATGAATAGCAAAGAAATATTTTCTAATCGGGTGGATTCGTATGTAAAATATCGGCCGAGCTATCCTGGAGAAGCCATTGATTATTTGTACAATACTATTGGGCTCCAACCCAATTGTGATATTGCTGATATTGGTGCAGGAACAGGAATATTCTCAGCATTACTTCTGGAGCGCGGGAGTCGTGTGACTGCCGTTGAACCCAATCCGGAAATGCGTAGAGCTGCGGAAGAGAATTTCGCAAAGGATAACCATTTCTCTGTATCGCCGGGGTCTGCTGAACATACAGAATTATCCGATCAGTCCATGGACTTTATCGTATGCGCCCAAGCGTTTCATTGGTTTGATAGGGACGCAACGCAATTGGAATTCAAGCGGATTCTAAAACCGGGTGGAAAAGTTATTCTGATATGGAACTCCCGGCTTACTTACGGTACCCCATTTCTGGAGGAATATGAGCAGCTGCTGCAGACCTTCGGGACGAACTACACTCAAGTTAATCATAAGAACATTACCCCTGAGATCCTTAGTTCCTTTTTCAAGAAAGGACAGATGCAAGTAGCGCATTTTAGCAATCAGCAGGTATTTGATTTGGAGGGATTAAGCGGGCGGCTTCGATCGTCTTCCTACACTCCGGTCCCCGGAGATCCAAGCTATGAGAATATGATGGCTGAGCTGCGGAATATTTTTGAACGAAATAATCAGGGTGGGCAAGTGTTTTTTGATTATAATACCGAAATTTATTGGGGCGAAGTGTAAAGTAAATAAAAAGACTCAAACCTTTGAGATAACAGGGTCTGAGTCTTTTTTACTTGGTAGTTATGAAAGATGTACGTAAAACGTGGTGGACTCGCCGACAAAACTTTTGGCATAAATTTTTCCCTTATGCTGTTCAATAATCGATTTGGCAATCGCCAGTCCTAGGCCATACCCCCCTTGTTTACGCGCCCGGGAAGCATTTGTACGGTAGAATCTGTCAAATATTCTTGCTAAGTGCTCCGGCGCAATGCCCTCCCCCGTATTGGTGACCGCTAACACCATGTCATTATGTTGTTTTTTAAGGGATAAGGTGACTGAACCTTTAGGGTTCGAATATTTTACAGCATTGTCCAAGAGGATCATAATCACTTGTTTGATCTGTTCACTATTGCCTAGCACTGTCAGATCAGGCTCGATGTCATATTCAAGGGAGATATGCTTCTCAAAGATTACAGCTTCCATCGTTAAAATGATATTTTCAACCACGTCGCTCAGATTGAATTTCGAATAAATCATTCTCGATCTGGAATCGTCCATCTCGGTCAGGTACAACAGATCATTGGTCAGGCTGGTCATTCTTTCTATTTCCGACTTGATATAGTGCAGCCACTTGGACTGATTGTGAATGGTGTCATCACTGTTGGACAGGAGAACATCCGCATTGGTGTTAATAATAGTCAACGGCGTCTTTAACTCATGGGAAGCATCCGCAATAAATTGTTTCTGTTTCTCAAAAGCCTCCTTTACCGGCGCAATTGAACGATTAGCAAAAAAGCGGCTAGCGAAGTACAAGATAATCAGCATCACTGAGCCAACTACAGAGAAGGTATAGATTAGATTGGTGAGGATTTTTTGCTCTGCAGTGATGTCCAGAAATACAAGCATCGCCCCATCATTCGTATGCTGGATGTTGAAGATCCATTTGCTGCTATCCAAGGTGAACCTTCCGGTATCTTTACCGGCGCTTAGTGCTTCTTGCAGAGCCGTATTATAAAATTCATCGTCCATAGTAAATTTGGAATCTTTCCCCGTAAGGTTCGACGCTGTATCTATTTTCAGCATAAATGAGATTGAGCGTTCTGGAGGAGGTGTTCCGTTATCCGTACGTTTATTATCCACACGTGGTAACGTGGCTCCTCCTTTGGTATTGCCTAATCGTCCTGTGTCACCACCGGGAGACTTGTAGTTTTCCATGATTCTGTGAAGATCCATCTGAATATCGTTTTGGACATCCCGGTACGTAATTACATATATGGAGATGAAGGCCACAAGCATGATCACCGAGATGGTGACTAAGTTAACAATAAGAAACCGATTTCTGAGCTTTGTGAACATTAGGTCGTCACCTCTAATACATACCCTACGTTTCTGATCGTACTAATGCGTACGGTCGAATTTAAGAAGGTCAGTTTTTTTCTCAAAAAAGAAATATACACCTCTACATTATTGTGCTCAGCATCTGAATCAAAGCCCCACAGCTTCTCAATAATTTGTTCTTTGGAGGTTACAGCTTGTTTCCTCAAGATCAGAAGCTCCAATAGCTCGCATTCCTTTAGATTGAGCTTGATCTCTTTGCCACCCACGGTAAGTTTCAGATTGGATGTATTCAGTTCAATATCCCCGAACTTTAAAGCATCATCTGGTATCACCTCGCCTTTACGTCTTAGTACAGCCCTTATTCTTGCCAATAAGATCTCCGAGGAAAAAGGTTTGGCGATATAATCGTCAGCTCCATAGTCCAGCCCAGTGACCATATCTGTAATTTCACCCTTTGCGGTAAGCAGGATAACGGGAGTGGGTATCCCCTTTTTCCGCAGCGTCTTGAGGACGCTGACCCCATCCATCTCAGGCAGCATGATGTCGAGCAGCAGCAAATCATAGATTCCACTCAGTGCGTAATCCAGACCCGACCTGCCGTCATGGACTGCATCCACCGAATAATTATGTTTTTTTAATATTTGAGTTAAGGCTTCAGCGAGATGAAGCTCGTCTTCTACTATTAATATTCTCATGGTTTTGCCATCCCCTACATAGAACCAGTATTTGTTATTGAGGTCATTATATCAGGATTACCTTTATTGAACCTTAATGAAGGTTGAGATAGAAGTGACTGCGAACAGCAGTTTGAAATCAAGAAATCTGCAGACAACAGCGGCCGGAAGAACAACATTCACCGCAGTTACGATTTACACCTGTGTTAAGGGAATGTAAAAGATAATCAATAATTTGTAAAACCATTTAAGATTCATTAAAGGTTTGGGATCTAAGATACATTCATAAGCACACGAGACAACGATAAACAGAAAGGATTGATCACATATGGCGATTGAGGTATTCAACCGTTATGAGAACAAATATTTGTTGGACAACGAAGCCTACTATAAATTTTATAACCAATTGCTTGAATACATGGAACTAGACGATTTCAACAAGCAACATGAGTTTTACTCCATAACCAACTTATATTATGACACGGAGCACAACACCCTGATTCGTAACAGTCTTGCGAAGCCCAAGTACAAAGAGAAGCTTCGTTTAAGAGCATACGGTGTTCCAAATCAAGATACGAAGGTGTATCTGGAAATCAAAAAGAAGGTATTTGGTCTTGTTAATAAAAGAAGAACGTCGCTCAAATTAAACGAGGCTTATGATTTTGTCGCCACCGGTATGGAACCGGAATTCAAGGATTACATGAATAAACAGGTGATTGAAGAGATCAAATATTTTCTGACACGCTATGATTTGCAGCCCAAGGTGTATCTGTCTTATGACCGAAAAGCGTTGTTCTGTAAAAACAATCGCGATCTAAGAATTACATTCGATACAAATATTCGCAGCCGCCGGTACGATCTGAAGATGGAGCACGGTGTTCATGGCGAACCCTTGCTGGAGCCGGGGCAGTGGCTTATGGAAGTAAAAGCTGAGAACACGATTCCGGTCTGGCTGGCCAAAATGCTCTCAGAGCATCAAATGTACCGTACAAGCTTCTCCAAGTACGGCAACGAATATAAAAAAATGCTGAAGAACAGTAAAACAGAACGGGAGAGTGCCCTCTATGCTTGATTCATTATTTACCGTAGCAACTAGTACAGAGTTAACGTTTACCAACGCACTGCTAACTATTTTTATAGCTATTGCTCTTGGCGGGATCATTAGCTACACCTATATGAAGACCAATGCAAGCGGCTATTCGCAAAGCTTCACACTAACAATGGTACTGCTGCCCGTAATTGTGGCCATCATCATTTTGCTTATCGGAAGTAATGTTGCCAGAGCTTTCAGTCTTGCCGGGGCGTTCTCCATCATTCGGTTTAGAAGTGCGCCGGGCGATCCGAAGGATATCACATTTGTTCTGTTCACCATGGCTTCTGGACTTGCCTGTGGAGTGGGTTCCTTTGGATATGCAGTTTTTTTCACCCTTATCCTATGCGCCCTTATGTTTATCCTTAACCGGACTAACTTTGGTGTAAGAACAACGTCGCAAAAAACATTAAAGGTAACCATCCCGGAGAGTCTGGGATATGAGGAAGCCTTCGCTGAAGTATTCAATAAATATAACGTTGGGTATGAGCTTAAAAAGATTAGAACGTCTGAGCTTGGCAGTTTATATGAACTGGTCTACGCTGTAACGCTGGGTGAGGCTGTAAACCAGAAGGAATTTTTGGATGCGATTCGTACCCGGAACGGTAATTTAGACCTGTCTCTGACCATGACTCCAACTGCTAATGACTATTAAGATAACGAAAGGATGGATGAAAAATGGATAAATATATAACCGGAAGTAAAGTAGGAATCTTGCTATTGTGTGCATTACTTATGTCGGCTTGCAGTACCAATGCCACAACAACACAGTCTGAAGCGGCGGCGGGTACAGTAGCAGCCTCGGGAACAACGATAACTCAGAATGGGGCTGCTACGGGAGTACAACTGGCAAGCGCCAAATTGTCCGATCTGGTGACGTTCGATGAAGAGGATTCTAATACAACTTGGACGGCTGACCAATCGACGGAAATTGCTTTGGCTGGAACAAGTGCGCTTGTTGACGGCACCGGGGCTGAGTCCAAGGATGGCTCAGTGACAATTACTGCAGCAGGAACTTATGTGCTGTCTGGTAAGTTGAGTGATGGACAGATTGTAGTTAATAATCAGGATGAAGGTACTGTGCACTTGGTACTGAACGGTGTGAACATCACGAACAGCGATAGTGCAGCAATTGATATTAAAGAAGCGGGGAAAGTGATCATTACCTTGGAAGACGGGACGGAGAACTCCGTATCTGATGGAGCAACTTACGTGTATGCCGATGAAACTACAGATGAACCGAGTGCGGCTATCTTCAGTAAAGCGGATTTAACGATTAATGGGACCGGGAAGCTGTCTGTTTCCGCTAACTATAATGACGGAATTACGAGCAAGGACGATCTGAAAATTATGGGTGGCACTATTGAAATTAAGGCTGCCGATGACGGGATTGTAGGTAAAGATCTTGTCGCTGTAAAAGACGGAAATATCAGCATAACGGCAGAAGGCGATGGAATGAAATCAACCAACGATACTGAGACGGACAAAGGCTTCATAGCAATAGCAGCAGGAACATTTGATATTACGGCTGGTAATGATGGAATTCAAGCTGAGACTTCACTTGTAATAGATGGCGGAACATACACCTTAGTTACGGGTGGGGGCAACGAGAAGGGTGAAGTGAAAACAGGTGATCAAGGGCAAGGTATGGGCATGAGAGGTGGCCGAGGTCAGGGAACAGGGGATCAAGCACCAGGAACAACAGGAACCTCAACATCTGAAACCAAACCAGAGACGATGCCAGAAACAAAACCGAAGATACCAACAACGGAAGCATCAACAACGACAACAACGGCAACAACTACAGAATCGGAAATACCAAGTACTAAAGGTTTGAAGGCTGGAGGAGATATTAGCGTAAACAACGGAACCTTTACCATCGATTCTGCTGATGATGCAGTGCACAGCAACAGTAACATTGCTATAGCTGATGGAGAATTCAACATCAAAACTGGCGACGATGGAATCCATGCGGATGCTTTGGTGGCGATATCTGGTGGTAAAATTGATATTACGAAGAGCTACGAAGGGATTGAAGTAGCAAACATCGAGATTTCCGGTGGCGAAGCTCATGTGGTTGCTTCTGATGATGGAGTGAATGTAGCAGGAGGTAACGATGAGGCGACTGTAGGCGGCGGCCCTCAGGAGCAGGATCAATTCAGCGATTCTGCTAGCAATATGCTAACGATTAGTGGAGGAACACTAACGGTCGATGCTTCAGGTGACGGGCTGGATTCGAACGGCTCCATCACAATGTCGGGTGGCACGGTTATTGTTAATGGACCTACCAATAGCGGTAACGGTGCACTTGATTTCGACGGTAGCTTTGAACAGAGTGGAGGAACTTTGGTGGCTGCGGGAAGTTCGGGCATGGCACAAGCACCGTCTGACACCTCTAGCCAACATGCAGTCAGCATGACTTTCCCTCAGACCCAGGAGGCTGGAACATTGGTTCATCTAGAGGACAGCGAAGGTAACTCGATCCTGACCTTTGCTCCTTCGAAGAGCTATCAAACGGTGGTGATTAGTTCACCGGATCTGAAGGACGGCGGTTCTTACACCCTCTACTCGGGAGGTACCTCGACTGGTAGTGAAGCGAACGGACTGTATACGGATGGTGAATATACAGGAGGAACAAAAGTAGTAGCGTTCGAAATTACAAGCAGCGTAACTTGGCTAAATGAATCCGGAGTAACAACCGCAAACACTAATCAAGGTCCAGGTGGCGGTGGTGGTGGAAACAGAAGACCTTAGGTTATAAATTGCATTCAAAAGCCACTCCAGCATTTTGGAGTGGCTTTTTTTAGTTTGAGATAAATTAGTCGCCGTTAACAGGGATGGAATTCTGTTTAATCGGTTGATTTGAAGTGTTGATGATCACATTATGTGAATTAAAAGACAGAATTTCAATCAGCTGCTCTGCTATATGGTTAGCTGTATATTTAAATCCGCCTTTTACCCACTCTATGATTAATCCAAATAGAGCATAGGCGGTATAACTGGAAAACAATTCTATATTTACATTGGTATTAGTGTTATTAACTGCGACTAATTCCCGCTTGGTGAGCTCCTTTAAGAGGTCGCAAATCCTATTTTGGAACCCTGGCAGAACATTGGAATTTATAATGATGGTATAAAAATTAGAGTAAGAGACCACATGTTCAAAAATCTTGATGCTCGAGGTGGTCAGCTCACTAACTATAAATTTATCGGTATGAAGATAGGGTTCTTTATAAGCCTTAATTAAATCCTCCAACACATCATCAATTAGCTCATTTAGAAGTTCTTCTTTGGTTTGATAATGTTTATAGAAGGTTCCGCGGTTTAAATCGGCAAGGGTAACGATATCGGTTATCGTAATGGTGCGGAAATTCTTTTTTTCCATGAGTAATATCAATGCGTTTTTAAGCTCTTTACGCGATTTGCTAGTTCTCCGATTATTTTTAAGCAACAGAAGACCACCTAACTGTCTATTTTCTAATCCTATTTGAACAGAATCCCACGTTATATATATTTATGAACATTTGGTGTCTCATTTGTATATTGATAGTTAAATTTTAGAGGATTAAACTTGAGTAGTATAAATTTTAAGCGTTAAAGAGATTTTATATATTGATATTTACATTATAGATAAACGTAAAGGAGACTTCCAACATGAAACTTCGAGACAGAGTTGCAGTGGTTACTGGGGCGGCATCGGGTATGGGGAAATCTATCGCAGAGTTGTACGCTAAAGAAGGGGCAAAAGTGATTGTAGCCGATCTGAACCTAGAAGGTGCTGAACAAGTAGCCGCAGGCATCAATAGTAACGGTGGAGTAGCTAAGGCACTGAAAGTAAATGTTGCCCTGGTTGGAGATATTGATAGCATGATTGATACCGCTGTAAAAGAATATGGCACGCTAGATATTTTAGTGAATAACGCAGGGATTATGGATGGCTTTGAGCCAGTTGGTGATATTACAGATGAACGATGGGATCTTATCTTTGATATCAATACCAAAAGTGTAATGCGGTCCACTCGTAAAGCACTGCCTATTTTTCTGGAAAAAGGAAAAGGGGTTATCGTTAATACCGCTTCTACAGGTGGGGTAAGTGGTGCCCATGCGGGAGCAACTTATACTGCCTCTAAACATGCTGTAGTAGGCTTGACGAAAAACACAGCTTTTATGTATGCCAACAAAGGGATTCGTTGTAATGCTATCGCACCAGGAGCTACTGCCACAAACATCAGTGCTTCAATGAAAAATATAAATGAATTCGGCGTGAGCCGTACGCAATTAACACAGGCTGTGATCCCTCGTGTAGGTACACCTGAAGAAATCGCACAAGTTGCGTTATTCCTGGCTTCGGATGATTCCAGTTTTGTAAACGGAGCTATCATCGCTGCTGATGCGGGTTGGACTTCCGCATTCTAAATGTTGGTTGTCTACCTCTGCCTCAACAGTTTATCCACGGAGTCTTACGGACCCAGATGATGTTATTCGCAAATTTTCAGCCTTTTGAGAAGGAATTCGGACTCCAGAGACGCTATTTCATATAAATCGGCCCATATTTTGTGTTTTCGCGCCAATAGCTGCAGTGGAGTCCGATAGCAATTCAAATGTGGAATAATGGCGCATTTAAGGTCTACTCGGTCCGCTAACCAATTTTTTCGGACAAAATGTGATCGGATTAAACGCAGAGGTACCCCAGCACGCTACCATTTTGCCAAATGATGACCCAAACGGGAGGCTACATAAAACTCCGCTAGAGATTAATCTAGCGGAGTTTTTTCTACGCTTGATATTTCCAGGGGAACCCTGCAAAATAGAGAGAATGCTAACTATAGAGGAGTTATATGAAATGAACGATGTTATGGTGCGGAATCATGTAAAAGTCATTGGAGCAGGAGAAAAAACTATCCTTTTTGCGCATGGATTTGGGTGTGATCAAAGCATGTGGCAGTTTATCACGCCATCATTTGAGAAAAAGTATCGAATCGTTCTATTTGATTATGTAGGCTCAGGCCATTCAGATTTAAGCGCATATACATCGGATAAATATCATACTCTCCATGGTTATGTACAGGATGTACTAGATGTTATCGAAACATTTGAACTCAAGGATCTTATTTTTATAGGCCATTCTATTAGCTCTATGATCGGTTTGCTTGCTTCAATCGAGCGGCCGGATTATTTTAATAAAATGATTATGATCGGACCTTCCCCACGTTATTTAAATGAGGGAGATGCTTATTTCGGGGGCTTCGAAAAAAGTGATATTACTGAGCTTCTGGATATGATGGAGATGAATTTCGCGGGCTGGGCTAGCTTTATGGCTCCACTTGCGATGAATAATCCTGACCCAATGTTGACTAAACAGCTGGAACGAAGCTTTATTTCGGCCGACCCTATTATCGCTAGAGAATTTGCGGAAGTTACATTTTTTTCGGATCATCGAGAAGATCTGCCTAAAGCGACAGTGCCTACACTCATATTGCAATGCTCGGATGATAGTATCGTTCCTATAGAAGTAGGAGAATATTTACATAGACATATGAATAATAGTACGTTCCGGTTAATGGAGGCCAAGGGCCATTATCCACATATTAGCCATCCCCAGGAGACCATTACTTTGATTAATGAGTATCTTGGGTGAGATGGAGAAGATTATGGTGTTGAAAGGATATTTAGACAATGGATGACCGGTTAAAATATGCGCCATGCGGATATGTTTCCATTACCCATGAAGGAATGATCCTCGATGTGAATCAAACCTTTTTGGATGGGATGGGATATCAACAGGTTGATTTGGTAAATAAACACTTTGAATCTATCATGTCTACAGCCAACAAGCTTATTTTTCATTCATACTTCTATCCTTTTATCAATCTGAATGGACATGTAGAAGAGCTATTTATCAATTTGAAGGACAGCAAGGGGCAAGCCGTGCCTTACTTGTTAAATGGTAGACGCCTTGAATGTGAAGGTGTAGAGGTCATTGATTGTATTCTCGTACAGATGGGCAAACGTATTGATTATGAGCTAGAGTTACGATCTGCGAAGAAGCAAATAGAAGAGGCATATTGGGAAAAAGATCAGGCGCTGGCAAAGCTCAAACAAATCCACCTGGAAATCGAGCAAAAGCAAGCTGAATTACTGGAGATGAATGCCGTTTTAGTAGAGCTATCTACTACAGACAAGCTTACTGGATTAAAGAATAGAAGGTTCCTGCAAGAAAAGCTGGAAGAACAGATTGCAGCGTATCACCGTGATCAGGCGCCTTTTTCGTTATGTATTCTAGATATTGATCACTTTAAAAATGTGAATGACACCTACGGTCATCAGATGGGTGATTATGTCCTGGAGAAATTGGCGAGTATCCTGAAGTCCCAATCTCGTAAAGAAGATATCGCAGCTAGGTATGGTGGTGAGGAGTTTATCCTTCTGCTGCCTAATACAGATTCATCGGATGCCACGGCTATAGCTGAGAGTCTACGACAATTCATAGCCAGCTCCACTTGGGAGATTGGCAGCATTACGGTAAGCATTGGCATAGCTACCTTTGAAGCAACCGATACAGACATCACTCTTCTGGAAAAAGCTGATCAAGCGCTTTACGTTTCTAAAGAACAGGGGAGAAATCGCGTTACGCATATTATGGATTTGAGTGAAAAGCTTCTTTAATTGGAGGCTTTTTTTGTTATTTATAAACGATACATCCTCTTTGCTCTAATTGCTCTAAAATGTCTGTTCCCTTCAAGCTGTGATTCCATCTGAGATCCAGTTTCTCTAATCGTTCAAGCTGTAAAAGGGAATTCGGAATTTCATGAATGGATCTCCTTTGTAATTCGTATTGGCATCAAGCCTATGTGACAACGTTACGATAGAATATAACAGGATGATGATTTATTATCAGTATGTTGGCATACAAAACTATGGAATGTGGATCATACCTACATTATCTATTCGGGGATTATGGCGATCTGGAAGTGATCCATCCCTCCAATATAAGAGTGCTGTCTGCGGTGGCTATGAATGATACTGTATTATTTGAGATTAAACATGAGCCTTTTAAGCAGATGGTTGCCGATTACCCGTTGATTAAGGATCAATTGATGCTGCTGCAAATGGAGCGTTTATTTTTATCGAATCGGTTATTATATGAAATGAAATTTCATGATGCGAGAGCGCGTGATATGATCGGAACGTTAAGGGAGACGGCTACCCTTGTGCTTAAAGATCTGCAAGAACAAAAGATTATTGAGATTCAACATCAGCAGATCACCGTGTTAGACCCGGCGTATTTACTGGAGTATACGGATTTCGATTGAGAAGAGCCGTTCCGGGATCTTTTTCAGAGAATCGATTATTAAAGGGGTTATGAATGTGGCTTGTAATCATTGTGTAGTAAGAGAGCTGAATTTTCAAATCAAGGCTCATGGTGAGCTTAATCTTAGGGTTTTACCTGAGGTTATTCATCACTTGAGTAGAAGTAATACGATACATAAGGTGGAAGAAAATGTGATTACAATTAAGGAGGCTGGGGTGCGGGATTTTCTGGATTTCTGTAATGACCATATGGAGTCGGAGCAGGTTGAATTCCGTATAGATGACCAAACATGGAGACCTCTATCCGAATTACCCACTGTACTTGATATGGAGTGGATTGATGAGGTTATCACTAAGGGTCTTGTTACTTGCTACTTCCAACCGATTGTGAACGTAAGGGAAGAGATTTTTGCATACGAGCTCCTATCCAGATTTAAAAAAGAAGACGGATCTCTTATCTATCCTAATGAGATTTTTGCGGCGGCACGGAATCGTGGGCGTTTATATGCTTTAGACCGGTTATGTAGAATGACGGCTGTAAAATATGCTGCACCCTTAAATAAAAAAACGTTTATTAATTTTATCCCAACGTCGATCTACGCTCCAGAGTTCTGCTTAAGATCAACCGTTGAACTGGCCAATCAATTAGGCGTCGATCCTTCTCTTTTTGTCTTTGAAGTTGTTGAGACGGAGAAAGTGGATGATCTCGCTCATTTGAAAGCTATTTTGACATATTACAAGGATCGGGGATTTGAATACGCTTTAGATGATGTTGGTGAGGGCTTCAGCACGATCGAGATGTTATTGGAGCTTAAACCCCATTACATGAAGCTGGATATGAAATATGTTCAGGGTGTGTCCAGCGATCTGAACAAACAGAAAATAGCAAAGCAATTTTTAGAAAAAGCTTTAGAAATCCAATCCGTTCCTTTAGCAGAAGGTGTGGAGTTTAGAGAGGACTTTGAATGGCTTAAGCAGAGTGGTTATCAGTTGTTTCAGGGCTATTTATTTGGAAAGCCTGATCCTATTCCCAAACAGTAATCCTAATGAGTATATATCCGTCCAGAGGATGAGATGAATTTCAGGTCAGAGTCTGAGTACAGCCAACCCCCGGGGTTGTATAATTTAGGTAATTTGAAAAGGGGGACGGGATAAATATGAAATGGCATCAATTTGTAACGCGCTGGGCGGATTCTAGGGGCTTTGATGGACGAGAGATTGATTATCAATGGCCTTCTCCCTCATTTCCGGTCATCAGTATTCGCAGTAATCTAGGGCGATACTCAGGTCAAGCGTATGGCCGTGGAGGTAAACCCCGTGTGAAGACAGCCGTTGGATTAATCGCTATTGGAGATGTAGCTGTTGGCTTGATTTCCATAGGTGCGATAAGCGTGGGCGTATTATCCTTAGGAGCAATATCACTGGGAATGTGGTTAGCGATCGGAGCAATAGCACTTAGCTGGCTTGGCTTCGCAGTGGGAGCGATTGCGATTGCAGGCGTGGCTGTAGGAGCGATCGCAATCGCGGAAAAAGCGTTGGGGGCCATCGCCATAGGGGATACGGCGTTTGGTGCGATAGCGATAGGCAGGATCGCTGGGGGTGCCATAGCTATCGGACAATGGGCATATGGTGTAATCGCAGTTGGCGAACATGGTTTCGGATTAATTCCCGTCACGGGCGATGTGTGGAATTGGTTCCGGGGTTTGTTTGGATCGGAGAGTTAAGTAGACCTACAGTCCTAAAGGATGTCCTTCTCTTCCGGGATAGTCGATAAATAATATCTATCACATAAGAAAAACTAATTGCAATTACCTATACTCATTTCATACCAATTAATCATGCGATCAGATCTAGGCTTATGTTACTCTTTGAATGTATTCGAAACTTCATAGGCAAACCTATGGAAATGTAGGGACGCAAAGCTATAGGGACTAAGGTTATCATAACTATTGTCAGCCAGCTGCCAAAGAGTGCGTAACGCTTTTTGTTAAAATATAAGAAAGTATAAGTTATAAAACTATACTTAATATCTTATATTTCTCGCTTAAACGCTTACCGTCCTTATAAGGACGCCGAAGGCGTTTATGCTTGTTAAGGTTTAATAAAAATTAAGTCTTAATTTTTAGGCGACTTTATACGCAATCAAGCTACTCTTTTGGGGTAGTTTTTTTTGTGCCCATTTTTGGGCACTGGAGAGATTCATATGACATCTGGGGGTAAGAAGAGATGAAGAAAATGATTGCGATCGCTACATCGGCGGCCATGTTGGCCAGTTTTTCGAGTGAGGCAGGTTATGCTTTAGCAAGTGAGGCAAGCAAGGTAAATGTAACAAAAACAGTGGCGCAAAGTAAGGTTAACTTATTAAGCAACGCCTCGGTTATTCCGTTTGAGCTGTACGGCAAGGATGCTCTAAATGCCTATAATGAGGTTTTTAGAATGAATCCAGCAAATATTAAATCCATCACAAATAACGGTGGCAACTACTCAGGCTCGCCTATAGCTAAGGCTATGGATGGGGATATGAGCACGCATTGGGAGACTGGCAAACCGAATAGTTCAACGTTTACGAATGAGGTTGTGTTTGTTTTCAATGAGTCCACTGAATTAAATAGAATGGTATACGCGGCTAGGCAATCCGGTGCGAAAGGTAAAGGTTTTGCTCAAGAATTTGATATCTACGGCTCCACTACCGATGCGGGTGATTTTACGCTCGTGTCTTCTGGAGAATATACAGGCTCAACCGGTGATGTAGTGGAGATTCAGTTCGCACCTACGGCTTTTAAGAGACTTAAATTTGTCTTCAAAAAAGCGAACCAAGATTGGGCGAGTGCGGCTGAGTTTTCTTTTTATAAAGAGGATAGTGTCTCTGCTAAAATGAAAAAATTATTTACAGATGATACCTTGAGCCAAGTTAGTGCTGCCTTTAATACGACAGAGAAATTAACAGCTTTAGAGAATGAAGTGCAGGCACATCCACTGTATGCGCAGTTTAAAGAAGAGATAGAGAATGCAAAGATCCTTTTGAAGAACCATCAGGTAGAGGCAACGGCAGCCAAGGTTTCGAAGCTAAAAGGGTATGGAACAGCCTATGAAAATGCCTATAGCCAAGCTTATAGAATGCCGAATGCAAACGTATCAAAAGTAACGGTGAACGGTGGAAGCTACCCAGGTACGAAGCCTGAATATATGCTGGATGACCAGCCCACTACGCATTGGGAAACGAACAAAAACAATGATGCAAGCTTCACGAATGAAGTCGTGTTTGAACTAGCGCAAGCGGAAGTGCTGGACAGAGTGGCTTTTTTGGCTAGAGATAACCGCAAAGGATTCCCAGAGGCTTTTGAAATCTATGCATCAGAGACGAGTAAAGGAGAGACCTTCCAACTTGTATCTAGCGGAACCGCGATTAGTACCAATGACTTTCTGGAATTTAAATTCGAACCGACGAAGTTTAAAAGATTAAAATTTAAGTTCACAAAAGCTAATATCAACAGACCTTTTGCGGCTGAATTTAGATTTTATACAGAAGATAAAGTAAGCGAAGCTGTAAATGGTATTTTCACAGATGGAACGATGAGTGCGGTTGTGCCTGCTTATAATAGCGTCGAAGCAATCAACGAATTAGAAGAAGCGGCAAAAGTACATCCGCTCTATCCAATCCTGAAAGATTCTTTGGATTTAGCTAAGAGGCTAGTGAATGGTGAAGTTCAAACCGAAGGCACCATCATTGAGGCGGAACAACGTGGAGATATGAAAAAGCATGCGCAGGAAAACCTGAGAATTGGTTTTGGTACGAACAACCAGCCTACAGGTCTCGTTGCAATGCCTGGAGATACGATCAACGTTTATGTGGATGCAGCTTCTAACGATAAGCTACCTTCTTTAGTCTTTTCTCAACAAGAGGCCGCTTGGAATGTTTGGGCTAGAGGTGTGCAATTGCGTCCAGGTAAGAACATTATAACCGTTCCTGAATTTGCTATGAATAGTTATTATGCACATGAAGTGACTAAGGGCGGCACCGTTTATATCGTAAATCCCTATACAGCAGAGGAACAAGGGAAAGCGCCATTGATCCGCTTCGAAGGTTTAGAAAAGATTCCTTTTATGACCAAGACCACGGATCCAGAACAATTCAAAACCTTCTTAATCACATACAAACAAAGACTAGACGAAGATAAAGCGGCTCATCCAAATGTTCAAGATCGTAAACTCATAGATGTGGTAGAACTGGCCAGCGATCATGTTATTTTCACAGGAACGGCGACGGAGGCGTACAACAAATATATTACGCAAGGAAATAACCCGCTGGACACCGTAACTGGGTATGACACCTGGATGAAGAGTATTTTTGCCTTCTATGGCCTGGATGGCAGTAGCGAGATTCATGATGCCAAGCTAATTCGTGAGAATATTCGCTTGATGCAGCCTTATGGTGCGATGTATGCAGCGGGAGATCATACAGGGATCCAACTTGGAACAGTAGGAACCATGTTAGGTGATTTTAACAAAGCTTATCCGGGCTGGGGACTGAATCACGAAATCGGGCATCGCTTGGCTATGGGTGAACGGGAATATGGCGAAGTAACTAATAATATGGTGTCTATGTTTATGTCTGTCGCGGCGAATTCGATAGATAATCGTATACCGTATGAATCAGATATCTATAAATATGTCCTCGAAGAAAACAAAGTGGTTATGAATCAGCAGGGCTTATTTGCACAACTCGGAGCCTATTGGCAGCTGGAGCTGGCACATCCGGGATACTGGACAGAGCTGACCAAGCTATATCGGGAGCGGAAGGTCATCCTTACCAACGGTGACAATTCCAAGCAGCAGTATTTGGTGGAGTTCTCCTCCGAAGTACTGGGATTAGATTTAAGCAGCTATTTTGCCAGACATGGCTTCACTGTGAATCCTGAGACAAAAGCGAAAGTAGCCAAGTATCCGGCACCGCAAAAGTTATGGTATTTAAATAACTCGGTGATTAATTATGAGGGAACTGGAATAGCGGATAAAAATCTGGCCATTAAGGTTAATATCACACCTAACACCACGGCTAGAACGAACACGTTAAGTTTCAGTATAGATAAAGAGCTTAAGCAAGACTTTTTAGGATATGAAGTGTATAGAAATGATGTGTTAGTTGGTTTTACAGGAACTGAGCAATTTGTGGATCAGAATGTAGATGCGAGTATCAACTATACGTACAAGATCGTCGGTTATGATAAAAAGCTGAACCCACTGAAGCCCGTACAGGTTAAAGCCTTTAAGCCAGCCTTGTCTGTTGAAGATCAGCTCACTTTAAAGCTTAATCAAACCTTTGATCCGATGAGCTATGTAAAAGCGGCTAACTATCTAGGAAACGATATTACTGCAGATGTCTCTCTGAAAGCCAATAACGTTGATGTAACGCAAAAAGGCAACTACGAAATTGTATATGAAGTGAAAAGCGAAGGGGTTACGGAAACGAAAACCACACAGGTTACGGTAACGAGCGACTACGCCTATATTTCCGATCTCAATGCCAAGTCAGTCGTTGTAGGCTGGGGTGAATTAAAGAAAGATAAAGCCGTTTCCGGGGGAATCATAACCCTTGTTCGCCAAGGGTTGGCTGCGACGTACGCGAAAGGGATTGGTGTTCATGCCAACTCTGAGGTAGTTTACGATATTGAAGGTAAGGGTTACGACTTCTTTGAAAGCTACATTGGGATTGATCAAGCCATGAAAGGGAAACCTTCCTCGGCTACTTTTGCAGTGTATGTGGATGGAGAACAGAAATTTGAGAGTGATGTTTTCCGGGCAGGAACAGAACATCAATTTGTGAAAATCCCTGTGACTGGCGCAAGAGAGGTGAAGCTGGTTACAACAGATGCTAAGGATGGCAATGCTTCAGACCATACGGTATGGGCGGATGCGAAGTTCTCGAATAATTCAAGCAAACCTACCATTACAGTACCGGAAGAGACAACCTTCGTTAAGCTGAACAGCGAATTTGATGTGTTGAGCGATGTAACAGCTTTTGATACGGAAGATGGTAACTTAATTGGAGCCGTTGAAGTGCATTCAAATGGATTCACATCAAGCAAAACAGGGACTTACAACGTCGAGTTTTCAGTTACAGACTCAGATGGGAACTCCGCTGTGCAGGCCAGAAAGATTGTTGTATACAGCGCTAGTAAATACCTGAGTGATATAGATTGGCAATCGGCAAAAACGGATTATAATGTGGTTCGAAAAGATAAGGCTAGCTCTAACAATCCGATTAAGCTGCTGGTAAATGGCGAGGTCAAAGAGTTCGCTAAGGGCTTAGGAACCCATGCCAGCTCTGAAATCGTGTATAATCTGGCAGGTGCAAACTATGAATATTTTGAAACGTATGTAGGGGTTGATAGAAATATCCCTGAGCAAAGCAACTCCAGTGTAATTTTCAAAATTTTTGCCGACGGGGCAGAGGTTTATAACAGCGGACTGATGAAATTTGGTACAGAAGCCAAGCTTGCGCGGATACCTGTTAAGGATGTAAGTGAATTGAAGCTGGTGTTAGATAATGCAGGTAACGGAAATGCTTCAGATCACGGTGATTTTGCTGATGCGAAGTTTATGATCTTGAACAATACACCAGAGCTTACCATACCTAAATCTGTCTCAACCAAAGTGGGCCAAGCGATTGATATCAGTGAAAGCTATTCGGCAATGGATTCGGAAGACGGTGACTTGACGGCTCAAGTGAAGGTCACAGGCCAAGAGCAAGTTAAATTCAACCGGGCCGGAAAGTATCCAATCACTTACACAGTAACAGATAGTGATGGAAATACGACCACGAAGATTAGAACTATAGCCGTAGTAGACATGACGGACTTTACGTACCTGACGGATTACGACTGGAATTCTACTCAGAACAGCTATACTGCACCTTTGAAGGATAAATCTATTAGTGCAAATACGCTGAGATTAACAGATGAGAACAATCAGGTAGTGTCCTATGAAAGAGGAATTGGAGCGCACTCTAATTCGACGATTGTATACAATCTAAGCGACAAAAACGCGGACTATTTCACTTCCTATGTAGGTGTAGATAGACAAATGTACGGTTCTGTTGGTTCGGTGAGCTTTGAGGTGTTTGTCGATGGAGAGAAGAAATTCGATAGTGGGGTCATGGGTTCGAGAGATCCGCAGAAATTCATCGAATTGGATATTAATGAAGCAAAAGAACTGAAATTAGTCGTCACAGACGGGGGAAATGGCAACGGATCTGACCATGCTGCATGGGGTGGAGCCAAACTACATTTCGCGAATGGAGATCACTTATTCACTAGAGATCTCGAACAGGCGATTGCAGCGGCTAAAGCAATTTCTCTAGAAGGCTTCACACCTGAGAGCATCGCGGCATTTACGTCCAGCCTCTCGATAGCAGAGACAGTGTTGGCTAACTCTTCTGTTACGCAAAGTGAAGTAGACGAAGCTGTAGCAGCGTTGCAACAAGCAACCGAAGGTTTGGTCCAAATAGATCTTACGCAAGTAATTACTGTGGCGGACCCGTATTTAAGTGCTTCGATCAAGACTACATTGGGCGTAACTGGAGAATTAACATTAGGTGATATGTATAACCTTACAACGTTAACTAGCGAAACCAGAAGAGCCGGATCCTTGGAAGGTTTGCAGTACGCGAAGAACCTAGAGACACTTGATATTACTGGAAATGAAATTACAGATTTCTCCCCATTACAAGGATTAACTAAACTAACGAGCTTATTGGCCGACCCACAAATGGTAGAGGTAGGAGAATTTAAGGGACCTGTAGTTGAAGTGGCCAATCTGGTGAAAGGGCTCGATGGCAGCAAAGTGATCCCTAATTCGGCTGGAGTAAGAAACACTAGAACATCTAAAGAAATTGTGTTTGATATGAAGGAATGGGCTGCTAATCCGGATGTGTTCACTATTGACCTATCAAACGAGGAGAAAGGAACTTACATGCTGGGGTTAACTTACCAAGTCGCAGGTAATCTCGTGCAAATCATTTCTTTTATTGATAATAATTGAATTCCCAAGAAAGCAGGCGGATTGTGGTCTCTATAACCATGGTTCGCCAGTTTTTAAATGAGGGGTTTTTATGTAAAAATATCCATTTTGTCATATGACAAAAGAAATGACAACGCTCACTATAAGCGGTGTAGTCTTTTAACTATACTTAATCAGAAATGCGCCAAATTTAAATGAATACTCCAATTGAAGCTTTTTATACAAAGAAGTAAATAATGTATGCGGTTTAGAGGGAGGTGTTTCTGTGAAAATCATCATTGTAGATGATCATCCTTTAGTTAGAAGAGGGCTGGCATCTGTCATTGCAATGCAATCGGATATGCAATTTGCCGGTGAAGCTACGAATGGTCCGGAAGCACTTGATGTGATTGAAGAGACAAAGCCAGACATTGTCCTCATTGATCTTAAACTTGCTGATGAATCAGGACTGGATGTCATTAAGATAGCACGTACCCGCGGCATTGTTAGTAAATTCATACTGTTGACTTCCTCTGCGAGCAGAGAGGATTTTTTGAGGGCTGAAGAAGTACTGGTAGACGGATATGTTCTGAAAGAGGCACTGCCGGAGGAATTACTGTTTGCTATCCAGTTGGTGTACAAAGGGAGAAAATACTATGATCCTGGTCTAATGGAAGAAAAGATGCGAATGAGCGCCAGCAGTCCAACAGATGAATTGACACCAAAAGAGAAGGAAGTCCTGATTCAGCTTGGACAAGGTGCTTGCAATAGAGTGATTGCCACACGTCTTTTTATCAGTGAATTTACGGTGAAGAAGCATGTCAGTCAGATTTTAGCGAAGCTGCAGGTTACTGACCGGACACAGGCGGCATTGTGCGCAAACGCGATAGGATTAACGAAATATGAAATGTCTTATGAGTAGAACGGCAAGATCAGATGTTATAATGGCTTTAACTACTTTGCGAGATTGAGTATTCTGTCTAATTGTAATTAGGGAGTGCTGTTGATGTTTGAATTGCCAGGATACCAAACCTTAGATCTGATAGATAATACCGCAGATATCAGGTTATACAGACTCCTACGTCAAGAGGACGGCCTGAGGGTTATCGCTAAGACAACAATAGGAGAATACCCGGGAGCTGCCATGGTCGATGCTTTTCGTCATGAGTATGACATGCTTAAGCGACTTTGCGGTCGTGGTGCAATAGAGCCGTACAGTTTGGAAATTATGGCGGACCGACCAGTCCTTCTCTTAAAAGATATAGAGGGGAGTACCCTTGGGCAGATCCTGCGTATGCCTGTTAATTCACTGGGTCTTCCAGCGCTGCTTCGAATCGCTACAGCTATTGCTGATTGTCTTATGCAAATTCATCGTGAAAAAATAACACTAAATGAACTAACCCCCGCTCATCTAATCGTAAATCCCATTACTTTTGAAGTGAAATTTATTGATATAAGAATGTGTTCTACCGAAAACACCACGAGTCCTTTGTCACCGTTAAGCGGCCGGCCCGATGTTCTGCTTCCTTATATAGCTCCAGAACAAACGGGACGAACCGGAGTCAAACCGGATTACCGTTCTGACTTTTATTCGCTGGGGATCATCCTGTATGAATGTCTCTCGGGCAGCCGCCCCTTTGAGCTGCATGATGTTGTTGATATTGTATATCGTCATCTTGCAGATACACCTGAGCCTCTGCACCGCAGGTTCCCCACTATCCCTCTATCGGTCTCTGATATTGTTGGTAAATGCATGGAGAAAATGCCTGAAGCGAGGTATGCCAGCGCGTTCGGCATTAAATCGGATCTTGAGGAATGTCTATCCCGTCTAGAAGAATCCGGGCATATTGAGCCTTTTCCACTAGGAAGCTGGGATATCCCAGAGCGCTGGATGGTATCAGGACGCTTCTATGGAAGACATCTTGAGCAACAAAGCTTAAGAGAAGCACTGCAACGAGCATCACAAGGTGCCGTAGAGACGGTTTGGATTAGCGGGGAGAGTGGTATCGGCAAAACAACCTTTCTGAAGGAGACCCTTACAAATACAGTCTCTTTGGATGGTTTCTTCGCCAGAGGCAAATTCGAATCCCGACATACCTCACTCCCTTATGGCATCTGGCATCAAGTCATAGAAGAGTTGGTTAGTCAGCTGCTGATGGAAACAAAGTTGCAGGTGGAGGTTTGGAGGCTGCGTATTCTACAAGCAGTGGACAATTACGGTCAGTTGCTGATCGATTTTGTTCCTAAGCTTGAACTCTTGATTGGCCTTCAACCCTCCGTGCCTCCACTGCCACCGCTGGAAGCTCAGCATCGCTTTCAATTAATCATGAGCCGATTTATTCAACTCTTTCCTCATGAGGATCATCCTTTGATCTTGGTATTGGATAATTTGCAATGGGCTGATGATACGTCGCTGCAATATCTCACTTCGCTTATAGAGGATACAGCAACGACTCATCTGCTAATCGTGCTTTCCTATCGCAATCGGGAGATTACAAGGCTGCACCCGCTCAGTAGGCTGGAAAAACATCTGATTGACCGCAACGTAGCGATGAGCAGAATTTCTTTACAAGCGCTTGAACTCACCGATTTAAAACAACTGCTACTTGATGTTATGCGTTACGAGGCAGCTGACTTGGACGAGCTGGCGCGCGTGCTGCTTCATAAGACAGATGGAAACCCGTTATTTATTAAGCAATTCCTTCAAGATTTGATAGATGATCAGCGAGTGGAATTTGATGAGAATATTCGAAGCTGGAAATGGGATCTCCAGCGTATTACTGAATTGAATGTACCCGATAACGTAGCTTCATACCTTTCAAGTAAATTGCAGCAATTTCCTGAACAGACGGTATATGCACTTAGCAGAGCCGCATTTATAGGCAGCCTATTTGATTTACGTACACTTGCTGATATTACGGAGACACCGATAGAGACATTGAACGATGCGTTGGCGGTTGCTGTACATGGGCGCTTGTTGCAGCCCGTTAACGGGGAGGAATATCCGCATTATAAGTTCCAGCACAACCGCATTCATCAGGCAGCATATACTTTTATTTCCGAAGAGGAGCGTTCCGAGCTGCATTGGAGGATTGGTCTGTTATTGCTAGGCCGAGGCCCGCTTAGTGAAGGAACGACTCTATTCGAAGCTGTCCATCATTTGAATCAGGCACTTACATGGTTAGACCGCCCTGAAGAGAGGCTTCAACTAGTAGAGCTGAACTTACAGGCAGGGATAAAAGCGAAGCAAACAACCGCACATGAGACAGCCTTGCAATATATGCTTGAGGCAACGTCATTATTAGAGGAGCAGAGCTGGGAGGCGCATTATGGGCTGACCTTCCGGGTATTCCGTGAGAGGGCGGAGCTCGAATATTTATGTTCCCATTTTGATACGGCTAATGAATTATTCCATCTGTTAATTGATAAAGCTACGACAAATATGGATAAGGCTTACGTCTACGTAATGAAGGTGCAGTTGGAAGCAAGTAATGATAACCATGAAGAGGTGATCTCCTTAGGCCAGCATACCTTATCGTTACTGAAAGTGAAGCATCAATTTGATCCTGGTTATGCTCAATTGACGCTTCAATGGTTACGATTGCGGCATAGACTCAAGAAGGTCTCACTCGAATCGCTTACTCTTTTACCTCCAATGACTGATGAAGCACGTAGAATCGCAATGTCTACTTTAGATCATTCAAGCAATGCTTGCTTTTACGTCAATCGAGAAGGGTGGCTTGCTTCTTCCTTCACCATGATTGAATTAACGCTTGATTATGGGATGACTCCGGAGGCTTCCATTGGATTCATAGGTTATGCAATGTTTCAATATTATTACTTCCGTAATGATGAAGAGACATTCAAATGGGCCATGCTGGCGTTCAGCTTATCCGAACCCTATCCGAAACAGCACATGACAACCTTAGCCGCGTTCGCCATGTGCTACGATAGCTGGCGGCATTATGATCCTGCTATGCTCCATACGTTTACCGAGAAAGCTGGTAAAGTAGGACTGGAATCAGGTGACTTATGGAAGGGCAACCAGAATGTGTTGATCAACTGTGCCTCCCTTTTGCAATTTGGTCATCCTCTCGGCGATATCTATGAGCGATTAATTACTCATTCCGGTGATTTGCTGCGCCATAACAACAGTCTTCATTGTAAGCAGGCTATTGTAGCAGCGGCCATTCTTGTTCGCTTGACAGGTTATCGCTCTATAGATGATCCCTTTCCCATCGCGGAGATTAGCGAGCCTGCTTTTGCACAGTCGGTTCATGGGGACACCTTTGATTTTATACAAGAAATGGTCTGGATCTATCAATATTTGACGGGCTATGTATTTGGGGAATACCGAGAAGCCAGTGAGGCATTAGCCAAATCAGCGGCCATTATAAAATCACGCGAAGATGGCCTAGACAGTCCCATGCAGATCATGTATGAATGTTTAGTCTGGGCTCAGTTGTATGAGGAATATAACGCTGAAGAGCAACGTACATATCGGGCAAAAATGCGTAAATGCTTGAAGAAAATGAAAAAGCTTGCCAGGCGTTGTCCGGGGAATTATCAGCATAAATATCTGTTAATGAAGGCTGAGTTAACTCGTCTATCGCGAGATCCCCGCCAAGCTGAAGCATTGTATGAGCAATCCATTGAGAACGCTCGGATCCACGGTCATATTCACGATTTAGCGATGGCAGCGGAATGTTATGGTAAATACGGGCTTCGTCATGGCAAAATGCATCTGGCAAGAATCTATATGACTGAGGCCTATGAGGCTTATCTGCAATGGGGCGCAAAGGCTAAAGCGGCTGACCTGGAGCAGCAGCATCGCCATTTGCTGCATATTAAACGAGAGCCCGGGCTCGATCGTGTGGATTCCCTTTCTGTGGTAATGTCTGCCCAAGCATTATCCGGCGAAATGGAGATGAGCCGATTATTGGCCACGCTGATGCGAATCATGCTCCACAATGCTGGGGCAGAATATGGGGCTGTTATTTTTGATCATGACGGCAAATGGATGGTGGAAGCTTATGGGACCTCAGAAGCCCAGCATATCGAATCTGTTCCACTTGGGGAAGAATCGGGGTTGGTCCCGGCAGCGATTATAGCTTACGCGGCAAGAACACAAGAACAGGTTGTATTACATGATGCACTCAGTGAAGGAATATTTACACGTAATACTTACGTTAGGAATAATAGACTGAAATCGGTTCTATGTCTCCCCATCATGAATCAGAATAAATTGGTTTGCCTGCTCTATTTAGAGAATAATCTATCGCCGGGTGTATTTACTCCAAGCAGACTCGATGTGCTCAAGCTGCTTGGTTCACAATGCGCAATCTCAATCGCTAATGCCAAGCTGTATTCGGGAATCCAATATCTCAAAAAAAATCTGGAGGATCAGGTGGTAGAAAGAACTCGTAGCCTGGAGCGTTCGATGCGTGAAACATCTGCGGCGTTGGCCGAAGCTACTGTTTTTGAGGAACGCAATCGTATTGCCCAAGAGATTCATGATATTGTCGGGCATACCCTGACATCGACGATTCTGCAGATTGAAGCTGGCAAGCGGCTGCTTCAGAAGAAGGAGATAGACAGCGGCTTTCAGCGTCTGGCTGAGGCCCAGGATCTTGTGCGGCATAGCTTGAATGAAATCCGCGGCTCTGTCCATATGCTGAAAGAGGACAGGTATTCTGATCTAACCGTGATGCTGAAGCAGTTGATTCGAGATACAGAACGCAATGCAGGCGTTGTTGTTCATGCAGTTATTTATGATCTGCCGGAAGCCATGTCAACAGCCTATAAAAAGGCAATCTATCATGCTTTGCAGGAGGGCTTAACTAATGGGATCAGACATGGGAAGAGTGTGGAGTTCCATTTTAGTCTGGAGTCTGTTGGAGCGAACTTGCAGTTTAGACTCAAGGATTGTGGGCTAGGGATGAGTCCAATCGTGATGGGGTTTGGACTTAGGACGATGAAGGAACGGGTTGAGCAGCTGGGAGGCAGCTTATCCATCGATTCAGAAATGGATGAAGGCTGTTTACTGGAGATTGATCTGCCCATGCGAAGGGTTGTGGATAGAACATGAGTAAAATAAAAATTGTAATTGCCGATGATCAATTGTTGACGCGGGAAGGACTTCGCACCATTTTGGATCTGGAAGATGATATGGAAGTGGTTGGTGCTGCCAAGAATGGAGAAGAAGCTTGCGAGATGGTTGAGGCATTCCAGCCTGATCTGGTGCTGCTCGATATTCAAATGCCAGTTATGGATGGCCTTAGCGCCTTGAAACGAATAAAGCAGATTCGCCCGAACATCTTCATTCTGATTCTGACTACTTTTATAGAGACTGATTATATTGTAGAGGGAATGGCCTACGGAGCAAGCGGTTATATGCTGAAGGACATGGATGCAGATAAAATGATCGCTTCGATTCATGATACGTTATCCGGGCAATTTATTCTGCCAGCTCCGGTAGCAGCTAAACTGGCATCGAGGATGAACAGGTTAACAGAGGACTATGAACACTGGCAAAGATCGGGTCTGGATCGTATCAGTCTGACAGAACGGGAAGAGGAGCTGGCACAGCTCATTATCCGGGGACTGAACAACCGTGAAATCGCCGATACATTACATATTGCGGAAGGTACGGCGCGCAATTATATTAGCAATCTTTACAGCAAATTAGAAGTGGTTGATCGGGCCCAAGCAATTGTGCGACTGCAGGCTATTTTGTAATAATTGTTGCTGTTAACGAATTACTGTCGGGGCCAAATATTCAAACAGCGGGAGATTCCTCAGTATTCCAAATGTAACGGTCAGAATCAACATTATAGCCATAATTGCCTGGCTAAGAGGCCGGATTTGCTTCTTATTAGTAATCCAATACAACATATACAGAGGTGCTAAAATAAACAGCAACGGGTTAAATCTAAACGCTTGAATAACGTCGAACTTCAGCAAGGAAAGAATAACTCTTGTGACTCCACATCCGGGGCAATACAATCCAGTCCATTCATGAAATGGACAAGGGATACTAATATTGGTTAAGGGTATCCATGCTTTGAGATATACTACGCCGACGAGACTTAAGGACACACCCCAAAATAGTTTAGGATGTGTCCTTTTATAAATCGTAAACTTATACCAGTTTATTAACATCGGATTGTACCAAGGCATACGTGACAATACCCAGGCCAAAGAGTGTCAGGATCACATAAAGCACTGAATTATCTGACGGGTATTGGCCGCGCTGTCTTTGAGCTTCAGCAATATGTTTACCTACCTGATAGGCCCAAATGAAGCTCCAGATCCCGCACGTAACCAACGTTAGAAGGAAATGTTTTCCTCCTGTAAATGTATAGTCTCCACTCAGTTCGCCTACCTCATTGGTTAGAACAATAAACCAATAGATTGTATAGAGCCCACATGTAATTAATGACAAAATAATGGCGAATGCAACACTTCTGCGACTAATCATTACTCACTCTCCTATGTATTTACATAAAAATTCGACATTTCCATCTTATTGAATTAGGAAAAAATATACAAGACAATATTTGAGAATTACTGTCCGCTGTCGAAATCTAGACAAACTTACTGCTGATATCTAGTGGAAACCTTACCAAATATGAAATATACTTTTGAGGCTATGCACTGGAACCACAACTAGATTTACATTAACGAATGGAGGACACTTTGATGTCAACTTTGCCAAATTGCCCGAAATGTAATTCAGAATACACTTATGAAGATGGTAGTTTGCTCGTCTGCCCGGAATGTGCGCATGAGTGGAGCCTCGACACAGAGGCTGAAAGCAGTGAAGAGAACAAGGTTGTCAGAGATGCCAACGGAAATATTTTAAATGATGGAGATGCTATAACTATTATTAAAGACCTTAAAGTAAAAGGAAGCTCATCCGTTCTGAAGATAGGAACAAAGGTGAAAAACATCCGTTTAGTGGACGGAGATCATGATATTGATTGCAAAATCGATGGTTTTGGAGCTATGAAATTAAAGTCCGAGTTTGTTAAAAAGATCTAAAAAATAAAAATCAGCTTAACTTCAACAGAAGTAGGCTGATTCTTTATTTTAAACGTTATCTATTAATCTCAACAATCTGATTTCGTCCGGCATTTTTTGCTTGATATAAGGCTTTGTCCACTGATTCGAATAAATCATTTAGTTGATTGGTCAGGCTTTCTGTATATTGTGCTGCAAAATTACTAATGGACAGCAGTCCCATACTAACAGTAATCGAGAGGGAATGAGCAACATCCTCTACATGTACTTTATTAGCTTCTATTATAGATTTGATATGTTTTGCTAAGTGGTTTGCTTGTGTTTGATCTGTATTTGGTAAGTAAATGATAAATTCTTCTCCGCCATAACGCGCCAGAACATCCGTCTCCCTCAACGTTTTCTTAATTACCTCTACCGTGCTGCAAATGACGACATCACCGATTAAATGGCCGTAATTATCATTCACTGTTTTGAAAAAGTCGATATCCAGAAGGATGATAGCAAAAGGCTGCTTGAGTTTCATATTTTCTATGATCTCATGCTCTAAGTGCAACGTTAAGTAATGACGATTATAACAACCGGTTAGGCTGTCCGTTATGGCCATCTGCTTAAGTTTTTGGTTAGTCTGCGATAATTCATCCTGGATTTCAGTTAATGTAGCATTACGCTCTTGCAGGGTCTCGTTCTGGTGATTGGTCTCGGCTATGAGGCGATGCAGCTCGCTTCTGTCCTGAAAAGTGAGAATGCGTCCAACCCTGATTCCACCTACCACAATCGGCGCCGCAGTAATGTTAATGTATGCATCGAGTGAGGTGTAGAATAGTTCAACCTCAGTCCTCTCCATGGGCTGGTTCAAGTATGTATGAAGGAATAAATCGAAAGCTCCGGAAGTTTGCTCTATGGGTGCGATGGTCGACACGTCAAAGTGAGCACCGATTTGCAGATGGATTTTTGGAAAAAGCGAGCGATTGATTTCTACTACAGTCTCACTATCATCCAGTACAAGAATTCCTTCTGTAATTGTGTCAATGATATCCTGATGGGCGATGGTTACGAGATCAAATATTTTATCCCGATGGATAGCAATTACGAAAAAGATTGCCGAGATTAAGATCCCCAGAGAGGTCAGCCCTGGAATAACTGGATCAGATTTAAGCAATACCACATTAAGAAAAACATCCAATAAAATAAATACCGTTAGCACCAGCACCCCTTTGAGCACATGAGCAACCTGTTTTTTGATCCGCTGTGTAGTGTTTGAGACTAGCGCTGAATAGATGATATACAGAGAAATCATTACGCTGGTGGTTAAGAAGATAATAAGCAGCCAAAAAATCGGACCATAATATCTTTCGATATATCCGCCGTTCATAGGGAGAACAAAACTTCCGTTTGGATTGGCGATCACCCCTACTAAGATCAAAGCTGCGAGAATGTATAGGATCAATGTGTTCTTTTTTCGAAGAAGATGTGAATTCCCGGTGAGTAGTACCGTGAACAGAAGCCAGCCAATCGTTAACAGAACCGAGTCGATAAAAGCGATCTTTACATAAAACAATTGAAACTTGGGATCGTCGGTCGTTTTGATAGCGAATTGGCAGAAGGGCCATAACATCATAGTAAAATGAAAAACTAAGTATGCTTTATGTAGGTTAGTGATAGTTACAGACGCAAATATGTAGATGAACAAAGCGAACAAAACAAAAAATAATAACAAATCAATCCATGTCATGATATTCATTTCAGTGACACCTTCTCCCACCCGGTTAACAGTTCTTTCATGTTACCTTGAATTTTATTCGTTGCCATATGATTATTTGTTCTACGACAACCGCTATTTGTTTAAGAGTCTTTCAACATATTCCTTCAAAATCCTCTATTTGTAAGCGTGGTTTTGCAAATTTTAAGGATGAGTTTCCCGGGAAACTAGGGTTGGACAGAATGACTAGCTTTTTTAACCTTAACTTGTGTTATAATCAAACAAACAATTTAAAGAGGAAATTATAGTTAAGGGGGATTTGTAAGTGGAAATAGGAATAAGCACGTTCGTAGAAACAACACCGGATGTTCAGACGGGTGAAGTGATAAGTCATGCGCAGCGATTGCGCGAGGTTGTAGAGGAGATTGTGCTTGCAGATCAGGTGGGTTTAGATATATTTGGCGTGGGCGAACATCATCGCAAAGATTATGCGGCGTCTTCTCCAGCAGTTTTACTGGCTGCGGCGGCCTCACAGACGACACGGATTCGGCTAACCAGTGCGGTTACAGTACTTTCCTCTGATGACCCCGTACGTGTGTTTCAGGATTTCGCTACCCTGGATGGAATCTCGAATGGACGCGCAGAGATCATGGCAGGCCGGGGTTCTTTTATTGAATCGTTCCCGCTGTTTGGGTATGATTTGAATCATTATGATGAGCTGTTCGATGAGAAGCTGGACTTGCTGCTCAAAATACGGGAATCCGAAAAAATAACCTGGAGCGGCGTGCACCGTCCTGCCATTAATAATCTGGGGATTTATCCGCGTCCCGTGCAGAATCCATTGCCAGTATGGATTGGTAGCGGAGGAAATACAGAATCCGTAATTCGTGCAGGTCTACTAGGATTACCGCTTGTGCTGGCTATCATTGGCGGCAGTCCGCTACAGTTTGCTCCGCTCGTGAAGCTCTATAAGAAGGCTGCAGCGCAAGCGGGACATGATGTATCGAAGCTGCCCGTTGCTTCGCACTCGCACGGCTTCATTGCAGAGGACAATCAGCAGGCTGCCGATATGTTCTTCCCTTCTACACAAGCTAGTATGAATGTTATTGGCCGGGAACGCGGATGGGGTCAATACACCCGTGCAAGCTATGATGCGGCACGTAGATTTGAAGGTGCCTTGTATGTAGGTGACCCAGAGACCGTTGCTGAGAAAATCATTCACCTGCGCAAGCAAGTAGGCATCACACGATTTATGCTGCATGTGCCGCTTGGCACAATGCCTCATAAGGATGTAATGAGAGCCATTGAGCTATTGGGTACCCAAGTAGCACCCATTGTTCGCGCTGAGATATCGAGATGGGAAGCAGAGGTTGAAGCTAAGTAGTAACTATGATCTTACTTAATTATTGAAGCTGTTGATAATGGAGGGGGAGATGGATATGACAGAGCACACTATAGCGAGCAGACTCGAAGCATTAGGAGTTGTTCTGCCTGAGGCTAGTGAACCGGCGGCAAAATACGCTAACTACGTAATTGTTAATGGTTTATGTTTTGTGTCGGGAAAAGGACCAGCGTGCCATCCCAAAGGGAAGCTGGGACAAGATTACACTACCAAGGAAGGCTACCATTTTGCACGTTTAACGGGTATAGAAATCCTTGCCGTCCTGAAGACAGCTTTAGGTTCTTTGGACAAAGTGAAAAGAGTAGTCAAAATTCAAGGCTTCGTTAATGCAGATCCCCTTTTTGAAGAACATCATAAAGTGCTTAATGGTTGTTCAGATTTAATGCTTGAGGTGTTCGGAGACAAGGGTGTTCATGCTCGTTCTGTATTGGGTGCTGTTTCTGTAAGGGATAATCTTCCGATCATTATTGATTCCATTTTTGAAGTTGAGGAACCTGTCTAGCCGGCTCCATGAGGCATATTTAAAAAGAGGACTATGATACCGAAAGGTGATCGTAGTCCTCTTTTTTTAGGTGCTTATGCCGTAGGTAGATGCTTACCCCAAAATTTGTAACAAAACTAATCACCCTTTTTTTAGTAACAATAGGTGTACATATCAATCAACGAGGTGATGACATCATGAAATTTCAAAAGAAAGCTATGTTACTTTTACTACTTACATCTATGCTCTATACTGCTCCGGCCTATGCGGCGACAACGCCTCAGACTCCGGTTACAGCCGTCTATCTGGATGATCAACAGCTACAATTGGGGGCTCAGCCCTTGTTAGTAAACGATACAGTACTAGTCCCTATGCGCAAGTTATTTGAAGCTCAGGGGGCAAAGATTACTTGGAATAATGATACCAAGACCGTTAAGGCAACCAAGGGAGACCTGGTGCTGACCTATCATATTGGTGATCAGGCAGCGAATAAAAATGGCCAGTCCTTAAGTGTAACGGTTCCCGGCCAGATTGCTGGCGGTTATACGATGATGCCACTGCGTTTTGTCAGCGAAGCTTTGGGCAGCACTGTGAAGTGGGATACCACTACTCGTGCCGTTCGTATCTACTCGGCAGTGGATTACGATACGACAATTCTATATGGGGTTAACCTGCGAAGTTTGCCAGACTCGTCAGCCCAATCAACGGTGCAGCAAATGTTGTCAGCAGGAGATAAGGTACATGTGGTTAGAGAAGTAGATGCTTTATGGTTAGAAGTGCGAACACAAGATAACAAGAGTGGCTATATATCTGCTAAACCCAAATATAGCAATTATACTAGTACGGCTCTTGTAGAGCGGCAGGGAAGCGAGCTGCTTGCTTACGGAGAAAAATATCTGGGAACACCTTATGAATTTGGTGCTGCTACTGACCAGACATCTACCTTTGACTGTTCTTCTTTTGTGGGACATGTATTTAAGGATGTGTTGGCAATTGACCTGCCACGTGTCTCTTACAATCAGGCCAAAGAGGGCAAAGAGGTTGGAATTAACGAGCTGCGCAAAGGGGACCTGTTATTCTTCAGTGCACGAGGACTCGATATTGGGCATGTGGCGATTTACGCGGGAAATAATCAGATCCTACATACGTACTCCAAGGAGCTTGGCGTTCATTATGAAGCCTTAAGTGACAAGTGGAAGAAACGTTTGGTCACGGCTCGCAGATTGTTTTAGCTAGGTAATAATTAGGCTATAATTATCACGGTGAAGAAAAGTTGAAATCCCCTCTCCATTAAAAATTATTTGCAGGCATAAAGACGGTTTTTGAGTCTCTTTTCCGTCTATGTTATGAGCTTGATGTTAAGGAGGAAAATAGTGACTTGTACGGACGCAGAACTGGTAGATAAGGTGTGTAAAGGTGACATGGATGCATTCAGTGTACTTATCGGCAAATATTCCAATGCAGTATACGGGGTTGCTTATGGTAAATTGGGTGATTTTCATACCGCACAAGACATTGCCCAAGAGGTTTTTGTTAAAACCTATCGCAAATTACCTAACTTAAAGGAGCCTGAGAAACTCGCCAGTTGGTTATATGCGGTTACTGCACGGGAATGCATGGATTGGTTTAGGTCAAATAAAAAGAAAACTGCTTACGAATTCATGCAAAAAATGGAGGTTCCGCAGCCAGAATCTACCGAAGATCAGCTGCTCAGAAAAGAACTCCAGCAAGATGTGTGGAAAGCCTTAAACACCCTATCAGAAGCTAACCGTATAGTCACAATTCTCTACTATATCGACAATTACAAGGTTAGGGAAATCGCCGATTTCCTTGATTTATCGAGCGAAGCTGTTGAGAGTAGACTCCGCAGATCAAGAGCGATCTTAAAAAGGGAGATGTTGAGTACAGTGAATAATAATCTTAGTGAAAACAAATTACAGGACGAATTTAAGAAGAGAGTCTTTCAGGATGAAAGAATGACTGAAACGAATTTTCGTCGTGTGGCTATGGGCCAAAGTGAATTTGATGATATTGATATGCATAAAACAAACTTCTCCAATGTAAATATGGAGGGGACCGGATTCGATAATATTAATATGAGCAGTACTACCTTTAATGACATCAATATGCATTCTGTTAAGTTTAATGAAGTGGGGCTGTGGGAAATAGAGGTTAGTAATAGTGAACTAGGGGAGGCTTATTTCCACGATATTCATTTGTACGGTAAAGGCAATAAGTTTGAGCGATGCCAGCTGAACGGGACATCCTTTGTAGATTGTGATCTTTCGAATGTGGATATAAGAGACTGCAATCTTTCAGGCGTCACAGTAAATGGGATTTCATTAGAGCTATTGTTAGACAGCTATAATAAAAGGAAATAGACTATATAAATCATAGATTTAATCCGAAACCACTTCTTTCTAGGAGTGGTTTTTGAGTTTAGGGTATAATGGATGAAGAGTGTACAGCACAACCTATAGGAGTGAAAAATAGATGAAGCGCATCACCATTTTAATTGCGGATGATGAGGCGGAAATTGCCGACTTGGTGGCCTTGCATTTGCAAAAAGAGGGGTATCATATCCTCAAAGTGTCCGATGGAAGGGCAGCGGTACAAGCCATTGAGTCGCAAACGATAGATTTGGCGATTCTGGATATCATGATGCCGGGGCTGGATGGTTACGAGGTCACCCGCCATATTCGGGAGCATCATCATCTGCCGATTATTTTTCTGAGTGCTAAAACTTCCGATCTTGATAAAATCACCGGACTGGTTATGGGCGCAGATGATTATATGACCAAACCATTTAATCCAATGGAGCTGGTCGCCCGGGTCAATTCCCAGTTGCGGCGCTCCATACAATTCAGTCAGCCCGCAGCCATACCTAAATCGGTGCTAGAGGTTCGGGGATTGATGATTTCACCGGATGAGCATACGGTTACTCTTTATGGTGAGGTTATTGAGCTAACTCCAAAAGAGTTTGATATTTTGCACTTATTGGTCAGCCATCCTAAGCAGGTGTTTAGTGCGGAGAACATTTTTCAACAGGTGTGGGGCGATGCTTATTATGAGAGTGGGAACACGGTCATGGTGCATATCCGTACCTTGCGCAAAAAGCTCGGTGAAGACATCAATAAGAATAAATTCATTAAGACGATCTGGGGCGTTGGATATACTTTTAATGGGTAAAGCTCGTGAAATTTATTTATTTTAAGAAAAACTTTATATTTGTCCCGCCTTTTCTTTAAAGTGTCTTCGTTATTCTATTCCTATCAAGGAAATGGGAGGACATTGCTGATGAAGAAGTGGGGCTTTTTGGCGTTGGTTGTGTTGTTGCTTGGGTATGCAGCGGCTCGTTATTTACCGAATACGGGTAATTTAGGATACGATGATAAGATTCGCAAAGAATCTATTAGAAATAACAATAGTTTAGAGGTAGTAACACAAGATCAAGTGTATCAAGGGGATTTGTTGCTGGTGAACAAACAATACCCGGTACATGAGGATAGTGTGAAGTCTGATATCGTGACCTTATATGAGCAGGCGGATCTGGTGCAGGGTTATGGGCTGCTGGATACCTCGATTCGTTTGTCTGAAAGTGTAGCGCATAAATTCAATAAGATGGTCAAAGCTGCCGAAAAAGAGGGTGTGAATCATTTTTTAATTAGCAGCGGGTACAGGGACTTTGAAGAGCAAGAGAAATTATATCAGGAAAAAGGTTCGGACTATGCTTTACCGGCGCAATATAGTGAACATAATTTAGGATTATCTCTGGATATCGGGTCGTCCCAATCAGAAATGAGTAAAGCGCCTGAAGGAAAATGGCTGCAAAAAAATGCCTGGAAATACGGCTTTATTCTCCGCTATCCGAAAGACAAAACCGAGATTACGGGGATAAAATATGAACCCTGGCATTTCCGTTATGTAGGGTTGCCGCACAGCGCCATTATTCATGAGAAGGGGCTTGTGCTAGAACAATATTTGGATTTCTTGAAAGAGAACAAAGAGATTTCAACAACAGTAGACGGCAAAGCTTATACAGTAAGTTATTTTCCGGTATCCAAATACACTACGATCAAAATTCCACAGGAAGGGCAATATATGACGTCAGGCGATAACATGGATGGCATAATTGTTACTACATATTAATGACTAAAGAGCCGAAAAAAAAGTCTGCTATAAACCTTTTGCTGGCAGCGATATTTATCGTCTATATGTATTTTTTAATCCGAATCATTTTATTTAAAGGTGCACCGGTGAACTTATTATCGCTTTGGGAGCAAGCGGGACGTATGTTTGAACATCCAGACCGGATTTTTAATCGGCGAGGCAACTATATCCCTTTTAAGGAGATCTCCCGGGGGATGGACGAGCTGTCGCTTTCAGATCCTTTTTCATCGATTAATTTAGTAGGGAATTTGTTAGCCTTTATTCCGTTTGGGATCTTGGTGCCCATGCTGTTATCGCAAAAAGTAAGGCTGTTTCGAAGAGTTTTCTTCCTCTCGCTGGCGCTGAGCTTCTGTTTTGAATTCACACAATTAGTATTGTATATCGGCACCTTTGATGTGGATGATCTTATTTTGAACACTGGCGGCGGGGTGGCTGGTTACTGTATCTATAGACTGTTGACTTCTTTCGGATGGATTGCATCTATATCAAAGCGGTGTTAGTATTTGTGGATATAGATCTAGGGTAGAAGGGGCATGGTATGAAAAAGCGTATTTCGGATATTGTTTCCATCATTGTAGGAGCTTTGTTATTCTCCTTGGCCGTTAATTTGTTTGTGATTCCGAACGAGTTCGGTGAAGGCGGGGTCACGGGACTGACTATGATTACTTACTATTTGTATCAGTGGTCACCCGGTATTATTAGCTTGATTCTTAACGCTTTATTATTAATTGTGGGGTACAAATTTCTAGACAAAACTACGACGGTATACACGATTATTGCGGTGTTTTTCAATTCGTTATTCCTGATTCTTACGAAAAATTGGAATATTGGCAGCGATGAGTTGATAATTAATGCAATATTCGGGGGTATCTTCTCAGGTGTGGGTATCGGGCTAATTATACGAGTGGGTGGAACGACTGCAGGGTCAACCATCATCGCCAGAATCCTACATAAATATTTGGACTGGAATGTTAGTTACGCGCTACTGCTCGTTGATTTAATTGTGGTGTTCGCTTCGTATTTCATCATTGGAGTACAAAGTCTGATGTTTACGATCGTGATGCTCTATGTAGCCACTAAGATAATGGACTTCATTATTGAGGGAGTGAACCCTAAGAAGGCTGTTACGATTGTATCCCAAGAGCAGGACAAAATTGCTGAACAGGTTAATGGAATTATGGATAGAGGCGTCACAGTAATATATGGCCGTGGGTACTATACCAAGACACCTAAAGAGCTGCTGTATATTGTGATTAGCAAGCAGGAAGTGACTATGCTTAAGAAAATCGTCAAATCCATTGATAAAGAGGCGTTTATTACCATCCACGATGTACGAGATGTATTCGGAGAAGGTTTTGTGGAGCTGTCAAAATAATAAGATAAAAAGCTATCCCGGAAGCTATAATGGCTGCTTGGATAGTTTTTTTGATTTCGGGTACGTTATTGTGATGGATATCATTGCAATTATTGAATCGTTCACATTTTTTCAATTTCCCGTGTGATTGAACGCACACTATGGGATGTTCAGCTTCTATATGCTTTTTATAGAGGAATTAATTTATCGCAGGAAAGAGGGTATTTAGATGTTAGATCAACAAACCATTGAAATCATAAAATCAACGGTGCCCGTATTGCAGGTTCATGGGAAGACCATCACAACTACTTTCTATGGCATGTTATTTGAAAATCATCCGGAGTTACTAAATATATTTAATCATGCCAACCAACGGGAAGGTAAACAGCAGACTGCACTTGCTAACGCCGTACTCGCGGCGGCAATGAATATTGATCAGCTGGGAAATATTTTGCCTGTGGTAAAACAGATTGCGGAGAAACATCGGGCATTGGGAGTATTACCTGAACATTATCCCATCGTAGGTGAGACTTTGTTAGCTGCTATTGGGCAAGTACTTGGCGATGCGGCGACGCCGGAAATTATTGATGCTTGGGCAAAGGCGTATGGCGTGATCGCAGATGCCTTTATTGGTGTCGAAGCAGAGAAGTATCGTGAAGCTGCCGAAATTCCCGGGGGTTGGAGTGGATTTAGAAACTTTGTGGTTACTAAGAAGGTTAAAGAAAGTGAACTTATTACTTCCTTCTACCTTTCTCCTGAGGATGGAGGGGCTATAGCTTCTTACTTGCCGGGTCAATACATCACGGTTCGTGTTCAGCCTGAGGGCGAGGAATACACCCATGTTCGCCACTATAGTTTGTCCAGTGCGCCGGGACAGTCGTATTACCGCATCACAGTTAAACGGGAAGGTGAAGGGCCGGATAAACCAGCTGGAGTCGTATCTACTTTCCTTCATGATGTCGTACAAGTGGGAGCTATATTGGAAGTAAGCTCGCCAGCAGGTGATTTCGTACTAAATAAAGATAGTGATCGTCCAGTGGTTCTTATCAGTGGCGGGGTTGGACTAACCCCTATGGTAAGTATGCTGGAGACATTAATTGCTACGCAGCCAGAACGAGAGGTAACGTACATTCATGCAGCCATCAATGGAAGCTTGCATGCTATGAAAGAAATGGTGGCGGATTTGGAGCAGTCCCATCCTACCCTACGATCCTATGTATGTTATGAAACTCCAAGTGAAGGAGATACGTTCCATAAAACAGGTTATATTGATCTAGCTTGGTTGCAAGAAGTAACAGACGTAAACTCTGAATTCTATTTCTGCGGACCGACTCCTTTTATGAAGGCGATATATAAGGCTCTTAAGGAATGGAAGGTGGCTGAAGACAGAATTCATTATGAATTCTTCGGCCCGGCTGGAAGTTTGGAAGCCTAAGCTGTAAAACCAAAAGAGCGTCCCAGTCCTAATGACTGTGACGCTCTTTTTTACAATAGAAGTTTATTTGAAGGCAGCGAATGGGTTAGTTCCCTTTGGTAATATTGAACTGAAATTAAAGGTGTACGTAGGAATTCCAGCCGCATAAGGGGCAATTTCATACTGTTGGTAGAAGATTGCAAGGCCACTCTCGGAAACGTAGAAGTTTGGTTTTTCTGTTAGTCCGCCAGGTGTATCTGGAAAAGCTAGCTCCTTGGTGCTTTCCTTCAACATTTTATCTAATTTTTGTTTGTAGTTTGGCTCTGCCTTCAGCAGGTCCTTAAGTTCAATTGGTTTGCCGTCTTTCAGCGAGAAGGTAAATCCTTCACGAAGGGCTCCACCATGAGCTCCACCAGTATAGCCATATTGATCAGTCACGATGCTCAGAACCCCTTCACGGTTAAAGGAGACAACAAAAGTTTGAGAGAAGTCATATTTATTCTCTATAGTACCATCTCTACGGCTAGCCTGTTCTTCACTCTCTGCGACGAATTGTTCAGCTTGCTTTTTGAAGATCGCATTAATCTTAGTCTGCACTTCATCCGTTAAGCCACTGATTTTTGGATACTGTACTTTGATACTGGCATTTTTATTGCTCTTATCTAAGGTTTCAGAGGTGATTTTGATGTCATTCATTACTTTTTTACTTAGATCAAGTGATTTCAATGAAGGATTATAAACGCCTTGCACTCCTAAATAGTCAGACAACAGTTTGAACGGAACATAAATCCGGTCGTTGATGACCTTCACATCATGACTGCCGGTCATGCTATAAATGTAATAGCCATTCAGGGTTGTAATAACACCGTAATCTGAGACCTCCATGTCCAGCTTCATGGAATCGCTGCCTACACTATAAGTTTTGGTGCTTGCATTATAGTTAATGGAGAGGCCAAAAGCATCCCGTAGTACAGTTAAAGGGATCATGGTATTGCCGTTTACTATTTTCGCTTGCTGCGATAAGGTCTGGCCTTTATATTTAAGCACTACAGAGGGTTGCTGTGCGGCTTGTTTTACCGTATTTCCTCCGGTAGTTGCGGCTTGAACTGAAGTTCCTCCTACTAGTCCCGACCCTCCAAGCAATACTCCAGCAGCCAAGATGGCTGAGGTCCATTTCATACTTTTATTCATAACTTAATCTCTCCTTCCCAAGGATGGGCTTATGTAGTTGCAATATGATATTTTTTCCTCTATCACTCCTACAATTATACCTAGGTCCCAAATAGATTTGATTACAAAGGCGGTTACAGTGTTGTTGCATAGATATGCAAAAGGTATATACTTTTTAACCATTTTGTACGATTAAGACACTAGCATTAAGAATGTAAGGTAATTACGGTGAGCTCGGGGCGACAATTAAAACGAACAGGCATACGAGTTACTCCTATCCCGCGAGTGGTATAGACCTGAAGTTGGCTGTTGGGCAGTTGATATAATCCACTTGAATATTTACTTCCGTGAGGCGGGGTATATAAAGCTCCGACAAATGGAAGCCGCACTTGGCCTCCGTGGCTATGGCCAGACAATTGCAGATCTATAGGCAGCTTGCAAAAGTCATCGGCGAAATCAGGTTCATGGGCCAGGAGAATTGTGCAAGCCTCTTCCGGGATATGAAGCAGCGCTTGGGCGATGTCTGCTTTTCCGACCCAAGGATCATCTATTCCGGCAATATAGAGCTTGTCCGTACCTTGGGTTAGGACGATATGTTCATTATGGAGCACGTGGAAGCCCGATTGTGTTAGCCCTTTCGTTACAACCTTTCTGGTCCCAAAAGCATCATGATTGCCTAATACGGCAAATTGTCCAAAAGGAGCCCGCAACTGAGAGCACAAGGCTACGGCTTCTGAAATATAATCGGCTGAATGATCTAATAAATCGCCGGTGAAGCAGATCAGATCTGGCTTTACATGTTGAATTTGCTGCGCTAGCTCCGTTAAAGCTTGCGGCTTGGAATATACCCCCTGATGTAAATCGCTAAAATGAACGATACGAAATTTATCGAAGGCTGGAGAAAGTCTAGGGAGTGTAATATCTACGTATTTGATTTCCAGCCAGTAGGGTTCGATCCAATGTGAATAGATACCGGATGCACCAGCTGTTCCAAGAAGGCCTAGAGTTACTTGAGCGCTTTTCTGTAGAAATTGTCGTCTGCTAATAGTATTCATAAACAAATCATACGCGGGGATTGTTACTCTACTATGACAATATTCATTTAATAACCCATTGTGACGATAAAACTACATATACATTTTTTTTATATGGGAGATGAAGAGATGAGTATTATCGATGCCTTAGTCCTCGCAGCACCTTATTTCAAAAAGATTCACTCGCAGGATATTATGATTGGAATCACGGACAGGGAGATCTTCCATTATTACGCACCAAGTAAAGTTATTGATCTCGGATTGGTTAAGGGTAACCCTATCCCTCCTGAAGATCTGTCGCTTTCAAATGGACTGAAAGGTATAGCAAGCTCTAACCGAATCCCAGCAGAAATTTATGGAGCTCCTGTAATCTCAACATGTGTACCTATCTACGGAACGGATGATGATGTAATCGGGGTTTTTGCCATTGCCTATACACTAGAGAACGAGAATAAGCTTGAAGGATTCACAGATGAGATTAATGAGATAAGCAGTCATCTAATGGAGATGGTGCAGAGCGTAGCTGCCCAATCTCAGGAATTATCAGCAACCTCGCAGCAAATATTAGATAATACGCGTAGAGCCGTAACAGAATCACAAGAAGTGAATAAGGTTGCCGGCTTCATTCGTGAGATTTCTGAGCAGACGAACCTGCTTGGGCTGAATGCCGCAATCGAAGCCGCGCGTGTAGGAGAGCAAGGGGCAGGTTTTGGGGTGGTTGCTACGGAAGTACGCAAACTGTCCGTTAACACTAAAGAAGCAACCCATAATATTGAAAAATCACTGAGTGATGTTCAAAAGTCCATTAAGCAAATGGAGCAAGAAATTGAAGCGATCTCTGCTTCTTCACACTCACAAGCAGAATTGGTCACTGAATTCAGCGGTGTCATTGAGCGCCTGAATAAAGCGAGTAATGAAATGACGTCCTTTATGCAATCCATTATCCAGTAGATAGTGAATGCATAAGATGACTTCACCCAAACCATGCTAGAAGAGAACAGGCGCATTTCAGAAGGGAGCGTATTTCATTTATGAAACAACCCGATTCCAGTCTGCAAGCGAATGACAATGTAACTCAAGCCAAAAATTCTTTGGGCAAGCTTCATTTCTCTGTCTCTCAGGCACTTAGTCATCCAACAGAACAGACTTTGGCACAGGCTGAGAACCGCCTGGCACATACTGAGCAGGCGATTCAGCAAGCTCAGGACTGGCTAGGTCCTCAAGGTGTGGAGTTGGCTGAAGAACTGTTGACCGAGGATAAGAGCAGACTTGCCTCATTGAATAAGCAAGGGAAACGTTCAGAGCGCTAAATGTTCCTGCCACAACCTGTGAAGCTCCAAGCTTCACGGGTTGTTCTTATGCGCTTTTCCCTGAAAGATGTGGCATAGGAAGAGGGATGTTATACTGGATTGAGAGTTTAAGCAAGGGTTTAGATGGGGGATAAGGGATATGAATGGCAAGCACATCGAAGAATTAACCCGGCAGGCGGAAGCTTTCATTCGACAATGTTACGCTGAACTAGACAAGTCTGAAGCCGAGACGGATCATCGCATCCTAGCCGTACATGAGGAAATTAACCAATCAGGCAGTTACACACATACAACGGAAGAATTAGCGCATGGTGCAAGAATGGCCTGGCGCCACAATAGCCGCTGCATTGGGCGTCTTTTTTGGCAATCCATTGAGTTGATCGATGAACGCCAAGCGGAGACTGAGGAACAAGTTGCTGAAGCGTTGCTGCGACATCTGGAAAAGGCGAACAACGGAGGACGTATTCGTTCACTCATCACGGTCTTCCGCAGCGGAGAAGATCCGAATCAGCGGATTCGGATCTGGAACCACCAATTGATTCGTTATGCCGGGTATCCTGGCGATGAAGAACACGGACGCGCTGGCGATCCGGCATCGGATGAATTCACAAAAATGTGCCAGCAACTAGGTTGGCAAGGAACAGGTGGCGATTATGATGTGTTGCCGTTAGTGATCAGTATTGGCAACGGGCATCCTTACGTTTTCCCTATTCCTGATCACCTCATTCAGGAGGTACCGTTAACACATCCTGAAATTGAACGTTTTGCTGAGCTTCAGCTCCGTTGGTATTCTGTACCCATTATCACGGATATGCAGTTGGAAATTGGCGGTATTCTGTACACGGCTGCTCCTTTTAACGGTTGGTACATGGAGACTGAAATCGGCTCGCGTAACTTGGGGGATACTGGACGATACAACACTTTGCCGGCTATAGCTGATGTGATGGGACTGGATCGCTCCAGCAACACAACGCTTTGGAAGGATCGGGCGCTTCTTGAGCTGAATCGCGCAGTGCTGCATTCCTTCAAGCAAGCAGGTGTCAGCATCGTGGATCACCATACAGCAGCAGATCAATTTGTTCGATTCCAGCAACAGGAGAACGAGCAGGGGCGCCAAGTCTCAGGGCGCTGGTCCTGGCTGATTCCGCCTATGTCACCTTCGTCTACACCGATTTGGCATGATCGTACGTTAAAAGAATATGATTTCAGCCCTCGTTTTCTTTATCAACAATCACCCGTCGCAACCTGCCCGTTTCACTAGCTAACGAAGGCAGTATATAGGTCGCAACTTGAATCTGGATAGAGGCATTTTCCTCGGAAATGTCTCTTTTTGTTTGACTATAGAAAAAGCGCCAAGTTCCCCTTCTAAGGAAACTGGAGCTTTTTAGGCTTTTAAATGATCCAGAAAAATTTGTTTAAGCAGCTCAAGCTGATCGTCGGAGTCTAGATCCGATTCCAGCAGGAGAATGTTTTTTTTCATCGTTAGTTTTCTGGAAAAGAGGGCAAAGCTATTCATGAGCGTAATTAAGGTTTCTTTTACGGGGAGACCCGCACGAATAGAGCCGTCTTCTACCCCATTTTGAATGATCCTGGAGTATTCATGCCAAATTTTGCGGTTGAGTGCATTGAAGCTCAGAACATCCTCAACAGGTTCACTTGAGTGTGAGGCGTAGCTTTCGAAATTGACCATAAAAATAATACTTAGATGATTTTGATCCTGAATAAAGAAATCAAATAATTTCTCGATTTGTTCAAGACAAGTAAGGGGCAAGTCAGCTACGTATTTAAAATGATCGAGCATAGGCTCCAGCATTCGGGTGGCTACAGCCACTACGAGTTTTTCTTTTCTGGGAAAATAGCGAAATAACGTCGCAATCCCGATATTGGCTTCGCTTGCGACATCTTGCATCGTCGACTTTTCGATTCCTTTTTGTGATAATACTCGTTCTGCGGATTCGAGGATCGTAATTAATCGTTGCTGTTTACCATCGGATCTTTCTTTTTCGTATCGTGTTTTAGGATTCATGAGGGCTAGACCCTTCCATTTTTTGATTGGGATTTTCAATTATTAGTATTATATCCACCGTTTATTGGATTAAGCAAGGAGTGGTTGTAGTTCTTTTGCAAAAATGATATGATGTATATCACGGTGATAGTGTGACTATCATCACTCAAATATTATATCACAATACGATTATAGAGGAGACCTAATTATGAATCGTCTAACTAATAAAGTAGCAATTATTACAGGTGCAGGCAGCGGTATGGGCCGTGAAGAAGCCCTTTTATTGTCCAAAGAGGGTGCTACAGTTGTAGCCACTGATATTAACGAGGCTGCCGTACAAGCAGTTGTGAAGGAAATTGAAGCAAATGGTGGACAAGCAGCAGCTTATGCACATAATGTGGCTTCCGAAGAAGACTGGATCAAGGTTGTAGAAGATGTGATTAGCAAGTTCGGGAAAATCGACATTTTGGTAAACAATGCAGGGATCTCATTCCCGGTTCAATTGCTCGAATCCACTGTTGATCAATGGAACAAAGTAATGAACATCAACGTGAGCAGCGTATTCCTTGGCATGAAGCATGTTGTTCCTCAAATGAAGAACAATAAAGGTGGTTCCATCGTTAATATTTCATCCATCGCAGGTTTGACTGGCAGCAGCGGTGCTGGTGCTTATACAGCTTCTAAAGGTGCAGTTCGTATGCTAAGTAAAGCAGCAGCTGTAGACTTTGGTAAAGATAACATTCGTGTGAACTCTGTTCACCCAGGATTTATCGAAACCCCAATGAGTGCTGAATTTGTAAATAACGAAAAAATGCATAGCTTCTTTATGTCTCAGACTGCGCTGCCACGTGTTGGTCGTGCTTCTGAAGTAGCTGAAGCTGTATTGTTCTTGGCTTCTGATGAAGCTTCTTACATTACAGGTGTTGAGCTGCCGGTTGATGGCGGAGTTGTAGCTAAATAATAGCTAATTAAGAAACATTAAGAAGCCGTCCCATACGTAGATTTTCTCTACGTACGGGATGGCTTCTTTTGCTGTTTTAGGCCCATTTCTACCGAACATTAGCCTACACCCCTGCATACCATATAGCACTCGGATAGTAGGAGAAGGGTGTGGTGCAGAGATGGGCATCCAGTTAACAGCGCTCCATTATGTATATCTGGCATTTATCGTATTTATAATGGCACTTCTGATCAAGAGACGGGACACAACGATGATCTGTATTGCGGGCATCTTTGTACTTGGGTGGTTAGCCACAGAAACTGTCAGTGGTTCGGTCACAGGTGTATTCAACTCTTTTGTATATGCAACCAAGGAGCTAATGGGTACGATCATGATTATTTCGATCATAGTAGCCATGAGCCGGGTATTAACACGCACGGGGATTAACGAAATCATGGTTGCTCCACTTACCCGCTTTTTGCGCACACCGTTCATAGCCTTTTGGGGGATCGGTCTGATTATGATGGTCACCTCATGGTTCTTCTGGCCTTCACCCGCAGTGGCCTTGATCGGGGTTGTGCTGCTGCCGGTTGCCATTCGAGTGGGACTGCCGGCTCTTGGAGCGGCGATGGCAATGAATTTATTTGGCCACGGGATTGCGCTCTCAGGTGATTACATTATTCAAGGTGCACCTAAACTAACAGCAGATGCGGCCGGACTTCCGGTGACCAGTGTCATGGAGGCGAGTGTTCCGCTTGTAATTGTTATGGGCGTGGTGACTACGATAACGGCGTATTGGATGATGCGCAGAGATCAGAAGAAGGGAACTTGGCGAGACGGGCTTATTGCCGGGAAAAGTGCCGTGAGTGCGTTATCTGCAGAGAATGATACGGCAGAAGATCCAGCGGTGATTCATCCAGCATTGAAACAATGGCTGGCCATCGCCATTCCCATCCTGTTTTTAGCCGATGTAGCAGGCATGTTCCTGCTCGATTTGCAGGGTGGAGACGCAACTGCCTTAGTTGGTGGTACTGCGGTATTCATTCTGGTTGTAGTAACCTTGTTGGCACATCGTAATAAAGGATTGGAGCAAGTAACCTCTTATCTGATTGATGGACTTACGTTTGGCTTCAAAGTATTTGGTCCTGTGATACCGATTGCCGCTTTTTTCTATCTGGGGGATTCGGCGTTTGCTGAATTATTCGGCAAGGTGCTGCCCGCCGCATCTCAGGGGATTGTAAATGATCTAGGGGTCGCTCTAGCGCATAACGTTCCTCTGAACGGCGCAGTGGGTGCTGTGACCGCAACTATAACCGGAGCCATTACAGGCCTAGATGGTTCAGGGTTCTCGGGCATTTCACTTGCTGGGTCTATTGGGAAATTGTTTGCGGTGGCCACACATTCCGATGCGGCGACTTTAACTGCGCTGGGTCAGGTAGCTGCAATTTGGGTAGGTGGAGGCACGCTGATTCCGTGGGCATTGATTCCGGCCGCCGCTATTTGCGGAGTAAGCCCCTTTGAGCTGGCGAGACGGAATGTTAAGCCTGTACTCATTGGGCTGGTAGTCACGACGATTGTCGCCATGTTTCTGGTGTAGAGGCTGGATAACTATAGGAAACTAAAAAAAGGCTGCCGAGAAGATCTCGGGCAGCCTTTGGGTGTCTTTAATGTATCCCTTTCATAAAATTCTGAATTTTGGAAGAGAATAGGAAGAGGATAAGCGCAAGGATAAGGGCCACTCCACCAATTACTCCAAAGTACATCATTTCGGTATCCGGGGTATAGAACTTCACAATTTGAGCATTAATTGCTTGAGCAGCGGCATTCGATAAGAACCACATACTCATCATTTGAGCGGTAAAAGCCGCCGGTGCCAGTTTGGTCGTTGCTGATAAGCCCACAGGGGACAAGCATAACTCCCCGATTACGATGATAAAATAGCTGAGTACCAGCCATAATGGATTCACAAGTGAATTAGCTCCACCGAAATAAGCAGGTACTAGAATCACCAAGAAGGATAAACCGGCAAACAATAAACCAAGCGAGAACTTTTGCGGAATCGAGGGTTGACGGTTACCGAGCTTTAACCACAACCAGGCAAATATAGGTGCAAGAGTGATAATAAACAGCGGGTTAAGCGATTGGAACCAAGCAGGAGAAATGTGTAAGCCTGCAAAATCCAATTGGGTCCGTTTATCAGCAAAACTAGCAAGAACTGTAGAAGTCTGCTCTTGAATCGCCCAGAACATAATCGATGCGATAAATAAAGGAATGTATGCGAGAATTCTTGACCGTTCAACGGCTGTTGTTTTGGGACTGCGGTACATCATAATGAAATACATCGTAGGAATAAGTAAGCCTAATACCCCTACTATTTTTATTAATGTTTCAAAGGTAAGCACTCCGGTAAGAATGCCGATCGTAATCAAAATCGCAAGTACAACTAATCCTACACCAATCCAAGTAAAGATCTTTTTCTTCTGATCTGCAGGAATAGGGTTGTGTACAATCGTACCGGCCAAACCCAGATTTTTTGTGCGAGTCATAATATAAACGACTAGTCCAACAAACATTCCGACTGCGGCAATCGAGAAACCTAGATGGAAATTATTCATGCCTACTGCGCCAACAATTAGTGGGGAGAGAAATCCTCCCAGGTTAATACCCATATAAAAAATGCTGAAGGCAGCGTCACGGCGGTTATCCTGCTCGCTATAAATTTCGCCGACAATACTTGAAACATTGGGTTTCAGTAGACCCGTTCCGAGTACGATTAAAACCATCGAAGCAAAAAACAATGTGGTATTGCCTGGAATAGCCAGTAGTATATGCCCGAACATGATTAAAACGCCGCCGTAGAAAACAGCCCTCGAAGTCCCGAGGAGCCGATCCGCAAGCCAGCCTCCAATGATCCCTGACATATATACAAGCGAACCATAGATAGACATAATAGAAAGTGCCATATCTTCAGGTAATCCGAGACCGCCTTGGCTCACTTCATAATACATGTAGTAGACAAGGATAGCTCGCATGCCATAATAAGAGAAACGCTCCCAAAATTCTGTGAAGAAAAGGGTGAAAAGTCCCTTAGGATGTCCGAAGAAACCCTTTTGCGGGACGCTATCTACTATTTTTTGCCGGTCTGTTACTGCCATGAATCAAATCCTCCTAGATGACAAATATCTATATATCATGATGCAAACGCCTCTATTTTATTTATAATCCTCTCCTGTCTAAGACCGCAACCCTTGGGCAGGAAGGTTTTGAATAATGCTATATTTTTTAGTAATATTTCCATTAGATCAATCGAACTTGCTTTTATTGTATTTATTTGACTGCGCCAGATTGAATGGTCTTACTTAGCGATTTATGATACTATTTACTCCTATATAGAAAGAGGACGTGAGCTAATGATCAACATAACGATTCCAAAAGCGGATGTTAGTATTACTAAACAAATTAACCCGCAGTTAAGCAATATTTACGGATTTACGGACTTTCACCTGATTCCGAGAGATTACGGCGGTATCTTTATGTTCTACAATGATCAGGATGAGTTGTTGTTTGTAGGTAAAGCGAGAAAGCTAAGACCAAGAATTAAAAAACATTTTGAAGACACCGTATCTGACATCAAGCAACATCGGGACGAGGTCACCAGAATTGATGTGTGTTTGATCGAAAGTCCAGTTCATAGAGAGATCTACGAAACCTATATCATTAATGAACTGAAATCTAAATACAACGTAGATAAAGTGATGTTTAGATAAAAGTAAGACCCAGGCACCGTCCACGTGATGGTGCTTTTTTGTGTTCTGAGAATAGTTGCGAATGAAATGGAAGTAAAGGTGCACAATATACAAGATATTCAAATCCATCACTGTTCACAAGGAGATAGGTCATATTGAAAAATAAGTATTTGATGTTGAAGCTAACCTTATTGTGTATGTTTCTGGTTGTAAGTGTTACACCTACAATTGCCGATGCTGCAGCAGCTAAAGAGAAAAAGAGCTCCCACAAGCAATGCTTAACCCCCTCCGTAATTGAGCTTAAGGATAATCTTAGGAAGTTATGGATCGATCATGTGGTATGGACAAAGAACTACATTGTTAGCGCCTTTGCAGATTCTGAGGACAAGGATAAGGTACTGGCAAGGCTGTTACAGAATCAACAGGACATAGGGGATGTCTTTAAACCGTATTACGGTGAGGCAGTTGGAGATAAGCTGGCTCAATTATTGCGGGAGCATATTCTTATTGCCGGAAAAGTTCTAGGTGCTGTAAAGGCTGGAAATCAGGCCGATGTGGAAAAATACAATAAAGAGTGGTATGCCAACGCTGATGACATTGCTAAGTTTCTTAGTAGCCAGAACCCCAAATATTCTTATGAACAATTAAAGGAAATGCTTCATGAACATCTGGAATTGATTACTGATGACGTGACAGCTAGAGTTAAAAAGGATTGGGATGCCGAAATTGCCGCATTTGATAAAGGGCTGGAACATATGATCATGTTCGCAGATATCTTAACCGAGGGATTGATCAAACAATTTCCCGATAAATTCAATTGAAATCAAAGCACCCGAAGGGGTGCTTTTTTTATTTTGCAGAAGAGAATAGGTCTTTAGGTGCATTTCAGAAAGTTAGATATAAAGGCTCACTTACATACAAGATAAGTAAACTATAATAGACTCGTGGGCACTCGACATTTTTTGACATTTTTTTATAATTGAGGTGATAAAATCGATGATTTCCCCCTTTTTTAAAAAGAAAGATTCAGTGGATAAGCAATCCAAGTCGGATATGGTTCAAAAGGTACAATTATTAGATGAACAGGTCGAAGAAATAGAAGAAAAGACCTCAGACGAGACTTTAGCTGGATTGGTTACTACAGGCAAAGCTCAGCTTGATAAAAAATCACTCGATTTGATCTTCTCCGTGGAGCAGATTATTCAGGCCAGACAACATGCGGAGACCAATATTAATGAACTTCAGGATCGGTTAACCCATTCCAGCAGTCATGTGGAGCGCTTAAACCGGGATATGAAGAACCTCAATAAGGTTATTGAGGAAAGAGAAAAGAATGTCCGCGAGCTTGAGCATAAGTTGATTGAGAGAAATTTGAAGGTCGATCAAGTGCTGGAGGATTACCGGGAGCTTCAAACTACGCTCACAGCTGAGATTGAGGAATTGAAGAGTACCATTGAGCTGGAGCAGCAAAAATATGTAAATTTGATTCAAAAACATAACGAAGCCCATGCAGAGAAACTCAAAAAGATGAATGATCTGGAAGAGAAAATCGGACGGGTTGAGATTGAGAATGCACATCTAAAACAAAAGTACGATACGATTCGCCAAGAAAAGGCGTATCTCTCGGGTATGATCAGCGATTTCACCAATCGGATGACGGTTCCTTTTGGGAGTGGCAGTAGTCTGACGGATCGAAACGATGGAAACGGAGATACATAGGATTCATGGCATCTAAGGAACCGGACACCATTCTAATGATTGAGTTACTGTCGCTTGAGCATGAACAGGCCGGTTATCAGATTGAGGTAGGTCTAACCCGTAATGTTGGGTACGCAAGAAGCAAGCTCACCATAGATGAATTTACATACGAACAATTGAAGGCGCTAGGTCCCTTTTCTGGAGGGAGAATGAGATTGTCGCTGTATCCGAAGTGGGATCCGTTTCGGAATAGTTACTACAGCACGCTGATTATAATGAACAGAGCTTACAGCGAAACATTGTATTTTGCCTGTTCTGAAAATTATGTAACCCAACTTCTTCAATTAAAGCAGCAGGACTATCCTCAAGCAGAAGAGGAGAGGGTAGTTCAGACCATGCTTCCCTCTACAGAACCAGGGCATAGGATAAGCAGAAAGAAGACCAAACGAATTGGACTGGTTGCACTGCTGTGTCTCATGTTCGCTTGTTTGATATTTGTGTTACCTCTGCGAATGGATGGACAACTCGTAGATAGTGCTGAAGCGCTGGAGGAACCCGTATTAGGGGCCGACTCTGAGCCATTACTTTCGGTACCGTTCGTTACCTTAGCGCAGACGATATCGGTTCATAACCAGCAAGCCGAGCCTACACCAGAACCTTCAGTCCCTCCTCAAGAACAGACATTACCGTACGAAAAGTATGAATTACCCGAGAATGAATTTTTGTATAGTTTGCCGAAGGGTTATGTTGCCTTGTCATTTGATGATGGGCCGTCAAAGTATACGAAAGAGATCGTAGATATTCTAGTAGAACATAAGGTGGCTGCCACCTTTTTATTCATTGGGAATAAGGTAGCTCATAATGCGGAAGCCGTTAGGTATGCTAATGAGCATAAGATGTCGGTTGGGAGTCATTCGTGGGATCATAGCAAAATGACTGCTAATGGCGTTGAGGAGAACCGGATTAACTTGGCGAAGACTAATCAGGCGCTGGAGCAAATTACACAATCACCGATTACTATTTTTCGGCCGCCATATGGGGCGATTGATGACAAGTTAACCGCCAAGGTGACGGAACAGCAGATGAAGGTATTATTGTGGAATCGTGATCCCGAGGATTGGAACGTCAAGAACCCAGAGGATATTCTTCAATATGTTCATCATGCCGATCCGTCCGGCGGAGTCTATCTATTTCACGAAAAGAAGATTACTGTAGAAGCTTTGCCCGCTATCATTAAGTATTTCCAAGAGAAAAACCTGAAATTTGTTGTTTTTAAATAGAATCAGAGAATCCATGTTATTGCAGAATAAAAGTGGCTGTTACAGGGTTGTGATCACTGTGTTCGAAGGATAACTCATGACCCTGTACGCCGCTTATGCTGACGTTTGGTGAGACTAGAAAGCCATCAATCACTGCGCGGAAATTCACACCTTCTGTATAGGCAACATCGAGCGTCCGGACGGAGGGTACCTTGGCATCTACAGCCCACTGAAAGCCCTGTTGAAAATGTTCAGGGAATTCTTGCAGCCATTGCGGCCAATCCTGCGTTGTCTCGAAAGCATCAGGAGCTGTACCCGGAAGGGAATGGTTCCAATCTCCCCCTAAGATGAGGTAGTTCCCTTTGTCATTCTCCTTCTTGATATAAGCCGATAAATACTCCAATTGCTGTTTGCGAATCGTTCCGCCTTGGTCAAAGGCTGATAAATGAAGATTGACTAGAATCAGTTCTTTTCCATTATCAACGGGGAATCTGCTCTCCACAAAAGCACGGTCGAGATCAAACTGTTGGCGAGGCCAGGTTTCTTTGCCCGGGAGATCATATCTAATATTACTTGTGCTGTTAAAACGGGATAAAGTTAATAAACCGCTGTTCACCGAGCCCATCGGATCAAGAACAGGAAGCGGTACCCAAGGTACCTTGTAGTTGGTCGCGAAAACATTGCTGTAATCAGCGAACTTATTCGACAAGTAAGAGACTTCATCTATACCGTTGCTACGGGAAGAATCGATGTCGACCTCCTGCAGCATGAACAGGTCCGAGTCTGTAACTGTCATAAGGGACGCTACGGCCTCAAGGTTTATCTTCGTTTGTTCCCTACTGCTTGAGCGTGACTTTGTTCCGCCATCCATAAAGAAATCTTGGCCTTTATCCAACCCGGCGTAGCCAATATTAAAGGTAGTTACAGAAAAGGACTCTCCCTGCTTCATTACTTGCTGCGGATTATTGTTTACAGTAAGTGTAGTAATCTCCTGTGGTTTATAGTCAGTGAGAGTAATATACACTAAAAAACCGCCAAGGATTAGAACGGCAGCTAGAAGGGTGAGGCTGATTGCTTTTATTCTTGTTGAACCCATATGATTCCATCGCTCCTTAGATACATGTTCATAGAACAGACTTTAATGGTGTAAACTTCGACACAACCCAATAACTCCCCTTGTTTTAATAAAAAAAATTTGAGACAATGAGTAGTGATGTTCTGAACTTTAACGTTTTGAAAAGAGGATAACGAATGAATATAGAATCCATTTATGGATTAACTTTTGATCAACTGGCGGCATGGCTGTTAGAACGTGGACATAAAAAGTTTCGGGCTACGCAGGTCTGGGATTGGCTTTATCGGAAGCGGATTACAGACTTTTCGGAAATGCTCGATGTAAATAAAGATTGTGTAGAATTATTAGAGCAGAATTTTGTCATTCATACCTTGGAAGAACATGTGAAGCAGGAATCTGCGGATGGAACGATTAAGTTCCTGTTCCGTCTAAAGGATGGCAACCTGATCGAGACCGTGCTTATGAGACAGAAATACGGCTTGTCTGTATGTGTAACCACGCAAGTGGGCTGCAATATCGGCTGCAGCTTCTGTGCAAGTGGGCTATTGGCGAAGAGCCGGGATCTCTCCAGCGGAGAGATTGTGGAGCAGATTATGAAGGTCCAGCAGCATCTGGATACGGCGAACCTGGATCAAAAGGTCAGTCACGTCGTAGTGATGGGCATTGGCGAGCCATTCGATAACTTCAAGAACCTGCTCGATTTCCTGGCGATTGTCAAAGATCACAAGGGACTAGCAATTGCGGGTAGAGGGATTACCGTATCAACGAGCGGATTGGCTAACAAAATCGTTGAATTTGCGGATGCGAATACGCAGGTGAACCTGGCGGTTTCTTTGCATGCCCCTAATAATGAACTGCGGACGCAGATCATGAAGATTAACAAGGCCATTCCAATAGAGAAGCTAATGGAGTCTATAGATTATTATTTGGAGAAAACCAAGCGGAGAATTACGCTGGAATACATTCTGATGAAGGATGTAAACGACGGCAGAGAGCATGCGCTTGAACTGGCCGAGCTGATTGGCGATCGACGCCCGCTCGTCAATGTGAATTTGATTCCTTATAACCCGGTGGATGAACACAGCCAATATCAAAGAAGCGAGCGGGAGACGGTGCGGGCCTTTTTTGATACCTTGAAGAAGCAGGGTGTCAGCGTAAGCACTCGTCTGGAGCATGGTGTGGATATTGATGCTGCCTGCGGACAGCTGCGAAGCAAACAAATCAAGAAATCCAAAGCCATGGCTTGACGGACTACCTCGACAACAATATGTTACTTTTTGTGATACAATGACGTGGCAGGTATTAGGAAAAGAGGTTGATTGAGTTATGTTGACATTTACGGGCTATAATGTGGAGAATGTAAAAGATCCTTTCGGTATACTAACCGGTAAACGGTATGAATTTGTCGTTCAACTGGACGTTCCAGAGGATGATGAGCTGTATGTAGAGAACGGAGTATCCGCTAGAGCGATTATTAAGGTGGATGAAGATCAAGTCAGCATCGTAAGTTATGATCTACAGGAGACAACTTCAGGTCAACTGCTCGATTTCGATATGGAAGAGGACGAGGAAGAAGCGTTACTCCTTTTTTGTAAAGAGCATTTGCCAGAATAATTAAGCAGCATTGACCTCCTTGCCCAATGTTCAATTGTGGCAGGGATTTTTTTAAAATATAAGCATTTATATGTTTTGTACTTTAAAGTATCTTTATATTTCTACGAGAAATGGTTGTCGTCCTTTAAGGACGACAATGTTGTTTCTTCTTGTAAGATCTTTCGCAAGTTTGGGATATATCGGTTAAAATATTATAAAGCATCCAAAATAGGAGTTGTATACATGTCTAATGAAGAAGTGTTCTTGACCAAAGAAGGGTTGGCTCAATTAGAGGAAGAGCTGAAGGAATTGAAAGGCGCAGGGCGTAAGGAATTGGCCGCACGGCTTAAATTGGCGATCAGCTATGGAGACTTGAAGGAAAATAGTGAGTACCATTCGGCCAAGGACGATCAATCGTTCATGGAGACTCGTATTATGATTCTGGAGAAAATGTTGACCAAAGCCAAGATCGTGGATGAGAGCCAAATGGATCTGTCAAAGGTTAGTATGGGTTGTATTGTTATTCTGAATGACATCGAATATTCGGAGAAGATCGAATATAGAATTGTTGGAGCTGCTGAGGCAGATGTTCTTAATAACAAGATTTCCTATGAAAGCCCGCTAGGCAAGGAATTGCTGGGTAAAAAGGTCGGAGATATTGTTAGTGTAAATGCACCGATGGGCATCATTAAATATGAGTTGCTTGAGATCAAAATGATGTAACAATATACCGAAAAGCTCCCAACCCTTTGTAAGGGTTGGGAGCTTTTTTGCTGGTATGATAGGTTTTGGCTATGAGATATATTGATTTCATATCTTAGACGTTCTGCGCTGTTACGCTTATAGTTTGAAGTAACCTACAGCAGAGGAGTTCTATTCATGATCCAAAGTGTGTTATCGACGTTATACCAAGTCATCGTGCCTTTGTCCATTCCTGTGATCGTGGGTGCCCTACTTGGGCGGTTTAAGAATCTGGATACGAAGCCGTTATTGACGCTTTATCTATACTTTTTAACGCCGGCAATTATTTTAAATACATTGGCTACTGCAGAGATATCCATGGATGATATTTATAAGACGCTCGCCTTTTCGCTTCTAAATCTAATCTTCTTATGGGCGATTGCGAATATAGTCGGCAAATTATTGAAGCTAGATCCATCCGAAGTATCCGGTCTGACTTTGATTTCAACGTTTACGAATAGCGTGAATTATGGACTTCCGCTGGTGTTGCTAGCTTTCGGACAGCTTGGTCTCGATAAGGCCTCTGTATATGTGATCGGACAAATGATTATCGTGAATACGATAGGCGTTTATTTTGCAGCAAGATCTCAGTTCTCGGTAAAAAATGCAGTAAAATCGGTCTTTTCACTTCCTGCCATTTACGCAGCTCTGTTGGCCCTTCTTCTCCGTATCTTTGGCCTGCATTTGCCTGCAGAGGTGGCTACAGGGGTTGCCTTGGTAGCTGGAGGATATTCACCGGTGGTACTGGCGATCCTTGGCGCACAGATGGTTAAAGTGAGAAACATGCCATCCGCACGCAAGGGTCAGTCTACTTTTTGGACTGGGCTGTCGATTCGATTAATCTTAGCGCCGCTAGTGGCTTACCTCGGATTATCGATCCTGCAAATTACCGGAACCTTGTTCTCTGTGCTGCTGATTTTGGCTTCTATGCCAGTTGCCGTCAACGCCGTCGTGCTAGCCGAGCGTTTTAATGCCTCACCGGAGCTGGTATCCAAATGTATTTTGTGGACGACGCTTGCTTCGTTTCTCGTGTTGCCGGTGCTTATAGTGTTAGTGCAAGGTGCGTAATCCCTTAGAAATCAAAATGATCTGGGTCTGGACCTACCCGCTGATCTTGGTTGAGAGAGTTAATTAGAGTCATATCCTCGTCAGATAATTTGAAATCAAACACGTCTACATTTTCGATGATCCGGTGTTCTTTAGTAGACTTAGGAATGGTGATAATCCCCCGTTGCAGGTCCCAACGGACAATAACCTGAGCGACGGATTTGTCATGTTTGACGGCAATTTGTTTCAGTACAGGCTGATCGAACAATTGACCTTGCATTAACGGAGACCAAGCTTCTAATTGGATTCCTTGCTCTTTGCAGAAGTCGAGCAGCTCTTGCTGATTCAAATAAGGATGTAATTCAACTTGATTGACCATCGGCTTAATCTCAGCATCCTTCAGTACATCTTCAAGATGGTGAATCTGGAAGTTGCTGACCCCAATGGCTTTTACCCGGCCCTCTTTATACAACGTTTCAAGCGCTCTCCAAGACTCTTTATATTTTCCTTTTACAGGCCAGTGAATAAGGTACAGATCCAGGTATTCAAGTCCGAGTTTAGCTAAGCTAGTCTCGTAGGCGGCAATGGTTTCTTCGTAGCCCATATCTGCGGTCCAGACCTTTGAGGTTACGAAAAGCTCTTCTCTGGACAAGCTGTTCTCTTGCAGAGCCTCTTGGATGGCTTGTCCCACGCCTGTTTCATTCTCATAAATTGCGGCAGTGTCAATGCTGCGGTAACCGTGTCTAATAGCGGATTTGATCGCTTGTATCAGTTCTGCGCCTTCTTCCACTTTAAATACGCCAAGCCCTAGCCAAGGCATATTTACACCGTTGTGTAATGTAGTTGTATCCTGTAGATGTTGAGCCATAATAAAGTAACCTCCTAAGATATTTAAAAGTTTGTTTGGGTTGTTAATGGACTGCTCTTTAAGCAGCTTTAGTCTGGAGAGGAGCCTCATCTTTCTTCTCCAGAGCACGGCTCCATGCCGTTAGTAATACAGCGGACAGAACCATGATGGCACCTACCCAAGTGGTATGAATCAGTCCCATATGATCTGTGACGATGCCGCCAAGGTACGCACCAATGGCAATACCAGCGTTAAAAGCAGCAATATTTAATGCAGAAGCTACATCTCGTGCACTTGGCGCATATCGATCTGCAAGCGTAACGACATGTACTTGCAAGCCGGGCACGTTCATGAAAGCTAACAGTCCCATAAAGAAGATCGTAATCAGTGCGGCAACCTTGTAAGGTGCGGTAAAAGCTAAGACAAATAAGACGACAGCTTGGACTGCAAACATATAGAATAGAGCATTCATCGGTTTGCGGTTGGCGGCTTTACCTCCAATCACGTTCCCGATGGCAATCGCAATGCCGTATACAAGCAAGATTACGGCGACTGTATTCTCTTTGAAGCCGCTGATCTCATGCAGAAGGGGTGATAAATAAGTAAAGACTACAAATGTGCCCCCATAGCCCAAAGCCGTAATTGCGAAGGCAAGCAGTAAACGCCCATTGGTGACCAGCTTAACTTGCTCACGAAGGGGTGTATGGGTGCCTTTGCGCAGCCCGGATGAAGGAACAAGGATCAGATTGCCGATGAGTGCTATAAGCCCGATAGCAATAATAGCAACAAATGCAGCACGCCAGCCGAGTTGTTGGCCAAGGAACGTACCTAGTGGAACGCCCGTAACAGTAGCTACTGTAAGTCCAGTGAACATGATGGCAATGGCACTGGCCTTACGATCCTCAGGCACGAGATCGGCGGCAATAGTCGAAGCAATCGACATGAACAAGCCATGGGCCAGAGCGGAAATTACTCTCGCGATTAACAGCAATGTAATTCCGTCCGCAGCCGCCGCAAGACTATTGCCGATAATAAAGACGATCATAATGCTTAGCAGTAAGGTTTTGCGCGATATCGACGTGGTTAGCGACGTTAAGATGGGTGCGCCAAAAGTTACTCCTAAAGCGTATAAAGTAACGGTCAACCCGGCTGTGGTTACCGGTATATGCAGATCCGTGGCGATTAGAGGCAGCAGCCCCACACTGATAAACTCAGTGGTACCAATCGCAAAGGCACTAATGGCTAGAGCTAAGAGCGCCAAGGTGCTTCTTTTTTTATCTAAGGACATTTCTTTCACTCCTACGCTGTGTTAATCACCGGCCGGTAAGTGCTATTATGAAGAGATCTGTCCATTAAGTATAGTACGTACTTTAAAGTGCTATAGGTACTAAAAAGTACCTATAGCGCAACTCGCCAAACCGCAAAAAGCATGGGCACCCTGATCTCGTCAGGTTTGCCCATGCTTTTTGCTATGCTTGTTATATAGTCCCAATAGGGTTAACGAGACCGTTGTTTGAGGTGGCGCCGTTTAGTTGTGCCTTTGTTAGTGGCGTGCCCACCCGATCCTCCACCAACCGCCTGCTGCTGTCTTGTTCCTGGGCTTTCAATAGCGGAGTTTGTTCCACCGGTGCTGAACGTTCCGCCTCCGCTTGCTACCTGAGTTGCGGAGGCATTCTGGCTCCGTTTAGGCAGTTTAACCGTCTGGGTATTGATAACGACCACAACTTCTTTGCGATACGGATATAATAAGAGGGGCTTAGCTTTGCCGCGTTTGTAGCCCCCGCTGCCTAGGTTAGTCGCATCACCGCCTGCGCCGACACTTTGTTGTTGGCGTGTATAGGGAGAAGCAATGGCGGCATTATTGCCGCTTGCGCTGCTGCGCCCTGCACCGCTTGCAATTTGTGTAGTGTTGGGGGCGTTCGTATATTGATTATTGATGACAAAGACTAATCTGTCCACTCCGTGGAGTGGGGTCCTTGTAATTATGCGCCGTTTTCCTTTTTGAATAATGACAACGATCCGGTCTCTTTTATAGGCCACCCATATTCACTCTCCCATACTTTGACTTCATTAACATTAATGCAGATGGGGGGAATAAGTGATGAATACGGGCGATCTACCTCGAAAAACAATCATTTGCCTAAGTTAGCTGCCTACTAAACGGTTTATTTATTCAAAGCTATATTTGATCCCCCATTGCTCCCGGACATTGCTCATAATGTCCATGACATCCAAGGAGAGGTTGAGGGTCTCTTTATGGCTTTTATCTGCAATATACCGCTGCATATCTTCAATCTCGTATTGCAAAGCTTTGGCTGTATCTCCAGCTTCAATCGTCTCTACTGTGCCATCCAAATATTGAATGGTGGCTTTGCTGGCCCGCGGGAAATTGTCTACGGTAATAAATCCGAGCTCTCCTGCAACCACCCCCCGTTTAGGCATTTTGGAGCGCATTGTAAGGGAGATTACCGCCATTTCATCTGCCGCATTGTTAAGAATAATACCGGATTGCTCGTCCACTCCTGTCTCGAATTGTTTTACCGTAGTAAGAATCTCATGGGGCTGTTTGGACAGGAAGAATCTTGTGAAGGACAGCGCATATGTCCCAATATCCAGCAGTGCTCCGCCCGCCAGATCTTTGCTGAAGAAACGGTTGTTCACATCATATTCTTTATGGCTGCCAAAGGAGACCTGCACCATTTTGAGGCGCCCGATGATGCCGTCATCAATGAGCTGCCGCAGTTTCTTATACAGTGGCATATGGTAGATGGTCATAGCTTCGGCCACAACCAGATCCTTTTCAGCGGCAAGTCGGGTGACTTCTTGAAGTTGTTTGCTGTTCACCGTGATTGCTTTTTCGCAGAGAACATGTTTGTTATTCTGTAAGCTTTCAATGATGTATTCATAATGATTGCTATGTGGCGTAGAGATGTACACTACATCAATTGCAGGATCTTGCAGCATTTCACTGTAATTGCCATAAGCTTTCGTGGCTCCATATTGATTAGCGAATTGTTGTGCTTTCTCCAAGCTTCGCGACCCAACCGCATACAACGTTCCTCCCGTTTCATTCAGCGCAGCCGCAAATTCGGCAGCTATACTTCCTGGACCGACAATTGCCCACTTTAAAGGGTTCATTTCCAGCACCTCACTTGTTTGATTTTTTGTTTTTATTTAGAGATACCTTGATTCCATCTGAACCATTCATCTTCATAAAAGTTTTGATATTAAGCACATTTGTGCAATATAATAATAAATGTGCAAAACAATCGTCTACAGTATAGCGGGGGGGTCTAAATCCGTCAAACTGTTGAATACGCGGGGGCGTTGTAACATGGATCGAAAAGAAGATAAGAAGCTGCTTATTAAAATAGCACAAATGTATTATGAACAGAATTTAACGCAGAGTGAAATCTCCAGCCAACTTGGTATATATCGTACCACTATCAGCAGGATGCTAAAGAGGGTACGTGAAGAAGGGATCGTTACAATAACTATTAATTACGATACTGGCGATCATTTTACATTGGAGCAGGAGTTGAAGGAGCGGTTCGGGCTACGGGAAGCCATTGTTGTGGAGGTAGATCCTGCACAGTCCAGCACGATTAAACGCAAAGCTATAGGACAAGCCTGTGCGAGATGGCTCGAGCAAGTGCTTCTCCCGAAAGATACGATTGGGTTTTCTTGGGGAAGCAGCTTAGCTAGCGTTGTAGAAAGCCTAACACAAGCCCAGAGACCATTTGTAACCTGTGTACCTACGGTCGGCGGCCCATCAGGAAAGATGGAGAGCGGGTACCATGTAAATAACATCTGTTATCAAGCTGCTCTAAAATGGGGTGCGCGCTCGTTAATGATTGATGTTCCAGCGATCACGGAGCAAAAGGAAACTAGAGATCAACTGATGAATTCGCAGTATTATCAGACCATTGCCAAGGCGTGGGACCATCTGGATATCGCTATGTTCGGCATCGGATCGCCGGAAATGAAAGGGGAAGAGGCGTGGCGCGGTTTTTATGGTGATGCAGTGATTGCTGAGCTGGAGAATGGAAAGGTCGCTGGTGATATCTGTTCACGATTCTATGATGGCAACGGGATTCCCGTGCATACCGGAATATCGGATCGAACGCTGACTATTGAGCTGGAGCAGATCAAGCAAGCACGGTATTCGATTGGTGTAGCGGAGTCACTTGAGAAGGTAACGGGGATCCTTGGGGCACTAAATGGGGGCTATATGAATGTAATTGTAACGACCCAAGAAACAGCGCAGAAGATATTGGAGTAGCAACTACTAAATGTAAACAATTGAATTTCGTGAAAATAACCTGAAAATGGCATGCAAATTGCTTAAAATTTTGCTTGTAAGCACCAGACAGAGCGTGTAAGATATACAAGGTATTCATATCGAACATTTATAAAAATATAAGTTTCACATTATACATTATCCTTATATTTGCTTGTTAACTCATATAATCTTGGGAATATGGCCCATAAGTTTCTACCGGATAACCAATGTAATTATCCGACTATGAGTGAAATAGCGCATCTAGGGTTCCGCTTCCTGACTATGGAAGGACTGGACCGAGCGATGCGGACACTATGCAGTGTTACACCACTAAGGGACAAAAACCCAGAAGGACAAATTCACTTGAGAGAAACGACTCAAGGGATTTGTCCTTTTTTTGTTTTTAATTCAGAAGGAGAGATCAAGTTTACTATGAAGGTACTTCAAGAGCGCATCAGACAAGAGGGTCTTATTTTATCAGAAACGGTACTAAAGGTAGATTCATTTCTGAATCATCAGGTGGATACGGAGCTTGCCTTACAAATTGGACAGGAGTTCAAGCGGTTGTTTGGACATTTGCCTATCACTAAGATCATCACTATTGAAGCGAGTGGCATTCAATTCGCCATGGCTACGGCCATCGCCTTAGGCGTACCGTTTGTATATGCGAAGAAAAAGAAAGCAGTGACCTTATCTGAAGCGGTCTATTCCGCGCCGGTACATTCTTTTACACGCAAAGAGGATTATATGGTTAGTGTCTCGCAAAAATATATCGGACCAAGCGATAAGGTGCTTATTGTAGATGACTTTTTGGCTACTGGTGCTGCTCTTGTTGGACTGGTTGATATCGTGCAAGAGGCTGGCGCTGAACTCCTTGGCGTTGGTTGTGTGATTGAAAAATGCTTCCAAGAAGGCCGGAGTCTACTCGAGGATAGAGGGATAGAAGTCCATGCTTTAGCCCGGATTACATCTATGTCACCAGGTGAAATTCACTTCATTGATAATGAAAGTTCAAAAGAGCCAATCAAGGAGAGTGCGAGATGTTAAGCAAGAAAAAAGTATTTGCGTTAGGATTTCAGCATGTACTGGCGATGTATGCCGGAGCAGTTGTTGTTCCGCTGATCGTAGGGAACGCGCTGAACCTGAATGCCACCCAAATGGCCTATCTTATCGCAGCTGATTTGTTTACTTGCGGGTTAGCTACTTTGCTGCAGATTATGGGCACTAAGTATTTTGGCAGCAGGCTGCCGGTTATTCTTGGATGTACCTTTACGGCAGTAGGGCCGATTATCGCTATCGGCAGTGCCAACAATTTGGCGACGGTGTACGGAGCAATTATTTTATCTGGTTTATTCGTGGTACTGGCGGCCCCCCTTTATGGGAAGCTACTGAGGTTTTTCCCAACGATAGTAACGGGCTCAGTCGTGACCATTATTGGGTTATCTCTTATTCCTGTAGCTATGAATAGCGTAGCTGGCGGAGAAGGCAGCGCTGATTTTGGGAATCCCCGCAATTTGTTGCTTGCACTGATCACGCTGCTGGTCATTTTAGCGGTTAACCGTTTTACTACAGGATTTCTTCGCTCGGTCTCTGTCTTGATAGGTCTTTTAGTGGGTACAATTATTGCTTATGGAATGGGCATTGTTAGTTTCTCTACAGTAGGTGAAGCCTCTTGGGTAAGTGTTGCACAGCCTTTCTACTTCGGATGGCCTCAGTTCAATCTTACGGCTATTTTCACTATGATCATTGTTAATATTGTTAGTATGGTGGAGTCCACAGGTGTTTACTTTGCGATTGGTAAAGTGACGGATCAGAAAGTGGAACAAAAGCAGATCGTAAACGGGCTGCGTTCGGAAGGTTTGGCGATTATGCTGGGCGGGATCTTTAATGCATTTCCGTACACAGCATTTTCGCAAAATGTAGGTCTGGTCTCGCTGACTCGGGTCAAAACTCGGAATGTTATTTTTGCAGCCGGCGGGATTATGGTTGTGCTTGGACTACTGCCTAAATTGGCGGCTCTGACAACAGTTATTCCCAATGCCGTACTGGGCGGAGCGATGATCGTGATGTTCGGATCGGTTGCTGTTTCCGGGATGTCGATTCTGTCAGAGGTAGATCTGCGCAAGGATGGTAATCTGCTGATTGCCGCTTGTAGTATCGCTGTTGGATTGGGTTCGGCAACTGTACCTGCAATGTTCGATCAATTGCCTGAATTCGCTCGGATGCTGCTGCAAAACGGTATCGTATCCGGTTCCCTTACAGCGATTGTGCTGAATATCTTCCTCTCGAAGACAAAGGATAATGTTCTGGCAGAAGATCCTGCTGCCCCTGTTCTAACGAAAGAAACTCAAGTTTCTTAATACGTCTAATTCATGTTAAAAGACCAAGCTCTGGTGTGCTGAAACCTAAGCTTGGTCTTTTTCTCATGCTCAGAGCTTGTGCATATGCACAAAAAAATAGGTTGTCCCGTCAATATTATTGGGTTTGTAAGCGCAGTATACTCAGTTTAGAAAGCGTTATCAAATTACACACTGTATAGTGTCAAATTCTTATACTAGGGGGCAACTAGAGATGGAAGGCACAGTAATTAACTGGATGGGCGCGATTGCGGGATTGATTCTGGCCGTCGTATTGATTTTCAAAAAGGTTAACCCGGTCTACGCACTCTTTTTAGGCGCGATTGCCGGAGGGATATTAGGCGGGGCATCCATTGCAGAGACAGTACAATATATCATCGACGGAACGAATAGTGTTATGGGGGCAGTTGTACGTGTACTCGCGGCTGGTGTGCTGGCCGGGGTATTGATTGAATCAGGGGCAGCCGAACGAATGGCCGAGACCATAGTAGATAAGCTTGGCGAAAAGAAAGCGTTATTATCTATAGCGCTGGCAACTATGATTATTACAGCGGTAGGCGTATTCATCACAGTCGCTATCATTATTGTCGCTCCAATCGCTTTGTCCGTAGGTAAGAAGATCGGCATTTCCAAAACCGCTTTGCTGCTCGCACTGGTCGGTGGCGGTAAAGCCGGTAACATTATTTCACCGAACCCGAACACCATTGCCGTAGCGAAAGGCTTTGATGTAGATTTGGCTCAGGTCATGATTCATGGATTCATCCCAGCCATTGCGGGTCTGATTGTCACTGTTATTATTGCTAATCTGCTGGTCAACAAAGGTGTGAAAATTGCAGAGGGCGACGTTGTAACTAAAGAGGAAGACAGTACTAAGGTTAAACCTAGCTTTGGCCGTGCCATCGTCGCTCCAGTTGTCGCTATTTTACTTCTAGCCATTAACCCAATCGGAAATATTCTAAATATTGAATTGCTGAAATCATTTAAAGTCGATTCTATGATCATCTTGCCTCTTGCCGGCATTATTGGATTGATTGCTATGAAACAAACGAAGAACATCATTTCTTTTACAACCTCAGGGTTAAATAAAATGACAGGTACAGCCATTATCCTGATTGGTGCTGGTGCTATCGCTGGTATTATCTCGAAATCGGATTTGAGTGCTACTGTTGTAGATGCAATAACGGCTATGGGGATTTCCGGAACGTTCCTTGCGCCAATTGCAGGGATCCTGATGGCGGCTGCTACAGCATCAACCTCTACGGCTTCTATCGTGGCTGCCGGATCATTTGGTCCCGCTATTCTTTCGATGGGCACAGCGCCGCTAAATGCAGCAATTATGGTGCACACCGGGGCTACAGTTATTGACCATCTGCCACACGGTAACTTCTTCCACGTGACCGCTGATTCCGTTAAGATGAACATTAAGGACCGGATGTCACTGATTCCTTATGAAAGTCTCGTGGGTCTGACGATGGCTATCGTCGCCACTATATTATACGGCTTCATCCTATAATTTATATTTGCAACTAGAAGGGACGGATATTCTATGAATAAAGACTTTGTCATCGTATTGGCACCGGATTCTTTCAAGGAAAGCATGACAGCCAAAGAAGCTTGTGAAGCCATGGAAAAAGGCATTCACAAAGTAAATTCTAATATTACTTGTATTCATGTACCCATGGCAGATGGCGGCGAAGGAACGATGCAGTCCTTGGTCGATGCAACGGAAGGTACAGTATATATAACAAAAGTTAAAGGGCCACTGGGCAATGAAGTTAGCGCATCCTACGGAATCACAGGAGACGGGCTGACAGGGGTGCTGGAAATGGCTAGTGCGAGTGGTATTCAGCTGGTATCCCCTGAGACACGTAACCCGTTGATTACAACCACCTACGGGACAGGACAATTAATCAAAGCATGTCTGGATCGTGGGGTCAGCAAGCTGCTGATCGGTATCGGTGGCAGTGCCACCAATGACGGAGGCGCCGGGATGGTGCAGGCATTAGGCGGCAGGCTGCTGGATGCCGAAGGCAATGAGCTGTTGTTTGGTGGTGGTGAGCTCGGCAGATTAGCCCGTATTGATCTGAGTGGATTTGACCCTCGCCTTAAGGAAGTACAGGTTGAAGTGGCTTGCGACGTTACGAATCCATTATGTGGTCCGACCGGGGCCTCCAATGTATTTGGTCCGCAAAAAGGGGCTACTTCGGATATGATCAAACAGCTGGACAGCAATCTGCATCATTATGCGAGTGTCATCAAAGAGCAATTGGGTTTCGATATTATAGATATGCCTGGTGCTGGTGCAGCGGGTGGCCTTGGGGCAGGACTGGTGGTGTTCTTAAACGGAATATTAAAAAAAGGCATTGAGCTTGTGATCGACTATACTGGACTTGAAGAAAAAGTGCAGCAGGCGGACATGGTGTGGACCGGGGAAGGAAGCATCGATTTCCAGACCCAATATGGCAAGACTCCGCTTGGCGTTGCTGAGGTAGCTAAGAAATATAATAAACCTGTGCTGGCTTTTGCGGGACGGATCGGCGATCAGACGGAAGTGCTGTATGATAAAGGGATTGATGCTATTTTTGGGATCATGCCAGGTGCAGCTTCATTGGAGGATGCCTTGAATAAAGGGCAAGAGAATCTGGAAAGAACGGCTGAGAATGTGGCTAGGTTAGTCATGTTGAACCAAGGAAGCTGATTGAATTATACAAAGTGATAGAGGGGCTGACTGAACGGAGTCAGCCCCTTTTTCTTTTTTAAGGTAGAAGCTTTCTGAGTAGAATATAAAGGGACAGGAGGTACAGACATGAAGATATCGAAATCACTTGCAGGACAAATAGCACAAGAAATGATGAGCGTAGTTCCTTATAACATTAATGTTATGGATGAGAGCGGCTTTATTGTGGGGAGCGGAGATCTGAAACGGGTCGGAACCTTACATGAGGGAGCGAGAATAGCCATTCAAAGTGGGCATGTCTTTGAAGTGTACGAGGATGGCAGCGGCATGAAGCCGGGGGTGAATGAACCCATTATTATAGATCATAAAGTTTTGGGTGTGGTAGGTATTACGGGACATCCAGATGAGGTTAGGCCGTTTAGTAAGCTGGTCAGAGTCACTACTATATTACTTATTGAGCAGGAAGCAAGGAACAAGCTGGAACAGGATGAGCGAGTAAAACGTGTGAAATTTTATCATGAATTGTCTTATCGTAAAGAAGCATATGATCTTGAGTTTCTGGAACGGGCGGGCAGCTATGGGCTTGATCTTAAGAAAAAATGCTGGGCGATCCTAGTGGAAGGCGATGTGAACGGAAAAGAATTCAAAAATGTATTTAGGTCCTATCCACATTACTGGAATTTGGAGAATGATAAGGCGGTTTTTTTTATAACGGATGTTTTTCTTTATAAAGAGCTCATAGGAAAACTAAATTCATGTGCGAATGTGGGGCGAATAGGTTCTGGCGAAGCAGAGGAGTTAGCTGCTTATTCACTTGAACAGGCCCAGGCGGCGATTAGTGTTGGTAGTAGAGTCGACCCGCTCAAGATACTGTACACTTATGAAGAACTAAGATTCTTAATTCATCTCTCCTATGACGGGGCAGAACGGCCCGGGACGATTTATGCTCTACTGGATCAGTCGGGCGATAAGACAGGCCTGATTGAAACACTGCAAGTATTTATTGCTGAGAATGGGGACCATAATCGTACTGTACAGAAGCTGAATATTCACCGAAATACACTGAACTACCGGCTTAATCGCATTCATACATTAACGGGCAAAAATCCACGCAACTACATGGAGTTGTTTGAATTGTTGTGCGGATTGATGTGGCGTAAATAGTCTAAATCCCCCTATTCCAATTGCCATCCTGATTTTATAGGCATAAACTTAGATAAGCTTGTATAGATAAATTAGGACAGGGATGGATAGGAATGAATGAGAAAGTAGTAATGAATGATAAAGTAGTCATGCCATTATGGACCGTGTGCCTTTTTATCGTAGTGATGAACACAACGATGTTTAATGTATCACTTCCAACCATTATTCAGGATCTCCAAATTTCTGCTGATCTAGGTTCATGGGTAATTTCGAGCTATTCGATTGGATATGCTTTATCGACGGTTATTTATAGCCGCTTATCAGACGTTGTGCCGATTCGGAGACTTTTGACCGTTGGCTTAATTACTCTTGGGTTGGCCTCAGTGTTTGGATTATTTGCGCATGACTTTAATACATTATTGATAACGAGAATAGTACAATCTGCTGGCGCGGGTGCGATGGCTGGATTGGGTCTCGTACTGGCTAGCCGTTATGTGCCTATTGAAAGACGTGGTGCGGCTATCGCCATGATCTCCGCAGGGAGTGCAATGGCCTTTGGTTTGGGCCCGATTTTTGGTGGTGTCATCAGTCAGTATTTTGGCTGGAACGGGTTATTCGGAATTACTTGCCTTGTGCTTGTTGTATTGCCAGTACTACTGCGTTTATTACCTAAGGAACAGCCGCAGCCTGCAAGCTTTGACGTTATTGGGGCGGCGCTGACCGTAGTAAATGCGGCAAGTCTGCTGGTAGCCGTAACTACCCAATCTCTGGTATGGTTGGCAGTGGGCGTAGTGTCTATTATCGTGCACGCTTGGTATTTGAAGAAGGCGAAGGAATCCTTTATTAACCCGCAGCTGCTAAAAATGCCGGGATACTTGAAGCTAGTTACCATAGGCTTTTGTATTCTGGTGCTGAACTTGGGGAATTTGTTCCTGATGCCGCTTGTGCTCGCTAATCTGTTTGGTAAATCCGCGTTGATGATTGGTTTGTTTATCGCACCAGGTGCGTTATTATCTGCATTTCTTACCCGTTTTGTTGGACGTTTTATTGACCGGTATGGCAACTTGCGCTTCTTAATCATAGGGCATTGTATTCTTGCCGCTGTTATGGCTGCATTTGCGCTGAACCTTTCTGTATCTCCTGTAGTTCTTCTGCTTGGTTATCTTTGCTTCTCTCCGGCCTTCTCGGCGACAATGGCATCCTTAAATAATGAAGCTTCTCGGGTTCTTCCGCGAACTTGGATTGGTTCAGGTATGGGGCTTTTACAACTGATTCAGTTCTTTGGAGGTTCTGTATCTGTTGCGGTCTGTGGGCTGTTGCTGCATGCTCAGCGTGATCTTGCGCCGGCAAAAGCCTATGAGCATGTATACGGACTGTTGCTCCTTGTCAGCTTGTGTTCGTTAGGAGTTCTCCTTTTATATAGACGTTCTTATTCCAAAAGTAATGCTGGGCAATCTATACAAGCTTAGAACTGAAACGAAAAGGTGATAAAAACGTATCAGATGCTATAGCAGATATAAGGAAGGAATGGTAATAATGGATAACGGGATGAGTGTAGTTTTAATCGAAAAAATGCCAGAAGGTGATCTACGAGTGATTGAAGAGCGTACGTGGAGCATGAATATGATAACTGCACTTGAACATGTCAATTATATAGTGGTGGGCAGTAAGGAATATGAGGCGGTTGAAGGACGACTGAATGTGGATGAGGGCAAGCTGGAGCTTTTGCTTGTTCCGATGCACACTGAGGGATAGAAGATCATCAGGGAAGGAGAACCTTACGATGGCTAAAGAAGAAAGGGATAAGGAATTGCCTGCATCAAAATTATTTACCGCAGATGGCAAACCCATCCGTGTATTATCAACATCGCTAGGCATAGCCTTATTAGCGAATGCTATGTTTATTCCTGGCGGAGCGGGGGCTAGCGCGAATACTTCTGCGGGCGAACCACAGCTAGTCTCTTGGTCTAATGAAGAGGTTAAAGCTTATTTTGATAAAAATGTGGATTGGAATATTCCCTACCCCGAAGAAGGTACGAAAGAGGTAGAGGAGCAAGGCCAAGGCGTAGTAACTTCAAACGGAACAACGGTAGTGAATAACTATGGCGGTTATCATTCAGGTTTTGGCTGGACGGATTTGCTTCTGTATCACATGTTGTTTAACAGCGGTGCCAATTACTCCTCCAGAGGATGGGCTAAGGACCGTCCTACCTATTATGGGGGCACGAGAACCACTTATAAACCACCTACTTATAGCAGCGAAAAGTTCCAGAATAAAAAGGTGCCCGGTTCTGTAGTGAAACCTAAAACCTCAACCTCATCCACGGGTTCCATCACGAGAAGAGGTTCCTCTTCAAAGAACGGAATCGGTGGCACTTCCAGTGGCTTAAACTCTTCGAAGAACTCTAAATCAAGCTCAGGCTCGAAATCTTCATCGAGATCTGGTTCTAGTAAGAGTGGTTTCGGCGGATGAGTGATCAGCAGAGCGTGTTTGAGATTCTGGATTTGTCTGATCTGGAGCGGGGCCCACGGGTACAAGCGCTGCATGAGCTTGGGTTCACTTGGGCAGATCTAGAGGAAGAAGAGTACTGGATGGATGCAATAGCTGTGATGCGCAGCGACATTTATAAAGAGCTTGAGGAAGCCTCCGCAAAGCTGTGGGCTATCCTCGATAAAGCGGTTCGGTATATACATCTAAAACGCGATTTGTATGAGCTGCTGGGCATTCCTCCTGTTCTTTGGGAGATGCTTGATGGGTTTCCTATTCCGGAAGAAGGTCTAATCAGTCGGTATGCAAGGTTCGATTTTGCGATAGCTAATGATGGAACCATCAAGCTTCTGGAACTGAATGCCGATACACCTACAGGTTATGTGGAGGCTTCCATAGCAACACCTTGGATCTGTGAACAGGCGGGTGTGACTAGTCCAAATCATGCGATGAAGGAACAACTTGCCGCAGCCTGGCAGATAGAACGTCCAGATACCGCAGCTTGTGTTGCTTATGGGTCTCATCTTGAAGATTCGGGTACGATTGAAGCCTTGGCCAGACATAGCGGGCTTACTATTCAGTGTGTGGACTGTCTCGACCTGTGGGTCGATGAGGGCATTTTGAAGGACGGGGAGGACCGGGTGATAAAGCGGATGTTCGCCCTATATCCTAAAGAGTGGATGGCCGTCGATGAAGGTGGAGATGCACTTGCCTATGCTGTTGAGCAGGGAAATCTTCAGCTTTTTAATGGACCGCACAGTATCCTGTTGCAGTCTAAGGGATTGATTGCAGCTGTGTGGGGAATGTATGAGCTTGGCTTATTATTTGACAATGAAGAGCGTGAGGCGATCTCACGTTATATTTTGCCGACTTATAATAAGCCTGTGTTCTCTGGCAGCTTTGTGTCCAAATCTGTATTTGGCCGCGAAGGCGGTTCTGTACGTCTCTTTGACGATAGTGGAACTCTAGAAATTGAGGACGAAGAGGGTTATGATAGCAGTCAGCTTTTTCCCTCTGTATATCAAAAAAGAGCTGAACTAGCCCGAATACACACCGCCGAAGGTGAATTCCACCTACTGACAGGCATGTTCGTCATTAATGGGAAGCCGTGTGGGCTGCTCGGCCGGGCTGGCGGACTGATTACGGGCAATGCCAGTCATTTTATCGCGTTGGGAGTGAGATAGTTGGATAAAAGTAAGGCTATAAACAAGTCGTCTACTAGATTAGTAAAGGCCCGGATCGGGGCTTTATGTATGATGCTTCTAACGGTATTGCTGCTTAGTGCATGTTCCAGTAATCAGGGGAGTGTGTTTGATTCAGGCACTGCTGAAACTTCTGACAGTGTTGCACGGGTACCTTGGGATTACCGGGTTGTGGAGAGTACTGTAGGTGATCTAATTGGTAGCGATATGACGGTGTTGCCGGATAATGAGCTGCTGCCGAATGATGAGAATTATGCTACGGGCGATAAAATATGGACACTGCAGTTCATGGACGCTGAGCTGATCACAGATGCCGACCAACGCAATGAAGTCCGCCTCTCTTCCTGGACGACCATTAAATCGTATCCCGATGAAAAAACAGCAGTCGAGGATCTTACCAACCTTAAGGTATCGGTAACTACAGATGTTGATCTTGTAGGAGTATACAAGACAAAATATAATGAGAAGACAAGAAACTTTGCCGTCCTCGAGCTGCCTTCCGGCAACCGGATCAAGCAGCCGATAGACGATGAGCGTTATGCAGCATTAGAGAAAGAAAAGACCGCTTCCGTAGTCCTTGAGGAAGTACATGATTTCGCCGATTATGACTCGGCATATGCGAAATTTCGGGGGTGGGCAAAGTGACGATTGTTGTTAATTTAATAGTCAGTATATTTGTGATTATTCTTCTGCAATTGTTGGGTATGGTTATCTTTGGCTTGATGACCCCGTTCAAGGATATGGAAGAGCTGAAAAAAGGGAATGTGGCTGTAGCTCTAGCGCTTGGCGGCAAATTTCTCGCTACAGCAATTATCATTGGAGTAGCGGCGTATACGAATACCTCTATTCTGCATATGATCATTTGGTTTGCTGTCGGTTATGTATGCCTCATCGCTGCTTACTGGATTTTTGAATTGGCGACCCCAAGCTTTAAAATTTCAGAACATCTGGAAAAAGGCAATGTGGCAGTAGGCACTATGCTCTGCTTGGTGTTTATCGGCACAGCATTTGCAGTCAGCAGTTTGATTGTTTAGTTCACAAATCGCAGATGGACATTAATAAGGCTGCCCTCAGTAATAACCTCGAGAGGCAGCTTTATTAATGTGAGGAAGGGATGGCAGATGCATTTTTTTCTGAGAATATCCACCAGGATGATGCGTTTACGCAAACGGTCGATCGGTCTGATTATTTTGATCTTTATAATTCTTAGCGCATCGATAGCTTACCTGCTTGAACCGAGTACATTCCACAACTGGTTTAATGCCTTCTATTGGGTCATGACAACGATGGCCACCGTTGGGTATGGGGATTATTTTGCCGAGACGGTAGTTGGTAAGCTATTCACCATGTTTCTATATATTTTTGGGATTGGTCTTCTCAGCTTGGTTATTGGCAAGGTTATTGACTCTATTGCAGAGGTGCAGAGAAGGAGAGGAGCAGGAACATTGAGCTTCCGGGGAAAGGATCATGTGATATTAATCAATTGGAGTAAGAAAGCGCAAGCTGCGGTAGATGAGGTGTTATGTTATTCACCTAAATGTCATATCGTCATCATTGATGAGATAGGACGGCATCCGCTGGAGCATATGGAACAGGTCCACTTTGTAAGCGGTGATGCTTCCAGCGATGAGATTCTCCTTAAAGCTAACATACACGAAGCCAGGGCAGCCATTGTGTTCGGAGACACACGGATTGATGAAGCATCGCTAATTGACGGGAAGTCTCTGCTTATCGCCTCCAGCATTGAGCGCATAGCGCCACAAGTACATACTACCGTAGAAATTATGCAGGAGAAGAATATACAGAATTTCAGGCATGTTCAGGTCAATGAATTCGTTCTGTCGCATGATGCCATTTCTAGATTGGCTGTCCGATCCGCTCTGCAAGAGGGGAATTCAGAGGTGATTACGCAGCTGCTGAGCCGCCAGTATGGGGATGATATTTATGAGATTCCAGTGAATAGTGCATGGAAGACCTATGGGCAGGCGTTTCAGGAATTGCTCCTTCAAGGTGCAACTTTACTCTCGGATCGTAGTGACCTTAGCATCAATCGCAAGCTGGACCAGCCTATTCCTAAAGAGGCTAGATTATATATTGTTTCGGATGAAGAGACGTATCGGAGAATTAAAGGTTAGGTCAGTGATAAGCGAGTAAAGCGGATTTTCGGGAGAATGGCTTCTCGGAATTCCGCTTCTTTTTGTTTGCCGTTCCTTCCTTAAGGGTAAGAGATGAATATTATCGTTACTCTACCTTTCGGAAGGAGCCATTGTTAATGAGTGAACAGCAAAAAGTGAACGGAAATAGCAAAAATGAGCAACTGGAACAGTTTCGCAGTAAGGACGAAGGTCACGCTTTAACAACCAATCAGGGATTGAAAGTGTCCGAGGATGAGTTCTCCCTAAAAGCCGGTGACCGGGGGCCAACCTTGCTGGAGGATTTTCATTTTCGGGAAAAAATGACCCATTTCGATCACGAGCGGATTCCTGAGCGGATCGTGCATGCACGCGGATTTGCCGCCCACGGGGAGTTTGAAGTATATAAATCGTTGAAAGAATATACGAAGGCGAAATTCCTTCAAGATCCGTCCGTGAAGACCCCGGTGTTTGTCCGGTTCTCAACGGTAGCAGGATCACGGGGTTCAGCCGAAACTGTGCGGGATGCCCGGGGCTTCTCGACCAAATTTTATACCGAAGAAGGCAACTATGATTTGGTAGGCAATAATATGCCGGTCTTTTTTATACAGGATGCGATTAAATTCCCTGATCTAGTGCATGCGCTTAAGCCGGAGCCGCATAATGAAATGCCTCAGGCAGCATCAGCCCATGATACCTTCTGGGATTTCATCGCCAATAATCAGGAATCGGCCCATATGGCGATGTGGCTGATGTCCGACCGCGCCATTCCGCGCAGCTTCCGGATGATGGAAGGGTTTGGAGTTCACACCTTCCGTCTGATCAATGAACAGGGGAAAGCGCATTTTGTTAAATTCCATTGGAAACCAGTGCTTGGTGTACACTCTTTGGTGTGGGACGAAGCACAGAAAATATCCGGAGCGGACCCTGACTTTCACCGCCGTGATTTATGGGAATCGATTGAAGCCGGCAACTTTCCGGAATACGAGCTGGGCATTCAGCTTCTTAGTGAAGAAGACGAATTCAAGTTTGATTTCGATGTGCTGGACCCTACAAAGCTATGGCCAGAGGAAGACGTGCCCGTGCAGATCGTTGGGAAAATGACCTTGAACCGCAACGTGGATAATGTTTTTGCCGAAACGGAGCAGGTGGCTTTCCACCCTGGACATGTAGTGCCAGGGATTGATTTCACCAATGACCCGCTACTTCAGGGCAGATTGTTCTCTTATACGGATACCCAGCTGATTCGGCTTGGGGGTCCTAACTTTCATGAACTGCCGATTAATAGACCGGTGTGTCCTTTCCACAACAACCAGCGTGACGGATATGGGCGGCAGATGATTAATCAGGGCACTGTGAGTTATCATAATAATTCTCTGGCCCAAAATACGCCGAGACCTGTCCCAGAGGCAGAAGGCGGTTATGTGCATTATCAAGAAAAGGTTGAGGGCCGTAAGGTACGGAGCCGGAGTAAAAGCTTTGAGGATCATTTTTCACAAGCCAAGTTATTCTGGAATAGTATGAGCCCTCCGGAACAATTGCATATTATCGAAGCTTATTCTTTTGAGCTTGGAAAGGTTAAGAGTAAGTCGGTCCGACAGCAGGTCGTAAATATGCTTGCTAACATTACCTCCGAGCTTGCTGTACCTGTGGCAGAAGCCATTGGAGTAGCGGCTCCAGAAGTTGGCGGTTCCGAGGTTACTCAAGCTTCCCCTGCCTTAAGTCAGGCTAATACGAAAAAACATCCCAACACGCGGAAAGTAGGCGTGATTATCGGAGATGGTTTTGATGAAGCTGCGGTAATGCCTGTGTTGGACACGCTTATGGGAGCTGGGATACAACCGGAGCTAATCAGTGATAAGCTTGGATTTATTAAAGGCTCAAGCGGCACAGAGCTTGAAGTCATCCATACCTTGTCCACTACAGATTCGGTGCTCTTCGATGCGATTTATGCGGCGGGTGGAAATGCGGAACGCAAGAAATTCCATAAAGATGCAGCGTTATTCCTCAACCAAGCCTATGCACATTTTAAACCTATCGCGATGACGACAATACTTGCTGAGCTGCTTGCAACAGATGAACATAGAAGCAGTCCGGGAGTCATAATAGGCGATGGTGGGGAAGTTTTTGCGGCTAGCTTCGTTGCGGCCATTACTGCCCATCGTTTTTGGGAACGTATGGAATAAAGTAAGTAAATTACAGAAAAAGGAGGATCTGCTCGTCAGAAGGCGTGTGGATGCCTCCTTTTTTTCATCTAATGGTTTCATAAATTTAACATTTGGATTAAGGATGTGATGTATATTACCGTTATAGATAATACTAGGCAATATAAGCAGATGCTTAGAGAGGTGATTTTTTGAGGAAAGAGATAGCTGTTGCTATAGTGGTACTTACAGGTTTTACAGCATTAACAGCATGCGAGCAAACAGCAATGCCGGCATCAACACCCTCGCCCTCCGCGAATGTTCATACAACAGAGCCACCGAATCCTACGGGTTCGGCTAATAATGATATGGGGGACCCTTCACAGGAATTGGATGCTTTAGAGCAATTTATTGTTACGAAGCTTACCGGCTCGTCCGGTGTTTATACGAATTTAATTGAAACAGAGCAATCCGGGGAAGCAGCAAGCGGCCATGAGATTCTAAGTGAGTCTGCCTCTCTGAGGATGCTGGCAGCCGTACGGAGTGGTGAGAAAGAGCGATTTGCAGAAGAATGGGCGCTGGCTAAGCAAACCTTTGATATGAAGGGTGGTTTTAGCTACCGGTATAGCCCTAAACAGCAGAAATTATATCCTGTGAATGCTGCAGTTGATGACTTACGTATCATTCGTGCGCTTTATGAAGCGGGGGATACGTTTAGAGATAAACAATATACAGAAGAAGCGGCTAAGTATGGTGAGAGGTTTTATAACTATAATGTAAAAAATGGATATATGTATGACTTCTATGATGAAAATTACAAAAAAACCAACACATTCGTTACTTTATGTTATATTGATTTAGGTACAATGCGAAAATTGTCGGTTTCTGGAGAATCTCGTGACTTTTTGTTGAATAATATGAGCGTTATTCTGAAAGATGGATATTTATCAGATGAGTTTCCCTTCTATGAAACAAGGTTTAATTATGAGAGTGGAACCTATAGTTCGGAGAATATCAATACAGTAGAATCGCTACTGTCTATTCTGGCTTTGGCAGAGGTAGACCAGCAGAAATCCTCCAGCATTAATTTTATCAAGCAGCAGGTCGAGGCTGGCACATTATATGGACAATATTCGCGTGAGGGAAAGCCGCTTAACGATATTCGCTCAACAGCCATTTACGCCATTACGGCTATGATTGGTGCCGAGATCGGAGACGATGCACTCTATCGCAAAAGCATTGAAAGAATGAACGAGTTCAGAATAACCGATGCCGGCAGCTCACTGTATGGAGGCTTCGGCGATGTAGCTAGTGGCCAAGCCTATTCCTTTGACAATCTGATGGCAGCATTGGCCTATGTCTATTAATTTAAACCTATAGTAACGAAGGTGAATCTGCATGATAAACAACACGGTGAAATCACCTCTGAGGCAGGGGATGACACTCGCTAACCTACCGTTGCCATTGTCCCCGGCTTTTATCACTGCTTTTGGAGTGTTGCTTATAACCATCATCGCCTTATTTACCGCCCCGTATGTCGGAATGGCGGATAATGGTGATTTTTTTCGCAGCATCTATAGTAACGGAATTTATTTCAATCTGCCGGATTATGACGAGCAATACTTTGGTTATTTTGTAAAGCAATATGGAATCTTTCAATATTTTAATGAGAATGGCGCGACATTATTTTCTTCACAGTCCCTATTTATTCAGCTGGCCATTGGACTTAATAAGCTGTTTTTTAGCAGCGAGGTTTTCGATATCCGGTTTCAAGCAGTCATTTACACGATTTTATATGCTGCGGCGATCTACTTATTAATAGAGGCTATTACATGGGGGATGACCCGCAAGCAGGGATGGGTCACTGCAGGTATTGCTATTTTTATATTTGGAGATACCGGGTATACCGCTTATTTCAACTCCTTTTACGGCGAGAGCGTCGTGATGATCACGATGATTACTATGTTCGCAGCTTGGTTGTTGTTATATCAAAAAAGATACAATGACTATGTGCTGCTGGCCCTGTTCTTGATCAGTACGATCATCCTGACTACTTCCAAACAGCAAAATGCGCCAGTGGGTATAATCATTGCGGTTCTGGGGTGTTCAATCCTTTGGATTCGCAGGGATAAGATCTTTCGTATTCTGACCCTGGTTTCCCTTGCCTTGATCCTGTTCGCAGGTGTGTTCACTTATTTGAATATCTCGGATGAGTTCGTGAATATTAACCAGTTCCATGCCATGACCCGAGGGGTGCTGAAGGATTCCTCCGATCCGGAGAAGGCATTGAAGTCATTCGATATTGATGAACAATATGCCATCTTGAAAAATAGCATTTACTACGAGAAATACGGAACTATTGATGTGAATTCACCGATCCTCCAAGAGAACTTTTACAGTCGTTACGGATTTGTTTCGATCCTTAAATACTATATATCGAATCCGGATCAGCTTAACTCGATTCTTAATGTAGCTGCTCAAAGTGCATTCTCGATCAAACCAGCGGCGATGGGCAATTACGAGCAATCCGTTGGGAAGGAATTTCGAGCACAGAGTCATTTTTTTACTGGATATAGTCAGCTGAAAAAAGCTTTAGCACCACGAACGATAGGTTTTATCTTCCTTTGGACAGTGCTTGTCATCGGTCTGTATATGCCTTCCTTTGTAACAGCCATTAAGGCACGCAATTTTAGAGGATTGCAGCGGATGGTATTGATTGTCGCTACGATAGGCATTGGTCTTTCAGGCATTTTTGTATCGATTATCGGTGCCGGTGATGCCGACATTTCCAAGCATGAATTCTTGTTCACTTTATCTTTTGATTTGGTGACCTTTTTGACAGTATCTAGTGTGATCGGACGCAGATTCTCCAAAAATCGCAAAAAGCCGGTTAACGAGAGCCCCACCATGTCTAGTCCATTTACAAAGCCTCAAAAGGATGTGAGTGTTTGAAGCGCAGAGGGATCTTATACTGTATATTGCTGCTGACGCTGAGTTTAACCATCCTATTGCTTCCCGCCACTCCTGTTCAATCTGCTGCATCGCCACAACAAGTCTTACTGCTCTATGACAGCCTTGCCAAGGGGACCTCTAAGGATGGAAATGTGACTGAACTTCAACGTCTGCTGGCAGCTTACTCGACAAAGGTTACACTTCGAAGCCTAGATCAATACGAGCAGGGGATGCTGAAAAATTACTCCAGAGTGATCATGGTCCGTAACGAAGCGGATATTTCGATCACGAATAAATCCTACATAGAGGATTGGGAGCATTATCAGGGGCAGTATTTGCATATCGGGTACAACCCACCCGCTAGTCTAACGAAGGCGTTACAGCTAACCACTGATGTGATCTATGACGGGAGTGCTGAGCTCGAAATCGGACAGTTCTCCGGAATTCAAGCTAAGGTGCAGGATATGCCTTATATTGTAGCGAGTCAGGCGGTCAAATCCTTCGGGCAACTCTCTTTTGCGGAGGAGGGTCTGCAAGCACCGTACGCTGTGAGTAAGGGGAATGATACATATGCCCCATATTTTGAACAAGGGAATGTCAGTACGCTGGGGATGGCGTATGTTCTGAAGGATTGGCTCCATATCACTGCTGCTCCTAAAATGTACCTTGCGATCAAAGAAATCTATCCTTTCTCCGATCTGCGACTGCTGGCAGAAACGGGTGAGCGGCTGTATCAACTGGGGATTCCGTTTCTTGCAAGTGTGCGGCCTGTGTTCAGCAATACCGATTATCCGGCCATGCAGCGTTATTTAGTGGCCATGAAAAGTGTGCAATCCAACAATGGAAGCATTCTGGTCAATGCCCCAGTGGTGATGCCAACGATAAGCTCCAGTGACCATACGCTTAAAGGAAAGATGAATGATTTCATCAATCTGTTGGCCGAAAACGGGCTTGGGCCGCTTGGAGTCGGAGCAGAAATGCATTGGTCGTATGACAAAGAGTATTCAGAAGCGGGGATGAGCTTTTTTGATTCCGTGGTGTTATATCCGGATGAACAGATTGATTATATGGAGCAGAGCGACACCTCTAAATCCTTTCCATCCTCTTTATATAGCGTTCCGCTGGAATTTCTTCAAGCTTTGCATACATCCAATAAATTGATACCGCAATTGCCGATGGATACTGTAATCACCGTCGACATGCCCGAGGATGAGCGTCAGCTTGAAGAAATGCTGCAAAGTCTGGAACGGAATTGGGTTTCTTTTGCCGATTATAAGCAAGAAGAGCATCAGGTCGTTACTGATCAGAACACAATCTCCTCATTAGATGGAATGATTTCTATTAATGGACAACCTCTAAGCCTGGACTATACACCGGAAACAGTGGATAGCGATTATCGCTACACAGAGGAGCAGCAAAAGAGCTTCACCCGACTTTTTAATATTCAGAATCAATTTTTTATTGTTGTGATCATGATTTCTCTACTGCTGTTTGGCGGATTGTTAATGATCGGATACCGGTTATATCGCAGAAAGTTTTTGAAATGAGACAACTAATCGTGATTTGGAGGACCCTATGACGATTTCAGACGTGCTGATGGTGATTGCGGTGATCTGTATTTGGTCTCTGCTGCTGGTGAATGTGACCCTCATTATCGCGGGCTATCTATATTACATTAAATCCGAAAATGAGGATATACCAGAGATAGAGGGCGAATATCCTTTTGTTTCAATTATGGTTCCCGCTCACAATGAGGGGGTAGTGATTTGTAAGACGGTTGAATCTCTGCTGGCGCTGGATTATCCGCAAGATCGGTATGAGATTATTGTGATTAATGATAACTCCTCTGATAACAGTGCCGAGCTGCTTGCGGGCATACAATCCCGAAATCCGGGGCGTCAGCTGGTAGTCATTAATACGGATGCAGTTACAGGAGGCAAAGGCAAATCCAATGCCTTGAATATAGGCTTTACCAGCTGTAAAGGGGAGCTAATCGCCATTTATGATGCCGACAATACTCCGGAGAAAACAGCTTTGCGTTATCTGGTTGCTGAGATCATGCATGATTCCAGCCTCGGTGCGGTGATTGGGAAGTTCCGGACCCGTAATCGTGATGCAAGTTTACTGACCCGGTTCATTAATATTGAGACCTTATCCTTTCAATGGATGGCTCAAGCGGGACGCTGGAAGCTGTTCAAGCTTTGCACTATTCCGGGAACCAATTTCATTATGCGCAGGTCAATTGTGGAAAGCATCGGTGGTTGGGATGTTAAAGCGATAGCCGAGGATACAGAAATCAGCTTCCGGATTTATATGATGGGTTACCAAATCAAGTTCCAGCCGAAATCCGTCACGTGGGAGCAGGAACCACAGACCCTGAAGGTCTGGTTCAAGCAGCGAACCCGCTGGGCGAAGGGCAATATTTATGTCATTGTCAAAAATATTCCGCTGCTGTTCAATAAATCGGCCGCAAAGGTGCGGTTCGATATTCTTTATTTTCTATCCATTTACTTCTTACTGCTGCTGTCGTTAATCACCTCGGATGTGCTGCTGATCCTGCATGCTTTGGGTTATGTGCATACTACTATTGCAGGTCTTAGTAATTTCTTATGGCTGCTCGCTATTATTCTTTTCGTTGTGGGGACCTTCATCACGCTAACGACAGAAAAGGGCGAGATGAGCTTGTCCAATCTAGGGATTGTAATGTTGATGTATGTGTCTTATTGCCAGCTGTGGATGGTTGTCGCGGCTAACGGATTATATCTATATCTGAAAGACCTCATCTTCAAAAGAGAAGCCAAATGGTATAAGACGGAGCGCTACTAACGAGGCACCAAAAAGTCATATGAGAAAAATGTAATCACAGGAGAAACAGAACATGAAGATAAAAAAACAGCTGGTTATACTGTTAACCTGCCTCTCCCTTTTGTTAATTCCAATCCATCCTGCTGCCGCAGAGACGTTGCCGCAGGATCATAAGTCCACTTACACAACCTCATTTACGGGAACGGACTCGTCCTTAACAGGTTCGAGTGCCCAGCAGCAATATTTTGAGGTTCTGGATTATTGGAATGTGGATCAAGTAAAGATCAAACTGCATTTTCAAATTTCACAAATTACCGAAGAGCAGATTTCTAGTGTTACCTTAACGCTAAACGGCAGCCCGTTCTATACGTTTCGTCCGTCACTACAAGACAACGGCGAACAGCTGTTGACCCTTGTGGCGCCCAAGGGGTTTCTGAAAAAAGGGACGAATACGCTGGGCATTCAGGGCTATTTAAAGACAGATCGTCAAGATGACCTCTTTTGTTCGGTCGATGAAACGTCGGATAATTGGCTGCATCTGTTCAATACGTCCAGTATTAACGTGATTTATACCGCAAAGCCCTTGAGTGGAGGGATCAGTGACTTCAGCGAGCGATTCGCCGGGATGGATACCTTAACGAAGAATCAGAGTATTCTGACTGTACCGGACAAAAGCACAGCGGCAGAAATGGAAGCAGCCACTTATGCTCTCTCCGGGCTTGTTAAGGGGATTACGTTAAATGATAAGACTATTCCCTTGCTTCCCTACCGGGCAGACACTGTGCAGAATAAGGCCGCAGTTGTACTGGTAGCTATGTATGACAGAGTACCAAGCGGGCTGAAAGCTCAGCTAAGCTCCACTGAAGATTTGGGTACGCACGCGCTGCTCCAGCTAGTGAATAAGGATACCCAGCCCACCTTGGTTGTAACCTCGAAGGATGAGAACTTGCTGATTAAAGCGGGTCGTTTGATTGCTAATCCAGAGCTGATCGGGCAGATCACTAGTGATCTGAAAACAGTAACGGATGCTACAGAAGTATCAGCACCTGCGCTTTCGATTAGCTCTAACATCACGTTCACTGAGACAGGTGATAAACTGACCGGGGCACATCATCAGGAGCAGACGTATTTTATTTCATTGCCAGCGAACCGCTCGATTGCCGATTCCGGTAAAATCAGCCTGGATTTCCGTTATGCACAGAATTTGGATTTTACTCGTTCATTGGTTACCGTGAGCATCAACAATACTCCGATTGGCAGTAAGAAGCTGACCAAGGAACTGGCGAATGGCGATATTCTTAATCTCTCGGTGCCTCAGAACTTGAATATCTCCGGAAATTTCTCGGTGACAGTGGCTTTTGATTTGGAGATCGAAGGAGCCAGATGTATTATCGATCGGGACCAAATGCCGTGGGCTTATATCAGTAAAGATTCTGTAATGCAGCTGAATACGAAGGATCGCACGGATCTCTTATTTAATAACTATCCATATCCGTTCATTCGCGATGGGATCTATAATCATGTGGCGGTTGTACTGCCCGAACAAATGGATGATTACGCCTATTTAAGTGTATCGAATATCTTTAATCTGCTTGGTAAATATGCCAGCGGAAATATAGGGAATATCCAGTTCTATACCGATTCTGTCAGCGCCGATCATTTGAAAAATAATAATATCATCGCTATTGGTGCTTATAAGAATAATAAGGTGATCCGTGATCAGAATGCTAAGCTTTATTTTCAATATAACGGAGATGGAACCACAATTCGCTCCAATGAGAAAATGAGTATTGAAGAGCAATACGGCGCACGAATCGGAACACTGCAGCTGATTGATTCGCCATTTGAGGCGGGACGTGCATTGCTCGCGGTTACAGGGGTCAGCTCGGAAGAGTATTACTTAGGATCTAAACTGCTCGCTACAGAACGGGACAAGTGGAAGGTGTTTGGCGATGGTGCAATCGTTGATAAAGACGGTAATGTCAGCGCACACCGCTTCAAAACGATCACTGGAGCAGCCGAGGACTCTGTGGCCCAGAAAATAATGGAACGGTCGGATGTACTCAGTTTTATCATCGTGATTTTACTGGTGCTGACGCTGGTGGTTCTATCGCTGATCCTGCTGCTTCGCAAACACATGAAGAAACGTGGTGATAAGCGTGAGACGTAATCGTAGCTTAGTGTCGGACATCGCTCTCTTATCATTCCTGGTGTTATCGTTCCTCTGTATCGTCTTCATTGCCGGGGCACCGGATGATTACCTCCAGAATATTATCATTTTAACGGTGGCTTTTATTCTGGCCATTGTTACGTATTTTACGACGGTCACTGCGGGTCTGGTCTTGAATCTGGTATTTATCTTTGCTTACGGATTCTACACGATGTACCAGACGATAACGCTGGGGGAAACGATTAGCCTGAATACTTATTTCTGGCTAATTATGACTCCGCTATTAACGGTCGTTCTATGGGTATTCACTTTAAGCAGCCGTGATTTGCAGGTGGAGAATGAGCAGCTACGCAAAAAGACTGCCAATATGGCTATCGTAGATGAAAACACAAATTTGCGGAACAGTATTTCTTTTCAGACGGATGCTACATTATTTACAAGCATTTCGACCCGCTATCAGATTCCGCTCACCCTGCTAGTGGTGAAGGTGAAGTATTGGAAAGAGATCAGACGGATCATTCCTGAAGATCAGCTGGCAGAAGCTATCTATGACGTGTCTCAGCTTAGTCAGGCGAGTATTCGTACCAATGATGCACTCTATCTGCTAGATAAGGATGAAGCAACATGGGGCCTGCTGCTGTTCACGGACAGCGATGGGGCGAAGATTGTGATCGAGCGGATTAAGCTCAAGCTTCAGGAGTTGAATGACAATAATTTCTCCAGAAAATATAAGGTCAGCCTGGGTCTTAAGATTGGGGCGGTCGAATACCAAGCCGGCACGATTGAGAATCCGCTGGATTTCATTGTTCAGGCCAAAAAACAGCTGGAGTACGACGTGTAGGCCAGCTTAAAAATCAACGGTTTCACTATCAGCCTCTGTATGGATGGCGATGAGCACGCTTGCCGGCTCATCGCCTTTATTTATGACCAGATGTGGCACACAGGCATTCCAGCTAAAGGAATCCCCCGCTTGGAACATCCCGAAATCTTCACCTTGCTCCGCATAAACCTCACCTTTTATTACTAAATGGACCTCTTTGCCTTCGTGCGCCTGCGGAGTTTCACCCGTAGAAGTGCCCGGAGGGAAATGGACAAGCACCATTCGTACACCACCTGCCGAGCTTAAATGCTCAACTTGCAGTTTATCACTTCCGCTACTGGTGATTTGCCGCTCCTTGGAGCGTACCACCTGCATCCGCTCTTCCTTTTTTAACAGCAAATAAGCCAATGGAACGTTCAGCGCATCCGCAATCAGGCTAAGGGTTGCAATCGAAGGAGAGGTCTTATTAGTCTCAACCTGGCTCATAAAACCTTGTGACAGGCCAGTTGTTTCACAGATTTGGGCAATCGTAATATGTTTTCTTTTACGGATTGTACGAATGTTTGAACCTATATTCATTAGTAAAGCCCCTTTTGATATTAGTAATAGCAAATATATTTTTATATTAACAAATTATTAATTGACATACTAGCTAGAGGTTTATAATATTATCTTTACAAATATTATTTTTGTATTACAAATATTTTGAAGGAGTGTTTAGTTATGAAGGCACCTTATATATATGATGTCAGTCTACCTTCCGGTTACGATGAGAATCGGGTTTATCCGGTTATCTTCACCTTGCATGGCAAAGGTTCCAATGAGAAGAATATGTTCGGGCTTGTTGAGTCCTTGTCTGAAGAGTTTATTATTATCGGGATTCGGGGAAATATGATTTTAGGGGCAGGATTTCAATATTATGATCTCAAAAGTCTAGGTCATCCCATCCGCGAGCAGTTTGATCAGGCTGTATCGCAATTGCAGCAGTTTATCGAATACGCCACCGACAAATACCCTATAGATGCTAAACACCGTTATCTGCTTGGCTTCAGTCAAGGAGCCATTTTGTCCATGACTCTCGCGCTTACAATGGGGAATTTGCTTCGGGGAATTGTAGCGCTGAACGGTTATGTTCCGGGGTTTGTGAAGACGGATTATGAGCTGAAGAGTGTGCAGGAGTTATCGGTCTTCATCTCGCATGGTGAATATGATTCTGTATTTCCAATTTCAGTGGGGACAGAAACAGCCGCTTATTTCGAAGGTCTAACCCCATTATTAACCTTTAAAACTTATCCTTCGGATCATGGTGTATTACCGCAGAATCAGCAGGACCTGATCGCTTGGTTACGGCAGAACTTATGATACCTTCTTACTTTATTGCCCATGGTGCTCCTTCTCTGGTACTTGATAACAATGCATATACGAAATTTCTTGGGGAGCTCGCTGAGAGGAATGTCAAACCGAAAGCGATTGTTGTATTTTCTGCACATTTCGAAGAACACACACAATCGGTTGGAGTTATGGAGACTTTCGACACCATCTATGATTTCTATGGCTTCCCAGATGAGATGTATCGAATGACTTATCCTGCCAAAGGGGACAATGAGGTTGCACAGCAAATTATGTCTCTGTTCCACAAGAATGGGATTGTCAGCAAATTAAATACAGAGCGTGGACTAGATCACGGAGCTTGGGCTATTCTTAAATTAATCTATCCGAATGCAGATATTCCTGTCGTGTCTTTGTCAGTTAATCGAGAGCTGTCCAATGAACAGCAATATTTAATGGGTAAGGCTTTATCTGAGCTGCGTGAGCAGGATATTATGATTATTGGCAGCGGTGGAACCGTCCATAATTTGCGTAGCGTGAAGTGGGGAATGGAGAACGTCGAGAAATGGGCGGAGACATTCGATGACTGGCTGCAGCACAGGTTGGAAGCTTGGGATACAGAGTCGCTATTTAACTATCAGGAGCTTGCTCCTTATGGCGTTGATGCAGTGCCGACTAGTGAGCACTTTATCCCCTTGATAATAGCTATGGGAGCTGGCGATAAAGGGAAGGAAGCGAAGCTGCTGCACCGAAGTTATCAGTATGGCAATTTAAGTCTTAGCTGTTGGGAGTTTAATTAAGAAGGAGGCATTAATGATGGACTTGGGACTTCGTGGGAAATCAGTTTTTGTAGCCGCAGCAAGTAAAGGATTAGGACTCGCAACTGCGCTGGAGTACGCCCGTGAGGGAGCGAAGGTAATGATCGCCAGCAGGAGTATGGAGCAGCTTGTAGACGCACAGAAAGAGATTCAGGCAGCCACAGGACAGCAGGTGAACATGGTTCAGATGGATGTGACTGTCCCAGAGGATATCGTACATGCTATTCAAACGGCTGTAGCCCTAAACGGTGGGCTTGATATTGTAGTGACCAATGCGGGGGGGCCTCATGGCGGAGGTTTCGCTGATATGGAAGACGCGGATTGGAACCAGGGGTTTGAGCTCACACTGATGAGTACCATTCGTTTGATCCGTGAATCACTGCCGCATCTGCGCTCTTCTGGGGCAGGGCGAATCGTTAATATAAGCTCGATTTCTATCAAGCAGCCTATTGAGGGGTTAATTCTTTCCAATGTTTTTCGCGCTGGCGTGTATGCCTTGACCAAGAGCTTGGCTACTGAGCTGGCTGCGGATCGCATTTTAATTAATACGATCGCACCAGGGCGTATTGCAACCGACCGGATTCTTCAACTAGACGGCAAACGTGCACAAGCAGAGGGGATCCCTATGGAGCAGATTCAAGAGGAAGCGCTGCTGCAAATCCCGTTAGGAAGATTGGGCACGCCCGAAGAATTCGGCAAGGCTACTGTTTTTCTAGGCTCTTTTGCGAATACTTATGTTACGGGACAATCTCTTTTAGTCGATGGAGGAATGGTGAAATCGCTCTAACCTCCGGCGTTATGGGTAGGCTTTGAAAGGTTATGGAAAAATTAGTAATTTGAATATTAGTTGCTTTGTGCTCTAAATAAGCGTATGATGGAGCGGTGGTCTAAATCGTAAGATTTACGAATTTTCCTACGTTTATTAGGTTATTCTATATATAAACCTACAGATCATTTGGATAATTTACCATAAAGGCTCCACGAATTTATTCAGAAGGAGGACGATCAGAATGAGAGAAGGCATACATCCTAAGTACAACCAAGTGATTTTCTTGGATGCAAGCGTAGGCTTCAAGTTCTTGAGTGCATCTACTAAATCATCCAATGAAACTATGGAATGGGAAGACGGCAACACTTACCCAGTGCTCCGTGTGGACGCAAGTTCCGCATCCCACCCATTTTACACTGGTAAACAAAGAGATACAGAACAAGGCGGCCGTGTTGATAAGTTCAAACAACGTCTTGCACAAAAGAAATAAGAATCCTTACGGATTGAAGAGGGACAACCCATTTAGAAGCAATCGCTTCGGGGATGTCCCTTTTTTGTGTTCAGGCATGTTAAAATGAGATGAATTTAAAAATATACATGGCGTCGAGGGAGCGATCAGTGATGGAAAATGTAATAAAAGTAGATACAGTCCTAAAGAGTGAAGACGTTCAGGAGTTTAACTTATGGTTCAGCTTGAATAGCCGGATTATACTCAACTCTTTTAGCGTAGTCGCTTACTTTATGATTTTGTTATTAATTACTAAGGATTACAGTACTCAAAGCATCTCAATCCTGGCTGCGACTGCTATAATTCTTGCCGCTGTCTTATGGTATATGACCAAGGCAAGCTTGATCAAAAAATCGAAAAAGGCGTTCAAAACAGATAACCTAATTCAGCAACCGCAAAATTATACGATTTCAGATGAAGGCATATCTTATCTTTCCGAAGCGGGCACTGGGCAAGTGAAGTGGGAAGAGATACATAAGATAGGTGAAACTACGAACTTGTTTGTGTTTTTTGTGTCCACACAGAGAGCGCTGATTATCCCTAAACGTTTCTTTGAATCGGCACAAGATAAAATAACATTTAAGGATTTAGCCAGAAAATATATGTTCTCCAATCGGGTGAAATTTAAAGCATAAGATGTGCTGTTATTGTTGATTCATTTGTACCAAGGATTAGGCTATAATGATAGGAGCGACTTGAAAAATAGGAGAAATATGGCATGCCATGGATTCAGGGATATCCGTATTACTTATTAATGGGCAGTGTTCTAAGTCTGTACATGGGCGTCAGCTCCTATCGGCACCGTAAGTTAGCAGGGAGACGCTATTTGTGGATCTTAATGCTGTTAGTCAGCCTTATATTTGTTGCAACGGCGGGAGAGATTATGTCACCCTCTTTTCAGTCTAAGCTGTGGTGGAAGAATGTACAGCAGGCTCCGCTTTTTTTTAGTGCGCTCTTTACTTATGCTGTGGTAAAAGAATACGTATCTCCTTCCACAGGGCGCCTGCCCGTGAAGCTTGCCATCTTCTCTATCCCTATTGTTATGGATGTACTTCTTATTTTTACGGATAGCTATCATCATCTGATGCGCAGTGAAGTGTCCGTCCTGACGGTCGCGGGTGTTAGTGGAATTGCTGTAAAGCCTACGCTCCTTAGTATGGCTTTTATTGCGTATGATCAGCTTTTTGGGCTATATGCGGTCTGCTTGCTGGCAGTTTCCCTACTGAATACCCCGAGAGTTTATTTGCGGACTAATATCCTGCTGTTGGCGGGTTTGCTGGTTCCGGTTATTTCCGTCTTTTTACTCCCCCTCTTGAAGATTACCATTACAGGTTTTACGGCGTTTACTTATTTGCCTGCGATTATAGCGGCTTATTTTGCACTTTTTGTTAGCTCCAAATTAACCATCTTCCCTCTAACCAAAAACAAAATTCTAGAGCACATGAAAGACGGCGTAGTTCTGACTGACCGTTATGATAATATCATTGGCATAAACGATGCGGCGACTGCTATTTTATACGACATTACCGGAATAGCGAACGATAATTGGATGGGAAAAAACATTGATCTTTTTACGAAGTCTCACAAAGACATTGCAGCTCATTACAGTCAGAGGACGGAAGGACAGTTTGAGGTAGTTTGTTCTGGCGCAGGGGAGCTCTGTTATGGGGTTTCTTTAATTGCTACGGAACATGCGGCAACAGAGAATAAGGGTATGCTTATTGTGTTTAGTGATCATAGTGAGAAAAAGCGATATGAGCGTGAACTGGTCTATCAGGCAACGGTTGACGATCTGACAGGGCTTTATAATCGCAGGCATTTCATGCAAAGGGTCCAGAATCAAACGATCCCGGATGGATTAGGGTTGGCTCTGCTGTTATTTGACATCGATGATTTTAAATTAATTAATGATACTTATGGTCATTTAGCGGGCGATCAGGCGTTAGTTGATTTCTCGAATAAAATACTTCAGGTATACCAGAATAAAGGTATTGCTGGAAGAGTAGGTGGCGAGGAATTTGCTGTATGCTTTTTCGCTGAAGATAAACGTGCAGCCTTAAAAGAAGCAGAGGATTTTCGTACAATGATGAGTGATTACACGATAATCTTGAATGAACAGGATAGCATTCATCTTACCGCAAGTATCGGAATCTCTTTTACGGAGCGTAGAGAGGTGACTTTCGAAGATTTATATCGGGAAGCGGATGAAGCGTTATATCACTCTAAGAATACAGGGAAGAACAGAGTTACGTTAGGTCGTGAACCGATCATAAGAGAAGCGGTAAAGGGATAAGAACATCGAAGATAAGGGAGTGGCCTAATGAATCTGACTGTTGATGAAGTGATGAGTAAGCTTGAGGAGATGGGTACAGAGCAGACGAAACGTACTTTCTTACGACATGGCGCAGTGGAACCTTTATTTGGAGTAAAGGTAGGGGATATGAAGAAGCTGGTTAAGGATGTGAAAAAAGATCAGAGTCTGGCAAGGGCTTTGTATCAGACAGGCAATTACGATGTAATGTATTTGGCTGGACTAACGGTCAATCCTAAGAGTATGACGAAGGAAGAGCTTCAAAGCTGGGCTTCGGCGGCCAGTTGGCATGCGGTAGTGGAATATATAGTATCCCCTCTCGCCGCAGAGAGTCCATATGGATTGGAACTTGCGAGAGAGTGGATTCGTTCCTCGGATGAACTAATAGCCATTTGCGGCTGGAGCACTTATGCAAATTACATTTCAATTACACCGGATGATAAGCTGGACATCGCTGAAATTAGGGAGTTGTTACAACAAGTAGGCGCTACTATTCATCGGGAGCGGAATCGTGTCCGTTATACGATGAATACTTTCTTAATTATGGTGGGCAGCAGTATCACAGAACTGCATGAGGAGGCAGCAAAGATCGCAGCAGGTATAGGTAAGGTCCAGGTGAACATGGGACAAACCGCTTGTAAAGTTCCTATGGCTGTTGATTATATTGCTAAGGTTGAACAAGCTGGGAAGCTTGGTGTGAAGAAGAAAACTTGTATTTGCTAAGTTAGATATTTAGGTAACCCTTCAAGGTGAAAGGCACTTGTGGGGTTTTTTTTATTCCGGGAAAAACAAGTGTTTCAACCCTGCGGAAATTGTTTAAATTAGCAGCAGTCAAAATTTACATAGAAGAATTAATGAAGCCTTATTCAAGTAATCTTTTACAATGATGTAGAATAGAAAGGGGTTTATAGTTAGAAGACAGGACGGAGGCTAGTTGTGAACAAACGCCGATTCACTTTGCAGTATAAAATACTGTCAATTACAGTTTTAATCGTGATCTGTCTATTAGGATTCGTTTTTGTCATGCATGGAAGAATCAATGCACTACAGCGGGAAACCAGCTTCATCTCTCATCAGGATCGAGAGATTACTAATTTAGCTAATCTAATTGAGAAGAATATTTTGGATATGGAAACCGGACAACGCGGATATGTCATCACCGGCGATAACAAGTATCTGGAGCCCTACAATTTGGGTAAGGCTGAATGGGAAGCTAATTATGATAAGCTCTACGTGCTGACTGCTAATGATTCTTTACAGCTACAGCGTCTGTTGGGTATTGAAAGTAAAATTAAGCAATGGATCGAACAGTCCGGAAATTATGTGATCCAGTTGAAAAAAGAGGGACAGGACGTTGAGCTCCTAAGATACTTTAATTCCGACGATGGCAAAGATCAAATGGACCGGATTCGTAATCAGATCAGCACTTACCGCGAGACGATGAAAGAGAACACCAACAGTCTGATAGCTAGACAAGCAGACAAGAATAAATTATTGCTAGAGCTTCTTTATATTGCTTGGGCAATTATAGCGGTTACCGCGATGGTCGCTTCGTGGATCAATTCACGCTCCATCGTTAGTACGGTTCGTAAAGTTACCCATACGATTGCAGAATTGGAATCTGACGAAGATATGAAGACAAGGATAGAGATCACCACGAATGATGAGATCAGGGATCTGAGCGTAGCTACGAATCATCTGATAGACACGCAACAAGAACGGATATGGATTCAGGCTAACGCAAACGAACTGTTGGCGAGGTATCAGGGCATCACACATATCTCGCAACTGGGCGATATTTTTCTTGGCAAAACCGCAGAAGTGATCAATTACCCATATGGATCCTTATATGTTCGAACACAGGATCATGATCGGGATTTCTTTAAGAGAGTCTCTATTTTTGGCGGAAGCAGTAACATTCCAGATCAGCGGGCATTCCAGACCGGAGAAGGTCTAGTTGGACAATGTGCTAAAGAGGCGCGTTTGATGCAAATACAGGATCTGCCGGAGGATTATATTAGCATACAGTCTGGGCTGGGTGTTTCTGCGCCGAAGGCGCTTCTGTTAATGCCGATTTCTTTTTCGGGTGAGGTAGTTGCTGTGGTGGAAATCGCCGCCTTTGCTCCACTTACGGAATTGCAGGTTAAGTTCCTAGGGTCTATTTCGAATGCCTTTGGCTCTGCAATTAACAGCACGATTAACAGTATGAAGATTGACCAACTTCTGGCACAATCTCAGCGTCTAAACGAAGAACTACAGGTATATACCGAGGAACTACAGACTCAGTCTGAGGAGCTGCAGATCCAAACGGAGTCACTGCATGCAACAAATAGAAAGCTGGAGGATAAGAATCTGCTGGCGGAACAAAAGTCATTGGAGGCGGAAAGAGCTCAAATGGAGCTTAGTGAATACACAGAGTTATTGCAGCAAAGCTCACAATATAAATCTGAGTTTCTGGCTAATATGTCTCATGAACTGCGAACTCCGCTGAACGGCATTCTGCTGCTCTCCGAATTTCTTATGGAGAATCAGTCGGGAGCTCTAAGCGAAGAGGATATTGAATTCTCAAAAGCCATTCATTCTTCGGGACAAGATCTGCTGGCGCTGATTAACGACATTCTGGATTTGTCCAAGGTTGAGGCAGGAAAGCTGAATATTGAAATTGAAGCGATAAATATATCGGAGATTCCGGAGGCAATGATCCAGAACTTCAGTCAGCTTTCCCGCAAAAAAGAGATTCCTTTGCAAATACAGCTCGGAGAGGACTTACCCCCGCTGTTCTATTCGGATGCTCAAAGAGTACGGCAAATTATTATAAATTTGCTGTCCAATGCGTTTAAGTTTACAGCGGAAGGCGCAGTCACTCTGGAAATCCGTTTAGCAACTAAGGACGAGTTGCTGGATTTGGCAGGTTCGTATACAGGGGAATTTATTGCCTTCGCCATCAAAGATACTGGAATTGGGATTTCAGAAGACAAACAGTCAATTATCTTCGAAGCATTTCAACAGGCGAATGGAAATACAGAACGTCAATATGGGGGAACTGGGCTTGGTTTATCCATATCCAGAGAGCTGGCAACATTACTTGGTGGTAGAATTACGCTGGAGAGCCAAGAGGGTGTGGGCAGTGTCTTTACAGTGTATTTGCCTTTGCAGCTTGAGGCTCCAAGCCTTGAGGAAGTGGCTGATCAAGCGACTGTTATTCAAGAGATCGGGAGTGGAGTGGTACTTGCCGCTACAACGGCTGAGGATACACGTACTGACTTCACTTCTTTGAATCAAAAGCATGTACTTATCGTGGATGATGATGAACGGAATTTGTTCGCTTTATCAAATACCCTAAGAAAGCGCGGGCTGCATGTAACTACAGCTACTAACGGAGAGAGCGGCCTGTATGAACTGGAGCAAGCGGCTTCTATAGATATCGTTCTTATGGATATTATGATGCCAGTGATGAACGGGTATGAGGCAATCAATCGGATCAGACAAATGCCCGCAAAGAAGGATATTCCCATCATTGCACTGACTGCAAAAGCGATGAAGGAAGATAAGGCTAAAATCCTACAGGCTGGGGCAACAGATTATCTCAGTAAGCCTGTTAACTTGGAGCGTTTATTAGCGTTGATGCAATTGATACTGGCTAGCGATTCATGAGCTAGACCTCCAACTTCGGACAACTCGAGTGAAGTTGCGCGAACGAAGTAACTATAATCTGCTCTGCTATCGGACACAGCTGACCGTTAACGCAGCTTTTTACCACATTTGTAATACTAACGGACCCCACTGACACTATTGGCATAAAAAACATCGAATATGCCCCTCTTTTTAATGAATAGTGGCGCTGGAGTCCGAAACGCTGCTCTGAAGGCAGAAAATTCGCAAATAAAGTCAGCTGGGTCCGTAAGGCTCGCGATTATGATCATCCCAAACTCTGCAGCAAGGCAAGTAAAAGTGTGACCAAGCGTTCAGCCGGCTTTCGTTTACCTCACAAATCGGCTGAAGCGAGTCAGCCAACCTATAGTCTATAACGCAAAACAGCGATCCTCCCATAACGGAAGGATCGCTGTTTTAATGTCTCTTTGGAATCTTTTTAATAAGATTCCAGTCTCTCTCTTATTGTTGTGCAGAATCTACTACAACTTTGACAGCTGTGCCGATTGGTGGCAGGCTTCTGGTCAGCACTGGGCTGTAGAATCCGATAACTTTTGTGCCTTTAACAAGCTCGCTGCTTTTAACAGCTTCGCCGTCTTTGTTAATGAGCACTGTGTCTTCGCTAATGCGCAGTACTACTTCTTTTTGTGACAATTCGCTCAGGCCACTACCTTTAACAGTGATACTGATATTTCCCTTATCGTCTTTTTGAACTTCTTCAATAGTACCAGCAGTACCTAGAAGATCATCTTGTTTTTGCTTATCCAGAACGGTGATTTTGTAAGTTGGTGTTTGTGGCGGAAGACTCATAGTCATGACCATGGAGTGTTCTGCTTTTACTGTCATCCCGATATGGAGATCTTTGAGTGCAATTTTAGTGCCGTCAGCCATCTCAATAGCCGTATCTTCCCCTACATTTAATACGATTCCATCCGTACCTACACCTTGGATTTGAACGGATTGGTATTTACCACCATCATAGACTGCTGTAATCACACCAGTCTTAGTCATGTGCTGCTCGGCGGCATTTGTGTTGATCACAATGGAATCTCCCTTCACAGTCATGTTTTGATGAATTACTTCGCTTAAAAAGGAAGCTGGGACATACAAAGTGGAGTCAACCAATTGTGGTGCAGTTCCAAGTGTTGTATTCATTTTGTTGATACTATAACGATCTTCTCCAGCTTTCACTGTAGTGAATACAGCGCCATTGATAAGTTCAACGGATTTATTCTGTGCATTCCAGGTTAATTCAAATCCAAGGGCTTCAGTAATTGAACGTAGTGGTACCATCGGCTCTTTACCGCTTGTGCTTTGGAAGCCTGTTTCTTTAATAGTCGATCCGTTGATTTCAATCGCAAACGTCTTTTGATTAACGCTAGCGGAGGTTTGTTTAGCCTCATTTTTAGCAGAAGTTGTGGTGGGTGCAGCATAAGCTGCTCCTGTAGAAAGTGCTAGGGACAAAGTTAAAAGAACTGTACTTGTTTTTAAAATGTTGTTCATGGTTGTGAGCTCCTTTTAAAATCTTTTGTTAGTGTTGTTATTATTCTGACGGGACACCCCTCCAAAATGTTGCAGTTTTTTTGCATCCCGATTGTAATCTTCATTCACTGCAAATATAAAAAAAGCATAAGACCCCCCAGCTATATGTAGTAATATGTAAGTATTAACAATCGCTCACATAAGGAGGCGCTATGGAGTCATTCAAAGATCGACTGAGATTCATGAAGGTACAGCAGGACGGGCTGATTAAGGAATATGAGGCTCTGATCGCGGAATATGAAAGTCACGATCTGGTCAACGAGAATGAATACTTGAAGAAGCAATATGAGAAGCATAAGCTCGCTTTGGTCGAGCTAAAGACTCAGGTAGGTAAGCTTCAAGAAGAGAATACTGAGCTAAGAGTTGCGCTAACGGAACAAATTTTAGATGAAAAGCTGGGCATTCTTAAAGTGTCGAGGCAGAAGCTGCAAACTTATTTTGCCTCTAGAAGCCACGCTCATACGGATCGGCTGACGGCTTTTGAAGTGGAGACGAAACGCCATATTCAGCAGCTGTACCACACAGCCTCCAGGCAGCTGGGTGAGGAACAAGCAGAGATATCCAGTCGACTCGGGGCGTTGGCGGAAGAATTAAATGAGCGTGTGCTGGCACAGCGGCAGAGACTGAGGGAAGCGGAGCTTCGCCTCAACTCGGGCATGGATAATGGATTACATGATTTTGCTTCGGAAGAGATCAGTGAAGAGGTGCTTAAGCGCCGAAGAAAACAAAATCAGATCGAAATGAAGATTGGACTAAGCTGGATTAACAAGCTGGGCATTCTGCTGTTGATTTTGGCGGTGGGGGCAGGCTTCCGGTATACCTATTCCAACTGGTTCACAGGTTATATGAAGGGAAGCGCTTTTTTTCTACTGGGGTTATTGATGCTGGGAGGCGGGGAGTGGCTATACCGCAAAGGAAAAGGCACCTTCGCTTTAGGGCTGCTTGGCGGCGGGATTTCGGTGCTGTATGGCTCTATTTTTTATAGCTATTTTCTGCTTGATATTATTAGTATATATGTAGGTTTATCCTTGTCTGTACTCGTTACTTTAACTGCGGTACTCCTGTCTTTAAGGTATGAATCACGGAGTATTTGTGCGCTTGGCTTAATCGGAGGATATCTGCCCTTATACTCTTATCTGGGGGCGTTTGGCCTTTCGGGCAACGCGGTTTATGTGGCTATGGGTTACTTGTTTCTATTGAATTTATTCATCTTATTGATTTCTTTCCGCAAACGCTGGAACGTTGTCAATTATATCAGCTACTTATTTAATACACCCTCCATGCTCATATTAATAGCTTTGTCGGATAGCAACGGAATTAATATGTGTTATGCTGTTTTGACTTTTGCGATGTATCTGGGAATTACCCTGTGGTACCCCTTCAAATATCGTTCCAAGCTGTCCTGGTGGGATTTCTCTCTCTTAGGATGTAATACGTTTATTAGCTGTCTCACCTTGTATATTTTATTTATGGATGCAGGACTGAAGGATTACAATGGTGCACTGGCGTTGCTTTTCTGCCTGCTGTATCTCGGTCTGGGTCGAGGGCTTGAGAAGCTGATGCCACAGGAAAAAGAAAGCATGCTGCTGTTCTACGCCACTTCACTGACCTTCGGCATATTGATGATTCCATTTCAATTTGGAGCGGCTTGGTGGTCCATCGGTTGGCTGATTGAGGGCGTCGTTCTTACGCTGTATGGCAATCTGAACCGCTTTAAGGGGATGGAAAGGGCAGGCTGGGGCATTATGATGCTCTGCCTTGTAGTATTCTTCTGTCTAAATGTACCGACGCAGTGGGTCGCAGACTATCAATGGACGAATTTTAGAGATGTCTACTTCCCGCTAAAATATGTCTTTATCACAGCAGGCATGCTGATTGTCGCGGTGTTGTATGCTGTTCAGCATAACCGTAAGGATGCTCTTCAGCGCAGCGAACCTTATGAAATCACCTTAGCGTTGTGGTTCAAATATGCGGCGTTATTAAATTTCTGGATCTACGGCTTGTATGAATCGGGAAGATTGTATCATCTGGTTGTACCGGAGGATTTTGCGCATAGAACCTTCTATAATTTGCTGCTGTCCGCTGTATGGACCTTGGTTCTGGCTTACGTGCTGCCAAAGGTGAAGGTGCTGTATGACACGATTGTTAAATATTTTGTGAGACTTCTGTTTGGGATTGGCTACGTCATTTGTATAGTGATTACAGTAGGTCTGCCAAGTCTGCAAAATAATTTCGCGCAAAATACAGCAGCTGATTATATCGCACTGGCCGTACTGATTATCTTTAATATCTTTGTTTGGTTTAGCGGACGTGATCTGCTGATTGCAGCGCTGAATCGCCAGTTTAAGAGTATGGAGATCTATCCTGTTTTCATGGCGATTTATCTACTCGGCATTATCACCGCTTTCCTAGGAGTGCAATTGCAATTGAGTGATGCAGGGTTAATTTTTAGTCTCATTTATCTACTGTTAGCAGTTCTATTTATCATGTATGGCTTCCGCAAAAGGTATGTGTACATCCGGCGCTTCGGCCTTGGATTAACGCTGCTGGCCACGGGCAAGCTGCTGCTCTATGATTTGGGTCTGCTGAATACTGGCAGCAAAATCATAGCCTATGCCAGCTTTGGTATCTGTTTGCTCGGCATCTCCTATCTCTATCAAAAGGTGTCAAACCGGATGGAGGAGGGCCAGACAACCACCGACAATGGCAATGGTACTAAGGGATAAAACACAGAGAGAATAATAGGAAGGAAGACGGTGGATGTACGAGACTTATATTTTCGACCTGTATGGCACATTAATCGATATTCAGACAGATGAGGAGAAGCAGGAGGTATGGGATCGATTATCGCTCCATTTCGGATATCAGGGGATGTCCATAACAGGAAGTGAGCTACAGGCACAATTTCTGCGGGAGAGGGATTTACAGCTCGCCGAAGCCGCACGGAATTGTCAGTATCCAGATTTCGTAATGGAGGATGTGTTTCGTTCTGTGGCCCGTCAATTGGGTGGGGAACCGGATCAAGCGTGGTTACATGAAACGGTTAGATGGCTGCGGACATTATCGATGATCCATATCTCACTTTATGAGGGTGTGGTTGAAATTCTGCAAACATTAAGAGAACGTGGCAAAAAGGTGTTTTTGCTCTCCAATGGCCAGAAAACCTTTATAGAAGCAGAATTAATGATGCTGGGTATTCTTCCTTTATTCGATGGCATTGCCATTTCCTCCGAAGCAGGAGTGAGTAAGCCGGATCCGCTATTTTATCGTTATTTAGTTGAACATTATGGAGCGGATTTGCGTTCGGCCATCATGATCGGGAATGATCCCCGTACGGATATTGCAGGGGCGCTAACGATAGGAATAGATTCCTGTTACATTCGTACGGCTTCTTCACCCCACGATACGACTGTGGAGAGTACTCAATCGATTTGGGACGGGGATTTGCGGAAGATCCCCGGATGGAACGCTTAGACACACAAAAAGTCCCCGTAACCGGATTCTTGCTGACCGGTTACGGGGACTTTTGTATGTCAGGCGTTCGTGACTAGAGCGCCGGTAATTTATTTAGATTACACCTTCAGCCAGCATAGCGTCGGCCACTTTTTTGAATCCAGCGATGTTCGCTCCTGCAACAAGGTTGCCGGACTGTCCATATTGCTCGGATGCATTTACAGATTGTTCGTAGATAGAAACCATGATTTCATGCAGCTTCGTATCTACTTCTTCAAAGCTCCAGGACAACCGCATGCTGTTTTGTGCCATTTCAAGCGCAGATACAGCTACGCCGCCAGCATTAGCAGCTTTAGCAGGTGCGAATAGTACGCCAGCTTGTTGGAACTGATGAATAGCTTCAAGGGTGGATGGCATATTGGCACCTTCGCCTACTGCTTTTACACCATTCTCAATCAGTTTCAATGCCATGGCTTCATCAATCTCATTCTGAGTAGCACTCGGAAGGGCGATATCACAAGGAATGGTCCAAATTTGCGTGGAATCTTCAGTATACACAGCGTTAGGATGTTCATTCACATATTCACTAATCCGTTTTCTTTCGACTTCTTTCAGGCGGCGGACGGTTTCGAGGTTAATCCCATTTTCGTCATAGATATATCCGGCGGAATCACTACAAGCTACGACTTTAGCGCCTAGCTGTACAGCTTTTTCGATCGCATAGATCGCTACGTTACCAGAACCGGAAACAACAACGCGGCTTCCTTCAAAGGAAAGGCCTTTTGCTTTCAGCATCTCGTTTACGAAATAAACTGTACCGTAACCAGTAGCCTCTGTCCGAGCCTGACTTCCGCCGTAACCAATACCTTTACCAGTCAATACGCCAGCCGGATATCCTCCGCGGATCCGCTTGTATTGTCCGTACATGTAGCCAATCTCACGACCACCTACACCGATATCTCCTGCAGGAACGTCTTGGTCAGGACCGATGTAATTTTGCAATTCAGTCATGAAGCTTTGTGCAAAACGCATGATTTCGCCTTCGGATTTACCTTTAGGATCAAAGTCGGAGCCGCCTTTACCTCCGCCGATGTGTTGGCCGGTAAGAGCATTTTTGAAGATTTGCTCGAAACCAAGGAATTTGATAATACTAGCATTAACGGATGGGTGAAAACGAAGTCCACCTTTGTAAGGTCCAATTGCACTGCTGAACTGTACACGATATCCACGGTTAACTCTGACCTTACCTTGATCGTCTGTCCAAGGAACACGGAACATAATCAAACGTTCTGGCTCAACCAATCTTTCCAGAATGGCATTTTCCTGATACTTAGGTTCAGCAGCGAGGATTGGAAGCAAAGATTCAAGGATTTCCTTTACGGCCTGATGAAATTCGGGCTCAAAAGGATTACGCGCAACAACCTGTGCGTATACGTCTTCGATATAACGATGTGCCTTGTTGCTGTTTGTGTCTAATTGCTGGGTAGATACAGAGCTCATGAATTCAACCGCCTTTTCTAGTATTCATTTGGTCCAACACTTTTTTTATATTTTGGCACAAGTCAATGTTCCTCACAACTGTTTTTATTAAATAACTTACTTCAAGTGGAACGTTATAGACACTGGAATGATAAGAAAAGTGTGAATAAACCGCGGTATACTTCGCGTAATGACGCGTTAAAGCGCGAAATATGCTACAATGATTGTGTAATAATTGTAAGGAGATGAAATTTAAAAAATGAGTGACAAAGTAAATGAGCAGGAGCTAGTAAATGTATTATCTGCCAAAACCAAAGTGGATCCGCAAATCATCCGCTTAGTATTGAAGCATGAACAGACCTTTATCAATAAGGCCAAGGCGAACGCCAAGGGTGAGGTAGACATCGACAGCGATGATCTGGTCGACTATGTCACTGCCCAACGTGATGTGAAGCTGGATGAAATCACAGTAGAGACCATTCTTGATGCAGAAATGGATTACTTGATGGATAAAGGATTGGCAGGTTATATCGACTAACATGGGTGTTCGTCCGGCTCGGCTGCTGCTGTTTATAGGCAATAAGAGCCGGAGTGAAAATTAAATAGGCTTACGCATTGCTTTTAGTGATTTAGTGTGGTACAATGAAATCAATCATAAATTTAACCCTTAATTCACATATTGTAAAAGGTTATCATTTGTGCGTATGAGTCCTTTTCCAATGTGTGAATTTTTATTTGTTCGTACACTACGTAGGAATAAAAGGACATGTGTTAAATAAAATATTGGAGGTAATATCATGCAAACAGGTACAGTGAAATGGTTTAACGCAGACAAAGGATTCGGTTTTATCGAGGTTGAAGGTGGAAGCGACGTATTCGTACACTTCTCCGCAATCACAGGCGACGGATTTAAATCTTTGGACGAAGGCCAACGCGTTGAGTTCAACGTAACTCAAGGCGCTCGTGGACCACAAGCCGAAAACGTTGTAAAACTGTAGTTTAAAAATCAGGCTGCCCTTAACACAAGTTGAGGGCAGCTTTTTTTATTTTCATAGTATGAATCTGCCCCTAATAGGGTAGCGATATCGTCTCGATTCGATCCAAGGAGGGGTACTTATGTATTTTCGTAAAAAAGCACTGGAGGAACTTCCGCAAGAAGACACAGCTATTTGGTCCTGTACCAAGGAAGGTTGCACAGGTTGGATGCGCGATAATTTCGCCTTTCAATATGTACCTACCTGCTGGCAATGCAACTCTCCCATGACTAGAAGTATGAAGATACTGCCAACGCTTGTGAATACGAATGCAGACATGAAGGCCATGAAGAAGGGCATTTCGATTAAGTAATCGAAGAAGCTAATATACTCAAACAGCTGGACCCTTGGACGGGAGCAGCTGTTTTTTTGTTTGAGTATTTTATTTACTGTGCAGTAATTTCTCCCATTCCGTTAAGGTTATGTTCTCTGAAATAGGCTTCAGATGTTCAGGAACCTCTACGTGGCACATAAATTCCAAGCTGTTGCCGTCAGGGTCGTTGAAGTAGACAGAAGCATTTCCTTGATAAGCCCGGATAAAAGGCTCAACAGAAGTCCGGTTGCGGAACGGAACAGCCTCTACCCCAATCGATTCCAGCCATTGCAGTGAGTGCTTCAAGTCCTCGTAAGTGATACGGAAGGCAATATGCCGCAAGGACGGATGGTATGGGGTTTGAACCTCCTGGCCTTCCCAAAGACCAATCCAGCTCCGACCTTCCTCGATCCAGAAGAATACAGTTTCTTCATCCCGCCAAGCCATTTTCAGACCTAATTTCTCATAAAATTCGATGGATACTTCAAGATTGCTTACTGGTAAATGTGCTTCATATAGTCCTTTGATCATTGGATAGCACCTGCCGGTCTGCCGATTTTGCGGGCTAAGTTCAGGAATGCTTCTAATACTAGGTGGATGCGATCTTCGATTTCTTGCCCACCCTCGTATCCGTCGTACCCGACCTCGAACCGCTTGCGTTGCAGTCCACCGATGGAGATCCAGTCTGGTGTATTGATACCGTGCAGGTTGCGTACGATGGCTTGCAATTGAAGTAATGAGCTTATCCCTACCGCTCCCCCGGCTGAACTGGCGGATAACACAACTTTACCGTTGAAATGCGCCTGGCCTAGATGATCAATCGCATTTTTTAATACGCCACTTACCGAGCCGTGATATTCCGGAGTAACCAAGATTACTGCATCCGCTGCTAACATCTCTTGTTTAAGCTCGTTTAAATGTTCATGCTCTGTGTAAGCCTCGTCTGGTGAATAAAAGGGAATTGGGCGTTTGTAGAGATCAAACACGTTAACCTTTTCTCCTTGCTGACTAATGAAATGGGCGGCATGTTCTGCCAGCTTCGTGCTGGTTGCTTCTTTTCGATTACTGCCTGTCAGGATCATCACTTTCATCTGTATCCACTCCTATGTGAGGTCAGTTGCTATAAACCAATGATAGTTGAATCGGCCTCTGTTAACATCAGCACATGGAATGAACATACATAATAAAAACGCTCAGCCATTGTGCTGAGCGTCTAAGACTAAAGTTGTAGAGGAGTTTTGATTCTAGGCGTTATAGCCGCCTTTCAATGCGAAAATGGCAGCCTGAGTCCGATCCGCTAAGTTTAGCTTTCCGAGAACGTGGCTGACATGGGTCTTAACGGTTTTTTCGGTGATGACCAGCTTGCTGGCAATCTCTTTGTTACTCATACCGAGCGCAATCAGGTCTAATACTTCTTGCTCGCGTGGGGTAAGAAGCTCTAATCCGGTGATCGCAGCAGGTGTTGTGTTTGGGCCGTTCGGATCGGAAGTATTAAGTTCCAATTGCTCTAGTGTAGAAGTCGCCATTAGATTCATCAGTTGGCTGGCAGCCTCGGAATGTAGCTCCACTTGACCGTTATGTACCTTGCGGATCGCAACTACCAGCGCTTCTGGTTCTATATCTTTAAGCAAATAGCCTTTGATTCCTACGCGGATAGCCGGGAGTACATGATCCTGATCCGAAAAGGAGGTCAATACAATGACCTTGACCTGCGGGTGGGAGATCCTCAGCGCTTGAGCGGTCTCAATGCCGTCCATAATGGGCATATGCAAATCCATTAATATGACATCCGGGTTCAATTCGGCTGTTCTTTCCAGTGCCTCGCGGCCGTTGGAGGCCTCCCCGATAACCTTGATATCGGGTTGTGTGGAGAGAAATACTTGCAGCCCACGGCGTACCATTGCATGGTCGTCTACTAATAATAAGTTTATCGTCATTTATGATCACCCGACTTTATGTAGATTGGATGGGCAGAGGTATGGTTGCCTCAACCGTTGTGCCCTGATTTTCCACACTGTGGATATGAATACGACCGAAGAGGGCCTCTGCTCTTTCCTTCATAATATGCAGACCAAGAGATTCATTAGTGTCTGTGTTAGAACGCCGTTTGGCCCCGCCTTTACCTTGGTCGGCAACGCTCAGTACCACCTCGGCTGCATTCAGATGTAGAGATACCTCCGCTTTAGAGGTTCCGGAATGCTTACGTACATTATTGAGTGCTTCTTGGCCAATGCGCCACAGCCCTTCCTCCACGTTGCGGGCAAGTTCGTGAACACCGCTCCGTTGCGTCTGTATCAGCAGCCCTAGCTGCTGGCCATGAGCCTGCAGCGCAGTCAATAAACCGGCTTCCAGTCCGGCAGGCCGAAGCTGCATAATTAATGCACGCATTTCTTTGAGTGCTGACTGGGATAAAGCTTGAATATCGCGGACAGCCTCAGTAGCAGGATGGGAGATATGCTCCTGCTTCAGCATACTTTCCACGCCTTTGGCGGTCATTGAGAGGGAGAAGAGGATCTGGTTCACGGAGTCGTGCAGGTCACGGGCCAGACGATTCCGCTCATCAAGACGCGCAATTTCGCGGCGTTTCTCTCCAAGCTGAGCACTTTCCAATGTAGCGGAAATATGCTCAGCGACAGCCTCAAGCACCTCTCCATCCGCAGTTGCGGAGGCTAGTGCTTTAGGTGAGGTGATCAGTAGAATTCCTGCACCTTGTGCGGCAATCTGCCGAAAGGGCACAGCGAGCATCACAACATGCTCCGCGACAGGGTGTTCAGAACAGCAGGACTTCGTAATTTCCTGCTCTTCATCAGGGGTTAATGTCGCAAAGCGTTGTCCTTTCGCGATATCTCCTAGACGTACTTTAAAAGAATCCGAGAGCTCGAAGGGAGCTATTTCCGGCATTATATTAGCCGCATAGGCAGCATGGACTTCGAATTGTCCCTCATGCTGCCCGATAATCGCTGCAAAGGGCCAATCGAAATAGTCGCCAATCAGGGCGGCGCTTTTCTCGATCAGAATACTGGGCGAGATACATTGGTTGGCGGTTAGATTTAAAGCTGCGCTGAATTCGCCTAATTTGGCGTACAGATTCGCGCGGCGCTGCTCGGTGCTATATAACTGCATCCGTTCTATAGCACTGCCAATTTGCAAAGCCACGGATTGCAGCAAAGCCAGCTCGCTGTCGGCGTAATGTGCTTTGCCTGGTGCGGCCACATTCATAAGTCCCAAGTAACGCTCACCTGAATGCAGCGGGACGGTGGCGTGGTGGGTGATGCCCAGCGTGTCGCCCCAGTTATACTGCCTGGCGTTACTCAGCCGCTTGCAGCTTAGAATGTTAACGGCATGCTCGAGCCGACCGTCCCATAGGCGGCTTAGGCACCAGCAGCTTCCGCACTGCATTGGTTGTTTATTGTCGCGCTGTAGTGCAGGTGGCAGGCCTCGATCAGCGGCACACTCATATTCCATGTATTCTTCGCTCAGGAAGATCCAGCCTGCAGTGTTTCCGGTTAACTCAAGTAGCTTGCCCATGACTGTGTCGAGCATGGGTCTGAGCTCATTGGAACTGTTTAAAGTCTCCGCAATCGTTTTGAGCGTCAGTAACTCATGGATTCCGGTTTCCTCCGGCATGAAGTTCTCTCCTTTAGCTTTGTGAATTATGTTCTATCTATTGTAACGTAGAATGGTTCCTTCATTCTCAAATTTTATGTAATGTTGGCGTAAATAAATAGAAGGTTCCTTAAGATCTGATATGACCTTAAAGAACCCTCTGTATATACATATTAATTTACAGCTGCAGGAGTAGCGGAAGGTGTACAGTGTTCTGGAGCTTCGTGTTCGATAAGTCCATGTTTCTCCCAAGCTCGGCTCTTCCAGCGGAAATACATAATGACGGCTCTTACCCACTCATCGACCGCAGTAGCAATCCACACGCCGGCTAACCCGAGATCAAGTTGGAACACCAGGAAATAACCAAGAGGTAAGCTCATGCAGACCATGGAGATCAGTCCCATATATACAGGGAATTTGGCATCGCCCGAGGCGCGTAAAGAGTTAATGATAACCAGATTGGTTGTGCGCCCGGTTTCCAGGAAGAAGCTAAGCAATATGACCTGCGCCCCCATCCTAATGATGTTCTCATTGTCTGTGAAAAGCCCGAATAGCGGTACCCGGAAGAAAATCACCACAGCATCTATTATTACGGTAACCAGCAACGCCCACTTTACACTGGTGAATACACGCTTATAGGCTTCATCAGGTCGTCTAGCTCCCACGAGATGTCCTACAACGATGGAAGTTCCCATAGAGACAGCTACACTGAATAAATAAATATAATTGGAAATATTAAGCGCGTACTGGCGGGTAGCCATAGCTTCAGCGCCTAAATAAGTAATATACAGTGTGAATACAAGCTGGCACGACTGATAAGTGATGGATTCAAAAGCGGACGGGATGCCGATTTTGAGAATTTGCAGCACGTATTTTTTAGAAAGATGAATGTAATAGGTTACTTTCACCCGTACCTCCATCACTCTGTAGAGCAGCAGGAAGAATAGGATCAGGCAGATAAAGCGACTCATCACTGTTGAGATAGCCGCACCCTCCACACCTAACGCCGGAAGTCCGAAATGACCATAAATGAGCAGGTAGTTGCCCACCACGTGAATGATATTCATCAGCAAGGATACGACCATCGTCTGTTTGGTGAAACCGTGAGTACGGATAGTAGTCGCCAGAGCATTAATTAATGCTTGCAGAAAAATACCGCCCCCAACAATATTCATATAGGCTTTGGCGTAAATGAGGATATCCCCTTTTACATTCAGCGCAGTCAGTAGCGACCCTCCGAATATCAGCAAAAACGTACTTAGGAGAATGCCGACTAACAGGTTTAGGGTAATGGCATTGCCGGTCACTTGAGCGGCTTCCAGAGGTTTTTTGGAACCGAGATATTGGGAGACCACAATAGCTGCGCCGTTACCAATTACACTGAGGACTAAAATTGCTATCGCAATGATCTGATTCGCTGCGCCGACACCAGACACGGCATCGTCCGACACTGAACTGATCATAAAAGTATCCACACTGCCCATGAGCATAAAGAGGAATAGCTCGAGGAAAATCGGCCAGGTCAGTTTGACCAGGTTGAATTCCTGGTGATTATTTTGCTTCATTGTGCACCTTCTTATATTATGATGTACTTCCTAAAATTTCATAAACAAACTGTAATATTAGCACAGCTTTCATGGAAATGCAGTATTTTTACAGAAAAATGACAAAACGTTTTTAATTTAAGTCGAAAAGAGCCCTTTAACCGCACATTAGTATCCTCCAGGTAACTACATCACAATAAAGTGCCTACTTCCCTAAAGGGATGTAAGGAACTACAATTTGTACATGACTTACTAAAATATATTAATAAGGAGTGCAAATAAATATGAAATTACAATTAGCGTTGGATTTAGTGGACATTGCGGGAGCGAAAGAGGTTGTCTCAAAAGTTGCCGAATTTATAGATATCGTTGAAATTGGAACACCTATCGTTATAAATGAAGGGTTACATGCAGTGAAGGCAATCAAAGAGGCTTTTCCAGCTTTGACTGTGTTGGCGGATTTGAAAATCATGGACGCAGGTGGATATGAAGTGATGAAGGCTGTGGAAGCGGGCGCGGATATCGTTACTGTACTTGGTGTTTCTGATGATTCTACCATTAGAGGTGCAGTGGAGGAAGCGAAGAAAACCAATAAAGAGATTCTAGTTGATCTGATTAATGTGAAGGATATCCAAACAAGAGCGGCTGAAGTAGACGCACTTGGCGTAGACTATATCTGTGTACACTCTGGATATGACCATCAAGCGGAAGGTAAAAATTCTTTTGCAGATTTAAATGCGATTAAGAGTGTGGTTAAGCAGGCTAAAACAGCTATCGCTGGAGGGATCAAGCTAAGCACACTTCCAGAAGTGATCGCCGCGAACCCTGATCTTGTCATCGTTGGCGGAGGCATCACAGGTGAAGCGGATCAAAAGGCTGCCGCAGCAGAAATGAAACGTCTAGTTAGTCAGGCTTAAGATTACAATGGATACAATGAAATATGCGCAGCAAATTATAGAGGAGCTCCAGCGCTCCATATCTCAGCTTGATGAAGAAGAGACTGAGCGAATGGCTGAGCTGCTGCTTCAGTCCAACAAGATCTTCGTGGCTGGAGCGGGCAGATCTGGATTGATGGGACGGGCCTTTGCTATGCGGTTAATGCATGTTGGTAAAGAGGCTTATGTTGTAGGCGAAACGGTGACTCCGGGGATTGAACAGGGGGATGTGTTAGTCCTCGGTTCCGGTTCTGGTGAGACGAAAGGGTTGATCTCTATGGCTGAGAAAGCCAAAGGGGTGGGTGCAGAAGTTGTTGCCGTTACCATTGCGCCGGATTCGACGGTTGGACGTTTAGCGGGCTATACAGTGAAGCTGCCGGGATCTCCAAAAGATCCGGCCAGTGGAAGCTACAGCACGATCCAGCCGATGGCTTCTTTATTCGAACAGACGATGTTGGTCTTTTATGATGCTATTATTCTGCGAATGATGGAGAAGACGGGGCAGACGAATCAGCAAATGTTCGGCAAGCATGCTAATTTAGAGTGAACGTACAGAAACGAATGCCTTCCTATAAGGAGGTTATTCGTTTTTGTGTTAGTATGATAACAGGAGAGAGGAGGCGCTTTAGGTATGGCAACCGAGATTAAAGATCGCATAAACTTGAAGGAAATTAACTGTGAGAAGGAATTGACGCTTGCGGTAATCGGAGGGAAATGGAAGCTGATTATCCTCTGGCATCTAGGGCTTGAAGGGACAAAGCGATTCAGCGAGCTGAAGAAGCTAATTCCTCATATCACGCAAAAAATGTTGACCAATCAGCTTCGCGAGCTCGAAGAGGACCAGCTGGTTCTAAGAAAAGTGTACGCTGAGGTTCCGCCAAAAGTAGAGTATTCCCTGACATCATATGGCCAAAGTCTGCTTCCTGTCCTTCGATTGATGTATGATTGGGGTAAAAATTACGGAGAAAACGTGATCTGGAAGGACACGCCGCCGGAAGAAAGATGCTAATCGAATAGCCTATGAACATTAATAATCCCTGAGAGGTCTGGATCGGCCTCTACAGGGATTTTTTGGTGTTTTAAAGGAGTGATGCGGATAATGCTTTAGGCTTTCTGTTCGAATAGCTTAGCAATCTCCACGATAACATTTACCGCTTTTACCATATTGTCCGCAGACGCATATTCGAATTTGCCATGGAAATTCTCGCCTCCGGTGAAAATATTAGGTGTCGGCAAGCCCATGTAGGAAAGCTGCGAGCCATCTGTACCTCCGCGAATCGGGCGGATGATCGGTGTGATGTTAAGGTTCTCCATCGCCTCATGGGCAATATCGACGATATGACGCACTGGCTCGATTTTTTCACGCATATTGTAATATTGGTCCTTTATTTCAAGCACGATGTTCTCTTCACCATGGATGCTTTTGAATTCTTCTACGACAGCTGAGAGATATGCTTTACGTGCCTCGAATTTCTCACGGTCGAAGTCGCGGATGATATATTGCAGCTTGCTGAATTCAGGTGTGCCTTCTATAGAGCTTAGGTGATAAAAGCCTTCATAACCGTCTGTATATTCGGGCGCTTCCTCAGCAGGGAGTCTGAGATGAAGTGCCATGGCGATTTTGGCGGAATGAATCATCTTTCCTTTTGCAGTCCCAGGGTGAACATTAACGCCGTAGACTGAGATTTTGGCAGACGCAGCATTAAAGCTTTCATACTCTAATTCTCCGAGTGGACCTCCGTCTACAGTGTAAGCATAGGAAGCATTAAAAGCGGCTACGTCAAACTTATGAGGCCCGCGGCCGATTTCTTCGTCTGGTGTGAAGGCAACTCTAATCTTGCCGTGTTTGATTTCTGGATGTTGAATGAGGTAATGCATGGCGGTCATAATCTCAGCAATACCGGCTTTATTATCTGCGCCAAGCAGGGTCGTGCCGTCGGTTGTAATTAAGGTGTGGCCTTTGTATTCCGCCAGCTCCGGAAAGCTCGCTGTGGATAATACAACATTCAGCTCTTTATTCAAAAGAATATCTTGACCATCATAGTTCTCGATAATCTGTGGCTTCACATTCGTTCCGGTAAAATCAGTCGCCGTATCCAAATGGGCTAAAAAACCAATGGTCGGAACATCCTTGTCCGTATTCGCAGGGAGTGTCGCCATAACATAGCCATGCTCGTCCACCTGGACTTCCTCCATGCCGATTTCCTTAAGCTCTTCAACCAGCTTGTGGGCCAGAACCATCTGTCCCGGAGTGGATGGGCAAGTCTCATTATCTTCATTCGATTGGGTATCCATTTGTGCATACGAAATAAACCGTTCTACAACCTCTTTCTTCACCTTGGGTCATCTCCTCTTTACTATTGTATATATATAGTATCACTTTCCATATAAGGTCTCATCCCTGAGGAAGAAGATTGAGGTAATATTTAAGTTTAATGCGGCAATATTTCTTGTTTCACTAACTTCGCTGAAAGTAAATAACGGTCCGGTGCAGATCCCACATATGAAAAGGGATAACAGGTAATCAATGTGAGGATGGCCTTATCACTTGGCTTTATAGCACCACGTTCGTCCCCGTCAACAATTGTGCTGTCTGTTACTTCATAGGTAAAAGTCCCATCGGTACTTTCCAGCTCGATAAGATCTCCAGCGACGAGTTCTCCCAGGTTACGGAACACTGTATCGCGGTGGCCTGCGAGCACACTGTTGCCGGTGGCACCGATAGCTGCGCTGCCTTTGTAATGTCCGGCTCCCTTTTTTAGCTCTGGGCTTTCCGTGCCTTCTAGCACTGCGATCTTTTTGTTTAATTTGGGGAAACGAATCTCTCCTATGATTTCACCTTCTGAATAGGAATGAGCGGGGTGCGGCTGTTCCTTGGCTGAACTGATCATTCCCATGGGAAGAGGGATTTCTTCGGCAGAAAGGGGGCGGGCGACAGCTTCCTCCCTCTTTTTCGCCCAATCATTTAAAGCCTGTTTAGCTTCGAGCGGTGCTTTGACCACTTGTACAACCGAGTAAATCAACACAACTAAAGAGAGTATGAAGATTAGCTTCACGGCTAGCAAGACACCATTACGCTTCTTCATACTCTCTCACCTCCAGACTTATGCTGCAAAATGTGGTTATTTCTTCGATTTCAATCTGCGCATAATAATCACGCTGAGTACCGCAATGGCTAAGCTGGCAAGAATCAAGTTATACCAAGGCTCAGCGGTATTTGGAAGCTTGTTGCCAACCTCTGGTGCTCCCAGTGGAAGCTCATCATCAGGCAGGGCGATCTCATTGCTTGGCTGCGGTGTTGCACTGGTAGTTTGGCTGCCAGCACTTGGTGATACTGTCGGCTCATTATCGCCTCCACCCAGTGGGATCGGCGCTTCAGTGACACTAATTTCATCTACTACTGGTGAAGCTGTAGGTATTGGCGATGGTGTTGGCGTCGTTGATTGCCCTGGTGTGGCAGCTGCTGTTGCCGTTGGCGAAGTAGCCGTCGTGGTTGGTGAAGCTGTTGCGGTCGGTGAAGCTTCAGGTGTAGCTGTAGCCGTGGCAGTAGGTGTCGTAGTTGGCGCTACAGTAGGTGTAGCAGTCGCTGTAGGTGATGGCTCCGGTGTAGGCTGAGCTGTGGCCGACGCTGTCGGTGAAGGACTAGGTTGAGCGGATGGCTCCGGTCCTCCAGAAGCGGAGAACTCAAAGGCTACAGTGGTGGTTTTCCCTTGATATTCGTTCCCTGCTTCCCACGGGAAAATTACATCCATTTGGATTACACTTTGTTCTCCCCCGGCAAGTGAACCGATGGCAACTCTTCCGGCAGCCTCACTCATCACCCCTGAATAGATGATTACTCCCTCTTTTTCGAGTGTCATTTGGAGAATATCGTATAATTCTGCGTCTCCAGAGATGAATTTGAAGTCCACATAGTAATTAAAGCCCTCACTACCTGCGTTAATAATTGTGTATTCTGAGTTCGTTTCATCACCAGGCTGCATATTGTTCATGGTGGCTGTGCTTGTCGTATGCGAATTCACCGTAAGCTTAATGGTATCTTGCGCACTAACTCCGCCAGCATGCCAGATGACTCCTGCTAGAATAGTCAGGATATAAGCAGCTATGAAAGCCGAGCGATATTTCTTCTTCACTTTACTCGCTCCTTTCTCCTGAACCCCATATTAAATTTTGTAGACATCATTTGCGGGCTTCCGGCAAATTCTTCTCTTCTAATCGGATTTTTCATCAAACATTGTCGAAATAAGTAGTATCTCACAGAACCACTTTTTTTGTGCGTATACAGGAATCTCCGTGAAAGTGGAAGGAGAGGGTAGAGATATACCGCCAATTCGTTCGTTATAGCGAATAACTAAAGTATAATCAAAATAATATCTAAACAAAAATGGGATATTATAAGGAAATCCATCATATTTGATCAAATATCAATTCTTTTAATGGGTTTACACCAGTTTTCTCTATTTAACTCTTTATTTTTATGTAATTCATTGTTTTTATTGTATTTTATTGAGAACGATTATGAATGCAAAATAAAAAGGCAAGACATACATCTGGAATAGGGCTCAAACCCCGATACCAGACCTATCGTCTTGCCTTAATTATGATGATAAATTAGATTTCCTTCATAGCGTCGGCTACAATCTCATAAGAGCGTAGACGAGCGTTAGGATCATAAATTCCACCAGAAACAATCAATTCATCGGCCTGTGTCTCTTGCAGGATTTCTTGAAGCCGTTCTTTAATTGCTGCTTTATCACCAGCGAAAGAGTAACGCTGTTTCTCAAGCATGGCTGCTTTTTCTTGCATCGTCCATAGCCCCTCCATACTATCAACCGGTGGTTGTAACTTCCCCGTACGTCCGCGGATGATATTAAGGAATTGCTGCTGCTGCGAGGTAGCCAGTCGTCTTGCCTCATTCACGGTATCGGCTGCTGTAATGCCAACTCCGACCATCACATAAGGTTTGTCGAGTGCTGCTGAAGGACGGAAATTACTATGATAGATGTGTAAAGCTTGTAGTAAATATTCTGGTGCGAAATGGCTGGCGAAAGCAAAAGGTAAACCTAGCTTCCCTGCCAGCTGAGCACTAAAACCGCTGGAGCCCAGCAGCCAGATGGGGATATTCAAGCCTTCACCAGGAACAGCACGAACCCCAGCCGGTCGTGATCCTGCACCTGCAGGATCGAAGTAGGCTCTGAGCTCACTTAACTGCTCGGGGAAGTCACTGCCGTCGCTTCCGAGACCACGGCGTAGCGCACGGGAAGCCGGTTGATCGGATCCTGGGGCTCTGCCCAGTCCTAAATCAATCCGTCCTGGATATAGGGATTCGAGGGTCCCGAATTGTTCCGCAATGACAAGTGGTGCGTGGTTGGACAACATGATGCCTCCAGAGCCTACGCGTATGCTTTTTGTGCCGCCAGCAATGTGGCCAATTAAGAGTGAGGTAGCAGAACTGGCAACACCAATCATGTTGTGATGCTCAGCAAACCAATACCGGTGATAGCCCCATGCCTCAGCATGTTGAGCTAAAGCTAAAGAGTTATGAAAAGAGTCTGCCGCTGTGCCACCCTCCACAATAGAGGCTAAGTCCAGTACGGAGAATCGAATATCGCGCTGTTGCTTCAATGTAATCCCTCCTATAATAAACGCTCAGATAGTCTAGAGCAGTATTTGTAGCTGCGAATAATGCTACTCGCCTAGTATACCATGTAATAAAACTATATACACACTTTAAGTAAGTTATACGCACTTTGTAATGATTAGATAAGGAATAAGTATGTCTTTAAAATAAAATGTAAGCGCTTTAAAAAATCTGTTGTTATTTCTTAACGGGCTTGCTATAATCACATCGAAAAGTTACCTGAAAAAAAGGAAGTTATCGTTATGAAGCCAACCATAAGAGATGTTGCCAGAATGGCGGAGGTGTCGATCAGCACCGTATCGCGGGTTATGAATGCACCGAATACGGTCGTAGAGAGCAAACGGAATCGAGTGATGGAGGCTGTAGAACGTTTGCAATATCAACCAAATGCGTTTGCACGCGGCCTGATCTACAAGAAGTCTTTTACACTGGGCCTGCTGATTCCGGATATTGAGAACCTGTATTTCGCAGGGGTTATTCGGGGAATGCAGGATGCATGCATCAAGCTCGGATACAGTTTAATGATCTGCAATACGGACCGCGACAAAGAACGGATGTTGTCTTACATCGATAACTTTCATGAGAAGCAGGTGGATGGGATCGTGTTCGCCAGTGATGTCCTTTATCCTGAGACACATGACAAATTAGTCGGTTGTAGAATTCCTTTTGTGTTGGTATCCTCGCATTCTGATGAGTACGACATTCCATCTGTGGAGGTGGATGATGAACAGGCGGCTTACGATGCGGTAAAGTTTCTGATTGATTTAGGGCATAAGGACATTGGCATGATTGGTTTTAACCATGATAACTCCGTATCTGGCCCGCCTCGTTATGAGGGTTTTGTAAGAGCATTAACAGAGTTTGGACTACAGCAGAATATTGTGAAGAGCAAATATGCCAATCACAGGTTCGAACACGCTTATCAAGCTGCGCATGAGTTGTTTACTGATTATCCCGAGCTGACCGCTGTTTTCTGTGTTGCTGATGAATTTGCAATGGGGACGATTTCTTATCTGAAGGATCGTAATATTCTAGTTCCGGGGCAGGTATCTGTGATTGGATTTGATAATTTGCGGATGTCGAGTATGTTCATTCCAAAGCTGACCACGATTGCACAGCCGATTTATGAGTTAGGGTATCGTGCGGCGGAGATGCTGCATGAATTGCTCACAACAGGTGGTGTCCAGGTATTGAATGAAAAGATGGAGCATAAGCTGATTGTGCGGGAATCCACGCGGGAAAAATAAAGGCTCTTTATTTTTGTGACCTTCTTCTGAAAAGCTTTTCAGAGCCATGTATCGGTCTTAATTAAAATTTAAATGTTAGGATAGAAAATAGTATGAATTCTTATGAAAAACATCTCATTTTCCGATTGGAAACGGTTACTAATTATGATAATATAAAAAATGTAAGCGCTATTATTAAATTACATTTGTGATGGAGTTTGATTTTAGGATATTTACCTATCTTCTGAAAAGCTTTGCAAGGAGGTGATCTGCTACAAGCTGCTAATACATGCCAGGGTGCCCGGATGATTGAATATGATGTTATCTCTATAACCATTAAAGGGGATGTACAAAAGATGAAGAAGATCTCAGGACGTAAAAAGTCGTTGGCTTTAGTACTGTGTTTATCCTTCACAATGACGCTGAGCGCATGCGGCGGAGGCAACAATAATGCGGCGCCTACAGATCCACCGGCGGAAACAGTCAGCCCAACAGCAGATAACACCGAGAAAGCGACAAATGCACCTAGTGCTGAACCTTCGGGTTCCCCGTTAGATTTAGCGATGAAAGGTGAATATAAAGGGACTAAAGTAACCATGTTTGGACCCTTCGTAGATGCTGACCAAGTGAAATTTGAGAGCAGCATTAAAGAATTTGAAGAGAAGACAGGGATCGATATTCAATACGAGGGCTCCAAGGAGTTCGAAGCAACAATAAATATTCGGGTGGACGGCGGAAATGCTCCTGATATCGCTGACTTCCCGCAGCCGGGATTGCTGGCATCGATTGCAAAGACGGGCAAGGTTATCGATTTGACCAGTGTGCTGGATCAAGACAAATTGACGGCTAATTACAACAAGAGCTGGCTCGATATGTCTACGATGGACGGAAAAGACGGGAAGATCATGGCGGGGATTTGGAACCGCAGTAATGTAAAGAGCTTGGTATGGTATCCAAAGAAACAATTTGATGATGCAGGTTACAAGGTTCCTGAAACTTGGGATGAGCTGATGGCACTCACTGAACAAATTGCCAAGGATGGCGATCCTGCCTGGGCTATTGGCATTGAGAGCGGTGCTGCAACGGGTTGGCCAGCAACAGACTGGGTCGAAAATATAATGCTTCGTACGACTACGCCTGAGAACTACGATAAGTGGGTAAAAGGTGAACTGCCATTTACTTCACCAGAAGTAAAAAATGCTGTTGAAATCATGTCTAAAATTTGGCTTAACAAGGATTATGTTTACGGTGGTGCTAAGTCTATCGTGACAACATCCTTCGGGGATGCCCCAGCGCCAATGTTCACTGATCCGCCTAAAGCCTGGTTTAATATGCTCGGTAACTTTATTACAAGCTTCTTCCCTGAAACGGCAAAGGTTGATCAGGATTATGATTGGTTCTACTTGCCGCCAATTGATGCACAATATGGTAAACCAGTGCTGGTTGCAGGTGATATTTACGCTATGTTCAACGATCGTCCAGAGGTTCGTGCAGTCATGGAATTCTTCACCACTGGAGAGTCGATTAAGAGCTGGGTACAATCTGGCGGCGTAATTGCTCCTATGAATGATGCTTCCCTTGATTGGTATACCTCTGAATCCGATCGCCGGATGGCGAAGTTGGTTCAAGATGCTTCCACACTGCGTTTTGATGGCTCTGATTTGATGCCAGGTAAAGTGGGTGCAGGCACCTTCTGGAAAGGGATGACCGACTATGTGAGCGGTACAGCGACACTGGATCAAGCCTTGGAACAAATCCAGTCCGGCTGGAACAACTAACCTAATATTTAAAGCGCACAGTAAAAAGAGGGGCAGTGAGAAAAGAGGATTGTCTGCCCCTCTTTTTGTTTTCTAACTAGTGAGTTCGATGCTTATGATAAGAGTTTTGCTCCGCAAAACTTATAGGAGGAGCTGGAGCTAATATGGGTGCACAATCACAGCCACAGCCACAAATGCCAACACAACCACAAGCTAGGCCAACCGTCAGCCTGAAGGCGGTAATGCTGTCCCTAGTTGTGTTATTAGCGAATATTGTTGTTAACGGCGCAATCTTTTTATTCTTCCGGGATTCCACATTAAATCCGCTGCTAACAGCGGTTCTGGCTGTCCTCTGGGGAGTTCTAGGTGTTTATCTGATTTACTATACGCTGACGTGGGCGGTTGAGCAGTACCCGGATCATATCCGGCGTAAGGTGCTGCCTTATATCTTTATTGGTCCGGCAGTGATTATTCTGGGCTGGTTACTGGTCCTGCCTGCACTGCGAACATTATATTTGAGCTTTTTTAATGCTTCTTCAGAAAAATTTGTGGGTCTGAGCAATTATGCAGCGATCTTTAGCGATCATCTGATGGCAACGGCATTGCGTAACAATTTACTTTGGGTATTCGTTGGCACGCTTGCTTGTGTAGCATTCGGGCTCTTAATTGCTATTCTTGCCGATCGCAGCAGCTATGAGAAAATCGCCAAATCGATCATCTTTATGCCGATGGCTATTTCCTTTGTAGCGGCAGGAGTCATTTGGAAATTCGTTTATTACTATCAACCGGGTGACGAACAAATCGGGCTGTTGAACGCAATCGTTACTTATTTTGGGGGAGAACCCCAAGCCTGGACGAGTATGCTTCAGCCGTGGAATAACTTTTTCCTCATTATTATTTTGATCTGGATGCAGACGGGATTTGCAATGGTGATTTTCTCGGCAGCAATCAAAGGGGTTCCTGACGACATTTTGGAAGCTGCACGAGTGGATGGAGCAAATGAGGTGAAGATTTTCTTTGGAATCATGATTCCATATATTTCATCAACCATTCTGACAGTGACAACGACCATTATCGTCTTTACGTTGAAAATATTTGACGTCGTCATGGTGATGACAGGAGGTCAATACGATACAGAGGTTGTTGCTACACAGTTCTACCGGCAATTCTTTATGTACCGTAATTTCGGCTACGGCTCCACGCTGGCTATTGTTCTACTGATCGCGGTGCTGCCTGTAATCATAATCAATCTACGTCAGTTCCGTAAGCAGGGGGGATTCTAATGGCTGGCAAAAAGAAGAGAAAAGGCAGCAAAACGGTTGTAAATATCGTGTTGGGTGTGATCTGTTTTATTTGGCTGCTTCCGACTCTTGGGCTATTTATTTCCTCCTTCCGTCCGGCTTCTGACATTCTGCAGACCGGATGGTGGAAAGCTTTTCCTCATCAGGAGTGGAAGGCTGGAGAGACGATTCAGCTATCCAAGGATGTGGATCTTCGGGAGCCAATTGAGGTGAACGGTAAAACTTATACAGATGATGAGCTGAAGGCTGGCGTGAAGGCAGATGGCAGCCGGCTTATGTGGGAGAATCGTAGAGCGCGTACCGTAAATGAACAGATACAAGGTTGGAAGATGACACCGGATCTCACGCTGGATAACTATAATAATGTGCTTTCCGGTAAGGAATACAAGCTGAAACAGGCTGATGGTAGTGAAACGGTGCAAAAAGGCTCCGGATTGTCACAGGCCTTCTGGAATACGCTAACGATTGCTGTTCCAGCAACAGTTATTCCGGTGCTGATCGCTTCTTTTGCTGCATATGCTTTTGCCTGGCTGCGGTTTCCTGGGCGCAGAATCCTTTTTGTAATCATTATTGCAATGCTCGTCATTCCGATACAGGTTGCGCTTATTCCAGTGCTTAAGGATTATACCGCACTTGGGCTAAACGGAAGTTATCTGGGAATTTGGCTGGCGCATACGGCTTTTGGATTACCGCTGGTTACGTACTTTATGTACAACTTTATCAGTCAATTGCCGAAGGATTTGTTCGAATCGGCTTTCATGGATGGGGCAAGTCATTTCACTATATTCAGTAGGCTAATTCTGCCTCTATCAGTGCCAGCACTGGCTTCTATCGGAATCTTCCAATTCCTGTGGGTGTGGAATGACTATTTAGTCTCATTGATTTTTATCGGCAATCAACCGTCTGTGCAAGTTATGTCGATGAAAATTGCCGATTTAGTTGGCTCACGAGGCAACGATTGGCATTTACTTACTTCGGCTGCATTTATCTCTATGCTGATGCCGCTCGCTATTTTTTTCCTGCTGCAAAAGTATTTCGTCAGAGGGCTTATGGGTGGGTCGGTGAAAGGTTAATGATTTAGAACCCGAATGAAACTGTGATCAGGGGGAGCTTAGAGAGATGAAGATGAAACCATACGTACATCCGGCGGCGGTATATCCTTACCGGGAGTGGAGTCTTGATGAGGAAGCTTATAGTGAAGAGAACAATCAAAGAAGCGAGAGTATTTTTGCTCTTGGCAATGGATATATTGGTATGCGCGGTAATTTCGAAGAAGGTTACCACGGCAGCTCAGGCTCGTCTGTAACAGGCAATTATTTGAATGGTTTTTTTGATTCGGAGCCCATTGTATATCCAGAAGGAGCGTACGGATATCCATCCCGCAATCAAGCGATGCTGAACGTAACAGATGCCAAGATTATTGAACTGAGTATTGAAGGGCAGACCTTTCAGTTAAACAGTGGGCAAGTGCATCATTATGAACGAAAGCTGGATATGCGAAGCGGGGTTCTGCATCGGCAGGTAGATTGGGAATCTCCAGCTGGTCACCGGGTACAGCTTCATATCCGGCGGATGGTGACTTTGCAGCACAAACATCTGGCGGCGATAGATTATGAGGTTAAAGCGCTGAATTTCAGCGGAGTGCTTACCTTCACTTCATCCATCGACGGCAAGATCCAAAGACCTAAGGTAACGGATGATCCCAGATTGGGCTCGGGAGGCAAGGAGCCCAGTCTGCTCCTGGAGGATACCGGTCATGAACCGGGACAGTCCTTCTTATGGATGAAGCAGCGGACGCGGCATACCCGGTTTGCCCTATTAACAGGGGTAAGTCATAAGCTTGATTCAAGATCTGAGGGTAAAAGGACCGTACAGCATGAGGGGCAGAAATTATCCATGCAGTTTGTCGTCCCGGTGGAGCGTGGGGAAAGCGTCTCACTAACCAAATATATCTCTTACCATACCTCTAAAGATTATCCAGAAGACGAACTACTTAGTAGAAGTACTGAAATATTACACTTAGCAGACCATAGCGGGTTTGAAGCGCTTGCCCAGGAACAGCAGGCTTATCTGGATCGATACTGGGCACATACGGATGTGGAGATTCATGGTGATCTTGCGCTTCAGCAGGGCATTCGCTTTAATGCTTTTCAACTGCTTCAATCCGTAGGCCGTGATGGGGTTACGAATATTGGAGCCAAGGGATTAACGGGTGAAGGATACGAAGGGCACTATTTCTGGGATACCGAGATGTATATGCTGCCCTTCTTTACGTTCACACAGCCGGAGATTAGCCGAAAGCTGCTCGAATTTCGTTATGCCACGTTAGACAAAGCACGGGAGCGTGCAGCGGTAATGTCGCAGAAGGGAGCCTTGTTCCCTTGGCGGACTATAGACGGGGCAGAGAACTCTGCGTATTTCCCGGCAGGCACGGCGCAAATGCATATTAATGCGGATATTGCGTATGCCATCAAGCAGTATGTACTGGCTACCGGAGATTATGATTTTTTGGTTACGAAGGGAGCGGAAATTTTATTCGAAACTTCCCGCTTTTGGTTGGACTTGGGGTACTTTAATCCGGCTAGGGGCGGTGTCTTTTGTATTGATGCAGTAACCGGTCCTGATGAATATACAGCTATCGTCAACAATAATGCATACACCAACTTTATGGTCCAGGATCAGCTTTATTATGCACACGAGATGGCAGGGATATTGTCTAAGCAGTATCCTGAGCATTTTGAACGCCTGAAGCAAAAAATCGGTCTGACTGAGCATGAGACATTAGTGTGGCTGGAAGCGGCGGACAAAATGTTTATCCCCTTTGATGAGGGACTTGGCATTTATGCTCAAGACGACACGTTTCTCTCCAAGAAAAAATGGGATTTCGAGCATACACCAGCTGACAAATATCCGCTGCTGCTCAACTACCATCCGCTGGTAATTTACCGTCATCAGGTGTTGAAACAGGCGGACTTGGTAATGGCGATGTTTCTACTGGGTGACCAATTCAGCTTGGCGGATAAGATCCGGAATTATAATTATTATGAGCCGCTGACGACGCATGATTCTTCATTGTCACCGTGCATCCACAGTATAATCTCTGCTGAGATTGGTGATTTGACGGGAGCCTATTCCTATTTTGACCGCACGGTACGGATGGACTTGGATGATATCAACCGCAACGTAAAGGATGGACTGCACACTGCTGCTATGGCAGGCTCCTGGCTGTCGATTGTGAATGGTTTTGGTGGCATGCGCTTATGCGGCGGGATGTTATCATTTAATCCTAGTGTGCCAGCGCAGTGGGAGAGCTATCGGTTTAAAATAACATGCGCTGGACAGCTATTGGATATTTTTGTGAGTGATACAGAAGTGATCTATACACTGCTGGAGGGCGAAGAGCTTGAGATTATGCATAAGGGAAACCTTATACAGTTGTCTGCACAGAAGCCGCTGAGGCTTTCGAATGTGAAGCAGCTTGAAGCTGTTATTTTCGAGCTGGACGGGATAATTACTGACACTGGAGAGTATCATTATGAGGCTTGGAAGGATCTGGCGGATGAGCTTGCGCTTTCTTTTGATCGAGAGAAGCATAAGAGTCTTAAGGGCCTAAGTCGAATGGAATCTTTAGAAGTCATTCTGGAGAGTAGTGGACTGAATTTGCCGCAACCGGTAAAGGGAATGCTCTGCAACAAAAAGAACGAGAAGTATAGACAGCTGGTTCAGCAAATGACGCCTGCTGAGCTGTATCCGGGTATCCACAGCGTGTTGTCCGATTTGCAGCAAAGAGGGATTGCTATCGGACTGGCTTCAGTGAATGAGAATGCGCTGCTGATTCTCGAACGCTTGCAGATCGGGCATTGGTTTCAGGCGGTGGCTGACCCTGGCAACTTGCGTAGAAGCAAGCCAGATCCAGAGATTCACTTGCAGGTTGCGGAGATGCTGGGCATATCCCCAGACTGCTGTGTGGCGATTGAGGATACCGAGGAAGGAATAGCCGCAATTAATGCTGCTGGTATGAGGTCAGTGGGAGCTGGAGTGGCGCTCGTAACCGGGACCGCGGATCTATGTCTGGCTTCCACCGCAGAGATAAGTGTTGAGAAATTGTTAGAGCTGTTTGCGTAGTTACCCTGATAAGCAGCAAACCTCCCGATCATGGGAGGTTTGCTGCTTTGTTTATTTCATTACTTTTCGAACCAGCTTCACTTTATTGCCATAAGGAGGATACACGATTCCGAGGTCGATCCGTGTGCCTCGCTTGACGATGCTTTTATGATGGGAGAAGACCTCAAAGCTATACTTCCCGTGATAACCCCCGATTCCAGAGTTTCCTACTCCACCAAACGGAAGATAAGTGCTCGCCACATGTGAGATCGTATCATTGATACACCCTCCCCCGAATGAGACCCGGGACAGCACCTCTTGTTCTACACTCTTATCCTCCGTAAATAGGTATAGTGCCAGTGGCTTTGGATGTTCATTAATACTCTGAATGGCCTCATCCAATTGATGATATTCCAATATTGGGAGGATCGGACCGAAGATCTCATCTTCCATAGCAGCATCCGTCCAAGTGGCAGGATAGATTAAAGTAGGCTCAATATAACGTTCTTCTGGCACGATGGTGCCGCCCATAATCACCTTGCTCTGATCACGCGCAATGAGGTCAGCAAGTCTTTGCAGCTGGCGATCATTCACGATCCGGCCATAATCTGTATTAGGCTGTGCATCCTGACCGTAGAACTCAGTGATGTGATGTTTGAGTTTGGTGATCAATTCTTTGGCAATATCCTTGTGGACTAACAGATAATCCGGTGCGATACAGGTTTGGCCCGCGTTCAGCAGCTTGCCCCAGACAATCCGTTTCGCTGCAATATCAAGATTAGCGGTCTTATCAACAATAACCGGGCTTTTCCCGCCAAGCTCCAAGGTTACAGGCACTAAATTTTTCGCTGCCGCTTCCATTACGATTTTGCCGACAGGCACACTGCCCGTAAAGAAAATATAATCAAACTTGGCGTGGATCAGCAAATTAGTGGTCTCTTTTTCCCCTTGAATTACGCGGATATACTGCGGCTCGAAGGTCTCTTGAATAAGCTGTTCAACCACGGACGAGATGGCAGGTGTGCTCTCAGATGGCTTGAGGACAGCGCAGTTACCAGCGGCAATGGCGCCGATCAGGGGCTCAATCAGCAACTGAAATGGATAATTAAACGGGCCAATAATGAGCGTTGTGCCGTAAGGCTCACTTAAAATATAACTTTTTGCAGGAAATAAGTGCAGCGGCGATCGAACCTTTACAGGCTTCGCCCAACGCTTAAGATGTTTCATCATGTAGCCGATACTGTCCAACGTAAAGCCGATTTCTGTGGCATAGGCTTCGAACTCACCTTTTCCTAAATCCTGTTGTAGTGCGGTGATGATACGTCCTTCGTATTGTTTAATAATATTCTTAAGCTTGAGCAGCTGCTGGAGACGAAAAGAAACCTCCTTAGTTACGCCGCTATTAAAAAAATTCTTATGCTCTTCAAGCATTCCTTGAATGCTGTCAGCTGTATAGGTTGTCATTAATCTTTCCTCCATCCTTGTAAGAAGTTAGAGCATACGACTCTATGGGAGCCGGTAAAAAGCGAACGGCTCGCGATAACGGAAGGAATCACTGGCTTCATCCAGCTTGGCCGAAGTTTCTTCATTAAGTACAAGTGAGGTACTAAGCAAATTTTGTTCCAGCTGTTCCACACGCGTAGCCCCGACAATAACCGTCGAGACGGCAGGCCGATTCATAAGCCAAGCTAAGGAGAGCGCGGTAGATGAGGTTTCCATTTCCTCAGCAATTTGACTCACTTGGCTTCCGAGCTTGATCCGGTCAGCATCAAGGAATCTTTTGAAATTAGGATCGGTATCTGCTCTGGACCCCGATGGCGCTGAGTCGCTTGTATTATATTTGCCTGTGAGAATCCCGCCAGCTAGTGGAAAGTATGGAATGATCCCTACACCTTGATCCAGGCAGAGCGAAAGGAGCTCATTCTCCGGTGTCCGGTCTGCTAAGGAGTAGCTGCACTGAATTGAAGTGTACTTGGTGAAGTTGCGTGCTTCACTAATCCCAATCGCCTTCATTAATTGCCATGCTGTATAGTTGGAGGCCCCGATATAACGGACTTTCCCCGAGGATACCATATCGTCCAAGGTTCGTAAGGTTTCTTCAAGCGGCGTATAGGGATCAAAGGTATGAATCTGGTATAGATCGATATAGTCCGTCTTAAGACGGCGAAGGCTATCTTCAAGCTCCTGCAGCAAATGGCGACGGGAGGAGCCGCTACCGTTAGGACCCTCATTTTTGACTAAACCTGCTTTAGTTGCTAGAACAGCCTCATGTCTCCTACCTTCCAAGGCCAGACCGATGATTCGCTCGGATTCTGAGCCAGCGTAAATATTAGCAGTGTCTATGAAATTAATTCCCTGATCAAGCGCAGCATGTACAATCTGAATGGAGGTCTCTTGATCCGCACGTTTGCCGAAAGCGTTCGTTCCCAGTCCTAATGCGGATACCTGTAATCCGCTATTTCCTAGTCTTTTAAAGTTCATCCTCAGCACTCCTTATCATCTATTAATTAATCCATTTATTTTTGAGTGAAAAGATCCAGCGCTGTCTCAATGAAGAGCTTTACAGCAATTGAAGTGTCGGCAAGCGAGCTGACCGCAATTTGGATATCTCTATAAGCATCCGGCTGCAGCTCACGGGTAACCACATTTGGAGGCAGAGATAACAAGGACAGTTCAGACATCACGCCGATCGCCAGTCCCTCCTGAACCATATTAAGAGCTGTTGCAAAGTTATTAACCACATATTTTACATTCAGATGGCTATTACTTCTGCGGAATAGCTCTACAACAGGCGGTTCATATCCTGCTTTGCAAATCAACATGGGCTCGTTCGCTAATTCCTGCACACATACAATGGATCGCTTTTGCAGGGGATGGTCATCTCTAAAAACGGCAAACAATTTCTCTCTATATAATGGAATGGTTTCGAATTCTGCACTGGGAGCGAGCAATAAGCCAACATCAATTTCTTTTGAATCCAGCCATTCTCTGACTTCAGCGATAGAACCCTCCTGTAAGCTAATTGTAATATTTGGATATCTTTTAGTAATAGAGCTAATAATCTTCGGTAGAAAATGAGCCGCTGCCACAGGGAAAGCTCCAATGCGGATACTTCCTTTTTCAAGACCTCTCTCCGCGTAAATCTCCTGATTGACCTTATCAAAGCCCATTAGAATTTCACGGAAAATAACAAGAATACGTTTGCCGATATCCGTAAGCATCAGGCCATTACGCCGGTCTCGAAGCAAGAGCTTCACGTCTAATTCGGCTTCGAGGGACGAGATCGCCCGGCTGACCGCAGGCTGTGTCATATTCAGTTCTACACCAGCTTTAGTAAAGCTGCCGCTTTCGGCGATTTTGACGAATAAACGAATTTGAGTATTGTTCATAACAAATATGATATGCCCCTTATGATTATTATTCATTTCATTTATGCTCTTGTTTATTGTATCATTTGTGATGAATCTACACCAAGGAAGTGAACAAATGAATCAGCAGAAGAAAAGTATGATCCTTCTTATTTTTTTGGTGATTGTATGGGGCATTAATTGGCCTATATCCAAAATCGCCTTAGACTATGCTCCACCTCTATTATTTGCAGGTATTCGAACCGTGGTAGGCGGTATTATTCTGATTCTAATTGCACTGCCCAAGGTGAAGGAGCTTCGCTTCAAGCAGCTCTGGCCGATCTATCTGATCTCGGCGGTACTTAGTATTGTGTTCTATTATGGATTTCAGACAATTGGCTTGCAGTATGTTCCGGCGGGATTGTTCTCATCGATTGTATTTTTGCAGCCTGTATTGTTAGGTATTTTTTCTTGGCTGTGGTTAGGTGAGAGCATGTACGGGCTTAAAATGGCTGGTTTGCTGCTTGGCTTTCTCGGGGTAGCCTCTCTTAGTATCGGCGGAATTAATGGGAGTATCTCCATATGGGGAATTGTGTTGGCTTTAGCCAGTGCCTTAAGCTGGGCATTAGGAACAATATATATGAAACGGAATGCTGTACGTGTGGATATGCTGTGGATGACGGCTATGCAAATCACGATCGGTGGCATCATTCTGCTACTTTCGGGATCAGCTACGGAGAAATGGTCGGATATCACCTGGAGTGGAACCTTTATTGTGGATACCTTGTTTATCGCAATCTTTGTTATTGCTCTGGGCTGGCTAATTTATTTCAAGCTGATTAACGAAGGAGAAGCAGGAAAAGTAGGTTCATTCACCTTCTTGATCCCCCTGATCTCGATAGCAACCAGCGTAGTTTTTTTGAAAGAGCAGATTACCATAAACCTTGTGATCGGATTATTGCTGATTGTCAGCAGTATTGTACTGGTAAATGTGAAGATAGGGCGTGCTGCCAAACAATCAGTCAGTTAAATTTGTTGGATGGTTGTAGTAACCAATCGTGCTAAAGGGCATTATGTCTAATAGGGATTGAACATAAAAAAAGGACACTCCCAAGCTTAGAGCTTCTGGGAGAGTCCTTTTTTAATTAAGCGTATAGCGCGTGTGATTTCAGCTGTTGAAGGCCGAGCTGCAACTACGTAAGTAGCAGAACTAGCGCGTTCCACTTCTTCGAGTACCCGGTTTAAGTGACTGAAGAGCGCTCCTAGATCACGAACTGATGACAGTGAGCACCGTCCTTGCAGTTCAGAGAAGCTGGCCGCCTGCAAGTCGCGGGCACGATGCAGACAATCTGTAAGTGAACGTTGGCATTCAGCCTTGGATAAGGTCTTGGTACCATAAACAGCTATACAATCGGCTGTTGCCTCCAGCACTTCCAGCATCCAGTCAGAATTGGCATGATGTGCTGGCAGCAAGCAAATATCATCGGCAATTTCTTTAACATAGGAATGAATGGTCTTTAGATGTGCCGTGGCTTGTATAAGTCCCTTTAGATCACCACGACACTGATAGTGAGCAATGGTATAGAACATTTCCTTCTGTTGTTGATTGCTGGCAGACAGCAGTTTACCTGCTTGCTCCAGCATATTATTATCCTTTGATGAATCTCTTCTTATGCCTACGAGACCTTTTAAAGCATCCGAAAGTAGAAGGCTTCCATCGAGTGCCAATGCTTTTACCTTGACGAACCTGTTCGGTGGAACGATAATCATATTGATGATCAAGGCAATGAGCACACCAATAAAGGTTTCGGCGACTCTCCACAGCACGTAATCATTGTGATAAAAGGTAAGGGCCAGAACCGAGGTCACCCCCACCTGCGAAACCGCTTGGATATTCATCCGACAGGCTGTGGCAATTCCAATCCCGATGAGCAGAATTAGCAGAATGGAAAATGCACCTACATCGAAGAATTGGCCTACAATCAGGCTGACGATTCCGCCGATAATAATGCCGATCAGGCGGTAGATTCCTTTTTCAAGTGAAGCCTTCACACTGGCTTGAGTAATTAGAATGGCTGCAAGCGGTGCAAAGTATAAATATTGGTCACCATATAAACTGTGTACGGCTACCCAGGATAGTGATGCGGCAAGCGTAATTCGTATCATGTAAAGCGAGAATCCATATTTTTCAAGGCGGTCTAGTAACCCCTCGTTCATTATCATTCATCTTCTTTCGCAAAAATAAGAAAACCACACTGGCTTTTCAGTTCGTTTTCATTATAGCACCTCAAAAAGGGCAGGGAAGACTGGACTTTTTACAAACTTGTTAAGTTTATGCTTAGCATTTAACAATGTAAGCTATCGCATATAATGGTACAATCTAATATGCTATATCTATTGGAGCGTCGAAGGAGAGGGAAAATTGTCGCTTATTAGCGCTGAGCATACTCATTTCGATTGTTCTCCGCAAGATGCGGGTAAAATAGTATTGTATTACTAAGGTAAGGGAGGTTGTTAGCTATAGCTATTCAGGAAGGTACCATCATTTCATTTGAAGAAGTTACTAAGCAATATGACGACGAAGATCCGGTGTTAAAAGGAGTCAGCTTTGAGATAGAGCGCGGCAAATTCTATACACTACTTGGTCCATCTGGCTGTGGTAAAACGACTATTCTTCGATTGATCGCCGGGTTCGCTGAGCCAACGAGCGGTTCTATTTATTTAAATGGAAAAGTAATTAACCACATTCCCGCCAATGAGCGGCAGGTCAATACGGTATTTCAGGATTACGCATTGTTTCCACACCTGAACGTATTCGAGAATGTGGCTTTCGGACTGCGTATTAAGAAGCTTAAGAAGGACGTTATCACGAAGAAGGTGCAGGAAGCGCTAAGCTTCGTTAACCTTGTGGGTTATGAGCAGCGTGCGATTAACGAAATGTCCGGCGGTCAGCGCCAGCGGGTTGCCATTGCCCGGGCGATTGTGAATGAGCCACAGGTTCTACTGCTGGACGAGCCTCTATCGGCGCTAGATCTCAAGCTGCGCACGGAGATGCAGTACATACTGCGGGAAATGCAGCAGCGGTTAGGCATTACCTTTATTTTTGTAACGCATGACCAGGAAGAGGCACTCGCGATGTCCGACTGGATTTTTGTCATGAATAAAGGAAAAATCGAGCAAAGCGGCACCCCTAACGATATTTATGATGAGCCGATTAACCGTTTTGTGGCGGATTTTATTGGCGAATCGAACATTGTGCCGGGAGTTATGATCGAGGATTATCTGGTGGAGTTTAACGGCCGCCGCTTCGAATGTTTCGATGCCGGGCTTAAACCGAATGAATCCGTAGAGATTGTTATTCGTCCTGAGGATTTGGAAATTTCTACGCTAGAACAGGGTAAACTACGTGTGCGGGTTGATTCCCAGCTATTCCGGGGCGTGCATTATGAAATCAGCTGTTATGATGAATCCGGGCATGAATGGCTTGTGCATTCTACACGTAAGGCGACTGTAGGCAGTGAAATTGGCCTTTATTTTGATCCGGAAGCGATTCATGTTATGCGTTTCGGTGAAACGGAGGAAGAATTCGACAGACGTCTGGAAGCTTATGGCGAGGTGGAGAGTCATGAAGAATAAGGGCAAATCGTACTATCTCATCCCTTATTACCTCTGGATCGCATTGTTTGTAATTGCACCGGTAGTGCTTGTCATCTATTATTCGTTATTTGATTTGGATGGCCATATTACTCTGGATAATTACGTCAGTTTCTTCACCCCTGTATATTTAAAAATGACGCTGACCTCGTTCTGGTACGCGTTTCTGATTACAGCATTCTCTTTGCTGGTTGCCTATCCGGCGGCTTATCTGTTGACGAGAACCAAACATAAGCAGCTGTGGTTATTGCTGATTATTTTGCCGACATGGATTAATTTGCTGCTAAAAACCTACGCTTTTATAGGGATATTCGGTACATTTGGTCCGATCAATAATTTCTTTGATCTGCTTGGAATCGGAGAACAGCAAATTCTGTTTACGGGCTTCAGTTTTGTATTTGTATCTGTCTATATTTTTATTCCGTTTATGATCCTGCCGATATACAGCGCTTTGGAGGATTTGAATTTATCCTTGCTGGATGCGGCACGTGATTTAGGGGCTTCGGGCTGGACCACGTTTAGACGTGTTATTTTTCCGCTGACCATTTCGGGAGTACGCTCAGGCTGTATGGCAGTATTCATACCTGCGCTGTCCCTGTTTATGATCACCCGTCTGATTGCAGGCAACAGGGTCATTACGCTGGGCACCGCAATCGAGCAGCATTTCCTGGTCACTCAGGACTGGGGCATGGGTTCTACAGTTGCAGTGTTTCTGATTGCCATTATGGCGCTGTTTATGATTATCACAGGCGGATCGCGGAAAGGGGCGCGGAATGAGAAATAAAAATGGATTCTCTAACCTCTACCTAGTTCTGGTGTTCATTGTTCTGTATGCACCTATCTTCTATTTAATGTACTATTCGTTCAACAGTGGGGGGACGATGCATAAGTTCGAGGGCTTCACGCTGGATTACTACCGTGAGGTGGTCCAAGATAAGCGCCTGATCATCATCGTAATCAATACGCTTGTGATCGCGCTGCTATCCTCGGCTATTGCGACCCTTATCGCTATTATTGGTGCGCTGGCCATTAAAAGTGTGCAGAATCGCCGCGCCAAGAACACCTTGCTGTCTCTGAATAACGTGCTGATCGTCAGTCCAGATGTCATTATTGGTGCTTCGTTCCTTATCCTGTTCACCATAGCTGGCATCAAGCTGGGTTTCGCGTCTGTTCTGCTTTCACACGTTGCATTCAGCGTACCGATTGCCGTATTGATGATTTTGCCGCATCTACAGGAAATGAGCCCTACATTAACGGATGCAGCCCGTGATCTTGGGGCAAGCCGTAAGGATGTGCTGACTAAAGTAATTTTGCCGATTATTAAACCAGGGATATTCAGCGGATTTTTTATGGCGCTTACGTATTCACTGGATGACTTTGCGGTTACGTTCTTCGTAACAGGCAACGGTTATTCGACGTTATCGGTTGAGATATACTCTAGAGCCCGGCAAGGGGTGTCGCTATCGATTAATGCGCTGTCGACAATGATCTTCCTGTTCACCATTCTGCTTGTGGTTGGTTATTACTTCCTGACCCTTAAGAAAAATCGTCATAACACAGCAGAAGCGGTGGCGGAGCCTGTTGCAGAAGCGGGGGTGCCTAGATGAAACAGCTGATAAATGCTTTTCTGGCGATCCTTATCACGGCATTTGCGCTCATGTACTTGGGATCTTGGATGAATTCGAGAGAGGGATATTCGGGTGGAAACACACTGACTATCTATAACTGGGGCGACTATGTCGATCCGGATCTATTGAAGGAATTTGAAAAAGAGACCGGCTTAACAGTCATTTATCAAACCTTCGATTCCAATGAAGCTATGTTGACCAAGGTTGAGCAGGGCGGAACTACCTTTGATGTTGTAATCCCTTCGGATTATGCCATTGCTAAGATGAAAGAAGAAGATCTGCTCATCCCGCTGGATCATAGCAAGATTTCGAATCTAAAGAATATTGATTCACGCTTTATGGACCTCTCGTTTGATCCGGGTAACAAATATTCTGTACCTTATTTCTGGGGGACCGTCGGGATTATTTTCAATCCGGAAATGACCAAGGGCATGGACTTCACCAGCTGGGATTCTCTCTGGGACAGCAGACTGCATAATAACATCTTCCTGGTAGACGGAGCCCGTGAAGTGATGGGCATGGCCTTGAACAGCATGCATTATTCCGTTAATGACAAGGATGAGGCACATCTGCAGGAAGCACTGACTAAGCTCAACAAGTTGTCTCCTAACGTGAAGGCGATTGTCGGTGATGAGATCAAGATGCTGCTGGCAAATGAAGAAGCTGCGGTTGGGATTGTCTGGTCCGGCGATGCTTCCGAGATCATGGACGAGAATGATAAGCTGGATTATGTAGTGCCGGAAGAAGGCTCGAACAAATGGTTTGATAACATGGTTATTCCTCGGACAGCGAAAAATGTGGATGGAGCGCATCAGTTCATCAACTTCATGCTCCGCCCAGACGTTGCTGCTAAGAATGCAGAATATGTAGGTTATTCCACGCCTAACATTCCTGCACTGGAGCTGCTTCCTGAGGAAACTTCTGAGGATACCCGTTTCTATCCACCAGCCGAAATTACGGACCGGCTTGAAGTATACGATAACCTTGGCAAACGGATGCTTGCTCATTATAATGAGCTGTTCCTAATGTTTAAGATGAATAAGAAGTAAGCTGACTAAAGCTAAAGCTAAAGCTAAAGCTAAAGCTAAAGCTAAAGCTAAAGCGAAACGACATTAAGAGCGTCTACATACGGGTAACCGTGTTAGACGCTCTTTTTCGGTTTGATCATCGTGTAGTCTCAAGACAACAGACAGTTTAGCCGAAAGTATAATATAGTATAATAGTAAGAATGGACAACAGGAAAAGAGGAAACGAATGCCTACTATACTGGTTGCTGACGACGATGCGAACATTCGCGAACTTGTCTGTTTATTTCTCCGCAACGACGGATTCGAAACAGTTGAAGCTGTGGATGGCAAGGAAGCGCTCGCCGTATATGCTGGAACACATGTCGATCTTGTCGTGCTGGATATTATGATGCCAAATATGGATGGTTGGATGCTTTGTAAGGAGCTCCGCAGAGCTAATCCTGATCTTCCATTACTTATATTGACTGCCAGAGGCGAAACCTGGGAGAAAGTGAAGGGCTTCGAATTAGGCACGGACGATTATTTAACTAAACCGTTCGATCCGTTAGAGCTGACGGTTCGTGTTAGGTCATTGCTGAAACGATATCGGATTGGCTCCACGCAGATGATCCAAATTGGCAATGTCATCCTTGATCGGCAGACCTATAAGGTGATGAAAGGTACGGAGTCATTTCCCTTACCCCTTAAGGAGTTCGAGTTGCTGTACAAGCTTGCTGGAACCCCTGGACAAGTCTATACGCGCGAGCAGTTGATCGATCAAATTTGGGGAATTGATTATGCTGGAGATGATCGGACGATTGACGTGCATATCAAACGCCTGCGTGAACGGTTCGCGACTACCCCTGATTTTCGTATTGAGACGGTGCGTGGACTTGGCTACAGGCTTGAGGTGCATGAATGATCAGATCTATATATACACGCGTTGTCCTGACCTTCCTAGCCTCCGTAATCGGGGGCACAATCATTGCTTTGTTTGTGGCAACTTGGGTATTCGAAGATAAACTGAACGAGAACACGCGAATTCCCTTATTGCATTTTGGGCAGGATATTGTCAGGGTTTACGAGACCTTCCCATTTCGTGAAGCCAACTCTTTCGTAAGTGGAATGAAGCAGCTTGATTCCTACCACATCCGAATTTTCGATGAAGCGGGTAAATTCCAATCTTACGGAACGCTTAATGGGCACAAGCCGGTCCCTGTAACTATGGAAGAAATAAAAAAAGTTCTCGCAGGAGAAGTATATCAACCTCATAACAGGAATATTTCTGCGCTTCTCCTAGGCTTACAACTGAGAACGGAAGACGGTACCAAAGCGATGTTTGTGGAGACGCTTAATCCCCCTTCCGTCACTGCCAGAAGGAACTTGGTATTAAATTTCTTGCTCTATTCATTGATAGCTGGAAGCCTCTTGATTCTGGTAGCTGCAATGTTCTTAGTCAGACCGATTAAGAAGCTAACCAAAGCGACCAGAAGAATAGCAGCTGGTGATTTTAACGTCGAGCTGAATATTAAGCAAACCGGTGAGCTAGGTACCTTGGCTCGCAGCTTTGAAGAAATGATGCACGATCTGCAGCAGCTTGAGCAAATGCGTAAGGAGTTTGTATCCAATGTGTCGCATGAGGTCCAGTCTCCGCTCACCTCAATATCTGGGTATGCGATTGCGCTCAAGCGAGTAGATCTTGCAGAACAAGAGCGAAATCGTTATCTGGATATTATTATCGCTGAAGCAGAACGGATGTCTAAAATGAGTGACAGCCTGCTGAAGCTGAGTTTATTAGAATCGCAGTCCCAGCAGCTACGGCTAACTACATTCAATCTGGACGAACAGATAAGAAGAGTAATCGTAGCGATTCAGCCGCAATGGTCAGCTCGTAACATCAGCTTCGACCTTGATCTAAAGCCTATTATCCTACTGGCTGATTATGACCTGTTAAGTCAGGTATGGACCAATCTCCTTGGCAACAGCATCAAGTTTTCTAAGGATAACAGTGTAATTAACGTCAGCCTCAAACAAGATATCAACAACGTGACCGTTCGGATAACAGACACTGGCATCGGGATTTCACTTGAGGATCAGCAACGTATATTTGAACGGTTCTTTAAGGCTGATCGATCCCACAGCCGTAAATATGGCGGCAGCGGGATGGGACTTGCCATTGTTAAACAGATCGTAACGCTTCATAAAGGGGATATCCGCGTGGAAAGCGAACCAGGCCAAGGAACGACCATCATCGTCACCCTGCCAATTATAGCCCCGACAGAGTAATTAGCTTCCAAGCGGTACCTTGCGAGGGCTTGAATGCACCCGCATTCTTCATAAAACATAAAGTGCGTAACCTGTTGCTGAAAGTATTAGGAGCAATAGTGATCGTGGAGAACCTCAGGGTTCATGGAAGAAGTTAAATAAAAAAGAAGAAAACGCTCCGAACTCCTCATATGAGGGGGCGGGGCGTTTTTGGTTGCGATCGAAGATTATTTGATGCCGATTCTCATTCGGTAGCTGATTAGAACCTCTAATGTTCTGCCTTTAAAATGCTGTTCAACTGCGGCGGTGTAATCGGCGATGTCTTGCTCAAGCAAGGTAGCGTCTAGTTTCATTACGGTTTGCACTCCCCCTTGACTTAGGGTTAAACCAATATATCGCTGGGCATCGCAGGACTCTAGGTTGTGGAATACGATTTCTCTGGCAAAAGAGAAGGCCCCACTAGCTTTGATCCGTGACAAATGACCTTCTTTGTCCCATTTATGTGCTCTCTCCTCATTAGGTAAAAGCGAAGCCAGCAATTCTTCTGTTTTGGAGATCAGCTGGTTGTATCGTTCTTCTACATTTTGCTGAAGAGATAAAGGCCAATCGCAATCGTAGGCGGCAAAGACTCCGCCTTTTTTTAAGACCCGGGAGATTTCTTGCAGTGTACTTTCAGGATCCATCCAGTGGAATGATTGCGAGCAGGTAACTATGTCTACACTATCTGATGCAAGCGGAAGCTGGTTAGAGTAGCCTTGCACAAAAGTAATTGATTGGGGTTCTTCTAATCTGCTAAGTTTATCGATTGCTTTTCCCAACATATCTGGATTGGGTTCGATACCGATTACGCGTTCTGCGACATCGTTCCAGAGAAAAGTAGACAAACCCGTACCGCAGCCTATATCTGCGACGAGTGAAGGGGTGGTACCTAGGTAATCTGTTAGCAATTTGATAATCATCTCAGGGGCTTCGGGACGGTAGCGGTCATATTCATTTTGAAAGCCCAGAAAGCGGTCGATGTTTTGTTTGCTGTTTTTTTCAGGTATCATGTGATCCTCCCTCATAGATCATGTTTATAGGTCTATTGTATAATCACTGGTTCGATAAGCCAAATAATGTCTGGCTGGAAGGCTACGTAGAATAAATAAAATCCCCGGAGAACACCTTATAGGTGTAGCCGGGGATTGTTAAACTATCTGGTAAATGCTAACGAAGCAGTGCTGGATCGATTGCAGGCACAAGTCCTTCTGCCGCAGCACGATTAAGCAGGGCAGAGATTGCGGCATAGCCGTCATCACCCAGATTCATCGAGAAGTCATTCACGTAGAGATCGATGTGGGATTTAGCCACTTCAGGAGCCAACTCTTGAGCATGGCTAAGCACATAGTCTCTGGAATCCGTTGGATGATCCCACGCATACTGAAGAGAGCTGCGAATCCAGCTGGTGATAGCATCGGCATCTAAATCACGGCGGGCAATGATAGCGCCGAGAGGAATGGGCAGTCCGGTATCGCTTTCCCACCAGCTGCCTAGATCAGTCAGCATATTAAGACCATAAGAGGCGTAAGTGAAGCGGGCTTCGTGAATTACCAGCCCTGCATCGATATGGCCATCCCGTACGGCAGGCATAATCTCATCGAAAGGCATTACGACTATTTCGCCGATGCCTCCAGTTACATTTTGTGCTGCCCATAATCGGAAAAGCAAATAAGCCGTAGAGCGTTCGCTAGGTACAGCAATCCGGCGTCCGGCTAGCTTTTCTGGGCGTTTGACCGCATGGGGTCCACTTGCTGTAAGCAGCAGCGGGCCGCAGCCGCGTCCTAAAGCACCGCCGCATGGCAGCAGTTTGTACCGCTCCAGAACCCAAGGCAGAGCAGCGTAGGAGATTTTGAGGACTTCTGGTCCTTCTCCGTCAGCAGCCAGCGTATTGGTAATATCAATGTCGGCATAGGTTACATTCAGCTTAGGTGCATTTGGGACAAGCCCGTGCGCCCAGGCATGAAATACAAAGGTATCGTTAGGGCAAGGGGAAAAAGCGATATTAAGCTCAGTTGTCATTACAGCACCTCCAGTAATATAGCGGCTGCCGCCGTTAATGCTTCCATTGCATCACCGATCTTCCAAGCGGCCCGGTCGCGGGGACCGACCGGGTTCGAGATGGCGCGGAGCTCCAGTACCGGGAGCCCCAGCGCCTGAGCGGCCACGGCGACTCCGTGGCCTTCCATCGCTTCCGCGACGGCATGGGGATGCCGCGCGAGATGGGCGGCGGCCGTCTCCGCGGTGCCGGTCGCCGTCGAGACCGTAAGCACGATGCCCGTGCTTACGGGTAACCCGGCCGCAGCCAGCGCGGCCGAAACCGCTTGCACCGTGCCGCGGTCAGCCGGCACGGACACGCTGCCGAAGCCGAGCTCGGCAGCGCTGCGGAAGCCCTCCGGCGTCTCGGCCCCGAGGTCGGCGGCAATCATCTCGCTGGCTACAACCAGCGAGCCTAAAGGCGCCAGCCCCGGGAATCCGCCGCCGATCCCGACGCTCAATACGCAGCCGTAAGTACCGGCTGCGAGTGCCGCGGCGGTTCCCGCCGCCGCCGCTGCCGGCCCAGCGCCGGCAGCGATAACATGGAACCTGTCGCTGCCTTGCAGGCCGCGCAGGACCGCGTCACGCTCCGCGTCTACGGCTGTCACGATCAGCACGCGTCGTGCTCCAGCCTGCCCCTCCATAGCTTCTTCGGTAGGGGTTGGATTGAACGAACTCATCAGGTCGCCTCCTTTAGGGTATTGAAATCGCTTACTAAAGAGTCATTCGTAAAGACAAGAATACGCCCTTTTATAGGTCAGGTCAAACTTGGGGTGATTTTTATCACTCCCTGTAAAGTGTCATAGGAAAACTTACCGATCTCTAGACGGAAGTAACTTTTTTAGCGATGAGGTTGACAAGGAGGATGGGAAGTCGTATAGTTATCTTAACTTAAAGATATTTAATGTAAAGACAAATAAATGGATTGAATACAAGTTTGATTGAAGTGGAGGTGGAATTGATGAGTGATAAACAAGTAAATCTGCGTAATACAGAGAGTGCACCTGACGAAGAACAAGCCGCCTCACTGAAATTGTTTGTAGTCTTATCTAAGGCTTATAAGAGCCTAATGGATCATGCGGTGAAGGATATGAAGAGTTATGGCTTGGCTTCGGCTGAATTCATGGTGCTTGAAGTACTTTACCATAGAACGCGGATTCCGCTGCAACAGATCGGGGAGAAAATTCTCGTTACGAGCGGAAGCATTACCTATAATATCGACAAGTTGGAGAAAAAGGGACTGCTGAAACGTGTACCCTGTAGCGAGGATCGCCGCGTTACTTATGCGGAGATTACGGATGCAGGTCGTGAACTGTTTGATGAGATTTTCCCTCGTCATGTAGCCTCAATTCATGATTTGATGGGTGGATTAGATAAGGAAGAGAAAGTCCAGGCTATCGAATTAATGAAAAAGCTTGGCAAAGGTGTATAGGTGCTGCGAACATGACGAATAACTAGGCGCTTCTATAAGTTTGGAAGTAGTTCGGCTCCATCCTCATTCTCCCAACTCCAGTAAGTATAAGTGAAACCCTGCTTTTTTGGGTATATCACTAATAAGATATTTAACTTAACGAAGCCAGGTAGCCATTTACTTAAGATTACCTGATATTTCGACTGGGGGCTTGGCCATGAAATGGCAGGGAAGAAGAGGGAGTTCGAACGTGGAGGACCGCAGAGGCATGAGCGGCGGCGGCAAGATGATTGGTGGCGGGATCGGAGGAATTATCCTTGTCCTGGTCATCACATTACTCAGTGGAGGCAATGCCGGGGATATCCTGGGAAGTTTGACTTCCACAGGCTCCAGTTCAACGGCCCCTTATGAACAGACCGCAGAGGAGCAAGAGCTTGCGGAGTTTGTATCGGTAGTTCTTGCCGACACAGAGGAGGTTTGGGGTGAGATTTTTCAGCAGCAGGGAATGACCTATACGGACCCCACCTTAGTGCTATACAGTGGGAGTGTAGACTCTGCTTGCGGAACAGCCACCTCGGCAGTTGGTCCCTTCTACTGTCCGGGCGACGCCAAACTATATATTGATCTGAGCTTTTATGATGAGTTGCAGCAACGCTTCCACGCGCCGGGCGACTTCGCCATGGCTTATGTCATTGCCCATGAGGTTGGACATCATGTACAGACATTACTAGGCACCTCGAAACAACTCGATTCCCTTCGCCAGACGTTGAGTGAGAAGGAGTACAACAAATATCAGGTTCGTTTTGAGCTGCAGGCTGATTATTTGGCCGGTGTCTGGGCCAATCATGCTCAGGGTATGAATCTGCTGGAGGAAGGCGACTTAGAGGAAGCTCTGGCAGCTGCAAGCGCCGTCGGCGATGATACGATTCAGAAGCAGGCTCAGGGCTATGCAGTGCCGGATAGTTTCACTCACGGTACCTCAGAGCAGAGAAAGCGCTGGTTCTACAAAGGTTTTAACTCGGGTACGATTAAGGGCGGCGATACGTTTAACGCCTCCGAGTTGTAGATAGAAGAGGGAAGAGGAGAGCAGCCCATAGGTTATTCCGGTTCGCCGGGCGCTCTTTTTTACCAAATATCTTAACATTAAGATAATTAAATCAAAGGAATAGGGGAAGGTAAAAATGATAAGTGTAGGACTGTTATTAATGAGATTGGTGATAGGGCTTGCTTTTATAGGACATGGCGCACAAAAGCTATTTGGATGGTTCGGAGGTTACGGTCCGAAGGGTACGGGAGGCTGGATGGAGTCCATCGGAATCAAACCGGGTGTGACTATGGCGATTTTAGCAGGGATTATGGAGCTGGTGGGCGGATTTATGTTCGCTGCCGGACTGTTAACGCCTGTTGCAGCGGTGTTAATCGCTGCCACGATGCTGGGGGCAATCGTTAAGGTTCATGCTCCAAATGGTTTCTGGTCCACTTCGAACGGGATTGAGTTTCCGCTTACGGTTTTGGTATTTGCGGTAGGTGTGGCGCTTACGGGACCAGGTTCGATTTCTCTAGATGCATTGTTTTTTAACTAAGAAGGGAGTTTATAATAATGACACTTCAAACTGCAGGAATACATCATATTACAGCTTTTGTCGGAGACGCTCAGCGCAATGTTGATTTCTACGCCGGGATTCTGGGCCTACGGCTCGTGAAAAAAACGATTAATTTTGATGCTCCAGAGGTCTATCATTTATACTTTGGGAATGAGCAGGGTTCGCCGGGAACGATTATTACATTTTTCCCTTCACCTGTAGGGCGTAGAGGCAGAATAGGCAGTGGTCAAGTTGGCGTAACGATCTACGCAGTGCCGGTCGGTGCTCTGCAATTCTGGGAACAACGCCTTGCTGAATACGGAATTTCGGTTACAAAGGGAAGTCGGATCTCGGAACCCTATTTATCTTTTGCCGATTACGACGGTCTGCGGATTGAACTGGTGGAACGTGAGGAAGGCCCGCTCAGTAAGTGGTCCTTTGGTGGGATTCCTACTAAATACGCGATCAAAGGTTTTGGCGGAGCTGTGCTGTATAGCAGCAATCCGTTGCAAACAGCTGAGACACTTGTTCATACGCTGGGTATGGAACATATTGCTGACGGAGATGGATATACTCGCTATAGAAGCAATGGGGAGCTAGGTAATATTATTGATTTGAAGACATCACCCGTTCCGCTCGGAGCTGGAGGTGCAGGGACAGTTCATCACATCGCGTGGCGGGCAAAGGATAATGCAGAGCAACTGGAATGGTCGCGCCATGTACAGAGTCATGGGCATAGACCTACACCCGTTCAAGACCGTCAGTATTTTAATGCGATCTATTTCCGTGAAAGAGGAGGAATCCTGTTCGAAATCGCTACAGATCCTCCAGGTTTTGCCCGTGATGAAGCCCCAGATGCGTTGGGTGAAAAGTTGATGCTGCCTTCCTGGTTTGAGCCGCATCGCGCGGCCATCGAAGAAAACTTAACGCCTATTCAAGTAAGAGAAATTGAGGTGAAGCAGGGATGATTCATGTATTCCGTAAAGGTAAAGATATAACTAAACCTACATTAGTGTTGTTTCATGGCACAGGTGGTAATGAGCAGGATTTGCTGCCGCTGGCTGAGATGTTATCCCCAGATTCATCGGTGCTAGGTATACGGGGCAATGTGCTGGAGAATGGCATGCCACGATTCTTCCGTCGGCTGGCAGAAGGAGTGTTCGATGAAGCGGACTTAGTTTTCCGTACCCATGAGATTAAGCAATTTCTGGATGAAGCGGCAGAGAAATACGGGTTTGATGCCAACAATCTGGTAGCGGTTGGTTACTCTAACGGTGCAAACATTGCTGGTAGCCTTCTGTTTCATTATAAGGACATTTTCCGCGCGGCAGTGCTGTTGCATCCGATGGTGCCATTACGCAATGTGGAGCTTCCTTCTCTTGAAGGGGTGTCTATCTTTATTGGGGCAGGTACGAATGATCCGCTAATAACATCTACGGAAACTCAGGAGCTAGAGGGGATTCTGCAGAAAGCAGGCGCTGAGGTTACAACCCATTGGGGCAACCAAGGTCACCGCTTGAGTATGGCGGAAGCCGAAGCCGCCAAAGATTGGCTACAGGGGTTTAGTACATCTCAAAATGCATAAAACAATTAGGATAACCGCCTTTTGGCGGTTATTTTTAAGTTATTAGCCCCGAATGAGGCCTTATAAAAGGATTGATCATTTGAGTTCCTTTACGTTAGTATGAAGAATACAAAAAAGGCCCCCGGGTTGCTTTAGAAAGGTTGACGTAAGGATCATGATTGGAATGCAAAATGCTAATAAACTTGCTGTAGATGGACCCTCAAGGAAGCAGAGATTGCAACTTGCTGTTATTCTGGGCTCCATTACAACCATTGGGCCGTTGTCGATTGACATGTATTTGCCAGCACTGCCTACACTTGTCGACGATTTCGGTACGACAGCTGCTTTGGTGCAGCTAAGTCTCACCTTCTTTTTATTGGGACTGGCCTCGGGTCAGTTAGTAGCTGGACCACTGAGTGATGTATATGGACGTCGCCGTCCACTGCTTATAGGGATGTTCATCTATGCCGTTTCCTCAGTGCTATGTGCTTTTAGTCCTTCGATTGGACTTTTAATTGTTTTGCGGTTTATTCAAGGTCTTGCTGGTTCAGTGGGTGTAGTTGTCTCTAGGGCGGCTGTGCGTGATCTGTACAGTGGCTCTGAACTAACGAAATTTTTCTCTTTATTGATGATTGTTAATGGTCTGGGTCCGATTTTGGCTCCAGTCATTGGAGGCCAGCTCTTAAGAGTGACTACATGGCAGGGGATATTCCTCGTATTATTTGCTGCCGGAATTATTTTTTGCTTAACGATTCTCCTGCGCTTGCCTGAGACATTGCCGAAGGAGCGGCGCTCCAAGAGTGGGTTGAAGGGTACTTTGCTTACCTTTAAGGTGTTACTTGGCAACCGCAAGTTTATGGGTTATGCCTTGTCCCAAGGTTTTGTTACAGCGTCTATGTTCGCTTATATCTCTGGGTCATCTTTTGTTTTGCAAAATATTTTTGCGGTTACTCCGCAGGTATATAGCTTGATCTTTGCTGTGAACGGGATTGGGATTATTATTACAGGTCAAATTGCCGGCAGACTTGCTGGTAAGGTGAGTGAGACGAAGCTACTGCTTAGCGGGTTGCTGCTCTGTACAACGGGGGGCGTCTTGCTGCTGCTTACGATCCTGATAGGGGGAGGGCTGATTCCTATTCTAATCTGTCTGTTCGCTGTTGTCTCCAGTGTGGGGATTGTCGGCGCAACCAGCTTCTCACTTGCAATGCAGGACCAAGGAGAAGCCGCAGGCAGCGCTTCGGCTTTGATAGGGCTGATCCCGTTGCTGCTTGGTAGCTGTGTAGCACCGCTTGTGGGTCTTGGAGGCGTAGATTCAGCCCTTCCAATGGCGATTGTGATTGCCTGTACGGGTGTTCTCTCTATTCTGTCTTATCTTCTGTTGGTCAAACGGGGGAATTCCAATTATTGACAGCTCATCCTTATAACCTTGAAAGAGAGCAATACTTTCAGCAAACTTTCAGCGGGTTTTAACGTTCCTTATCTGCAAAAGGATTATATTGGAGGTAAGGAAGGGAGGGATGATTATGAGTATATCCGCAGTCTCAGGTTCTACATCGTATACTACCTCGACGTCTAGTACTACAGATACCAGCGCGCTCGAGAAACAAAAAGCGAAGCTGGAAGCCGAATTGGACAAGATTGATGCCAGCTCGGATGACGCGAAGACCAAAGAAACGAAAACGAAACAAATTGAGCAGCAGATCAAGCAAATCGAGGCACAAATTTCCCAGAAGTCGCAGAGCAGTGCTTCCGCTGCAAGCAGTAGTGCAGAAGCACCTGCCAAACCTGCAAACAACGCGCTTGCTGCGGCAAGCCCGCAAGAAATCGCTACCGCAACAACGAATAGCCAAGGCAGATTTGATATTCGTGTATAAACCATACTAAGTCGTGTTACATAACAAAAAGGGCATCCTTTGCCGTGAGGGATGTCCTTTTTGTTATGTATTTTTAAGTTTAGACTACAATTTAAATGTTCTTTTATCACATTGTTGGCCAATACTAGAAAGATACCCCTAAAATAAAGTTCCGTCATATTGATCTGTCCAGCTTCGTAATATATTAACTATGCTTATCCTCATTTCCCAAAAAATCTTTAACTGTTGCAGGGGTTAGGGATTTGCTGGCAGTCTAATAGAGTAGGTGTTGATTATCACGGGTCTTCTATTCCAAGAATTGCTATAATGGACTAGTTGTAAAAATTGTCTAGCACAACGTGTGTCAGCGGTAAAGGCAGGTGGGCTCATGCATTCAAAGCAACAGACATTAGAAAGATTCAAAATTGTAAGACTGATCTTATCTATCTATCGGATCCGGGCGGTCAGAGCTCTTTTTCCAGTGGCTATCATAGCGTTCGTATACTGGGAGGGGCAACATGAGCTGAAGCAGGTTCATTTAGGACTTATAATGCGTGAACTAAGGCGAGTACCTACGTCTGCTATTTTGCAAATGATTGGTTTTGCACTTCTTTCCGTAGCTGTGATGAGTGCTTATGATTATTTGATTCGGGCACATTTTCGTTTAAAAGTAGGGCTGTGGAGTACCTTTCGGTATGCATGGATTGCTAATACATTTAATAACTTGATTGGGTTTGCAGGTCTGGCTGGAGTTGGTTTAAGGACGCTGCTGTATAAAAAAAGCGGAGTGCCGACCTCCGTGCTAACGCCCGCCATTGTATTTCTTTCGCCGCTTATGATTACCGGGTTATCACTACTTTCATGGGCGAATATCTTTGGTTTACTCCCGGCAACGGCTTTGCTGGAAGAACATCGCTGGCTGGTATTTGCAGTATGGGGTATGGCGCTTTATTTGCCGGTTTTTGTGTTTGTGCAGCGCTCATCGCTTTATGCGAAATGGATTAACCGGGGAAAAGGCAGAACATCATGGCTTACAGTCGTTAACTCCGTCGGTGCTTCCTTTCTGGAATGGAGCTTTGCTGGCGTGACGTTTTGGACCATCAGCAGCCATCTCTTGGATGAGGTCCATTTTATAGCTATCTTTGGTATATTTACGATTGCTGCTATTGCCGGAATCTTGAGTATGGCACCCGGCGGTATCGGTGCATTTGACCTTATCGCCTTGCTCGGGCTGACACAGCTTGGCTACCAGACCGATAAGGCGATGGCGGTGCTTGTCATCTTTCGATTGTTTTATTATGTCATTCCTTGGTTGATTGGATTGGTGCTGGCTGCACTGGAAATTGGTCTGCAAGGAAAAAAGGATCAAGATCGTTCAGTTCCAGGGTTCGAACCCTCTCTTAACAAATGGCAGAAGATCTGGGGCTGGCCGGGTCAGTATACCTTTCTGAGCGATCTTGGGATGTGGGCTCTTGGCAAGCTGGTACTAGCTAGCGGGCTTATTCTCTTACTATCTGCAGCAGTACCCGGATTGCTGTATAGGTTGAAGATTACGGAGGAAATATTGCCGTTTCCGGTAATGCAGCTTTCTCATCATCTGTCTGTCCTTATTGGTTTTATGCTGATTTTATTGTCGCGGGGCATTACATTGCGGGTCCATAGTGCATATGTATGGACTAGCATACTTCTGTTTATTGGATCATTGTTTGCAGTCACTAAGGGTTTTGATTATGAAGAGGCGCTTTTGCTACTTATAGTAGCGCTTATTCTTTGGATATCCAGATCGCGGTTTTATCGGATTAGTGCGCCAATCAGCAGACAGAGCGCGATCCGGTGGTTTGCCCTCACTTCAGTAATTGCACTAAGCTACTATCTGATGGGCTGTTATGTACATCGTGGATTTCTGAAGCATCTGCCTCCGGGTGTACAGCCTGAATGGTTGCAGCGATATAGTCATGTTGCATTTACGGCAGTGGGAGGATTGGTCTTGTCTTGGGTACTGCTCATAATGTGGGTAAACCTCAGGCCCCATCATAAGGAGAACGAGCTGTTCGGGACCTTGGATGTAGCTAAGCTGAAACATTTTCTAGATGGAGTTCAAGGCAATACCTTAACTCATACTTTGTTTTTGGGTGATAAGGGCTTCTTCTGGGCTCAGAACGATAAAGTGCTGCTCGCTTTCGCCAGAGTTAGGGATAAACTCGTTGTGCTGGGTGATCCGCTGGGAGAGAGAAGCTTAATAAGTGAAGCCATCAGTGAATTTAGACAAGCTGCAGATCAGTATGGTCTGGTTGTAGTTTTCTATCAAGCTTCACCTGCTTTTTTATCGGTCTATCAGGAGCAGGGCTATCGCTTTTTTAAGCTGGGTGAAGAGGCAGTGATAAGCCTTGATAACTTTGCACTCAGTGATCTGAAGAATGGTGATCTGCAAAGGGTAAGCGATCGTTTTGAACGGGAAGGCATGAGTGTTGAAATTACAGAAGCGCCGCATGCTGATAGTTTGCTGAGAGATCTGCGAACGATTTCGGACGAGTGGTTGAATGGCCGAGCGGAAAAGGGTTATTCGTTAGGGTGGTTTAAGGTCGAGTATCTGCAACGGGCTCCCATTGTGGTGCTGCGGAACACCAAAGGTACAATACTGGCATTTGCTTCTATTGCCCCAGGGTATGATCAAGGATTGACCCTGTCCGTAGATTTGTTGCGCCAGCGGAAGAATGTGCCAAACGGGACGGTAGATTATTTATTGGTTTGTATGCTGGAATGGGCGAAGTCCAAGGGGTATCGGCGATTTAATCTAGGCAACACTCCTCTATCATCCAGTGGGGGTCAGGACCCCGGAGCTCTGAAGGAGGAGAAGCTGGCTCATCAAGTGTTTAATAGAGGTGGGCATGGGCATGGTTACGGTTTTGCCAGATTGCGTCGTTACAAGGAAAAGTTCAATCCAGAGTGGGAGCCGCGTTACTTAGCTTATCCAGCGTCCCTAACATTACCCGTCTTAACGCTGGATCTGGTGAGGCTTGTATCCCGCCATCCGGAGCATAAAACGAATAACTAAAAAAAGGTGCCCAACGCCAAACGGCGTTGGGCACCTTTTTAATCAGGTTTACTTCTTGTCAGCTTCTGCATCTGGCAGAGCCCAGACGGAGACGCTGCCGCCATTGACCGGGAAGGTCGCCCAACCATCTTTTTCAATGGTTATGGTGGCTTTATGGTTATGGGTGAAATCCACCCATGCTTCACCGGCGCGATGTTCTCCTACGAACATTCTCTTCTGGCCATTCTCACCATTACTGATCACAACCGCACAACCGGAGTGTTCAATATCCTCCACGCCGAGCCGTGTCCAGCCAATCGTGTTAGGATGATCGAAATAATCCTTCTGTTCACCATAAGCTTTGTGATAGCGGGTATACAGCAGAGGGTCAATCGCATCTTTTTTACCTGCTACAGGTGTTGGTCCTTCGATCCCATAATAATCCCCGTAAAAGACCACAGGATATCCATCCCGTCGCAGCAGTATAAGCGCGTAAGCACTTTGCTTGAACCAATCATCTACCCAGGATTCCAGGGCTTCGTGAGGCTGAGAATCATGATTGTCAACGAAGGTTACAGCATTGGTGGGATGAGTCTGCACCAGTGTGTCATCAAGAATTTTGGTCAGATCATAGTTTCTGCCCTCCAAAGAAGCTGAATGCAGCTTGTAGTGAAGGGATACATCGAAGAGGTCAATTTTATAATCGACGGTATTCAGAAATTGTCGACAGGACTCTAAGTCGGAATTCCAGAATTCACCGACGATATAGAAATCCTTCTCGCATTTATTAAACATCTCTACCGCGAATTCTTTAACAAACTCATGGTTGATATGTTTGATGGCGTCCAAGCGGAAGCCGCTGCAGTGGAGGGTATCCACCAGCCATTTTCCCCATTGGATCATTTCTTTTTTGACTTCCGGATGGCTGTAATCAATATTAGCGAACATTAGATAATCATAGTTTCCGAACTCGTCGTCAACATTCTGATTCCACGCTTTATTCTCGCCTACTATACGGAATACGCCGGTTCGCTCTTCTTTGGCGTCAAAGTCAGTGCCGTTAAAATGATTGTGATTCCACTTAAAGGCAGAGTGTTCATTCCCGCGGCCAGGGAAGGTGAATTTTGTCCAGCCCTCAATCTCGAAAGGTTTCGAAATTTCTTTCATCCGATCATTGGGGTCGACCTCGATGACCTGGAATACTTCCTTTTCATCCGCGCCAGCCTTATGATTCATCACCAAATCAACGTAAACGGCGATGCCATTCTTTTGACATTCCGAAATTGCGTTGATCAGTGCTTGTTTGGTGCCATATTTGGTGCGTACCGTACCTTTTTGGTCATATTCGCCCAGATCGTATAGATCATACACGCCATAGCCTGTATCGTCAGCGGAGACGGCCTTTGTCACAGGAGGTACCCAAACAGAATCAATGCCTACGGCTTTTAGCGCGGGTGCAGTTTCTTTTAAGCGATCCCAGTGTTTCCCGTCCGCAGCAACATGCCATTCAAAAAACTGCATCATTGTATGGTTCCTCATTATTTCTTACGCCTCCATATCCCATCAAGCAAATTTTACTCTCAACACTCTGATTAGTTTTTCAGATAACTCTTATTAAACTTAAAAACAGACTATGAAAAATAAGGCCAGTTGTTGAATGCGCAGGAAGGGACATGATTGTCATTAAACAGGCTTGAAAAGAATGATTTCTGACCTTTGGGAGAGATGCACAGCGTTGCGTCCATTCCGTTTGGAGCTATACAGAGCATGGTCGGCTTCAGATAGCAGTTCTTCTAGAGTGGCCTCTGGATTTAGGGCCTCCACAACTCCAAAGCTTGCGGTCACATTAATGGGCCCGATGACGGTATATAAGGTGCTTTGTTCAATATCCGCGCGGATATTTTCGCAGAGCAATGCTGCTTGCTTCAGTGACGTCTCTGGCAGACAGATCACAAATTCCTCACCACCATAACGGCCAAAGAGATCTCCCTCCCGCAGATGTCTGCTGCACACCTGGACAATATGCTGTAGAGCTTGATCTCCATATTGATGCCCATAGCGGTCATTAATGCTCTTGAAGAAGTCCACATCCAGCAAAATCATAGATAATGAGCTTCGCAGGCTGGCAGCCCGGGCAAGCAATGCTTGACTCAGCTCCAAAAAATAGGAGCGGTTATAGATACCCGTTAGGCTGTCCATCGTAGCCAATTGACGCAGCTTCTCCTGAAGCAGTATTCGTTCAGTCACGTCAATCAGCATGATCATCTGTCCTGCTATGTGCCCTTCTTGTTTCTGTACCGGAGAGGAGCGGATTTGATAATAGCAGATCTCCTCTGCTTTGTTCCAAGCCACTTCCCGTTCTTCGCGCAACAGTGGCTCGGCATCCATCACATAGGACAAGGCATCTTTGCCTGCGTTAAGAAACAATTGTGCTAGCGGTTTGCCAATCGATGAGGAGTTGAGCCCCTCTATCATATTCGCGGCTGCACGATTGTAATCGACGAGCATGTCCGAGCGGTCGGTGACAAGCACTCCCTCCCGCATGCTCTCGAACAGATTCTCACGAGCAATAGGTGCAGCCGTTAACATGCCCCGGGATAAAATAGCCCAAATATATAGGGAGGAGGTTAGGCTCATAATGATCGGGACGGGATCCATTCCGTAAGGAGTCAAGCCTATCAGATACAAAAAAGCGCCGAGGGTTGGAAGGCTTAACCCGATTATTATTGTGATGATCTGCCTGCGGTATACCCTTTTCATCCTGTTCCACTGCCATATCATGAGGCAAATGGCTGCCAGCAGACAGCCGAAAGTAAAGCTGCCGTGAACGATATACCAAGGTCCCATCACAACATCAACGAGTGGGGTGGGCGTATTTTCCCGTAAATAAATGGATTTATAGAAGAGATGATGGTAATCATTGGTCCAGACCAGCAGCGTTGTAATGAATGGAATGATAAATAACGCCGCCCGTATGCCTTTTTTAAACAGCGTCTCCAGCCCAACGAAATGGATCACCATGATTAGACTAGCCGGCGCAATAAAGGGCATCCCCAGATATTCTAACTTAATCCAGAAGCTGATTTCCTCCAGAGTTTTCCCCGATAATTCTAATGCGAAACCGAAGGTGTAAATAGCAGAGGTAAAGGAGCTTATAACAAAAGCCCTGATTCCTAAGAAATCAGTTTTTTTATAATAGGCGAAAAGGGCTAGTAAGACACTCAGCACACCTGATATAGCAACAATTACAATATAATTCGAGATTATAGATCCCATGGGTCTATTGTCACCTACCGAGGAAAGATATGGATAAATATTACCACATATCTGCGGATATAAAAAAAATACTTCGGGTTTGTGGTCAAAAAAATGTCTCCTAGACAAAATGACGCAATTTAACAGGAGCTATTTTACTAATTGTCTAGTGAGAGTCCAGTGAGCAGCGTGTAACATGTTAGTTAATACTACACGCAACAGAAGTTTTCTTTATTTTATCTAAATAGCGTCAGTTTATATAACATTATAAACATGGCTTATTTTGAAAAGGGGGGCTGAGGATGTCATCACTAGCGACAAATATTCCTGAGATTCAGCTGGAGAATGTTGAAATGCGTTATCGGACAGAAGCTGCGGAAGTGCTTGCCCTGCATCAGGTGAGTCTTGATATTGCAAAAGGGGAGTTCGTCTCCCTGCTCGGACCTTCCGGATGTGGCAAAACGACGCTGCTTAGACTGATGGCCGATCTCATAGCACCAACAGGCGGGAACATTGTGGTAGCTGGGAAAAGTGCCAGAGAAGCCAGGCTGGCGCAAAAATATGGCATTGTTTTTCAAAGTCCAGTGTTATACGACTGGCGAAAAGTGAAGCATAACATCACATTGCCACTGGAGCTGATGGGGGTAAAGAAGTCAATCCGTGAGGAAAAGGCGATGGAGCTTCTTGATCTGGTGGGGCTGCAGAGCTTTGCGGATAAATATCCGTGGCAGCTCAGCGGCGGGATGCAGCAGCGTGTAGCGATTGCCAGAGCGCTATCGATGGAGCCGGAAATTCTGCTCATGGATGAGCCGTTCTCTGCGCTGGATGAATTTACGCGTGAGCGATTGAATGAAGAGTTATTGTCTGTCTGGAGTAAAGTGCAGAACACAATTGTCTTTGTAACTCATAGTATTCCTGAATCTATATTCCTCTCTGACCGGGTGTTTGTCCTTTCCCCGCATCCAGGTCGCTTGTCCGCTGTGGTCGAAATTCCTCTGCCACGTCCGCGAACGGCGGAAATGAGAAATAGCCCAGAGTTTTTCGAACTGATCGCACGTATTCGCGACAGCTTCGAAGGGGTGTAGTGATGAAAGGGGGCAGTATCTTTGTGCGAGGCCGTCTGCTGCCGTTGTTCGTCTGGATTTTTGGCCTGCTGCTAGTCTGGGAAGGGACTTCCTGGATGCTGCTCCATGTGGTGGAGACGCCGTTGGCACAGTCCAAGCTGCCATATGTTCATGAGGTGTTAGCTACCTTATGGCAGTATGGAGACACGCTCTTGAAGGAGGGGGCTGCGACCTTCGGTAATGCTGGTGTTGGCTTCCTGATTGGAGCGGTAGCTGGTGCCTCATTGGCGGTGTTGATGAGCTTGTCGAAGACAATAGAGCAATTAACTTTTCCTTATGCTATTGCCTCGCAGATGATTCCGATTCTGGGGTTGGCACCCATCATCTACGGGATTGTGCGCGATGAGCAGACCTCGCGGATTATTATTTCGGGATATATCACCTTTTTCCCGGTGGCTCTGAACATGCTGCGCGGCTTGCGGAGTGTAGATCCATCAGCGCTCGAATTGATGCATTCTTACGCGGCGAAACCTTGGGCGGTCTATTGGAAACTCAGATTCCCGGCGGCTTTGCCGGGTTTGTTCGGTGGGCTTAAGATAGCTGCCCCACTTGCTGTGACTGGAGCTATTCTGGTGGAGCTTATGGGTGCCCAGCATGGCATTGGTGTAATTATGCTGCGCAATCTCTATTATGGAAGCTCTCACACCTATATGTTCTGGTCTACGGTGATTGTGGGTGCCTTGCTGGGAATCGTAAGCTACTGGTTAATCAGTCTGATAGAACGCCTGGTAACGCCTTGGCAGCCTGAATATCGTCCGAAAGGAGGCAGCCGCTAATGGAAACTAACTCCGTTCGGGAGACCACGTTTATAGGCTCTACTGGTAAAGAAATGGCTCAGCCGGCGCTAACGGCTACACCAAAGAATGCTGTAGCCGTTCCGAAACCTGCGGAAGCTACGGCGAGTCGCGGCGGCTCACGAATGCTGAAGAGGATATTTAGCGCAGGGGTACTGCTGCCTGTACTGGCAGGTCTGTTATTTCTTGCACTATGGGAATTTCAATTTTTTCATAAGATCTTTGATCTGAAAAAATATCAACTCCCGCTGCCTACAGCCATCGCCGAAACCATGCGAGATAATTTCAGCTTGTTGCTGTCCTATACCGGATACACTCTTGCTGAAGCTGTGCTGGGAATGTTGGTTGGTTCTGCTATCGGCTTCCTGATCGCTTTAGTCGCGACAGCTTGGCCGCGCTGGGGGAGTGGAAGCTTGACGCTGGTTGCCGCCCTAAATGCTGTGCCTATCGTCGCCCTCGCGCCCATCATGAATTTGTGGTTTGGAGATGGGATAGGCTCACGAATTGCCATAGTAACAGCAACTACAATGGCAGCGATGGCGATCAACGCCTATAAAGGTATGGCGGCGATTGATCCATTGGCGCTGGATCTGATGCATTCCTATGCGGCAGGTAAACCGGCAGTGTTCCGTTATCTGCGGATTCAGAGCAGTTTGCCCTATGTATTTACAGCACTCAAGATTAATGCTACTGCCAGTATGATTGGCGCCATTGTTGGGGAATTCTTTTTCTCCTCAAAAGGGCTTGGATATCTGCTATCCAATTCCATTAAAGTTGCCAAAATGCCACTGGGGTGGTCCTGTATTGTGTTGGCTGCAATTGCAGGCGTGCTCTTCTATTTAGTGGTTGAGCGGCTGGAGAAAGTATTCATTAAGTGGCATCCTTCGCAGCGTACTTAATCTTCCCCTCATTACATCCGGCCATAGTGGGAATGGAAAAGAGAAACCGCCCACGGCTGTATGCATAAACGCACCACGATGATTGTCCATACTGTGCTTGTTACAAACTTAAATTACGATAGGGGGAGTTCGATTGATGAACGGGAAAAAACGCAAATTTCGTGGTGGTTTGTTGGCAATCGTGATGATGTTGAGTGTTTCTTTAATGGCGGGTTGCGGTGGCAACAATAATAACTCGGCAGCTGAAGCTACGACTGCCCCTGAAGCTTCAGCAGCTCCTGACGCAAGTGCTGCTACTGAACCGGCTGCTGATCCAGTTACAGTGAAGCTACAGCTGAAATGGGTGCCGCAGGCACAATTCGCTGGGTATTTTGTGGCGCAGGATAAAGGATATTACAAGGAAGAAGGCTTGGATGTAGAAATTCTGCCGGGTGGGCCTGATATCGTTCCGGAACAGCAAGTGGCAGGTGGCTCCGCAGATATCGGTGTGGGTTGGGTAGCCAGCTTGCTGCCGAGTCTTGAAGAGGGAATGCCGCTGGTGCAGATCGCGCAAATCTATCAAAAGAGCGGGTTGGTCCTGGTCTCCAAAAAAACTGCTGGCATTAACTCAGCCGCTGATCTTAAGGGTAAAAAAGTCGGCAACTGGATGGGTGGCAACGAATTTGAACTATTAGCGTTATTCGATAAATATAAGTTCGATCCGAATAAGGACCTAAGCTTTACGAAGCAAGGGTTCACGATGGATCAGTTCTTGGGCGATCAGATCGATGCGGCCTCAGCGATGACTTATAACGAGTACCAAGTGGTGTTGGAGTCAGGTATTAAGGCTGAGGATCTGAACGTCATCGACATGAATACAGAAGGCGTTGCGATGCTTGAGGATAACTTGTTCGCGAATAAGGAATGGCTTGCGGAGAATAAAGAGACTGCAGCAAAGTTTGTACGTGCCTCCCTGAAGGGCTGGAAAGATGCAATTGCTGATCCTGCAACTGCCGTGGACAGTGTGATGAAGCAAGCGGAAGACGGCAGTACGACGAAGGAACATCAGCTGACAATGATGACTGAGGTTGCCAAGCTGATTCTGCCTGAAGGCTTTGACAGTGCCAAGATGGGATATACCGATGCGGCGGCGTTCCAGCAAACCGCTGATATTTCGCTTAAATTTGGTGTCATTAAAGAACCGGTTAAGGTAGATGAGGCTTATACGAACGAAATCGTAGAAATGGCGGCAAAATAACTAACTGAGCTTAATGTTATAGTGGATGGCCGCCTGATCTGGCGGTCATCTATTATAATCAGCAGTCCATCAGTGCATCTGAAACAGAGAAAGGGGTGCGAGCTATGTCTCTCCTAGTAACGCAGGCTGAAAGAGTTAAGAATTATGTGAATGGAGCTTGGGTAGAATCGTCGTCCGGGCGAGATGAAGAGGTTTATAATCCGGCGACAGGTGAAGTGATTGCTTATGTGCCCATTTCTAGTAAGGAAGAGCTGGGTGCAGCGGTAGAAGCGGCTGCGGCAGCATTTCAAGCGTGGAAAAGGGTCGCTGTGCCGCGTCGTGCCCGCTATTTTTTTCAATATCAACAGCTGCTGGTAAAGCATTGGCATGAGCTGGCCGAGCTGGTTACGCTGGAGAATGGCAAAAGTCTGGAAGAGGCGCAAGGTGAGGTGCAGCGTGGAATTGAGTGTGTGGAATTTGCCGCAGGCATCCCCACGTTGATGATGGGCAGTCAGCTTCCGGACATTGCTACCGGTATTGAATCCGGGATGTACCGTTATCCATTGGGGGTGATCGGGGGGATTGCCCCGTTTAATTTTCCGATGATGGTTCCTTGTTGGATGTTTCCGCTTGCCATCGCTTGTGGAAATACCTTTGTGCTGAAGCCTTCTGAACGGACGCCGCTGCTTGTTAATCGATTGGCAGAGTTATTTGCCGAAGCGGGCTTTCCTCCAGGTGTACTGAATGTGATACATGGGGCGCACGAGGTTGTGAATGGGCTGCTGGAGCATGATGAAGTGAAGGCGATTTCGTTCGTGGGTTCGCAGCCGGTTGCGGAATATGTATATAAGACAGGGACGGCGCAGGGAAAACGGGTGCAGGCGCTAGCTGGAGCCAAGAATCACTCGATTGTGCTGCCTGATGCGGAGTTGGACAATGCGGTCAAAAATATCATTGCGGCTTCCTTTGGTTCGGCAGGTGAGCGTTGTATGGCGTGCTCGGTTGTGGTGGTTCATGAGGATATCGCTGACGAGCTAGTGGGTCGTCTGGCTGCGGCTGCGGATGAACTTAAGATTGGTAATGGCGCCGATGACGGGGTGTTTTTGGGTCCGGTAATTCGCCAGTCGAATAAGGAGAAGACGCTTTATTACATTGAGACTGGTGAAGCTGAGGCAGCCAAGCTTGTGAGAGATGGGCGGAAGGATGCTGCTACAGGTGGTGCGGGTTATTTTATCGGGCCGACGATATTTGATCATGTACAGCCGGGAATGACTATCTGGAAGGATGAAATTTTTGCGCCGGTATTGTCTGTGATTCGTGTGAAAAGTCTGAGTGAAGCGATTGCGGTAACGAATCAATCCCCATTCGCGAATGGGGCGTGTATTTATACAGATAGCGCAAAGGCGATCCGTGAATTTCGGGAAGAAATTGATGCAGGGATGTTGGGTGTGAATCTGGGTGTGCCTGCCCCCATGGCATTTTTCCCCTTCTCGGGTTATAAGAAATCGTTCTATGGAGACCTGCATGCCAATGGGCGTGATGGGGTGGAGTTCTATACGCGTAAAAAGATGATCACTGCCCGTTATTAGAGAAAATGAGCTGCTGAGAGGAGAAAATGTTATGCAGAGTCTGGGGAATGATAGTGAGCTTGCGGTGAAGAAGGATCAGAAATATTTATGGCACAACATTACACCTTATAGTGAAAAGAATCCGCCTATGATTGCCGCCTCGGCAAGTGGGTCGTGGATTACGGATATACAGGGCAATCAATTTTTGGATGGGATGTCTGGCTTGTGGTGTGTAAATGTGGGATACGGGCGCAAGGAGCTGGCGGAAGCTGCTTACAATCAATTGCTGGCCCTGCCATATTTTCCTCTGACACAAAGTCATCTCCCGGCGATTGCGCTGGCGGAGAAGCTGAATGAGTGGCTCGGAGACGATTATGTGATCTTTTTTTCCAATAGTGGATCGGAAGCCAATGAGGCTGCTTTCAAAATGGCCCGCCAGTACCAGCAGCAAATCGGCCAGCATTATCGCCATAAATTCATTGCCCGTTATCGTGGGTACCATGGCAGTTCACTTGGGGCATTATCTGCAACGGGCCAGGCCCAGCGCAAATATAAATATGAACCGTTGGCAGGTGGTTTTCTGCATGTAGCTCCCCCGGACAGCTATCGCCGCCCGGCTGGGATGACTGTGGAAGAATTCAATCTCCAGTGTGCACAGTCCATAGAGGATATGATCATCTGGGAAGGCGTGGAGACGGTAGCTGCGGTGATTATGGAGCCTGTAATTACGGGTGGTGGCGTCATTGTACCGCATCAGGTTTATTTGGATCGGGTGCAGGAAATCTGCCGTAAGCACGGTGTGTTGCTCATTATGGATGAGGTGATTTGTGGATTCGGACGTTCTGGACGTAAGTTTGGTCATCACAACTTTAATGTGAAGCCTGACATCGTAACGATGGCTAAGGGACTGACTAGCGCTTATCTTCCTCTATCTGCCACTGCTGTTCGTAAGGATATCTATGAGGTATTTAAGGACAATAGCGATGACTATGGGCATTTTCGCCATGTGAATACTTTTGGTGGTAACCCTGCTTCCTGTGCGCTGGCGCTGCGTAATCTGGAAATTATCGAGCAGGAGAAGCTGGTGGAACGTGCGGATCTTTTAGGTAAAAGAATAAATACAGAATTTACTGAGCTGCTTGATCACAAGCTTGTAGGTGATGTCCGCAGCTTTGGTTTGGTGACAGGGATTGAGCTGGTTGAAGACAAGGTCAGTAAGAAACCGGTTGATCTGAATATTGTGAAGGGGATTATTGCCGAATGTAAGTCCAAGGGGCTTATCATCGGTAAAAATGGCGATACCGTAGCTGGGTTCAACAACGTGCTTACCTTCGCCCCGCCGTTATCCTCCACGGATGAAGATATAGAATTTATTATCGATACCTTTAAATCTGTGCTGAACGGGGGCTAGGTAAAGTGATTTTGTCTGGATATAGAAATTGGTAAGCGCGCAGGGCGACTTGAATGGAGATCCGATTCTCTGGCTGCATGAAGTCTTCACCCAGTAGCTCTGTTATTTTGTCCAGGCGATAATAAAGGGACTGTCTGACAATGAATAGGTTTCGAGCGGCAATTTGTTTGGAACCATCATGATCCAGATAAACACGAAGGGTAAGCAGCAGCTCGCTGCCTTTGGTTTGGTCGTGGTCGATTAGCGGGCCGAGATAACTGCGAATGAAGTTCTGCAACGTTTTTCCGTCATTTAAGCTCAACAGCAGCTGGAATACACCCAGCTCTTCATAGAAGAGTAGTGACTTCTGGTAACAGGAGTATAACGACAATGCCTGTAGGGCTTCCTGATAACCGGAATAGGCTCGTTTTAGGCGCTTATGCGATTTGCTGACTCCAATGACGAGCTGCAAATCCTTGAGCTTCTCATCGGAGCGGATGTTCTGCAGGGCTTCAAGTGCTTGTTGAAGTCGCATTTTTCCAGGCATTTTCGATTGGATATCGAGGGCGATGACGGTGAGGCGATTGTTCTTAAGGGTGATCAGCGGACGTAAAGAATATTTCTCAAAGATGGAACGCAGGATGAGCGAAAGGTGGAAGGTAATGGACTCCCATTCGTTCTCCGAGCTGTTCCATTTTACATCTCTGGGGTTCTTGATCTCTATAAGGCATACACGGTAAGGGAGCTCGTTGACCACGTTGAAATTGGAGCCGATCAGGCCCTTTAAGCGGTTATCATCTTCGATGCGGCCATTGATCAGCTCGTCGACCCATAGATTTTCTGAAAAAAGCTTACGCTCCTCCATATACCGCGTCCGCAGCAGCTCTTGTGCAATGGACAAAGAGGCGGAATCCAGCAGCAGACAGTCGAACTCCTGTGGTTTGTGATTGCATACCATCAGAATGTAAGCCCAGGTCTGATCCAGCGCACCTACAGGCTTGAGCGCGATGGTCTTCTGTCCATATTCCCGGATATAGGGGGCAACGTCAGGTTGAATTCCTTCCAGCTCGTCGCCGAAGGCGGTGAAAAAATTCAGCAATGGAGCCTGCTCTTCCGGCGGAAGTGCCGGAAAAAATAAGGGTTTGCCTTGCAGCTGCATATAGACAATTTGTGTGCGGGTACTTTTGCACAATAATTGCAGCACTTTCAGCGTTCCTTGTGAAGTTAAGGTCAGGCGGTGGAATTCACGTGAGATTTTTTCAAGTTCTTGGAGCATCCGGTGATGCCGGTTAATGATAATCGAGTGAAGATCCAACGTGATATCTACGAAACGAACCGTGCGGGTGAAGATGATTAGCGGAAAGTCATGCCTGTCGGCTAAGTCGATCATCTCTTGCGGGATGGTGCTGAAATACGTACCTAACTCAATACATAGGCAAGCTGCATTTTTGTCGATCAGGTTCTGCATAAACTCCAAGGAGGAAGGGAGATCGACACTTGCACCAATCCCCGTAGTCAAAATCATTTCTTCGCCATGAATCAGAGTCTCGAAGTTGGCACTTTCCAGTACATGCACCCAGCGAATGGCACGGCTTAGGCCGCTTTTCCCGCCGATCACCTCGGCTTCTGCGAATAGTGGTCTTTTTAAAGCGTCACGAATGGTTAATACAAGCTCCCAGTCCATAGTTACTCCCCCTCGATCTTCTGCGCTCTGGCCTTCGGCTAACGCCCTGTTATTCTCAGCCTATTCTCACACGTAAAAAATACAGTTTTGAAATTAGACAAAGTGTCTAATGCAACGAAAATTCGAAATGACTATAGTTTGATTAACGGATGTCAGTATATATAACCTAATCAGGAAGAACGTTGAGAGATAATTTCTATTAATGCTTATATTACTACAATAAATTAAAGATGTAAGCAAAATATTCAGACAAAACTTGAAATAATGTTATATTATATAACACAAATATGAAAAATTACCCATAAGGAGGGACTAGTGATGGAGCATTCATCTCCGTTAACAGCATTTACACCTGATATGTTCATGCGCAATTTCGCCGAGGCTGAGCCGCCTCTGACCCATAAAGGTGCCCTGGATGAGTCTAATCGCTGTCTATATTGCTACGATGCCCCATGTATAAAAGCATGTCCGACCAGCATTAATATTCCCTCCTTTATCAAACGGATCGCTACTGACAATTTGAAAGGCTCGGCACAGACGATTATGGATTCCAATCCTGTGGGTGCCAGTTGTGCTCGTGTTTGTCCTACAGATGAGCTGTGTGAAGGAGCCTGTGTGTTAAATGATGCCTCGGCGCCGATCCAAATCGGACTGCTGCAGCGTTATGCGACAGATTGGGCGATGAACAGCGGAGTTCAATTATTTAAGGCTGGCACCCCTAATGGGAAAAAGGTAGCCGTAATTGGTGGTGGTCCTGCGGGATTGTCTGCGGCTAGGGAGCTCGCCCGTGAAGGTTTTGCTGTTGTGATCTACGAAGCAAAGGCGTTAGCGGGAGGGCTGGATACACATGGGATTGTATCGTTTCGGCTCCCGCAGTCTGTATCTCTTTGGGAAGTAGAGCAGGTAGAGAAGCTGGGTGTGGAAATACGTACAGGTGTAAAAGTCGGAGTGGATGTTTCTGTAGATGAGCTGAAGTCGAATTATGATGCTATCGTTTTGGCAGCGGGTATGGGATATGTGCCTCCAATAGGGATTGAAGGTGAAAAAATGGCTGGAGTTTATGACGCTATTGCGCTTGTAGAATCTACTAAGACGGGCATTCCTCTGCTAGAGCTGATGGGTCAGCGGGTCGCTGTCATTGGGGCAGGGAATACGGCTATTGATGCAGCGACTTGCTCAGTGCGGCTGGGAGCCACCAATGTGAAAATGGTCTACCGCCGGACCCGCGAAGAGATGACGGCATATGACTTTGAATATGAATTCGCGAAGCAGGAAGGTGTGGAGTTCAGCTGGCTTACCTTACCGAAACGTATCGTGGGTGATGAGCTTGGGAATGTAACCGCACTGGAATGTGTGCAGATGAAGCTGACGGAGGAGCTGGGCAAAGATGGGCGTCCAATACCTATGCCGATCGAGGGTTCTGAGTTCTTGATTCCTGTTGATGCGGTTGTAATAGCTATTGGTCAAAAGCGTCGTCTGGATCTAATAGATTCCTTAGGTCTTATGCATGACCGTGGGGTTGTTAAGGTGGATGAGGTCACCTGCCAAACCTCCGATCCGCAGATTTATGCCGCTGGGGACATTATTTTTGGTTCAGGTAAGGGTGAGGCCATGGTTGTGTCAGCGGCACAGCAGGGAAAAGATGCAGCCCATGCGATTGTTAAACAATTCTCAGGCCAGCAGGAGGTCGTTGTTAGATCAGCGGGCTGAGCGTAGAAGTCAAATTGGATTTTACATGACAGGGAGGGAACATCATGGCAGATTTAAGTATTAATCTCGCAGGAATCAAATCACCGAATCCGTTCTGGCTGGCCTCCGCGCCGCCTACGAATACAGGTTATCAAGTGCAGCGGGCCTTTGAAGCAGGTTGGGGCGGTGCGGTGTGGAAGACGCTCGGCGATCCGATCATTAATACCTCATCGCGTTTTGCGGCAGTAAATTTCAATGGGCAACGGGTTGCGGGCTTTAACAATATTGAACTGATCACCGACCGTCCGCTTGAAGTTAATCTGAAGGAAATCTATGAAACGAAAAAAAGATTCCCGAATCATGCGATTATAGCCTCCCTGATGGTAGAACCAACGCAGCATAAATGGCATGAGATTGTTAAGCGGGTAGAGGATGTGGGTGTAGACGGCCTGGAACTTAATTTTGGTTGTCCGCACGGAATGGCTGAGCGTGGAATGGGCGCTGCTTCGGGGCAGCAGCCTGATCTGGTGCAGGCACAGACCACCTGGGTAAAAGAAGTTGCGACGACCCCGGTGATTGTGAAGCTGACGCCTAATATTACGGATATCACCGTCGTTGCCCGCCATGCGGTTAAGGGTGGAGCAGACGCAATTAGTATGATCAACACGATCAACAGTCTTGCTGGTGTAGATATTCATAGCTGGAACACAATTCCGAATGTTGGGGGTCAGGGTGCACATGGCGGTTACTGCGGGCCGGCTGTGAAACCAATTGCGCTTAGTATGGTGGCCGAGTGTGCCCGTGACCGGGGAGTAGGCATTCCTATCTCCGGTATTGGAGGGATTTCGACCTGGCAGGATGTTGTTGAATTCATGCTGATGGGTGCTACGGGCATTCAAGTATGTACAGCGGTCATGCATCATGGCTTCCGGATTGTAGAGGAAATGATCGATGGCCTGAACAACTATTTGGATGACAAAGGCTTGGCTTCTGTAACAGAGTTAATCGGTAAATCGGTATCCCGGTACTCCAACTGGGGTGATCTGGATCTCAACTATAAGGTTGTTGCCCGTATTAATGAGAACAACTGCATCAACTGTAATAAATGCCATATTGCCTGCGAAGATGCTTCACATCAGTGTATTGATATGTTAACTAATGCAGATGGGAAAGCTATTCTACAGGTCCGCGAGGAAGATTGTGTAGGTTGTAATCTTTGTTCTATTGTCTGTCCAGCAGACGGCGCGATCGATATGGTTCCAGTAGATACCGGGGCAGCTCCACTGACCTGGAATCAGCGGCAGAAAGTGATCGGCAGTTTGAATGGCACCTATTCGGAAGTGGAGGTGGTGTAAGGATGAAAAAGATTATTAAAAATGGCATCATCGTTACCGCAGCAGATACTTATACAGGCGATGTGGCGATTGAAAACGGGGTTATTACGGAGATTGGCCTTCATTTGGATGTCCCTGGTGCGGAAATTATAGATGCCTCGGGGTGTTATGTTTTTCCTGGAGGCATTGATCCTCATACCCATCTGGATATGCCTTTTGGCGGCACGGTTACAGCTGATAATTTTGAGACGGGAACTATTGCGGCTGCATATGGCGGAACGACCACAGTCATTGATTTTTGCTTAACCACCAAAGGACAACCGCTACAGCAAGCCGTAGATACATGGCATCATAAGTCGCAGGATAAAGCGGTGATTGATTACAGCTTCCACCTTATGGTCTCAGAATTAAACGATAAAGTACTGGGTGAGCTTCCGGAGATAATTGAGAATGAAGGCATTACCTCGCTCAAAGTATTTATGGCTTATAAGAATACTTTTCAGGCGGATGACGGCACACTTTTTAAGACCCTTCAAGCTGCGAAAAAAGAAGGTGCACTCGTTATGGTGCATGCGGAGAATGGAGATGTCATTGAATATCTTGTTGAGCAGGCCTTGGCCGCAGGCAACACTGATCCGATCTTTCATGCGCTGACCCGCCCGCCGGAGCTGGAGGGTGAAGCTACGGGACGCGCAGCTTATCTAACCGAACTGACAGATTCTCAGCTGTATGTTGTACACGTGACCTGTGCGGAAGCTGCTTGGAAGATTGCTGAAGCGCGTAAAAAGGGACTGCGCGTCTACGGCGAGACTTGTCCACAGTATTTAGTGCTGGATCAGACGGCACTGGAAAAGCCTAATTTCGAAGGTGCTAAATACGTGTGGTCTCCGCCCCTGCGTGAGCAGTGGAATCAGGATGTTTTGTGGGATGCGTTATGGAGCGGCAGCTTGCAGACGATTGGCTCTGACCAGTGCTCGTTTGATTTCAAAGGACAAAAGGATCTGGGGCTGGGCGATTTCTCCAAAATCCCGAACGGTGGGCCGACCATTGAGGACCGGTTTACAATTCTATATTCGGAAGGTGTGCAGAAAGGCCGGATCTCATTGAACAAATTCGTAGACATTATTGCTACCTCTAGCGCCAAGCTGTTTGGCTTGTATCCGCAAAAAGGCACGGTCGCAGTAGGTAGTGACGCTGACCTGGTCATTTTTGATCCTTCTGTAGAAAGAACCCTTTCTGCGGACACGCACCATATGAACGTAGATTATAATGCGTTTGAGGGCTTTGAAGTGAAGGGAGAGCCTGTTTCTGTTCTCAGTCGAGGCGAATTTGTTATTCGTGACAAACAATTTGTCGGCAAAGCAGGTTCGGGAAAATATTTGAAACGCAAACGTTTTGCAGCGGAGGCTCCTCTTCCTTCTAAGGCAGAAATCAGCGGAGGTGTAGTCTAATGTCTGCTTTTGCGGAATATGCCAAAGAACAGCAGGAGATTGATGGGCTGCTTTTTAAAGGATATACGATTGCCGGCATCCAAGAGGATTTGGACGGTGCCCGAATAAAGTTTGTCAGAGGGGAGCCGGCTAAAAGCTCGGTAGAGCTGTTACTGCTGACAGCGGATGCCCGTAAGTACGTGACAACCCTTGTGGTTGCGGGGCTGAGGGCGGAAGGTGAGCAGGCGGGTTGTTACAGTGGAGAGGTTTGAGGGAAATGGAATTGAAAGCTGAGTAGTGAGCCTGCGCAGGATAGGGGGCCTACTGCTCGGCTTTTTATTGTGTTCCTGAAAGGGTGCGTGGAGATAACTTCTCTGAAAATAGCCGATTATCATCGCGGCATACACTTTTTGGGGAAAACCTCCCTAAAAAGTGGCTGATTAGGGTCCCCGAATAGACGATTTAGGGAAAACCTCCCTAAAAATTACTGAAATACGCCGATTTTGCTCAAATTCGCTGAATATTAGGGAAGTTTTCCCTGATTTGCAGTTATAGGCACCTGAAAGACCAAAGATCAGGGAGGATTTCCCTAATCTATTTCTGTCGCTGCTGCTCACGCTCTATATACTCATACCGTAATATGGACATGATATGCAGAGATTCAAAATGTCCCTCAACCTTCATACAATCACGTAGAGTCCCTTCCAGTGTAAAGCCACAGCTTTCATAGACATGGCGAGCCCTGTGGTTGTGATCTCTAACATCCAACCATAGCCGATGCGTCTCGGTGTGCTGGAAGATCCAGTCGCTCACGAGACGAAGCGACAGTTTGCCATACCCAAAGCCCTTGGAATGGATGACGATTCGTTTAATACAAACGGTAAGATGAATATCTTGAAGTCCTGTTACGATGATATAGCCGACTCTTTTCCCGGACCTCTCCCAAATTGTAAGATGCAGGATATCTGGATCATGGATAGCCGTAATGTGCTCGTCTTTACTCCACTGTCCGATATAGGCACGATTAAGCTCACTTTGTTCAATGGCTAGAACGAACGCTAAATCCTGCTCAGTGGTAGTTTGCAGATCCAACGTTTCTGAATGAATGATCATAACCTTATGCCCCCGTCTAATATGTATTTTTGTCTATAGTAACGAAGAATTTTCTCCCTGTCATTTAATTAGTCCCGGTTGCTCACTCTATATTGGCGGCACTGTAGGAATAAACGTAACTTCGTGTATAATTGAGACCAAGTGTTAAGAATTCCAATCGGATGAGGAGATCAGCTGGTTATGTATTTTCTTGATATTATGTCTTGGCTGACAGAGGATAATCTGCGGCATCTGCTTGAACAATATCGTTCGTTTGGGCCCTTTCCGGGCATTGCGTTAACGTTTATGAAATCATTTATACCACCACTGCCAACTATTGCGATCGTAGGGTTAAATGGGGCCGTATATGGTTTATGGTTAGGTTTTTTGTATTCTTGGATCGGTCTGGTTGCAGGCTGTGTGACTACCTTTTGGATTATCCGCAAAGTAGCCTCCCATCGTTATTTACGAAAATGGGCAGCGCGGCCCAAAGTAGCCAAAAGCATGACGTGGGTGCGGCAAAGCGGATTTAGCTATGTTTTTCTGCTTAGTATATTTCCGGTAGGACCTTTTGTTGTGATTAATATGGCAGCGGGGCTTGCCGGGATGAGGTTCCGTTCGTATCTTCTTGCGCTCACGGTAGGCAAAGCGATTATGGTATTCGCAGTTTCATACATTGGCAACGATCTGGAACGTTTCATTCGCCAGCCGTGGGAGATTATCTATGTTCTGTTGTTTATCGGGCTGTCGTTATGGGGAGTCAAAGCCATCGAAGCGCGTTTTGCTAGAACAGCACAGGATGGGAACAAGATAGCTTAGCATAGAGTCAGAATTAACTTGAATCCCTAAATTTAAATAGAATAAAGGAGGAAATGATGATGAAATATCGTAAGCTTGGCAGTACAGGAATGAATGTCTCGGTGATTGGCCTAGGGACTTGGCAGTTTGGCGGAGAGTGGGGCAAGGATTTCACTCAGGTTGAAGTCGATGCCATGCTGGATAAGGCTGGAGAGCTGGGTATTAATCTGATTGATACGGCAGAATGTTACGGAGATCACTTGTCGGAGAAGTTCATCGGGGATTATCTGGCGCGCCGCAAACGCGAGGACTGGGTTGTAGCTACGAAATTTGGCCATCATTTTCAGGGGCATTTGCAGCGGGAACAGCTATGGCGTGCTGAGGATGTGCTTAAGCAGCTAGACGACTCCCTCCGCGCACTCCAAACAGAGTATATTGACCTCTATCAATTCCATTCCGGAACGGATGAGCAATTCGATAATGATAAGCTGTGGAGTATGCTCGACAGACAGAAGCAAGCCGGCAAAATCCGTCATTTGGGCGTGTCGATCAGTGCATCGGGCTCGGGGGTGCACCAGACCTCTGCGGCAGCGGATGTGCAAGCAGAGGCCATACAAGTAGTATATAATCGGCTGGATCGTCAACCTGAAGAAGAGATTCTTCCGCTGTGCATCGAGCATCAATTAGGTGTGTTAGCTCGCGTTCCGTTAGCCAGTGGTTATTTGAGCGGCAAGTATAAGCCAGATGCGGTTTTTGCTCAGGGTGATGTGCGAGCTAACCATAAAGAGGATGTAAGACAAAAGCAGCTGCGCGCAGTAGCAGAAATTGCTGCTACTGAAGTGCCGTCAGGTCTGGATATGGCGCAGTGGGCTTTGGCTTGGTGTCTCCAGCATTCCGCAGTAACCAGTGTAATTCCGGGCTGCAAAAATGTAGAACAGGTCATCTCCAATGCCAGTGCTGCCGATTTGGACATGGTGAAGGGCAACGTGTGATAAGTTAGATTGTTACATGGTGAAGAGTTCTTGGAGCTTCATCTCGGGTGAATGCTGCGCGTAGATATGATTCCAGCTGTTCGTGGAAGTATCGTAAAGGTAGTCCTGCTTCCATTGCTGGACATGGGTCGCAATACTCCTTACAGCGGATACAATTCTCTCTACTTCCTGATTAGTCATAATGGGATGTAGGGAGATGCGAATCCACCCTGGTCTGAAGGATTGGTCGCCGCTCATGATCGCTCCGGCAATCTGAGCGGATTGCGTCCACCCTAATCCAAGAAGGTAATGTCCGTATGGACCTGCACAAGAGCAGCCGCCTCGAGCTTGTATGCCGAAACGGTCATTCAACAGCTGAACAGCGAGGTTGTAATGGATATCACGAAGTGTAAAAGAGACGATTCCATGACGTTCTGTATGATCTCCGGCCAGCAGCGCGCACTCCGGGATGCTGCGGAGTCCTGCCATTAATTCCTGACACAGCTCGTGTTCTCTAATCACCATATATTGACCGTTTCCATTCATCTGCTCCTTCAGCTTCACGCAAAGTGCCGTGCGAAAAGCCTGTAAAAACCCCGGTGTTCCCCCGTCTTCCCGCATCTCAATCGCATTAGTGTAGCGGCGTCCTCCCCAAGGGTTGACCCAGGCTACTGTACCTCCACCCGGTTCGTCAGGAATACGTCCATTGCTCAGCGCTTCATCAAAGATTAGAACGCCATTTGTGCCCGGCCCACCCAGAAATTTATGCGGAGAAAAAAAGATCGCATCAAGCTTCTCCAGTGGGGAAGGTGGGTGCATATTGATAGGCTCGTAGGGAGCACTGGCGGCAAAATCCACAAAGCATACGCCCCCATGACGATGCATAGTAGCCGCTAGCTTTGCGTAAGGCGTCTGAATTCCAGTCACATTAGAACAAGCTGTAAATGAACCAATCTTGAAACGGCGATTGGGGTACAGTCGCAGCTGGTCTTCAAGCTGTTGAGGGTCAATATTTCCGTCCTTTCCGGCGGGAATGGTAACGACGTCACCAAGTCCCTCCTGCCAAGGAAGAATATTGGAATGATGCTCCATATGGCTGGTGAAGATAACGGGGCGGTCTTCCAGTGCACGGTTATTATGTTCCAGTAGCCATTCCGGGAGCCTTAATCCCATGATACGCTGCAGCTTGTTCACGGCTCCTGTTGTTCCATTGCCGCAGAAGAGCAGTACATCCTGAGGGCCAGCATTTACATGGTTCTTAATGATTTGGCGAGCTTCATTATAAGCCTGCGTCATGATTAGTCCGGTGGTGTTGGAATCTGTATGTGGATTGCTGACGTAGGGACCGAAGGCTTCCTGCAACTTGCGTTCGATCGGTTCATATAAGCGCCCGCTTGCGGTCCAATCGGCATACAGAAGCGGCTGTCTGCCATAAGGGGTGTTGATTTGATGCCGAATGCCGATGGTGTGACCACGAAAAGTATTAAAATGGTCTTGTAATGAAGCGGGCGTCTCTGCAGAAGAGGCGTGGATGATGTTTAGCACGGATATTCCCTCCAGCCCGTACGCCGTCAGTGTTAAGTTAATGGGGTGTATTTTCGGCGTGCCAGTAGTTTCTATGGCAACAGTATATGCCTGCATGGGGGATTGGGTTAAAGCCTAGTCAGACTTTAAATAAATAACTGTACATCACTTTCTAAAGCGTCCTTTAAATATGCCGCAGCATCAATGATTTCGACCTCTGGCAGCAGTTCCTCGGGCTTAAAGCCCATGATCTCCACAGAGAGCTTGCAGGCATAGAATTTGATGTTTTTTTTACGAGCCCCTTTTAGAAAATGAATCAGCTTCGGTGCGCCTTGTTCCTCCATCATTTCCTCCAGCATCATTCGTCCCAGCCCGCTAAAGTTCAGATGAGAGAGCGGCAGCTGCCCAGGGCCCTTCGGTGTAATAACATCCATCAGCTTCTCGTAGATACTCTTGTCCTCAAGAGTCATTTTCTCCGGATCACGCACCAAAAATAGACCCCAGAATGAAAAAAACATAGTAACCTCGACATCGATATCTCTTGCGGCATTTGCTAGGATCAGTCCAGCCATCGCTTTGTCGTATTCCCCACTGAACATTAGCAGATTGATTTTTTTGCTCACCCTGATAATCCTCCCGTTACTTTTATTAGAATGTCATTAGTATGGTTGTGATGGGGAGAACTATGCGAAGAAGCTTTCTGAAATTATAAAAAAAAGCCCCCTTTCGGGAGCTTGAGATTTACTAATGTGCTTCAGGATCTTTAGATTCTGGACCTGCATTGCGACTGATGTCGTAATAACGGGCGGACAGCCAAATAGCTCCGGTAAATAACACAATGAGTCCAAGGACGATAGAAAAGCGCCAATCGCCTGCTTTGAAATTCAACTGAAGCACCGTTAGTACTAGTGAAACTTGGGTCCAAACCAGTGTTCTTTTGCGAAAAGCCGCAATATCACCAACCATCTTCGGGATATTCCGAATGATCAGGTAGGCAATAACTGCGAGAATAAGGGCGAAAATAGCAGTTACCGCTAATTCAGAAGAGGACAGGACATGCATAGTCTCAGCATCCTTTCGGCTTGCAAAAGTATTAGTTTCAGATCAGAACAATTTCTATTTTTTGAAGATGCCCAGCGGAGCTCCAATCGGTAAGAAGCTGCGGCCGAAATGAGCGTTTAGCACGGATGCTCCACATCCGTAAAGGGACACGATACCAATACCAAGCTCAGCACAAGCAGCTAGCTTATGGAAGAATTCTGGAGCGATCCCAAAGGAATCAAAGGTTAGTCCGATAAAGAGAAAATCTATCAATACAAAAATGATAAGCAGAACTCTATTTGCCTCAACGGCACCAATCGTCATAAAGAGTGTGAAGATCAAGTAACCCAGAAATACAAATCCGAGCTGCTTAGGATCTACAGCCTCCGCAAGCGTTGGACCAAATACGCCAAGCTTGATTAGCCAGCTGCTAGCCATGCCGAACCAAAAGAAAGCGTAGGCGCCAAAGGCGGTCATACCAAAGGTATTGTTGTGCTTAGCATCCTGAATGGCGGCGAATAGCTGCGCGAATGCTCCCAGGAAGATAGCCCAAGGAATAACGTAGCTAAGTCCTGTTGTAAATTCAAGCTTCTGTGAAGAAGCGACCAATGTGACAATAGCCAGTCCGAATAGCCCGATGGCGCTAGGGTCGGCAGTGACGATTTTGACAGATTGGGTGTTAGGGGATTGCGCTGACATGACAGTAAAAGCCTCCATTATTATATATAGTTTTACGCTCTTAAAAACAGCCCGTAAGGGGCGCTGTTCATAGGCTTGCCTATCATATCATATCGGTATGTGCTTGCCTATAAAACAACACTCATTTTTTGTCGTAAAATAGGGGTCCTGCGTGAAATAAGGAATTGTTTACATTTTTATCTTCCATTATCAAGATACTTAACCAAACAAACGGAAGTATTATGTCAAGAATAGACATTATATGCAGTGATAATCTTCACAATCTATTGAAAATTGATGTATAATAGTCAGTGATAATTATTATCAAATCATATGAAAAAGGCGGTAAGCTTGAAGTGAACAAATGGACATTATTTACCAAGGCGACCCGGTTTTGGAGTTTTTCTGTTATGCTCATCCCGATTGTTTTGGGGACCGTTGGGGCATATGTATGGGAAGGGACATTCCATCCGGTTTTATTTATTCTTACCTTAATAGGGGCGATTTCGGCGCATTTGTTCTCCAATATGGTGAATGATCTGTGGGACTTCCGCAACGGAACCGATACAGAAGCAAAGAATTCCGCTGGTGAAATCAGCACAAACTCCGGGCTACTGACAGGTGGAATCCTCTCGGAGTCTTTTTATGCAAGGATGACCTGGAGTATGCTGGCGATTGCCCTTATCTGTGGTGGGATTCTTAGTATATATAGCGGTTGGAACATCCTCTGGTTTGTACTTGTTGGTGCTTTAATCGCTTATTTCTATGTGGCTCCGCCACTGCGTTATGGCTATCGCGGCAAAGGTTATAGTGAGATGGCCATTTTTATTGCTTTTGGGATTATGCCTGTATTAGGCTCCTATTTCGTACAAACCGGTCAGTTTAGCATGAAGCCTGTAATTCTCTCGCTGCCTGTCGGATTTTTAACTACATTATTGTTGTTTAATCACCATTTCCTACATTGGAAAGCGGATGAGCAGGCGGGTAAGCTTACGCTTGTTGTAGTATGGGGAGAACAAAAGGCACTTGTATTCTCACGTGTACTTCTTTTTACTGGTTACGCTTCGGTGATAGTCTGTGTGCTGTTGGGTGTACTTCCTGTTTACGCACTGCTGGCGCTGGTTACAGCTTTCTGGCCGCTGCGCATTTACAGTAGTCTCAAGCAACATAATGCTTCGCCGGCTTATATCCCGCTGATGGGTGCTTCACAAAAAGCCTCCGTACGCTGCGGAGTAGTAATGGCAATAACTTTATTAATTCAAGGCTTGATCTGATACTAATAGATGGACTACAGAAGGAGTGAGCTTTCATGGAAAAGAAGGACAAGGAATTGACGGCAGAAGAACAACAAGTTAAAGGCAATCGCATGGTTCTTGGGGATTTCCACTCTATTTTAGAAGAAGGAAAGGTCTGGAAGACGGGTGGATTTACACTGCCTGACGGATCTTTTTGGGCTTACCGTGAGCCGGAGGCTGTAGTTATCGTTCGTAATGATACCTTGTATGTACGTGCGAAGTTATCTCGTGAGAACCATCAAGTGCAAATTCTGGACAATGCCAAGCACATGTATTATTCAGCCAAGCCAGTGGAGATTCCGGAAGCTGGAGAGATTAGCATTGAGCTGCAAATTCGTTGCCGTACACAAGGAACTGCACCTGGAGATCTGTATGATGGATATGTATCGCTGAACCTGCTGGATTTCACGACAGGCGCTGCGCTTGATTTCTTCGCGGGAAATGACAAATACGCTAGTGTATATGGTATATTGCCATTCCCGGGTGTACAAGTGCCAGAAAGCACTGGAACGAAATATTTCTGCATCTTTAAAGAAGATACGGATTTCAAACCACGGGAATTCAATACGTACCGTATTACCTATCACCGCGGCAATGATGAGGCTGTATTCTATTTGAACGGCAAGGAAGTACGCCGCGAGAAAAATATACCGCTTAAATTCAATAACTTCACTGTAGCGCTCGGAATTATGACAGAGAAGGATCTGAGTCCTGAAGGCAGTGTGTCTGTACATGGACAAACAGTTATTGCAGAATGGTCCCCGGTGACGGTTACAACAACTGAACAGTAATACCTTGCAGGCTCATTTGACAGATAAGGGTGTATGGTGTGAATATTAAAAGCTTTCTAAGATTTGTGGAGCTGCCGACGAAGGTAGCCAGTATTATTCCGTTTCTAATGGGAACGTTGTATGCCCTGTACCGGTTTGAGGATTTTTACGTATTGCGTTTTGGATTGATGTTCGTGTCTTTGCTTAGCTTCGATATGGCGACGACGGCGATTAACAACTATTACGATTTCAAAAAAGCCTCCAAAACCCACGGCTACGGCTACGAAACGCATAATCCGATTGTTCATTTTAAGCTAAAAGAGCGCACCGTCGTGGCGACGATTGTTATTTTGCTGGCGCTGGCAGCAGGGGGCGGGATTGCGCTTGTCACTCAGACGGGTTTGCTGGTCTTTTTGCTGGGTGGACTGTCGTTCTTGATCGGTATACTTTATTCGTTCGGGCCGATTCCCATCTCGCGTATGCCGTTAGGTGAGCTGTTTTCGGGTTTGTTTATGGGCTTTGTTATTATTTTTATCTCTGCCTATATCCATACGGATGAGCATGTGGTTTCACTGCTGCTTCAGAACGGCTGGGTCAGCTTGAATATCAACATCGTGGAAGTGCTGTACCTTTTCTGGTTTTCCGTGCCCGCTATTTTGGGGATCGCAGGGATTATGCTCGCTAATAATATTTGTGATATTGATGAGGATGTGGAGAATCGCAGGTACACGCTTCCGGTGTACATTGGCCGCCGCAATGCGCTTGTGCTTTTTAAATATCTCTACTATGTCTCTTATCTGGATCTTGTAGTGCTGCTGATCTTAGGGATTAATCCTATTCTGGTTCTGTTGATTCTACTTACGCTGATCCCGCTTCGCCGAAATATTGCCTTGTTCACAGAGAAACAGGAGAAGGCGAGTACCTTTATTCTTGCCGTCAAAAACTTCGTATTGATGAACCTTGCGCGTATAGTTGTGCTGGGTGCGGCTGTGCTGTTGAATGCACTAATATAAACATTCATATTTTATAAAAAAGCAGTGTCTATCGGGGTTGGAGCTCCTTTTGGCACTGTTTTTTTGCAATTTGCAGGCTTCTTTCTGTTAGAGAAACGTTTCATTCTATGATAAGGTGGCTTTAAGTATAGTAAGTAATCTATAAGGAAGAAGGTTAGCAACGATGGTGCAAAAACTTCGCTGGGGAATCATGGGCTGCGCGCAGATTGCGACAGGTTCAGTGATGCCGGCTATAATGGATTCGGAGACGGGAATGATTACAGCGGTAGCCAGTCGCGGTTTAGAAAAAAGCAGCGCTGTAGCCGCAGAGTTCGGAATAGATAAAGCTTACGGCAGCTATGATGAATTACTGGCGGATAAGGATATTGATGCAGTGTATATTCCACTGCCAAATCACCTCCATCGGGAATGGGTAATCCGTGCGGCGGAAGCTGGCAAACATATCTTATGTGAGAAACCGATCGCGCTGAACAGTGAAGAAGCGGCTGAGATGGTAAAAGCTTGTAATGATGCTGGAGTCCATTTGGCAGAAGCTTATATGTATCGGCATCATCCTCGGATTGCGGAATTGCAAGAGATTATAGCTAGCGGTGAAATTGGCGAATTACGCTCCATTCGAGGCACTTTTACTTATAATGACGCTACAGACACCTCTAATATTCGCTTTAAATCCGCTTGGGGCGGCGGCTCGCTTTATGATATCGGCTGTTATCCGCTTAGTGCAGCACGACTGCTGTTCGGAGCTGAGCCGGAAGCCGTGACAGTACAGGCAATGTTCTCTCCGAAGCATGACAATGTAGATATGATGGCTTCAGGGCTGGTAGAGTTTCCGAAGGGGCTAAGCCTGATTTTTGATTGCGGGATGTGGGCATATAACCGCCAGCTGTTAGAGATTCTGGGGACCGATGGAATGATTGAAGTGCCTATGCCTTTTAATGCTAGAGATGAGGATGCTGAATTTTTTGTGCATACGGGAGAAGGGGTAAGACGGGTTGATGCCACCGGGGCGAATCCCTATACACGGGAGGTCGATGATTTTGCCGCCGCAGTATTTACAGGAAAAAAATTATTTGCACCTGAGGATGCAGTGCTGGGCATGCAATTGATCGAGACTTGTCTAGCTTCTGCTAAAAAGCGGGAAAGAATTAGTATGCTCTAAGAAGATGAATCCAATAGGAATCTATGCAAAAAAACCTCCGGGCGCTCTGCTTTACGCAGCTTCCGGAGGTTTTTACAGTTTCAGCTTTTACACGGTGCTCAAGAGAATATCATCGTCATCATTGCTATTAAACGCTTCGCGGTCAAATTCACCTTCGGAATTAGCTACTAACAGAGCTGTTACAGCTGTTCCAGTTGCGTTTACTGCGGTACGGCCCATATCGATGAGCGCTTCAACACCTGCAACGATAGCGATTCCTTCAAGCGGAAGGCCGAGAGCAGTTAAGACTACCGTGGTCGATATTACGGCAGGTCCAGGTACGCCAGCTACACCAATGGAAGAAATAATACTTACTAATACCAGTGTAATATAGTCGGTCCAGTTCAGATCAATACCGAATACTTGGGCGGTAAATACAGCCACAATAGCTGGCCAAATCCCACCGCACGCATTAAAGTTCACAGATGCCCCTAACGGTGCGATAAAGCTCGCGATCCGCGGGGAGACATGAAGCCGCTTCGTAATCACTTCTAGATTGACCGGTAGGGTTGCGTAGCTGCTTCTGGTTGTGAAGGCAACGGTAATGGTTGGATACACTTTGCGGAAGAAACGAATTGGATTCACCTTCGCTACTAATAGAACCAATCCGCCAAAGATAAGTACAAAATGTATAATCATTGCTACGTACGAGGTTATAATTACGCTGCCTAGCTCCTGCAACGTCTCCCAGCCATAACGTGCGGTGATTCCGGCAATCAGTGCGAATACGCCATAAGGCGTCAGGCGAATAATGAATTTCACAACCTGATGCAGTATCAGTGTCAGGGATTCAATAAGATCACGTACAGGCTTGACGGCTTCCGGTTTCTTGGAGCCAATCTTGATTATAGCCACTGCTAGGAAGATCGCGAAAATGAGTAGAGGCACAACCTTACCCGTAGCTGCTTCATTAACAGGGTTAGATGGAACAAGATCGAGGATAACCTGGGAGAAGGTCGGGATTTCACGGGCTGCAAAATCTGCGGGTACATCTTGTTGTATACCTTGGCCGGGATTGAACAGCAGCGCAACGGATAGGCCGATAATAGAAGCGATGCCCGTTGTTCCGAGGAACCAGGCGAAGGTTTTGATCCCGATTTTGCGTAGATACTCCAGATTGGTTAAGGAAGAAATGCTGTTTAATACGAGTACGAATACTAAAGGAATGACGAGCATGCGGATCAAGCTGATATAAATGCTGCCGAATGTGCTAATAGCTTTGGTCTCTAAATCGAAGTACTGAAAGAATATACCGGCAATAAGTCCGATGCCAAGTCCGATGAGTACCCGGGTACCAAATCCAATTCGTTTACGTGCCAGTAGAAACAAAATTGCAAACACAAATATGGAGGCGACAAATCCATACCAGTTCGTTTCGATGGCGGATAATAAGTTGTTATCTATGTTCACTACCAATACCCCCTTAAACCTAGTTTTTTAATGTGATTAATCCTATTGAGATCAATCTATATAGAATTTATAGTAAAGTCAATGTAATTATATGTTAAAAATAATTAATTCCGATAAAAACCATGTGAAAAATAAAAATTGATTGACAAGGCACTATGGCATGAATAATATGGAACTTAATCACAAGCCAATTGGAATCGACTGGACAGCCGGAGATTCAACGAAAGACGCGTAAATTGCGTCCCGTTGAGTCTCTTTTTTTTACTTTAGAGAAGGGAGAGTTACGGATTTAAGGTACAAGAATGTAGTGAAGGGGTTTCTTATTTTATTTGAAAAGGATGGTACACATATGAAAAAGCTTTCGATCTCTTTGGTTGCCGCCGCTATCGTCTTCTCCGCATTGACGTATGCCGCGGTATCCGCTAACAAAAAAACAGCAGAGGCAGCACCCATTCAAGAGAGTAGTAATACAGCAGTAACCGCAGCAGCTTTACCAGTAGCTACTTCTGCGGCAGCAGTTGTTGTTCAGGCAGAAGCTACTGCAGCTCCTGTAACAGAAGCTGTCCAGCCGGAAGCTTCGGCTCCAGCAGCTGAGACAGTCACGGCAAAAGCGACTACGGCCCCAGCCGCAGCTGTTGATTCTGCGGCGAAGGTTGTGGCTTCAGCAGCTCCAGAAGCGGGTGCAGCTCAGCCTAAAGCAGCTGTATCCCCGGCTACGGACACCGCTAAGACGGCAACAGCTGCAACAACGGTATCTGCATCTGTTAAACCGCAAACCAGCGCAGCAACGCCTGCGCCAACTGCTGCGCCTACGACTGCTCCAAAAGCAAACGTAACCGCTAAAGCCGTTCAGCCGACTGCCGCTCCTGTTGTATCTGAACAGCCTAAGGAAACTGCAGCTCCCGTAGCAAAAGCAACGGAGACACCTTCCAAAAAGGCTATAACCTTCTCTACCACAGAGGTAGTTAAGGCAACCCCGGCTCCGGTAGTTGAGTCTTCTCAACCGAAAACATCGTTTTCTGCACCTGCATCTACAGTCAGCGCGCCAGCAGCTGCTCCAGTGGAAACGGTTCAGGCACCCGCACCGGCACCAGCCGCTGAGGAAGAGGTTTGTCCTTGATGAGCAGCAGGCTCATTCAGGATTCCTTTCAGCCCATTCATCCCATAAACCTATTTAAGGCGAGGTGCACATAATGATACGACCATTAACCTTCAAAAAAATTGTAACGCTGTTGCTGGCAGCCTCCCTGCTAATCCTGCCTACTCAGGCAGGGAGAGCTTATGCTAATCCGGATACCGCAGAAGCGATAACCTCTTCCCAAGGCGGCGTTAACCAGTTTGACTATTTCAGTCATGTCTATGACCGTCTAAATGATGCTAACCATGTATTTAAAACAGCGACGTATGAAGATATCGTTCATCTTTTTGAGAGTGAAGGCACATACGCTGTTCTGGTTGGCGGCGCTTGGAGTGAGAATACACAGGCCGATATCGGCTTTATCAACGAGGCAGCCAAGGAATATGGCATCTCAACGATTTATAACTTTGATACTAAGCTGGACGGGGACACCCTTCAGATTGCAGACAGCAATAATAAATTTGCCTATAAATATGTTGATCTGGTCAACAAGTATTTGAAGAATTTAAATCTGTCTTCCAAAGATGATCCAGAACGCAATGTCAGCTATACCAATACAAACGGGGAAGTTGTGACTGCTAACAAGCTCGAGTCTCCATTCTTATTGGTATACAACAAGGATCACAAGGATGCACAGGGAAATAGTGCTCCTGTCGTATCCTATCTGGATAAGAGCTATTCGTGGAATGAGTTCCTGACGAACGGAACACTTGATGCGGCGAAGGTTAATGCGTATAAAACATCAGTAAGTGAGGTGCTGGGTGCCGCTTCCCGATATGACACTATCGACGAGTCGGCTTATATCAAGGCTGCATTTAATAAGAACTATGAAGGGGAAAATGAGGGCAAACCTACGATCTTCAACGAAGCGGATGGCACGCTTGTTTATGAACATGTGACCTATCATCAGCTGAAGCAAATTTTAGCGAGTGAGGGAAACTATGCGATTTTGTTAGGCGGCTCGTGGTGCCCTAACACGCAAGCGGTGATTAAATATATCAACGAATATGCCAAAAAACATAATATCCATAAGATCTACTTCTTCGACACTAAGCTGGATGCTGGTGTGACCGTTGCTGAGCCTAATAACAACAGCGGCACTAAGGGCAGTGCGAATCCGCATAATAATAATGAGCTTCAGATTAGAACCACCAATCATCCGTATGCGCAGCTTTATGTTGATCTGGTTCGTACTTATCTGACCAATATCAAGACCGAAAACAATACAGCTGCTAAACCAACTGTAATTAGTTATGTAGACGGACTTGGAAACACTGTGAGCGGAGACAGACTTCAGGTTCCGTATCTGTTCACTTATAACAAGGACAACAAGGATGCAGGAGGCAAAAACACACCGATTCTAGGGCATGTTGAACTTATGTACAGCTGGACGAATATCCAACCGGATTACGTGCAGGCTAATTACCCAATCGGAGCCAGATACAATAACACTACAACAGCGCTGGATAAAATATTCTCCAGACTCGAAGCTGTGCCGGCAGGACTTACGGGTGTAGCACCAACTGCGGCCGACAATAAGGATGGGCAAATTGTAGGCACCAGTTCAGCATTGGAATTTAAGCTTGCTGGAGACGAGGCTTACACCCCAGTTTCGGGATCAGCCATCACAGGGCTTGCACCTGGTGTTTACAAGGTAAGATATGCCGCAACATCGGGCTATCAAGGGCCAACTTCCGCAGCTGGACCCACAATCATTCCTTATAATGCTGGCGAAGACGTAAGTGTGGAAGTTCCTGCTTACACCCATCAACAAGCAGCTCCGATAGGACTGGTGGGCGTAGCCCCTACTTCTGAAGCTAATGATGATGGGCAAATTACGGGTTCAGCGGAAGGACAGGAGTATAAAGGCGTTGGAGAAGCTGATTATAAGCCTGTAACAGGTGCGGCTATCACTGGTCTTACTCCGGGCTTCTATAATGTGCGATATGCGGCAAAAGAGGGATACAGCGTTGGTAAAGACGCTACAGTTGAAGTCCCGGCATATGGTGAGCAAGCGGCACCTACAGGATTAGTAGGTGTAGCACCAACCAGTGCAGCTAATGACGACGGTAAAATTATAGGAACTACGAAAGCGCTGGAATATAAGCTGTCTACCGTTACCGATTATGTCTACGCATCAGATGTAGAGATCGTTGGACTTGTGCCGGGTATCTATCAGGTAAGATACGCAGCTAAAGAGGGATTTAACGCTGGTAGAGCAGCAGATGTAATCGTTCCAGCATTCACTGCGGAACAAGCAGCTCCAACTGGGTTACAGGGAGTTGCTCCTACCTCAGCAGCGAACAACGATGGAAGAATTACGGGAACCACGACAGCCTTAGAATATAAGCTGTCGAGTGTAACTAATTATGTGTATGCACCAGATAAAGAAATCACAGGATTAATACCGGGCGCGTATCAAGTGAGATACGCAGCCAAAGAAGGTTATAAGGCAAGTCCAGCGACTGACATTGTGGTTCCGGCCTATGTGCCTATTTCAGATCCTGGAACAGGTGGAACAGGTGGATCGGGTGGCAATTCTACACCGAGCACGACTACACCAACACCATCAGCAAGCCCGCAACTGGTTGCTACGGCAACAGCAGGGAATACCGTGAACCTGTCAGCAACAGCGGCAACTAAAACGGATAAAACCACAGGAGTTACTACTGCTACGATCACAAAAGAAACGGCTGCTGAATTTGTGAGTCTCGCTAAGAAGGCAGAAGCTGATGGGAAGAAAGCTGTTCTTGAAATTAAAGTTGCAGCTACTTCGGATACTCAAACAGCTGATCTTATACTTCCAAGAAGCATAATTAATGAGTTAGCCGCCGGAACGAAGGCGGAGATTACCATTGATTATGAGAATGTGGGTACGATTACGTTTGATGCCAAATCATTGGCGAGCATTAGTGCAGCTTCAGATGCCGGAGACATAATTGTTAGAATCGCGAAGGTGTCATTAACGGCAGAAGGCAAGGCTGTTCTCGGAGACAGACCGGTTTATGACTTGTCGGTTATAGCGGGTGAAAGTACGATTTCCACCTTCGGTGGGGGGAGTGTTCGTATCAGCGTACCGTATGTGCTGCAAGCGGGAGAAAGGTCAGATGCGGTTATCGTGTATCACATTAACAGCACTGGAAGTTTGGACAATGTACGTGGAAATTACAATGCCGCCAAGGGAACTGTAGATTTCGTAACCACACATTTCTCCCAATATATTATTGGATATAATCAGGTGAGCTTTGCAGATGTTCCAGAGGCATCATGGTATAGCTATGCAGTAGGTTTCTTAGCAGCACGCAGTATCACATCTGGTACGGATGCTGAACATTACAGTCCGAATGCTGCAATCACTAGAGGGCAGTTCATCGTCTTGTTGCTCAAGGCTTATGACATCACACCGGATGCCATTGCTGCTGATAATTTTGCAGATGCAGGCAATACGTATTATACGAATTATCTTGCTACAGCTAAACGTCTTGGGGTAGCAACGGGTTCGGGAGATAATCAATTCCAGCCAGATATTCAGATCACTAGGCAGGAGCTATTTACACTCTTGTACCGCTCGCTTGTAGCGCTAGGTGAACTGCCATCTGAGAAGACAGCGGCCACGCTTGCCGGCTTTAGTGATGCTGGACAGATCGCTGGTTATGCACAAGAAGCCCTTCAAGCGCTGGTAGAGAGAGGCATAGTGACCGGAGCGAACGGTAAACTCAATCCAAAAGAAGTCACTACAAGAGCAGAAGCAGCACTGGTTATTTACAATTTGCTATCCAAATAATCAGCCACTAAGACATAGCGGACGTCACGTAAGTAGCGTTCAACTATGAATGCGGCGACTCGGTTTGGCTAAGACAGCAGAGCAGCGATTCCTCTTTTATTGGAGTATCGCTGCTCTGTTTTTTTGTTTGTTAGCAGGCTGGCTGGTTGCCCTTGCCCTGTCCGCTTGCCCTCATGCCCGCTTGATTCAGCAGTTCATTCATTATCGGCGCGGTTTTCGGACCCAGATGACGTTATTTTCCGCTTTCCAGCCTTTGGGGCATAGTTTCGGACTCCAGCGACGCTATCACTTAGAAAAAGGTGCGTTTATGGTGGTTTTCATGCTGATAGCGACTATGGGGTCCTTTAGCACTCTAAATGTGGGAAAAAGCCGCGTATAAGGTCAGCTGTGTCCGATAGCGTGTTCGCTCTCTTACTTATAAATGCTACCCGACCAAACGTACGCTGATCTTAGTCTGGTTTGCTCAAATAGAGGGGGTGCCAACAGCCATTTCGTGGCATCGGTGGTGCTGCCTTTCGCTATAAATCTCTAGTGGGTGGCCTAATGGCCACTCTTTTTTAACTAGACATAAGATTAGCAGACTAAATCATGGAAGAGGATTCTACTAAATGATACAATTATTGTAATTACATAAAGTAGTAATATTTCACATTATTGATTAGTTACTAGAAAGGGGACTGAGATATGGGTTTAGCTGACGATCCGGTCATAGCGATTTCAGGTTTATGGATGAACTATACAGACCGAATGGTGCTAAAGGGAATTGATCTTAAGGTATATAGAGGACAAATTATTGGTTATATCGGCCCTAACGGGGCAGGCAAGAGTACAACGGTGAAGATTATGCTCGGTCTGGTAGAAGGATATAACGGTAAAGTGGAGATTTTCGGTAAGGATATTGCCGATGGAGATGTTTCTTACAAGAAACGTATAGGTTATGTGCCGGAGGTAGCCGAATTATATGATAGCCTCACTGCAAGAGAGTATCTAACCTTTGTTGGCGAGCTGTATGGGCTAGGTCGTGCGGAGGCGGACTACAAGGCCAAAAAATTAACTACACTGTTAGGTTTGGAGAAGTCTTACGATATGCGGATTTCTTCGTTCTCAAAAGGGATGAAGCAAAAGGTGCTGCTTATCTCCAGCATGCTGCATGACCCTGATATTTTATTCCTGGATGAACCGCTGAGTGGTTTGGATGCTAATAGCGTGATGATAGTGAAGGAGATTTTTGCATCGCTGGCAGCAAGGGGGAAGACCATTTTTTACTCCTCACATATCATGGATGTGGTTGAGAAAATCAGCAGCCGGATCATTTTGATTGATGGCGGGGATATTGTGGCGGACGGAAGTTTTGCAGAGCTGAAGGAGAAAGGCCGCGAAGGGACGCTTGAAGATATTTTCAATCAATTAACCGGATTTGATAAATACCGTGATATCGCTGGTGAATTTGTTGCGGTCATGCAAGAGCAAGAGGTATCCTCTTATGACTGATTTCTTCGTGCTAAGGCTGTTGGATAAGCTGCGGGGTGCATTTATAAGATTTGGAGTCGATTATGACACCATACGGAGTATTCTGCAGATCAAACTGACCATGGACGGAAGAAGAACGCCTACAGCGCTTGCAGGTATGCAGAAAAAGGAGAACGTTAAAGAAGGTTCGCCTTTGCGATTACAGTGGATTTATTTACTGTTTGGTTTAATATTAATCCCGCTAACGCTATCCAACGACCACTATATGCTGCAAATGAGCTTAACCTTTGGGATCATTATGTTTTTTGTCTCCACAACCCTGATCTCTGACTTTTCTTCAGTAATGCTTGATTTACGTGATAAAAATATTCTTTTTTCCAAACCCGTCAACCGTACCACCTTAAATATGGCCAAAACCATCCACGTTCTCCTCTACTTAGGGACAGTTACATTGTCGATCACTGGTCCATCTTTGGTATTTAGCCTATTTAAGCAGGGGATCGCTTTTTTTCTGATGTATGCGGTGACAATTGTCTTGTTAGACTGTTTTATCCTCGTAATAACTGCACTGCTCTACCTGATGATCATGCGGTTTTTTGATGGGGAGAAGCTCAAGGATATTATAAATTATACGCAAATCCTTCTGACGATCGGAATAATGGTGGGCTATCAATTCATCTCCCGGTTGTTCAACCTCACTGAGCTTGGCGCTGCTTATCATCCTGCTTGGTGGCAGTACTTTATTTTTCCGGTTTGGTTCGCGGCTCCGTTTGAACTGTTGCTTGGTGGAGCGAGAGAACCCTATTACTTCATTCTTTCAATGCTGGCTTTGATAACCCCACTTGTACTGATCGCAGCCTATATTAAGCTGATGCCACAGTTTGAGCGGAATTTGCAAAAGCTGGCGGAGCAAGGCTCCGGTGGAAAAGACAAGGGCCAGATCGCAGAGTGGCTCTCGCGCAGAGTATGCAAGGAACCGGCAGAGGGGATTTTCTTTCGGTTTACTTGGTCCATGATGAAGAATGAGCGCGATTTTAAGCTGAAGGTCTATCCTGCACTTGGCTTTTCTATCGCATTCCCGTTTATTTTTATATTTGGTATATTGCAGAATAGTTATGATGGTTCCCTTAAAGGTTCAAAAGTGTACTTGTTAATCTATTTCTGCACGATGTTAATGCAGACTGTAATACAGATGCTACGATACTCTACAAGTTATAAAGGAGCTTGGATTTACAGGCTGATTCCTTTACCCGATAGCACGCCTATTTACCGTGGGATGCTTAAGGCGGCGCTGCTACGGCTAGTCTTGCCTTTATTTGCTGTAGATGCGGTATTGTTCATTCTGTTGTTCGGTGTGCACATTGTACCTGATTTAGTAGTGGTATTATTCGCCATGCTGATTTTCTCAGTCATCTGCTTTCGTGTTTATCCGCGGAGCTTACCTTTTTCAGAGCGTTATGAGGCAGCCAAACAAAAGGATTACACTGGAGTCGCCTTCATGCTTATGTTTTTGCTGATGGGGATGGCGGGTATTCATTATGTCTTCACTTTATTTACCGGAGGAATTTACATCTATCTGTTAGTTCTGGTAGTTTTGAATCAATGGTTATGGCGAAAGACCTTCCCCAAAACCCCATCAACCACAGGTCACATATCCAACTTTTCGGGGTGAGTGAATGCGTCAAATATGGACATTTTTTGCCGACATAAAAAAAGGGTATAAATTCCAGTATTTTCTTAGACAATCGGCTGAATACAAGGTAGAATACATCTAAAGTTGCTTTTCAGGGATAACCTATAATCTTTACGCACTCTTCCATTTATCTGATATTCGTGTACTGATTTTTTACTTGAGAAATACGCTGCAGCGATTACGGTATTCAAAACCGGTGAAGAGGTTAACTAATGGATAAAATGGGAATCCACTATAACGTTTGGATTGTTTTACTATCATTTGCGCTAGCGGCGACTGCAGCTTATTCCGCGCTGAATCTGATCTCGCAAGTCCCTCGTTCGTTTGGGAAAGTTCGTCGCTTATGGTTAATATCGGGGGCATGTGTACTCGGCAGTGGCATATGGTCGATACATTATGTAGGGATTATGGCGAGCCGTTTTCCTTTTAGCGTGAATTATTATCCAGGCAGGGCTGTATTATCGTTATTGGTTGGTGTGTTGTGCTGCTATTCGGCATTCCGGATTACGTTTGTGCCACGTTTAAGAAAAAGTTGTTTAATAGTTAGTGGTGTTCTTCTAGGCAGCGGAATTTCGGCTATGCATTATATCGGAATGTCCTCCATGAAGATCGCAGCGGAGATTCATTATGAGATATGGACTCAGACATGTGCTGTAATCCTCGTTATGCTCTCGTCTTTTATCGGATTATTTCTATTTCACAAGTTTAAAGACTATGTGGGTTTTAACCGCTGGAAGTTATACTCTGCTCTCTTTATCGGATTTTCGGTGACTGGATTGCATTATACGAGTGTAAGGGCGACTCATTTTGAATATAACGGTCTACTAGGCAATACAACTTTTTTTATGGAGACTGATGTTATTCTTTTAATGGGAGTGTCCTTGGTAACGCTATTTATGCTTGCGATTTCTGGTGGTGCTGTATTTCTGGACCGGCATGTGCTGGAACGGATGGCTTATTATGATCCACTAACTGATCTTCCGAACAGGCATGGCCTGGTACGTTATTTTAAAGATGAATTTTTCGGGAGTAGATCTGGCGCCGTATTTTTTGTGGATCTGGATCGGTTTAAGTCGATTAATGATACGCTTGGACATGATATAGGGGACTTGTTACTGCGAGAGGTCGCTATAAGATTAAGACGCTCTGTAGGAAGTAAAGGCAAGGTCTTTCGTTTGGGCGGAGATGAATTCCTGATCGCTCTTCCAGATTGTACTGTGGAGGATGCGCAAGAGGAAGCAGAGCACATTTTATATGAGCTTAAGAAATATTACAGTATTCAAGGTAATGAGCTATATGTTACTGCAAGCGTGGGGATCAGTATGACCCCTATGCATGGAACTGACCGCTCAGCGTTAATGAAGGCAGCCGATACAGCTCTTTATACCTCTAAGGATTCGGGTAAGAATAAATTCAGTGTGTTCGATCAGGAGATGAACCGCCATCAGCTGCGACGGATGTCGCTGGAGAAGGATCTTCGTAAAGCGCTGGCACGCTCCGAGTTTATGGTTGTGTACCAGCCAAAATGGGATTCGTATATGAACGTTACCGTGGGTCTTGAAGCACTGCTGCGTTGGCGGCACCCTGAACATGGGATAATCTCCCCGGCTGAATTCATTCCCATTGCAGAGGAAACGGGACTGATTGTCCCGATTACCTATTGGATGCTGCATGATGTATGCAGCCAGAACATGCTTTGGCATAAGGAAGAGATAGCAAATGTCGCAGTCTCTATTAATATGTCAGCACGGATGTTTGAGGGCGGGGGCTTATACGATGTTGTAGAAGAAGCACTCACACGTTCAGGTCTAGAGCCGCATTTCCTTGAACTGGAGATTACAGAGTCCATTGCGATGAATAACATGGAAGAGACGGTTGCGCAGCTCTCCAGACTTCGGGCACTTGGGGTAAGGGTATCACTGGATGACTTTGGGACAGGCTTTTCATCCCTTGGTAATTTAGATGAGATTCCAGTTAACACACTCAAGATTGATCAAGTGTTTATTCGTAAGAGCAAGATGCATTCCAAGAAAGCCATTATCAGTAATATCATTGCGATTGCCACCAATCTTAATATGGAGGTCGTGGCGGAAGGTGTGGAGACACCAGAGCAGATTGAGCTGCTGCAATCCTTAGGCTGCAGAGTGATGCAGGGTTATTATTATGGGCGGCCAATGCCGGTGCATGAGCTGGGCCAGTGGTTTATAGCGAATACAGCAGTATCGTAGCAGATGATCTCAATACATAGAATAAGGGGCTAGCGTCTAAGCAGAATATCTCTGCTTGGATGCTAGCCCCTTTGCTATTAAGAAACCTTAAATCGTTCAATCAGAATTTGCAGCTTCTCAGCTAGGGAGGACAGGAAAGCTGCTGCAGACTCAACTTCCTCCATTGCGGCAAGCTGTTCTTCTGAGGAAGCGGATAATGTCTCTGCACTGCTGGCCGTCTGATTAGCGACATTTACTATATTCTGAAGGGTTGTAACGAGACGGTCGGAGATCAGCGAAAGCTGTCGAACCGTTCCTGAGATCTGTTGGCTTTGTGAGGCCATTCCCGAGACAGACATTTCAATCTCCGAGAAGGACTGGCCTGCCGTGGCAATCATTTCTCTGCCGTGCTCCATCTCTTCTGTAGAGCGTTTCATAGTTTCTCCTGCCTGATCCATCTGGTTCACGATGATGTTGACCAGTTGGCCAATTTGCGCAGCGGAATGGGCTGAGCGCTCAGCAAGCTTACGTACGGAATGGGCAACGACCGCAAACCCTCTTCCCTCTTCTCCAGCTCTTGCGGCTTCAATCGCTGCATTCAGGGACAGGAGATTGGTTTCTTCTGCGATGCTGGCAATAGTACCCACGATATTTTCAATTTCTTTGGAATAACCACCCAAGGTTTCAATAATGAGTGCTAGGTCGGTAATACTGTCACTTACGACTCTCATCTGCTGTGTGGTGGAATCCATTGCCTCACGGCCTGTACGTGCTTTATTAGCGTTGCTGACCGCATTATTCATCGCGTTATCTGCATTGCCTGCAATCTCTGTGATGAAACGAGATAGGTCTTGTACAGACTTATATTCACCCTCCATATTCTGCAGCTGCGAATTCGCGCTATCGGCAAGCTCAATCGTAACATTGACGCTATATTCACCGGCCCGGTTGGTTTCCTGCGCACTGGCGGAGAGCTCTTCGGAAGAGGAGGCTACCTGCATGGAGGTCTCATTGACCTCGGTAATAAGTAAGCGCAGGCTTTGGGTCATGTCATTGAAATTACGGGCTAATGTACCAATCTCATCCTTGCTGTTGAATAAAATAGGATTATGAGTAAGGTCGCCCTGTGCAACAAGATTGACCCCTTTGGACAGCTTGGTTAACGGACTAATCATTCGGCGGATTAACAGATAAGCTGCCACAATAGCTATAACCAGAATGGAAGCTCCGATAATAAAAGGCTGAACAATGATATCTTGAGTTCGTTCTTGAATTATGGAACCATCGAAATTAATAGCCATCAGCGCAACTATAGGTTTAGACGGATCATGATCCTGATAGATGGGGCCGTACCCTGTCTTAAGTGAGGTGCCTTCGTATGTATAAACCTTGGAGTAGGAGGAATGCTTATGCTCAGTAATCATTTGCTTATCTTCATCTGAAAAATAAAAAGTATCGCCTGCTTTATAACCTCTAGCTTGGAAGCTTGAATCTGCGGCAAGTACTTTTCCGTCTAAGGATAAGATGAATGCCTCTTTAAAAATAGCCTTATGTGCTACAATCCAACCGATTCGATCCTCTACAGCCTCCAGTTTACTTTGATCGCCTGCCAACAATGCGGAAATGTCTGCGGGGTCAATCAGGCCGGTTGTAATATTAGCGCATCCTACCAATTCGATACCTGCAGCTTCGTCTACTTGCTTATAAGCTGTACGGTATCCGAAAAACCCGATGGATGATCCTACAAGAAGTAAGACGACGAACATCATCCAAGTTAATTTAGTTGCTAATTTCATTCTTCGCACCAACCTTGACAAATTATGTTCTCAGTGATAATAGCTCTCACCTCTACGATTATATCGTATTGATATGCTTATAACCTTACATGGAATATAGTATTTCTGTGTCGGAAATTGGAGAATCATGGAAGTTTGCGCTTTCCATCATGCTTTCAATGGTTTAGTAGACAAAACCATTGAATCATAACCAGTTCTAATGGTACGCTTGAGTTATTAAAAACGGATTGGGGTTGAACAAATATGCCACATCAAATAGATCCGTTAATAGATCGTCTTGGACTATCCATGTGGAGAGTACAGCGTAAGATTATGTCTCAAATGTCTTTGCACAAAGAACTCGGACTTACGGTGCCACAGATGGGTCTGTTAAATATGATAGCGAAAGAAAAGAAGTCGCGGGTGGTACAGCTGGCAGAATGTATGGAGGTCAAATCCAGTGCAGTGACGGTGATGCTGGACCGTTTGGAGGCGCTGGGTTATATCAAACGTGAGCCGGATGGGAAGGATCGGAGAGCGGTTGTAGTGACGATCACCGAAAAAGGTCAGCAGGTGCTCGAAGAAGGACATTTCCGGTCCAAAGAACTGCTGGCGGAGCATTTATCCATACTGAAGCCCGAAGAACTACGCAACTTTGCAGAGTATTACCGTATGATCGAGGACCAGGAGCGTTAGTCAGCTAAGCTTCGGAATGGATATCTTTATAAAAAAACAGCAGAGCAGTGGTTCTCCATTATTGGAGAACCGCTGCTCTGCTGTTTTTGTTCGTTGGCTGCCTACGCCCTGTAATTTATTGTTTAGGTTGTTTGTCAGGCAACTGAGTGATATAGCTGTGGGAAAGCTGTAAAAGCCTCAAGGCACGGTTATATTCGTCTTCAGTGGCACTCGGCGTTGTTCCATTGTTATAAATAGAGTACTGAGTGTTGTCTTCAAAGCTGTTACCAGGAATAAGCAATCCTGAGCTGGCAATGAATGAACCAGAAGGTAAATAATATCGTTCTGGCAGCAAATTATAAGTCTGACTGAGTAGATCTTGACCAAAATATACGTTATTCTCTAATGAAATCCCAAGCAGACTGGCTGCGGTTGGCATGATATCCACTTCCCCGCCTACTTCGTCAATGGTCTGCGATGCTACGCCAGCACCTGCATGAATAAGCAGAGGGATGTTCATCATATCCGCATAACTGTATTCATGACCATAGATTTCAGTCATCAATTCTTTATCATCATGATCGAGCGAATAAATCGGCAATCCCATATGATCTCCATAAATCATGATTACACTATTGTCCCAGACACCATTTGCTTTAAGCTCTTCTACAAAATGTCCAAAAGCATCATCGGCATAGTTCTGGGAACGGATATAGTCACCAACAAAAGTACCTTCATAACGCTCCGGCAGCTTCATGCGGTATTTTTCTTCCGGAATAGTAAAAGGGTGATGCGCTGACATTGAAATGACTTGAGCGTAAAAAGGCTGCTCCTGTTGGTCCATTTCTTTTAGTTTATCGGCTGTCTTACTGTAGAGCGTATCATCAGAAGCTCCAAAGAAGAAGACATCATCTTCACCAAAAAATTTGCGGTCATAATAATGATCGAAGCCGAGGGAGTCATACAGCTCGCCGCGGTTCCAGAATTCTACGACATTGGTGTGGAAGGTTGCAGTCTGATATCCATTTTCTTTAAGCACGCGTGGCAGACTTGGAAGTACTTTATCCACATAAGACATCGTTGCCGCTCCACGTGGAGGGATGTAGAAGGAAGTGTTAACTACGAACTCTGCATCCGACGTATTCCCTTGGCCAACCATTTGATAGAAATTAGGGAAGTAAAGACTGTCCTTCATTACCTTGTTCAGGTTCGGTGTAATTTCTTGACCGTCTAATTTAAGGCCCAACAAGAAATTCTGGAAAGATTCCATTTGAAGAATAATAAGGTTCTTGCCTTTAGCGATGCCTTGAAGTGGAGAACTAGCCGCAGTATTAATCCCCTTCAATTTGTTGATGGCATCTTGTGTAATGTCACTTGAATCGACTAGCTCAGGCTCTTCTTTAGCGAAGATCGTATAAGCTTCATAATTAAGAATTCCCATTTCTTGAGCTTTCTTAATTTCGTTCATACTGGCCTTATTAGGCAAGATGTTGAACAAACATAAAGCAAGTGAGACTGCAAACAGAACACTATACTTAAGTTTTCCGCCACGGCGGTGGTTGATATTCTCTTTCTTATAGACCCGGCCTTTTTTATTAAAGAAGAAATAGACGCCAAGAATAATGATGTCTGTAAAAATCAGCAGGTAGTATGGATCCATTAGTGAGAATACGCTGTTGCTGACGGCGGTGACTTGATTCACCTGCTCCGCTGCATGGTAAGTCACAATAACACCGTAATATTTAAAATACATAATGGCTGCGAAGAAAATGGCTGTCACTAATAAATTTACGGTCATGTAATATCCGAGCTTGCGCTTGGAACCAAAACGTTCAATGATACAGAAGAGCGCCCAAGCAAAGGGGATTTCAGTTAATAATGATTTCCAGGGCAATATATCGTCAAAGATTACGCCCCATGCCAAGAAAGCTTTTAGAATAAAAATTATTGTGAAAAACACAAAAGGTTTAACGATCCACTGTTTAAAGTTAAAGGATGACACAGCTTCGCCTTCTTTCTACATGATAAAACGCCATTTCCCGGCTAGGAAGAAACAGCGCCCAGACAAAATAATTCCATAGTAATTAAATTTATTATGCAGGGCTGGCTATAGAATGTCAAAAATCGAGAACCTAAGTATAAGCTTAGTGGAGCGCGTAAAGTTGAACACAAAGGGTTGAAGCTGACGCTCCTGCTCTCATGCAGGGCTATACAACGAATTCAGGACTAAAACGGCAATTGGGAACAAAAAGGATATATGGATAATAAAAGGAGGTGATGCTGGATGAGCTCTACAGTAGCTTTATCAGTTAGAACTCTCGTTGAATATGTTTTTCGCAGCGGAAGCATTGAACCTGGCTTTCATGGAACGGGCGCTATGGTCGAAGGCACAAGAATTCATCAGAAGATCCAAAAGCAATATAAGGAAGGTGACCGCAAGGAGGTTTATTTGAAAACGGAGATTCCTTATGGAAACCTGCTTTATGTTGTAGATGGGCGTTGTGATGGATTGCTGGTCTCGGAGGATGGGAGCTTTACGGTCGAAGAGATCAAATCAACCTCCGGACTGCTGGATTTACTGGATGAGGGACATGAGGTTCATTGGGCACAGGCACTGATGTACGCATATATGGTAGCTCTGGAGCAAGAGCTTTCTTCTATTCAGGTTAAGCTTACCTATGTCCACCGGGCCACTGATGAGCAAAAAAGCTTGTACCGAACGTTGTCTTTTGAAGAACTGCTTTCATTTGTGAATGACACAGTGGCTAGATATGCTCCATACGCCGAGATGATGGTTCGTCATGATGCTAAGAAGGAGCAGAGTCTTCGGGAGTTGAGCTTTCCGTTCTCCTCTTATCGAAAGGGACAACGTCATTTTGCAGGAGCTGTATACAAGTCCGTCGTGGAAAAGGTCAGTCTGTTCGCTCAAGCCCCCACAGGTATCGGGAAAACAATGTCGACGTTGTTCCCTGTCCTTAAAGCGATGGGCGAAGGACAAGCTAAGGGATTGTTCTATTTAACGGCAAAGACAGTTACCCGTTTTGCCGCGCAGGAAGCCATCTCGCTGTTGCTAACGCAGGGACTTCAGCTGCATGTCATCACAATTACCGCTAAAGAGAAGGCCTGTTTTCTCGAAGAGGGGATTTGCGGTAAGGATTCCTGTCCTTATACGGACGGCTATTATGACCGGATCAACGACGCGTTGATGGATCTGTTAGAGCACGAGACGCTCATGAGCAGAGACACCCTTGCACTGTATGCTCACAAACACAAAGTGTGCCCGTTTGAGTTCTCATTGGATGCAGCTTATGCCTGTGATGCTGTGATCTGCGATTACAATTATATATATGATCCTCGCATCAGTCTGAAACGGCTTACAGAGGAAAGAAAGAGAGAAACGGTACTTCTAGTAGATGAAGCACATAATCTGGTAGACCGGGGACGGGAGATGTTCTCCGCCTCTTTGCTGAAAGCCCCTTTCCTGGAAATCCAGCGCCAATATAAAGAAATGAACCGGAATTTGAGTACAGCCGCTAAATCGGTGAATGCTTTTTTCATCTCCCTTCGCAAAATTTGCAATGAAGAGGGGCAAGGGCAGTGGGACTCGTTCCCGGAGGAGCTGCCGGCTTTGCTTGAGATATTTTCTTTGGAGGCGGAACAGGAGCTTATTCACCCGAGCTCCAGTATTGTCTCACTGAATGGGGAAGGAGAAGGGGAAAATGTCCTCTTGGATACCTATTTTGCAGTTCAGGGCATGCTCCGCACCTTTAAGACCTATGATGAACGCTACATTACCTATGCGGAGGTTCGTAGAGGGGATGTCTATCTCAAGCTATTCAATTTGGATCCCTCGCATCTGCTACGGCAGATGTCCAAGAGCTTTCGCAGTCAGATCCTGTTCTCAGCTACACTTTCTCCATTATCTTACTACCGGGATATGATTGGTGCAGCGGAGGAAGATTACAGTTTAACCGTGTCTTCCCCTTTTCAAAAAGAGCAGTGGGAAGTAACCGTCTTACCTGTCTCCACACGTTATCATGACCGGGAAGCCTCCCTAGTTCCGTTGACTAAAGCACTGAGCCAAATGGTCTCTAAAAAGGGCAACTATCTGGTGTTTTTTCCTTCGTACCTCTATTTGCAAAACGTATATCAGGCCTTTACGGAGAATTACCCTGAAATCCGGACATTGATGCAGGATACAGGCATGAGCGAGCTAGCTAGAGAAAAATTTTTAGCCGCATTTAGTCCAGATAATGACGAGACGTTATTGGGATTTGCTGTACTTGGAGGGATTTTTTCAGAAGGTGTGGATCTGCCAGGGGATCGCCTCAATGGGGTTATGGTTGTTGGCGTTGGCCTGCCACAGCTTGGTCTTGAACGCAATCTGCTGCGTCAATATTTTAATGCCAGAGGAAAAAATGGCTTTGATTATGCCTATGTCTATCCGGGAATGTGTAAGGTACTCCAAGCCGGAGGCAGGTTGATTCGCAGCGAGACGGATACGGGCATTATCGTGTTGGCGGATGACCGTTTTTTGCAGAGTCCATATATGCATTTGCTTCCCGAAGAATGGAGAGATTATCTTATACGCTCATAAGAGGTTATAATCTACGAAAGGGTATTCATAATCAATCGGCAGGAGGAAATAATATGACAATAAAAGTGGGTATTGTGGGTACAGGTTGGTTCTCTAAGGTACATGCTGATTTGCTGGCAGGGATGGCTGATGTCCAGTTGCGGGCAGTCTGTGGAAGCAGTAAAGCCAAAGGCGAAGATATGGCACGTCCATATGGAGCTGCTGGATATGGTGATATTACAGAGATGTTGGATGCGGAGAAGCTTGATGCTGTTTATATCTGTGTGCCTCCACAATCTCATGGTGCGATTGAACGTTCATTAATCAAGAGGGATATTCCTTTTTTTATAGAGAAGCCGCTTAGTATGACTACTGAAATTCCTGCCAGCTTGCTGCAAGATATTAAAGAACATAATTTATTGACCTCGGTAGGCTACCATTTCCGCTATCAAGAGAATGTTAATAGGCTCAAGGAAACACTACGTGGTGACAAGATCGGTATGGTCATGGGCCAGTGGATGGGCGGCATGCCGGGCGTAGCTTGGTGGCGTGATCAGGAGCAATCCGGAGGACAGTTCACCGAGCAGACCACTCATATCGTCGATTTGGTGCGTTATCTGGCAGGAGAGGTAAAAGAAGTATACGGCATGTTCGGAAATCGAATTATGCATGAGCAGCATGAAGGTGTGAGTGTAGCCGATGTAGGTACCGTATCTCTGAAGCTTGAGAATGGAATCATAGCTAATATTTCAAATACATGTGTGCTGCCTGATCCGGTAGGAAGTGTAGGTCTTAGTTTCTATAATGATCGGGGATTGCTGGACTGGAACCCGGATCGTCTCTTGGAAGTGCGAAGTGGCAATAGCACCGAATTTGAAAACACAGGAAATCCATATTTAGTGGAAAGTGAAGCTTTTCTGTATGCTGTACGGACAGGAGATCGTTCGCGTATTCTCAGTGACTATGAGGATGGATTCAAGACGCTTAAAGTAACTTGTGCGGCTTACGAGTCCGCACAAAGTGGACTTCCGGTTAAATTCTAAGTTCGGATTCTTAAAAAAAGGACATGCCGCCTTAGATGTGCTAATGAGACATGTCCTTGGCTCAAGCTGGGTTAGCCTAGTGGAGGAATATTGCGAGTAAAGCTGGCGCCACACCTATGGATAACAGCGCGGACAGAATCATCGCAATACTGGAGATGGTTCCGGTCAGTGAACTAAGCTCGAAGGCCTTGGATGTTCCTGTACCATGCGCAGCGGTTCCCAGCGATACACCACGCGCGATTTCATTGTCAATGCGGAAGATGCGGAGTACTGTAGGGCCCATCATTGTACCGAGTATCCCGGTAATGATGACGAAGACTGCAGTAATACTCGGTACACCGCCGATACTTTGCGAGATGCTCATAGCGATCGGTGTAGTCACCGAACGTGGAACCAGACTGGCTGCCAGATCGCCGCTGACATGCAGCCATTTGGCGAGCAGAATGGAAGAGATCACCGCTGTTATCGTCCCTGACAGCACGCCTGCCGCAATTTCGGCGGCGTGCTTTTTGAGCACCTTGAAGTTTTTATGCAAAGGGATTGCAAAGGCCATAGTTGCCGGTTGCAGCAAATCCGTCAGCCATTTGCCTCCCGCATTGTAAGAATCATAAGTAATGCCTGTGATGAGTAAGAAGATAATCATAAGCACGGGTGTAATGATCAATGGAGAGGTGTACACTTTGCCACTAGAAGCATAAATGCGTTTCGCCAGTAGATATACAGCAACCGTAAGACCGAAGAATAATAGAGCGTTTAACATGATCCTTTCCGCTCCTTTGCTTTGTAAATTCTACTGGTAAGTAATCCGGAACTGGCCATTACAACAATCGTACCCAAAATGACCACCGCGAGGATTCGTAAACCATCAGTTTCCAGAATATTGGCGTATTTCATTACGCCGATAGCAGATGGAATAAAGAACAGCAAGAGCTCAGCCAGTAGCCAAGAAGCACCAACTTCAACCCAATTCAGATGAATGACACCAAACTCAAGCAGAAGAAACAATATAATCATTCCGAGTATGCTTCCGGGAATAGGGATATGCAAAAATGGGGTTACAGCATTGATTAGTAATGAGAATAGGGTGAGTCCCGCTACCTGCAGCAAGCCTATAACAATCTTTTTCATAAGGCTTCGCTCCTTTCATGATAATGAAAGTTTACATCAATTGTTTTCATAGGTAAAATGAATAGATTGAATAAATGACATTCCTTTTGTCTATGGATCGGAGGTTGGAAAATGGATATCCGACAATTAGAATATTTCGTCCAAGCAGCACGAATGAAAAGCTTTACTCGGGCTGCCGAATCCTTATATATTTCACAACCTACGATCAGTAAAATGATCCGGAATATGGAGATCGAGCTGGAGGCTGATTTGTTTTACCGTGAAGGGAAAAGTGTCCGGCTTACAGATGCGGGGGAAATTCTGTTCACCAAAGCGCAAAATATCGTGGAGTCGTTCGCCAGCTTGTCTTCTGAGCTGGATAGCTTACGAAATTTGGAGCAGGGCCACATCCGCATCGGTCTGCCTCCAATGGTAGGAGCGAGCTTTTTTCCTTCGGTGATTGGTCAATTTCATAAACGTTATCCGCAGGTTACTATTCGTCTGCATGAGGATGGCGCGAAAAAAGTGGAGGAAGATGTAGAAACGGGCTTGTTGGATATCGGAATGGTTGTGCTGCCTGTAAATACAGCCAAACTTCATTGCTTCACCTTTGTTGAAGAGAAGCTGAATCTTATTTTACCTGTTGGACATAGATTGGCCGAGGCAGACCTTGTTCCGTTAAGTGAACTAGCCGAAGAGGAGTTTGTGCTGTTCCGGGAGGATTTTACGCTGCATGATCGGATTATTACGGAATGTGTGAAGGCGGGATTTCAGCCTAAGGTTATCTATGAGAGCTCCCAATGGGACTTAATTAGCCGTATGGTGGCTGCCGGAATGGGAATCGCATTGCTGCCAGAAACCATTTGCCGGGATATGGATCGTTCACGATTGGTCGTTGTGCCTTTGACGGATCCGGTAATTCCGTGGCAGCTTGCTATGGCGTGGCGTAGAGACCGTTATTTATCTTTTGCGGCACGCGAATGGATTGCTTTTGCAAAGGGACTTTTGCGAGAACAGTATCCAAATGAGCTCCCTGACGAACTTGCGGAGGACTCTGAATAAGTAGTAATTCCGTTTTTGTTAGAAGCTCTACAATTTTTCTTTTTTTTGAAAATATGTTTTTTGGTATCATGACTTATGATAGGAGAAGATGTTGATAGAGAGAAGGAGAGAGATGTGACACAAAATCCAAATTCCTCCAAGAATAATCATAGAAAAGATTATAAAGAAGATGAGCTACTTGTAACTATAGAGAGTCTTAGATGTGAATTGCTGGAGGTTGCAGAGCAACGCAGTCTTAGTGACCGTGCTGTTCTAGAGCTCAGTGAGCGATTAGACAGCTATATTTTGCTGGCACAAAATAAGATGATGGAAAATTTGCGCAACCGGAAAGCCGGCATTACATCCTATAGTAGAAGTTCCAAAACCGCCATCACTGTTAGCTAAACTACCAACAACATAGAATTATAATACTATGAAGATGTTACTGATCTAGAGGAGCGTATTAGGCTCCTCTATTTGTCGTACAATCTATTTGTTGTACAATCCATAACTTTCACCTATAATGTCAATTAATAGAATCTTTTCAAGTCAAACTTTGGGGGTGCCGAGTGGAGGGAAAGTTAACAACTATACGCTCAGAAATTGAGAAAAATTTGTCCCGCTCCGGCCATAATCTCGCCTCATTTTCAAAAATTTGTGGCCTGAATCGAGGCAGCCTCAGTGCAATTCTGCATGGAAATCCGCCGAAGCCTATGTCCTTGGGACAAGTAGATGCAATTATAAAAGCCTTTGGTTTTCCAGAAGGTTGGTTATATCCTCTATATGTTGATGAATGCTTCAATGATGAGAAGGTCTCACGCCGTAGAGTGGAGCCTTTTTTGATTCGTTGTGCTGAATTGGGCAAACAGCCTTGTATTGAGGACACTTTAAGCAGATTACTGGAATATCCGAAGTCTCTGGATATCGTTTATTCGGTAGCTGATAAATTGTTTAAAAAAGGTAAAATAGATGAATCGATATTTTTTTATAAAGTTGTAGCTGAGAATGAGTCCGACAGTTACTCGGAGCGGCTCGCAATAAGTCATTATCGTATTTTTAGAGCCATTTTATCAATCGTCGATTCAGACGAGAAGTTACATGCAGTTATTACTTTTGAACCTTTCAGGAATCGTCTACCAGAAAATATGCAATTGGATGGTCTCTTAACTTTGACACAGTTATGTTTCGATCTTCGTCGATGGAATAAAATGGAGTCTTTCGCTGATGAGCTAAGAACGCTGGCTAATGCTGTTTACCGCGAGCAACTGCGAAGTAATGTGGATAAACGTAAGGAAGTTCTTCATACGGAACGTCCATTAGTGGTTTATTACGGTCATGGGTATTTGCTTAAAGCGATTTCGCTGACCAAGCAAGGTAAATATGAAGAAGCCAAAAAGTATACTGCAGGCTACGCAGATCTTGGCTGGTTTGAAATGATGAACGAAGAAGGTCGTCAGGCGGTAGAACAATTTCGGTTATTCGCAATGGGCAATGGTTTCACAATTGAGTTGTTGATGGGTAATGTGGATGTTCTATCTTCCTACGCGGCCTTTTTAGCAGATCACCCAGGTGAAATCTTAGCTGGACTTATAACTATTATGGATGCTGCTAATCGTTACGGGTTCTCTGCTGACAGTGTACTTACACGATTCTCACGAGAAATGTTGAGGTTTGAAGGGTTCCAGGAGCCTAATAATGTAGATCGCGTATTTCGTTTGTACTATCAAGTAGCAATCTATGAAATAAATAAGCAATGTTATAGCACAGGTGTAGATTATCTTCTGAAATCTTTGGAGTTATCTATAAAGCAAAACAACGGAAAAGATTTCATTAATTGTATAACCTTATTTGAGACGAGCAGGGATTACGCTACTGCTTCTCAACAGGATAAATATAGAGAACTAGTAAAGGGGGTGAGAAAAAATGAAAAAATCACTGTTGATGATGGTAAGCGTGTTAGCATTGTTTAGCTTCATTATCATTGGACCTGTGGGCTCTGGAAGTAATGGAGGCATTACAACCTATGAGCACGGAGCTTGGTTCTAAGGGATGAAAACATCTATTCAATCCTTAAAATACAGAGCAATACATAAACCGATAACTACTCCCTTGCACTCGTGCTGGGGAGTTTTCTTTTTCGTAATAATTGATAGCGTATTCATAATTTGACAAAGTAATCTGGCGAAAATATAATTAGGTAGCCTAAATAATATAGTGTTTAATAATTAGTTGACCTAACTAAAACAGAGGTGAAGGAAATTGGGATAAACGGAGGAAATACAGAAAATACTGAAAATTCAGTCGCACACGGGCTTTTTGCGGCGATGAAACGCCTGCACAAAGCTCAATGGCAAAAGGGCGTTGAGGGCCACAAGCCAAGTGAGATGACTTTAATGATATGCATTGAAAAATGGAATCATTCTGATGAAGAGGGTCTCAAGGTGTCTGAAATCAGCCGACTACTTGGATTCACTCCTCCTACCATCACGCAGCTGATTAACAGTCTTGAAGCGAAACAGATGGTGGAAAGACGCGCGGATCCTTCGGATCGAAGAGTTGTACGCGTGAAATTAACGGAAAGTGGAAAAGAACTCACACGAAAAGCAGAACATTATCGTGATGTGATGCTTGATAAGCTTGTGCAACACTTAGGCGAAAAAGACACTAAACAGCTCACAGAGCTATTGCTTAAGGTACATGAATACGTTGAGGATAATCCACCACCTGATTGGGATAGGCTACAAATGAACGGAGATGAGAAGCTTGATTAAATTATTTAAACAACTGAAGCCTTTTAGGGTAGCTATTGGTGCTGTATTAATCCTTGTATTTTTGCAGTCCATGGGCGATTTATACCTTCCTACACTGATGTCCGACATCGTCGACAAAGGGATTGTTCAAGGAGATCGCGCTTATATTTGGAAAATAGGTAGTTTCATGCTCCTGGTTGCAGGTGGCGGTGCTTTATGTTCGGTAATTGCCAGTTACTTATCGGCAAAAGTAGCAGCCGGGTTTGGTAAACTCACCCGTGCACGAGTATTTAACCATGTAGAAAATTTTACGCTGCATGAATTCGATAAGCTGGGTACAGCTTCCTTGATTACACGTACAACAAATGATATTACACAAGTTCAAACGGTACTTACTATGATGTTGCGCATGATGATCGGAGCACCGATGATGATGATTGGTGGTATCATCATGGCAGTATCTGAAGATGCTAAATTATCATTGATTTTTGTAGTCGTTATTCCTGTACTTGTAGGGGCGATCTTCTTTATTGGGATGAAGGGTCTGCCACTGTTTAAAGCCATTCAGATTAAGCTTGATAAATTAAACCTGGTGCTGCGTGAGCATCTGACAGGTATTCGTGTTATTCGTTCTTTTAACCGGATTGATCATGAGAATAGACGTTTCACCGAAGCTAACCGTGATCTTACGGATACAGCTATCAAGGTCAACAAAATCATGGCCGGCCTGATGCCGCTGATGATGATTGTAATGAACTTTTCTATGATTGCTATTCTTTATTTTGGTGGAATACGAATTGGTGATGGCGACTTGCAAGTTGGGTCCCTGATGGCATTTATCCAATATGCAATGCAAATTATGTTCTCTCTGATTATGGTATCGATGATGTTCGTGTTAATTCCGCGTGCTTCAGCTTCAGCCGTGCGTATCAATGAGGTGCTGGATATGCAGCCTGAATTTACAGATCCTACTGAGAGTGAACTGCATACAACAGCTCAAGCTACTAAAAAAGATGGACGCGATTCTTTGCGTGGTTTTGTTGAGTTTGAGAATGTATCTTTTTCCTATCCAGGGGCAGAACAGCCTGCACTTTCGAAAATTAGCTTTAGTGCTCGTCCGGGTGAAGTTACCGCAATTATCGGGGGTACCGGATCGGGTAAATCTACACTGCTTAGCCTGATTCCAAGATTCTATGATGTTAATGAAGGTGCTGTACGCGTAGACGGAGTGGATGTGCGTGAGATGACACAGGAAGAGCTGCGGAGCAAAATCGGTTACATCCCACAAAAAGCAGTATTGTTCTCGGGTACGATTAATGAGAACATCCGCTATGGTAAAGAGGATGCTACGGATGAAGAAATCATTCATGCATCGAAGGTGGCTCAAGCCTACGATTTCGTATCCGCGATGAAGGATGGGTTTGACTCGGAAATTGCTCAGGGTGGGAATAACGTCTCAGGTGGTCAGAAACAGCGGTTGTCCATTGCTCGGGCGCTTGTGAGAAAACCTGAAGTTTATCTGTTCGACGATAGCTTCTCAGCTCTTGATTTCAAGACAGATGCCAAACTTCGCGCGGCTCTCAAAGCTGAAACTACGGAATCCACCGTATTGATCGTAGCTCAGCGGGTTAGCACCGTTATGGATGCGGACCGGATTATTGTAATTGATGAGGGTGAAATTGCTGGAATGGGCACTCACCGTGAACTGCTCGAGAGCAGTGATGTGTACCGCGAGATCGTATCCTCGCAGCTGTCAGAGGAGGAAATAGCATGAGTGAACAAAACAGAGAACATAAACCTGCAGCTCCCCGCGGCCATAAAGGACCGGGTGGACCGGGTGGTCCTGGAATGAGGATGCCGGCAGAAAAAGCTAAAGATTTTAAAGGTACACTTCGTCGCCTGATCAAATACTTGCGCCCGCGTATGGTTCAATTGATTATTGTACTAATTATGGCGATTGCCAGTACGGTGTTCAGTATCTTCAGTCCAAAAGTTATGGGTAAAGCTACAACCAAACTGTTCGAAGGTGCTTACGGCAAACTGATGGGTGTAGAGGGTGCCTCCATTGATTTTGGATATATTAATGATATTCTGATCCTGCTCGCGGGATTGTATCTGCTTAGTGCTCTGTTTAGTTACATTCAGCAGTATGTAATGGCTGGTGTAGCGCAGAAGGTAGTTTATGACATGCGTGAGCAGATCAACAGCAAGCTGGAGCGTTTACCTTTAAAATATTTTGACTCCCGTACACACGGGGAAATTCTTAGCCGTGCTACGAATGACGTGGATAACATCAGTACCACGTTGCAGCAAAGTTTAACGCAGCTAATTACTTCAATCGTCACTATTATTGGTGTTATTGTGATGATGCTTACCATCAGCCCATGGCTGACTTTAATCACGATTACTACGTTGCCACTCAGCTTTATTGTGATTATGGCGATCTCTAAACGTTCGCAGACTTATTTTGTGAGACAGCAGAAATCGCTTGGCCAGTTGAATGGTCATGTAGAGGAAATGTATACGGGGCACCGGATTATTAAAGCTTTCGGCCGCGAACCGCAGTCGCTTAAAGATTTTGATGAAATAAATGATAAGCTTTATGATTCTGGCTGGCGGTCTCAATTTATGTCAGGTATGATTATGCCGCTTATGATGTTTATCGGTAACTTGGGTTATGTGCTTATCTGTGTTGTGGGTGGTATTTTTGTTACTAAAAAAATGATTGATGTCGGGGATATCCAAGCCTTCATTCAATATTCACGTCAGTTCACCCAGCCGATTGCACAAACGGCTAATATTGCTAACATTATTCAATCCACCATTGCTTCCGCAGAACGTGTATTTGAACTTCTGGATGAAGAAGAGGAAGTTAAGGAAGTTAATACTACACTTGTGAAGCTTGATGAAGGTGCTCCGGAAGGTTCCGTTGAGTTCCGCCATGTGAAATTCGGCTATAAAGAGGATGCTATTCTGATTGAGGACATGAATATTGAGGTTAGTCCAGGTCAGACTATAGCGATTGTCGGTCCTACTGGTGCTGGTAAAACCACTTTGATTAACCTGTTGATGCGCTTCTACGAGCTTAACGATGGGGAAATTATCATTGATGGCGTCAACATTACCGATATGAAACGGAGTGACCTACGCAGTAAATTTGGTATGGTGCTTCAGGATACCTGGCTCTTCAACGGTACGATTCGTGACAACATTGCTTACGGTCGTGAAGGTGCATCTGAAGCTGATGTGGTGCGGGCTGCCAAAGCTGCGCATGCCGATCACTTTATCCGCACACTTCCGCTTGGCTACAATACGGTGTTAAATGAAGAAGCTTCTAATATTTCACAAGGACAGAAGCAGTTGATTACTATTGCTCGCGCTATTCTGGCCGATCCATCGATCCTTATTCTTGATGAAGCAACGAGCAGTGTCGATACACGGACTGAATTGCTGATTCAAAAAGCGATGAATGCGCTGATGCAAAACAGAACCAGCTTCGTTATTGCCCATCGTCTCTCGACGATTCGTGATGCGGATCTCATCCTTGTCATGAATCAAGGTAGTGTAATCGAGAAAGGCAACCACGAAGAACTGCTGGCCCAAGGCGGATTCTATGCGGATCTCTATAACAGTCAGTTCTCTGAAGGAGATTTGGACGTAGGCTAAATTGAAGTGAAGAAAAAAGTATAGATAACCCATAAACCCCTCTTTTCACATGTTGCTGATTTTTTATGTGAAGAGAGGGGTATTTTATATGTGATGATGTGTTTTAATTTTTCTGAAAAATAAAAAAAGTTTGATTAAAAATTAAAGCATATATATGATAGAATAAAAAATGACCCGCGGCTCATTTTTAAGGCTGCAAGGTAAAGGAGAGGATGAAGGGAATGTCAGGCTACGGAAAATGGGTGGCAGGAAAAAAGACGAAGTGGATTACTCTTCTCGTATGGATAGTGCTTGTAGGTGCACTTACCCTGTTATGGCCTGCAGTGAATTCTCAGGTTGCTAATAATGCGCCTAACCTCCCAGATGATTCACAATCGGTACAGGCAGCAGCTATTGCAGAGCAAGAATTCCCTAGTGGAAGTGGAGTGCCTGCGCTGCTCGTATGGCATAGAGAAGGTGGGCTTTCACAAGATGATTTAGTACATATCACTGCTGTGTACAAGAAGTTGGAGCAGCAACCATTGCCCCATCAGAATTTTGTTCCCCCATTAGGACAACTGCCGCCACAGGCATTACAAGCCTCGTTATCTGAGGATCTTAGCACGCTGGTAACCCCGGTGCTTTTTGATAAAACGGCAGATAGTGATCAGCTCGGTGAAGCTGTGACAGAAATGAAGAAGATCATAAACACAGAGACGGGTGGAGACCCCTCCGCGGCTAAGGTAGATGGAAAAGACCTGAGTTTACGTGTTACGGGTCCAGTGGGCATCTCTATAGATGCTTCAGGCCTGTTTCAGAACGCAGACGTTTCCTTGTTAATTGCTACGGTTATGCTTGTGCTGGTGTTCTTATTGGTGATTTATCGTTCACCGATCTTGGCTTTTATTCCACTTATTGCGGTTGGATTCGCTTATGGTGTAACTAGTCCGATTCTTGGAAAAATGGCACAAGAAGGCTGGATCACAGTAGATTCACAGGCTGTCTCGATTATGACTGTTTTGCTATTCGGAGCTGGTACGGACTATTGCCTGTTCCTGATCTCACGGTTCCGGCAGTTGTTGAAGGTAGAAGAGAGTAAGAGTCGTGCGCTTCTTCGCTCCATTACCGAATCTTCAGGCGCCATTGCTATGAGTGGCTTCACCGTCGTGCTCGCGCTGTTTGCGTTATTGCTGGCTAAGTATGGAGCTTATCATCGTTTTGCCATTCCATTTAGCGTGTCTATCTTCATCATGGGAATTGCCAGTCTAACCCTCGTACCAGCACTGCTGGCAATCTTCGGACGGACCTCGTTCTTCCCATTCATTCCGCGCACACCGCAAATGGAGGTAGAACGGGCTAAGGCTAAAGGCAAACCTGTTCCTGAACTCAAGGTTTCCCGTAAAAAGGGCATTGGCGGCTTGGTAGTAACCCGGCCTTGGGCTATCGTAGGTGTGACCGTTATCGGCCTGGGGATTCTGGCTTCATTCTCCAGTGGCATCAAATTTACGTATGATATCCTATCCTCTTTTCCTAAAAATATGGAGTCCCGCGAAGGTTTCGACCTTATTGGCAAACAGTTCTCTCCCGGAGAATTAGCTCCAGCGAAGCTGATTATTGATACCCAAGGAAAAGCGAGCGGAGAGGATTTAAAGGTCATTCTTGGCGGACTCACCTATGTGGACACGGTTTCCGATCCGCAGCAGGGGGCAGTAAACAAAGATATTGTTGGTTTTGATATTGAATTTAAAAGCAATCCATATTCACTAGAAGCGATGGGTCATATTCCTACCCTTCTTGCTACCGCAGAGCAGGCATTAATCGATGTAGACGTTGCGAACCCTGCGGATCACGTGTGGGTAAGCGGGCAGACGGCGACACAGCATGACACTAAAGAGATTGGAGATCGGGACACCGATCTGATTATCCCCGTGGTGATCGGAATGATCACCGTACTGTTGTTGATATATCTGCGTTCAATAGTGGCCACCATCTATCTGGTCGGCACTGTTATTCTCTCCTTCTTCTCAGCGCTTGGCTTAGGCTGGATTATCATTCACTATGTGATGGGAGCAGATGCTATTCAGGGAGCGATCCCACTGTATTCCTTTGTTTTCTTGGTGGCACTTGGAGAAGACTACAACATCTTCATGATCTCGAATATCTGGAAAAAGCGTAAAACCATGCCGCTTAAGCAGGCTATCGCGGAAGGAGTGAATGAGACCAGCTCGGTAATTACCTCTGCCGGCCTCATTCTGGCAGGTACATTTGCTGTATTGGCAAGCTTGCCGATTCAGGTGCTTGTGCAGTTCGGTATTATCACCGCTCTTGGTGTTCTGCTGGATACCTTCGTGGTTCGGCCGTTCCTTGTACCAGCTATTACAACGCTCTTTGGCCGTTGGTCGTTCTGGCCGGGTAAACATCAAGAGGTGGAGACCCCTCAGCCAGATGTAAGTAAATAATGAGTTTATAAACAAACAGGGATGTCACAGAGCCATATTGGCTCCGGACATCCCTGTTTGTTTTAGGCTTGGGCACAGGACATCGCTGGATAATAGCGCTGCTTGTACCAACTAACTTAATTGTATCTATTAGGCTAATCAATCAGTCTGCTTGACGATAGTTATTCTAAGTATTCACTGTGCTAATTAGTATCTAGAAGCGATAACTGTGTTAATTAGCCCGCTGATTCTCTTAGCCCAGTGGTAGAAGACAATTAGCGTGCTGCATTGGCTAGCCCGGAGGTAAAAGTTAATTAGGTGGCTCCATTGGTTAACCGAGTGGTAAAAGACAATTAGGTGGCTGCATCAATAATAGTTAATTAGCTCGTATCACCGGTTACCTAGCATTAATAGTCAATTAGTTAACTGTACTTATCGGGCTACCATTCCGTACACACTGCTGGTTCAATCTAGCTACTACTGCTCTGTTTGGGTGGTCCAAATCCTTAGTTACTGGGCGTGCGGCTGATCATTAGTTCATATTTATCGATGGAAGCACCCAGGATTGCGTCATTACCACCAGCACCACGGTGCGACTGACGGAATGACTCGCTGGAGGTCCAGCCTTTGAATGCATCCTCATTCTCCCATACGGTGCAGATTTTTAGTTCCTCGACACCTTCCTTGGCATTTCCACGCCAAACCTCCATACGTACAAACCCTGGCATAACCTGCACACCATTATTTCCTCCGAAACGTTGAGCAATAGCTTCGCCATGGCCTTCTTTTACTTTAATAGTATTAGTTACTACCAGCATGATAGATAAACCTCCGATCAGAAAGTTAGTATATTTTTCAGGACATTGTGAATCGAAATAATATAACATGGGAACCTCGAAAATTAGCCAATATCTCAAGGTAACATCGTGATTTTCAACTAACAAAATAAAAGACCATCCCACAAGACACAAGAGTGCGGGCGTTTAATTGCACTTTGTACACTTAAATTATCCGTCACACCAGAAACGATCGAATAAGTGTATTCTCTGCAACTAATTTGTGCGAATCTGGTGAATCGCCGAGATTAGCCTTCTTTTAACTGTATAGAGTGCAATTAAAGTATGATTTCTACTCTAATTGCGCTGAATAGATGTACAAAGTGCAACTATTATCTATTTAAACGTTAAGTATTGTGCAAACTCAGGTACCTGCGAAAAATCAAAGTGTCTACTGCAAGTAAAGTGGCTATAGCAAGTTAAAGTAACTATTGCACGTTAAAGTAACTACCGCAAGTAAAGTGCCACCTCAACCGTAATGTTACTCTAAGCCAAAGTGCCAACCCAACTCCAAAGTTTTTACTCAAAACCACCATTACAGCTAGCACCTAATTCCAGTCCCAGTTCCCTAATAAAGCCCCCAAATGAAGTTGCATTGCAGAATGTGCAACAGAATAGCCTGAATGTTATCTGAATAAGGCAGTCTGTTGCATTCTGTACAATAGAATCAAGCCCAAATCGCCTAAAAGGAGGGGAGCCACTAAACTGATTGCACCACGTGCACGTGCAATCACCCAAGGTTTCGCCCTCAGCTAGAGGGATTCAATTGCACAAAGTGCAATGAGAAAACGGAGCAGAGCAATCCTGAAGCGTTATCCCGCACAAAGTGCAATCACCCAAGGCCTCACCCTCGTCTAGAGCGATTCTATTGCACAAAATGCAATCCCCCAGATCACCCGGCTCCCCCCGCGTCCAGCGCGATTTTATTGCGGATTGGTGGTCCATAGTCCTGCTGTTTTTAGGAAGACGCGATCCGGCAGCTTCAAAGCTGTCAGTGCCAATTCAGCAACATCTTCAGGTTGCATCATGCGGTCTTCGTCACCGATTTTAAGTCCAGCATTGGAAGCTAGGCCAGTGTTGACGGTGCTTGGAGTCAAAGCTACGACGCGGATATTGTGTTTGCGCACTTCTTGTGCGAGGGCTTCGGTCATGCCCATGAGAGCGAACTTGGACGCGCAATAAGCAGAGCCTGTCGCGAAGCCACGTTCTCCGGCTGTGGATGAAATATTGATGATATTTCCGCCATTTTTCTCAATCATCGCAGGCAGTGCAGCACGGGTTACGTAATAAGTACCGTAAAGATTAACTTGGATGTGGCGCTCCCAGTCTGCAGGATCCATTTCTACTAAAGTGCCGAATTTTGCGATCCCGGCATTGTTGATTAATGCATCAAATGCTCCAAGCTCATTTTGCAGGGAAGCAACAGCACGTTCAGCTTCTTCGCGTACGGCGATATCGGCCACGGCAATGCTGACTTTAACGTCATATACTTCCGTTAAGGCTGATTTTAACGCTTCGAGATCACCTGAAGTTCTGGAGATCAGGCCTAAATTAGCACCTTCCTTAGCCAGTGCCATAGCCAAGGCTTTTCCGATCCCTTTGCCTGCACCAGTAATTACAACACTCTTTCCTCTCAAATCCATCTCTATCGTCACTCTCCTTCAAACTTTTTTGAAGCAGCTGCTTCATTCAAGTCTTATTATACCTGAATGCTGTAGGGCAATTACAATCGCCCCTTAGAAAATGGTCTGCAAATTTTCATGAAGCCGAACTGCCTTTTCATGAAAGGTATTATTCATGGAGTTTCGTCAGCGGTACCGAAGCTGGGCCCTCTAAAACCTCGCCATCGTAGGAGAAGCGGGAACCATGGCAAGGGCAATCCCAAGAACGATCCCCGTTGTTCCATTCGCATTCACAGCCCATATGGGTACAGGTTCTATCCACCAGATGAAGTTTACCTTCTGTATCCTTATAAGCTCCCACACGTTTGCCATCATGGAACACAACGGCTCCTTCGTCAGCTTCTAAATCAGTGGTCTTTTTATGGACGATTTCCACTTTGCCCGCCACGAGCTCTTTTGCTACATTGGCATTTTGCACGATGAAGTTTTTTAGGCTGGTGCCAGCTTTGAAGCGGGACGGATCGTACAATTCGGTATATGGATTATCTTTGCGCTGAATCTGATCCGAGATGATCTGTGCGGCCAGCGTACCGCTTGTCATGCCCCATTTTCCAAAACCTGTGGCGATATAAATTTCTTCGTTGTCTGAAATCTTGCCGATGTAGGGCACCCTGTCTAAGGTGATTAAATCCTGTGCTGCCCAGCGGTAAGGGATTGTTTTGATGCCGAGCAGATTTCCTGCGAAAAGCTCCAAATTCTCATAATGTCCTATCGTACAGATGCCTTGGCCTGTCTTATGATTGTCTCCCCCGACAATGACCAGATTCCTGCCTTCCCACTCTACTGCACGCAGAGAACGGGTGGGTTCGCTTGCGCTTAGATACATTCCACCCTCAAAATCCGTTTCAGGCTGGATCGCCAGACAGTAGGAACGTTCAGCATGCAGCCGCGAGAAATATAATGCTCCTCCATCGTAAAAGGGGAAATGAGAAGCTGAAACAGCGTAGCGGCAGGTAATCCGATACTCGTCCTTTTCAGTAAAAAGCGTAAGCTTATCGTTCTTCTCCACCTTATCCGCCATCATCGTATGCTCATAGATTACGCCACCTTTATCCTGAATGACCTTCAGTAGCCCCTTCAGATATTGCAGCGGGTGAAAGCGGGCTTGTCCTGGTAATTTAATGGCGCCACTGGCCATCAGAGGGATAGAGACGTTATCTAGCCATTCTCCGGGCAGACCCAATTGTTCATAGGCTTTATACTCTTCCTCCAGTTGTTTAAGCGTTTTATGATCTTCAGCATCCGCGTACAGAAAAGCCGCCTCATGTTTCATGCCGCAGGATACTTCAAGTTCCTCAGCCGTATTCTGGATCCAATTCATAGCCTCGCTGTTCGAGCGATAATAGAGCCGGGCTTGCTCCTGCCCAAAATGCTTTATCAAATGATGATAGATTAACCCGTGCTGTGCTGAGATTTTTGCACTGGTAAAACCCGTAGTGCCACTCAGAATTTCTCCGGCTTCTAAGAGCGTGACTTTGTAGCCTGCGTTGCTGAGGAGATAGGCTGTTGTAATGCCTGTAATTCCACCGCCTACCACTGCCACATCTGTAGAAATATCTTCAGCCAGCTTTGGAAAAGCCGGTAAATCCGTGGTATCTCTCCATAATGATTCCGGAAATTGTGGAAGACTTTGCGTTATTTTACGGTTTGGGTCCATCTATTATCCCTCCATCTTTACAATCTTCATCTCATTTATTACCACAGTCCTGTGAAAAGAAACTTCCCATTCCATCGTGCTGTGCATGAATTCAGAGAAACAGTGCCAAAATAAGGTGGAAACTGGGACGTAAAGGATAAATAGGAGGGATGATGTTCCATGTCAGTTCAACAGGATAAGGACAATATTTCTCTGGAATGGATCAAAGATCAGCTGAACGGGTTCGCGGATTTAATCGATAAAACAAGCGTTGCCCCTTTTGGGCAAATCAACCTGCTCTATATCAAAAGTGTTACAGATGCGCAGACACTCAGCCGCCACGTGATTGCGCCGTTTTATGAAATGGAGAGTATTAGCGCTTATCAGGATTACATTATGACTTATCCGGGCACTGAAGAGGCGACTACGAGAGAGAAGGCGATCGACCTTTTGCTCAGTGGTTATGTGCTTCTGGGTATAAAAGATGTGATATATTTCTTCGATGCTATGAGTACGGAGAGCAGCGGTGTTAGTGAAACGTCTGCCGAAAGTATTTCACAGGGGCCGTCAGATGCACTGACAGAGGATATAGCGATTAATTTGAACATGATTCGGCGGCGTTATCAATCCACTAATCTCAAAATGGAGACCATGGTCATCGGCGATGTCTCTAAAACAAAGATAGCTATTTTATACGATGACAGTCGTGTTGACCATAACGTTTTAAAAGAATTAAGGGAGAAGATGGGAACGCTAAAGGTTGATATTTTGCAGGCTACAGGAGAGCTTGAGAAGTTTATAAGCAGTGACAAATTAAGAATACTCCCTAAGTCCATCATCACCGAAAGACCGGATAGAGTGGTGTTTAATTTGTCTGAAGGAAAAGTAGCGATAGTGCTGGATACAACCGGTTATGCGATAGTGCTGCCTTCTATTTTTAATGATTTCTTTACATCCATGGATGATAAAATACAATTTCCTATCGTGGGGCGATTCCTAAAGCTGCTTCGGATTATCGGTGTGTGCATGACGTTGTGGCTGCCTGCGCTCTATGTAACACTCACCTCGTATAACCCAGAGATTATTCGTGTGCAGATTGCCTTGCTTATTGCGGGCAGTCGTGCGACTGTGCCTTATCCATCTTTTGTGGAAGTGCTTTTAATGCTCATGATGATGGAGTTTCTGACTGAGGCGAGCTTACGGCTCCCCAAGGCAATTGGTCCAACGGCCACGACGGTAGGGGGGCTTATCTTGGGGCAGGCAGCGACGGCAGCAGGACTTGTAGGAAATATCATGATCATATTGGTTTCTGCTGTTGCGATATCTAATTTTCTAATTCCGCTGAATATGATGAGCTTGTCCATACGAGTGCTGAAGTATATTTTTTTAATTGCCGCAGCTTTTTTAGGATTGGTTGGGGTAGTAGTCTGTGTCGTGGGATTCGCAATGTATTTATGCAAACAGCGTACCTTCGGACAACCTTATTTCAGATTGTTTTTTCTCGATAATCTCGGCAAGAAGAAGGGTGGAGAGCATTGATGGCCAAAAGCCGTTATTTCTACTGTCTTTTTCTGATGAACAGCCTGATCAACATCATTAATTTTGTTCCAAGGGAACTAATAGACAGACGTTTTGGTGGCGCTTTGATGTCCATACTAATCGGAACGATTTTGGGCACTTTGTTTGTCTATATATTTACTGTACTGATTGCTAAATTCCCCGGCAAGGGGTTACCGGAAATATTTAACTCTTTGCTTCCTAAGAAGTTATCCAGAATCTTACTGGTCCTTTTTGCTGGCTTATGGTGTGTGGCCGGGGGAGTTACATTGCTTTCTTTTGTAGATATTACGCTGCGGTTTATCAGTCCGGATTCGAGTCCTTATACGGTTGTGATCAGTTTTTTAGTCTTGGTCTGCATCTGCTGTCGCTTCGATTCTCTATCACTCTTGTATGGGCTTGAAATCATTCTCAGCGTATCCTTACCTTTAATTATTTATGGCCTCGTAAAAGCATTGACCAATCCGGACTTTAATTGGGATTCTGTTCTGCAGGTCACTACATACTTCTGGCATAAGCCGGACCTAATGAGCCTTGCGGCGGCTACCTTTTCGTTTAGCGGTTACTTAAACCTGGCCATATTTAATCGGGTATTTCATGGGCTGAAGCTGAAGCATGTCTGGATTTTAGGTGTGGAGGGTCTTTTCGTATTACTCTTGACTTTTTTAGTTCCCATCGGCTATTTCGGAACCGTTGCTATTGATAGACATGTGTATACATGGTTCTCGACGGCCGACAGTATTCGGATGGAATCCTTTATTATTGAACGGATGCTGTTTATTTTTTATTTTGCCTATTTAAGTTTATCTCTGGTGAGTGTAATCGTTCATTGGCATGGAGGTTTAGAGCTTTTTAAAGGTGCTCTTTCATCTGCAAAAAAACAGTCCCCAAAAGCAGAGCGCTGGAAAGAGTGGGGCATCCTAGGCTTGTTTAGCGCGATGGTTCTGTCCTTAATGGGGCAGGATCAGTATCAACTTAATATGTTTGGTGCCTGGTTTCTGCAAATTCGCTGGTTTGGTGAGATGTTCATCATCGCTCTGTTGTTTTATTGTTATCGCAAAGCTAGGAGGGGGAAGCTATGAGAAGAGTACTTGCTGGAATTGGAATTACCTTGCTCCTTCTTCTTCCCGGTTGTGACTTCAAGGAGATTGATTTGCGGATTTTCGTGTTAGCGATCGGCGTTGACCAAGGTACAGAAGCAGGGAATTTTAAGATTAGCTTGAAGCTTGCCATCCCTCAGGGGGATGTTACTAAGATTGATGAGAAGATGCAAATCTTGACTGAGGAATCTCCAAGCATTTCGGAAGCCCTTCGTAGAATGAAATCCAGAGTGGAAAAGGAGCTTGATTACTCCCATTGTAAATCAATTGTTTTGGGGGAAGGGGTTGCCCGTGAAGATATTCTCCATGTTATGGATTGGGCTGTGCGACGTAGAGATATCCAGCTTATTGTCAATTTTGCAATAGGGCGTCCGGAAGCACTTCAAGTGCTGAAGGTAAGACCCGAATCGGAGCGGATCCCATCGAATTCTCTTATTCTGGCTATGAGTGGACAAGGCACAGAGTCTCCATTTATTTCTAGTGTGTATTCCTTTCAGCTGATGAGAAATATCTTTGAGGAGGGGATTGATCCAATCCTGCCGATTATTGAGGCCAAAGGGGATAAGGAGTTTTTAATTGATAAAATTGCTCTGCTGAATAATGAGAAAATCAAAATGGTTCTTACGCCAAATGAGACCCGGCTATATAATCTGCTGTCACGCCCGAATCTGCGGACTAACTTACCCGCCCATTCCGAGGGAATTATGTTTCAATATTACACAGAGAGGTCATCCTCGCACTATAAAATCGTAACACCAGAGCATGGGAAAGCTACTATTCGTTATCATATTAAGATAAAAGGTATTCTCGAAGAGAGTAGTAGCCCAGATCTGGTGACACATCACATGTTGAAGAAGATCCAGGAAGCCGGGGAAAAGGAATTGGAAGCGGATATCTTAGCATTGCTGACCAAAATACAAGCCAGTGGCCTAGATCCCTTGGGTTGGGGGCTGCATTATGGAGCAAGGCATTTTAATAACGATACGGAAATGAAAGTGTGGAAGGAGCTCTATTCTAAACTTGATTTCCAAGTGAAGGCTGATGTAAACATTAAATATTCAGGAATGATTAGGTAGCTTGTAAAGTAACATGTGGATAAAAATGGGATTGACGTTCCCATTCACAAGATTTATACTTGATCTAAAAATAAGTTAGAGGATGATAGGAATGAAAAGTCTAAATTTGACCTCCCAACGTCAAGCCGTTTACGATATCGTCCTTAATTCACATGACCATCCTACTGCTGCGGAAGTAATGAATCGGCTAGTAGAGCAGGGACATAGCTTAGCATACGGTACGGTATATAACTCTCTGCGTTATCTTTCAGATAAACAAATGATTCGTGAGCTTAAGCTTGGTGAAGCTGCTAGCAGATATGACGCACGTATGGATGATCACCAGCATATCATTTGTGAGGTTTGTGGAGCAGTGGATGAGGTTATGAATCAAGTTCCGCGTGAATGGATGAATACAGTGGCCAAGGATACCGGTTATACCATTGGTCATGCTCATGTAGTATTCGGGGGCGTCTGCCCAAACTGTAAGAACAAAAAGAATAATTAGGATAGAGGTGCCGGAGCCTGTGCTGCGGTAATAATATGTATATCCGGAGAGACCGCTTTCATTGAGGCGGCCTTTTTTGTTGCATTTATATGACAATTCTCAAAAAAAATGAGAAAAACAAAGAAAGATAGGAGGAAAATCGGTTCCTAAAACAGATTTTAAATTATATATTAAGTCTGGTAAATGTATCCTTGCCTAAGACTCAGATGAGAGAGAGATGATGACGTCTATGAAAAAAAATGCGGGTATGACTATCCGTACCAAGTTAATTCTTACATACCTAATAATACTGCTGCTGCCCAGTATTATAATAGGCTGGCGAACCTATCAAGCTGCCAGCCAGGAAGTGGAAGATCAACTGGTGAACAATGCTACCGAAAGTGTGTTGGCCGTAAATGAAATCATTAACTCTAATATTCAATCCAAAATAGATGCGATTTCTTATTTTGCCGCGGAGTTTTCATCTGAGGGGATCAACAGTGAGGGATCTGGGGGGACTTCCTCTGCTGTAAAAGCCAGACTGAAGGAATATGTGGCGCTGCATCCGGATGTACTGGACATTTATGTGGGTACAAGCAATGGCAAGGCTATTCATGCTTTAGATGCTAAGCTGCCAGAGGGTTATGATCCAAGGCAGGAAAGCGCCTATATTAATTCTCTGAAGCAAGGAAAAGGGGCTGTGATTTCTCCAGCTTTTCAAACCGTAAATAAAGAAACCGCGATTGCGATATCAACGGTTCTTAAGGGCGGTGATGGGGTGATCACAATGAATCTCAACCTGTCTACTTTAGGGGAGCTGACCTCAATTAAGGTAGGCAAGGAAGGTTATATCCTCATCGTTGATAACAGCAAGAAGTTTCTAGTTCATCCTACAGAGGCTATCGGGCAGGAATCGTCAGATGATTTTGTAAAGAAAATGTTCGAGAAAGAACAAGGGGTCTTCGATTATGTCTTCAAGGATACGTCCAAAAAGATGACCTTTATGGTCAATGAACTGACGGGTTGGAGAATCGGAGGTACGATCAGCATTGATGAGGTTAACTCAGCAACTAGTGGAATTCGCGATACAGCTCTGCTTGTTATTGTAGTTTCCGTTCTGCTTGCGCTGGTTGTGATCTATTTTAATATTCAATCGATTTTGAGACCGCTTTTCCGGCTGCGGAAAGCAACTGCGGTGATAGCCAAAGGTGATCTGTCGGAAGACATGGGTGTTTTCCGTAAAGATGAAATAGGGCTGCTGGCAGAGAATTTTCAATTAATGGTGATCAGCTTGCGCGAGATGATCATTGGCGTGCAGGAGATGACAAGCAATGTATCCTCCTCAGCGGAAGAACTGACGGCTAGTGCGGATCAGACTGCCCAAACGATTGAGCAGGTGACCATAGCGATTCAGGACGTAGCGGCAGGGACGGAGCGACAGGTGGTTAGTGTACGAAAAGGAATGGAGAGCACTGCCGCTACAGCTAGTGAGGTCGAGCAGATTTCCACATATATGGAGCAAGTATCCACAATGATGGACAAGACTTCACTCTCAGCATCAGAAGGTAATGATTCGGTTATCAGCGTGGTGGACAAAATCAATGGTATCCATGAAACGGTCGGAGAGCTGGGCAGTGTAATTGACAAGCTGAATGAAAGAACCAGTCAAATTGAGGGCATTGTTGGTGTCATCACCGGGATTGCCCGCCAGACCAACCTGCTGGCCCTCAATGCTTCCATTGAGGCAGCCAGAGCCGGGGAACAAGGGCGTGGATTTGCGGTGGTTGCTGCCGAGGTGCGTAAGCTGGCAGAGGAATCAGAGAGATCCGCACATTTGATTGCCGAACAGATTACCGCTATTAATAGTGAAATGCTGCTGGTAACTCATACGATGGAAGACACCAGACAGCGCGTATCCGAAGGTATTGAGGCTGTGGATACTTCCGGACGTTCTTTCTCTCGTATCCGAAGAGCAGTAAAGAGTGCCGCGGAGAAGATTGAAGCCATGGGTGGGGTTGTGCAGACTTTATTGGTGGAATCTAATGATATGGAGAAGGCTATTGGGGAAATTCGCGGCATATCGGAAGAGGCGGCTGTGAATACGGAAACTATCGCAACTGCCGCACAAGAGCAGCTTGCTTCTGTAGAGGAGATGGCATCCTCGTCTACCGACCTTAGCCGTCTTGCAGAAGAACTGCAGAAGCTGGCGAGCCGCTTTAAGATAAACGCTTCTGGTAATAAGAATGATTTCTGATAGGAGAACCGTGCTTTTTATCTTCCCTTTTGAACTCCTTTGCAAGTATACTGATAAACAATAATGTTGGGTTAGGCAATGGAGAGAGGAGAGATAATAGGAAATGGCAGAGCAATTAAAAGGGATCACTGTCGCCTTGGCGGGTCCGCGCAAATCGGAAGAAATGGCCAAGCTGGTTCAGAATATGGGGGGGACGGCAGTATGCCGGCCTGCTCAAGGGACTGTATTTCTTGATGACGAGGCCTTGCAGGAAGGTTTGAATGCATGGATCAATCAGCCTCCCTACTTGGCGATCCTGACTACAGGGATGGGACTTGATGCTCTCTTCGATATGGCTGAGCGAATGGGGATCGAAGAACGTTTCTTAGAAGTACTTTCTGGTTCTATTATTGCCGCACGGGGTTATAAGACAGTGAATGCTTTGAAAAAAAGAGGACTTACGCCGGAGGTTCGTGACGACGACGGAAGTACAATCGGATTGATTCGTGGGCTTCAATCCCTGAATTTGCAGGGGAAAGAAGTCGTTCTTCAGCTGCACGGCGATCCAGCTCCTCATATGCTTGCATGGCTGCAGGAGGCTGGGGCTACTACCCGCCAAGTGCTGCCGTATCGCCATACCCCACCTGAGCCGGGCGAACTGGAAAGATTGCTTCTAGAAATCATATCAGGCAAAATTGATGCCGTGGCTTTTACGAGTGCACCACAGTTTCGTTTCCTCTGTCAATTTGCACGGGAACAGGGAAAGCTGGAAGAAATGCTGAAGTCTTTCGAGGATAAAGTGCTTGCTGTTTCTGTAGGACGGATTACCTCTGAGGCGCTTAAAGAAGAGGGCGTACAGCGTATCATTATGCCTGAGCATGAACGGATGGGAAGCATGATTGTAGAGCTAGGCAAATATGTGGCGGCGAATCGCTAAGTCACAAGTTGCGTCAGCTTTACACGAATGACGTTATCGCACAGAAGCATTCCCGCCTGTTATCAAGGCCGGGGATGCTTTTTTACCCGGAAAAATAAGCCCAAAGAGCAATATACCTGCCATCTGCATGGACATTCGCGGCAGTTTTCCTTAGAATATAGGCAACATGTGACGAATAATAACAACGAATAAGGAGGAGGATCCCATGGACAAGAGAAAATGTCTATTACTTGGTGATTACACCCATCCCCGGTTTCATCCACTTCAAGGAGTGGACCAACAAATTAGTGAGATCTTAAATGATTTATTAACCGTGCAATGTTCAGAAAATAAAAAATTAATGCGCATTGAGCATTTAGCAAGTTATGACCTATGTATTGCTTACAATGAATTGTGGAACGAAACAGTCTCCCCTCAACAAACGGCTGGTTTGCTCAGCTACGTAAGTGGAGGAGGCGGACTCATTGTTCTTCATACGGGAGCTTCGCTGACGAAACGTAACGAGCTTGCACAGCTAATCGGGGGTCGATTTAACGGACACACAGCTTACGAACCCCTGAACTTCAAAGTGCTAGAGCATGACATCACCGAAGGTGTGGAAGATTTCCAATTGGATGAGGAGCCCTATCATTTTGAATTTGACCCGTTCACAGAACGGACTATTCTGCTTCAATATGAATCTGAGGGGCAATGGATTCCAGCTGCATGGTGCCATAGCTATGGTTTAGGACGAGTAGTATTCCTTATGCCTGGTCATCATGAACCCTCCTTCCGTCATCCGGCACTACGTAAACTAATTCTACAGGCGGCTACTTGGGCTGCCCGTATTCCGGTCACTAACTAAGCAATGTTGTGTTTTTTTTGAAATACGTACACAGTGGGGTATACTTTAATCATAAACTCCGTTATGTAATGAAACGGAATCTTTGGGAGGAAAGTGCCATGAGTGATTTGTTTAAAAAAGCGATCTCTTTAGGAGTGGGCCTCACCATTGTCAGTAAGGAAAAAGTAGAGAAGGTTGTTGAAGAACTAGTGAAACGCGGGGAGCTTGCTCCTTCGGAATCTAGGGCTCTCGTCGATCGGTTGATTGAACGTGGTGAGGAAGAACGAGGCATGTTCAAATCTGCTGTACAAGAGCAAGTACAACGCGTGCTGAAGGAAATGAATGTGCCTGTACAAAACGATATTGCCGAGCTGGAAGGGCGAATTGCAGTATTGGAGCGCCGGTTGGCCGAGCTAGAGGGAATTTCCCATCTAGAGGGAACATCGGCGGAAACGCGTTCGGACTAAATGGCAGTACGCATTAGACATGCCGGACGTTACCGGGCAATCGCCATGGCGCTTATGCGCCATGGTTTTGGCTATATGGTGGAAGAGCTGGGGCTCTATCACTTACTATCCCTTCCACGTCGTCTTGTAACGCAGGAAGCACACACAAGCCTTACGCTCGGGGAGCGGATTCGGCTGGTGCTGGAGGATTTGGGTCCAACCTTTATTAAGCTGGGACAACTCGCCAGTACCCGTTCAGATCTGCTGCCTGATTCTATTATTCAGGAATTGGTAAAACTACAGGATAATGTGCCTCCTTTTCCTGTCGACCGCGTGCGCGCGATCATTGAGCAGGAACTGGACCAGCATATGGATGAAATCTTTAATTCTTTTGAGGATACGCCACTTGCTGCGGCATCCATCGGTCAGGTGCATAGGGCTGTGCTTCACAGTGGACAAGTCGTAGCTGTTAAAGTTCAACGTCCGGGTATTCTGCGAACGATGAGCAGGGATTTGGAAATTCTCAAAGATTTAAGCATGCTTGCTGAAAAGCGGCTCGCTTGGGCGAGGCAATATCAGCTATGCCGTATGGTAGAGGAGTTCTCGAAATCGCTGCTTGGCGAGCTGGATTACAGCCAAGAGGGGCGTAATGCAGAGAAAATCGATCAGCAGATGGATTATGAGGGAGTGTACATCCCGGATATCTATTGGGACTATACGTCAACACGAGTGCTGACGATGGAATATGTGGTAGGGACAACACTGAGTCGTCGCGATGAGTTGCTGAGTAAAGGCGTTAAGCTTAAAGCCATTGCTCAGCAACTTGTGGAGATGATGCTTAGACAAATCTTCATTCATGGTTTTTTCCATGCTGATCCTCATCCGGGCAATGTTATACGGATGGGTGATGGAAAGCTGGCTTTGATTGATTTTGGCATGATGGGTCGGCTGAATGAGGAGATGAAGGAGCAGCTGTCTGCACTTATTATCGCTCTGATGCGCAAAAATACGGATGCAATGGTCCGGGCAATTTTGCGTCTTGGAGTCATTCCTGAGGATGCTGATCGAAGTGCGCTGCATGATGATATGGATCGGCTGCGGGATGAATATTATGATGTTCCATTTAGCAAAATGAGTATAGGCAAAGCCCTGAATGATCTGTTCGGCATAGCGCGAAAACACCGTCTAGTGCTGCCGCCGGATTTGACGATGTTAGGGAAGACAATGCTCACGCTGGAGGGAGTCATCAGCAACTTAGATCCAACCATCAGTATTTTGGAGATGGCGGAACCCTTTGGGCGGGAACTTGTGAAGCAGCGCTTTAGCGGCAGTCGATTGCAGCGTAAGTTCCTGGGAGGCGTAGCCGACTTAACAGAGAGTCTGCTGGAGCTTCCTGGGCAGGCTAAGCAGTTATCCGCGCTGATCAGTAAGGGAAAGATAAAGGTGGAGATTGTGGCACCTGAGATGCAGAATCTGGAGCGTAAGCTGGACCGGGTAGGTAACCGTTTAGCATTCAGTATTGTGATGCTCGCGTTTAGCATCATCATGACAGGACTCATTATTGGTACTGCGATGCGTGGACAGCCTTCAGTGTTATGGAATTTCCCTACAGTGGAGGTTGGCAGCGTAGTGGCTCTTCTGATGTTCTTGTGGCTGATCTATGCGATTTTTAAATCGGGAAGGTTCTAGCTTAAGGGATTTGAATAATTATTCTTCAGCAGTTTCACACAAATGCCTTTCTATCAAGTACAATATAAAAGATAACTTTCTAAGCTTAACTTTACTTCTATTGTATAAAGTGGAATGGAACGCAAATGGAGTGCCGTCTTAACGTCCGGTGGATCGCTGCTGCCCAGAAACCGAACTTTGACCGCACTCTTTTAACGGGTCAAGGGATACATGGGACGGAAGGATGCCGGTGACGGTGTTCTTCCGCTTTTGTTTGAATATAGCTGAATCTGAAGCATATGCCCCAGAACAGGACAGCCTATGCAGGCTGCCTCATACAGGGCTTTTGAAGACGGAAGTTAAGAAAGAGATGTAATCAAATTAAACCGAGAAAATAGTGAGGTGGAGAATTTGCCGGGATTTAAAGATTTAGGAGTTTCAGAATTACTGTGTACATTGCTTCAAAGTCAAGGCATTGTTAAGCCTACGCCAGTGCAACAGGAAGCCATTCCGCCATTGGTGCAGGGCTTGGACGTAATAGCTAGAGCGAAGACAGGTACAGGGAAGACCTTGGCCTTTTTGCTGCCAATTATGGACAAGATCCATACGGAGCGGGCTTATCCTCAAGCGCTGATTATGGCTCCAACACGTGAGCTGGCTTTGCAGATTACAGAAGAGGCACGCAAGCTGGCGCGTCATACGGATATCAAAATATTGGCGGTTTACGGGGGTCAGGATGTAGAGAAGCAACTGCGCAAGCTGGAAGGCGGCAGACATCTTATCATCGGTACACCGGGCAGACTTTTGGATCATATGCGCCGGGAGACGCTGGATCTTAGCGGTGTAAAAATGCTCGTTCTGGACGAAGCCGATCAAATGCTGCACATGGGCTTCTTGGAGGATGTTGAGACTATCATTACGGCTGTGCCTTATCGCCGTCAGACTATGTTGTTCTCCGCGACAATGCCTGATCCGATTAAACGTCTCGCTGCTAATTACATGAAAGAGCCACTGGATATCATCATTAAGAGCGGTTCTCCGATTCCGCTGGATAATATCAAACAGCAAGTAGTGGAATGCTCGGACCGTAATAAAGAAGAAGCGCTCAAATCCCTCATTGAACGGGATCGTCCTTACTTGGCAATTATTTTCTGCCGGACGAAACGGCGGGTATCCAATCTGAACGAAGCGCTGCAAGCAGCCGGTTATGAATGTGACGAGCTGCACGGTGATTTGTCCCAAGGTAAACGTGAAGGCGTGATGAAAAGATTCCGTGATGCGAAGCTGCAGCTGCTTGTAGCGACAGACGTAGCAGCTCGAGGTCTGGATGTTGAAGGTATTACTCACATCTTTAACTATGATATGCCGCTTGATGTGGATAGCTATATTCACCGGATCGGCCGGACTGGCCGTGCTGGAGGCAAAGGGCTTGCAATAACTTTCGTATCTCCACGTGATCAAGAGGGTCTGGATTTGATCGAGCATGGCATCTCGCAGCGGCTGGATCGCCGCCGTTACGAGAAGGATGAATTCGGCGTTGGCGAATTCATCCCTGTGCAGGGCGGCGGACGCCACAGCGGTCGCCAAAGCGGCGGCGCTGAAGCAGCGCGCACGGGCCGCGGGCCGAAGACCGGCGGCTCTGGCCGCGGCGGAGCTCCGCGCGGCGAAGGCGGAGCGCGGCAAGGTGGCCGTGGCCGCGGTAAAGAAGCAGGCGGCTGGGGCGCGCCTGCAGAAGGTCGCCGCGGTCGTTCCGATGCGGCGGCGGGCAAGCGTGGCGGCAGCGGCTATGACGCTGCTGCTCCTAAGGGCGGCGGCAAGGCTGCCGGCGTAGTGCGAGTAGGCGGCGGCTATGGCGCCTTCGCCTCCCGAGGCGAAGCGTCTGCCAGCGGCAACGCGGCAACGCCTAGCGCCGGTTCGCGCGGTGCGAACCGGAAGGGCGGACCAAGCACTGGCTACAGTGAGAACGTAGCTAGAGGTGCGGACGGCGGTGCCTACACTGGAGGCACTCCACGTGGCGGCTTAGGCAGCGGCTACGGTGCAGGCCCGTCTAGAGGCGGCAAAGGTGGTAAAGGCAGCAAAGGCGGATACGCCGGTGCCAAGGGTGGCGCTGCTGGCAAAGGCGGCCGCAACAGCGGCGGCGGATCTTCACGCGGTGGCCGTAGCAATGGATCCGGTGGCTTTAAAAGCGGCGGTCGCGGCACTTCCAGATAAAGTTAGTAGAGTTTTATAGATGAAACTTGTTACCATAGGGTAGTTAGCGCTGAAGCTAATGACCTATGGTAACCTTTATTTTATAGCGTGGAACATATTGATTTTTATATTAAAAATAGGTTCTTAGTGAAACATTTATGAAGGAAAGCCTGTCTAATAGATAAATAGAATGTTCGGCTTCGAGGAGGAAGAACTTACAGATGTCAAAAAAATTTAAAATTATAATCTTGTTAATTGTCGTTATTGCTGTCGGTTGGGGAATAGGAAAGTACACGTCTCCTTCTGCTTCGGAGAGTAACGGTTCAAATATAAATGTGGGGGATAATCTTCAAGGTGAGCCTGGGGAGACGGGGGAAAGTGATGGAGGGGGATTACAGACCCGGCAGTAGCTGATCCATCGGATACACCAGATCCATCAGAACCCTCTAGTCCGCCTGAATCAGGCGGTGATAATGCAGGTAGTGTTCCAGATCCTATATCTGCAGAGCCTGATAGTATTACAGTGATGGTAAATAAGCAGTATGGTTTGCCTGATAATTATAAACCAACGGATCTTGTCTATCCTGATGTCCGGTTTACCTTCAAAGAGAAAATCGAAAAGCGTATGATGCGCAGCGAAGCCGCTAAAGCCTTGGAGAAGATGTTCGCAGGTGCAGAGGAAGACGGAATTTATTTAGCAGGCGTTTCTGCCTACCGCTCACAGGCAACCCAGACGACTTTGTATAACCGTTATGTGGAGAGAGATGGGGAAGAAAAAGCCCGTACTTACAGTGCAGTCCCTGGCTATAGTGAGCATCAGACCGGGCTGGCTATTGATGTCTCGGGAAGTGATGGCAAGTGTGCCGCTGAGAGCTGTTTTGGTGGGACGAAGGAAGCCGAGTGGTTGGCCAAGCATGTAGGGGAATATGGTTTTATCATCAGATATCCTGAAGGTAAGCAAGACATTACCGGATATAAGTACGAGCCTTGGCATATCCGTTATGTAGGTAAGGACATTGCTGCCTATATCAATGAGAAGGATATTACGTTGGAAGAATATTATGACGCAATTCCGGCATCGAAATAACACAGACGCAGAGGGCAGTCCTATGAAATTTGTAGGGCTGCTTTTTCTATGGCAATAAAAAAAGTTCAGAAGTTGCATTCCCTTACAGTTCGGGTAAGATACGTAGTGTAGTCTAAGTACAAGGAAGGAAGGGGAATAAAGATGTCGATCTACAATTTTGCCGGCGTTACACCTTCGGGTAAAGAAGTGCCGTTTGCGGAGTATGAAGGTAAGGTGCTGCTGATTGCTAATACGGCTAGTAAGTGCGGGCTTACGCCACAGTATGGAGATCTTCAGAAACTATACGAACAGTATAGCGATCAAGGACTTGTAGTATTAGGATTCCCCTGCAACCAGTTTGCGGGCCAGGAGCCAGGTACGAGTGAAGAGGCTGAGGAATTCTGTCAGATTAATTATGGAGTTACCTTTCCGGTATTCGCCAAAGTTGATGTTAATGGACCGGATGCCAGCCCGCTTTTCAATTATTTGAAGGAGCAGCAGCCTGGTGCTGGAGACAGCAGCGACATTAGCTGGAATTTCACCAAATTTCTTATTGATCGCAGCGGCGATGTAGTGGCTCGTGTGGAGCCCAAAGAATCGCCGGAAACGATGAAACAACATATTGAGTCACTACTGTAGATCCATTATGGGGTCAGTTGCAGAGTGATCTTCCAAGTATCCCTTCGACTCGGTTTCGACCGATGCTCGCGGGGATTTTCTTTTTTAAAGGATTAATGGAGATTGCCTTGAATTTTTATTGTGATAAATTATACTTGACGCTTTAAAAAGACGATGTATCCTTTGAAGAGAATATAGCAACTGAGCGAACATGCATAAAAAAGCGGAGTACAGCAGGATAATAACGGCAGGAGGGTTTTATACAAGCATGAAGTTAATTACAGAGGTAGCAGCACAAGCAGGAATCGACGAGCAGCATCTGGAACTATACGGCAAATATAAAAGCAAACTCTCACCTTCCTTATGGGAGGATATGAAAAACAAGCCAGATGGCAAGCTGGTTCTGGTCACTGCGGTGAATCCGACCCCTGCTGGCGAGGGTAAGACCTTAACAACCATCGGGTTGGCGCAGGCAATGAATGCAGCAGGAGTGAAGACCGTGGCTGCTTTACGTGAGCCCTCGCTTGGGCCTTGCTTAGGGATGAAGGGCGGCGCAACAGGCGGCGGGAAGTCGCAGATTGTTCCGGCTGATGAGATTAATTTGCACTTTACCGGTGACATTCATGCGGTAACTTCTGCGCATAATTTATTGTCCGCAATGATTGACAATCATATCTTCCAAGGCAATGAGCTGGGACTGGATCCGCAGCGTATCGTTTGGAAACGTGTCATGGATATGAACGACCGCAGCCTGCGCAGTATTGTGACTGGGCTCGGGGACGGAAATGGAGCGGTACGGGAAAGTGGCTTTCAGATTACAACGGCTTCTGAGATTATGGCTGTGTTATGCTTATGCGATAACCTTATTGATCTCAAGAAGCGTTTAAACCGTATTCTGATTGGATATGACCAAGAGGGACAACCGGTAACAGCCGAGCAAATCGGGGCCGTTGAAGCGATGACAGCGCTGCTTAAGGAAGCAGTTAAGCCAAACTTGGTACAGACTCTGGAAGGTACGCCTGTTATTGTGCACGGGGGGCCGTTTGCGAATATCGCTCATGGCTGCAGCAGTGTTATTGGCACTCGTTATGCCCTTAAGCTGGGAGATGTTGTGGTCACCGAAGCAGGCTTCGGAGCGGATCTTGGTGCAGAGAAATTCATGGATATCAAATGCCAACAGGCCGGGTTAACCCCTTCTGCTGCTGTTCTTGTCGTAACTGTTAAGTCCTTAAAATATAACGGTGGTGTGCCTAAAGGCGAGCTTCTAACCGAGAATCGGACGGCGCTGCGCGCGGGATTGGTGAACTTAGAACGTCATGTAGAGAATCTTGGTAAATTTGGAGTCCCTGTTTTAGTTGCCATAAATCATTTTGAAGGGGACAGTGAGGGCGAGATTAATGATGTATTGGAGGCCTGCCGCAATTTAAACGTGCCAGCTGCGATCTCAAAAGTATGGGCGGAAGGTAGTGCAGGTGGACAGGAGCTGGCTTCTGAACTGAACAAGCTCTTGGACAATAGTGGTCCGAGCCAGTTTGCTCCTCTGTATGAGAAGGATCTCGACATTTCATCCAAAATCAACAAAATTGTCCATGAGATCTACCGCGGGGCAGAAGTGAATTTTTCCCCGGCGGCTAAGCGGAGTCTGGCGGTTATCGAGCGGCTTGGGCTAAATGATCTTCAAGTATGTTTGGCGAAGACGCCTTATTCCTTCTCCGACCAGCCTAGACTCCTCGGAGCACCGGAAGGCTTTACGATTGGTGTCCGAGATATTACCCTTTCGCTTGGTGCAGGTTTTGCGGTAGTTATTACAGGCAATATCGTTACGATGCCAGGTCTGCCAGCTAAGCCAGCCGCTGAGGGACTATGGATGGATGAGGACGGAGAGATTCACGGTTTGGTGTAAAAGTGTTTTAATAAAAGGCTTCTCCTTGTTGGTATTAGAGGGGAGGCCTTTTTTTATGCTTCCTTTGGATTCCTGCAAATGCGGATCATAATGTACCTCCCACGTGGCAAAGCTAACGGAGTCGCATTCGGCAGCAGTGGCGGAAAAAAACTTAAAATTGTGAACAATATGAGGATATAGGTAAAAAAGACTTGTAATGTGATAAATATCACAATATAATCAGTTTATAAAGTGAAATAAATCACAACTAACCCATTGTTGATCAGATTCCATCATTGATCGGTCATGCAAGTCAAATATATAACCCGATTGTCCATTTGAAGGAGGAAGAAATAATGAAAGTAGCTGTCATTGGATGTACCCATGCCGGAACCGCCGCAATTGTGAATACTGCTCAACTTTACCCGGATGCCGAGATTACTGTATATGAGCGTAATGATAATATTTCCTTCTTATCCTGTGGGATTGCCTTGTATGTAGGTGGAGTGGTTAAAGACCCAGAGGGGCTATTCTATTCTTCACCAGAAAAGCTTGCAGAGCTTGGCGTAAAGACCAATATGCGTCATGAAGTAACTGCAGTGGATACGAAGTCCAAAACATTGCGTGTACGCAATCTGGAGACAGGCCACGAGTTCGCTGATACCTACGATAAGCTGATTATGACTACAGGTTCATGGCCGATTGTACCGAAGCTTGAAGGATTTGAACTCGAGGGGATTTTACTTTCCAAGAACTATGATCATTCCAACACTATTATAGAAAAAGCTAAACAAGCGAATAAAATCACCGTCGTCGGCGCTGGATATATCGGCGTTGAACTGGTGGAAGCTTTTCAAATGAATGGCAAGCAAGTTACGCTAATTGATGGTGAAGATCGCATTCTGAGTAAATATCTGGACCAAGAATTTACTGCACCGATCGAACAATCTTTTCAGGATCATGGGATTAAATTGGCACTGAATGAGAAGGTCAGCTCTTTTGCAGGCAAAGACGGTAAGGTAACAAAGGTTATTACAAGCAAAGGTGAGCATGAGACAGATCTGGTCATTCTCTGCATTGGTTTCCGTCCTAATACTGAACTCTTAAAAGGTCAAGTCGATATGCTGCCTAATGGTGCCATTGTAGTCAATAACTATATGCAGACTAGCTGCCCGGATGTATATGCCGCTGGCGACAGCTGTGCGATTCATTACAACCCTACAGGCAAACACGCCTATATCCCACTGGCAACCAATGCCGTACGGATGGGAACCTTAGTTGCGCGCAACTTGGTAACAGAGACCATTCCTTATATGGGTACACAAGGAACTTCGGGCATTAAGATTTATGAAGACAATATCGCTGCAACAGGGCTTACTGAAGAAGGAGCTAAGGCTGAAGGAATGGACGTAGAAACCGCCATGATTATTGATAACTACCGTCCAGAATTTATGCCCACCTTTGAGCAGGTTCAGTTAAAAGTAGTGTTTGATCGCGCCACACGCCGTATTCTCGGGGCTCAAATTATGTCCAAGATGGATCTGACGCAATCGATCAACACAGTGTCTGTATGTATTCAAAATCAAATGACAATCGACCAACTTGCCTTTATCGATTTCTTCTTCCAACCGCATTACAACAAACCTTGGAATTTCCTGAATACAGTAGGTCTTCAAGCGCTGCCGACAACAGTACCAAGCAAAGAGGCTGTAACGGTTTAAAAAGGGACGTTGTTCCTGAGTGATTTATCGAAGAATAAGACAGCCTTGTAAAGCTAGAGAAGCAGTGATCCTCCTGTAACGGGAGGATCGCTGCTTTTTTTGTTAGGTGCAGAATGATTAGCTGCTTGGGTAGATGCAATCCAATGGCTTCGGTGATGGTAGCGAGCCAAATGTGCTCAAAAGCTACGAATAGGGTCAACTGAGTCGATCGTGCCGAGTCATCGCCCCCTGCAGAAGCTTTCGGACTCAGGAGCTCTGTATAAGGTCAACTGAGTCCGATCGTGCTGAGTTATCGCCCATCTCAGAATTTTCCGGACTCATAAGCTGCTATATAGCAAATAATCGCCTTTTGAGTGTGATTTCGGACTCCAGTGCAGCTATTACATAGAATGAGGTACAACTAGTGTGTTTTTGGTGCCAATAGCGACTATGGGGTCCGATAGCGAGCCAAATGTGCTCAAAAGCTACGTATAAGGTCATCTGAGTCCGATCGTGCTGAGTCATCGCCCTCCGCAGAATTTATCGGACTCAGAAGCCGCTATATAGCAAATAATCGCCGTTTGAGCGTGGTTTCGGACTCCAACGCAGCTATTACATAGAATGAGGTACAACTAGTGTGTTTTTCGTGCCAATAGCGACTATGGGGTCCGATAGCGAGCCAAATGTGCTCAAAAGCTACGTATAAGGTCAACTGAGTCCGATCGTGCTGAGTCACCGCCCTCCGCAGAATTTATCGGACTCAGAAGCCGCTATATAGCAAATAATCGCCGTTTGAGCGTGGTCTCGGACTCCAGTGCAGCTATTACATAGAATGAGGTGCAACTAGTGTGTTTTTGGTGCCAATAGAGACTATGGGGTCCGATAGCGAGCCAAATGTGCTCAAAAGCTACGTATAAGGTCATCTGAGTCCGACGTGCTGAGTCACCGCCCTCCGCAGATGCTTTCGGACTCAGAAGCCGCTATTTAGCAAATAATCGCCTTTTGAGTGTGCTTTCGGACTCCAGTGCAGCTATTACATAGAACGAGGTAAAACTAGTGTGTTTTTGGTGCCAATAGCGACTATGGGGTCCGATAGCGAGCCAAATGTGCTCAAAAGCTACGTATAAGGTCAACTGAGTCCGATCGTGCTGAATCATCGCCCTCTGCAGAATTTTTCGGACTCAGAAGCCGCTATATAGCAAATAATCGCCGTTTGAGTGTGATTTCGGACTCCAGTGCAGCTATTACATAGAATGAGGTACAACTAGTGTGTTTTTGGTGCTAATAGCGACTATGGGGTCCGATAGCGAGCCAAATGTGCTCAAAAGCTACGAATAGGGTCAACTGAGTCCGATCGTGCCGAGTCATCGCCCCCTGCAGAAGCTTTCGGACTCAGAAGCCGGTATTTAGCAATTAATCGCCTTTTGAGTGTGATTTCGGACTCCAGTGCAGCTATTACATAGAACGAGGTAAAACTAGTGTGTTTTTCGTGCTAATAGCGACCATGGGGTCCGATGGCAAGCCAAATGTGCTCGAAAGTTGCGATTAGGGTCAACTGAGTCCGATCGTGCTGAATCATCGCCCTCTGCAGAATTTTTCGGACTCAGAAGCCGCTATTTAGCAAATAATCGCCTTTTGAGTGTGATTTCGGACTCCAGTGCAGCTATTACATAGAATGAGGTACAACTAGTGTGTTTTTGGTGCCAATAGCGACTATGGGGTCCGATAGCGAGCCAAATGTGCTCAAAAGCTACGTATAAGGTCAACTGAGTCCGATGTCCGGGTGTGGGCCAAATATGCTCAAAAGCTACGATTAGAGTCATCCGAGTCCGATAGAATGCCGATAGTGAAGTATGACTATAGTGAGGTATGACTACAGTGAGGTATAGCTACTGTGAGATCTAGCTGCATATAAGGACAACTGTGTCCGATAGCTGCTGCGTACGCTCAAATGTAATCCAACGAAACAAGATATGCTGGCTTAGCCGGTCATACACAAACTTCTATTTGTGCTCAGGTCGCAGTAAATTTGACATGTCAGTGAAAACTTTCACTTAGTTTTCTCAAAGTGATAATTATCACGTTAATGTATTTTACGACACGCTACAATGGTCATAAAGGAACAAATTTGAAGTAAATAGATGAAGGGGATAGGAACCATGGCTTATAGCAAACCGCAGCAAATTGCCGAAGTAACTGTAGAGAACGGCATAAAAAAAGCTCATAATCCGCTAAGTACCGTACTTATTCTGGGCTTTTTGGGAGGAGCGTTTATTGCGCTCGGGTTTTTATTAGATATTCGCGTCATTGCTGGCGCACCACAGGAATGGGGTTCCATTGCTAACTTTATCGGAGCCGCAGTCTTCCCCGTTGGGCTGATCATGGTACTCCTTGCAGGTGGAGAACTACTGACAGGGAATATGATGGCCGTGCCGCTTGCTTTTATGGCTAAGAAGATTTCTTTCTGGGAAGTTGTGAAGAATCTTTTGCTCATTACAATTAGTAATCTGGCAGGGGCATTATTTGTAGCTTATTTCTTCGGTCATGTGGTGGGTTTAACTTCAGAGGGTGTGTATTTAGAAAAATTGGTGGATATGGCTGGTCATAAAATCGATGCAGAATTCTTTCCGGCATTTGTTTCGGGTATCGGCTGTAACTGGCTCGTTGCGCTGGCCGTATGGCTCTCCTATGGAGCAGATAACTTCAGCGGCAAAATCCTTGGTATTTGGTTCCCGACGATGGCCTTTGTTGCGATCGGATTCCAGCACGTTGTAGCTAACATGTTCCTAATTCCAGCAGCTATTTTTGAAGGTTACTATTCATGGGGGCAATACTTCACTAACTTTGTTCCCGTCTGGCTCGGAAATCTAACGGGTGGGGCAATATTTGTCGCAGCTGCCTATTGGATGGCATACTTGCGTAAAGCACCTACGGCTATTCAATCCGTAGATAGCATGTCCGGCAGCAGTGTCAAAAAACACGCTTAAGCTCGTCTTATAGAGCACTCCATAGAACATTCAAGGTCTGCCTTATTGGTGGCGTTAATGTTTTAGGGGTGCTTTTTGTTATGTAGACACAAAAAAATCCGCCGTGATATATCCGCGCTCGGGGGAACGAAATCGGATCACGGCGAATTTTGAAGGGGGAGTGTTTCTAGGCTCTATTACCCCGTCTTTCTAAAAGCGAATCAGTTTCTTCTTGTTTGTTTGCTTTACGGACGACAGCCACGGCTTTAAAATAAGAATAGATATTAGAACTAGGGAGGACTGCGGACGTGAACCCCAAGGGAGACGGGATATTTCATGCGATATGTGCGTTTTATCCTTTAGATTTCATGCGTACTTTATCACGATAAAACGTCAATGTGTATGCTTGCTCATAGCCCTGTTTTGGGATGATACTGGATGAATTAATGACACATATATAACAGGGGATGTACACTACTTATGAAGTTTTTACAGGCATATCCAAAAGAAGTGAAAATATTTCTCATTGCCAGCCTAATTAACGCAACAGGTAGTGCGCTGATGTGGCCGCTCGTTACGATGTATGTATTTGATGAGCTTGGACGCAGCATGTCAGATGCTGGACTGGTGATTCTTATTCAATCGGTTGGTGGGATCGTGGGTCAACTACTCGGGGGCTCACTCTATCATAAGGTAGGCGTGAACCGGCTGATTGTCGGAGCGCTCGCCATGAATGCTTTGGCACTGTTCACCTTGCCGGCAGCTAGTAACAACTGGACGTTATTTATGGTTGCAATGGGACTAGTGGGATTATTTAATTCCTTATCATTACCTGCCATTCAGGCATTTATCGGCTTTCGTTTCACGAAGCAGCGTGGTGAGCTGTTTAATGTTATTTATGTCGCCAATAATATTGGTGTAGCACTGGGGACGGCATTAAGCGGTTTTTTGGCCGATATTTCCTATATGCTAAGCTTTGTAATGAATGGTGTAACCTCGGCGGTATTTGCGGGTTTCTTTTTTATATATCTGAAGAAAATCGGTGGAGAACCTGCGCATGAGGTAATGGGGCATCAGAAGAATGAACTAGAGAAACAATCCACGTGGAAGCTAATGGGGCATACTCGTATTTATCTTTATATGGGGATCGGTTCTTTGTTCCTGCTTCTCGGTAACTCTATCTGGAATACAGGGGTATCTCCGTTCATTATTTCAGAGGGCTGGCCTAAGAAAACTTATGGTTTTCTCTGGACACTGAACGGTATTTTGATTTTTGCAGCTCAGCCATTGGTAACAATGATTAAGCGCTGGTTCGCGTCTACCTCAACGGCGCAAATGACTGCAAGTGCCCTGTTTTATTTGGGTGGCTATGCGTTTCTTTTGTGGATGCCTAATTATCCTGGATTAGTGCTTGGAATGGTGCTTGCTACACTGGGAGAAATGCTGATTTCTCCAGCGATGCCATCCTTTATCTCGGATCATGCGGGGCGCAGCGCACCGTTTTATTTGGGACTAAGCGGAGGGATTGGTGCAGTCGGGAGAGTCATTGGCCCTTACTTCATGGGCAGACTGTATGATAGCGGTGGTTTGGCACCAACAGCCTGGCTGGCCTGTGCGATGGCGCTGCTGTCTGTAGGGTTTTTCGTCATCCATGCTTTAGTCAATCGTAAAGGCCATTCGTTAGAGCGGTCCGTAGGATAACTATACACAGTGGATTCCAACATCTGCTGTGAATTCTATAGAGGTGCAAGGCAAGGGGTGTACATCTTATGAAACAAATCAACAAGGCAAGGTTAACTATTAGACCATCAGAGATTAAAGACGTGCGAGAACTGATTGATCTGGACCATCTGATTTGGACAGAGGATACTAGCCCGGGACCTATGTTGTGGCGCTCACAAGAAGATTTCTTACTGAATGCTCCCCCGGGATCACAGCTCGTAGCGCTGCAAGATGACAAGCTATGTGGATATGTCGGGTTTGGCTGCCCTAGTAGAATGGAGAGCAACCGGCATGTGTGCGAGGTTAATATTGCTGTTCATCCGAACTATCAACGTTTAGGCATCGGCCGGCAGCTCATGGAAGCCATTAAGGAACACGCTGCGGCGCATGCTATTCGTAAGCTTCGTCTGCGTGTATTATCCTGCAATGAATCAGCGATTTCTTTTTACCGGGAATGCGGTTTTGTGGAAGAGGGGCGTCTGCGGGAGGAGTTTTATCTTGGCGGTCGTTATGTGGATGAGATATTTATGAGCTGCATGCTGACAGGAGGAAATGGATATGGAGATCGTCTCGCTTAATGTCGGTCGGCCGGTGACGGTGGATTATCGGGGAAAACCTTTGGAGACCGGAATTTATAAAACGCCTGTAGATGGATCAGTTCAGCTACATACCAATGGATTTGTTGGAGATGGCCAGGCAGATCTTAAACATCATGGAGGTCCTGACAAGGCGGTATGCGCCTATCCCATTGAGCACTATCCGTATTGGGAACAGCAGATGGGAAAGAAACTGGAGTACTCGGCTTTTGGAGAAAATATCACCACAACGGGTCTACTGGAGACAGAGGTGTGTATTGGCGATGTATATGAAATAGGCACCACTTTGCTTCAGGTTAGCCAACCACGATACCCTTGCTTCAAAATCTCACAAAAGCATGGACCCGCAGATCTACCGGCTCAAGTTCTGGATACAAGGTATAGCGGATTTTACTTACGTGTACTTCGTGAAGGAATGATTTCAACCGGCGATGCAATTGTCAAAAAAGAAAACGGAGACAGCAATGCTTCCGTGGCGCATGTACTGCATTTAATGCAGGTTGGGCTGCAAGAGGAAGCTGCTCTGGCAGAGCTTGTGGAGCTGGAAGCTCTCTCAGCCGTAGTACGGAACAAGTTTCGAAAACAACTGGGTATGCCAGAGATCTAATCTTGGTCTGCACAATAAAATAAACCTGGGGGCGTATGCCGGCCAGGTTTATTTCTGCTTGCGTGTTTGTATAACTTTCCTTAATCAACTTAGCCGAGCAGTTGCCACTCACTACGCAATAAACCATATACGGCGTGATTCACGTAGCCATCGGGCAGCTTTTCTGCCTGTCTGATCACACCTTCGAGCACAAAACCAAGCCGTTCAGGAATTGCCCGGCTAGTTACGTTGGCGGTTGCGCAGCGAATTTCTACCCGCTGCAGCTCCATTTCCAGCAGGGCGTAGTCTACTAGAACTCGGCAGGCACTGGTCATATAACCTTTGCCTTCATATCCATCACCAAGCCAATAACCAATCCCTACGGAACGGTTATGCCAGTCAATCTGGTGATACCCAATGACGCCAGCGAGCTCGCCGCGGACCCAAAGTCCAGCAGTGAAGGCGCCATTGTCGGTGCCTTGTTTTATAGCATTTTTAATGAAATTAAGGGTGTGATCCTGTTCCGTAACGGCATCAACCCAAGGAAGCCATTGCCTAAGTCGTTCCCGCGAGCGCTCCACTAACGCGAATATGTGCCTAGCATGCTCAGGCATGAGTGGCTTTAAGATAAGCTCTTCGTCGATGACATAATTAAACAAGCAGTTGCCTCCTTTTCGGCACAAGGCCTTATGTATGATTATGGATTTTTTCTTATGATTATCATGCTACTCTATCGCCCGCAGAGAAGTCAAAAGGTCTAAAGATGCTAAAAATTGATCCAGGCCATGTGCCCCCTTTTATTGAACAATCTACAGTTAACGGGTATATTAGTAGGAAACATGTTTATACAAGAAGTAGTGTAACACTACAGAACGAAAGGTTGATAGCTGTGGAGAACCGTACTACCCCCTCCAATTTTATTAAAAATGTTATTACCGAAGACCTCCGTACGGGTAAAGTAAAAGAAGTTGTCACACGCTTTCCGCCGGAGCCGAACGGTTACTTACATATCGGACATGCCAAGGCGATTTGGATTAACTTTACACTGGCGGACGAGTTCGGTGGCAAGACTAACCTAAGATTTGACGACACGAATCCTGCCAAAGAAGATACGGAATATGTGAACTCCATTCAGGAAGATGTAAAGTGGCTGGGCTATGAATGGGAAGAGCTGCGTTTTGCATCGGATTATTTTGAGGAAATGTACAAACGTGCCGAATTATTAATTACTAAAGGTAAAGCTTATGTAGATGACCTCAGCGCGGATGAAATTCGCCAATTGCGGGGAACGCTGACGGAGCCAGGACAGAACAGCCCACATCGTGAGCGCAGCATCGAAGAGAATTTGGATCTGTTCCGCCGTATGCGGGCAGGGGAATTCAAAGATGGTGAGAAGGTTCTTCGTGCCAAGATCGATATGGCATCACCAAATATTAATCTGCGTGATCCTGTCATCTATCGGATTACTCATGCGCATCACCATAATACAGGGGATAAATGGTGCATCTATCCGATGTACACGTTCGCTCATCCACTTGAGGACGCCATTGAAGGAGTAACTCACTCCCTTTGTTCGCTTGAGTTTGAAGATCAACGCCCATTTTATGATTGGGTCGTAGCGGAATGTGAGATGCCTTCAGTTCCGCATCAATATGAATTCGGCCGTCTGAATCTCGCTCAAACTATGACTAGTAAACGTAAGCTGAAGCTGCTGGTAGACGAAAAACATGTGGATGGCTGGGACGATCCGCGGATGCCAACGATCTCCGGCCTGCGCCGCAGAGGATATACGCCGGAAGCGATTCGTAAATTCGTGTACGAAGCAGGGATCTCCAAGAGTCAGGGTCTAGTGGACCTGCAAATGCTGGAGCACTTTATCCGGGAAGACCTTAAGTTAACTGTGCCTCGCACCATGGCTATACTTCGTCCGCTTAAGGTTGTTATCACCAATTATCCGGAAGGCCAAACAGAATGGCTTGAAGCGGAGAATAATACAGAGAATGAAGAAATGGGTGTACGCCAAATTCCGTTCTCTCGTGAGATTTATGTTGAGCGCGACGACTTTATGGAGAATCCGCCCAATAAATATTTCCGCTTGTTCCCCGGCAATGAAGTACGCCTGAAGCATGCTTATTTCATCAAATGTAATGAAGTCATTAAAGATGAGAATGGCGAGGTTGTTGAACTGCATTGTACGTATGATCCGGAAACAAAGAGTGGTAGTGGATTTACAGGCCGTAAGGTAAAAGGTACTCTGCACTGGGTAGAAGCTAGTCAAGCTGTGCCTGCAGAATTCCGTTTATACGAGCCACTGATTTCTGCTGAAGAAGTAGATGAAGCTGCAGAAGTTGAAGGTCTGGATTCCACGGTAGAGAAAGCGGAGCCTAGCTTCTTGGATCAGCTTAATCCTAAATCCATTGAAATCTTACAAGGTTTTGTGGAACCCGCGCTTAAGGACAGTGTGGCTCAGGATAAATTCCAGTTCTTCCGTCATGGCTATTTTAATGTAGATAGCAAATATTCGGCGCCTGGGCATCTCGTATTCAATCTTATCGTTTCACTGAAGAGTTCATTTCAGCCTCCAAAACAAGGCTAACACTTGATTCGTTCAGGTTCTTTATAATAAAACAGGCGCAAACGTCCCGTTTAGGTACGTTTGCGCCTGTTTTTTATATTTTCGCTTATAATATTTCGATGTGAGAGAGTTCTTCCTCATCCTCTGTAGGGGGCCGGTAGCCTCCACGGTTTACAAAGAGCCACATGAAAGTAAAGCCTAGCGTTCCAAACAGTGTCAAGAAGACACCCGCTTGATACATGCTCTGTGCCCCTAGATTTTGATACATCCAACCTCCGAGAACTCCTCCAACAATACCGGCTATACCGCTCCAAGTCAGTGTGTAGAGCGCTTGTCCTGAAGCACGGTAAGGTCTTGGAATAAGAAGCATGGTCAGTTGAGTGCCTACATAGAAGAAACCACCAAATGTTATGCAGTGTAAAATTTGAATGAGCACTACTTGGAGGGCTGTAGTCGCGTCCGCCATGAACCACCATCGTAGTACGAATAAAGCGCTAACCAGCGCAAGCCAGCCGAGCAGAACAGATATTTTACGTTTAAGGAATCGGTCGCAGAGAACAAATACACCCACTTCCAAAATAGAGGAGAGGAATACTGCGAGACCAATCATTCCCTTGGAGCCGCCTAGGTCCGTAATATACAAAGACATGAATGTAGTGTTCATGGTGTTCGGTATGGAAACTAGGATACCAAACAATATGAAACACAAGAAAAAGGGATTATAAATTAGTTTGCTGAAGCCTCTATACGGCATAGGAGCCATGCCAATGGTATGGTTAAGTTTCGGTAATGCAAGAATGGATAACATTGATGCACATAGTAAGCCTGCAAACAGATAGGACAAGATAGATACACCAGCCCAATCAAGGACCAATCCGGCGGCAATTGCAATTAGTGCCCACCCCAATGAACCCCAAAGCCGAAAAGAACGGAAGCGATAGTTAGTTCCGTCAATATAGCTGAGAATCATCGTATTGCTCTGAGCAAATAACGGTCCTTGGAAGAAATAGAACAAAAGAATGGAGATGTAGATCATCTCATATGTATTTGCCCGAAACATAAGCTGGGATAACACTAACGTTCCGATTAACATAAGCAAAACGATTCTCCGGATATTCTGGTATCGGTCAGTCCAGATTGCCCAGAATGGATTTGCAAAGATGGATACTAGCGCACCCATAGAAAATACGGCACCGATCTCTAATTTGTTCATCCCTACATCCAGCAGGTATAGTTGAAAGAAGCTGGAGAAGAGGACCATGGTTCCGTATACAAAAAAATTGAACCATTTTAAAGACGTGAAAGAAGATGGATAGTTAACGCCTTTCCGCAAATGCGTCACTCCTTTCCCACTAGATGTCTTGCATGGATATACTGACCAATATTAGGCCCTTCTATCACTGTAACACGTGTTGAAAAGGGATACAAACTTCCTTTTTTACTTTTTTACATTTTTTTAACGTTTATTTAAATTTGATCCGCTAAGTGACAAAAAACGCATATAACAAGTTTGCAGGTGGTAGAAATGTTAAGAGTTCGCTCCTCCTTATTAGGAATATGCCTGAGGATTATCCTATCTACGTTTGTATAAAAGAGAATCAATGGGTTTAACTTCAGTTTACAATTCAGGGCTAGGATGGGGTTAGGCGAAACAGAGAAGATACATTCTTCTCGCAGATTCACCAAAAAAAGGGGAGTTTTTGCATGAAAAAATCCGAAGCTAAGGGGAAAACGGCGCTGAAGCCATTCCTCACATTATTAAAAGAAACCAAGCCTTCATACGGCTTATTGGCAATAGCCATTGCACTAAGCATGATCTCGACATTGGTTAGTCTGGTGATCCCAATGTTCACCAAAAATCTGGTGGATGGCTTTTCTTTGGCTTCTGTCAGCAAGCTGCAAATTGCAGGCATAGCGGGTGCTTTTATCGCGCAGACGATCGCCGGGGGAATCTCTATCTATCTGCTGAATTATGTAGGCCAGAAGATGGTTGCAGGTCTTCGTGACCGGTTATGGCGTAAATTTTTAGTGTTGCCAGTAGCTTATTACAATGATAATCGGACAGGAGAAAGCGTCAGCCGGATGACGAATGATACAGGGATCATCAAAACGCTGATCTCTGAACATCTGGCCAGCTTATTTACCGGAGTGATTTCCATTGTGGGCTCCATTGCTGTGCTGTTATTTTTAAACTGGAAGATGACGCTTGTTCTGTTCACCGTTCTTCCACTATCTGCGTTGATTTTGGTGCCGCTTGGACGGCAGATGTACAAAATCTCCAAAGGCATGCAGGACGAAACAGCTTCTTTTACCGCCACACTTAGTGGTGTATTGTCAGAGATCCGTCTGGTGAAATCCTCGGGTGCAGAGAAAAAAGAGTACGAAGCAGGCAAAACCGGAATTATGAACCTGCTCTCCTTTGGTATTCGTGAAGGCAAAATCAGCGCTATGATCAGCCCACTGGTCTCTTTTGTCTTTATGATGTTACTTGTGGTCATTATCGGTTATGGCGGAATGCAGGTATCTTCCGGTGCTTTGACAGCTGGAGAGCTGGTAGCCTTTATCCTGTATCTTATTCAGATTATTATGCCGCTTACTCAATTGACCACGTTCTTTACACAGATTCAGAAAGCTAAAGGGGCATCAGAGCGCATTATTGAAACCCTGGCAGCAGAAGAGGAGGTATATGAGGGCCAGGAAGAGGCGAACGGTGCAGAGGGTCCTATCTCGGTAGAAGATCTAAGCTTTGGATATAAAAATGGTGAGAATGTGCTAACCGATGTAAGCTTCCGGATGCTTCCGGGTCAGGTGACGGCTATTGTTGGACCGAGCGGGGGAGGCAAGACTACATTATTTTCACTGCTCGAACGATTCTATGAGCCTCAGAAAGGTATGGTTAAGCTAGGCGATAAACCAGTGTCAACCTTCTCATTACGCTCATGGCGGAAACTGATCGGGTACGTCTCACAGGAAAGCCCATTGTTGGCAGGTACGATTGCTGAGAATTTAACCTATGGATTGGATCGAGACGTTAGCATGGAGGAGATGCGCGCAGCAGCAGCAATGGCTTATGCAGATGGCTTTATCGATGAGCTTCCTGAAGGATATAATACGGATGTCGGTGAGAGAGGTGTGAAGCTCTCGGGTGGACAGCGGCAACGGATTGCTATTGCTAGAGCGCTGCTGCGGAATCCAAAGATTCTTATGCTTGATGAGGCGACCTCCAGTCTGGATAGCCAATCAGAGGCCGTAGTGCAGAAGGCACTGTCCAATTTGATGAAGGGCCGGACTACGATTGTAATTGCGCACCGTTTGGCTACTGTTGTAAATGCTGAGCAGATTATTTTTATGGAAAAGGGCCAGATTACCGGGATGGGAAGACATGAAGAACTGCTGGAAAACCATGAGCTATATCGTGAATTTGCCACCCAGCAACTGCAGATGAATAACCTTGAGATTCAAGACAATAAAGAGGAGGCTCCAGTGATACATGACAAAAATACTAGTAGCGGACGACGATCCGCACATCCGCGAATTGGTAGAAGTGTTTCTGAGAGCTGAGGGGATGGATGACATCTATGGAGCTTCTGATGGACTGGAGGCTCTTCAGATTCTGGAGAGCCATAACATAGACTTAGCCATTATTGATGTGATGATGCCCAATTTGGATGGCTGGGAGCTGTGCCGGAAGATGCGCCAAACCTATGATTTTCCGATATTGATGCTGACGGCTAAGGGAGAGACCTCACAAATTGTGAAGGGCTTTGAGCTGGGAAGTGATGACTATCTCGTCAAACCCTTTGAGCCAGTGGTGCTTATTGCGCGAGTAAAGGCGCTGCTCAAACGTTACCAAATCTCTGCTGCACAAAGTGTGGGGATTGGCCGGCTGCGAATGAATCGTAAAACCTACGAGGTATCCTCAGCGTATGGAGAAGTCACCTTGCCGCTTAAGGAATTTGAGCTGTTATTTAAGCTGGGCAGCTATCCGGGGCAGACATTGACTAGAGACAGGCTAATCGAAGAGATATGGGGTTATGATTTTGAAGGGAATGAGCGGACGCTCGATGTGCATATCAACCGTTTACGCGAACGGTTCGCTCCTGATAAATACGGGTTTGTTATTCGTACCATCCGCGGATTAGGCTATCGGCTGGAGGCAGAGGCATGAACCGGTTTAAGGAGCTTCTTAAGCGGATTGGGATGACTTTTATTTACTTCGGTGGTGTTGGGATTAGCTGGAGTGCAGCTTATTTCTTGATGAACTGGATATATGGCAGGGTTGGACGCCCCTCTTCGGAGTATTTGACCCAGTTAATCGGCGTGATGGTCGGAATTGTGATTTTGTTTTTGATGGCATTGGTAACCTCCAAGTTATTCCGGGGCTGGGAACGTGTTTTTTATAAATCAATTATCGAAGGTTTAGGGCGGATTGCTAAGGGTGATTTCAATGTGGTACTTGATAATACAAAGGACTACGGTGATTTCGGTGAGATTGTAGAGAGTATCAACGTAATGGCCAGCGAACTGAGCCAGATGGAGACCATGCGTCAGGATTTTATCTCTAATGTATCGCATGAAATTCAATCTCCGCTAACCTCTATTCGGGGGTTTGCTCTTGCGCTGCAGGATGAAACTCTGAGTGTGAAGAGCAGGAGGCACTACCTTAATATTATAGTGGCTGAGAGTACCCGCGTATCTGGGCTCAGTGATAATTTATTGAAGCTGTCCGCGCTTGAATCGGGCAATTTTCCGTTTGAAAATCAGATTTACCGCCTGGATAAGCAGCTTAGAGATACGATTCTGGCTTCTGAACCACAGTGGTTGGAGAAAAAAATAGAGGTAGAGGCTGAACTGGAAGAAGTGAATGTATCTGCTGTAAAAGATTTAATGAGTCAGGTTTGGACTAATCTGCTGCATAACAGTATCAAGTTTACTCCGCAGAACGGTTGCATCCATATTAGCCTTCGCATGGTCGATGAGCAGGTAGAGGTGGAGATTCAAGATAGCGGGATTGGCATCTCGGAGGAAGATCTGCCTCGGATTTTCGAGCGTTTCTATAAGGCAGATAAAGCTAGAACCGCAAGTGGTGGCGGTAGTGGACTAGGTCTGTCATTGGTTAAAAAAATCGTTGAGCTGCATGAAGGTAAGGTAACTGCAAATAGTCGCCCGGGGGATGGGACAGCGTTCAAGGTGAGCTTGCCAGTACGAATGAAATAAACTTGCTGTATGTGAAAAACAGCTGAAGCCGGTATTCTGGGTGGATTCGAAGACAATACCTTCCGTCCTGAGAAAAAGGCTACAAGAGCCGAGGCGGCGGCGACTATTTCTAAGCTGCTCGAAGCTCTATCTCTCTAATAGTGATTGAATAGCTCATCGCTAAGCTTTAAGCACAACGCCGCTTTCCCAGATCGTTCAGTGGGAAAGCGGCGTTTTTTGTATTTATGCAATTAAAAGAGGAACTATAATACCGGGATGGACGTTTATCCACCAATTTGAGACATGCGCCGAGCTGTCGGCGTGTGGCTCTGTGCTTTTTTCTCCAGAGCTAAGGCCATTTCATGATTATGGGGTTTGTTGCCCAGCGCTTTCCGGAATAAGGCCTGCACAGCAACAGGATCGCTTATCAAAGGGCGGACATTGTATTCATCTGCCCAATACAGGCAAGCTTTGATGTGCCCATCTGCGGTAAGTCTCAGGCGGTTGCAATTATCGCAGAAGTGCTCGCTCACCGGATGAATCAGGCCGAATGTACCAGGGGCTCCGACAACCCGCCGATTCTGGGAAGGGCCATTCCCGGAGGGCATTTCTGCCGCTTCCGTTTCCCAACCAGCCTCAGTACAAGCTTCTACAACCCTTTCCAGAGGCAGATAAGTTTGGCGCCAAGCATCAGTAGCACTGCCAATCGGCATGTATTCTATAAAGCGTACATTTAGAGGACTCTCCAGCGTAAGGGAGATGAAGTCTTTGATTTCGTCGTCATTAATTCCTTTCATCAATACAACGTTAAGCTTTATCGGTTGAAGTCCGGCGGCTTGTGCGGCCTCGATCCCCTTTAATACCTTGGCGACTTCGCCGCCACGAGTAATCATAGAAAATCGATCCTGCCGTAAGGAGTCTAGGCTGATGTTTACCCGTGACAGACCGGCTTCTTTTAGCTGTGCTGCTTTGGCTGGAAGCATTAAACCATTTGTAGTCAGCGAAATATCTTCTATACCTGGGATCGCAGATATCATAGCAACAAGCTTTTCCAGATCTTTGCGGACAAGAGGTTCTCCACCAGTTAGTCGTACTTTACGTAATCCAAGAGGGGCTAGCGACTTAACGACTGCGGTAATTTCCTCGTAACTCAGAATCTCGTCCTGCGGTTGGAATTGCATCCCTTCCGCTGGCATACAATAGATGCAACGCAGGTTGCAGCGGTCGGTAACCGAAATGCGGATGTAATCGTGTAAACGTCCAAAAGGGTCCGTCAGCGGCTCCATGGCGTTGCTCCCTTCCTTTAAATCTGGCTGATAAATTGCTCTTATACTTTCTCGTATACACGCATAACGTCCCTAATAGGACAGAACGCGAAGATGTTTATACTTGTTTAGAATTTTAAAGATCGCTTGGATTCACGTCAATGAGCAAAGTTCTGGACGACAGGGTTTCATTACATAAAACTGGACAAACTAGATAAGAAGATAACGCATATTGAACAACGGAAAGTGTGACAAAAGTACGACAAATAAAGTTTTTAGACATAGAATGCTCACGGAAAGCGCTTTTAATATCCGATATAATCTAGGTGCGGATTAGTTTTAACGTTCACTTTTGCGAAAACAGATAGGATACCGGAAACCGCACGTCGGTAATGTGACGGAGAGTGACCGGGAAACCATTGAGGAGGATTTGCAAAATGAGTACACATACTGTTCCATCGCTCACCGTTCCGGAGGCTTTTAGCCGTTGGTTGGAAAGTCGGGGATTAATATATCAGCTTTTAGTGGATTTTTTGGGTAGAAAACCATCACTCTCTCTAGTGGCTCAATGGAGCCGCAATCGCCAGATGAGTGTAGCGGCTGAGATGACGGAAGGCGGTCGGGAGCTGAAGCGCTATTTGAGTCAGGAACCGAACAAGCTGCCAATGATATGCGAGAAAGAGAGCAAAGAATATAAACGGCTTATGCAAGAACAGTCCGTTAGTTCTTTTAAATTGCGCGAAGCAGCGATTTTAGGACGCTCGGAGGATTTCTGTAACGTGCTTGCGGATGTATACACCTCCGCTGGAATTGTATTCAATAAGTGTAATGGTGAAGCCGATGATCATATTGCTATTGAGCTCGAATTTATGGCAGTCATGCATGAGCGTATGCTTTACAATAGCTTTTCAATAAGAAGTGCTATGGAGCTGCTTGATATTCAGGAGTCCTTTTTGGAAAAGCATCTACTGCAATGGACACCGCAGTTCTGTCAGAAACTGAATGCAGCAACGGATAGTCCGCTATATCTAGGTCTCTCACATATGCTTGAGGAATTTCTGCCACTTGATCTGCAAATGCTTCGTTCCTGGAGAGCTTCATTGGAGAGCAGTGCAGCTACAAGCATTTAATATTAGAAAGCCCGGCCTAATTGATAGGTCGGGCTTTTGCGTGCTGGTCAAGTAGATATGAAGCTTTAATAGAAGCTCTGTAGAAGCACAAATAGAAGTACCGTGGGAAGCATCCTAGTGATGATCTAATTAAACTCCGATAGAAGTAGAGGCTGAAGCACCAACTGAAGTAGTAATTGAAGTACCAACCGAAGCGCCTTATTGTTGCCTAACTCAAGCGCCGATAGAATAATTGGGCAATTTCTCCCTGAAATTCTAGAGTTTCTGGTCATTAGACTAATAATTAGGGAAAACCTCCCTAAAATATAGCTGATTCGGCGGTAATTAAAGAAATCCCCCTTATTATCAGGGAGGAATTCCCTAATTTCGTTCATTTAGAGCGAATATTGGCTTTTTTCAGGGATTTTCGCCCTAGTTTAAGATCCACTCCGCACATCACCCACGGTACTTCGTCCACCGCATATCATACAGCACCCACAGTACATCAGCTATCACTCATCACGTATTTTTCACCGCTCAACTCTCCCTACTCACCACCCAACCTAATGGCGTTGAACAATTGGCACAGCACACAGTCTATTGGCTAAGGCAAGAATCCGCTGTACAGCCTTTTACTAAAAAAAGAAGCTGCCTCATAAGTAGAATTCACTACTTTGGAGACAGCCTCTCGTTTGAGCTTATTTACTTGTTCACATCATAGTTCTAATCAATTACCTTTTTGCTGCGGAATTTCATCAGGAATTCATACACGACTGGCACTACTACAAGTGTCAGCAGCGTGGAACTGACCAAACCACCGATTACGGTCACACCGAGCCCCTTAGAGATAATTCCAGCACTGTTTTCAAGTCCAGTAACCAATGGCAGCAATGCACCAATCGTTGCAAGTGCAGTCATCAGGATTGGACGTAAACGTGTGCCACCTGCTTCAAGCAAGGCTTGACGCGTAGTGAGTCCTTCTTTTTCCTTATGAATAACGCGGTCGATAAGGACAATCGCATTCGTTACTACGATACCAATCAACATCAGCGCACCCATGAGCGAGGACACGTTTAAGGTTTCCCCAGCGATCAGAAGGGCAACGAGTACCCCGATCACTGTGAAAGGAAGTGAGAACAGGATAGCGAATGGTGCTAATCCACCGCCAAATGTAACCACAAGCACGAAGTATACGATGGCAATAGCAGCCGCCATAGCAATTCCTAATTGACCAAACGTATCATTGATCTGCTCGGTTACACCGCCGAAGGTAACAGTTACACCATCAGGCAATTCCATAGCGTCTATTTTTTCTTTCACGCTGTTCGAAGCGCTATTCACGTCACTCGAAATAATTTCGGCAGTAACATCTACCTTCATTTTACCGTCCATACGAGTAATCGAGTCAGGTGAGGAGCCATTTTCAATTTTAGCGACTTGCCCGATTGGCACGGAGATGCCTAGTGGGGAAGTCAAAGTAGCCTCTTCCATTTCTTTAATACTCTTGTACGTTTCTTTATCTGTTTCGATATAGACTTTGTAGTTCTTGCCGTCCAATTCTACTTCTGTGAGCACTGGACGTGTGCCTGCTGGACTCAGCTTCATCGCAATTTGTCCGGCTGTAAGTCCAAGGGAGCTAAGCTTCTGTTGATCCGCTACAATCGTATATTGATCGTAAGCTTCCTTGAGACTTGTTTCTGCGTCTTTGAAATTAGTGGTGTCAGCCTGTACGATTGAGGCAATCTCATCCGCGACTGGCTTCAGCTGATCCAGTTCATCTCCGAATACATTCACGGTCAGAGTGCTTCCACCCATGCCTCCACTCATCAGAGCGGACATGTCACCCCATACACCATCTGGCACTTCTGCGGTCAAACCTTCAATAAGCTTCTCTTTAACAGCTTCAAAATCAGGAGTGTCACTATCATAAACGATGAAAAATAGTCCTGAATTGCTGGATCCACCCATACCCATCGGGCTTCCGCCGCCAATGGAATATTGCATTTTGTCTATATGCTTCTGCGCTAAAATGTATTTTTCAGCTTTCAGACCTTGCTCTTGAACTTCCTCAATCCGTTGTCCAGCCTTTGGTGAATAAGTAAGCATTACGGTTTTATCCTCTTGGGATGGCATAAAGCTTACACCAATAGGTTTGATTAAGAACAAGCTGCCTGCAAGGAGAAGAACGGCAACTCCAAACGTAACGAGCTTATGAGAAAGACACCAGTTCAGAATCTTTTGATAACCAGCAGAAAGTTTGTCTGGTTTCTCGCTGTGAGTTTTTTTACCTTTCAATCCATTACGGAACAACGAGTGAGCCATTGCAGGAACTAGGGTAATCGCAACTACTAATGAAGCGAGCAGGGCGAAGACCATGGTTAGAGCGAAAGGCAAGAACAGCTCACCAACCATACCACTAACCAAAGCAAGTGGTAAGAACACCGCGATGGTTACAATTGTAGAGGACATGATAGGCACGAACATTTCACGTGTGGCCGCACTGATTAATTCTCTACCCTTCAGTTTCTCACCAGATAAGGAGAGCCGTCGATATATGTTCTCTATGACTACAATCGAGTCATCGACTACCCGCCCGATCGCGACCGTCATCGCTCCCAGTGTCATCATATTAAGCGTAATGTCCATCTGCCGCAGACACAGCACTGCGATCAGCAGGGATAATGGAATAGAGATGATAGAAATAATCGTCGAACGAATATTCCGCAGGAACACCAAAATGATAATTACTGCGAATAAGGCACCAAATACCGCTTTGGACAACATCGTATTTACGGAGTCCTCAATGGGCTTCCCTTGGTCAAGTAGAACAGTAAGGTCAATGCCTTTATATTGTGCTTTTAATTCTTCAGTTTTGTCTTTAACGCCATTTACAACATCAACAGTGTTGGCATCATTGGCTTTGACAATCTGAATACCGATCGATTCTTTACCATTTGTACGGGAGATGGATTCGGAATTGCCCACAACCTCAATCGTGGCCAGCTCTCCGAGCTTCACGGTTGGAAGTCCCATACTTGCAGCTCCGCCAGGAGCAGCATTTCCAGCACCAGCACCAGCAGCTCCGTTAGCAGCACCAGCATCAACGCCGGCAGCTCCAGTAGCTCCAGTAGCTCCAGTAGCTCCAGTAGCTCCAGTAGCTCCAGCACCAGCAGCGTTAGCGCCAGTTGGCATTACCGGAATGGTCACATTTTTAAGATCCTCAACGGTAGTGATGTTGCCATCCACGACAACTGCCTTTTGAGCCTTGTCCATCTCGAATAGTCCGAGTGGAACACGGAGGGAAGAGCCTTGAATGATACCTTTAACGGTATCTTCGGTCAGTCCATATTGATTGAGCTTATCTTGATTGAATTTGAGTGATACTTCTTTGACGTATTGACCAGAGATTTGGATAGAAGCGACACCCTCAACATCCTCCAGGGCCGGGCGAATATCGTTCTCAGCAATACGGGTCAGTTCCTCAAGATCCTGGGTATCCCCGTTAGAAAGACTGAGGGAGACAACAGGCATTGAGCTAAGACTAAAGCGGGAAATGGAAGGCTTCTGCACATTGTCTGGCAATGAGACTTCATTTAGTGATTCGCGCACTGCTGCTGTAGCATTATCCAGATTTGTTCCATAATCGAATTCAATTTGGATGCTGGAGGCATTCTCCAGAGAAGTGGAGGTGATCGTCTTTACACCATCCACATTGCGGAGCTTTTGCTCCAACGGTTTGCTGACATCATTAACGACGCCTTCTGGTGCGGCCCCCGGATAAATGGTTGTTACGCTAAGATAGGGTATACTAATATTAGGCAAGGTTTCTTGCTTCATCGTCAGTCCGCTATATAAACCGGCAAACACAATAATTATCGTCAGAAGCCAAATGGCAAATTTGTTCCTGAGCGAGAAATTAATTAAGCTTTTCATAAGTTTCGTTTCTGCTCCTCTCGGCCCTTTTCTTTACGAAATAAGGCGCCATTATAAAAAATCATAATACTCACTATCCATGACTTTCTCTCTACCGAACTCTTCTTAGAGTCAATTAACGAAATACACATGAATTGTGCGGAATTGAGGCAATTAGCTTCCTCAGCTCTTCCAATTCTGCTGTGAGCTCAGAGCAGGATTGGAGGTTGGACAGCATCCCCTGAATGATTGCTTTTCGCGGGTGAGGGATAAGCACTTCACCTTCCAGAATGTTGAGCGATTCCAGCAGATCGGCTGCTTCTTCGGATGCTATATTATCTAGTTTACTGATCGCAGTCTTCATTTCTTTAATGAGCTGTAATGGATTTTTTCGTTTGTTCTCCTCATTCTCCGCCATCCAGTTTGCTAAAGTAGCAGAGTTGATTAGCGGAGCCTGTTTACTAGTAAGCAAGCCAGACACGATCATATCCATTAGATTCATTAGATGATCTGCCATATCGGCAATAGGTACCTGCGTATCCTTACGAAAAATAACCGCAATATAAGATTTGATGAGACCATGTCCGATCATACATAAATCTCCGGTATAGGGAACGACGTCTTTTCCGTAGAGCAACTCCATTTTTACCTGGAACCATCTTAAGAAGGAAGCGTTGTTTCTACGCAGCCAGTCTGGGACTTCAGTATCAAATCCTTTGCCCGCAACCTCCTGAATTTGACGCTGCAAGAACTCGCGTAATTCGTACACATGACTTAGCAGAATTTCTATCTGATTCCTAAGCTTCTCACGTGGTGTTCGTCGGGTTTCTTGTTCTTCACGTAACAAGGGATCCCGAATCATCCGATAACAATAAAGGAAGATACTGCGCTCCAGTTCTTCTTTTGATTTGAATACCAGATATAAACTGCCCTTCGAAATCCCGCATAATTCAGCTATCTCTTGCATGGATGTGGACGAGGAGCCTTTTACAGCGAATAACTGCATAGCAATCTTAATAATCTGCTCCTGCTTATCAACAGTTTTATCATTCATTAAAGGATTAACCTCCTTTCTGACTACCCGGTTCTATAATTGACTAGTTGGTCAGAATAATTATATTCTATACAACCAGGCATTACAAATATCGGAACAGAAGGGTTACAGTTTTGTCGTAAATAGACTTTAAACAGTAATTTGCTAGGAAGAAATGTGTTCTTCATGTAATATATAAAATGTGTCAATTTCGTGTTGCTTGTATGAATAAGAAGGTAGGTAGAGTATGAGAAGAGGACTTCAATCTATAATTATCATTGGGGCATTCATAGCATTTTATTATTTTGGTTTCGGCATTTTTGGGAGTACTGCGGGAACGATTATTAGTATCTTCTCCACTCTGACAGTCATTTCGATTAGCTTGGCTATTTTTATGGAGAACCGTAATCCTTCTACAACAATGTCATGGATCTTATTGCTTGCGTTGATCCCGGTGCTGGGACTGGTCTTCTATTTTCTATTTGGGCAAAATGTGTTCAAACGCCGTAAATATGATAAAAAGGCACAAAGAGACCTTATGGCCTACGAAAGAATTGAGAATGACGCTTTACGTACGCACCAAGATTGGTCAGTCTTTGATCCCTCGCGCCAAAAACTGCTGCTGTTATCCAAAACTTTAGCACGTACTCCTATTTCCTTTGCATCAGAAACACGTATCCTCACTAATGGTGAAGAGACGTTTGGTACGTTATTGTTGGAGCTCCGTCAAGCTAAACATCACATTCATATGGAGTATTACATCTTCCGGGCGGACCACATTGGAACACGCATTAAACAAATTCTGATCGATAAAGCTCGCGCCGGTGTTGCAGTCAGATTTATGTATGATGCCGTTGGCAGTTTTCAGCTTTCCAAAGCTTTTTTGAAGGAAATGAGTGATGCCGGGGTTCAGGTGGCTTCGTACGGAAATTCAACATCCTTTTTTTCCAGTCGTGTGAATTACCGGAATCACCGTAAGATTGTTGTGATCGACGGCGATGTCGGATTCATGGGGGGTCTCAATGTAGGCGATGAATATTTAAGCCGCAGTAAGACTTATGGGTTTTGGCGTGACACACATATGTTGGTTAGAGGCGAAGCGGTACGGACGATGCAAATTATTTTTCTGCAAGATTGGATGCACACTACGGGTGAAAAAATACTGGAGCAAGACTATCTCACTCCGCAGCTTCGCTTTATGACAGGTGATGGTGCCGTACAGATTATTGCTAGTGGGCCGGATAACGAACGTCGTGCGCTCAAAAACATTTTCTTCTCCATGATCACTTCTGCCGAGAAATCGGTGTGGATTGCCAGTCCATATTTTATTCCTGATGAGGACATCTTAACTGCACTGCGTGTAGCTGCTGTTTCTGGTTTAGATGTGCGATTGTTATTCCCGGCTAAGCCGGATAAATGGATTCCGTTTCTGGCTTCACACTCTTATTTTCCGGCGTTGCTGGAAGCTGGCGTGAAGATTTATGAATATGAAAAGGGATTTATCCACTCGAAGCTGCTTATCGTTGATGGTGAAATAGCGACCATTGGCACGGCCAATATGGATATGCGCAGCTTCCACCTTAACTTTGAAGTGAATGCACTACTGATTCAGACGGAGAGCGTTGCTCGTATTGTTGCTGATTTTGAACGGGATTTATTATCTACCAGCTTAATTGAGCATGAGGAATTTATGAATAAGCGTATGGTGATCCGTATACTGGAATCTGCTGCTCGGCTTATGTCACCGTTACTATAACCCAAAAACCACCGCAGAGGGTGTTATCCCTCATCTGCGGTGGTTTTTGCTTTAAAAAGTAGTTAAACCCAAGGTGGTCTGCAACCGGAACAGAATGTACTTGAACCAAGTTACTTCCCCCTGATAAGCTTCAAGAGGCAGAGTATACTCATGGTCCTCGTTATTCCACAGTCGATTGAAGTAGGTTTCCATCTCGGCATAAAGAGGCTGGTCTTGTTTTACAGATACCCACAGATTATTCTCCAGGTTGTAGTCATCCAGATTGCGTGTCGTGAAATTGGTGGAACCGCCAAGAATGATGGAACTTCCAGTCTGTTTGGCAATGAAGAGCAACTTTGGATGATATTGCTCTTTGGTCGTATTGTACCAGCGAATAGAGATCTTTCCGTTCGTGCGCTTGTTCAAGTTCATGGCAACTGGACGGTTAGGAATGCCGATTTTATCACGGCCGAAGGCGTTCTGATTGGGGTCCAGTATCAATTTTACCGTAGCCCCTCGTTCGGTAGCCTCTACCAATTCATCGAGAATGGCATCATCGGCAAGGTAGAACATACCCATCCAAATGGTATCACCCTTCTGCGCAGATTGGAGGGCTTGCCGTGCATATTTATATACCTTTCCTTCCGTTAAATAGCGGACCTCCATAGATTCTTCAGAGTGCTGATCCTTCTCCTTGGTGAAGTCTGGCTCATAAGTGAGTAGTGGCCCTGCATCCGAAAGATTGGCCGCGGCTTGTTCCGTCTGGAGAATATCAGCAATAATTGGGCCTTGTACTTCCAGAGCGATATTGGAATGATAGGCGCTGGCATCATGGATATTTCCTGAGGAGACTAGAGCGGTATTCTCACTAACAACTACCTTACGGTGGTTAGCCTTCACATTAAGTAGCTTCAAATAAGAACGTGCGGTAATATCCGGTCCTCCGCTGGCCATAAGATTGGGAATCCGGCCTTCGCCCGACTGTCCGAACCATTGAATAAAGGTACGCCAGACAGCGGAATAAGCAGGCGTAGAATCGCGTAGAGCATTTACATCGGTCAAAATCACTTTAATCCCCGCAGCCTTCAATTCTTCCAGAAGATGATTGGGTGCAGAGTTGTAATTGGTATTAACCTCATCTGTAATGAAGACGATCTCCATCTCAGGATAAGTTGTTTTTTGTAAAATAAGCTTGTCCGTCAACATTCGGCTGACCGGAGGAAAGGACTGATCTTTATGGGTATAATCATTGAAAAGAAAGAGGTCAATCACCAAAAATTCTTTGGACTCCTCGATAATTTGTAGAATCCTCGAAAGAATCTGACTCTCTTGAGTGCCCGTGGCTGTACCGTCCGAATAGGTTAGGTCGTGCCAGAAGGATACATGATTCGTTTTGTATATAGGGCTTTCATAGGAAATGCCGCGGGGTAAAGGTTTGTGCGTCTGGTAAGTCATTACGCCGATTAGCCAGAGGATTAGAATGACGAAAGCCCATAACACCCGTGTACGGTGGCGTGAACCGGAACGTTTCTTCGTAGTTAAACCGGGAGCGTAGTTTATTTCTTTAGGTTTATAGGGGTGAACGGGTTGCTGACGATCTGAATTCATGGAAGTTCCTCCTGAAATTATTGCAGAGCACTTCCTTGTGATTGTTATGCTCCGGTGTATTACCAACCTATTAACACCTAGTGGAGCGAAATGAAGCAGCCCAAATATCCTTAACAGTAATGAAATAACATTCGGCTAGCTATAATGAGTTTGAGCGATTAGTACGATGTTTATGAAATTAATGATTACGAAACGGAGAATTGTAATCGCTAACCTCATATTGTAAATTCATCTGTAGGGATATGTTATAATAAATCGAGTTTGGAAATAGGAGGAACGCAGCATGAATCATACGCCAGAAGAGGCCGTGCCATATGATGCGACTAGGCAGTCTGGCGCAGATCATGGCAAGGACCTACCGGCTGCAGAGGCTTCTGACAAAAGATCTTTATTGCCTACATCGAAGACAGGCGAACGCAAAATTGAACATGTACGCCTTTGCCTAAATGAGGAAGTAGGTGGCGTCGGTGTGACTACAGGGTTTGAACATTACAGATTTCAGCATAATGCTCTGCCAGAGCTGAATTTCGACGATATATCATTGCAGACTACGTTTTTGGATCGTAAGCTGCGTACGCCGCTGCTCATCAGCTCGATGACAGGTGGCAGTGCAGCTACAGGAGCGATTAATGCCCGGTTAGCCGCAGCTGCGCAGCGTCGGGGTTGGGCGCTGGGTGTAGGTTCGGTTCGGGCGGCAGTGGAGCGTTCTGAGCTTACGGCAACCTTTTATGTGCGGGATCAAGCGCCTGATATTCCGGTTATCGCCAATATTGGTGCTGTACAGCTGTCCTATGGTTTTGGGATTGAGGAATGTCGCCGGGCTGTGGATATCGCAGGTGCTGATTTTCTTGTACTACATCTGAATGGCCTGCAAGAGGTCTTTCAACCGGAAGGGAACACTGGTTTTGCCTCTTTGCTATCGCAGATAGAGAAGGTATGCCGGGCACTTGAAGTCCCTGTAGGTGTGAAAGAAGTAGGCTGGGGCATTGATGGAGATGCAGCTGCACGTCTTTATAATGCAGGAGCGGCTTTTATTGATGTTGCGGGTGCAGGCGGGACATCCTGGAGTCAGGTGGAGAAGTTCCGCAGTGTAGATCCTATACGGCGGGCAGCGGCGGAGGCTTTCGCGGATTGGGGTACTCCAACAGCTGATTGTATCACAGAGGTGCGTGCAGTTTCTCCGCAGGGCGCTTTGATTGGCAGCGGCGGACTGAAACATGGCGTGGATGCAGCGAAAGCATTGGCACTTGGAGCTGATCTGGCAGGCTTTGGCCGCAATCTGTTAGGGCCGGCTGTCGATTCTGAAGAGGCGCTGGATGCTGCATTAGCACAGGTAGAACTGGAGCTGAAAATAGCAATGTTTGGTATTGGCGCTCCAGATTTAGCAACTTTACGTGGAACTTCCCGTTTAATACGTAAATAGGATGGTAAATATTGAAGCGAGGAAGTGAGTAAGATTATGATTAAACTGATCCATATGGATGAGTCGGCCTTTCAATTTTTCTTAGGTCAAGCTACCCGGGATTATGCGGAAGATAAGATCAGTGCCGGTGCTTGGGATCCAGAGATCGCGATGAAGCTGTCTGAGGAAGCTATAACACGCTCTTTGCCAAAAGGGCTGCACACAGATGGTGCTTATCTATATTCCATAGTAGAAATAAGCAGTGATGAACAGGTGGGTTATATCTGGTTTAACGTAAGTGAAGGCCGTGGTGGCCGCGAGGCTTTCATTTATGATTTTTATGTTTTTGAACCGTTCCAGAGTAAGGGTTATGGCAAGCAGGCTATGATCGCACTCGATGAAGAAGCCCGGGAGATGAATGTTACCAAAATCGGGTTGCACGTCTTCGGCCAGAACAATCGCGCATTTGAGCTATACAAAAAAATGGGGTATATCGTAACTGACATCACGATGTCTAAAGATCTGTAGTCCATAAGTGTGAGGACCTCGAAAGAGGTCTTTTTTTTGTTGTTCTACTGAATTATTATGTAAATAATTGTGATAAATATATTTGATTTAGGATGATTAGGAAAATATGATTAAAAAATAACTTCCTGAAAATGGATTAAGTCATAAAGAGAGAAAAGGGGGGATTAAGGTGAGGCCAAGGACTGTATCGTGGGTGGTTGTTTCCGCAGTAGTATTACTATTACTGGTTAGCTGCAACAGTGGCGATTTACCAGGAAAGAAGAAATCTGAGTCTGAGCAAGTTCAGGCAAGTCCGGTTGCACCGCTAGCCTCTTCAGCTGTAGTTGAAGAACAATCGAAAGTAGCGTTGCCTTCATTGACAGTGGAAAAAAGGCTAGAAGATTTTGATTACATGTGGAAGATTATTGAGGAGAACTATCCTTTCCTAGAGGTGAATAAACGTCTCAATGGAGAGGATTGGCTTGCTAAAAAAGAGGAATACCGCAATAAAATAGCAGCCGTGAAATCGGATGATGAGTTTTTGAGACGAATGAGATTTGTCCTTAGCAGATTAAACAATGGGCATACGAATTTTATATCCAAGGAGGAATATCCTTGGTATCTACATACCTATGTTCAAGCAGGTTTTGGTTATGAACCTTGGATCGACGTGGTTCAACAGCCTAACGTATTGGCCCGTTACAACCAGAAACCTTTAGCGGAGCAGCAAAGCTCTAATGAACTCAATAATGATATGCATAATGGTGGAGATGGAGTAGGAGATGTAACAAAAAAGACTTCTGGGAATGTAAAAAAAGTCATTATAGAGCCCGATCGAATCGCTTATCTCGGCATGCAAAGCTTTGACGGGAGTCTCATGGAGATGGACAGCTCCGAGATCCATGATTTTTTAATAGAGGTAAAGGACTATAAGACCTTAATATTAGATATCCGTGGAAATGGCGGAGGAAACAGTAATTATTGGAGAATTCATATTGTTCCTCTATTGATTAATAAACCTATCGAATATAATACATACTTCCTTTATACAAGAGGCAAATATGCGGAGACTTTTATGCAGGCACGTCAGATCACAGCCGGGCAACAACCTATTTCCGGCATCAAAGATGAGCAACTGCCTAATCTGCCATCTGAGGCTTTAAAGATGTTCAAGACATATAGAAAAATAAATGATGTAGTAACTCCTAATAAATCTGTTGGATTTAAAGGGAAAATCTATTTGCTGGTAGATAGCTCTGTGTATTCATCAGCGGAAGGTCTTGCAGCCTTTGCAAAAGGCACCGGGTTTGCAACGGTTGTAGGCGGCAGGACAGGTGGGGATGGACTAGGGATAGATCCGCTTGTTGTTGCATTGCCAAATAGCGGTTATGTATTCAGGTTTTCCTTTGAAATGGGTCTGAATTCTGATGGAAGTTGTAATGAAGAGGTAAAGACTGTGCCTGATGTGGAGGTTGATCCAGATAAATCTAAGCCATTACTGGACCAGTCGGCGATAAAAAAGGTATTAGAGCTTGCGCGTTCGGACACATCTGCTTGACATCCGGTGTTGCTGGCGAATATGTTCTAATATATAATGGTTTAGATCGTATAGCTTATTCGGATGATCAATTTAGCTGAAAATAGGAGTTGTCATATAAATGGCTTTGAAAGCTGGAATCGTCGGTCTTCCTAACGTAGGAAAATCCACATTGTTTAATGCGATAACGCAAGCGGGAGCAGAATCCGCTAACTACCCTTTTTGTACCATTGACCCTAACGTGGGTGTTGTTGAAGTTCCAGACGAACGTCTTGATAAACTGACTGAGCTGGTACAGCCGAACAAGACCGTACCTACTGCTTTTGAATTTGTTGATATTGCGGGTCTCGTGCGTGGTGCGAGTAAAGGAGAAGGACTAGGCAACAAGTTCCTGGCCCATATCCGTGAAGTAGATGCTATCGTGCATGTGGTTCGTTGTTTTGAAGATGAGAACGTTACCCACGTTGATGGAAAAGTAAATCCGATCAGCGACATCCAGACCATTAATCTGGAGCTGATTCTTGCTGATATTGAGAGCATTGAGAAGCGGATTGAGCGTTCCCGTAAGAATATCAAAGGCGGCGACAAGAAATACGCTCAAGAAGTTGAACTGCTAGAACGCGTCAAAGAAGTGCTCTACGAAGATAAACCTGCACGCAGTATAGAATTGTCTGATGACGAGAAGCTTATTATCCGCGATCTTCATCTGTTAACATTGAAGCCAGTGCTGTATGCGGCGAATGTAAGTGAAGATGAAGTGGCAAGTGCAGAGGACAATCCTTATGTACAGCAAGTTCGCGATTTTGCAGCTACTGAAGGTGCAGAAGTGGTTCCGATCAGTGCTAAGGTGGAAGCAGAAATTGCTGAGCTTGAAGGCGAAGATAAAGCTATGTTCCTGGAAGAGCTGGGACTGGAAGAATCCGGCCTTAACCGGTTGATTAAAGCGGCTTATAAACTGCTTGGCTTGTATACGTATTTCACAGCAGGCGTTCAGGAAGTTCGGGCGTGGACGATTCGCCGCGGCACCAAGGCACCTGGAGCTGCCGGTGTGATTCATACAGATTTCGAACGCGGATTTATCCGTGCTGAAGTAGTGGCTTACGCGGATCTTGTGGCAGCTGGTTCCATGAACGGTGCGAAGGAACGTGGTCAACTACGTCTTGAAGGTAAAGAATATTTGGTGCAAGACGGCGACGTAATGCATTTCCGTTTTAACGTTTAAGAAGGTTTAAGTGTACGAATGATAAAGGGGTCATCTCGAGCAGTGGGAGTTTCTATTGCTGGGATGATCCTTTTTAAAAATATAAGCTTTTTATTAAGGTATTGTGCGTACGGAACTGTAGCCATTTCACAATATCTTTGGTATAATATAAAGTCGTATATCTATTTTTATGACAGTACAAATTTGATGTTATATTTGCGAATTTGAAATTGAATCAGGAGAGGTGAATTCCCTTGTTGGACCGATTGCAATCCCTGGCGGACCGCTATGAGAAGCTCAGTGAACTGCTTTGTGATCCGGATGTTGCAAACGACAGTAAGAAACTGAGGGACTATTCCAAAGAACAATCAGACCTACAGCCCGCATTTGAGGCGTATACTGAATATAAGAGTGTAATGGAAGAGCTTGAGGCTGCTAAGCAGATGCAAGGCGAAAAGCTTGATGATGAGATGAAAGAAATGGTCAAGATGGAAATTGATGACCTTTCCAAACGTCAAGTGGAGCTGGAAGAGAGAATCCGCGTATTGCTGCTGCCTAAAGACCCGAATGATGATAAGAACGTAATCGTTGAAATTCGTGGTGCAGCGGGTGGAGATGAAGCAGCATTGTTCGCTTCAGACCTTTACCGGATGTACACTCGTTATGCTGATGCACAAGGATGGCGCGTTGAGTTAATGGATGTTAACGCGAGTGATCTTGGTGGATTCAAAGAGGTAATCTTCCTTATTAACGGCCGTGGTGCATACAGTAAGCTGAAATACGAAAGTGGTGCGCATCGCGTACAACGTATCCCAGCGACCGAATCCGGAGGTCGTATTCATACCTCTACTTCTACGGTGTCTGTGATGCCGGAAGCTGAGGCTTTTGAGATCGAGATCCATGATAAAGATATTCGCGTGGATACCTTCTGTTCAAGTGGTGCAGGCGGACAGTCTGTAAATACGACCAAGTCTGCAGTACGTGTAACCCATGTACCTACAGGCATCGTTGCTACCTGTCAGGACGGTAAGTCACAGAACTCCAATAAAGAAAAAGCGCTGCAAGTGCTTCGTGCCCGTATCTCCGATATGAAACGGCAGGAAGAAGAAGCGAAGTATGCTGGGGAACGGAAGAGCAAAGTAGGTACGGGTGACCGTAGTGAGCGCATTCGGACGTATAACTTCCCGCAGAGCCGGGTTACAGACCATCGTATTGGCCTGACACTGCACCGTTTGGAGCAGGTTATGAACGGAGAAATCACTGAAATTATCTCAGCCCTTTCAATCGCTGAACAAGCTGACTTGATGGATAATATGGATAATGGAGAATAATGCTTTGAACGATGGCGTATATGTCATGTCGGAAGTCAAAAGCATCCGGGAAGCCTTTGCGGAGGCTTCTTCTTTTTTGAGCCGGAGCGGCTGCAATGAACCGCAGCGCAGTGCACAATTGCTGCTGGAGCATGTGCTTGGAGTGTCTGGCGCAGCTTATTACATGGCGCTGGCAGATCCTTTTCCAGCTGCGGTTAAGGAAGCATTTGAGGCGGGAGTTACCCGCCGGGGCGCTGGTGAGCCGGTGCAGTATATCATCGGCGAGCAAGAATTCTACGGGCGGCCTTTTGAGGTGACGCCTGACGTGCTTATTCCGCGGCCGGAGACGGAGCTGCTTGTCGAGGCGATTTTACGTTACGGCGCGGAGCTTTGGCCGGACGGCGTCGTAACGCCGGGCGAAGCGGCGCTGGATAGCGCGGGCGGCGCGGGGGACGTGCGCGCCGCAAGACCGCTGGCCGCCGTCGATATCGGCGCCGGCAGCGGTGCGATCTCCGTCACGTTGGCGGCGGAAGCGCCGGCGTGGCGGGTCTGCGCCGGCGATATTTCGCCGGCGGCTCTGGCTGTGGCCGAGCGCAACGCTTTGCGCAATGGCACAGCTGTGGACTTTCGGCTCGGCGATCTGCTCGAGCCGTTCGCGGGGATGGAGACGGATATTCTCGTCTCCAACCCGCCATACATCCCCGGCGAGGATATCGCCGGGCTGCAGCGTGAGGTGCGCGACCATGAGCCGCGCACTGCGCTGGATGGCGGAGCGGACGGGCTGGACCCGTACCGCCGCATGATGGAGCAGCTGACGCTGCTCCCGGCACCGCCGCGCCTGATCGGCTTTGAGCTTGGCTTCGGTCAAGCTGAGCAAGTCGCTGCACTCCTTGCGGCAGCGGGCCATTGGACCGAGATTATCACCATTAATGATCTGGCTGGAATCCCGCGTCATGTGCTAGGCATAACGAGATAATATTACCTGCTATGCAGAGGGTTCATTTTGTCCGGAGTAGAGAAATTGTATTTTCAATCCGACTTCCTTTACAATAGAATTTAGCAGGATTTCTTAGGGGATCATAAAGAAAGCCCAGATATAGAGTAGGGAGGCAGAGCGTGCTTCAGAAGATTAAAAAGATTGATGGTGCTATTGTAGTCGTTCTGTTATTACTCATGGTGGTCAGCATCTTCGCCATATATAGCGTTACTCATGGAAGAGAGAAGCTGGACGGACATCATATTCGTATGATGATGTATTATGCTATTGGTTTTGTAGCCTTTATTGGAATGACCTTTTTGGATTACAGAATATTAGTGAAATATGCGATATATATTTATCTGTTTGGGATAGGGATGCTGGTGCTCGTCAGCTTTTTGGGCGAGACCAAAAATAATGCGCAAGGCTGGTTGACCCTGCCGGGGGGCCTGAGTCTGCAGCCTGCAGAGCTGTTCAAGCTGATATTAATTCTTTTTCTGGCAGCCATGCTTGTCCGCAAGAATAAGAGTAAGCTTCTGTTCTGGCGGGATGTTTTGCCGCTCGGCCTTCTGACCTTGTTTCCGTTCCTTATTGTCCTTACCCAAAATGACCTTGGGAATGCCTTGTCTTACGTTGTGATTCTTGCGGGTCTGTTGTGGATTGGCAATATTAAATACACGCATGCATTAATCGGGCTGGTCATCGTGGCTAGTTCTGCGATTGCGGGAATTATGAGTTATATCCATTATCATGATGAAATTAAAACCTTTCTTACGGATATTGGACGATCTCACTGGATTGAACGTTTTGATCCTTGGCTTGTTCCAGACAAGGCAACAGCCAAAGCCCTTTATCATACTAAAAACGCCAAGCTGGCGATTGCATCAGGTGGAATGAGTGGCGAAGGCTACATGAACGGCAGCTCCGTTCAGACGGATCGGGTGCCATATACGTATTCAGATTCTATCTTTGTGCAGATTGCCGAAGAATTTGGGTTTGTAGGTTCGGCGTTTGTGTTGCTGCTGTACTTTATTTTGATTCACCGGATGATTCTGATTGCGCTGGAGTCTAGGGATAGAGCTGGCCCTTTCCTGATTGTCGGTGTTGTCGCGATGATGTTGTATCAGATTTTTGAGAATATCGGCGCATTTATCGGCTTGATGCCATTGACTGGTATTACGTTACCTTTCATCAGCTTCGGGGGTACATCACTGCTCATTAATATGGCCAGCATCGGGCTGGTAATGAGTGTGCGCCTGCACGGGCAAGAAGTGGAAGAGGATTTTCCTAAACCTACTCCTTATGCAGCTGCCAAACAGGTGTAACCATGAAATAAAGTAGAACCGTCAGGTCCTTATTGTTTAATAGGGGTGCTGGCGGTTCTTTTTGATGGAGGACGGCTTCGTCGGATTGGTGTAATACGTAATACGGGCCGTTTCAGGTAAGCAAGCTGGAAGCAATTCGTATTTGTATTTGTATCGTATTCGTATTTGTATTTGTATCCTGACTCGGACTCAGATGCCCTTATACTCGAATATTAACTACGTATTGGATAGTATCGGACCGCAAAGACGTTATTTGATCAAAAAGACTGGATTTACTGCAAAATGGCAAGTAATAACGACTCTGGAGTCCGCAAAAGTTCCCGTGAAGCAATAAATCCATAAATAAAGTCTACGGAGTCCGTTAGGTTTGGATCATAGAGTAAAATCACGTCAGAGTATAATTTTAATAGAAAGATATTTTATAGATTGGCTACATAAATTTGGAATTATATTCACGAATGTTCTACAATAGAAAGGAACGACTTTCCCTGAGAGAGGAGAGTTGAAACCTTAACAGAGTAAGGGGCTTGCAGATGCTTCAAAAGTTCAAAAGGATTGATAAGGTAATTGTTACTGTTCTGATTTTGCTGATGGTGATTAGTATTTTTTCAATATACAGTGTAACCAATGGAAGAATAACGCCTCCGATGAAATTGGATGGATTTCATTTACAAATGCTTAAATACTATATTTTAGGTTTTGTAGTTTTTATTGTGCTCGCTTTTGTGGACTTTAAGATATTTGTTAAACATGCACTTTATATTTATCTCTTGGGCTTAGTCTTGTTAGTGTCGGTTAGTTTTATTGGTAAAGTAGAGAACGGTGCTCAATTGGGACTTGAGATTGGTGGACTTAGGTTTCAGCCTGCCGAGCTGTTTAAATTGGTATTAATTCTTTTTTTATCATCGATCTTAATTCGAAAACAAGGGTCTACCTTAACCTTCTGGAAAGGGATTGTTCCTCTCACCATTCTTACGTTCATTCCATTTGGTATAGTCATTATGCAAAATGATTTGGGAAATGCCCTTAGCTACATCGTAATATTGATTGGGCTTCTATGGATCGGGAATATCAAATTGTCGCATGCACTCATCGGTTTGCTTATAGTGGGTGGGATCGGCCTTGCTGGGATTTTGAGCTACATAAACTATCATGATGAGGCAGTCAATTTTTTTGAAGGCATTGGTAAGGATCATTTAGTGGAGCGGTTTGACCCTTGGCTGGTACCTGATTTAGCGACAGATAAGGCAAGCTATCACACGAAAAATGCCAAAATAGCTATAGCCTCCGGGGGAATGAGTGGAGAGGGATATATGCAGGGCAGCTCTGTGCAGAATAATCGTGTCCCATATACCTATTCGGATGCGATATTCGTGCAGATTGCCGAGGAGTTTGGATTTGTGGGGTCTGCGCTGCTGCTCTTGCTCTTTTTTATTTTGCTGCATCGGATGATATTGATTGCTCTCGAGAGTAAGGAGCGTAGCGGTCCATTTCTAATCATTGGAATTACGGCTATGCTGTTGTATCAAATTCTTGAGAATGTTGGAGCTTTTATCGGCCTGATGCCGTTGACAGGAATAACACTTCCGTTTATCAGTTATGGGGGCACGTCTCTTCTGATTAATATGGCCAGCATGGGGGTCGTGATGAGCGTGCATCTTTATGGGCAGGATGTAGAGGAAGATTTGCAGCTGCATAAGGAGCTGGCATTGAAGTTATAATTTTAATAGATTCATAGGTTTGCAGTCTCTTATCTCCGGGCATACTACTAGCATGAGAGTTAAGAGGAGAGGGGCTGCAACAAATGAACGATAATCATATGGATAAAAGAGATTCCTTACGTGTAACTTTTAAGTATACTGCCATTTTAATTTGTTTTTTTATGGTCCTCATGATGGCTTGGGAAGGTCAAAAAACCGATGCTGCAGTAGCTGAAGTATCTATTCCCCAAGAATCTATCCGGTTACGTATTCTAGCTAATTCTGACGGAGCGCAAGATCAGCTGGTGAAACGGCAAATTCGCGATAAAATTGTGGAGCAAATGAACCAGTGGGTATCCGCTCTTGAGGATCCACAGAGCTTGGAGCAGGCACGTGCTCTGATTAGAAATCATCTGCCGGAGCTTAACGCGTTGGTTGGATCAGAGCTGGAGAAACGGGGCATTGAATATTCCTATAAAGTGGAGCTGGGCGTAGTCCCTTTTCCAACCAAATTATACGGTGGCACCGTCTATCCTGCTGGGGAGTATGAAGCTGTTCGGGTCACACTTGGTGCGGGCAAGGGGCAAAATTGGTGGTGTGTACTGTTTCCTCCGCTTTGCTTTATCGATGCAGGCTCTGGAGATGCGGCAGCACCTGCTGCTGACAAAGGTACAAAAACAGTGTCCGCTGCTGGTGCGGATAACAGTGCTAAGGTGAAATCAGCAGCTGCAAAAACAGTGCAGGCTGATTCCTCGGCAGGAAGTGCTTCATCAGGAGAAACTGCTGCTGAGCCAGAGGTACGGTTCTTCGTCTGGGAGCTGCTGCAAAACCTTTGGAACTGGATCAGTGGATTATGGTCGTAAGACCCCAGATGTGTTACTATTTTATAAGCAGATCTATCACGGCTCCCTACAGGGGCCGTTTTTTTGCTAAGCTAAATTATATCTTCTAGAAAGCCTGTGATGAGAATGAATGAACACAATAATCCTTTATTCGCCGTTCAGCGGCGGAGTGGAAATAGAGATGAGACTGTATACTGGAAGTTGAATTCCGCTGAGGGAACGAACTCTGAGGTATTTCAGCCGAATGAAGCTGACAAGCTGGCGATAGCGGAGGCAGCAACAATGCTTCGTGAAGGCGGAACCGTGGCTTTTACAACCGAAACCGTCTACGGGCTAGGGGCGGATGCCCGAAATACGGCGGCAGTTGAGGCTGTTTTTGCGGCAAAAGGACGGCCCTCTGACAATCCGTTAATTGTGCATATTGCGGATACGGCAGCTTTGGACGAGCTTGTTGTAGAGGTGCATCCTAAGGCGGCCGCGCTGATGGCAGCTTATTGGCCTGGTCCGCTGACAGTTGTGCTTCCTGTTCGTGAAGGTGTACTGTCGCCCTGTGTGACGGCGGGTTTGGATACGGTTGGTGTGCGGATGCCGGATCATCCGGTAGCTCTAGCACTGATAAGTGCCGCAGGTTGTCCAGTTGCGGCGCCCAGTGCTAATCGTTCGGGTCGCCCGAGCCCGACATTAGCTTCGCATGTGATGGAAGATTTGGCTGGATACATTGATGGCGTCCTTGATGGTGGTGCTGCTGGAGTTGGACTAGAGTCAACAGTCGTGCAGGTACAGCCTGACGGAAAAGTTGCTGTGCTGCGCCCCGGCGGGATTACTTCGGAACAATTGGCTGCAGTGGTGGGAGCAGAGGCAGTAAGCTCAGAGCCCGGTAAAGCTGAGGCAACTGTTTCAGCAACCGCAGCCGCTACTGTCTTGGCTGATTCGGGGACGACAAACTCTGTTGTTGATTTCAGTACTGCTGAGCCAATCACAGCTAAAGCAACTACCGCGCAATCTTCAGCGGATTGCCTGAATGTTAACAATCGTGAGCCTTTCGAAAGGGCTTCCGCATCTATTGAGCAGCATGGTGCGGATGCTGCTGGCGATATTTCGGCGCCGCGCGCGCCGGGCATGAAGTACACGCACTACGCACCGCGCGGCTGGCTTGGTGTAGTGCGCGGCTCTTCCCCGCAGCGCGTGGCGGATGAAGCCGCAAGTCAACTTCAGGCGGCGCAGCTAAACGGCGAGGTCACGGGCTTGCTCCTCTTCGAGGAGCATAAGGCCCTTTATCCCGCCGACCCTGCCGCCTGTGTTCTTTCCCTCGGCTCGTTATCCTCGCCGGAGGAAGGGGCTCGCTCCCTATATGCCGCCTTGCGGCGCTTCGATGAAGCGGGAGCGACTTACATCTTAGCCGAGGCTTGCCCGTATACCGGCCTCGGCGCTGCAATCATGAACCGGCTTATGAAAGCCGCCGGCGGATCTGTCATCGACGCCGGATAACCACGGCATTGCTTTTTCGTATATGACTCCCATATGAAGTCATGAATACCCCCTTGTCCGCATATCGTTGTTGTACAAGATATTTCGGACTTGGGGGGTTAAGCATGGGCTTAGGAGATGTATATACCGAATGGGGGCAGATTGTTACCATTACTATAATGGCGGTTGCATTAGGGATGGATGCCTTTTCGCTCGGTGTAGGGATCGGGATGAAAGGTATTCGTCTGCTGCATGTTCTGCAAATGAGTCTGCTCATTGCTGTTTTTCATATGCTGATGCCTCTCCTGGGTTTATTGACAGGAAGTTATGTCGGACACCTGTTAGGTCAAGTAACGACTTATGCTGCTGGAGGTCTTCTAGTTCTTTTGGGCGGGCATATGGTGTACAACTCCTTTCGTCCGGATACAGGAAGCTCACGAGCTATGGATCATCGAACCTTGTGGGGAATGATACTTCTTTCGCTCAGTGTCAGTATTGACTCTTTCTCCGTGGGTGTATCACTGGGGATGTTTGTGAATGGAGTACTTTTGACCATCTTAGCCTTCGGTGCTTGCGGGGGAATAATGTCGATTCTAGGGTTGCTAATTGGACGGCATGTCAGTCGTGGTCTCGGGGATTATGGAGAAGCGCTAGGCGGTGCAATACTTCTGGGGTTTGGCTTGCTATTCATCTTTTGATACAATAACGGCATTAGAATATTTAATTTCATGGGGGTGCAAAACATGCTGCATATTTTATTCGTCTGCACCGGGAATACATGCCGAAGTCCTATGGCTGAGGGGCTTTTACGAAAGCTCGCGAAGGAACGTGGAATCGACCTGGAAGTGCGGTCTGCAGGTGTATCCGCCATTTCCGGTACTTCTATATCAAGACATGCTGCAGCTATACTGCAGGAAGAAGGAATTCATGATTCAATGGAGTCGTCACAATTGACAGGTCAAGCTGTCGCTTGGGCCGACCTTGTGCTGACCTTGACGGGTGGGCATAAGCAGCATTTGCTGCAGTATTTTCCGGATGCTGTAACGAAAACCTATACATTGAAGGAATACGTGCATGATGAAGAGTCGGTGACGGAAGATATCAAGGAATTGGACAGCCTCTACGCAGATGCGGAGTTGAGCTTAGCTCTTGGTGGTGAACCGAATGCAACGGATCTGCAGCGGATGATTGAGATTCGCCAGCGTATTCCGAGCTTCGATATTTCTGATCCATTTGGTGGCACGCGTGAGGACTATGAGCTAACTGCTGCTGAGATTCGCACTGCGCTATTCAGTTTGCTGGATAAGCTGGAAACCTTCCGCCATTTGTAAATGGTTGATTTTCAGTTCACTTTGCTTTAAGATGAAGTTACAAATAATCGGTTCCGATGTAACTGGCGACAAATGTGGATCAAACCACGATGGAGCATCGGAATAAACGGCCGGTCGCCTGGGCAAAAGAGCAAATCCGCAGCTACCTGCGGACTGCTCTTTTTTGTTTAAAATAAGCTTGTTTGAAGTTTGAGGAGGTAGAGTGATGGACGAAGTTGTGGAGCTATCATTAACTGAAGCCACCGTCACTGTGTTAAGGGAGTTGGCGGAGGCTGGTAACCTTGGGTCAGGCAAAATTGTTGTCGTCGGAGTGAGCACAAGTGAGGTTGCTGGTGTCCGGATTGGAACTGGTGGTGCACTTGAAGTTGCAGAACAACTGCTTGAAGGTGTTCGTTTAGTAGCAGCGGAAAAAGGATTTCATCCGGTGTATCAGTGCTGCGAGCATTTAAATCGTGCACTTGTCATGGAACGCTCTCTGCTAGAGTCACTTGGTCTGAAGGAAGTATCAGCTGTACCTATACGAGGTGCTGGAGGTTCGATGGCTACGGCTGCTTATCACGCTATGAAAGATCCTGTTTTGGCGGAAACGATAGAAGCTCATGCTGGTTTAGATATTGGCGAGACACTGATAGGAATGCATTTACGGCGGGTAGCCGTTCCTTTCCGTCCGACTCTACGATACATTGGAGCAGCCAGAGTGAATGCGGCATGGACCAGACCCCCACTAATTGGCGGGGAACGTGCGGTATATCGTGCTCCAGAACAAAGTGGTTCACAGTTTTGTGATTAACGAACTTTAGTTTTTATATTTTTTGCAGAAACGTAGACCTAAGTCTCTTTATGGCGGGCAAATCGTTTCTACTTAAATACAACATATCTACACACACTAGGGAGGAAATAAGAACATGGAACAATTGCGTAAGAGTGACCCGGCAGTACTGGAAGCGATGGAACTGGAACTGAAACGTCAGCGTGCCAACATTGAGCTTATTGCCTCAGAGAATATCGTTAGCGAAGCCGTAATGGAAGCTATGGGCTCCGTGCTTACGAACAAATATGCAGAAGGTTATCCAGGCAAACGTTATTATGGTGGCTGTGAAGATGTAGATATCGTTGAGAACCTTGCTCGTGATCGTGCAAAAGAATTGTTTGGCGCGGATCATGTCAACGTACAACCACATTCCGGCGCTCAAGCAAATATGGCAGTTTATCTGGCTGCACTTAAGCCTGGCGACACCGTTCTTGGAATGAATTTGGCGCACGGTGGTCATTTGACACATGGTAGCCCAGTTAATGCTTCTGGATTGCTTTATAACTTCGTTGCTTATGGAGTACAAGAAGATACTTTCCTAATTGATTATGATGAAGTACGTAAAGCAGCCTTCAAGCACCGTCCAAAAATGATTGTGGCTGGTGCTAGTGCCTATCCGCGTATTATTGATTTCGAAAAACTTGGCGCTATCGCCAATGATGTGGGTGCGCTATTTATGGTAGATATGGCCCATATCGCAGGATTGGTTGCTGCTGGTCTTCATCCGAGCCCGGTTCCTCATGCTCATTTCGTTACAACTACTACGCATAAGACTTTGCGCGGTCCCCGCGGAGGTATGATTATGTGCAGACAGCCATGGGCAGCTGCTATTGATAAAGCGGTATTCCCTGGTTCCCAAGGTGGACCTCTGATGCATGTAATTGCTTCAAAAGCAGTCGCATTTGGTGAAGCATTGCAGCCATCCTTTAAGACTTATGCTCAAAATGTAGTGAAGAACGCTAATGTTCTTGCAGAAACGTTGATCAGCGAAGGGGTTAACATTGTATCCGGAGGTACAGATAACCACTTGATGCTGCTGGATACCCGTAATCTGAACATTACCGGAAAAGATGCGGAAAAAGTACTAGATTCCATCGGGATTACTGTGAATAAAAACGCAATTCCATTTGATCCTACAAGTCCTTTCGTAACAAGTGGTATTCGTATTGGTACACCTGCAGTCACATCCCGTGGTATGGACGAGCAGGCGATGGTCACTATTGGACGTATCATTGCTAATGTTCTAAAGAATCCGAAGGATGAGGCAAACTTGGCAGAATCTGCCCGTCAAGTGGCTGAGTTGACTGACCAATACCCTCTTTATCCAGAATTGAAATACTAAATCTTTGCTTCTAATAAGAAATGATTCTGCCTCCATCCATACCCTCTTCCGGGTTTGATGGAGGCTTTTTTGTTGCATATTGTTCACAAATATTACAGTAGGTATTAGATGAAATTGAATGAAATTAATCATGAAAGTTCATGGAACTTTCAATAAAATTAGTGAAAATAATGTGAATAGTATGAAAAAGCCAAAGTTGCACAACATAATCTAGGTTTTATAAGTGATTGGTTTCCTAATTAAGCCAATCATTACCTTTAAAAACAAGGAAATACAAAGGAATATGTTCAATGTGAGTTCAAGTACCATTCTGAGGTGAAATGCAGCGGCGGGAGTGCTATAATAGACAGGATTTAGCCACTGAGAAGCAAAGCGCTTTCTAGGGCTATAGACAAGACTTACAATTACCGGAGGGACAGTAAATGGGAAAATTGGTGATTTGCGATCATCCTTTAATTCAACACAAACTAACATTTATTCGCGACGTTAGAACAAACACGAAGGATTTCAGAGAACATGTTGACGAAGTTGCCACATTGATGGCTTATGAGATTACACGTGATATTCCACTAGAGACCATTACGGTACAAACACCGGTCACTGAGACGGAAAGCAAAGTGATTTCGGGAAGAATGCTGGGGCTTATTCCTATTCTTCGTGCGGGTTTAGGTATGCTTGAAGGTGTACTGAAGCTTCTACCTGCGGCTAAAGTAGGACATGTAGGGCTTTTCCGTGATCCAGACACTCTTCAACCAGTGGAGTATTATATCAAGCTTCCAACTGATGTACAGGAACGTGAGTTGATAGTAATTGACCCGATGCTTGCTACAGGCGGATCCGCAATTGCTGCGATTACCTCACTGAAGAATCGTGGTTGTACACAGATCAAAATGATGAACTTGATTGCAGCGCCAGAAGGTGTTGCTGCAGTTCAGGAAGCTCATCCGGATGTTGATATTTATGTTGCAGCGCTTGATGATCATTTGAATGAACATGGTTACATCGTGCCAGGTCTTGGTGATGCTGGTGACCGTCTTTATGGAACCAAGTAATAAGTAATTAAGTATTAAGTATAGTAATGCGAGAATATTTGATGAGAGGGTAGGGGTTATGTCCAAAATCAAAGTAATGACTATTTTCGGAGTGCGCCCCGAGGCGATCAAGATGGCTCCTCTGGTTCTTGAACTGAAGAAGCATCCTGAGCATATCGAATCAATAGTATGTGTAACAGCACAGCATAGAGAACTGCTCGATCAAGTGTTGGAAGTGTTTAATATCACCCCTGATTACGATTTGGACGTGATGAAGGACCGTCAGACCTTGAATGAGATTACTATTCGTGTGCTTGAAGGTTTGGAACCTGTACTGAAAGAAGTTAAACCTGACCTCGTGCTGGTGCATGGGGACACCTTAACAACGTTTTTAGCTAGTTACGCTTCCTTCCTGCAGCAAATTCAGGTTGGGCACGTAGAAGCAGGACTTAGGACATGGAACAAATTGTCTCCGTATCCTGAAGAAATGAACCGTCAACTCACAGGTGTGTTAGCTGATCTGCATTTCGCTCCAACCGATTTGTCAGCTAACAATCTGAGACACGAGAACAAAAAAGAATCAAGTATTTATATCACAGGCAACACCGTAACTGATGTGTTTCAATATACCGTACAGCCGGATTACCGGCATCCTGTTTTGGATTTTGCTTCAGGAAAAAGACTTATTTTGATGACCGCTCACCGCAGAGAATCTCAAGGTGAACCGCATCGTAATATCTTCCGAGCTATTAAAAGAATCGCTGATGAATTCGAAGATGTCGCCATTGTTTACCCTGTGCATCCGAGTCCTGCCGTTAAGGAACCTGCGCATGAGATACTGGGAGGACATCCAAGAATTAAGCTGATTGATCCGCTGGATGTCGTGGACCTGCATAATTTTTATCCGCATACCCACTTGATATTGACCGATTCCGGCGGTCTGCAAGAGGAAGCTCCTTCTTATGGAGTGCCTGTTCTTGTGCTTCGTGATACAACGGAGCGTCCCGAAGGGATAGAGGCTGGAACACTGGAACTTGTGGGCACGGACGAGGAGAAGGTGTATCAACGGACACATGCTCTTTTGACTGATAATGAGCTCTATCAGTCGATGAGTCGGGCCGCCAACCCGTATGGAGATGGCAAGGCTTCCCAACGGATTGTCAATGCGATTTTGCACCATTTTGGTGTTAATAAGGAACGTCCTGAAGAGTTTCACAGAATGTTCACAAAAAATAAATAATTTCAATTAAACTAATATCTGATCTGATTAAAATCAACATACAGTGAAACTGTACGGTTTATATGGTTTTGGAACGTTTTGCTGTGATTATTTTCATGTTTTCAAGGGTTTTTAGGCAATGTTCAATGAATTGACAAAGACTCAGGAAATTCAGTAAAATTAGTTGGGATTGTAGCCCATGAAAGAACAAAATAGCAAGGACAGCTTGTTACAGACCGCGCTTGTCATTGGAAGTGCAGGCACTTTGCTTGCCGCTTACATTCTTATTGGTTTTTTTGCGGCAAGATGGCTGAAAGACCTGATGGAGGGGCCGAAATATTGGCTCGCCATTGGCACTATAACTGGAATGATTCTGGGAATTGTGAATGTCGCCTTGTTAATTAAAAAATTTTTGGGGGAGCAGAATGGATAATATGACTCCCATGATCAATACCGTCACTAGAGTTACGCTCGTCCTTATGGCAGGACTCTTAATGGGCTGGGTGCTTCATCATGAGACCCGGGCAATTACACTGGGCATGACTCTGGGTCTGGTGGCGGGATTGGTAAACTTTCGTTATCTGGCCGTCAAGGTTCGACGGGTTACGCAGTCGATTGCGAGCAACGAAGGGAATGCCTTCAGCCTCGGTTTTGTTACACGGATTAGCTTCGCAATTTTGGTCACCATGTTCTCGGTCAAGATTGAGCATTTCTCCCTGGTAGCAACTGTTTCGGGCGTATTCATTCCTCAGCTTCTCGCCATTCCTGCGGGGATATATCTGAGTGTGAAGAATAAGCTTTAACCAGATTAAAGAGAAAGGGGGATGATACTATGCATGACATGCCGAAAATATTTGTCGGGGGAATACCGATAGATTTATCCGCCGTGTTGATGCTTCTGATCAGTTGTACAGTGGTGTTTGTTCTGGTTATGCTTTCGGTTCGTAAGCTTTCCGTTGAAAATCCATCCAAGCTTCAGAACTTCATGGAATGGGTTGTGGAATTTGTAGAGGGTGTCATAAGCAGTGCCATGGATCTGAAGAAAGGAAAACCTTACATATCTTTAGGGTTGACATTGATTCTGTTTATCTTTGTTTCCAATCTACTTGGATTGCCTTTCTCCGTTGTAACTGAGGCGCATGGACCTGTAACAGTGTTTGGCCACGTGATTGAAGCAACTAAGAACTTGGCGAATGGTGAGCATGCAGAAATTTTATGGTACAAGTCGCCAACTGCTGACATTAACGTCACTGCAGGACTGGCAATCATAGTATTTGTACTGATGAACTTTCTGGGCATTAAGCTCAACGGCAAACATTATTTCAAACACTACATCGAGCCGTTTCCAATCTTTTTGCCACTGAACATTATCGAAAACCTGGCAAAACCTGTAGCGTTGGCTATTCGTCTATTCGCTAACATTTTCGCCGGAGAAGTACTGATTACAGTCATTTTGAAGCTGGGGATTCTCAGTATTCCGTTCCTGGCTGTATGGCAGGGCTTCAGTATTTTCGTCGGGGCACTACAAGCGTTTATCTTTACAATTCTGACGATGGTTTATATCGCACAGATGACGATTCACGAAGAAGAAGCACATTAATGAACTGCTGCGAAGAGAACGGCTATCGTCTGATTTTCCTTCGTGGGAGATATCTTATATCATTAAACACAAATATGAACCGAAATTAAAGGAGGATATTTACAAATGGAATTTTTAGCAGCAGCAATAGCGGTTGGATTGGGTGCACTTGGCGCAGGTCTTGGTAACGGTATGATCGTTAGTAGAACAGTTGAGTCCATCGCTCGTCAACCAGAAGCGAAAAATGCTTTGCAAACAACAATGTTTATTGGTGTAGGTATCGTCGAAGTTATTCCGTTGGCAGCAACAGTTATCGCATTCCTGATTATGTTTACTTAATAAACCGTAGTTACGGTTTGGCGGGGACGGCCGATGCCATCCGCGCCTTACTTTTGTATACGTCCGCATGACGCGGTAACGGAAGGGAGTGACCTCAGTGGATATTGTTTGGACAAACATAGTATTTTCAATTGTCGCCTTTGGGATTTTATATTTCTTGCTTAGCAAGTATGCGTTCAGCAAACTTTTTGCAGTTATGGAGAAACGCCGTGAGCTGGTAATGCAGCAAATGGACGAAGCTGCGAAGACTAGAGAACAAGCGGTCGCGTATGTGGAAGAGCAGAAGCAAGCGCTGAACAGTGCACGCCAGGAAGCTCAACAGATTATTCAACAATCGCAAATCACAAGCAATCTACAGGTAGAACAAACTTTGGCACAAGCCAAAGCAGATGCAGCACGTGTCAAAGAAGAGGCCGTGCGCGATATCGAGAACGAAAAGAACAAAGCAGTGGAAGAGTTGCGCAGCGAAATTGGAACGGCATCTGTTCGTATTGCTTCTAAACTTCTTAAGAAAGAAGTTAGTGCTAACGGCGAGCAGGAGCAACTTGTGAACCAATACCTCAAAGAGGTAGGAGGCCAATCATGAGCCGCGATACGGTAGTTGCCAAGCGCTACGCTAGAGCATTGTACAGTGCAGCGGTAGAGAAAGGGATTACCCTTGAAGTAGAAGAAGAGCTCAAGGCAGTGGTTGGATTATTACATTCCGACCAAGAGATAAAGCGGTTTATTCTTGCACCGCGCATCTCGGAGTCCGACAAGCTGAAAGTGCTGCGCACAGCGCTTCAAGATAAGCTCTCTCCCATCGTGATGAACATTGTAGAATTGTTAGTAGAGCGAGGCAGAACCGATATTTTTGCCGATCTGCTGGATACGTATATCAAGATTGAAGGAGACGCTCTTGGCATTGGTGATGCTAAGGTATACTCTGTTTATTCTTTAAGTGAAGAAGAAAAAGCAGCTGTAGCTGCAGAATTCGGCCAACTCGTAAACCGTAAAATCCGGATTACGAATGTGGTGGACCCAAGCCTGTTGGGAGGACTGAAAGTTTATATCGGCGATACGCTGTATGACGGCAGTCTGTCTAACAAATTGGAGCGTCTCGAGAAATCCTTTAATGATAAGCATAGAAGATAGGGGTGAGGATATTGGGCATCAGACCTGAAGAGATCAGCACTTTGATCAAAAGTCAAATTGAGGAATATAAAGCCGATATCGAAGTTGCCGAAGTCGGCACCGTCATTCAAGTCGGCGACGGTATCGCCCGTGTCTACGGTCTGGAAAACGCAATGGCTGGCGAATTGCTAGAGTTCTCCAACGGAGTAGTGGGCATGGCGCTCAATCTGGAAGAAAGCAACGTCGGTGTTGTTATTCTGGGTGAGTACAAGGAAATTCGTGAAGGCGATCAAGTAAAACGTACAGGACAAATTATGCAAGTTCCTGTTGGTGAAGCTCTGCTCGGTCGTGTAGTTAACGCACTTGGTATGCCGCTTGACGGCAAAGGCCCAATTGCTACAACTGAATTCCGTCCTGTAGAAAATAATGCACCAGGTGTTATCGATCGTAAATCGGTACATGAACCGATGCAAACAGGTCTTAAAGCCATTGATGCGATGGTACCAATCGGTCGTGGACAACGCGAACTTATCATTGGTGACCGTCAAACAGGTAAGACTGCAATCGCAATTGATGCGATTATCAACCAAAAAGGCAACGGCATGAAATGTATTTATGTTGCCATTGGTCAAAAGCAATCCACAGTAGCGCAGGTTGTAGAAACTCTTCGCCGTCATGGCGCTTTGGAATATACAATCGTTGTAACTGCATCGGCTTCCGAGCCGTCCCCATTGTTGTACATTGCTCCATACGCAGGTTGCGCAATGGGCGAATACTTCATGTACAAGGGCGAGCACGTACTGATCATTTACGATGACCTTTCGAAACAAGCTTCGGCTTATCGCGAATTGTCCTTGCTGCTTCGTCGTCCACCGGGTCGTGAAGCATTCCCGGGTGACGTATTCTACTTGCACTCCCGTCTTTTGGAGCGTGCAGCTAAGCTTAGTGATGAGCTTGGTGGTGGTTCATTAACCGCACTTCCATTTATCGAAACACAGGCATCTGACGTATCAGCTTACATTCCTACGAACGTAATCTCGATTACAGATGGTCAAATCTTCCTTGAATCCGATCTGTTCTACTCTGGTCAACGTCCGGCAATCAACGTCGGTATCTCCGTTTCCCGTGTAGGGGGCTCCGCTCAAATCAAAGCGATGAAGAAGGTAGCCGGCTCGCTCCGTCTGGATCTTGCCCAATATCGCGAACTTCAAGCCTTCTCACAGTTCGGCTCAGATCTTGATAAATCTACACTTGCCCGTCTGAATCGCGGGGCACGTATGATGGAAGTTCTGAAACAAGGTGTGAATCAGCCGTTGTCTGTTGAGCATCAAGTACTTAGCTTGTACACAGCTGTAAAAGGATATTTGGATGATATTCCAGTTAAAGACGTAAAACGTTTTGAAAAGGAATTCCTTGCTTACATGGATAGCAGTGCTGCTGATGTAGCTCAATCCATCAGGGATACAAAAGATTTGACAGCTGATAACGAAGCCGCTCTTAAAGCAGCGATTGATACCTTTAAAAGAGGTTTCGCTACTAGCTAATATAGATAGACTTTAACGGATTTTACTAAGTGAGCTTTGGCTCTGCCGAAGCTCAGGCTGTGCTTATGAAGTAGCTTTGACTCCGTCAAAGCTAAGATGATGCTTACGAAGTTAGCTTTGACTCCGTCAAAGCTCTAAGGTGGTGAAATCATGGCAAGAAGCATGCGTGATATTAAACGTCAAATTAAGAGTGTTCAAAACACAAGACAGATCACAAAAGCGATGGAAATGGTAGCCGCATCCAAGCTGAGAAAAGCTCAGGAGAAGGCAATTGCCGCCCGTCCTTATGCTGAGAAGCTAAAAGAGGTTGTATCGAGCATTGCGGCTGGCACAGAAGGTGTTCAACACCCTATGCTGGTTAGCCGCCCTGTGAAGAAGACTGGTTATCTAATCGTTACCTCTGATAGAGGGCTTGCAGGTGGTTACAACGCTAATATTTTGCGTAAGGTGACGATGCTCATCGCGGAGAAGCATAAGTCCAAAGATGAGTACGCATTGTTTGTTATTGGTCGTAAGGGCCGTGACTTTCTACGTCGCCGTGAATATCCGATTGTACAGGAAGTTACTGAGCTATCGGATGCGCCGAAGTTTGCTGACATCAAGTCTATCGCGAATTCGGCAGTACAGCAGTTTGTAGATGGTACGTATGATGAGTTGTATGTTTGTTACAATCAATTCGTCAATGCTATCACCCAGATCCCAACCGTTGAGCGACTGTTGCCTATGGATGGAGTAGGGAATCAAGAGCATCATGAAGCTTCTGCAAACTACGAATATGAACCTTCACCGGAAGGCGTGCTAGAAGTATTGCTTCCAAAGTACGCTGAAACTTTGATTTATAGCGCTATTCTGGATGGCAAGGCCAGTGAGCTGGGTGCGAAAATGACAGCTATGGGCAGTGCAACGAAGAACGCGTCGAAAATGATCGGAGAACTTACCCTTACGTACAACCGTGCCCGTCAGGCGGCAATTACGCAGGAAATTACCGAGATCGTGGCCGGAGCGAACGCGCAGTCTTAAAATACAAGAAAAGTTAAACTAAGTGCTTAACTTGTCTTGTGTTTTACGAGAAACAGTGTCGCTTGCTTAGGGTGCATAGCTCCTTAAGAACGGCACTGTAAGTTCTTCTTAAAATATAAGAAAGTATGGTTTTACACTATACAAAATGCTTATATTTCTACGAGAAACGGTTGTCATCTTTATATGACGACAACGTCGTTTCTTCTTGATGTAACAGCTTTCGAGGAGGGAAAAGAAGATGAACAAAGGACGCGTTGTAAGCATTATGGGTCCGGTTGTCGATATTGAATTTGAACGCGGCCAGTTGCCCGAGATTTTCAACGCTATCAAAATTGAAACCGTCTTGGACAATGGTCGTCAGCTTAACCTAACACTTGAGGTTTCCAATCACTTGGGAGACAATCTGGTACGTTGTATCGCGATGTCTTCTACTGATGGTCTGGTTCGTGGACTGGATGCAATCGATCAAGGAGGTCCAATTTCGGTTCCTGTAGGGGAAGCGACATTAGGCCGTGTATTTAACGTACTTGGTAATCCAATTGATAACGCTGGTGAAGTTCTTGCTGAGAAAAAGAACCCGATTCACCGTCTCGCACCAACATTTGACGAATTGTCAACACAAGCGGAAATCTTGGAAACAGGTATTAAAGTTATCGACTTGCTCGCACCTTATGCTAAGGGTGGTAAAGTCGGCCTCTTCGGCGGTGCCGGCGTAGGTAAAACAGTAACAATCCAAGAATTGATTAATAACATTGCCCAAGAGCACGGTGGTATTTCCGTATTCGCAGGTGTCGGTGAACGTACTCGTGAAGGTAATGACCTTTATCACGAAATGACGGATTCCGGCGTTATTAAGAAGACAGCAATGGTCTTCGGACAAATGAACGAGCCTCCAGGTGCACGTCTTCGTGTAGCTTTGACCGGTTTGACCATGGCGGAATATTTCCGTGATGTGGAAGGCCGCGATACGCTGCTCTTTATCGATAATATATTCCGCTTTACCCAAGCGGGTTCCGAAGTGTCCGCTCTTCTCGGCCGTATGCCATCTGCGGTTGGTTATCAGCCGACTCTGGCTACTGAAATGGGCCAGCTGCAAGAGCGTATCACATCGACTAAAAAAGGTTCAGTTACATCGATTCAAGCAATCTACGTACCGGCGGATGACTACACTGACCCTGCTCCGGCTACAGCGTTTGCTCACTTGGATGCAACAACTAACCTTGAGCGTAAAATTTCCGAGAAGGGGATTTTCCCAGCGGTTGACCCACTGGCTTCCAGCTCGCGTTTGCTCGCTCCAGAAATTGTTGGTGAAGAACATTACAACGTGGCACAAGGTGTTAAACAATTGCTGCAACGTTATACCGAGCTTCAAGATATCATTGCCATCTTGGGTATGGATGAATTGAGTGAGGATGATAAGGTTATCGTAGCTCGTGCTCGTAAAGTTGAACGCTTCCTGTCGCAGCCATTCCACGTGGCTGAACAGTTCACTGGCTTTAAGGGTAAATATGTACCAATCAAAGAAACTGTACGCAGCTTTAAGGAAATCCTGGATGGTAAGCATGATGATCTTCCAGAAGCAGCTTTCCTATTTGTAGGTACGATTGAAGAAGCAGTAGAAAAAGCGAAATCGATGTAACCTGAGCTTAGCTAATGCTTTCGATGCAAGCTTTACTTCGTAAAGCTTAGTGCATGCTTTCGAAGCGAGCTTTACAATGTAAAGCTTTAAGGAGGAATGGAAGTGAATACCTTTTTGTTGGAAATTGTCACGCCGGAGCATCTCGTTTACTCCAAGCAAGTGAATAGCTTGATTGTAAGAGGGGTCGAAGGCGAGTTGGGTATTTTGCCGGGACACATTCCGCTTGTGACTCCACTTCAGGTTGCTCCGTTATCCGTCAAATCGGACGGTGTTACGATCTCCATCGCTGTTCATGGCGGGTTCGTTGAAGTGCATAAGGACAAAGTAACCGTGCTGGCTGAAAGTGCCGAGCTGCCAACAGATATCGATGTTGAGCGCGCCGAAGCGGCTAGAGAACGGGCTCAACGCCGTCTCCAGACTCGGAGCAAACAAGATGATATCGATCACCGCCGTGCGGAATTGGCGCTGCAACGCGCTGTTACACGGATTAAAGTGTCCACTGGAAAAGGACAACAGTAGGATAAAAGCAGTCAAGCCTTAGGGTTTGACTGCTTTTTATTATAGTAATCTATTGAAAAAAGGTTAAAATTTCTTCATTATTTTGGATAATGGCGTTGAATTGTTTAAAAATTTGTAAAAGTACTGGATTCTTTTGCCCTTCACAAGTATGATATAAGAGTCGATTTCCGAGTAATACGAACACGGAGGGTTAGCATGGAGGATATATTGTCGGGTGGGTTGTCTAGCGCAGTTGGAACCAGCAGTATGGTCTCAATGATTGTATCTTTGCTCAGTGTTGTATTATCTTGGTGGGCATTGCAGAACCTTAAGCTCGATTTGGTCATAAGATATCCCAAGAGTCCTCAGGGAAGGCTGCTGCACTTGCTGTTGGCCATTGTACTTGGTCGTTTTGTAGCGGGGTTCTTCCTGGATTACCTGAGCTGGAGTGGGATGATCCGATATATGTTTTAAGGGGATGTAGTTTGGTTATAAGTGTCTTAGGTCGCAGTGGTCAAAAGGTGTCGAATAATAAGGTTTTATTATGTCAACACTGAACTTTAAGGAACATGCCCGAGTAAATGGGCGTATTGATGGAGTAGAGAACTTTTTTGCAATTACTTTAATCTAAAAAAATAATTTAAGAAATAATGGACGCGGAGGGAAACCGAAAATGAGCAAATTTATCGTCCGCGGTGGCAACAGATTGACCGGGAGCGTGAAAGTTAGCGGCGCAAAAAATTCCGTATTACCGATCATAGCCGCCTCTCTATTGGCAGAAGAAGGAGTAAGCGTCATTGTAGACGCACCTCCGCTTGATGATGTGATGACGATATCAAAAATGCTGGAATCTCTGGGTGCAGGGGTTACATATCAGAACGATATTATCCAGGTGGATGCTACAAATATCACATCCTGTGAAGCACCTTATGAATGGGTTCGAAAAATGCGGGCGTCTTTTTTAGTCATGGGCCCACTGTTATCTAGACTTGGTCAGACAAGAATTTCCCTGCCAGGCGGCTGTGCCATTGGTACACGACCGATTGATCAGCATTTGAAAGGGTTTGAAGCACTGGGTGCGGAGATTAGTCTCGGCCAGGGCTACATTGAAGCGAAAAGCAACGGACGCCTGCGCGGTGCCAAAGTGTATTTGGATGTAGCAAGCGTAGGTGCGACCGAAAATATAATGATGGCAGCTACATTAGCCGAAGGCGTGACCGTTATCGAGAATGCGGCTAAGGAGCCTGAGATTGTCGACCTGGCCAATTACTTGAATGGTATGGGCGCAATCGTACGCGGTGCGGGAACAGGCGTTATCCGTATTGAAGGGGTAGAACGTCTGCATGGGGTCAAACATCATGTAATCCCTGACCGTATCGAAGCAGGTACGTACATGGCGGCTGCAGCAATTACCGGGGGCGATGTATATGTGGAAGGCGCAATTGCTGATCACTTAGGTCCTGTTATTGCTAAGATGGAAGAAATGGGTGTAACCATTATTCCCGACGAGAACGGTATTCGTGTAATCAGTGACAAGCCTCTCAAAGCTGTTGATTTGAAGACTTTGCCGTATCCAGGTTTTCCTACGGATATGCAGTCGCAAATGATGGCATTATTGCTGCGTTCTGAAGGTACTAGTGTCGTTACAGAAACCGTATTTGAGAACCGGTTTATGCATGTGGATGAATTCCACAACATGAATGCTGAGATTAAGATCGAAGGTCGCTCGGCGATCGTTACAGGTAATGCACAATTGGTCGGAGCTAAGGTTTGTGCTACGGATCTGCGTGCGGGAGCTGCGCTTATTTTGGCAGGTCTGGTTGCTGAGGGCACTACTGAAGTAAGCGGAACTCATCATATTGACCGCGGGTATGTTCATTTGGCTGAGAAACTGTCCGGATTGGGTGCGGAAATTTGGCGCATCTCCATGGAAGATACTTCAGCGCAAACCGTGAAGGATGAAGTTCTTAAACCGGAAGTATCCAAGAGTGAATCGACTAAAAACGAAGAGGTTAAACCACGCTTTCAGGTTCAACCAACTTGGGTATAATATCAATCATTAGGAGAGACCAGGCTGCAGTTTGCAGCTTGGTCTTTTTTTATGGAATCCTCATTTGATGGGGATTTTTTTGTATGCAATTTAATAGCCTGTGGTCTAGTAATAGATTGAGGACAGGAACTCTCTTTCTCTCAAATTGTGTTCTAGCAGTTGCTGCAAATTCATATCTATAAGAATCACCAGTGATTCACGGAAGGAGCCATAGAGATGAAAGATTTCCGCTACTTGCGAAGAAACAAGACAACGCGCTGGCACTCGCGTCCCCTTGCTCCCCGGCGCAGGCGACTCATCCCCGTTGCCTGGCTCGCAGCGCCTTTCCTGGCGGCGCTGCTGATTCCGCTGGCGGTTGTCCCGCTACACCGGGGACAACCGGCGCCTGTGGCCGTGCCAGCAGTCACGGCCCCTCCGGCGGCGCCGGAGACGGCTGCGCAGGAAGCGCCGCAGCCGGACGTCTCTGTCTATTTGTCACACAGCGGACAAATAGAGACATTGCCGCTGGAGGACTACGTCCGCGGCGTGCTTGCGGCCGAGATGCCGGCCGACTTTGAGCTTGAAGCGCTCAAAGCGCAGGCCGTAGCTGCCCGCACCTTTATCATGCGCCGCCTGGTGGCTGGCGACAGAAGCGGCGTACCCGTTCCGGAGGCGGATGTAACCGATACGGTAAGCCATCAGGCTTACATATCTAAGGACACGCTGGAACGGCAATGGAAGCTCGGCGGAAGAAGCGCCGACCTCGCAAAGCTGCAGCGCGCGGTCCTTGAGACGCGCGGAGTGATCATGACTTATAAAGGGCAGCCGATAACGGCCTCCTTTTTCGCCTCCAGTGGAGGATATACTGAGAACTCAGAAGAGTATTGGAATGCAGCGATTCCCTATCTGCGCAGCGTGACGAGTCCTTGGGAGAAAGAGATTACCCCAAACTATGCAGTGACTAACACCTTTACTGTTGCTGAAATACTTACTAGATTGGGTCTGAACGATAAAGTCATTCCAGCCTCCAAAGAAACTACCAATTCAGGAACTACAACGAAGATTTCATCATCTTCGAGATTACCTATGGAAGTGTTGTCTCTTACCACTGGACATCGGATTAAAGAAATCTCAATTGGAGGCTCTATATTTACTGGACGTGAAGTGAGAGAGAAGCTGGGCCTACGATCCAGCCAATTCAGTTGGAGTCGTAAGGGGAATAAGATTTTAATCACGACCTTCGGAAATGGGCATGGAGTAGGGATGAGCCAGTGGGGGGCAAATGGGATGGCTAAAGAGGGTGGAACTGCTACCCAAATTCTCAAACACTATTATAGTGGTATCTCATTTACACAAATCTCAACTCTTCTGAAAAAATAACTTGAAAGATACGTATAAAAGAGAAAACCCCGGTAACACTGGTTACTGAGGTGATAACCATATGAATGAACAAGACAAAAACAAAACAAACCAAGATGAATCTCTCAAAAAAACTCAGGGAGATTTACCTGGTGCAAAACCTTCTTCATGGAACAGACTGGTATCTAAGCGTTGGGTATTCCCAGCAGTCTACACGGCGGCAGCGGCAATTATACTAACCTTGGTGTGGGTCTATCAGGATGCCGGCCAGAAGCCGCTCAACCAGGACACCGCCGCCACTTCGCAGCAAGTAGGAACTTCCGCTAACGAAGCTGGTACAACAACCGGAGGTCCAGATGCACTTGAAGTTGTTGCTTCAACGGAAAGTATGGCTTGGCCAGTAGCTAATCCAGGTGAAGTAGAAGTAGTTAAGCCGTATTATGATGAGAATGGTACAGAGGACAATCACGTTGCCGCTATGGTGCAATATAACGACAAATTTATTCCTAATGTCGGAATCGATATTGCCCGTGAAGACAACAATACGTTCGATGTTAAAGCAGCGCTCAGCGGTGAAGTGACCAGAGTGGAAGATGTTGCGGTATTAGGTAAAGTGATTGAAATTACCCATCAAGGTAATTTGAAGACTGTATACCAAAGTCTTGGTGAAACAAAAGTTAAACAAGGCGATGTAGTGAAGCAAGGAGATACTCTTGCCACAGCTGGTCGCAGTGAGATCGAAAAGGACCTTGGAAATCATGTACACTTTGAAGTGTACGAAGATGGCAAAGTAGTCAATCCATCGGATTTACTGCCACAGCGATAAAAATTTCTATAGCAGGGGGCGAAAGCCCCCTATTTTTTTGTGTATATAAGGATTTTTAAGGTTGTGTTTGTGATGAGCCTTTTGTTTACGCGGGAAACGGTTGTTGACCTAAAGGGAGAACGACGGCTTTTCATCATGCTAATAACACGGGTTATTAGGTTGTCCATTAAATAAAATGAGCCCTCCATAGCTTGTCATGTCTTGAAAGCGCGAATATATAAGCCCGCCCCTCATATAATGTACCAAACTATCCACAGTTGGGAGGCGGGAGCGTGCACGATTACATCAAGGAACGTACGATCAAAATCGGACGCTGCATCGTGGAAACCAGGCATACGGTCCGGACCATAGCCAAGGAATTTGGCGTTTCAAAGAGCACGGTGCATAAAGATTTAACTGAGCGTCTGCCAGAGATCAACCCTGATCTGGCCGATCAGGTGAAGCACATTCTCGAATATCACAAGTCCATCCGACATCTTCGGGGGGGAGAAGCCACAAAAATCAAATATAAAAAATCGACGGGGAAAAAACGTGAGGTTGCTGTAGCATCAAAGCCATGAGATTTTCGGAAATTTAAGGAAATATTCAGCTTTAATACATTGTGTACTTCCCCTAAAGTATGGTATTTTTAAATTTAGTACTAACTGCTGTTTTTTCAATTAAAATAACACTTTGGGGGCTCTTTCATTATGTTTAGCAAGGATATCGGAATCGACCTCGGCACGGCCAATGTGCTCATACATGTTAAGGGAAGGGGAGTCGTTCTGGATGAACCTTCCGTGGTCACACTTGAAAGTGATACGAAGAGAGTCCTTGCGGTGGGAGAACAGGCACGTCGCATGGTTGGACGTACACCTGGAAATATTATAACAATCCGTCCTCTCCGGGATGGTGTCATTGCAGATTTTGAAATCACAGAAATGATGCTCAAGTATTTTATCGACCGCGTTGGCGGCCGGTCCTGGTACGCACGGCCCCGTATTCTGATTTGCGCCCCTACAAATATTACATCTGTGGAACAGAAGTCCATACGGGAAGCGGCAGAGCGGAGCGGGGCTAAGGAAGTTTTTATGGAGGAAGAGCCAAAAGCCGCTGCAATCGGAGCGGGAATGGATATTTATCAGCCTAGTGGGAACATGGTCGTCGATATCGGTGGCGGAACGACGGATGTAGCCGTACTTTCTATGGGCGACGTCGTTACCGCTTCTTCGATTAAAGTCGCAGGAGACAAGTTCGATGAGGCCATTTTAAGATATATTAAACAAAAGTATAAGCTGTTAATCGGTGAACGTACGGCAGAGGATATTAAGGTTACAATTGGCACCGTGCGTCCAGGCCTGATGCAGGCTGAAATGGATATTCGTGGTCGTGATATGGTAAGTGGACTCCCTCAGACGCTCACTATTACTTCAGGCGAGGTAAAAGAAGCACTATGGGATCCGGTTTCTTCTATTGTGGCAGCTGCTAAGTCCGTTCTGGAACGTACACCGCCTGAGCTATCAGCAGATATTATTGACCGGGGTGTTGTTCTAACTGGTGGTGGCGCTTTACTTAATGGATTGGACGAGCTCCTCTCAGAAGAATTACATGTTCCGGTGTGGATAGCGGAAGACCCGATGCATTGTGTAGTTAAGGGAACCGGAATAATGCTAGATAATTTGGACAAGGTCGTTAAGAAAAAGTTCTAAGCAGCCGATATAAAAGGTAGCAAAAGATTCGGAAGGGGACTACCTTCATGATAAGAGGATTATATACAGCCGCTGCAGGTATGGTTACACAGCAGCGTAGACATGATACGGCAACACAGAACATCGCTAACTTGAATACAACGGGGTACAAGCAGGTTGACAGTGTCAATCATGCTTTTCCGGATGTACTGATCTCTGCTATGAGTAATGGCAATACAAAGCCAGTGGGGCGCCTTAACACTGGGGTTTTTGCAGAACAATCGATATCCCAATATTTACAGGGTGATTTAAGGGAGAGCGGCAAGACCATGGATTTTGCTTTATCTACGGATTTGCAAGTAGCTGATCCAGTGACAGGTCAAAATATCTCCTTTGATGGTTCAGGCAAATATGTAAGCCCTGAGGGTGAGGTTGTTTATCGTCCACAGGCCTTCTTTACTGTACAGGATGCTGAAGGGAATAATCTGTATACGCGAAATGGGAGCTTCTCAATAAACGCGGCTACAGGAGAGGTACTGAGCAGTGGTGGCTTCAAGGTTCTTGATTCCACAGGCAAGCCCCTTGTCTTGACAGGAAATCAGGACACCCTTAAAGTGGACGGGCAGGGTAATTTGCTTAATCCAGTAACAGGACTTCCGACAGGGACCAAGCTTGGTGTGAGTGTAGTAACAAAGCCACAGGAGCTTGTACGTGACGGTAATGGTGTATTTCACGCTGATGATGTAGAGGCGGCAGATATCCGTTTCTCTAACGGAACAGATAACATGCAAGTACGCCAAGGTTACCTGGAAAGCTCCAATGTAGATCCTACTCAGGTTACTGTGGATTTGAATGCCGCCTATCGGGCTTATGAAGCGAACCAGAAGATTGTTCAATATTATGATGGCAGCTTGCAGAAGGCTGTAAGTGAAGTTGGCAGGGTATAGGCAGTGCTTAGGAATGAGCTTTACAGGTAGAGCTTATAGGAGGTTTGATCTATGAACAACTCAACGATTAGTGCAGCAGTCTCCATGTCGAGCCTTCAGCAGCGGCTTGATATTATAGCGGATAATCTAGCCAACATGGATACCAATGGTTATAAGAGCAAGCAGGGCTCTTTTGAGGACGTGCTGACTCGTGTACAACAGCAATCAGATGATTATGACCAACCGGGCCGTTCTACACCCCTAGGCTTTAATATGGGTTTTGGGACTTATGTGCCTTCGATCTCAACGAATTGGGAAGAGGGACCCCTTAAAGAAACAGGGAGTCCGACCGACTTAGCCATTCAGGGCAACGGGCTTTTTGGTGTTCAGGTCAATGGTACTACAGCGTATACACGTCAGGGTGATTTTCACTTTATTCCTGACACGACTGATGCTAAAAAGATGGTATTGGTTGATAACACAGGAAACTCGGTTTTAAATACAGAGGGCAAACCTCTAACGGTTCCTGTAGGTGTGAATGCTGCTATCGATGAATCTGGTCGTGTGTTAACAAAAAAGACGGAGAATGGACCTGTTCAGGTAGCGGGTACTATAATGATAGTAGAACCTAAGACACAGAATGCCTTAAAGGCTGTCGACGGGAATTTCTATATGCTTGCAGATGGGGTTACAGCACAGCAGGCTTTTGTACAAAGAGCGGCAGGCGAGGCATCTGGAATTGGAGTGCGCTCAGGATGGCTGGAGCAGTCGAATGTCGATATGACCTCAGAAATGACAGAAATGATGCAGATTCAACGCACGTATCAACTCGTAGCTCGGGCACTTTCGTCCAGTGATCAGATGTTTGGTCTAGCCAATAACATGCGCGCGTAGAGGTGAAGGAATGGATCGACAGGAAAAAGTTAAATCGGAAGAGAAGAAAGAACCCTCTCCACGAGGGATCTCCAAATGGACCATGATACAATGGGTTCTTATTCCCTTGCTTCTCGTAGCTGCACTTGGAGGCGGCCTGGCCGTCGGTTACGTTGTCCTGGGTAAGAAAGAGTTAAGCGATGCTCTGCAGTGGAGTACGTGGAGACATGTATATGATTTGGTTTTTGCTCCATAAATGAAGATGATTTAACCACTCCCTTGTTATATAAGGGAGTTTTCTTTTTTATGCTGAAAAATGTATAATGGTGGGGGGCCTCGGGCAGCAAAAAGGGCCCTCTCCGCCATGCTGCCGCATCCGGTGGAGAAAGCCCCTTATCTCAACCTCCACTTCTGCAGTTGGTGAAGGATAAATATAGTTTTTACCGAACCTGCCTAATTTTATGCATTTCGGCAAAGAATAAAAGAAAATGTGCAACATCCGAAAGGAGTTTTGTCATAATGCTGGATATCAACCAAATTCAAGAAATCATCCCCCATCGGCCTCCATTTCTGCTGGTGGACAAAATTATCGAGATTGAAATGGGCAAAAAAGCTGTAGGAATCAAAAATGTAACGATCAATGAACCGTTCTTTGTAGGTCACTTTCCGGGCTATCCGGTAATGCCGGGTGTACTGATTACAGAAGCCCTTGCACAAGTGGGTGCGGTTGCTATCCTGGGAGTAGAAGCTAATCGCGGCCGAATCGGTTTTTTAGCTGGGCTGGACGGATTCCGTTTTCGTGGTCAAGTGGTACCGGGCGATACACTCACTCTTGAAGTAGAGATCACCCGCCTTAAGGGTAGCATCGGAAAAGGACAAGCTACTGCTTCCGTTGAAGGTAAGGTTGTAGCCTCTGGAGAAATTATGTTTGCTCTGAGCTAAATATTTTATTTTTCTATAAATATATCTAAAGGAGAGATTCATATGACTCAATTAAGTGCGAAAGCGGCAGACACATTATCCCGCTGGTTGCAGGACCCTTCTGTTGACGAGGCTACAAAGGCAGAGCTTCGCGCTCTGGAGAATGAGCCACAGGAGCTTGAAGAGCGTTTTTACAGAGACTTAGAGTTTGGTACAGGCGGCTTGCGTGGGGTTATTGGTGCGGGCAGCAATCGTATCAATCGTTATACTGTTGGCAGAGCTACACAAGGCTTCGCTAATTATATTCTAGAAAAGCATACTGGAGAAGGCAGACCTTCGGTTGTTATCGCGCATGACTCTCGTCGCTTCTCGCCTGAATTCACACTTGAGGCTGCTCTTGTGCTGGCTGCTAATGGCATCGAGGCGCATTTGTTTACCTCCCTTCGATCAACACCACAGCTGTCATTCAGCGTGCGTTATTTGAAAGCAACGGGTGGTATTGTAATCACCGCGAGCCATAACCCTCCTGAATACAATGGTTATAAGGTCTATAATTCGGAAGGCGGACAGCTTGTACCACACGAAGCCGAAAAGGTCATTTCTTACATACTAGAGGTTGACACTTTTGATGGTGTAAAGCGGATTTCGCAAGAAGAAGCTGAAGCTCAAGGTCTGTTGCACTGGCTAGGAGAGAAGGATGACGAAGCGTTTACCGATACTGTTGCTGCGGTCAGTCTTGCAAGTGAAGAGATTGCCTCTACGCTTGGAAAAGACTTCAAAATCGTATACACTCCGCTGCATGGTACAGGTAATTTGCCAGTCCGCCGTGTACTTGAGAAAATCGGCTTCACCCAGGTACATGTTGTACCTGAGCAAGAACAGCCGGATTCTGAATTCTCTACAGTGAAATCGCCGAACCCGGAGGAACGTGAAGCTTTTACGCTGGCTATGAAGCTGGGCGAAGAGTTGAATGCTGACCTTTTGATTGGCACGGATCCTGATGCAGACCGTATGGGTGCGGTAGTTCGCGACAATGAAGGTAAATTTGTTGTTCTGTCCGGCAATCAATCCGGAGCACTGATGATTCATTACTATTTGAGTCGTTTGCAGGAACAAGGAAAGCTGCCTAGCAATGGTGCGGTTGTAAAGACTATCGTTACTAGCGAAATGGGGGCTGCTGTAGCTTCTCATTATGGTGCAACTGTATTTAATACGCTGACTGGCTTCAAATATATTGGAGAAAAGATGACCCAGTTCGAACAATCCGGAGAATACACATATCTTTTCGGATATGAAGAAAGCTATGGTTATCTTGCAGGCAATTATGCTCGCGATAAGGATGCTGTTCTTGCTGCTATGCTTATCGCTGAAGCAGGTGCTTATTATAAAGCTCAAGGCAAAACATTATATGATGTTCTTCAGGAATTGTACGAGCAGTTCGGATACTTCTTGGAAAGCTTGGAGTCCCGTACGCTGAAAGGCAAAGATGGCGTTGCGCAAATTCAAGGAATCATGAATGATTGGCGTTCTAATGCACCACAAGAAATTGCTGGATCTGCCGTAACAGAAATTCAGGATTATTCCCTGGGCTTAAATGGACTGCCGAAGGAAAATGTACTGAAGTATTTGCTGGCTGACGGATCTTGGTTCTGCCTGCGCCCTTCCGGCACAGAACCTAAGATTAAAGTTTATTTTGCAGTAGTGGGTGACTCCCTGCAGAATGCTAAGGATAAGGTTGCTGCACTGTCGAAACAGGTTATGGCTCGCGTTGACGGGGGACAATAATAAATATAGAGTGCTTTCTATATTGTGAATTATATTTTACGTAGAAACGGGTACCGTCTCTAAAAGGATGACGATCCGTTTCTACTTTTGTTAAAAGAGTTTTTAAAGCGAAAGAGGAGGTACTTTTGGTGCGGCAAAAATGGCAACGTTGGAATATTACTTTCCGAAAGTGGCTGTGGATCATAGTTGTGGTTGGCGTTATAGCAGCCTTGCCTGTGGTCTATGATCGACTGCAGACGGAGAAGTCTTCCAAGACAGTAGAATTTGTATTTGATTATCGTGATCTGGTTGATGTAGCCAGCTATCGTGCAAATCCACAAGATTATATTTCCGAACAGTTAGATCGCCTTAAAGACGCTGGTGTACAGAGCATGGCGATTTACGAAAGCACATTGGAAGATTACCGTAAGGCGCGTCGTCTAATGATATGGGGTGCGGCTGATATAGCTAATCTTACGGACACGATCATACCTGAAAATGAAAACTATACCTATATTCTGTTTACCAGTGCTGATTACAGCGATACTTTAGCGCCTGTAATTAAAGAAGCATTTAGTAATCTTGGGATTAATTCAAGAGACTGGAGTTTCCGCGGACAGCAGGGTCTTATCATCGAGACCCCGCTAGAAGACGCTACATTGAAGCCACTGCAGCCCGATCCATTTACACTGGACATGCTGCATAACAAGGGATTCAGTATTGTACCTCGTCTTGTGGATTCTCTGACTTATAATGAAGCCACGGTAAAGAAGCTGTTGGATCGTTATGAGGAATTGGGTGTTAAACGGATTCTATTTGAAGGTGAGTCTGTTAAAGGGTTTAATGATGATGCCGATACTGGGAGTATCACTGACTTTGCAAATCTCCTTAAGGAACGTGGAATGGGGATTGCAGCAATTGAGAATATTAAAAAACAGCAAAAGGGCTTTAACAGGCTCGCTTATTTGCTGGATTATAATGTGACACGTTTATATTCCCTTAGTGAGGGAGATTCTGCCTTAGATCCAAAAGTAATTTCGGACCGTTTCGCTCTGGCAACAAAGGATCGGAATATCCGCATGATCTACTTAAACACGATTCCTGCAAGAAATACTGCTAAGGCACAGGTTACAGATACATTAGATAACCTTATTACCAGCCTAAGCGAACCAGGCGGAGCAGTTGAGCAGATTAAAGGCAATGGATTTAAACTGGGACAAGCTACGGCATTTGAGGTTGTAGATTCCTCTTATCAACGTTACTTTAAGCTAGTTGCGGTGGTTGGAGCAGTGTCTTTAGTGGCTCTGCTGGTCTCTTACTTCATTCCACAGCTCACGCTTGCTGCCTGGGTGTTAGGTTTGATTGGAAGTGCAGGCCTGATGCTAGTGAAGCCTGAAATGTTTGAACAAGCGCTCGCGCTTGCCGCTGCGATAAGTGCACCAACGCTTGCCGTTGTGCTTGCCATTCGTAAGGTTAATGAAATGGGACCACCTCTACGGAGCAATCCCCTTACCTATAAGGCTATGAGCCCGCAACGCCGGTTTACACATAGCTTAGTGCTTTATTTTAAGACTTCACTGATCTCTTTGAGCGCTGTGCCGTTTATGATAGCACTGCTTAATAATGTAACTTATAGCCTGGTTCTCAACCAGTTCCGTGGTGTCAGTCTGCTTCATATGGCGCCTATCGGTCTTGTGGCACTTTACGTGCTTTTGTATCGTGGGGATTTTGTCTTTAACAAGACAGGTAAGCTGCTGCGGACACCAATCACATTTGCGATGATTATCATTGCCTTTGTTTTGGCGGTTGTTGGCTATTATTACATGACCCGTACAGGTAACGGTGGCAGTGTGAGTCCGTTGGAAATGGTTTTACGTACATTCTTGGAAAATACGGTTGGCGTTCGACCGCGTAATAAAGAGTTTTTGCTAGCGCATCCGTTATTAATTCTTGGCGCATTCTTGGCCTTTAGATATCGGAATGCAGCGTTTATCATGATTATTGCTGTAATCGGTCAGCTCTCGATGGTAGATACCTTTGCTCATATTCACTCGCCAGTTCTGATCTCGCTCATTCGTGGCTTGCTCGGTCTTGGATTAGGACTGATCATTGGTGTGATTGCCGTAATCGTATGGCAAATTGCAGAAGGGTGTTGGAAACGATGGTCGCCACTCCTAAAAAGATAGTTATTTCCGGTTATTACGGTTTCCATAACAGCGGGGATGAGGCGGTACTGCAATCTATATTGATTGCACTGCAACAACATGCTCAAGCTGCAGGTATAGAGATCGAACCCATTGTCTTGTCCATCGATCCTGAGTGGACTAGCGCCACATATGGAGTGAAATCTGTGCACCGGATGAAGCTGGTTGAAGTCCGTCAAGCTATTTATGAGAGTTCTGGTCTGATTAGCGGTGGAGGCAGCTTGCTGCAAGATGTAACAGGAAGCAAGAGTATTCCTTACTATTTAGGTATTATTAAGCTTGCGCAGTGGATGGGTAAACCGACCTTTATTTATGCTCAAGGTATCGGACCTGTGAATCGTAAGCTTTTCCACCCATTAATCAAATCAGTGTTTCGCAAATGTACTTATATCTCTGTGCGGGATGAACAATCCCGCGAGCTTTTACTTTCTATGGGATTAGAACAGAAGAACATAGAGGTTGTTCCTGACCCGGTGATGGGCTTATCTTTACCTGAAGAGACTGATGCTGCTGAATTACCAGAGTCTTCAGATTCACTTCCGGTAGTAGGTATTTCGGTACGTTATTGGGAACAAGATCGCAAGGAGCTGGACGCTCTTGCTCAAGGCTTGATTAAGGCGAATCTTGAAAAACCATTGCATTTAAGATTCCTTCCGTTTCATCTTCCATCTGATATTGAAGCCTCACGTTATGTGATGGAGAAGCTGGAAGAAAATATAAGCCAGCATGGGGGGCAGGTCAGTATTTGTGAAGATGCCAGTCATCCGCAACACATGCTGCGGGAAGTAGGGCAATGTGAAGTGCTGATCGGAATGCGTCTTCATAGCCTGATTTATGCCGCAGGGCGGCGAGTTCCGCTGATTGGTATCTCTTATGATCCGAAAATTGATCATTTTCTAGACAGAGTTCGGTGTCAGCCTGTGGGCACGACCCAATCATTAGATGCTGGACAAGTTGCTGCTGAGATAGGCCATCTTTTGGAAACAGCAGAGGGATGGAGAAATGAGAGGGAGACGATCCTCTCCTCGTTGATTCAAGAAGCAGGGGCTCCAGCACGGCAAATCGTAGAATATTTCCACCATAAAGGATGATCTAAAGTGAAAGCAGAAAGCGCGGTACCTACAGTTCCTATTTTTGGGATTAGAGTCTCCAAGGTTGATATGGCAGCAACTGTTGCATATTTGACAGAGGCGGTTCATACCCGTATCCCGCATCAAGTGATTACAGCTAATCCGATTATGGTTATGGCTGCTTTGGAAGATCCAGCTTATATGGAGATAATGAAGTCAGCTGAATTAGTTGTCCCAGATGGAACCGGTGTGGTATGGGCTGCTAATTATTGTAAGGAGCCTGTAACCGAACGGGTAGCTGGTTTTGACCTGTTACATGAATTGATGCAACAGGGTGAAAGATATGGATGGAAGGTATATCTCCTTGGTTCTACACCTGAGGTGATTCAGGAAACCGCTGAAAGGTTACAATTGCAATATCCGCGTGTTATTATTGCAGGATATCATGACGGTTATTTTGGTCCGGAATCGGATGATGAGATTATTGCTGGAATTGTTAAAACCAATCCTGACTTATTATTTGTGGCCAGAGGCGCGGATAGTCAGGAACCATGGATTGCAAAACACAAATCCAAGTTAGGTGTTCCGATCATGATGGGGGTCGGCGGCAGCTTTGATGTAATTTCTGGCAAGAGCAAGAGAGCACCAAAAGTTTTCCAAAAAATGAGAATTGAATGGTTGTACCGTTTATTAAAAGAGCCTACGCGGTACAAAAGAATGCTTGCGTTGCCGAAATTCGCATTAAAAGTGGTGCGTGAGAAAGATAAAGTAACAAAAGTCTAGTCAAATGCCGATATTCACCTAGAAAATCAGATGAATAGCCTAAAAAAGGGATTGGAATTTGTTTTTGTAACAGCGTATAATTCAATGCGGTAGAGAAATGGGGGTCGACTGATCAAATGTTAATCATATACATCGCTGGATTTATCGTATGCATGGGACTCGCACTTGGCCTCACACCTTTGGTGAAGAAATTCGCCATTAAGATTGGTGCGACAGATGTGCCGAATGCTCGTAAAGTGCACACGAAAATTATGCCCCGCCTTGGCGGATTAGCTATTTTTCTGGCGTTTGTGTTAGGCCTGCTTGCCGTATTGCCGATTATTCCATATGAGTTCACTCCGCGGGAGGCCAACTTCATCAAAGCGCTGCTGTGTGGCGGCGGACTGATTGTACTTATCGGAGGTTTGGATGACCGATTTGAATTATCAGCAAAGTTGAAGCTGCTGGGCCAAATTGTCGCAGCATGTATTGTAGTTTTCGGTTTTGGTATTACTGTAGATTTTGTGAATATTCCATTTAACAATACGTATTCTTCGTTGGAAAGCTGGATTGCTATCCCGCTTACGATTTTCTGGATTGTTGGTGTCACCAATGCTGTTAACCTGATTGACGGGTTGGACGGGCTTGCTGCTGGTGTATCAGGGATTGCGATTGCTACGATTGCGGTAATGGCTTTCTTGATGGGTAACACGATGGTTGCCATGTTATGCCTGTTGCTTCTGGGTAGCATAATCGGATTCTTGTTCTTCAACTTCCATCCCGCCAAGATTTTTATGGGGGATACGGGATCGCTGTTCTTAGGCTTCTGCTTAGCTTTACTTGCTTTGCTAGGGTTTAAACAGATTGCCGTGGTTTCGTTTATTACACCTTTGCTTATTATTGGTGTACCGTTGTCGGACACGTTCTTTGCGATCGTGCGCCGTAAGCTGCAGAAGAAACCAATCTTTGCACCAGACAAAGGTCACTTGCATCATTGCCTTCGCGAGCTAGGCTTTAGTCATCGTCAGACTGTGCTCATTATTTATGGTATTGCTGCATTTTTTGGAGTTTTAGCTGTTATTCAATCCTCTGCCGCTCTTTACGAGGCGAACTGGGTTACCTTCGTAGTCATCTGCATCATGCTCTTCTTCTTGCAGATCGGTGCGGAAGTTACAGGTTTGATCGGTAAGACTAAACGTCCGCTGATTGATTTCTTTTTAAGAATTCGTATGAAGGCTAATCCGGAAAGAGGTTCCAAATCTTAATTTATTAATGGTATTATTCTAATATTTTCTATAACTAACAAAACTCATCCCTTTTCGGATGAGTTTTTTGTTGTTTTCCCTAAAAATATCGCTTCCTATGACCGATAAAGAACAAAGTGAAGGTTTACGAGAATTTATACTCAAAGGAGAGATATAACACATGCAACGCTTTAAGAGACCGTTCATTTGGCTGATGCTGGCGGCTTTGATCGTTTCTATGTTCCCAGGTAAATACACGCCCATAGCGGCAGCGGCTACCACGAGCTCCACGACTTTCTTCAGTCCGGATGATCTCACATTACGTAATACTGTTCTGTTGAAACAGGATGTTGTAGCAACAACAGCTAATCCTAATCCTGAGGGACTTATTGACCGTTCTAGTGTTTACAAAGTAAGTAGCCCTACCTTTTCAATTACAGGAACCTACTCTCAGGTAACATCTTCCACGATGAAGGTTACTGTAGAGCAGCTTACAAAAGATAGTCAATCTAATAAATGGGTAACAGATGCTACTCACCTGACTACGGGAGCGGTAACAACAGATACCAATAGCCCGGATAACCGTTTTGTAGCATCTGGTCTTGTTTTGTATACAGGTTTTAATAAGGTGACCTTTTCTGGTATGCAAGGGAATCTCCAACGTTCAGAATCATTTTATGTTCTTTACGATAAAGTTCCCTATGTAACAGAATTAAAAGTTTTGGGTGGTCCTTCTGCGCTTAATTTAAATGAAGGAACACAAGTTGTTGTACCAGTATCTACAGTTACTCTTCAAGGTAAAGTAACGAATGCCACTAAAGTCAGTGTCTCCGTGAATGGAGGAACTGCATTACAAACTTCCCTATTGGAAGACGGAACATTTTTCACCCCCGCGCTGAACTTGAGTCCGGGATTAAGTACGCTTAAGATTGTTATTCAAAATGCTTCGGATTCAATAACAATAGACAGATCCGTATATTTCTTTGATAAGGATCAACCGTACGCTTCTTTGAACATCAACCACGACAATGCGGACTATAATATCTTAAATGATAATGTGCCTACGTTGACTGCTGATTTGACTCCAAGTGTTGCAGGTTTTACTGGACAGATCTTAGTTCCATATAACGTGGCTCCGTTTGCAACAAATGCTGTGCTAACTCTTAATAAAGGTAATAGTTCCGAAAAAGTTGTAACGATTAGTGCTGTGACAGAAGAATTAACAATTCCTGGTCCTGATGGCGTTACGCCAACGTATAAATTGGTTAAATTTAAGACTGCAGCTGATTTAGAAATCTTGGCGGGTGTAAATGACTTTAAATTGTCTGTAGATTATGGCAGCCACAGCAGTTCTCATCTTTATTCATATAAATTTTTGAAAAATGAGACTGTTATAACAGAAATGTACTACCTTCCTGGATATACAGGCTCAGGTGATCTTACCAATATCTCTAAATTGCCTTTGAATGGCCAACAGTTAGAGACGGATAGTTTCTATATAATGGCGAAGACAAATAGATCAACAACCCCAGAAGATATAACTGCGAACTATTTGCCATTGAGTAATAAACCACTATCCATAGTTTATGTAACTGCAGGCACAGGAACAAATGAATATATTTATAAAATATCAGGGTTCTCTAATGGTCAACAAAAGGTACAATTCCGTTATAAAGGATCAGAATCCTTCTATAATGCTGATATTTCATATGTATCGAAAAACTATATATATGTAAGTAATCTGCAAGATGGTCAGACCTACGAATTCGATTCCAGTGTAGAAAGAAAACTTAATGTCGCTGGGGAATATATCGGGTTCGAAAATATAGAAAATGCACAAGTGCAAATTAACGGTACAGACAGTAACTCATTATCTAGCAATCCTTTTAAGCTTGAAGTAGAAAAAAACTCAACAGTAAATAAAACAACTTTTAATTTCACTGTGACAATCAGTCAGACGGGACCACTGGTATACGGTGAGAATAAAATCGTGTTTACTGGAGTCTCAAGAGATAATGCTGGTAACCAACGTATTATCAAAAAAGAACTTAAAATTTACATCATTGATACCAACATTTCTGGGGTAAAACAATTCCATCCTACTTTAGGGGATAATCGTTTACCTTTTACAACTACAACCCTTTCTAATGAAGTCGAGCGTAATGCCATGCTGGCATTGCCGGCTGAGATTGTATATAAGGATGAAAAATATACAACAAACAAAGATAAATTCGACTTGGTACTACAAGGTAGTGGTGCTACAACGCTGAATCTTTATCAGGGCTCTACTCTGGTGTTTACTTCGACGGGGCAGGATAAGCTGCTAATTGACGGTACGGAATCCGATGGACCTATTGGTCCTAAACGTTATCCTGATGAAGTGGCTGCAAATGGTTTGTATTATGACTACATTGGCAGTGCTAAGAATTTTATTTTAAGATTACGTGACATTAAGTTTGATGCCCCAGGAAGTCAAGTTTATACCCTAGAGCTTATTAACAAAACAGGGGCAAGAACTACACAACGTCTTGAAGTAGTGCGGGAAGTTGCTCCATATCGTCTTCTGTCACCTGTAGCGACGGTAGGTGAGCAAATTGTTGTTAACAAAAACTTTGTTCGTTTTGATATTGAGGCTGAAGGTGCCACTAAAGTAATAATTGGCAAAGAAGAAGCAATTAAACGTACGGATTTGCCAAATCAAGATCGCTTCACCTATGATTATGTGGGCTTAAAAGCAGACAAATCGAATCCCATTAAGATACAAGTGGTTCGTGCTAACTCCACAATAAGCGATACTATAAATGTGTATTATGCTAGTGCAGTGCAGATTGATACACAATATATGGCTGAGAAGGTAGCTACGAAGTATAGTGTCTTTAATAAAACCTTGGAATTGAACTTCCCTAAAGGCACGATTATGAAGGGATATACTAGCTCTGGTGCTGCAAAATATTATCCTAATACAAAACTGTTGTTTGGTATTGCGGATCCCGCTGATGGCGTTGTTGAACGTAAGAATGATTACGGGAACATTATCAACGTAACGGGTAGTGACGACAGAACCGAAGGCGGGGGCGGGCAGCTTGTGATTCCACAGGATCTTGCTCTGCGCTTTACATCAACCGTCTCTACTAATAACTTTTCGAGAGTATCGGATATCTATTGGCTCAGTGGTGGTCTAGGAAATGATGGCGTTAATCTTGAGACCAACGGGGTTACCCCGCATTTCGTGGATGCCAGTGGAAAGACTGGATACTTTACACAGTATAGTCAAACAAGAAAAATCGTACCTTCTCAACGTGGTGAATTGACGCTTACTTTCAACTCCAGCATTGTGGATGAAGTGGGATCGACTATTACAGTATTCCGATATACAGATTCAGGTAAGTGGGAGAACTTGGGCGGGGTCGTAGATACGAAAAAACATACCATCACCGTTCCATTCGATGAATTTGGTTATTACACTGTTATGAAGCTGCGCCGTGGTTTTGTTGATATTACGAATCATCCATGGGGCAGAAATATAATGAATGGATTGTATTCCAAAGGATTTATGACTAATCTTCGAGCAGATGCATTCGGAGCCGATGATTTGACCACTCGTGGTGAATTCGCTACATTGTTGGTGAAATCATTAAGTATTCCTTTGAACTATGATGCTAATAAACAAACCTTCTTTGATATTGTGCCAGAAGCCGTAGCGGCTACATGGGATTTCAAACACATTGAGACAGCTGCTAGGGCAGGTATTGTTACAGGCCTCAGTGATGGCTTCTTTGGGCCTGATCAAGCCTTAACACGTGAACAAGCCGCAGTAATGATAGCTAGGGCGTTGAAACTCAAGATGTCGTTGAATGACAGTAAACTGTTGGCAAGCTTAAGCAAATCATTTGTTGATACAAGCAACATGGATTTCTACTCACGTCCTGCAATTGAAGCTATATCTAAAGCTAAGATTATGGAAGGAAGTGCTGTGACCGTTACAGGCCAAAAGAAGCCCGTCTATAACTTTAACCCGAAGGGTAAGTTGACTAGAGCAGAGGCCGGTAAGATTACTGTGGCACTCTTACAGAAGAGTACAAGCATCTTCCCTAAGAACTTTAACTAAAGAATAAAAAAAAGTGCTCCGGCCTGCGAAAAGTATTCGTAGGTCGGAGTTTTGATGTAAAGATAACAATTACCAGCGACATAAATTTTGTAATCTGCACCGATTTACGATACAATAATGTAGAAAATATTATTTTCTGAAAGGTGAAAGCCATCGATGAAACCGATTTTATCAAAAGCACAGTTGGATTACATGAAAGCCAAGAATATGTTTGAGAATAGAGCAAAAGTGTTGGAGAAGGAAATTGCAGCTAAACGGGCACTACAGGAGATCACTCAAGAGGTCATGGAAGAACTGGTGCAAGCAACAGGATTCCACGATTCATACAACGAGCTTGTTGTTACTGAGAATGCTCTGATCGAATGGTCTCATACTACAATCAAGCATGAGAAGAGCTACCGCGAGAACCGCGCAGCTATTGATGCAATGTATGACAATGTGAACTCGAGTCCTGAGAAGCGTCAGGAATTGATCCAATTATCTATGAAGATTCGTTAGAAACAATGTAATAGAAGCAAGCGTCGGCAACGGCGCTTTTTTTGTTTTTTGTAGGAATGTTTAAATTAATAGTACAAGTGTTAATGATTCTTAGTAAATATTGCATAATGACGTTTAGAAAGCGACTATGATATACTGTTTTCCGTAGGCACCCATGATTAACAATAGTTAGTAGAACATACATATGTATCTTCTAATGGGATCACACCGGAAAATATAAAAAAGAAGATTTTTTTTGAGAAACCGCAACTTTTTCAAATCTTCTGCGTTTAAGGTGTAGAGTCATTTACACAGGGGCTGAAATTAACCGCTGGTAAAGCCAATTTAACAAAATGGAAAAATTAGCTTTACGTGACTTGAGGCACATTGTATAATACTTAGGTATAATTAGGAATCTAGTATTGTCATGTCCTAAAATCGTTTACCAGTTTCTGTGATACCCGTCACAGACATTATTTATACTTAATTTGCTCAACTCGGGAAAGGGGGTGCATCGGCTAATGAGTGACATGAGCTACTCAACTAAAGAAAAATCTCAGTTTATGAACGTCCAAGGAGGAGAAAAAAAGGTTATGAAGAAAATTTTATCCGTAGCATTATCTACAGCAATGGCATTCTCGATGTTTGCCTCTGTAGCGTTTGGTGACGCAGCAACAACTCCGCAACAAAAATTTGATGCTTTGGCAGCGAAAGGTATTCTCAACGGATACCCAGATGGTCAAGCTCACCTTGAAAAAGATCTTACTCGTGCTGAGTTCGCGAAGATCGTTACTAAATTGTTCGACCTTACTGAAGTAACTAACAAATTGTCTTACAAAGACAAAGGTTACAACGCATCGAACTGGGCTGTGCCTTACATCGAAGCTGTTACTGCAGTAAACTACATGCAAGGTAAAGATACTGTTAAAGGTATCTTTGACTACAACGGTAAAGTAACAGTTGAAGAAGTTGCGGCTGTATTGTTCCGCGCTTTGAAACTGGAACAACCAACTACAACTGACAACTCTGCATCCGCATGGGCTAAAGGTTACGCTCAAGCAGTGATCGACGCAGGTTTGGTTGCTAAAGACACTAACTTCAAAGCTAACGCTAGCCGTTCTTTGGTAGTTGAAACAGCATATGCTGTTGATCAATTGGGTCAAGCAGCTACAATCGCTTCTGCTGAAGCAGTAAGCCCAACTAAAGTAGTTGTAACTTTCTCTGACAAAACTACTACAACTGTTGAATTGACAACTGCTCTTGTAGCTGGAGTTGAAACTACAATCAACTTCAAACACAACGATCATGATTACACTACTAAAGTAACTTTGGCAGCTCCTAAGGTTGTTTCCGCAACTGCTCCAAATGCTAAACAAGTAGTAATCAAATTCAACCGTTCAATCGATGTTGATACACTGGCTGAATCCAGCAAAGTTATCGACGGTGTTGTAAAAGTAACTAAAGTTGGTAGCAAAGATGATGAAGTGGCTAACGCTTATGTAACCTTCAATGCTGACAACACAGAAGCTACTATTACTGTGCCAGGAACTAAAGGTCTTAAAGGTAACTACACAGTTGTTGTGAACGATGCTGTGAAGACAACTGCTGGTGAAGCTGTTCCAGCATTCACAACTTTGCTTCCTATCGCTGACACTGTAGCTCCAACTGTTGCTACTATTAGTTCTACAGCTAAAGCAACAACTAAAGACGTATACGTAACATTCAGTGAACCAGTTAAAACTACTGGCATCGTGGCTTACGTAAATGGTTCTGCTGCTTCCGCGACTGTACAAAATGACACTTACACTGAGTTCAAATTGAGTGGAGTATCGTTGGAAAGTGGTAAATCATATGATGTATCCCTGCTTAACGTAACTGACTATGCAGGTAACGTTGCTAATCCAAACCCAATCAAAACAACTGTAACTGTAGTTTCTGACGTTGCTGCTCCTGTAATCAAGAGCGTAACTCCAATTAGCGACAAGTTCGTTGAAGTTGAGTTTGACAAGAACGTTGACCGTGCATCTTTGGTTGGTAATGTTCGTCTCTTGAACTCCGTTGGAGAAAGCCAAGGTACATTTACTGTTGTTACTACTGGTAACGGCAAGAAGTTCACCCTGCAAAGTCCTTTGACTAGCTTCCCATCCACTGGTACTTTCACTGGATCCGTTGTATTCGGAGCAACTGTTAAGGATACATTGGGTAACACATTGGGAACTGCTTCAAGCCAAGCAATTACTTTCACTAAAGATACAGTAGCTCCTACTGTTACTAGCATCACTTACTCAACTTCTGGATCTGTTAAAGGTCTGCAATTGAAATTCTCTGAAGAAGTTGTTGTAGGAACTGGTAATGTGACTTTGATCAACAACAAAACTGGTCAATCCACAACTATCGCTAATACTGTATCCGGTAGCGGTAAAACTTTCACATTGACTTCTGTTAATGTAGCTCCTGGTGAGTACACAGTACGTCTACCAGAAGGACTTTTCAGAGACAAATCTTACTCTGCTAATAAACTTGCTGCAACTGTACTGACTGTAACTATCGGTTCTGAAGCTACTGATGGCGATGCTCCAGTATTGTTCAACAAAGGCATCCAATTCAATGACAGCACAGTATCTGACTCCGTTTACGGCGATGCTACTATCACTGTTGACCTGAGAGATGCTAGCGGACTTAACGTTGCATCTGTAATGGATGTTAACAGCTACACATTGGATGACAAAGCTTTGCCAAGCGGTTCTTTTGTAACAATCAGAACACTTGACAAAGATGGTAATTTGCAAGTGGGTAACGCAGAAAAACCAACTTACGCTCGTGCAATCATCCATATTCCAAGTTCTTCTATCAGTGAAACTAAAACTGATTACAAATTCGTTGTTAACGGCGTTGCTGATGTAGCTGGTAACTATATCGAAGCAGTTAGCGCGAAAGGTACATTGACTAGCAGAGTTAGCCCACTTCTGACTTCCGCAGTAGTTTCCAGCGGCAACTCTTATGAGCTGATCCTTGGATTCTCTAAAGAAGTAGTAGATCTGGACAAACAAGATCTGGAATTCTACATCAACAATGATGTAAAAGATACCAACATTCTTAGTCAGGCTTACTACACAGTAACTAAGATTGTTAACGGATCTGATAAAGGTAAATGGTCTGTTACTTTCTCCAAGAAAGCTGTTGATTCCAAAGCAGCTCTTGAAGATGAGTTGGATCTGAACTCCAATGATGTTAACAGAATTATCGTTAAGATTGCTAAGAACGCAAAAGTACACGATAAAGATGGTAACCTCATCACTGACGAAACAGAAATCTCCGCTAAGTAATCTCCGATTACCGAAGCACAGAATAGCCTCTTCGGAGGCTATTCTTTTTTTATAGGTTTTTATCCCCAATAATGAGGAGGAACTTCTTTGAAATCGGTATGGAAAGTAACAACCGCAGCCGTATTGCTGGCTGGTGGTGTATGGGCTGGATCTCTGCTAAACATTACTGCTGAAGGTGCTGGTGTTGGTTCTCAGCCTGGCACAACGGATGATCCTGTAGTTACGAAAAGCTACGTAGATCAGCAAATTCAGAAAGCACTATCAGGTGGTACAGTGACGACTCCGGTAGCGAGTGCTACACCTGCGCCTAGTGCAACCACAGCGCCAGTAGCTACGCCTGGTCAAAATAGCAGTAATGAATCTGTGATTGTTGATGTGAAGCCCGGCCAAACTTTAATTGCTTCTGCAGGCGCTGAATTTATCGTTCGCGCGGGTAAAGCAGTAATCGTTTCACAAGATGCCAATGGTGTGGCCGATTTAACAGACGGTAAAGATCTTACAAACGGACTAGCTGCACCATCTAACCACTTATTGTCCTTCCCTCGTGATGGTCGTGGAATAGCTGTTCAAGAGGGTCAAACGCTTGGTCTTGTTGTGATGGTTCGTGGTGGATATACCTTGAAATAATGTGTAATGATATATATTCATAATGCCCGTAAACGGACTTAATCATACCTTCAAACTGTTTTCCAAAGTTACAAATCATTGGCGCGATTGAAGATTAAGTGATGGACGCACAATATTCCTGTAATCTTACAAATTCACAGGAGGTGCTGTAACATGGCACGTAATAATCGTACAGTCGTACCTGAAAGTCGGACAATGCTGAAACAAATGCAATATGAAATTGCAGCTGAATTTGGTTTATATGGGGCTCATTATGGAGGCGGGGCAGACACGGAGTTTGCTTCTGAGTTAGGAGCAGTCGGAGGTAGTGGTTCTGGCCGTAGTCAGTACCTTGGGCATCTAAGTTCAAGGGATAATGGGTCTGTTGGAGGAGAAATTACGAAGAGACTCATTAAGCAAGCTGAACAGTCTCTTTTTCAATAATATCAGGGGTTAGGATGGCCTTATTCCTTGTCTGATATTGCTTTTTTATAGCGTGAAATCAATATTCATACTCTCACGGGGGGTTCTGTGTTTAATTGACACCACCCCCTAAATAAGATAATATGACTTTTGAGGAAAGCCTTAGACCTTTTCCATATGGAAAAGGTTCATTTTTTTGAAGAGTTTAGTGAATGTAGGCATTAAATTTTGCAAAAATCCTTCATAAAAAGAAATCAGGCAAACCTGAATTATTTATATTATTTAGTTTTATTATTTGGCCTGTTATCATTAAGGAATCCCTTATACAGTGTCAGACTAACCATATGGGAGGTTGTTATACTTGTCTATTAAAGGGCGTCATTTGTTTACTTCTGAGTCCGTTACGGAAGGGCATCCGGATAAAATCTGTGACCAGATTTCCGACGCGGTATTGGATGCATTTTTAGTTAATGATCCTAATGCACGTGTAGCCTGCGAAGTAGCAGTAGCAACAGGTCTTGTACTGGTGATCGGGGAAATCAGTACCAAATCAGAGTATGTTGATATTCCTGCCATCGTACGCAATACCATCAAAGAAATTGGATACACACGTGCAAAATATGGTTTCGACTATAATACATGTGCTGTGTTGAGTTCTCTTAACGAGCAGTCCGCTGATATTGCCCAAGGTGTTAACTCTGCTTTAGAACACCGTGATCCTGCTCAAGTAGCTGAAGAAACAGCTAATATTGGTGCAGGCGATCAAGGGCTCATGTTTGGTTTTGCTACGAACGAGACACCTGAACTGATGCCACTGCCGATTGCTTTATCACATCGTATTGCACGTCGTTTATCTGAAGTTCGTAAGAACGGAACCTTAGACTATCTTCGTCCAGACGGCAAAACACAAGTTACGATTGAGTATCAAGATGAAAAACCTGTACGCGTAGACGCTATCGTAGTATCTACACAACATGCAGAGGAAATTTCTCTTGAACAAATTCAGGCGGATATTAAAGAACATGTTATTTTGCCTGTTGTTCCTGCGGAACTGCTTGATGCAGAAACCAAATACTTTATTAACCCAACCGGACGTTTTGTTATTGGTGGCCCTCAAGGGGATGCTGGTCTAACTGGCCGTAAGATTATCGTCGATACATACGGCGGTTATGCTCGTCATGGCGGCGGAGCATTCTCAGGTAAGGATCCAACTAAAGTGGACCGTTCTGCGGCTTACGCGGCTCGTTATGTAGCTAAGAATCTTGTAGCTGCTGGTTTGGCCGACAAATGTGAGATCCAACTTGCCTATGCCATCGGTGTAGCTACTCCTGTCTCGATAAATGTGGATACATACGGAACAGGTAAAATCAGTGAAGAGAAAATGGTCCAACTGATCAGCAACAACTTTGATCTTCGCCCTGCGGGCATCATTTCTATGCTTGATTTGCGTAAACCGATTTACAGACAAACTGCAGCTTACGGTCATTTCGGACGTACTGATGTTGATCTTCCATGGGAACGCGTAGATAAAGCAGAATTGCTAAGAGATCAAGCAGGGTTGTAATTTATCATACGGTCTTATAATATGTTAGCCCGCAAGTTGGCCATGGTGTCAACTCTGCGGGTTATTTTGCGTGCGAAAACGAGCAAGGCTAGTGAATCTAACCATAGAGAAGTAGACTACTAAACTTTGCCAGCCTTTTAGCCGAAATATAAGAATATACATAAAGACGATAGTATGGCTTGAGAGGAGTCTATCACGGAATGAAAAGAAAAATTTCAATATGGACGGCACTTATTCTAGCGGGAGAGTTAGTACTTGGTTCGGGTTATCCTGCTATTGGAATAGGGAATTCAGCAGTGTACGCTGCATCAGAGTTTGGTATAACAGTCTCACCAGCGCCTGGAGCAAGTTATGTAAGTATAGGATCATCCCTTAGACTGAGCTTTGATCGTCAAGTAAACCCGCAGTCAGGTGAAATTACTATTACGGGTCAAGGTGATAGCTCACCTTTTTTAACGATTCCTATTGGTAGCTATGGTCTAATTGGTAGTTCAAAAGATTACGAGCTTAAGCTAAATCAACAGTTTACTTCAAACAAGACTTATACAGTGACAATCCCTAAGGGGTTGTTCAAGGATAATGATGGTAATGAGTCAGGTGTTACTTCATGGGCATTTACTACTGCGCCTGAGAGTAATACAGCGATTACGGCAGGCAACTTTTCACCTGCTAATAATACAAGAGTGGATGCAGGAGCCCTTAAGGAGCTAAGTCTAACCTTAAATAAAAACCTGATAAAAGGTGGAGGTTCCATTCGAATTTTGTCGTCTGCAGATAATGCAACCGTTCAAGAGTTCAAAATTAAGGATGATGATACTAGAGTCAACGTTCAGACTGATGCTAACTCTACTACAGTTAAACTAACATTGGATAAAACATTGGCCTCCGGAAGTAACTATTATGTTCTTATAGATTCTTATGCTTTTAAGGATGTTGATAATCGAACGTATTCCGGGATTTCAAGCGGTGATGTATGGAGCTTCTCTACTAAAGGTGTGGCAGAGATTCCAGTGACTCCTGCACCGGCAAACGGATCAGGTGGGGTATCTACCACTGGAGCCCTACAACTTACATTTGATCGTCCTATGATGCCTGCAGCTGGAACCATAACAGTATCTCCAGGTGCAGCTAACGATGCTAGAACGAGATGGCTTAATGTAAACTCCCCAGCCGTTACAGGAGGAAGCAGCAGAACTATAACATTGCTTCCAGCATCAGCAGCATCACCCTTGCTAAACAGTACGCAGTATACGGTGACGATACCGCAGGGAGCTTTTTACGATCAAGACGGAAATGTATTTCCGGCTTCGGGTGCGTATACCTGGACATTTACAACGGCTTCTTTGACAGGACTTAACGTAAGCGCGCTAAATCCGGCTGACCGGAGTGAATCCATAGCTAACAACAGATCATTTTCTGTCACATTCAATCGTAATGTGAATTATAACAGTGCTGTGGAAAATGGCGTAGCACTTTATAAAAGTGGCGGCGCACAGGTTCCGGTTACTGTTAACCGGAGTACAACTGCTGCAAACGAATATGTAATTACACCTAAAACAGCTTTAGATAGCGACTCAACCTATTATATTGATATTGCTAAAGGAGCTTTTGTAGACGCTATTGATGCTAATGTTATCTATGATGGACTAAGCGGAAAAAATTCATGGAGCTTCCGGACCTTGTCTCAGGACAAAACAGCTCCACAGCTCACATCTGCATCACTCGAGAACAATCGGACCATTCGTTTAAAATACAATGAGAGCCTCAACTCTTCCATTGCACTGTTGATCTCCAGCTTTGGTGCTACGGTGAATGATGAGAATCGTACAATTGAAAGTGTCTATATCCAGGGAGACAGCGCCTATGTGTTACTCAGTACAGGGGTAGCGGTTGGACAGAACGTGAAGGTTAGCTATACAGGTGGCCTGCGGACCATTCAAGATCCAAGCGGAAATGCAGCCAGCACCTTTAGCTCAAAGCAGGTTACTAACACTATCGAGTCCTCCATGCCTACACCCAAAGATGGACGGATCACGGGTAGAACTGTAGCGTTGAATTTCAATGACTCCTTAAAGGCAGTTTCCTCTTACGCACATAGTCAGTTTCTAGTGACTTCAGATGGGGGATCCCTAGGGGTCAACTCCATAAGCTCCAGCGGGAACACTGTATATTTAGGGTTAAATAGCGATGCTTCTAATGGCCAGACCGTTCGTGTCTCCTATTATGCAGGCTCTTATCCTTTGCAGAATTCTTTTGGACAAAATATTGCGGATTTCACAGATTTCTACATTCGCAACAGCAACGATACAATTCCACCCGTGTTCCAAAGTGCAACCGGAGGTGGCAATAAAATCCTTCTGAATTACAATGAAGGCTTGTCAACGACAAACCTCCCGATGAACAGCCAGTTCTCTGTGCTTGTTGGCAGCACTCCTAACTATGTTACGAATGTATCAGTCAGTGGCTCACAGGTCACGCTAACGCTCCAGAGTGCTTTGACGGTGAATCAGAATGTTACTGTATCCTATGTTCCGGGGACTACCGGAATAAGCGATTTAAATGGAAACCGTGCAGCTTATATTAACCTGCAGCCTGTGTCCATCTCGGAAAATAGCGGCACTAGCATACCTGAGATTAGTTCTGCCACCATCAATGGCGACGAGCTTACGGTTACATTCAGTAAAAACATGCAGGCATCTGGTTCCCTCTATGCTAATCAGTTCGGAGTTAGAGCAGATGGAAGCAGTATGGGTGTGCAAAACTACACTTTGTCAGGGGATATTTTGAAAATAACAACATCCTCAGTAGTAAAGACCGGGCAAACTATCGATTTGTCCTATATGTCAGGTTCAGGTACGATCAAGGATCTGAACGGTAATGTACTGTCCTCATTCTCTTCTCTCTCTGTTAAGAACCTAACCGGCGTGAGCACCGGAACGGGAAATCGTCCATCCTATCTAGGGACGCTTGCAACAAGTGAGTTTGGAAAAGAATACGCGCTGCTGAAGAGTGACTCTTCACAAATCGTGGATGACCGTTCGTTATACAATCAATCTGTAAAAAGATATACCTTAAACACAGATCGCCTGACGGCCAGTTATGAATATCTGTATAAGGCAAGTAGTGATACATTAGCTTTTGAGGTGCCTGCTACAGAACAATCGGCCTATGTGACTGTTCCTTTAAAGCCTTTGCTTGATGCTGTAAATCGCAGTAAAACCACAAAATTTATGATACGTTATGGCGATCACTTATATAGCGTAGGACTAGACGATATCGATATGAACGGATTAGCGACTAGCTTGATTGCAGACAGTAAAAATATCTCGCTGGTGTTCCGCTTAGAAAAGGTTCCGGCAGGTACGTTCTCCCCATTTGAGCAAAAGCTAAAAACTATGGGGATGCAGAGCGTTACTAGTCTTATGGATGTCCGGGTGACTGCGATAGTAAGCAGCAATTATTCTAATGCTAAGGCATTATCGGTACCTGGAGAATACACTGTGCGTACAACTTCTTCATTGAACAATGCGCAGACATCTGCTGCTAGACTGGATCTTTCCTATTACGATGCAGCTTATCTGCCAACAAAAGTAAGTACGGTAGGTAGCTATACGATTATTCGTGCTCGTACGGAGGGTAATCAGGTGTTAGGAACCTTTATATCAACCCGGGCCTTCTCAGATATGAGTAAGCATTGGAGTAATTCGATCGTAGCTGAGCTTAGTGCAAAGACTATCATCGATAGCAGTTACGGGACTACATTTAGTCCAGAAAAAAAGATTACCCGTGCAGAGTTTGCAGTAATGCTTAGCCGGGGACTTGGTTTGCTAGGCGATCGCGAGACCGCACAGCGCTTCCGGGATGTGCAGCCTTCCACACAAACTGGAGACTATATTGGTGCAGCAGCCAAGGCTGGTATTATTACAGGGAACACGGATGGCTCCTTCCGGCCTAATGATAATATCACTCGAGAGCAGATGGCAATCATGATGATTCGGGCAATGGAATACACCAAACATCCTATTACTTTAAGCGGCACTTCTGCCTCAACACTGGCTCGCTTTAAGGATAAGTCCAAAATTCAGAATCAAAGTGCAGAATTCGTAGCTAAAGCTGTGCAATCTGGGATTATTTTGGGAATGACCACAAGTGAGTTCCAACCTCAGGGTAATGCCACTCGTGCACAAGCTGCTGTGATGTTGCATCGGATGCTGAAGCAAACAGATTATTTGTAGAATAAATAGATTGGTAAAGCCTGGCATTCTGCTGGGCTTTTTTTTATGTTAATAGTTTGTGTTACGAGACTCTATAAAGCTTGAAATCTCTCAATTTCGCAACTTTTTCGCTTTTTTTCAGTCTATTAAAAGAGTACTAGAAAAATAGGAACCAGTTTCCAGACTTTTGATAACGGACTTGAAGAGTAAAAAAGAGATGGGAGAGTTACGTCGAAATGAATGAAGTTTTCATGGAGAAGAAGAGTAGAGAAGTTGTTCGGGGAATAAAATTATCATCTACTAAAAAATGGGTTGCCGCTTCATTAGCAGGTGTGTTGTGGATTATGCCGGTAATTGGCAGTGAAGGCTTAGCTATGTTTGGTCATAGTTCCACACCAATTGCTGCCGCAGCCACATCTAATTTTAAAGTAAGCAAGCTGGGAGAAGAAGTAATTACTTCGGGCGCCATTATGATGAAATACAAATATACGGCTACACGTTCAGGAGCGAGTGCTTCTGGCTTGGCGGATGTTATTCGCGTTGACCTCAACAATCCATATGTTTCATTAGATGTTATGACAGGTAAAGGTGGAAACCTGACAACACGTCAAAGTACTGGCGGGATGGCTAAGGAAACTGGAGCCGTGGCTGCAGTAAACGGAGATTATTTTAATACAGGCGGGGAAGGCGCTCCGATTGGTGGACAAGTATCCAGTGGAGTATTGGTATCCACCCCTTCGCAATTGGATGGAATGTATGCCTTTGCAGTGACTAAGGACCGCAAGCCTCTTATTGATGAGTTCAGCTTTGAAGGAATGATAACCGCACCTGACGGCGCACAGTTTGAGATATCTGGTATCAATAAAGGTGCTTATAGTCCTGAAGGTGGAAGCTCTACTTATAGCCATGCTAATGCAATGTATATCTATACGGATGTATGGACCGCACTCGATCGTCCCAAAAACAGCTCAACCACACCGACAGAGGTGCTCGTTGAGAACGGCGTAGTTACTCAAATATCTGAAAATGCTGCGCTTCCTACAGCGGTTCCAAAGGGAGCTTATATTTTGCGGGCCCATGGCTTAGCCGCACGGTATGTTACTGCCCATCTGACTGTAGGACAACCGGTAACAAGTGTGTACTCCCTGAAATCCAAGACTACGCAGCAATCGCTAGATCCTGCTAATCTGCAAACAATGATTGGTGGACATACGATTCTTGTAAATAACGGAAAAGCTGCAACGTTCTCTCGCTCGACTAGCAGCATTGGCGGTTATCGTGCACGTACGGCTTTAGGATACTCTCAGGATGGACGTTATGTTTATATTATAGCTACTGAAAAAAATGGCAATAGCTCCGGAATGTCATTGACCGAGCTGCAATCTTTTATGACCAATATTGGAGTCTGGAAAGGGCTTAACTTAGACGGAGGCGGCTCTACAACGATGGTAGACCGGCCTCTTGGTGAAAGCTCAGCCACACTAACCTTTAATACAGAGTATGGCACAGAGCAGCGCAGCATTGTTAACGCGCTTGGTGTTTATACTAACGCACCACAAGGTGAAGTAAAAGGAATTAAAATTAGCGGAAGCACTTCGCTATTAGTTGGACAAAAGGCTACTTATTCGTTAAAAGGTTATGACACTTACTATAACCCTATAGATGTAGCAGCAGGCAATCCTACTTGGACATCAAGCGGAGGAAGCGCAACTGTAAGTGCAGGAGAAGTAACGGCAGTGAAGCCAGGCACCGTTACCTTAACGGCTAAAAGCGGCGTAGCAAGCGCTTCTACAACCCTTACAGTCTTGGGTGGAGATGATCTATCCAGCATGAGTGTAGGCACTGCTACAGCGCCACTGACAGCTGGGACAACTGTATCTGTCCCTGTAAAGGCCTCTACGAAGAGTGGAGCAACCATAAGCGTTCCAGATTCAGCGCTGAAGTGGGAGTTTGTAGGCTTTAAGGGAGTCGTGCAAAATGGCAAGCTTACTGTAAACTCTGTGGATGCAGGGGTTACTACAGGTTACGCTATTGCTCGTTATGATGGATTTAGCACAGCGGTTGTATTATCGACAGCAGCAGCTACAACATGGGAAGATTTCGAGAAGGTAAGTTATCCAGTTAACTTTACTACCAATGTGCCAGCGGTACAGGGGACTGCAACAATAGTAGACGGCTCGGCTGAAAGAGTAGGCTCCAAGGTGCTGTCACTCAGTTATGATATGACGGCTGGCAGCGGTAAAATGTACGCTTATGCTCAACTTAACGGCACAAGTGGAAAAGCCGTTCCAGCGCTTGCAACTTCGATGTCAGTTGATGTGATGGGCGATATGAGCTTAAACTGGCTGCGTGCTGAGTTTGTCGACAATAGTGGAGCTACAGCCTATGTAGATCTTGCGAAGATTATCGATTGGAACGGTTGGAAGAACATAAACATCGACTTGTCAGGATCAGGGATTAAATTCCCGGCTACGCTGAAGAGACTTTATGTAGTCAACGTAGAGGAAGGCCAAGATGAACGGGCGAAGACAGGTAACGTTGCTTTTGATAATATCACCTTCACAATGCCTTCACTTTCCAGTGATGCAGGGTTACCAAAGGGTACAGCTTCGATGAGCATCGGCTCCAAAGCAATGACCGTAAACGGAAATAAGAAGGCTATTGATGTAGCTCCAATTGTGAAAGACGGCAGTACTTATGTGCCGATCCGTTATGTGCTGGATGCTTTTGGAGGGAATGCTACCTGGGATCAGGTGAATAAGAAGATCATGGTGTTGCGTGGAGCCAAGGCACTGGATCTGACGGTAAATAAAAAGGAATACCTGTTAAATGGTAAGCGACAAAGTGCTGAAGTAGCACCTATTATTTTACAGGGTAGGACTTTAGTACCTCTGAGACTAGTTTCTGAACAGTTAGGATTAACTGTAAAATGGGAACAGAAAACGAAGACCGTAACTATCGAATCGTGATATGTTAATATATAAGGAAAACCTTAATACGATCCGATAGAAAAGGGGCAAGCATCCGTGGAATTTCAAGCCGATGCGATTGATCGCGTTATTAAAAATACCATCGACGTGATGGAGAGCAGCAAGTATCAGATTTTTGAAATATTGCAGGTTGCACGTGATGAACTTGCTGCACTCAACAAGGAACTGCAGCGGGTCATGGACGAAACGGATGAAACGTTGAAAAAGGTAGACAAGCTGGAGCTGCAGTATCACCGCTCCAGAATCCGGCTGACAGAGGTCAGCCGGGACTTTGTCCGCTACTCAGAGAAGGATATCCGTATTGCTTATGAGAAGGCTACGGAGCTTCAGCTCGAACTCATGATGACGCGTGAGCGAGAGGTCTATCTTCGAAGCAGACGTGATGAATTACAAATGCGAGTGCGCAGTGTCGAAAATTCTGTAGAGCGTGCAGAGTCAATTGGTTCGCAAATGAGCGTAGTGCTCGAATATTTGTCGGGAGAACTAGGCCAAGTGACGAGAATTGTCGAATCTGCGAAGAACAGACAGATGATCGGACTCAAAATTATCCTGGCTCAAGAAGAAGAACGGAAGAGAATTGCCCGGGAAATTCATGATGGTCCCGCTCAAATGCTGGCAAATCTAGTCCTTAGGACGGAAATTGTAGAAAGAATGCTGGTAAAGCAGGAATTTGGGCTGGTGCAGGACGAAGTAGTAGATTTAAAAGGGCAGGTTCGTAACAGCCTGGAAGAAATGCGTAAGGTTATTTTTAATTTACGACCGATGGCTCTCGATGATTTGGGCTTGATTCCGACTTTGCGGAAATATGTGCATGATTTTGAAGAGAAGACGAAACTGCGGACGACTTTGGAAACCCGGGGACAGGAACACCGACTATCTTCAGCGATGGAGGCGGCGGTATACCGTCTGGTTCAGGAAGCATTGTCTAATGCAGCAAAACATGCCTACCCAAGCTTCGTATTGGTGGAGATTACATACCAAGCGCAGTTAATTAAGATTGTGATTAAAGATAACGGATTAGGCTTTAATGTACAAAAGTTAAAAAATCAGCAAGGTAATCGGGAAAGCTTCGGGCTAGTAGGTATGCGGGAACGTGTAGAACTGCTTGAAGGAAGAATGGAAATTGTATCAGCCGAGAATCAGGGGACAACAATCGTGATCCATATTCCGACGAATGTGGAGAAGGGGAAGGAGTAGTGTGATGGAGAACTTAAACTCTAGTAAAACGCCCATTAAGGTTCTTTTGGCGGATGATCATCAGCTTTTTCGTGAAGGGCTGAAACGCATTTTGAATATGGAGGAGGATATCGAGGTCATAGGGGAGTGCGGCGACGGTATTCAGGTATTAGAGTTTTGTAACGGTACTAAACCGGACATCGTATTGATGGACATCAATATGCCTGTTGAGAATGGCGTAGAAGCCACTCAAAAACTTCGGGAAATGTTCCCGGAGGTTAAGGTAATTATTTTATCCATTCATGATGATGAGAGTTATGTATTTGAGACCCTTCGTAAGGGCGCCAATGGTTATTTATTGAAGGATATGGAGGCCGAATCCCTTATTAATGCCATTCGTTCGGTCTGTGAAGGACATGCCTTTATCCATCCAAAGGTTACTGGAAAGCTTATCAATCAATTGCGGCGTATGACTTACCTTAACGAGACTGGTGTAACTACAGATACAGTGGTGAAGGAAGCTGGTGTTAAATTTATTGCTGGCGACAACAATCCTCTGACCCGTCGTGAAGCAGAAGTGCTGCGTCTAATGGCTGAAGGTAAGAGCAACAAAATGATTGGTGAATATTTATTCATTAGTGAAAAAACAGTTAAAAACCATGTTAGCAGTATTTTGCAAAAAATGGAAGTGGATGATCGGACTCAAGCCGTTATTAATTCGATTAAATATGGCTGGGTAACCTTGTAGAAGCTTCACGGTAATACGTTACATATAGGAAAGAAATTAAGTAGACACAGCTTGCTTCCCTGATGGGTGTTCTAGGCAGTCACCGACCTTTTAATGCCGGCATATAGTGTTGGTATACAGAGGAGGTGCATCTCCATGGTAGCCCAGTTGATATGGATTGCGGTTGTTTATGTATCCGCTGCAGTGATGATTCATATGTTGCATAACCGGCAGAAGGTGCGTAAAACACCGCAGTCCGGAAAATGGATTCATTATATTTTTATTACCCGCAATCATGAATCTGTTGTGGAATGGTACATTCGGGCACTGACATTTCAAGCTCTTCTAACCGGAAAACGATTGCGAGTAACGTTCATGGATGATGGTTCGAGCGATGGAACACTTGGGATAGTTTCCAAAATGGCCGCTAGCGGCTGCTCTATCGATCTTGCAACATCTATGTACTCTCTTCAGATGAGTGAAGAATTGCAGCATGAAGGAATTGTAGTAGACTTGCGGCTGTCAGGGCAGTCTGTATCGCTGCCTTTTATGGGGATGGCAGGAAGTAGGGGATGCGAATCAAAGCGCAACAGATCTTAAGTAAATATGTAAGTAACGGGTGAAGCACACTCTCCAAGAACTGGGGGAGTGTGCTTTTTGCATTTGGGGAGACGGAGTCGTGAATTTGGGATCAAATATGGAGTTGCTAAGTACAAGCGAAAGGTAGGAGGGATTTTATGCAAGTCGCTGTATATGCTGTGGAATGCAAGGGGAGCTGGAGGGTTGGAATTTCATTAGATCTTAGCGTGGATAGATGGTGGTGGTCTGTAGCTAGACCGGAGAAGAAAGCTGGGAGTTCCTTAGCGGCGAATAGTTTGGTTCTGCTTTCTTCTGCGTTACCGCTAGGGTGGGCTGTGAAGCTCCGGGACAACTTTAAACAAAGAAGCGCAATGAGCACCTGGGGGATTAAGGAGTGGGGGCAATATATTAATAGTATGCTTGAGGCTGAGTTGAGAGAGGAGAAAGAGGCAGGGGGACTGTGGGAGGCTCAGTGGTTGAATGATGGAATATTCATATGGAAGCCTAATGAATCAAGTTTCGGAATAGATCAGGACAATAAGAAGAACGAAAGATACGATTGGTGTGAAAAAGAGGATTTTGAATCTGGATTACTAGAATCGGATTCAGAACAATTATTGCGGGCTGTGGCCGGGCGCTCTTTATTGGAGCCGGAAGTAGAAGCGCTGCTGGCAGAAGAATTGCCAGAGCTAGGGGGTTGCTGGCGCCAGGCGGCACAACTGGCGTATCTGCAGGGGCGGCTGTTGCTTACAGCCGCCGTAGGCAGTGCGACCCCGGCTGCGCAAGGGGCGCGGGCCCGCCAGCTCCCTGCGGGTGCTGGCGTTATGATGCGTGCGGCGGCTAAGCTGCCGCACGTATTGCGGCGCGGCGCTTTCGCTCGCCGCG
>NZ_JBBODC010000003.1:0-594972 GCF_038002785.1 Paenibacillus sp. FSL H3-0310
CGGCGGATCAGCAGCCGGCTCGGCGGGCTCACCGGCGACGTGTACGGCGCGCTGAACGAGCTGCTGGAGGTTGTGCTGCTGCTAGTGTTATTGCTGCTCCAGCACAATTTAATGTGAGCTCCACGGGGGAATCTTGAGTAATTTGGTGTAGGTGGTACTACGGATGAACCTTGAGTAATTTGCTGTAGGTAGCTCCCTGGGTGGATCTTGAGTAATTAAGTAATTTGCTGTAGGTAGCTCCATGGGGGAACCTTGAGTACAATTTGTTGTGAGCAACCTTTGCGTTTTTATGAGATAGATAGGGAAGAGGGATGACATGTTATTTGCCATTCTGCTGTTTATAATTGCTGGGCTTGCTGAGATCGGTGGCGGATATTTAGTATGGTTATGGTTGAGAGAATCACGGCCACTTTGGTACGGTTTAGTGGGGTCCTTGATTCTGATAGCGTATGGGATTATCCCTACGTTGCAGAAATTCCCTTCCTTCGGAAGAGTGTATGCGGCTTACGGCGGGGTGTTTATCGTACTTGCGGTCTTATGGGGATGGCTTGTAGACAAGAAGACACCAGACGTATACGACTGGGTCGGAGCTGTTATTTGTGTGATCGGTGTATCGGTCATCCTCTGGGCACCGCGGCACTAGGTTGAGTGAGGTTTGCTTAGCCATAAAAGCGGAATGAAAGCTGAGTAACCTAGTTTTTACTAAGTGAGTAACTTGGCTCCGGACTCAGGAGACCTTATTTGTGATAAAAGGGTTAATTTGGAGCGTTTTCGGACACCAGAGACGCTATTTGAACAAAATAGGCTGAGTCTGGGTTGATTATGAGGCAATAGCGTCTCTCGAGTCCGAAAAAGTCTCCGAATGGCAGTTTTTCGAGTAATAGCGGCATCTGAGTCCGCAAGCCAGCAGCAAATGGCGTGCTGAGTCTAAGTGAGAGCTTCGCGCAAGCTAGCGCATGTAGCCGAGTCTATTGCTGTAGGTAGCATCGACGGAGGAACTTTGAGTAATTTGCAGTAAGTAGCATCGACGGATGAACTTTGAGTAATTTGCAGGAGGTAGCATCCACGGATGAACTTTGAGTAATTTGCTGTAGGTAGCATCGACGGAGGAACTTTGAGTAATTTGCAGTAGGTAGCATCCACGGAGGAACTTTGAGTAATTTGCAGTAGGTAGCATCCACGGAGGAACTTTGAGTAATTTGCAGTAGGTAGCGCCACGGAGGAACTTTGAGTAATTTGCTGTAGGTAGCATCGACGGATGAACTTTGAGTAATTTGCTGTAGGTAGCATCGACGGATGAACTTTGAGTAATTTGCAGTAGGTAGCATCCACGGAGGAACTTTGAGTAATTTGCTGTTGGTAGTGCCACGGAGGAACTTTGAGTAATTTGCTGTTGGTAGCGCCACGGATGAACTTTGAGTAATTTGCTGTAGGTAACTTGGCTCCGGACTCAGGAGACCTTATTTGTGATAAAAGGGTTAATTTGGAGCGTTTTCGGACACCAGAGGCGCTATTTGAGCGAAATAGGCTGAGTCTGGGTTGATTATGAGGCAATAGCGTCTCTCGAGTCCGAAAAAGTCTCCAAATGGCAGCTTTTCGAGTAATAGCGGCATCTGAGTCCGCAAGCCAGCAGCAAATGGCGTGCCGAGTCTAAACGAGAGTATCGCGCAAGCCAGCAGCACATGACGCACCGATTCTAAGCGAGAGCTTCGCGCAAGCCTAGCGTATGCCCCCAAGTCTAAGCGAGCCATCGCAAACTAAAAACCCCCGTTCAACACTTTCGTGTGAACGGGGGTTTTAATTTACAAGCGTTAAATCTTAAATTGCTGCACAGCTTCTTGGAGTTTCTTGGCTTGCTCATACAGATGTTTAACAGTTTCTGCATGACCTTCCAGTTCGACGCGCTGCCGCTCTGAGTTAGCAGCGAGTGTGTCCGCACTTTCTTGCGATCTTGATGTAATTTGTGCAGTTTCTTCGACGGAAGCACTGACTTCTTCTGTACTTGCTGAGATTTGCTGTGTAGCCGCAGATACGGATTGGATGCTGTGATTGATGCTTTGGATAAGAATCAGGAGGTGATTAAAGGCATCACCTGCTTCTGCTACTTTGCCGACTCCAGAGGCAACCTCAGAATTCACGTGGTTCATCTCGGTAACGGAGCGACTCATATCTTCTTGAAGCCCAAGTAGGAAGTCACGGATCTGTTCGTTTGCGTTACGGGATTGTTCAGACAGCTTGCGTACTTCTCCCGCAACAACAGCAAAGCCGCGTCCATGCTCTCCTGCGCGTGCAGCTTCAATTGAAGCATTTAGCGACAGCATTTGGATCTGTTTCGTAATTTCAGTAATACTGTGAACGACTTCTCCGATCATTACTGAACGCTCATTCATGATTTGTAACTGATCCAGCGACTGTAGGGAAGCACGTTCAACCTGGCGCATTTGCAGCACAGCGCTTTGAGCAATTTCATTACCGCCACTTGCTTCAGTGGAAGCCTCACTGATTTGCTCCGTGACTTCATTCGCTGCTGAGGCAATACTTTGAATGCCTAAATTGATTTCTTCCATTGCTCTCGAGTTATCTGATGCACTGCTAGCGATAGTCGTACTACCTTTGCCGATTTCTACTACCGATGAGCTGGAGTGTTCCGCCATATCATTGAGAACCTCAACACGTTCTTTTAAAGAGTTGGAATCCGCAACGACAGTATTAGAGGTTACCAGTACATGTCCAATCATTTCTTTCAGGCGTTGGGTCATCGCTTGGAAGCTTACGGACAACTGTGCAACTTCGTCATTTCCTTTAACTGATAATTCTTCGGTGAAATCTCCCTCTGCGAGCCGGGCACTATAAGCTGCCAGTTTTGAGATTGGACGTGTTATACGCACACTCATGAACCATGCACCAGTTAGGCCGATGATCAACGTCAGAAGTGTGATTCCGGCACTTGTCCATAGAATACTGTCTGTTTTTTCTTGAATGAAGCTTACGTCACTGCTTACACCGATAACCATCGTACTTCCGGGAATACCGATATAAGCTGTTTTATGTATACCATGTGCGTCGCTATATGTATCGCTTAGTCCAGTTTTTCCTTTAGAGGCTTGTTGCATTGCAGAGGATACGGTGACACTTTCTGCCCGTTGCAATTTTGCATCGTGATCTGCGGATAGAATCTCAGCTTCTTTTCCCTTCAGATTGACCAGAAAAATGGTTTCCACTCCATGTTGTTTCCTCTTTTCCTGAAAATAGAACTCGAGATTGGTGGCAGACTGATCGTTCTTATTTAGGGTTTGCTGGGCGTGCATTACGTTGAGATTCTTATATACGTCCTGAGCAGCGGCAGTAAGGATTTTGTTAATCTGCGGCATAACATAGCTGTTGAAGATACTGATAGAGATAAAATAGAAGCTGGTGCTTAACAAAAGAGACGTGAGCAACAGAACAACAAATAATAAACGCGTAAATTTGCGACTGATCGAATGCTTGATACGAAACATATCGTTCTCTCCTTTTTTTATGGACGGTGAGGTCATTTCTTTTTGGTCTTCACTAGATACTCCATGCCAACTGCTGGAAATTGGCGACCCGAGATATATTCCATAGTTATGTCATATTTCTACTAAATGGATCGGGAATAAGGTGTTTGATACTATTCTATAGAATTAACCTCTGGATGAATAGTGAAAGTTTTGTCCTATAGAGCATTTTTTTCTGAAAAAAATGAATTATTGCTGACTATTTTAGATAATTGGCGAAAAAAAAGAAATGGAACTACCAATTTCATATAAGAATATTATTTTTATGGATTGTTAAGCGCTATTGTGATAGAGTATTAATGTTTTGTTCCGAAAATTTAATATTGTAAGCCGCGGTTCGTAACCATCCCGCGTAAACAAAACTAGGAGGAATTTCAGTAATATGTTTAATTTGCTGTGGGGAGTTTTATTTGTTATTGTCAATTTTGCTTTTTTTCTACTCTGTTACCGCTTGTTCGGGAAAAGTGGAATGTATGCCTGGGTAGGTATTGCTACTGTAATTGCTAACATTCAGGTAGCTAAGACGATTGCTATGCCATTTGATATTGTGATGACACTCGGAAATACGATGTATGTCACTTTATATATGACCAGCGATTTACTTAATGAGAAGTACGGAAGAGCGGAAGCACGTAAAGCGGTCTGGTTTGGTTTCTTCACCTTGCTTATGACTACTGTCATTATGCAGATGGTATTAGTATTTAAGCCGCAGGAGACCGATATCGCTCAGTCTTCTTTGGAGACGATTTTTGGGCTGATGCCTCGACTAGCTTTGGGTAGTCTTACTGCTTACTTCATTAGTCAGTTCCTAGATGTTCGGTTGTACTCTTGGATTCGTAAATATTACAGCACCTCAAGTCAGCTGTGGATTCGTTCCAACGGTAGTACGATGATTAGCTCCTTTGTGGATACACTTATTTTCTGTACCATTGCGTTTGCGGGCTTGTATGACTGGAATGTATGGCTTGAAATTTTGCTTACGACTTATCTAGCGAAGTTCTTACTAACCGCAGTAAGCACACCTATCTTATATATCGCCCGAACCTTTACTTTTGCTGAAGAGGGTTCACCATCATCCGTTCAAAAGAAGGACTAAACAACAATACAGCCAGCGCGTACCGATCATAATCGATGCGTGCTGGCTGTTTTTTCGTTGTAAGATGGACTTAATCGTTACATGAAAGATGTGTACATAAAAATAATATAAAGCTAAAATAAGCTATCGTAGCAATTCTAGCGGGTTAGTTTAACAGGAGCGCCTGCGATGGCGCTTATCACATATCCTTTAGTTTGGGCTGGACTTGCGGGGCAGTCCGATTGAAGAGAATGTATATAATCGGTAGTCACAGAAATTACGAACAGGTGTGATCAGGATGAATCTAGTAGTTCCTATACTGCGTCATGCAGCACAGCAGCCCGACAGCATTGCCTTAACCCATGACCAAGCAAGTCATACCTATGCCACATTAGTAAAAACGATGCGGAGAATCGCGAATGGCTTACAGCAAAAGGGTCTGAGGCATGACAAAATCGCGATTTTATCTACGAATCGTATTGAATTTGTTGAGGTTTTTTTGGGGGCGATTTATGCGGGCTGTGTTCCCATTCCCTTAGATCCCAAATGGAGTGCTAATGAACTGCAGGTTATTATAGAGCAGTGCCAGCCGACAATGATTTTTGCCGAGCCGGAAGCCGCAAAGAATCTGGTTTTCAAGGATCAAGTAATCCAAACATTGACCTTCTCAAATGAACGAACAGGTTCCTATGATCAGTGGTTGGCTGCCCTGAAGCCGGAGGCTGAGTTGGATGAGACGAATGAATTATTATTTATTGGCTTTACGTCAGGCACAACCGGATTGCCCAAAGGTTATATGCGTACCCATTTATCATGGTTAAAAAGCTTTGAGGTTTCGAATATTGCTTTTGAATTGGACGCTATGAAGGATGTTTTGGCACCAGGTCCATTTGTGCATTCCCTATCCTTATTCGCCGTAATGCAGAGTCTATATGGTGGAGCAACCTTTCATATCACACAAAAATTTAGTGCCACGCAGGTGTTAGAGTTGTGTCAGCAAATTCCGGGCGTGGTGCTGTTCGTCGTACCAACAATGATCGAATCCATGATGCAGCAGGCTGTACCTGGGCAGATACAGATTGATGCGATGATTAGCTCAGGTGCAAAGTGGTCGGAGTTGTCCAAGAAAAGGGGCATGGAAGTGTTTGGTGGAGCGCGGCTTTATGAATCCTACGGTTCTTCAGAAGCGAGCTATATTAGTTATTTGAATGTTCTGACCGAGCATAATCCGACCTCTGTAGGCAAACCTTATCCCGGGGTGCAAATTTCCATTCGTGATGACCAGTTCCGGGAAGTCCCTCCTGGGGAGATTGGGCAGCTATATGTGCGTAGTGATATGATATTTTTAGGCTACCATCAATTGCCGAATGAGACAGCAGCAGCTTTTAGAGAGGGATGGCTTGTTTTAGAAGACTATGTTTATCAGGATGAAGCTGGTTATTTATATATGGCGGGACGTTTGAAGAATAAAATCATATCCGGAGGGCTGAACGTTTATCCGGAAGAAATAGAGAGGGTGCTGGAGTTTCTTCCGGAAATAGATGAAGTGATGGTGCTTGGCGTGCCTGACGATTACTGGGGAGAACAGCTGATAGCCCTCGTGAAGTGGAGCGGAGAACAGCATTTATCTGTCGAAGAAATTAAGAATTATTGCCGCCAGTATTTAGCGAGCTACAAAGCGCCGAAGCAGCTGCTAACCGTGGATGAATTTATCTATACAAGTAGCGGGAAAATTGCCCGGCAAGCGATGAAAGACTATGTGAAAAGAGCGATGATATGATAGAAGCAGTAATTGTCATGGCAAAACGTACACCGGTTGGCAGAATGGGTGGCTTATTAAGTACACTTGAGCCGGAGGCATTACTGGCGCCGCTTATTCAGCATATTGTAGCCGAAACGAACTTGCCTAAAGAACTGATTGATGATGTCATTATTGGGAATGTTGTGGGCCCAGGAGGTAATATTGCCCGGGTAGCTGCGCTTGAAGCGGGGCTGCCTGTTTCGGTTCCGGGTGTCACCGTGGATCGTCAGTGCGGATCTGGGCTAGAGGCAATTAATATAGCAGCAAGACTGATTCAAAGCGGCGCTGGTGAGATTTATTTAGCAGGTGGTGTCGAAAGTACGAGCCGTGCTCCATGGAAAATGGCTAAACCACAGACGTTAATGGGGGTTCCACAGCTGTATACCCGTGCACATTTTACGCCTAGCTCTTACGGCGATCCGGATATGGGAATTGCTGCAGAGAATGTAGCTAGGAAATACGGGATTTCTCGAGAAGAGCAGGATCAATATGCCTTAAAAAGCCATCAAAAGGCGGTTCATGCTCAGCAAAGTGACCGGTTTCAGCAGGAGATAGTACCTCTTCAGGTAGAGGGGCAGTGGGTGAGCACCGACGAATGTCCTCGGGCAAATACGAGTCTGGACAAGCTGCAAAAGCTGCCGCCAATTTTTGAAGAAAAGGGTACCGTCACTGCTGGAAATGCCTGTCCTATTAATGATGGCGCAGCGCTTCTATTAATGATGTCTCGTGAGAAGTGCCAGCAGCTTAAGCTTACCCCTATTTTGCGGGTCGTGGATGCGCAAGCTGCGGGTGTAGATCCGAACTATTTGGGTATGGGGCCTGTACCAGCTGTGCAAAAGGTGTTAAAACGCCAAAAGCTTACCGTTGCCGATTTAGATATCGTAGAGTTTAACGAAGCTTTTGCTTCACAAGTATTGGCATCACTGAACGAGCTTCAAATTCCACAGGAAAAGGTCAATCTTGGCGGGGGGGCATTAGCAATAGGCCATCCATACGGAGCTTCCGGGGCTATGTTAATGACTCGCTTATGTGCTGAAATGCAACATGCCCCTTACCAACGAGGGCTTGCTACTCTGGGAATCGGCGGTGGGATAGGTCTGGCAACACTCGTGGAGGTTATAGAATGAACAGTGTCCGACATCAGATCCATATGACTGCTGAATGGATTTCGGACTATGCACAGAGTATTGAAGCACCCGTGCAGACGATAAATGGAAAGCTGATCGCTCCTGCGACGATGCCTATTATTTTCTGGCAAGACTTCGATATTCCTTGGTTAATCATCGGTGAACCCTTGCTTCACGGCACTCAGAAATTTTCATATCAGGCTCCGATTACGGCGGGGATGATTTTGGATTGTGAATTAGCGTTAACGGGCGAGGTGCAAAAAGAAGGCAGACAGGGTAAACTGACTTTTTACACACATACGCTGGTTTGTAGGTGTGAGGGTAAGCTAATAGTCACCGCAGAAACGGTGTTAATTCGGGTAGGTGATGATCATGATAAAAAAGTGCATAACAGCTGAGGCTATCCGGCAATATGCAACTGCTTCCCAAGATTTGGCGCCTATACATCTAGATGCAGAGGCCGCAGCCAAGGCTGGTTTGGAGCGACCCATCGCACATGGGATGTATCTTATGGGATTAGCCCAATCTTTGTATATTGCTGAGCACCCTACACAGTGGATCACTCAATATGATATGAAATTTCATAAGCCAATAGAGGTCGATAGTGTCGTGATTTTTGATTTTGCAGCGGACGATTGCTTTGTGAAAGTGATCCTTACAACAGAAGCTGGCGATGTTATTGCTGCGGGAGCTTTTGCAGTGAAAGAGGTGTAGTGATGACTAGAGTAGCCTTAATTACTGGAGCAACAAGAGGGATCGGACGTAGTATCGCCATGCAACTTGGCAAGTCAGGTTATATAGTGGTTGTAAATGGTACGAAACAAGTCTTAATTGATGAGGTTGTTCGCGAGATCCGCCAGGCAGGCGGAGAGGCACTAGGGTACGCTGCTAATGTAGCCGATTCCGCCGCAGTCACTGCCATGGTAGGTGAGGTCATTGCCCGATACGGTCGTATCGAGGTGTTGATAGCTAACGCGGGAATTGTGCAGGATCAGAAATGTCAACGTATGACGGATGAACAGTGGAAGAATGTTCTGGATGTGCATTTAAATGGCACTTATTATTGCATTCAACGAGTATTACCACATATGCGTGAAACAGGTGGGGATATCCTGTTGATGACCTCTGCTGCTGGACTAGCAGGTTCCGTGGGTCAGGTGAATTACAGTGCAGCCAAGGCTGGAATACTGGGCATGATGTGGACGCTCGCAGCAGAGCTGAAACGTGACCAGATTAGGGTCAATGCGATTTCTCCAGCGGCATTAACGGATATGACCAGACCTATAATTGACCATTTGAAGGAAAAATATTTCAGTCGTAATGAACCTTTGCCTGACTTTTGGAGAATAGGTGACCCGGAGGCTATTGCTTCCTTCGTGACTGCATTATTGAATGAGTCCGACGCGGATTTAACCGGTGAAATCTTTGCTGTGAATGGATCAAAAGTGACAAAATGGGAGAAGCCTGCACCTGCATTTTCCGAGAATAGCATTGAGGCATTTTTTGCTGCTTGGCACCGTCAAAAGGGGACTGAATAAATGCTTACCTTCGATCAAGTTTGTTTTTATTATAAAAAGGGACAACCTCTCCTGGAGGATATTAGCTTTACGATAGACGCAGGGGAGTTTGTGGCGATAGTCGGGGCGAATGGTTCTGGCAAATCCACTATTGCAAAGCTCATGGACGGACTGCTGCTGCCGCGAAAAGGGACTGTACAATTTAAGAGCTTGGACACAGCAAAACCAACAGATCTTGCGGAGATTCATCAGCAAATCGGTTTTGTTTTTCAGAATCCAGAGGATCAATTTATCACCACAACCGTTATGGATGAGGTGCTTTTTGGTTTGGAGAATATCCGTGTGCCGAGGGAGGAAATGCGCAGCCGATTGGATCATGCCTTACAGGCCGTTCATATGGAGGATTATCTGGAGGCTATGCCACATCAGCTATCTGGAGGTCAAAAGCAACGTGTCGCTATCGCAGCTATATTGGCGATGCGCCCGCAAGTCATTATTTTTGACGAGGCTACCTCAATGCTTGATCCCCAGGGAAGACAGCAGGTTCTTTCTATCATGCAAGAGCTGCATCGTCAAGGCCTGACCCTAATTCATATCACCCACCATATGGAGGAAGTGCTTGCAGCAGAACGCGTATTGCTCCTGCACCAAGGACGACTTGAGTTTGACGGCGATCCACTGACTTTTTTTGAATCCATGCCTGTTGCGGACTATCAATTACAACTGCCCTTCGCAGTGCGTGTACATACATTGCTCCATTCAGCAGCACCGCTAACAGCCGATTGGAAGGGGATAATTCGATCACAATGGTCTACCAATTAAAAAATCTAAGTGTGAACTATGCCGATCATGTGGCTTTGCGCAATATAAACTGCACTATTCCTGAAGGCAAATGGATTTCGATTATCGGTCCAACAGGCGCAGGAAAGTCTACCTTTGTCAAAGTGCTGAAGGGCTTGATTCCCACCGTAAAAGGAGACTATTGGATTAACCAGCAGCCTGCCAGCAGAGATGCTAAAGGACGCTTAAAGGTTGTCCCCGAGTTGGGTTTCGTTTTTCAATATCCGGAGCATCAGCTATTCGAAACAACGGTGCATAAGGAGCTTGCTTTTGCTCTGAATCAGCAGGGTGCTTCACGTCAGCAAATTACAGAGGCGATTGAAATGATCTTGCCGCAAGTGGGTTTGCCAGAGGGGATTCTCCCCTTAAATCCATTCCAGCTAAGTGGTGGTGAAAAGCGCCGTGTAGCTATTGCCTCTGTACTGATGACAAATCCGAAGCTGCTGATATTGGATGAACCGACAGCGGGTCTCGATCCAGCTAGCCAAGTGTCTTTGCTGAGGCTACTAAAGGAATGGCAGCAACAAGACAATCGCACCATCCTCTTCGTTTCGCATCAGATGGGTGATGTTGCCGAATTCTCAGATGAGGTCATGGTTTTTCATGAAGGTCAGTTAAAAGGGCATCATGATACCAGAACATTGTTTCTGGAAAAGGAAGAATTACTGCTGGAACTTGGACTATCCTTGCCTGAACCCGTACAGCTCTTGAAGCTAGTGGAGGAATTATCTGGTCAGAAGATTGAAGTTGCCAGCTGTAAAGAGCAGGATATCTTCGAAGCGATTTTGCCGATTTGGCATTCGAGGGGGCAAGGGCATGGCTGATTCCGTATTAGTCGGTCAATATGTGGAGACACATTCGATTTTTCATCGTTTAGATCCTCGTACAAAGCTTGTAAGTATCGTGATGCTCATGCTTAGCTTTATGATGCTTGGTACGGGGCTTAGTTATGTTGTTGCAACCTTTTTTGTATTGGGAATGTTATTACTGTCTAAAGTTCCTGTGCATTTTTTTTGGCGAGGGCTACGGCCGGTATTATTTATTTTATTATTTACTTTTGTTTACAATGCCGTGTTCACCAAGGGGACGATTCTCTGGTCATGGTTTTTTATCGAGGTGACTGAAGAGGGATTGCGGATAGGATTACGTTTTGTATGGCGGATTATATTGCTCATCTTGTTGGCCTCAATTCTGACATTAACTACTAAACCGCTAGACTTAGCTTATGGTCTGGAGAAGCTGCTTGCCCCTCTGTCCAAATTGGGGGTACCCGTAGAGCAGTTCTCTTTAATGATAGTGATTGCGATCCGTTTTATTCCTACCATCAAGGAGGAGCTTGATCGTATCCTTCTCGCACAAAAGGCTAGAGGTTATGATCTCACAGTATTATCACTGCCTAAACGGATATATGCGTACATTCCGATCATTATTCCTCTGCTCTTCACAACGATTCAACGTGCTGAACAGCTGAGCTATGCAATTGATGCGCGTGCTTATGGGAATGGTAAAGGAAGGACTTCTTTTAAAAGACTGCAATTTCAGCAAATAGATTATCTGGTAGGGGGAGCTGCCCTTTTAATTGCCGTGATTCTGCTTTGCTTAAAGATAGGAAAGGTGTAGATGAAGATGAAATGGAACACCCGTATTACGGAGTTATTGCACATAGAATATCCTATTATTCAAGGAGGACTTGCTTATTTAGGTTATGCAGACCTTGCGGCTGCGGTTTCAAATATCGGTGGACTGGGTCAGGTCACAGCAATGAGTCTTCCGGATGCGGAGGCCTTACGTGCAGAAATACGTCGGGTACGAACACTAACGGACAAACCATTTGGTGTTAATTTTGCTATCGGCATGCATGGGATTGGTTATGAAGATCGGGTGCAGGTCGCCATCGAAGAGCAGGTTCCCGTGGTGAGCCTCACTGGAGGGAATCCAGCCCCTATACTGGAAATGTTACAGCCCACCGATATTAAAACACTCGTGCTCGTCTCCTCACGCAGACAAGCCCAAAAGGCTGAACAATTAGGGGCTTCTGCGGTTATTGTTGTTGGGCATGAGGGAGGGGGCCACTTAGGGCGTGACGATGTTGGAACCATGGTGCTCGTTCCCCAAGTGGTTGATGCGGTTAATATTCCTGTGATTGCTTCCGGAGGGATCGGAGATGGCCGTGGATGGATGGCTGCTCATGCACTTGGGGCTGAAGGAATCGAAATGGGCACTCGTTTCGTTGCTACAGTGGAATGTGTTCATGCGGCCGCTTCTTATAAAAAAGCTTTAGTAGAAAGCTCAGAGTCGGATACGGTTGTAATCAAACGTTCTATTGGAGCACCCGCACGAGTGTTACGTAGTGACTACATTGATCAAATTCTTGAAATCGAGCGCGTGACACCGACCTATGAAGCATTAAAAGAGTATATCAGTGGTGCAGCCAACAAGCGCTGGATCTATGATGATATCAAAGAAGAGGGCATCGGCTGGGCAGGTCAAGTGACAGGAATGATCCAAGATATTCCTACAGTCGCGGAGCTGATCGGCAGGATGGTGAAAGAGGCTAAGTTGGTTCGCGGGATGTGGGGAACACAGGTTTGAATTTAAAAAAACACAGAGCGGCGATTCTCTCTTTATTGGAGGAATCGCTGCTCTGTGTTTTTGGCTATGGCTTGTAATTCTTTTCTACAAATGAAGAATAGTCAGTTCCTTAGGGAAGCTTGTTAAGGTCTCTGCACCTTCAGCTGTAATAATCAGATCATCTTCGATACGTACACCCGCTAGTCCAGGCACATAAATTCCTGGCTCAACGGTGAACACATTGCCGATCTCGATAATGTCGTCGTTCTGTCCGTGAAGTGATGGATATTCATGAACATCCATGCCCAGTCCGTGTCCGACACGGTGTAAGAAATATTCTCCGAATCCAGCTTCTTCAATTACATCACGTGCAGCTTTGTCGACTGAGCCGAAAGGTGCTCCAGGATTGGAGGCAGCGATCCCAGCTTCGTTGGCAGCCAGCACAGTGTTATAGATAGTGACTAGCTTGTCGTCTACGGATTCAATAGCAAAGGTACGTGTAATATCAGAAGCATAACCATCGGCATACACCCCGATATCAAACATCAGGAAGTCGCCGGGTTGAATGACCCGGTTGCCCGGAACACCGTGAGGCAGGGCAGTTTTCGGACCAGAAAGCACCATAGTGTCGAAGGAAGGGCCGGAAGCGCCAACCTTTTTCATTAGATATTCTAGCTCCGCTACTAGATCGTTTTCTGTAACGCCTGTTTTTACGTGGGTAAGAACGCGGCGCAAGGCTTCCTCAACTAGCTCAGCGGCATGTTTCATGCGCTTAACTTCATCCGGGGTCTTTTTAGAGCGCATGCTGCGCAGCAATGGACCAATATCACTAAACCGTTCAGCTGGAACAGCAGCGGTTAGGTGCTCAAAACGGGCTACTGAGAAATGTTCCTTTTCTATGCCAAGAGTACCTAGCTTACTGCTGCCGAAACAATCTTTTAGCAGGTTATAGGGATTATCAGTGTCAGTGTGAGTTAGAATTTTAGTGACCGAAGAAGCCGCTTGAGCCGCTTCTGCATCCAATGCAGGCAGAATGAGCATAGGCTCTTCTCCGCGTATCAGCAGCAGACCCAGAAAACGTTCATGCGGATCGCTGGCGAAGCCGGTTAAGTAGTAGACATGCTTGGGATCTGTTACGAGCAGGGCATCCAGACCTTCGCCCGCCATTTGCTGCTCTAGGCTTGTCAGAGCATTATTCATAGTTGGTGTTCCCCTTTCAACTTCACGATTAGAACTGCAATATTCCTATTATAGATCAAAAATAGACCAGACGCACCTGACGAACTATAACTATCGTTGGCTAATCATGACATGAAGCTTTTCTTAACCCTACTAGTTGGTGTAACATATCTTTAAATATACTTCTCCTAAGGTTAGGCTGAAGCTTATTCGGGTACGGTTGTTGAGAGAGGAGTGATTCTTGCAATGAGAGGAACAATCGCACTTGTTACCGGAGCGAATTCCGGTATGGGGCTGGCCACAACAGTTGAACTGGCTCGCAAGGGAGCTAAAGTTATTATGGTTTGCCGTAATCGCCAGCGGGGAGAAGAAGCACTTGCTGCCGCCAAACAAAAGAGCCACTCCGAGGATATCGAGCTCATGTTGTGTGATCTGGCTTCACTTGAGAGCATTCGCAGCTTTGCTGAGGAATTCACTATGAAATATCCGATGCTAGACATACTTATCAATAACGCCGGGGTAGTCACGATTAAGCGTCAGCTTACGAAGGACGGCTTTGAGATGGATCTTGGCGTAAATCATTTGGGGCATTTTCTACTTACCAATTTGTTACTTAAGTCGTTGCAGGCAGCAGAGCAAGGCCGTATCATTGTGGTTGCCTCCGGTGCTTACAAGATAGGTGCGCTCCATTATGAAGATCCAACCCTCGCTCGCCGTTTTAATCCTGCAAAAGCCTATGCCCGATCCAAGCTAGCCAATATTCTGTTCACGCGGGAGCTGGCTTCGCGTCTTCACGGAACAAGGGTGACGGTGAATTGCCTGCATCCAGGAGCAGTGGGGACGAATATAGGTGTAAACCGGGAGACTGGTTTCGGCAAGTCGGTACTTAAGTTACTCTCATACTTTTTCTTAACACCTGAACAAGGTGCCGATACAGCGATTTATTTGGCTACAGATCCCGATCTTGGAGAGGTAACCGGTCAATATTATTATCGAAGAAAGATTAAACAACTGTCTCCCAGAGCGCAGAATACAATAGAAGCCGAACGGCTGTGGCAATGGAGCCAGGAGCAGGTCGGCCTGAGTTAATTAACACATTTGGAGGAATTAAGGGATGAATTGGGAGAACAGCAGAATTGAAGATGCAACATCTGCAGACTTAGCAGCTATTGTAGATATTTATAACTCAACGATTGCTGGGAGGGTGGTAACTGCAGATCTGGAACCCGTTACTGTTGCAGACCGGGAGAAATGGTTTCTTGAGCATAATAGCCATCACCGTCCCTTATGGGTACTGAAGCAAGGAGATGAAATTGCTGCATGGTTCAGTTTTCAATCCTTCTATGGTCGTCCAGCGTATAATGCAACAGCAGAAATCAGTGTATACGTGAATGAAAAGTTCCGTGGTGGTGGTGCGGGCAGAATTCTTCTGACAGAGGCCATTGAGAAAGCCCCTAGTCTCGGAATTAAGAATCTAGTCGGCTTTGTATTTGGACATAATGATCCAAGCCTTGGTTTGTTGAAAAAGTTTGGTTTTGAAGAGTGGGGAATGCTGCCTGGTGTGGCTGAACTTGACGGTATAGAGCGTGATTTAGTCATTGTCGGCCTTAAAATCTAACGCCTCATATAAAACGCTTACATTTTGAGAGTTGAATTTAGATTATCGGTGTCACAATCGACCCATTCTTTGGACCAACTCTGTAAGTCTCGGATGACTGATTCCAGGGCAAGACCTTTATCCGTCAAAGAATATTGGATCCGCACGGGGGTCTCTGGGAACACTTCTCGAAGAACGATCCCTTCCTGTTCCAGCTCTTTGAGCCGTTCGGAGAGCAGTCTTCCACTGATGGGCAATGCCGCTTCAATTACATTGAAACGTTGGGGTCCTTGAAGGAGCTGGTAGATAATTAAACCAGTCCAACGCCTGCCGATAATATCCATACTTTTTTGTAGCCGGGGACATAAATCATTGGACTTCATAGGGCTCACCTCTTAGTAAACATTATAAACGAAAAGACCAATAACTTAAACAAATTCCAATTTAATTCAGTACTAGAAAGGATGATGGACAGTGGCTAAAAAAAAGAAAATGCCTACCACACCAAGAGCCGCTACGAATGATGGCCCTGCTACGTTAAAAGATCTGCTAAGCAGTGATGTTCTAGGAAAGCTGAAGGCGCAATCTGATGCGTTGAAAGCGGAGGAAAATGACCGTAAAGAAGCTGCCCGTAAGGCAGTGGAAGATCAGCGCAAGGCTGAGCAGAAGCGGTTGGATAATGATTTTGCACATCTGCTGGAGAACAGTAATCAGGATTGGAAGAAATATAAATAAATCCTATAGCTTAGCGCTAAAAATATGGCAAAGATTAAAGAGGCACCCGTTAGGGTGTCTTTTTTTAGGTAACTTAAGCAGATAAGCCTAAGTCTTAATTATTTTAAATTTAAGTATATGAAAGGGTTGACCCTCAAAGTGGGCTTAGGTATAATTTAAAACATTGCGAATGAAAATCATTATCATAAAATCGCATGTGTAAACTATTAAACAGATAAGGAACAACTCATGAAACTAAAATATTTGTCCCTACTTCTAATAGTATTTTCATTTATATCTTTGTTTATAGGCGTTAAAGATATATCCCCATTAGATCTCTTTCATCTTACGGAATCTCAAGCACAGACCTTGCTGGTAAGCCGGATTCCCCGGTTAGCCGCATTGATTATCGCTGGAGTCAGCATGAGTATTGCCGGATTAATTATGCAACAGCTGTCACGCAATAAATTCGTCTCCCCGACTACGGCAGGGACGATGGATTCCGCGAAATTTGGTATTCTCGTATCCCTCATGTTATTCACAGGCGCAACGCCAATGCAGAAATTGCTTGTTGCTTTTGTTTTTGCACTATTGGGCACCTTTATTTTTATGAGAATCCTGGATCGGATCAAGTTCAAGGATAGTATTTTTATCCCGCTGGTCGGACTCATGTTCGGAAACATTGTAGGTTCGATTACAACATTTTTTGCGTATAAAAATGATTTGATTCAGAATATCTCGTCTTGGATGCTTGGAGATTTCTCAACGATTATCAAAGGCCAATACGAATTAATTTATATCAGCATTCCACTTGTCATTCTGGCGTATCTCTTCGCTAATAAATTTACGGTAGCTGGTATGGGCGAGGATTTCTCCGTCAATCTTGGCATGAATTACAAAGCGGTTGTCAACGTGGGATTGGTAATTGTAGCGTTAATCTCTTCTGTTGTCATTTTAACCGTAGGTACGATTCCATTTCTGGGTCTGGTAGTACCTAACATTGTAACGTTGTACATAGGAGATAACCTCAAAAAAAGTCTGGCGCATACAGCCATTCTCGGAGCGGTGTTCCTCCTGTTCTGCGATATTCTGGGCAGGCTCATTATCTATCCATATGAAATATCAATCAGTCTCACGGTAGGCGTCATCGGTAGTGGTCTGTTTATCTACTTGCTGATGAGAAGAAAGGCGAACTAGAGATGAAGACAAAACTAACTATATTATCTATAAGTGCTGTCGCCCTCATCGTCTTGTTTATGACGTATCATGCTTTGGGAAATTGGGACTACGTTCTGCCCAGCCGGGGAAGAAAGCTGGCGGCCATTCTGATTACCGGAGCTGTGATAGCTGTCTCTACCGTAGTTTTTCAGAGCATCACGAACAATCGTATTTTGACACCAAGTATTCTCGGGCTCGATTCCCTGTACATGTTAATCCAGACGTTCGGTGTTTATGCCTTAGGTTCATCGAATATGACCTTTATGAATAAAAACATCAACTTCTTGTTCTCTGCGTGCCTCATGGTCCTGTTTTCAGGCGTATTGTATAAGCTAATGTTCCGTAGGGAAGGACAAAATATTTATTTCCTGCTGCTGGTAGGGCTGATCATGGGGACGATGTTCCAGAGCGCGTCTTCTTTTATGGAAGTGCTTATTGATCCGAACGAATTCCTGATTCTACAGGGGAAAATGTTCGCCAGCTTCAACAATGTCAGCAGTGACCTATTGATTCTTTCCACCATTGTCCTGACGCTAACTACGTTGTACTTCCTGCGATTTGTTAAGTATTTGGATGTTATTTCGCTTGGAAAAGATGAAGCCATTAATCTGGGCATCAATTATGACTATGTGGTCAAAAGGCTGCTAGTTATTGTATCTATCTACGTTTCGATCTCGACGGCTTTAGTGGGGCCAATCACTTTCTTAGGTTTGTTGGTAGCTAATGTGGGACACCAGTTGTTCCGTACCTATAAGCATGCTTATCTGATTCCTGGAACGATTCTGCTGAGCATTGTTGCGCTTGTCGGCGGGCAGTTCCTGGTCGAACGTGTTTTTGGATTCAATACTACGGTTAGTGTGATTATCAATTTTGCAGGCGGCGTCTACTTCGTCTATCTGCTGTTAAAGGAGAATAAGTCGTGGTAGAAGTTAAAAATTTAACCAAACGTTATGGCGGAGTAACCGTCGTTGATGATGTGTCCTTGTCCATTAAAAAGGGTGCAATCACCTCGTTTATCGGACCAAATGGTGCGGGTAAAAGTACACTGCTCTCCATGATCAGCAGACTTATCTCCAAAGACGCGGGAGAGGTGCTGATCGAAGGTAAGGAAATCGGTACCTGCAAAAGTAATGAGCTTGCTCGTAAAATATCGGTGTTAAAGCAGTCCAATCATATTAGCGTACGCCTCACTGTGAAGGAGCTCGTTTCTTTTGGGAGATTCCCGTATTCACAGGGGAAGCTGAGTCCGGAGGATCGGGCGTTCGTTGACGAAGCGATTGCTTACATGGATCTCCAGGAAATGCAGGATAAATATATTGATCAGCTCAGTGGAGGGCAACGCCAGCGGGCATATATTGCCATGGTCATGGCTCAGGATACAGAGTACATTCTGCTCGACGAACCGCTCAACAACCTCGATATGAAGCATTCCGTCCAAATTATGAAGGTGCTTCGCCGCTTGGTAGACGAGAAGGGGAAGACGATTGTGCTCGTTATCCACGATATTAACTTTGCTTCTTGTTACTCTGACTACATTGTTGCGCTTAAAAATGGAAGAGTAGCTTCCTCGGGTACAGCGGATGAAATTATAGATTCTGCAGTTCTTAAAGAGGTATATGACATGGACATTCCTATTGAAACTATAGGAGGCCGAAAAATCGGTGTCTATTTCTAAAAAGGTAACTATTACAATGCGGATATTATTATGACGTAACGTAAGAAGTGAAAGGCGCCAGCTTCTTAACGCATACGCGAATAATTCAAATAGCTTCACTATAAAAATTAGGGGTGAATACGTTGAAGAAGAACTTATCTTTACTGATTATGACAGTATTTCTTGCGGTAATCTTGGCGGCTTGTGGCTCCAATAATGCAGCAACTTCAAATAACAACACAGCAGCGGCAGGCAATTCGGAGGCTACTACTGCACCAACAACGGAAGCAACTACAGCACCGACAGAGCTTACTTTCAAGCATGCGCTTGGCGAAACAACTATCAAAAGCAATCCGCAAAAAGTGGTTGTTTTTGACTTCGGTACACTGGATACGCTGGATAAACTGGGTGTAGAGGTGACTGGAGTGCCTCAAAGTAATGTACCGGCTTATCTCTCTAAATATAACGATGCTAAATATGAGAATGTTGGGGGTTTGAAAGAGCCTGACTTCGAAAAAATAAACAGTCTTTCTCCGGACCTGATCATCATTTCCGGCAGACAACAGGATTCTTATGAAGAATTCAGCAAAATTGCACCTACTCTGTATGTGGCTGTAGATAATGCAAACTACATGGAATCTTTTACGAATAACGTGAAAATGCTGGGTCAAATTTTTGGAAAAGAAGCAGAAGTAGAAACTGAGCTTGCGACTATCAATGATTCCATCAAAGCTTTGAATACGAAGGCAACAGCTGATGGCAAAAAAGCACTTGTTATTCTTGCGAATGAAGGCAAAATCAGTGCTTACGGTGCAGGTTCCCGTTTTGGGATTATCCATGATGTGTTCGGATTTGCACAGGCTGATGATAAAATTGAAGTATCCACTCACGGACAAAGCGTATCCTACGAATATGTAGCGGATAAGAACCCGGATTATCTGTTTGTAGTGGACAGAGATGCGGCTGTGAAGAGTGATGGCGGCGAATCCGGCTCAGCTAAAAAAGCAGTTGAAAACGATCTAGTGAAGAACACAAATGCCTTTAAAAACGGTAAAATCATTTACTTGGATCCTAACTACTGGTATTTGTCCGGTGGCGGTTTAATATCCGTTAGCGAAATGCTCAAAGAAGTTGAAGTTGTTCTGTAAGCAGAGTAACTTGGTGAATTAAAAAGCCTGTTGGCAGGAGTAATACTCCTTGCCAGCAGGCTTTTTTCGCTTTTTTCCATGGAATTACTGGTATATTCATACTAGTTGCTAAATTTATCTGTAACTTTTCAGGCTGGGATACGTGGTTAGGTTAAGGGGGGAGTGCATGAAGCGAAAGTCATTGGATGAAATATATCAGATGTATGTGATGGATATTTACCGCTATTTGCGCTCCCTTTGTGGTGATCATTATGCGGCTGAAGATTTGATGCAAGAAACCTTTTATCGCGCTTATCTACATTTGGAGGATTGTAAAGAAGAGAAGATTAAGCCATGGTTGTTCCGTGTCGCTTATAACGCCTTCGTAGATTACAAGCGAAAGGAAGGCCGCAGTACAGTTCAGAGTGAGGATTATTTCAAAAAGCTTGCTCATCCAGATACCACAGAAAGCACACTGCTTCATCAGGAACGTTGGGAAGAGATGAGGATAGCGGTAGGTGAGCTACCGGACAATCAGAGAAATGCACTGCTGCTGCATGATTTTCATGGGCTGAGTTATCGGGAAGCATCGGACATTATGGATGTGGGCTTGTCCCAATATAAGATATTGATCTTTCGGGCCAGACAGAAGCTGCGTGAGGCAGAGCGGAGGAGAAATGAACATGAGTGAAGAGTTTAAGGAGAAGTTAAGAAGGTATGGCGAAGGCACTCTTGCTGATGAGGATAGGGATGAGGTTGTACGTGAGCTAGAGAAGATGGAAGCTTACCAGGCTTATCTGGATGAACTCATGGGCGAAGAAAAGCCGGCTTCAGATGAGGAGAAGAGCATGAAATCCGGAAAGGGTAAAAGAAACAGACCCGGCAAAGAAAAAAAGATCATCCGCCGTGGCAAGTGGAAAGCACGCATATCAAATACTTTAACGGTGATTTCTGCGTTTTTGATTTTTTTGATTGTCAGCAGTATCATCACAGCGGTATTTTATAGCACTGGAGGAAGAGGGGAGACTTACCGTGATGTCGTTTCTTCCGCAATTGCTGTTTCACAGCCGAACACAATCGTCCATTTGAGTAGCGATTCCGGACCGTTTTTTAGTATGAATCTGCAGGGCGGAATAATAAAACAAATTGGTGATGCGCGGATTAATGTTGGAGATTATTCGATGAAGTTTCTATTAGGCTGGCCTAGAATCTATAGTTATTCATGGACATATGAACGCAGTGGGACAGGTAATTACTTTATATATCCCACTGAGAACCAGTCTGCAGAAAATAGGATGGATGACAGCAGTGAGTGGGAAAAACTAGAAAAGCTCCCTGAAGGTACGGTAGGAGAAGCCTATTTGTCTTTTGAACAATTTTTTACGACAGATGAGCTATTGAAGAAGTTTCAGCATAAAAATCTTGAGCTTTTATGGTTCGCAGCAGATACAGGTCCAAGGACACAAGAGCCAGTAATAAATGATCCCTTAGGATTTCCAAGTACGCCCATCTGGCATGCCGATGATATGAAGGTGACACAAGAGTCAAAGAAAAAGTGGGGTTGGTTTGGAGGGGTGACTAGCCGCACGAGTGTTTCTCCATCTGTTGACTCATATGGGGATGGTGAACTTCGTAATGCGAACTTCCTTAAGACACTGCACTTAATGCAGGAGCATAAATCGATCGCCAACAAGGTAATTCCGTTTATTGATCTGGATGACTCCATTAGTTATCTGGAGAAGAACGGAGTTAGGCTGTATGGAGCTGTCGTAACCGGTCCGGTTAAAGAGTTGCTCAAGTTAAAGGAAGAAAAATGGGTCAGCAATATTCATGTAGAGGAAGTAAGATTATGGAATTGGCAGGATAGAGAAAACTGAGTCGGGAAGCTAAATACTATAGAAGGTAGTAAGCGTAAATGATTTCTTTGGATTACTTAATGGCAGCCGGATATGCCCTCTGTTAGTGGGGTGTACCCGGCTTTTCTGCGTGGGAGAAGTCACAGAACTTGCTTCTCGTTTAAGCAAATCGTACAATTATTTGAATATGAGATGAGTATGATAGATTAGGAGCTGAGTTATATGAAAGTAGGCGTGGTATCAGATACACATATGACAAGAATGGCTAAGTCTCTGCCCAAAGCACTTATTGCTGAATTCCGGAATGTAGACTTGATTCTGCATCTTGGAGATTGGGTGAGTATGGGAATCTACGATTTGTTGGCTGAATTGGCTCCAGTGGAAGGGATTGCTGGGAATAACGATGGAATAGAGATCATCGAGCGTTTCGGGGAGCGTAAGCTGCTAACGCTTGAGGGAGTCCGGATCGGAATGGTCCATGGTCATACGCCACACTCCCGCAAAGGAACGGACGGGAATGCGCTGCTTGCTTTTGCGAACGATAAGGTGGATTGTATTCTTTTTGGTCATTCGCATCAGCCTTTATTGCGGGAAGAGAATGGGATTCTGCTCTTTAATCCAGGATCGCCAACAGATAAACGACGTGAGAAACTGTATTCCTTCGGAATTTTGGATATCGAAGAGGGTAAAGTCAGTGCCCGGCATGTGTTCTACGATTCCAAAGAATAAGAATAATTGTCCAAATGATCTGGCGTTCGCTCCATGGTGCACGGAACGGCTGAAATATACAATAACGTTAAAACGGCCCAAGCCGGAAAGTGAGCGCTGAGGATGAACAACTATCGTATTGAACGTGTGATCTATGATGATTTGGAACGGTTTATCCCATTGTTTAATGAGTATCGGGTATTTTATGGGGCAGTCTCTGATCTGGATGGTGCACGTGCTTTTTTATCAGATCGATTGAAGCTGAACGAATCGGTAATCTTTATTGCGGTGGAGGGAGAAGGCGAGGAGAAAAGAGCGTGGGGCTTCACTCAGCTCTATCCCTCTTTTTCATCGGTCTCTATGGAGCGTCTCTGGATATTGAATGATCTATATGTAACTACAGAACTGCGGGGACATGGGCTCGGCTCCAAGCTGCTGGAAAGTGCCAGAGCTCATGCGCTCGCAACGAATACCAAGGGCTTGTCCCTGACAACAATGACGGCGAATGTGGGGGCACAGCGCTTATATGAAGCGCATGGCTACATTCGGGATGATGATTTTTATACCTATAACCTTTTTTTCTAAAGCTAGAGAGAAAGACGAGTAAGGGGCGTTAAAGTGGATACAAGTAATAAGTTGGCAATCTTTTTTGACCTTGATGATACCTTATATGATCATTTGGTTCCATTTAAAGAAGCGGTGCGTCAAGTACTTAAACCGGATGAGAGCAGTCTGGACTTTGCGGAATTATTTTATAAAGTAAGACATCATAGTGATGTATTATGGCCTATGTATTTACGTGGAGAAATTCCGCTGGAGGAGACAAGGGTACGCCGATTGGAGCTTGCTTTTGCAGAGTATGGTTTACAGCTTGATCGTGACCAAGCCACGGCGGTACAAGCGGCATACATTGGCCGTCAGTACACCATTCAAATGATAGATGGAGTTCGGGAGCAATTGGAAAGGTTCATTGCTGCTGGTCATAAAGTAGGCATCATTACGAATGGACCCAAAGATCATCAAATGAAAAAGATTCGCGGATTAGGTCTGGATCAGATGATCCCCGAGGAGATGATTTTTATTTCTGACGCTGTAGGTCTGGCCAAACCAGATCCGCAACTCTTTTTGCATGTAAATCAGAAGTCTGGCACTTCACCAGACCATTCGCTTTATATAGGTGATACTTGGGCTAATGATGTAGTAGGAGCGCTTGCGGCTGGCTGGAAGGTCTGCTGGTATAATCCGAGAGGCAGACAGCCGGCTACGGATCATAAGCCTAGTTATATTTTCACGAATTATAAGGAATTTAGCGAGTTGCCTTTGGTGCTGCAAAAATCTTGATCGGGAATTAATTAGGGAAAACCTCCCTGAAATTAACCGATTAAAGCGCGAAATTGAGGTTATTGGGGAATTCCTCCCTAATAAAACCTAAATAAGCAAGGTTATAGCCATATTCGGATGATTTTTAGGGAGGTTTTCCCTAATCGAAGGTTCACCTTGAAAAAATCTAATGATTTTAGGGAGGAATTCCCTGATTATCAGGCTGCTGGGCGATGAATGGGCGATGAATATCCCTCAGCCACGCCAAAGAACCTTTATCCACAATAAAAGAGCTTGCCTCCCAAAGCCAATAACGGCTTTAAGGGGGCAAGCTCTTTTCGTTTAATCAGCGAAGCTGTACGTAGGGTCAGTCAGATTCATTCTTTCTTTAATGCCTGGTGTGGCGTAGATTTTGTTGTCATCGGTAATAAAGAAAGCTTCTACATCTTCAGGTAACGACTCCAGATATTTCATACCTTCTTCGATCCCCATCAAGAACACCCCAGTGGACAAAGCGTCCGCATCTGTTGCATTAGGGCTCATAATGGTCAAGCTTTTGAGACCGTTCTGAGAAGGATAACCTGTGCGTGGATCAAGAATATGGTGGTAACGAACATTGTCTTGCATAAAATAACGTTCATAAACACCAGAAGCATCGATGACCTCATCCGCGATTTTAATCGTTCCTAGCTGCGTGCCGCGGCTTTGGTCAGGGTCTTGCAGGCCAATATTCCAATCCGTTCCGTTTGGTTTCGTACCTAACGCAATAATACTGCTGCCGCCGAGGTTGATCATTGCACTGTTAAGGCCTTGCTCTTTTAAATAATCAGCGATACGGTCAGCAGCATACCCTTTGCCGATACCTCCAAGATCCAGTACCATATTTTCCTTCAATAGCTTCACGGTCTTAGCAGCTTCGTCAATTTCAACGTCCCTGTAATTGGTTAGGCTCTTGGCTGCATCGATAGCTGCTGGATCAGGGACTTTATCCCCGCCACTACCGATGTTCCAGAGGTCGATCAGCGGACCAATCGTGGGATCGAATAGCCCATCCATTTCTTTTGCATATTGCACCGATTGTTTTACAACATCTAAGGTCTCGTCCGAAACGACAACCGCTTCTTTTCCTGCTGCTTGATTGACTGCGTAAACCTCGCCGCCTTCTTTTGTACGGCTAAGCTCCATATCCATTCGCTCCAGCATTTGCTGGATATCATCCATATTTTTTTGGGCTACATTTTCTCCGAACACTTTGATATTCACGACCGTGTCATAGATATAAAAGGTCTGTGAGAGTGACTTGGCTTCGCCTTTTCCTGAAGCTGTTGCGCCACCCGGTGTTTCCGTCGCTTTGTCATCCTTATTTTTAGTAATTAGCCAAGCGCCGACAGCTATGACGACGATGAGGATAACAACGAGGATCAACGTCGTTTTTTTGTTCTTAAACATATTCCACCATCCATAAAGTTAGTTTCTAAAACACATTATCACTATCATACCCTAGATCAGAAGTTGATGGAAATTAATTTCATGGCATATTTAGGTACAACTCCGTCTGCACGAAAAAAAAGCCCCGCAATCTGATTCGGAGCAACGCTGTGGATATAGAGGTAGCTATTAAGCTAATCTAGCATGTATTCACGGTATTTGTTTTTACGAGGATTCATTACGAAAAGGATTCCCTTGGCATAACCGCTAACAGCTTTAAAATTTCGTTTGAGAGTTTCTTTGCCTGTCAGACAGGTTAACGTCCAGATCAATGCGGCATAATTCATAGGAGGTGCTTTACGTAAGTTGAGCAGATAATAATGATTGATGGCAGTAGCTCTTGCAACAACGCCCGCCTTATCCCGAGAACCCGGCGACTCATGATGAATGATTTTCATAGCTGGGTTAATGACAAGCTTGCCATAACGGCTAGCCAAATGGGACAAGTAAATATCTTCGGCAATGGAGTAACTTGTCATCCAGGGATAGGGTTTCATATCTTGTAATGCTGAGCGCCGGAATGACATATTACAGCCGTGAAAAAAATCCGTCTCAAAAACCTGCTCTTTCTCTCCCCAGAGGAATAGGGAGCCTGCAAACATGCTTGGGGATAATCTGCCCGGGGATCCGGACATTTGTCCGGTCAGCATGCCAAACAGCCGGCCCGGTTTGCTGCTGCGCATGCCTTTTGCCACACCGCCTACACCGACAATTGAATCGTCCGCTGCATAAGTATCAAGTAATCGTCGAATATATAAGGAATCATCTAATTCTGCATCATCGTCTAAATGAAGCACAATTTCAGCATTTACTAGTCCAAGTGACTCATAACGGGAAAGCCAGAGTCCCGGATTAGTCTTACGATGATATCGAAACTCAGCCTGTGGCAATTTGTTCAGTATGTTACGATAATAGGTTAATCTTTCTTCAGGAATCTCACCGTCATCCACAATCCAGAGCTCGATGGAGACACTCTCTAGCTGTGTCTGCTTGCTAATAGACTCTATGCACACTGTAAGGTCGTTTATACGGTTACGGGTAGGTATCACTATAGATACATCATGCATATGGGGATCTCCCTTCGGAATTTCTGGTGTTAACTTTATTCTATCTGCCCTGAAGGGGAGCGTATATACCACTTTCGTTTACTTTTTGCTTTAACATTCACGTCTATAAATGTTATTTTAATAAAAGTTAAGTTTGTAATTTTGAGTTTTTAACTATATAATAGTAAGCGACATATATTTAGTTATTACTCTTATATAACAGCTACAAATTATCAATAATATTAGGAGGTTTTTTCGTGAGAATAGATATCTGGTCCGATTATGCATGTCCTTTTTGTTATATTGGCAAAAGACGTTTAGAGAATGCGCTAAGCCAATTCCCGAACCGTGATCAAGTGGAGGTAGTATTCCGTAGCTTTCAACTGGATCCACATGCAGAGGTAAGTACAGACAAGAGTATTCATGAGCTGCTGGCTACCAAATACGGGATGACCGTCGAAAAAGCAAAAGCAATGAACGCACAACTAGCGGAGCAAGCTAAAGATGTGGGCTTGGAATTTAATTTTGATACTGTGAAGCATACCAACACTTTTGACAGTCACCGACTGAGTCATTTTGCAAGCACAAAGGGAAAAGGTGCAGAAATGTCCGAACGTCTGCTGCGTGCCTACTTTACGGATTCATTAAATCTTGGAGATCGCAGTGTACTGGCATCACTCGCTGCTGAAGTTGGTTTGGATCAAGTGGAAGCTGCGGCAATGCTGGAGACGGATGCTTTTGCGAATGAGGTTAATGGCGATATTGAAGAAGGAAGCCGCCTTAATATTACCGGTGTACCTTTCTTTGTATTCAACAATAAATATGCTTTATCTGGTGCACAACCAGGTCCTGTATTTACAGAGGTACTGGATACTGTGTGGGCGGAAGAACAAGCAGGACCAACATTACAAGTGGTTGGTAAGGGGAATTCTGAAGTATCTACCGATGATGGCTGCGCAGATGGATCTTGCAATATTTAAAGTTTGGATTCGAGTAAAACAAAAGAGCTGAAGGAGCCCTCAGCTCTTTTTTGTCTTGATAAAACTGTTCTTTTGTTGCTTCCCACACTCAAAAACAAGCGCTCCCGATATCCGGAAGCGCTCGCCGCTGATTGTTGTTTTATCTGAAAGATGTAACAAAGCTTGAGAATAGTGTACGTACATCGTATTGATATTGGTTGATTGGCTCGATAGGCCGTTCGATACCAAGTAGAGTATATACCGCAATTCTCGCTGCTCTCACGGAGTATTCTTCAGTGAATACAACGTCATCTGGAATTTCACAGAATTGTCCAATAAAGGCCAGGTTCGTGGAACCCTCAGGGACAACTTTTGGTCGGTCACTATTGAGTCTAGGCATGAACTGAGAAGTGATATAAGGCATCATGCAAGGAATACAGTTGGCGGTAGCCATGATCTCGTCCTTATGTTCTTCAAAGTGAAGATGACCGATCAATTCTTGCATGATTTCTTCGCCGGTACAATCACACATTCTCTTTTTCACAAAATCCCCAACTTTGTCTGGATACAGTCCGTAACCCCAGAACACTTTAACATGCTCAGGCTGATTGCGGAAATGCGGTTGGTAAGCCAGTACAACGGACATAAACCAGCTCGAATCCTTGAAAGTGACCAAAGCGCCTGTGCCGGCACGGTTACGTGTGAAATTTTCCATCAGATCGAAGAATTTGGAGTCATGGAAAGTTACAGTAAAGGACTCCCATTTCGAACCGTCTACATGATCATCGAACGAAGAAGGATTGCCAAGACTTGGTTTCTTGGAAGCGATGTTTTCCCATAATTTCCACGAGCTTCCCTTGCCGTTAAGGCGTGGAGCAGAAGTCATAGAACCAAGGCTGGAGCCTTCGGTCATAGAACCGTTTGTGATAATCACGAGATCATCTTCTTTTACATCAATCACATCTTTGACACCTTCGCGCACTACATTCATTTGGGTTACGGTAATTCCGTCACCTTTTTTGAACTGCAGATCAGTAACTGTACATTTCAGTGTGAAATCGACACCGAATGGTTCAAGATATTTGTGCAAAGGCAGAATGATGGAGTCATATTGGTTATAAGGAGTGCGAGTTACACCTTCCAGTGTTTGAATTCTTGGGAATTCATGGAAGAAACGCAGCATATATCGTTTAAACTCTACAGCGCTGTGCCAAGGTTGGAATGCAAAAGTAGTAGCCCACATATACCAGAAGTTTGTTGTGAAAAAGTGAGGGGCGAACCAGTCGTTGATACGCGCTTTACCCATTTTATCTTCTGGTGTAATAATCAGCTTGCCCATAGCGAGACGATCAGCCATATCAAAACCCATGGACAATACATCTTCTACTTTGCCGTCTTTATTTACAAGTCTGGCGTTTGAGTGTGTTGGATTAGCGGTATCAAAAGCAATAATTTCATCCCGCACAGACAACCCCGGACGGTCGACAGAAGGAATCGTTGTTAATAGTTCCCAGAGATTCTCATAAGCTTCATCGTTGAGCATACGGCCGCCGCGGACAACGTAACCATGTTCAGCGTCACCTGCGCCGTCATTGCTACCACCAAGAATCTTCATCTCTTCAATAATGTGAATGTTTTGTCCCGGAAAATCACAGTCTCTGACCAGGTAAGCAGCGCCCGCTAGAGATGCAATTCCGCCACCGACAAAATAAACCTGTCTATTACCGTACTCTTTTTTCACAATGGTCGCCTCCAAGTAGTTGTTTAAATAATCACACTCTTAATGTAAACCAACTCCTATTTTGAAGGTATAATCAAACTCTTTAGAGTGTCTGGATTTTTGTCATTATGGGTGATCTGTCTAGTTTTTAGACAAAAAAAACCGCTGCAACCAAAGGTTACAACGGATGGTTCTCATATTTGTGTAAAGCTTTCAGAAAATTCCCTTCAATTAGATCACTTAGCTTCTCAATCATATGATGCGGCTGTTCCTTCATGCCTTCTCTCATCCACTGAATGATTAGGCCTGTGAAGGCTAGCGTATAGAAATTGGCTATAAAGTGCTTGTCTTCTTCGCAAACCTCCATCCCGGAGGACAGCTCGTTTATAACCCCCATGATGAGATCGTTTGTCACCTCGTACAGATATGCATCCAGGTGATTTCTGCCTAGTGAATTTAGCGTGTTACAGCAAAAGGATTTATTCCGCTCAATGTAGCAGAAGATTCTATAAAAACCGTCCGTCCAAGTGCTGTAGCTGCGATACTGGGCGAGGCTTTCGACAGCCTCAGTCTTATAGATCCAACCTAGCAAATCAAATATATCCTGAAAATGATAATAGAAGGTTTGTCTGTTTAGTCCGCAATGGTCCACTAGTTGTTTAACAGTAATTTTATTGAGCGGTGTATGCTCCATTAGTTCTTTTAAAGAATGGGACAATGCATTTTTGGTTAGAAAAGAATTGGACAACAGCGTTTCACCTCTTCCATTCAAGACTTCGATGCTCGCGTATACAGCAGACGAATACCTTCCGCTAATAAACCCAGTGCAAATCCGGCACATGAAAATAAGGAAAATGCGAGGAAGCCTGCGAGATCCTCCCAACCGGACATCTCTTTGTAGGTGTAGCCCAGCATAAATGCCGCGCCTATGATTATTCCCGCCGTACTAAATACCCAGAGCAGACGTGCTCCGAGCCAGCCTAAAGTGTTGACGATGCCTGCCACTACTACGGAAAAAAGAGCAAAGCGCAGTAAGAGTGTGGTATCCATTTCTTGGGCCAGCATCACAAATCGGTGCAGAGGGAAAAGAAGCCATAGCAGAATGGCATAAACGGTCATCCAGAGAAACCAACGTTTACTTTTGGCAGCAGGCAGGAATTTCATTTCATGCACACCTCTTTTCCCATAGTTCGAACGTTAAAAAGTAGGAATTATACCGTGAAGGATTCCAGTTCTTCTGCACTTTGCAGCAGGTGGCTTAGCAGGTTTGGAATGTCCTCCATTTGTTCTTCTGTAAGTTGTCTTTTGAATTGCAGCTCGATGCAGTTATTGTAAGTTTCACTTTCCTGGCCATATATGAAGCTTAAAGATTGCACAGGCTGGAAATCAGGTCCCCAGATCGCTTTTAGAATACTGTCTATCGCCTGACATTCGCTAGGAATATCTTCGACTTCCATATAAAAACGAAGTGAAAGATTACAGCCGGGATCCGTATTAGGAACCTCCATGATTTCATCGCTGAGATCTTTCGTGGTCGAAGTGAGCAGGATTTCGGCGGTTACTTTCCTGCCTGCAGTTAATTGGAAGGAGAGACTGAACTCTCTGGACATCAGCGCCATATTCAGAAGGTCGGAGCGATCCGTAACCACCAGTATTCCGTCTAAATTATCGTAGTCATAAATCTGGTTCTCAAAGGCGATCTTAATATTATCGAAAACAGTAGGATGGAACAATAAGGGCACCTTCTTTGTTTATTTATATTGTAACATGATGTGATAGGAAGTTAAAAAAAGACGCCCAGGACCAAATGGACCGGGCATCTTGTGTAGAAGTTACAGCTTCCCATAAGGGGGAAGGCTCGTCAGTCGTGGGTATACGTTCAATTCTTAGTTTGTAGGCGCAGGCGCAGTATATTTCAGGAACGTCTTCGGAATCGGGCTCTCAAAGGTCATCAGTTCTCCAGTGGTTGGATGAATAAAAGAGAGCACTCGAGCATGTAGACCAAGTCTTCCTACCGTTTTGGTCTCTGCCCCATATTTCTTGTCACCTGCGATAGGGTGGCCGATATCTGCCATATGCACCCGAATCTGATTTTTTCGTCCGGTTTCGAGCTTAACCTCTAGCAAGGAAAAATGGCGGTTAGCCTGAATAAGCTTATAATGTGTAATTGCATGTAGTCCATCGCCTTCATGAGGACTGGAATACATTTTAAGGGTTGAGGTTTCTTTGAGCCAAGAGCTTATCTTGCCTTCAGGTCTTTTAACCGCGCCTTCCACGAGCGCTACGTAAGAACGTTCCTTCACAGTATCTTTCCACGTAGTTTGTAATGCCTGCTGAATCCGTTCGCTTTTGGCAAACATCATTACGCCTGATGTATCTCTGTCCAAACGGTGTACGACAAAAATCCGATTTTTTGGATTGCTAACACGGACATGCTCCATAAGCTGGCGGTAAGCCGTCAATTCATTTTCTTCCGCAGTGGCGATAGATAGCAGTCCAGCATCCTTTTGAACAATGATCAGATCTTCATCCTCATGAACGATTTTAAGTCCGATCATCTCTGCTGTTTGTACAGGCTTCTCTTGATCAATAGTAACGTTTTGACCCGGATGCAGTTGGAAATTATGCTGTGTAACTACCTTATCATTCACCGACACTTGTCCACGCGATAGGATGGATTTAATCGCATTTCGTCCGCGACCCGTGACGTGGGTGAGTAAGAAGGGCAACAGTTCAGAAGGTTCGTTTACAGTAAAAGACTTGGGTGCTGCGGTTGTTTTAGTTTTATGGTTAAGCTTGCCAGTAGGCTTGCTGTGAGAACGAGTACCTCTTTTGGCTGTTTCTTTAGGATTTCTTCTTGAGTTCATGGGTGCATTCTCCGTCCTTTAATATTGTACTCCTCAATATACCATGGGCTGTGAAGAAATACTATGGAGAGGGCAGGCTTGCTGGTTTGGTTTGTAAATGCTCATAGATAGAACAGCTGGGCTAATCCAAGAAGCAGGAATAAACCGAGATATACCCAGCCTAATATGCGGGCATATTTCTTTTCCCGGTGCATGGCATTGACTGCATATATTTTAGTATCCACAGTAAGCAACAGAACACTGGAGATCAGCAGCGCAACAATTACGTAGGTTAGCTGGTAATAGAGCATAGTAGAGCCTCCCATAAACGTCATTTAATTTTGTTTAAGACCTACTCTGTCGATGTGAGTTTTCAACTTAACTTCAACACTGAGATTGGAATACTGCTGCTCCCAGTCATGTTTGTCACGAATATTGGCTTTCCAGTAGGAGGGAGCATATGCACGAATATATTCACCCATGCCAAAGACATCGGAATGCGCTTGTTGAGTTTCTTCGATAAGGTGGTTGAAAATACCGATCACTCTCTTTTGAAAAATATCTTCAATCTTTTCTAAAGAACGGCTGGAATCGATAGGGATATCACTACGTAAATGCTCATCTAGAGCCGCCTCTAAAGTGAGGTTATAAGTGATGTGAGGTTTGCCCTCTTTGAAATGAACCTTCACCCTCGTGAACCGGTCGTTGACCTTGAGCATCACCGGACCGAATTCATCAGCATAAAAAAGATCGGAGTATCCCCCGGGATTAATGCCCTTCATGGACATATATGCGCCAATCTCAATCGGAATCGTCGATCCGACCATCACTCCACCACTAAAGTAAGCTAGGCCTTTAATCATGATATTGTCTTCCTGATGTAATGAGACGTAAGGCAGATAACCACTTTCGCCCCATTTGGATTCTGCTGACCAGAATACACCTATATAATCAGCGGGGAATTTTCCTGATGTTACTGCTTTTTCCATGGTGGAGAGGATGTAAAGGGTCGGCACTCGCTGGAGCGGAGGATTAATATTCATAAATTTAGCAGCCTCCCCTTCGGATACTAGCAGCCAGGTCCGGCGACGAACTTCTGGATTTCGCCGCAAATAATCATTTAAGTCATTCATGCTTTTTTTTGCGATGTCCTCACTAATAATAATCACTCGTAAATGAATTAGATAACGTGGATCAGAAATTTGCTGCTGTAAATTGTTCATGGCGTCATCTAAGGTGTACCCGTACACTTCTACGACCCATACTGGATTTTGATTCACGCCTCCGCCTTCACCCCCGCTGCCTGGTCCGAGTGGAACTCTTCCCGGAACCGCAATTTGGGCGGTCACACGGATTTTGGGAAGGTTAATATTTGCGCTTTTAAGATGAGTGGTTTGATCATCATTTATTTTGCTGTCTGGAGGGACGGAATCAATGGATAACCCTAGTACCAATGCACGGTCTTCTATTTCAAGCTGGTCCCAGCACCCTGAGAGTAAGCCAGACATGAGTGAGAGAATAAATATAAGAACTACACGCTTGTAAATTTTTTTATTCATGAGAAATGGCTCCTTTATTTCGGATTAGAGAGACTAACCATAATAAAAGAGGATAGAAGGTCAAAAAAATCAAACCGATTATCGCTGTAATGCTAGCAAATGAATAGACCTGAAATATATTTCTCGGCAAAAGTGAAAAAGTGATGATAAGTGGAAGTAAGAAGCTGGATATTAGGCGGTGATCCTTGTGCCGCAGCACTTGTTGCAGAGAGTATGCAGCTAAGTAGTAGTTCGTAAAGATGGAAGTGAATATAGAAACCACCCGAATTATTATAAAAAGAGCATCAAACCGTTCTAAAAGTCCTGCGCCGATGGATATGGAGCGAGCTGCTTCTAAGGTTGGATAGGAAAGTAATTTGGTTTCTTGAGCTCCAAACATGCCTAAAGTGACCCAAACGATCATTACATAAATGAATCCAATGATACAAAGCGCAACAGTGCCTGCTTTAAGGATCTGTTGAGGTTTTTTCATTAAAGGAACCAGCAGGATGATGACAAATGTGCCCTGATAAAGGCCAGCGGACGTAATCGTTCCTTTGGAAAAGCTTGAAAAGGTGGTGTGATTTCCGGTGAGGGGTAGCAAGTTTAGAACGTCAACATTTTTCATAGCTACCAAGGCAATTGCTATAACAGATAATAGAATAAAAGGTAAATAGAAAACATGAACATAAGTGAATTTCACAATATTTCTTCGGATTGATAAGGCAACCAGTAGGAGCATTAAGAGAATTACTGCTTCGATGGGTGTCTTTTTAAAGACAACCGCAACACATACTTCTCCGAATTGGCGCATGGTGATCCCGGCAGAAAAAGCAAAAAACAAAGAAATAAAAATGGAGAAAATATCCGCGAGCCCAGTTCCGAGAAGGCGGCGGCTGAATACGAACAACGTTTCGTTCGGGAATTTTCGGCAGACAGCTGCTGTAAACCAGCAACCCAAAAAAGCAACAGGTACACCAGAAGCAGTCACGAGCGGTGCACCACTGTCTCCGGCTTCAGCCATATAACGAGGAATACTTAAGATTCCTATTCCTATAATCGTACTGACGATTACAGCCATGACTTGGATCGTTGTTATGGGGCGGTTACTATTCATCAGCTTCACTTTTCTCCTTAAAAATCAGATCGGTATGCATTTTCGGAATATCCTTCGCAAGAAGATCAGGATCAGGTGTATTAAGAAAGCTTGGGCGGCTTCGCATCCACCATAAAGGTACCCGAACGATACTATCCTTAAGGTCCTTCCATATCGTAGGGACAAAGGGTGTCATGTAGGGAACGCCAAAAGATTCCAGGAATAACAAATGGTTGATAATAACAATAGTGCCCAGCATTACTCCGTACAGGCCAAAGCAGCCTGCCAATATGATCAATGGAAATCTAAGCATTCTTGAAGAGATTGCGGCATTGTAAGCGGGTGTGGCAAAAGACCCTATGGTCGTTATAGCGACAACAACTACGGTAGTTGGACTCGCCAGACCTGCTGCTACGGCTGCCTGACCAATGACAAGCACACCTACAATAGAAAGAGCCCCGCCAATCATTTGCGGTAGGCGAATGGTTGCTTCGCGCAGCACCTCCATGAAGACTTCCATAATCAGAACTTCCAATACGGCTGGAAAGGGTACGCCAGCTCTTGCACCTGTTATTGCTACGGCGAACTCTGTCGGCAGTAGCTCAGGATTGAAAGAGATAATGGATACATATAAGGCAGGGAAGAAAAGGGAAAATAATAATGCGATCAGGCGGATCATTCTTAGGAGACTTCCTACGATAAAACGTTCCGTATAGTCATCCATCGTCTGAAAGAATTGATTGAAAAGTGCCGGGACGATGAGGCAGAAAGGTGAGCCATCTACAAGGATGATGACTCGTCCTTCTAATAAAGAGGCTATAGATTTATCCGGACGTTCGGTTGGCTGAACCTGTGGAAACGGGGAAAGGGGATGATCCTCTATAAATTGCTCGATATACCCCGCATCAAGGATGCCGTCTACATTTATTGCTGATAATCTCTTCATCACCTTTTGAACTAGCCCTGGATCGGCTATTCCTTCGATATAACAAACAGCTACTTTTGAGCGCGTCCGTACGCCAAGAGGGGCAGTTACTACACGAAAATCCGGCGTTTGTAGTCGATAGCGAAGCAAAGAGATGTTGGATTCTAAATTCTCTATAAACCCATCACGCGAACCGCGTATAACTTGTTCAGTTTGAGGTTGCTCAATGCTACGATGCTCAATTTTACGCAGATTGAAGTAAAGTGCCTGATCCATTCCATCTATGATTAGAACTACATTTCCATCCAACAAGACGGAGACTAGAGTATTTAGGTCCTTAGTGCGGTTACCTTGTGTGACTTGTACCGTCATACTCCAGATGTAATCAGGTAAATCCTTTAGATCTTTTGGAATTTCTGAGTGGTCGGAGGAAACATTCATTAATGGCTTTAAAACATAGTTCTGAATTTGATTCTGGTCCACCACAGAAGAAAAAAAGATAATAGCCGCATCATATCTACCGTATACCTTGAAGTTACGGACAATAAGGTCGCTGTCTTCTCCAAAGACTTGTCGAATGAAGCTTATATTGCTCTTCAGGCTGGAATCCAATGGCTTTACTGGACGATTGTCCTGGGCAGAGGACTCGTTACGTGCAGGCTTTTGTTTAAAGGAGGTATATTTTTGTTTCCAATTTTGCACGGTCGCTCCACCTTTCTATGAAATCACGCTTATTAAAGCTTGGCTTAAAAGAAGACCTTTTATGTAAATATTTCAAAAGAAGAACAGGGTGATGATAGTTAAGAAGTGTTGCTCATTACACCATTGACCGCTAAACTAAAGATAGAAACGCCTAAGGAGTTATGAGAGATATGAAGATGCAAGCACCTACTATTGAACAGGCGCAGGCTGAGCTGCAAAAATATTACGGTTATCCAGACTTTCGGGATGGCCAGAAAAAGATTGTTCAGAACTTGCTGGAAGGACGCGACACACTGGGAATCCTCCCTACGGGTGGCGGGAAATCGATCTGTTATCAGGTTCCTGCACTGCTCCTGCCAGGGCTGACACTGGTGATATCACCACTGATCTCGCTGATGAAAGACCAGGTGGATGCGTTAACTACTGCGGGTATTCCGGCAGCCTTTATTAATAGCACGTTAAGCGGAAAAGAAGTGAATGAGCGGATTCGGGCTGCCCGGCGGGGCGATTTGAAGCTGCTCTATGTTGCGCCCGAAAGACTTGAGCTGGACTGGTTCCGTCTGGAAATGGCTGAGCTGTCTATTTCCTGCGTGGCTGTTGATGAAGCGCACTGTGTATCCCAGTGGGGACATGATTTTCGGACAAGTTATCTGTCGGTATCTCCATTTGTAGATGAGCTGCCTAAACGTCCGATCCTGGCAGCATTTACCGCCACGGCGACGCCGGAGGTCATGGAGGATATGGTCCGGCTGCTGCGCTTGCGCGAGCCGGGTATTTTCATGACGGGGCTAGGAAGAGATAATCTGGCAATGTCCGTGCTGCGGGGAGAGAACAAGCGGGAGTTCGTTATGGATTATGCGGCTACGCATTCTCACCAGCCGGGGATTGTATATGCGGCAACCCGCAAAGAAGTAGATGATCTGTATCAGAGGCTGCAAGCTTCTGGCATAGCGGCAGGTCGCTATCATGCGGGTATGAACGACCAGGAGCGGGCAGATAGCCAGGAAGGGTTCCTCTATGACGATATCCGGGTCATGGTGGCTACGAATGCCTTTGGGATGGGGATTGATAAATCCAATGTCCGGTACGTAATTCACTACAATATGCCCAAAAATATGGAAGCTTATGTTCAGGAAGCAGGTCGTGCTGGACGTGACGGGGAGCCGAGTGAATGTATTTTGCTGTTTAGTGCGCAGGATATTATGACGCAAAAGTTCCTGATCGAGCAGAATCCACAGGATACTGACCGTAAAGCTAACGAATATCGCAAGCTTCAGCAAATGATTGATTATTGCTATACTACCCGCTGCTTGCGCAGTGCCCAGCTGGATTATTTCGGGGAAGAGCATGGGGACAAGCCATGTGGTATCTGCAGCTCATGTACGGATGAACGAGAGCTAGTGGATATGACCGTCGATGCGCAAAAGATCTTCTCCTGCATCCACCGCATGCGGGAGCGTTATGGTGTAGCGTTGGTGGCATCTGTGCTGAAAGGCTCGCGCAATCAAAAGGTGATGCAGTACGGCTTCGATAAGCTGCCCACACATGGGGCGATGTCGAGCCGGACGGAGAAGGAAATCTCAGAGAGTATCAATGTGCTCATCTCAGAAGGGTATCTTGCCTTGTCGGAAGGCCAGTACCCTGTAGTACGGCTTCAGCCTTTGGCTGCCGAGGTCCTGCGCGGACAGCGTGAGGTGATGCAGCGTGTGGCACGGCCTTCGCGGACAGGTACAACATCTGGTACGAGAGTTCGTAGTCGGGGGCATGACCTGTCGCCATCAGCCGTCAATGAGACTGTCTTTGAGCAGCTGCGTCTTATCCGGCGTGAATTGGCAGGACGCGAGCATGTGCCGTCGTACATTATTTTTAATGATGCCACGCTGCGTGAGATGAGTGTGGTTTGCCCGCAGACCGAAGCGGAAATGCTGAGGGTAAAGGGTGTTGGGGAAGTGAAATACCGGAAGTACGGTAAGGCATTCTTAGAGTTTTTTCAAAATGAAATGTAGAAAAGGTCGTGTAGCATGAAAATCGTCCTGACCACGTTAAACGCCAAATATATTCATACCTCACTCGCAATCCGCTTGCTAAAAGCGTACAGTGAGCATGAATTTAAGGATATTCATTTGGCAGAGTACACCATCAAAGATCCCGTGATGAATATTGTGTCCGACTTGTTTCAGAAACGGCCAGATGTGATTGGTTTCTCCTGTTATATCTGGAACATCGAAGAGACGCTGAAGCTGATTGGTATTCTTAAGCAAGTGATGCCTGAAGTTACGATTGTTCTCGGAGGACCGGAAGTTTCGTATGAGCCGCTTCATTGGATGAAAAGAGAAGCTGGCATTGATTTTATAGTTAATGGAGATGGGGAAGAGACGTTCCACCATTTGCTGCAGGAGCTAAGGGATGATCGTAAGTTTCACTTTGTGTATGGAGCCGCTTATCGCAAGGGAGAAGAGATCATTGTCAATCCACCACGTCCCAAAAGCGATCTGAATACCCTGCCTACGCCGCATCGTTTTCCTGAGGATATTCCAGATTTGAGTAAACGTATTGTTTATTTTGAGACAAGCCGCGGGTGCCCATTTAACTGCCAGTTCTGTTTATCCAGTATTGAGGTAGGCGTACGTTATTATGATATTGAACGAGTGAAATCCGATCTGCTTTATTTAATACAGAATGGCGCCAAAATCATTAAATTTCTGGATCGTACTTTTAATATCAACCGCAACTATGCGATGGAAATGTTTCAATTCCTGATCGATAATCATCAAGGCTGCGTGTTTCAGTTCGAAATTACCGCAGATATCATGCGGCCTGAAGTTCTGGATTTCCTATCTAAGAATGCGCCTCCGGGTATTTTTAGATTTGAAATTGGGGTGCAATCTACCAACGATGAGACGAATGAGCTTGTTAAACGCCGCCAGAATTTCAAAAAGCTGTCCCGTACCGTAATGAAGATTAAGGCAAGCGGCAATATCGATCAGCATCTGGATTTGATTGCCGGATTACCTATGGAGGATTACAGCACCTTCCGTAAAACGTTTAATGATGTATTCGTTATGGAGCCGGAAGAGCTACAGCTAGGATTCCTCAAAATGCTGCGGGGAACGGGGCTGCGGGCGCAGGCGTCTAAATATGAGTACACGTATATGGAACACGCACCTTATGAAATCCTTAGCAGTCATATGATGCCTTTCTCAGACATTATCCGTTTGAAGCGGCTTGAGGATGTGCTGGAGAAATACTGGAACAGCCACCGGATGGACCATACGGCCAAGTACTTGATCCGTCATGTATTTGATTCGCCATTCGATTTCTTTCAGGAGTTCGGTGACTATTGGGAGGAGAGAGGCTGGCAAAAGATTGGCCATCAGCTGGAAGATCTCTTCACCCGCCTGCAGTCCTTCCTGATAGATCGCGGGACGCCGTCTATGGATGTTATAACTGGCTTGATGAAGCTGGACTATTTTCTTGGACACAAGTACAAGCCGCGCAAAATCTGGTGGGATTTCGTGCTGGATAAGTCGGATTGGTCGAGCTATTTGAAAGATATCGCGGCTAATCCAGGTCAAATTTCTGCCCAGTTAGCAGAAGCAGGACTTAACGAAAGAGAACTGCAAAAGTATACTGTGCTGGAAGTATTGCCATTCTCGCTGGAAGCGGTGCTGGATTCCATCAGCGGCATGCGTGCCGATGAAGGCTTGGAGGATAGTGAAGCTGATATGGCTAATCTGGAGGCGTTGCCTTCGGCAGACTCGCCATTACAGGGAGCAGCGGATAGTAGTTTAGAAGAGACTGCGCAAGCAGTAAACTCGGCTGTAGCTGTAGCGGAGCCCGCTTCCATTAGGGAAGGGCGCACGCTACTAATCGTAATGTATCAGCAGAACGAGAGCCAACGCGCTCAGTACTACACACTGCCTTTTTAATAGGCGGGTGGAAGGATAGACCGTTCCTTTATGGGACGGTCTATTTTTTGCCTTGGGCGATAGCGACAACGGAGTCCGGAAGCGGTGAGTAACCCGACGCAGGCGGACCCAGGGGCCCTTATACGTGGAATTATCCTGTTTTATGGATGCTAATGGACCGCATAGTCGCTATTGGCACGAAAAACACCTAATATGAACCTGTTTCACATGAATAGCTGCACTGGGGTCCGAAACCTAGCTCGAATGGCTATAAATTAGCAAATAGCGTCATCTGAGTCCGAAAGCGGTGAGTAACCCGGCGTAGGCGGACCCAACGGCCCTTATACGTGGAAATATCCTGTTTTTTGGATGCTAACGGACCGCATAGTCGCTATTGGCACGAAACACACCAAATATGATCCTGTTTCACATGAATAGCTGCACTGGAGTCCGATATCTAGCTCGAAAGGCTATAAGTTAGCAAATAACGTCAACTGAGTCCGGAAGTAGCGGGGAGAGTAATGAGTGTAGTTAGATAACAACTGAGATCGAAAGTGGCAGGGGAGAGTGACGATGTGTAGTTAGTGTTAACTGAGTCCGAAATTAGCGGAGAGTGTAATGACTCGGCGTAGGCGGACCCAGCAGACCTTATAACGTGGAATTATCCTGTTTTTTGGATGCTAACGGACCGCATAATCGCTATTGGCACGAAACACACCAAATATGAACCTGTTTCACATGAATAGCTGCACTGGAGTCCGATATCTAGCTCGAAAGGCTATAAATCAGCAAATAGCGTCAACTGAGTCCGGAAGTAGCGGGGAGAGTAATGATGTGTAGTTAGTGTCAACTGAGTCCGGAAGCGGTGAGTCACCCGACGCAGGCGGACCCAGCGGACCTTATACGTGGAATTATCCTGTTTTTTGGATGCTAACGGACCGCATAGTCGCTATTGGCACGAAACACACCAAATATGAACCTGTTTCACATGAATAGCTGCACTGGAGTCCGAAACCCAGCTCGAAAGGCTATAAATTAGCAAATAGCGTCAACTGAGTCCGGAAGTAGCGGGGAGAGTAATGAAGTGTGGTTAGCGTCATCTGAGTCCGGAAGTAGCGGGGAGAGTAATGATGTGTGGTTAATGTCAACTGAGTCCGGAAGTAGTGGGGAGAGTAATGATGTGTGGTTAGTGACAACTGAGCCCGAAAGTGGAGGGGAGAGTGACGATATGTAGTTAGTGTCAACTGAGTCCGCAAGCGGCGTGGGAAAGTGATGATGTGTAGCTAGCGACAACCGAGTTTGTACGTGGAGGGGGAGAGCGATGAGCTGAAGACAGCGTCAACTGAGTCCGAAAGTGGTGGCGGAAGTTTATTTACTAAAGTTCAGATGCGCGAAGGAACTGGAGATTGTTAGATTGAGAAGTCTGCTGAGATAAGCTACGCAAACCGCAAAGAAGCGATCTCCCATATACCGGGAGCATCGCTTCTATGTTGTCTCATTTCTCGTCTCATAAATTCACTAACAACCGCGTTTTTTCTTAACTTATCGTTGAAACCTCTGAAGGAAGGTGGCGCTTTAACCAGTTGAGCACATCGGCTGTGACTTGATCTCGATTCACTTCATTTAGCATTTCGTGTCTACCTTCTGGATAGAGTCGGAACTCAACGTCTGACACTCCTCGTTTCTTATACAACTCCGCAAGACGGGGAATGCCTTGACCGTTCATCCCGACAGGGTCCTTATCCCCACCGAATATATAAATGGGCTTACCTGTACATAATGTGCTAAGTGATTCCTCAGTATGGATCTCTCTTAGGAGGTGGAAGAAACCACGGAAAAAGCGTGTTGTACAAATAGCTCCGCAGAATGGATCGGAAATGTACTTATCTACTTCCGCAGTATCGCTGCTCAGCCAATCAAATGTTGTTCTGACCGGGGAAAAGGCGCGGTTATAGCTGCCGAATACCAGACTGTTCAGCAGTACACTGCGATGATGCTCACCCTTTAGCTTAAGCTGCGCGCTAGCCAGAGATTCTCCAATACGCAGCATACTGCGTGGACCGTTTGTCCCGCTTAGGATAAACCCTGAATAGATTTCGTTGCCTTCTTCGCACATGAGTTTTTGACCCAGAAAGGAACCCATACTGTGTGCGAATAAAATGATGGGCTTTCCTTCATGCTTGGAGAGTGCTGCGGCACCTACCTGCAGAAGATTACGCCGCATCCAATAAAATCCGTCCTCCCCAACATCACCAAGCAGATTGACTTGACCAGCGGTTCTACCATGTCCCCGGTGATCATTGGCATATACTGCATAACCAACCCCGGTTAAAGCTTCCGCAAAACGAGCGTAGCGGGCAGCAGTTTCACACATCCCGTGTGAAATTTGCACGATTCCTCTAACTGGCACATCGGACTCAGGTAACCATTCATAGACATGGATGGTTACACCTATGGGATCCGTTAGAGTAAAGCTGTTTTCCTTCATGGTCCATTCCTCCTAAAGGTTCTCGACTTATGGTAAATAAGAGCGAAGCACAGTAGAATGACCCTCGATAGTATAACGGCCTAGGTTGGAAGGAATCAGATAACATTCCCCTGCGGCATAAGGCTGGGAGCCGCCTTCCCAAGTCAGATGTCCGCTGCCTTCGCAGATAACCAGAATAGTGAAGCTGTCTTCTGAAGTGGTGAGATCCCATGAACCATTTACGATCCCTTTTTCGACAATAAAATAAGGTGAAGCGGCAAGCTGCAGCCACTCTCCAGGCACTGCATGATCGGTCTTCATCGAAGTAGCGCCAGCGCCTTCATAAGCTGTAACATTTAGAGAATCCTCAATATGAAGCTCGCGTGGTTTTCCATCTAGACCTGGACGGTCGTAGTCATAAATACGGTATGTAGTGTCGGAATTCTGTTGGATTTCCGCTACAACGACACCAGCGCATAGAGCATGTACCGTTCCGGCAGGGATGTAGAAGGAATCGCCAGCGGAGACAGATACCTCTTGAAGGCTATCCATAACCGTGCCTTTTTCCAGTGCTTCGCGTAATGTTTCACGGTCTACGCCTTCTTTAAGGCCGTAGATGATTTTTGCATCTGGCTTAGCGTCTAATACGTACCACATCTCTGTTTTACCCAGTTCACCTTTAGGCAATCCTACATAATCATCCGTAGGATGGACTTGAACGGAAAGGTTGTCGTTGCAATCCAACAATTTGATCAAGAGTGGAAATCTTCCACCAGCTTCTGATATTCCCTTGCTTCCGAACCACTCGTGACCAAATTGCTCACGAATTTGATCCAGACCTTGTCCAGCTAATTCTCCATTAACCACCGAAGATGTTCCATTCGCATGATCGGCAATCATCCAGCCTTCACCAATATGGCCTTCTGGTAGATTCAGGCCGAATTTCTCCAGCGCGCGGCCACCCCAGACACGTTCTTTAAACTCCGGTTGAAATTTTAAAGGATATGGTTGTGTCATTCGTAATCTTCCTTCCCAATTACAAGATAGTTTGATTGTTTATAAAGCTTAAGATGGGGAACCTTTTTTCTTCTCGAGGGCAATTACATAAGGTGCGTCCGTGCGCTGCAGCTGGCGGTATACAATGCTCTGCGCTACCTTAGGGGAAACAGTCGCAGCCCAAGCTTCAACAGCGGCGGCTTCGAGATCTCCGCCTGCATGGCCAGGATACAGTACAGCCGTAATAATTCCCCCCGGACGCAGCAGCTGGAGTGAAGCTTCCAGGGCTGCAATAGAGCTATCCGGCTCAGTAATGATATTCTTGTCGGCATCGCCTGAAGGCAGATAGCCAAGATTGAACATTACAGCACCAACGGTGCCTGGCCAGTTAGCCGGGACGGCTTCTGCCATTTCGGCATGGCTGCGTTCCAGTAAGGTAACGGCAGAGAGTGAGGAAGTGTCCTCCCGCGCAAGCCGGAGACGTTCTTCTGCCAGCTTCAGCGCCGCAGCTTGAATGTCAAAGCCGTAGACTTCGCCACGAGCTCCGGTTGTTTTGGCTAGAAAAAGCGTGTCAGCACCAGTACCTACAGTTGCATCAATCGCACGGTCACCTAAAGTTAGCCGCTCAGAGATTAATTTATGAGCAAAGCTTAGAACGGACATAAAGCCCATTAGCCCTTCCTCCAATACTTACCCTGCCAAGTATCACGAGCAACAAGCTCATCGTCAATGGCATTTAGCACTTCCCATTTCTTGAGACTCCACATCGGTCCAACTAAGAGATCCCGTGGGGCATCTCCAGTCAAGCGATGAACAATCATCTCAGGGGGCAGAATTTCAAGTGAATCAGCAATCAGCTTCACATACTCGTCCTGTTCCATGAATCGGAGCAATCCTGCTTCATACTGCTTCACCATTGGTGTTTTCCGCATGAGATGCAGAAGGTGAATCTTAATTCCCTGCACATCCATGCGAGCTACAGCAGATACCGTTTCAAGCATCATTTCGTGCGTCTCCTGTGGGAGACCGTGAATGATATGGGTACAGATTCGAATATTGTGACGGCGCAGCTTTTCCACAGCCTCCACATAACACTGCGTATCATGCGCCCGGTTAATAAGCTCAGAAGTGGAGTCATGTATAGTCTGAAGACCCATCTCTACCCAAAGATACGTACGCTTGTTCAGCTCTGCTAAATATTCGACCACATCATCCGGCAGACAGTCAGGGCGGGTAGCAATAGACAATCCAACGACACCAGGCTGCTGCAAAATAACTTCGAAATATTCTCTCAGCTCTTCGACCGGAGCGTACGTATTAGTATAGGCTTGGAAGTAACCGATATATTTAGCATTTGGCCATTTCAGATGCTGTCTGTCACGGACGTTATTGAATTGTGTGACTAGGTCATCTCGGCGGCTTCCGGCAAAATCACCAGAACCTCTGGCACTGCAAAATGTGCAGCCTCCCTTAGCAATGGAGCCGTCACGATTGGGACAGGTAAAGCCTGCATCAAGCATAACTTTGAATACCTTGGTGTTCATGTGTTCACGCATTTCGTAATTCCAAGTATGAAAACGTTTATCTCCCCAAAGTTGCGGAGGAGAAGTGTATTGAAGATTAGACACGAGAAGCCCCTTTCTGAAAATATAATTATGGATAAGATTCCTTATCCTTATATTTTTCTGAGACAGATGGCGTCCTTATCCCAGAGAACGCACAGCCGTTTCTTATAATCCAATACATTGTATCAAAAAACCGAGCTCGGCGTAACATTGACTCCTCATAACGGCATGAAAAATAGGCAGGAAATAAGGCGCTTTCAGCTTGAAAATGCTTACATAGTATGTTATATTCAGAGTGTGAAAAGCTGCTGTGGCATAAAGAAATTCATCCAAGAGTTCATAATTTCGTGTCGTCCGATCCATAATAATAACCGTGAGGTGATAGCAATGAATTCTCAAACGGTATATGCTGAGGGTAAAGATTCGATTGAAGTCCACTTAACACCAGATGAAGCCCTTGCACTAACGGGCGTGGAATTTAACGGCAACCCTAAGATCAAGACAGATGCGCAGCGCAAAATTCGTAGCGCATTCGAAAAAAAGACATTTGCCACAAACACAAAGTAAATCTTGATTTGCCAGACAAGAACGAAATCTATTCCAATATACAACAACGAAGGAATTCCTCTGAACAGCTCATTTAAGAGCTGAACCAGAGAATTCCTTTTTCTTTTTTTACCGCAATCCCTTTACTTTTTGGGACAATTTCGGCACAATATTGCAAGTGACAGTTATCGTATAAGAGATAATCGGAGGAATACCTATGCGTTTACGCGGAAGAAAAGGAATACGTGAAAGTTTGGAAGAACAGACGGATTTAGTCATTCTAGATCCTCGGAGTTATAAAGGTGAGTGGTCCAAGCTGTTCGGTAACGATCATCCGATCCATGTGGAGTTCGGAATGGGCAAAGGACAGTTTATCAGCCAAATGAGCTTTAAATATCCTGATATTAACTTTATCGGAGTGGATATGTATGATGAGCTGATCCGCCGTGCTGGAGATAAGGCTAGAGCAGTATGGGAGCCGGCAGGACATGAAACACCGCCTAACCTGAAATTGGCACTTGCAAATATCGATTATGCTGAGGAAGTATTTGCTCCGGGAGAGCTTGAACGGATTTATCTTAATTTCAGCGATCCGTGGCCTAAAAGCAAGCATGCCCGGCGTCGTTTGACACATCCACGTTTTCTTGACAAATATCGCGGTTTGCTTAGCGATCTAGGTGAAATTCATCTAAAAACAGATTCCCGCAGTCTTTTTGAGTTCTCATTAAATGCCTTTGCGGACTTTGGCTTGCAGATGAAAAATATTTCTTTGGACCTACATGCAGATGGCATCATCAACGAGGATCATATCATGACAGAATATGAGACGAAATTTGTCGGACGTGGCGTGAATATCCATCGTTGCGAGGCAATTGTAGGTGCAGAAGCACTCAAACAGTATCAGGTTACCCGATTGGATAAATATCGGCTGTAGTTACAAAGCACTGCTTCAAATGGCATGCTTCAATAATAAAGCGGCAACTCTCCAAGTAAAGTAGTTTGGAGGCTGCCGCTTTTTTAATTAACTATTCCAATAATTCGATGATACTCTGAGCACATTGTAAAGGATGGTAGCGCGCAATTTCTTCAAGATGAAGTTTGCGCTTGTTTTGCACATCCTCATAGTTGTTTAAGAGGCGCTCCATCCACATTTCGACAACCTCTAAAGATTCGATGGGTTCTCCGAAGCCGGCTGCAGTAAAGTAGCGGCAATTCTCCTCCTCCTGCCCGGGAAGAGGGTGATGGAAGAGCATCGGAATACCTTTTGCAAGCCCTTCACTGCAGGTCATTCCTCCCGGTTTTGTAACCAGCAGATCGGACACCTCCATCAGCTTGTGGATTTCACGCGTAAAGCCGAGTAAGGAGATATTAGGATGATTATAATGCGGGTCTTCTTTCATTTCCTTTAGCAGCTGTTCGTTATTGCCGAGACAGAAAACAATCTGAATCTTGTCACGCCATTCCGCCAGACAAGCATTTACGACTTGGTCGTTCATGATTCCCCAGCCGCCGCCCATGACTAGAACGGTTGGCATCTCCCGCAGATTGAATTGCTCTCGAATCTCCTGCTTTCCGGGATGCTTCCAAAAATTAGGGTGTATCGGTATACCTGTTACCTGAATTTTCGTGGCAGGAATATTTCGGCTGCGCAATTTGGATTTAACCTCAGGTGTTGAAACCAGGTAAAGGTCTACCTCTGGGCTAATCCAGGTTGCATGCGCATCATAATCCGTTATGACGGTGACGAGCGGCACATTTAGGGTAGGATCCAATCTCTTTAGGCGGGACACTACAGCACCTGGAATAAAATGTGTGCAGACAATTACGTCGGGTTTCAGTTGCCTCACAATATTTTTGGCATGCGTATAAAATATACGATGCAAGGCAAGCGTGGTAAGACGATTGAATGATTTCTGGTGACGGTAGACATAACCCATCAATTTTGGCTGTGTCGTTACCGTCTTTCGGTAAGCAGACAGAATAATAGGTGCCATCTTGGGGTTTAAAAAATTTCCAAGTTCTAGCACCTTCGTTTGTAAATTAGGCGATAATTGGCGCAGACTGCTCGACAACGCATAAGCTGCTTGTGTATGTCCGGCGCCAAAACCTTCCGAGAGTATTAAGATTCTTTTTTTACGCAATGTTGATTCACCTATTCTCAAGGGTTTTCCCGGTTATTAACAATAAATGCTTTACATCCATAAGGCTATAGTACCAGCTGCTACGCAGGAACCGATCACTGCGCCAGCTATAACATCTGATGGATAATGCAATCCAAGATAAATACGAGAAAATCCGACAATACAAGCTAGCGGCAGCAGAATAACGGTCAAAGCAGGAAACGCCAGCATATAAGGGACCGTAGAAGCAAAGATAGCTGTAGTATGACCAGATGGAAAAGAATGATCCTTTAATGGATTACGAAAAGTATTGGTTTCCGGTAACGCCAGATAAGGACGCATACGCGGGTACAGTTTTTTGGCGATAGCTACGGGTATATGGCTGACAGCTAGTGCTGTCAAGGCTTGTAAACCTGTAGTTCTCCAAGGCTCAGGAGCTAATACCCATACCAGTATATTGATAACAATCGTGCTTGTAGCTCCACCCAAATGAGTAAGGTAAAAGAGCCAAAAGTTCAAAAAACGATTATGCATTCGTCCGTTGATCCACTTAAAAAGATTCCGCTCCCAGAGATGTAGTTTCATGAATAAATGTCTCATATCTAATTCCCTCCGCTAGTCCGGCTACCGTTAACAGATGTTAATGCAGTAATCCGTTCTATAGCTTAGATCTGTCTTAATCATACTTTTTAAAGGTAGTTCATTTCAAGGAAAAGCTCAGGTTTACACGAAATTTGCCAGTTTTGACTTAGAGCACTATTACGCTTTACAATGATTCAAGCAGACTAAACCTGTTTAAAAGGGTAAGAGATAAATAAGGATTCAAAAAAAGGAATCCATAGAATTCTTTTAAACAGCATATATAAAAATTGTGAAGTCTGCCGAGAATAAGAATACTCTTGGTCTATTGTTAAGGGATGCAACAAAAGGGTCAGAAAGAACGTCAAGCAAGCTAGAGAGAAAAAAAGAACACCAAGAGTGAAAAAAGGGGGCATCAAAAGGTCATGACAGACGCACTGTTTGTTACGCTCCAAGTGATCTTGGCAGCAATCGCAGTCTATCAGTTTACGTTTTCATTATTCGGACTGCACAGGAAAAAGAAAAAAACGCAGTATAAGCCGGAAAAATCTTTTGCCGTACTTGTTGCCGCACATAACGAGGAAGAAGTTGTCGGCGCATTAATGGAGAATCTGAAGCAGCTTAATTATCCATCAGAACTGTACGATGTATTTGTAATTTGTGACAATTGTACAGACGGTACAGCTCGCATCGTTAGAGAACACGGCATGAACGCTTGTGTCCGCACCAATGCAAATCTGAGAGGTAAAGGCTACGCAATAGAATGGATGCTTAAAGAGCTGTGGGCTATGCCCCGGCAATATGATGCTGTTGTCATGTTCGATGCCGATAACTTGGCGCATACTGAGTTCCTGATGGAGATGAATAATGATCTTTGTTCAGGTGCACGGGTAATCCAAGGTTATATCGACACCAAGAATCCAGAGGATTCCTGGATTACAGCTGCTTATGGTATTTCGTACTGGTATATTAACCGTTTGTGGCAACTTTCACGCCATAATTTAAATATGGCTAACTTCCTTGGCGGAACGGGAATGTGTTTTGAGACCACACTTCTTAAAGAAATGGGCTGGGGAGCTACAAGTTTGGTCGAGGACTTGGAGTTTACGATGCGTAGTGCAGCACATGGTGTATATCCTAAGTTCAATTATGATGCAAAGGTATTTGATGAGAAGCCGTTAACCTTCAAGGCCTCTTCAAGACAGCGTCTGCGTTGGATGCAGGGGCACTTCACTGTTGCTCGCCGTTATTTTTTCCCATTGCTTTGGCAAAGTATTAAAGAACGCAGCTTAACGAAGTTTGACCTCGCGCTTTATGGAGCGAATGTATATATTGTATTGCTCACTTTTTTAATGACGGCGGTAATGTGGGTGGATATGGCGTTCTTTAACGGACCGAATATCGCTAACATTTACGGCAGCTTGCCGATCTGGCTCAGCTTCCTGGCTATTGGCGCCAATCTGGTGACTTTTGGTATTGCGATGGCATTGGAGAAGGTTACGTTCAAGAAAGTATATGCTTATCTTGTATTCTTCCCGATCTACTTGATCTCGTGGTATCCGATTACGTTCTATGCGTTCTTCACGCAGAACAATAAGCAATGGAGCCATACCAAGCATACTCGCGTAGTACGACTTGAAGAAGTACAAAGTAAGCAGGTATAAAATTCACGAAATTTCTGCATAAAAGGATTGACACCCCAAATAGTGTGGTGTATAGTATTCAAGTACGCAAATCATAGGGATTGCAAGAAGAAGCACCTGCTTCTCACCTGACTGGCATATTCGCCGGCTGGTTTTGATCTCAATGCTTTATGAATGTTAATGTTCATGAACGTTGATCAAACACGGGGTGTCGGGTGTTACCGGCACCCCTTTTTTATGGAGTTACGTGAGAATAGTTGTTAAAAAGATCCGGAGGTGGAGAGTTATCAGTAAGGAACATATGATCAATGATGAAATTCGGGCCAAAGAGGTACGGTTGGTTGGTGCGGAAGGTGAGCAAATCGGAATTAAACCGATCCGCGAAGCGCTGCAAATGGCGATCGATCTTAATCTGGATCTAGTCAATGTAGCACCACAGGCTAAGCCGCCGGTATGCCGCATCATGGATTACGGCAAGTTCCGTTATGAAACGCAGAAGAAAGAGAAGGAAGCGCGTAAAAACCAGAAGGTCGTTGATATCAAGGAAGTCTGGTTCCGTGCTAACATTGAGGAACATGATTATCAAACTAAGTTCCGCAATGTGATCAAGTTCTTGGGTGAGGGCGATAAAGTGAAGTGCTCCGTACGTTTCCGCGGACGTGAGATTACACACGCGAATATCGGCCAAAAAATCCTCGAACGAGTGAAGAACGAAGTGGCTGATATATCTGTTGTTGAGCGCCAGCCAAAGCTGGAAGGCCGCAGCATGATTATGATTTTGGCTCCTAAAGCTCAATAAATCTGGAGTCACTTGCTTATCTGCAATTTGGCGCCGCATAATATTCAAGGAGGAAACACCATGCCTAAGATGAAAACACACAGCAGCCTGAAAGGCCGCTTCAAAATTACCGGAACTGGTAAAGTAACACGTTACAAAGCTCACAAAAACCACTTGCTGTCCCACAAATCTAAACGCGCTAAGCGCGTTCTGAACGGAAATCCAGTAATGGCCCCTGGGGATGTAAGACGTTTGAAACAAGGATTGGCTAACTTGAAATAGTTTATTACACATTTTTGGGAGGTTTATTAATATGGCAAGAGTTAAGGGCGGATTTGTAGTTCGTCGTAAACATAAAAAAGTGTTGAAATTGGCAAAAGGTTATTTCGGTTCTAAACACCGTATTTTTAAAACAGCTAAAGAACAAGTAATGAAATCGATGGTTTACGCTTACCGCGACCGTCGTCAAACTAAACGTAACTTCCGCAGACTGTGGATCGTTCGTATTAATGCAGCAGCTCGTTTGAACGGTCTTTCTTACAGCAAGCTTGTATACGGCCTGAAATTGGCTGGTGTAGAAGTTAACCGTAAAATGCTGGCTGATCTGGCTGTGAATGATCTTAACGCATTCAACTCCTTAGCTGGTATTGCTAAAGAGAAAATCAACGCGTAAGTGTTGTAATATAACCGAAAAGCACCGCCTGCGGGTTGCCCATGCAGCGGTGCTTTTTTGTGCGGTAAGATAGGGATGAAGCAGCGTTGAAATTCCCTACATAAAAGAAAAAGCTCTGCATCTGCAGAGCTATTCCCAGTACTTTATGGTGTTTAATTGAGCGGCGAGTTTTTTGCTGATATTGCGGCGAACTTTTCGTAGCTCGGAACGTTCATTAGCAGATTCGTTGATCAGCTTCTCTTCGTCTGTCTCTGGGATGATAGCTGGAACCGGAGTAGGTGTGCCATCCTCTTCGACTGCGACAAAGGTTAGAAATGAAGTAGCAGCGACAGCGCGCTCTCCAGTATATAGATTTTCTGAAATGATCTTCACAAACACCTCTATGCTTGTCCGTCCGGTCCAGGAGACGAAGGATTCAAAGCATACGGAGTCCGTAGGGCGAATGGGTCTCAAGAAGTCTACAGAGTCTGTAGAGGCTGTGACGACGTTAGTTCGACAATGGCGCATAGCTGAAATGGAGGCTACTTCATCAATGCCGCTCATAAGCTTGCCACCGAATAATGTTTTGTGATTATTGACATCATTAGGGAAAACGCGTCCGGTTTTGAAGACACGGGATTCACGGCAATATTTGAAGGCCGGTGTTGTTTGTGGATTTATTTCTTCGGTCATGATCTGATAACTTCCTTTCAGTGCAATTACTAAGGAATCATAATAATAGAAAACACTTAAGTGTGCAATAATATTTGTAATGTGTTGGAATACTATACAGAGTAAAATCAGGGTTTCTGACATTAACCAGACATAACTGTAACATGCTATGTCATGGAAAGCGGTTACTTGCTAAAAAGTGCAAATTATTATTGACCTGAGGTCATTTATGCACTGGATTTTAGATTTTATTGCAGTTATAATTTGAACTAATGGAATGTCCAAGCAGAACACAGAAGACATCCAATATTTTAAGGGGGATTACATTCAATGAAAAAAGGTTTAAAGCTATCTCTTGCAATGTTGCTGTCTCTTACAGTCGTTTTGACAGGCTGTGGAAACAACAATAACAACGCCGCTAAAGGTGAAACTAATGCAGGAACCAATGCAGGAACAAACGCACCTAAATCCGATTTCAAATTTGGTATGGTTACTGACATTGGTGGCGTAAACGATAAATCGTTTAACCAATCCGCATGGGAAGCATTGCAAGCTCTTGAAAAAGAAACAGGTAGTGGCGTTAAGTACTTGCAAAGTAAATCAAATGCTGACTATGAGCCAAACCTTAACTCCTTCGTTAAAGATGGATACAACTTGACTTGGGGTATTGGTTTTGATCTTGGCGACGCAATTAAAAAAGTAGCTACTGAGAACCCAAATGCTAACTTGGCTATCATTGATAGCGTAGTTGAAGCTCCTAACGTAGCTTCCGTTACTTTCTCCGAAAATGAAGGTTCCTTCTTGGTTGGTGTGGTTGCTGGTCTGACTACAAAAACTAACAAAGTTGCATTCATCGGTGGTCTGGAAAGCCCTGTAATCAAACGTTTTGAAGCTGGCTTTAAAGCTGGTGTAGCAGCAGTTAACCCTTCAGCTAAAGTAACACCTACTTATGCTGGTGGTTATGACAAACCAGACGTTGGTAAATCTCTTGCGGCTACATTGTATAACGACGGAAACGACATTATCTTCCCTGCTGCTGGACAAACAGGGAATGGCGTATTCAACGAAGCTAAAGCTCGTAACAAAGCAGGCGGTACTAAAGTATGGGTTATTGGTGTAGATAAAGACCAATCCATCGAGTTTGGTACTGACGTTACTTTGACTTCCATGATCAAACGTGTAGACGAAGCTGTTCTTAAAGTTTCTAAAGAAGTAATTGACGGTACGTTCAAGGGTGGTACTACAACCGTTCTTGGTCTGAAAGATAATGGTGTAGGTATTTCTGATACTAAGGACAACGTTTCTGAAGAGATCCTAGCTAAAGTTGAAGAATACAAAAAACAAATCATTGATGGAACAATCACTGTTCCTTCCGAGTAATAGTTAGTCTCCATTTATTGCATTACAATAAGGATCAAAGAATAAGGCCGGTGTTGTGCTGGCCTTATTCCTTGTTAAAGCACTGGTTATGATAAGAGGAACATAGATATACCGCCTTACAAAGGGCGGTACATCCGTGTCTATAAGGTAGTTATATATTCTGTGATGAGGGTGATTCCATGAGTGCTGCGGCTCCTGTCGTAGAGTTGAAGCAAATCACAAAACGCTTTCCCGGTATTGTTGCTAACGATTCCATTAGCTTGACGCTTAAAAAGGGTGAAATCCTTGCATTGCTTGGTGAGAATGGTGCAGGCAAGTCCACTTTAATGAACATTGTATTTGGATTGTATCAACCGGATGAAGGCAGTATTGAAATCGACGGGAAACCGGTTATTATTGATAACCCCAATAAAGCTATTGAGCTTGGTATTGGTATGGTTCATCAGCATTTCAAGCTTGTGGAGCCTTTTACGGTGACCGAGAATATTGTTCTTGGGATGGAGCCGAAAAAAGGTCTTAAAATTGACTATAAATCCGCTGCGGAACAGGTTCGGAAGCTATCGGAGCAATATGGCCTGCAAGTGAATCCAAATGCCGTTATTCATGACATTTCGGTAGGTATGCAGCAAAGGGTAGAAATTATGAAGACCCTGTACCGTGGAGCGGATATTCTCATATTTGATGAGCCGACCGCAGTACTTACGCCTCAAGAAATTACGGAACTCATGGCGATTATGAAGCGGCTTGTTGCAGAGGGAAAATCCATTATTTTGATCACGCATAAGCTTAAAGAAATCATGCAAATATCTGATCGGGTCACCATTATTAGACGTGGGAAAGTAATTGATACTGTGAATACCGCAGAGACCAATCCTAATGAGCTAGCTGAAAAAATGGTTGGGCGTGGCGTAACTTTTAAAGTGGACAAGAAAGCTCCTGAGGTTGGCCAATCTGTACTCAAACTGAAGGATGTCAGCAGTAAGAGTAAAGACGGGGTCTCCGTACTGGATGGTCTTAGCTTTGAAGTTAAAGCAGGGGAAATTCTCGGGATTGCTGGCGTAGATGGCAATGGACAAAGTGAGTTGATCCAGGCCATTACAGGTCTGCGCAAAATTGATTCGGGTTCGATAACCGTTTCTGGCAATGAAATTGCTAATTTATCACCGCGGAAGGTTTCAGAGATGAATGTCTCTCATATTCCTGAGGACCGCCACAAGCATGGATTAGTGCTTGATTTCACCATGAGTGAGAATATGGTTTTGGAAACCTATTATAAGAGTCCTTACAACAAAAATGGCTTTTTGCAAAATGATGTCATTGATAAGTACGCAGCGAAGCTTATAGAGCAATTTGATGTACGTACACCTTCAATAGAGACCAAAGCCCGTTCTTTATCCGGCGGAAATCAACAGAAAGCGATTATTGCGCGGGAAATAGATAAAAATCCGACATTGTTAATTGCCGCACAACCTACACGCGGTTTAGATGTTGGGGCTATCGAATTTGTTCAGAAGCAACTCATAGCTCAGCGTGATCAAGGAAAGGCTGTTCTACTTATTTCCTTTGAATTGGACGAGATTATGAACGTCTCTGACAGAATCGCTGTTATCTATGAAGGGAAAATTGTCGGTGAAGTGTTCCCGCAAGATACGAATGATCAGGAACTGGGTCTTATGATGGCAGGCAGCTTGCAGCGGGGAGGTAAGGCAGTTGAATAAGTTCAAAAAAATCTTCACAACTGACAGCTACATCGTTCCTCTGGTTGCCATCGTGCTTGGTTTTCTTGTGGGAGCAATAGTTATGCTTCTGGGCGGTTATGATCCGATAACTGCTTACTCCGCACTGTTCAAACGGGTGTTTGGTAATTTGTATAACTTTGGTGAAGCTGTGCGCGAAATGACACCATTAATGCTTACAGGGCTAGCCGTAGCTTTCGCATTCCGTTCAGGGATGTTTAATATCGGGGCAGATGGCCAAGTAATGATTGGTATGACAGCGGCAACAGTGGTGGGTATTAAGATGGCAGGTCTGCCATCCTTCCTGCTTGTCCCGCTTGCTGTAATTATTGCGGGTGTCTGTGGTGGTTTATGGGCAGGGATTGCCGGTTATTTGAAAGCAAAACGTGGGATTAACGAAGTTATTACCACAATCATGTTAAACTGGATTGCTCTTTACCTGTCGAATTATATCGTTAGAAACTTTTTGTTGCTTCCAGGACAAAATCGTTCCGAGGATATTCCGGCCTCGCTTTCCATGACCTTTTTGAATTCGATATTTGATAATGCACGTCTACACTGGGGTACAGCTATTGCTCTTGCTGCAGCGGTATTCTTCTATGTGTACTTATGGAAGACCAAGCAGGGCTACGAAATGCGTGCAGTTGGTTACAATCCACATGCTGCCGAATATGCAGGGATGAATGTTGGACGTAACGTTATGAAGGCAATGTTCATAAGTGGTGTATTCGCCGGTCTGGCCGGAGCAGGAGAGGTGCTTGGTGTATTCCATTATCAAGCTATTTTCGCGGCATCGCCAGGATATGGATTTGATGGTATCGCTGTTGCTCTTCTTGGTTTAACACATCCACTTGGTGTTATTCTGGCTGCGATTCTCTACGGTACGCTGACTTATGGTTCTGCGGGTATGAGTTTTGCTGCAGATGTTCCACCAGAGCTTATTCGTATCGTTATTGGTTCAATCATATTCTTTATTGCGGCACAAGGGATTGTGCGCTGGGTGCTTAAGCCCTTTTACTTCAAGCGCAAGAAAGAGAAGGTGTTATAGATGGATCTGCAGACGTTAGGTCAACTGCTTAATACAACGCTTGTTTTTTCCACAGCGCTCATTTTTGCCTCACTTGGCGGCATCTTCTCTGAACGTTCCGGTGTCGTAAACATTGGACTTGAAGGTTTGATGATGTTTGGTGCCTTTGCGGCAGCAGTAGGCGGTTATTATGCTCAGGACGCTGGAATGGGCGAATGGGCTCCTTGGGTTGGTGTACTCTGTGCTATAGCTGTTGGTGTGCTAGGCTCACTAATTCATGCGGTTGCATCTATAACCTTTAAATCTGATCAGACGATTAGTGGTACGGTTATTAACTTTTTAGCTGCAGGAAGCACGCTCTATATGGTAAAGCTCCTGTTTGATGGATCTGCTGAAACTCCGATCATTGATGGGTTTAGCAAGGTTGCAATTCCTGGGCTCTCCAAAATCCCAGTGATTGGTGAAGGGATTTTTAATTCCTATCCTACAACTTATCTGGCCATAATACTGGTCATCGTTATTTATTTGGTTCTGTTTAAGACGCCATTTGGATTGCGTTTGCGTGCAGTAGGTGAGCATCCAAGTGCTGCAGATACACTGGGTGTAAAAGTTAATCGGATGAGATATATCGGTGTAATGTTGAGTGGATTGATGGCGGGTATTGGTGGAGCTACAATCACTTTAACAACAACCGGAACCTTTGGACATAATACAATCTCTGGTCAAGGTTTTATCGCCATTGCAGCGATGATCTTTGGGAAATGGAATCCACTTGGTGCCTTTGGTGCAGCGGTATTCTTCGGATTCTCCCAAGCGATTCGCAACTATGTTCAATTGTATGAGTGGTCACAAAATATTCCTCAAGAGTTTATCTTTATGATCCCTTATGTACTGACTATCATCGTGCTGGTAGGGGCTGTAGGCCGATCCTCTGCTCCTAAGGCATTAGGACAGCCATACGATCCTGGTAAGCGATAGAAATGTAACTTTTCAAAGCCGTATTTCCGGTCTTTTCCCGGAAATACGGCTTTTTTATTAGGATCAGCAAGGATAAACATTGAGGCAGGAGGGCAAGTGTACAGGCGAAGGTCCTTTCCATCGAATAGACTGTTTTGTAGATGATGCAAATGAGAGGCGTACAAAACATTTAGGAGGGGATCATATGACTAAGCCAGTTACGAAGAAGCAGGTTATGAGACTCGTGGGTAAGCAGATCATTGCAGTAAAAAAGGACGGTACTCAGGTGACAGGGAAACTGCTTCGTGTATCCGGAAATCGTCTGATATTACAACGCGTAAGTGGTAAAAAAGTACAAACCAAAGCAATCATTCCTTTAGTGTTGTTTGATTTGCTAGCTATTGGTACAGCACCTTATGCTTTTGGTGGTGGCTATGGCGGTGGAGCTCCTTATGGCGGAGGTCCTGGCTATGGTAATCCTTATGGAGGTTACGGGTACGGAGGCACACCCTATCCACCTTTCGGATTCTTTTAAGTTCAGTTGAAATTCGATTTAACTAGATGAACCTTTTCTCCAATTCGTAACAGAAGCTTAGGGATTGATAACGGGCTACGCTGTAGCCCAATTTTTGATAAAAGGCAAGAGCTGCTGTGTTTCCTAAATCGACGGATACCTTAGCCCGATGACATCCGCGTGATAGTGCAAATCGTTCTGCTCGATCCATGAGCATATTCCCCAAGTGTTTGCGCCGTGCTGCGGGTGCTATGGCTAACATATCGATATAAAGTAAATCACCATGCAGCAGGAAATGGACAAACCCCATTGGATCACTCTCATAGTCGGGACAGGCGACTAAGGTGATACCGTGTCCCAGACGACGGGGGATATCTTTTTTGATTTTGGCAATTTCAGTCTTTGGTAAATGAGATAATGGTACAAGCTGTCGCTCGATTAAATCAAGGATAATGACGTCATCCTGCTTGGGTCGACGATAACGGATCATAGAGCGCCCCCTTTCTACGCATTGTCGTACATCATATGTCGGGAGCGTGGTGGGGGTTCCCAGCACGTAGAAGTAGGAGTTGTGACAATATTAAAAATAAGGGTATTGACTTATCCATGTTAGGAATCATATAATGTGTCTAAACATTTTATCGAACATACATGTATCGGCAATGATGAGGACGAAGTTTTAAGGGCTCTTTTGCTCAGAGAGTGTGAGGATCTGCTGCAACCTCCACCGAAATCCCTTATATACGAGCTCACCTCGGAGCTGTTTTCCTGAAAGGTCCACTGGCTAGAGTGGTGGAATTATTAGGGGAAATCGTTTAGTCCGCGTTAGGGACTTCAGGTTACAGAGATTAGGGCCCTTGCCTACATCGATGGATTTTTGTATACCTGATAAGGCGTTGCATCGCGAGATGTAATGCAAACATGGGTGGTACCACGGAAGATCAACCTTTCGTCCCTCACGCGCTAATACTGTGCGTGGGAGGCGAAAGGTTTTTTTGTTTTATAAGGAACCATTTGCTGATGTATAAAGGACGGTCCGTCATTTGCATAATGAATGTTAAATATCGGAGGAGGAATACTGATGAGCGCGCAAATACCGGAATTACGGTCTACTGAGCAGTTAAAAGAAAAATGGATGGAGCCGGAGGTCATTTCCGGTTCCGAGATATTACTCCGCAGCCTTGTATTAGAAGGTGTAGACACTGTATTCGGATATCCGGGTGGAGCTGTACTGTACATCTATGATGCATTGTACGGTTTTACGGATTTCAATCACGTGTTAACACGTCATGAGCAAGGTGCTATTCATGCAGCTGACGGTTACGCTAGAGCAAGTGGCAAACCAGGGGTATGTATAGCTACCTCAGGTCCCGGAGCAACGAATCTTGTAACAGGTATTGCTACAGCATATATGGACTCCACTCCATTGGTTGTAATCACAGGTAACGTATTCTCCAGCCTGATCGGTACAGATGCTTTCCAGGAAGCAGACATTACCGGGATAACGATGCCAATCACTAAGCATAGCTACTTTGTAAGAGATGTTGAGGATCTCCCCCGTGTTATACATGAAGCTTTTCATGTGGCGAATACCGGTCGTAAAGGTCCAGTGTTGATCGATATTCCGAAAGACGTGTCAGCAGCGAAGACGTTGTTCACACCAGTGAAAACAGTGAATCTTCGGGGCTACAATCCTTGTACAGTTCCAAACAAACTGCAGCTTGATAAATTGGTTCGTGCGATTGCGGTTGCTGAACGTCCGATCATCATTGCAGGTGGTGGAGTTATTTACTCCGGAGCACATGAAGCTATGTTCGAATTCGTGAAACGGACAGAGATTCCAATTACTACAACCTTGCTGGGTCTCGGAGCTTTCCCTAGTGCAGAAGAACTTTGGATGGGAATGCCGGGTATGCATGGTACGTATACCGCGAATAATGCGATCCAACAGTGCGATTTGCTCATTAATATCGGTGCACGTTTTGATGACCGTGTTACTGGCAGACTGGACGGCTTCGCGCCAAAAGCCAAAATCGTGCATATCGATATCGATCCTGCAGAAATCGGGAAAAATGTATCGCCTGATATTCCGATTGTAGGCGATGTGAAAACGGTATTGGAAATGCTGAATCCTGAGGTTGGCCGCGCATCTAATGCTGATGCTTGGAGAACACAGATTGCTCAGTGGAAGCTAGATCAGCCGCTTCGGTATAAGGATTCAGAAACAGAGCTTAAACCACAATGGGTGATTGAAATGATCAATGACACCACTAAAGGTGAAGCGATTGTTACAACGGATGTTGGTCAGCATCAAATGTGGGCTGCACAATACTATAAGTTCAATCATCCGCGTTCATGGATTACTTCAGGCGGTCTTGGAACGATGGGCTTCGGATTCCCGTCAGCTATCGGTGCACAGATGGCACATCCTGAACGGTTGGTAGTATCGATTAATGGTGATGGCGGCATGCAAATGTGTTCCCAAGAGCTAGCGATATGTGCGATTAACAATATACCAGTCAAAATTGTAGTAATTAACAATCAGGTGCTTGGCATGGTTCGCCAATGGCAGAATCTTATCTATGATAAACGTTACAGCTTTACAGACCTCGCAGGCAGTCCGGACTTCGTTAAGCTGGCTGAGGCCTATGGTGTAAAAGGTCTACGGGCGACGAATAAGGAAGAAGCACGTGATGCATGGCAGAAAGCACTGGAAACACCGGGTCCAGTATTGGTAGAATTCGTTGTTCCAAAAGACGAGAATGTCTACCCGATGGTAACTCAAGGTTCAACCATCGATCATATGCTGATGGGGGATGAATAACAGTGACAAGACATACGATTTCTGTACTCGTAAATGACCAGCCGGGTGTGCTTCAACGGGTGTCGGGTTTGTTCGGTCGCCGCGGATTTAATATTGAGAGTATAACGGTTGGCCAGTCTGAAGAGGTTGGATTGTCCCGGATGGTTATCGTTACTCTTGGAGACCAGCATACGCTTGAACAAATCGAGAAGCAGCTCTACAAGTTAATTGATGTAATTAAAGTCGTTGATCTTGGATCTAAGCCCATGGTTGCTCGTGAGCTGGCTCTGATTAAAGTGAATGCTGATCCAAGTGAGCGTCCGGAAATTATGGGCGTTGTAGAAACCTTCCGGGCTTCAGTTGTTGATATTGGTAGCACTACATTGTTAGTACAGGTAGTTGGAGATACAGTGAAGATTGATGCGATGATCGAGCTTTTGAAACCTTATGGAATCAGAGAACTGTCTCGCACGGGTATTACGGCTATGGTACGCGGTAACTCTTAAATATTTTATTTTGCGACTTTAACGGATTACTGCTTGATTGCATTAATCTGATATGATATGAATGAACTTCCCGCTAAAGAGCGGGAGCTTGAGGAGCAGCTAGATCTTCTATGATTCCAGTTCTCTTGAGGCACCCGCTCTTTATGATGGGTCTCAAATTAAAGGAGGATATTGACAATGGCAGTTACAACGTACTATGAACAGGATGCAGAACTTAGTGTATTAAAAGGAAAGACAATTGCGGTAATCGGGTACGGTAGCCAAGGACATGCCCAAGCACAAAACCTGCGTGACAGTGGTCTTCAAGTTGTCATCGGTCTTCGTGAAGGTAAATCTTTTGAAACTGCGAAAAATGACGGTTTTGAAGTATTGCCAGTAGCTGAAGCAGTATCCCGTGCAGATGTTGTGCAAATCCTAATGCCAGATGAAACACAGGCTTCGGTATATAAAAATGAAGTAGAACCAAACCTTAAAAAAGGCGCAGCTTTGATGTTCTCCCACGGCTTTAACGTACACTTTGGACAAATCGTTGCTCCTAAAGATGCAGACGTGCTGCTTGTAGCACCAAAATCTCCAGGTCACATGGTTCGTCGTACTTATGTTGAAGGCTTTGGCGTTCCTGGCTTGATTGCTATCGAACAAGATGCAACTGGAAAAGCTAAAGAAATCGGTCTTGCTTATGCAAAAGGTATCGGCTGTACACGCGCAGGGGTTATCGAAACTTCCTTCCGTGAAGAAACCGAAACTGACTTGTTCGGTGAACAAGCTGTACTTTGCGGTGGTGTATCCGCACTGATCAAAGCTGGCTTCGAAACATTGACAGAAGCAGGATATGCTCCTGAGATGGCTTACTTCGAATGTCTGCACGAATTGAAGCTGATCGTTGACATGGTATACGAAGGCGGATTGTCCAGCATGCGCGATTCTATCAGTAACACTGCTGAGTACGGTGACTATGTAACTGGACCACGTATTGTAACTGAAGATACTAAAAAAGCTATGAAAGCTGTTCTGACAGATATTCAAGAAGGTAAATTCGCTCGTGACTTTATCCTTGAGAACCAATCCGGACGTGCTTTCCTTACCGCTACTCGCCGCAACGAAGCTGCTCACCCAGTAGAAGTTGTAGGTAGCCAATTGCGTGAAATGATGCACTGGATTAAGAAATAATCATAATCATACTTATGATTAAATAGTATTACCTTCAAATGCGGCCGTGACTTTGCGAGCCGCATTTGAGAGTTTCAGCACAATTTTTGGGAGGTGCTTAGCATGCGGAAAATTTATGTGTTCGATACGACACTGCGAGATGGAGAGCAGTCACCAGGTGTGAACCTCAACACGCGTGAGAAAGTGGAGATCGCTTACCAGTTAGAGAAGCTGGGAATTGATCGCATGGAAGCGGGTTTTCCTGCAGCTTCTCCAGGTGATCTAGCTTCTGTTAATGCGGTGGCAAGAGCTGTGAAGAACGTCACGGTAATCGGCCTTTCTCGTTCTAGAGAGACAGATATTGATGCTGTAAAAGAAGCACTACAGGGAGCGCAGGACCCTTGTATTCATATTTTTCTGGCTACATCTCCTATTCACCGCCAGCATAAGCTACGGATGGATAAGGCTCAGGTGCTGGAAACTGCACAGTCTGCTATCCGATACGCTAAAAAATATTTCCCTAAGCTCGAGTTTTCATTAGAAGACGCGGGCCGTACGGAGTATGATTTCATGGCTGAAATGGTCGGCATGGCTATCCGGGAAGGCGCTAATGTTGTTAATATCCCGGATACTGTAGGTTATTTGAATCCTTCGGAGTACGGAGCTATCTTTAAATATCTAAAAGAGAATGTGCCTGATATTGAACGCGTACAGCTTAGTGCCCATTGTCATAACGATCTTGGTATGGCTACAGCAAATACGTTGGCTGCGATTCAGAATGGTGCAGATCAGATCGAAGGAACGATCAACGGTATCGGTGAACGTGCCGGGAACACAGCGATTGAAGAAGTTGCGCTAGCGCTTGAGACACGGGCTGAATTTTTTGGTGCAAAAACATCGCTTACGTTATCTGAGATCTCTCGCACAAGCCGTCTGGTCAGCAAGCTTACAGGTATGGTGGTTCCAGGGAATAAAGCGATTGTAGGAGCTAACGCATTTGCTCATGAATCGGGTATTCACCAGGACGGGATGCTAAAAGAGAAAACTACCTACGAGATCATGACACCGGAGACTATTGGACTTAAAGAGAGCAAGCTGGTACTCGGCAAACACTCTGGACGGCACGCTTTCCGCGATAAGTTGAGTGATCTTGGGTATGATTTGTCCGAAGAAGAGCTGAACACCGCTTTTTCTAGATTTAAGGATTTGGCAGATAAGAAAAAAGAAGTATCAGATGAAGACATTTTGGCTTTGATTGAAGAGAAATTAATTGATACGCCAGAAGTCTTTAAGCTGCAAACGATGTTCGTTACTTATGGTAATGAAGCTGTTCCAACCGCCAAGGTTATTATTGCGGGTCCGGAAGACCAGCCGATTGTAGCTGAGGCCGAAGGTAATGGTTCAGTAGATGCCATCTACAATGCTATTGATAAAGCCACGAATGAGGAAGTTACCCTTGGAGATTATTCGATTAAATCGGTCTCCCGTGGTAAAGATGCGCAGGGTGAGGTTCATGTGGTGCTTTCGCAGGGAGAAGTAGCTGCACAAGGCCGTGGACTTAGCACCGATATTCTAGAAGCAAGTGCCCGCGCTTATATTGATGCGCTGAACAAGCTTCTGGAGAAGCGTAAGACTTACACCAAACGTGATCACGCTAGTCTATAAGATGTACAATGTTATTTTTATTTTCCACTAAGTAGTAAATACGACAGGGATATGCGAGTTATTGCGCATATCCCTGTTTTTTTTTGCAATAAAAAGATCTCCAAGACTGCAATAGGACGCTGTTCAGATTATGTATAGATGGACTATTTACAATAGTTGTTAGGTTGCAAATTTATATCATGAGAAAGCGTCAAGGAGGTTAATGCGGGGGAGTAGAGTACGGGATTCAAAGGATAAAGCTTAGGAAAAGCACGATAAACGGAGTGACAAAGGAGGCATTTTTAATAATGTTATCAAAAAAGAAAATTAGCGCATTGCTCGTAGTATTCTTGCTTGTGACGCAATGGGCTTACAGCTTTGGCTTTGGAGTCAATTCGCAGGCATATGCGAGTGGCAACGGTACTGTAATTGGAGATGACCTCATTACTAGTGTTACGCTTGCTGTATACACCGATGATAAATACACAAATACGGTTACAGAAAGTGTATATGAACTTGATTCCTATTCGGAATTGAACTATACATGGTCACTTCCAGATGGGCATGGATATAAGGATGGGTCCACCTATACCTTTGATCTTCCAACACAGTTTGAACTTTATAACGATCTGAATGGTGATCTTATTTTTGACGATGAGCCTGTAGGGACTTATACCGTCGACAAAAATACTAACCGCGTTGTATTTACATTTAATGCTTATATCGAAACCCACGATAAAGTGGGAGGGACTTTCTCCGTTAGGTCGCTTTTGAGCTCCAAGAAAATTACAGGCTCCACGAAGCAAACCCTGATTTTCCCGATACAAGGCGGTACTCAGACCATTGAGCTTAATTTTAAGCCGAAGGTTAGCTCTACTATAGAAAAAGACGGTTCGCCTAAACCGCAGTATTATAACCCAACAAGCATCGCTTGGACGGTTGATGTGAATAAGGCACTGGAAAGCGTAAAAAATGCAGTGGTCACAGACACACTCCCTGCGGGATTATCACTGAATACGGTATCTATTGCTGTTTATGAGCTTGATGTGAAGGTCGATGGGACTGTGAGTCTTGGCAATCTAGTGGACAGCAGCAAGTATGATGTGACAGGATCCACTTTGGGAGAGTTAAAGCTGAAATTTGCGGATAACCCGCTTACTAAAGCTTACCGGATTGGCTTCTCTACGGATATTACTGGTACTGGTGTAGATGCGAAAACCTTTTTGAATGAGGCAGTCTTAACAGGAGATAACGGATTTTCTAAAAAGGCTAGCACTACAGTTACAGTAGGACGTGGCAAACCACTATCGAAAGAGTCCACCAATTACGATGCAGCGAATCAGGTGATTTCCTGGGCTGTTAATTTCAATTACAATGAAAAAACAATTTTAGCGGCAAATGCTATTTTGAAGGATACATTCAATAACACTCAAGATCTAATTCTCAACTCGGTTAAAGTTTATCCTGTAACGATCGACAGTAATGGCAACGGGGTTAAAGGCGCGGAAATCGCTTCAAGCGAATATACAATAACTCCAACAACTGCAACGGGATTAAATGGTTTTGATCTGAAATTTAACAATGATATAAATTCTGCCTACCGTATTGAATATCAGACAAAGGCAAACGGCAGAGTATTTGTTGATGGTCAGATTACGAACAAGATTACTTATGATGGAAAAACAGAAACGGGTTACAGTGATATCAAGCAGCAAATTCTCCATAAAAATTATAGTAACGTTAATTATGCGACTAAGACCCTCGATTGGACTATCCAAATTAACGATGACAGCAAGACTATGGAAAATCTAGTGGTGACAGATACTTTTGGCAATGCTGGATTAAAGCTTGTCCCGGGTACATTAAAGGTTCAACCAACTAAAGGTGGAACTGCTACCGTCCATAGTGTTGTTTACAATGCGCATGATCCGGTTGCAGTAAACGATGGATTTGTGATTACTTTTAATGCGCCGATAAATGAGCCTTACACAATTACTTATACAACAAGCTTTAACTATGATTGGCTGGCTCCGGGCAAAACTCAATTCACTAATACAGGTGCACTCGATTGGAAAGAAACGGTTAATGGGGTGCAGGAGTCTAAGCATAAAGAAGCGACCGTAACCTTTAATCCAAGAGATGAGGTTAAAAACAATGGGAAGAAGAGTGGTTCCTACAATGCTGTAACTAAGGAAATCACTTGGAACATTGGGGCTAATTATAATCAGAAAACGTTAATCCAAGCTCAACTGGTTGATACCATTTCAGCTGGCCAAGTTGTAAATATGGATTCTGTGAAAGTGAATAAATGGGAGTATGGAAAGGATGGAAATCCTTCTCCTCAAGCTAGTGTGAATTCCGCGGACTATAAAGTGGAGCTGGATGGCAGTGAGCTGAAGGTGACATTTAATAAAACGATTAATTATGCGTTCTACGTCACTTTCAAAACAACGTTCGCGGATCAAGCGATTGATTCAAATGAAATTAAAAATACAGCTACGTTATATGACGGTGCGAAAGTAGAGTCCGCTAAACTGCAAGCTTCTGTTAATATCCCTCAGGGCGGGGAATACGTTAACAAAGAAGGTGCGCAGGATGGCAATAAAATTCATTGGACGGTTTACATCAACCGTAACCAATCTTTTGTAAAAGAAGCGGTAATTACGGATATTCCAAGCGATAATCAAATCCTGCTGTCCAATACATTCCATGTCTACAAAACGAAAGTTGCAAGCAATGGGGATGTAACATCGACCAACCAAGAATTGGTGAGTGGTACAGATTATAAGCTGGAAATCACTACGGATAATGACGGAAAAGAAAGCTTTAAGCTTAGTTTCCTGAAGGATATTTCCGAAGCTTATATTTTGAAATATGACTCCCTGATCACAGCACAAAACAATGATAAGGTAACCAATAAGGTTAGTTTCGATGGTAAAAACATCAAGGTAGTTCCAGGTGTAAGCACCGAGGAAATTATCGTTAAGCTCTCTAGCGGCTCCGGCACAGGAAGCGGCGTAAGAGGACCGTTGACGATTACCAAAGTAGAAGACGGGAATACGAGTAAGGTGTTAAGTGGGGCCGTTTTTGATCTGTATCGGGTAGTTGATGCCGATAAGATCTGGATTAAGGAAGGCACTACGGATACAAACGGGATACTTGAATTTACCAAACTAACAGGTGGGAAATATATATTAATTGAGAAAACAGCGCCTGCTGGTTATGTTCTTGATCAAACACCACATGAAGTGACTATTTCTTCGACGACAGGGATAAGCCTTGAGGTAAAAAACAAAGTTCCGACACCAACAGCAACGCCTATACCGACCGTAACGCCCGCACCAACGGTAACACCAACGCCAACGCCAACAGCAACACCAACGTCGACACCGACAGCAACACCAACGTCGACACCGACAGCAACACCAACGTCGACGCCGACAGCAACCCCAACGTCGACGCCAACAGCAACACCAACGTCGACACCGACAGCAACACCAACGTCGACACCAACAGCAACACCAACGTCGACACCGACAGCAACACCAACGTCGACGCCGACAGCAACACCAACGTCGACGCCGACAGCAACACCAACGTCGACGCCGACAGCAACACCAACGTCGACGCCAACAGCAACACCAACGTCGACGCCAGAGGAACCGACAGGTCCTATCTGGACACCATCACCGACACCGGAAGTAGTCGTTACTTCTACACCAACAGCAACACCAGTTGTGGTGGCAACACCTTCGCCAACACCGATGGTAACGCCAGTGTCGACGGCAACGCCAACGGTTACGCCAACAGCTACTCCAAGCCAGCCTGTGGCAACTAGTACGCCTGTTGTTCCGCAGGTAACCCCACCTGTGCAGAAAGAGATTACCAATGAAGATGTTCCTATTGAAGGTGAAATTCCACTTGGGGGAGTGCCAAGCTTGGGAGATGAGCCGGGACATGGTAAAGTGACTATTACTAAGGATGGCAAATGGGTCTACACACCTGATCCGGGCTATATTGGTAAAGATAAGTTCACCATTATTGTTACAGATGAGAATGGAAATGAAGAAGAAATCCTCATAGAGATTGATGTGGAGGAAGTACCAAAGGGTACAGTTACTGAGCCGGGAAATAACAGCAATAAACCGACTCAGCTTCCGAAAACAGGAGAAGACAGCGCGTTTCCGATCTACTTGGCTGGTGGAAGTCTGGTGCTTTTAGGGTTTGTATTAACAAGACGATTCAAACGTAATAACTAGGAAGGTAATAATAAAGACACCCGGTTTTATCCGGGTGTCTTTATTATGTCTTGATAGGGTATTTAGCTCATCGCACTCTATGGTTAAGCTGTTCCCATTGCTCGTACCAGTGCTCAACGCTGGCTGGAAGATTAATGTTAAGCTCCTGATGGAATAAACCCTTTAGCAGCTTGTATTGCTCTTCCACAGCGGAACGTTCTCCAATGCTGTCGTAGACCTTCATTAATCCTAAATGCCCTTGTTCAAAATAAGGCTGTAACTGCACTACTCGTTGATAGACAGTAACGGCCTCGGCAATTCTGTTGCTTTCTATATAAAATTGGGCTATGCCCATTGCATGGTGCAGCCAAATGGTACGAAGACGTTGCCGCTCACTTTCAGCCCATAAATAATCATAATCGTCATAGTAATCTCCAGAATAAAGCTCGAATAAAACTTGATGCTCCGCACAATTAACTTCACTGATGGTTTCCAGAGCCAGGATACCCTGTTCCCACTTATCTACATCAATCAACATTGATCCGGTTTCAAGGGTATAGCCTTCCCCCCCGCTAAGGTTGCTGATATGCAGGTCGACTTCATTCTGCTTTAAGCATTGCCGGACTTGATAAATTGTTGTATAGAGATGGGTAGAGGCCTTTTTCAGATTGAAGTCTGGCCACAGCAGTTCAATCAGCATGTCTTTACTTACGAAGCGGTTGCGATTATGGAGCAAAAAGGCAAATAACTCTTGGGCCTTAGAGGTTCTCCAACGCAGATTATTCAGAGATTGTCCGCCTCGTTCAAAACGAAGCGATTGAAGACAACGAATGGTTACCTCTTCTTTTGCAATTATGAGTTTTGGTGCAAGTGACAATCTTTCTTCTAACCGCTGGACAGCTTTCAATAGTCGGTCATTTCGCACAGGCTTCAAAATATAATCGAGCGCATTGATCTCAAAAGCCTCCACAGCATAATGGTTATACGCGGTAACGAAGATAATATTTGCATTTGGACAGGCCTCTTGGAGCATCTCCGCAGCTTGAAGACCATTAATTTCAGGCATTTCAATATCAATAAAAATAACGTCAGGATGATAAGACGGAGCCTCTTGAATGGCCTGTGAGGGGTCCGTATAGGAAGCGGCTATATGTAAAGATGGTATTTTTTTTAACATAAACTCTAATTTCACAAGGGCAAGCCGTTCATCGTCAACTAATATTGCCTGAATCATTATTAATCACCACTCAGATATAGTATTTTAGCCAAAATACGTCGAATCCTTACTTGATATTTCGGTTCACAATAGTTTGTCTGTTAATCAGAAAGTTTTCGAAGCGGATTTTTTTTGTCAGAAGGAATAATAAAACTCACAGAAGTTCCTTTCCCTTCGGAGCTTTTAATCTGCAGCCCTTTTCCGTAGACCCGCAACAGCCGTTTATGTGTATTTAAAAATCCGATTCCTCTTGCATCATTAGACGGATTGCTGAGCAACTGCTGGAGTTGTTCGTTTTTCATGCCTTGGCCGTTGTCTGATATCGTGATTTCAATATCGCCAGCTTGTTCCTTGATGGTTATGGACACCGTTCCTCCTTGGGAGCGACTCAAAATACCGTGCCGGACAGCATTTTCAACCAGTGGCTGTATAGTCAGGGGCGGCAGCTGAAAATGCAAGCTTTCCTCATAATCCCAAAGAATGGTCATCCTATCTTCAAAGCGCTCCTTTTCTATGTAGAGGTAGGCATGAACAAGCTCAAGCTCTCGTTCAATCGGTATCATAGGCTCAGCATTCAGGAAATTGAAGCTTAAACGCAAATAAGAGCTGAAGGCATCCACAAGGTGACTCATTCTATTAATATCAAAAGAAGCCAGCGCGGATATTGAATTTAATGTGTTGAACAAGAAATGTGGTTGTATTTGCGCTTGAAGATAGGCAGCTTCCACACGAAGCCGTTCGTTTACGGACTGTTTTAGATCTGTTAAGGAGCGTACACGGGCCTTCAGCTCTATTGCATTCATAGGCTTCATTACATAGTCATTTGCACCTGAAATAAAACCGGTATAAATATCTTCCGCTTGGCCTCGTGCCGTCAGAAGCAGAATGGGAAGCTCAGCAATGGTGTAACGTTCACGAATTCTATGCGCCAGCTCATACCCGGACATTTGTGGCATCATTACATCTGTAATAATTAAATCCCACTGAACGGTATCCAGCAATAGTAAAGCATCGTTTCCGCTGGTCACCGTAACGATTTCATAGTCCTTGATGGAAAGTACGTTGGTAAGTATTTTTAGATTAACCGGATCATCATCTACAGCCAGAAGCTTTGGTCTCCTTCCATGGGCTGATGAAACGATACCCGGTGCGGTTAATTTGGATAAAGTGATCATAGATGGCGTGTCTGAGAATTCAGTCATAGAGGGCAGTTCTGAACTCAATACCCGGCTGGTTGAATCGTATAATGGCATTGTGAATGTAAAGGTAGTACCTTCTCCAAGTGTGGAGACTACACTTATTTTCCCGCCGTGAAGTTCAACTAACTGCTTGCTGGTGCTTAATCCAAGCCCGATGCCACCGCTAACTTCGTTCATGCTGGAATCGCCCTGTTCATAGGGCTGGAAAGCTCTGAGCAACGTCTCCTCGTTCATGCCAAGACCCGTATCCGTAATATGAATCTGCGCCGATTTTTTATGAATATCTGCATGGATTCTTATCGTGCCTACAGTCGTATATTTAACAGCATTTTGAAGCAGATTGAACAAGATCTGAATGAGTCTTTTTTCATCAGCCACAATAGAAGGGAATGAATCTGGTATTTCTGAGACTAAGGATAAAGATTTCCCTTCCGTTAAGAATTTGAACATATCAAGCACACCCACTGCGAAGGATTGGATCTTAAGTTCTCTGAGCTGCAATTGTATATTGCTTTCACGGAGCTGGGATTGATCCAGCAGATCGTCTACCAGAAGAGACATACGTCTTCCAACGGTAATGAGCAGTTTTAAATTCTCAGCATTTTGATGCGTTACAGTGTCACGCTCGCTGCCCAGGACAGTTTCGGCAATGTTAATGATACTGTACAGCGGATTTTTTAATTCATGTGAGGTGTTAGCCAAAAAAGCATCCTTTTGTGTAACACTTCTCTGCAGGCTGTGCGCCAGTTTTTCTGTCTCCTTAGTATTCCAGTGATATCGCTTAAATCCAAAAGTCGCAAAGCACAAAAAGGCGATAATTAGATCAAAAGGATAATAGGTAACGTTAACCCAGTTATAATTCTTGAACATTCCCCAAAGTGTGCTGTTAACGATGGCAAACATAGATAACAACAGGAAAATAGAGCCTTCGTAATTTTTAACAATAGATCTCAGAAAAAGAATTACGACACCTAATGCTAAAACTAATAAATTTATGCCGAAAATCAGTGTGTGAAATTCATAATAGTGAACAACGGGTCCAAATAATATGAACAGGATGTCTACTACGGACAGGATGGTTAGGATACGAATACTTTTTATTTTTAAATCCGTGAACAAAAGATGTTTGCTTGTCTGCAGGATAAAAATAAATACAGCAATATAAGAGATGTAAAATAGTTTGAAATTCCATTGATAGTTCAAGGGAAATACGTGCAATAGAAGCCTGTCATCATCTATGAGTACGGTAGTTATAGCGGATATTACCAGTAGAAAAAAATAGATCAACATCTTTTGCCGCAGCCCAATTATATATAAAATAACAGCATATACAGCGTGCAGTATTAGAACAACACATAATAGCAACTGTAGGCTAATAGAGAGCAGTCTTTCCTGTGTTAAAGCTTTTTCGCTGCCAAATACAATCGTTTTAGAAATTCCTCCCGTTTGGGAAAAGGAATAGTTGGCTACATGGATCACAATTTCAAGTTCACTTTTATCGGTTGTAAAGGATACTGAATAAGGCAGTATGTACGGAATATAGTGTTCTTTACTCTCAGCAGGAGTGCCAGAGCTGTCCAGCCGTTCACCGTTGATATACACTTCTGAAGAGGACCGAGCTCCGGAAATTAGAAGACTATAGGATTGCTTCTTATGATTATCTGTTAGGACACGTAGCCGATAGGAGCCGTAGCCATAAGCAGATTTATCGCTATCGCTAAGGGCATCTTTCCAGTTCCCCGGGACTTGTATATATTTTGCAGGAGCAGCATTTACAGATTGTTCGTTGAATGAAGGAAGCAGCATACCCGGATAGAACTCCCACTGCCCATTTAAAATAAGGAGTTTGTCCTGATTCCATTGTTTATCCCGTAAATCCAACACACCATTGATCAGTGGTGGTTGTGTGGTGTGCGGAGAAATCTTTACCCATAGGATACGGAATCCAGTGAGTATAATAAGAAACAATGCGATAATTAAGAAGAGTTTTCTTTTAGTCATAGTAGTTAAACATTATTCGACAACAAACTATATATTCCTCTCTTCAGCCTATTTCAAAAAAACCAAAAAAATTTATGTATAGGTTGCAGGGGAGAACGATTGGTTGGCGTCTAACGTTATGAAGGTGAAGGAGGGGAGAAAGCTGGAAGAGGCAGAATGGATTGCTGCTGTGCTGAACGGTCAACATCAAGCCTTTGGGCATTTGGTGACACGTTACCAAGGCATGGTATACAGAGTATGTGTCAAAATCACAGGAGAAGCCGAATCGGCCAAAGATATGGCCCAGGAGGTTTTTATAAAAGCATATAAAGCGCTCCCCTCTTTCAGAGGACAATCCTCCTTCTCGACATGGCTGTATCGGATTGCCTACCGAACCTGTCTGGACTGGAAACGGGCCAACGATAGGGAGTGGAAGTACCGAAGTGCAGCTGATTACACAGAAAATGATTGGGTAACGTCTCAAACTCCGGAGCATGAGGTACTTGAGCAGGAAACATCAGCTGAATTAGGAGAGAATGTGAACAGTCTGGCGGAACCGTACCGGTCGGTCGTCCAGCTGTACTATTTTCAGCGCAATTCCTATCAAGAGATTGCAGAGCAAAAGGGAGTTTCCGTGAAAACAATCGAATCGCAGCTTTATCGAGCCAGACAGATGATGCGTAAACAAAGGGAGGAATGGCGATGAATTGTGCAATAGTGAAGGAATGGATGCCACATTATATAGACGGCCTACTGTCTCCAGAGATGGAGCTGAGTATCCGATTGCACATAGAGTCATGTCCTGATTGCGCAGAGTGGCTGGAGGAAGCCAAGGCAATGTCGGAGCTGTGGTCGGAAATGGATGCTGACAGAGAACAGTTGCAGGCGCAGATGGACTTCCCGGATCTCGCAGCAGATGTTATGACACATATTGAGCAGCTCGAAACAGGTCGCAGATCACGAGCGACTAAGGCAACCAATGTAAGACGTCGTTCTGCCCCAAAAACCTCATGGATTCATTATGGAGTGGCTGCTTGCCTCAGTTTGTTATTGTTGCAGTTTGGGGTATTTGAGAATTTGGCCTATGGCATTACCGAAATAAACGGCCATATGTCGAATTCAGTAACCCAGTGGTTTGGTGGCTTTGGGAGATAGTAATAAAATAATTGATCATCAATAGATGTTTAAATTGGCTAAAGTTTTGCTACCCAAATTTTAGGAGGATGTATTATGATTAAGAAGAGACGTTGGCTCACTTTTATGCTGGCTATGATACCTGGAGTAGGTCATTTGTACTTAGGCTTTAAAAAGCAGGGTTTACAGTTTATGATCGGGGCCTCCTTATGTATAATGTTTATTCCGTCCGAGCCCTTGATCTTCCCGTTTGCCCTGGCGGCGCTGTGGTTTTATCAGTTGTTTGATGCCCTGCAGAAGGCGGCTTGGATGAAAATAACGGCTGCTGAACACGAACGAATGATGTTTCATCCAGACAGCTTCGGAGCCCCTTGGACCATGGGTATGTCCTCTATGCCTGGATATCCACATGAAGAGATCAATCCAGCTTGGGTGGGAATCGGCTGTGTTGTTGCTGGATTCCTCATGTTGGTAATCACAGCTTTCCCTACCCTTTGGGATATGCTGACTGAGATCAACATCGGCACGATCTTATTATCAGTGGGTCTGATTGCGTACGGACTGAAGATGTTAAGGAATAATACGAGAGCATAAGAAACGGGGATTTAACTATGGGGAGATGGAAAATAGGAAGTTTCACAGCAGCCTTGGGCTGCATTGCCCTTGGTGTCATTATCGTGATGGCTCAGTATGATATGATCAGCTATGAGGTGCTTGGTTTTTTATGGCCGGCGTTGTTGGTCTTATTCGGAATTGAGATGTTGATTAGACTTTTTATCAAATCCGATGTCAAAAGCCGTGTAAGCGGCTGGGCCATCCTGTTAATTATTGTACTGATCGGAGCAAGTGCTGCTCAGACAGTAATGGCTGGAGGTTCACTCAGCAATCTGATCGGTAATACACATCTAACTCCGCTTAGTGGGAATGTGGAAGTGAAAGAGAATATTACGACGCTCAAAATCGTACTTCCAAGTGGAAAAGTAAAGGTTGAGGGTGTAGCTGGAGGTTCTTTGGATTATGAGGGGAGTTTACTGCTGCCTGGAAAATCGCAAAGTGATGCTGAAAGTGCACTGGAAAAGAAATGGAAGGTTAGTACTGAAGGAGATACACTGATTATGGAGCTTGATACCGATCATAATTGGTTCTCTAACATTCAGTTTGGATTCAATACCAAAAGTCCTTATTTAAATATAAGTGCACCCAATAACCTTTCTGTTGAGGTTGAGACAAGTGATGGCTCTATAGAAGCCTGGAATCTTAAGTCAGGTATAGAGGTTGAGACAAGTAATGGTGCATTAAATATTCATGATATTATCGGCGAAGTGGATGCGCATACCAGCAATGGGTCACTATCCGTACAGAATATCCAAGGTGAAGTTGAACTTGTGAGCTCTAATGGAGCCATAGTATTGGATAACATTGATGGGGCGTTGTCAGCCAAGAGCAGCAACGGCAAAATTACTATAAACTCAGCAGTGACCGGAAACTGGAAATGTACATCCAGTAACGGAAAGATTATAGTGGGCTTGCCGGCCGTGTCGGATGCGAAGATTATTGCAGATACAAGCAATGGCTCGCTGAAGGGGAATGTACCCTGGGATCGGGACGGCGATAGCTATGGTACCGCTGTGCTTGGTAAAGCCACGTATACTGTGGATTTAAGCACGAGTAATGGAAGTGTGACCGTGGACACAGCTGAATAAGTATGAGTAAAAGGGAGCTGAGGCTTCAGCGAATGGATTCTGCTGAGGCCTCAGCTCCTTTTATGATAGAACTTACCTACCAAGCATAGGCTTTAGGGGCTTCACCGCCGGGTCCAGGGAATATTTCATCTAGTCGTTTAAGCACAGCTTGATCTAGTACAATCTCAAGACTGCGCAGCGCACTCTCAAATTGCTCCAGTGTGCGGGGGCCGATAATAGGAGCTGTTACAGCAGGATTAGCCAGTAGCCAAGCAAGAGCGACATTATCCTGTGGTTCTCCCAGCTCCATACATAAGCTGGCAAAAGCCTCAAGCTGGCTCTTGTGCTGCTCTACACGATCTGCATTTCCGCCACTTCGGCTGCCCTCTATTTTTTTGAGTGCATTTCTTCCGAGCAGACCTCCATCGAGTGGGCTCCAAGGAATAATACCTAGTCCCAGATGGCGAGCGGCTGGCAAAACTTCAAGTTCAGGAAGCCGACAGGTCAGACTGTATTTATGCTGCTCTGAGACTAGTCCAAGAAAACCACGAGCCTTTGCTTCTTGTTGTGCTATGGCGATATCCCAGCCTGCAAAGTTACTGGAACCGACATAACCAATCTTGCCTTGACTCACAGCCAGCTCGAAAGCCCCCCAGAGCTCTTCCCAGGACGTACTGCGGTCTATATGATGCATCTGGTACAATTCAATATGATCGGTCTGAAGACGCTGCAGGGACCCTTCAAGATGGCGGCGAATGATATATGAGGATAATCCTTCTTCATCATTAGGACCATCAAGCTTATCATTCATGGCTCCATAAACTTTAGTGGCTAGTACAACCTTTTCCCGCCGCCCGCCGCCTTGTTTAAACCAGCGTCCGATAATGGTTTCAGTCAGGCCAGAATTTTCGCCCCAGCCGTAAATGTTAGCGGTATCAAAAAAATTAACACCTGCATCCAGTGCAGCGTCCATGATGCGGAAGGCTTCTTTTTCATCCGTCTGTGGGCCAAAATTCATCGTTCCCAGACATAGGCGACTGACCTTCATGCCGGATTTGCCAAGCTTTGTATAATGCACTTCGCATTCACTCCTTTGATAGATGACTTCATAGTAATTGTAAACATCTTCAGAACTAAGAGCAAATATGCTCAGCATTCACGGTGGTGTTCTGATTCTCACTGTTTATAGGCTATACCTATCAGATCAATAGAATCTATATCTTTGTCCTTTACGACTGGGTATGATACAACAATATAAAGAAGAACTATGTCTGTTAGAGCAGAAAACTTGAGGAGTGACTGAGATGAGTGAAGTTAAAAAAATCGCCGTTATCGCAGGGGACGGTATTGGACCAGAAGTTGTAGCAGAAGCGGAAAAAGTATTGAAAGTAACAGAAGAAGTATTCGGTTATGCCTTTGAAACAGAGCATGCATTATTTGGCGGTATCGCTATAGACGAGAAGGGCACTCCGCTGCCGGAAGATACACTTGAAATCTGTCGTAGCGCAGATGCTGTGTTGTTGGGTGCTGTTGGTGGACCGAAATGGGATAATAATCCAAAGGAACTTCGTCCTGAAACCGGACTGCTCGGAATTCGCAAAGCACTGGGGTTGTTCTCCAACCTGCGTCCAGCTGTCGTATTTGACTGTCTTAAGGATGCTTCGACTTTGAAGCCTGAAGTCCTGGAAGGCACAGATCTTATGGTAGTTCGCGAACTGACTGGCGGGATTTATTTCGGAGATAAATTGCGCCGTCAAGGAGAACATGGTGAAGAAGCTGTGGATACCTGTGTATATAACGTAATGGAAGTAGAACGAATTGTCCGCCAAGCTTTTGAAATTGCCGGCAAGCGCCGCAATAAACTGGCGAGTGTTGATAAAGCGAATGTACTTGAAACTTCACGTTTGTGGCGTGAGGTTGTGAATAAGATCGCTCCAGAATATCCGGAGGTAGAGGTAGAGCATGTACTGGTTGATAACTGCGCAATGCAGTTGCTGCGCCGTCCATCTAGCTTTGACGTTATCGTTACTGAGAACATGTTTGGTGATATCCTGAGCGACGAGGCTGCTATGCTGACAGGTTCTATCGGTATGCTTGCTTCGGCTTCGATGGGTGACGGCAACTATGGTCTCTACGAGCCCGTTCACGGCTCTGCTCCTGATATTGCCGGACAAGGGCTTGCGAACCCGATCGCAACAATCTTGTCGCTGGCCCTTATGTTCCGCTTAACCTTTGGTTATGAGGATGCTGCTGCTGCAATCGAAGCTGCAGTTGCTGCAGTATTGGATGCAGGGCACCGTACAAGTGATATCGCCGTGGATAAGAGCAAAGCGATCAGTACAACTGAAATGGGCGACCTGATTGTTGCAGCAATCCGCACAGCTTAATTATTAGTTTATAATTATTACAAATAAATAATTGATCTAATCTTGACTTTGATTTTGTGCGATGATACCATTTGTTTAGTAGACAAGATATTATCGATTTCTGCAAATTTCAATATATTTCAGTATATTGAGAGATACAAATGGTACTTTTTCTTACATAATCAGAGGGAGGATTCTAGCAATGGCGGAACGTTTAGTAGGTAGACCGGCTCCCGATTTTACTATGGAAACCGTATCAGGTGATGGTAAGGATTTTGGTAAAGTAAGCTTGTCTGATTATCGTGGCAAATGGCTTGTATTCTTCTTCTATCCGCTTGATTTCACATTTGTGTGTCCAACTGAAATCACAGCTCTCAGTGACGCAGCAGCACAGTTTGAAGCACTTGATACAGCGATTCTCGGCGCAAGCATCGATTCGATCCACAGCCACAAAGCTTGGATCAATACCCCTAAGGATTCTAATGGCCTGGGTCGTTTGAATTTCCCACTTGCAGCTGATATTACGAAACAAGTCTCTAAAGACTATGGCATTCTGATTGAAGAAGAAGGTATCGCATTGCGTGGTTTGTTCATAATCGATCCTGAAGGCGAATTGAAATATCAAGTCGTTAACCACAATGATGTAGGCCGCAGCGTGGAAGAAACACTTCGTGTTCTGCAAGCCTTGCAATCTGGTGGTTTATGCCCAATGAACTGGAAGCCGGGAGATAAGAATCTGTAAATTTTAGACCGTTATCATAGTGATCCTTGATATTCTGATTTCTACCTCCTTGCAGAAAATTTTCTGTAAGGGGGTTTTTTGCTCCAAAAGATCTTGTATATCTAAATAGATTTGAAAATAGGCGCGAAAAGTTATATTATGTCCTCGAGTGGAGGAATCTCCATTGGGGTAATGTAATACAATAATAAACAATCAAAGGGTTATTTCTAAGGAGGGCGAACAAATATGAGCTTTTGCTGTGGAGCGAGTATGGTAGGAACAAAGGGGACCCTAAAACATTATCGCACGCAAGTCCATAATGTTCCCCTGCTTTTTTGTCCGGTATGTCATCGTGTGGAGGTTCACTACAAGGTCGAGAATGAATATGAGATCTTAGCGGAATATGCACATGGAGATGGTGTTACCGACGTGGACTTTCAGGACTATGTCATGGAAGACGAAACTGCAATATTCGAGAACGTCATTAACGTCGAGAGTGAAGATCCTCTAGCCGTTGTACGCAATCAAATCGATATGGCGCTTGACCTGCTAGCTGTAGCCAAACAGATTGAGGATACCAAGTGGGAACGGGAATTGAAAAAAAGGTTAGCTGTGATGAGTCAGCGCCGTCTACGCCTGCAACAAAAGGCATAAGTTTATTACTAATTTTTTGGGCATGCCCCATTTTTCCATGTAAGCCTCCGCAATCGCGGGGGCTTTTTAGCTTTTTATAATCCTTTTTAGTTTTTCGTGATCCTTTTTAGATTTTTTTAAATCATTTAGGCGAATAAATAGCGATAAATATAATTTGATGTGATGTTTCATATGTCTTTGGAATCATTTTATGAATTTTTTTACCATTCGACAGTTTCTCCGATTGCGTTGTCTAGTTCTCTTGGATATGATTGGAATATAATTGAACCGGTTGGAAAAAGTGCAACGATTACCGAATGTTCTGGCGGCTTCGTCATACACTCAAATACATAGTAATTTGATGTCGCTTAAGCGTCTTCGTCAAATGCAGTAAAAGGGGGAACTTCGTATCGTGATTAGCCAATATCAAGAAAGTCTTCTATTACCGGGAAGAACCTATCAAACTGGACCTGTGGATACTACATACGAGGATGTTCTAGAGAATATTGACAGCGGAATCATGCTTTTTGATGAAGAGGGAGTTATAAGTTTTGTAAATAAGCAAATGTACGGGATGCTTGAGCTTACCCGTCACTCTCTTGTGGGCTGCACATTTTCCCATCTGCTGTCTAATGTTCGACTGAGCCGTTCCAAGAAAAAACAAGTACTGCAGAGCTACAGAGAGATGGTATACAAAGGAAAATCAAATTATGAGTTTCTAGACGAGTATGGCCGTTACTGGAAGGTTACTTTATGCTGCGGAGAGCAAATGAAAGGCTGTTATTTGTTCACTGTCAAGGAAATCTCGGATTATAAGTTAATCGAACAAACGGCTTACCAGAACGATAGCTTGGCTATGCTAGGCAAATTATCCGCATCTATTGCCCATGAAATCCGCAATCCGTTGACCGCGATCCGGGGATTTATTCAACTGCTTCATCCATACTTGCATCAACTGGGGAAAGAGGAATATGCCAAGATTATATTGGCCGAGATCGATCGTGCGAACGATATTATCCATGAATTTCTGTCCTCCTCTAAGCCGTCAGTTCCGCAGGTGGGGATGATACCCGTGTCCGCATTGCTCAAGGAGGTTGTTCTCCTTACAGAGAGCGAAGCTTTAATGAAGGGCTGCCAGATCAATCTTCATCCTCTTCAAGAGGACATGGTGATTTCTGGCGATGTCAAACAGATGAAGCAAGTTGTGCTTAATATGATTAGAAATGCAATGGAGGCTGTAGCGGATCGAGAAGATGATTCGATGGGGAAAATCGAGGTTGGTGCCCGCAGAGAAGGCTCTGAGGTCCGTATGTTCATATCTGACAACGGTAAAGGAATGGATATTCGTACACTGGACAGGTTATTTAATCCTTTCTTTACTACCAAAGAGAATGGTACAGGATTGGGTCTTTCCGTAAGTGACCGCATCATCAAAAATCATGGCGGATGCATTTCTGTTAGCAGCAGAGTCAACGAGGGTACTCATTTTGTGATCTCTTTGCCATTAATCCATTAGAATAAGTAATAAGAGGCTGATCCCTGCGGATAATACAGATGCGGAGATCAGCCTTTGCTTATGTTACAATGGGTGTTGGTTTGGGGAAACAAATGGAGGGAATCACAATGAATATAGAATACAACAGTGGTGTTGCCAACAATGTGCAGGGTGATGCCCTTATCCTTATTATTTCTGAGTCTGAGGTCGAAAATGGAGGCTTTTCCGAGGGCTGGGATGACAGAATTCGCCTATTGGGAAAGGCAGGTTTATTTAAAGGCAAGCTTAATCAGACTTATGTACTACCTGCTGAGAATTCATCTGGTTGTCCTGTTGTTATTTTGGTTGGCAGGGGGGACCAACTTCTCACGACTGAGGATCTAAGGCAAATGGGGGCTCAGACAGCCCGTGCAGCACTTCGTTTGAAGGCGCTCAAGCTGGTATTTGAAGTGCCGGAAAAATTACAGGAGCTTACCGTAGAGAAGGATGTGACTTCTATTGCTTATGCGCTGACGGAGGGGCTAATGCTTGGTTCCTATCGTCGGGCTACCTATAAGCAGGTGCAGTCTTTTTATACAGGCCCAACAGCAGTTGTTTTCACTATAAAAGAGAAATTAGAGGGTACTGCCGGGCGGGATTGGACTCAAGGCATTCAGAAGGGGCTAGCTTTCGGTGAGGCCACGAATTTGGCGCGGAGCTTGACCAACATGCCTGGTAATCTATTGACTCCCTCAGACCTTGCTGTGGCCGCTATAGAGGTTGCTGAGCGATATGGCTTTCCTTCTGAGGTGCTGGATGAACGGGAAATTGAGCAAAAAGGAATGGGCGGATTGCTCGCCGTCGGAAAAGGAAGTGTAAACCCTCCACGAATGATCGTCATCCGTTATCAGGGGACAGGGAATTGGGATAACGTAGTGGGGCTTGTAGGGAAGGGAGTTACCTTTGACACCGGCGGGATCTCCTTAAAAAGAGCATCAGGTATGGAAGAGCTGATTAGTGATATGGGAGGGGCAGCGGCAGTACTCGGAGTAATGGAGGCACTTGGCCGCTTACGTCCACGAATTAATGTCGTTATGGTTATTCCTTCTGCGGAGAATATGCCATCGGCCAATGCTTTTAAGCCTGGAGATGTTATTACCTCCATGAGCGGACGAACGATAGAAGTGTTGAATACCGACGCTGAAGGCAGAATTGTCCTGGGAGATGCTCTGACTTATGCTAGGGAATGGGGAGCGAAACGTATTATCGATGTAGCTACGCTGACAGGCGCTGTGTTGTCCACTTTGGGAGATATAGCAACGGGTGCTGTGACTAATGATGAAGCGTTTCTGGAGCGATTTCTGGCCGCTTCAAGCTATTCAGGGGAAAAGGTCTGGCCGCTTCCGGCATACCCGGAATTTCGTGAGATGCTAAAGAGCGAGGTTGCCGATATCCGTAACACTGCTGGAAGATATGGTGGAGCTACTACAGGCGGATTATTTGTAGGTGAGTTTGCTGAGGGCTTGCCATGGATTCATCTAGACATTGCTGGCACTGCATATGTATCTAAAGAACGTGGAGTTAATCCTAAGGGAGCAACAGGTGTCATGGTTCGTTCTATCATTCAGTGGCTGCTGAGCGAAAGCGAGATCTAAACATCCGGGGAGCTGTCCGTTCTAAACAACAAGGGGTGTTCCCTAAACCAGAGTCTGGTTTAGGGAACACCCCTTTATTGAAATCCAAGAGCAGAAGCTTAAACAGTACCACTGGATTTTTTTGCCTTCGATTGGGAAGTGTAGGATTGAATGCCGTTCATAATTTTATCGCGAGTTCCCTTATTCTTCAGTAAATATACTGCTCCCAATGCGACTGTTGTAAATAATGTCTTTTTGGTATTCATAGGAATTACCTCCTTGGTATTGTCTGTAGTTGCTTATAACAAACATACCCGTTAGTTAAGGAGGCTAAACGATAAATCTCTATTTATTGCTCGTTTTACAAGCTTACTTCTTGTTGTTAACCGGTGTTGAACAACAAGAAAGAGGGGAATCCATCGATGCTGCCGAGCAGCTTTTTCCTTTATCACAGCCTGCACAAGCGCCCTGCTTCCCCTTTTGCACATGTCGATAGATGGTCCAGCCAGAATAACCGAAAATTAAGGCGACAATCACAACATTTATCATAATGGTACCCCACTTTCATCATGAGAATCTTATAATTTACAAGTCTACGACCATCCTAATAACCGTCCGCCTTGAAAAATAATTAAAGATACGATATACGCCAGAACGAGAGAATACCCCATGGAGAAGAAGGTCCATTTCCAAGATGCTGTTTCTTTTTTGATCACCCCTACAGTAGCCAAACAAGGAATATATAGCAGGATAAAGGCCATAAAGCTGATCGAACTCAATGGTGTGAAGACTTGAGAAATTTGATTTTCTAAACCAGCAGCATCTGGTGCATGATAGATGATATTCATGGTAGAGACTACGACCTCTTTTGCCAAAAAGCCCGGAACCAATGTAGAGCCAGCCTGCCATGTTCCGAAACCAAGCGGTGCCAGTAGCGGTGCGATCATACCTCCAAACTTAGCCAGGAAGCTGTGATCCATGTCCACATCAAACCCGCCAGGACCCGCATAAGACATAAACCAAATAATTGCTGAGCCTGCAAGAATAATAGTTCCAGCTTTTCGCAGGAAACCTTTGCCCTTTTCCCAAGTGCTGCGCGATAAGGTCTTGATCTGCGGCATACGATAAGGTGGAAGCTCGATCATGAAAACTGAGGATTCATTTTTGAATAAATATTTAGAGAATACCTTACAAAGAATCAGCGCAAACACAATACCCATCACATACATGGACAGAACTGCTACGGCCTCTTGCGCCGGGAAAAATACTGCTGCGAATAAAGCGTAAACAGGCAGTCTCGCAGAACAGGACATCAGTGGCATTAGCAAGGTGGTCAGCATTCGGTCTTTGGGCTGTTCGATGCTGCGCGCCGCCATTATGGCAGGTACATTGCAGCCGAAGCCAATGATGAATGGAATAAATGCTTTTCCGTTTAGTCCCATACGTTCCATCGTGCTGTCCATTAATAAGCAAACCCGAGCCATGTATCCTGAATCCTCCAAGAAGGAAATGATCAGGAAGAGAATGAAGATTTGCGGGACAAAGACGAGGACGCCCCCTACACCGCTAATTAATCCATCGACGATCAGGGCATGCGTGAAGCTGGATGCTCCAAGCGTCTGTAGCAGGGAATTGGCTCCATCACTAATCGGTCCGGAGATCAGGCCATCGAGGAGATCTGATAGAGGTCCGCCAACCCAGTCAAATGTGGTCTTAAAGAGAGCATACATAAAGAAGATAAATAAGGGCAGTCCTAGAAAACGATGCGTCAATATGGAATCTAATCTTTCTGTTAAGTTATGAGGCTTCTGCGTTGTTGTATCAAGTACAACCTCACAAATGAAGGGGATATAATCCATCCGCTGTGAGCGAATCCATTGGGGGAGCGTCAGGGCCAGCTTTTTGATCTGTAGCTCACTCTGACAGGATTCACAGATGTTTAGCAGGCGAGAGGTGTCCATACGTGTCTTTAGAAAATGAAGAATAACCGGATTCTGCTCCATAAGCTGTAGAGCAATCCAGCGGTGATTGGGTAAGTCCTTGATAGGAAGTAATTCCTTTTCTATAGAAGATATCGCATGCTCTACAATCTCACCATAGTTCAACTTGAACTTTACAGCGGGAATCGCAGAGGATTTCTCTAAAATACTGAGGACTTGTGCGCAGCCTTTTCCCGTTCTTGCAACAAGCGGGAGGACAGTTATACCCAGTCGTGATTGTAAGACTTCATGATTGATGCGAATTCCACGTGCATTGGCGACGTCAATCATATTCAGTCCGAGTAAGGTAGGTTTGCCATACTCAAGTAATTGAAGCGTGAGCAGCAGATTTCGTTCCAGCTGTGAAGCATCCACGATATTAATTAAGGCTTCAGGAGATTCTTCTATTAAATACTGGGCAGCAACTCCCTCATCACGTGAGAGTGGGTGCAAGGAATAGATGCCCGGCAAATCAATGAGCTTGCCAGCGCCGTTCTTCAGGCTGCCGATCTTCTTTTCTACCGTTACCCCTGACCAGTTACCAACATATTCGTATGAGGAGGTCAATGTATTGAAGAGAGAGGTTTTACCTGTATTGGGGTTACCTACAAGTGCTATTGAACTCAAGACACGTTCACCTCAATCAATGAAGCTTCCTTCCGGCGGATGGCGAACAGTTGTCCATTGCATTCCAAGGTAATAGGTCCTAAAAAAGGTCCTTTTCCTTTCAGGCGAATGCTCACACCCTCGGACACTCCAAGATCAGCCAGACGACGACGCAGGATGGGGTTGATTCCTTCTATTTTATGAATATATCCGGTCGAACCCGGTTGTAGTCGCAGTAATGAGCAAGAGGTAGAAGCCATTTTTATCCCTCCAAAAGAGACTGATAATCAATCTCAATGATTTTCTTGTAATGTAGCATTTTTAGGGCTTATTTACTGTGATCATTGTCGCTGACACGATGTGGTAATAGCATTAAAGAGAAGAAGATGAAATTCCTTTACATTTTATTCTTCATTAAAGTATGATTATACGATATAAATTGCATAGTAAAGCTATATTCGCGGTTATAATGATTGCAATAGTTGAAGGGAGATAATTATGAAGACTAATCAATGTAAGATTGTTGACTGCACCATCCGAGATGGGGGCCTAGTGAACAACTGGGATTTTAGTGTGGAATTTGTACAAAACTTATATGCCGGCTTGAATGAAGCTGGTGTTGATTATATGGAAATCGGTTATAAAAATTCACCAAAATTGCTCAAAGGAGCAGAGGGTGCCGGACCATGGCGTTTTCTGGACGATGATTTCCTGCGTAAAGTGATTCCGCAAAAAGGTCACACCAAGCTATCTGCTTTGGTTGATATCGGCCGCGTGGATGAGAATGATATTTTGCCCCGCAGCGAAAGTATGCTGGATTTGATTCGTGTGGCATGCTACAGCAAAGATGTAGAGAAAGCCTTGCAATTGGTACAAACTTTCCATGATCTAGGCTATGAGACAACGATCAACATTATGGCTTTGTCTAATGTTATGGAGAATGAATTGTTGGAAGCTTTTGAAATGATCCGTGAGAGCGTTGTTGATGTGGTATATATTGTAGATTCATACGGCAGCTTGGATCACAATGACATGAATTATCTGGTTGAGAAGTTCAAGACACATCTGCCAAACAAACGTCTAGGCGTACATACTCACAATAATCTTCAGTTGGCGTTCTCCAACACGTTGATTGCTGCTGAGAATGGTGTAGAGTTACTGGATGCTTCTTGTTATGGAATGGGACGAGCTGCAGGAAATTGCCCTACAGAGCTGTTAGTAACTCATTTGAAGAATACACGTTACTCCTTGCGCCCTGTGCTTGATATTATTGAACGCCTGATGATTCCTTTGCGTGAGAAAGAGGAGTGGGGCTATATCATTCCTTATATGATCACAGGTACACTTGATGAGCATCCACGTTCAGCAATGGCACTTCGTGCATCTGCAGACAAGGATAAATCCGTTGATTTTTTTGATAAGCTTACAACACCAGAAGTAACCTTTGGTGACAAATAAACTTGAGTTTCTTAGAAGCACTGAACCCTTTCGTAGGGGGAAGTGCTTTTTTGGTTGCCTGCTAGCAGAAAATGGTTTATATTTATGCAAGATTTATGAATATATAACTTATAAACGCGCCTTCCATTTGAATGCCCATAAAAGAAATGTAACTTAAAAGTCCTATCCCGCCGATATTTATACATAGGACATAACTATACTTGAATGTTAATTAATAGATATTATTTTCAGACGCGAGGGACTTATGAGACAAGAAGAGAAAAAGACAATTCAAGCAGCTGCTGTAGGCGCCTTGCTGTTCCTTTTAATTCAAATTTTCCATACATCGCTTAACCGATTGGACGATTGGGATATTATTTCTTCTCTCTATCTCATTGTCGGCTGCTGTAATGTTGCTTTTGGATTTGCAATATTTGCACAGGGCTGGTTATTCTTCTCTAGCAGATTATCTAAAGGAAGATTATATGCCGCTGCTCTTTTTGGTGGAATATGTATTATTGATTTCTTGCATACACTGGGTTTTGTCGGCGTCCCGTTGATTTCATCATTCATAACTTTTGAAGAATCGTTGTGGCTGCGAACCCTCTCACGACTAATCAGCGGTTTAGGAATGTTGTTTATTTTTAGCAGGGAAGATAAGCCCGTGTCTGTCTCTGAAAAAAGAAAATTGTTTAGAATAGCCTTCATGTTGATTGTGCTTTCCATTGTTTTGTTTATTTTCAGCCACTCGGCATTGCCTCAGTTATTAACTAAGCCTTGGATGAATCCATTGAAGCAGATTGCTGATTTAGCAGTTCTTTTTGTTTACTTGGCAGGTGTTGCGGTTATTGTATTTCCTGAAAAAAGTGAAAAGTCAGCCTCACTGCTTATTATTATTCGAGCACTTATCTTTTTCTCTTTGGGCCAAGCCTTTTTTATGAGTCCATTCAGTAGTGGCAATATAGATGATCTTTTTGGAATGGTGTGTAGCGGAGTTGCTTACTACTTGCTGCTTACCGGAGTATATCGTCTGACGATTGAAGAACCTTTTTACGAAAAGCAGTTGGCTGAGGAGCGGATCAATTATTTAGCCTATCATGATGATTTAACGGGACTTCCCAATAGACGTCGTCTGACGCAGCGTGTAGAAGAGATGATTATTGCTGGAGAGAAGAAAACGAGCGATAAATTCTCAGCGTTAGCTATTATGAATATTAATCATTTCAAGAATATAAATGACTCCCTGGGCCATTTTGCCGGAGACCATTTACTGAAGCTGGTGTCTGAGCGCCTTGTGAATGAGGCCAAATCTACTGAAGAGCTTTATAGTATGGGGGCGGATGAGTTCGCTTTTCTTATGATGGAGAGAGCAAGTCTTGGAGAATGTTTGGTACGAGCTACGGAGCTGCATCGATTGTTTGAGGTACCTATTGCCTTAGAGTCGGGGGAGTACCATATTTCGCTTAGTATGGGGTTAAGTATTTATCCCGGTGACGGTGAAACTGCGGAACATCTAATTCAGAATGCTGATACGGCTGTACATAATGCCAAGGAACAGGGAGTGGAAATTCGCCGGTATATCCCAGCTATGCAGATGAAAGCAAAGGAACGTCTAAAGCTGGAAAATGACCTCCGCAGAGCGCTTGAACGCAATGAATTCTTTCTGGTGTATCAGCCAAAGGTTTTATTGGAGACGGAAGAGATCGTAGGAATGGAAGCTCTGCTCCGCTGGAATCATCCGAAACGTGGTCTGGTCTCTCCGGCGGAATTTATCCCGTTAGCTGAGGAGAGTGGACTCATTGTTCCGATTGGGGAATGGGTACTCAAAACAGCTTGTCTGCAGAATAAAAAATGGCAGCTGGCCGGCTATGTGCCGATTTGCGTCTCCATCAACCTATCTATGCGGCAATTCCTTCAGCCTAATCTAGCAGGGAGGATTCATACCATCTTAACCGACATTGGATTAGATCCGTGTTATGTCGACCTTGAGATTACTGAGAGTATGACCTTGGATAAAGAAACAGCCTTTGATCAGCTGAAGCGTCTGAAAGAGCTTGGTGTCTTCATCAGTATTGACGATTTTGGTACAGGCTACAGCTCCCTGCATTATCTAAAGAACATGCCGATCGACAGATTGAAAATAGACAGGTCGTTCGTATCAGAGGTTATGGAGGACAGCAACAATGCTGCTATAGTCTCTACAATCACTTCTATGGCGCATCATTTGAAGCTGAAGGTTACGGCTGAGGGTGTTGAGAACAAGGAGCAGCTGCAGTTTTTGCGTGAGCAGCATTGTCATGAAGCTCAAGGATTTCTGTTCAGCAAACCTATTCAACCAGCAGAGTTTGAGGCGATATTTTTAAAAAAAGCACCCCTCGGCGCTTCCCTGTAAACTAAAAAAATGTTGATTTTTACTTGTAGAGATGATACAATAACTCTTGTATTCACTTTCTAGTGCGGGTGTAGTTCAATGGTAGAACTTCAGCCTTCCAAGCTGATAGCGTGGGTTCGATTCCCATCACCCGCTCCATAATTCAAACTTCCAAATCCTTGCGATGCAAGGGTTTTTTTATATCCCATCAGCCTATTAATGGTTGGTGGGATCTTTTTGTTTATACTATTTGCCTAATGGAAAAACTTTAATATAGCGTACTTTTAAGAAAAGGTTGTGAAACTTTTGAATGGTGCAAAGATTGCGTTCCTATCTGTACTTAGCAATACATTTATCGTTTCTTTAAAGCTTATGGTCGGAGTACTTACAGGTTCAGTAGCAATTATCTCGGAAGCGATCCACTCCTCCTTAGATTTAGTTGCTTCGTTGATTGCTTTTTTCTCGGTCCGATGGTCGAGTCGCTCTGCGGATAAAGCTCATCCTTATGGTCATGGCAAAGTGGAGAATATCTCAGGGACGATTGAAACGTTGCTTATTTTTGTAGCTGGATTCTGGATTATAAATGAGTGTGTTCATAAAATAATGAATCCAACCGCGCTCGAACTTCCCTTTTTGGGCATTATTGTGATGGTGGTCGGAGCGGGGATCAATTATATGGTTTCACGCAAGGTTAAAAAGAAGGCAGACGAACTTCACTCTGTGGCTATGAAATCGAATGCTCTGCATTTGCATACGGATGTTTTCACCTCTTTGGGTGTTGCATTCAGTTTATTATTGGTCACCCTCACTGGATGGACGATACTCGACCCTGTCATTGGGATTGTGTTGGCTCTGTATATTATGGGTGAAGCCTATAAGCTTCTAAAGGAGTCATTTCCTCCGCTGTTGGATGCACGATTAACTGAGGTAGAAGAAAACGAAATATTACGTGTCATTAAGTTATTTCAAGGGCGATATATTGAATTTCATGATTTTCGTACCCGCCGATCTGGTCCAGAAGAGTATGTCGACTTCCATCTTGTGATTCCTTCTAAAATGAGTGTTGCTACTGCGCATCAATTATGCGACGAAATTGAACTAGCCATTCAAGGCATATTTGAACGTGCTCAAGTGTTAATTCACATTGAACCCGAACATGAACAGTTGGCTAACAAACCGATATTACATGAAGGATAAGAATTGTGATTAAGCACAGAGTTTCTCTGCTATTTCAATATTTTGTATTAAGTGATATGGTGATTATATCTCTTTTATATTCATTCTATATGGGGGACGGATAATGATCGCTTATTTAAGACCTTTAATAATAAGTAGCTCAGTTAAAAGCCTGATTTTTCTTTTAATAATAATGGTGATAGCAATGGTATGGTGGTTTTATAAATGGACTAAGCAATGATGCTCTTTTGTTTGGCCGCATACTAAAAAGCCAGGCTCCCAATTTAGGGAACCTGGCTTTAATTGTTTGTAGGGAGCTTATACAGTCTTTAGGAACTCAACAATGGTGAGTAATCCCTTGTCGAAGTTCTCCAGGTTGAAATGCTCATCCGGTGCATGCAGGTTCTCATCATCGAGACCAAAGCCCATCAGAACGACAGGTGCTTCCAGTACACGGGAGAAGCTCTCCATGATCGGAATGGAGCCGCCGTCTTTGGTGAAGAGGGCACGGGTTCCATATACTTTGCCATATGCGTCTGCTGCAGTTTGCAGAATAGGATTCGACGGATCGATGTTAAAGGCACGTGCCTTCTCCATTTGCTTAACATGCACTTTCGCTCCGGTCTGAATATTAGCCTTCAGATGTGCTTCAACGGCATCGAGGATATGCTGTGGATCCTGATCGCCAACTAGGCGGCAGGTAATCTTCGCATGTGCTTCTTTAGGGATAACCGTCTTACTGCCTTCCCCTTGGAAACCGCCGTATACGCCGTTAAGCTCAAGCGTAGGACGAGCGCCAATCCGTTCTACAAAGGAATAACCTTCTTCCCCGTATAACGATTCCAATCCAAGACCTTCGCGGATTTTATCTTCATTCACACCTTGCTTCACGAATTCTTCCCGCAGCATTGGGGAAAGTTCAGGAACACCATCATAGAATCCGTCTACAGATACACGTCCTTTGTCGTCATGAAGCGAGCTTAGCAAAGATACTAGGGCATGCAGTGCATTCGGAACACCGCCGCCGTAAGAACCAGAGTGCAGGTCTGTCAAAGCGGTAGTTACATCAACTTCAAGGGAAGCTAGTCCACGTAGCCCAGTGCAGATGGCAGGACGACCGCGTTCCAATAGGGATGTATCGGAGACTAACACCGCATCCGCAGCGAGCTTTTCTTTATTGGCCTCAAGGAACGGAGGCAGATTCACACTGCCGATTTCTTCTTCACCTTCGATGCAAAGCTTGAGATTCACAGGAAGAGTACCTTCTTGTTTCAGGATCGCCTCAATGGCTTTGAGGTGAACGAATACTTGTCCTTTGTCATCTGTTGCTCCGCGTGCATAAAGCTTGCCATCACGAATCTCTGGTTCAAATGGAGGTGTGGTCCATAGGTTTAATGGATCTACTGGTTGTACATCGTAGTGACCATACACGAGAATGGTTGGTTTGCCTGGAGCATGAAGATAATCGGCATATATAACGGGATGTCCCGCTGTCGGATGCAACTCAATGTTCTCAAGTCCGGCTTTTTTCAGGGTGTCTGTCAGCCAATGGGCTGCCTTCAGTACATCGTCCTTATGTTCAGATAAGGCAGAAATACTTGGAATTCTGAGCCATTGTTTTAGTTCTTCGAGATGTTCATCCCGGTGGGTTGAAAAATAAGTTTCGTATGACATAGTGAGTATGTACCTCCTTAAGTTTTGCTGCGCAAAACCGGCTTTGTAAGCGCCTGGGCATAAGCTTATTGGCCATGCGTGACCGTCTTGTTTAGCATTCTATAGGAACCATTATACTGGAGAACTCACTATGGATCAAAAGCGATGGGGCAAACCTCTCACCAGATGATTGTAGCCGGTGTCACACTTTTGGGAAAAGTATCCTCAGCTTTGCTTTTGTCCATATACATCTCATACCAAACATCAGCGATGAGTCCTGGATCTGTAGCGGTGCCGGGTTTAATGAATACACCAAGTGCTAAATGACCTACATAGATTTCTTGTGGAGCCAAATCTGCATGCAGGTTAAGTGCGTAGTTTCTTAATCCGCTAAGCGCAATGCCAACATTACCCATCATCTGCATGGGATAGATGGAGGACAATCCGGTTGTGAACAGCAGTGCGCCGCTGCGTTTCTCCAGCATCTCAGGCAATACCTGTGCTACGCTGCGGATAGCGGCTACAACCAGTGCCTGAAAGGCATCCTGTGCATTTTCTTCGGTTACTTGTGAAGCAGGAGTAGGAGGGTAATTTCCACTTGTCGGGCTGAATTCGAGCACATCGATAAAGCCGTATTTTTTCTTGATATTATCGAAGGCTGTGGCTACTTGTTCTTTATTGTATACGTCGGCAGGAAAAGCAGCAGCCTCGATATTCAGTGCTTGCAGTTCCTGAACAAGGGTGTTCAGCTTCTCTTCATTTCGAGAGATTAATGCCACTTGAAATTCGTTGGCTCCGAATTTTTTGGCGATTGAGAGTCCTAGGCCGGGTCCGGCACCCATGATGGCAATGGTCTTTTTCATGATTTATTAGTTCCTTTCCGGTTGTTGATTACTAACAGTAACCATGATAAGCTGAATAGGCTTGAGGGACAAGAAGGCACTATTACATGCTTAAGTTACATGGAGGTAACCACAGTTGGAACATTCAAAGGAAGAACCCACCCGGTTCATGCCGATGCTGGAGGATTGCTCCATTACCCGCCAGATTCTGGACAGGGTGGGAGACAAATGGAGTGTGCTGATCATAGTCAATTTAGGTATTGAAGCTTTGCGGTTCAAAGAGTTGCAAAGGCGCTCTGGAGGGATATCACAACGGATGCTGACCCAGACCCTGCGCCATTTGGAACGGGATGGGTTAGTTTGGCGTAAAGCAACGCCTACAGTCCCATTGACTGTGGAATATGGTCTGACGAGCATAGGAGAATCATTGTTGGGACCTTTAACCTCGCTTGTGGACTGGGTCAACAAAAACAATGGGAAGATCGCCAAAGCGCGTATAGATTATGACCACCAGCACGACACACAGGAGTAACAAGACAGCAGAACAATTCACTGGGATAGAGGATGGATTATATTGCATAAGGAAAGTGGAACAAACACATTTATTTATACTTACACCTGTTCAGAGGACGAGTTATCGCTGTGTCAGATGGAGCTGCGATGTCTTTTTGGCGAGCAGGTGCCGACTGCTATTTTTAAGAGTGAGGTTGAAGTGGATGTCAGCCGCAGTCCCTTCATTAAAGAGCGGATTGATGTAATGTATGAAGGGGATAGTCTGCCTGAGATTTATGATCAAACGGAGCAGGTGGAGCTTGACGGCAAGACGTTTAAGGTTATTTTTGTGAAGACCAATGATCTGGGCCCTGCATACAAAATAGAGTATGATGAGCGCAGAGTGATCGAGCGGGAAATTGGGTTGCGGATTGAAGGAGAAGCGGATGTTAACCATCCGGAGCTGGTATACGGCATTGTTACGCTGGGTGGACGCTGGTACTTCGGATCTTATCATAAAAACAAGGCAACTTGGTTCCGCCAAATGAAGAAGCCACGCAGCTATTCTATCGCGCTTAGTACACGTGTTGCCCGTGCCGCGGTTAATATGGCTATTCCGAATCCTGAAGGTATACGTGCTATAGATCCTTGCTGTGGTATTGGAACTGTAATGGTAGAAGCCTTGTCAATGGGAATCGACATGGTTGGACGTGATATTAACCCTATGATTGCTACCGGTGCGAGAACAAATATTGCCCATTTTGGATTCACCAGTGAGGTAACGCTTGGGGATATTGCGGATATCACTGATCATTACGATGTAGCCATTGTAGATATGCCATATAATCTATATTCTAGTATTACACCTGAGGAGCAGTTCGCGATTCTAGTGAATGCGCGCCGGATTGCAGATCGGGTGGTTATCGTTGCGATTGAACCGATGGACGAGATGATCACTGAAGCTGGATTTACAATCATAGACCGTTGTGAAGCTAAAAAAGGAGCCTTCTCGCGTCATTTAATGCTTTGCCAGTAATCCTAATCAAGGTACCGAAAAAGGGGTGCAGCAATGGAGCAGAAATGGTTAACGTGGGCCAAAGAAATTCAGGCCATCGCACAGACTGGATTAACTTATGCTAAGGATGTTTATGATATAGAACGGTATCAAGCTTTGCGGGAGCTCAGTGTAGATATCCTCGCTAATTATACCTTCGAAAGCAAGGAGAGAATTAGACTCTCCTTTGCGGGTGAAGGGGGTTATGCTACTCCAAAAGTTGATGTCCGTGGTGTTGTATTCCGGGAGGATGAAATTCTACTTGTTCGCGAGAAGTTGGACGGGAATTGGGCGCTTCCTGGTGGCTGGGGAGACATTGGACTGTCCCCGAGTGAGGTTGTTGTGAAAGAAATCAAAGAGGAATCGGGTTTTGAGGCAGAAGCAGTTCGCTTACTGGCTGTATTAGATAAGAAATTTCATAACCATCCACCGGAGCCTTATCACGTGTATAAGTTCTTTATTTTATGCCGCATTGTGGGCGGAGAGGCAATGGAAGGGGTAGAGACAAGCGAAGTTTCTTTTTTTGCAGAAGATAAGCTGCCTGAGCTCTCAGCAGAGCGGAATACAGAGGCGCAGATTCGGACGATGTTTGAATATTTACGAAATCCGGAAAAAGTAGTAATATTGGACTAAGAATCTGCATATACTGTATGACTTCCGCAAATTTAAGTTTTTAATTATTCAAAATTTGGTTAATATCTAATATGTAAGCACTTACAACGGTTTGGCCGCTGAGCCTTTATATCTACCAAAATTCAAAATTTTAATTTTTTGGGTCGAGCGGTCTACATTTTTTCCTCTACTGTGACGATAAGATATTTTAGGAGGGGATCGCATGGAACAAGAAGAATTGAGCATTCCATTGAAACAGGAAAATGTGGTGCGTCCTGCAGAAGGCAATATTGCCACTGGGCTGGTTTGGGGTATCTTAATCAGCATTCCGTTATGGATCTCTGTTATTGGCTGGATTTTGGGATTTTGGCACTAAACCATAAATTAATGAGGATCTAATTCTGTTGAATTTATAGTATACACAAAAGGCTGTCCCTTCCTTATGGAAGAGACAGCCTTTTGCGTTTTCTGAAGATCTTAGCCTTTTGTATATACCACTTTAAAATTCTCACAAACAACTTTCATCTTTGGATCAAAGGGTTTGTTTAAGAATTTTAAGGATTCTCGGGTGAAGAACTGCTCATGATCATGACGCCATGACTTAAGCGTCCGGTCACCCTCTCCTTCAGTATAGGCAAACTCAGCGCTAACCTCATCAAAAGGTATAATTTGTACCTCTGCAGTAATAATTATTGCCTGCGGATCACCAGAACCATCCAGCACGATACTGTGCCTGCCAACTTGCGGAAACGTCTCGTCACAAGTTTCAAATATATCATAATTTGAAGCAGTTCCTGTCTTGATCCCACGAATCACCAGATCGAGCAGTTTATCGGCCATCTGGGGACTGTCACCAAAGGCCCAGGCGTCATATTTATCCGCTGTTTGTGGATGAAGGTGGGTATATTCTTTCCATAACAACTTAATTTTCTCTTTGTTGCTCATATGCTCATCTCCTTATAGATCAATTTATAGATCAGTTGTCTCCATCCATCCTGTATAGAGCTCATCCAACTGTTCCTGTATCGCATCACGTTCTTGTTGCAGTTCAGCAAGTTCAACTGCATCGCTGCTGATCAGGGGCTCTAACATCTTGGCATCGATCACGCCAAGGCGTTTCTCTACCTCTGCAATGGCCGTTTCCCAGTCGAAGGTGGTGTTTTTCCTACGGGAACTGGAGGATTTAGCGTTGGTTTCTTTCCCTGAATTGTTAGATTGAGGCTTATCAGAGCCTGAACTTGTTCGTTCTGCAGAGAAAGGTTTAGCTTGATCCGCAAAAGAGGGAGCTAATAATGCTTTTTCAGCTTGTTTTTCCTTGTAATATTCATAGTTTCCGTTGAACACTCCAAACCGCCCGTCTTCAATGGACCATAGTTTGTGAAATAGACGATTGATGAAATAACGGTCATGAGATACCGCCAGAACTGTGCCTGGAAACTCCTCTAATGCTTCTTCGAGTGCTTCACGAGAATCTATGTCCAGATGATTGGTCGGCTCATCGAGAATCAGCAGGTTTGGCTTGCGATGCATTAGTACAGCGAAACGCAGGCGGGTCCATTCACCACCGGACAGATTCGTAATGTCTTTGAATACATCGGGACCATAGAATAGGAAACGTGCAAGCTGCCCGCGAGCTTCACCTTCTTCAAGTCCAGCTTCTTCGCGAAAGTAGCGGAGTACAGACTGTTTGTTATTTTCCGGAACAGCCTCTTGTGCGAGGTAGCCGACCACAGTTCTTGAACCGAGTGTACAGCTTCCGCTGTCCGGGGTTTCCTGCCCTAAAATAATTCTTAAAAGTGTACTTTTACCTGCCCCGTTACCGCCGATGAGTGCCGTAGTCTCTCCGTAGCGAAGCACTTCGTTTGCCTCTGTGAAAAGGCTTCGCTGACCATATGCTTTTCCGATATCCTCCAAAATGACAACCTGATTACCGGAACGGTCATTTTGCTGTAGCTGCAAATCCATTGATTTGCGCTCCAGAATGGGACGTTTAACCTTCACCATACGATCCAGTGCTTTTTGCATGGATGCTGCTCTCCGGTAAAAGGAAGGGTTAGGAGGAGTCCCGCGATTGCCAAATTCAATGAGACGTTTGATGCTTTCCTGCATTTGTTTTATTTTTTTCTGCTGCTCTTGATAATCAGCAAATTGTTGAAGAAGTCGTGTTTCCTTCTCCACTTGATAGCCGCTGTAGTTGGTGTGGAAGGTAAAAGCCTCGCCATCTTCAATCTCGATGACTTTCTTGACTACAGCGTCCAGAAAGTAGCGGTCATGGGAGATCGCCAGCACTGTTCCATCATAACTCTGTAAAAATTGCTCCAACCATTCGATGGCATTCATATCGAGATGATTGGTTGGTTCATCCAGTAGAAGGATGTCTGGACGGCGTAGCAGCAGCTCCGCAAGTCCGACTTTTGTTTTTTCTCCTCCTGAAAGAGAGGCGAACAGTCGGCTGTATTGTCCGGTTCCGATCCCGAGACCCGAGGCTACGCGCTGAATAGAGGATTCGATCTCGTAACCTCCGGCGGCCTCGAACTTATCCTGCAAGCTGCCATATTCTTTTAACAGCCGATTCCAGAGGGTTTCATCCGTTCCGCTGTTAAAGCTGGACATTTCCAGCTCAAGCTCCCGCAGGCGGTGCTGCCATTGCAAAGGTTCAGCAAAGCTGCGCTGTAGAACATCATATACGGTTTCTTTTTCGCTAACTTCTTGTATTTGAGCCAGCAGGCCTACTACGCTACCTTTGCGTATTGAAATTTGCCCTTCATCCGGACGTTCTTCCCCGTTCAGCAGGTGGAATAGTGTCGTTTTGCCACAACCGTTGCGGCCGATCAGGCCAATTTTTTCCCCTTGGCGGATATCGAAGGTAATGCTATTCAGCACGAGTTGTGCCCCGTGGTATTTTTGAACATTTTGGCATTGGATGATCATATATATTCTCCTTTAAGAATGCCCTTCGCACCGCCAGTACCCTAAATGGCTCCGAAATCCTGTAAAAAACCATAAAAAAAGACCGTAGGGAAATTTCCCCACGGCCTTATCATTCTCCGGTTAACTGATCCGTCCGGGTGATGGCAGGAAAGGCATTTCACAATTGTGTAGTGTTATTAAATTCATACAAATGGACAGACTTCTCCCGTTATCGCCATTTACATGAGCAATGCCAGCTATCGCTTTAGGTAGCCGACTCATAACACTGTTGGTCCAATTGTGATCCATTCCTTCCACACCCCTCTCTTAGTAAATTTAATGACAGTGTAATCAAAAATCAAAAAATAAGCAAGTAAAAAGATGTCAGAGAGTATTTTTACACAGCATAGAATATGAAAAATAGAATAATATGGTTCTGTAGTGGGGGGCAAGTGGCTAAATTTAACGGATGAAAAGAGGAAGAGATATGGCACTTTTTGACGGATTAATGGGCAATGCATCGCAAGTGAATCTTACGGAGGTCCAGCGGGAATACGCACAAATTCTTGCCCCTCAGGAGAAAATTGAACGCGCCTATAAGCTGATTAGAGATATGTTCATTTTTACGGACAAGCGGCTTATTTTGGTGGATAAACAAGGTCTGACGGGCAAAAAAACAGAATATCATTCGATCCCTTACAAAAGCATCTCGCATTATTCCGTGGAGACGGCAGGGCATTTTGATCTGGATGCGGAGCTATGTATCTACATTTCCAGCAGCACGCTTCCGGTGAAGAAGACCTTCAATAAATCCGTAAATATTTACGAGGTGCAGGCCGTGTTATCGCAATATATTTTAAAATAAATTGTTTATTTGGTGTTCCAAAGCACAAGCCCCCCTAAGTAAAAGTGGCTAAGATTACTAAGGTTAGATGCAGCTAGATATATCTGAGATAGGCAGCCACAAGACATAACCGAGATAGGTAGCTATATAGCGGCAAAAGGTGACTATATATATTCGAGATGGGTAGCGATTTGGCGGCAAAAGGTGACTATATATATTCGAGATAGGTAGCGATTTGGCGGCAAAAGGTCACGGTAGTACGCCATGGGTGTATGCAGCTCCCTGTAATTAAAATGATTTTATAATATTCGTAGGCGTGAATCTACAAGGTTAAACAAAGATGACCTCTTATTTGTGCATAGCTCACAAAAAGAAGAGGTTTATTTTGCGTTTCAGCGTAACCGATTGACAAAGGATTTTCGTGTAATGTTAAATGACACTAATTAAACCAGAAGATATAGGGGGCTCGCAGAGGAACCTGCCGCAGAATATAGGAGATTGAATATGATGGAGAAACCCGCCGCAAAAAAATAAGGAGTTGGGACATGGCGGAAAAACCCGTAAAACATAGGGGGATGGGACATGGCGGAGAAACCCGTAATAGGCACAAAAACTATGGTAGTTAGCCCCCATTATTTAGCCTCGGCTGCTGGTGCACGTATGCTGGAAAAAGGGGGGAATGCCTTTGATGCAGCGGTGGCGATCAGTGCGACATTAGCTGTAGTATATCCACATATGACGGGGCTAGGCGGAGATTCCTTTTGGTTGACCTATAACACGCAAGAGGCGCGTGTTCGGGCCTATAACGGAAGCGGGCGCTCCGGGTACGGAGTCCGCAGAAGCAGCTACGCCGGGGAAGCTTTCATCCCACGGCGGGGGATTCGCAGCGCCATTACGGTGCCGGGGATGGCGGACAGTTGGGATGCCATACTGAGTAAGTATGGCCGCTTTACGCTGGCGGAAGTACTGGAGCCTGCCGTTGGTTACGCTTTGGAGGGGTTTCCGCTGTCTCCGGATCAGCGGAATAACACGGCTGTTGCGGGCTCTGCGCTGTCGCCGGAGGCGGCAGCGATTTACACGCCAGGCGGCGTGATTCCTTGTGCTGGATCGCGATTCCAGCAAAAACAGCTGGCGGCCACCCTGCGGACATTGGCGGCGGGTGGGCGGGACGCTTTTTATAAGGGGAAGATTGCGGAGGACATCTGTGACTTTATGCTGGCATCTGGCGGGTATCTGACTCGGGATGACTTTGCGGATCATCAGGGCGAGTGGGGCGAGCCGCTTCATACGGATTATCACGGGCATACAGTGTACCAAGTGCCGCCTAACTCTCAAGGTTTCACAGGACTAATGAGTCTTAATATGTTGGAATATTTCAATTTTGAAGCAATCGAGCATGGATCGTATGAATATTATCACCTGCTTGTTGAAGCGTTGAAGTTAAGCTTCCGCGATCGGGACAGGGTGCTTACGGATCCGGATTTTAGTGCTATACCTTTGGAGCAGCTGCTGGATAAACGTTATGCAGGACAATTAGCGTCTGCGATCTCGATGCAAAAAGCTGCACAACTGACAAGTCAGCCTATCGGCAGTGATACAGCTTATGCTGCGGTTGTGGATGAAGACGGGAATGCGGTCTCTTTTATTCAGAGTCTGTATTTTGAATTTGGTTCGGGCGTGATCGCTGGGGATACGGGGATTTTGCTGCAGAATCGAGGTTCGTTTTTTTCGCTGGATCCCGGGCACATCAATACGCTTGAGCCGCATAAGCGCAGTTTCCACACACTGATGCCAGCGATGGCCTGCCGCGAGGGAAAACCTGCAATTCTGTATGGGACGCAAGGTGGCGAAGGTCAACCACAGACTCAAACTCTGCTGCTCACAAGGATGCTGCATTATGGCATGAATCCACAAATGGCTGTGAATGAGCCGCGTTTTGTGTGGGGGAGAACGTGGGGAGAGCCTACGCAAGAACTGAATGTGGAGAGCAGGGTAGCTGATGAGGTGCTGGCAGATTTGGCCGCAGCCGGTCATACTGTCCGGAAAGTAGATGACTATGATGGGGTTATGGGTCATGCTCACGTGATTTCGATAGATGACAATGGATACCGCAGTGGGGGAACGGACCCGCGCTGCGATGGTGCGGCGATTGGGTGGTAAGTATAGGAATGATGGAGCGGCCGGAAGAACTCTGAAGGAATCGTAAGAGGGAGGATTAAGAGGCTAACGGGCTATGAAGGAGTCGTAGAAGAAAGATGAGGGGTCGAAAGGAGTGGAGGGGGGCCTAGGTGGAAAGATCAGGGAGCGAAGGGACTGCTGGAGCAATCGTAGGCGGGATTGTGTGGGATCCGAAAGGCTACTAGAGGGATTGTAATAGTAATGGTCAAGGGAGGAGGGGAGTTATGGTTTTGGATAATCGGTATGGTGCGTTTATAGATCCTGAGCTTACGGTTGAGAGTTTAGGTAGCGGGATATTGGATGGACTGACCTTTGCAGTAAAAGATGTATTCGCTGTAGCTGGACACAGCTCTTCAGCAGGGAATCCTGATTGGCTGCATAGCCACCATCCGTCCACGGAGCATGCGGTGGCTGTACATCGTTTACTGTTGTCGGGTGCTACACTTCGTGGTGCTGCCCACACGGATGAGCTGATGTATAGTCTGGGCGGCGAGAACCATCATTTTGGAACGCCGATTAATTCGCGTGCTGTAGGTCGTATCCCGGGCGGATCTTCAAGTGGTTCGGCAGTAGCGGTAGCTTCTGGTAGTGTTGATTTTGCGCTCGGTACGGACACCGGTGGCTCAATTCGAGTACCTTCCTCCTATTGCGGAGTATATGGCTTTCGACCAACGCATGGAGCTGTAGATTTTCAAGGTGTTATTCCATTATCTCCGGCTTTTGATACCATTGGCTGGATGTCAGATCGTTTGGATGTGCTCCAGCAGGTAGGGGAAGTGTTGCTTGTGGCTGGGAGTACATCTGTGAAGACGACGAAGAAAATAGAAAGTAGTATAGAGGAAACTGTAGGGAAGAGCATGGAGAAGAATGTAATGAAAAATTTAGAGAACAACCTAGAGGGAGACATGGTGAAGACTGATGAAAATAATTTAGAAATGAGCCAGAAGGAAAGTTTAGAAACGATTTTAGAGAAGCGTATTGAGAAGAGTACGGAGGAAATTTTAGAGATTGGCCCGGAGAACAAGGTAAAAAAGAATATGGAAGACAAAAACACAATGGGTACTTTATTTGTTGCTACTGACTGCTGGGCTTTGGTTAATCTGGAGGATGCAGCTATATTATCGGAGGGATTAAGGTGTTTGCGATCAGGGGCAGATCATCTCATGGAGATAGAGATTGCTTTGGAGGGTTTAAAGGTCTGGATGGATGTTTTTAGAGAATTGCAGGGGAATGAAATTTGGGAAACTCATGGCGCTTGGATTGAGAACGAGAAACCAGTCTTTGGACCTGATATTGCAGCGCGATTCTCGTGGGCTGCTAGTTTGGCGGAAGAGGATCATAGTGTTGCGAAATGTAAGCAAAAAGAGATTTTTAATCAGATGCGCTTGCTGCTAGGTGAGGACAATTGTCTTGTGATTCCGACAGTTCCGGGACCAGCGCCGCTGCGTGGAGGGGATTTGCGCCAATTGGAGGAGAATCGTAGCGGTGCGATGATGTTGAGTTGCATAGCAGGGTTGGCGGGTTTGCCTCAGGTAACAATACCTATGCTCTCCACAAGTGGATTGCCACTGGGATTATCCGTTATTGCCGGACATGGTCAGGATCTCCGGTTACTCTCTTGGGTAAATGAAGTGTGGCAGCAGTCCTGAGAAGCTGGGTATAGCGGCCTTGAAAAAGCGATACTAAACAGATCGTAGCTACTGAACAACATAGCTTGATGATACTTTTCTAGTTACTATTAACCGGTACTCCTCCATTACCTCTTGGAATACACTCTAGAAATACACTCTAGGAGTACACTCTTGGAATACACTCTTGGAATACACTCTAGGAGTACACTCTTGGAATACACTTTTGGAATATACTCTAGGAGTACACTCTTGGATTACATTCTAGCAATACACTCTAACGCCACACTCACTTATTCATTCACAAATTAACGAAATGCACATGTCATTCCCTCCTGCTTTTAGTTTTATTGACACCGGGGAGCCTAGTGGAGTTGCTTTTAATACTAAGGTAGTTGGAGTTAGCTCAATAGTGGGGCAGTAGTGTGAAAAAGATAAATTCAGCGCTCGATTGTGTGGTGTAAGACCAGTGGAATTAAGTGAATACGTCGCTGGAGAGAAAAGAACGGTATAAATCCCGCAGAAATCGGAGAAATGGCTAAAGAAGCTAAAAAGTACAGTATAAATCCCGTAGAATCTAGGAAAGTGGCATAAGTAACTAAAAAAGAACGGTATAAATCCCGTAGAATCTAGGAAAGTGGCATAAGTAACTAAAAAGAACGGTATAAATCCCGTAGAAGTCGGGGAAGTGGCACAAGTAACTAAAAAGAACGGTATAAATCCCGCAGAAGTCTGGGAAGTGGCACAAGTAACTAAAAAGATCGGGATAAATCCCGTAGAAGTCGGGGAAATGGCTCAAGTAACTAAAAGTACAGTATAAATCCCGCAGAATCTAGGGGAATGGCTAAAGAAGCTAAAAGAACGGTATAAATCCCGCAGAATGTGGCGAAGACGCCTATGTAGCCAAAAAAAAGGGCAAAAGTGCCCTTCACCTCAGCAATTTCGGCTGGATAGCTGGAAAGAAGGGCAGAAGTGCCCTTCATCTCGGCAGTTTCGGCCAAACAGCCAAAAAGAAGGGCAAAAATGCCTCACACCTCGGCAATTCCGGTCGAATAGCCAAAAAGAAGGGCAAAAAAGCCCTCCACTTCTACCGGCAGCAGTAGATCTATAAGCGCTTGTACCTCCGCCACAGCTACAGTGGGGTGGTATTATCTCTACTCGTATGGATCTCCTCCACCGCTCAATTCCCCGTCTTGCAGCGCTGGTGTGCCTGCAACTTCGATCCGATGGTCAATTCGAATGGCCCGAGAATACCCTCCCATCAACTCCCATGTTGAACCCGTAAAAACTTGTTTTTACTCGAAAGCCCTCCCTCAACTCCACCTACTATTTTCCAATCCCCTTATACAATTCACATGAACGATATGAGCTAAAGTTCAATAATTCATCATTCATCATTCATCATTCATAATTCATAATTCATCATCCATGTTCATTTTGTGTTAAGTTTATTTACATACAATCATGAAATTTTAACTTCCCTCTATTCAACACGGTTCATTTTAATTATAATGTTACATAAAATAACATTATAAATCAGAAATGGTTCTATTGATCCTAATAAGGAGGGGTGGCATGCATCTTACGGTTGAAGAAGCGTTGTCCATTTATCCTTTGTCCGAGGCGAAGCTTATCGCTGGGTCTAAAGGGAAACATCGAATTGTGAAGTCAATTAATGTGATGGATGCCCCCGATATTTCGGATTGGATCAAAGAAGGCGAGATGCTGCTAACGACAGCCTATTTGATAAAGGACAATATGGAGGAAGCCTCTGCCTTGCTACAGACTTTGAATCGCCGGGGATCTTCGGCCTTGGGCATTAAGCTGGGGCGGTTTTGGGATGAAGTACCAGAGCAACTGGTCGCAGAAGCGGAGAGTCTTAACTTCCCTCTAATCCAGCTGCCGTTCGAGTTTACTTTTTCGGATCAGATGAATGGTCTGTTTCGCGCCGAGCTTAGCCGCAGCACTCACGTTCTGCAGAGCATTATGGAGAAGCAGAAAAAGCTGATGCAATTCGCCTTAAGATCTGTCCGCAGCCGTCCATTGTTTGATTCGGTGTCTGAAGTGATTGGCCATTCACTTGTGGTGGTTAGCGCGCGGGGGGATGTGATCTACAACAACTCTGAATACCATCCTTCACAGCTGCTGGAGGGGTGGCCATGGCAGAAACGGAATCAGCGCTTTCGTGTGGGAGATCATGTGAGCTACCGAACACCACTTTTGCAAGGAGAGAAGTGCTCCGGATATCTATTGTTTTGTGCCATCGACCCTTTGTTGCTCCCAATGGAAGAAAGTTTGTTTGTTCAGGGAGCTGAACTTATTTCATATCATATTCATTCAGGATACGAAGATTATTTTGAACAGGCAGAACACAGGGAGTTTAGCGGATTGCTGAGACGTTGTTTGAGTGGTAATTTATCTTACACAGAATTGGCGCAGGCTGCTCTCGATTTGGAGATTGAGCTGCTTCAATTACCATTTTGTCTCTTATTGACCGATACAGCTGCGACTGGGGAAGAACGCCAAGGGGAGCTACTCAGGCTAAAAGAAGAATATCTTGAACATCCCGGGCTGCGGGAAGTAAAGGGAATTCATGTGATCATAGATCAAGGACTTTTGTCTATATATCCGGGAGATCGTCAGCGTCCTGAACAATTTCGGGATCTAATCCAGCTTTGTTTTGACAACATGAAGTTTGATAAGGGATATTATCCGCGAGCTGCGATAAGCAGTTGTAAAGCGAAGCCGGAGGGGCTGAAGGAGGCTTTTGCCGAGGTAAAGGATTGTATGGGAATGCTTCAGGGCGGGGGAGTAAAAGGGAGTGTTGTGCATTACCGGCAGCTTGAGCTTAACCTGCTGCTCGGGCAAATCCCGGCAGAGGTTATGGAGAAATATTGTAATGGAAGTCTTAGAGGGTTGCTTAGCCGAGAACCGGAGTATGTCAGGGAAATGCTGCGGACGCTGGAAGTTTATCTAGAGAACGATGGTCATGTTAATGAAACGGCTAAGAAACTGTTTATTCATCGAAACACGGCTACCTACCGGATCGAGAAGCTTAGTGAGCTGCTGGACGTCGATTTTAAAAAAATAAATGATCTCATGAGGTTGAAGTTAGTATTCATGTTTCGGAGGATGCTCGGACGGGACTAAGGTCTAAGTTCTAAGTTCTAAGTTCTAAGTTCTAAGTTCTAAGTTCTAAGTTCTAAGTTCTGGGTTGAAATGCAAACACGGAGGAGGGGAACCTCGTGAATACACATGAGATCGCAATGCATATTCAAACCCATCAGAAGCCTGCGGTGCTGGCAACGCTGATAGAGGTGGAGGGACACTCGTATCGTAAACCCGGAGCGGTGATGTTGTTTTTTGAAGGAGGTACGATTGGGAGCCTGAGTCCAGGTTGTCTGGAAAACGATCTGCAACTGCGAACTTCTGAAATCTGGGAACGAGAGCTGCCCGAAATTGTGGAATACAACATGCTGTCTCCGGATGATCTGTCCTGGGGTGAGGTTGTCGGCTGTGGAGGCAAAATCAAAGTAGTGCTTGAACCCGTGCAGGGTCAGCTCTACAAGCTTTTAGTGCAGGCGAGTGACAGATTGGCTAGGGGAGAGAAGCTAATTCTGTTCCGCGAAGCAGTGGAGAACGGTTTTGCCTATAAGCTGGAGCTGGATCCAGACCTTGTACTGCCGCAGAGCAAGAAACATCCGAAATTATCCCACTCGGAAAAAGAAAGCCTGGCGGCAGGTCGCTTTATGGCCGCTCCAGCAGAATTGACAGCATTCCATACGTCTTTCGTACCTAAACCGCGGCTTGTGATTTTTGGCGGGGGACGTGATGTGGTTCCTATTGCGGAACTTGCTGACAGAGTTGGCTTTCGGGTAGCGGTTGCGGATTGGCGTGAAGGAAGCTTGCACAATAAGTTTCCTCGAGCTGAACAAGTAATTTGTTCCCCCATGGAGGTTGTTCAGCGATTGGGCGTAGCTCGGGAGGATTATGTATTGATTTGCAGTCATCAACTTGGGCGGGATAGACAGTTCCTGGAGAGTGTGATTCCGCTTGCTCCTCTATATATAGGGATTATCGGTTCGAAGGCGCGAATATCTCTTTTACTGGAAGGGTTTGAGGCTCCTGCATCTTTGCATGCACCTGTAGGGTTGCCGATTGGAGGAGAAGGTCCGGAGGAGATTGCGGTCAGTATTATAGCAGAAATTATTCAAATTAGAAGGGTGGGCTCACGAGAGCTGCCCAAAGGAGCGGATAGTATTGAAGGTAGCAGGAATATATTTGGCAGCGGGGCAGAGCAGGCGGATGGGCGTGTCCAAGGTTTCACTGAAATTGTCGCAGGAGGTCTCACTCGGGAGCGTCGCTCTTAGTGAATTGGATCGTTGCAATCTAGAACCGCTAATCGTGGTAGTGCGTGCGGATGACAACTTGGAATGGCTGCCACCCGCGATTGAGCCGCAAGGCTCCAGACGTACCGAAACTTGCTTAACCGCACATCTGGGATTGTCTTTTTCATTGCGCTGCGGCCTTAATGCGGTATTACCTTTACAGCCCGATGCAGTAGTTGTGGCGCTTGCGGATCAGCCATTTATTACTACAGCATTAGTGAACCGTCTAATACAAACGTTTGAACAATCTCCGGAGATGGACTATGTCGCTAGCGTCAGCAATGGGTCGGCTATGCCCCCGGCTTTGTTCTCGAAGACGTTGTTTCCAGCACTACAGGGATTAGATGGAGATCGAGGAGCGGCGGGGATATTGCGTTCACCTGATTATAAGGGGATTGTTCTGGAATCTGAGTCTGCCCATTATTTCATGGACGCAGATACAAAAGAAGATTTTGGTGAGATTCAGGAGCAATGGATTCTGAGAAATGGAAAGTGAAGTAAAGAATAGTGTGGAAAGTAATCTGAAACAGTGTTCCTTTTCCACCTTTGGTCATATAATATGACACGCAACTCACCTTCCGAAAACCAATTAGTGCATTACACACAAAAAAAGTTCTGATTCTTATATTCCTATACAAACGTATGTTATATAAATTTACGCCAAGGCCACCTCTAAGTATAGTAGAAGTACATTAATGGTTGCAGCCATGATGAGAGATGATTTTGAGGAGGAGAATTATGAAAAAAAGGGGTCAGTTCATAACATCTTGTCTTGCATTAATGGTTCTAATGACGGTGGCTTTGGTGGGGTGTGGCAGCAATAATAATACTTCTACAAATGCAACGGAGGCACCAGCGACAACTACAGCGGCAACAGAGGCAACTGCAACAACAGAACCGGCTGCAAAGAAACCGACGGTTGCTTTTGTTTATATCGGACCTCCAGGGGATGGCGGCTACACGTACCAACATGATCAAGGACGGCTGTATATGGAGAAGGAGCTGGGGATTAAAGCTGACTTTGTAGAAAATGTCCCTGAAAGTGCTGACGCCGAACGAATCATCACAGAGCTTGCGCAATCACACGACATCGTGTTTACAACGAGCTTCGGATATATGGATTTTACATTAAATGTAGCGGGCAAATTTCCCAACGTGAAGTTCCTGCATGCTTCGGGTTACAAAACCGCAGAGAACATGGGGACCTACTTCGGGAAAAACTATCAGGCCAGCTATCTGAGCGGCATAGCGGCAGGGAAAATGACCAAAAATAATCAGCTGGGTTATGTGGGCGCTTTTCCGATCAGCGAAGTGATCTATAACTTGAATGCTTTTACCCTTGGAGCACAAAGTGTCAATCCTGATGTAAAGGTGAATGTGGTATGGACGAATACATGGTATGACCCGACGACTGAACGTCAAGCGGCAATCAGCTTGCTGGATAAGGGTGCGGATGTGCTTTTGGCCTATCAGGATTCACCTGCAACCCTGCAGGCTGCTGCTGAACGAGGGGCTTTTGCCGGGGGAAATGACTCGGATATGAGCAAATACGCTCCGGACAATTATTTGACGAACCCGGTATGGAATTGGGGGCCGTATTACGTAAAAGCTGTGCAGGCAGTTATGGATGGAACCTGGAAGAGCGAGCAATATTCCGGTGATATGGCTGACGGTATGGTGGAGCTGGCTCCTTTCGGGAACAAGATCCCAGATGATGTGAAAAAGCTTGTCGAAGACGCCAAAGCCAAAATTATCAGTGGTGAGCTTGAGGTTTTCACAGGTCCGATCTCAGATAATCAAGGGAATGTGAAGGTTCAGGAGGGTCAGAAGCTGACCTTGGAGGAAGTGCTGGGCATGAACTGGCTCGTAAAAGGTGTGGAAGGAACTATCCCGCAATAATGTTTAAAAATAGGGAATAAGATGTGCACAATCTATGGGTGGGGCGGGTTCCGTTAAGCGGAAACTTCCCCACCCGTACTACAACTTGAAGGAAGGAGGGGTTCAGGCCATGCGGGGAACTTCAGTTGAAATGCGGGGGATTGTGAAAAAATTCGGCTCGGTAACCGCCAGTGATCAAGTCGACTTTTCGGCAAATGCGGGTGAGATTCATGCTTTGCTTGGGGAGAATGGGGCCGGGAAGAGCACGGTGATGAGCATGCTGTCAGGGGTGTACAGAGCAGATGAAGGAGAAATCTTCATTCATGAGAAAGGTGCTCAGATCCGTTCTCCTAAAGATGCTGCGCAGCTGGGTGTAGGTATGGTGTTTCAGAACTTTAGGCTGGTGCAAAGCCTCACAGCAGCAGAAAATATCGTGCTTGGCGAAAAGTCGTCTTTCTGGCGCGGCCGTAAGTGGATGAAGAACAAACGCGAGGAGATCGAGGCATTAGCGGAACGGTTTGGACTGAATTTCCCGGTGGATCGCCCGATCTGGCAGCTGTCCGTGGGTGAGCAGCAGCGTGTTGAAATCGTTAAGACGCTGTATCGCGGGGCTGACATTATTATTCTGGATGAACCAACCTCTGTATTGACCCCGGGAGAGGTGGAACAGCTATTTGAAACGCTGCGGGTCATGAAGCAGGCAGGAAAAACGGTCATTATGACTACTCATAAAATGAAAGAGGTTATGGCGTCCTCCGATCGGATTTCCGTCATGCGCAAAGGGAAAATGATCGCCACACTGACCACGGCAGATACAGATGAACTGGAGCTGGCTCGTCTGATGGTGGGCAAGGAAGTAACCATCACCCGTCAAGAACGGGAAGCCACTGAAGGGGATTCTTTATTAGAAGTGAAAGATGTGGACGTATATGCCGATCACGGGCGAAAAGCACTGGATCACTTCTCTCTGAACGTATGTAAAGGGGAGATTGTAGGCGTAGCTGGGGTAGCTGGCAACGGGCAAAAGGAACTGGCTGAAGTGTTAACAGGTCTTAGAGGCTGGAAAAGTGGTGAAATCACGTTTGATGGAAAAACGGTGAAATCGGCTTCGGTTAGAGGGGCAATTGATTCAGGAATCTCCCACGTGCCGGAGAACCGGATGAAGAGCGGTTTAGCTGGACGCCTCGGATCGGTGGATAATCTTTTGTTTAAGTCTTACCGCTCAGAGGAGCACTCCAAATTTGGTTTCTTGAAGTCCGCGAAGAACCGTTTGTGGTCACAGGAGCTGGTCCAGCGCTTTAACGTCAAAACACCTGAGCTGGAGACGCCAGTACAACAGTTGTCAGGTGGTAATCAGCAGAAGCTGCTCTTTGCACGTGAAATCAGTCATCGGCCTAAGCTGATGGTCGCCGTTCATCCGACACAAGGGCTGGATGTAGGTGCCACGGCTGGTGTTCACGATCTTCTTATGGAGTTGCGTGGTTCAGGTAGTGGCGTGTTGTTAATTTCGGAGGATTTAGATGAATTGCTTCAGTTGTCCGACCGGATTCTAGTGATCTATAACGGCTCAATTATTGGTGAGAGTACACATGAGGAAGCGAATCGAGAGAGCATCGGACTACTAATGGCTGGTATTCATAATAGAGAGGAGAGCGCCGTATGAGCCCGGAGAATGGAAGAAATACCGCAGCAGCTGTACTGGAACCCCTCCCCTCCCACTCCGGAAAACGATTCTCTCTACGTTTCGAATACGATGCCAGCCGCATCCGTTCTCTTTGGTGGACACCTATTGTATCTATAGTTTTAGCGCTATTGTTGTGTGCCCTATTTATTGCGGCGAATGGTATGAATCCGGTGCTGGTCTATGAAAAAATGTTCCGTGGCGCATTTGGCACTGCGTATGGGCTCACGGAAACGATGGTTAAAGCGATCCCGCTACTTCTATGTGGGCTTGGGATTGCTGTGGCTTACCGCATTTCGGTATGGAATATTGGAGCAGAAGGCCAGTTAACCGTTGGGGCTATGGCGGCCACAGCGGTCACGATTTATTTTCCTGACTTACCTTCATTCTGGTCCCTGAGCTTAATGCTGCTGTTCGGGATTGCCGCGGGTGCGCTTTGGGGACTGCTGACTGCTATTCCGCGGACGCATTTTGGAGTGAATGAGCTAATCACTTCATTAATGCTGAATTATGTTGCCCTATTGGCGCTCGATTACGTGGTATTCGGACCTTGGAAAGATCCTAAAGGTTTTAATTTCCCGGGATCACCTATGTTTACTGCGGCTCAGTCGCTGCCTGTTCTCGGAAGTACAAGATTGCATATTGGATTGTTATTTGGTCTTATCGCCGTTGTGATTTATTACTTAATGATTCGTTTTACCAAGTGGGGTTACGAGCTCCGGCTGATTGGGGCCAATCCTGTTGCAGCCAGATACGCGGGGATTCCTATCAAGCGCCATATTATTATCGTCATGCTGATCAGTGGGGGGCTCGCCGGGATCGCTGGCATGGCGGAGGTCTCCGGTGTTACACACAAGCTGATGCAGGGCATTTCACCGGGTTATGGATACACCGCCATTATTGTGGCTTGGTTGGCCAAATTGAATCCACTCGGTCTAATCGTTACTTCTATTTTATTCGGTGGCTTAATTGTTGGCGGATATAGTGTTCAAACCATCGGGTTGCCCTCTTCAATTTCAGAAATGCTGCAGGGCTCCATCCTGTTTTTCTTGATTGCTGGCGATATGATCTATCGTTTCCGCATTCGTCGTAGCCGGGTTCAGCTGAAAGGGGGGAGATAGGCGATGGATTTTACAACACAGCTACTTATTGCCGCTATTTCCGCAGGGACCCCGCTGCTGCTGGCTACGCTGGGAGGCATTCTAAATGAACGAGCCGGCATTATACAGCTTGGGGCTGAAGGTCTGATGCTGATGGGGGCGGTCACCACTTGTATCGTGTATATTCGCTCCGGAAACCTGTTGCTGGCTCTGCTGGCTACCGTAGCTGTAACGGCTGTGCTTGGTTTGCTGCATTCTTTTCTTTGTGTGACCTTGCGGGCGAATCAAACGATGTCCGGTCTTGCGATGACCTTGTTCGGCAGTGGGTTGAGCGCTTATCTTGGTAAACCGATCAGCGGCATTCCTTTGCCGGGAACCTCCCCTAAGCTGCATCTGGCTTGGCTGGAAAATGTACCGTTCATCGGAAAAATATTCGGCAACATGGACTACCTAACCTGGTTCAGCCTGCTGCTAGTGCTTGCTCTGCATCTGCTAATTCACCGCACTTCATGGGGCCTGCATTTGCGGGCAGTCGGAGACAGTCCGGCTACCGCAGATGTGATGGGGATCCGTGTGCAGCTTATCCGCTACAGCTATGTGATCACCGGTGCTGCTCTCATCGGTCTGGCCGGAGCGGATATGGTATTGGCCTATGCGCCAACCTGGAATGAAGGGCTGACAGCCGGTCGAGGCTGGATTGCGGTAGGGCTAGTGATTTTTGCCAGATGGAATCCGCTGCGCGCCTTGTTCTGCGCTTACTTTTTTGGGGCATTGGATTCACTTGGCTTCCGCATTCAATTGCTGGGCAGTGCAGTTCCGCCCTATTTTCTCAAAATGATTCCGTACCTTGTGACCATTCTGGTCCTGATGTACCTGGGGTACCGCAATCGCAACAAACCATCCGGTACACCGGAGGCGCTGGGAGTTCCTTATATTCGGGAACAAAGGTTTTAAGGCAGGCTATACGAGAAGGGAAGCGGCAATCTGGTACTCAAAAAGGGGGGCGGAGTGTATGGGAGTTATAAGGGAAGAGGATGGAAGGCTACCTGAAGTAATTCAACCCCGCAGCCTGCACGAAGCTTGGGAGAGAAAAACGGCGTTTGGAGACAGTTCCCGATATGTCGCAGGAGGAACATTGCTGAGAACAGGGTGGGAAAATGGAACGGATCATATGCCCAAACAGCTGATTGATCTTCGGCAAATCACAAATCTCGGCGACATTACCTTAACGGAATTTCACTTATCTCTGGGCGCTCTTGTTCCACTCTCCCAGTGCCGCAGTAATGAGCATTTGCAGGCCGTGGCTCCTGCGCTGCAAGAGGCTGCACGTTGCATAGCGGCTCCGTCGGTGCGTAATCTTGCCACGCTCGGGGGCAATATCGCTTCTGGCTTCGGAGATATTCTACCTGCGTTACTGGTCTATGACGCGGAGTTAATCTCCTTTGACGGCAAATTTATGACGGCACTACCTTTGATAGAGTGGCTAAACAATCACTGGAGCGGGATAAAACCTGCGGCAGATCTTGTGGCTGAGATTCGCATCTCACCTACTCGCTTAGAGAGTCCGTTAACGGATAGGCTAGAAATTTTTCGTAAGGTTGGCCGCAGGGAAGTGTTCACCCCTTCACTTGTAACGGTAGCAATCTCAGCATCAATCGATGAGGAACTCCGTTTCCGTGAGGTGCGTATCGCCGCAGGTGGGGGCTCTGGGCGGCCGCAGCGACTAAGTAGAGCTGAAGTTATGCTTGAAGGTGTGAGGTATACAGAGGAGCTGTTGGCTTCTTTATATGAAGAGGTTGAGAACAGCTTTGAGACGTATAGTGATCCCTTTGCAACAGAACTTTACAAGAAAAAGACTGCTGGGAATTTGGTTGTATCTGAGCTGTGGAAGGCTATGAATATACGGAGTTAAGAGGTGAATAACCCGACGAAAGGAGAGAGGGAAAATGCTGCTGAATAAGGAATCCAGCGGTAGCCGCTGGCGTACACGACCCGATGGAGAGGGCAAGGTATCCGGTAAGCTGCAGTATTTGACCGACATGAGGGCAGAAGGAATGTTGATCGGCCGCGTGCTCCGCAGTGAGCAGGCACATGCTCGTATTTTGTCCATACGCATTGAGAAGGCCGTTGAAGTCCCTGGTGTACACGCTGTAATTACTTATGAGGATGTGCCCGGACTTAACGGCTTTGGCATAGCTTTGCCGCATCAACCGGTATTTTGCAGTGACCGTGTGCGTTACACTGGCGATGCGATTGCGGCAGTCGCGGCAGAGACGGACGAAATTGCGGAATACGCCTTATCTCTTATCGAAGTGGATTATGAGCTTCTACCCTTACTCGAGAACCCGGAAGAGGCGATGAAAAAGGACGCAATTCTGCTGCATGCCGAGGGAAACGTGCTTCATCATACGGAATATCGGAAAGGGGAGCCGGAAGCGGTATTTACGGATTGCTGTCATGTGGTAGAGGAGACTTATTATACACCACGCCAAATGCACACTTATATGGAGACTGAAGGTGGACTGTTTATCCCAGAGGATAACGGACGGCTTACCGTATATTCAGCTACACAACATGGGTTGATGGATCGCCTGCAGCTATCCAGAATTCTGGCTATTCCTCAAGAAGATATTCGCGTCATCTCGAGTCCTATCGGCGGGTCCTTTGGAGGAAAAGACGAGCTGAATGTACAACCGTATGGAGCGCTGCTCGCCTTGCGGACACTCCGTCCGGTAAGACTGCATAATTCGAGAGCTGAATCGGTACGTGCAGGACTAAAACGCCATCCCATGAAAATCACCATGAAAACTGGCTGCGACCCCGAAGGAATCATCAGGGCACATCAGGTCAGAATTATTTCGGATACGGGAGCTTACGCAACACTGGGGGCGGAGGTGCTCAACTTTGCGACAGAACATGTGATGGGCCCCTATATCATCGATCATGTGGATGTGAAGGGTTTTGCTGTATATACCAATAACGGTGTATCTGGTGAATTTCGCGGTTTTGGCGGCAATCAGGCGATTTTCGCTTTGGAGGGACAAATCGATCGGTTGGCTGAGCGATTGCAGATCGATCCGTGGGAAATGCGCCGCCGCAATTTGCGTAAATATGGAGATCTGGGGCCGCTGGGTCAGGAAATTGCTCAGACCGATGGTGCCTTTCAGGTGTGGGAAGCGCTGGCGGGTTCGCCTCTTATGACTGAGGCCGCATCTACAGACAGTGATTCAGGTGTTGTGGAACCTTGGATCGTAACTGGAACGGGTGCTGCTATAGCTATGCATGGTGCAGGACTTGGCTATGGTATTCCCGATCCGGCGGGTGGCAGGCTCTCTTTGACGCTAGAGGGCAAGATTGAGGCGGTGTTTGGTTACGAGGAGTTTGGTCAGGGGTTAATCGCAACAATGGAACAAATGCTGATTGAACAGTTTGGCTTGGCGGCAGAGGATCTAAGCATCGTCATTGGCGATACGGATGTTGTGCCCGATAGCGGATCTAGTACGGCTTCCCGATCAACCAGCATGATGTGGATGGCCTTAAAACGGCTGCGTCCAGACTTCACCGCTCGAGTGCTGCAGGCAGCTGCGATGATAAAGCCAGAGCTGGATAACTATGAAATGAAGCTCGGCCCTGGCGGTATTTGGCTAAAAGACGGCGGTCTGCTTCTGACTTACAAGGACTTGGCACAGCGTATTTCAGAACCCATTGTCTGTAATACAAAGTTTACTTATCCAACCACACCCTTTAAAAGAGTGGGGGCACATTTCCTATACACCTATTCCGCAATCGCGGTCCGTGTGGAAGTTAATCTGCTTACAGGACGTGTTCGTGTACTGGATCAATATCATGCGGTAGCGGCGGGACCGGTGGCTAATCCGCAAGGTTATCTTGGACAGATCGAAGGTGGCAGCAGTATGGCGGTCGGTTTCACCTTGTCAGAGGATGCTGTGATGTCTGGCGGCAGCTATGTCACCAAAAATTTAGACACCTATTTGGTGCCGACCATTGCCGATATGAATGGCAGCATTCAGGTGCAGCCGATAGAGGATTTGCCGGATCATGACACGTACGGTCCTCGCGGCATTGGAGAGGTGGGTTCCGTCAATTTAGCTCCGGCAGTCGTGTCGGCCATATTTCAGGCTGTAGGGAAGCGGATAACCAAGCTTCCCATTGATCCCGAATGGCTGCAGTCTACACCGTTTATTCCACAAAAGGTGGTGAACATCCATGTCGAGCCATAATTCAGATGCGAATCTAGATGAAGATAACCTTGCCCCCTTATCGTCTGAGGAAGCCTTTGCAGAAGAGAGGTTCACCTTTAATTGCAATCTTAATGGCAAAGCGATATCCACGGAGATTCCACCCTCCCGCCGGCTTTTAAAGGTCATACGTGAAGATTTGGAGCTGACCGGCACAAAACGTTCTTGTGAGATTGGCCGCTGCGGGGCATGTATGGTGCTGGTGGATGGACGTCCAGTGAATTCATGTCTGGTCATGGCCTATCAATGCTCAGGTGCGGAAATTACAACGATTGAGGGTCTTAGTGAAGTAGGCCTGCATCCCGTTCAGCGGGCTTTTTTAGAAGAGGGGGGGTTCCAATGCGGTTATTGTACACCAGGGATGGTTATCTCGGTGGTTGCTCTGCTGGAAGAGAACCCGCATCCTACTCAGGCTGAAGTGGAAGAAGCTTTATCGGGTAACATTTGTCGCTGTACGGGGTACGGTGGCATTTTACGAGCTGTTAACAAAGCTATTGGAGGTTGAGTGGATGGTCGTTTCTGAAGGCAGGTTTACGATGGAAGAGATAAATGCCATGAGTATAACGGATTTTGTGAAGCATCTAGGCGGCATTTTTGAACATTCACCGTGGGTAGCAGAGGAGGCTTATAAGCAGATTCCGTTCCATTCTTTAGAGCATTTGCACAGCACAATGATGCAGACCGTACTGAGTGCTGACCGGAGCCGAATGGAGGGACTATTAAAAGCTCACCCGGATTTGGCGACTAGGCTTCAAGTTACGGCTTTGTCTGCCTCAGAGCAGCAGGGAGCTGGACTGGATCGGTTAACAACGGAAGAGTTTAATCTATTAAATGATCTGAATCGAAAGTATACGGACAAATTTCATTTCCCTTTTATTCTAGCTGTTCGTGGCAAAAACAAAGATGACATTATCAGCGCCATTGGAGTGCGAGTAGAGCGTTCCCCTCAGGAGGAATGGGTTCAAGCCTTTTCTGAAGTCGGTACAATTACGAGATTTCGCCTAAGTGATTTAATTATTTAATTATTCATTCATTCATTGATCATAAACGGGGAGGGTGTCAGCCATGCTGGAACCAATTAACGGACGTACAATGTTTTATGGAAAAAGTGATGTGCTAACTTATCGTACCTATGCTAAACCGCTGGCCGTTACCCCCGTTCCCGAATCTTCCTTCACGGGCTGCGACAACATTATATTCGCACATAATATTACATTCGTGGTCACGGGCGAAGCGTTTCTTCCTTCTTTTTCAGAGGGGGATAATTCCATGGTTGTTGCTACCGATTCTATGAAAAATTTTATCCTGCGCAATACCGCGGACTACACTGGAAGCACAACGGAGGGGCTACTGCAGCTTCTAAGCAGCCGTTTTCTCGATAAATACGATCATGTCACCGCAGTTTCAGTTTCCGCAGACCGGTTACCTTTTGAACAGGTGATGGTGCTCGGGGTTGAGGGGCTTAAACAGAGTCATTTAGTACTGCGTCACTCCAATAATGAATCTTATTCGGCTTCGTTAACTATAAAACGTGGAGAGAATGGGACTGAGGTTATCGCTCATGAATGCCGATTGAAGGATTTACAGCTGATAAAAGTGAGTGGAAGCTCGTTTTATGGATTCGTCCGTGATGAGTACACAACATTGCCGGAGAGCTTTGACCGTCCGCTTTATATTTTTCTGAATATTAACTGGACCTACAGTGGTGTTGAGCATGCTCTGGATGGAGATCTCGGCCAATATGTGGCTGCGGAGCAGGTTCGCGATATCGCCCATAACGCTTTTCATGAGCTGAACAGTCCATCAATCCAATCGTTGATTTATCAAATTGGGCTGCGCGTATTGTCCCGTTTTCCTCAGCTGGCTACCGTTTCATTTGAGTCCAATAACCGGACTTGGGAAACCATTGTTGAGCCTGAAGAAACTAAAGGTGGAGTCTTCACCGAACCTCGTCCACCCTATGGCTTTCAGGGCTTTTCTGTCAGCCGTGCAGATCTGGCCGGAGAGATAGCGTAATGAGCGGGCGTCTTACCACCCATGTGCTGGATCTGTCGCGGGGGATTCCTGCTACAGGTCTGACGCTTCAGCTCTGGAAGCTTACGGATGGGATGAGCAAGCTTCTGTGTGAAGAAGTCACGAACAGTGACGGGAGGCTGGATGCTCCGCTGCTGGAGGGAAACGAAATGGAGTCTGGATGTTACGAGCTGCTGTTTATGGTTGGCGATTACTACCGTAGAGCGGATGCCAAAGCGTCAGCAGACACTCAACGTGAGATGCCTTTTTTTCTAGAACAGATACCTATTCGCTTTCATATAGAGAGCTCCATGCAACACTACCATGTACCTTTGCTAGTAGCACCTGGTGGATATAGTACGTATCGGGGAAGTTAAGAGAAAGTTGACGACCGGAGGAGGTGGCAGCTCATGAAGGAATCCTATGAACTTGTGATTAAGAACGGGAATGTAGTGCTGCCCGATCAGGTACTCAAGCTGGATATTGCAGTATCAGAGGGTAAGATTGTCGCACTTGGAGAGGAACTTTCGCTTGCGCCGCTAACCAAAGTCATCGACGCAGAGGGGATCTATGTGCTCCCCGGTATGATTGATATGCATGTCCACTTTAATGAACCAACGTTTGGACATTGGGAAGGCTTTCGCAGCGGTTCTGCGGCATTGGCAGCTGGCGGCTGCACAACCTATGCAGATATGCCGCTTAACGGCAATCCACCTACTGTGAACGAGGCTGCGCTTCGTCAAAAGGTAGATGCTGCGGCTGGAAACTCTGCCGTTGATTATGTGCTGTGGGGTGGGCTCGTTCCCGGCAATCTGGATGATTTAGAAGTTTTGGCAGCCGCTGGCGTCACTGGGTTTAAAGCCTTTCTCTCCAATCCTGGAGGGGAGGGCGAAGGCAGATTCCGTGAAGTGGATGAGGATACACTCTATCAAGGGATGCAGCGAATCGCTTCTCTGGGCGGGATTCTGGCGCTGCATGCAGAAAGTGAGGCTATCACGGCGGTGTTGACCGCAGATGCAGTGCGAAATGGCAGAAGCAGTGCCTGTGATTTTGCGGCTTGCCGCCCTGCTGAAGCAGAGCTGGAGGCAGTGTCCAGGGCGCTGCTGTACAGTGAACGTACGGGCTGCCGGTTGCATTTTGTTCATATTAGCACGGCTGCTGCCATTGAGAAAATCTATGAAGCTAAGCTTCGAGGTCTGGACGTTTCGGCCGAAACCTGTCCCCATTATCTGGTCCTCACTGAAAATGATATGAAGGCTTTAGGCCCTGTGGCGAAGTGTGCGCCTCCGCTGCGAAGTGCGGTGGAGCAGGAGAAGTTATGGGAGATGCTGGCCCAAGGCAAAATCGATCTGATTGCTTCGGATCATTCCCCCTGTCCAACGGAATTGAAGGTGAAGCCGGACTTGTCTTTTTTTGCAGCTTGGGGTGGGATCTCGGGTGCGCAGAGCAGTCTGGAGCTTATGTTCCATGAAGGCGTGAATGTGCGGGGTTTGGATGTTACATTAATTTCCAGTCTGCTTGCAGGGCAACCCGCAAAACGTTTTGGAATAGAGCATCGCAAAGGCGCTATAGCTCTAGGTCTAGATGCCGATCTAGTTCTGATGAATCCAAGCACAACCTATACGCTGACTGCGGAGGATTTATTGTATCGCCACAAGCACAGCCCCTACATCGGAAGAACTTTATCCTGCAAGGTAGTTGCTACGATCTGTCGCGGGAATGTGATCTATACCTCTGAAGAAGGAGTGATCAGTGAGGGAGGTGGACAGTGGCTGCGAATTAGGAAGGAGCAGTACAGCCTATGAATGATTGCAGAGTTCAAGCATCGACTCAGAAACTGCTGGAGCTGCTGGAGGAGCTGGCGGCATTCAGCACACCTGGGCCAGGAGTTACTAGACTGCTATATACGGAGGAATGGAGCCGGGCGCAGATTTTTTTGCGGGAAAAAATGGCTGGGTTCGGCTTAGAAGTTTCCATAGACAAGGTTGGCAATGTATATGGACGATTGAGTGGATGCAATCCGCAGCAAAAGGTTATTTTAACCGGATCGCATATCGATACTGTAGTCAATGGCGGAAAATATGATGGTGCCTATGGAATCGCTGCGGCTATGATTGCGCTTCAAGATTTGCAGAGGAACTTTGGCCAGCCGCAGCGGACGCTTGAGGTCGTATCTTTTTGTGAAGAAGAGGGGAGCCGATTTCCGCTTGCTTATTGGGGTTCGGGCCATGTCACGGAAAGGTATGACGGAAGCGAGGCCGAGACCTGTATGGATGCAGAGGGAGTGACATTACAGGCAGCAATGACGGAATCCAGCTTCTTACAGGACATAACGGAGGAGGAAGCTTCTAAGCGGACTGGAGTCAGAAATGATATTGGTGCTTTTGTAGAACTGCACATCGAGCAGGGGATTATTCTGGAGAAGACGGACACTCAGATAGGCGTAGTTCAGGGGATTGTTGGCCAGAGACGATATGTGGTCAAGGTCAGTGGTATTGCTAATCATGCAGGCACGACACCGATGTTTATGCGGCAGGATGCACTGGCTAGTGCGGTTGAAATGCTGTACGTGCTTGAAAGTGCTGCTAAAACTACTGGTGAACCTCTTGTAGCAACCTCGGGTAAGCTTGAGGTGTATCCGAATACGCCAAATGTGATCCCGGGTGAGGTTCTTTTTACACTAGATATCCGCCATAGTGAAGAGGACGAACTGGAACGTTTCTGTGAGAAGCTTCTTGCGGAATGTAATGAAATTGCTGTTAAACGTGGGGTGACTCTTGAGGTTACATCCGTGCTCAATACAGTCCCTGCGCCTATGGATATGAAGCTATCTGCAATGCTGGAAAATATCTGCCGCCAACAGGGGAAGACGTACCGCATGATGGTAAGTGGAGCGGGACATGACGCCCAGCTGTTTGCGCCGCGTTGCCCTACTGCGATGATATTTGCGCCAAGCCGAGCTGGGATCAGCCATTCTCCGGAAGAGTATACTTCCCCTGAGCAGCTCGTTGCTGGGCTTGAGGTTCTGACTGCGATGTTATATGAGTTAGCTTATTAAAAAGAGTTCGCCGAACTTTTAAGGGAGGATCATCATGAAGCGTTATGAAGATTTGTCGCCGTCCCAACGCTGTATTATGACTCCGGGTCCGGTCGAGATAGATCCGCGTGTACTGCGGGCGATGTCTTTTCCGGTGCTGGGTCAGTTTGATCCAGAGTTCACCTCTATTATGAATGAAACGATGGAAATGCTGCGGGAGCTGTTTGCTACTCGTAATTCATGGGCTTACCCTATCGATGGTACCTCCCGTTCTGGAATTGAAGCTGTGATGGTTAGTTTGATCCTGCCGGGTGAGCGTGTGCTGATTCCGATCTTTGGCCGCTTCGGACATCTATTGCATGAGATTGCTGAAAGATGTGGCGCTGAGGTGTTCGTGTTGGAAAAGCCATGGGGGAGTGTGTTTGAGCCGGATGAAGTGATAGCAGCTATGGAGACTTTTAAGCCACATGTGGTGGCAATGGTTCATGGGGAGACCTCTACAGGACGTGTGCAGCCACTCGCGGAAATCGGTAGAGCTTGCCGCCGGATGGATGCTTTATTCATAGTTGATGCAGTTGCAACCATTGGGGGCATTCCTGTCGAGACAGATGCTTGGATGTTGGATGCCGTCGTTGGCGGTACACAGAAATGCCTGTCCGTCCCTTCCGGAATGGCACCGATAACGTATAATGATCGTGCTGAAGCTAAGCTCATGACCCGAAAACGAGTAGAACGCGGGATTAGAACAAGTGATGTCCAGCCAGGTGACTTATCTTTTGTCCGCAGCAATTATTTCGATCTCAGCATGCTTCAGGATTACTGGAGTCCACAACGTCTCAATCATCATACAGAGATGACCTCAATGCTTTATGCACTGCGGGAGGGCTTGCGGCTTACCCTTGAAGAAGGGCTGGATGCCCGATTCGCCAGACATATCCTCCATGAAAAAGCACTTGTAGCTGGATTAACAGCTATGGGTTTAGAACTATACGGGGATCCTTCCTGCAAGCTTACTGTTGTTACCTGTGTGCTGATCCCTGAGGGGATAGATGGGGAAGCTGTCCGTTCGCTGCTGCTGGGGCGGTTCGGAATTGAAATTTCCAGTTCTTTTGGACCGTTAAAGGGAAGGATCTGGCGCATCGGTACGATGGGTTTTAGCTGTCGTGAGAATAACGTGTTGCGGCTGCTTGGAGCGCTGGAAGCCGCATTACAGCGTCATGGATTTAAGGGGCCTTGCGGGTTTGGGGTTCAGGCAGCACTTGACGTATATGAGGCAAAAGTAAGATAATCGTTGGAATAGAGCGGATGGCGGGAGAGTAAAAACAGGGGCATGTCCGGATGGTTCGGACAATCTTTGGGAATAAGTAAACGGCTATCATCTACAGGGATGATTGAGCCGTTTTTTCTTACAAATACAGACCTGCGCAACTATATTATCCTAGGCTTAATAGTTAGGCAATCCTCTATGATACGGATCTATTCACTACATCAAGACAACACTTGGATACTAACGGGGGAGAGATGAAGATGACAACTTTTACAAGAAAGCCTTTAGCAGATTGTGTACCTGAGCTTGTGGCTACGGCAAGAGGCGATAAACCGGCAACACTGGTAATTACAGGTGGAAAGCTGGTCAACGTATGCTCTGGTGAAATTCTAGAAGGAATGTCTGTTGGTGTTCAAGGTGGACGAATTGCTTATGTTGGTAAAGATGTGACACATATGATTGGCGAAGGAACGCAAGTTATTGATGCGAACGGCAAGTATATAGCTCCGGGATTGCTCGATGGCCACTGCCATATTGAGAGCACCCAGCTAACCGTTACTGAATTTTCCCGCGCTGTTCTGCCGCTTGGCACAACAGGTGGTTTCTTTGATGCGCATGAGATTGCTAATGTATTCGGGCTGAAGGGTATTCAATTGATGCTGGATGAGATGCGGGGTACGCCTTTAGCTGCTTACATGCAGGTGGCTTCTTGTGTACCTGCAGCAGGTGCGGAATTCGAGACAACGGGTGCCTCAATTGGTCCTGAAGAAGTTGCTGAAGCTTTTACTTGGGGCAAAGATGTGATTGCTCTGGGCGAAGTGATGAATTTCCCTGGCGTTGTTTACGGCGATGAGAAAATGCTTGGAGAGATTCAAGCTACGCTGCGGGCAGGCAGATTTGTTGACGGTCATTTCACATGGCCTTCCAGCGACTGGAGACTGCCAGTGTATGCTGCGGCAGGGGTAACTGGTGATCATGAGTGTGTTACAGCAGACGATGTGATTGAGCGCGTTCGACTGGGGATGTATGCCAAAATGCGCCGGGGCTCGGCTTGGCATGATGTTGCCAAGACCATCACCGCTCATACAGAGCGTGGACTTGACCCGCGTCGCATGATGCTGGTTACTGACGACCGCAGCTCGGAATCGTTACGGGACGAAGGTCATATGGATTTCGTTGTTCGCCATGCGATTGCTCAAGGCGTGAAGCCAGTAACAGCCTTCCAAATGGCAACTATTAATACAGCAGAGCGTTTTGGGTTGTCTCAGGATATCGGATCTATTACTCCAGGTTCTTTTGCGGATATTATTCTGCTGGACGGGAATTTGGCCGATGTTCACGTGGTACTTACGATTGCCGCGGGTGTAGTAGTTGCCGAAAACGGTGTGATGACGGCAGAGCTTGCTAAATTCACATATCCAGAGGAAGTTTTGGCTTCGGTTCATTTGCCGCAGCGTCCTACCGCCGAAGATTTTATTATCGCGGCTCCAATTGAAACAGGGGAACTTACTACAAGAGTTATTAAAGTAAGAGAAAATCATGTGGAGACCATTGAACGTATGGTTTCGGTACCTGTAGTGGCAGGGCAGCTGGATGTAAATGCTGTAGAGGGTCTGTGTAAAATCGCTGTGCTCGAACGGCATAAAGGAACAGGAAATAAATCAGTGGCTGTTGTGGAAGGCATCGGTTTTAAAGAACCGGCTGCTATCGCAATGACTGTTGCTCATGATAGTCATAATGTACTCGTCATCGGCAATGATAATGAGTTAATGGCCAAAGCTGCGAACGCGGTGGCGGACGCTCAGGGTGGGGTTGCCGTAATTACTTCTAGTGGAGAAACGTTATTCCCGTTGGCCATTGCAGGCCTAATGTCTACAGAGCCATTTGAAATTGCTGCTGAGAAATCAGCTGCGATCAGCAAATCGTTGTATGATGCCGGCTGTACTTTGAATTACGCGTTTATGACGTTATCGCTGCTTGCTTTGGCGGTTATCCCAACGTTACGTATCACAGATAAAGGACTCGTGCGGATTTCACCCGAGGGAATACAGTTAGTGCCATTGTTTGTTTAAGTAAATTAACTGAAGTATAATCCTAATGCAAAAAACTGTTCTGAGGTCGTAATGACCCTTCAGAACAGTTTTTTTGTTTAAATATAAGAAAGCAAAAGCTTCACATGTTGCGTAATCTTTATACATCTTATTGTAATGAACAATAATATTAAACAGATTTTTAGAGAATGAAACATTTTTCTGAGCGAAATCCTAAAAAAATATAAATAAAGCATAGTCAGGTGACGATAATAATGTTAAATTAGATAAAATTAAAGTGAATTAATGGAGTTAATTTTACATTAATGGCATATAAAGAATTATAGATAATGGCAGGTTTCGAATAACCCAACTAAGAGGGACGAGGTGCATGGAGAGATGATCAGACTAGAAACGCAAGATATTTTGAATATTAGCATGAAGCAAATTGCTACTATTTTTAAGATGAAGCCGCTTGAACTGAGATTTGTCACCGATTTTCAGGGTGAGAAATATCTCTTAACTAATGATAAGTTACACCTCAACAACCAGCAATATTGGGCAAAGGTTATGGAATGTGTCTTTGATGATCATGTTAGACCTGTGTTAATGTGTGAGGTATTATATTTCCTTCGTAATGAATTTCTGGAAAGTGACATTAAGTTATGTTTTTCTTATGATTACGCAGAGGATGGGAATGGCGCAGCTACAGCTACGGCTGAAGTATCCTTTAATGACTCAGCAGATTTACAGCCGAGTGAGATTGCCGAGCTGATTGATTTTGCGTTGACCTTGCAGGACAAGCAGTGGTTCCATGAACTGACTACGAAATATAAGCAGCTTACAGCATAAGTATCCTTTCGATTCTTCATGCTTAACAATTGATATAGCTAACCGTCTTGTCTGCAACAGAAATGATCTGTGGACAAGACGGTTTTTTTGATTTACCATCCTTGGGCGTTTTTTTCTACATGTTCAGCCAAAAAATCAAGCCAATCCTCATGGTCATTCAAACAGGGGATTGCCATAAATTCCTCTGCTTGTCCTCCACCAGCCTCGAATTGTTCTCGTCCTTCTATGGCTAGCTCATGCAGCGTTTCCAGACAATCGGTCACAAGACCCGGTGAAAAAATCAGAGGTCTACGTATTCCTCGTCCGGCAAGCTCTCCCAGAACATCCGCAGTAGAGGGTCCTACCCATTCTTCTCGTCCGAAACGTGATTGAAAACTAAGCTGCCAGCGTTCGGGCTCCCAGTTCATAGCAGAAGCAAGAAGACGCGCAGTTTCCATACATTGCTGCGGGTAAGGATCACCGGTATCCGCATACCGTTTGGGAATCCCATGGAAGGTCAGTACAAAATAATCAGGTTCTTTGCTCAGAATCTCCATTTGACGCAGTAGGTGTGACTTCAAGGCTGAAATATAACCGGGCTCATTATAGTAGGCATCAATAAATCTTAGAGCCGGAATCAGACGTTTAGTTACAGGTCCAGTGGAGCTTTGGCGACCTAAGGCTGCAAAGCTGGCCTGATCGAATACGGATGCGGTAGTCGTGGACGAATATTGCGGAAACAGCGGCACAATGATAATTCGGGTAACTCCGGCGGTGTCGAATTTCGCCATCGCTTGCTCCATGCTGGGTTCGCTATAAGCCAATCCAAGCTCTACCTGATACCGTGGACCCAGCAGTTCTTGTAATCCAGATTGCTGAGCTAAAGAGTGAAAGAGCAATGGTGATCCTTCGGTTGTCCATATTTGACTGTACAGCTCAGCGGACCGGCGTGGACGTGAACGCAGAATGACGCCTCGCAGCAAAGGCTGCCACAGCAGAGGAGAATAATCTATGATTCGGCGATCTGATAAAAAACGTTTCAGATAAGGCCGTACAGCTTTTGCAGTTGGTGCAGTAGGGGTGCCGATTTGGGCGAGTATAACTCCAATAGGTGGCTGTTTGCTCAAAGCACAGAACTCCTTTCCCATATAAGAGATCGTTCTAAAATAGCATAGCTAGCCTTGAATGCACAGTTATTGAGATCACTTTGCGCGTATAAATTAAATTTAATCGCAAATAGTGATGTTTCTTATAGGGTGTGTGATTTTCGATACAGAAGAACCGCAGAAAGGTCTGGTAGTATCAAACCAGAAATTGATGGAAAACGGGTGTAAGTGTTTTTATAGTAACTTATGTGAATTATTTCACCTTTTATACGGCTTTGTGTTAAAAGGAAGAAATGAAATAGATCAAAACTATTTTTTATTGAAAATCGAGCGTGTAAAGGCATGAGAGGGGGGATGAGTTCTTATGAAGAGAGAAGTTATGCTTCATAAGAAGAGAAGGGGCATCGTACGAAAAAGGTTTGGTTAACAAAAAGCTACATATCACTGGGGTTTGGTAAAGGAGAATTTTCATTGAAAAAACTAATTTCTTTAACGGTTAGCGCGGCTATATTGTTAGCGCCGTTTGCTTACACACTTAATGTGCCTGCTGTAAACTTGAAGGTGGATGCAGTATCGGCAGCCTCCGAAGAAGCGGATGCACCGGCAGCAAAACCAACAGCAAAACCCACGGCAAAACCAGCAGCAACACCAAAAGCAACGGCAAAACCAGTAGCAACACCAAAGCCAACGGCAAAACCAACAGCAACGCCAAAGCCAACGGCAAAACCAACAGCAACACCAAAGGCAACAGCCAAACCAGCAGCAACCCCAAAAGCTACAGCAGCACCAGTAGCAACCCCAAAAGCAACCGCTGCACCAGCAGCGACAGTAGTACCGGCGGAAACTGTTAAGCCTGTGGCTACAGCAAAGCCTGTTACAGTTAATGAAAACGTATACCAAGATGGAGTTTACGTAGCTTATGGCGATGCATACTCCAAAGGCACGGAAGGTGCCAAGATCGAAATTAAAGATGGTAAAATTACTAGCATTGAGCTTTTGAGAACCAGTCCTAAGCTGATTGATAGAGATGCTCGTAACAATTATAGTGCTTTATGGCAAGCTTATGGATTGATGAAGGATAGATTGCTTGGCAAAACAAGAGATGGAGCAGCGGCAGTTGATGCTGTTTCGGGAGCTACCCGCTCCAGTAATGGCTGGAAATTGTCTGTAGATAGAGCGTTTGAAAGAGCTCTGACAGTGAAAGATACAAATGCCGTTTACTTTGATGGAGTTCATATGGGCGTAGATCCTACAGGTAAATATTCTGTATTCGCGACCTATGAATCCAACAAGCTTACAGATGTTAAAGTGTATCCTATGAACAGCGCTGGTGATTTCATTGAGGAGAAAGCTTACACAGCTGAGCAAGCGGCAGCGGTTGCAGCTATAGCTCCAGCCTTGCTGGCCAAAGGAACAGAGGCACAACCTGTTGCAGGTCTTGAAGCCGACTTTAAAGCAGCGATTAACGCTTTCTGGGATGCTGAGCAGAATGCAATAATCAATAATACATCTGCTTATGTAGACGGATTCTATTCCTCTTATGGTACGGCAAGAAGTGTTGGCGTTGAAAGAGCCGACATCGTGATTCGCAACGGTAAGTTGGTTGATGTGAAGCTGTTTAGACTTGGCAACAACCTGATTGACAGAGGGGCAACAGCTTATGCGGAAGTAGTAAAAGCAAATGCTCCTATGACAGCTAAGCTGTTAGCGAATGGTTCATATATCGCTAACTATGATGAAAAGGTTGACGGAATTTCCGGAGCTACGGAAAGCAGTCACAGCTGGAACCAAGCTGTAGAAAGAGCATTTGAGAAAGCGCTGAAGGTTCCTGCTGAAGGTCAATATTTTGACGGCAAATTTGCCGGAGTAGATAACCAATCTAAAGTACTGCTGCTAGTTGATGTTGATGCAGATGCGGTAACAGGCATTAAAGTAAGTCTGTTTGGAGCTGACGGCAAGCTGATTGCTGACGATAAAATGAGTGCAGAACAAAAAGGATGGGTAGCTACACTCACATCCGGGCTGTTAGAAAAAGGTGTACAAATGGCCGATATTACAGGCCAAGAAGCATTGTCGGCAGCAGCTAAAGCAGCACTGACAGATGCTTTGAACAATGCATCCAAAGTCCAAGGAACCTATAAAGACGGAACCTTTACTGCATTTGGTGATGCTTATGATAAAGGAACGAACAGAGCAGACGTTACCCTGCGTAACGGCAAAATCGTAAATGTAGCCTTGTACCGTGTAGGAATGAACCTTGTAGATAGAGGGAACGCTGCTTACCCTGAGGTGGTAAAAGCAATTCCTCAGTTGACGGCTAGCTTCCTCGCAGCAGGGACTAGAGAAGGTGTGCAGGAAGTAGATGCTGTGTCTGGTGCAACCAGCAGCAGCGTGGCTTTGAAGACTGCGGTGGATAGAGCATACGGAAAAGCTGAGGTTGTAGAAGCTAATAAAGCGGCTTATTTCGATGGAATCTTCATTGGTGTAAGTGCCGATAAGCTTGTAAATGTTATGGTGAATGTAGAGTACGGTGTTCCTGTCAAAATGCTTGTTTATTATTTGGATAAAAACGGAAGTGTAAGAACAATCAATCAGTTAACGGACGCGGAGCTGGCAGTGAAAGGTGAAATCGAGTCGACATCGACCGGATACAGCCTGCACAAATATGGTTACCGTCCAGCAGCCTTCGGAAAAAATGATGCAGAGAAAGAAATATCCGCTAAAGCGGTAGAAGCTATTAAATCAGCGCTTGAATCGGCTGGTAAATAATTATCGTTTTATAATAAAAGGAGGATATTCCAGTGCCAGAATATGGCCGGGGAGTAGCCTCCTTTTTCAAATATTCTTGGCTTGTACATAAATATGAAAATAGATCGTATAGTGATTTAAAGGGATTTTGGAGGTGAGTGTCTAAAGTTTAATATAGAGAGCAGGCCAAAAGCCTGTTATTAATAGGAGGCTCCAACATGACACAAATTAAACAGCTCGCTCCACAAGATGAATTTGTTGGCTTTTATCTTTTAAGAGAGCTGGCAATTAAACAAACGAACGGCACTCCTCCAAAAGATTATTTCGACATCGTTCTGGGGGATTCCACTGGACAATTATCTGCGAAATATTGGGATGCCAGCACAACCGATAAAGAAACTTTTTTTCCTATGGCGCTTGTGAAGGTACGCGGGATTGCTCATACTTATCGTGAGAAATTACAAATAAAAATTACTAAAATCAGGTTGGTTAACGATGAGGATGGTGTTGCACTTACGGATTTCATCCGTTCTGCCCCAATTCGTCCAGTAGACCTTATTCATACGATTAAAGGGGTTATGGCGAGTATTTCAGATCCGGAAATTGCTTCGATTGTCTCTTTTTGTGTGGGTAAAGTGGAAGAGAAATTGATGCATTATCCGGCAGCCAAAACACATCATCATGCTTATTTTGCCGGACTTGCTTATCATATGGTGCGTATGCTGGAGATTGGTGATTTTCTGTGCAAGCAGCGTCCGTTCTTGAATCCAGATCTAATGAAGGCAGGAATCATTCTGCATGATATCGCGAAGCCGGAGGAGATGGTCTCCCAGCTTGGGATTGTCTCGGAATACAGCGTTCAGGGCAAGTTGATTGGCCATATCTCGATGGCGTCTAACTGGATCACGGAAGCGGCTATCCGTTTAGATATTGATTTGAATTCGGAAAAGGTTATGGCGTTACAGCATCTCGTATTGTCACATCATAATTTGGGCGAATGGGGTAGTCCTGTTCAGCCACAGACAGCTGAGGCAGTCGCTCTGCATCATATCGATGCGATGGATGCGAAGCTGCAAATGGTGGAGGATGCTTTGGATACCACACCGGAGACCGAGGAATGGACACCGTTCATCAGAGGTCTAGAGAATAAGGCTGTGTATCGTTTGAAGATTTAAGAGATACCCTGTAAAAAAACCCCCAATCAGCAGAAAGCAGCTGGTTGGGGGTTTTTGATGTTCTTTGGTTATTTGGACAAAGTGGCGCGGCTGCTATAAATGGAGGGTTTATGTTTAGTGCCTTGTTTCTTAGCAGGCTTTTTCGCGCGAGTGGAAAATGGGGTATACCCGCCGGCAAACATCGTTCCGCTAGTATATCCTTGACTGGCAGAGAGCAATAGAGGATCATAGTGCTCCTCCTGCTCCATAAGTTTTACTAGAATTGCAGCGGCTGCGCGTGCGTCATCCAAGGCATCATGGTGTTTTAGCGTAATGCCGAAAAACTCGGAGACTACATTAAGTTTATGGGAGGGCAGGTCGGGCAGCATTTTTTTGCCTAATAAATAGGTACATAAGTATTGAAAGCTTGGGTAGCTCAGGGACATTCCATCGAGACAATAACGCAGGACACTCATATCAAAAGCAGCATTATGCGCCACGACGATTTGTCCGTGTAGTAACGGTTCAACGGTGGGCCACAGCTCTTGAAAAGTAGGTTGCCCGATTACCATTGATGGCGTGATGCCGTGTATCGAAATGTTCATGCCATCAAACCGCTGCTGCGGGTCAATTAGCCAAGAATGTTCTGCGGTTATATTTCCAGCTTTAACTTCCACAAGTCCCAAGGCACATGCACTGGATCGACTGGAGTTCGCGGTCTCAAAGTCAATTGCTATAAAGTCCATTCGTAAAGCTCCTTATCTATCATATATACGTTTCATATTAAAGTAGTAAAATGATAAATACAATCTAGTGAATCACAATGAGCTGTTCAGTAAAAATAAGGAGATGATAGAGTGCGGCTTATAAAGGGGCAAAAGGTGGATATTACGAAAGGGAGAAACGTGAACAAGCTTTTGCTGAAATTTGGGTGGATGACTGCTGATACTAGAATTGGCATAGACTCTGCTGCTTTTTTACTGTCAGAACAGAACCGTTGCGAACGCGATGAGAACTTTATCTTTTATGGTAATCCGTTGTCTATAGACGAAGCTGTAACTCATTCTGTCTTACAACAAGGGGATAAAGAAGCTATCGCCATTACATTTTCTCAACTTCCTAAGGATATTACTAGAATAGCTTTAACTTTAACGATCTATGAAGGAGAAAAATTAGGACACTCTATGAAGCAAGTAACCTCTCCTTATCTACGCTTAGTGGATGCTGCTAGCGGTGAGGAATTATTCGTTTTCGAGTATGGCTCTGACCTGTCGCCGGAGACAGCTATTGTGGTTGGAGAGCTATATCGCTATGGCCCAGAGTGGAAATTCAGTGCGATTGGTAGTGGCTTTGAGGGAGGATTGGCTGCGTTATGTACAAACTATGGGCTCGTTATTGAAGAAGACGAAGGGAACCCTGAGGTAGCGGCCACAGCTGAGTTATCCCTGCCTTTAGAGACGATCCGTTATGAAGAGAAGAATGTACTGTCCTCTATTGATTTACGTAAAAAAATTGTTCAGATTACCTTAGAAAAAAAGAATCTGACAGGAGTCATCGCAAGGGTAGGCGTTGTTCTGGATATTACAGGATCTATGAGAAATCTCTATAATAATGGAACCGTTCAAGAAGTAGTTGAGCGTATATTAGCCGTTGCCTGCAAATTTGATGATAACCAATCGTTAGATGTTTGGGTGTACGATACGGAGTTTAGCCGGCTGCCACCAGTGACAGAGCAGGAATTAGGAAGATATGTGTTTACACATATTTTAAATAATCGTACCATTCATAAGTTTGGCCGCAATAATGAACCGCCAGTAATGGAGGATATCATTAAAAAATATACGGAGGAAGAACCCGATTCTACACCAGTATTTATCATATTTATTAACGATGGTGGTGTAGTGAAATCCACTAAAAATGTGATTATGGCTGCTTCGGTCCAACCGATTTTCTGGCAGTTTGTCGGAATCGGTAACTCGGATTTTGAAGTATTGAAGCAACTTGATACGATGAAGGGCCGTTTGGTAGATAACGCCAATTTTATTCATCTGGACCACATTGAAAAGGTGACTGATGAAGATCTATATGATCAGCTGCTGAATGAATTCCCCTTGTGGCTAAGCGCAGCGAAAGAAAAAAGAATCCTGCGAACATAAAAATACATTACTGAAAATGAATAAGCCTGTGCGTTACTATAGGCCATAACCACCTATCTTAGGAGGTATTATGGCTTTTTTAGTTTCGCTATCTTGCTATTCTATTCAACAATCCGTACACTGCCAAATAGGTATTGTATATTAGGATTAGGGTCATCCCTATCAGATACGGGAGGAAACACTTTGAGCAGCGTAATTACTAAGTTTTTTGATTATGGGCAAGAAGACATAGATTATCTCCGAAGTGTGGATCCAGTACTTGGCGCAGCTATGGCACGGATGGGCAGGGTGGAACGTGTAATTATACCGGATCTTTTTACTGCGCTTATCTATGCTATACTAGGACAGCTTATTTCAGTAAAAGCGGTTCGGACCATTTGGAACAGAATGTTGGCTCAGTTCGGAGACATCACTCCGCAGCAGTTAGCCTTACATACGGCGGATGAGATTCAAAGCTGTGGGATGACGATGAAAAAAGCACTATGTATCCATGAGATTTCCAATTTGGTCGCTCAGGGTGATTTTAAGCTGGAGGAATTGCCTGGGTTATCAGATCAAGAGGTTATACAAAAACTTATGACGTTAAAGGGCATTGGCAAGTGGACGGCAGAAATGATGTTAATCCATTCTATGGAACGACGGGATGTAGTCAGCTGGGGAGATATTGCGATTCGTCGGGGGATGATGAAGCTGTATGGACTTGATAAGCTTACCAAAGATCAATTTGAACAATACCGGCTAAACTATTCTCCTTTGGGTTCTGTGGCTTCTATATATTTATGGGAAATTTCATTTGAATAATGGACGGGTAAGGAGTACTACTATGGAAAAAACAATAAGAGAACAGCTATTGAATTTGGCAGATGTGGACTACCAAAAGTTTTCTGCGGCCTTAATTCCGACGATAGATAATGTTATAGGCGTCAGGCTACCGGAACTGCGCAAGCTTGCCAAAATCATTGCAAAGGGTGATTGGAGAGCCTATTTGGAGCATGCCGAGACAGATTATTTTGAAGAAGTGATGCTGCAAGGTATGGTGCTTGGCTACGTGAAGACAGATCTTGAAGAAATCCTACGTTATATCGCTGACTTTATTCCCAGAATCGATAACTGGTCGGTATGCGATAGCTTTTGCACAGGCCTGAAGTTTACCGTAAAGAATAAAGAACGGGTATGGGAGTTTATAATGCCGTACTTATCATCAGATAAAGAATATGAGATCCGATTTGCTGTGGTAATGCTGCTTAATTTCTTTATTGAAGAAACGTATATCAGCCGGATTTTACCATTGCTCGATAAGGTCAGTCATGAAGGCTATTATGTAAAAATGGCGGTTTCTTGGGCGCTTTCGATTTGTTATGTGAAATTGCCAGAGCCTACGATGAGTTATTTGAGAAACAACAGCTTAGATGATTTCACTTACAACAAGGCTTTGCAGAAAATCACGGAGTCTTATCGCGTGGATCCGGAAACGAAAAAATGGATTCGCGGGATGAAAAGAAGTAAAAAACAAACCCCTTATTCAGCACAATAGCTGAGTAATAAGGGGTTTATTGTCCTATTTATTTTTTCTCAGTGTTTACTTCAGTGTTAGTTTTACGGTTGCGGATTCGCTCGATTTCGATGTCAACAGCGCTACGCAGGTTAGGATCGATGGAAGGACTTATTCCTGTACCTGTATTGAATTTATTTTTGGAGTTTTCCGCCAATGCTTCCCACTCGAAAATCTTCTCTTCCATACGTTCGAAGCCTTGCGAAGCTGATCCTACATTTAGACCTTTCGTAGAACTACGTGGAGCTGAGTGGAGTGTTTCTGTGGCTTGTTGAGCGCGAGCGATAAGCTCAGTTCTTTTCGCTTTGAGATGTTCACGCTCTTCTTTAGCTCTAGCGATATTGATCTCAAGCTCTGCCAGGGATTGCTTAGTTTGTACTTGACTATTTATGGACTCTTCCAGCTGTTCCACGTACCGTAACTTGGCTATGAGTGCCAGGCGAGCTCTTTCTTCATTTCCTTGCTCAACTGCTTGAACGGCTTCGGCTTCACTTTGCTCTACTAACTGAGTATATTCTTGCTTGCGGCGTTCCAACACACTGGCTGTTACTTGCAGATCACGCTCATTACGTTCCGCCTTAGCAATATCATTTTCAAGATCACGTAAATACTGACCTGTCAGCAATACCGGGTTTTCTAATTTATTTAGGCCTTCGTGTAGGGCTGCTTTAGTAATTGTGGAAATTCTTTTTAATAGACTCATGTTCTATCTCTCCTTTTTTATGGCTATATTAGGGCTGGCTTGTATTGAACGACGATTAATTAATAGAAATCATGTCCATCTGAAAAGCTGTTAAAAGGTTCTTTAGGAACGATGATACTAGCGATGACGTAGAAGATAAGTACTGTTCCGAAGCTGAACAATGCTGCGGCAACAGCAACAAGACGGATTACTGTAGCATCAATACCAGACCAACGAGCAAGACCTCCGCACAAACCACTTATCTTCTGATCACTTTGGGAACGATATAATTTTTTCATTTATTGTTTTCTTCCTCTCGTATGGGTGTGATTGTTATTGAATCCTGCAACCCGTTTGCTTATGTACTCATTCTAATGTCTTTTTGCATGCGAAAAAACGGCCTGGAGGCGGTTTTGTATACCAGACCTGAGTCGAGGTTCGTTCCCGCAGGAAGGCGGGGAAAGGGTTAGTAAATCGGTTATAGGCTACAAACCATGGACGAAGTTAGGTACAATAAAGAAAGGAATACTTCTGGCGGTGTCGAAATATGCTTATATATGACTACTACGGAATTGGGGGCTGAATATGAGTTTTTTTAACAAAGTAAAAGCAGGGGTAAGCGAGGCTGGGAATAAAGCAAAAACAGTGGTGGAGATTAACCGGTTGAAGCTGCAAAATAACGGTAAGCAAAATGATATTGACCAGCAGTATCAGGTCATGGGCAAACTGTTATTTGAAGCCGTAACTCAAGGTGCAGGACCACTGCCAAGTGAGCAAATCGAGACTAATATTAATCGTATTCTCGAATTGAAGGCGGAGATTGAGACGAACCTTCAGCAAATTGCTGAGTTGTCCGATGTAAAGCATTGCAAAGCATGTGGTGGGAATGTGGCGATCGAGGCACGCTTTTGTCCGGCCTGCGGATCCACTTTTGAAGTGGCAAAAGAACCTGTCAGTGATGTAACTCCATCGTCGATTTCTTTGGATAAGAAGGAATAGAGTTACTTCATACAAGAAACTTATGAACAAAGAGGCTGTCTTAAAAGTAGTGAATACTACTTATGAGGCAGCTTCTTTTTTAGTAAAAAGGCTATAAGCGGATTCTTGCTTTAGCCAATAGACTATGGGCTACGCACACAAAGTATTCTATGCCATTAGGTTGGGCGGCGGAATATTCACTTTGTGAATTTCAGGGAGAAATTCCCCAATTATTTTAGTGGAGCGTAATTAGATCATTAAGCGGGATTCGTATCTACAATCTTAATTTCACTTATTCACAATCTAGTGTCGTTTAAACCTTAGAAGCGTGGCGTTTCTTAAATTTATACACAACTAGCAACATAAGCGGCAGAACAAATGCACAGGTGAAATCCCAATCTACCCAGTAGGCGGGGATCTCCTTCACATAGAAAATGATGTCTTTGGCAATCAGCTGTGACATCCCGAATAACAAAAATCCAGTGGGTATGATCAGAGGACGGTGGCTTTTGAGTTTGAATAATTGGGCTGTACCTAAGGTTAAAGCATAGTAATAAACTGCAGTTTTGAAGTATGTGCTGATAATCCATGCTGTAGCCATAAGCGCTTCAATACGTTGCAGAGAATTAGCAATATTAATTTTTTGAGCAAGAATATAAGCGGCATAAAATTGATGTTCAGAAGCGTAAACACCTAGAACGGTAAGGGAAAACAATAAGATGAGGTTAAGGCCCAGAGCTCCGATGATCAAGGCTATGAAAATATCCCGGCTTGTTTTGCTATTTTTCTGAGCATAAGGATATATCATTAGAAACACGCACAATTCGCCAAAAGGATAAAAAACACCATACATCAAAGTATGAAGCATGTCCGGTACTGGTGTGTTCAAGATGGGGTATAAACGTTCCATTTTGACATCGGGGGTCAGCAGGAGCAGCAGACCGATTAAAAAAACTGCAAATAAAGGGAAAAATAGCTGAGCTGCCCGGCCCAAGGTTTCTAGGCCAAGTCGTACCCCATATACCAGCAGGAAAATGGCCATGAAACGAATAACCCCACCGGGTGTTTTCTCGTAAATCTGTGTACACATGAAATCTTCAATTTCTCTTATGTAGGTGGAGGCAGCAATCAGGAAGAACCCTAAATAGAATAAGGCCACAGCAGTTCCGACCCATTTTCCTAAAATTTGTAGGCTAAGCTCGATAATATTCTTGTTGGGTTCAAGGTCTGCTAAGCAGAGTAACAGTTTTATGGTCACTAGACCCAAGGGAATGCTAATCAAAGCAGCAATCCACGCATCTTGTTTCGCTCCTGATATCATTAACGCCGGATACACAAGCGCCATATCCCCAATAAATGTGAATAGCCCGAGTATAATCATTTGATTGGTACTAATTCGATCTTTCTCCAAACTCATATACCCCCTCAAATTTATTGGACTAGTTTTAGTATGGTTGTAGTTACCAGAATTATGCCATTCCGATTTTTTAATCCGAAGGAATAATTATCATAATTAACATCAAACTATACTCATCTATCTATGGAGAAGTGGAGGTTGCATCATGAAAGATACGGAGATTGGTACATTATCAAGCCGGTTGGAAGTTAATATTGCTAATTTGTACCAATTGATGGGTGAAAGCTCTGATGTAGTCATAAAAGAGTTGCAGATAGAAGAAAACACTCATATTTCTTTGGTTTACATAGATGGTCTTGTGGATACTCAGGTGCTGCATAATTCAATTTTGTATTCCTTGCAGGAACACATTCCTTATGAACAGCTGAGGGGGCTTTCTCCTGAACAGAAGTTTGAGATGATTAAGAAACAGATATTAATAGCCGGCGATATAGCCGTCATTGACGATTACAGCCAATTTATTCATCATTTATTGTCCGGTAATATAATGCTGCTGCTTGACGGGTTATCCAGCGCTCTGCGGATCGGCTTACCAGGCTGGGAAGATCGTAATGTAGGGGAGCCTAGCTCACAGTCGGTTGTTCGGGGTCCAATGGAAGGATTCACTGAGAATTTACGGACGAATACGGCACTGGTTCGGCGAAAAATCAAAGATAGCCATTTATGGCTGGAAACCGTTCAGATCGGAAGGGTGACTCAAACCAGCGTATCCATTATGTATCTAAGTAACATCGCGAATAAGGAACTGGTACAAGAGGTAAAGCGCCGTCTGAATAAAATAGATACGGACAGTATTCTCGAGAGTGGATATATTGAAGAGTTTATTCAAGAGACGGCAGTTACACCTTTTCCTACCGTATACAACAGTGATCGTCCAGATACGATTGCAGCGGGTATTTTGGAAGGAAAAGTGGCCATTCTTGTTGATGGAACTCCTTTTGTACTGTTGGTGCCCACATTTTTTGTGGCATTTTTCCAGTCAGCTGAGGATTATTACCAAAGAGCTGATATTGGAACATTGCTGAGATTAGTTCGTTTTATTTCATTTTTTATTACTTTGCTTGCCCCTTCATTGTATGTTGCGATTACTACTTATCACCAAGAGATGATACCGACCAATCTTGTAATCAGTTTAGCTGCCCAGCGGGAGAGTGTTCCTTTTCCTGCTTTTATTGAGGCACTGATCATGGAAATGACTTATGAAATTTTGCGGGAGGCCGGGGTGCGGATACCCAAAAATATTGGTCAGGCGATTTCCATTGTCGGAACGCTGGTGATAGGACAAGCCGCGGTAGCAGCGGGTTTTATTTCATCCGCAATGGTCATTATTGTATCGCTAACAGCCATTTCTAGTTTTGTTATTCCGGAGACAGGAATGTCTATTGCTGCGCGGATGATCCGTTTTGTGCTTATAGCTTTGGCCGGATTTATCGGATTATATGGAATTCTCTTCGGTATTTTCATCATCGTATTGCATTTGTCGAGTCTGCGTTCTTTCGGAATGCCTTATATGAGTCCGCTCGGACCGTATAATTCCAAAGATTTAAAAGACTCTATTTTTCGCTTTCCGTGGCCGTTTTTAAAGACAAGGCCTGCTGAGAATAAGACGCAGAACCTGTTTCGTCAAAGCACATCCAGTGATAAGGAACCAACAAAATGAATAAAAAATTAGTTAGAGGCGTTCTTCGATTAATGATAGCCCTCCAATTTACGTTAGTGCTAAGCGGCTGTTGGGAAAGAAATGAGCTGAATGAGATAGCTTTTGTCTTGGGGATAGGGATTGACAAGGCAGAAAAAGGTTATACCGTTTCGATGCAGGTCGTTATTCCATCTGCGATTTCCTCCCAAACGAATGGAGGAGGGGGAGGCAGTGGAGTCCCAGTGGTTGTATATAAATTTACTGTACCTACGTTTTATGATGCGCTGCGTAAGCTGAATCTGGATAGCTCTAGGTCAAGTTATCTCGGTCATATCCGGGTGTTGGTGATTGGGGAGGAGCTTGCCCGCACCGGAGTGGGTGAGATACTCGATGTATTTAAAAGAAGTCGGGAACCCCGGATGGATTTCTACGTTATGGTTGCCAGAGATACAACCGCCAGCAATGTCTTGAATGTCCTTACACCTATGGATAAATTACCAGCGAACAAATTATTTAGTTCCTTGGATAATTCTTATAAAGATTCAGCAAAAACAGTCGCTGTCACGCTGGATGATTTTATTGAGAATTTATTGTCTGAAGGCGAGAATCCTGTGCTAACCGGAGTGAAAATTATAGGCGATCCCAAAGATGGAGAGGACAAAAGCAATGTAGAGCGAACAATGCCTAAGGCAAGATTGGAATACCATACTGTAGCTGTGTTCAAAAAAGACAAGTTGATCGGTTGGCTAACCGAGGGAGAAACGATTGGTTACAATTATATCAACGATAAGGTAACCGCACATTCTGGCCCGATCGCAGGGGAAGACGGAAAGCCCATTGTAATCGAAGCGATCCAGGCTACAACTAAACGCAAAGTGAAAATCATTAATGGGGAGCCGCATATTTACCTTAGTGTTAAGACGCTTTGCAATATTGAAGAAGTGCAAAGTGTAGAAAATTTGGAATCGGAAAGCACTATAAAACGTTTGGAAAAGGAAACAGAGGAGCGGATTATAGAGCGGATGCAAAAAACTGTGGAGCATGTAAATGATCGTTTCAATGTTGATATTATGGGATTCGGACAATCGATCTACCATGCCAGCCCTAAAGCTTGGGCAAAGCTGCAGCAACAAAAGGGGGACGATTACCTTAAATCATTGCCCATCCATTACAAAGCCTCAGCAGTTATTAACCGCGTGGGTCTCACAGATAATTCTTTTCTTGAAAAAATCAAGGAGTGAAGTCAGATGCTAGTACTGTTATTCTCGGTGATTGCTGTAGGTTGTATGGCACTTGATTTGCCTAAATTAATGCGAAAGCGCCGAGTGCGTGATCTTAGCGTATATTTTATTTTTTGGATTTTGGGTCTTGGTGCGACCTTCTGCTCGTTGTTAAAATTGAACATCCCCAGTCCGCTGTTTCTTATTATTTTTATCTATAAGCCAATAAATAATTTATTTGGATTATTGTTTCATTAACAAAGAAGCTGCAAATATCGCAGCTTTTTTTGTTGCATCATCTAGAAGTTTTTTCCTTAAATTTAAGAATATTTCATGGGATGAAAAATGAGAGGTTGACCATATTTGTCAGTGGGGCATATGATTTGGAATGAACAATTTTTAAGTAAGCTTACGGCTTTACTTGTCTAGAAGCTTGCTCCTTGTTGGATGTATTGTATACTAACAAATGGAAAGAAAACGGTTACAAGGGGGAAGAAATGAAACCAATATTCAAAATTATGATTGTTGATGACGAGATGCTAGTAAGACAAGGAATCAAACATCTTTTGGATTGGGAGAATGAAGGGTATCGAATTGTTGGTGAGGCTGCTAACGGTCTTGAAGCACTAAATATGATGGATGAGGTCAGTCCCCATATCATCATTACAGATATTGTTATGCCAATAATGGGCGGAGAGAAACTGGTTAAGATTGTTAAGGAGAAATACCCTCATATTGAAGTAATCGTCTTAAGTAGTTTCAGTGAATACGATTATGTCCGATCCACATTTCAAAGTGGGGTAGCGGACTACATTCTAAAGCCAAAGCTGGAAGCTGAGTATTTGTTATCCATCCTAAATAAAACCACTGCTAAATTGGTAGGGATGGAGATGTCCGATCAAGGAACGGATCCTGGTGAAAAGCAAATTTTGCTAGTTATCGAGAAGCTTATGACCGGATATGAGTCTGGGCTTGAACCTGCTTTGCTTCATGCGAAGTTTCCACACCCACTATTCGCTTTCTTCGGAGCGGATATGAGACATATTAAAGATTCTGGGGATAGGTTAACTTTCACACAGAAAATAGAAAAAGGGCTTAGTACGCTCCCTTTGGGTGATACAGTGTTTATTCGGTTGAAGTTTGTCAATGATTCAGTTATTTATTTGCTTAATGCAAACCCGGAACAGTGGGACGAGCTTGTTATAGAGCTTCGATATCTGGTCTCGGAAATGGATCATTGGGCGAGAGAAACACATTTCGTTATCAGCCAAAGCTTTACGGATTTTAATAAGCTGGGAGAGATTTATCGAGACAATTATTTAAAGCTTACACGATACAGTTTCTACTTGCCGGATCGAAGCTTAATTGAAAACGATCATTTGCCCAGCCTTCCAAGAGCCTATCAGGAATATGATATGGGCGAATTAATGGAACAACTGAAACGTAAGCAATACCAGAAGGCATTTACTGGATTTCTGGAATATGTTCATCTCCGTTCGATGGATTATCGGACCGATATTTTCGAATTCAAATCGTTATTGGGGAATTTCATATTTAACGTAACGACCACACTTGGAAAAATGAAGTACGAGACTGGAGGCTTGGAGGCATCCAAATACGACTTCTTTCGAAAAATAGATGAAGCGATGTATGCCGGGGACGCAATCGCTGTTGCTGAAGCCTTTATTCGCGAAGCTGAACGTGCGATTGGTGAGACGAACCTAACGATCAATCCCAATATGACCCGATTGCTTGAATACATTCAGACTCATTACGCTGATCCCATCACGTTGACTGGGGTTGCGCGGCAGTTTCATTTCAACGCTTCTTATTTATCGAGCCATTTCACTGCTCAGAATGGTGAAGGATTTAATGAATATTTGAACAAGGTCCGGTTGGAGAAAGCCATGGAGTTACTCGTGACGACGGAAAAAACAATTTCTGATATCAGCGCTAGTGTGGGGTATTCGGATCAGAGTTATTTTACTAAAGTGTTTAAGAAACAGGCTGGTATTTCTCCGAGCCAGTACCGAAGACGGGACGTAGAGCGACCATGATTGGAACTATCATTAACAAGATTAGAAAGCAGGGCCTATTTCTTAAGCTTTTTCTTGTGACCCTCATAAGCATTGTTGCTGTATCCCTGCTGACTTTGTCTATTACCATCCGTATGTCAGAAAATTTATTCTTAAAGACCTTCAGCATAACGAATGGCAAACTACTAAATCAGATGAAGACAAACTTGGAGTCCTACAACAACGTTGTAGCTACGGGTGCTACAATGACAGCTCAGAAAGGTGCCATCCGCAGCTATTTGTCTGGGGGAGAGACGGATTCATTGACACTCGCTATCAAAACCTACCAGATGACAGAAAGCATGCGGGCAGTCCGCTCCAACCTCAGTGCTTTTGATGTGGGGATTATGATTGTAGGTGCGAATGGCAGAAGTTACTCAACTGACCCTTGGTATTGGTCTGCTACTGCTGAAGAATTGAAGAACCACCCGATTACGAAAGCGACAGTGGCTCATCCGCAGCAAATTCTGTACCAGCTTTATCAAAAAGAGGATGGTCAAACGCATAAGAAAGAGATCATGTTAGTGGCTTCTAAAGCTCTATTTGATCATTCGACCGGCAGTATCTATGGCACTATGTACATTGCAATTCGTGATAGCGATTTCAAGGCCTTCTATGCCAATTTTACGAGTGAAGGTAATGATGTTGTGTTGCTGAATGCAAAAGGGCAAATCGTATCCAGCAACAGGACAGAGCTGATTGGGCTGAACGATCAACAGCTGCTTCAAGAAGTAGTTGATGAACAGAGCACAGGAGACAATGGAGAATCTGTCTATGTGATGGGGAATGAACGGGTAGTATTCTCAGAATACTTGCCTGAATTTGATGTTTATTTGGTGAATCTGATCGATAAGAAAGCTGTGACCGGGCAGATGGTTAATGCCAAAGCAGTGTCGTTGACGATCATGGCTATCGTAGCCATTTCGCTTATTATTGTATTTTTAATTACAAGGAAAATGACGAAGTCCCTGCGTGTACTCGTTGAACAGATGTCGAGTATTCCTAAGGGAGGATTCGATAACCACGTGGATGTCGCCACTAGTAGTTATGAAGTTAAGGAGCTAGGCAATGCCTTTAATTTTATGCTTGATTCACTACATGATTATGTTGATCGGTTGATGGAGACCCAGAAGCAGCAGCGTAATGCGGAGCTGGCCGCCCTTCAAATGCAGATCAATCCCCATTTTTTATACAATACACTGGCTTCTATCAAATTTCTGGTGCAACAGGGCAACAAGGAAAAAGCAGCTGGCACGATAAATTCGCTAATCTCACTCCTGCAAAATACTGTCAGTGATGTTCAATCCACTATACCTGTTAGTCAGGAATTAGAATCGCTGAAGCATTATGTATATATCAATCATGTAAGGTACGGCGAGAAGATCCGCGTGAATTATTTTGTGGAGCCTGAAAGCTTGGATTATCATATGCCAAAGCTAATTCTGCAGCCTTTTATCGAAAATGCGTTCTTTCATGCATTCAATCTTAAAGATGAGGGAAGAATTCTAATCATGATCGCCGTTCAGGAAGATCAGCTTGTATGTGAAGTTGTAGATAATGGTGACGGGATGGACCTTGATCCTAATTTTCTGAAAGAAGAACAGTTGCCAGCCTCGAAGCACAAACGCCAATTGTTCTCCGGGATCGGTATACGGAATGTTGATGACAGAATCAAATTGCTGTACGGAGAGAGTTACGGTATTAACATTACAAGCAAACGAAATGAAGGTACGAAGATCATAATTACGCTTCCATTGTTAAAAGGCTAAAAAATTTACAAAAATCTAAAATTAGTACCAGCGTCGATCTCAGAGGGAAAATAGAATCCAATAATAACACCAAAGCTAACAAAGATACTGCCAAAGAAAGCGAATACAAAATGATAATATGGAATTGTAGCAGAGAAAACGCTTCCATCTTTATTATTTTACAGATTAACAAGGGGGTTACGAAGTGAAAAAATTATTATCCGTGATGCTGGCTAGTGTGGTTCTACTTTCGGCATGTTCCTCAGGTGGAACGAAAAACGAAACGGGCAACTCCGGAAGCGAAGGTAGCAGTAAGCCACAAGAAATCACAGTTTGGGCTTGGGACCCAGCGTTTAACATTGCAGCCATGAATGTTGCCAAAGAAGCTTATGCGAAAGTCAATCCAGACATAACGGTAAACGTCGTAGAGAATGCGCAGGCTGATATCGTGCAAAAGCTGAACACAGGGCTGAACTCTGGATCTACGAAGGGTCTTCCTAACATTGTATTGATCGAGGATTACCGTGCGCAAAGCTTTTTACAAGCGTATCCGGATTCCTTTTATGAATTGACTGATGTTGTAAAAGCCGCTGATTTTGCGGATTATAAGATTGGCCCGACCAGTGTTGACGGCAAGCAATACGGTGTTCCGTTTGATTCTGGTGTGACTGGAATGTATGTACGGACAGACTATCTTGAGCAAGCAGGCTACAGCCTGGATGCACTACAGGATATCGACTGGAAGCAATATATCGAGATCGGTAAAGCTGTAAAAGAAAAAACCGGCAAAAGCATGATCACACTGGATCCCAATGATCTTGGACTTATCCGGGTCATGATTCAATCGGCGGGTGCATGGTATACGGGTGAAGACGGTCAGACTCCGACCATTGCAGACAACGCTGCTTTGAAAGAGGCACTTGTATTGTACAAAGAAATGATGGATTCCGGCATCGTGAAAGTTAACTCAGACTGGAGCCAATTTGTAGGCGCATTTAATAGCGGTGAAGTGGCAACCGTGCCGACGGGTAACTGGATTACCCCTTCAATTAAAGCCGAAGCTTCCCAATCCGGTAAGTGGGCAGTAGCTCCACTTCCTAAGCTGGCAGCAACAGCAGGCTCCGTCCATGCATCTAACCTTGGGGGCAGCTCCTGGTATGTAATGAATGTAGATGGTAAAGAAGCCGCTGCGGAGTTCCTTGCAAAAACATTTGCTTCTGATGCTGATTTGTATCAGACGTTGAATACAAAAGTTGGTGTTATCGGCACTTTAAAAGCTGCGGCAAGCGGAGAAGCTTATTCAGCAGCGGATGAATTTTTCAAAGGTCAAAAGGTTGTATCAGATTTTGCGGCATGGACCGAGCAAATTCCTAACGTCAACTACGGCATGAACACTTACGCAATAGAGGACATTATGGTTGTAGCAGTGCAATCTTATCTTGGTGGAAAAGATGTAGATACTGTTCTGAAAGATGCCCAGAAGCAAGCAGATACCCAAGTTCGCTAATCACACTTAGGCTGTACAATCTAAGCCCTTGCTTCTACTTCTCCTGTAAATTGGATTTCTACAGAAGGATGGGTAGCAGGGGCTTTCATCTCTAATAAATCAGACAGAAGGGTGTGAAGTGGAGTGGAAAATGTAAAGCCAGGGCTAAGCTCTCAAAGACATAAAAGCTCTAAGGGTCAACGGCAGATCCATCTGACAGGTTGGTTATTCGTTATTGTGCCGGTAATTATGATCAGTATTTTCTATTTCTATCCAATGATTCAAGCCTTAATTCTATCCTTCAAGACAGGTAGAGGCAACAATCTTCATTTTACCGGCCTTGATAACTATATTCGGCTGTTTAGCGACACCACTTTCCTTACAGCCGTCAAAAACACTTTTATTTACTTGATTATTCAGGTCCCAGTTATGCTGGTGCTGGCGCTCTTTATCGCTGTGCTGCTAAATGACGAAAGACTGAAATTTAAAGGGTTTTTCAGAACGGCCATATTTCTGCCAACGGTAACTTCACTTGTAGCCTACTCCGTTGTTTTCAAGTACATGTTTGGAGCCGAAGGTATCGTCAATAAATTTCTGGTGAATCTGCATCTAATCAGCGAACCGATTCAATGGATTACTGACCCCTTCTGGGCCAAAGTCACTATCATTATCGCTATCACTTGGCGCTTTACTGGCTATAATATGATTTTCTATTTGTCCTCACTGCAAAATGTCGACAAATCAATATATGAGGCTGCTCATATAGATGGTGCGAGTGCATTTACACAATTTTTCAAAATTACAATTCCCCTATTGAAGCCGATTATCTTGTTCACGACGATCACATCGACCATTGGTACCCTTCAGTTGTTTGACGAGGTGGTTAACATCACGAAAGGTGGACCCGGCAATGCAACCATGTCGATTTCCCAATATATTTATAACCTTTCCTTTGAATACACACCTAACTTTGGATACGCTGCAACCGTCTCCTATTCGATTGTTGTAATGGTGCTCATTCTGACGCTTATTCAGAACAAAGTAGGAGGGGATAAGAGATAATGAAAACCAAACGCATGTTTACTTACGTTTTTCTAATCATCGCTGCGCTGATCTCTATCTTTCCATTTATCTGGATGGTTATAAGCGCCACGAACCAGTCGGTTGATGTAACCAAAGGAACATTGTTGCCGGGTGCACATTTAGTGAAAAATATAAACAATCTATTTAGTTCAGTGGATATGTGGCAGGCTCTCTGGAACTCTGCAAAAATCTCTGTGGTGACTACTGTGCTTTCACTGCTAGTCGCATCGGCGGCTGGATATGGTTTTGAAATGTACCGCAGCCGGAGTAAAGATATCGTATTCAATATTTTACTTGCTTCAATGATGATTCCATTTGCGGCGATCATGGTACCTCTATTTCAAATGTTCGCAAAAGTATCTAGTGTAGTGCCTTTTCTGGGCATCGATACAGCATCGGCGGTCATTCTTCCGACATTTACAACAGCATTTCTAATTTTCTTCTTTCGTCAAAGTACAAAAATGTTTCCTAAGGATATGATGGAGGCTGGGCGCATCGATGGTCTTTCGGAATTTGGTTTGTTCTTCCGCATTTATATGCCAACGATGAAATCAACTTACGCCGCCGCAGCGATTATCACATTTTTAAACAGCTGGAACAATTATCTGTGGCCTTTGATCGTATTGCAATCACCAGAAAATATGACTGTGCCTCTTCTTATCTCGAATCTAGGCTCAGGTTATGCCCCTGACTATGGTCTGATCATGTCTGCGATTGTCATTACAACCTTGCCGACAGCACTAGTGTTTTTCATGATGCAAAAGCAATTTGTAGCTGGGATGACAGGTTCGGTTAAATAAGTTAGCGATCATGTTATGAATAGAGGAGGAAATATAGATGAAGCAGCAGGTTGAACGAAACCTCACTCCAAGTCTGGAATGGTTATCAGACCCTTCCATTTATGCAATAGGCAGAGTGCACGCGCATTCTGACCATCGATATTACCAAACGAAAAATGAAGCCGAAGCGCTTGGAGAAATGCCCTGGCGCCACAGCCTGAACGGCAGCTGGAAATTTAGCTATGCCCAAAATGCCATGGAACGACAGGTTCATTTTTATAAGGAGAACGTGTCTTGCAGAGGCTGGAAGGATATTAAAGTTCCCGGTCATATCCAACTTCAGGGTTATGGACAGCCACAGTACGTGAATACGATGTATCCATGGGACGGTCATGAGCATCTTAGACCTCCAATGATCTCTGAGGACCACAATCCTGTAGGCAGCTATGTCAAATATTTTGAAGTTCCTGCGGGCTGGGAGCAACGTCCGGTGTATATATCTTTTCAAGGAGTTGAATCGGCTTTTTATATATGGCTAAACGGGGAATTTGTTGGCTATAGCGAAGATAGCTTTACACCGAGTGAATTTGATTTAACATCGTACTTGACGGAAGGTGAAAATAAGCTGGCGGTCGAAGTCTATCAGCGCAGCACGGGGAGTTGGTTGGAGGATCAGGACTTCTGGCGCTTTTCGGGAATCTTTCGTGAGGTGTATCTATACACCGTGCCGGATGTTCATGTGCGGGATCTCCACGTTCAAACCGATTTGGATGAAAAGTTTGAGCAAGGAACGCTGACGGCTGTCATGCAATTGATAGGTAATTCTGCCTCAAAAGTGCTCCTTGAGCTAAAGGATAGAGCAGGTAATCTTGTAGCTAGTGGGGAAAGTGAAGTTTCAGGAGATTCCCTTTCGCTTACGCTTGCGGCAACAAAGGTGCAGCTGTGGAGCGCAGAAGCTCCTAATCTGTATACCCTTTACGTCTCTGTTTACAACGCATCCGGGGATCTTGTAGAAGTTGTGCCGCAAAAAATTGGTTTTCGGAAATTCGAAATGATAGATAAGATTATGCACTTAAACGGCAAACGTATTGTATTTAAAGGCGTCAACCGACATGAGTTTAATCCGCGCTTTGGACGCAGCATTACAAAAGAAGATATGCTATGGGACATAAAAACCTTAAAGCAGGCGAACATCAACGCTGTGCGGACCTCGCACTATCCGAATATGACGCTCTGGTATGAGTTGTGTGATGAATACGGAGTCTATGTCATTGACGAGATGAATTTAGAGTCGCATGGATCATGGCAGAAAATGGGGGCAGTTGAGCCGTCTTGGAACATCCCCGGCAATAAGCCTGAATGGCAGGATATCGTGATGGATCGTGCGATTTCCATGGTAGAGAGAGACAAAAACCATCCCTCCATTCTAATTTGGTCCTGTGGGAACGAATCTTTTGCAGGAGAAGTAATTTTGAACGTAGCCAATTATTTTCGAGAGAAGGATCCTACTCGTTTGGTTCATTATGAAGGGGTGTTCCATAACCGTGAATATGATGATTCGAGCGATATGGAAAGCCGCATGTATGCGAAAGCGGCAGATATTGAAAGATATTTAACAGAAGATCCGTTAAAGCCATATATTAGCTGTGAATACATGCATGCGATGGGTAATTCCGTCGGGGGACTGCATAAATACACAGAGCTAGAGCAGAAGTATCCAATGTATCAGGGTGGATTTATCTGGGATTATATGGATCAGGTGATTATAAAAAATGATCGATACGGTAAGCCCTTCATGGCTTATGGAGGAGACTTTGATGACCGTTCAACCGATTACAACTTCTCCGGTAACGGAATTGTGTATGCGGATCGGAGATGGTCGCCAAAAATGCAGGAAGTGAAATTTCTGTATCAGAACGTCAAGCTGCTCCCGGACAGTCAGGGTTTTACAATCAGAAATGAAAACTTATTTGTGGGCTTGGATGCTTATGAATTACAATACGCTCTGAACTATGAGGGTAGGGTCATCCAGCGTGGAACTGTATTCGCTCAGGTTAATCCAGGCGAGGAAAAATATGTAGAAGTTGATCTACCCGATATCAAGAATCAGTCTGGCGAGTATAGCTTGGATGTTTCACTTGTCCTGAAGGAAGATTCATTATGGGCGAATAGCGGTTATGAAATCGCTTTTGGCCAGCATGTTTTTCAAGTGGCCAATACGTCAGCCGAGGAGTCTTTAACAGATGCTAAAATAACATCTGTCGTGAATGATTTTCGCGTGGTTGAAGGAGATGTGAATATTGGTGTACATGGTCGTGACTTCTCCGTAATGTTCTCAAAGCAGGCGGGTACATTAATTTCTGTTAAATATTCAGGACAGGAAATGATCTCTTCACCGCCGGCACCACTCTTCTGGAGAGCAATGACAGACAATGATAAGGGGGCAGGAATGCATTTCGACTCTTCCCCTTGGTATGCAGCAAGCTTGACCCGTAGAACGTTAAGCTTCGAGCTCGTGGAGGAGAAAGATCGTGCGACCGTGACTTACGTGTATAAGCTTAGTGTATTAGAGGAGGTACGTGTACGTGTAACTTACACAGTGTTCTCCGATGGAAGCATACAGGTGAAATCAAGCTACCATGGAGCAGCGGGTTTACCAAAGCTTCCACTCTTCGCTTTAAGCTTTAAGGTGCCAGCGGATTATCACCAGCTGAATTGGTATGCAAATGGGCCGGAAGAAAATTATATCGACCGTGCGTGTGGAGCAAGATTGTGTCGCTTCCAGAATCATGCGGTGGATAATGTGTCGTCCTATTTGGTGCCGCAGGAATCGGGCAACCGCACAGGTGTGCGCGAAGTATCCATTAAGAACGATTATGGTCAAGGCATTATAATATCGGCACCAGCTACAGCCCCTGTTGAAGCCAATATCTCGCCTTACTCGGCAATGGAGCTGGAGAATGCGACACATCATTATGAGCTGCCGAACGTTCACTATACCGTTGTTACCATTGCTGGACGTCAAATGGGCGTAGGCGGGGATGACAGCTGGGGAGCTCCAGTTCTTGATGAATATCAAATCAATCCATCCTTAGATATGGATTTTGAATTTACAATTCGCAGAGCATGATGATAAAAATTCAACAGGCTCGGTTCAACGTTAAATTTGAACCGAGCTTTTTTTTATGCTCGTTATAATCCCGTATAATTTGAGCTCAGTAAAACCTTATAAAGTCCTTAGATTTGCTATATATGATCAACGTATAGCAAATGAGAGGATGATATAGGATGGGAGAATATATTTTACAAACTAATAATTTATGCAAGAATTTTAGGGGGCAGTGTGCGGTTAATGATATCAGCATAACCGTAAAAACTAATTCGATTTATGGAATGCTAGGCCCAAACGGCGCAGGTAAATCGACGACCCTAAAAATGATAACAGGGATTCTTCGAGCGACGTCAGGACAAATTTTATTTGACGGTCATCCATGGACACGTAAGGATTTACTACACATTGGAGCGCTGATTGAGTCCCCGCCACTTTACGGGAATTTGACTGCTGCCCAAAATTTGAAGGTACATACGACAATATTAAACTTACCGGATTCTCGGATTCGGGAAGTTCTTGAAATTGTTGATTTAACAACAACAGGCAAAAAAAGAGCGGGACAATTCTCTATGGGCATGAAGCAACGTCTCGGGATTGCGATCGCCTTGTTAAATCAACCTAGACTCTTGATTCTGGATGAACCGACAAATGGGCTTGATCCCATTGGGATTCAGGAATTACGTGAGCTTATACGCTCATTTCCTGCACAAGGGATTACAGTCATTTTATCGAGTCATATTCTACATGAGGTGGAGCAAATTGCCGATCATATTGGAATCATTAGTAATGGTGTTCTAGGGTATCAGAATGCAATATATCCTGGTGATGATTTGGAGAAATTGTTCATGGAAGTCGTGACTCGGAACAGACAGGAGGTAACAAGATGATCCACTATCTGTTATCCGAAAATCTTAAATTCAAACGAACATTTTCGCGAAAATTGATTGTTGCGGTGCCACTGTTTTTTCTTCTATTTTCATTTTTCACACAACAGAACCTGCAAACGGAAGACCACTATTTTATGGAAATGGTATTTAATTGGTGGCCGCTGTTATTCATGACCATAGGATCTGCTTTGTTGTCTACACTATCGAATAACAAGGATCGTAAGGCTGGAGGGTACCGTAGCTTAAGCAGTCATGGAATTAGTATCGCTAAACTTTGGCTCAGTAAAATAATTGTAGTGTCATATTATTTGCTGCTGTCTTCGCTGCTCCTTATTGCAGTAATGTACCTATCTGGTCTTTTGTTTCCTTTGGGTGCAGCACCCTTATCTGAAATTACAACAGCCGCTATTGTTGTTTGGTTGACCTCTTTGGGGATGATTCCAATCTATCTATTCTTAGCCGAACAATTTGGGGCGGTAGTATCTATTCTTGCAGGTCTGTTTGGGATGATTGTGAGTGTACTAGCGGCGGATCAACCTTCATGGATTTATGTTCCGTGGAGTTGGGCTTTAAGGTTAATGTGTCCCATTGTTGGTGTGCGTCCCAATGGTGTGGCTCTTTCAGCACAGGATGCTCTAAGAGACTCTTCGGTTATTTTACCTGGAATTGTGGTGTCGCTGGTATTCTTTTTGGTGACCCTCACCTTAACTAGCTGCTGGTTTAGTAGAAGAGAGGTGCGATAGAGATGGTGATACTCCGACTATTACAAGCTGAATGGTTGATGACTAAGCACACTGCAATTCGTTGGTTGATATTCCTTGTTCCTGTTCTATATCCGATGATGATACTTTGGTATTTTTCACAGCGTGCGGATCAGCTTCACATCTATGATGGTTATTTTTCATTACTAGCCTTTGGGTTGCCTGTTGGGATAGGATTATTCTCTGCTTTAATGAGTGGTTTAGAGGAGGGGGCAGGGGGATTCTATAATCTATTAAGTGCTCTTTCACGTCCGAAGTGTTATATAAGAAAACTAGGGTTCATAATCTTGGCGATGATATGGATCGTATTCGGTTCAACATCAATTCTAATACTGGGCATGAAAAAAATTTTGCATATAGAGCGGATACAATATCTAATATTCTGGCAAGGAGCTTGTTGGGTAGTAGGCACTGCTCTAATCTTAATGATCTTTCATCTCATCTTAAGTTATGCTGGAGGCATGGGACTTTCTCTAACGGTGGGTAGTGCAGGTACGCTAATTGCAGCTATCGTAGGTGGAACAATTGTAGGCGATAAAGTGTGGTTATACATACCGTGGGCCTGGTCGATGCGGATGATTCAACTTCCCTTATTTTATGCTCAACCCAACGGGCTCATTGAAACGGAAGTATTGAAGCTGCAACTTATTCATTCCGTACCTGCTATACTTATTAGTACAATGGTAATGGCAGTGTTAGGCTTGATATGGTTTCATTACTTTCAGGGTAGGAAATCATATGAATAAATAGGAGTGAGGTCACTGGCTAATATTTTAATAATAGATGATGAACCTGATATTTTGGCGCTAGTAAATAATATTCTTAGCAAAGATCACCATAGGGTTACGGTAAAAACAAGTGCACGACATATGCCTTTGAACGAGTACTCGACATTTGATTTAATTCTGTTGGACGTGATGATGCCAGATATCGATGGTTTTGAGCTCTGTACTCAAATCAGGGATATCGTAGACTGTCCGATTCTGTTTCTTACAGCTAAATCAATGGAAACGGATATTATGTTTGGACTTAGCGTAGGTGCAGATGACTATATCGTGAAGCCTTTTCGTGCAGGCGAGTTGAAGGCTCGGGTGAACGCTCATTTGCGGCGTGAAAATCGAGAGAAAAATCACATGTTAAGCGCATCTGGAGTGAAATTCAATCTCTCGGCAAAGGAGATTTTTGTTGATAAAGAGAAAATAAATCTTACTAAAAGTGAATATCAGATATGTGAATTTCTTGCTAGAAATAAAGGTCAGGTTTTTTCCAAAGAACAAATTTATGAATCGGTTTATGGCTATGACAGAGAAAGCGATAGCTCAACTATTACAGAACATGTGAAAAATATCCGCAGTAAGCTGAGTGCGAGGGAGGTTTCACCGATTGAAACCGTTTGGGGGATAGGTTACAAATGGGTGTGAAACGAATACGGCTCCGTACAGTCTTCATTCAATATTTATTATCATTAGGTGCGTGTACTCTATTATTGGCATTTCTGTGTTTAGGGGTATTTACTCTCTTAATGCAGTATGGAATGATTGTTCCAGCAAACCATACCGAGCAATCCATTGCAAAGTCTTGGGATGTTTTGCAGCGTGCGCCACAAATTACGGAAGAAATGATCCCTTGGGGAGCGGAATATGCGGTATTGGATCAGCAAAAGAACTATATTTCAGGAAATATTCCTAAAGAACGTGCTCTAGATATATTGCAGAAGAATCAAAGTAGTTGCAATCTCATGGGTACAAACTGCACGGATGTGATTGAGCGGGAGCATGAGGTTATCGTACTGCAATATGCGATCGTACCGCAGTTCACCTCGAATTTTCTGCATAACACGCTGCCTAATCCGCAATTAACGCTATTGCTGTTTTTTGTAGTTCTGATGTTACTGGAAGTTATTCTGATTTCTGGATTTTTCGCTCGAAGACTGAGTCAAAAAATGGCTTCCTTGCAGGAAGCTGCACATCACATTGAAGCTAAAAATTTGGATTTTACTGTCGTGTATTCTGGGGTCAGTGAAATTGATGAGGTGCTATCATCCCTGGAACAGCTGAGAGAGGAATTGAAAAAGTCACTAGAACAGCAATGGAATCTGGAACAAATGAAAAAAGAGCAGATTTCTGCGCTTGCCCACGACATTAAGACTCCTCTTACGATTATTCAAGGAAATGCAGATTTGCTGATAGACTCAGATTTAGCAGAGAATCAGCAAGAATATATAGGGTATATTTCCAAAAATGCAGATCAAATCGAACAATACATGGCAACACTCATTGAGATTTCTAATACAAGAAAACAAATTTCTCCCCGCTCTAAATGGGTTGCAACGGAAGCCTTTATCCAGCAAATTCGTACGCAGTTAGATGCGTTGGTTGTCCCTAAGCGTCTTCAGATAGAATTCCACCAGGACAATAATCTGCCCCCTGAGGTGTTGATTGACGATGAGCTACTTCATCGGGCTGTGATGAATGTACTCGCTAATGCGGTAGAGTATTCCCCGTATGAGAGTGTGATTTATTTGCAGGTTGAGGCAAAACAAGATCGGTGGAGTATAACGGTAGCAGACAGTGGATCAGGATTTACGAGTGAAGGACTCCAATCAGCACTTAAGCAGTTTTATCGAGGGGACATTAGCCGTACCTCCAAAAATCACTATGGATTGGGACTTTATATTGCCGACACCATTGTCAGGCAGCATCAGGGCAGTCTGCATATTAGCAATTCTACCCTGACGGGTGGAGGTCAAGTTCGAATCGACGTCCCAGTTCGTGGAGTGAGTTAGAGGTTTATTACACCTCTTAGAATAACATTGGATAAAACTTCTGGTTTATCTGATGAAATTCTAAGGGGTGTATTTTTTATGACGATCAAAACCAAATTCTCAATTGTTGGAAAAGTAGATTAAAATATTGATTGCTATATACAATTAAATACAATAAAGTTGTCATATAGAGGATAATTTTGTCGATTTTTCTGCAAAAATGTTCCAATCCACATTGTATCAGGTGACATTAGGGTCTATGAGGTTCAAATCCTCTTCCTGAAAAAGACATAAGAAAGTGGTGCGCATAATGAGTAGCAACAGATTTGAAAACAAAGTAGTTATTATTACGGGTGCTGGTACCGGAATCGGAAAAGCTACAGCATTGAGAGTAGCAAGAGAGGGTGGTACTGTAGTAGTTGCCAATCGATCAGATGCTGGCGCTAACACAGTCGAAGAAATCAAAGCTTTAGGTGGAGAAGCGCTGTTTGTGCGGTCAGACGTTTCAGTTGAAGCAGACTGCAAAAATATCGTAGATCAAACCTTAGCAGCTTATGGAAAGATTGATTGCCTTTATAATAACTCAGCAATTACAGGAGATAATGCGGATGTTACAGAATATGATCCGATATTGTTTCAAAAGGTGATTCAGACAAATCTTAATGGCCAATTCTACATGTTGCATTATGCATTACCACATATGAAATCCGGTGCTTCCGTTCTAAACTGTTCCTCCTTGCATGGTATTTTTATTGGGATGGCAAATGATGCAGCTTATTCAGCAAGTAAACACGCCATTGTGGGCATGACTAAATCGGTTGCTAAAGAAGTGGGTCACCGTAATATCAGAGTAAATGCTATTTGCCCTGGTCCTATTCCTACACCAACCATGAACAGATACGAAAAGCTGTTGTCTGATGATGTAGAGATGCTTCAATCTCTTATCGCTTCTGGAACGGCTTTGGGCAGATATGGTACGCCTGAGGAAGTAGCTGCTTTTGCATGTTTCCTTCTAAGTGATGAGGCTTCATTTATTACAGGTACAGCACATGTGATTGACGGGGGCTACTCCGCAACTAAGTAATTAGACGGATTAATTTACTTATATAAGCATCTAGTATTGAAGGCTTTGCGGCGTATTCCTGTTCAAATATCCTGTAGGATGAATGGACTGGAGTTGGAAGGCGCACGCAGAGCCTTTTTTAGTTGTTTCTAAACGATAACGGAATTACACAATTGTGTATGAAATTAAGGCAAATATAACCATGAATATGTTGGAATTTGTAGAAATTTGTATTTTAATATAAATAAAAAAAGAAATTTGTCGATAATAATATAGGTAATAGGTATGAGTTAAAATATATTAGAAAGGATGTTGCAATAAAACGATACAGGAAATAGATGTCATTAACTATTGATTGTAACGATATGGCATCATTTAAACAAGGCAGTTTGTTCCAAACCCAGTTGCCAAAAGTAGAAGTTACTGAAAAGCCTGGGCAGAAATTTTTTGTCTGTTGGAGTTACATACATTACTTTCTATTATTAAAAAATAACTATTAAAACATGGAGGAATACAATTATGTCATACACAATTAAGTACAACAAAAGTGAAAACCACATCGATGTAGTATCTATCGATTTTTCTGCTGAGGATGTTCCAGGATACTTGAAAGATTTTGAGAATATCATGAAGCTTGTTAGTCCTAAATTTACGGGTACAACTGATGTAACTGAATCTGCAAGTGTACTTTCCCCTGAAGTTGCAGCAATGTTGGCTCCAACAGGTGAGATGGCGAAAGCAGCTGGCCAAGCAGGATGGGCTTATGTAACTAAAAACCCAATTTGGAAAATGCAATTGAAACGTATTTTTGGCAGAGATTTTGCTGATGCTTACGATACCTATGAAGAAGCTAGAACAGTACTGAAAAAATTGCAATAATCTAATAAATAGAGTTAGCAAAAAGTGCGGAGAGCTTTCTCCGCACTTTTTGTTTTATCTATATTTAAAATTGAAAATCTTCATCCTTCAGTGGCTCCACATTAAGCGCCCGGACATATCCGTTGCCTTTCTTCGAGAAGAAGTCATGCTGCTTGGTGTGGGTGCTGATCCCGTTCTGTACAATCGGGTTGATCTCTTCCTCGTCAAATAGCGGATCATGGCCCAGATTCATCATCGCTTTATTGGCATTGTATCTTAGGAAAGTCTTAACCTCGTCCACCAATCCGATAGGGGCATAGATCTGCTCGGTATAACGCTCTTCATTCTCATGCAGCAGTCGAAGCAATTCTACCAGCGTATGGTGAAGTTCGCGTTGCTCGTCTTCTGGGAGCCCGTCAAAGATCTCCTGTGCCAGCACACCGACATATACCCCATGGATGCTCTCATCCCGTAGAATAAGGTCGATGATCTCACCGCTGCAAGTCATTTTGCCCTGCCCAGCCAGATATAGGGGATAGAAGAAACCACTGTAGAACAAGTAGCTCTCGAGCAGCACGGAGGCTGCCATGGCGAGGTACAGGTCTTTTGGTGAGTCTATGTTTTTGTAATATTGTGAGATAGTCTCCGCTTTGAACTGGAGGAAGGGATTCTCTTCTACCCAGCGGAATACACTGTCGATCTCCTCTGTAGAGGATAAGGTGGTGAAAATACTGCTGTACGATTTGGCGTGAATTTGTTCCATCATACCCATGAAGCCCAGTACGGCTTTGCGTTGAAGGCCTTCGACATGTTCCATAATCTGTGGCATTCCGACTCCGCCTTGAATCGTATCCAGCAGTGTCAGGCCGCCCAGCACCTTCATATAGGAGTCCTTTTCTTGCTCACTGAGCGTGAGCCAGGACATTTTATCATCGGATAATGGAATTTCATCGTCCGTCCAGAATTGCATAATGTTCTGATTCCAGAACATCAATGAGAAATCGTCATCGGGACGGTTCCAGTTAACGGCTTGGATAGCGGTCATAATATTGCAATCTCCTTTTCTGCGGCTATAGCCTTCCTTTTAGATCGAGCAGGTGAGGCATTCCTCGACGGACAGCTTTTTGGTCCGGGTGTAATACAGCGACTTCAAGCCTTTATGCGCCGCATACAGGTAGGAGCGGGCCAGTTCTCTGGTGGAAACATCACTGTTAACATGCAGAACGGTCGAGATACCTTGGTCGATATGGGGCTGAATTTCCGCGATCAGATCGATTACCTTGAACTGGTCCATCTGGTAAGCCGATTTATAGAAAAACACATTGTCCGGCCGCAGGTACGGCATCGGATAATAAGTAGTTGAATTAGCATAAGTCCGAGTCTCAATCTGCTCAACAATCGGCATAACGCTTGAAGTGGCGTTTTGGATATAGGAAATGCTGGCCGTTGGCGCAATCGCCAAACGGTAAGCATGGTATAGGCCATTTGTTTTTACCGCATCCCGCAATTGTTCCCAGTCTGCTGGGGATGGGATATAAATATCTCCGAATAATTCTTGTACCCTTGGGGTAACCGGGCGGTAATCGGTAGTCAGGTAACGCTCGAAATAAGCTCCCGTAGCATAATCAGAAGCCTCAAATCCATGGAAAGATCGGCCCGTGGCGGCAGCGATTTCCATGCTTTTCTCTAGCGAGTGGAAATTCATAGTCATAAAGAAGGTCCGGGCAAAATCGCGGGCCTGCTCGCTTTCATAAGCAATGTTGTTCTTAGCCAGATAGCCGTGCAGATTCATGACGCCAAGACCGACAGAGTGCATTTCCTTGTTTGCTTTGGCTACGCCTGGGGCATTGGAAATACTGGTCATATCGCTAACAGCGGTCAGGGCGATCATGCCCTCATGTACGGATTCACGGATTTTGCCATGTTCCATCACGTTAACAATGTTCAAGGAAGCCAGATTGCAGCTTACATCGCGGCGGATTGTACTCTCCTGTCCGTAGTCGGCAATCTCTGAGGTCTCCTGCAGCTGAAAGATTTCAGTACAAAGGTTGGACATTTTGATCTGTCCGACGTTTTTCAGGGCATGGGCCGCATTGGCATTGCTCTTGTTCATGATATATGGATAGCCAGATTCCAGCTGGATCATGGCAATTTTGGTCAGCATATCCCGTGCGCTCATAGCTTTCTTCTTTTTGACACGTGGATCGGCCAGCAGCTTATCATACATGTCATCCAGATCCATATCGTCGAGATGCGTGCCGTAGGCTTTGTACACACTGTAAGGAGCAAATACATGCAGCGCCTCATTGTCCTTCGCCAGCTTATAGAAGCGGTTTGGAATAATCAGGCCGATGGACAGGGTTTTGAGTCTTGTTTTTTCGTCAGCGTTGATTTTCTTGCTGTCGAGGAATTCCAGAACGTCCCAGCCAAAAATATTGTAATAGGCTGCTCCTGATCCTTTACGTTGACCCATCTGATCTGCATAGGAGAAGCCGTCTTCCATCAGCTTAAGTACAGGTATAATTCCCTTCGCAGCATCCTCAACACCCTTGATAGTTTCACCACGGGAGCGTAGCTTGGATAGGTTAACGGCCACACCGCCACCGATCTTCGACAACTGCATGCAGGTATTCAGCACATAGTTGATCGAATTGAGCGAGTCGTCCATTTCGATTAGGAAGCAGGAGACGAGCTCACCACGCCGGCTCTTACCGGCATTTAAGAAGGTTGGTGTCGCAGGTTGCAGGCGCTGTTCCATCATCGAACGGGCAAGTACCCCCGCAGTATCGGCATTGCCACGTCCCAGGTGAAGGGCGACTGCCGCCACACGGTCCGGGTAATGCTCCAGATATTGTTTGCGGTCATTGGTTTTTACAGCGTAATCCGTGTAGAATTTCGAAGCTGCCATATAAGATGGAAAACTGAAGTTGTAGGCATGGGTAATCTGGTAGACTTCTTCAATTTCCGCCGTGCTGTACTGTTCGTAAAAATTCTCGTAGAAATCCTGTTCAATCATATAATCAACCTTGGCTTTTGTATTCGCAAAAACCAGACTCCGGCGCTCTACATCCCGCATAAATTCGGCTACTGCCTCAAGATCTTTGTCTAACTGAAAGAAGCCACTTTCGTCTCTCTTCATCAACATGTTGTTTAATTCAATATGCCGCAACCCGGCTCACCTCCTGTTTAATCCGTTCTACATCGCCAAATGTACCCGATAACTCAAATTTACCGATAACGGGCACGTTATACCGATCTGCAATCAAGTCCGCGCTGTGCGCGAACAGCTCGCCCCAGTTCTTATTGCCGCTGGCGGCGATGCCCTTCAGATTGGCATTATTGTTCTTCAAGAAAGTAGACACCTTTTCTGGAATCTGTCCAAAGCCGGTGGTATATGTAATAAGCACATAGGGCTCATCAATCGTCATATGCTCCTCAATCTGCACAGCCGGCAACTTAAGTTTGCTGATGAAGCGTCTGACATTTCCTGTTTTTGAATCATACGCGACTAGCATGGTGTCTGTCCCCCTGTAAATATTAAAAACTATTGAAAATAGTATGAAAACTGAATGGATAAGCTATAAATTCTGAAAAATCGTATCTATACTATATTTAGTGTGCGTTGTTTATTTTAATTACTATATGTTGAAAAGTCAATATGGGAACAGCAGTCTTAATAGCTGGGAAAGTGTCTCGTAAGCGGTTTTTTGGTAGACTTTTAGGGCAGAAAGACCGGAGTATTAGCATTTTGCTAGTTTAAAAATAAAAATAAAAAAATTGCAGGAATAAGGGTGATACTTAGGGATGCTGCTGAGGGTGATGGCAAGCCAATAAATCTGTAAGGAACAGAGCCTGCTCCTTGCAGATTTATTGGCTTTATTTTTGCGAAGTGGGATTATTCTTAATAATCTCTTTATCTCAAGAACGGTTGTTCACTCCGAGGCTTCGGTCAGATGGTGAATCTGCTTTAAGTTGCTGCATGTATTCCCTGGGGGAAATTCCGGTTACCTTTTTGAAAACTTTACTGAAATAGAAGGCACTCTCATATCCCAGCTTCTGTGAGATTTCGTAGATGCGACCTTCCCCACGTGCCATCATTTCTTTGGCTGTCGTGATTTTGATCTCCGTGATATATTCCACATAGTTGACCTTGGCAACCTTGGAGAAAAGGTGGCTCAGATAGTTGGGACTGAAATTGAAGACATCAGCCACTTGATTGAGCGAGAGCTTAGTTCCGAGATTTCGTTTAATATACTCTTGGACATTTTTGACGAGCTGCTCCTTGTAGCTTTGTCTGCGGGTAGAGAGGATGTCTGAGCAACCGTCCCGGAACTGGATCAGCCAGCCAGCGATCTCTTCAATCGTATGCATCTGGTAGATAGCCCGGTAGCCCTCCGGTTCATTTTCGAAAATTTGTTCCACAATGTTCTCACCGTCTGCGAGCAGTGAAGTGGCCATGTACAGAATGTTGCAGGCGGCATCAGTGGCGGGAACCAGCAGGTCGGCCCGGCCGTCGAAGATTTCGATCATTTTGGAGATAATGGCGTATAAAGCTTGGGTATCCATTTCTTCAAAAGCACGGCGGATCTCTGTACGCAATTCGGAGAAATCAAACAACAGATGATCCTGCTCCAGCGACTCTCCTTCGGCAAAAAACACAAACGACTGTGCTTTAACCGCAGCAGGAAGCGCTTTTCGCGCAGCGAGGTAGCTTTCCCGCAGCAAATAAGGATCCTCGACCGCAAAGCCGATCGCGCCGATGATCCTTACATTGAAGTAGTTATGGAGTATGGAGGCCATATGGGTCAATAGCATTTCAATCTCAGGCATCCATTGCCGTGAATCCGTCCCGTTGACGGGCAGGGTTACAGCAAAATTGCGCAAGTCCAGACTGCTCACATAACAAGGTCTTATGGAAGTAAGCGTATCTTTAGCCATTTGGACGGTACTTGAGCACAGAGCAACCATTTTATCGCCGCGTGGCGGGACACTGTCTGGTCCCAAAATACGGCAAGTGCAGACTAGATAAGCAGGTTCCTTGAGCTCAAGGTTTAAATCATCTCTCTGCAAAAGGTACTGGTTTTTATTTGCGAATAAGTTATTGAACAGGCGGATGAAAAATTTATCGCGTTGAGCTTGTAGATTGCCTCTATGAGCAAGCATGGGATAGCTGTCTAGGGTTTGAAAAGCCTCCAACTGGGAAATTGCTTTCCGAATGGAGGCATCAAGTGCCTCTGGTGTCAGTTCTAGCTTCACTAGATAATCTGTGGCTTGCACTTCAATCGCTCCACGCGCGTATTCGAATTCCTCGTAGCTTGTTAAGATGATGAACAGCGGAAGCCGGCCGTGTTTTTTGCGTACCGCATTGGCAACTTCTAAGCCGCTTTTAATTGGCATTTTTATATCGCTGATTACGATGTCAGGACGTAGGGTGTCAATCATTTCTTCCTCTTGAGCCCCGTTGTGTGCAATGCCGACAATTTCTATATTATATTGCTCCCACTTCAGCATGGACTGCAAGCCGATGCAGACCAGCGCCTCGTCATCAGCAATTAACAACTTGATCAATTCCATCACATCCTTGCTTGATATGCTACTCTATTCCTTTTGCAGGAACGGCAGAAGAATCTTCATCCGGGTATATTGGCCCGACTCACTCTCGATCGAAAGACCGTAATTATCCCCAAATGCCAGGCGCAAACGTTCATTTACGCTGCGGAGTCCAATATTCTCGGGCATCTCTTTGCTTCCATCACCTGGATTCGACAGAATCGTGGAGATTTCTTCTTCCTTCATCCCTATACCGTTGTCTTCAATCGTAACTAGAATATCGGCGAATCCACTTTTGGTCACCTTAATGAGAATTTCTCCTCTGCCTTTGGGCTCGATGCCATGGAAGATGGCGTTCTCGACCAGGGGCTGGAGCGTGAATCGTGGAATTAGGCCGGTTAGCAGTTCCTCGTTGTCAATCTCCTTTACCATAGAGACCGTACTGCCATAGCGGTATTTCTGAATTAGAAAATAATCATCCAGCAGGCTCAGCTCATCTTTCAACGGCATTAGTCTACGGTTGTCTTTGGCGATGCTGCGCAGCAGTCTGGATAGTGAAGTGGTCATTTCCGCGATGCCGGTAGCATTCTGAATTGTAGCCATCCATTTGATCGAATTCAGTGTGTTGTACAGGAAATGGGGATTGATCTGACTCTGCAGCATCCGGTATTCCAGCTCCTGCTTCTGTTTCTCGTCAGCGAGCCGGCTGTCCATAAGCGCTACGATATCTTGGGACAGGCGGTTAATGCCCCGGCCGACATCGCCAAGCTCGCTGTTCCATTCGATATTGCGGTCCAGCAGGAAATTGCCCTGGGCGATCTTATCAATCCGCTTCTTCAGTTTTTCCACCGGAAGACTGATGGTACGGGTCAGATACAGCGTAATGATAGCGCTTAAGACAATAACCAGGAGACAGACGCCGAGCATAACCAGAATCCATATATTTGTCTTGGGAGCGAACAGGTCATTGGATAAAGTCTGTGACAGAATGACTCCGCTGCGTACGGGATAAGATACCACGATATGGCTCTCTTTCTCGTCCTCGAGCTTGACCATGGACAGCTCGGTTTGCGGACCGACAGGTTTATCATTGGTATAGGCCACAGGTTCATACGGCTCTGCAATGGCGATGACCTGATCGCCGATGAGCTGATAATGATGATTGCCGAGCGTCAGCAGCAGCCGGGAATTCTTCGGCAGGGAGTACCCTTTCAGCTTGTCGGTAATAACAGTGGTATTTGCTAACAGGTACACCGTTCCAACCCGGGAAGCCCCTTTGCCGTAAATAGGAAAAACAAATGGAATCCCGTTCGTATTAGACAGTGGGTCCTTGATCACCCGGTCCCATTTCTCCTCGGCATCGTTGCTAAGGCCGGTAATTTGACCGATATTGTGTATGGTAAGCGGAACAGAGGTGCCGGTTTTATCCACCTGCAGAAACTTTCCGTTGCTGTCCGTAACAATCAGACGGCGGGCATAGCTGTTGGAGCGGTTGTTCAGGAAGTCCTGCTGCATCGAGTTGAATACATTAACTGCTTCCTTAGAGCTAGCCTTAGGTGAGCTGAAGTAGTCTGTAATCAGGGTATTAGTAGAAGAGTTAGTGCTGCAGGTCATCGCCAGCGATGACAGATCAATTAAATCCTGTTCAATAATATGGGATACCAGCTGCAGATTGAATTCGGTCGCCTGGATGGTTGTTTTACGCTGATAATAAGTAATTAATTCATAGCTAAAAAAAGACAACAGCGACGCTATCAGCAGTGCGAATACGGCCATGAGCAGAATAATGCGACTTTTAATGGTGGATTTTCTTACCGTATTTAACACTCCTCTACAAAATGTGAAAACATATAAAGCGTTTTCATATACCATAGCATATTCCTGCGTTCCGATACAGGGGGAGGTACATAAGCTGAATATTACATGTTTTAGATAGAAAATTACAGGTTTGAACCGGAGCAGGGAAGAAGAACACAGAAAAGTGAATGAACTTTGTTTGATAATGCATGCCATTCTTGCGAAAAAAGCTATAAACTTTGAACTAAGCTCAGAAGAGCCGATCGTAGTTACACAATCAGAAGAAAAGGGGATATTTAAATGAAACTGAAAAGATTCTATGGCATAACCCTCGCCACAGTATTCTCCATGAGTCTGTTGGCTGGATGTTCTGGTAATAACAACAACGAAGGTGCTGCTGCAACGACAGCTCCAGCAACGGGGAATTCTGCAAACGCTTCCGCTGAACCGAGCCAGGAGCCTGTGACTTTGAAATGGGCCTTGTGGGATTGGGAAGCTACCGCTTACTACAAGCCGCTAATCGATGCCTATAAAGCTGAGCATCCGAATGTAACGGTCGAATATGTCGATCTGGGGTCGACGGACTATATGACCATGTTAAGCACACAACTATCCGGTGGCGCAGATCTGGACGTACTTACAATTAAAGATATTCCGGGCTACTCGAACCTTGTGAAACAGAATCACCTGGAGCCGCTTAAAAGCTTTATGAGTGGCAACGCTATTGATCCTTCGGTATATGGAGGTACTGTAGAACAAATCGAAGTGAACGATGAGGTGTATGCGCTTCCTTTCCGCAGCGATTTCTGGATTCTCTACTACAATAAAGATTTGTTCGACAAAGCAGGCGTGGAATATCCAAGCAATGATATGACATTCGAGCAATATGATGAGTTGGCCAGAAAAATGACTTCCGGCAGCGGTTCTGAAAAAGTGTACGGAGCTCACTACCATACTTGGCGTAGTGCGGTTCAACTGTTCGGTATTCTGGACGGCAAGAACACTGTTGTTGACGGAAACTACGATTTCTTGAAACCAACCTATGAGCGGATCCTGAAAGAACAGGAAGACGGCATCGTAATGGATTACGCCACACTGAAGACTTCAAGTACGCACTATTCTGGCGTATTCTACAATAATTCCGTTGCTACTATGAACATGGGCAGCTGGTTTATCGCTACACAAATTGAGAAAGTGAAGAGTGGCGAGTCCCAATCGGCTAACTGGGGCATTGCGAAATACCCTCATCCGGATGGTGTGGAAGCCGGTACAACCCTGGGTACAATTACTTCCCTAGCTGTAAATCAGAAATCCAAACATAAAGAAGCAGCACTTGATTTCATGAAATTCGTGACTGGTGAAGAAGGCGCTAAAGTCATTGCTTCCACCGGAACCATTCCAGCGATTAAGAATGATGAAGTTATCAATTCCATTACTTCCATCGAGGGCTTCCCTACGGATGAGAACAGCAAAGCGGCACTGACTACTGTTAAGACTTATCTGGAAATGCCTATGCATGAAAAGAGCGCAGACATCGAAGTTATTTTGAATGAAGCGCATGACAATATTATGACTAAAAATGCTTCGATTGACGAAGGTTTGGATGATATGAATGCTCGCGTACAGCAGCTCTTGAATAATTAACCTTAAGAGAGCCGGTTCTAAGGGCGGGTGAAAGCCCGCCTTTTATATTAAAAAGTATAGATTTGTGGGGAAAGTTTTAGAAGGTTTGGAGGAGAAAGAATGCAGAACGAAACCATATTGGGTACAAAAAAGATCCCTAAACGTCATTTGTCAAAAGGTGTCCGGGAAAACCTGGTAGCTTACAGCTTCATTGCGCCGAACTTTATCGGATTTGCCCTGTTTACACTGGTACCTATGTTTTTTGCCTTTATCCTTGCTTTTGTGAAATGGGACGGGGCCAATCCAATGAAGTTTATCGGGCTGGACAATTTCACCCGGTTGATCAGAGATACAACATTTCACAAAGCATTATGGAATACCATTGTTTACACTATTGGCGTAGTACCGTTCACCATGATTGTCGCGCTGGCGCTGGCGATTCTGCTTAATCAGAAGATAATGGCCCGCAATTTCATGAGAACCGTATTCTTTTTCCCTTATGTAGCATCCCTGGTAGCCGTTGCTGCCGTATGGAACTTTATCTTCAGTCCTACGATGGGTCCGATCAACAATATCCTGCATACCCTTACCGGTATCCCGCTGGAGGATCTTCCCCGCTGGGCAGCGGATAAACACTGGGCGATGTTCACAGTAATACTGTTTACAGTGTGGAAAAACATGGGTTATTACATGGTTATTTACTTGGCAGGTCTTCAGGGCATCAACCCTGAATTGTATGAGGCTGCTGAACTTGATGGTGCGGGCGCGTGGAGAAGATTCCGCAATGTGACGGTCCCTCAACTGGCGCCTACCTCTTTCTTTGTTCTGATGATTCTAGTCATCAATTCGTTCAAAGTCTACGATATCTTTATCAACCTATTTGCCGGCGCCGATAACCAGTTGAATGATTCTACAAGGGTTATGGTGTATCAAATCTACAATACGGCGTTCCGCTCGCTTGATTACGGATATGCCAGCGCCATGGCCATTGTATTGTTTCTGCTGGTACTTGGCATCACCATCGTCCAGTTCCGCGGCGAGAAGAAATACGGACAATAGGAGGATTCAAAAGATATGGTTGGTAAAAGTAAAGGACTTCGAATCAGCATTATGGTTCTTGTGTATATTTTGTTGTTTGCGACAGTACTGGCGATGCTGGTTCCGTATATATGGATGTTGTCTTCTTCACTCAAGATGAACAAAGATGTCTTTTCCTTCCCAATGCAGTGGATTCCACAGAATCCGCGCTGGGAGAATTTCGCGGATATCTGGACACGCATTCCGCTGGGCCGTTTTATTTACAATACGGCGAAACTATCGATTATCGTAACGATTCTACAACTACTGACTTCCAGCTTTGCTGCGTACGCGTTCTCCAAACTGCATTTCCGGGGAAAAAACATTCTATTCCTTGGATATATTGCAACGATTGCGATCCCTTGGCAGGCTTACATGGTGCCGCAATTTATCCTGATGCGTTACATGGGACTTAACAACACGCATTTGGCAATCATACTGCTGCAGGCATTCTCGGCATTTGGAGTATTTCTGATGCGCCAGTTCTATCAAGGTGTTCCGGATGAATTATGCGAGGCTGCCCGTATTGACGGCTTGAGCGAATATGGAATTTGGGCGCGAATCATGCTGCCGTTGTCCAAGCCAGCCTTGTCTACATTGACGATCTTCACCTTTGTCGCTACCTGGAATGACTTCCTAGGGCCAATGATTTATCTGACAGATACGAAACTCAAGACTATCCAAATCGGACTAAGAATGTTCATCTCGCAATATTCCGCCGAATATGGCCTGATTATGGCCGCGAGTGTGGTGTCCATTATTCCGGTTGTAATTGTTTTCCTGGCTCTGCAAAAGTACTTTGTACAAGGTGTTGCAGCATCGGGCATTAAGGGCTAGAACCGTATTTGACCTGGCAGTTGCATGCTTCATAGGCTGCCAGGTTTTTTTATAAGTCAAAGGGGTCTGTATAACTCTAGTAATTATTCATTTAACAATAAAATGAATACGCTTTCTTTTATTATTGGCCATCAAAGGAGGAGAAGAGAATGAACAGAAAGCACTTTCGAAAAAGGCTTTTCTCAATAACGATGACTACTGCGCTCGTAGTTGGGATGTTTCCGGCATTCACTCTGCCTGCAGCCTCTGCTGCTACCGTAAATTCTATCTACGCTGCCGCCCATATGGGGGCTACAACAATTGCAGATACAACGCTGCCAGCCAGCATTGATATCGGAGGCCAGAGCACAGCAGTGAACTGGAATATTGGAGCAGATACCTTTGCCGTGCCATACGATGCCGTGACCGTCAGCGGTACAGCAAACGGGGGGCCGGTCGTAGCCAGTGTGGAAGTTATTCCGCCCGCAAGTAATCCGTTGGTTTACTTTGTGGATAGCGGCAGAGGGGGCGATTCCGTAGGCAACGGGCCTACTTCCTCGCCGCTGTACGAAGCGGTCCGCACGCTGAGCGGCAGCGATTTGCTCAACCAGTCACCCGACCAGAAGTATATCAGCGGTACGGCGGACTGGGGATTTGATGATTCCGTAAACAAGGTCAAGAATTCCAAAGACGGGGGACTTACCGATCCAGCCACCGATCCGTCCCTATGGACTGTCGGACTTCGTGCCGACCCTGCCAGCAATCATATCGTGTATAAATTAAAAGCGCTTGAAGCTGGAACCTATACGCTCAGCAGCGGTTTCCATGATTGGTACGGCAGCCGCTCCCGTGTAATACGTCCTCAGATCGAGTATAAGGATGCTAGCGGGGCAACCAAGACCATCTTGTTTGACCAGTTCAACACTAATGTGACTAAACTAATTTCCGGCGAATTCACCATTCCTGGAGACATTGACGTTAGTAGTCCAATGACGTTGACTTACGCCTATGTTGCTGACGAAAAACCTATTTTGAGCTGGTTCGCCGTTGCCAAGGGCGGAATCAAGAAACAGATCGAAGAGGCTACACAGAGCGCAGCTTCTATGGTCAAGGTTCTGCTTGACGGCAACGATATCCAAGCTGACAATGTCAACGGCCTCACATTCAAGGGATTTGGCGTACTAAGCGCTAACAGCACCAGTGCGCTTTTGATGGACTATAAGTCAGAGCATCCAGAGGCTTATGCAGAAATGCTACAGATCTTGTTCGGTGGAGAACATCCGCTCATGACGCATGTGAAAATCGAGATGGGCAATGACCGCAATAACTCCACGGGACCTGACCCGGCGACTATGCGTACGGCCGATGAAGAGGCAAATGTTACCCGGCATCCCGGCTTCCAGCTTGCCGCAGATGCCAAGGCGGTGAACCCTGATCTTAAAGTGAGCATCCTGAGATGGAGTGCTCCGGCCTGGGCGAATAACAACGACAAAATCTATACCTGGTACAAAAAAACCATTCTGGCCGCTTATCGTGAATACGGTTATATGGCCGATTACGTTAATCCTTATGTCAACGAGCACGCTCCAGATTTGGCGTGGACCAAACAGTACGCTGAGAGAGTCAAGACTGACAGCGAAGGCTTCAACAGCACCGAAGAGCGGGAACTGTACAACCGGATCAAGTCTGTGATATCCGATGAAGTCGGGATTGGCAGTTTCGGTGCCAGTATGGTGAGTGATCCTTCTCTGCGGGAAGCCGTGCCGATCGCTGGATACCACTACAACACGGACGACGACAGCGCAGGCAATTTCAAAAAACTTGCAGAACAATATGATATTGAGGTTTGGAACAGCGAGGCGCAGTCTACCTTCAGTAATTCCTCTTTCCGTCCCAACAACAATATGAAAGATCCTACAGTGGCAGGAACAGGAATTGGTGGTGTCGGCAGTCCGCTGGAGATGAGTAACACGATTATTAAAGGATTCGTTAACTCCCGCCGGACACACTTTATTTACCAGCCCGCCATTGGTTCCTTTTATGAAGGCGGACAATATTCCTTCAAGGAATTGGTCAGCATGCGCGATCCGTGGTCGGGATGGATTCATTATGATGCGGGTCTTGTCACTTTGCAGCATTACAGCTGGTTTGCGAATGTAGGCTGGGAGAACGAGGATAATACTGCTGGGATCTGGCGAGCGGTTCCTCAAGCCAGCTCTACAGGTGCGACAGGCACCAATCCGGTCAGCGGCCGCAACGGTTCCCCTAGCTATATAACCCTTGCAGCACCTGATAAAAAAGATTTCTCGACGGTTATCGTGAACGATAGCGAGTATTCCAAAATCTACAAGCTGCAGACAGTCAATATGGCTTATACGGGTAATCCATCCATGGAAGTATGGGAAACCCGTGCCGCTGATGCAGGAGAAGCGTTCAACAGCAATTATATGCAGTATCTCGGTGATGCCACTGCTGATGGCAGCGGGGTGTATACCGTTAAGGTTAAACCGTATTCGACCGTGACTGTGTCTACTTTGAAGAACAAGGACAAAGAAGAATATAATACACCGTTGCCTGTAGAAGGCGAGCGTACCGTACTAGATACCGATACTACAGGAGCGGGACACAGTACTGTGGACAACATTCTGTACGCTGATGATTTTGACTATTCCAAGCAGACTGTCGTGAAGATTGGTGCAGGCGGTCAATCTGAGGGTACCCAGAGCTATATCGAATCCCGCGGCGGTTCCCAAAGCGTTATCCCGCGTTATACCCATGACCGCAACGGGGCATTTGAGGCCTATCTTCCGGACGGTTCAGACAATTATGTCCTGCGGCAGCAGCTGGACACGGGAACCATGGGGCTTGGCGGCACATGGAACAGCGGAGATCCCGTAACGGCCATCGGCGACAACCGGTGGATGAACTACAAGGCCAGTGTTGATGTTTCGTTCGAATCAAACAATACTCAGGGCGGAGCAAATTATGCTGCGATAGGCGCCCGTTATCAGGGAGGTGGCAGTTCCCACTCCATAACCGGTACACCGTATGTGCTGAAATTCTGGTTCGACGGCGGCTGGCAGCTGCTGGTCAACAATAGCGCAGTTGCGAGCGGAAATGCCGCGAACGGTTCCGGCGGCGTGAAGATCGACGGATTCGATACCGCATATGACGCATGGCATAATATTGCCGTTCAGGTTGCAGGCGATAAAGTGACTGCCTATCTGGATGGGGTGAAGCTGGCTTCCTATACAGACCCTACTCCTGAATTGTCCGGCCGGGTAGATCTGGCCAGCGGCTACTATCACGTCCGCTTCGATAATTTGAAGGTGGAGAAGGTTGAGGGCTACACGCCGTATTATTCAGAGCTTCTAGACAATCTTGAGATGTATGACCTGGCAGCTGCTCCGAACCCTAAACTGATATATACCGGGTCGTGGAGCCATATAAATGGAGCGGGCATGTACATTTACCAGCGTTCTCTTTCTACCAGCCAGGCTGTAGACGCTGCAATGGAATATACGTTTGAAGGCACCGGACTGGATATTCTAGGAGCGAATAACGGATCGGCGAAGCTTGAGGTAACGGTGGACGGAAAAGTTATTGTTCTATCGGCTGATACATTAGCTTCCAAGGAGCTGTACCAGACGTACGCACTCCGCGGGCTTAAATATGGCCAGCACCATGTGCAGATAAAGGTGGTAAGCGGCACCTTGGTTGTCGACGCGGTGGCGGTTGTTTCCGGGGAAGTAACCGGTACTGTAGATACTGCTGCTCTTCAGGCGGCGGTAACAGCCGCGAAAGAAATGAACAAACAGGATGAATATTCGGACAGAGACTGGCAGCTCTTCGTAGATGCACAGAGCGCTGCACAGGAAGCACTGGATAATCCTATTTTATACAAATTGGATCAGGAAGGAGTTACTCAGCTTGAAGCACGCCTGATCTCCGCCCAGAACCAGTTGACTACGGGAGATATACGGGAGCTTGTCGCTCCTCAGGATTTGGCTACTTATGCTGGAAAACTGCCGAATCTTCCAGACAAGGTGGAAGCCACTCGGGCAGACGGATCCAAATTGCTGGTATCAGTAAAGTGGAATGTAAATGCGGCCAGCTTCAACAATCCGTATGAACGGGTAGCTGTAACCGGCACTTATGGAAATCTGAAAACAACTTGTTATGTGGAAGTGGTACCGGAGGGGCTCTTATACTTCCTCGATGCTGGTGTATCGGTGGACGGTATCACGCCGCCGTATACGTTAATCAAGGATTTTGTAGGTGACAGCTTGCTTAATAACAAGGCGGATCAGCCTTCGACAGGCAATGGCGTATGGGGGCATACCAGTACTAAGTACCTCCTCAAGGGGCTTGGTGGCGCTGTAGTTCTCTCTGATAAAAGTCAGACAGGTGTTTATGGTTCGGATACAAAAAATAATCCACTTGTATACCTGCTCCCTTTGAATGCAGGCAAATATACGATTACGTCATTCCATCGGGACTGGTGGAACAACACCAACCGCACGATGGATATTACGCTTAGCTATATCGACGCTGAAGGGAAAGAAGTGACCAAACCGGTCCGAACCGGCTTCGTCGCAGGTCCTAATGGCGCTATGATTAACTATGACTTCACGCTTCCGGTGAGCGGTACTGTGAAATACTCAATAAACAATACGTATTCAGGCAATCAGGCTGCATTGATCAGCTATGTGGCTGTAGCTAGAGATAAAGCCAGTGTTGTTAATGAGCAGGCTGTAAATGAGGCTAAGAGTATCATAGAAGGTGCGGTATACAGCGTGCAGAAGGAAGCGGCAAACAGCGAAGAAGCTGTCCAGACTTGGCTGCTGCAGACGATAGGCGCTCTGCCCGGTTTCAATGATACCGGAGTTACGATCGGTGAGATTACCTTGTCTTCCTTCCAAGAAGCAACCGATGAGACTAACGGCAGCTTCAGCTTTACGGTATCACTGAGTAAGGGAGAGGCCACAGCGGACAGTTCGGTGAGCGGAACAATCAAGCTGCCGGAACCGGATACTGTTCAGCCTTTGATTACTCTGTTAGGTGATGCAATAGTGAATTTGCACATCGGTTCTGAATATACAGATGCAGGAGCGACTGCTTATGATGACAAGGATGGTGATATTACAGACCGTATAACTACAACAGTTAGCAGTGAAGTATACGGTTTGACTGCTCTCGATACAGCGAAAGCTGATATTTATACCTTCCATTATAATGTCAGCGATACTGCGGGCAATGAGGCTGAAGAAGTGACAAGAAAAGTAGTCGTTACACTTGATCCGGATGTAATGAAGCCGGTGATTACACTGCTTGGTGAACCGTCCATTCAACTGGAAAATGGCGCAAGCTATATGGATGCCGGAGCCACAGCGGTAGATGACCGTGACGGCGACATTACGGAGCTTATTATAGCAACGATTACGAAGAATGAGGAGAATGTGCTGGCACTGGACACTAAGGCGGCAGGCATCTACACCTATCATTATAATGTGAGTGATGCGGCGGGCAACGCGGCTATCGAAGTGACTAGAACCGTGACAGTGGGCGAAGCAGAGCAACCTCCGGTAGTGACGCCAACACCAACACCAACACCAACACCAACACCAACACCGACATCGACGCCGGAACCGGAGCCAACAACAGCACCAACATCTACGCCGGCGCCAACGGAAGCACCAGTGTGGACGGTAGCACCGACACCAGCAGTCACCCCGTCCCCAACGCCAACACCGCTGCCGCAGACCGAAAAGGTTCTTGACCCAAAGGATTTCACGGCACCGGTTGGAGGAGTAATAACGGTTCAGCTTACTGAAGCTACAGAATCCGTACTGCTTCCAGCAGGATTATCAGGAATCATCGGAGAGAAGACTCTAAGTCTGGCTTGGAGTAAGGTTGTTATCAATTTGACCCCAGAAGTGCTGAAGAGCATTCAAGAAAAAGCTACTGGAGGTCAAACGGAGGGGGCGCGAATTAAGCTCTCAGCAGTGAAGGTATCCAGAGATGCTGTGGAACAGTTAATCAATAATCGGGCTGTTAATGGTTCCGTACATTTATCTGCGGCAAGTGATGTGATTAACTTCAGCTTGGAGGTTGTTGCTGCCAACGGCACTGCTGTAACGGTAACTGCTTTTGATAAACCGTTGACACTTACGTTCAACGTAGATCCGGATGCCAATATAAGCTTGCTCGGCAGCTACTATATTTCTGCAAATGGTGCGCTTGAATTCATGGGCGGAACGTTGACTAATGGTAAATGGACTGCTGAAATACGGCATTTCAGCCAGTATGCAGTCCTGGAATACGATAAGCTGTTCACAGATGTCAGCAGTGACAGCTGGGCCAGCAATGTAATTAAGACCATGGCTGCGAAGCATATTATTGAAGGCATTTCCAGTACGGAGTTTAATCCGCAAGGGGATGTAACTAGGGCACAATTCGCTGCTATGATTGCACGCGCGCTTGGGCTTAAGGCAGGAAGCCATGCAACATTTGGTGATGTGGATTCCAAGGCCTGGTATGCCGATGCCGTTGCAGCTGTTAGTGGAGCTGGCATCGTGCTCGGACGCAGTGCGGATTCGTTCGCCCCGGATCAGAGCATTACCCGCGAGGAAATGGCTGTGATGATCGTTCGCGCTTATGAATATTTGCAGGGAAGCGAGACCAATGAGCCTGCTGTAGGATCGTTCAGTGATTATTCCCGGATTCATGACTGGGCGAAGAACGCAGCAAACATCGCCGAACAGGCGGGACTGATCAAGGGACGCGGCAATAAGCAATTCGCGCCACAAGAGACGATGACCCGTGCCGAAGGTGCGCAAGTTATCTCCAATCTGCTGGGATATTTGTAAGTAGCATTTCAAAGAACCTGGCAGGCTGCATTAAGCGGGCTGCCAGGTTCTTTATAGATTTGGAGAGGCGGGGGAGTGCTTAGGAAAACAGCGGCCGGAAGTCCAACTATTCACCGCAGTAGCGATTGCATCTTTTTTGAAGAATCCTTGAATTTGAGTTTTAAAGCTCAGCTTCTTTTACTATATTTTCCGGGTGGAATGCCCGTGATGTTCTTGAAGGTACGGATGAAATTGGCATAATCGTTAAAGCCGGACAGATAGCAGGTATCGGATACGGAGTTCCCGGCGGACAAGAGCTGCTTGGATAACGCAATTTTTTTGAGCAAGACGTAACGGTAGATGGTTCCGCCTGTCTGCTGTTTGAACAGATGGCTAAGATAATATTTATCGACGTTCAGTTCTCCAGCGATTTGCTCCAGTGACAGATTTAGATGCAAGTGGTTGTCGATATAGCTCATGGCTGATTGAATATGTGAGGAAATAATGCTGGGTACGGTGGATCGGGTGCGGCTGTACAGCTCATTGATGAGGACGAGGATCTGAACCAGGTAGGTCAGAGCCAGAACTTCGCTCCCGTACTGCTGATTCTCTAATGTCTCAATCAGGCGGGAAGCAAGGGTTGTATACTCTTCAATCAGCGGTTCATCCATTTGCGCGAGATTATGCTCTCCGGGCTGGCGGTTCTGGAAACAAGCGAGCAGATTTGTAGATGCGGTACAGAAGGGATAGACAAGTGGAGCTTTGAAATGGATTGTCAACCGTTCATAGGGCTCCGGAGATAAATTGATGATTTTATGAATCTCGTGATTGTTGAACAACAAGACATTGCCCCGCTGCAGGGGATAGCTGAACTGATCTACAAAACCGTTCACCTTGCCGCCCAAGAACAGGAAAATTTCATAGTGGTCATGGATGTGGAAATCCCTGGTAGGTGAGATCGGCGAATTTCCGATACCTGCCAGAATATCTCCATCGAACGGCTCATAATACTGGGCATGCTTCATTGGAATTGCCCCTTTCAGATTGATCACAATATACGCAATAAAACATCATTATTCGCAAAGACATTGCAATAATACAACACTAAACTATAGTAGAAGATTACGCAATATAACAAGATTCAGGCGTTAGGCAAGAGAAGTAGTTGTAGCTGATTAGATGCAATTGAAAGGGTGGAATTGTGCATGAATGGGAAGGAACAGCGTAAATACTGGCTGGATACAATGCTGCTGATCGGGGGGCCTGTGCTGAATGCTTTGGCTGAGCGGAAATTAAAGGAACAGCTGCCTACAAAGTTTCATAGTGACCGGAGCCAGTTTGCCCATTTGGAGGCTTTTGCTAGATTGGCATGTGGAATGGCCCCTTGGCTTGAGCTAGAGGGACTTGAGGGTGAGGAAGAACAGCTTAGAGCGCGTTATGCCGGGCTAATGCTGGAAGCCATTGATGCCGCTGTTGATCCGAATTCACCTGACTATATGGAATTCAAGGCTGAAGGCCAACCGCTGGTTGATGCGGCATTCCTGGCACATGCGCTGGTGCGTGCACCAAAGCAGCTTGCCGGCAAGCTGAGTGCGCGGGTCAAAGGCAATGTAATAACAGCGCTGAAGCAGACACGCCGGACAGCGCCAAGCGGCAGCAACTGGCTGCTGTTCAGCGCAATGGTGGAAGCCGCTTTGTATATACTTGGCGATCCTGAATATGACCGGATGCGCGTTGGTTATGCGGTCCATATGTTCATGGATTGGTATAAGGGCGACGGAGTTTACGGGGATGGCAAGGACTTTCACTGGGATTATTACAACAGCTTTGTTATTCAGCCGATGCTGGTGGATGTGGTGGCACTTTTTGAACAGGAGTTGGAGCAATATTCCGCATTGAAACCGCTGATTCTGGAACGGGCACAGCGATACGCTACTGTTCTCGAACGGATCATTGCACCGGATGGAACCTATCCCTTTATCGGGCGTTCGATCGTTTACCGTTTTGGGGCGTTTCAACTGCTGTCGCAGGCGGCGCTGCAGCATTTTCTGGAGGAAGCATTACCCCCTGCACAGGTACGCTGCGCTTTGACAGCTGTGATTACGCGAATTATGGAGTATCCGGGTACGCTTGATGAGTCCGGATGGCTACGTCCGGGGGTATACGGTTATCAGCCGGAGCTTGCGGAGAGCTATATCAATACAGGCAGTCTTTATTTATGCGCCTCCGTATTCCTCCCGCTGGGGCTGCTCCCTTCTGATCCATTCTGGTCAGGGGAAGAGATGAAATGGACTTCACTAAAAATTGCAGCCGGTGAGGATGTTATGAGAGATCATGCCTTGGAATAAAAAGTATTCAGCCATATTAGTGAAGAATAAGATGCTTCGCGGATCTGACTGACCTTTAAGGAGGAAAAAAGGCATGAATAAACAGATGCTTTTGGAAATAGTGCATGAAATGAAGCCAGTCGATCTGAGCTTGTATTATCCAAAGGGGGATGCGGCTGCTTTTTGGAAACGGGCGTTATCATCGGGAGTACTACAGGCAGATATCAGCGAGATCCGCGCGGAGGCGGTAAGGCTGGACGGGCAGTCTATACCTGAACTGTCGTATACGTTATTTTCCATTTATTCGCGTACGGGTTCGAGGCTGGAATATGAACGGGTCTATTTTGAACGGAGAAGAAGGCTGAATACTTATGTATTTCTGGCTTTGCTGGAGCCGGAACATCCGGAAGTACTGGAGAAGCTGGAGGACATCCTCTGGGCTATATGCGATGAGTACACCTGGTGTCTTCCGGCCCACCTCCCAGCGGATCATAATGCAGCTGATATCAACCGGTATATTGATCTGTTTTCTTCCGAGACCGGATTTACTTTAAGTGAAGTTTTACTTTTGCTCGGGGAACGACTTTCGCAGCTTCTGAGATCCCGAATCCACCATGAAGTAGAGCGGAGACTGTTTCGTCCATTTCTTGAAAATGGTCCTTATGATTGGGAGACAGCGCGGCATAATTGGGCAGCGGTCTGTGCGGGATCAATCGGGGCTGCTGCCTTGCTGTCTGTGGAGGACCCAGCCATGCTTGCGGATATTCTGCTGAGGACAGAGCGCGCCATGTTGTATTACCTGGAAGGGTTCGGTGAGGACGGTGCCTGTCTGGAAGGCCTTGGATACTGGAATTATGGGTTTGGTTATTTCACTTATTATAGCGATCTCCTCTGTTCCAGAAGCGCAGGCAGACTGGACTGGTTCAACCAAGAGAAGGTAGCGCAAATCGCGCGCTTCCAACAAAAATGTTTCATTGACGGAAGTCATGTAGCCAATTTCTCTGATTCAGTGCCTCAGGTGCTAGTACATATGGGATTGTCTCATTATCTGGCGGAAGTCTGTACGGATGTCGAACGCCCCCCATCCGCTTTGCGCGCTCCTTACACTGAAGATCATTGCAGCCGCTTTGCACCGGCTTTCCGCAATCTGATCTGGACGACGGCTGGCAAGGAGGACGAAGCTTGGCAAGCCGCCAGCTATTATCTCCCTGATGCCGCTTGGCTTGTCTCGCGTTATGTGTCGGAGGCGGGTTCATTCGGATTCGCAGCCAAGGGCGGGCACAATGCTGAACCGCATAACCATAATGATCTGGGACATTTCATTCTGAGCGGCCGGGGAGAGATCTACGCATCCGATCTTGGAAGCGGAGAGTATACCGCTGATTATTTTGGGGCTGGCCGTTACCAGTATGACTGCAATGGATCGCAGGGCCATTCGCTGCCGATCATTGATGGCCAGTATCAGCTGGCCGGTCGGGCGTTCAGCTCCACAGTGCTGCATGCATCGGCGGAGGAGAATGATGAGCTGACATTGGATCTGACACAGGCGTATCAGGTAACAGGACTACAGTCCTTAATCCGTTCGTTCGTCTGGCATAAAGAGGAATGTCCACGGCTGGAGCTGACAGACACTTACCGGTATGCGGGAATTCCGGCGAGCTGGACGGAGCGGTTTGTCACCTGGCGTGAGCCGAAGCTCCTTCATCCGGGTACCTTGCTGCTGCCGGGGACTACGGCTCGCGGCGTTGAAGTGACATACGATTCGCTGAAAGTTGAGCTGGAGATTACTGTGCATATGTACCGGGATCATTTTGGCATGGAGAAGCTCTGGTATAGTCTGGACTTCCATGTGCTTCAGCTTGGCGCGGTGGGCAAACTGGCATTCACTTTTCAATTTCTATAAAAGATGGGCCTGAGCTTATAAAAAATCCTCTATCAGAGGGTAGAGGCTAATTCGAATAAAGGCGGGATTTAGATGAGTAGATTAGTAAAGCAAGCTTGGGTAGACGAGGCTTGGGGCAAAGCCTTGGAGAAGACTAGAACGAACAGCCGGAGAATCGGTGCAGAATTCCCCCATGCCAGTCAAGGCGGCAAATACGTGCTTGAAGCACCAAACTGGTGGACGGCTGGCTTTTGGCCGGGAATGCTCTGGCAGCTCTATGCTGAGAGTGGTGATGAGGATTTGAAAGCGATTGCTGAGCAGTGTGAGGAACGGCTTGACGAGGTGCTGGATGGTTATGTGAAGCTGGACCATGACCTAGGTTTTATGTGGCTGTTGACCAGTGTTGCGAACTACAAGCTCACGGGCAGAGAAGCATCACGAGTCCGGGCGTTGAAGGCAGCCAACTATCTGGCGGCCCGCTTCAATCTGAAAGGACGCTACATCCGGGCCTGGAATCCATGGAGTGAAGGCGAGGATAACAGCGGGGTAGCCATTATCGATTGCTGCATGAATACCAGCCTGCTTTTTTGGGCCTCCGAAGTAACAGGGGATCCACGTTATCGGCATATCGCTGAGGCGCATATGGATACGGTGCTGGAGCACTTCATCCGGCCGGATGGTTCGGTTTATCACATCGTCAAATTCAACCCGGAATCGGGCGAAGTGGTTGAAAAGCTTGGCGGGCAAGGTTATGCGCCCGAGTCGGCTTGGTCGCGCGGGGCAGCCTGGGCGCTCTACGGACTGTCATTGGCCTATCATCATACGGGCAAACAGAGTTACCTCAATGCATCCAAGCAGGTCGCGCATTTCTTCTTGACCCGTCTGCCCGAAGATCACGTTCCACATTGGGATTTCCGTGCTCCCGGTGAAGTTGGCGAGATTCGTGATAGCTCTGCTGGTTCCTGTGCAGCGAGTGGCTTGCTGTTGTTAGCTAGCCAGGTGGACGACTCGGAGGCTCATGTGTATCGGAACGGGGCTATAAGAATTACTGAATCCCTTTATCGGAATTATGGAACTTGGGACAATGCAGAAGAAGAAGGATTGCTGCTTCATGGTACGAGTAACTATCCTGAAGATCGGAATATAGATGTTCCGCTTATCTATGGTGATTTCTTCTATGTCGAAGCGCTAGCCCGGCTAAAAGATGCCGGACCGTTCTACTGGGAATAGGGGGCATATAATGCAGACTGAAAAGACTTTTACGACTATTGCTAAAAATCCGCTAAAGACCCGGGAGGATCTGGTCTCTGCTCTTGAACAGCTTACAGATCCGCTTCGGCCGCTCTACAGCAGAGGCGGCGCACGGCTGGCAATCGGCGGAACAGGAGCCAGCTATTCAGCAGCAACTGCAGAAATGGAAGGTTTCTCCCGGGTATTGTGGGGCTTAGTGCCCCTGCTCATGGGAGGCGGAGAAAACGGGCTTTGGGATACTGTGCTGGATGGCATACGCCACGGCACGGATCCTGCCCATGAAGAATACTGGGGTGAAGTTCAAGATTATGACCAGCGTCTGGTAGAGATGGCGGTCTTCGGTTTCGCCTTAGCCGCCATTCCTGAACAGATCTGGTCACCACTTACCCAGAAGGAACAGGAGCAATTGTACAGCTGGCTGAATCAGATTAATTCCCATCCTTGCTATGACTGCAACTGGCTGTTCTTCAACGTGCTAGTTAATGTCGGATTCCGCAGAATCGGCCGACCCTACGACGCGGAGCAGCTAGAGAACAATCTGAAGCGAATGGATGATTTTTATCTGGGTGATGGCTGGTACAGTGATGGAATTAACGGGCATAGCGATTATTATGTTCCTTTTGCCATCCATTACTATGCGTTACTGTACGCGAAGCTGATGGAACAGGAGGACCCGGAACGTTCACAGGTGTTCAAAGAACGGGCCCGGCTTTTTGCCACCGAATTCTTGGGCTGGTTCGCTCCGGACGGATCTGCCCTTCCTTATGGAAGGAGCTTAACCTACCGCTTTGCCCAGTCTGCTTTCTGGAGCGCACTCGTCTATGCAGGCGTTGAAGTATTCCCTGTAGGTGTGGTCAAAGGATTAGTACTGCGCAATTTGCGCTGGTGGTTCAGCCAACCGATCTTTGATGCCGGAGGCGTTCTGACGATTGGTTATACCTACCCCAACTTGGTCATGGCGGAGAATTATAACGCTCCCGGTTCGCCCTACTGGGCGTTAAAGACATTCCTGCCATTGGCTCTCAGCGCGGAGCATCCATTCTGGAAAGAAGAGGAACTGCCGCTGCCGGATATTCCTGCAGTTATAGTCCAGAAACCTGCGCATCTTGTCATTGTCCGCGAACCTGCTTCCGGCCATGTCGCTGCCTTCAACAGTGGTCATCTATATACGAATGAGCATACCCACACGTCTGCCAAGTATGAGAAATTCGTATACTCAACAGGCTTCGGGTTCAGCGTACCCCGCTCCGAATGGGGATTGTCTCAAGGGGCATTTGATTCCATGCTCGCTCTAAGTGAGAGCGGGGACAACTTGTATCGGGTCAGACGGCGGAATATGGAGTCAAAAATTGTGGACAATGTGCTGCACTCCGTCTGGAAGCCATGGACTAATGTGGAGGTTCGGACCTGGATCGTTGCTGGGCTGCCCTGGCATATTCGGATACACCGGATCGAGACCGGACGACCGTTGGACGCTGCAGAGGGCGGCTTCGCACTTGGTCAGGAAGCGGGGGTGGAACAGCAGATCGGCCTTACAACCGCCGCAGTATCTACAGCATGGGGAACAAGCGGAGTCAAGGGTTTGATCGGCTATGAAAAGGCTGAGCTAATTTGGCCTAATGCCAACACAAACCTGCTTCATCCCCGGACTGTTTTGCCTACACTGACGACTTTCCTTGAGCCTGGAATCCACTGGCTGGCTTCGGCTGTATACGGTGATCCGTCGGGAGATTCTTGCGGTGGTATTCTTGAACAATCACCTGAGTCTATTTTGAAGGTTACTTTTGATAAGGACATCATAAAGGTTTTTACGTCTAGTGAAGCGGAATTTATTATCAAAAGAGAGTGAGAATTACCGCTAACAACATTGTGTTAAAAAGACAAGTAATTGAGTAGAGTATGACTGATTTCTCGTATGAAAAATAAATTTCTGTGGTTGTACAATTTCCCCCGTACAGGCACTTCTAGGCGCACGCCCACATACAATAAGGATGACCATGAACCCGTAAGGCAAACAGATCGGTTTCATTGTACAAGTGCGGGAGGTGTCGCCAAGTTGCCTGGATTCTTAAGCACGATTGCGTTGCTGATCAAAGAACTGACGCTGCTGGTATCATACGTAAGGAATAATGCATTTCCACAACCGCTCTCGGAGCAGGAGGAAAGCCGATACTTAGGGATGATGGCTGAGGGAGATGCCAAGGCCCGCAATTTGTTGATTGAGCATAATTTGCGGCTCGTTGCCCATATAGTGAAAAAATTCGATAACACCGGAGAAGACATGGAGGATCTGATCTCCATCGGCACCATCGGCCTGATTAAAGCTATTGAGAGTTATCGTCCGAACAAAGGGACAAAGCTAGCCACATTTGCAGCACGTTGTATTGAAAACGAAATTCTGATGCACCTAAGATCCTTGAAGAAAACTCGTAAAGACGTATCCCTGCATGATCCAATTGGGACAGACAAAGAAGGTAATGAAATTACACTTATCGATATCCTTGGCTCCGAAGCTGATGATGTCATTAAAGAAGTAGATCTGAAGATCGAGAAGAGCAAGATATATCGCAACCTAGATATTCTGGATGATCGGGAAAAAGAAGTTGTCGTGGGGCGGTTTGGATTGGATACAGGTGGAGAAGAGCGGACCCAGCGGGAGATTGCGAAGGAGCTGGGGATTTCGCGGAGTTATGTGTCGAGGATTGAGAAAAGGGCGCTCATGAAGCTGTATCATGAGTTTTATAAGGCGAAGCGCTAAATTCGAGATAGTGTGAATTAATTAAAATCGGTAGAAGCCATATGTTTTAAAAGCGACTTTTCTTCGGGAAAGTTGCTTTTTATTATCATTATTGCGTTGGAAAAGTTAATTAAATATATAGTTCATAAGTACAAGAGTTTGATAACTTTCTAGCTATTAGAGGAGTGCTACAATGAGATACAAAGAAATTTATGATCTCCACGTTCAGCTACTACACGTATATGAAAATAATGAGAAGTGTCAAGGTCCATTTCAGACACAAATAAATTATTACAAGAGACAATTTTTCATAGCTGAAGATATTGTTCAACGTATTTTTGTTCTAAATCAGCTCTTAAAAATCCATGAGAAAAGTAGAGCATTTAAAATTAAATGGTGTTCAGAAGAATACTTTAAATGACACAACAGATCAATGAGTAAATGTAGAAAAAGGAAAGGAGTATAATTTGTATGGTACATTCGAAAAAAAGACATATGATGGATAGACCCTATATTAAAGAAGTTATTCGTGAACTTAAGCTTCTAGGATATGAGGAAGATGAAGCTAAGATAATTCTTATCAAGTACTATAGACCCTTAAAAAGGAGTTGGGGTTTTGGGCCCAATGCCTACTATTTTGCAAAAGAAGTCGATTCAATTCATAAAGCTGTTAATAAGAGAGTTGATCCTTCTGAAAGTGGTCAGATCTTTATAGGTCATTTGAAAAATCGAATGAAATCAAATCAGAAGGATACGCCTTGATTTGAATGATGGAAGATGGAATATGTATGGAAAAGTTGCTTTTGACTGTATTAGAAAAAGACTAGTAACTCCTTATACTTCCGATAATTAGTCATCCATAGTTAAATTCTCGATCATTCATTTTCTCAATTTCACTGGTGCAATATCCTTTACAATTTGCCCGTATCACAAGAATGGATACAGGTTATTAGAAACATATATATATGAAGTACAATCGTAAATAGTGAAACAACGAGCTTCATTACCAATTGCTCTTAGTTTATTTTTTACATTGGTACATATCACAACCTCAAAAAAATCGACAATACTGGTGAAGACATAGAGGATCTCATCTCTATCGGCATCATCGGCTTGATCAAAGCCATCGAGAGCTATCGCCCGAACAAAGGCACAAAGCTAGCCACTTTTGCCGCTCGTTGTATTGAAAACGAAATCTTAATGCGTCTTCGCTCGTTGAAGAAAACCCGTAAAGACGTATCTCTCCACGATCCGATTGGGACAGACAAGGAAGGTAATGAAATTACGCTTATCGATATCCTCGGCTCGGAAGCCGATGATGTTATTAAAGAAGTGGATCTGAAGATTGAGAAGAGTAAGATTTATCGTAACCTTGATATTTTGGATGATCGGGAGAAAGAAGTTGTGGTTGGGCGGTTTGGACTGGATACTGGTAGAGAAGAGAGGACGTAGAGGGAGATTGCCAAGGAGCTGGGGATCTCACGGAGTTATGTGTCGCGGATTGAGAAGCGGGCGCTGATGAAGCTGTATCATGAGTTTTATAAGGCGAAGCGGTGAGATCTTAGATAATAACTAAAGATTTACTATAGAGTGTTTTAAAAGCGACTTGCCAACCAGGGAGTTGCTTTTTTGTATATTCAAGTAGGGGAGAATAGCTGATTAAAGCATTATTGAAAATTATCTTTTAGTTGCTCAGGAGAGTTTTACTGTGAAATACAAAGAAGTTTATGAGTTCCATATTCAATTGCTATACGTATATGAAAGTAACGAAAAGTATCAAGATCCATATCAGACACAATTTAATTATTTCAAAAGACAATTTTTCTATAGCTGAAGATATAGTTACCTCGTATTTAATATAATTCGACTACCGTATTGTTTATTTGAGTGGAATCATAGTTCAATATTCCCATTATTAAGTGAATTTTTGTGGTTTGGAAAAGTCTTATAGCGAAAATTTATATAAAATGTAAAAATGTTGATTATGATGAAATGAATCTAAAGGGAATTAATTCTTTTAATGAAATATTATTCCTTGTATTCTTAATATTATCATCATAAAATCTGTCTATCTAGATCCATGCTATGGGAAGTAATTGTGTAGTGGTTTTACAGTTAATGGATTTTTTTATGGAAAGAAGTGATGTAACCTGAATTTATAGATTTTATGCTAAACAAGTGCGATGAGTCATGCTGAAGTTTAACATTCGTTATGGAATTAAGTTTTTGACTTGCGTACATCAATTAACTAAAGGAGGAAACAAAATAATAATTTACGCAATTAATATCGAGAGTGTTTCTAAATATTTTATTAACAGTCTTTGGGGTTATATTCCAGAAAGTAGGGTGCTGAGTATAAAAAAATATAAAAATAATGATGACATTACCAGATCTTTGTTAGGAGAAGTAATAATTCGAATATTATTATCTGAATTAAAGGGGGGGGCGTTAATTGAACAAGCAATTTCTAGAAATCTTTTTGGTAAACCATTTTTAGTAGGAGGAGAAAATATTCATTTTAACATTTCTCATTCAGGAAAATGGGTAATATGTGCAATAGATAATTATCCTATTGGTATTGATGTAGAGGAAATTTTGGGAGTCACTGAAAGTGATTGCAAACAACTATTTACAAAAGATGAGAATTATCAATTACTAAATGAAAATATCTCGTTTTACGATTTGTGGACATGTAAGGAAAGTTTTGTGAAGTTAGTAGGTAAGGGATTATCCATACCTTTTAATTCGTTCACTGTTATATTCAATGATGAATATCCATATATTCATTATGATTCAACTATCTACTATTGTAAGCAATATGAATTTGATACTGGTTATAAAATTGCTTGTTGCTCTGTAAGAACAAGGTTTCCAAAAAAAATAATAGTATTAAATGAGAGGAAAATAAATAAAAAAATTAATTGTTCGATGATAACGCAAAGTTAAAAATGTTTATGAATGTCTAATAAAATTATATAAAGGACCAGTGAAGTTCTAATGATAAAATTATTTTGTATTCCCTATGCAGGGGGTTCTTCGGCATCATATGTGAAGTGGAAAAATTCACTAAACGAAGATATTCAGCTTATACCCTTAGAATTAGCAGGTCGAGGGAAACGGATTTCTGAAGGTCACTACATCGATTTCAATCAAATGGTAGATGATATATTTGAATCAATTATAAGCAGTATTCATGATCATACTCCTTTTGCGGTATTTGGACATAGTATGGGCGGTTACATAGCGTATGAATTGTTTGAAAAGCTTAAATCATTTAACTTGAAACATATTTTCTTATCCGGTACTAGGGCACCGCACCTAAGAATAATGAATTACAAATTTAAGTCAGATCAAGAACTAATAAACACCTTAAGAATTATGGGGGGGACTCCGGAAGAAATATTAAACGACCAAGATTTTCTGAAAATACTAATACCGGTTGTACGCTCTGATTTTACAAATATCGCAACTCATTCTTTCTCGAAGATAAAAATATCAGTTTCGGCTACTATTTTACATGGGCTGCATGAAGAATATAATGTCGAGGATGTTTACGCTTGGAATGAGTATTTTAATATTGCTCCTAAGATGTGTTTCTTTGAAGGCGGGCACTTTTTTATTAACCAATTTGAGAGTTCTATAATTGATATTATTAACAAAACGTTAACGTGTTCTGAATTAATATCGATTGAAAAATAAATTGAGGATAGAGCATTTAAACTGTTTAAGTTATAAGAAGCGCTGTTAGGTGTTTCTTATAACTTGTAATTGACTTGACATACTTCAGGGTAACTTTTTATGTGCGATACAAAGTTAAATTGCTTTATATGTAATATTATAGATAATCGAATTTAACTCAACTCACCTATTTTATTTAATACATGTTGAACAAATATCGTATTATCTGTTATTTCAAAAAGATAAAGTGATTTTTCATAATAAGATCTTGCATTGGTTATTTCCTTAATAAGGGAGTAGTTATAGCCAATATGATAGTATAATTCGCCTAATGAGAATGTTGAATAATGCTTAAGGCATATATTTACAGCTGTATGGCATTCTTTAATAGATTTTTCAAACAGTTGAAAACGTGTTAGCGTCACTGCGTAATTGTATAAAATCCTTACCAAGATTTTGTAATTAGATTGAACAGGAAGTTTATAATAATAGTGAAGACCACTTTCAAAATATGCAAGGGCTTCTTCCAGTCGGTACTCTTCGCAATACAATACTCCAATGCTATTTAACATCTGAATATCTTGTTCGGTCATGAACTCTGAATTTATTGAGTTCTTAATACAACTTAAGGCGTGCTCAAAATTATGATCAAGATAATATATACATATTCCCTCATGCCAAGAAAGATATCTTTGATATCTACTATTTTGAAATAAAGGGTTGTTTTTCTCTGATCGGATAAGATCATATAGATTTTGGTACTCGTGTTTATTTGTATACCCCTCAATTAAATCATAAAGGTCGGTAACATAATCGAAACGATCTGTCTGTCCCAAACTAAATAGATGATTAATATCTACACCAAGTCTATCAGCAATAAAATATAACATAGTTGCTTGTGGTTCTAACTCCCCGTTTTCAATTCTGCTTAATTGTGCTTGAGAACAAATTCCTTGGCATAACCTTTTTTGAGAGATTTTTTTTGATTTTCGAATGATTCGAATATTCTCCCCTATGGTTTTTAAATCCATTTTATAGCTTGTTGACACGTAAAAAGGCCTCCATCCAAAAATATTCTTATTAGTATATTTTATATTATCCACAAAAGAAAATCAGGGGTAATTTAGAATATTATATGTATTAAAGTAAATTATGGGCGGGTCGTTAGTTTAAAAATTCCTATATAGTAATAAATATACAAATATGATCAGGAGGATAGAAAATGAGAACAAAATGGAGAGCAGCTTTACTTATAATGACTATGGTCTTTATGTTTGGAGTAATGATACCCACAATAACTACCGGAGTAGGTGTTATTAGCACTAATGAACTACCGCTAAAACCCTAGAATCTGCTTGATGGTTTATTTTAAAAACTTATCTGTCTCTAGGGAGATTTTTGATTCGGTAAAATAATGTGGTTGTCAATTGTTATATATTAATAAATATTCCGATTAAAACCTTGGGATATAAGGAATATAAGGAGCTGACTGTGTGAACGAAAATAGTTTTACCACAAAAAAGGGACTATGGTCTTTCGCTATCTTAATGATAGGTAGCTTGTTGTCTGGTATTGGAACTCAAATGACACAATTTGCCTTGATTGCTTGGGTGTATGAAAAAACAGGATCCGCACTCAGTGCAGGTATACTTGCGACTGCTTCATATGGCTCTGTAATTGTTGCAAGTATATTTGCAGGTGCATTCGTAGACAAATTCAACCGAAAAAAAATGATTATTTTGACAGATATTATAGCCTCATTAGCCACTGTGCTACTACTAACAATCCATTCATTGGATGTAATGTCTAGTTTCGTATTAATTTTATATGGAATTGTAAGAGGAGTAGTTGGCTCAGTTCAATTCCCAGCTTACATGTCTATTATTACCTTAATGGTTCCTGCCGGACAAAGATCTAGAGCAAATGGAATGTACCAAACTGCTTCAAGTTTGTCTACAACACTTTCGCCTGCTCTGGCAGGTATGTTACTTGGATTTATCGGAATTGAGCAGATTTTCCTTATAGATATTTTTACGTTTTTGTTTATTATCTGCACGATTATTTTTATTAAGATTCCTGAGTCTCAAAAAACAACAGAACAAAATGAAAGAACAATATTGTCAGATACTATAGATGGATTTCGTTATTTGTTTGCAAGAATGAGTTTGCTTGGTTTTGTACTCGTTTTGACATTCTATAATATTGCATTTGGTGCATATGAAGGATTGTACCGTCCAATGCTACTTGCTTTTTCAGATAACAGTGTAAAAATTGCTGGTTGGGCACTCATGGGTTATGGAATCGGTAACGTAGTGTCTGGAGTATTTATGACCATTTGGAAAGGACCAAAAAATCGTGTGCCACTTACTCTACTAGCATGGGCTATTTCTGGATTATTTGGGTTTGTTGTAGGCGGATGGGGGCGTTCTCTACCAGTTTGGATTATCTCCGGTTTTTTACAAGGTGTGTTTAATAATATTGCTGTGGTTCTTACTGTAGGAATATGGCAATCAAAGGTTGAACCAGCATTTCAAGGACGTGTATTCGGTATTATGAAGTTGGTGGCACAAGTAACTATTCCTGTTGCAGTATTTGTAATGACATTTATATCGGATAAAGTTGCTATCCCAGGTTTTAAAGAAGGGGGGATTTTATCTAACCTCTTTGGTGAATATGTTGGTAATGGTCCAGGAGCAGGTATGTCATTCGTACTCATCGTGAGTGGTTTACTGTTTGGTGTGATTAGTCCATTAATCATGTTCGTCTTTCCTTCACTCCGCAATGCTGATAAGTCAGAAGACTCCTCTGTCAATTTAGCAAAAACTGTTTTGAAGGGATGACTACAAAAATCAAAGTAATATAAATATAAAAAACCACTTCTGTGAGAAGGAGAACGATGGTGAAAATTAAAGAGATTCTTGATTTAGAGCATGATGAAGTAGAAGGGTTAGAAAAATTAAGAGATGTACAAGACCTTCGTTTAATAGCGCCTACCAGAAGAGCTCCCATTATTAATCATCAATTACTAGAAGACAACGGTAAAGTAAACTTTGAAATCCCCAAAAATACAATAAAGAATATAGAAAAATATTCTCAAGAATTAAATATTGAAGCTAAGTTCATTTTTTTAAGCGCTTGGATGATATTGCTTTATAGATATTCAGGAGAAAGAAAATTTATAGTGGGATGTGGTATGGAAGAAAAGAATGATGATCACGTTTCTCTACCGTTATTAATAGAAGTAGAGAAAGTTATGACCGGGAATCAAATGGTAGAGATGTTGTATGAGCATTTTAATAAAAAGCCAAATATCTCTTCTCAATTATACAAAAATCAGGAACAATTTGAAAAAATAAAATTTCAGGCTGGTTTCTTCTGGGGGAAACCTAACAATACGCTTGAAAAGCGAATCGCTTCTATTGAAGAAATATTGTATCAGATTGAAATGCCCATTGAACTAAATATATTTTTCTCAAATACAGAACAATTTGAGGGATGTATAAATTATAAGTGTAGTCAATTCGAGGAAATTATTTTTCAGCGTATGGTCAAAAATTATTTAGATTTATTAGAACAGTTAGTACGCAATCCTGTCACGCCTGTATCAGAACTGAAATACATAAACCGCGAAGAACTAGACCAGATATTGGTGCAATGGAACGAAACAAAAACCAGCTATCCAGCAGAGTGTACTATTGCAGAATTATTTGAGGAGCAAGTTAAGAGAGATCCAGAAGCAACGGCTGTAGTTTTCGAAGGAAATGTACTGTCGTATGCGGAGCTAAATGAACGAGCGAACCAAGCAGCTGCCTATCTGCGGAAGCAAGGAGTTAGTGAAGGGGACCTTGTAGGCATTAGCATGGAACGGTCAGCAGAACTTATAGTTGGACTATTGGCTGTTCTTAAGGCCGGTGGAGCTTATGTGCCACTAGATCCAAGTTATCCTAAGGAACGTCTTAATTTAATGATAGAAGATACTGAGTTATCTATTATATTAACTCAAGAGCACTTGCGCGAAGAACTTTGGCTTCACGAAGATCATTTGCAATTAATCATATTTAATTCATCAACGGAAGAATTCGCAGCTGAAAACAAAGAAAATTTAGCTCCTATGAGTTCATCGGATAGTTTAGCCTATGTAGTGTTTACATCTGGTTCGACAGGTAAACCCAAAGGTGTGGCCGTGCCTCAAAGAGGGGTGGTGCGGTTAGTAAAAGAAACGAATTATGTAACATTTGGACCGGATGAAGTGATGATGCTGTTGGCTCCGGTAGCGTTTGATGCTTCTACTTTGGAGATTTGGGGAGCCTTGTTAAATGGAGGAAAGCTGGCAGTTTTTCCAGCGCATCGACCTTCATTAGAGGAGATTGGAAGGTTTGTCGAACAAGAGGGGATTACCAGCTTATGGTTGACGGCAGGATTGTTTCATCAAATGGTGGACTATCAGCTACCGGCTTTAAGCAAGGTGAGGCAGCTTCTTACTGGGGGAGATATTCTTTCGGTAGCTCATGTGCAACAGGTCTTGGAAACACATTCTCAAATCACCTTGATTAATGGCTATGGTCCGACAGAAAATACTACGTTTACAACATGCTATCCAATGCAACATGGTACTGAGTTAGGAGAAAATGTACCAATTGGGCGGCCTATTTCCAATACACAGGTTTATGTTTTAGATGAAGCAGGCCAACCGGTTCCAATAGGGGTGCCAGGAGAGTTGTATACAGGTGGCGACGGATTAGCCAGAGAGTATGTGGGGAGACAAGAGCTTACGGAGGAGAAATTTGTAAGTAATCCATTTGTACCTGATGAGCGGCTGTACCGTACCGGGGACAAAGTTAGGTGGAGAGAAGATGGATTACTTGAATTTTTAGGACGAATAGACCAGCAAATAAAGATACGTGGCTATCGTATTGAACCAGGAGAGGTAGAAGCTGCGCTGGTTTCTCACCCGACAGTACAACAAGCTACAGTGGTAGCATTCGAAGTTACGCCTGGAGATAAGCAGCTTGTAGGGTATGTAGTCTTGGAGGGAAATACAGAAATAACGATGTTGGAATTGCGTAGGGATATTTCTGCCGCTCTGCCGGAATACATGGTTCCTGGTGTAATTGTGAAAGTGGACAGCATCCCATTGACACCTAATGGAAAAGTGGATCGAAGAGCTCTGCCGGAACCGGATTATGTTTCTGAGGTTGAAGAATATATTGCCCCAAACACGGACACTGAAGGAAAGTTAGCTGGAATTTGGGAACTGCTTCTACGTTCAGAGTGTATCGGGCGTAATGATCATTTTTTCCATAGAGGAGGACATTCGCTTCTAGCTACTCAGTTAGTATCTCATATCAGGGAGTCATTCTCAGTAGAGGTGAGTGTGGCTCAAATATTTAAAACGCCCATACTGAAGGACCTTGCAGTGGAGATTGATCAGGCAACCGGTGATAATATCTTGCCTCCAATTGTACCACGTCAAGTGAAAGGGGATGTGCCGTTATCTTATGCACAGCAACGTTTATGGTTTTTACAGCAGTTGGAGCCGGAGAGTCCACTTTATAATGTTCCTTTAACCTATGAAGTTACAGGTAAAATAAAGGAATCTTTACTGGAACAAGCTTTGAATGAAATGATCCGGAGGCATGAATCTTTACGGACCATCTTTCCGATGGGAGGACATGAACCTCTACAGCGGATTTTGCCTGAAGTAGAAGTAATAATTGAAAAGATAAACTGGATTGATCAAACCCACACTGGTAATAGCGAGTTATATGAAACAGAGGTGTTACAAAGGATAAATGAACAAGCTAAGACTCCTTTTGATCTTTCTGTTGCCCCCCTACTTCGTGTAACACATTACCGGCTGGAGGAAGAGCGATCTTATATTTTTTTAAACATTCATCATATGATTATTGATGGATGGTCTATGGGGGTTTTTCTTGAAGAATGGCTCGGTTTGTATGATTCTCTTTGTAATAATGAGATGTCTGAAATATTAGGTAAACGTCTTCAATATACAGATTATAGTGAATGGCAACGGAATTGGCTGCAACCGGATGAAATGAAAAAGCAAGCTGATTATTGGAAGTTGAAGCTTGAAGGGATACCATCGTATTTGGAATTTCCTACAGACTTTCCTACGCCTCTAACTCGAAGCATACGAGGTGAAAATAAATCATTTTCTCTTTCTTCTCAACTAAGTGAAGATTTAAAGAGGTTTTCCAAACAAGAAGGGGTCACGCTATATATGGCCCTACTCTCAATTTGGTCGGTCTTACTATATCGGTATTCAGGACAAGATGATCTGGTAGTTGGTTCTCCTATTGCGAATCGGACACAAAAAGAGACTGATAATATAATTGGTTTCTTTGTTAACACATTGGCTTTACGAATAAACGGAATGAAAGAACTAAGTTTCAGAAAATTATTAGGCCAAGTAAAGGAAACTACTTTAGAGGCATATTTGTATCAAGACATTCCTTTTGACAAGGTAGTAGAGATTGTAGAGATGGATCGCAATCCAGCTTATGCACCACTTTTCCAAGTGATGTTTGTGCTTCAAACTGATTATGCAGAAAAGATGGAGAGTAAGGAGTTACACCTCCGTCCAATTGCGACTGGAACAGGAACCTCCAAATTCTCCTTGACTATGGAAATGATATCAACAGAGCAAGGTATCACTGGGACACTGGAATATTGTACGGATTTATACAAACAATCAAGCATAGAACGAATGCTGGGACACTTTGAAAGTTTAATTGAAAATTGCCTGAGGAAACCAGACGTGCCGGTATCAGAATTAAAGTACATAAATAACGAAGAACTAGACCAGATATTGGTGCAATGGAACGAAACAAAAACCAGCTATCCAGCAGAGTGTACTATTGCAGAATTATTTGAGGAGCAAGTTAAGAGAGATCCAGAAGCAACGGCTGTAGTTTTCGAAGGAAATGTACTGTCGTATGTGGAGCTAAACGAACGAGCGAACCAAGCAGCTGCCTATCTGCGGAAGCAAGGAGTTAGTGAAGGGGACCTTGTAGGCATTAGCATGGAACGGTCAGCAGAACTTATAGTTGGACTATTGGCTGTTCTTAAGGCCGGTGGAGCTTATGTGCCACTAGATCCAAGTTATCCTAAGGAACGTCTTAATTTAATGATAGAAGATACTGAGTTATCTATTATATTAACTCAAGAGCACTTGCGCGAAGAACTTTGGCTTCACGAAGATCATTTGCAATTAATCATATTTAATTCATCAACGGAAGAATTCGCAGCTGAAAACAAAGAAAATTTAGCTCCTATGAGTTCATCGGATAGTTTAGCCTATGTAGTGTTTACATCTGGTTCGACAGGTAAACCCAAAGGTGTGGCCGTGCCTCAAAGAGGGGTGGTGCGGTTAGTAAAAGAAACGAATTATGCAACATTTGGACCGGATGAAGTGATGATGCTGTTGGCTCCGGTAGCGTTTGATGCTTCTACTTTGGAGATTTGGGGAGCCTTGTTAAATGGAGGAAAGCTGGCAGTTTTTCCAGCGCATCGACCTTCATTAGAGGAGATTGGAAGGTTTGTCGAACAAGAGGGGATTACCAGCTTATGGTTGACGACAGGATTGTTCCATCAAATGGTGGACTATCAGCTACCGGCTTTAAGCAAGGTGAGGCAGCTTCTCACTGGGGGAGATATTCTTTCGGTAGCTCATGTGCAACAGGTTTTGGATGCTTATCCCCAAATCATATTGGTACATGCCTATGGTCCGACAGAAAATACTACGTTTACAACATGTTATCCAATGCAACATGGCACTCATCTGGGAGAAAATGTATCGATCGGGCGGCCTATTTCCAATACACAGGTTTATGTTTTAGATGAAGCAGGCCAACCGGTTCCAATAGGGGTGCCAGGAGAGTTGTATACAGGTGGCGACGGATTAGCCAGAGAGTATGTGGGGAGACAAGAGCTTACGGAGGAGAAATTTGTAAGTAATCCATTTGTACCTGATGAGCAGCTGTACCGTACCGGGGACAAAGTTAGGTGGAGAGAAGATGGATTACTTGAATTTTTAGGACGAATAGACCAGCAAATAAAGATACGTGGCTATCGTATTGAACCAGGAGAGGTAGAAGCTGCGCTGGTTTCTCACCCGACAGTACAACAAGCTACAGTGGTAGCATTCGAAGTTACGCCTGGAGATAAGCAGCTTGTAGGGTATGTAGTCTTGGAGGGAAATACAGAAATAACGATGTTGGAATTGCGTAGGGATATTTCTGCCGCTCTGCCGGAATACATGGTTCCTGGTGTAATTGTGAAAGTGGACAGCATCCCATTGACACCTAATGGAAAAGTGGATCGAAGAGCTCTGCCGGAACCGGATTATGTTTCTGAGGTTGAAGAATATATTGCCCCAAACACGGACACTGAAGGAAAGTTAGCTGGAATTTGGGAACTGCTTCTACGTTCAGAGTGTATCGGGCGTAATGATCATTTTTTCCATAGAGGAGGACATTCGCTTCTAGCTACTCAGTTAGTATCGCATATTAGGGAGTCATTCTCAGTAGAGGTGAGTGTGGCTCAAATATTTAAAACGTCCATACTGAAGGACCTTGCAGTGGAGATTGATCAGGCAACCGGTGATAATATCTTGCCTCCAATTGTACCACGTCAAGTGAAGGGGGATGTGCCGTTATCTTATGCACAACAACGTTTATGGTTTTTACAGCAGTTGGAGCCGGAGAGTCCTGCTTATAATTGCCCTTTTATTTACAAGATTAAGGGTGATTTGCAATATGAGCTATTAGAACTAGCATTAAATGAGATGATTCACCGACATGAATCTTTACGGACATATTATCCTATAGTTGGTCAGGAACCTGCTCAACGAGTACTTCCTTCAATGCCCCTTCTGATTCAAAAAATTGATTTTACTGAAGTTTCTAAAAACGAAAGAGAGGGTTCCGCACTGTCTTGGGCACAGGAGCAAGCGCGTATACCCTTTAATCTGGAGAATCCCCCTCTTCTTAGAGCGGCTCTCATTAAACTAGAGGATAACTTGAATTGGTTTATATTAGTGAAGCACCACATTATAACAGATGGCTGGTCCATGCAAATTTTCACAAAGCAATTAAAAATATTTTATGAACAGCTTATACAAAAGCAAGGAATTAAGTTTACTGAACCCGTTATTCAATATTCTGATTTTAGTGAGTGGCAAAATCGTTGCTTTCATGAAAAACGGTTTGCTGGGCAAAAAATGTATTGGGAAAATAAACTGAGAAATGTAGCAGACAAACTAGAACTTCCTTTAGATTATAAAAGGCCTGCTATTCAAAATTTTTCAGGCTCACAATGTAAGTTCTCAATCCCGAAGCCTTTGGTTAATTTACTGCAAGGATTGTGCAAGGAAACAGATACTACTCTATTTATGGCGCTATTAACAGCTTGGTACGCAGTAATGTATCGGTACTCAGGTCAAGAAGACATAGTCATTGGTGCCCCAATTGCTAATCGAAACCGAAGTGACTTAGAAGAGGTTCTTGGATTCTTTGTTAATACATTACCTCTAAGGTTAAATGTTACTAGAGAAGGAACATTCCGTAGCTTGCTTCTTCAAGTACGGGAAATAACTCTAGAAGCTTATGCAAATCAGGATATTCCTTTTGAACACATTATTGAGGCAATAGGAATAGAACGTAACATGAGCTATAATCCTTTGTTTCAAGTTATGTTTGTTCTTCAATCAGAAGAAGTGAGATCTTGGACGGTCGGAAATACAGATTGGGTCCAAGAAGATATAGACAATCAAACTGCAAAATTTGATCTTAACTTAGAAATAATATCGACTAGTACGGGATTAGAAGGCAGACTTGTCTATAATACGAATTTGTATGATTTTAAGACTGTGTCCAGAATGACAGAACATTTTCAAATGCTTTTATCAGGAGCAGTTATGTCACCGGACATTTGTGTTTCGACTCTTCCCTTATTGACAGAGTGGGAACAAAAAAAATTGCTTTTGTTAAACTCTACAGAACGAAATTATCCGCTTGATCTCTGCCTAGCAGACTTGATAGAGCGACAAGTTGCCAAAACGCCTGATCAAATTGCAGTGATTAACCATAACAACAACTTGACATTTCATGAACTTAATGTAGAAGCTAATAAATTGGCTCACCGTTTGCAACAAATGGGTGCATCATCAAACACTCTTATTGGCTTATACATGGAACGCTCGTTAGAAATGGTAATTGCAATGTTAGCGATCGTCAAATCAGGAGCAGCTTATGTACCAATTGACCCTACATATCCATCAGAAAGAGTCGAGAATATTCTGAAAGATGCAGCGATAAAAATTCTTCTAACAGATAGAAAAGTTATAGGAGATATGAAATATAATATAAATCTTATCTTATATTTAGATGAGGAGAGAATGATACCTCATGAGGGGCAAGAGGCAAATCCTATGAGAGAATCCGGATCTGATCGTCTGGCTTATGTAATGTACACATCAGGAACAACTGGTCAGCCTAAAGGAGTAATGATAAGTCACCGAGCTATATGTAACAGGTTGCACTGGATGAAAGAAGAATATAGTGTCAGTGAAACAGATACTATATTTCACAAAACGCCAATTAGTTTTGATGTGTCTGTATGGGAGGTTTTTCTTCCTTTGATGACAGGGGCTAAACTTATTATCTCAACACCTGGGGGACATAAAGACACCCAATATATGGTTCGAATGATTCTTTTGCATCGTGTAACCATGATTCATTTTATTCCTTCTATGCTTCAACTTATGTTAGATGAGGCTGATTTTTCTAATTGCACTTCATTAAAATTTGTGTTCAGTGGAGGCGAGACTTTGCCTTATGAACTGCTAGAAAGATTACTAGAGAAACTACCTGCTGAGATTCATAATCGATATGGTCCAACTGAAATTTCTATTAATGCAACTTACTGGCCTTCTGAGCGCAACAAAAATAAGATAGTTAAAATAGGTAAGCCGTTGGCAAATACGCAAGTTTATGTGCTGGATGCAAACCGAGAAATGGTCCCTATAGGAGTTCCGGGAGAATTATTTGTTGGGGGTACCTCGTTGGCAGAAGGATATTTGCACCGACAAGATTTAACTGATGAAAAGTTCATATTCCATACCTTTTCTAAGGATCGCAAAGCTAAGTTATATCGAACCGGAGACTGGGTTCGGTGTCTATCAGATGGAAACCTCGAATTTCTGGGGCGAATGGATCAGCAAGTGAAAATCAGAGGATTCAGAATAGAATTAGGTGAAATTGAGAAGACGCTAGGACTTCATTCAAGTGTTCGGGATGCGGTAGTTATTGTGAAAGAGCATCACCCTCATAACAATAGACTAATTGCCTTTGTCACGGCACATAGTCAAGAAGACATAGTTCCTTCCAGGCTCATGCAATATTTAGAACGCAGGCTACCAGAGTATATGCTGCCTGTAATAGTTCAGATTGATAAAATTCCACTTATGTCAAGCGGAAAGGTTGACCGCAAGGCATTGGAACAAATGGATGTGAAATTTCTAGAACGACAGTCAGTACGTGTAGAGCCAAGAACAGAATCCGAACGAACAGTGGCAAGACTCGTCGAAGAAATAATGGGCTTCGAAGATATCGGTATAGAGGATAATCTGTTTGAGCTGGGAGCAAACTCATTAAGCTTGGCACGTATGGCTATTCTTATACGGGAAACATTTGATATAGAATTCCCTACTAGGCTTTTGTTTGATAAGCCGACAGTCAAGCAATTGGCCTATCAAATTGACACCAAGATTTCATCTAAGTTGAATTCGAACAACCTGACTATCGACGTTGATCATCTCTCTGAAAACGAAATGGATACATTGTTATTATCTTTAATAGAAGAAGGTTGGGAATAATGAATACTAATTTGATACATTTGTCTAGCGAAGAGAAACGTGAACTACTCAGAAAAAAACTGCAAAAAAAAGAACATGAGCTTTCGGATGACTCGTGCGCCCCTCTCTCTAGCCAGCAGCAAGGATTGTTATTTATTTCAAAACTATACCCAGATCATACTCAATACCACATGCCTTATGTTCTTCAATTGTTAGGAACGCTAGATCTGGATGCATTGGAGAAAAGTATTAATGAAATTATTCGGAGGCATGCAACGCTCCGAACTGTGTTTGTAACTAATCAGTTTGGGGTCGAAGAGCAGCAGATACTGCCTTTTACACCGATGAAACTTCCTTTTTTAAACTGTAGCTTGGAAGAAAACACTCGTGAGGAAATAATTCCGAGAATTGTTGAATCTGAGTATTCAAGGAAGTTTGATCTTAGCAAGGGTCCATTAGCACGATTCAATCTAGTGAAATTCGCTGAGGAAGAGTATGTGCTAATATTTTTGGTACATCATATTGTATTTGACGGAGTATCAATGGACAAGTTTTTGGAAGAGATGAGACAACACTATGAGATGTTTGTGAATTCTGAGGATTCTCTTCTGCCGGAACTTTCTTATACGTATACAGCATTTGCCCGAGACAGCCACTCATTTTCAAAAAAAACAGAAATTGATAAACAATTAGAATTTTGGAAAAGCAGACTCTCCGGGGACCTTCCAATTCTTGATTTACCGATAGATAATAAACGTCCACTTATCGTTTCAGGCAAAGGAGCTACATTAGAATTCCCTATTCCCGATGATGTAATGCACAGCATAAGAAGGTTTGGCCAGTTACAAGGGGCCACTCTATTTATGTCACTTCTTAGCACCTTTTATATCCTGTTACATCGTTATACCCAGCAAGAAGATATTTTAGTAGGTACTCCGGTTTCTTGTAGAGATAGCTCTGAACTCATGCCTTTAATTGGTTTGCTAATTAACTCTGTTGTACTCCGAGCAGATTTGTCGGGGGATCCCACATTTACAGAAGTTCTTCAGCGTGTAAAGAATGTGGCTCTTGATGCGTTCTCTAATCAAGAAGTTTCATTCTCAGAGGTTGTGCGAGCTGTTAAGCCTGATCGTAGCCATGGACGATCTCCTTTGTTTCAAGTTATGTTCACTACAGAACATAGTTCAGACAAAGATTGGGTTATGGCGGGTGTAAAAGGGAAACTCATGATGGAACATCAGGGAACATCTAAATATGATATGACCTTTGTTGTTCGGGAAAGTCTCAAGGGGGCTAGCATAGTTATTGAATACAGTACGGACTTGTTTAATAAAGAAACAATTAAGCGGATGGCCACACATTATGTGGAACTACTGCGTGAAGCGGCAAAACGTCCAAACATTTCGTTCTCTCGTTTTAACATCCTTCCTGATGAGGAACGGGAAAAATTACTTTTATGGAACAAAACAGAGGTCCCAATTTCAAAAACACACAGTGTTCTTCATTGTTTTGAACGGATAGCACAAGAAATTCCATTTCAAATTGCAGCTGTAGATCAATATTCATCTATAACTTATAGAGAATTGAATAAAGCTGCGGACTTATTGGCACATCGATTACGACTATTGCAGGAGAGTGCAGGCGGAGTAATAGCAATTTGCATGAACAGAAGTATCTCAATACTTGTAGCTATGCTGGGGGTCTGGAAGGCGGGTGCTGCATACCTTCCTTTAGATCCTGGCCACCCACCAGATAGACTTGAATATATGTTGAAAGATGCAAGGGTGGCAGTAGTTATTACGGAGGATGAGTTAAAAGAGAGGTTACCTGTTAGCTCAAAAGTTCTATGCCTCGGTGAGTTATTGAAAAGTGAAAATGTGACCTCTGAAATGGTATCTCTTGAAAATCCCGTTAATGAGCTTGGGTATGTTATTTATACTTCAGGATCAACGGGAACTCCTAAGGGGGTTGGGGTTACCCACTCCAATTTAATGAATTTAATTGATTGGCATATTAAAACATACAGTTTGTCCCAAGAAGATCGAACCTCACAGCTGGCAGGAGTCAGTTTTGATGCTGCTGTATGGGAAATATGGCCAACGCTTTTGGTAGGTGGGACAATTTATCTGGCTGATGAAGAAACTCGTTTGTCTCCTCAGAGACTTCAGCAATGGTTGATAGAAAACCATATTAATATCAGCTTTGTACCAACACCATTGGCGGAAGTATTGCTTACTTTTACATGGCCTAAGTCGACACATTTAAGGGCAATGCTTACGGGAGGAGACAAGCTTCATCGGTTTCCGGACATCAGTTTACCTTTTCAATTAGTTAATCATTATGGCCCCACTGAAACAACAGTTGTAGCTACTTATGGTGTAGTTCCAAAAGGAATTCATGATGGTTCTCCGGTTATTGGTCGGCCAATTGCAAATACTCATGTATATATTCTTGATGCGAATCAACAAAAAATGCCAATTGGTGTGCCAGGAGAGCTCTATATAGGTGGTTTAGGTGTATCTCAGGGCTATATTTTTCGTTCTGATTTAATGGAAAATAATTTTGTGGAAGTTGAGGTTCATTCAGGACAGTGGGAAAGACTGTATCGTACTGGGGATATTGCAAGGATTTTAGCTGATGGCAATATAGAGTATCTATCTAGAAAAGATAATCAAGTGAAAATTAGAGGATTGCGCATCGAGTTAGGGGAGATCGAGACGCTACTAGCGGCGCATTCAGGAGTAAAAGAAGCGGTGGTAGTAACAAGGGGAACTTTACCAGGAGAATCCAAAATTATCGCATATGTAACAGTAGATCAACAATTAGAGATAAAGGAACCTGAGCTTATTAGAGCACTCAAAAAAAAATTGCCTGATTACATGGTTCCAGTACGAATTATCTGTATGACAAAATTTCCAGTTACTCGAAATGGAAAAGTAGATCGCTTAGCTTTACCTGAGGTTCTGGATTACGCAAGCTCCCATGAGTTTATGGCTCCTCAAAACAAGCTAGAGAAATACATAGCGGACGTTTGGATGCAAGTATTAGGAAAAGAAAAAATAAGTAGTACGGACAACTTTTTTGATATTGGTGGACATTCTCTATTGTTGGCCCGTGTTCATGAATTATTACAAAAAGGCATGAATACAAATATTCAATTAATTGAACTTTTTCAGTACACCACAGTTCAGCAAATTGCTCAACGTTTAACGAGTGAGCATGCTCTCGAATCCTCTATAAGCATCCATAGTGGACAAGAACAGAAGGGGATTAATGATTCAAATGCTTCGCCAGGAAATGATGATCAGAAGTTGATAAAGGAAGATATTGCTGTTATCGGTTTAGCTTGCCGTGTTCCTGGAGCGCAAGAAGCAGAGCAATTTTGGAATAATCTAAAGGATGGAATTGATTCTATTCGTTGGTTTAGTGAGGCGGAACTGATTGAAGCCGGTGCTGATGTATCCAATGTAAGCCGTACCAACTATGTTGCAGCTAGAGGATATTTAGAGGGGGCAGATCAATTTGATGCTGGATTTTTCCATGTTTCACCTCGTGAAGCGGAAGTAATGGATCCTCAGCATAGGATTTTTCTGGAGAATACATGGGAGGCATTAGAACATGCTGGGTATGATCCTGTTAGATTTGAAGGGAAAATTGGCATATACGCAGGGACTGCATTCAACACGTATCTACTCAATAATCTTTTGCCAAATCGTCAGTACGTAGATATGGTGGGGATGTACAGCATTTTTATGAACAATGATAAGGACTCCTTAGCTACCCGTACAGCCTATAAATTGAACCTGAGAGGGCCTGCTGTCACCATTCAAACAGCTTGTTCCACCTCACTTGTGGCAATTCACATGGCTTGTCAGGGTTTGTTTATGAACGATTGTGAGATTGCGTTAGCTGGTGGAGTTACAGTTCGCTCTCCTCTAATGGATGGGTATCTCTATAGGGAAGGCGAAATTAGCTCTCCAGTTGGGCAATGTCGAACTTTCGATGATGAAGCGCTCGGAACTATTGGGGGAATGGGGAGTGGAGTCGTAGTTCTAAAGCGGTTGTCTCAAGCTTTGAAAGACGGTGATACGATTTATTCAGTCATTAAAGGCTCAGCTATTAATAACGATGGTTCGAAGAAAATTGGATTTACTGCCCCGAGTGTTGAGGGTCAGGCTAATGTAATTAGTGAAGCTTTGCATAGGGCACAAGTGTCACCGGAGAGCATATCTTATATTGAAGCTCATGGAACTGGAACGCCGCTAGGAGATCCTATTGAAGTTAGTGCTCTATCAAAAGCTTTCCGAAATAATGGAGCACAAAAAAATGAATACTGCGCCTTGGGATCAGTCAAATCCAATATAGGACATTTGGATGCAGCGGCAGGGGTCATTGGTTTTATTAAAACGGTGTTATCCCTTAAGAATCGTCAACTCCCACCAACTTTACATTTTAAAACACCAAATCATAAAATTGATTTTACCCATAGCCCCTTTTATGTTAACAGCAATTTGCAGAATTGGAATGGTCCGGTTCCGCTTCGAGCAGGGGTAAGTGCTTTAGGCGTAGGGGGAACGAATGCACATGTTATTTTAGAGCAGGCACCATTTACTAAAGGATCAACATCTATTATGGCACAGCACTTAATTATATTATCTGCAAGAACGTTCAAAGCACTGGAGAATATGTCGTTTCGTTTAGCTCAATGGTTAGAAGGGAAAACAAACGAAGAGTTAGCAAATGCTGCTTACACACTTCAGGTTGGCAGATCTGAGTTTCCATGCCGTAGAGTCCTGTTGACTAGTGATATTAATAATGCAGTAGAACAATTAAGAAACTACTCTAATGGTGGGGAACAGCCCAAAGAGGTGACAACTTCCCCTTCAGTGATATTCACTTTATCTGGACAGTATGCACAAAATCAGCATTATGTAAATGAACTCTATAAGTCGGAGCCCCTATTTACTAAAGAAGTGGATAAATGCTGTAAGCTTACAGAGTCCTGGCTGGAGTACGATATCAAAAAGCTATGGTTTGCTTCAGATATAGAAAACAGAAGTACTTCAAAGATTCATAATAAAGTACTAGATCTCGCAATTTTTATAGAGAACTATGCTCTAGGAAAGTTTTGGTTGGACTTAGGCATTCATCCGGAATTTATGATTGCTCAAGGTATAGGGGAATATGTTGCTGCCTGTCTAGTAGGAGTGTTGGACTTGCGAGATGCTTTAGAAATGGTAGCTAAAAGAAGTGATATGCACACTGAGGAACATTCTCCCTATTATAAATCTTATCAGAATTTAATGAAGACAGAATTGAAAACCCCGATTTTTTCTGTGGATTTAGGAAGATGGATAGGGAAAAATACTTCTGCTCCTGATTATTGGGATAGATTTTCTAATGAAACGCAAGATTCTGTATTAAGCCTCAAGGAAATTGAGGGATTATTTAATTCTCCAAATCATCTATTCCTAGAAATAGGTAGCAATCAATCTTTGCTAACAACATTACCTAAAGTGCATTTGCAAGGATATAATCCTCAAATTATTGGAATTCATTCTAGTAACGCTGGGGAGAGAGAGACCATTATAAGCAGAATTCTAAGTGTTCTAGGAGAATTGTGGTTATCGGGCGTAACAGTTCTTTGGTCTCAACTGAACCTAGAGGGAGAACGTCGACGAATTGCTTTGCCTTCTTATCCCTTTGAACATCAACGGTTTTGGATCGATATTGTGAAGGAGCATAAACCAATTGAAAAAGATATCCTTGAAGAAGTAGCAGCTGCCAAATATAGTTCTCCGGAACCAGAGGGAGAAGTTGATTTACAGCTTAAAATTCAGGAAATAGTTATAAAAGTTTGGAAGGAAGTTGTTGGAAGTACAACAATTCAGACAGAAGATGATTTCTTTGAAATTGGCGGAGATTCATTGATGGCATCGAGGGTAATTAGCCGGATTAAAGAGATATTTCCAATTGAACTTCCCTTAGGGACTTTATTCACGTTTTCTCAACTACGTGATTTTGCTCACCAAATTGAGGAACGTGTAGTTGCTAAAATCAGCGAAATGCAGGAGTAGTTTAAAAGGAGAGTTATATAATGCTAGATAACAAACAAAAGAGTAAGGCTGATAACAGTTTACTAAAACAATGGCTACAGAATTCTATAAGTCATGATGCAAAGGGGATTATAGCGACCGCTCCTACAGGAGTAATTCCTCTATCTTTTGCTCAGAAAAGACTGTGGTTTTTACAACAATGGATGCCAGACTCATCAGGATACCATCTTCCTATTATATACCATATAAAAGAACAACTGGATGTCAATAAGTTGGAAGATAGCTTTAGAGAATTGATAAACCGTCATTCTATTTTACGAACTGTTTTTATCGAATTAGAAGGAGAACCTATTCAAGTTATTCTGGAGTCTCTAGAATTCGTACTTCCCTCCACAGATATCTCTATGTTGCAGATTATTGAGAGGGAAAAGAAGCTTAATTCAATTTTAAAAGAAAGTGTAAATCAACTATTCGATTTAAAAAATGGTCCTCTATTTCGTGCCGAGGTGATCCAATTGGGTATTGAGGAATGGATATTTTCTCTTTCTATTCATCATATTATAACGGATGGCTGGTCGAATGGGATTTTGATGAAAGAGTTAATTGCCGGCTACGAGGCGCGTTTAAATGGAATTCCATTAACAAAGGAAATGCCTCTTCAATATTATGATTACGCACGTTGGCAGACAAATCAATATGAAAAAGATCAATGGAAAGAGCATATGAAGTTTTGGAAAGAGTATTTGGAAGGAGCTCCTGCGTTAATAGAGCTCCCTCTGGATTATCCTAGACCAACAGTCCAGACTAGTAGGGGTGCTGTTTACGAATTCAACGTACCAGAGAGTACGTTGCGAAGTTTTCGTGATTTTTGCCTAAAAGAACAAGTCACCCCAGTTATGGCATTTCTAGCTCTATTTAAGCTGCTGCTTTATCGATATTCTGGGCAAGAAGATTTGCTAGTTGGACTTCCAGTCTTTAATCGACCAAAGAAGGAAATGGAAGGAATTACTGGTTTTTTTGCTAACACGCTGGTTATCCGTACGCGCATACCTGATGAGAAAATGACTTTCAAAGAATGGCTTCATAATATTCGTGATTCGGCATTGTCGGCTTATGAGCATCAGGAACTTCCCTTTGAAAAATTGGTAGAGATGTTACAACCAGAGCGTTCAACAACCCATAATCCTATTATTCAAGCTATGCTAAGTGTAGGAGCCGGATCATCTCAAGCCAAGCTTATGGGGGAGGAATTTAAAACATGGTCTACTTATCCATATGAGAGAAGTACAGCAAACTTTGATTTAACTCTCGAAATTACAGAACTAGAAGCTCCCAAGTTTTCTTTTGTATATCGCACTGACCTCTTCAAGTTGGAGAGTATACAGAGATTGGCAAAGCATTTTATTACTCTTTTACAAAACATTCTGGTTTATCCCAATCAAAGTATTGCTGAAATTGAGATGCTTTCCCTCGATGAGAAGGAAAAAATTCTCAATCATTGGAATGAAACAAGCAAAGCATACCCGGAGAATCTTCTTCATGAGCTTATAGAGCAGCAAGCACAGCGTTCACCGGATGCTCAGGCCATTTGTTTTGAAGAGACTTCGCTAAGTTATCAAGAGTTGAACGAACGTGCTAATCAATTGGCACATTTTCTCCAGAAGGAAGGGATTAATTGCGGGCAATTTGTAGGGGTCTGTATGGAAAGATCTATTGAAATGGTTGTAGCACTACTTGGAGTTCTAAAAGCTGGTGCAGCTTACGTACCTATTGACCCAACCTATCCTGTTGACCGTTTAACGTATATGTTGGAAGACTCCGGTGTGGCTTTCCTAATAACACAGAATTTCTTAGAAAAAGAACAACTCCATTCAATATTTACAGGTGCTATCAAATGTCTGAATCTGAATGAAGACTGGTCAGCTATTGAAACACAACCTAAATTCAATCCGAAAAGTGAAGTAACAATCGATTCTTTGGCTTATATGATTTATACCTCGGGTTCAACGGGTAAACCCAAAGGAGCTATGAATACACATAAAGCAATTAATAACCAGTTGTTGTGGATGCAGGAAGAATTTAAAATCTCTGCAGAAGACCGATTACTACAAAAAACGCCGTTTAGCTTTGACGTATCTATACCTGAAATATTTTGGCCCCTTAGTATTGGTGCTTCCTTATACCTAGCAGTACCCGAGGGGCATAAGGATCCATCTTATTTAATTGAAGCTATTCAGAAAAATCAGATTACTATTATTGGCTTTGTACCGTCCATGTTAACAATATTTCTGGAGGACCCGGAGGCTAGTCGTTGTACAAGCTTGCAGCGCGTTTTAGTGGCTGGAGAGGCGCTTACATCGGATTTGCAGAATAATTTTTTTGGATGCTTTCCTAGCACAGAACTGTACAACCTTTATGGTCCAACAGAAACTGCAGTGCATGCAACTAGTTGGAAATGTAATAAAGAAATGGAGAAAGCAGACATCCCTATTGGTCGACCTGCTGCTAATACGCAAGTCTACATTCTTGATCGTTACCTTTCCCCTACGCCTATTGGGGTTGCGGGGGAACTGCATATTGGTGGCGTTCAGGTAGGAAAAGGTTATTATAACCGTAGTGAATTAACTAATGAAAAATTCATCTTAAATCCATTTAAACAAGAGGAATTATTGTACAAATCTGGGGATCTAGCGAGATTTACCACAGAAGGGGTAATTGAATATTTGGGACGGCTAGATCATCAAGTAAAGTTGCGTGGCTTCAGAATAGAACTAGGAGAGATCGAAGCAGCAATTCGTTTGCACCCAAAAATACGGGAAGTTGTTCTTGACTTAAAGGGAAGTTCTCCTGATGACAAACAGCTTGTAGCATACTTTACAACAGAGGCTTACTTTCAACTTGAAGCTAGAGAGATTAGAAGTTTTTTAGGTGCTGTGCTACCTGAATATATGGTGCCGAGTTTTTTCATCCAACTTACACAGATGCCTCTCTTGCCCAATGGGAAAATTGATAAAAGGTCTTTGTCTAATGCACACAATATTTTGGAGGAAAAAAAGGATCCCATTAAACTACCTTCTTCAGTTCTTGAAATTGAACTTGGACAAATATGGAAGGATATATTACGGATAAGCGAAGTTGGGATAGAGGATAACTTCTTTGAAATTGGAGGACATTCTCTTTTAGTTATTAAAGTTAGATCTAAAGTATTAGAAAAATTACATAAAAACATATCAATGATGGACTTATTCCGTTTCAGTACAATTCAATCTTTAGCTCAATTTATGAACGAATCCACTAATACGGATGATACAACAATTTCAAATGTTAAAAGCAGGGCGCAGAAACAACGAGAAGCAATTAATAAGCTAAGAGGAAGGAGATAGCTATTATGGGTTCTAATATTGAGGATAATGAAGAGGATTTCTCCGGAGGAATCGCAATTATTGGAATGTCTGGGCGCTTTCCTGGGGCAGAAAATATTGAAGAATATTGGGAAATGCTCTGTAATGGAATAGAGGGAATACAGGTTCTAAGTGAAAAAGAAGATGCTATAATGAGAAAAAATCCCAAACTCCGTGATCACACTGATTATGTACCGGCAGGTGGGTTTATAAATGGGGTGGATGAGTTTGATGCCTCGTTCTTTGGTTATACGGCCCGCGAAGCACAGGTTATGGATCCACAACAGCGTATTTTTTTAGAAGAGGCATGGACGGTTTTAGAAAAAGCAGGTTATGATTCAAAGCAATATGAGAATCGTATCGGAGTATTTGCAGGAGCAGGAATGAATCAGTATTTTCTAAAGCATGTCTATCCCAATGAAGCAGCAATAATATCTGTGGGCAGTTTTCAGACTATGTTACATAATGAAAAGGATTATTTATCCACCCGAGCAGCTTATAAATTGGGTTGCAAGGGAGCTTCGCTAACACTACAAACAGCTTGCTCTACATCACTCGTAGCTGTAGCTATGGCTAGTCAAAGCCTTTTGTGTTATCAAAACGACATGGTAATTGCTGGAGGAGTTTCGCTGCCTGCGATGGAAAAATCAGGATACTTATATGAACAAGGCGGGATTGCATCCCCAGATGGGCACTGTAGGGCATTCGATGAGAAGGCACTGGGAACAGTACCAGGAAATGGGGTGGGCGTGGTTCTATTAAAAAGACTAGAAGATGCCCAAGCGGATGGTGACCATATATATGCAGTAATTAAGGGATCTGCAATGAATAACGATGGTGAACAAAAAATGGGCTTCACTGCTCCGAGTATTGAGGGACAAGTTGAGGTTATTGCAGAAGCGATTGCCCAAGCGAATGTAGGAGCTGAAACAATAGGCTTTGTTGAAGCACATGGTACTGGTACAAAACTAGGTGATCCGATTGAGGTAACAGCTCTTACAAAAGCGTACCGAATGTCTACAGATAAAGAAGGTTTTTGCGCATTAGGGTCCGTAAAAACGAATATAGGTCATCTTGACATTGCTTCTGGGGTTGCAGGTCTTATAAAAGCAACAATGGTTTTGCAGAATAAAATGATTCCTCCAACATTACATTTTCAAAAGTCAAATCCAGAGATTGATTTTGAAAAGAGCCCTTTTTATGTAAACAGTAATTTAATCTCCTGGCCTGAGAAACAAGTTCCACGTAGAGCTGGAGTTAGCTCGTTTGGGCTTGGAGGAACAAATGTACACGTTGTTTTGGAAGAGGCGCCTTCTAGAGAAGAATCGGGAGCTTCTAGACCTTACCAGTTAATCTTTTTATCTGCCAAAACACCGACTGCCTTAGACAGAATTAGCGAAAATCTAGTAAATACACTTACTGGTCAAGCTGATTTGCCCTTAGCTGATATTGCATATACCTTGCATGTTGGAAGAAGGGTGTTTCCTTACCGAAGAGTGATGGTGGCTGAGACAAATAAGGAACTTATTCATAATTTATCGCAGAAGAAGACAACCTCACCGGAAGATATTAGTTCAGGTCAAAATTCTGCAGTGCCCTTATTTTTATTCCCGGGACAAGGTGCCCAGTATATAAATATGGGTAAACAGCTCTATGAAACGCAGCATTATTATCGCAAGTGGATAGATGTGTGCACCAATCTGTTTCAGATACAACTAGGAGAGGATCTTCGCCAACTAATGTACCCTGCAGAAGGTACAAACAAAATTCTTGAAGAAAAATTACAGCAGACGCAAATGGCCCAAGCAGTAATTTTTACTACTGAATATGCAATGGCCCAACTTCTTATATCATTTGGTATCCATCCACAAGCAATGATTGGTCATAGCTTAGGTGAATTTACTGCTGCTGTGCTGGCTGAGGTTCTTACATTAGAAGATGCTATCTATCTGGTGTCACAAAGAGGCAGGTTGATGCAATCAATGCCCTTCGGAGAAATGATATCTGCATCTGTTAGCGAAACTCTTGCATTGCAATATTCAAATGATAGAATCTCAGTTGCTGCAGTGAATGCACCTTCACTTTGTGTTTTTTCGGGCACTGGGGAGGCTATCTCTCAATTGGAGGTTCAATTGACTACGGATGGGATTGAACATCGGCGTCTACATACTTCTCATGCCTTTCATTCTGCTATGATGAAACCTGCAGCGGAAACATTTGAGAACATTGTTAGAGAAGTAAAGCTATCCCCCCCTAAGATTCCTTATGTATCTGGATTTACAGGGACTTGGATTACGGATGAAGAGGCTACTGACCCAACGTATTGGGCTAGACAGTTATACGAAACAGTATATTTTGCTAAGGGGGTAGAAACACTTATAAAGGATATGAACGGAGTACCGATTGAAGTAGGACCGGGGCGTACTTTATCTGTCTTTGTGTCTCAACAACCATTATTACAGAAGCAAGCAATCCATACCATACGTCATCCCTTAAACCAGAGAGAAGATTATAAAATTCTGCTTGAGGCACTGGGGGAATTGTGGCTAAAAGGTATTGATATTGATGTCCGAGGTTTGTATGAAGGTCAAAATAGGCATAGGGTTGTACTCCCGACTTATCCATTTGAAAGAAAACGTTATTGGCTAGAAGAAGGGTGCATTAATTATGAAGTAGGAACAACTACTAATAATGACATCCAATCAACATCAAAAGATGACTTTCTATATAAGCCAGAACAAAAAGTGACTACATCAAATACGATAAGTACTTCTCCTGCAGATGTGTTATTGGGCATTACTGCGCTTTGGAGTGAACTCTTGGGCGAAGACCGAGTTGAGATAACGCAAGACTTTTTTGAACTGGGAGGTCATTCTCTACTTGGCATTCGTTTAATGAAACGTATGAGGGAGCTTTTTCAAATAGAACTTCCTGAGAGTACATTATATGAATTTCCGACAATTGAAGGGTTAGCTGGAGCTGTACAAGATGCTACTCTTAAACAACGGAGGTTGCCTAAAATTCACTGTGTTGAACGAAGTCAGCATATCCCAGCTTCGTGGATTCAAAACAGAATGTGGGAGCGGGAGATGATTCAAGGAGGAGAGTGCTGTACTACAGCAGTGGGATGGGAATATAAGGGCAACTTGGACATTTCATTACTTGAAAGATGTATAAATGAGCTAATTGAACGACATGAAGTACTGCGCACATCGTTACATAAAGATGAAAAGTGCGAAGAACTATTACAAGTCATTCAAGATTCTGTGGATATAGATTATCATCTGCCAATAATTAATTTAACACATTTAACTGAAGATGAGCAGGAACGAGAGATGCATGCATTGGCATTTATTGATGAGAGTACTCCATTTGATCTTAGTCGGCCTCTGCTCTGGCGTCTCACGCTTTACTTACGTTCAAATCATCGTTATGCGTTATTTATTAATGCTCATAACAGCATTATGGATGGCCCCTCTGCAAATATATTTTTAAGGGAACTGGGGGGATTGCTCCATCTTAGAGGGCAGGGTAGTGCAGATACTTTACCACCACTTCCAGTTCAGTTTGCTGATTATGCCAAGTGGGAACAAGAAATTTGGTCGGGTGATCGTTATACTAATTACCTGTCATATTGGAAAGAAAAGCTTAAAGATATCCGAATTACAAAATTACCCACTGACAGACCAAGGAAACCTGAGGGTGCAAAAAGTGCAGTTGAATCGTTTACTCTTAATCCAAATGTATCAGAATTACTGAGAAAAACCAGTCATACATACAGTTGCTCACTTTACACTGTTCTATTAACAGGATTTAATATCGCAATGCATACAATAACGGGTATGGAGGACCTGGTGACAGAGACTTCCTTTTCAAATCGAAATGTCACTGATATTGAGGGTATAATTGGTAGTTTAGTTAACTTTGTATTATTACGAGTGAACTTTTCTCAGAATTCTGCGTTATCAGAACTAATTTTGAGAACAAGGGAAACAGTAAACGGTGCAATTGCTCATAGTGAACTTCCTTTTGTGAAAATTATGGAAGAATTATATCCTGAGTTATACCGTAGTGAGAGAAACTATGTCCGAGGAGTTGCCTTTACACAGTATGAAAAAGGTAGTAGTCCTCCTTGGCCTGGCCTAGTTACGGAACGCAGATTGTGGGCTAGAAGATCATTATTTGATTTTTATATGAGCGCAGTCGATGAAGGTGAGGAGGGCATAGTATTTAATGTGGAATATGATTCATATCTTTTTGATTCCGCTACAATTAAAAGATGGCTCGTCCAGTATAATGATATTCTGCAGCAAATTGTTACAGCTCCTAACTCCCATCTGAATGATTTTGTTGCAATATCTTCTACTTATTGAGAAGGTAATGAAAGTATTTTTTAGTTTTTTTACTAACTTGTCAGTTTTAACAATCAAGTACTTCTTGAATCGTCAATAATTACTTTGTCTCCTATTCGAAGGTACGTGATGTAACAAGCATAGAGAATTTGCTTTCTCATTTAAGTCTCTTAGATCATTTAGTTATTATTGATAATAGTAAAACAGATGATGAGATTATTTGCGAAGCAGATAAAAGCGGAATAAGTTAATATGTCAATGAATTTCAGAATGGACGCATATTATTGAGCAATAATTGAAAAAAAGGAGACAAATAAACCAACTAGCATCGTAACCGATCACGTTGGTTTTTTTTTACATCATATCGTGTCCATAACCTCAAGAAATTCGACAACACAGGTGAAGACATGGAGGACCTCATCTCCATCGGCACCATCGGCCTGATTAAAGCTATTGAGAGTTATCGTCCAAACAAAGGAACCAAACTAGCCACATTTGCAGCACGTTGTATTGAAAACGAAATTCTGATGCACCTAAGATCCTTGAAGAAGACTCGTAAAGATGTATCTCTGCACGATCCAATTGGGACAGACAAGGAAGGTAATGAAATTACTCTCATCGATATCCTTGGTTCGGAAGCGGATGATGTCATTAAAGAAGTAGATCTGAAGATCGAAAAGAGTAAGATTTATCGTAACCTTGATATTCTGGATGACCGGGAAAAAGAAGTTGTGGTTGGGCGGTTTGGATTGGATACAGGCGGGGAAGAGCGGACGCAGCGGGAGATTGCTAAGGAGCTTGGCATTTCGCGGAGTTATGTTTCGAGGATAGAAAAAAGGGCACTGATGAAGCTGTATCATGAGTTTTATAAGGCTAAGCGGTGAGACTGATGACAATTACACAGTAATAATCCATTAATAATAAAACTTGAAAAGCGACTTGTCTACGGATGAGTCGTTTTTTGTGTGGATAGGGTTCGCCCTACTTATGATACGGTTCATCGCACTATCTGTAACGGCAAGTTATAAGGCCATCCCTTTCGGGATGGCCTTTCCTGTAAACGTGGTTACTCGAGTACTCTGTCATTTTTAATTGAATTTCTTTTAATTAGCTAGTAATCTGGAAACAATTGCTGCAAACTCTGCTCTAGTAATATCTTTTTCAGGCTTAAATGTACTGTCTGCGTATCCTGTAATAATATTATTGGATGCGAGTGCATCGACGGAATCATAATACCATGCATTTCTTGTAACATCTTTGAATGATGTGTTTCCAGTACCAGTTAGCTTAAAAGCTCGAGTGATTAGTACCGCTAATTCACTACGGCTAATCTTCTCATTTGGACGGAAGCTTCCGTCGCTATATCCGTTCATCAAGCCTGATCTAGCAGCTGCACCAATAAACTTATTCGCCCAATGAGTTGGAGATACATCTATAAAGTTACTTTCTTGTCCTTCAAGTCCCATATAAGTTGCAATTACTTTAATTGCTTCGGCACGAGTCAAACCTGAATTTGGGCGGAATGTTCCATCGGAATACCCCGTCAATAATCCCTTAGCAATTAGTGCGTCAATGCTTGTTTTTGCCCAATGATTCATTGTATCTACAAAACTAACAACTTTCGGTTTATCTGCTGGTATTATTGTTTCTGCAGGTGACGGTGTTTCTATAGGCGTTGTTATTGCTGGAGGTGTCACCGTACCTCCTCCAGTATTTGGATGGGTTGGTCCATTATCTGTGTTTGGATCAGGATTAGTAGAGTTTGAAACGTATTGAAGTGCTGGAGCAAATGTTGTAAGTAGTCTAGCTTGACTTTGTTGCTCAAGAGCGTAGCTCATGCCTAAAACTTTTGCATCGTCCCATGCTCTACCAACCAGTTGCATAGAGATAGAATATCCGCTGTCATTCGTTCCTACAGGAACAACTACCGTAGGTAGACCCATAGTAGAGGTTAATACGCCTGTGTTACGGTCTGAACTTAATTGAGAAGCTGCTGCGTCATTGTTATATACGTCGCTAATAAAACCTGCATAAACAACAGCATCAACACCATTCGCGTCCATCCAGCTTTTAATAACTTCCTTATAGTCGGTTCTATACTTAATGTAATCTTGTACAGCTTGTTCAGTCATCCGAGTTGGAGTACTATATCCTCTTTGATTATAGATAAGCACCTTATCTGAAGCTAGTACACTTGCTCCATCAATATAAGGGAAGTCCTTATGCAACTCAATATAACGTGCCCAACCTTCAGTAGATCCATTAATACCAGAAGGACGACTAGGGCCTGATGGTACAGCTGACATTTCAACCATAGTCGCACCCGCTGCTTGAAGCTCTGAGAACTTATCCATCACTGCCTGTCCAGTATCATCATCAGCATATGCAGATACAAAGGATGCAGGAATGTATCCAATTTTCTTTCCTTTCAATGCATTAACATCCAGAGATTCCTTCCAATCCACTGGACGCTTATGATCTGCATCAGCAGTGACTGTGAAAATATCCTGTGGGTCCGTACCCGTTGTAGCATTCAATATAATGGCTAGGTCAGTTACTGTTTTAGCAATGGGACCTGCATAATCTTGTCCCCAAGTGAGTGGCAGTACACCTGTAGTACTTGCCATACCGTCTGTACCCCGGAAGCTTTTTAAGCTAGCGCCTGTAGTTGGTGCATATAGAGATACCCCTGTTTGCGATCCCATTGCTGCTGCTGCAAAATCAGCTGCAACAGATACTGCAGACCCGCCGCTTGAGCCAAAAGATGTTTTCGATGGATAGAGTGCATTCCATGTTTGCTGCCAGCCGCTTTCACTAAAGCTTCCGCTGTTAGCAAACTCAGAAGTATTTACTTTACCAATAATTACAGCTCCAGCTTCCCGCAGTTTTTTCACTTGGAATGCATCAGAATCAGGCTGCCAGCCTTCAAGAGCTTTACTGCCACCGGTAGTAGGCATATCCTTTGTATCATAAATATCTTTTATCGCAATTGGAATACCCAATAAATCACCTTTTACACCTTGGGCACGGGCATCGTCAGCAGCTCTTGCTTGGTTAAGCGCAGTTTCAGATACATGCAGGAATGCATGGAATCCCAATTGTCCCTCATCGTATACCTTGATTCTATCTAAATAGGCTTGAGTAATTTGTACAGAGGTAGTTTTGCCAGTAATCATATCCTGTTGCATTTCTGCAATTGATTTATTCTTAACATCATACGGCGATGAAGTTACTAATTCTTTAGGCGCAGGAGCATTTGGTATAACCAGATGATCTCCAGTATCAAGTCCCTCTATAGCAGATATATCCCAGTTGCTAATTGACCGAATTTGTGCGTTTGTTAATCCTGTTACATCCAGCAGACTATTAAGTCCATCTAGCATAGCAACCAGATTTTTCAACCCTTCTTCACCAGCTTCTCCAACTTGTACATAATTTACTAGGGATTTCGATTCGCCCGGCCCAATATTTAGTGAATTAATGAACCCATAGAAATTCGCTTCATTTCCATACTCAGCTAAGGGTATTGTGAATGGATCCTGTTGCTGATTACCTAGACCGGTTAATCCATTATCAAACGGCTTTGGAGATCCCACTGCAACGCCTAGCGGCTTATTGTTTTTGGCGCTACTATCTACAACAATCCATGAATCATCTGTAGTTACCTTTAGATCGCCTGAATAGGTTGCCTTAACTACTGAAGCATTTGTTGTTGTACCATATCCTAAAGAGCCACCGAATGATACATCAACTTTTATTGCCACATCATTTTTATTAGTGAAAGTATCAAAGAATCTCGTTCGATTATGAATAGTATCCACATACACCTCACGTGTTACAGTTACATTTCCTAGATTTACAGATTGAGCCGAAGTAAACTTATTAACGCCGTCATATTTCAAGTCAAACCCACGCATCATTTGACCATTCATCAGTGGAGCTGAAGGCGAGGACACTTTAACAAAGATATTGCCGAAACCTTGTACTTGTGTAGAACCAACTGTACGTAAACTTCCTGTGTCTAAGCTAGGAGCAAAAACATCGTGAATCTCCCATACTGTGCCACTTTCTGAAGTAACTCTAGTTAAAGCGTCAGCTGTTTGGAACGGAATTACACTCGTAGCAATAACAGATAACACAATTGAAGTAGCTATAAATTGCTTTTTACTCCAATTTTTTTTTGCTGGTGAATATTCAGATCGGGTGGAACCAGAATGCTCTCTTTTAGTTTCACGTAGACGTTTGAACTTATTCATGTGCGTAATCTCCTTTTCCTGTATGTATTTTATTATTTAATGTTAGGAAATATAACACTAGTATTTGTTTCAGTCAATGAATATTATGAATTTAATATATTTTGAGTTTGAAAAAAGGGAAAAACGGCTCTTTTAATTATTCTGTGTAACGTATATGTAAACTGTTTCGTTAAATAAATTACAATTTATGATAGGTTTTGGAGAATCTATAGGATATTGAGTATCATCATCCGGCTGCATCACCAAAAACCTTGAATTTCACTTATCTCTATGTGAATTTGACGAAATCAAAAAGAAAAGGAACAGCTAAAAATTAACGGAGAATATTATGTTTTTCATTTCATGAAAGTGGAAGATTCTATATCGGAGCATGGCATAAAACAGAATCACTGATGATTCCAGATGCATAGCCGCAAGATCACTAATGGGCATCCTGAAAAGAGTAAAGTATCTGCTGGGAAAGAAGCCATAAGAATAGCCAGGTAGTGTATCTGGAATAAGTGGGATTTCATTGTGGAAACCACTTTAGCGGGTGGTAACGTTATAAGGCAGATGAGGATGCAAAGGAACAAGGCTTTGAAATTATTGTGTTTTATGTGGAACTAGCAGATGTTCGGCTAAATATTGAATGTATTGCTCTACGTGTGAAAAACGGTAGCTATCATATTGAAACCGAGGATATTATTAGACTCAATTTAACAAGTGTAATACTCTGACATCTCACTTAGAGTTAATTGATCAAGTAAAGTGTTATTTAAATGGATTACCAGGATGTACACAAGAAATCAATCGGAAACTACAAATTAAATATAATGTGCAAAAGGAAACCAATTCGAATCAGAATCGATCGTAATTGGTTTATTTTTTGACATCACATCGTGCCCATAACCTCAAGAAATTCGATAACACTAGGGAAGACATGGAGGATCTGATCTCCATTGGCACCATCGGCCTGATTAAAGCTATTGAGAGCTATCGTCCAAACAAAGGAACAAAGCTAGCCACATTTGCAGCACGTTGTATTGAAAACGAAATCCTGATGCACCTGTGTTCGCTCAAGAAAACACGTAAAGACGTATCCCTGCACGATCCAATTGGGACGGACAAAGAAGGTAATGAAATTACACTTATCCATATCCTTGGCTCCGAAGCTGATGATGTCATTAAAGAAGTCGATCTGAAGATCGAGAAGAGTAAGATATATCGCAACCTAGATATTCTGGATGACCGGGAGAAAGAAGTTGTGGTGGGTAGGTTTGGGCTGGATACAGGTGGAGAAGAGAGGACACAGCGGGAGATTGCTAAGGAGTTGGGGATCTCGCGGAGTTATGTTTCGAGGATAGAGAAGAGGGCGCTCATGAAGCTTTATCATGAGTTTTATAAGGCTAAGCGGTAAACTCATAATCACAAGGTAGTATCCGTTAACCGGCATACATAGAAAGCTTCAAGGACCATATTAGAATTTTTTAGAGAAGATATAGTTCAGCGAATTTTTGTATTAAACCAACTCATAAAAATACATGAGAAAGGGAGAGGGAAAATTGTTAAGTGGTGCTCTGAAGAGTACATATATCCAGTCATCTTTTGCGATTGGGCTTATTGCATTTTGGCTGTGAAGATATTTAGCTGTTGTTGCAATTAAAAAGAAAGGTACGGAAATCTTTGGTTAATACAACACAAAAGCTTATTAAATATAACTAAATTTGAGTATCAAGCGAAATAAAAAAACCACTTATGCTCGGAAATCCCAAGCTTGCTTAAGTGGTTAATCGTGCTTTTGAATCTTATAACAACCTTAAGTTGTCGGGTTCAATGCCCCTTGATACTCATCCATTAAATTGTCGATAATCTGCTGTACGGACAAAATCTCTTTAATCTCATGAACTCTGGACCCAGCAAAAACCAATCCGTTCTTAACATCTCCTCTAAGGGAAGTGAGCAGGGATTCCATTGTACAGAAGCGATGTGAACAAACCTTTAGACAATTATAGCATTTGACTATCTTTAATTTGGCATCATCACTGATCCGGTCCGTAAATTCATTCCGAATCGCTCTACCTTCTAGACCCACAGTAGACTTGATTAGGACAGTATCTCCTTGCTGAGCATCTACATACTTTTGCTTGAAGGCTAAGGGAGCATCACACTCAAGGCTAGCCACAAAACGGGTACCCATTTGAACACCAGATGCGCCGATCCGAAGGGCTTTTGCGATATCATCCCCTGTTAGAATTCCACCCGCAGCAATAACAGGAATCGAAACGGCCTCTAAGACTTCAGGAAGGATATCAAACATGGATCTGTCTGTACCTAAATGGCCTCCAGCTTCGAACCCTTCCACAACGACTGCGGAGGCACCAAGTCTTTCGGAAATTCGGGCTAATTTGGCGGATGAAACAATAGTTACGACAGGAGTACCATATTCTTTACCCCAAGCATAAATATCTCTAGAAATTCCGGCTCCGGAAATAATAAAGTCAACCTTTTCCTCCAAAGCAATCTTCATTTTTTCGGCAAAGTCCTTCACTGCGAATAGTACATTCACACCGATGTAGCCATTTCCTTTAGAGAGTTCTCTTGTTTTGCGAATATGCATTCTCAGCTCATCAGGAGTGATCCCTGTACCAGAGATGGTGCCGATCCCGCCTGCATTGGCTACAGCAGCGGCTAGTCCACTTAAGGATATGCCTACACCCATTCCACCTTGAATAACAGGAACTCTCGATTTAATATGTCCGAATTGGATTGTTGGAAGTTTCAATTACACACCTCTTTTGCAAGTTGTTGACATTATTAATACTCCTCTAGAGTAATAAGATATATCGTAACACAGCTAATTCTTTCCCGGATGTGACTGTAAACATGCTCAAACTATGTTAAATATCATGTCTTTCAACTGTTAAGTTGTTGATATCAAGTGAAAATTTAAGAAAACGAAGTGACTATTAAAAAAAAGGACAATGAATAACAAAAAAAGAGCCATCCATCCGGTAAAACCTTCATACTTCTATCAACGCTTTTCTATCAAGAAAGTGGATTTTGACATCGTATCGTGTCCACAACCTCAAAAATTCGATAATGCCGGAGAAGACATGGAGGACTTAATCTCCATGGAACCATTGGCTTGATTAAAGCCATCGAGAGCTATCGTCCGAACAAAGGAACCAAACTAGCCACATTTGCAGCACGTTGTATTGAAAACGAAATCCTGTTGCACCTGCGTTCGCTCAAGAAAACACGTAAAGACGTATCTCTGCACGATCCGATTGGGACAGACAAGGAAGGTAATGAAATTACACTTATCGATATCCTTGGCTCTGAAGCTGTATCATGAGTTTTATAAGGCGAAGCGGTGAGGATATTAGATAATAACTTAAGATTCACTATAGAGTGTTTTAAAAGCGACTTGCAAAAAGGGAGTTGCTTTTTTATGTGCGCCCAGCATTGGCAATCTATAGGGTTGAAGTTTCGCATACATCGTACAAAAATGGCAGACCTTGCGGCAAGCGATAGAAGAAAGAACCTATGAACCGAGCCCCTCCCCTACATAGAATTAGAAGGAATAACGGAATCGTGCAAAAAGTAACTTTCTTTGCTAAATAAAAATATCCATCATTCTTATATAATAAAGGTGACAAGGTATCATAACAAGATGCAGGTTATTCTGTAGTAGTCCGGTATTGTACAAATGTAAGAGAAGTATATGCATGAAGAATGGTAAATCATCAATGCCCAAGAAGACTAGACGTTGTAAGGAGACTTCGGTTTCTCCCAACAAGGAGCTTGGATCAACATAAAATAACCTCCGCGAGTGAGAAGGATAGGATGGATGCATCATGAAAAGGTACGGGGCGGTCGTGATAGGCTGCGGTTATATGGGCTCTCTCCACTTGGACGCGATATCACGACAGGTGCGGGTTCGGTTGATCGGCGTGGCGGATTGGAACCGGGACAGGGCCTCCTTAGTGGTAAGCCAATACGGAGCTGAGTGTTGGAGCACGGATTACCGGGTCTTGATAGAGCGTGATGATGTGGATCTGGTCATTATCGCCACGTACCCGTCCTCCCATCTGGGGATCGCAAAAGATTGTCTCGCTGCAGGGAAACATATCCTATGCGAGAAGCCGATGGCGGGCAATGCACGGGAAACACAGGAATTCATGAAGCTGGCCCGTGGAGCTAAAACCAAGGTGCTGATCGGTCACATCCTTCGCCATAACACTACGTACCAGGCGGTTATGAAGATGATCCGGGAGGGCGCCATCGGCTTCCCTTTGGTCATCCGGCTATCCCAATTGAAGCCCTCCAAAAATTGGGCTTCCCACTTATCCCTGCTCCGGGACGTCTCGCCGATCGTGGATTGCGGCGTCCATTATATCGATGTGATGCGTTGGGCTACAGGGGCGGACGTAGTAAGCGTCAATGGGATCGGGCAGCGTCTCTACGAAGATGTCCCGCCGTATACTTACAATTACGGACTCATGACCCTCCGTCTGTCGGACGGCTCCATCGGCTACTTTGAGACAGGGTGGGGCAAGGGGCTTCCGACTGATAACCGGAAGGAATTTATCGGACCGGCAGGCCGGATTCGCATCATATACAAGAACGAACGACCGCGAGAGGATCAGCATCTGGGGAATCTGATCGAGGTCGAAGACTACCAGAAAGGAGCGGTCCGGCAGATCAATATGGACTTCTCCGTAAAGCCTACGGGTGCCCAGCTGGACTATTTCCTGTCCATGCTGGAGAACAACTTGCCCCCTATACCGGCAATGGAGGAAGCCTGCCGGGCGATGGAGATCGCTCTCTTAGCCGACCGGGCGATCCATGAAGGAATTACGTTACCTTGCGCGAAATAAGGGTTGACCAACATGGTGATGGTAACAGGGGATGAACCGGTGCATGGTGTACACCTGCTGAGGAATAAATTGTCCACACCCATGCAAAGTACGGCAGCCGACATCAGTCAGTCGAACTGAGGGATGTATACGGTGCCGTCGGGTACCACCCGCTGGATCATCAACGGATTGCAGGGCTAGTAAGCTCCGGAGCCATATTCCGGGAGGTTCCATTCGGCGAGGTGAAGGTAGATTTCGACGCCTATTTCGCCGCATTGCAGGAGAACGGATACGGGGGGATCTGACCATCGATCGGGAAGTGGGGGAAGCGCCCGAGGGGATATAGAGTGTGCAGTTCCATCATCCGCCAATACAGGTAACGGCAGACGGCCGTGCGAAATTTCGGGGATCGAGACTGCGTATTGGAAAACCGGTAAGTCGCGGGTCTAAATGATCAAGTTAATTAATAGGGTTGTTTTGCTGTGTTAGCCTAGTGGGATTTCCAACCGAAGGGAATGAACCATGGAAAGAAAATTAGAAACCTTAGTGATTTCCCGCCTGATAAATCAGACGGATGTTTCAGTTACAGAAGATTTCCAGATCATTAAACAGTATCAATGGCTTAAAGGATATAACCCGGTCGTTACAGCAAGATTAAATTACAGTCAGGAGGATCTGAAGCTTCAGTTTAAGGTTTACGAACAGAATCCAATACGAACATATAGAAACATGAATGATCCTGTGTATAAGGATAGCTGCATCGAGTTCTTTTTTCAGCCTTCTCCGGATTCGGACCAGCGCTATATGAATTTCGAATTTAATGCGAATGGCGCAATTCTCTTGCAGATAGGAGCGGATCGGTATGATCGCTTCCCAATCACTATCAATCCAGCACTTTTCCAAGTCCTATCCACCACGGATCAGATTAATGATAAAGGGGAAGCGTATTGGGAATTAAGCTTTTCGATCTCATGGGCATGGGTACAATCTTATTTTTCGGATTTTCGGGCAGTGCCGGGAAAAAGGATAAGAGGAAACTTTTACAAGTGCGGCGATGAAACGGTTTATCCGCACTTTGGAACATGGAGCAAAGTTCATTCGAACAAACCAGAATTTCATAGAAGCTGTGATTTTGGGATTCTGTACTTAGAGTAACTGCGAAATGCAGGTTAATGAATAACTTCCGAAGCCGCATATACGGGGTTGGAGGTTTTTTTGTCGTAGTAGACACATCGAACAAATGTCATATTGGCAGCGCAAGGATACTATTATTTTAAAAAATCACCTGTTTTTTAAACTTTTAGAAGGGAGTGTCGTTATACTGTTCGACAATCTACTCGTGCGCACGGTAGTTGGCCAAGTACGAATGGAGGCAGGTAATGATGCATGTAGTTATCCAGCAATTGTGCAAAAAATATGGCAGTAAACAAGTACTGAACGGAATTAACCTGACATTGGGTACGGGTATGTTCGGCTTACTCGGTCCCAATGGGGCGGGAAAATCGACATTGATGCAAATATTGGCAACAGTAATACCGAAAACATCAGGGGATGTACAAATTGGACATTGCAAGCTTGGGCGGGATGAACGTGAAATTCGTGGCTTGCTTGGCTACCTGCCACAAGAGTTTGGCGTATATCGCAAGTTGACAGGCGCAGAATATCTCGATTATGTCGCGTCCATGAAGGGCATTACAAATGGAAAAGCCCGGAGGAAAGCAGTAGCCGAAATGTTGCGCCGAGTCAATCTGGAGGAGAAGCGCCATGTGCGTATAGGCAAATATTCTGGCGGGATGCGGCAGCGCATCGGTATTGCCCAGGCGTTGCTAGGTGATCCGCAGTTCATTATTGTGGACGAGCCTACGGCAGGGCTTGATCCCGAAGAACGCATGCGATTTCGTGATATGCTGACTGAGCTGGGTAAAGATCGTACTGTGCTACTGTCTACACATGTCGTCGCCGATATTGATAATAACTGTAAGAGTATGGCGATTATGAGCGGAGGGCGCATCGTATTTCACGGTACGCAAGAACAATTGCTCCAGCGTGTGCAGGGACAAGTGTGGACGGTCCAAGTGGGTGATGAGAAGCTTGCAGAGCTCAAAGAAACTGCAGCCATCGTGACTGCAAAGCGTTCAGGAGCCGGCTATGAGGCGCGTGTTCTTGCCAGTTCTGTCCCATTACCTGGAGCAGTCCAGGCAAAGGCAGGACTTGAGGACGGATATATCGCGGTCATGAGAGCGGGGAATAGCCAATGAGCCTGATTCGCTATTACAAAACAGAGTGCAAGCTACTGCTGCGTGGCCCAGGCTTGTATCTAATGCTGGCAACTGTGGTCGGCATCCTGTATTTGATGTTTCAGACCGCCGATGCCAAATTGGATCGTGCAGTATACGTGATGGATATTTCTGAGGTGTATTGCCTTGTAGCCCTCATTATTTTGCCTTTGCTGGCAACAGCGATAGCACGGCGGGATGAAGAATGGAAGACAGCAACCATGATGGCTACCTTTCCGTATCGAACATGGGAAATGGAGGCTGCACGCTTGCTCTGTGCTGTAACCCTTCCGTTAGCAGCTGCGCTCGTGCCGATGGGGGCTTATGTATGGTTGGTCGTAAATGATGGCATCTCATGGGGAATGCGTGAATGGTATACCTCTGCTGTATTGGCTTCCTTTGCCATCCCGATGTTATTTGCAACTGTAATTGCCTACTTAGTAGGTATCCTTATCCGCAAGCGATACAGTTACTTGATCAGCTTCGTCCTGTTGCTTAGCTTGGCAATTATTTTACCGGAATTTTTTAAGACCGATCGCCCTTCTTTTTCATTACCCCCTCATACGCAGATTTGGTTCGATTATGCACTAGTTAAATATATTGGTAAGTCTTACTCACGTATGTGGGGATTTATATATGATCCGGCATTTTGGCTGCATCGCGGCATCGTTGCAGCTTTAGCAGCAGGAATGGTCATGACTGTTCTACTTGTAGTATGTAGACGCAGGCGGGAACGGGTCAAGGCATGGCTGGTCTATCCCACGATGCTGATTCTAGGTGCAGCATTGTTATGGGCAGGTAGTGCGATGTACGGATACCTGCAGGAACGGGCAGATATTGCGGATGCCAATGAACGTTTCTATCGCGAACGTCTTACTTCAGCCAATGATATCACGCAACAGCGTGAATTGGAGCAACTGCTCGTTGCTGGAATTGCAGCGGGTAAATATTCGGAGGCGGATATTGAGGAAATGTCTCGGATCACCCTTAACACAAACGGGAATACCAGCAATCCGCTCTCGGTATCGCATATTAAAGATCTGCTTGTCGGAATGAAGTTCCAGGATCTACACATTAACAGCTACAAGCTGAAGTTGGAATTACTGCCGCGGCATGGGTTAGAAATACAGGCGACGATGCAAGCAAGCAATGGACAAGCGGCAACACTAGAGCGATTCCCAATCATGCTGCGACATATCTTTGATGTACAGGAACTGAAGGTGAACGGTGCTGCTGCTGCCTATGAGTGGGAAGAGGCTACAGATGTACTTTGGATCAAGCCTGCAACGGATGTTATGCCAGGGGAGCATCTGGAGATCAAGATGACATATAGAGGTACCCTAAATGATTGGCGGCATTATTATTCCGTCGCTCCTAGCAGGGATAGATGGGAGCAGATCGCTGTTGTCGACGATAACAGGATTTTCCTGCCAGCTTTCTATGGCTGGTACCCTGTTATCGGCAATAGCCGGCTATCGGAATTGCTTACCGATCACTACGAATGGGGGCGTCACGCTACAGATATTCTGGACACACAACTGCCGCGCCCTATGGCGGGTTTTGAAGTTGCTATCACAGGGCCAAGTGGCTTGAAACTGTTCTCCAACGCCTCTGTCATTACTAGTAAGATGGCTGGAGAGAAGGGAGCGACCATCACGCGCCTGGAGCTGGATGAAGCAAGCGGACTTACATTATTTGGGGGCGATCTGCAACTTGCAGAAGCGACGGCAGACGGCAAGACGTTGCGTCTGTTGGCATCTGGTCAATTGCCTGCCCGTTCTGTCGAAGAAGCAGCACAGTTCGCAGCCAGGCATTACGCCCAAGCGGCGCGTACTTTGAAAAAGTTGGATGGAGAAGCTGCAACGAGTTTTCCCCAGACGGTTACTATGGCACTTGCCGATTATCCGTATTATAGTTTGAATATGGTGAGTATGAGCACCCTTGGCATGGTAGATGCATCAGTTGGAGGTCCGGAAGCTCGCGATGTCCACTTTTTGTCTAAGGTGTCTGTGTCAAGTTATTTTGGGGCGGAAATTGATCGAGGGAAAAATGGGAATATCCAACTGAGAACGGGGCAGTACTGGCTTGATTACAGTGCCAAACGTAGAGAGATTAGAAATGCGAGAATGTTAAATTTAAACGCCCAATATACACTGAATAACTTTTTTCAGGCTTATAACGAGCTTAAGCTGGTCGGAGGGAAACTGCCAGATCGACTGTTCGTACCTGTTAGCAGCTATTTTTTGAACGGTACACCGAATCAGGTTTATGACCTTATGAATACCATATACAGCCAGTACGGTATTGAAAGTGTCTACGATGTCATCAAGCTTGTCTATGACAGTATTGGCACAGAGCAGCTAATCGAGGACAGTGATGAACAAATGGAAGCGCTTCTGCGAGGCTATTTGCAAAGGAAAATGGAGGGAGGACAATGAAGGTTGCCCTCATTCTTTTGTCCCGTGCAAAATATGCTTGGCGCATCCTATGGGGCGGCTACTTGCTAGCTATAGCTATTATTGCGGCGCTGATAGCAGCTGGTTGCCTCATGCTGCCAATGATGATGCCCTCTCCTGGTTTTTATCATGTCAAAGTGGCTTTTATATTTGTGCTGCCTTTACTTGCGATTGCCTTGAGTGCTGCCTTGTTCGCCGATGATTTCAGTGAGGGTACTTTTGCCCATCATTTCAGCTATCCATATTCACAATTACTCGTGTTCGCCGAGCGAGGAGCGGTCGCTGCGCTATTGCTAGTTATCTATGAAGCAGCGTTGCTTTGGGCAATTGACCGCTGGGCGATCGTTTTAAGTACGGCACAACTAGCTTACATAATTAAACATAGCCTCAGTGTGAATATGTTCCTTGGCGGTCTGGCGGCATTGGGCAGTCTGCTAGGGCGCAATATGGCTGTCGGGCTAGGAGTGGGGGCAACGGTGTGGCTGCTGGAGTATTTTATGTCCAGTATGCCGCTCAATCGGTACTATTTATTTCAAGCCGTCTGGCCGGTGAGCCGGTTCACAGATAAATCGCATAACGCTATCGCATTATTTGCAGCAGCTGGAATACTGCTTTTCTGCTGTATGCTTCTATTGGGGAAAGGCAGAGGTTGGCTCGTGTGCAGGCAATAGTGCTGAGCGAGAAAGGAGAGAGTCAAGTGAACAGCAGGGCTGTTGTTACGGATGAGCAACTGCTCGAGCAATACAAGCAAGGGAATACAGCCGTGCTGGAGTTGTTCGTCTATCGGTATCATCAGACCATCTATGCGTATTTATACCGACTGACCAGCAAGCGTCAGCTCGCAGAAGATTTGGTGCAAGAGTGTTTTGTCAGAGTATTCACGGCTTTGCAAGCTGGTCGGTTGCCTGAACGGTTTCGACCATGGATTTATCGAATTGCGACGAACCTGTGCCGTGATGTATGGAAGTCCGGAGCTTATCGTTATGAAGTAGCGGCTAAGGATACCGGAGTGTATGATGCGGCAGATGGCGGTAAGGATACGGTAGCGTCTTTTTTAGACAAGCAATATGAGCGTGAAGCAGTCATTGCTGCCCTTGGCGCTTTGCCTGAGGAGGAGCGGCAAATTGTTATTTTGCGTTTTTATGAGGAGCTCAAGCTGGATGAAATAGCCGAGTTGCTGGAACTGCCGCTTGGAACGGTCAAGTCCAAGCTGTATCGGGCGTTCAGGCGACTGGCCCATACATTGCAGAAAGGGGAGGATCAGGATGAGTTACATATCCGGAGCCGGTAGCGCCGATAAGGCTAGTCGCGACAGTCAACTGCACAGGGAATTGCAAGAGCAGCGGCAACTAGAGGAAAAGGGTGAAGCAGCAGCGGATCGATGGGAGCATGACCAGATCGGAGCCGTATTCAGCCAACTGGATCGCTATACCGTCGATGGTCCCAGCGGCCAGCAGACGGAATCTCTGCTGGCGCTTGCCGCCACATATGCCACACAGCCTGAGTGGGCGGTTGCTGTACCCTCTTCCAAGCGAGTGGCAAGACATGACAGGCCTGGGCGGCAAGCAACTGTCGCTATATCTTTACCAGTAAGGCTTATGCAACGCATGGCAGCTCAGGTAAGGACGATGCATTGGCTGTTTTGGCTTACATCAGCGCTTATGATTGGCATAGGAGCAGTCGTTGAGGGGCTGGTAGCAAGTGAATGGTTCAGTAGCTCTGCCAAGCCGGATGTATTTTTATTTACGATTCTGTTGCTTCCTGTAGCCAGTGTGGCCTATTCACTCCGATCCATGCATACGCCAATGAGTGAGCTTGAGGCGACCTTTCCTGTTACACCCGTACAGCTTATGGTAGCCAGAATAGGAACCATACTGCTATATGACCTCCTTCTAGCGCTGTTGTTTTATGGAATACTCGTTATGACGGGTACCAGCGGTGAATTCGGATCTAACACTACTTTACTGATCACAGATCTATTACTGCCGATCTGCCTGAGCGCTTTTGCAGCGCTGGCTGCAATGCTTCGTTTCGGGACATGGCCTGGTACCGCGGTTGTCCTCGCAGTGGGCGTCATCCAGTTTTCCGCTGGCGAGAGGCTTGGCGTATTTCAATTGTTCAGCGAATACGGGTCCGAACACTGGCTTGCAAGCAAGCTTGTTGCTGTTAGTCTGGCAATAGCGCTTGGTGTTATAACAAGTATTTTGCTGCGCCATCGGCATTATTACAAGCAATATGGATAGGAGGGAGAGTGGTGCGAGGAGCTGAGCTAAAACTTACCGCGGTTGAACTTCTTGCAGATAATGGTCACCTGCTGCTAGGGGATGTGAATCTGGCTTTGCCGCCAGGCTGGTATGGTCTGGAGGGCGCCAATGGCAGTGGGAAAACAGCATTGCTCAAAGCGATAGCTGGTCTATACCAGCCTGTACGCGGCCTGATTACCTATCAGCTTCATGGCGTGACGTTGTCAGGGAATGCTTTCAAGTCTTATCTGGGCTACAAGCCACAGCAGACAGCGTACTATGACAATATGAACGTCGAGGCATACATGCGTTATGTGGGTGAGATGAAGCTGATGCCACGGGCAACCATTGAGGAACGATCTCGTGAGCTATGTGAACGGCTCGGGCTTACTGCCGAGTGGAAAACGCCCATTCAGCGGTTGTCAGGCGGCAACAAGCAACGGCTTATGATTGCTCAGGCGATGCTTGCTGATCCATGGTTTCTGCTGCTGGATGAGCCTCTCTATGGCATGGATATCGAGATTCGTTTCCTGCTGCTAGACACGTTGTACGAAATGACACCTGGCACAGTCGCAATCTTTTCAGGCGCTTTGGAGGGCCTACAGGGAGGTTGGTTGGATGCTGTGATCAAACTTGAAAATGGTACAGCGGCGCTGCACTGATGCAGCGCCGTTTTCTATATTAAATCATCCTGCTGCGGCTGCGAAACTTGCCTGGCGGATAGCCAGACATTTGTTTGAACCATTTACTGAAGGGGTGGATAGAGTCGGCCTCTAGCTGGCTGGCAATGGAGACTCTTCTACTCTTATCATTGGCAAAGAACGGGGAGTTTTGAACACAAATAAAATAATGAGAAGTGACAGATTGCTTGGGTAGTGTTGGGATAATATCAATAATTGGCGAACCAGCCGATGGAATCAATGGCGTGATTTTCTCTTTGAATGGAGATTTTTTGGTACCTTATTGTCAGTACAATCATACAGAGAAAAAAAAGGAGGAGAACCCAGAATCATGCACACCAAGAATAAGGGGAAGTACAATGATTTTTCGAGATATTTACGGATAGCCAATTGTTGCGGAAGAAGACGAAACACTTCCCTTGGCTCATCCTGATTTGATGTTGTTTTTGCTTAACACCACAAATGTAATTGATAGTGTTGATTATAGACTGTTCAAAATAGAGAAAACAGCTATCGTTCAATTTTTTGTAACGGACGCATTTAAACAACTAGTGGAACTCCATGACCTTAAGGGCTTAGATTTCTCAGAGGTATGCGATTCAGCTTTTACTGCAGAAAAAGAAGAAGAGCAAGAACGTAATTACCAAGCTGCCCTTGATTTCATAGAGCGCAATAAAGGAATTGAAGTTTCATATGATGAGGCTCGTTTCCTTATGGAGCAGGAAAAAGTTGTTGCCAGCGGAAAGTGGAGAATGCAACTAGATGAGAATGGGGAGCTATGGCTTGCGAATTTGACACCTGATTTGATTTATTGCTGGGGCCAGCCAATTTATATTCCTCCTGTGTTAATGCTTTTTCAATGGCATGAAGTAGAGAAGTCTGAAATTAACTTATAGAACCCGGTGGAATGAAATATACTCTTATGAAGCTTTATCATGATTTTTAAAAGGCTAAGCGCTGAGCTTAAAGTCATAAGTTAGATCCGTTAACACTAAAGTTTTACAAAGGCGACTTATCTGCGGACGGGTTGCTTTTGTTTTTTTTAGTTCCCATCAAAACAATATAGTCCTGACCGATCTGCTTATCCAAATCATTGAATACTATCAATAAAGATAACCGTCAAACAATAGAATATATGTTATAATGACGTGGTTGTTGTAAGGTGCCATTTTAATATGAAAAATAGGATGGGCAATATGAAGGGTTATCTTTATAACGTGGATAAAAAAAGATTGATTATTATGGTTATCGGCAATGTATTTCTGGGCATGGGAATTAGTATTTTTAAGCTGTCCGGCATGGGGAATGATCCCTTTAGCGGCATGGTGATGGCTCTTGCAGAGTGCGTGGGTATAACATATGCAAATTTTCTGATCTTGCTGAACCTGGTATTGTTTGTAATCGAATTCATCACCGGACGAAGGTATATTGGAGCAGGGACTTTTGTAAACGCAATCTTTTTGGGGTATATCGCTACGTTCTTTCATAGTACTTGGCTATCTCTGTTAGGCGAACCTCAGCTGTTATGGCAGCGGGTGGTCGTCGTAGCGATTGGCGTGGTGGTATGCAGTTTTGGGGTATCCCTGTATCAGACATCGGCTGTGGGAGTCGCTCCTTACGACAGCCTGTCCCTGATTATGAGGGATAACGTCCCGAAAATATCTTATTTTTGGCACCGGATGTTTACGGATGCTCTTTGTGCTTTGATTTGCTTCCTGGCAGGAGGCGTTATAGGCTTAGGTACTCTAGTGTCCGCACTTGGTTTGGGACCCATTATTCATTTTTTTGATGTGAATTTTACGGAGAAGCTGCTGGCAAAAAAGCGTCCAAATTAAGAAAGGCGGGGCAGATCAATCTGCCCCGCCTTTACTGTAATTTGAAGGTCCATTTTTAATGAGTAAATGCACTCTTAATGTTATTTTTTTTATGAACATCTTCCGTGCCGCTATCCAAGGCGGTCTTGTAGTAGAAGCATTTATGGTCTATGACTTCCATCGTTTTTTTCAATTCTTCCATCTGTGCTTCTACAGAAGCTTTCCGTTCCAAGAACATGTCATATCTCTGCTGCAAGGTGGAGTCCCCTTCAGAGCACCACTCAATGAAATGTTTTATTTCCTTAATCGGCATCCCGGATGACTTCAAACATTCAATTACTTTTAAAGCATCCATATCCGTTTCTTTGAAAACGCGTTTCCCGCTGGGGGTTCTTTCTATAAAAGGCAAAAGTCCCTCCTTGTCATAGTAACGCAGGGTATGTGGTGTCATATTAAAGTATTCTGCAACTTCACTTATGGAGTATGTCTTCATCATCTATCTCCAGTCTTAATTATATTTTATGCTTGACTTAGAGTTAACTTTAAGTAATAACATAGGTTTTGTAAAGTCGACGTTACAGCTTTTTATATTAACTAGAAGAGAGGTTTCACTATGATAAAAGTAAATGCACGTGCTACATTCAGTCAGGAAGGTCCGTTCAAGCTAACTACAATTGAACGCCGGAATCTGCAGCCGCACGATGTTCTTATTGAGATTAAATACGCTGGCATTTGCCACTCGGATATTCATACAGCCCGCGGGGAGTGGGGACCGGTTAAGTATCCACTTGTTCCAGGGCATGAGATCGCCGGTATTGTCAGCCAGGTCGGTTCCGAAGTTACAAAGTACGTAGTCGGCGATCGTGTAGGGGTTGGTTGTATGGTTGACTCCTGTGGAGAGTGCAGTAATTGCCAGAAAGGTGAGGAGCAGTATTGCCTGAGTGGAAATACGGGCACCTATGGGGCTATCGACCGGCACGGTCACTATACACAGGGCGGGTATTCCACGCACATCGTTGTAACAGAAGACTTCGTAGTCCGGATTCCTGACGCTATTCCGCTTGACGCAGCTGCACCGCTTTTATGCGCAGGAATCACCACCTATTCACCGCTGCGCCATTGGGGAGCCGCTCCCGGCAAAAAAGTAGCTGTAGTGGGTCTTGGCGGGCTTGGGCACATGGCTGTGAAGATTGCTCATGCCATGGGAGCTGAGGTTACTGTGTTATCACAGTCACTGAAGAAGAAGGAAGACGGATTGCAATTAGGAGCGGATCATTATTATGCGACCAGCGATCCGGAGACATTTAAGCAGCTTGCCGGTTCATTCGATCTTATTGTGAATACAGTAAGCGCACAAATTAATATTGATGCCTATCTTTCACTTCTGGCATTGGATGGTACATTAGTCAATGTCGGTGCGCCCGCTGATCCATTGGCAGTTAACGTATTCTCGCTGATCGGCCACCGCCGTTCGTTTGCCGGGTCGATGATTGGCGGAATCCGTGAAACGCAGGAAATGCTTAATTTCTGCGCTGAACATAATATTGCTTCTGAAATCGAGGTCATTTCTGCTGACCGGATTGATGAAGCCTGGGAGCGTGTGCTTGCTTCAGATGTCCGTTACCGGTTTGTCATCGACATCAGCACGATGGGGAACGAATAAGAGACGTCCTCTTTCTTGACGTCGGTTCGTGGCCACAACCTCAAGAAATTCGATAACATAGCGGGAAATCACTAAGGAGCTGGAGATCTCACGCAGTTATGTTTCGAGAAGAGAAAAACGGCGTTGCTGCATACAGCAGTGTATGTGTATAAATGCTAAATAGGCAGAGCAGTGCTTCTACCAGTGGGGTAGGAGGGCGGCTCTGCTTATTGTCGTTACTGCAAGTGAATATTTTGGATCAGCTGATTCTGCCGTTTTTATGAAAAAGATGATTCTTTAAAGGTTGGAATTTTTAAAAATCAGGTTGAAAAATGCTATTTTCCCTAAAAGAAAATCATGACACAATAATAATAAAGCGCTTACTTCATTAAAACATCCCAAGTTCATGAAGACTCTATACCACTTTTTGAAAATATTTACGATATTAAAAGTCGTATCTGCTGGCCGAAATTGCGGATTCCAAGCAAAGGTTGAAATTATTAAAAAAGTTGGTACTAAACGTTTAACTCAATAACTTAAGGGGTCAAACGGTTAGACATATCTATGTAATTATGAAGGGGGAGAGGGAAATGAAAGCAGGTAAAGCATTCGGGGTAGGTATTCTTTCAACTGCACTAGCGTTAAGTGTCATTGGCTGCGCGAAAGACGAGACAAACACAGCAACCAAGGCATCTGATGCACCCAAAGCATCTGAGAACGCAACCTCCAAGCCTGAGGAGAAGGTCAAGATTATCTATTCGATGTGGGGAAGTGCGGAAGAGGGAAATGTAACCCAGGGAGTGGCGGATAAGTTTAATGCTTCTCAAGACAGAATTGAAGTAGAAGTACAAGCAATTCCTTGGGAAAACTACATGACTAAGCTGAATACAATGGCTACGGCAGAGCAATTGCCTGATACAGGGATGCTCAGAGAAGATGGGGTCGTTCAGTGGTCTACCCAAGGCATGCTGAATGATGTAAATACAATGTACGAAGGAAGCGACAGCAAACCACTGGATAGCTTAGCCTACAAATATCAAGGGAAAACCGTAGCCTACGCGGCTGCCAATGAAATCTTACTCCTCTATTACAACAAAGATATGTTTGACAAAGCCAATGTACCCTATCCCCCAGCCGCTTTAGACAAAGCGTGGACATGGGACGAATTTGTAACAACAGCAAAGAAGCTGACCCTTGATAAAAATGGTAAACATCCTGATGAGAGTGGATTTAATGAGCAGAGTATCGTACAGTTTGGCGCATCCGTTGAAAACTTACCATGGCAGCTTGAGACCTGGGCGCTTGGTAATGGTGGAGGGTTCTATTCGGGTGATGGGACTGAGGTGAGAATTGGAGAAGACGCCAGTATAGAGGGAATTCAGAAGGTTGCAGATCTTTACTTGAAGGATCATGTTGCTCCGTTGTCTGTCGGACAGACTGATGATGGCATTCAACGAACCATCATCGCGGGAACTGTTGCCATGGCTACTAACGGTGCGTGGAACGTGGGAACTAGTCTGAATACGGCCAAGAATGAAGGCTTGAACTATGGCGTTGCAGTATTGCCTTACATGAAGGAAAAGGTTACCCTCAACACGGGTGGCGCCAATGTCGTCTTCTCCCAGACTAAGCATCCAAAAGAAGCGATGGAATGGCTGAAATGGTACAACTCAGAAGAAAATAACTGGGGCCTCATTAGCTCGGGGATCTGGATGCCGACGCTGGAGAAGTGGTACACGGATGAGACCCTTACCCGTAAATGGGTCGAAAATCCTAACTTCCCTGTTTATGACGAATATAAATCTGCAGTAGTCGACTATGCGCAATCCCCTGCTGTGAAGCCCGCGGCGTGGTTCTATACGAATCATACGACAGAGTTTAACACCTTGCTCGGGTCGGTTCTAGGGGATGTATGGACTGGAAAGACGACCGCTAAGGATGCTATTTCTAAAAATCTCGATGCGTTGAAAACAGCCCATTCAGGCAATAAGTAGTCCGTAAAAGAATGGCCGCTGCCAAGCTCACACACGCGGCGGCCATATTATGATCTTCAGATGGGGAGATAGAGATGGAAATGATTAATAAATCTCCGAAACGTCGTTCACGTATTCATGCAGGTGAGGCACGAGCCGCGTATGTATTATTGATCCCTGCCTTCATTGGGCTGATCTTTCTAACGTATCTACCTCTTATTGGGGTGCTTGGGATCAGCTTAACGAATTGGACGGGACTTTCAGACCCGAAATTTGTTGGCTTCGAGAATTATATTAATCTATTTACCACTGATCCTTATATTAAAGATTCGATTATCGCTACGGTCTACTTTGCCGTCTTATCGGTAGTTGGAGGCATGATTTATTCACTTTTTATTGCGATGCTACTGAATCGTAAAATTCCGGCAAGAGGGTTTTTCCGAGCTGTTTTCTATGTACCGTACGTTTTGCCGGCAGCCGCAATATATGTAGGATGGTCCTGGTTATACGAAGCTAATTTTGGATTTTTTAACTTTATTCTCTCTGAGATGGGTTTGAACAAAGTTTCTTTTATCGCGGATTCCAGCTATGTCATTCCATCCCTATCCTTGATCTCGGTTTGGCTGTCAGGTAACTTAATTGTTATTTTCTTAGCTGGGCTGCAAAATGTTCCGGTCGTCTACCATGAAGCGGCTGAAATGGATGGTGCGAATGGATGGAAACGATTCTTGCATATCACTTTACCGTGCATGTCGCCCATTATCTTTTACAATTTGCTAATGAGCTTGATTGCCAATCTCCAAATTGTTACGCCGGCTCTTTCATTAACGAATGGGGGCCCGGGTAATTCTTCACGCTTTTTAACTTATCTGATGTATGATCAAGCTTTTGTAAATTATAAATTGGGGTATGCTTGTGCGACAACAGCCGTTATTTTTGTTATTCTTGCAGGCTTTACTGGTGTATTATTCAAAACCTCCAACCTATGGATCTTTAATGAAGGAGGCGATGACAAATGAGTGTAGCCTCATACGGAAGATTAAAGAGCAAAAAACGTAATAATCAATGGATGAACCTGATCTCGTTTGTCGTTGTTATTTTTTTTACTATACTCGTGCTCTTTCCAATCTGGTGGATATTTCGCACGTCGCTCATGTCGAATGCCGAGATATACCAATATCCGCCTTCACTGCTGCCAGGAAATTGGTTGTTTTCAAACTATGCAGAAACGCTAGAGATCTTTAAGTTTTGGAAATATTTATGGAATACTATGATTATTATTGTACCCGCCTGTTTGGCAGGAACCTTTACAGCGACCTTATGCGGTTATGCCTTTGCAAGACTACGTTTTCGGGGCAAAAAATTGATTTGGGCTCTTTGTGTCGGTTCGATGCTTCTACCTGCCATGGTTACACTTATTCCGCTGTATATTGGGTGGACGAGAGGCTTAGGTATCCATGACAGCTATCTGCCGTTGATTTTGCCTTATTTCTGTGGTGGCGGGGCTTTTAATATCTTTTTGATTAGGCAGTTTATCATGTCTATTCCGAGAGAGCTTGATCAAGCAGCAACGATCGATGGCGCTGGATATTACCGCATTTTGTTCAGCATTATTATGCCGGCCATTAAATCTGCGATGATCGTCGTCGCATTATTTATCTTTATTGGTTTATGGAATGATCTACTTCAACAGATGATTTACATAAACTCAAGCGATAAGTATACGATAGCCTTGGGACTAACCGCCTTTAGAGGCCAACTAAAGCAGGACTGGTCGCTTACGATGGCGGCTACGTGTATGTCCTTTGCGCCGGGCGTCATTTTTTATCTGATTGGTCAAAAATATTTCGTAGAAGGAATCACGTTGACAGGACTGAAAAATTAGCTCCAATGTACACCCATCCGTTAAATTACAGAGCCTCATCATTTTCTTGTATGCCACTTCAAAATAACACTGGTCATTGTATTGAAAACGAAATCCTGATGCACTTATCGATATCCTTGGCTCCGAAGCTGTATCATGAGTTCTATAAGGCGAACATGATAAAGAAGCAACTTATCTGCGGATAAGTTGCTTTTTGACGATACGTCATTCTTTAGCTAATTCGGCTCTTTTATTATTCAGAGCGGTTCTGCTCAATCATTAGGTTGTACCTCTTCAAAAGCAGCTTGTTGAAAAAATAAAAACATAACCCGTTAAGGAATCCTATTACGGTTGAACTGAATGCCGAGATTAGATATCCTTCATTTTCTACATTTGAAACAAGGTTAATGACAATAATTGAAAGAATGAGACTGAAAGCAAAACCTCCCAAGGAGAAATATAACAAATTGAGTAGAAAAACTCCTCTTCGCTTTTTAATCAAGCTTTCAATAAAATCATTTAAATAGATAATAAGTAAAATACCATAAACTAATAATAGGGCAATAAGCCCATAGAAACCAGCAGGTGGTGGCTTATCCGCAAGAGCAAAAAAGATGACAGTCCAAAAAAAGAAGAATGTGAAGAAATTTATCGTTTTAATTTTTTTTAACAGCTTCAGGTCCATAACATTGGTAAACCTCGCTTTTTAGTTTTTTAACAAGGGAACTGTTTATTCTATTATTACCTGTCTATTTTATCAAAACAACATAATTATTTCTGAAATAGATTCATTTTTTTAAAAACATTTTCATGAATTTGCAAAATTAAGCGATGAATTAATTTCAGTTTATTTAAAACTTGTGTAAATATTGTAATTTTTTTCTGAAAATTTTGTAAATGTTTCAGAAAAAAATGGGGGTATAGTGTGATAGTACAAAAAACAGCTGACTGTATTTCTATTCTCCGCATCATTGGTTTTAGTATTCAGAGAGTATAGCTTTTCATTATTTTCAGGAAGGATTTGATTAATGATGAGTAAAAGTAATTTTTTTAGATTTGAGCGTAAAAATGATGATTTTCCGTTCTACAGTGAACTGCAATCCCCTACTCTAAATTTGAAAACCAGCCTAATATTTCTGATAGCTGTTGCTGCAGGTTTTGCATTGTTTCTTATTGGGTTTGGAGGTACTTATGGACATCCTTTTATAAATGTGATTTTCCCATTAGCAGCAGTTATCTTTGTTGCACGGAGTCAGTGGACATTACTTTTCAGAAAATTAGTTGCTAAAGATATTATATTAATTCTTGGGACGTACATTGTAAATCTTATTGTGACCTATGGTGTTGGTTTTATTATTACGAAATTATTTAATTTTAGTGCAAATCCAGTGAGTGAAGGATTCAATGGTAATTTTTCCGATACAATTACGACGTTCCTGACAATGCTCCCGATGCTGTTTGGAGAAGAATTAATAACGATCCTTCCATTCTTAGTCATTTTGTACTTAGGAGTAAAAAAACTTAAAATGAACAGAAAGTCTGCGATTATCTTAGCGTGGATTGTAGTATCCATTATTTTTGGCGCATACCATTTACCAACTTATAATTGGAATATTGCACAAGCCATTCTCGGTATCGGCATTGTACGGATTGTCCTGCTCTATCCATACATTAAGACTAAAAACATTTGGACATCGTTTATAGTGCATGTGCTAAATGACTGGACACTTTTTGGATTTGCCTTTATGGTTTCAATGCATCATTGATTAGCGAATTCCATGTAAAAATTGTAATCTTTTTCTGGAAATACTGTAAACCATCCGGGAAATGACGGGATTATAGTGTGATAGTAAGAAAATGACTAAAAGGAGATCTTCAAAATGGAAACTCAAGTTAAAAAATTCACAACTAAAAAGCGGATGTCCGTACTTCTATTGTCAGCAGCACTGGCTGCAGTTGGCACAGCGGCGGCTTTACCCGTGTCTGTCGGATCAGTTCATGCTGCAGCCACTACTGCAACAATAACCTCCAGGGTGAATGTCCAGGTTAAAGGTAAAGCAATCGGGACTCAGGCTTTCCTAAGCCCATTAGGTAATACACTCATTCCGCTTAAAGACGCAGCGCAAGCATTAGGTGCAGCTGTTAAATATGATAACAAAAATCATAGTGTAGAGCTTACCCTGGGAGAGAATACTGTAAATTATTCATTGGATATCGACAGTGCACTTGTAAAGTTAAATGGAAGCGGTCTGGGACAAAGATACGAAGCTCAGGTAATCGGAGGAACTTCTTTTGTTGCAGTGCAAGCCTTGGTTGAACCTTTCGGATATTTGGCCCAATGGAACGGACAAACCCGTACTGTCAATATCACGAATGCAGGAATGAATGAACTGACTATAACTGCCGGTAAACTCCAGTCTTCTAATTCCCATAAGGATGTAACCATCAATATCGTATATCCAGTTGTATCGCAGCTTGCGAATCAAAATGCCGAAGCGGCAATTAATAAAGCGGTGAAAGCTCAGGCACAGAAGTTTCTAGATGCCTCGGAAAAACAACTGGCTAAGTCTGGTGCTCCAGCGGAAGGAGCGACATACGATTTCGAACTGGCCTACAAGGTGACTTACAATCAAAATGGAGTGATTAGCTTCCTGCTTACCAATTATCAATACCTCGGCGGAGCTCATGGAGGCGGCTCACAAACAGGTCTTACTTACTCTCTGCAGGATGGTACGACAATGAAGCTGGGAGATTTGCTGAAATCCAACAGCAATTACAGTCAGGTTATTAAGAAATCACTTCAAGAACAAGTCCAAAAAGGTACTGAGTCTTCTATCTACTCTATTGACCTGTTCAATAAGTTAACTAAAGATGCTAATGCATACCTGGATAACTTCTACTTGACTAATGCAGGATTCACTGTGTTTTTTGTTCCAGGTGATATAGCAGAAAGTGTTGTAGGCAGTCCTGAATTCAAATTCACATGGGCTCAGTTCCTTTCGAATAATGCGGATCCGTTCGCTGCTTATTAGGTCGGTTTTTGACTTCAATCGTTTTTTTTCATCGTTACTTTATCACAAAAGAGTTTTTTTTAAAGCAACTTGCCAACTGGGGAGTTGCTTTTTTTGTTGAGTTAAGTAGGGGGGACTAAATGATTGCCTAGCATTCAAAATTGACCATGTACCGGAAACTTGCGGAGCCGCGACCACTCCTGCTGCAGTTTTTTAATAGAATGGAAATGAGAGGGGGCTATTCCGGGGAGATTTATATAAGTTCAAAGATAAAATCCTATATGAGATAGAAACAATCCTTTTTGCGGTAGTTGCTAGCCAACATGTCTTATAGACTAGTTAATGCAAGGAGTCCCGTATAATTTTTGAACGACGACTTTGCATATTCAGTCAAAAGAAGGAGAGAAAATTCATATTATGAACACAGTAACACAGATAAACAACAGCAAAGACAAGCAGACGCATTTTATTCTCAACGGTAATCTTTGGAATATTATGGTCCAGTTATCATGGCCCGCTATCATCGCAATGGTCCTCTATGGCTTAAATGCGGTTATTGCCGCTGTATTTGTGGGAAGATTTGTCGGAGAGGAAGCACTGGCTGGGGTATCGGTAGCTTATCCATTAACCCAGATCAGCTTGGGACTGGGCTCCTTGATTGGGGTGGGTGCCGGTTCTGCTTTAAGTTTAGCCCTCGGCAGGCAGGACAAAGAAATGCAGAAGCGTTTGATGGGGAATGTTAATTATCTGTCCATCCTTGTAACGCTTGTCTATATGGTATTGGGTTTGCTTTTCTCTACACAGCTGGTGCGAATCATGGGAGGAGAAGGGGAAACTCTGGCTCTTGGAGACAGCTATTTTAGAATTACGGTGATTGGTTCATTTTTCTGGATTTATGGACTGGCTGCCAACATGATTGTACGTGCCGAAGGGAAAATGAAATCGGCAGCCGTGGTAATGGGCATTGGACTGGCAGTTGATGTATTGTCCAATTATATTCTGGTAGCCTGGCTGAATTTTGGAGTAGAGGGTGCTGCCTGGGCTACAAATATCGGGATGCTGGTCTACACCTTGCTGGGATGGATTTATTTTGGCAAAGGATTTGCCTCATTCCGAACGAATGTCTTTGCAATCTATCGGGATGCTGCCACAATCAAATCCATAATTGGTCTGGGAATGTCCTCTTTCATTATGAACTTTATGAATCTGGTACAGGCTGTTGTAGTATTTAATGCACTGTCGAGATACGGGACTACAGCAGATATTGCATTTTATGGAGTGGTTTTTCGTGTATTCACCTTCCTGTTGACGCCGATATTCGGATTAATGCGCGCCTTGCAGCCAGTCATCGGCATAAATTTTGGAGCAGAACAGTATGAGCGCGCCATCAAAGCCTATAAAATATTCACACTCGTTTCCATGCTGCTGACTTTGCCTTTCTGGATAATTTCCATGATCTCGCCGGCTTCCATTCTGGGGCTGATGCTGCCGGATCAAATCTTTAAGACCAGCGAAATGTTATATTTCCGGTTGAACATGGCGGTTCTGCCGTTATTGTCGCTCATTTTTATGGCCATGACCTTTTTCCCTGCGATTAATAAAGGGAAACCGGCGGCCGTTATCGGCATCACCAGACAACTTGTTTTTTATGTGCCAGTGATGCTTGTTTTGCCAAGATGGTTAGGCGTCTCCGGAGTATATTGGGGTTCGCTTGTAATTGATTCTGTGGTTGTAGTGTGGACGGTAATCCTGGTAACTAAGGAATTCACCCGGCTCAGAGCTAAGTCCAAGCTAGCCAGGACTTACAATATGTGAACGCAAAATGCTGGAACTTCTGCTTTGCCTGGATGGCCGATTTAATAGATATACCCTAAAAGAGCCTTGGAATTATAAAGGCTCTTTTATGTGCTACTGGTTGACATAATAAACAAAAAGAAAGTATGATATTTTAAATCGTAATAATTACGAATAAATACAATGTGGAAGATGAATTGATTTGTGGATAACGAATGGTCACAAGCGGACTCTATCGTTCCTCACGAGGACTTCGAACGGCAATTAGAGCAGGTTGAACTGGATTCAGAAAGGATCTTTTGGATTTCTTGAAAATAACCATTTTAAAGGAGCTTCAATAAATAATGAATAAAAGCAGCACCAATCAACGTCTACCCAGAGCAAAAGGGATTGATATGGGTACCTATTATACACCCAAAGAATGTGCCAAAAAGGTTAGACATCTGATCCTACCCGATATGAATCGAAAGATTGTCGAAGAATTCATCACAATCTTAGGTATGAGGGAAAGATTTGAAGAGCATCGAGTTCCAATTCCAAATAAAGTGGTTATGTATGGTCCACCGGGCACAGGGAAAACACTGACGGCATTTTATATGGCTCAAATGCTGGAGCTTCCACTTATCCTAGTTCGACTTGATGCAATTATTCACAGTCATTTGGGCGAGACTGGAAGTAATATCCGGAAAATATTTGAGTATGCCAAAGCATCTCCTTGTGTTCTTTTCCTGGATGAGTTTGATGCCATTGCAAGAACACGGGAGAGTAATGACGAGGTTAAAGAAATGGCTCGTGCGGTGAATACACTGCTGCAATGTCTCGATGATTTTGGTGACAATAGCATTTTTGTAGCAGCGACGAACCTAGAAAATGAACTGGATAGAGCTATTTGGCGAAGGTTTGATACAAAAATGATTTATGCTAACCCGGATGAATCAAGTAGGCGTCAATATGTCGAACTGTTAATTAATGACTTTGAAAGTGAAGCTGGGCTGCTGGAGGAAACATGCGAACGTCTTTCCGGTTGCAGTTTTGCTGATATTGAACAAATTGTCCTGAAAGCGAAACGTAAGGCGATCATAGAGCATTGTCTGCTAAAAAGTGAGCATATTGTTCTTTCTTATGAAGAATACAATCCTTCCTTGAACTAATTGTGGGATTATAAATACAGGAAATTGTAATTGGAACAATTCAACGAAAAAAAAGAACCCCAGCGACGGAATTTTTAATCGCTTGGGTTCTTTTTAAATTCATCAACTGATATTAGGTGTAGATTCTCTTAGGATGAGTTTGGTATAAATATGAGAAACCTGATAGGGTTGCTTCGGATCATGAATTCGGGAAAGTAGCATTTCAGCTGCTTTGACACCCATCTGATTACTATAAATATGAACAGTGGTGAGATGGGGTTCTACAATGCTTGATTCAGGACCATTATCAAAACCACAAATGACGAGGTCATTAGGAATGGAAAGCATATTTTTGAGTGACTTCATAAAGGTAACCGCGATATAATCGTTAGCACACACGAAAGCAGAAGGAAGCTGATTGATTTGGCTTAGCTTAGCATCTGCCCACTCCGGACTCGAAAAAAATAGTCGATCGTCATCGAGAATACATTGTGAGAGATCAAGCTGAATCCCAGATTCTATCAATGCGCGATTAAAGCCCACCCATCTTTCATTAAAACTCCTACAGTGATTATAGTCTCCGATGAATCCCAGTGATGTGTAACCGCCATCAATTAACTTTTTTGTAAGTTGATATGTGCTGTGTTCGTTTTCCATGAGAAGTACATCTGCTTGGAATTCAGGGTAGCAGATATCGGCAGAGCAGTCGATGAAAATAGTTGGAATGCCTAGACTTGTAATCAGCTTACTATATTCGGAATTGAACAACTCAATACAAATAATTCCGTCTACATTGGCGACATCAAAATTATTTGGAAGAGACAAGGACTCCTGATCAATGTCTCTTATAATGTGCATGGATAAATTATATCCTTCTGCACTGATTCGTTTCTCCATGCCACTGATCAGTTTCGATCCAAAGTGGGAAGTGTTAGGTAAGTTTTCTGTTAATAAAGCGATGTTTCCAGAGTTTCTTGGTTGAACACTCTCGGTGTCCATAAAAGCAAATTGTTTATATTTTAACTCTATCGCTTTCTTTATAACCTTGTTTCTGGTTTCATCAGGTATACCATTCGTTCCATTTAAGGCTTTGGAAGCTGTATTTCTAGAGATTCCTAAAGCATCCGCGATGTCTTGTATGGTTACTTTTTCCCTGGCCATCTATGTAATTCACCTCTATATTCTTGTTCTTAACCTTCGCCACAAATAGTGTACTATTTGTCATGATTCCAACTCTCTTTAATGTATATTAGTTTACTCAAAATAGCAATATAATATTTACAAATGCACAATTTAGTTTACATTTTACCAGTGGGTAAGTGTGCGAAAAAGGTAGTTTTGTTTTCGTTTTAATGAGAATATGTTGACTTAAAGTATGCAATCCTATTTAAATTGGCTGTATTTGTAATTTTGTAAAATTTAAAGCGTCATTTATGAACAAAATATTTTGTCATATGCACATAAATATTTTTACAAAATGTATTGACGAACGATTAAGTGTTTGGTAAATTGTAAAAGCAGCAGGACATAAGCCAATTGAAAGCCCTTACTGCATCAAGATATAAACATTGATAAGAACGGAGGTAAAGGCATTGCAAAACCTAATAGAAGCTGAACACAGAACAATGGTGACCAAACATAAGAGCTCCTTACTAGACTATCTAAAGAAATACTACTTTCTTTATATTTTGCTCGCACCAGCTGTGATCCTGACCCTGATTTTTAAATACGGTCCTATGTATGGTGCGATTATCGCCTTTAAAGATTTCAGCCCAATCAAAGGGATTATGGGGAGTGAATGGGTAGGCTTGTACAACTTCGAGAAATTCCTTTCATCCCCCAACTTCGAAGTTATCTTTATGAATACGCTTAAATTAAGTTTCTTCGGATTAATTCTGAGTTTTCCAATCCCAATCCTGCTTGCGTTGATGTTAAATCAAATTCGCCGTGCAGGCGTCAAAAAGAACATTCAGTTGTTCTTGTATGCACCTAACTTTATTTCTGTTGTCGTTGTGGTCGGGATGTTGTTTATCTTCTTGTCCCCAACGGGACCGATTAACCAGTTTTTTACCTGGCTTACAGGTGAACCAATCATGTTCATGTCTCGTCCGGAGTACTTCCGTTCGATCTACATTCTTTCTGATATTTGGACCGGAGCCGGTTGGGCATCCATTATTTATGTAGCAGCACTTGCTAATGTCGATCCTGAGTTACATAATGCAGCCAATCTTGACGGCGCTAATCTTCTACAAAGAATACGCCATATCGATTTGCCAACCATTCGTCCAATTATGGCTATTGTATTTATCCTTGCAGCTGGTGGGATTATGTCCATTGGTTTCGAAAAAGCCTATCTCATGCAAACGGCGATGAACTTGCCAACCTCAGAAATCATTCCGACTTACGTTTATAAAATTGGTTTGCAGTCGGGCGATTATGCCTATTCAGCCGCAGTAGGGTTGTTTAACTCTATCATCAACATCGTCTTGCTCGTCACCGTTAACTTCACCGTGAAGAAACTGAATGAGGGCGAAGGTCTTTACTAAGAAAGGAGCAACAAGCTATGCCCATTAAACATTCCGGATTAGATCGCTTTATCGTCGTGCTGAACGCGATCTTCCTGACACTGGCTGTACTTATCATTGTACTTCCTTTGATTTATGTAGTGATTGCATCTTTTATGGATCCATCAGTTCTGCTCAGTAAAGGATTATCATTCAACCTTTCGGACTGGTCATTAGAAGGGTATATAAAAATTCTTTCTAATCCGGCCATGATCCGAGGTTTTGGAAACTCTGTTTTATACTCTGTTTCATTTGCTATGCTTACCGTTCTCGTCTCAATCTGTGCAGGGTACGCACTGTCTGATGACAGGCTCAAAGGAAAAGGATTCTTCATGACCTTGTTTATTATCACCATGTTCTTTGGAGGTGGGCTTATACCTACATACCTGCTCGTTAAGAACCTTGGTCTGCTTGATACAGTCTGGGCGGTGATTATTCCAGGGGCAGTCAATGTATGGAACATCATTCTCTCTAGAACTTTCTTCAAAGGAGTACCGAATGAAATGAAGGAAGCCGCTAATGTCGACGGAGCTTCGGAGATGCGGATTTTCTTCAGTGTCGTATTACCGCTCTCCAAACCGATTGTTTTCGTGCTCGCTCTTTATGCTTTTGTGGGCCAGTGGAATTCCTACTTTGACGCCATGATCTATTTAGATAATCCGAATCTTCATCCACTGCAGCTCGTGTTGCGGTCCATCTTGATCCAGAATCAGGTAGATCCGGGCATGATCAGCGATCAACTCGCCATGGCGGAAATGAAACGATTGTCTGAAATCATCAAGTACGCTGCCATTGTTGTTTCCAGTTTGCCACTTATTGTTATGTATCCGTTCTTCCAGAAGTACTTTGAAAAAGGTGTTATGGTCGGTTCCCTTAAGTAGGAAACAGGCTGCACATAGATAAAGATTAATTCATTCATATCTAATTTGGAGGTCATACCCTATGAAAAGAATTAAGAAATCAAGAGTATCAACGAAAGTAGCTTCTGCATCTGTACTTGCTTCGTTTATGTTCCTTACTGCATGCGGTGGCGGAGGAGGAGGGGGAAGTGCAGCTAGTAAAGAACAGGACGCCAGCGGTAAAGTAACTTTGAACTTTATTACGCAAAGCTCTCCACTTGCACCCGTTGATCCAAATGAAAAACTGATTAATAAGCGTCTTGAAGAAAAGACGAATGTTCATATTAATTGGAAGAATTTCACGAAAGACGTATTTGTTGAAAAAAGAAACTTGGCTGTGGCAAGCGGCGATCTTCCTGATGCAATTTTTAATGCGGACTATAGCGACTATGAGCTGCTCAAGCTTGCTAAAGATGGTGCCATTATTCCGCTGAATGAGCTTATCGAGAACAATATGCCCAACTTCAAAAAGGTGCTGGAAGAAGCACCGGAATACAAGAGTATGATTACGGCACCAGACGGTAATATTTATGCCTTTCCGTGGATCGAAGAGCTGGGCAATGGCAAAGAAAGAATCCAGGCGGTAGACAGTATGCCTTGGATCAATGTGGAATGGCTTGAGAAGCTGGGCCTTGATATGCCTACAACAACAGAAGAATTAAAAGAAGTATTAATTGCCTTCAAGACAAAAGATCCAAATGGCAATGGTAAGGCTGACGAAATTCCTTTGTCCTTTATTAACAAGCCTGGAGCAGAAGATCTGGTTTTCCTATTTGCTTCATTCGGATTGGGGGAGAACCCCGACCACGCGGTTGTAAGCAATGATGGGAAGGTAATATTTACGGCGGCACAAGATGATTACAAAGAAGCCGTTTCTTTTATTAACGAGCTGTATAAAGAAGGACTCATTGATATTGAAGCCTATACACAGGACTGGAGTACTTACCTTGCAAAAGGGAAGGATCAGAGATACGGACTTTACTTCTCATGGGATAAAGCCAACATCACTGGAGCAAATGACATTTACGAGGTTATGCCTCCACTTGCTGGACCAGATGGTGAAGTTAACGTAACAAGAACGAACGCGCTTGGTTTGGGCAGAGGTAAGATGGTTGTTACTAGCGCCAATAAGAACTTAGAAACGACAGCGAAATGGGTTGATCAACTCTACGATCCGATTCAATCTGTACAGAACAACTGGGGAACGTATGGAGACGATAAACAGCAAAATATCTTCGAATTTGATAAAGAAAAAGAAATGCTGAAGCATTTGCCGCTGGAGGGTGCAGCTCCTGTAGAACTACGTGAGAAAACAAGTGTCGGTGGACCCTTAGCTATCCTTGATTCCTATTATGGCAAATACACAACCATGCCGGATGATGCCAAAGGCAGAATGGATATTATCAAGAACATCATGGCGCCTAAAATGAAAGCAGAAAACGTAATGCCGAGTGTATTCCATTCCATTCAAGAGCTTGATCGCCTTACGACAATTGAGACGGATCTTTTTGCCTACGTGCTTAGAATGCGTACTGAATGGTACCAAAACGGTAAAGTCGAAGCGCAGTGGGATGAATATTTGAAAGAATTGGACCGTCTGGGCCTGCAAGAATGGCTTGAAATTAAACAAGGCGGCTATGACAGAGCAAGCAAATAATAAACTATAAATAATATACGGTAAAGACCGTGTTCGGGAGTAAAGGAGAAAACAATAATGTCTACGATTGCGAAACAAAATTACCGCGGAGTGTATCATTTTTCCCCTAAGGAAAAGTGGATGAATGATCCAAACGGAATGGTTTATTTTGAGGGTGAATATCATTTGTTCTTCCAGCACCATCCAGGTGGAATGACTATGGGCGCTATGCACTGGGGCCATGCGGTCAGCAAGGATCTGGTTACATGGGAGGAGCTGCCTATCGCTCTTGCTCCAGATGAGTTAGGTATGATTTTTTCCGGCAGTGCCGTAGTTGACTGGAATAATACGACTGGATTTTTTGAAGATAAACCAGGTCTAGTAGCGATTTTTACACACCATTTGGATATGCCGGAAGGCAAGCCAGCCATTCAGCGTCAAAGCTTGGCTTATAGTAAGGATAACGGAAGAACCTGGACGAAATATGATGGAAACCCGGTGCTTGAACATGATACATTCATTGATTTCCGTGACCCGAAAGTATTTTGGAATAAAGATACTAATCAATGGGTGATGATTGTAGCTTGTGGTCAAACGGTGTGTCTATATCATTCTCCTGATCTGATGAACTGGACATTTGCCAGTGAATTCGGAGAAGGAATCGGTTCTCATGACGGGGTATGGGAATGCCCGGACTTGTTCCCGCTGGCCATTGATGGCGATCCTTCGAACACGAAATGGGTGATACTAGTGAGCATCGGTGCGGATCCCGCTTTTGTGGAAGGATCAAGAACACAGTATTTTACAGGGGATTTTGATGGAGAAGTGTTCACGCCAGATGAAGATTCGATAAAAGTTCGCTGGCTTGATTATGGAAGAGATAACTATGCAGGTGTAAGTTGGTCCGATATACCGGCGGAAGATGGAAGAAGGCTATTTATCGGCTGGATGAGCAACTGGATGTATGCTAACAAGACACCAGCAGAAGAATTCCGTGGCGCGATGACAATTGCAAGAGAACTTCAGCTCGAATCAAGACAAGGGGGAACCTTTCTTGTGCAGAAGCCGGTCCAAGAGTTGGAATCAGCTCGTGTACAAGTCCTTTCTATAAAAAATGCAACGGTGCAAGAAATCAATACTCTTCTTAAAGAGATTCACTTGAAATCTTATGAGATTATAGCTGAGTTCGCTCGGGGTAAATCTGTAGGTTTCAAGGTAAGAGTTGGTGCGGATGAACAAACAGTGATCGGTATCAACGGTGAGACAGAGGAACTTTATGTAGACCGGAAGGCTTCGGGCCAGCATGATTTCCATGAACATTTCGTAGGACATCATTCAGCCAAACTCGCAGCGCTTGATGAGTCAAATGATCTCCGTATTTATGTGGATCGCTCTTCCGTTGAGGCGTTTAGTAATGGAGGTCAGGCAGTGATTACGGATCTTATATTCCCTGGACTAGAATCTAAAGGTATTGCTGTGTTTGCAGAAAATGAGAATGACTTGCTGATTTCCCTGGATATCTATGAGCTTACTCTCTCTGCTGAGCAAGACAAGAATTAGTCACCGAGAGGAGTCTTGTATATGCGTATAGGAGCGATTGAAGCTGGCGGAACGAAGTTTATATGTGGCATTGGGAATGAAAATGGGATCATTGAAGATCAGATCAGTTTCCCGACAGAACATCCTGAGTTGACGTTGCCCAAAGTTATTCAATATTTTCAAGACAAACCAGTAGAAGCTATGGGAATTGGATCGTTTGGTCCAATCGATATAAGCCCAGATAGTCCGACGTATGGTTACGTTACAACAACACCAAAACCAGGTTGGGGAAATTACGATATGCTGGGCACTTTGAAAAGAAACTTTTCGGTTCCCTTTGGCTGGGACACGGACGTCAATGCAGCGGCATTTGGTGAAGCCAAATGGGGCGCAGCCCAAGGGTTATCCAGCTGTTTGTACTATACAGTTGGCACGGGTGTTGGTGTGGGAGTGTATTCAGAAGGCAAACTTATTCATGGTCTTGTGCATCCTGAAGGGGGTCATGTTCTTACAAGACGCCATCCTGAAGATGAATTCCCAGGGGGATGTCCCTATCATGGGGACTGCCTAGAAGGGATGGCGGCAGGTCCTGCTATTGAAGCAAGGTGGGGGAAGAAGGGACATGAACTTCCTATAGATCACCTTGCATGGGAAATGGAAGCATTTTATATTGCGCAGTCGATTACGGGTGCTATATTGCTTAACTCTCCTCAGAAAATCATTCTGGGTGGTGGTGTTATGCAGCAGTCCCAATTGTTTCCACTTATTCGGCAGGCCGTGCTACAGAACCTGAACGGTTATGTCAGCTCAAGTACTATTTTGGAACACATAGATGAGTATATCGTTCCACCAGGACTAGGCCAACAGGCGGGATTATGTGGTGCTCTCGCTCTTGGACTCACAGCACTGGAAAGTTAGAGTTCTGCTCAATTGTAAAAGAATATAGAGAGGAGGTCAGTGCAATGAATTGGCCTCCTTCTTATTTTACAATAAAAGAAATGATTGATGATAGAAAAAGAGGGTGAAGAGGATGGTTAATAAGGGAAAAGTAATTTTATCCTTTCTCATGGCAACAGGATTTGTTATGACTTCCGCAGGCATATATGTAGCGAATCCCGGTACGGGTTGGGCTGCGCCCGCTGATCAGGAGGTAAGTAAACAAGCTAAGGAGGGGCTTTCTATTTTTGAAAGCGTAACCAAAACAAACACAAACTTGACAGGTTGGCAAATAAAAGGAAAAGGTAAGTTGGCGGATACTGTGGAAGGGATTTTACTGACTTCCGATCCACAAGAAAATGTAATGGCAATTTCCGAAACGGTGTCAGAGGATTTTATCTATGAAGCTGATGTCATGATCAAGGATATGCAAGCGGACGCGACCTTATTGTTCCGTTCTAATGAAGATGGCTGGAGTTCCTACATGCTCCAAATTGTTCCGAATGCAGGTATGATCCGCTTACGAGACGCAAGTGATGGTGAAGGGAAATTAAAAGAGGAGCGGAAGGTTACTGTTAAGGCAGGAGAGATCTATCATCTCAAGGTGAAAGCAGAGGGTTCATCACTGAAAGTATATTGGGACAATGAATATAAACCTGTGATTGAGGTTCAGGATGATGCGTATCGTACTGGTAAGCTGGGACTCAATGTATGGAATGGTTCTGTTTTGTTCCAAAATATTATCGTAAGCGACCTGAAAGGGAATTTGGGTGCTGTGGTTACAAATAAAGGACAATGGCAGCCTAATATCAACGGCAAAAAAGGAATGGCAGTAAACCAGATGAAGTCACAGCAAATTTATAATAAACAAGCTGCTGATTTTGTATATGAAGGAAATCTATCTCTTCGTCCTGATTCTGTTGCAGCGCTCGCCTTTCGTTCATCGGCTGATGGAACAAAGGGATATGAAGCAGCCCTTACGAAGGAAGGAAATCAGGTTCGTGTAAGTCTGACGAAAGCTAACGGAACAACAATTGCAAGTTCACAGCATATCTATCCAAGTCAGGCCGGAGCAAAACATCATGTAGAGATAAAGGCGAAGGGAAACAGAATTCAGGTCTTTCTAGACGGATACACCCCGGCCGCAATCGATCTAACAGATGAAACCTATACCGATGGATATGCAGGAATCGTTGTTAAACAGGGAACAGCTTACTTCCAGGATACCTATGTGACGGATGCCAGCAATTATTATAGTGAAAAATATCGTCCTCAATACCACTATACGCCAATTCGTGGTTCTGCCAGTGATCCGAACGGGCTTGTCTACTTCGAAGGTGAATATCATCTATTCCATCAGGACGGAGGCACTTGGGCACATTCTGTCAGTAAAGATATGCTGAACTGGAAGCGGCTTCCGATTGCGCTGCCGTGGAATGATCATGGGCATGTCTGGTCTGGATCAGCTGTGGCAGATTTGACGAATGCATCAGGTTTGTTCGGGGATTCAGGAGGTAAAGGTCTAATTGCCTACTACACTTCCTATAATCCCGATGGCCCGAATGGGAATCAGCGTATCGGTCTTGCATACAGCAAGGACCAAGGTCGTACTTGGGAATATTCCAAGACGCGTCCAATGGTTATCGGAAATCCAGGCGATAATGGAGGGGAGCCGGGAGGCTGGGATTTCCGTGATCCGAAAGTGATTCGTGATAATGACAATAACAGGTGGGTAATGGTTGTATCCGGTGGAGATCATATTCGTTTCTTTACTTCAACAAATCTACTTGATTGGACCCTAACAGATAGTTGGGGATACGGGGACTATGTTCGCGGCGGTGTATGGGAATGTCCGGATTTGCTTCAGCTTTCGGTAGACGGAACATCACAGAAGAAATGGGTTCTGATGATTAGTACAGGAGCGAATTCAAAAACAGGCGGATCAGATGCTGAATATTTTGTGGGTCATTTAACAGCGGAAGGTAAATTCGTTAATGATAATCCGGCAGGGAAAGTTTTGCGAACAGATTTTGGAAAAGAATTCTACGCTTCAATGTCTTTTTCGAACATGCCAGATCATCGCAGCGTAATGATGGCGTGGATGACAAACTGGGACTATCCGTTTGCTTTTCCAACAAGCCATTGGAAAGGCGTACTGTCAATCCCAAGAGAAGTCTCATTAGTAACGACAAAAAATGGGATTCAGCTCGCTCAAAGTCCGATCAAGGAGTTGGAATCGCTGCGTAGTCAGCTGTATTCTACTGCTAACAAAGAGGTGAGTCCTTCTTCTCAGAATCTATTGAAAGGGGTTACCTCTGGTGCATACGAGATTGAAGCTGAAGTAGAAATTCCAGCAGGTAGTCAGGTTAGTGAATTTGGCTTTAACGTTCGTGTAGGGGGAAGTCAAAAAACGGTTGTTGGATATAAACCTGGTGAGGGTCGGATTTTCGTGGATCGGTCTGCATCTGGTTTGACGGATTTTTCGAGTCTATTTAATACAAGACATGAAGCGGCAATGCAAACGGAGAACAAGCGAGTTAAGATGCGTATCCTTGTAGATGAGTCTTCTATTGAGGTTTTTGGCAACAACGGTAAAGTTGTTTTCTCTGACGTCATTTTTCCGGATCCAGCCAGCAGAGCTTTGAGTTTTTACACCAAAGGAGGCAACGTAAAAGTCGTATCTCTGAAGGTGAATCAGTTAGGCTCTGTATGGAATCAGGAGACGGGCTCAGCTACCAAGATAATGATGGATACAAGTGATCGCGAACTGAGCAAGGGGCAAAGCGACATACTTTTGGCGATGGTAGAGAATGGTACCGGTAATGGGGCACAGCCGCTTAAATGGAATTCCAGTAACAAGGATGTTGTTGAACTAAACGTGGTGGATAACTCCCAGGCAACCCTTGTAGCTAAAAAAGAAGGCGAGTCTATCATTACCGTCTCTACTCCAAATGGGAAGACATCGGCTAGCTTATTAGTTAAGGTATCTGGGGGTAAATTTCATACGAACTTAAGTGGGTGGACTAAAGATCTATCTGCAGCCTCCTGGGTCATTGGTGAAAATGGGATTCGTGGAAATTACTGGAGTGACGCGAATTATATCGCAGAGAAGCAGGCAGGAGATTTTACTTATGAAGCAGAGATGATGTTAGGGAAATCCGGAGGAGCAGGCTCTATGTTGTTCCGTGCCAGCGAAGATGGACGCAGCGGATACTACTTAAATCTGGATCCGAATATGAAGTCCATCCGTCTGTTTTATAAAATCGACGGCCGTTTTGAAGAGCGTCAGATTCTAGCAAAAGTTCCGACGTTCATTCAGCCGGGTCAAACCTACAAAGTGAAAATCGAAGCGAAGGGCCCGCATATCGTGGTTTATGTGGATGGGCAGAAAGTGATCGACCTCCAGGACGGCGTATTTGCAGAAGGCCGCTTTGGACTACATGTATTTGGCGGAAATGTTTCATATCAAAACGTTAACGTGAGCGGAGAAACACCTGCCGATTTAACCACTTCCAGTCTAGTAAATGCAGAACTAGAGAAATCCCTTTATACAGCAAATCTCGCAAATGGTGAAGCTGTTACACTGAAGGATGCGAATGATTTTACGGATCAGAAGTGGGTATTCGTGCCGACGGGGGACGATGCAGGTTCCTATTCTATTCGTACAACAGCCGGTCAGGCGCTTGATCTAGACACAGGGCAAAATAAAATTCAGTTATACCCTTATCTCGGATATAACAATCAGCGTTGGATTTTTCACAAAAATGATGATGGTACCGTAAGTATTATTTCTGCTCATCATAAGAAAGCGCTGGAAGTATCAGCGGATGGGTCGACACTGTCCCTTAGCGAGCTTGATCCTACTCTTGATCGACAACAATGGGTAATTACCAATTAACCTGAGGATGATAGAAGCAATGGAAGGGGGAATAGCGTGTCTAAAAAGCAACTTGTCTGCGGATGAGTTGCTTTTTGTTTTGGCTGCATTTTATGTATTGACGGATATTGGAAATGTAAGTAGAATGTAAATTAGTTAAAACCTTAAAACTTTTGTAAAGAATTTTGGTGTTCTTGATAAAGGCAAAGCTGACATTCAGTGTGCAATTTTCAATCAGAACATAGAAATATCACGAAAGGTAAGGTTTTTTTATTTACCTAAAAAGTTTAATCGTTTAAACTTTCGGGTGACGGAGGTATGGAAGCTAAGATGAATATACATGATGTAGCCAAAAAGTCGGGACTCTCTGTAGTGACCGTATCCAGGGTGCTTAACAATTTACCATCTGTACGGGAAGCTAATAGACAGAAAGTACTGAAAGCTATGGAGGAATTAAATTATCAACCCAATTCAGCAGCGCGGAGTCTTGTGAGAGGCAAAACGGGAGTCATCGGGATGTCGATTACCAACTTTAACGACTCTTTCTATGACCGGGTTATTCGCGTGGTGAACCGGAAGCTGGCGGCGCAAGGGTATTTTTTAGCCCTATCGATCGCCGAGAATGAGGATGAGGGCGATAATTTCCTGTTTCAGAAGGATCGCGTTGATGGAATTATCCTGTTGTCCCCACTTGAAGAAAAGGCATATGTAGAGGAACTGAAAAGAAAAAATATTCCGTTTGTATTGCTGGATAACCAGTTTCAGCATGAGGATGTGCCTAGCGTCGTGGTCGATAACTATCAAGGCGGGTATGAGGCTACAAAGCACTTGCTCGATCTTGGGCACACTCAAATCGCCTATATTGGCGGCCCTTCGGTATTTCTAAGTGTAGCGGAGCGTAAGCGCGGTTATGTCCAAGCGCTCGAGGATGCCGGGTTAACGCCATTCGGAACGGAATACTGCAGTTTTACAGTAAGCGGCGGCTATGAGGTGGCCAAGAGATGGATCCGCGAAGATAAGCTGCCGACAGCTTTTTTTTCCGGGGACGATTTTATTGCTCTTGGAATGGTTCAGGCTCTCCGGGAAGAGGGAATTCGAGTACCCCACGATATCTCAATTGTTGGATTTGATGATCAGCAGTTCGTAGGTGAATTTTACCCGCGGTTAACGACGGTCAGACAACCTGAGGCACAAATGGGCAATATAGGCGTTGATTTACTACTAAAAATGATCAACGGGGAGGTGATGCCGCCCGCTGTAACGAAGCTTGCTCCGCAGCTACTCATTCGTGAATCCACCGCATCTGTTAGATTACCTTGAATTTTAGGAGTGAAATCATCCGTGAAGTATTTTTTGGGAGTTGATGCAGGAGGCAGTAAAACCCACGCAATGATTGCAGATGAACAAGGGAAGGTCATCGGAGTTGGCAAGGGTGGGATCGGAAATCATCAAATAAACCGTGAGCAGGCGGTGAACAGTTTGCAGCAGGCCATATCGGAAGCAATTATGGCGTCAGGGCTGACCAAGGATCAGCTGGATTACTCCTGGTTCGGCTTAGCGGGAGCGGACAGAGAGGCTGATTTCCGGATTTTGCGACCGATCATCAGCAGCTTTGATCTTCCCCAAACTGAGATTTCCTGCGACACCTGGATTGCCTTGCGGTCAGGTACAGAGAAGAACTATGGGATCGTGCTGATTTGCGGATCAGGCGTGAACTGTAGTGGTAAAAATCCGTTGGGTGCTACATACCAATGTGGTGGATTCGGCTACCGATTCGGGGATTATGGCGGTGGCTATGATTTAAGTATTGAGGTATTCCGTAGCGTCCTTCGGGCGGATGAGGGAAGAGAGAAGGAGACGGTCCTAACCGAACGCTTAACGGAATTGTTGGGCTATTCCAATGTTTCGGAGCTAAGAGAGGATTACCTGGATCATTTCAGAGACCTGCCTCCCCATATTGCTGAACTATTGTTTCAAGCGGCAGAGGAAGGGGACCAGGTTGCCACCGAGCTGCTGGTCAAGCAAGGGGATGAGCTGGGTTTGGCCGCGGCATCGGCCATCCATCGCTTGGGCATGGAGGAGGACTTCTTCGACATCGTACTTGCAGGCAGCCTGCTGACAAAGGGAGACCGCTCAGGCATCATCCGGCGGGCCATTGAGAGAAGAGTGAAGTTGTCGGCTCCGAATGGCACTTTAAGGATTTTGACCCGGGAGCCGGTTGTAGGATCGGTCGTTCTGGCTATGGAAAGCAGCGGTATGCGTGTAGATCAGAAGGTTCTAGATAATCTATCACAGGGGAAAGTACTGAACACAATAGGCTAGTTTTTATAAGACCAAAATGAAAAAGATGAAGGAAGGGTCTATCATGGAGGAAACATTGAAGCTGGTTGTCATCGGAGCGGGATCATCGTATACGCCTGAGCTTATTGAAGGCATCATCCTGCATCACCAAGAGCTTCCCATTCGCGAAGTATGGCTGGTGGATATTGAGGAGGGAAGGGAGAAGCTGCATACGATTGCAGAACTGAGCAAACGCATGATTGCTGAGTCCGGACTGCCGATTACCGTGGTCCAGACGCTTGAGCGCAGGGAAGCCATTGCCGGAGCGGACTTTGTATGTACGCAAATCCGGGTAGGCATGCTGGAAGCGCGCAAATGGGATGAATTAATTCCGCTTCAATACAATGTCATCGGCCAGGAGACTACAGGTCCCGGAGGGATGATGAAAGGCCTACGGACTATCCCGGTCATTCTGGATATTTGCAAAGACATTGAGGAGCTGGCTCCGGATGCCTGGTTGCTGAATTTTACGAATCCGGCCGGTATGGTGACTGAAGCTGTTCACAAATACTCATCGGTAAAAAGCGTAGGCCTGTGCAACTCGCCGATCGGTTTTCAAAAGTGGCTCTCCGAGTTCTTCGGACTTCCTATGGAGAAAATCTACGCGGAGTTTGTCGGCATCAACCATCTGCACTGGGTATCCGATATCGTGATTGACGGTAAAAGCAAGCTGCAGGAGCTCATTGATTACCCGCAGAGCTACAAGGCGAGCAATGTGCCGTTTGATTCCTGGGACTACCGGTTTCTGAATGCTTTGAAAGCGATTCCCTCTTATTACCTGAGCTATTACTATATGACGGACGCGATGCTTGCGGAACAGAAGGAAGCAGCAGCAACGACTGGATCGCGCGCTGAGGTAGTGAAGAAGGTGGAGGAAGAGCTGTTTGAACTGTACCGGAACGTAGAGCTGAAGGAAAAGCCCAAGCAGTTGGAACAGCGCGGCGGAGCCTACTACTCGGAGGCGGCAGTGCTGCTGATGCGCTCCATTTATAATGATTCCCGCGATATCCAGACGTTGAATGTAAGGAATAACGGAATGATTGACTTCTTGCCGGACGATGCCTCTATTGAGGTGAACTGTATGGTAACCAAGCAAGGCCCGCTGCCGATTCCGCTGCGTATAATTCCTCAGCCCATCAAAGGCTTGCTGGCCGCGGTCAAGCAATACGAGTGCCTAACCATCGAGGCGGCTGTGCACGGAGACCGGGATATAGCCCTACAGGCTATGGTTCATCATCCGCTCGTGCCTTCGGTCACCGTAGCTGAACAACTGCTGGATGAAATGCTGGAGAAGAACAAATCGTTGTTGCCGTTGTTTCACTAGAATCGTCCAGAGGAGGAAAAGCGGATGAACACGGCCGAGAAACCGCGTAGATGGAAGAAATTTATCAGTCAATTGGATTTGCAGTCCATGGTTTGGCCGGGAATTATCTTTGTATTCATTTTTAGCTACATTCCGATGTATGGCGTGGTTATGGCATTCCAGCAATACGATATTTTTGGCGGCATTATGAAGAGCCCCTGGGTTGGATTTATGCATTTCAGAATGTTCTTCGAGGCGCCGGAGTTCTGGAATGTGATGCGAAATACCCTTGTGATTAGCTTGCTTAAATTGATTATCTCTTTTCCTGCCCCGATTCTTCTTGCACTGATGCTGAATGAAATCGGGAATATGGGCTTTAAACGGATTATCCAGACCGTCAGCTATTTACCTTATTTCCTGTCCTGGGTTATTGTATCCGGTTTTGTATTTTCGCTGTTATCCGTTGATAACGGAACGGTGAACTATTTGCTGGAGCGATTCAATTTGGTAGGGGAGCCAGTTAACTTCCTGGCGTTACCCAAATACTTTTGGTCGATTCTAGTAAGCGTAAATGTATGGAAAGAGGTCGGATTCGGGAGCATTGTCTACCTGGCCGCGATTGCAGGTATTGATCCAACCCTATATGAGGCCGCTTCTATAGATGGAGCAAGCCGGTTTAAGCAAATTCACTTGATTACACTCCCCAGCATTACCCCCATTATCATTATCTTTATGATTCTTGCCATCGGCAGTCTGCTCAGTGCGGGCTTCGAGGACATTTTGCTGCTGGCAACCAATCCAATTCTGCGACCCTACTCCGATGTTATCGACACCTATGTGTACCGTGTTGGGATTTTAAATGCCAGATTCTCTTATGCGACAGCTGTAGGGCTATTCAAGGCGGTGATCAGTGTCATTCTGCTAGTGACGGCCAACAAAATCGCTCGCCGGGCAGATGTTAGTCTCTGGTAGTACTACTACTCATAGCGAATGCTTCCGATGCTCCATAAACCTTTTAGGAGGAGTGAACAATGAGACTAAGCCTAGGCGACAAAATCATGCAGCGGAGTATTTATACCCTTTTGACGCTGCTGGCGTTACTCATGCTATACCCGTTTTGGAATGCGTTGGTCATTTCCTTTAATCTAGGGAGCGATACGGCGCTCGGCGGTGTAACCTTGTTACCGAGAGCTTTTACCCTGGAAAATTATTATATTGTGTTTCAGGATCAACGCCTGCTGAATTCTTTTCTGATCACCATTCTTAGAACGTTAAGCGGCACGGCATTGTCTGTCTTTTTCACGGCACTGTTAGCCTACGGAATGTCCAAGAAGACATTGCTTTTTCGAAAACAATATATGGTGTTCTTCATGATTACGATGTTCTTCAGTGGAGGGCTCATCCCTAGTTATTTACTAGTTCGCTCTTTGGGTATGCTGGACACCTTTTGGGTGCTGATTATCCCCGGCATCATCAGTGTCTGGAACATGATTGTCATCCGCACCTTCTTCCATGCTCTGCCGGAGGGGTTGGAGGAATCTGCCAAAATCGACGGCAGCAGCAACTACGGCATTTTTTTCCGAATCGTCATTCCCGTCTCCGGCCCGGTGCTGGCCACGATTGCCTTATTCACCGCAGTAGGTTATTGGAATGACTGGTTTACGGGAGCGATCTATATTACAAAGGATCACTTGCTCCCTATACAGACCCTGCTGCGCCAGATTATGAACTCCAACATCATGACCCAAATTGGCTCATCGAATGCTATCGCGCTGGATCATATGAACCGGAATCGGACGATTACCACGAAGTCACTGACTATGGCTACGATGATGATCGCTACCATTCCAATTATCCTGACGTATCCTTTTCTCCAAAAGTACTTTGTTAAGGGCGTAATGATTGGTTCGATGAAAGAATAGCAGTCTCCATATTATGTAGAAAGAAGGGAAAAGATGCGCAATCGTATGAAATGGGTATCTCTTTTGCTGACTTCACTGGTGCTTCTTCTCGCTGCCTGTAGCGGAGGAGGAAATTCTAACACTTCACCAAACACAAGCGAGAAAAATCTGAATACTGAGGCCGCCACAGATGACGGCAGCGGGATCAAGCCCGTCACCTTCAGCTTCTATGGAAACTATGACTGGCTTACGACATCACCCTGGGGGGATAATGAGGCGACAAAATGGATTCAGGAGAACCGTAAGGTTACTGTTGAACCCATACAATCCGGAGGAGCGGCCGGAGAAAAGCTCAACACGATGATCGTCGGCGGTGATTTACCGGATGTCATTTTTACTGACCGGGGATCCTCAGTGGAGCGGCTGGTGCAGGCAGGACAACTCGTTGCGCTGGATGATTACTATGAGAAGTATCCGAACTTCAAGAAATATGTGAAGGAATCCACCCTGAATTTGCTCCGTTCAGAAGACGGGAAAATCTATCAAATCCCGAACTGGTATACATCCGGGCAATTCGGCAACGGCGGATGGATGGTGAATAAAGATATTTATAACGAACTCGGCAGACCGGCGCTGGAGACCTTTGATGATTTGTATCAATATTTGCTTAAGGTGCAAGAAAAGTATCCGGATGTAGTACCTCTGGAGGTTGGGGAGAAGGGGGCAGGTCTGGAAATTATGTATGGTGGTTTTAAGGAGAACTCCACCAGTAAGTTTATTTCACTCATGGGATATCCGGATGGCGACAAGCTGTCATCTATCTTGGATGATCCTGCTTACGAAGAGATGGTGCTGTATATTAATAAGCTGTATCGTGAACGGCTGATTACGCAGGATGCACTGCAGCAAACCCAGGATGCGGTCAAAGAAAAGGTCAATACCAACCGGGTAGCAGTCATGGTCGAATCCAATATCACTACGTATGGAGCCGAGGGACACAGGGCACTGACAGCGAATAATCCGGACAGCGGTTATGAGATTATATGGCCGATTCATAAATCCGGACTAGACAAAACACGAGTGTTTGTAAGCGGCTTTGAGACGCTGGGTTGGAACGTTAATGTCATTACGAAAAAGGCCAAGGATCCAGAGGCCATCTTCGCTTATTTTGACTGGATTACGGGTCCGGAGGGGCAGAAGGTGCTTTTCTTCGGTCCTAAAGGCTTGTACTGGGATGAAGAGGATGCGGACGGAGCTCCAATCCCGAACGAGAAATACAAGACGACTCCTGCTAACGAGCGTACGGAAACGATGCGGAAATTCGAGGACTTTAACTGGGCGGGAAATACGACCTTTATTGATACGGCGAAAATGAGCCTCGAGGCGCTGCTTTCCGCGAACCAGAAATCCTGGGAGACCGTGGCGCAGTCCACGGTGACCTGGAAAACCGCGTTGGATATCACGGAGTTTGTAAATACCGATCCGATTCCGGATACGGAGATCGGCATCATCGCACAGAATATCGGGGATATTTATACCCTTGCTTACGCCCAGATGGTTCAGGCGAAGTCGGATGAAGCGGTGCTGTCAGCGCTAAAGACAGCTAAAAAGAACACCGAAAAAGCGGGGCTGGCTAAGCTGCTTGAATTCAGAACCGAAAAATGGCAGGAAAATGTTAAGAAAATCAACGCGACGAAATAAGACTATTTATAAAATCTTATAATTGTGGAGGCGAGATTATGGCATTTGCGTTGAGATCGAGGTTCATAGCACTGTTAAGCATCGTGTTGGTTTCTTCGATAGCCGGTGGTTCCGTTCCTGTTATGGCCGAAGAGGAGAGTAACCCCCCTTTCGAAACGGAAGTTATTGTACGGACCGTAAACCAGTTTAAGAACATGGCGGATGTCCAGAATTTCATCGCGCTGTCTACAAGCTATGGCGTCGATGTTATTAGCATGAACGTGAAGCAGGATGAAGATGATGAGGTTCCGTCTGGAAGTGTATTTTATCAGAGTGATATCGCACCAATTGCCCAAGGCTACCAGAATTTCGATGCCCTGCAGGCTGTCATTACGGCAGCCCATGCTGCAGGAATCAAGGTTCATGCCTGGATTCCGCAGTTCCATGATCAGCAGGCTTTCCTGGAGCACGATGAATGGCAGATGCAGGCGCTGGTTGACGGGGTTCAGACACCGTTTACAGGTTCTAACGGCAACGAATACTTCGTCAATCCGATTCACCATGAAGTGCAGGAGTATGAGCGTTCCATTATTCAGGAAGTAATCCAGAATTATGATGTGGATGGCGTTGTGCTGGATTGGATCCGCTTCGACAATTACAACATGGACGTCAGTGATTACACGGCCCTGAAGTATCAGGCGCAGTTCGGGTATTCACCGCTCAGCATTGACTTCGAGACAGATTCGCTTCAGCGTGAGCAGTGGAATGAATGGAGAACCGAACAAATCGGACAGTATGTGGGCGATATCCGTCAGGATATCACACAGTCCTCGAAGCCGGATGTGCAGCTCGGCGTGTATATTTTGCCGCCAGAATTCATTGAAGTTGGGCAGAATGTAGCCAAATTCAAGGATGATATCGACTTTGTTGCACCAATGGCGTACTTTGATGACTGGGAGTTCAACAGTGATTGGGTATACAGCACTTCCTACGGAATCCTGAAGGATACGAGCGACCGGATTAGCGGCAGTGACGTGGAAATTGTTGCGACGCTGGATAATGACTGGACAGATGATCAATATCAGGAGATTTACAAGGGAATCCGCGAGAATTATCCAGGTGTGAAGCGTCTGTCGTTCTTTGCTTACGGGGCCTGGCCAGAAGATGAGCTAGCCAATATCAAAGAACGTGAAACCTGGCCTACGCCAGGCTGGACGCCTCCGGTAGAACAAGATTATCCGGCTCAATTACCAGCAGGGTGGAAGGCGCGAAATATTGGTTCCATGCCGGGGAATGTTACCTACAATTCTTCCAATGAGCAATTTACACTCAGCAGCAGCTCTACGGATATCTGGGGAAATGGAGATCAACTGAATTATATATACCAATCCGTGCGGGGCGATGCGGAGATTATTGTTAAAGTGCAGTCCACTAGCCGATTGGACGGCTGGGCCAAGGCCGGCATTATGATTCGGGAGTCGCTGGGTCATAATTCGAAGCACGCAGATATGATGCTTACCCCCGAGAATGGGGCCACCTTCCAGTATCGTGCAGAGACTGCGGGCAATATGGTTGATCAGACTGCGGCTGCCTCGGCTCCAAGATGGCTAAAGCTGACCCGAAGTGGAAATACCTTCAAAGGGGCTATTTCGACGAACGGGAATAACTGGCAAACGGTCGGAACTGTTCAGATTCCGATGAACCGCAAGGTGTATATTGGCATAGCACTTAGCAATCCCGGGGATGACTCGAGGAATAAGGCTGTGTTTGGAAATGTGAAGATTACGGATTAAGCCTAATACAAGGGCACCGGTTCTTCTTTATCCGGGGGAGTTTTCGTTTATCAGGTTAACCAGAAATATTTGGTTGACCTTTTTTTGTTTCCGTTTAAGGTGATGGTGGGGGATATATCCAATTGAAATCTGAAATGAATTTAAAGCTGCTAAATCCGGTGATATATTTAATGCAGCTAATTCTATAATATAGCTAATTCTATAATGCAGTTTAGCTTATTAATAATAGTCTTTGAGAATAACTTATACAGAATAGGAGAGTACGATGAGCGAGCGTATACCCTGCCAAACCTCAGGCTGCAAGGGAAGCATACTTCCTGCAACTGCTTTAAAGACGGGGGGAATCTGCATGCCCTGTCATCAAAGGAAGCTTGCGCTGGAGCAAAAGGCTTATATTGAACAAAATCGAAAAGACATTGATTTGTACGCAGGTGTGAATGATCCGGTTGAAATTCTTAAAATCATGCACAAACCGCGGAGATGGAGCCCGCTTGAACACGAAATCTCCTATCACAAAACCGCGCAAGAGTTGTATCGTCAACTGACTGAAAGCGAAAGGGAGCGATTGGAATCCTACGCCATTGAATTGATGGAAGAAGATGATTTTGACCAGGCTGAGGCTATTTTACTGTCGCTTATATGTTTTTCAAGTGCTTGCATTGAACAGGGGCTGGAGGTTTTTTTTCACAAAGGGAAGTATTATCCCGGTATTCTCTATAAAGAAGCGGGTCAGGAGATCCGCGATATGATCATTCATCAGTTAGAGCATGACTCGGAAAACCGTAATCATTTGCTGCTTGCATTGGCCTGGATTGGCGATGAAGAGGTTGTACGGCAGTTCGAGACATGGCGGCAGCATCCGCCTCGATGGACATCGGAGTTAAATGTGGCTCCGGAAACCTATGCTCACGAAGCAGGATGGGAATTAGATCCCGACGGTGGGAAAAGGCTGCTCTTTTACCCCGAGAGTTATCATTTTGAAGTAAACAGGGACGGAAAAAATGGGCTGGATCGGGATCATACGGCGGTAGCGGCGCTGCAGGAGGGTGAGCATTCCTGCCCTTGGTGTGGCGGTAAATTGACAGTGCTGTTTGATTACGATTTGCAGAATCCACTGGTTCAATTTATGAAGCTTTCCGGCCAGCGGTTAAGGATTGCAGCTTGCATGCATTGTAATTGTTATGGCACCGTGTTTATGAAAGCGGAGCTGGATGGCCAATATTCGTGGAGTGAATATAATACCGTTCCTGATTTTTTGCCTGCAAATGAAGACAGGGAAGAAACAGCATGGCATGCCATGCAGCTATCGGAACGGCAGATGGGAACCTATGAAAATTCGTATTGGATGCTTGAGGCGCCTGCGTCGCAGATTGGAGGACATCCGGCTTGGATTCAGGATGCGGAATATCCTGTGTGCCCTTGCTGTTCGACGACGATGAAGTTTATTGCCCAAATGGACATGGAACAGGCCGAGGACAGCGAGGGGATTTATTATGCATTTTTGTGTGAGGGTTGCCGGCAGGTAGCTGTGAATTACCAGCAGACATAAAAGAGAAAAATGCTGCCTTAGACAACTAAGGACGGCATTTTTTTATTTTGTATAAACATGATGATCAAAGTACCTTGACTGTCACAGTAGTATGATATACAATGCGATTATGAGGTGATGAAATGAGTGAGAACAAAATCACATCCGATCTGCTGCGAGGGCATACCGATACGATGGTATTACGGCTCTTGTCCGAAGCAGATCGTTATGGATATGAAATCGTCAAATTGATTGCTGAGCGTTCCGGAGGCGAGTATGAATTAAAAGAAGCTACGATGTACTCCAGCGTCCGGCGGCTTGAGGCAGACGGTGACATTGAATGGTATTGGGGGGATGAGTCTCAGGGGGGACGACGGAAGTATTTTCGGATTACCGAGAAGGGGAAAGCTGTTTACGCCAATAACAAGACTAATTGGGAGTACGCAAAACGTGTGCTTGAAAACTTATTATAAGGAGACTTGATAATATGAATGAGAAATTAAACATGTATTTAAATGGCGTATTCGCACCCTATGACGGGATAAAAAGCGTTGCTGAATTAAAGAGTGACCTCCTTTCCGATTTGCAGGAGCGGTTCAGTGAACTCAAGGCTGAAGGCAAGGATGATGAAACGGCGTTTAAGATGACGATAGACAGCATCGGCGACATTGAACAGACGGTGCAGGAGGTTGCCAATCTCTCCCGTTCACTTGAGCGGCAGGTGGTGACGAGCTTTAGGGCGAGCAACTTATCGAAGAGTGATTTTGCAGGCGTTACCGCCCATAAAGGGGATTTTAAAGTGAGCGCGTTGCGGGGTTCCGATTTTACAGGCGCTGACTTGACCGGCAGTTCTTTCGCGGGCAGTGACGTAGGCGAGGCCAAGTTCGACAGCGCTAATCTGACCGACTGCAATCTGTCCGGCATTGAACTCGCAAATGCGAGCTTTCACAAATCTATTCTTGTTCGCACCAACTTTAGCTCATCAGGACTTACAGGGGCGAAATTTATCAGTGCAAGACTGACCGACGTCAAGCTGTGTACGACTGATCTCACGAAAACAATCTTTGAGAACTGTATCTTTGACGGTGTGGAATTTAAAACCTCTGATCTGCGGGGATTATGTTTTGACGGCCAGACCTTTATCGGGGTTAAGTTTGAAAAGTCGGCGCTGAACGATATTTCGTTTAGAGGTGCGACGTTAAAAAATGTGTCATTCCTCTCCGGGTTTTCGTTATCCAAGAAGTTTTATCGTGCAATCAAAACGATCAACTTTGATGGTGCAATGATGGATAAGTTGACCTTTGCTTCGCTCAAAGGCATGGAAGCTGATTTGACAAAGGTTACAGTTCTATAAGCCTGAGCTTCCGAAGTGAGTTTTGCGGGGAGAATTCCATAAAGATATGCTAACAAAACCTTGAGGAGGGAATGCAATGAACAAGTCCATTAAAGTGGTTGGGTTGGAAAAGTCCTACAGACAGCTTCAAGTTTTAAAGGGGGTGGATTTTGAAGTGGAGCAGGGCAGCGTTTTTGCTCTGCTGGGCTCCAATGGTGCAGGCAAGACCACCATTGTCAAAATCCTCACCACTTTGCTGAATCAAGATGGCGGGACTGCTGCAGTGAACGGATTTGATGTCGCCACAAAGCCTGATTATGTACGCCAGTCCATCAGCCTGACGGGTCAATTTGCTGCCGTGGATGAGATTCTGACCGGCCGGGAAAATCTGATCATGATTGCGAGGCTCCGCCATGAGAAGCATCCGCGTCAAGTTGCGGACGATCTGCTGGAACGCTTCACTTTGACCGATGCCGCGGATCGCAAGGTATCCACTTATTCAGGCGGGATGCGCCGGAGATTAGATCTCGCGATGAGTCTTGTTGGAAAACCGCAGATTATTTTCCTCGACGAACCAACCACTGGACTTGATCCTGAGGCAAGGATTGATGTATGGAAGATGGTTAAGGAGCTTGCCGACGGCGGTACGACTGTCTTTTTGACGACGCAGTATTTGGAAGAGGCAGAGCAGCTTGCTGATCAAATCGCCATTCTACATGAAGGTAAAATTATTGCGAGCGGTACACTCGAAGAACTAAAAAAGCGTTTTCCGCCCGCAAAAGTTGAGTACATTGAAAAGCAGCCGACGCTGGAGGAAATATTCCTCGCAATCATCGGCAAAAAGGAGGGAAAGTAAATGGAAATGATTAAGAAGCACTTTTTCAGTGACATGAGTGTAATGCTCGGACGCTCTATGCGCCATATTCTCCGCAGTATGGATACCATCATCACGGTAACTATCATGCCAATTGCATTTATGCTGTTGTTTGTTTACGTGTTCGGTGGGGCCATCCAGGCGGGTACGGATAACTATGTGAATTATTTATTACCCGGGATCATACTGATCGCTATTGCAAGTGGTGTAACTTATACGGCTTACCGCCTGTTTAATGATGTGCAAAAAGGGATTTTTCAGAGATTCCATTCTATGCCGATTGCACGTTCTACCATGCTGTGGGGACATGTGCTGACCTCCCTGATATCCAATGCGATTTCAGTTAGCGTCATCATTCTTGTTGCATTGATTATGGGGTTTCGTTCATCGGCAGGAGTGCTCTCATGGCTGGCGGTTGCCGGCATCCTGATATTGTTTACGCTGGCTCTAACTTGGGTCGCAGCAATTGCTGGACTATCCGCAAAATCGGTGGACGGCGCGACTGCTTTTTCCTACCCGATTATTTTCCTTCCTTTCATCAGCTCGGCCTTTGTGCCTACCGAATCGATGCCGCCAGTCGTTCGCGCCTTTGCTGAAAACCAACCCGTTACATCTATAGTAGAGGCGGTTCGCTCCCTCCTGATGGGGCAGCCTGTCGGCAATGATATTTGGGGAGCCATCATATGGTGCATAGCCATTCTAGTAGTTGCTTATTTAATAGCGATGCGGGTATACAAACATAAAGTAGTTTAATTGCCAGATAACGTTATAGGGTTTAGAAGCGACTTGTCTGCGGATGGGTTGCTTTTTTTCATCTCTCTACGTATCACTAAGCTGTATCCCTTTTTCTTTCACAAACTTCTCCAGAACCTTGAAATCCTCAGTAACCTTTTTAAAAGGTAAGGCTTCCAGTACCTGATCCCGGTAATCCTTTTTGGCGGCAATGGACAGGCGGGAATCAAGTATGCTGAGCACACCCAGATCAGTTTCACTGCGGATCAGGCGCCCGGTTCCTTGTCTTAACCGAAGCAGCATGTCCGGTACAAAAACCTCTTTCAAGGGATTCTTTGCCATCGAAGTCTTATATTCATAGACAGGATCGGCAGGAACAGGGAAAGGCAGACGAAAAATGATTAACTGCGACAAATCGGAACCTTCGATATTCACACCTTCCCAGAATACACCGGTACTAAGTAGAACGCCTTTACTGCCCCGAAAGTCAGCGATCACCCCGTCCTGGGACGAGCCTTCCCTTTGAACATGTAATGCCCATGCCAGCTTCTCAGAGTTTAATTTCTTATGAATATACTTCATATCCTCTTTAGCTGAAAAAAGAACCAATGTCCGCCCGTCTGTTAAATTACAGAGTCTCATCATTTCTTTGTATGCCGCTTCAAGATAATCTTCCCGCCGCTGATGGTTATAGTAGGGGATGTCCTTGGCAATATACAGCATGGTGTGGTTATCATAATCAAACGGTGAAGCTTGGCGCTCCATATAATCTCCCCTGTAACCGAGGGACTCAGTCAGATAAGCGTATTGTTCTTCCAGCGTTTCTCCGTTTTGACACATCGTTGCTGACGTTAAAATAACAGAGGTTTTCCCGTTAAATAAGGTATATTTCAGAAACTGGCTTATCCCTTTAGGGCAGATACTAAGGGTACTCTCCCGCTGGGTATTGCTTGCCCAGATCAGATAGTTATCCTCTACTCCGGCGAGTACATCAAAGAGGTCGATAAGTCCGTTCATGGCTTCGAAAATATTGTCAATCTCCCGCTCATGCCGTGAAGTTAAGACGGAAAGGCTGAGATTAAAATCTTTTAAAACCTGTGCCGCTCGTCTTAAGGGGATTCCTGTGATCTGCGATATTTTTATACGGTCATTGTCCTGCTTGGCTGTTTGCAGTAAGTCTGCCTCAACTTGTTTAAAAATATGGCCAACGCATCTTTTTATAAATTTAAATTGCGGCATAAGCTCCGTATCGGCAGATTGTTTGAAGAGAATCTGTAAGGCGTCATCCAGAATACGGCAGGTTCCCCGGTTTGTAAATTCGAGCGTTCTTGCATCTCTAACCTTCGCTTCCAGATTATGAGCTTCATCAATTACGATCAGAGCCGGCCGTTCAGTGATTAACCCCTTCGTTCCTTCCTTTTTCTTAATTAAATCACGGATGAGCAGATCCTGGTTTACGATAATAAAATCCATATCGCTCGCGTTGGCATTAATTTTAGCTCTCATCTCATAAAACGTACATGTACTTTTATAATGGCAACGTTCAAATTTGCAATCATTCACACAAACGTTAGACCATACTGCATCACTAACCCCGCCCTTAATATCTGCCCGCTCATCAATTTCATAATTGACAATCTGTTGAGCAAGCGCAGACAGAGGGGCGTTTGAATCATCCGCTTGGAACAGATCTGCTGCCCTATACCGGCAAGCATACTGCCCCATGCCTTTTCCAACTACCGAACGTACCCTTGTAAATCCGAGCCGACTTCCGATGAATCTCAGATCTTTATGTATTTGTTCTGAAAGTTGTATGGAGGATGTCGCAATAATAACCGGTTGCCTTGAGATTTGGTTAATAAGCAGGCTGGGAATGAGGTAGGCAAAGGACTTGCCGATGCCGACTCCAGCTTCAATCATCGCGTTACGACCATTAATATAGGCATCAGCGATATCTAGAGACATATCCTGCTGGCCGATCCGCTCTTTAAGTCCAATCCTGGGAAATTTATCATACATGCGAAAGATAGCATTGACTAAAGAGGGCTCGATGTCCTTCTTTAGCTCCTGCTTCTGTAATTTGTAGAGATCACTTAACCAGCTAATGACGACCGCCCCTTTTCAAAATCAATGATCTTCCTAATTATAGTTTTTTTGGTTTTTTGGTGAGGTTGTAATTATCTTCGATGCCACTCTAACAGTCAAGTCCAGAATATAATATGATGATTAAAACAAAGTGAATTACTGTGTTTTTGAAGCAGGAAAATATACACATATCTTGAATACAAACTACAAAGAAGGAGGATGACAATGTCATACAAAGAAAATGAATTGCGTTCGTCATTAATCTTAGCAGTTCCAATCATTTTAAACAGGCATTATCATTCCATGACTATGAAAAACATCGAATTCTCCTGGTTTGTAGAGACGCATAAGGAATTGTTAGATTCATCATTCAGTACGATATTAATGAGTATGGTAGAAGCCTTGTTTTTTGATTCTTTTGGTTACGATCAATACTTAAACCTGCTAGAAAAAGAGGGGGCTGAGCAAGGGGTTTATACTGCAGAAATATTCGGTGATCATTTTGATATTTTACTTGATATGAGCAAGGATTTAAATTTAACCGCTCAGAATATTATGTTTAAGATCATTGAAGAGTTTGTAGATGATTCCGCGATCCGATTGTTTTTTTATAATCGTTTAATGGAATGCAACTGGACCCGTTTTACTGGCTTTGCACAAGGTTATTTGTCTAATAAAAATCAACAGATTGACAATTTACATGAACAAAAAATTGCTGTTATGGGACAAATGGCAGCAGGAATGGCGCATGAAATAAGAAATCCGCTAGCTTCGATTAAAGGTTTTGCTCAGCTTGTAAATATCAGGCTAAATGAGCCGGAGATCAAAGCGGATGAATTGCGTGCATATCTGGATATCACCATCAAAGAGATTGATGCTCTGAATGGATTAGTAACGGACTTTCTAATACTGGCTCGAAAAGGTGACAGTACGAAAAATAACGGCGTAGTATTTAACGTTATGGAGGTTATACATAGAGTTAATAACATTGTGAATCAACTCATACTTAGTGATGATATTATACTTTCAGTAGAGTGCTCTTTAGAAAAAGTACTAACGTTTGGAAGCGCCTCTCAGCTAGAGCAGGTAATTCTTAATATTTTGAAAAATAGTATCGATTCCTTCACAGCTTTTAGAGGCAGAATAGATATTTCTGTTACCACAGCTGCTGAGACAAACGAAATTATTCTACTCTTTAAAGACAACGGAGAAGGAATTCCACAGGATAAATTAAAACGGATATTTGACCCTTTCTTTACTACCAAGCAAAAAGGGACAGGGATTGGATTATCGATTTGTAAACAATTAATTGAAATGTATGGGGGGCATATTAAGGTAGATTCAGAGGTTCAGGTTGGAACTAGCGTGATGGTTATTTTGCCTTGGGTTTATGATTATCATATTTGAGATGCTGCTGCATCTAATGAATGAAGGAGCGACTTGCCAACAGGGAAGTTGCTTTTTTTGTTATGGTTCTACAAAAAATCAGGATGTGCGTAAGATCACAAAGCAATTATTGGATACGTTTATACTCAATATATCAATTAAATTTGAAATATAAATTACATAAGCAATTGGAGGCTACTGGCATGGATCAATTTACTTTTACAGATATGAAAAAAATAAAGAGAAAAAATTTAGGTAATGTCGTACCTTTAGAGCTTTTCAGAACGATAAGACTTATTGGTTTATATCAAGCGTTACCCATGAATGGTAAGGGTACAACGTTGACTATAGGAAGAAAAATTGGGGAAGAATTTGGTGTTACCTCGGTTAATGAACTATTCGAGTTATTCGAACAATTGAAGATAGGGATTCCTATAATAACCCATGAAGATGACAAGGGGATGACGATTGCAGTACACGATTGTTTCTGCGAAGGGTTACCTATTATGGAAGGGAAAATGGTTTGTGACCTGGAGGGAGCCATTATCGAAGGAGCACTTACTAAAATTCGTGGAAAGCGGGTTTCCGTCCGGGAAATAAAATGTAATGTTAATGGGGATGAATATTGCGAATATATCGTCAAATATTAAATTCATATATAAAAGCGAGTAAGCGACCTTTCGATTTTAAAAGGTCGTTTTTTTATGAAGAAGTTGTGATGGAATTAACATTCATTTAACATGGCTCTTATGCTGAAATGATATAACAGTTACAAATAGGTGAAAAGGTGGCTGTTAGATGAAACTTAGCAAAGAGGAAAAATCATGGATTTTATATGACTGCGGGAATTCAGCCTATTCGATGGCGGTTACAACTGCATTATTGCCTATTGTATTTGGCATGTTTTCAAATGTTAACAGCAGCATGGATTTAGGGTACTTTAACTCCATTGCTAGTATTCTTGTGGCTATCCTTAGTCCGATTTTAGGCACGATCGCAGATTACAAGGATAAGAAAAAGCGCTTTTTCTTATTTTTCTCTTTGATCGGTGTGCTGGCTACGGCTTCCTTGGCATTCGTTGCACCTGCGAGCGGGCAGTGGCAGTTATTGATTGTGTTTTACATCCTGTCCGTCATAGGTTTTGCCGGAGCCAATATTTTTTATGACTCTTTTCTTGTGGATATAACCACTGATGAAAGGATGGATAAGGTATCCACAAAAGGTTTTGCTTATGGATATATCGCCAGCGTCATTCCATTTGGCATCAGCCTGCTATTGATTCTGTTTATGGGGATGGATAAGTCGATCGGTTATCAGATTGGGTTTATCATTACTGCTCTTTGGTGGGGGCTGTTGACCATACCCATGATCAGAGATGTGAAGCAGAGATATTATATTGAGCCTGAACCAAGACCTGTAATCAACAGTTTTAAAAGACTTGGAGACACCTTTAGGAATGTTAGACAGCATAAAGGTGTATTTGTTTTCTTAATTGCGTACTTTCTTTATATTGATGGGGTAGATACGATTATTAAAATGGTGGTGCCCTATGCCACATCGGTTCTGGGTGCGGATGCTTTTGACACCTTTACCTTACTGGGGATATTATTAGTTATCCAGATCATCGCTTTTCCTTGTGCAATCCTGTATGGTAATCTCGCCAAAAAATACTCCGCCAGGACTTTAATCATCGTGGGGATTGTTACATATATCATTTCCTGCATCGCAGCTTTTTTTATCACTTCAGTGTGGCATATATTTATTCTAGGTGCGCTAATTGGTTCCGCTCAGGGAGGCATTCAGGCGCTCAGCAGGTCTTATTATGCGAAGATCATTCCAAAGGAGAATTCCAATGAATTCTTTGGTTTTTACAATATTTTTGGCAAGTTCGCGGCCATTGTTGGTCCTGCTGTAATGTCTTTAACAACAACCTTAACAGGTAATGCTAAATTTAGTATTTTAGCGATTATCCCACTTTTTATTATTGGATTATTCGTATTTATAACTTTACCTAAAGAGCAGCCTGAACATGACGAACCTAAGGGGCTTATTCTATGAAGTCAATTAAAGCACAAACGGCTATGGCCAAGCATTTGATCGTCATCTCTTACGATGCCTTTTCAGAAGACCACTGGGCATTGGCCAGCCGGCTTCCAAACTTAGCGGAATTAATTAAAAACGGAGCCCACAGCCATAAATTGAAAAGTGTGTATCCCACGCTCACATATGTAGTGCACACCACCATAGCAACCGGTGTATATCCGGATAAGCATGGCATCCATCACAACAATCCGTTTCAGCCCTTTATTAAGGAAGAGGAGCAGAATTGGTTCTGGTTTAGAAATGCGATCAAGGTGCCAACGATTTACGATGTTGCGCGCGAGCATAAGATGAGCACCGCCGGAATCCTATGGCCAGTATCGGGTAAATCCTCCATCCAATACAATATACCTGAAATCAGAGCCATCAAAAACGAAAATCAGGCACTGAAGATATTAAAAAGCGGAAGCCCCTTATACTGCGTGGATATGGAGCTGAAATATGGCCGGATCCGCAAAGGGATTGAGCAGCCCTATCTGGATGACTTCACGACCAAATGTGCTATAGACACGATTAAGCGCAAAAAACCTAATCTTCTAATGATGCATCTGATCGATCTGGATGATGCCAAACATGCTTATGGAACTGACAGTGACGAAGTGATGCAGGTAATCACACGTATGGATAAAAGGTTAGGCGATATTATGCAGGCAGTGGATGAAGCGGGGATAAAGGATGATACGATTTTTTTAATTTTGGGGGACCATGGCCAGTTTAATGTTAGGTACAAGGTGCATTTAAACAACCTTTTGCAGGAAAAGGGCCTGATCTATGAAGAGAACGGCGAAATGAAGTGGAGAGCTTACTTTCAGTGTGGGGGTGGAGCGGCTTACTTGCATATCCGGCAGGGCGATGAAGAAGCTGAGCAAATAGCATTAGCTGTTATTGGAGATAATATGAGAGATGAATCTTCAGGTATAGAGAAATTGTATGCTAGAGATGAACTGGATTATTTTCATGTGGGCCAAACCACAAAGTATATGCTTGAGGCTAAGAGAGGTTATTGTTTCGACGAAAGTATGGATGAACCAACGATTGCTGATTTGGACAAACAAGGCGTTAAATTTGCCACGCATGGCTATTCTCCTGATAAAGACGGCTATAGATGCAACTTGGTTGTCTCCGGGGAAAAGATTAGAAATGGGCATCATATAGGGGACATCGAAATGGTAGATATAGCCCCCACGATGGCAAAGATTTTAGGGATTGATTTTAATCCAGGTGACGGAAGACCTTTAGAGGAAATTTTTATGGACTAAATTAAGCAATGTGAAACGGAGAAATTCAATGATTGAAACGCGAAAACAGAAATCAAATAAACTCAAGATATTCTCAAAAGTATTCATGATTATTATTGGGGCGCTAATAGCTGCCTATGGTCTAGAATCCGTATTGATACCCAACAACGTCTCAGATGGAGGTGTCACAGGTCTAAGCATCGTTGGCTCTGAACTGTTTGGCTTACCGCTAGGGCTGCTAATTGGCATAATTAATATCCCTTTTGTGTGGCTAGGATATAAGCAAATTGGTAAAAGCTTTGCTCTTTATTCCGTTATCGGTATTGCTTCACTGGCTGTTGGCACTAGTCTTATGCATCATGTACCGACGATTATAGAAGGTGATACCTTATTAATTACCGTTGTTGGCGGGATTATTATCGGTTTTGGTATGGGTTTAGCCTTACGTAATGGTGGAGCATTAGATGGGATAGATATGTTAGCTGTCTTACTTTCACGAAAATTACCTTTTGGGACCAGTGATTTAATCTTATTTCTAAACATGTTTGTCTTTATTGTTGTTTCAACAGTATTTGGCCTACAAGGGGCTATTCTATCAGCGCTTGCTTATTTTATTGCTTCTAAGGTCATTCATATTATTGAAGAAGGTTTGAGTGGCTCTAAAACGTTTAAAATCATCACCATTCAACCGGAAATCATGGTCGAGACTATTCGTGACCGATTGGGTCGTGGAGCAACTTATACAGATGCTTATGGCGGCTACTCCAATGAACAATTCAAAGAAATCACTTGTGTCATTAACCGTCTTGAAGAAAGTAAAATAAAAGATATTATTCGTGAAATTGACCCGAATGCTTTTGTAGTAGTCTACGATGTTGCAGAAGTTAAAGGTGGCAGTTTCAAAAAGAAAAATATTCACTAACGACTATAAAACGTGTTGGAGAGAAGCTAATTATGCTCTTGCCAGCGCGTTTTTTTGTTTTCTTTGAAGGAGAGGAAAGGCTTGGTATAGATTTAATATAATTAAAGTTGGAATACCTACTCTAACAACATGCTTATACAATAGAATTAATAAGGTTGGAGAGGGGACATGGATATGGATGCTGTTCATAAAGAAAAGATCTTAATCAAAAATGAAAAGCTTATTAGCATGGTCATTGAACGGGCTAAGAGAGATTTTTCTGATGATATTGCAATTATTGGGCTTACAGGTTCTTTTAGTACTGGGGATTTTCATGAAAAAAGCGATCTTGATCTAATCATAATTAATAACACAGAGCAAGGCTGGGGAATATCTTCGTGTTTTATTTTGGATGATATTGGATACGATCTATATTGTACGCCATGGGAAACAAGGATAGAAGATCAAGCCAATCTCGAGAGTCCAATGATTTCATGTCTGGTGGATTTACAGGTGTTATACTGTGCAAAACCCGAATATTTGGAAAAGCTAAATTTATATAAACAGAGAGCACTCGATGCTCTGGCAATGCCTATAGGGAGAGAATGTATCAGTAGAGCGAAAAAGTGTATAGACATAGCAAAACAGGAATATGCGAATACATTACTTTCTGAAGATATAGGAGCAGTAAGGTATGCTTCAAGCGAAGTTTTATACAATTTGTTAAATGCGCTAACTCATTTGAACAATACTTATTTCAAACGGGGAATGAAAAGATATTTGGAGGAAATAGCTACGTACCGTTATGTTCCTGATGATTTTGAAAAGACATATATGGCTGTGATAGAGGCGAAGACTATCGATGAAATCAGAAGTGCAGCATATAAGGCACTTAAAAACATCAATGATTTATATAATAAAATGTATAAGGATTTTGTAGTGCAGCCTGTCCCAAGCTATGATAATCTTGGCGGAACTTATGAGGAGTTATGGTGCAACTACCGCAATAAGATTATAGCAAGTGTAGAATCGGGTGATAGATCGTATGCGTATCTAGCAGCAATGGGCATACAAGGTTTTCTTGATGAAATGACAGAATGGAAGGGAACCAAAAAGTTTGATATCATGCAGTATTTTGATTCTGACCATCTTCAAGTCTTTAAGAATGAGTTTCTGAAGGTCATGGATGAATATCTGGAGGAATACAACAAGGTAGGCAGGAAAGTCGAACGATACAATACTTTCGAGCAATTATATAACGAATATATGAAGGTATAGAAAATAGCTCACTACCAATCTTTGGATTGGAGCGGGCTATTTTTTTATTTGACAAGAAAACTTGGCGTATTATAATAATGATGACAAGTTTTCTTGTCATCATCTTTTCAATCTGAAAGGAGAAATTTTTATGAAAAAGGAAGAAATATTAGAAAAAAGCCGAAATGAAAAAGGAGACGAAGGAAAAGAATTTGTTTTTGCTAAAGGCAGAAAAAGCGGATTCATTGGAATGTTGATTGTATTTTGCATTCTGAGTGTCTTCAATTTATATAATCATAGTCAGGAAACAAATTTTGCATTAAAAGCTATGATAGCTATGTTTTTTGGATATTTGAGCTGTGAAGGTCTTGGAATGTATTCTGTAACTAAGAAAAAGATGGATTTACTCAAATTCATTTTAGGATTAATTATAAGTGTTTATTTTTTGTTTATTTACTTTTATGGGATGAGTGATTAGTATGAGTGAACCTTTGGTTTTAAAAAATAAACTGCGCGAAGCTAGAACAGAACAAAAATTATCGCAAGCACAATTGGCAGAAATGGTGGGTGTCTCAAGAAATACTATAAGCTCGATTGAAACCGGACAGTTTAACCCTACTGCAAAATTGGCTTTGATTTTATGTATTGCGTTGGATAAAAAATTCGAAGAATTATTTTATTTTGATTGAAATCAACAGAAGCTTTTCTAGGTTTAACTCTAGATGTCAGAAAAACAGCGATACTCCATCATTGGAGAATCGCTGTTTTGTCTTTTCGGTCGATTATAGCTTACTCAGGAATTTACAGGGTTCTGTTCAACAGATTTGGGTGTAAAAGCTCTTCGAACAACCTTCGTTAATTCCATTAGGATGAGGGAGCCGAGTGCTAAGCCTGCTGCAATCAGCCACTCTGACATTCCAAATGTAGCCGGAATCGAGAAGATTTCTCTAACCCCTGGCAGAACTGCAATGCCGTAAAAGGCAAAGCAGACCAGAACGGCTCCGATGACGTATTTGTTGCTGAAAAGCCCAGCTTCAATAGCAGTTTGACTGTTCGAACGGGCGGCAAAGGTCTGCAACGTACGAGACAAGATCAGGGTTGTGAATGCCATAGCTACGCCCATATCAGGCGAATCCTGAAGTCCGATATACAGGGATATGATTACAGCTATACCTATGAGTAGACCACGAGTGACAATGGCCTGCATCATTCCTCCTGCGAATATTCCTTCCTTGAGCTCTCTTGGTTTTCTGTTCATCACATTAGGTTCAGGTTTTTCCATCCCAAGAGCAATGGCGGGCAGAGAATCATTCGCCAGATTGATGAATAGAAGCTGAATCGCTGTGAAGGGATTAATCCAGTTGAAAATAAGGGCAAAGAGGATGGCGATAATTGCACCCAGGTTACCTGAAAACAAATAGGCGATCGCTTTTTTGATATTGTCAAATACCGTTCTGCCCACAGATACAGCATTGACAATAGATACAAAATTATCATCGGTCAAAATCATGGCAGCCGCATCTTTGGCAACATCGGTTCCACTGCCCATGGCAACTCCGATATCTGCTTGCTTCAAAGCAGGCGCGTCATTTACACCATCACCGGTCATGGCTGTTATTTTGCCTTTCCGCTGCCACGCGCGGACAATTCTGATCTTGTTCTCCGGGGAGACACGGGCGTACACACCAATCTGTTCGAGTTTTTGATCAAGTTCCTCGTCAGACATGGCATCGAGTTCTTGGCCGGTTACGGCAATTTCATTCTCAGTCATCAGACCGATATCGCGGCCGATCGCTTGTGCGGTTGTCTTATGATCACCGGTAATCATGATGGTTCGGATGCCAGCCTTCTGAGACTCTGCGATCGCGCCGTAGACAGCTTCCCGAGGTGGATCAATCATAGCTGTCAAACCTACGAGCACCAGATTTTGTTCATCCTCTAATCCTACTTCAGTAACCGTATTTGGTACGGTTTTGTAGGCATAGGCAAGTACACGTAGTGCTCTGCTGGAGAACTCCTCATTGGCTTCGAAGAAGCGTTTAAGAACTTCTGGTGTTATCGGTACTTCTTTTCCACTTAACAGTACATGCGAGCATAGACCAAAGAGCACATCGGGTCCACCTTTAGTAATCATTGCTTTTTGCCCGTTAAAAGTATGCAAGGTCGTCATTAGCTTGCGATCCGAGTCAAAAGGTAGCTCGGCTTCGCGCGGGAAATTATCGCGTATTTCCTTATAATCTTTATTCTTGCTGTTGCTGAAGGCAATAAGTGCTACCTCTGTAGGATCACCCAGCTCTTTACCATCCTCATTAATGTTAGAGTCGTTGCAGAGCACGGCTATATGCAGGAGCCGCCGGGCTTCTTCAGACCATTCTTCAGGCGCTTGATTGAATTGATCACGGTCCCCTTCTGGCAAAAAGTAATCTACAACAGTCATTTTATTCTGGGTGAGGGTACCGGTTTTATCTGTACAGATGACACTGGTTGACCCAAGGGCTTCGACAGCGGGTAGCTTACGAATAATCGCATGTTGCTTAGCCATCTTGTTAGTACCTACGGATAGGACAATAGTTACTATTGAGGAAAGAGCTTCGGGAATCGCAGCAACCGCTACAGCGACTGCAAACATTAACGCATTCAGGATAGCTTCTGTTGTATCCACAGTATCATTCGACAACCAAACACGTCCGGCCTGGATGGCAAAGATTACAATGGACAGGAGTATAATTGCTACCCCCAGCTGCTTGCTGAATGTTTCGAGCTTGCGCTGCAGCGGCGTTTGCTTAGCTTCGGCGCTTTCAATGAGTTCAGCAATTTTTCCGATTTCGGTAGTGAGTGCAGTTCCCGTTACTACCAGGCTTCCGCGGCCATATACAACTAGTGAGCCGCTGAACGCCATATTACGCCGGTCTCCAAGCGGAGATTCTTTCGCGATGATATTCGTATGCTTTTCCACAGCTTCGGATTCTCCGGTTAGCATACCCTCATTTATTTTTAAGCTTTCCGATTCTATAATCCGGCCATCGGCGGGTACAAAATCGCCGGCTTCCAGCCATACGATATCACCGCGTACAAGTTCCCTTGCCGGGACGGTTTTTAATTCTCCATCACGCAGCACTTTGGCCTCGGGTGCTGACATCTGCTGCAAGGCATCAAGTGAACTCTCCGCTTTACGGGTCTGGATGACACTTATAACTGCATTGAGAATCAACACGAGGAAAATAATAAGCGACTCCATAACTTGGCCCATAACAATCTGGACAATGGCGGCTATAAGCAGTACGACTACCATAGGGTCTTTGAAGTTTTCAAGAAAAAGCTTCCAAACAGGATCTTTTTTCTTTCCTTTTAATTCGTTAAAACCATAATCTTTCAGACGTTTGTCGACTTCTGCCGAAGTAAGCCCGTTAGCTGAACTCTGAACATCCTGTAAACTGTCGGCTACATTGTTGCGGTAATATTCCACTAATGATAGCTCCTCTCTGCTGTGCTGTGTCTTTGTTCTTAAAAATTACGGTTCAAGCCGGGACAAGTTTCAAAATATCGAGCTGCCGAAACTGTTTTTACATTATAAATGTGTCTTTTGAGCTTGAAATTGGACGGGAAAATATATGTAAATCTGGTTTCTTCATTATGTTTTTGGCTCACCGAGCACAAGTTTACTATGGGCGCTTTATTTATTATCCTATTTATGAATCGAGTTTATCCCCACCTTGAAGAGTTAAATAAAACTCATAAAGAGCTGAGGCTACGCATTAAAATAACAAAACAAGACCCGTCTGATGACAGGTCTTATTTGTCTGCACTTTCCTATTTGTTAGCGCCCGAATTAGCCGATTCCTGCAATTGCCCTGACTCACGGTGCTTCCGACTCATGAATACCAAAGACAATGCAATTACCGTGAGGATAACCCCAAGGACTTGAAATCCCTCGAAGCTAAACTTACCTCCCATTATGATACCTATTAACAATGAAGAGAGAATGGTTCCCAGGTATCTCGATGTATTAAATAATCCGGAGGCTACACCGATTATTTCTTTTGGAGAACTTTGGAACAAGGCTGCTTGCAGGCCGACATTGTTCAATCCGTTGCTAATACCGAATGCAGCTAAAGCCACACATACACTGATAACTGGTGAAGTCTGATTTAAGGTCACAAGCCACACTGATCCCAATGTCATCAGGACCCCGGACACTAGCAATGCTGGCCGGGGTCCTGATCTATCGATCCAGCGTCCTGCTATTGGAGCAGTAATCAGTGAGCATAATCCCAGCGTTAGCATGAGAATTCCTGTTTGGAATTCACTGACATGACGTACCATTTGCAAGTAGGATGGGATCCCGAAAAAGAGTGAGTAAAAAAGTACATTAACGAGCATGAATTCAACATTAACCCAAGTCATTGCCGGGTATTTGGCAAATGTACGTAAAGGAATAAAGGGTGATGCCGCTGTTAGCTCATGCCGGACGAATACTCCTAGCAGAACGAGTCCTGTTAGCAAGGTAATGACATGTATTAATGAGATATGTCCGGATGATTTTGCTGAAAGCAATCCAAGGAGCACGGCAATCAGCCCCACAGTGAAGAGCAGGATTCCTGACGCATCAATCAAATCAAACCATTTGCGCAGGGACATTCCCCGGGTAACGGTTGTTGACGGTTCGTCCTTGGGGATATGCCTCCAAGATAATAGAAAGCTAGCGACCACGAATGGAATATTGACGAAAAAGATAGCTGGCCAGTCCCACCAGTGAATAATAACCCCGCCAATAAAGGGACCAATTGCTGCCGCGCCGGATAGGAAGATGGATAAAACAGATAGTGCGGTCGCTTGTTTCTCCGTAATATGAATCCGCACAATGGCCATTCCAACGGCAACCATCATGCTAGTTCCAATGGCTTGCACAATACGGAACACGATGAGACAGCCAAAGTTTGGGGAGAAAGGAGCTAATAAACCTGCAATGAAGGATACGACAAGCCCGGTAAGAAATATTTTCCTCCGGCCGAATAAATCGCTGGCCTTTCCCATGACAGGTTGAGCGATGCTACTTGCAATGTAAAAAGAAAAAATAATCCAGGAAACACCTGTATAGTCAAGCTGGAATACATTTTGCAGCCTTGGAATAGCCACAGACACCATCGAAGAATTTAAAGGGTTCAATAAAATCCCCAGACCTACTGAAATCATTAACCACCTGTTGCGAACACTCATTTTAAATCCCCCTAAAGCTTATTAATGTCATCGTACTTGAAATCGATTATTCATTCCAACGCATTTTATGTTATGATCTCATTGACTTGAGGGAATGAACGGAGGTGTGAATTGGAACTTTTGCAACTGCAATATTTTCTCGCGGTAGCTCGGTTGGAACATATGACTGAAGCTGCACGAAATCTACACGTTACTCAATCTTCACTGAGCAAAACGATTCAGCGTTTGGAGGAGGATCTGGGGGTACCTTTATTCGATCGGGTAGGAAGAAAGCTGCGACTGAATGAGTCCGGAAGCCGGTTCCTTCGCCGAGCTGAAAGGGCATTGTTTGAATTGGAGCAGGGAAAACAGGAGCTTAGCGATTTATCCAGTCCTGAACATGGCACACTCGAATTAGCGGTGACGACCGCAAGCACATTACCCAATATCCTGCGAGAGTTTCGGAAAAAGCGGCCTGATATTCAATACCATGTGCAAATGCTGACCACGCAGGAAATGGTTACACTTCTTAATAGAGGAGAGGTTGATTATTGCTTATCCTCACCTCCAATAAAAGGGGATGACATCGAATGCCAAATCGTCTTTATCGATCCAATTCTTGTGGCTGTTCCAAAGGGACATCGGCTGGCCAATCGAAGCAGCGTAACTTTGATAGAGCTAAGGGATGAGTGGTTTGTCGGGGTAAAGAGTGGCTATGGTACTCGCGATTTAATAGACTCTGTATGCAAATCAGTTGGATTTGTGCCTAAATATGTGTATGAGGGAGATGAACCCGCAAGGCTTAGCACTCTTGTGGAAGCTGAAATTGGTTTAGCTTTCATACCAAGCACGGCACGGAATTCACGGGAAGATATCCAATACCTCCAAGTAGAGAATCACGAATTGGAAAGGGAGATAGCTTTATTGTGGCACAGGAGCCGGTACATTTCGCAGGCCGCTTTGGAATTTCGGGAGGTAGTTGTAGAATATTTTGGAGCGTTATCCAAACAGACCATTTAATTATGCGGCAGAACAACTAACAAACCAATTCCCCGTTACCTTCCGTTACGTTCAACGGTCCGTAAGTGGGGTTTTCTTTTTGGGTTAAATTTGTAGAATCTTTAATCATACCTATGTTTTCCTATAATTATGGGGGGTAACACCTTTAATATTAGCGTAGTAGTGCGTAGCAGCGAGGCTGTAAAATAGTGTGAGTACACATGAAAGCGTTTACATATAAGGAGGGGATCTGTAAGTAAAAAGATTCATTTGTGATGATGTTCTACTGCTCTTCGGGATGATTGTACCACTGTTGAAATTAAGGATTTAGCAGGTAAGGAAATTAGCGTGGGAATATAGGGCTGGTGCTAATAAGGTAGGTCATTAACTGATTTTTATGAAAATCACTAGAGGAGGAATGCATTAAATGAGTAGAATGCTTAAACAAGTAATCTCGATCTTACTCGCAGCTGCCTTGCTTATTCCGACAAGCTGGATCGCTCCGGTTACTGAAGCTGCGGCGCAGGATACGACAGTATCATCAGATAGGGTAACGGTATATCATGAAACTTTTGCGAGTGGCAAGGGGATTGCAGCTCAAGCAGGCAGTGCTAGCCTTACACCTGTGAATGATAAAGTTTTTACCGGCAATGCTGACGGCGCAGCTTTATATGTAAGCAACAGAGCGAATAACTGGGACGCGGCTGATTTTAAATTCAGCGATATGGGCCTAGAGAACGGCAAAACCTACACGGTGACTGCAACCGTTTATGTGGATGCTAATGCGACTATACCTAGCGGAGCCCAAGCTTATCTTCAAGCGATAGGCAGCTATGCTCTTTTGGCAAATGTGAATTATGAAGCAGGTCAAGCGGTCACCTTGACGAAAGAATTTACCGTGGATACGGACAAAGATACAACACTGCGTGTTCAATCCAACGATGACGGGAAAACGGTTCCGTTCTACATTGGGGAGCTCCTCATTACAGCAAAAAAAGCAGTGACGGAAACGGATAAAGAAATCTATCACGAAACTTTTGCGAGTGGCAAAGGTTTAGCCTCACAATCAGGCAGCGCTAACCTAACCCCTGTCACCGGAAAGGTTTTTGCGGGCAATGCTGACGGGGCAGCTTTATATGTAAGCAATAGAGCGAATAACTGGGACGCGGCTGATTTTAAATTCAGCGACATGGGCCTAGAGAACGGCAAAACCTACACGGTAACTGCATCCGTGTATGTAGACGCTGATGTGATTGTACCCAGCGGTGCCCAAGCTTATCTTCAAGCGATAGGCAGCTACGCTCTTTTGGCAAATGTGAATTATGAAGCAGGTCAAGCGGTCACCTTGACGAAAGAATTTACCGTGGATACGGACAAAGATACAACACTGCGTGTTCAATCCAACGATGACGGGAAAACGGTTCCGTTCTACATTGGAGATGTATTGGTCACAGAAAAGGTGGCTACCGTAGAGCCAACTCCAACACCAGAAACACCTAGAGACCCAGCTTTACCTTTTACCACTGTTACTTTTGAGGATCAAACGGCAGGTGGTTTTGAAGGCAGGGCAGGTACAGAAACGCTTACGGTTACTAATGAAGCGAACCATACGGATGATGGTTCATACGCTTTGAAGGTTGAGGGAAGAACCAGTACATGGCATGGGCCGACATTACGTGTGGAGAAGTATGTGGACAAAGGCTACGAATATAAAATTTCGTTATGGGTCAAGCTGATCCAGCCTGCAAGCTCGCAGCTCCAGCTGTCCACGCAGGTTGGCAATGGCAGCAGCGCCAATTATGTGCAGCTCGCACCTAAAACCATCAGTGCAAGCGATGGCTGGATTCAGTTCGAGGGAACCTACCGTTATAACAATGTAAGCAGTGAGTATCTGACCATTTATGTGGAAAGCTCCAGTAATAGCACGGCCTCTTTTTATATCGATGATATTAATTTTGAAAAGGTAGGCTCTGGCCCGGTAGATATCGAAAAAGATCTTATACCGATTAAGGATGCTTATCAGAATGATTTTCTGATCGGAAATGCGATAACCGCTGAGGATCTGGAAGGTGTCAGACTTGAGCTTTTGAAAATGCATCACAATGTTGCTACGGCAGGTAATGCCATGAAGCCGGACGCGTTGCAGCCTACGAAGGGTAATTTCACGTTTACCGCGGCAGATACAATTGTAGATAAAGTACTGGCTGAGGGCATGCAGATGCATGGACATGTATTGGTATGGCATCAACAATCGCCTGCATGGCTGAATACAACAACAGACGCAGCTAACAACACGATACCCTTGGGACGGGATGAAGCTCTTGTGAATTTGCAGACCCATATCCAAACCGTTATGGAGCATTTTGGTGACAAGGTGATCTCCTGGGATGTTGTAAACGAGGCGATGAGCGATAATCCATCCAACCCAACAGATTGGAAAACAGCGCTGCGATCCGCCCCATGGAAAAGTGCCATTGGAGCAGATTACGTAGAGCAAGCCTTCCTGGCGGCAAGAGAAGTACTGGACGCGCATCCAGATTGGGATATTAAGCTCTATTACAACGATTATAACGAAGATAATCAGAATAAAGCGCAAGCCATCTATAGTATGGTCAAAGAAATCAATGATAGGTACGCGCTGACTCACCCTGGCAAATTGCTTATCGATGGTGTTGGTATGCAGGGGCACTACAGCATTAATACGAACCCAGAGAATGTGAAGCTTTCCTTGGAAAAGTTCATTTCCTTGGGTGTCGAAGTAAGCATAACTGAGCTGGACATTCAGGCCGGAACCAACTATCAGCTCTCTGAAAAGCTTGCTAATGCGCAGGGTTATCTGTATGCGCAGTTGCTAAATATCTTCAGGGATCATGCTGATTCTATCAAACGTGTTACCTTCTGGGGAATGGATGATAACACAAGCTGGAGAGCTTCATCCAATCCGTTGTTATTCGATAAAAATCTGCAAGCCAAGCCGGCTTACTATGGCGTTATCGATCCTGATACCTTCATTGAAGAGCATGAGCCTGAATCAGTAGAAGCTAATCAATCTACTGCTAAATTTGCTGCACCTGTTATAGACGGAACAGTTGACGAGATCTGGAGCCAGACCGCTGAGATTCCGGTCAATCGGTATCAAACCGCTTGGCAAGGAGCGAGTGGAGTGGCAAAAGCACTCTGGGATGATCAAAATTTATATGTCATGATCCAGGTGAGTGATACACAGCTTGATAAGAGCAGTGTGAATGCACATGAACAGGATTCGGTCGAAATCTTCGTGGACCAAAATAATGGGAAAACGACGTTCTATCAAGATGATGACGGCCAGTACAGAATCAATTTTGACAACGAGACTTCATTTAATCCTTTAAGTATCGCAGCCGGTTTTGAATCGGCAACCCAGATTTCCGGAACCAACTATACGGTTGAAGTGAAGATTCCACTTCAAGGGATCACTCCGGACAACGATAAAAAGCTTGGTTTTGATGTACAGATCAACGATGCTAAAGAGGGCTCACGTCAAAGTGTCGCGGCTTGGAATGATACGAGTGGAACTGGGTATATGGACACATCCGTTTATGGTGTGCTTACTCTAAAGGGTAAATCTACGGGTCCGGAACCCACTCCAACGCCGACAACAGCACCGACACCGACACCAACGAGCCCAACCGATCCAACTGACCCAACCGATCCAACCGATCCAACCGATCCAACCGATCCAACAAACCCAACGGAACCATCGGCAACCCCGACACCTGTTCCAACAGCGACGCCAGCACCAACAAATGCACCAACGGGTAGCAGTAACTCGGGTAATGTTGTATCAACTCCACAGCCTGGAGCCATTACAAACAAAGATGGTGTTGTTACGATTAAACTGGAGGTAAAGTCCGACAACGGGCGTGCTATAGGTACCATCTCCAGCGACAACATGAAAAAAGCGCTTGAACAGGCTACTGTAGCGGCAAACGGCAAGAAACAAATTATCATTGAAGTGCCAAAGCAAACGGACGCGAAAGGGTATGATATACAATTACCGACCCAAAGCCTAACGGGGAAAGAAAACTTTGAACTATGGCTTAAGACGGAAAATGCCACAATTCAAATTCCAAGCAATATGCTGTCTAACGTAACAGACAATGCTGAGCAAGTATCTATACGAATAAGTAAAGTCACCACGGACAGCTTGGAAGCAGCTACCCGCAATATGATTGGCAACCGTCCAATTATCGGTCTAAGCGTAGTAGCAGGTGACAAAGTTATTCCTTGGAATAACCCTAAAGCACCTGTAACGGTAGCCATTCCTTACGTGCCGACAGCGGAGGAGCTAAGCCATCCAGAGCTTATAGTCGTTTGGTACATCGATGGCAAAGGCAACGTACTGCCGGTTCCGAGCAGCCGATATGATGCTGCAACCCAAACGGTTGTCTTTCAAACAACCCACTTCAGCACTTATGCAGTAACCTTCGTAAAGAAAAACTTCGGAGATCTGCAGAATCTTTCTTGGGCCAAACAAGCTATAGACATTATGGCGGCTCGCGATATCATCAAAGGAACGTCCACGAACAGCTTTTCACCTGCAGATTCAATCAAACGAGCGGATTTCATTACTCTCCTCGTAAGAGCGCTTGAACTGAAGGGAACGGGCAAAAGTGCAATAATGTTCAACGATGTCCAAAAGACAGACTACTATTATGATGAACTGGTCATCGCGAAGGAATTGGGAATTGCTACAGGTTTTAAAGATGATACGTTTAGACCCAATAGCAATATCTCCAGACAAGATATGATGGTGCTGACAGCACGAGCGCTGGCGGCAACCGGTAAGCAAGTTAAGGCGAGCGGCGTTGTAGCTGCTGCTTATCTTGATGAAGCAAGCATTTCCAGCTACGCAAAAGACAGTGCATCATTGTTGATCCAATCCGGAGTCGTAAACGGAAAGAACAATAGAATTGCACCGAACGATAACCTTACCCGTGCAGAAGCGGCAGTCATTCTGTATCGTATCTGGAAGTAGTAGTCCCGGCAGCAGAGAAAAAAAGTCTGAATTGACTCAAGGCCATATTTAGTCTGAAGAGTGGAAATACGTGTGCAACCATCCCTTGCGTTCTTCTGTTTTAAGCATCGCTGCTCACCTCCCTGCGGAGAGGAGCAGCGATTTTTTTGTGTGTATGTTCCGTTAAGTTGAAACTGAAACGGAAAAAAATGTCACGAAACAGACCGCTCAAGTGTTATAACTGTACTGATAGTAGAAAGGAGACAGTCGTGGACTCTATTGAAGAGAAGATAAAGCGGGTACAAGCGGGAGAAGTCTACCTTTTTTCAGATATTATCAGACTCTACCAACAACGGATCTACCTCTACTGCTTTCGCTTGTTGAACAATAAGGAAGAAGCTGAGGATGCGGTTCAGGACATATTTATTAAGGCTTACCAGAACATCGGCCATTTTGAGTCTCAGGTGAGTTTTAACTCGTGGCTCTACAGGGTTTCCTATAATCATTGCCTGAATCAATTGCGCCGGAAGAAATTTCAAAATCAGCTGCGAAAATTACTCAGACAGGATGTAACCACTAAAAGCGCTGAACAAATGGTAGAAAATCAGTTGTTCAGTGAATCTGTGGCCTCTGCCCTGGAAAAGCTTAGCGTGGAGGAACGCAATCTGTTGATTTTGCGCATTTTTGAAGATAAATCATTTGCAGAAATTGGTGAAATTCTGGGTAAAAGTACGGTCACAGTTAGGAAACGGTACGAGCGGACAAGGTGCAAGCTCAGAGAAGTCATTGAAAGAAAGGAGAAACAACTATGCGCAAGGACGAATTGACTTCCGAAGAGTTGTTTCTGAAGGAGGGGGATAATTCTGCCAAACTTCCGCTGGTTGATGTTCATGATTCTGTAATGCAAGCCATCGGGCTAGGTAATGGTCGCCTTGCTGTTAAGCCTGTACCTCACCAGCAGGAGGGGGACATCCCAGATATTATGCATAGAGTGGAGCCAGCAATCTATGCCAAACGATGCCGTAAGCGCATGTGGAGCAGGCCTGTAAGGAGATGGGCAGCGGTGCTGATCCTGGTTGTCTTGGTAGGAGGCAGCTATTCCTTGTTTAAGGAGAGTCCCTGGCAAGCTGCCAAATTTCAATATGAAGTGCTGCCATACGAGCCGCTTCTTGCAACGAAGGAAGGGGGGACGATTGAAGTATCTAAGAATCCGTTAGTTCCCTCAAAGGTAAAAATTCCTCAGAGAGTGGCGACCAAAGAAGAAGAGCTGCTGAGTGAAAAAAATTTAGAGGCATATAGAGTTGTAGAGAAATTATTACTACCGGGAGAGGGCGCTTCTTACGTGTTAAAAAAGGAAGGTGCTGGAGATGAACGTCCTCAGCTTGGCAGAGTTATTCCTGCGATGCTATTTAATGATTATTCTAGTTATTTAGCCAAAGCAGAGGAGTATAAGGCGCCATATTTGCCACGCCCGGAGTATTTGCCAGAAGGGTATGTTTTTGATCAAGCATGGATACAACCTGATTTTGAGGTCAACGAGAATGAACTGCTTGCCCTGACTGATGGTATAAAGCTGGAAGGCGGTTACCGGGTTATGTGGAAAAAAGAACCTACAGCCAGAATTAATTATGAATATTCGTCGATGAGATACAAAAAAGGAGAGAGTATGGTAAGAATTAATGCCAAACACATCAAGGCAAAGACCGGAACGGTGGAAAGCTTATTAAGGACTAACACTACAAACGTAGAGAATATTCTTGTTAACGGAACCCAACTGATCTATACGGAAACTACAAACATTGAAATAAAGTTGGGGTATAGATACAGACTTGTCTGGACGGATCCAGAACAAAATGTAGTATACGATATGACTGCTGCACCGGAGTCTTCTTCTTTAACCAAAGAGGAGGTTATCCGAATTGCTGCCGACATGATGAAATAAGTATAGAAATTTGATGTCACAAATCCGGTAACGTAAGTGTTATGTAAGAGTACTACATATACAGGAAGGTGAGGTATTTTAATGAATAATAGAAAAACACTCATTGCCATGACCAGTATGACCCTAATGTTCGGTTTAGGTTATGGCTTCAAAGGAGAAGCTTACGCCGAGAAGTCTGTTGCTCAGTCTGTGGAAGAAACCGCCATTAAGGCGGAAGTCAAATATATAGCTCAGGGCATCGATGAAGCTGCCAAAGCGAAAACAGATCAGGAACAAAAAAAATTCAAAAATCTCAAAGATCTGCAGCAGAAAGCATTAAGTGAAGAGCTTAAACCTGGAGAAATCAGATATGTGTATATTAATGACAAGGAATATCAAGCCTATGCTAAGGGATCACCCACTGCGGGTGCATATTATTCCCTTTCGTTTAATACGTATAATGAATATGTGGAAAGGTATGCTGCCGGCAATACCTCCATGCCACTGCAATTGCAAGAGCCTCCGGAAGGCTACAATTTTTTCAGGGCAATTGTTTCTCCATATATGACGAAAAAAGAACAGGATAAGATATACTATCAAGTGATCGCCGAGGGTAAGGCGTCCGATAAGAAAATCTATGTAAAGAAATTGCAGGAGAAGCGTACGGCTATCAACATCATCTATAATATGACCACAGAGAAAAATGGTAAAAGAGGAGTTCTTGCCATCGCTGCCGAACCTGCAGGACCAAAGGATACGACTGTTGAATCCGAACCAGCAAATGCACAGTCGCAGAAGCTAAAAGTGAGTGGCCAAGAGGTGGTATACACACCTATTGATAAGATGGAGTACAAGTCAGTTGCATGGATGAATCCAAAGACCCGTGTCAATTATATTATTCGGGAAACCGGTGGACATCTGACCAAGGAGGATTTGATTGCTTTGGCAGGACAGATCATTGAAGCTTCGGCGTAGAATGATTCTAAGAGACTTACTAATACATTTGATCAAGGCAGCCCCCAGGGCTGCTTTTTGATTTGAGTATAAAGATTTATAGTATTCATGCTATTTAGGAGATTAGAAGTGAAATGTGGCGTTGGGCAATGGAAATGTGTCTTTTTTAAGTATTCACAAATAAAGAACGAATATCCTATCATTCCAATATTTACAAAATTCGATATAAAGTGATATAATTTTCGAGATTCATATACATAAACATGAAAGAAGAGTGTAAGATGCTAAAGGTAACAAGCAAAAAAGTCATGTCAATTATTACAGTTAGCTCAATGCTGTTGGCTGTGGGTGCAGTCGCTTATGCAGACACGACATTGAAGAAGATTTCTGCATATCAGAATGCGGCCATCAGCATTGAAGTGGATAATCAGAAAGTGAACCTGTCAAGTAGTGAAGGAACAATGTACCCAATTATCTATGAGGGACATAGCTATGTATCCGCCAAGGCTGTATCTGAAGCACTGGGGGCAACCGTGAAATGGGATAACAGTCGTCAAGCTGTTGTGATCACATCGGCGAACGGCGGAACATCTACATCCGTTGTCCCGGATAAGGACAATACTGTTGCACAAGCTACTGCGAAGCCTGCAACCGTATCTACTCCGCCTGCAACCGTATCTACTCCGCCTGCAACCGAGTCCACTCCGCAAGCAACACCAAAGCCTGCTGCATCATCTTCCGCTACGACTTCCAGTAACAGCGGCGCTTCGTTTGCAGATGCAGTGAAGTTGGGTACTTCTTTTACTTATACGGACCTTGATAACAATTATAGCCCTAAGGGTGATTCAACATCTGCTCAATATACTTTCACTATCAATAAGGTTACGTCGACTACTCTCGGACAATTACATGCTCTTGGGTTTGAGGAACATGTCACTGATCCCGATGTAGCTGTAGATTATGTCCTGCTTGATGTAACGCTTAAGGTGAAAAACGCCACTCTTGTAAAAGGTAGTGAGGACCAAGGGCGGAAGTTCCTTTCAAGTTTTACACCTACCATTTGGGGGGTAGAAACATCCAGTGGACAATACTATATTGGTGGCTCTAGTGATTATTTTGAGGGATCCCTCGGAGAAAATATCGAAAAGCTGTTGGCTGATTTTCCTGAAGTCACCCCAAGTAAACCGGGTTCTTTTGAAGCTTCGGGTAAAGTTGTTCTGCCAATAATCAAAGGCAAGGAGAACACCCTTATTCTTTATAGAAACGATAGTAAGCTTGAGTCCGACAAAAGATCCATCTATTTTAAACTGAAATAGTTATGCAAGTTAGCAGAAAAAGAGATCAACGATGTTATTCATCGTTGATCTCTTTTTTTATGAGGCTTACACAGTGCTGATAACTTTTATATCAAGCTTCTTTGGCAATGATTTTTTTGAGCTTCACCTTGGGTTCTTGCTCAGGGTCAGGCGCTTGCCCAACACGTTTAATAAAGAAAGATAGCAGCAGACCGAGGATACCAATTCCCACAATCACTAGATAGGAATCATTGATCCCTTGAATGGATGCTTCCATAATCATATGTTCCTGTGTTCCGTTCTGTGTACTGCCAGAGGCTAGCATATCCTTCATATGCGTTGTAGTACGGCTTGTCATTACGGTGACGAGCAGGGAAGTCCCAACGGCGCCAGCTACTTGTCGAATGGTATTCGAAATCGCTGTACCATGCGCACTAAGCTTGGCGGGGAGTTGATTTAGACCCAGAGTTTGTATAGGCATGAGGAGCAAAGCCATCCCGATCCGGCGGCCTGTTGACATGTATACCAGATACATGTAACTGGTTGAGTCTGTTAAATTTACAAAGCTTAGAGTCGTTGCAATTGTAATCAGAAGACCGATAATAGCGAGCCATTTTGCTCCGAACCGGTCGAACAGCTTGCCGGTTACCGGCATCAACAATCCCATTACGAGTGCACCAGGAAGTAGCAACAAGCCGGACTCCATCGCTGTAAAACCGCGGGCATTCTGCAGGTACAAAGGTAGCAGCATCATATCCGCATACATCACGATTGTAACTGCGATACTGATGACAGTTGTTAAGGAGAACATATTGTATTTAAAGGCCCGGAGATCAAGTAGTGGATTTTGGGAAGCCAACTGTCTCCAAGTAAACAAGCCAAGGGAAAGCACACCTGCTGCTAAAGACAATAACACTTCTGCGCTCGACCAACCCGCACTGGCAGCGCGGCTGAAGCCATACAGCAAGGTTCCAAAACCGATGGTAGAAAGAGTTACGCTAACAATGTCCAACTTGGGAAAGATGCGTTCCGATACATTTTTTAAATAAATAAATCCGCATATGATTACAATGACGGTCAAAGGAATCATGCCATAAAACATTGTCTCCCAAGAATAATGTTCCAAAATATATCCAGCCAGAGTAGGTCCAATCGCAGGTGCGAAAATGATGGCTAACCCTACCATCCCCATGGCAGCCCCTCTCTTTTCAGGAGGGAACAGGGTCAAGATGACATTCGTGAGCAGTGGCATAATAATCCCGGCACCAGCTGCCTGAATCATACGCCCGGTCAACAGAACAGGGAAGTTTGTCGCGACGGCCGATACGATCGTTCCAGCCAAAAATATAAACATAGAAGCTTGAAAAAGCTCCCGCGTCGTAAACCGTTGCATTAGATAAGCTGTAATTGGAATTAGAACACCATTAACCAGCATATACCCCGTTGTCAGCCACTGAGCTGTAGCCGCCGAGATATTAAAATCATGCATTAACTCCGGAACGGCAACGCTCATTACCGTTTGATTCAGTGTCGCAAGAAAGGCGCCCAAAATCATAATGAATAAGATGGGGCCCTTTTTCACGGAACTGCTTGTTACTTCTCTCTTTGTACTCACTCCACTCCATCCTTTCAACTCGTCGATCATGGACTAAATTTACAGTGTGTTGTATAGTTTACAATGCATGAATTAGATTATAAATGAAATTTTCATGTAATCAAGCAACAATTTGCGAAAAAATGTAAAGTAGTTTACATTCTTTGTGAAAATGTAGTTTTTTCTTTTTAAAAAACAACAATTATCTAAAATATGTAGCTTACAATATGAAAGTAAAAGATTGGAGAGTAGAAGATGAATAACACAACGCAACGTACAGATCCCCGGGTACTTCGGACGCGCCAATTGCTTAGAGATGCTGTAATTGAATTGCTTGAGGAAATGGATATTGAGAAAATATCCGTAAACCGTATTGCAGAGCGGGCTAAAATCAATCGTGTTACTTTTTATCTGCACTACCGGGATCTCCCGGATATGTTAGAAAAGATGGCGGATGAGATGGTGGAGGATATTTTACAAGTGGTGAACAACGATGGCAACCATGATGAATCGGTTGATGAAGAGAATCTGAGAATATTAGAGAGTCTGCTTAAGCATATTGCGGAAAATGCAAAATTCTACAAAGTCATACTCACATCGAAACGAAGCCCGATTTTTACAGATCGCCTGTTTAATTTGATGGCGGAAATCATTTCTGCACACCAGAAGAAAAAGGAGGGGGCCGTTGATCATTCAAAGATGCCGATACAAAAGGACATTGCCGTTTGGTACGGTTCAGCAGCTCTAATTGGCACGGTTATTTCTTGGCTCCGAGATGACATGCCCTATACGCCTGTGTATCTTGCCAGACAAATTAGCATGCTGCGTGCGAACTAGCAACGGGTTCCGACTAATGAACGGAATGGAATTAAATGAACACGGGCAAACAGCCACGCATCGTTACGCGGCTGTTTGCCCGTGTTTAGAGCAGGTAAATCACTGCACACTGAGATTATCCCAGTTGATTTGGAATTCCTTCAACATTCCTTCTTTGGTCAGCTTACCGCCGAGATACCCTTGAATGCTGCTGGATAATTCCTGTGGCATCCCGTTCGGCAGGCGGGTCCAGTTCCAAGTCAGCGCTTGATCTTTATCGGTATAAGCCAGCACCTCAGCACCTAGTGCTCCAAGATCTTCTTCGGTTCCCTTAATGTTGTCGAGCGCAGGGATGAATTGGAATTCCTTAGTGATATATTTTTTTCCGGTCTCGGAGGTGACGAGCCAATTCAGGAAGACCTTGGCCTCCTCCTTAACGGGAGAGTTTTTATTGATAACCCAATTGCTGGGTACGCCTACATAAAGCTTGTCGTTGTCTTCGGGAGTGTCGTCAATGGGCATGGGCAGGATGCCAAGGTTTAGATTGGGATCGATGCCGTCGATCTGCCCTTGTGTCCAGTTACCCTGCTGCATCATCGCAGCTTCGCCGCTCGCTAGCATAGTGACTTGTGTATTATAGTCGGTTGAGAGCGGGTTCTTATTGCCGTACTCAACAGTAAGGTCAAGTAGATCGATCCACTTGGAGAAAATAGGGTCTCCGGCGAAGGTTTTGGAACCGTCTGTAAGTCCGGCGATGAATGCCTCTGGATCAGGCTGCTGGGCGAAAGGCACGTTTACATTATGATTGCCAAGCACGAACCATTCTTGGTAACCATTCGCAAAAGGTGTGATGCCTGCCGCTTTTAACTTCTCGGAGGCTTCGCGTAGAGCGGTTAGCGTCAATGGCTTCTCAGTGATTCCGGCTTTTTTAAATAGATCCTTATTATAGATAAAGCCGTATCCTTCCAGATTCATCGGCATCCCATACAGCTTGCCATCTATAGTCATTTGTTCTGCTGCGAGTGGCTTTACATCCTTGGCCCAAGCTTCGCCGCTCAGATCCTCCAGATATTCCAGCCACATATCACGTTCATTGTTGCCGCCGATGGTAAAGATATCCGGTTCATCTCCGGAAGAGAATTTGGCACGCAGCGAGGCGCCATAATCGGTCCCGCCACCCACGCTTTGCACCTCAAGCTTAATATCGGGATGTTCTTTCTCGAATTCGGTCTTGAGCGAAGCCAGCGCTTCAGATATTTCAACCTTGAACTGGTAGATGTGTACGGTTTTGACTCCATCTGCATTGTCGCTGCTGCGTCCGCAACCGGCTGTCAGGGCAGCCAGCAGCAGGGAGCATGCGAGGAGAATTCCACGTTTTGTTCTCATATTCATTCATCCTCTCTGGCTGAAAGCAACATGTATCATTAGCCCTTCACGGAGCCCTGGGCAATGCCTTCAATAATATATTTTTGCATCACTAGGAAAAAGATGACCACCGGCGTAATCCCGAGTACAAGTCCTGGAAGCGCCAAATCCCACTGCTTCGTATATTGTCCGAAAAAGCTATAAGTGGCGATGGGAATGGTGCGAAGCACCGGATCCTGCAGAATAAGCGATGGCATCAAGTAATCATTCCAGATCCACAGGGTATTCAGTATGATGACGGTGACGATAATCGGCTGCATAAGCGGAAGTACAATCCGGAAAAAGGTACCATAAGGACTGCTGCCATCTACTCTTGAGGCCTCCTCGATATCGAGAGGTACCGATTTAACGAAGCCGTGGAATAGAAAAACAGTCATCGGGGCGCCAAACCCAAGATATGCTAAAATCAAACCGGCGGTTGAATCCATGACGCCCAAACCGCTGACGACCTGCACCAGCGGAATCATAATAGATTGAAATGGAATAACCATGGCGGCTACTAATGCAATATAGAGCACACGGTTATACAAGCTGTTGTTGCGGACCATTTTGTAAGCGCACATAGAGCAGAGGAACGCTAGCAGAATATTACTAATCACCGTGATGATAAAAGAGTTCAGGAAGGCGCGAGGGAAATTGGTAGCTTTCCAAGCTTCCGCGTAGTTGCTCCACTGGAGTGCTGAAGGCAGCGCAGCAGAGTCAGAAAGTATTTCACTATAGCTTTTCACTGAGTTAGCCAGTAAAAAGTAAAAGGGCACTAAAAATAGAAGTCCCAGCAGGATTACAATCACTTCGATGAGAAGCAGGGGGACATTAAATTTCTTGGCGGTAGTCTCCATTACAGCTCCACCTCTCTTTTCTTGGTTGCTCTAACCTGTAGTAGGGAGATCACGGCCACGATGACGAAGAAAACCATCGCTTTAGCCGAGCCCATTCCGAACCGGCTGATGGTATAGGCTTCATTGTAAATATTCAAGGCTACAGATTCGGTAGCTTTAAAGGGTCCACCTTTGGTCAGCGACAGGTTGAGGTCAAACAGCTTAAAGGACCAGGAGATAGATAGAAATAGACAAACAGTTACAGCGGGCATGACCAGTGGAAGAGTGACATGGCGCAAGGCCTGAAAACGTCCGGCTCCATCCACTTTGGACGCTTCAATTAGGCTTTGGGGAACATTGTTGATAGCAGAGATGTAGATCACCATCAGATATCCCGCATTTTGCCAGACAAATACGATAACAATCGCCCAGAATGCTGTTCCTCCGGTGCCTAGCCAGGGAAGATTAAAGAAGGACCAGCCGGTGGCCTGCCCGATAGAGGAGAATCCTCTGACAAAAATAAACTGCCAAATAAACCCGAGCAAAAGTCCGCCAATCACATGCGGTACAAAAAATACAGTTCTCAGGACATTGCGTGTGAACAGTTTGCGCGTCAACACATAAGCGAGTGCGAAGCCAAGCAGATTGGTCAGCACTAGACCGAAGAAAGTGAACTTCGCCGTGAACCAGAATGAATTAAGAAAGGAAGGATCCTTGGTGAAAATATGTAGATAGTTCCGTAGTCCGGTCCACTCGACATGCCGCGAGATTCCGTTCCAGTTGGTAAATGAATAATAGAGTCCCAAAAAGAAAGGAATCAGCACAATAATAAAGAAAAACAAGGAAGTTGGCCCGACAAAAATAAACTGCTGCATCAGGCGTGATCTTTTTCTATGGTCCATCGTTCCTCACCCCTTTTGTTAATTTAAACTTTTCATTCTATAACCGAATTGGTGATTAACCGAAACAAACAGTAATATAACGCACCAAGTATTCTTAACGAGTTGCGGCATCGGGAGAGGCAAAAATGCCTTTGATAGCGCCGAAAGTGTGCGATTTGGAGAAAAGAGAGGTAAAAATGCCTTTGATAGCGCCGAAAGTGTGCGATTTGGAGAAAAGAGAGGTAAAAATGCCTTTGATAGCGCCGAAAGTGTGCGGTTTGGAGAAAAGAGAGGTAAAAATGCCTTTGATAGCGCCGAAAGTGTGTGAGTTGGAGAAAAGAGAGGCAAAAATGCCTTTGATAGCGCCGAAAGTGTGCGATTTGGAGGAAAGAGAGGCAAAAATGCCTTTGATAGCGCCGAAGTCGGCTGGACTTTCTCTGGATAATTTTCACTGGCTCGGAACGATTTCTTTTCAGGCTTGACAGCCTTTTCAAAGAATCGGTATGGTGGACTTGTCAGACAAATGGGAGGTAGGGTACATGTCAGGATGGCTGGGGAATCATTTTGTTACGCAGATTGGAATTTTGGTGAATGATGTTGAGAAGGTAAGCGCGGCTTATGCGGAGTTTTTTGGACTGGAAAAGCCGGAAATTATCGTTACAGATACAGAAGATAAAGCGCAGACTCGGTATAATGGCGAGGCGACGGTGGCGCGGGGGAAGTTGGCTTTTTTTGATATGGGCTCCCTGCAGCTTGAACTGATTGAGCCAGATCAGCAGCCCAGTACGTGGCGTGATTATTTGAATGAGCATGGTGAGGGACCTCATCATATTGCTTTTGTGGTTGAAGGAATGAAGGAGAAGATTATGCTGCTCGAAGGCAAAGGGTTCCCACTCCAGCAAAAGGGTGAGTATACCGGGGGGCGTTATGCTTATATGGACACGTTCAAGGAGTTAAAGGTGATTGTGGAGCTGCTGGAGAACGATAAGGATAAAGGAGAGGATGTATAGTGAATATTCTAATTACTGGTGCCGGACGTGGACTAGGTTATGAGCTGGCGGCCGAGGCATTGAAGCGGGGGCATGGGGTCATTGCCGGGGTTCGCCGTCCCGATCAGGAACAAACAGCACTATCCCAGCTTGCTGCGACCTACGGGGAGAAGCTGACGGTGGCCCAGCTAGACGTGACGGACGAAGAAGGAATCGCGGCGTTAGCTGCAAATCTGCAAGGACAAGGCCGGACACTTGGTACCATTATCAATAATGCGGCAATACTGACTGCAAGGGACACACAGATTGAAGAGCTGGATTTCCAAGATATGCTTACCACGATGGATATTAATCTTTATGGACCGATGCGAGTGGTTAAGCATTTCTTGCCGCTACTCACTGAACCCGAGCTTTCGATCATCAACATATCGTCGGAAGCAGGCAGCATTACTAATGCTTATTCCGGAGACTATCCTTATTCCATCTCCAAAACGGCACTTAATATGTTCTCACAGCAGCTGCATGTATATTTAAAAGAACGCGGGGTACAAGTACTCGGCGTACATCCCGGCTGGATGCATACGGATATGGGCGGGGCAGAGGCGCCAACGAATCCAACCCAAAGTGCTGAGGGCATCATGGACTTGATCGAGAAGCGGACTATACCGGAAGGTCAATTCATGTTTGTAGACTATACGGGTAAGGATATGAAGATTTAATAATGAGTGTTCTAACTAAAAGAAGTAACTCAATAGCCATTCATGGCTTCTGAGTTACCTCTTTTTGATTTTTCTATATGCTTATTTATTTCTTAATCAATAAATAAGCGAAATAAGGTACGCCGATCAACGCTACCATGATCCCAGCCGGGATGCCATCAGGGGAGACTAGATTGCGGCCAACGGTGTCCGCGATCAGAAGCAACCAGCCACCCAGCAATACTGCGACGGGAATAAACATCTGATTGCGCGGACCGACCAACGATTTCGCAATATGTGGTGCCATCAATCCGATAAAAGCGATTCCACCTGTTACGGATACCGCGGAGGCGGCAGCTGCGACGGCGACAAGAATCAGGACAATACGTTCGCGCTCCAGATTCAGACCGACACCAATGGCTGATACCTCACTCAGACTGAGCAGATTGAGTCGCAGCGATTTGTACAGGGTAAAGGGAACTAGCAGCAATAACCAAGGCAGTAAAGCCCAGATGAAGGGCCAATCTGTACCCCAAATATTCCCGGCAATCCATTTTGCGATAAAATCAACTTTGGCACGATCTGCGGATGAAATGATTACGATCATAACTCCCGACAGCGCTAGGGAAAATCCGACCCCGACCAAAACTAGCCGAATAGGATCAAGCCCTCTAGTCCGACTATATGAAAAAAGATAAATTAATGCTGCCGTAATTATAGCCCCTATAAAAGCAACCAGCGGCAACGCATAAATGAAGGATCCAACGCTAACCGGGAAATAGAGAAAAAATACAGCGACAGCCACACCTGCCCCGGAGTTAATCCCAATAATACCGGGGTCTGCTAGATCGTTTCGGGTAACACTTTGCAGAATCGACCCAGATAAGGCCAAGGCCATTCCTGCCAGTAGCGTAATTAGGATACGTGGCAGTCTTACAGAAAATAATACAAAGTCCTCTTTAAAGGTTCCATGACCGAAGAGAACGGGAAGCAGCCTGTCAAAAGACAGGGAAGAGTAGCCGATTCCCATACTGGCAATAGCCGTAAGCAGGATCAGTCCGGTGCATACCCACAGGATAAGACGTTGTTTTCGTACTGGAGCAGAGGAAATCATGAGAGTGTTTGACCTCCTTTACGAACAACGAACAAAAAGAAAGGCAGTCCTAGCATAGCCACGACAGCAACTATCGGCGTTTCATAAGGGGCATGGATTGTACGTCCAATGGTATCCGCAAGTAGCATGAAGGATGCCCCAGTGAATACTGAAATCGGCAGAATATAGCGGTAGTCGGTGCCGACTATTTTACGGACAATATGCGGAATCATTAGTCCTACAAAAGCCATGTCCCCAATTAGAGCGACCGATGCGCCAGTCAGCAGAATAATGAGCGTGAACAGAATCCCTTTAACCAAAATAAGGTTTTGTCCTAATCCGATCGCTACCTCGTCACTCAAACTAAGAATAGTCAGCTGGTTAGAAAATATTAATGCCACCACGATTCCGATGAGGATCACAGGTGCAATGGCCTGAAGCTGGCCCCAAGTTGTGCCGATAAGCCCACCGGCAGTCCACATGGATACATCTTTGGATATCTTGAAGGCAATGCTGACACCACTTGCGATAGCATATAGGAATGCAGATACCGCAGCACCAGCGAGTACGATACGGATCGGAGACAAGCCACCTTGGCGCACGGAGCCGAGAATAAGAACCAGAACGGCTCCCAGAGCAGCGCCGAAGAAGCAAGCAATCGTGGTGCCAAAATAGTTCAGCCCCGGCATAAATACGAAGGTAAGCGCCAGTGCCATATTAGCTCCTGAAGTTAACCCCAGCAGGCCGGGATCGGCTAACGGATTGCGCGTAACTCCTTGCATAATAGCACCGGATACGGCAAAGGCGGCGCCGATCAGCATGGCGGCCAGTTCACGCGGCAGCCTGATCTCACGAAGAATGAGGACATTGTCTGCCGTTGAACTTGAAGTGATGGCAAGCCACAGATCATGGAAGGTGGTTTCTTTAGCCCCGAATAACATCGCGATCACGAGGCAAATAACCATTACCAGCACGCTACCAAGCAGCTTATAAAAGAATGGAATGGAAGTTTGCTTCGTAGTCATCTTTATTATTTTCCTAGAAAGCTTTTTTCAAAGAATTCCAGTTGATATTCTAAGCTAAGCGGATCGTTAAAATAGAATGCTTTGGCATCAGCTTCGTAAACATGATTATTTTTGACAGCAGGGATGCTCTTGTAGATTTCTGTATCCTGGAAGGAATTATCTTCATCCGCATTTTTACTGAAAATAACGTAATCGCCTAGATAATCCTTCAGCACTTCTGTTGAGAGGGCCACGTAACCATCTGTTTTGGTGCCTTCCTTTACTGTCTCCGGCATACCGAGCTTGAAGTCCCCATAGAGGAGTTCAGTTCCGCGGCCAAAGTTATACCCGTATACATACAATTGCTTATTGAAGGTTTCAATGACAGAGACAGTTGCATCCTCGCCGATCTTCGCTCTGATTTCCTCACCCGCTTTTTTGGTGCGGGCACTAAATTCATCTACCCAAGCTTGGGCTTCTTTTTCTTTGTTCACCAATTTGCCGACTTCCAGCTGTTGGGTTAAGTAATCAACTTTATTATAAGTATAAGTAACCGTTGGTGCGATTTGCTTGAATTTATCGATGTTCTTAATATCGGAGAGACCGATAATCAGATCCGGCTGCAGCTCAATAATCTTCTCCAGACTTTCATCACTTACAGCTTCTACATCTTTCAATTGCTCTTCAAAGCGCGGATTGGTTTTGGACATTTCATCTACGCCTACAACAGGTACACCTAGAGCCATAACATTACCTGTTAAAAATCGAGTGAGGACAACGACACGCTGAGGATGTGTCGGAACTTCAACAGGTCCATTTTCCGATTCATAAGTAAAAGTCGCACTTTCTGACTCCGCAGCAGGAGCCGAGGATGGGCTGTTTGTAGGACTAACCTCATTCTTCGCCTGATTTCCCCCACAAGCACTAAGGGTAAGCCCTAAAATAAGTACAAACGGAATAAATATCTTTCTCATTTAAATAATTCTCCCCTTTTAATGACTATGTTTCCGTGAATAATTCCATTATTTAATGAATCCCAGGCTGCGCCATAGATTGATTATGAGAATCATTCGCATTTGTAATCATTATAGGGATCACTTATGTGCCTAACCATGCCTTTTTGTTGGAAAAAAGACTTGGACTATTATTGGCCTTCGAATAATGCAACCGCACGTCCAAGCTGCAAACGAATGGAAACTGGATTATAAGGCACCCATTCATCCAGATTAAGCAGATGGATCTTCTTGTTCTGTACAGCAGAAAGCTGGTTCCAATAAGAGGAGTGGAAGATTTCTTCACTGTGTGCAGTGGAGCCTTTTGCGTCTGGAAATACAGTGACTAACAATCGGTCACCGGCATAAGCCTCCAGCTCAGAGACGTCAATCACAAGGGAATGAAACTGGTCGCCGAGTTTATTTATTTGATCCTCAATCAAGGCAGGAGCCTTGAGACCTAGCGATTGATAGATCACATACCCAACATTTCTTGCCCCGTATACTAATAGTCCATCTGGTTTAATGACCAGAAGGGTTACAATCTCGTTAGCCACCGCGCTTTGCTGCACCACGGCCCGAGCTTCCAGCTCCTCTTGTTCAAAATCGTCCAGCCACTGCTCAGCACGTTCGCTACGGTGAATGGCACGGCCGATCAAGCGCAAGTGGTCTTTCCATCCTAGTTCCTGCCAAGAGATTTCAACAATAGGAGCGACCGCCCGCAGCTGCTCAGCGTTCAAGCCGAATTCTTCCAGATGTTGTGTGGCTGCAATAAGCAATTCAATGTTTGCTTCCAGTAATAACGCTTTTATCTGCTCAGCCGAGCTGTTCGTATGGATGAATTTCATAGACTGTGGTGGTTCCTGGTCAGAAAGATTTAAATACTCGCTGCTCTCTGAAATGGTAACTGCAGGTTCCAGGCCAAGCAGCAGCAAATGACTGGCATAGGGAGTGAGCATCACCGCTACACGTTGGAAAGGGATAAGATTATAGCCTGAAGGAGATGCGCCGGTCTGCTGCTTAAAGCGCCGACTAAGATAGAACTCATCCTTGTAGCCCACCTTTAAAGCAATTTCTCTTAGTGTGCTTGAACTATTAAGCAGTAGTTCCTTCGCTCTGTGAACTCTCAACCTGGACAGATATTCATTAGGGGTAAAGCCCGTAAATTGTTTAAATAGCGTTGAATAATGTGAACCGCTCACACCCGCAATTGCAGCTAATTGCTCACGTGATATTTTTTCACTGAAGTGATTCTCTAAGTATGTGATACTGCGTTCCATTGAGGGCTGCTCACTCACTTCAAATCTTGTTTCCTGCTGCTCCAGCAATTGAAGAAGGATCTGATGGAACAGGATCTGGTTCTGCACATGACGTATTTCACGATCTGGCAACCGGTGAAGATACAATTCCTTCATATTAGATACAATGGCTGGTTCATGAGGAAACAACAGCATATTTGAATTGGATGTCAGTTGGCTTGTCCGCGTCATAGCACTGGAGGGCAGTGCTCGTGTCTGTTCTTGAATCCGGATTGAAAGCTTATAAGCATGAAGCGGCTGCTGGCGATTTGTAATTAGAGAGGCGTAAGTATTCTCGGGGAGAAGGACGACAATGCCTTCCATTAGCTCATAAGTCTGATGATTGACCTCAAGCATACCCTTGCCAGCAGCAATAGCTAGTAGGACGGTTGAATGCTCATGAATCTGAAGTCTTGGCAGATTTGAGGTTCCATACATCGACTGAATACTATCAGCGGTATATAAAGGGAAATGGGACTCCGCCCATTCTGGGACTACGTTATTCAAATCTTAAGCCTCCGTTACCTATAATTCTATGAATGGTATTATATTCTTCACTTCTATGGGACTAATTATAACATCTCACGTTTGGGACAAGCCGCATAAATGACCACAAAGTAGAAGAGAAACTAATCTCCTAGATGAATCCATTGGTCCAAGAGTCCCTAAGGTCAAGCGAATATAAATACTACTATGATCCTTCATCCATTTTAAAAGAGGTGAATCTAAGATGAAAAGACAGGTGAAACCTAGTAGGAAAAGAAGACCTGCCTCCAGACTGCAGCCTAAACGTAGTTTAATTCTTAAAGCAAAAGCGCAAATCATTAACTTTGCGGTTATTGGTGATAGTCATGTGGGGTATGGAAACAGCTCAAGCATTTTTAGTAATCTTTTGCCTAAAGCTGTGAATAACGGGAATAAGAGATTTGTTATTTTTGGAGGAGATAATACGCAAGCGGGAGCTAATCATGGCAATAATGCGAATGCTTACTACAAGGACTTCAAGGATACGGTAACAAGCACGCTTGGGAGTATTCCTTATAAAGCATCTATAGGAAATTGGGAGGCAAGCACACAGTCCTTATTCACACAATATTTAGGTGCTGTTGAAGGTCAAATGAATTTTCCGGGTACGCAGGGGAAGGTCAAGTATGTATGGCTTAATTGTGCGCTTGGACGGTTTACTCCGGGTAGTATAAATTTGTTGAGAAATTTAGATGATAGTTTTTATTATATTATAGATTTTCATTGGCCTCTCAAAGTAAGTGGGATTACGGTGGACCCAACCCATGTATTAAGCGCATCGGAGACGAATAAGTTTTTTTCATCCATTCCTACAAAAGTGAGAGATAAGGTGTTAGCTATTTTTACGCATCATGGACATCTGTTTTACCGAAAGCTTAGTAATATATATCCCGGTTACAACAAAACTAAATTTTTCGTATGCGGATGTTCGGGGGAATATAAATGCAAAACAAATGGCGATCGGGGTTATTACAATGCCACATTATCCATCAACGGGACAACATTTAATGTGGATGCTTTTAAGGTAGCGGTAACTTAGCAAAAACTAAGCTGAAGCTGATTTTCGGGAGAAACCGGGGTCAGCTTTAGTTTTTTTAGCAAATAGCTAATAGAAACTCAACAATTCAGTCACAGGATAATAGTAAACTAGCAGGATTATTTAATATATTTGTATAATAGTTTATATATGTATTAAATGAATCATATTGGAGGGCTACCGATGAGAGGGTTAGTATTTAATTCTTTAGAACAGGCGGGTGTCTCGGCTTTTGGTGTGGAGCGCATTCGTACAGCCGCCGCACAAATGGTTGAAGACAATATCACACCTGCGCAAGTTATTGTTGCTGCGAGAAAGGGGACGCTGCTGGTCCATCAAGCGAATGGGAAATTCGGACCTGAAGCAGACGCAGCAGATTTAACAGCGGATGCTATATTTCCACTCTGTTCCATCACAAAACTATTTACTGCAACCGCTATTATGATGTTAGTGGAACAAGGGAAAGTGGGCCTAAACAGGCCGGTTTCTGATTACATCCCCGAATTTACAGGGGAGAACAAAACAAAAGTATGCGTACATCATTTGTTGACACATACCTCTGGAATTGAGGTTAATGGTGGTTATGATGCACCACTAAGCCACGAGCCAGGTACTGTGATGTCTTACTGTGGATATGGTTATGAGCTGTTGGGTGAAATTATACGGCGAGTTAGTGGACAAGCTTATGATGTATTCGTAAAGGAAACTATTTTTAAACCGCTTGGAATGGAAAATACATATTATCGTGTGCCAATGGAAGTGCGGAACAGAGTAGTTAGACGTGCCCCTGAGGCAGCATGCGCGGAATGGGTAGACAGTGAATACAATTTGAATTCTGTATCTGCGGGGGGCGGCGCTTACTCAACGGCTATGGATTTGGCTGTTTTTGGCCAGATGTTCCTTAACGGCGGAATTTATAACGGAGTACGATTGCTTAGTCCGGTAACAGTAAAAGAAATGACCCGCAATCAAATTCCAGGCGTATCCTCACAATATAGAGACGAAGTTTTCCCTGAAGCGTACTGGGGGTACGGATGGGCGATTAATGGCACGAAGCGTGACGGCGGAGATCTGCTCTCTGCAGATGCCTATTCACACTGGGGAGCGGCAGGTCCTTTCCTCTGCGTGGATCCGATTTATCAGACAGTGACGGTTCATTTATCCGTAGAGCTGGATCACCAGAAGCCATTTAAAAATATGTATGTTGATTACTTCAACAATACTGTTCTTGCAGCAATCACAGAGCTGTGATGTCAGCTGCTATTTTCATATCCATTTTGAATTTTTGTTGTGTCTACTTTTCTTAAAGTGTGTTTTCCCTATTTGTTCTAAATTGTTTAGGGGTGATTCCGGTATATTTCTTAAACACTTTGGTAAAGTAGCTCTGATCATTAAAATGTAGGCGTGAGGCGATGTCCGATAAGCTTATCTCTGGTACTTCTATTAGTCGTTTTGCCTCTTCAATCCGCTCCAATTGAATAAAATCGCTGATGGTGAAGCCGGTTTCCTTCTTAAATAATAGGGAGAGATAACTTCTATTTAATCCTGCAACCTCAGCCAGTCTATCTAAGGAAAGTTCCTCATATAGGTGATTGAAAATATAGTTCTGACAGAGAGCCACGGTGCGCGACAGTTTCGCCATCCGGCTCTCTTTGACATGGTCTGCGAAATCGCAAAGGGCATTAAGAACGGCATGATCTACAGCGGGAATATCTTTTAGTTCTTCGATATGCTGGATATGAAAGTCGCTTAGGGTATAAGAAATTTCCCAGTACAGCCCTCCATCTATAGCTGCACGTGTAGCGAGTGTAATACAAGAGATTGCCAGATTCTTTTTGTTACGTAATTGGCTCCTTTTAGAGAGAAGCCCGTAACTCTCTTCGGAGAACGAAGCTTGAACGCGTAGCAGCTCAGTTTTATTGCCTTTTTTGACATAGTGAAAGAGATTTTTTTCTAGCATAGGCTCATGGTGCAGCCACGTATTCTCACGGCGATAAGAAATATCCAAATCCAAACTGCCTGAGGGCAGTTGTTTATAGGCAAGAATGCGGGAGTCCAGCAGCAGTTCGCTAAGGGTCAAGGTTTTTCCAGTAACGAGCGAGTATAGCAGCATAGCGGTATGGTATAGTCTCATTTTATTTAACACGGTCAGGCTGCGGTAATAGTTAAGCCATTGCTCCTGAAACTTAAGGGGAACTTCATGATCACGCATCAGACTTACCACACTATCCTCCGTAGGTTGAGCATACAATGAAGGGCCAATCACAATGCTTCCCTCGTTACTGTTGTCTGAGGGTAAATGGAGAATGATGTAATTCTCTAGAAAATTTGTGGTACGAACGATGGGTATGGTAGAAGTCCGTCCATTGCCATTAGAGTTGTTTTCACGGTTAAAAGATTTAGTAATTTCAGAAAGTGGCTCATTAAGGTTATGAACCCAAGGGGCGCACTCGATTGAGGAAGGCATAGCAAATTCAATTTCCCGAGTGGCGTCGAGCAGGAACACGGGAATTTGCTGTGACTCATACATCACTTTACAGATATATTGGACTCTTTCCTTATCCTCCAAATGATCTAACATGTTATGACCTCCTCACCTAACAAGAATACCAAAAACACAATAATAATGCCATAAATCAAGCATGAAGTATATTAAAATGGGGATAGTATACATTCAGAGGAGGCATTTTTATGAAAACCAAAATTCATGAACTCATATCACAATTGACCCTTGAGGAGAAAGCGGGACTCTGTTCAGGGCTTGATTTCTGGCATACCAAGGGGATTGAACGACTCGGAATCCCTTCTTTGATGGTAACGGACGGACCCCATGGTTTACGCAAGCAAAAAGAGAGTGCCGATCACCTCGGGCTTCATAACAGTGTTCCCGCAACTTGTTTTCCTTCAGCAGCAGGGTTGGCTTCTTCGTGGGATCGGGCACTAATTGAGCGAGTGGGGAAGGCGCTTGGTAAGGAGTGCCAGGCAGAAAACGTTGCTGTTCTGTTGGGACCGGGGACGAATATTAAACGCTCTCCACTGAACGGTCGTAACTTTGAATATTTCTCGGAAGACCCGTATCTTTCTGCCGAGATGGGGGGGAACCATATCAAAGGTGTGCAAAGCGAAGGAGTCGGCACCTCGCTTAAGCATTTTGCCGCCAATAATCAGGAACACCGGAGAATGTCGGTAGATGCCGTTATTGATGAACGGACGCTGCGGGAGATTTATTTGGCTAGCTTTGAAGGTGCAGTTAAGAACAGTCAACCTTGGAGCGTAATGTGTTCTTACAACCGGGTTAACGGTGAATACGCTTCTGAGAGTGAAACGCTTCTAACGCGGATTCTTAGAGATGAATGGGGTTTCGAAGGATTTGTAGTCTCGGATTGGGGTGCGGTCAATGAGCGAGTGAAGGCGCTGCAAGCAGGGCTGGAGCTGGAAATGCCGTCAACGGGAGGACTTGGCGATGCCAAGATTGTCGCAGCCGTGCAAAGTGGGGAACTAGCTGAAGAAACGTTAAACCTTGCGGTGGAGCGGCTGCTCACTTTTATTTTTAAAGCGGTAGACAATCGTAAAGATAATACTTCATTTAATGCTGAAGAGCATCACCAACTGGCACGGAAAGTGGCGAGGGAAAGCATGGTGCTTCTTAGAAATGAGGAGGAAGTTCTACCCTTATCTAAACAAGGTACTATTGCGATCATTGGGGAATTTGCTAAAAATCCGCGTTATCAAGGTGGGGGAAGCTCGCATGTGAATCCAACTCAATTGGATGATGCTTTTGAAGAGATGAGAGGTCTTGCGGGGTCTGCTGAGCTGCTATATGCCCAAGGATATGAACTGGAGCATGATGAGATTAATGAGGTTTTGCTGCAAGAGGCAAGAGAAACAGCGGCAAAAGGTGATGTAGCGGTGTTGTTCCTTGGACTGCCGGATAATTATGAGTCAGAGGGTTATGATCGCAGCCACTTGTCTCTTCCAGAGAGCCATAAAGCGCTGATCGATGTGGTAGCTGAGGTGCAGAGTAATATCGTTGTTGTACTCAGTAATGGCTCACCTGTAGAGATGCCTTGGATTGATAAAACAAAAGGAGTCCTTGAGGGTTATCTAGGTGGGCAGGCGTTTGGGGGTGCCGTAGCAGATTTATTGTTTGGAGAGGTCAGCCCAAGCGGTAAACTGGCAGAGACGTTCCCCATGAAGCTGAGCGACAATCCATCCTTTCTTAATTTCCCGGGGGAAGGGGACAAGGTAGAGTATAAGGAAGGTTTGTTCGTAGGTTATCGTTATTATGATAAAAAAGAGATAAAACCGCTGTTTCCTTTCGGCTTTGGTCTAAGCTACACAGAGTTTCAATACAGTCATTTAACAATTTCCAAGAGCAGCATAAAGGACACCGAGACTGTTCAGGTTAAGGCTACCGTTAAAAATACGGGCACTCGCGCAGGAAAAGAAATCGTTCAGCTCTATGTTAGTGATGTGGAGAGCAGCGTGATCCGTCCACTGAAGGAACTAAAAGGCTTCCAGAAGCTAGAGCTTCAGCCTGAAGAAGAGCAGGAGGTAACCTTTGAGTTAGATAAACGCTCCTTTGCTTATTACAACGTTAACATTGGTGATTGGCATGTGGAAAGTGGAGATTTTGAAATTGCTATTGGCTCATCATCGCGGGATATTCGTCTGACAACTTGTATCGGAGTAGAATCGACCAATCCGCTTACGATGCGTTATCATCGGAATAGTACTATTGGTGATTTGCTGGATAATCCACGGACAGCGGAAAAAGTGAAGAAATTCAGCAGTGTTTTTGGCTTAGAGGGTGCGATGGATGATAACCCGGAAATGTACATGGCGATGATGAAATATATGCCGCTGCGGGCAATGATCGGTTTCGGCCAAGGGAAATACACGGAAGAAGATTTAGCCAAGGATCTGCAAGAATTTAATACATTGGCTACTAAGTAGAAGTAAGCCAGTGGCACATATTAGTCCTATCTAATATGTGCCACTGGTCTTATTTGTGTAAATTTCTTGTCTGGATACCGTTACCCATAAACTCGATAGGTGTGTCTCAACGTTTCCTTGAAGGAAATCCGTAATCTTTAGCGCGCCACGCTACTAGCAGCGCAAGAATCAATAGTATAAACATTACCCACGGGAAGGAGCGGACACCAAGTGTTTCAATAAGAATTCCGCCTATCACTCCGCCACCGCCAATAGCTAGGTTCCATGCCGTCACCAGCATCGATTGGGCCACATCTGCACTTTCGCCAGCGGTTTCGGCAACGGCTGTCTGTAGCAAAGTAGCTGCTCCTCCGAACGTCAACCCCCATACACCAACCACTAAATAGATCACTATGGGCTGGCTGCTACTAATGCCTAGTACAATGGATGACAAGGCAAAAGCAGCTAGGCTGATCAGAACCAATGGACGCAGTTTGCGGTCGACCAAAATACCGATGACCCAGATGCCAACAAGCGCTGTAATGCCGAAAACAAGCAATACCAAGTCAACCCGCTGGGTTAGCCCGGCCTGAGTAAGATAGGGGGCAATATAGGTATACAAGATGTTGTGTGCTAGTACCCATACCAGAACGACAAACAATACCGGCCGTACCCCCGGAATAACAAAAACCTTGTAGAGAGGGAGCCGTTTATCAGGGGCTTCTCCTGGATAGTCCGGTAGCTTCCAAAATACCCAAGCGATCAGCATGAGAGCTAATAGCGACATGAACCCGAAGATAGAGCGCCAGCCTACAAGGGTGCCAAGAAGGGTTCCAGCAGGGACACCGAGTGCCAGAGCGAGAGGTGTGCCAACCATCGCTACCGCCATTGCTCGTCCCTTGAGTGACTCCGGCACCATGCGCCGGGCGTAACCTGCTATCATGCCCCATAAGACTCCAGCGGATACGCCGGCGAAGAACCGAGCTGTTAGCGTAAGTATATAATTGGAAGAAAAAGTGGTGACGGTGTTGAATATGAGAAAACCTAGGATGCACATTAGTAGCAGCGGTCGCCGCCGCCATCCACGCGTCACGGTAGTTAAGGGAATCGCGGCCAACAGGGAACCAAGAGCATACAAAGTGACAAGTTGACCGGCAAGGGCCTCGGAGACACCAAGCCCCTCACCTATTTGGAGCAACAAGCCTGCCGGAATCGTTTCGGTAAGAATACAGATAAACCCCGTCATAGCTAAGGCGAGTAATCCAGCCCATGGCAGACGTTCAGAAGAGGGAGTGCTGGGGGCACTTTGTGTGGCAGAAGATGTGTTTTGGCTCATAGAGAAGCCCCTCTCTTATATAATTTTAGCAAACTCAATGATATAGACGACGAATAGGGTCTACTGGACAGAGAGCCTAGGCTGGTTCATTCCGGACCCAGGCTTCTTGTGTTCATGCTCTATTTATTACGTCTATCATAAATGGCATCACAAAGGTCTACAGTAAACTGACCGGACATGCCTTCCAATGCGGTATTAGTGAAAGCGACGACACTGAGGCGTTGCTTGGGATCTACGAACCACGAATGACCATAAGTACCCCCCATGCGCCAAGTACCCGGAGATTCTGGAGTGTCTGCGGCGACAGGATCCTTTAGTACCGTGATGCCTAGGCCAAAGCCTCGTCCTGGCCAGAAGGCCATTGGCAGATCACCGATCTGGTTGGTCGTCATATCGTGAACCAGTGACTCCGGTAGCAGCGGCGCTCCGCCCTTACGTAATGTTTCCAGCAGTTGCAAAAAATCTCCGGCGCTGCCGACCATGCCAGCTCCTCCAGAAGGATAGGCAGTAGTGTCAAGTGCTCGGCTAGGGGCAAGCAGGAACCCAGCCGTTCCCTCCACAAAGGCAATACTGTCAGGATCAAGTAAGGGCCGTGGCTCTGGAGTATCATTGGCATAGGAAGTGGCCAGCCGTTCTCGATCGACTGCAATAAAACCCGTGTCGCTCATGCCAAGCGGCTTGGTCACGAGTGAATGTACAGCCTCACTGAGCGGTGTTTCTGTGACCTTTGCAATTACTGCTCCCAGCACATCTGTCGCGATGGAATATTTCCACTCGGTACCTGGCGTATAAAGGAGGGGGACAGAGGCAAGACGGCGCAGGTTCTCTTCCAATGTGATGCCGGACTGATCCATACCATCTGATACCCCTGCTGACTGATAGGAACCCTTCTCTTCTTGGAAAAATCGGTAAGACAGGCCCGCGGTGTGCGTCATCAAATGACGAATCGTCAAGGAAGCGAACTCGCCATTCTGCAAACGCGGCTGAAACTCTGGAAGCCAACGATCAACGCGGTCGTCCAGTTGTAGACGACCTTGCGCAACTAATACTAGGGCTGCCGTTGAAACGATAGGTTTAGTAACTGAAGCGAGCCGGAATAAGGCATCTTCTCGCATAAGTCGGCCTAGCTCGCGGTCGGCAAAACCGGCAGCACGGCTATAAACCAGTTCCCCATCTATCGCCACTTTAATGACAGCACCGACCAAGCGCTTGTCAGCGAGGGTTCGATCGATTACTCTATCGATGCGACCTGATAAACATTCTGTAATTATTTTATTTGAATCCAATATACTCAACGGTCTTCATCCCTTCGGAATAGTTAAAGCCAAGAACACTTTACTATTGTAGGGTTATTATATATAACAAGTTATCTTGATTACATAAGGCAACTAAGCTAAATTAGCTTTATAACGGTTAATTACAATCTAGTTAATATAGAAAACCTTAAATTTAAAGGAGGCGATTTTGATGGACCATGTTGATAAGCAAATTCTTTTCCATCTTCAAAATCAAGCAAGAATTTCTATGACAGAGCTGGGGAAATGTGTCGGTTTATCGCAACCTGCGGTTACGGAGAGAGTTAGGCGTATGGAGGAAAAAGGCATCATCAGCGAATATCGCACCATAATTTCTCCTGAAAAGATTGGGAAACAGGCTGCTGCCTACATGTTATTTCATTCTAGGGATTGTAATGCATTCCTTGATTTCTGCCGCTCAAGTCCTGATGTCGTCGAATGTTACCGTATAAGTGGGGAACACAACTACTTATTGAAGGTAGTAACCGACTCTACACGAGCCCTCGAGGAGTTCGGAAATCAATGTGACAAATACGGTACTTACACGATTCTGATCGTGATGTCATCGCCAATCGATCATAAATTTCTTATACCCTCGCTTGAAGAAGCAAGCCTAAACTTGCTGAGTTAGATTTTAAACATAATCCGTTAGCCTGTCGTAACAAAAAAAAGACTCTTCTATATAAATAGAGGAGTCTTTTTGGTTTAGATATTGTAATGAAAATGATTGCAGCTGCTCCTTTTTCGTAGATACATCATGGACTTTCTATCTTATAAGTCTGGCGGTATTTTAGTGGAGAAAGCCCGGTGATTTCCTTAAATACCCGACCAAAGTGAGTCATATTATCAAATCCAACATTTTCAGCTATCTTGGCTACTTTAAAGGCAGTATTGATTAACAAGGCACGAGCTTCCTGGTGGCGATAAATATAAATAAGCAGCTCAAACATAAGTGTTTTTAAATAGAATTCATAGCCGGGAGGTTGCTTCGTAAATTCAGAGACCCTTTTATTGAATAGTTTCTCGATAAAGTTTTGTTCAGAACCATGAACCTGAACGGGTGGGAGATCAGTTCGAAGAAGTCCGGAAAAACCTGCAGGCCATTGGCTATCGGGAATGGGCTACCTTCGATAAACGGGTTAGAACAATGGTTAGTCTAGACCAACTATAAAATGAATTAAGTAGCTAAGCTAATGCCAGCATCGCCTAGTTTCCAACGGCAGGTCATTATCAGCTTCTCACCCTCCAGTTCGGCTGTCAGCGTGCCACCCATTTTATTCATTAGACTTTTGGCGATGGAGAGTCCCAGCCCTGAAGCTTGAGAAGATCGGGTACGGTCTGCGGTATAGAATCGGTCAAATAAGAGGTTAATATCGCTTCCGACTAGTTCCTTCGCATCGTTTACAATTGTTAAGTCAGCTGTTTCCTGCTGTCGTTCGAAACGGATTTCCACATACCCGGTCGCATGTTTGACCGTATTGACAAGTAAATTTTCGACAACTCTCCGCACAGCGGATTCATCGGCGTATACGGATACATTTTCCTCAGGTAGCCGTATATCCGGTGTAATATTGCGTTCGTTGAAAGAATCGTAAAATCCGACCAGAATTTCCGAGAGCAGGGCCGTCATCCCAAGCTTTTCCGTATGTAGAGGATAATCTAGCGATTCGATCAAGGAAAGCTCAAAAAAATCATTCAGCAGCGCCTGCAGCCGTTTCGTCCGATTTTTAACGATGGCAACATATTCAAGCTTTTCATCAGGGGTAATTGACTCATCCTCCAACAGTTGAATATAACCGAAGATGGAGGTGAGGGGTGTACGGATATCATGTGAAATATTCGCCACAGCCTGACGGAATTCTTGTTCGACACGTTTTCGCTGGGCTTCCGCTTCGACGATTAAATCAGATTGACGATTGATTTGTCCCGCAAGCGCCTCAAGCTTCTGGTCGAATAGAGCCACATCAATTTTTTTACCGGATGCTCGCTCGTTGTAGGTATGCAATTGCTCTGTTATCCGCCCTAGTTCTCGCCTTAACATTAAAAAACGGAAAAGCAGGAGAGCTCCTGCTGCAAACAATATGATTGTCAGAATAAGCAACACTCTCCTGCACCCCCCATTTGCTATTTGATTTCTTTTCGGTGGAATACGAGAATACCGAGTACCCCGGAAACGGCTATTGTCAACAACGGCACGAGTAGAAGTGCTGGCCAATCTCCACTGTCGATACTGGGCTTACCGATATCGCTCACCCGTTTGAAGATGGAATAATCGTACAAATTACTAAAGAAAGAGATCTTCGAACCTATACTAGCCAAAACCGTATCGATCATAAGGAAGAAAATCATTGAGAAGCCGATAGTTTTGCCGCTGTCGGTTAGGATTACGGTGAACAGCGCCCCAATGGCTGCGTAACCAGCCGTGTACAATAACGTTAGCCCGAGAGCTCGCGGTATGAAAAGTGTAGTGCTTCCTTCCGGCAGATGACCGAAGCCCGAAAGCAGCGTGACTTCGACTGTGCTGACAATAGGAAAGACGAGCGAAATCGCCATGGCTCCAACTGCGAATACGATTAGTTTTGCTGCGAACAGCCGGCCTCTGGTGTTGCCCGAAGATGCGATCGTCTTCATGACCCCTGTGGAATATTCGTTAGAGATAAAGAATCCAGCCAGAATGGCTACGCCGAATTTAATAATGTAGGCATTGCTTGAAATAAAGGTAGTCAGAAATTCAGCGCCGGTGATCTGAGGTTCCCCATTGGAGCGATGATCAAAATAATATAGCAAAGGGTACGCAAGCGAGAGGACGGAAAGTGCCAATAGAAAAGTCCAAAATGATCTATTCTTTCGGAGCTTGAAAAACTCCACTCTGATCAGATTATACATTTGGGTTCCCCCCAATCCGCTTTGTAAAATAACTTTCCAAGTCTTCACCCATAGGCATAAACTTCTCGATCTCGAGGCCCGCAGAGAATAAAGCAGTTGATACTTTGCCTGGCTGCTCAATACGGCTATACAACTTGATGGTTCCATCCTGCATCACTTCGAAATCGGCCGTACCCAGCTCGTTCTGAATGACGGCTGTTGCCTTGCCCGGATCATCCACTTTGATAAATAAATACTGCTGACATTTCTCGTTTAATTCCTCCGCAGTGAGTTGTTCAAGCAACTGACCGCGATGAATAATGCCATAATGACTTGCCATTAAATGCAGCTCACTTAGAATATGACTTGAGATCATTATCGTAATGCCTAGCTCACGGTTTAGTCGCTTGAGCAGTTCGCGCATTTCGACGACACCCATCGGATCCAACCCATTAGTTGGCTCGTCCAGAATCAGAAATTCGGGATCTCCCAGTAAGGCGATGGCAAGACCTAACCGCTGCTTCATTCCAAGTGAGAAATTTTTGGCTTTCTTCTTTCCGGCGCCCTGCAGTCCAACTTGCTCTAGCATTCTAGGAACACAATCTTTGCCGGGAATACCACGTAGAATCCGGTTTGCTTCTAAATTTTCACTCGCAGTCATATGGGGGAATAAAGCGGGACTCTCGATAATCGAGCCGATTCGCTTACGAGCCTGGATCAGGGCTTGCTCTTCACTGGCTCCGAACAGCTCGATCGTCCCCTGAGTCGGAAAAGCAAGTCCGGTCACAATCCGGATTAATGTTGATTTTCCGGCTCCATTTTGTCCAATAAAACCATAAATAGAGCCTTTACGGATTGACAAATTGACTTTGTCCAGCGCTGTATGGCCCTTGAACTTTTTGGATAGCTGATTTGTTTTTAATACATACTCGTACATCTCGTCTTGGCCTCCTTTTCGTGATAGACCAAGTATAGAATTGAAAACATAAGAAGAGCTAAAGCCAAATCTTAAGAATGTCTTAAGGCTTGAGCCGATAACCTATGCCCCATACCGTCTCGATAAATTCGCTTCCTGGTGCGGCCTTGGTTAGCTTGCTGCGCAAATTGCTCATATGGACATTGACCGTATTATCGTCCCCGTAATATGGCTCGTGCCAGACTCTTTCATACAAATTCGCTTTCGTAAACACCTTTTTGGGGGCTGACAAAAGTAACGAGAGAATTTCAAACTCTAGAGCTGTGAGCGTCAGTTCCACACCATTTGCCGTAATCGACATCGCCTCTCGATGAAGTACAAGACCCTGATGCTGGAGCACGTTAGGCAAAGCCGATTGCGTAATCCGCGAATACAAACGCAGATGAGAATCGATCCGTGCAGAGACTTCCTCAACGTCGAAGGGTTTCGTAATGAAATCATCCGCCCCCGCCCGCAGGGCAGACACCTTGGTCTGGGGCTCACCCTTGGCAGAAATGATAATTACCGACATATCATCCCGCCCGGCAATCTTCTCAAGTAGTTCCTCACCTGACATGCCTGGCAGCATCAGATCCAGTAGCAGCATGCTCCATTGACGTTGCTCCAGATAGAGAAGTGCCTCCGTTCCCGAGTAAGCAGGTTGGGGAATATAGCCGCTTTTCTTAATAATGTTGCACAGCAATCGGTTGATGTCGCTGTCGTCCTCAGCAACAAGAATATGTATCGGGTTATTCATTTAATCTCCTTTTTTTACCTGAAATAGGTCGTTGTTCGGATGAATGCCTATTAAATAGGATAGCAGGTTTTAGATTCTGTATCCAGATCCAGCCAATTTCTGCATTTTGGTTATTCAAATCTATATCACCGATTCTCGTGAGTTCATTTTTATATAAAAAAGAGACTCTTCTATTTAAATAGAGGAGTCTCTTTGCGGCGTTAAGGTATTTAGATAAATAGATTATGACCCGACTGATCGGCTTGGCCGAGATAGTAACCAACGCCGCCGATTCCGACACCGTCAATCAGTTCTTCACGAGTGATGCCCATAAGATCCATGGACATTTGGCAGGCGACGATTTCCACACCCTGGTCGATAGCCATCTGAATCAATTCCTCCAAGGAAGAGATATTTTTGCTCTTCATTAGAGAGCGGATCATCTTCGAGCCCATGCCCATCATGTTCCTATTTGAAAGCGTCAGCTTCCGGCTGCCGCGTGGCATCATGGCACCGAACATTTTTCCGATAAAGTTTTTGTTCACAGGCACCTTCTCATCCTTGCGGATAATATTGAGGCCCCAGAAGGTAAAGAACATTGTGACTTTTTTGCCGCTGGATGCTGCTCCGTTGGCAATGATGAAGGAAGCGATCGCTTTATCCAAATCCCCGCTAAAAACAACCATTGTGCTTGCATTGCTAGTTTGAATTACTTGTGCGCCTGCTCCGGTTGGTGCTGATGCTGAAGTCTCGATAACTCCTTTGCGCAGATAAGCTTCGATCATGCCAGTAGGCAGCTTTGTTAGCTGCAAAAGCGTATTGTTGGACATACGAGCCCAAGCCTTGATATCCTCATAAAATCCGGGATCGGAAGCAGTGACCTTCAGGACTTGCCCGTCCAAGAGCGGGTCCATGCTCATTTTAACTTGGATCAGCGGCCCTGGGCAGCACAGTCCGCAGGCATCAAGCACGGAATCAGGTGTTGTGAAAGCTGTAGCGTTAACGGTTGGTGTAACTGTGCCAGTTCCAGTTCCAGTTTCAGTTTCAGTCTCCGTCTCAGTCTCCGTCATTGCTCCCGTTGCTGCGATTTCTTTACTGGCTGCTGGTGTACCAACGTTTGGCGTCAAGTTATCTTTTTTTTTAGGCGTAAATTGGCTCATCTGATAGGTTTTATAACCGCCGGTCAGATTCTTCACACGGTAACCTTTTTGCTGTAAAATCCGGGAAGCGGTGTAGCCTCTGAGTCCAACTTGGCAATACACCCAAATTTCTTTACTAGAGTCAAGCTCGCTTAGCCGACCACGCAGATCATCCACAGGGATGTTAATGGACCCTTCAATATGACCATTAGCATGTTCGATTTCCGAACGTACGTCAACTAAAATGGTATTGTTTTTGTCACGACCTTCTAAATCCTTAGGGACGAATACCGTAGTCAAACCATGCAAAATATTTTCAGCGGCAAAGCCAGCCATATTCACCGGATCTTTAGCGGAAGAATAAGGAGGGGCATAAGATAGCTCCAACTCCGTCAAATCAGTGACCGTACCTCTAAAACGAATAACTGTAGCAATATCGTCGATACGTTTGTCTACACCACTGTAACCTACAGCTTGTGCTCCTAGCACCGTACCTTTTGGATCAAAAATCAGCTTCATAGATATCGGGGTTGCCCCCGGATAATAGGTTGCGTGTGAGCTTGGATGTATATAAATCACGTGATACGGCAGACCCAAACGTTGTAATGTTTTTTCATTATTACCTGTAGAAGCACCTGTGACTCCAAAAACCTTTATAATAGAAGTCCCTTGTGATCCTTTGTAAGTTGTGCCGAGACCACTGACGTTGTCCGCAGCAATCCGCCCTTGCTTATTGGCAGGACCAGCTAGTGGAATGGCGGTTTTTGTTCCGTTTACGAAATCAACCACCTCAACCGCGTCACCTACAGCGAACACTTGATCCAGATTGGTCTCCATCCGCTCATTGACTAAAATATGGCCACGGGGACCGAATTCTAAGCCACTGTCCTTCAGAAAAGAGGTATCCGGAGAAACGCCGATAGCCAGCAGAACCATATCACTTTGCAGTACAGTGCCACTTGCTAATTGCACCTGTATTTGTTCTCCCACCTCAGCAAACCCTTTGACCATATCGGAAAAAATAAGATTAACGCCATGCTCGTCGAGTTCTTTTGCCAAAATAGAAGACATTTCAGTATCGAACGGAGCTAATATTTGTGGTCCTGCTTCAATTAAGGAAACTTCCAGACCAGCTTCTCTAAGGTTCTCAGCCATTTCCACACCGATAAATCCACCACCGATCACCACGGCCGAACGTGTGCCTTCCGCAGCGACTTTAGCTTTGACTTTGTCAGTGTCGGGAATGTTACGCAACATGTGTATTTGGGAACTCTCGATACCGGGCAGATTCGGACGAATCGGTTTAGCACCTGGCGATAAAATAAGCGCATCATAGCTCTCTTCATAGGAGCCTTTTTCTATGCTTTCTACTCGCACTTTTTTGTTCACAGGGTCAATAGACACGACTTCACTTTGAATCCGAACATCGATGTTAAAACGTTTGTGCATCGCCTCCGGTGTCTGCACCAGCAGCTTGGAGCGGTCCTGAATGGACCCACCGATATAATAAGGAAGTCCGCAATTGGCAAAAGAAATGTACGGATCACGCTCAAACATTACAATATGCGCATCTTCATTTAATCTCCGAAGCCGGGCGGCTGCTGACGCGCCTCCTGCAACACCGCCAACAATTAATACTTTTTTACTCATGATGACTTATTCCTCCCCTAAAAATAACTGAATCAGTTGTTTGATTTTTTCGTCTTTAACAGAATAGTTAATCTCCAGCCCATTACGTTCGGTTTCAACGATGCCTAGTGATCTAAGCTTCTGTAAATGCTGGGACACCGTAGATTGTGGAAGATCGAGGCAGTCCTGCATGAAGCTCACGTTGCAGCTGCCCTTTTCCAGAAGTCCTTTAATGATGCACAAGCGCACGGGATGAGCTATAGCCTTTAAGGTTTCGGCGGTTTGGTTATAGGCTTTGAAATTTTTGTCCATGGTAACGAACACCTCACTTTACAATATCCTTATATCGTAATATTATGATATAGTGATATGAAAATCAAGTTATTTTTATAAAGGTGAAGGAGAGATGCTCGATGTCTTTTAAAATTTCAAAGGAAATTACCCCACAGCAAGTGGCGGAACGCTTGAAGAATGGCGAAACTCTTACCATGTTGGATATACGCGAACCCGCCGAATGGGTGGAGGGACATGTAATGGGTGCTAAACATATTCCGCTTGGACAGCTATTGATGCGCACAGATGAACTGGATTCTCATGGCGAGATAATTGTGATGTGCTTAAGTGGTGGCCGTAGTGGACTGGCTTGTGAGCTGCTGAGTGAAAAGGGGTATAACGTTGTGAACATGACGGGTGGATTAGGCGCTTGGACGGATGATTTTTTGGTACGGGAGTAATGATATGAGCATGATGGTTCGGATCCTACTGAGTATTTTAATTGTCTTTAGTATTGTGAGGTTTTTGCGTTATGCTTGGCCTGTTCGTTCACTTACTTATATAGAAGTCCGTGAGGTTCGCGAATTAGCGGATCAATCATTGGCTATGAAAATGCTCGATGTCAGGGATGCCGTTGATTACCAGAAGGACAGTATCCGTGGTTCGATAAATATTTCGCTGGGGCGATTACCCTATGTCTGGCAGCACTGTCTATCTCCGGGCGACTCAGTTCTAATTCTTGCAGGAAGTTACTACAAAAGAAATAAAGCCGCGAGAATTCTTTATAAGCAGGGATTTCGTAAGCTATATGCGGTAAATGGTGATTTGTTAGGGAACAAAAGAACGCTCTCCGACATTTCTGTGAAAGGTTGTTGTGAAGGATAATGGATAATGGATTTAAGGTCATTGATTTCCCGTCTCGGATTGAAGCTGGGGTGTCGAAGTCAGGGTGTCGATGGAATGATCTCTTTTGATGCCTATGGGCAAGGCGCTCGGGCTGCACGTTTGCTAGGTGAGGGAAGGCAGTGAAGAGGGAGCAATATGTCACTCTAGTTGAGCCGCTATATTAATGTTGCTAAGTTGTGATGTTGTGGCTAGGTCGCTAAATTAATGTTGCTAAGTCGCGATGTTGTGGCTAGGCCCGCTAAGTCAATGTAGCTAAGTCCCGATGTTGTAGCTAGGCCGGTATATTAATGTTGCTAAGTCGCAATGTTGTAGCTAGGTCGCATATTAATGTTGCTTAGCCGCGATGTTGTAGCTAGATCGTTAAATCAATGTAGCTAAGTCCCGATGTTGTAGCTAGGCCGCTAAGTCAATGCAACTAAGTCGCAATCCAGTCAGCCTCATCTCGAACTCAGTTTTAATTGCATTTTGTGCAGTTAAACTTCACTAGTTTTAGGAAAAGTAACAGTTAACTGCACTTTGTACATCTAAATTTGATCATTTACGCTTAACTACCTAATGTTTCCTTTTTTAGTTGTAGAAAGTACAACTAAATGGACTTTTAGGGGGATAAGGGTTAAATAGTTGCATGAAATACAATTAAATAGAAAAAGCACAGGTCGATAGCCAGTGAATAGTGGAGAATGGGAGACGATTTCTGACAATTTCAAAAAGGTAGGTCGAATAATATTATTCTAGCGGAACTTAGTCAAACCGAGATTACTTTAACTGAACCTACTATACAAAACCTACTATATTGAGCTAAATCTAGTCGTCTAACTCAAATATAGTTTACTTAACCTAGATTGCTCTTGCTGAGTTAATTCTAACTGAACTGTAGTGATCTAACTCTAGCTGGACTTACTGTAATGATCTACTCTAGCTGAACTAACTTTAGTGATCTGACTCTAAATGAACTTACTGTAATAAGCTAACTGTAACTGAACTTACTTTAATGCGACTCACTTTAACCAATGTGATTTTTTAATAGGTAAGCATATTTAGCTCGAGTACTATCGTTGAATGTAGAGTGTCATTGACAGCATAAGAAGGCGAATACTATACTTCTGAGTAATAGGACGAAGCACGTCCCGCATCCATAATTGGGTGCGGGATTTTTTTATGCCAAGGAGGAGGGGGACGTTATGGGATTTACGGAAGAACACCGTAAGTGGGTGGAAGATCATATTAGTCGAAGAACGGGAGAAAGAAGGGGGAGATTGGAGCGGGGACATGGGCATGGTGAGCGAATGTTTGCGGAGAAGGTTTGGTGGCCAATGATGGGTCATTTTAATGATCTTCATCCTGAATATGAAGTGTTGGATTGGCGGGGATGGCCTTATTTTGTTGATTTTGCGTGGAAGCCTGGGCAGGTTAAGTTTGCTTTTGAGGTAAAAGGTTACGGCCCACATGTGCAAAACACAGATCGGACGCGTTATCGGCAGGAATTGAATCGAGAGACTTATCTACAAATCGCGGGTTATCGGGTAGTGGCGATACCATATGATGATCTGGAAGCGAGTCCTGAGAATACTATTTTTTTGTTGAGATCATTACTGATGCCGTACCTCTCTTTAAGGACAGAAGAGAAGGAGGCGTTTAGTCGACTGGAGCGTGATATTTTGCAAATTGCGGTGCGTTCGAACGGGGACATTCGGCCTGTTGATTTGGTGAGAGAGCTTGGAATTGATCTGCGTACAGTTAGGAAATGTATGAGGTCACTTTGTGAGAAAGGTAAGTTTAAGCCGGTAGTTTCCCAGGTGAGTGGGAGGGTTTGTCGCTATGAATATGTACATTCACTTAACGATATTCAGCTGTGGTGAATAAACGGTATAAATCCCGTAGATTGCGGGCGTGGAGCGAGAATAGGGCAAATAAACGGTATAAATCCCGTAGATTGGAGGCGTGCAGCGGGAATCGAGCAAATGAACGGTATAAATCCCGTAGATTGGAGGCGTGGAGCGAGAAGTGAGCAAATGAACGGTATAAATCCCTTAGATTGCGGAGATGGAGCGGGAATTGGGCAAATGAACGGTATAAATCCCGTAGATTGGAGGTGTGGAGCGAGAATTGGGCAAATAAACGGTAGAAATCCCGCAGATTGTGGGTGGGGAGCGGGAATCGAGCAAATGTGCGGTATAAATCCCGCAGATTGTAGCTGTGGAGCGGGAATAGGGCAAATGTACGGTATAAATCCCGCAGATTGTGGGTGGGGAGCGGGAATCGAGCAAATGTGCGGTATAAATCCCGTAGATTGTGTGCGTGGAGCGGGAATTGGGCAAATGAACGGTATAAATCCCGTAGATTGTTGAGATGGAGCGAATAATGAGCAAACCCATGCACTCACACTCACATCATCCCCCCCTAAATCTCTAATTATGACCTGATTTCTATTTAGATTGTTAAGGTGTTGCGGAGGAGGGGAATCTTCTATGATTAGATGGATAGGACGTATGGGTGTTTTTTCGAAGGAATGTCCTCGGGAATGAATGAAACCGCTATCAACAAGAGACGAAGGAGCGATTTTGATGGGAACAGATATAGCTAAATATCCATTTCAACAGATTGATTTACCTTTAAATGAGCGAGTGCAGGATCTGATCTCCAGACTAACACTTGATGAAAAAGTAAGCCTGATGCCTCAGTATCAAGCTGCCATAGAGCGTTTGGGTGTTGGGGCCTACAAGCATGGTACGGAAGCGGCGCACGGGATTTCTTGGCTTGGAAAAGCGACTTCTTTTCCTCAGCCGAGCGGACTGGCTTGTACTTGGAATCCAGAGCTGCTGAAGGAGATTGGTTCGGCCATCGGAGATGAAGCCAGAGCCTTTTACAAAAAGAATCCAACGGTTAACGGTCTGACGTTATGGGCGCCAACGGTGGATATGGAACGTGACCCGCGTTGGGGAAGAACCGAGGAAGCTTACGGCGAAGATCCAGAGTTGACCGGACGCCTCAGCACCTCACTTGTGAAGGGAATCCAGGGTGATCACCCGGTCTATTTGAAAGCGGTAGCAACGCTGAAGCATTTCCTCGGCAACAATAATGAGATTGAACGCGGGAACTGCTCCGCGAGTATTGATCCGAGAAATATGCGGGAGTATTATCTGGAAGCGTTTAAGCCTGCTTTTCGAGAAGGTGGCGCACAGTCCATGATGACCGCTTATAACTCGGTGAATGGCGTACCTGTTATTCTTCATCCGGCAGTAATGGATGTGGTCAAAGGCGAATGGGAAATGGATGGCTTTATCGTAAGCGATGCCGGCGATCTTTTTGGGATTGTGAAGGATCACAAGTATTATGAATCTTTTGCACAATCGATGGCTGAATCTATCAAAAATGGAATTGACAGCGTAACAGAAGAAACCGCAGAGACAATCAAGGTTCTTCACGAAGCACTAGACCAAGGCCTCTTAGCAGAGGAAGATTTGGATCGTGCGCTTGCCAACACTTTCAGAGTTCGTTTCCGTCTGGGAGAGTTCGATCCGGCTGAAGGGAACCCATACGCAGCAATCGACGATTCCGTTATACTTAGCAAAAAACATACCGCACTCTCCTTGGAAGCTGCGAAACAATCTATAGTATTGTTGAAGAATGACCAAGGCACATTGCCATTGAACAAAAGCAGTCTGAGCAAATTGGCGATTATTGGTCCACTTGGTGATGAAGCTTTTAGAGACTGGTATTCTGGCACATTACCTTATGGAGTGACTCCGCTGCAGGGGGTTAGCAAAAAGCTGCCTGGTAAACACGTTACTTTTGAGAGTGGCGCAGATCAGATCATTCTTACTTCAGCCGCAAACGGCCAAGCCATTGGAATCACAGGGGAGGACGGAAGACTGGCTGTACAACATGACATAGCAGAGCACGGAGAATTGTTCCATCATACAGCTTGGGGCTGGACTAGCAATACTCTGAAGGCGACAAGTCGCGGTCAGTATGTAACTTTAAGCGAAGCAGAGACTCTCACAGCATCTGCTGATGAAATTTACGGCTGGTTTGTAAAAGAATCGATTAACATCGTTCCGGAAGGCGAAGATACGGTATCTTTGCGGACCTGGAATGATAAAATGATCTCGGTGAATCCGGAAAATGGAACGCTGCAAGTGGCAGATCAGGATGCCAATGCGCAAGCAGGTCTTTTTAAAAAGAACATCGTAACTAACGGCATAGAGGCTGCAGTAGAAGCTGCCAAGGCTGCTGAAATCGCTGTGGTTTTTGTGGGCAACCATCCACTCCTTAACGGAAAAGAAGAAATCGACAGACCGGATATTGTGCTTCCAGAGGAGCAAGAGCGATTGGTTAAAGCTGTCTATGAAGCGAACCCGAATACGGTAGTGGTCATTGTCGGCAGTTACCCGATAACTTCCACTTGGATTGACGAGAACATTCCGGCTGTATTGTATACCTCCCATAGTGGACAAGAGCTGGGCAATGCGGTGGCAGAAGTTCTTTTCGGCGATTACAGTCCTTCCGGCAAGCTGAACATGACTTGGTTTCGTTCTGTAGAACAGCTGCCTGAGCTGATGGATTATGATATTATCAAAGGCAAAAGAACATATATGTACTTTGACGGAGAGCCACTGTATGCGTTTGGACACGGCTTAAGTTATGCCCAAATTTCCTACAGCAACCTAAGCCTAAGCGCTAAGGAGCTGCAAGCGAATGAGACGCTGAAAATTTCTGTTCAAGTAGAGAATACAGGCGTTGTTGATGGGGACGAAGTGGTGCAGCTTTATGTGCAAGCTCTGAATTCCCGGGTCAAACGTCCGATTAAACAGTTGAAGGGTTTTGAAAAAGTAAACCTAACCGCAGGTCAATCGCAAACCCTAGAGTTTACGTTACCGGTTGCCGAGCTGGCATTCTGGGATGTTACCCGTGAGCAATATTGCGTGGAAAATGGAGAGTATATGGTTCTGATCGGCCGTTCATCTGCTGACATCCAATTATCCGCTCAACTATCGGTCCAGGGGGACGTTATTCCGTCGCGTAATCTGTATATCAATACCAAAGCAGAGAATTACGATGACTACGAAGGCGTATATCTGGACGAGTGCAAAGCAGGCGGTGCTTCCATACATCCAGTAAAAGATGGCGCTTGGATCGCTTTTAAAGATGTATTGTTCGAGCAAGGGGCAGGAGCTTTTGAAGCCTTGGTATCCTCTGCAAAAGGTGGCACCCTTGAGATCAGAACGGGCAGCCCAGCAGGGAAGCTGGTTGGATCTGTGACTGTACCGTCGGGTGGCGTGTTGCAGCAGTGGAACACACTTACTGGTGAAGTGTCCGTGGAATCTGAAACTACCGATGTTTATCTCATCTTTAATGGTGAGGTACTGCTTAGCCGTTTTCAATTTAATCAATAAGATAAGCTAGAACGCTCCATCCGCACGGTGCCGAAAAGTTATTAAGCCAAACTCAAGCTAAAATTCTCAGTATCATAAATGAGCATTAAAAAAAAGGGCATTCCTGAAGGATCAGGAATGTCCTTTTCGTTTCTTTTCAATTAATCACAACCGCCCCCGCCAGCATCTCCACCCCCACCGAAGTCTCCACCGCCACTATGTCCGCCGTCTCCACCCCAGCTATGCCCCCCGCTGTCAGGTCCAGAATGGTGATGCGAGTGATCTCCGTAGTGATTATGGTGGTGGTTAGAATGATTAGAGTGGTTAGAGTGGTTTGGATCCAGCAGATCCGGATGACTGGCAGCCATAAAAGACATGTTGGCGGCATCATTTTGCCTATTTCTATCAAAGGTACTTTTGTTTGAGCTCGAGCCATTACGTATTACGGCTTGTATAATAATAAATACAGCAACACCTACAAATAGTATCCCAAAAACCATAACGAACCGCTCCTTTCAACTCCAAAAATTAGTTACTAGCTGCTTTCGTCAAAAACTCAAGATTTCTGTAAAAAATACTCCCATAATTCCAGCCCAGATAAGGCTCGGGAATTTCTATATGGTTCACATTCACATTCATGTCTTCGCGTATCAATGATTCGCTAATATGGATTATATCATTTATATACCGTTTTATTTGCTGTAGATAATGTTTTTGAGTAACGGGCCCATGACCGGGAACAATTATGTTCACATCTAAGCGCTCGACATAAGTAAGTGCCTCCAACCAGGATAAGGGATTACCGTCTACTAATAATGGATGATTATCAACTGCGACAATATCTCCAACAAAAGCTAAAGAATCGGATGGAGAAAATAGAATAGAATCGCATTCCGTATGGGCAGTACCCACCGATAGGAGTTCAACGGTCCTTGCCGAGCCATGTATAGTCATTTTGCGGTCATAAGTTAGTTGGGGAAGGGTTACTTCAAGCGTTAGTATAGACTCTTTGATTTCTTGTAAATAACCTATTTGCGAAAGGAGCTCTCGTTGTTTGGAATCGTTCAGTTCGAGTTCGAGTTCGAGTTCGAGCTCGAGAGATGTATTAAGCTTCGTAAGATCTTCTTCAAGATTAGGAAGCAGTTTCTTCATTCGGGCAAGCCAGTCTGGTTGAGTTTTTATCATGAGCTCTCTAGTTCTACTGGAGGATATGATTACTTCATCCGAGAAGAATTGGTTCCCTCTAACGTGGTCTCCATGCCAATGGCTGTTGACGATGTATCTGATAGGTTTATTAAAATAATACAGAGCGGCATCCCTAAGATCTTTGCCAGCTTGTGGAGTGTTGAATGTATCAAAGATTAATGTGTAATCACCCATATCTATCAAACCGGCATTACTCATGGCTCCGCCTTGCTCCTTCGCTTCAAGGCAATAAATGCCTTCCACTAGAGGGACGCAGTTAAAATGTCTGGAAAGAAACATGAATTAACCTCTTTTCCTAGATAATCGAATGAAATTTATATCTATTTTATAATTTTATGGAATTTTATACTATGATTTAATTACGCTCGGAATAGAAAAGGTTGCTTTTATACGCCCGATTTGCTACCATACGATGTAACTTAATCATTTATTTGTTTTCTAGGGTTCCGCAGCGGGTGCACAGCTGGTCTGGTCCGAGGGAAAACGCACGAACATTAAGTTTGTGTTTACACGGAGGGATAAAAGCCCGGGAGGTATCGCCATTTGGCGATGACCTTCCGGGCTTATTTGTTTGTCCGTGGGCAATCATAAGTTATGGAGAATTGAAGGAGGGCTTGAAATGAAAAAGAATTCAGAGTGGCTGAAGGTAGTTGGCGCTGCGATTTTCGAAGTCATGTGGGTCATAGGTTTAAAGCATGCTTCAAGCGTGTGGGAGTGGCTGATCACAGTTGTAGCCATAATCATAAGTTTCTATGTCATTATTTCAGCAAGCAGTAAATTACCGGTGGGTACCGTATATTCTGTATTTGTTGGGCTGGGGACGGCAGGAACAGTCATTGCGGACATGGTTTTATTCGGTGAACCCTTCAAGCTAATGAAGCTGGTACTGGTGGTTATTTTGCTGGCAGGAGTTATAGGTCTGAAAATGGTAACTAACGAAACCAAAGATATCAAAGAAACTGAAATAAAGGGGGAGTCTTAAATGGCATGGGCATTTTTGGTTGTTGCAGGATTGTTTGAAATGTTCGGAGTGGCTATGATCAACAGGTTGAATAAATACCGGAATCTGCAGTCGTTTTTGCTGCTCTTCCTTGGTTTTGGAGGAAGTTTTCTTTTTCTATCATTTGCAATGAAAAGTTTGCCTATGGGCACAGCTTATGCGGTATGGACGGGGATCGGTGCATCCGGTGGAGCAATTTTGGGGATGCTTTTATATGGGGAGGCCAAAGACTGGCGGCGGGTTATCTGTATTTTTATGATACTGGGAGCCGCAGTGGGGCTGAAGTTGATAGCGTAGTTAGCAATCAATTTGTTGCTTTTTCTCTCCTAAAGGAAAGATAAGTTATAAATTAGACACGATTCAGATGTTTCGAAAGGGTCATAAAGGTCGTATAAAGTAAGTATACAATTTATCGGTAAGGAGATTTTTACAATGACTAAGGATTCAATCGAGCATTTGGCTGAAATTGTGAAAGTGAACCGAGCTAACCGCATGCTGCTTCCAGACGGTACCTCTGTGCCTAGAATAGGACAGGGAACTTGGAATATGGGTGATGATGCTTCCCGTAGAGAGGAAGAAATTGCTGCTCTTAGATTAGGCGTGGAATTAGGCATGGATTTGATAGATACGGCGGAGATGTATGGGGAAGGAAACTCAGAGCTTTTAGTAGGTGATGCTATTAAAGGTATTCGGGATGACGTTTTCCTGGTATCCAAAGTATACCCACATAATGCCGGCAACGAGAATCTTATTCGCAGCTGTGAAGAAAGCTTGCAACGACTGAATACGGATCATCTGGATCTCTATTTACTGCACTGGCGGGGAGATATTCCGCTTGAAGTGACTGTGGAAGGCATGGAGAAACTGGTCTCTCAAGGTAAAATAGCAAGATGGGGTGTATCGAACCTCGATGTTGACGATATGAAAGAGTTGCTTAGTATAGCTGGGGGAACTCACTGTGCTATGAATCAGGTGCTGTATCATTTAGGGTCGAGAGGCATCGAAGCTGAATTGCTGCCATGGCAGAAAAGTCACCGCATGCCCGTAATGGCGTACTCTCCGCTTGCACAAGCAGGCGCGCTCCGCAAAGGGGTTATCGAGAGTGAGGCAGTTCAGGAAATTGCCCGTATTCATAACGCAACACCACTACAAATTATGTTAGCTTGGACGATCCGCGAGGAGGAGATCATTACGATTCCGAAAGCTTCTTCACGTGAGCATGTAATTGAGAATGCTGCTGCAGGTTTAATTACGCTGAGTGAAGAAGAAAGATGGAAGCTGGATGAGGCTTTCCCGATACCTTCGTGGAAAGTGCCGCTGGATATGAGTTGATATAGCTGTCTGAGAATTGTCAAAGAGCTCGCCGTTGAGGCGGGCTTTTTTTATATGAAAAGAGATAGGGGGAGTCTCTATAGGACACAGATGATCTTAAACGCAGAATTATGCCACTTTTGGAGGAATATCGGACACCATAGTCGCTATTAGCATAAATGACACCGATTATGAGCCCATTTCTCTGGAATAGTGTCACTGAGGTCCGCAACTTTACTCAAAAGGCTCTAAATTAGCAAATAGCGTCATCTGAGTCCGGAAGCAACGTTGGGAGCGTAAGCAATAAACAATGTGTCGCCGTAAGCAAGCAACTTGAGAGCGTAAATAATAAACAACGTGTCGCCGTAAGCAAGTAACCTTGGGAGCGTAAACAATAAACAACGTGGGTTCGTAAGCATCATGGGTCCGTCGTAGTACCAATGGCGGGATCAGCGGGCAACGGGGTTCATAAGCACAATTGTTATTTAGAAGTAATATCGGGGTTTGTAAACACCACTGGGGCGCAAGTGACACAGGTCCGTAAGCCCCGACCCAAAAAAGAGCAGCAATCCTTCAAAAAGGATCGCTGCTCTTTTAAAAATAAGAACTTAGCTGTTCTCAATAATCGTTTGCAGTGTAGTGCGGTCGAGGCCTTCTACCAGTTTAACTAACAGCTCTTTAGCAGCTTCGTAGTCATCGCTATGAATAACTGATGAAGCGGTATGAATGTAGCGAGAGCATATTCCGATGACTGCGGAAGGAACGCCGATTCCACTTACATGAACCTGACCTGCATCTGTTCCACCTTGGGAGACAAAATACTGGTATTTGATCTTGTGAGTATCCGCGGTGTCTTGTACATATTCGATTAAGCCGCGATGTGTAACCATCGTAGGATCATAAATGCGCAGGAGAGCGCCTTTACCCAAATGGCCAAAGGCTTGGCTATCTCCGGTCATATCGGCAGCAGCGCTCGCATCCAAGCCGAAGAAAATGTCTGGGGACAGAAGATTAGCGGCTGTACGTGCTCCACGAAGTCCGACTTCCTCTTGTACGGTAGCACCAGCATAAACAGTATTAGGCAGCTTTTTGCCGTGTAATGACTTAACCAGCTCAATGGCGAGACCTACACCGTAACGGTTATCCCACGCTTTAGCCATGATTTTTTTAGGGTTGGCAAGCGGGGTGAACGGACAGATCGGCAGTACTTGTTGACCTGGTCTGACGCCAAAGCTTTCCGCCTCTTCACGGCTGTCTGCACCGATATCAATATACATTTTGCTAATTTCGCCCGTCTTGCCGCGTTCTTCTGCGCTTAGTAGGTGGATAGGCGTGCTGCCAACAACACCGGTCAATGTGCCTTTTGGTGTAATGATTTGGAGACGCTGGGAAGCAACAGCAGAAGCAAGCCATCCGCCTAGCGGTTGAAAACGAATCATCCCGGTGTTAGTAATTCCGGTGACCATAAAGCCCACTTCGTCAAAATGTCCAGCGACCATAATTTTTGGCCCGTTTTCCTCACCGCGCAATACGCCGAACAGACTTCCGAGACGATCCTGCACGAACTCTTCGGTATAAGGTGTCATAGCATCCTTGACGTAAGCGCGGAGTTCGCGCTCAAAGCCCGGGGCTGCAGGGAATTCGGTAAGTGTTTTGAATAGATCCAATGTTTCTTGATTCATTTGAAATCACTCCTTTATTAAAATATAAGGACGTATAAGCTTTGCGTTATACATCATCCTTATAGTTCTACGAGAAACGGTTGCCATCCAAAATGGACGACAACGTTATTTCTTCCTGCCACTTAGTATGAACATTGTGAGCTCACTTGTCCATGCTAAAGAGACAAATGAACACCCGGTGAACGCTCCGCGAATACAATGCAATAGGGGCTCTGGTGGCAGGAGCTTTAGAAAGGATGCGAAGGAAATGAGGGTAGCAGGTAGTGTACCCAAAAGAAGGGTGCAGGGAGGATACTCCAAAAGAAACCTAAAGGTTAGCGGAGCGCGCAGACGTTACTGGCGCCACAACTCTCTGGAAAAGGAAGCAGTGCTTATTCTTGTGCTGTTCTTGCTGCTGATAGTTGTGTTACTGTATTTTTCCTGAATTGGAGGGACATAACGAAGCGGGGTATGGCAAACAATAAGGAAAACTTCTAAGCGAAGAAACAACTTGAGGGGCTCAAAGTGAGTACTACTATGATGCTTGTCAGCCCCCTTCGCCTAACTTTCAGGAGGTGCCCTCAATGCCGGCGAAAACGAAAAAATCGGGTGTCAAGCTGAAGCTTGATACCCTGACCCCGCAAGATTACGAGAAATTGTCCAAGCCCTTTGTACCCGCTAGGCCCGTATTCAAAAACTGTGTGCGAGCATTTCTTGCTGGCGGCCTAATCTGTGTAATTGGACAAGGGATTCAGGAGGCTTATATGGCAATATTCGATATGACCTCCAAAGAAGCCGCAAGTCCAACTGTAGCGACGATGATTCTACTTTCTGTAATCCTGACCAGCTTTGGCGTGTATGACAAACTGGCGCAATGGGCCGGTGCAGGAACTGCGGTTCCGGTTACTGGTTTTGCAAACAGTATGTGCTCAGCAGCTCTTGAACATCGTGCGGAAGGACTTGTGCTCGGTGTGGGCGGCAATATGTTCAAGCTGGCGGGTTCAGTCATCGTATTTGGTGCCGTTGCTGCTTTCATAATTGGTATCGTCTATCTCTTTTTAGGCGTTGGCGGAGGTGCACATACATGAAACAGCTTGGCAGTCAGACTTGGGAGTTCACGAGCCGTCCCGTTATTTTAGGCTCTTCCGCTGTAGTGGGTCCTGAAGAGGGAGAGGGTCCATTAACGTCAGATTTTGATTTTATATTTGATTCCTTGGAAATGGGTGAAAAAACATGGGAAAAGGCTGAGCGGGCTCTTTTCGAAAAAGCCTCCCTACTGGCACTGATTAATGCAAACCTGGATAAGGAGAAGCTGGAGTTTTTTGTTGGCGGAGATTTGATGAACCAGATTATCAGCAGCTCCTTCGCGGCAAGAAAATTAGGTGTGCCTTATCTTGGAGTTTTCGGTGCTTGCTCCACTTCCATGGAGAGCCTTGCAATTGCCTCTATGATCGTAGATTCCGGAGGCAGCAAATACGTGCTCGCGGGAACATCCAGCCATAACTGTACGGTGGAGAAGCAATTTCGTTATCCTACCGAATACGGTTCACAAAAGCCGCCAACGGCGCAATATACGGTCACAGGCTCGGGCTGTGCTGTAGTAGGTCAGAATGATGGGACTGGCAACAATCCGGTAGTGGTCTCGGCTACCCTTGGACGAATAATGGATCTCGGTTTGACAGATCCTTTTAATATGGGAACAGCGATGGCACCGGCGGCGGCGGATACGATCACTGCGCATTTTCGGGATACCGGACTATCCCCCGGGCATTATGACTTAATTGTTACAGGTGATCTTGCATCTGTAGGCTTGCCCATTGCGAAAACCTTATTAGCTAAAGAAGGGATTCCAATGGAGCAAACAACCTTTGATGATTGCGGTTTGCTTATCTACAATTTGGAGAAACAGAAGTATGTGATCGCCGGAGGAAGTGGTTGCGGGTGTTCCGCAGTAGTGACTTATGGTCATATACTCAAGCGTATTAAAAAAGGTGAACTAAAACGGGTGCTGATTGTGGCAACTGGAGCCTTATTATCCCCATTGTCATACCAGCAGGGAGAGAGCATTCCGTGTGTGGCTCATGCTGTTGCTATAGAAAGTGGAGGTGGAGTTTAATGATGATTTACTTATGGGCTTTTCTGATCGGAGGAGCCATTTGCGTTATAGGCCAGCTGATGTTTGATGTATTGAAGCTGACACCTGCACATACGATGAGTACATTAGTTGTAGCCGGAGCGATTGCTGATGCTTTTGGCATCTATGATCCACTTGTGAAATTTGCGGGTGCGGGCGCAACCATTCCAATCACAAGCTTCGGTAACTCTTTGGTCCATGGAGCATTGACAGAGCTGGAAAGGGATGGCTGGATCGGTGTAGTTACAGGGATTTTTGATATCACGAGCGCAGGGATTTCGTCAGCGATTGTGTTCTCTTTCCTGGCTGCATTGGTTGTTCGGCCTAAAGGATAATGGGATTTTAGCGATTTAGATTAGAACCTGCGGGACATTTTGTCCTGCGGGTTTTTGGTTTGTTTACACTTCGTAAGCTTCAACAATGTACTTTGGGTCCCCTAATCATGTAAAATATAAATATTACTGCTTATTCTGACCTAGGAGGATCATATATGCCCGTTCGTCAAGAATCAATGCACATCATGAATGCTGTCCGTAATAATCTAGAATCCTGCATACTTGGAAAATCATTTGAAATACAATTGCTGCTAACAGCGCTGCTTGCCGGTGGTCATGTTCTGATCGAGGATGTACCGGGAACAGGAAAGACCCAGCTTATTCGCGCACTTTCCAGATCAATGTCCGGAGAGTATCGCCGGATACAATGTAATCCGGATATTCTTCCGAGTGATATTACCGGTGTATCTGTGTATCATCCGAGAGACGAGATGTTTCATTTCCGCCCAGGTCCAGTGATGACGAATATCCTGCTGGCCGATGAAATTAACCGAGCCACCACAAAGACACAATCCGCCCTTCTGGAAGTGATGGAGGAACGAAATGTAACCGTAGATGGGGAGACCTATCCGCTGCCGCATCCATTTATGTTGTGCGCCACCCAGAATCCGATAGATTTTGAGGGAACCTACACGCTGCCGGAAGCTCAGTTGGATCGGTTTATGCTAAGAATTAGTCTTGGTTATCCTGATGCAGCAACTGAAAAAAATCTATTGCTGAGCCATCAAGAAGGTCAACCAGTGGACAGGCTTACGGCTGTCACTAGTATGGAGCAGATCGCTAGTATTCAGGAGGAAATTCGTGAGATTTATATGAGTGATCCTGTACTGAATTACTTGTTAGATATTGTGCGCCAGACAAGAGAGCATCCGCTTGTATTGCTCGGTGCAAGTCCACGAGCTTCGTTATCGTTTATGCTGGCTTGTAAAGCTTATGCTTTCTTACAGGGAAGAGATTATGTGCTTCCAGATGACGTAAAGGTGCTTACTCCATTTGCCTTGGGTCATCGTATATTGCTGCGTCCAGAGTCGCGCCTAGATAATGTTAGCGTAGATTCACTGCTTCAAAAGCTTCTGCAGAGCATTCAAGTGCCTGTTACGATGAGGCAATAATATGAGACGTTATTTGTCTACGGTGGCAGCTCGCATTCAGCCTACTAAGTTCGCCAGCATCCTTGTAATTTGGAGTATTACGCTCTTATATGTACTATTTCAGGGCGGTAAAACTGCATTTATGTTGTTTATTATGGTCTCTGTACTTATTGCATATCTGATTGCTGGAGGTTTGGGAGGCGTTCGGCGGGCTAAGGGTGTTCGCAGTTTTTATGCCGAACAGGATAAGGGAGATTTGCTCTCTGCCGGTGGGTATCTTCGTGTAGGTCTGAAGGTCACAATCCCGGGGATTTTGCCTTTACCTTATGTAGTTGTTAGGGAAGTTCTGAAACGGCATAATGGCGAATCCTGGGTATTTGAGGAAAGCCTGATTCCCAGCCTCAGAGGACTTGGGGAACTGCGGTTTCAGACACCAGTTCTCGAACGGGGCACTTATACATTTTCAGATACGGATATCATCAGCCAAGATATTTTTGGCCTTGTTGAGCATAAAGGTACTTTTCTGGCTGAAGGCCAGTTTCAGGTGTTGCCTCGTGCAATCTATGTTCCGCGCTGGCAGTTATATGAAAGAAAATCCCGTCTTTCTGGGCCACAGACCTCTGTTGTTCAATCACGACGTGAGACTACCCAAATTAACGGTGTACGCGACTACGTATATGGCGACCGCCTAACACGCATTCATTGGAATGCAACGGCAAAGACAGGCTCGTGGAAGTCCAAAGAGTTCGAGCATGAGTCGATTCCCAAGACCATTCTAGTTCTGGACGGCTCTGCTTCTGCTTATATGAATTCGAATCAATTTGAACTCGCAGTCTCCGTCGCAGCCTCACTACTTGGATTCGGCATTCGAGAGCGAATTGGGATCGGTCTTTGCTGCTTGGATAAGACCACGAAGGTATTTGCACCTGTTGAAGGCGCTGCTGAGCGTCAGAAAATGATTCAATATTTGATCGATCTTAACGCTGAAGGGCACGGTCCACTCATTTCCCGTTTGGAAAAAGGTTACCGTATGTTCCCTAAAGGCTCATACTTCGTGCTAATTAGTCCTCAACGTGGTCAGCCTGTACTGGAAGCACTACGTTGGGCTGACAGCAGAGGGATGACTCCGTCGCACATTCATATAGGGAATTTATCAGAAACGAATAGCAGCACAGATTGGACAGACGTTCTAAGATCACGGGGGATTACAGGCTACAGCATTAGCTCACTGCAAGAGCTTCCCATAGTATTAGGAGGGGAAGTCTGATATGAGAAACTGGTGGAATCAGATGAAATTCTCCTGGCACCGTTCTTTAGGTCTATTGTGGCTTTTGATTATAGCCCACCAGTGGGTCTCTTATACGGAACCTATCTGGTTAAGACAGACAACTGCTGTTGTGTGGGTTGCATTAATAACGATCACTGTGATTGAAATCATAATTCCTGTAAAAGTTCAGATAAGGCTCTTTATTGAAGCGGCAGCTATTATTTATATCGTTTATCGGATACTTATCAATTATGGTATATACGTTGCTGATCCTTGGGCAACAACCCTCCCGGACAGACTGCAGGATATTGCAGTTCATATGGTGCCCTATATCTGGTTTGCTCTCGGAGCCTCAGCCCTGCTGCTGTTGTCGTCTTGGTGGGCATCCTCAAAAAGACGTATTTTATGGTTTATAGGAATGAACATAGTGGCCTTGGCTGCCTTGGATTCCTTTACATCTATTGTTTTGTGGCAGGAAGTAGCCTGGACGGTATTTGCGGGGATGGGCTGGCTGGTCAGCCAGCATCTGAGAAGCTTCCAGCTTCAATATCCGCGTGGTTGGGTGCATCTGCTGAAATATCCCACGAAAATAGTCATTAATATTGCCATCGTCTTCTCTTTGGTCATCCTAATTGGAGTGAATATGCCTGGGGTAAGGCCTACCCTAACCGATCCTTATACCGCTTGGCAAGAATGGAATGGGATTGGGAAGTCTTCTGGGAAGGGCACAGTTGGGACCACGAAATCTGAGATGGGTTCTGTCTCCCCTACTAACAATACATCGTCAGGCTACAGTCTGAATGATGATCAACTAGGTGGCGGCTTTACCTTCGATTATACACCGGTGATGACAGTGGTTTCTGATTTGCGTATTTATATGCGGGGAGAAACGCGCAGATTATATTCCGGAAGAGGTTGGGTCGATAGAGATCGGTTAAATCGGGGACCTCTAGAAGCGGTAGATGTAGGTGAAGCTTTAGAGAGCAGTGTGGGTTCTAAAGTAAATACACGAACACTGAAACAAACAGTAACCGTGCTTAATAATAATGAATTTCCCGTACTATTTGGCACTTATTCAGTATCTTCGGTGGATTCTTTAAATGGGGAAAAAGCTGGAGATGGACTCTCCTGGAGAAGCCGAGACAGCGAGCTGATCTGGGATGTGGATGGGAAGAAACTCGCTTATCCGTCTACTTTTGAGGTGACGTCTGAGGTTCCTGTAATTCCTGTTCAAGAATTGACAACAAAGACGTATGAGGAGCTATATAAAGGGAACGATTTGGAGAAAATGTTTCTTCAACTGCCTAACGATTTTCCTAAAAGAGTCAGGGAGCTGGCTGAGGAAATCACGGCTGAAGGAAAAACGCCGTATGAAAAAACAGCGCTTTTGCAACAATACTTACAACAAACCTTTCCATATACCAATAATCCAGATATATCACGTGTCACAAGCAACGATTTTGTAGAAGGGTTTTTGTTTGAGTTAAAGGAAGGTTACTGTGATTATTATTCTACGGCACTGGTTACTATGGCGCGCTCTCTGAACATCCCTGCACGATGGGTTAAGGGGTACGCACCTGGGGAACAGCCGGAAATCCCAATGAATCCGGCACAACAGCAATCAGGCACAGTGAATAATAACTATACAATTACCAATGCGGATTCCCACTCTTGGGCTGAGGTTTATTTTGGTGATTATGGTTGGATTCCAGTTGAAGCTACACCTGGATTTAATATTCCGCTTCTAACTCAGAGTGAGCAAACCCCTGAAGTCGAGCCAGAAGATCAAGAAGAGCAGGCAGAACCTACACCAGCGCCTGTGAATAATGCACAAGAAGATCAAGGGTTTCATGTAGGTCTATGGGTTGTTGTGGCAGCTGTAGTGGTTTTGCTGTCCTGGGCGATTTTTATAGTTTGGCATAGACGCTTTAAGCTTCGCTTCTTCATGCAGCAGCTGCGCAATGGCCGGCCTTTAACGCCAGATCAGAAAGTAGTGGCGGAAACTGAACGTTGGGTAAGGTATTTGCATCGCAAGGGAATGCTAAAAGAAGAACACGAAACTTTACGTGAAGCCGTAGATCGCTGGAGTGGAGAACGGCCGGCAGTGGCTGATCATCTATACTCACTACTAACAATGTTCGAAAAGGCGAAATATAGCCCTGAGGTTATTGAAGACAAAGACTGGCAGAGCGTGTATACTGAAGCTTTGTGGGTGCGGAGAAAAATGAGATCCAAGAAATAACACTTTGCGTGAAAGTATAGCTACAGATTTATTTGCGATGCGCAAGGAGTATGTTATAGTTTTTTGTATGAAATCGAGGTGAACGTATTGTTTGAAATGTTAGTTCCCAAACTCCGGGTGAATACGGTATTCGATATTGCTCTGGACGAGCTGTATAGACAGGGATATCGCGGAATCATCACGGATCTGGATAACACACTGGTCGGTGCCAAAGCGCCTGTGGCTACTCCGGAGCTGTTGTTATGGTTCGAAAAGGTGAAGGAACTGGGCTTTAAGCTCATCATCGTATCTAACAATAACATGGAACGGGTGTCCCGCTTTGCAACACCGCTTAATATTGAATTTGTGCACCAGGCTCGTAAACCGAGTAATGCTCCTTTTCTCAAAGCGATGAAGCAGATGGAGCTGCCCCCTGAACAAACGATTGTGGTGGGAGACCAAATGCTTACTGATGTATACGGCGGCAATCGCCTTGGCCTGTATACTGTTTTGGTACTGCCAATCTCCGTCAAGGACGAGGGGTTCGGCACAAGGTTTAATCGCCGGGTAGAGCGGGTTGCTCTGACACGGCTTCGCAAAAAAGGATTGTGGCACGAGGAGGATAAATAGTAATGAACGAACAAAGCGAAACACAGCGTCCTGAGAAGTGCAGCGGTTGCGGCATCAAGCTTCAGACGGAGCATAAGGATCAACCAGGATACCTTCCGGAGGTTGCACTTGAACGGGACCCGGTGATTTGCCAACGCTGTTTCCGGATTAAAAATTATAATGAGGCTTCATCTGTTTCGGTGAATCAGGATGAATTTCTTCGCCTGCTGAGTGGAGTAGGAGAGAAGAATGCGCTTGTTATTCATATTGTCGATATCTTCGATTTCGAAGGCAGTCTGATTTCCGGCCTGCAGCGGTTTGTTGGCAATAACCCTGTTATTCTTGCAGTGAATAAATGTGACTTGCTGCCGAAGGTTACAAACTGGAACAAGTTGCGTAACTGGATGCAGCAGCGCTGTAAAGAGGAAGGCTTGCGGACGGCTGAAATCGTACTTTGCAGTGCGAAACGCAATCAAGGTTTTGACCGTTTGCTGGAAGCCGTAACGGAGTTGCGCGGTCAACGCGACGTATATGTAGTAGGTGCTACCAATGTGGGCAAATCCACACTTATTAATCGTCTGATTTCGGACTATAGCGATTTAGAGCAGGAGTTAACGACTTCACGTTACCCTGGCACAACACTCGATACGGTCAAAATTCCACTGGATGACGGCCACTACATTATAGATACTCCAGGGATTGTGTATCCTTGGCGTTATAGTGAATTAGTTGAGCGTCAGGATCTGGATGCAGTTATGCCTGCCAATCCTTTGAAGCCGACAGTCTATCAGTTGAACGAAGGACAGACTCTTTTCTTCGGTGGATTGGGACGTTTTGATTTCGTACAAGGCCCGCATCAATCCTTCACTTGCTTTATTAGTGGTACTTTAAAAATCCATCGCACGAAGCTGGAACGCGCAGATTCCCTCTATCAGGATCATCGCGGTGAAATGCTGTCTCCACCGGGAAGTGACCGGATGGACAAGCTGCCACCTTGGCAGCGGCATGAGTTCCGGATTAACCGGGGCAGCAGAGCCGATCTGTATATTTCGGGTCTGGGCTGGATTAAGGTTAATGGAACTGAAGGTGCAGTTGTGGCCATTCATGTTCCGCGTGGTGTGAAGGTGCTTACCCGCCCTTCGATGATTTAACGAGGGAGGATAATCTATTGTCTACAACTGCAGTCGAAGGCTACAATAGCGGTAATATTCTACTCGGTGTAATGGGAGATCCTATTATACAATCCAAATCTCCAATTATGCATGAAGCAGCGCTGCAAGCGCTGGGAATTCCGGGTGCTTATGTACCGCTTCACATCCGCCCGGAGAAGCTGGGCGATGCGGTGCAAGCGATCCGTACGCTTGGTTTCCGTGGAGTGAATGTGACGATTCCGCATAAGGTTGCGGTGATGCAATATTTGGATGTATTAGATGAGAGTGCAGTAGCCGTTGGTGCAGTCAATACGATTGTTAATGATAACGGAGTGCTCACCGGATATAATACGGATGGGATCGGTTATGTGCGTTCGCTCAAAGCGGAAGCTATTTCTGATTTGTCTGGTGTGAAGATTATGGTTATCGGGGCCGGTGGAGCAGCAAGAGGAATTGTTGCCGCACTACTTCAGGAGAAGCCTTCTTCAATCATTATTGCTAATCGCAGTGTTGATAAGGCAGAGGACTTGGCGTCACAGTGCCGGAGCAAAGGGAATGTCATCGGGATTAGCATGAACGAAGTAGCAGAAATGCTAAGTGGTGTAGACGTGCTGATCAATACTACCTCCGTAGGTATGTATCCTCATATGGATGAGACACCGATAGATCCTGGACTGCTTCGTAAAGGAATGGTCGTAAGCGATCTGATTTATAATCCGCTGCGTACGCGGCTATTGTTGGAAGGACTCGAACGGGGCTGTACGATTCATGGAGGCCTTGGTATGTTTGTCTATCAGGGAGCTTATGCACTGGAGTATTGGACAGGGCAGCCTGCGCCTACGGAAATCATGCGGCAGACCATTCTCGATTGCTTGGGTGGAAATGAGTAAGAAATGGATTCATCAAGTTAGGGTAATAATAGGTAATAATATATGTTAATTAAGGAGTTATTCATTTATGTTAACTGGTAAACAAACACGGTATCTTCGTTCATTGGCGCACCATCTCGATCCTATTTTTCAAGTGGGCAAAGGTGGAGTAAATGATCACCTCGTACGCCATATTGAAGAAGCTATTGAGAAGCGCGAGCTTATGAAGATTAGTATACTGAGCAATAATATTGAGAATCCCAAGGAAATTGGCGCTGCTCTGGCTGAACAATCGGGTTCTGAGCTTGTGCAAGTGATCGGTAAGACTGTCGTTCTATACAAAGAATCACGTGATAACAAAACCATTGAGCTGCCGCGTTAATAGCTGTAAGTATACCTTACCGAGGAGGTCGTCCTCTTGAAAGTTGGAATTATGGGAGGTACCTTTGATCCTCTTCATATCGGTCATATGATGGCAGCGGAAGCCGCAAGAGATACTTATGGGCTGCAAGAGGTATGGTTTATGCCTTCACATATCCCGCCTCATAAACATGAGGCGGGTGTATCTGGAGAAGACCGACTAGCCATGGTGCAGGAAGCGGTGAAGAATCACGAAGCTTTTTGCACATTAGATTGGGAAGTTGTCAGAGGTGGCGTCTCCTATACCTATGAGACCATAAGACGTCTGCAAGAGGAGTATCCGCATTTCGATCTTTATTTCATCATTGGAGCGGATATGGTTCAGTATTTGCCGAAATGGAACGAGATTGAAGAACTGGTGCAGCGGCTTACATTTATTGGTGTGGGTCGTCCGGGGACACCTCTTGATCTAGATGCATTGCCAGACTTTATAGCAAAAAAGGTATTGCTTGCAGATATGCCACTGGTTGATATTTCGTCAACGATGTTAAGAGAACGGGCGGCAGCAGGTAAATCTATTCGTTATATGGTTCCAGAGGCAGTGTTCGATTATGTTCAAAGGAGTGGATTGTATGGCATACAGCCGCGAAGCACTGATTGAAGCGGTCTCCGCACAGATGCCTGATAAGCGCTGGAAGCATACACTCGGCGTGATGGAGACATCTATTCAACTGGCGAAGCAATATGGTGCTGACCCTGAGCGTGCAGAGACAGCAGCAATTCTGCATGATGTGGCTAAGTATTGGCCGGTTGAGCGTATGAAGGAGATCATTGAACAAAATCAATTAAATTTGGATCTTCTGGTGTATGACAAGCAGATGTGGCATTCGGAAGTAGGCGCCTTTGTAGCTGAGAAAGACTATGGGATTACGGATCCTGATATTATCAATGCGATTCGTTTCCATACCTCAGGCCGTGAAGACATGAGTTTACTTGAAAAGATCGTCTGCCTAGCTGACTACATCGAGCCTGGGCGTGATTTTCCCGGGGTTGATAAGATACGCGAGAAGGCACAAGTAAGTTTGGAAGAAGGATTAGTCGCTGGGTTCGATTCTACGATTAGTTTGTTACTGGAGAAACGCCGGGTGATTTTCCCCTTAACGGTACTGGCGCGTAATGATTTAGTTAGAATATTGGAGGATAAAATATGAGTGTACAACCAAGCAAGCTGTTAGAACTGGCCCTTAAGGCTGTTGAAGATAAAAAAGCAATGAACGTCGTGGCACTAGATCTACGTAATGTTTCACCAATCAGTGATTACTTTATCGTATGTCACGGTAACTCGGATATTCAGGTACAGGCGATCGCTACCGAAGTCCGTAAAGTGGTTCATGAAGCAGGCGGAGTGATCAAAGGGATTGAAGGCATGGATTCAGCACGCTGGGTGCTGATGGATCTTGGCGATGTTATCGTTCATATATTCCACCGCGATGAGCGTGAATATTACAATATCGAGCGTCTGTGGTCCGATGCCAAGGTTGTGGAGACTGTATGAGCCTGATTGCAGGAACTACGGTTACACTTCATGTAGAGCGGGAAGTTTCCCCATACGGATTTTTTCTGAATGCTGGAGACCAGGATGTTATGCTGCATTATACGGAGCTGACAGAGAAGGTAAAAGCCGGCGATAAAGTTGAAGTTTTCATTTTCTTTGATACCGAGGACCGTCTTGCGGCAACGATGAAAAAACCATTTCTGACGCTGGGCGAGATGGCGTTATTGGAAGTGGCTGATATTCATCCGCGTCTGGGCTGCTTTTTGGAGATGGGTCTTGGACGTCAGCTGCTGCTGCCTATCCGTGAGCTTCCAGAGCTTCCAGAGCTGCGTCCGCAGGTTGGGGACTATGTGTTTGCGATCATGGAGCATGATAAACAGGGGCGTCTGCGTGCCAAGCTGGCCGGAGAACAGGAGCTTGCTCCTCTAGCTCTGCCTGCACCTGAATCTTGGATGGGACAGACTGTAACAGCCCGAGTGTATAAGCCGCTGCAAATGGGTACTTTTGTACTTGTGGATGCGGGTGTGCTAGGCTTTGGGATTATCGGTATGGTCCATTCCTCGGAGCGGAGCCGTCTGCTGCGTCTTGGTGAGCAGTTTGAAGCACGTGTCTCTCATATCCGTGAAGATGGACGTGTTAACCTTTCTATGGGTCTTCGTAAAGAAGTGGGGATGGATGTAGATTCCGCCGCACTTTTGGAGTTCTTAAATGCTCGTCCAGGTGGAGCGATGCCTTATTCGGATGCTACGCCGCCAGATATTATCAAACAACGGTTCGGAATCAGTAAATCCGCCTTCAAGCGTGCACTTGGGAAGCTGATGAAGGAAGGCCATATTACTCAAAAAGAGAACTGGACGTATCTTGTTGCTAAGGATAATGAAGAAGGAACAACCGAAGGGCAAGAAGAAACGACGGATTAAGCTTACGATTCAATAGACGGAATTTATAAAATGTTGTTATAGAAAGCGGTGTAATTGTGTCTTCCTATGGGAAATTTGCTTATGTATACGATGAGCTTATGGCAGATATGCCGTATCCAGATTGGATATCCTTTGCTGAAGCCGCATGGAGTAAATACGGCAAACCGTTAACTGTAGCCGAGCTTGGCTGCGGAACAGGAAGTATTACAATTCCTTTGGCGGGTTCAGGATATCATATGACTGGAATCGATTTATCTTCTGACATGCTCTCAGTGGCACAGCGCAAAATGGAGGAGCATCCCCAGGGACGGCGCTTTTTGCGCGAAGGCAGTGTTCGTTGGATTAGACAAAACATGAAGGAATGGGAGCTTCCGGAGCTGGTGGATTCTGTGATTTCCTTTTGTGATTGTCTGAATTATGTGTTGGAAGAGGATGACATCAGCGCTGTTTTTGCCAGTACCTATGCAGGGTTAAAGCAAGGCGGAACCTTCCTGTTCGATGTGCATCATCCAAACACACTAATTCGTTATGAAGAAGAACAGCCCTTTATTCTGGACGAGCCATCTGTTTCTTATATTTGGACTTGTGAGATGGATGTTCCACGCCGCGAAATTGAACATCATTTGTCCATTTTTGCCCGTGAAGACGGACATAGCGATCGCTATCGCCGATTCGAAGAGACCCATATTCAGCGCGCCTACGATCCTAACTGGATGAAGGAAGAGCTGCTTAAGGCTGGGTTTAGTGATGTGAAGATCTACGCCGATTTCGAGTGGGTAGAGGCAGAAGATGATGCTGAACGATTATTTTATGTAGCTATAAAATAATTATTCAAAATGCTAAGAGGGGCTGTCCCATAAGCTATGAAAATAGCTGCTGGGACAGCCCCTTTTTTTGACTTTAGCTTATTGCTGGGGGAAGCGAGTGGAATGCTGCTGTTGGAAGCACATAAGTTGACGCTGCCGGAAACAAGTAGGTTCCCGCAATTGAATGCTCATGCATTGCCGCTTTGCGGAAGCGTGTGGGTTCCCGCAATCGAATGCTCATGCATTACCGCTTTGCGGAAGCGTGTGGATTCCCGCTATCGAATGCTCATGCATTACCCTTTACGGAAGCGTGTGGGTTTTCACTACCCATCACGCATGCATGCACAAGTACCATCAGATATACGTATTAGTAGTAGCTATTGGACCCAGCGGACCTTATACGCAGCATTTTCCAATATTTTGGGTGCTATCGGACTCCATTGCAGCTATTGGCTTGAAAAACGTCCAATATTGGTCATTTTCCAATGGATAGCGTCACTGGAGTCCGAAAACATGCTCCAAGAGCTAAAAATATGCAAATAACGTCATCTGGGTCCGTAAGCCACGTAAGCCGCGTAAGCCAGTAAGCCGCGTAAGCCAGTAAGCCGCGTAAGTCACGTAAGCCGCGTAAGCCGCGTAAGCCAGTAAGCCGCGTAAGTCACGTAAGCCACGTAAGCCGCGTAAGCCGCGTAAGCCAGTAAGCCACGTAACCACGTAAGCCACGTAAGCCGCGTAAGTCACGTAAGTCACGTAAGCCGCGTAAGCCACGTAAGCCACGTAAGCCACGTGAGATGATGGAGACAAGGTTGGAGCAACCAGCCAGCGCCCCAAACAAAAACAGCGCTTCTCCGATATCAGGAGAAGCGCTGTTTTTATATGACATCATCTGTTGGAGCAGCTTGTAATTGCGCCAACATAAGAAATACAAAATAAACCGGGCAGTGTTCATACCACCCGGCATCTTCCAATCCTTACCGATGCTCAAACAGATCAATGGCACCCAATACGACATGAGCCAGACCAAATCCAAGTACGCCTGTTGCTGCCATCTTATACTTGCTTCCAAGAAAAGCGGCGCTAGAAGCGGTTACGACGGTTCCAAGAACAGCGGGAATTAGACCTTCACGCATTCGAAACACTCCTTCTCGGTGGTTTGGGAGACAAAGTTATTATGGTTCAATATCGAAAAAATATACGAAGCACAAAAAGACCCTAAATCAGCGTTAGCTGAATCTAGGGTCTTTTTATTTAAGCAGGGTTGTTAATCTGCTATTATAACAGCGTTACGAGGGAGGCCCTCTCCAACTTCATGTACATCATACAACACACGTGCCAGTAGGTCCTGGCTATAATTGCCGAAATGTTTTCCGTAAATCGTGAGTCCGCGTTTGTTTGTAGGCTTGTCGGTTACTGCGATACGGAATGTGAGTTCACTTTTGTAATCCAATTGGATATCATCAAGGGTCACGTCAGAAATCCGACAGCCATCAATAAAGCTGCCTTCATTATTGATACGGATCAGCTTCAGCATACCGTATTGGTTTAGGTGCGGAGGCCACCAATCGGGGTTAAATGTTCCCCGGGTATCTCCGAAATCGCCAGGGCTAGTCCAGAATCCGATTTCAATTCCATTTAAATAGAAATAAAGGTCGGACGGATAGTTATCGTTAGACCCAGGAGCTTCAGAGCCGATCTCCATCGAGAACTGAATTTCGCGGAACGTTTGGTTGGCTTTAAGGTAGTTCGGAATTCTATATTCGAGGAACCCTTCGGCCATCCAAATAATTTCGGATTCAATTCGCTGCGGATCTGCAAAATAACGCGGCTCGTCGAAATCCCCGATGATGCTGTCTTTGGTAGCCAGTCCACAAGTTGGAACAGCCTGATAGTTGCTGTAATGACCTACTTGAATTTCTACTTCGTAAAGATTATCAACATCCTTGCTGCGAAGGTCAACAATAAGCTTGTCCTTATTTAAATAGCAGACCTTTTGAATACCGTGTTTACCCACTGATGTGTTTATCTCAATGAGACCGCTTTCTTCTAACTTTTTAATATGCATGGTGATGGCGCCGTTGCTGAGGTTCAGTTTCTTGGCAATTTCATTAAGGTTCAAGGCTTGATTGGTGGCAAGGAGCTCTAAAATGAGGATTCTGATTTCTGAGCTTAGTGCCTTAAAAATTTCTAATCCACTCATTAAATCTTTAATATAGATCATTTTATCAATACCTTCTTCCGATTACGTCATAAATTATACTATTTTATAAAATTATAAACTAATAAGGCATATAAATAAAGTATACTTCCTTATTTTGTAGAATGTACGAATATAAGAGGGATTTTTGGCATGATTTTTATTTGATTTAGTAAAATTTAAACATATAAAGAATTAATCTAAAGAAAAAGGCTGTTATTTCGCCATAATTCATTTATTTCGAGTTTAATTTTATATAAATATAAAAAGGTTTATAGAAATATATTTACAAGGCTTTTTATATATGTTATTTTATATTGTAAGCGAATACATATTTTTTCATTTTAAATTTAATATTTATTGTTACTCAATCTGTTGCTATTGCTGAGGTGATAATCTAATGGTAAAAAAAACAACAGATCTTGTCTTTCCAAGTTCCCCGGGGAACATGCCAATGTATGATCTATCAGTGATTGATATCGAGTCTTTATGGACGATTCACAACACACATGATCCAGGCATTATTAAAACAGATGAGGGTTACTATGTTTTTTCTACGGACATAAGAGTCGGAGGAGAATTACGTCCAGGCGTAATGGTTCGGAAATCACAGGATCTTATCCATTGGGAATGGGTTCATTATGCGCTGCCGGGAATTCCCCAAGTTGCGAAGGAATGGGCAGGGGCTACTAATTTATGGGCACCCGATGTGGTGAAATACGGTGAACAGTATCGAATGTATTACTCGGCCTCATCTTTCGGAAGTAGACAATCGCTAATCGGACTTCAAACTTCATCTTCTATTGAGGGACCTTGGACCGATGAAGGTGTAGTGATTCAGACGCGTGCTGAAGATTCACTGAATGCGATTGATGCCAATGTGCTTACGGATGCAGATGGGCGAATGTGGATGGTGTATGGTTCTTTTTTTGGTGGAATTCATATCATTGAGCTGAATGCGGAAACGGGCAAACCGAAGCAAGAAGGTTTTGGTACGCTGATCGCTAAACGGGATAACACCATTAAAGATGGAGCAGTTGAAGGACCGTACATAGTGTATAACGAGCAATTCAAAAAATACTATTTGTTCGTCTCCTATGACTCCCTGTTTGAGGATTATAACGTTCGTGTCGCTCGTGCAGATACTATTACCGGCCCATATGTGGATTATAACGGACGAGATATGACTGATAGTGCGCATCAACCCCGATATGAGGTCGGCAATAAAATATTGGGTGGCTATCGCTTTGGACAAGATCCAGGTTGGATTGCTCCCGGCCATAACTCAGTTCTTCATGAGGATGGCAGCTATTATATAGTTCATCATGCACGTGGTGAAATCGATAAACATTGGTCCTATTTACAGATTCGTCGAATTCTGTGGACAGAGGATGGTTGGCCTGTTGTATCTCCAGAACGGTATGCGGGTGAAGTGGAACAGGATATTCCAGAACAGCTAATCGCAGGACAGTGGGAATGGATTGTAATGGACCCCTCAGCGGATGGCCAGATTCAGTCTGCCGTCATAAGTCTATCCTCTGACTTTAAGCTGGAAGGTGCGAATGGAAAGGGAAGCTGGTCTTTTGATGGATGCAGAGTCCTGACCTTGGTCTGGAATGATGTTGTCGAGGGTAGAGGCCGGATAGAGAAGGTGCAATTGCTTCCGTCATGGGATTGGGAGAAAGAAACTCAGACCCTTGTATTTACTGGATTAAATGAAAATGGAATTTCCATCTGGGGTAAGCAAAAGAATGGAGAAGAGAATAGATGACTACGATCAAGCTACATGCAGGTAAAGGAATTAATAAGATCAGCAAATATCTATATGGTCATTTTGCCGAGCATTTGGGCAGATGTATCTATGACGGGATCTATGTGGGGGAAGATTCACCGATTCCGAACACCAAGGGCTTCCGCAATGACATCCTAGCAGCACTCAAAAAAGTTAATATTCCTGTCCTTCGTTGGCCGGGGGGCTGTTTTGCCGATGAGTATCATTGGAAGGATGGCGTCGGTCCAAAAGAAACCCGTAAGCGGATGGTGAATACGCACTGGGGCGGTGTCGTCGAGAATAATCATTTTGGGACGCATGAATTTTTTGAATTATGTGAGTTGCTGGATTGTGAACCGTATATCTGCGGGAATGTTGGCAGTGGCACTGTTCAGGAGATGTCGGAGTGGGTTGAATATATGACCTTTGAAGGCGAATCACCGATGGCGGACTGGCGTCGTGAAAATGGGCGTGAAGAGCCGTGGAAGTTGAAGTATTTTGGTGTAGGTAATGAGAACTGGGGCTGCGGCGGCAATATGCGTCCAGAATATTATGCAGATTTGTACAGACGTTACCAGACATATGTGCGCAATTATGGTGAAAATCAGATCTATAGAATCGCTGGTGGCGCCAACGTTGATGATTATAATTGGACGGAAGTGCTAATGCGCGAAGCTGGACGGTTTATGGATGGTCTCAGTCTTCATTCGTATACGATTCCTGGAAGCTGGGAAGAGAAACGTTACGCTTTAGGTTTTGACGAAGCCGAATGGTTTGAGACTATGCAAAAAACCTTGCATATGGATGAATTGATTACTAAACATTCAGCGGTTATGGATAAATATGACCCGGATAAGCGGGTTGGAATGATTATAGATGAGTGGGGAACTTGGTTCTTAAGTGAACCTGGTACGAATCCAGGGTTCCTGTATCAGCAGAATACACTCAGAGATGCATTGGTAGCAGGGGTAACGCTGAATATTTTCCAAAAGCATAGCAGTCGTGTGCAAATGGCGAATTTGGCTCAAGTGGTCAATGTACTGCAGGCTCTTATCCTGACGGAGGGCGACAAGATGATTCTAACGCCTACCTATCATGTATTTGAAATGTACAAAGAGCATCAGGATAATGAACTGCTTGAAGTTACTATTGAGAGCCCTGATTATACGTTTGGGGAGCTTACAATTCCACAGATTAGCGTTTCTGCATCTCGTGATACGAATGGCAAAGTATATGTTTCACTCTGTAACCTGAGCCATAAGGACAGCGCATCGCTAAGTATTGGTATTGAAGAGGTTAGCTTTAGCAAAGTGACAGGTCAGATTTTAACGCATTCCGTGCTGGGAGCGCACAATACGTTTGAGGCACCGGATACAGTTACTCCAGTAGCTTTTGAGGGTGCGTCTTTATTAGGTGAAAAGCTGAGCTGCGAGCTTCCACCTGCTTCCGTGGTAGTCTTGACTCTGGAATAACATCATGTCAGAGAACCAAGAAAAAAACCGTCGCTGCAAAAGCTGTGATGAGAACATGAGAATAAGCCCAGAAAAACTGGAGCGTTTAATAGAAATAGCCACTAGAGAAAGACCTTTAGCGCCGGAGGAGCAATATTTGCAGCGTATTGAACATTGCCGAGATTGCTCTGGCCTGCAATTTGGTAGCACTTGCCGTTATTGCGGCTGTCTCGTAGAGGTAAGAACAAGATTGCAGGACTCTACTTGCCCCTATCCCTCGGCACCTCGCTGGGAGTGAATACTAAGTTTTTGAAAAGGACGTGAAAATCATCACACAAAATTTGTTAGCTGCTACGCCCCCGATGGGCTGGAATAGTTGGGATTGTTACGGAGCCAGTGTAAATGAAGAAGAAGTAAGAGGCAACGCAGAATATATGGCTACCCATTTGAAGGACTTTGGTTGGGAATATGTAGTTGTGGATATTCAGTGGTATGAGCCTGGAGCAAATTCTTCGCAGTACCGCAACTTTGTACCGCTGGTTATGGATGAGTACTCCAGACTTCAACCTGCTGAGAACCGGTTTCCTTCCGCAGCGGGAGGCAAAGGGTTTGCGCCACTCGCTGAATATGTACATGGATTGGGTTTGAAATTCGGCATACACATTATGCGCGGAATCCCGCGTCAGGCTGCTCATGCAGCCAGTGCCATTCTAGGATCTGAGCAAACCGCACGCGATGTGGCTCATCCAAATTCTATTTGTCCATGGAATACGGACATGTATGGAGTAGATGCTTCAAAAGAAGGCAGTCAGGCGTATTATGACTCGCTGTTCCAGTTGTATGCCAGTTGGGGTGTGGATTATGTGAAAGTGGATGATATTGCCGCTTCTCGCATTTATGGATATCACAAAGAAGAAGTTGCTATGATCCGTAAGGCTATTGACCGCAGCGGTCGCGAGATGGTACTCAGTCTTTCGCCTGGACCTGCTCCAGTGGAAGAGGCTGAACACTTAGCCGGACACGCTAACCTTTGGAGAATGACCGATGATTACTGGGATCATTGGCATTTGCTGCGCGGGATGTTTGAGCGCTGTGAGAAATGGGCTCCTTATGTGCAGCCGGGCCATTGGCCGGATTGTGACATGCTGCCGTTAGGTCATCTGGGCATTCGTTCTGTAGATGGCGGGGGAGACCGGTTCACGCGGTTTACTCATGACGAGCAGGTCACCATGATGACACTATGGAGTATTTTCCGCTCCCCGTTAATGTTTGGAGGAGAACTTCGGGACAATGATGATTGGACATTATCTTTATTGACCAATAAGGAAGTGCTTCATCTGCATCGTTATGGTAAAGGCGGCAGTCAGGTAGCGCTAAATGAGGCGCATGCGATCTGGACATCTGAAGATGAACAAGGTAACCACTATGTAGCTTTGTTTAATCTTAGCGATGAAGCTTTAACGCTTCAGGTGTCGTTCGAGCAACTTAAGGTTTCAATTCCTAATACTATACGTGATCTATGGCAGAGCCGCGATTTGGAAGTGGTTAACGAAGGTATTTCTCAAACTCTTCCACAGCATGGTTCTGTATTGTTAAAGTTTAAATAGAGGAGAGAGATTATGAATACGAGTGTAGAATATAAAAATCCATTGGTGGAGCAACGTGCTGATCCATGGGTATATAAACATACAGATGGTTATTACTACTTTATTGCTTCTGTTCCAGAATACGACCGGATCGAAGTACGGAGAGCAACAACAATCGAGGGATTGGCTGCTGCAGAACCGGTTGTAGCTTGGCGTAAATATGAGACGGGTCCGCTTAGTGCAAACATTTGGGCACCAGAGCTCCATTATATTGACGGGAAATGGTACATTTATTTCGCAGCGGCGCGTACTACGGAGACGAAGGATGGATTATTCGATCACCGTATGTTTGCTCTTGAGAATGAATCTGCCAATCCTTTAGAAGGAACATGGGTAGAAAAAGGCCAGGTAAAAACCGCTTGGGAATCCTTTGCATTGGATGCAACCACCTTTCAACACAAAGGAAAATTGTTTTATGTATGGGCACAGAAGGACCTGAATATTGAGGGGAATTCTAATCTGTATATTTCGGAAATGAGTAATCCATGGACGCTAACCGGTCCTCAGACCATGATTGCTACTCCTGAATATGACTGGGAGATTATTGGGTACAAGGTAAACGAAGGAGCTGCAGTGCTTAAACGTAACGGCCGTATCTTTATCAGCTTCTCGGCTAGCGCTACGGACTTCAATTACTGCATGGGACTTTTGGTTGCAGATGAGGACAGCGACCTGCTGGATGCCACTTCATGGACCAAACTGCCGGAACCGGTATTCCAGACCAATGAAGAGAATGGACAATATGGCCCGGGTCATAACAGCTTTACTGTAAATGAAAATGGGGAAGATGTACTCATCTACCACTGCCGCAATTATAAAGAAATTACCGGCGATCCGCTGTACGATCCGAACCGTCATACTCGTGCTCAAGTCTTCCATTGGAATGAAGATGGTACGCCGAATTTTGGGGTTCCCGTTAAGGATGCAGCTAAACAATAATTCGTTAAGGAAATAAAAAAAGAGGGTTACTTATAAGCCATTTACATGGCTGCTGAGTAACCCTCTTTCTTATGTTGCACCTTAAGGTATATATTGTTGAACGATAGAAGTAATTACGCCGTCCTGAATGGTGATGTGATACGGGAACTGGCTCAAGTCGATGACATCCGTTTTATTAAATTGATCCATAAATTGCTGTAAGGTTATGGACTCATTCCAGTTGATATCCAAGTCATCCATATTGCCAGTGTGATCAAAAATTTGCATCGTCACTGTGGCGTTATCCGCAATCGGATAAGTTGTCAGAGTATCAACATCATTTACAATATAATAACTGTCTGGAGCTCCGCCTATTTCTGCTGCAGCTTCTGGATCTCTTTCAGCAAAGATTCGATCGGCATCAGCACCCTGATACCAGTTTATTTCATCGGTCGTACCGGAGAGCTTGCCATGGTCGGATTCCATAGTATGAAAGTAAACTGTTTGATGCTGGGTCTTGTCACTATCTTGCGCATCTACCCGTGTTCCAACGGTACTTGCAGAAGTAATGAGGGAAAGAAACAACAGAACAACAACCGGTAACACATACGCTGACTTTTTCTTAAACATTATTAATCTCCCCCTTGAGATATGTAAGACGTTGTATAGAACTTATTACCCGCTCTGTTTTTTCTTAAACGGGTTTTATATTACTCTTTACGTGAGAAGAGCAGTTTTTGTTGCATTTTTTTAAAAGTTTTTTTAAAAAGCAATGAGAAGTCATGAGTTCCCTAAAATGAATAGTAAAAGCTTGTCTCCTCGGGCATATTAAAATATCAAAACATGCAGATTAGGGGGAGCAGCGAATGGGCGGAATACTACGGATTTATAGGAACGATTGGCGTAACTTATTCAGAGTTCCTGTGGCCGTATTGCTGGTTGCCGCTTTGGTGGTATTGCCCTCCGTGTATGATTGGGTGAACGTTGCGTCAGTATGGGATCCTTATAGCAATACTTCTGGCATTAAAATTGCTGTTACCAGCTTAGATGAAGGTACTAAGGTGCAGGAGAAGGATTTTAATATCGGCAATGAGGTCATGGAAAGTCTTCGGAGCAATAAAAACTTGGGCTGGACCTTTGTAGATGCAGAGACTGCACATAATGGTGTCAAACGCGGAGACTACTATGCCAGTATTGTTATCCCTGCTAATTTCTCCAAACGAATGACTGGAATTCTTGAAGGAACGATTGTGAAACCAGAGATCGAATATACCGTCAATGAGAAAATAAATGCGATTGCTCCTAAAATCACGGATAAGGGCGCCACTTCAATCACCACACAGATCAGTGAGAATTTCACGGAAACGATTAGTGAGACGGTATTTACTGTTTTAAGTCAAATTGATAAGGAATTTCAATCTGAATTGCCCATTATACGCAAGGTAGAAAAAGGATTGTTTAAATTAGAGGCGAGCCTGCCAGAAATTGAAACCGCAGGTAAACGTGTATTAAAAATTCAGGAAAATTGGCCGCAGATTCATGCCTCAGCAGAGCGTATTTCCACATTGGAGAATAAGCTGCCAGAGGTGGAAAAAGCGGGTGAGGCTTTAGAGAAAATTGCTGAGCATTGGCCGCAAATCGCGAGTACCTTAGATCATTTAGGGGGGCTACAGGACAAGCTGCCCAAGATTGAAGAAGCGGCACAGCTAATCGTTCAACTTGATAACCATTATGGTGAAGTTGAACAGATCATGGCTCAGGCCTCTCAAGGTCTTACGGAAGCGCATAAAATCGTTAATACTGCCTTAACAGCACTGCCTGAGGCAGAAAAGATTGCCACTGCCGGAAATGATTTTGTTCTGGAGCTTCAACAATTTTTGGAGAAGAGCAGTGCTGCATTTGAAGCTGTTCCAGCAGCTGTCAAACAGAATCTTAATCTCCTACAGCAAACGGAGAGCTCAGTGGTCAAGCTTGCTGAACAGTTAAAGGGAGAGGATAACGAGCCACAAGCTGTACGTGAGCAGTTGGAGGTACTCTCAGCACAGTTGGCTGCAGGAAGCAGCGTGATTGAACACACACTTTCTATGTTAAATGCATTGAACACATTTTCACCTGAAACAGTGTCTATTGCTGATCTTGCGGCATTGAAAGGTGTAGACAGTGTTTTGAACAGTCAGAAGTCCTTGGTAAATGCTATGGCGGCTGACCTTCAGAATAAGGATAACGCTGATTCCAGTGCAATTAACCAATTGTTCCTAAAGTCTGGTCTTGGGAAGCTGGCGATTGCGAAGCTTATCTCAGGATATGATTCGTCGACTATCCCTGCCATAAAAAATAAACTGGAGCAAATAACTTCGGCGGCAGATGTCACAGCTACCGCATTGCAGCAGGTGCCAGATCGTTTACCTGCGCTGGGTACCCTGCTGGAAGAGACAATGTCGGCGATTGAGTTCGGGCAGACAAGCTTAGCTAGTCTGCAGCAGGATTTGCCAGCTATACGCGAAGCGGTCCACACAGCAGCCAGTGGGGTTGCCGATCAGACCCAGGGCTTTGGTGCTTTCATCCGAGATACACTTCCGCTATTGGAGAGCAGCTTACCTACTGCAGGGGAAAAGATACAGCAAGCTGCGAATTTCGTGCGTCAGGATCTGCCTACTGTAGAAGAGCGGGTTCATCAGGTCTCGGAGCTGATTCGTACAGGACTCCCCCGTGCAGACAAAGGAGTGGCGCTTGCCGCAGATTTGGTGAGAAATGATCTTCCAGTACTGGAAGACTCGATTCGAAAAGCCGCCTCCACGATCCGCCAAATTAAAGAAGAGATTGATCTGGGGGAAATTGCGCAACTGCTCGGAGGAGATATTAAGAGCAAAAGTGATTTTTTGGCCAATCCGGTAGTGTTAAAAGAGAATAAGTTATATCCCATTCCGAATTACGGCTCAGCAATGACTCCTTTTTATGTCGTACTTTCCTTATGGGTCGGAGGCACACTGCTTGTCTCTCTTCTCCGCACAGGTGTGGATACGGGGGGGCTAACGTACAAAAGATATCAATTGTATTTTGGCCGCCTGCTGACCTTCCTTACGGTGGGGATTCTTCAGGGGCTGGTGGCTGTCCTGGGCAACATTTTTATTTTGCACTGTTATGTGGTGAATAAGGTGTGGTTTGTACTTTTTGGAGTGTTAATCAGCATCGTGTTCGTAACCATTGTATTTACGCTTGTCGCTGTATTTGGCAACCTGGGAAAAGGAATAGCAATCGTGTTCATGGTGCTTCAATTCTCTAGCTCCGGCGGTACATTTCCGATTAGTACGACTGGGCGTTTTTTTCAAATATTAAATCCGTATATGCCGTTTACCTATGCAATTAGTCTGATGCGGGAGGCGGTTGGGGGAATTCTGCCGGAAGTGGCGATTCGTGATGTGATTTATTTGATTATCTTCGGTGTGCTGGCACTCTTGCTGGCATTACTCCTCAAGAAACCACTGGAGCCTTTTATCCATAAGGCTTCTGAACAAGCCGAAGAGTCTAAATTGATTTCTTAAAGAAAAAGAGGATGTGCCTAAGCCATGGTGATGGCTTTTGGCACAACCTCTTTTGTGTACTATATGGCAAGTGTGCAATAGGTTATCTTGCAGGAGCAAAATCAGCTACCGGCTTAAGAATCTCCTCGATTTGCTGTAAAGTATCTGCGGAGAGTACCGTATCTACAGCTTTGGCATTTTCTGCAACTTGCTCTGGTTTACTGGCACCAATTAATGCTGAACTTACACCAGGCTGGCGTAGAATCCATGCCAATGCCAATTGCGAAAGCTTCAGGTCTAAACTGTGAGCGAGTTCATCCAGCTGTCCAACCACAGACAACACATCATCACGGAGGTAGCTGGAGATCACACCATTAACTGAATTATCCGCTGCACGGGTTCCTGCTGGAGGTTGTTGCCCCGGTTTATATTTGCCAGTCAGAATTCCTTGCGCTAGAGGAGAGAAGACCACTTGGCCCAGCCCTTCACGCTGGGATACTTCAAGGACCTCGTCTTCAATATAACGTTCGAACATATTATAGATGGGTTGATTCGAGATCAGTGGACGCAGGTTCAGTCTGCGGCTGATACCAGCTGCATTGGAGATTTGGGCTGCGCTCCATTCGCTAACAGCGGAGTAGAGAATCTTACCTTGAGCCGTCAGATCATCCAGCGCGCGTAGAGTCTCCTCTACAGGGGTCTCTGTATCAAAGCGATGACAAAAATATACATCAATATAATCGGTGCCTAAGCGGCGGAGGCTGGCTTCACATTGCTCCATAATATGCTTCCGGGACAAACCACGGTTATTAACATCGTCTCCCATGGGGAAAAAGACCTTTGTACTTAGCACATAAGATGATCTTTCATAGGAGCGTAGAGCAGCACCCATCGCTTTTTCGCCTTCACCACGGTTATATGCATTAGCCGTATCAAAGAAATTGATACCGCATTCAAAAGCTTTGCTGATACAAGCATCGGCTGCCTTTTGCTCTGCTGCTGTTCCATATGTAAGCCAACTGCCTAGTCCGATCTCACTGATTTTGAGCCCTGAATTGCCTAGTCTTCTATATTTCATTTTTCTCTTTCCTCCTTGTATTCTATATGATAACTTTACTTGTATTATAGGAGACATTCAAGTTGAATGATTAATATACTAGTAATCAAGGAGATGAAAGATTCAATGACTAATCCAGCTACTAAAAAATCAAAAGTGATCTTATTTCAGGGTGACTCCATTACGGATGGGAATCGGGGTCGTGATGAAGACCCGAATCATATTCTTGGACATAGCTATGCGTATATCATTGGGGGCAAGCTAGGGAATGAGCGGGCAGAAGAGAATCTGGTATTCTATAACCGCGGAGTGAGTGGAGATCGAATCTCCGATTTATATGCACGCTGGAATGAAGATGCAATTAGCTTGCAGCCTGACATCATTAGTATATTGATTGGGGTTAACGATATTTGGAGAATGATGAAAGGGGAACCAAGTGGAGTTACGGACCGTTTTGAACGCGCTTACCGTCACGTACTTGAAGAAACACGTGAAGTTCTGCCACATACGAAGCTGGTTTTATGTGAGCCTTTTATTTTAAATACCGGAGCTCCAGCTGAACAGTGGGCAGAATGGGAAGCGAAGATTACACATTATCAGGGAGTGGTTAAGCAGCTGTCTGAGCAATTTGATACGGTCTATGTACCTTTACAGGATGCTTTCAATGCAGCTGCGGAGAGAGCAGAAGCAGCCTACTGGCTGTGGGATGGCGTTCATCCGACGACTGCCGGGCATGATCTGATTGCTGGGGAATGGCTGGAGGTCGTCTTGGAAAGTGGTCTTTTAAACAACTAAGTTATAAAGTTATTATCTCTCTTTATCTATGCACCTGCTGATCACTCAGCGGGCGCATAGATAAGAGATACATGGTAATTATTTAAGAAATCGGTCCATTCCTCAGAAGGCTTCTGATCTGTAACGATATAATCCACTCTATCAAAGCTGAACAACTTAATGAACGCAGTCCGGTCAAATTTGGAGTGATCTACGAGCAGAACCACTTTATTTGCCTGCTGCTGCATAAGCACCTTCAGTTCACTTTCTTCTTCATTTGAATCACTTAGCCCGCCTGTCATGGACAATGCTTTACAGCTGAATATAGCTACATCCACATTATATTTTCGAATCGTCTGTGAAGCGGTATTTCCAACAAAGGAGCTGGTCTCGGGACCTAAAATGCCACCTGTGGAAATCAGCTTTTGACCGGAGTGTTGAAATTCGGATAATACCACCAGAGAGTTCGTAATAATTGTCAGATTGTTTTTCTCCTCAATAATTCTACGCAAGGCTTCAAACACCGTTGAGCTCGTATCTGTCACCAAGCTGTCTCCATCATTGATTAATTGCAGTACATTATCGGCTATGATTCGCTTCGCTTCAATATTGACCTGATGTCTGCTGATGTAGGAAGGATCTTCATTGGTATGGGCGTTGAGAATGGCCCCACCATAATTTTTTTTGGCAAGACCTTCTTTGTCCAGTTTATCTAGATCCCGCCGAATGGTCTCTTCCGAGACGTTGAATTTTTGCGCTAGCTCTGCGACATGGACCTTCTTCTGTCTGTAAAGCTCTTTAATAATTAGATCCCGTCGTTCAAATGCTTTCATTCATTCACTCACCTTTATATATAAATCGTCTGCTTTCTAGTGTACTACATTGTTGTTTAAATCTAAAAATAATTACATATTCACATAAAACCACAATATATAATAATTATATCACATAAAACCACACTTTTGTTTAGGTAATATGTTGTTTTGTGTTGACTAAAGCGCTTGCAGATTTTATGATGAAGGAGAAATAGATCTATTAACGATGACTCTAAGATGATCTTGAGGAGGAACGGCATTGATAGAAAACTATCCGAAAATTGGTATCCGCCCAACCATTGATGGCAGAAGAAGAGGCGTTCGTGAATCACTGGAAGAGCAAACGATGGGCATGGCTCAGCGGGTGGCTAAGTTTATTGAAGCGAATTTAAGGTATCCGAATGGGAGTCCTGTAGAGTGCATCATCGCCGATTCTACGATCGGTGGAGTTAAAGAAGCTGCTGCTGCGGCTCAGAAATTCTCCGGGGCTAACGTAGGGGTGTCGATCACCGTGACGCCTTGCTGGTGTTATGGCTCAGAGACAATGGATATGGATACATCCATTCCGCATGCCGTGTGGGGATTTAACGGAACGGAACGGCCGGGTGCTGTGTATCTAGCTGCTGTTCTCTCGGCGTATGCTCAAAAGGGAATTCCTGCGTTTGGTATCTATGGTGAAGATGTTCAAGAGTCTAGCAGTGAAGAGATTCCAGCGGATGTGCAGTCTAAATTGCTGCAGTTTGCTAGAGCAGGCTTAGCAGTTGCTCAAATGAAGGGGAAATCATATTTATCTATGGGTTCTGTTTCGATGGGGATTGCGGGTTCCATTGTGAATGAACAGTTTTTCCAAGAGTATCTGGGCATGCGCAATGAATATATAGATATGTCTGAATATGTCCGGCGCTTTGAAGAAGAGATTTATGATAAAGAGGAATTTAAGCGTGCGCTAGCGTGGACTAAAGAAAACTGCCAAGTTGGCGCCGATAATAATCCGCCGCATCTGCAAATCAGTGCAGAAGAGAAAGAGAAGCAGTGGGAGACCTGTGTGAAAATGACATTGATCGCCCGCGACCTGATGATCGGCAATCCGGTTCTCGCTGAGCTTGGTTTTGAGGAGGAAGCTAACGGCCACAATGCAATTGTTGGCGGTTTCCAAGGCCAGAGACAATGGACGGACCATTTCCCTAACGGCGATTTCATGGAGACGATGTTGAATTCTTCTTTTGACTGGAACGGCAAACGTGCACCTTATCTCGTAGCGACAGAGAATGACAGCTTGAATGGGGTAACGATGCTGTTCAATTATTTGCTTACGAATACAGCACAAATCTTTGCGGATGTCCGAACCTTCTGGAGTCCCGATGCTGTGAAGCGAGTGACGGGTCATCAATTGGAGGGAGAAGCAGCTCACGGAATACTACATCTGATCAACTCTGGTTCGGCAGCGCTTGATGGTACAGGTGAGCAAAGGATAGAGGGTAAGCCTGCAATCAAACCTTTTTGGGAGATTACAGACGAAGAGGCTGAGGCTTGTCTAAGCAATACACAATTCCGGCCAGCTTCTCAAGAATATTTCCGGGGAGGCGGCTTCTCTACCGATTATTTAACCCAAGGCGGAATGCCGGTTACTATGGCTCGTTTGAACCTGGTGAAGGGGCTTGGACCTGTTCTTCAGCTTGTTGAAGGTTACACTGTAGAGCTGCCTGAAGAGGTTCATCATACTTTGGATCAAAGAACAGATCCGACATGGCCGACGACCTGGTTCGCTCCTAAGCTAACTAACAGTGGTTCATTCCAATCGGTATATGATGTCATGAATAATTGGGGCGCGAATCATGGGGCGATCAGTTATGGCCATATCGGGGCGGATCTGATTACGCTGGCGTCGATTTTACGCATTCCAGTAAGTATGCATAACGTTGAGGAATCACGTATTTTCAGACCACGGGTGTGGTCGTTATTTGGGACGGAGAATCTGGAAGGAGCAGATTACAGAGCCTGTCAGAATTTCGGACCGCTATATTAAAATCTTCTTGTGGAGCAGGTGTGCTTGAAATGGGTGATACGATTAAGCTTCTGGCTATGGATCTTGGCGCCAGTTCCGGAAGAGTGATGTTGGGATTGTATGACGGTAACACCCTTCGCATAGAAGAAATTCATCGGTTTGCTAATACGCCGGTGTATGTTGGCGGGCATTTGTATTGGGATGTTTTGAAGCTCTTCCACGAAATGAAAAAAGGAATCCAGAGAGCTTATAGGGCGCATGGAAAATTGAGGTCTCTAAGCGTGGATACGTGGGGAGTCGATTACGGTTTTATTGATAAAAGAGGGATGTTGCTCTATTCCCCCCATCATTATAGGGATAGGAGAATGGGAAGTCATAGTCTAGGGTTGGAGGCGCTGCTTCCACCAAGGGAGCAATTTAGCATTACAGGTATTCAACCGAGCTTGATTAATACGGTTTATCAGCTGTTTGCTGATTTTCAGGATAATGATTCTCTGCTAGAGATCGCAGATACTATTTTAATGATGCCAGACCTGTTCCACTATTTATTCTCTGGTATCGCGGCAGCAGAAAGCACGATTTGGAGTACAAGTGGCTTAATGGACGCTGTATCTGGTGAAGTCTCCACTGAAGTATTCAGCAGGCTTAATATCCCGGTTGGTCTAGTGCCACAACGGGTTCAAGCGGGAACGGTTATTGGTTCTATCCTTCCGGTAATTCAAGAGGAGCTTAGCGTAGGTTCAATGGAGGTAATTGCGGGCGCTTCTCATGATACGGCTTCAGCAGTAGCTTCTATTCCTTATTCTCTAAAGGATGATGCAGCATTTATTAGCTGTGGTACATGGTCGTTAGTGGGCATGGAGACGCCTAGAGCTGTCATTACAGAGAAAAGCTATGAATACGGATTCACAAATGAGCAGTGTTACGGCCAATCTAATCGTTTGCTCAAAAATATAACGGGACTATGGATTTTGCAGGAGCTGCAAAGGAATTGGGCCGAAGCGGGAAAATACGTCAGCCAAGGCCAAATGGTTGAGCTAGCCGAAACCATAAATCATGCTCCAGCAATTATTGATCCGAATGATGAGCTGTTTAGTACACCCGGTGTGATGACCCAACGGATTAGAGAATATTGCGAACGAACAGGCCAGCAAGCCCCTTATACGAAAGCTGAGATTATACGCGTCATACTTGAGAGCTTAGCAGAGTCCTATCGCCATACGATTGACGAAATGGAAGAGATCACCGGCAAAAAAATCAATATCATTCATATGGTCGGTGGTGGGATTCAGAATGAACTGCTCTGTCAGCTTACCGCTAATATTACGGGGAGAAAAGTTGTAGCGGGGCCTGTGGAAGCCAGTGCAATTGGCAATATAATTATTCAACTGGCTGCCCTAGGGGAACTGGAAATCTCCGGGGGCAAGCAGGTAGTGGAAAGATCTTTTGCCTTTAAGACATATCTGCCTTCTTTGGTGAAGGTTTGTGAAAAATAGGATACGAGGAGAGAAACCCTATGGATACCTTAGAACAAAAATTACGTTTGCAGATTTGTGATATCGGGAGAAACCTGTTTAATAAAGATTTTATTGCGGCTAATGATGGGAATATTTCTGCTCGCTTATCAGAGAATGTAATTCTGACTACCCCCAGAGCGGTGAGTAAGGGATATTTAGAGCCTCATATGCTTGTAAAAGTGAATCTGCAAGGTGAAGTCCTTGAAGCAGCTGAAGGCTACAGACCCTCAACGGAAGCAAAAATGCATCTAAGAATTTATAATGAGCTGCCAGAGATGAAGGGTGTGGTCCATGCACATCCCCCGTATGCTACTGCATTTGCCATAAAAGGTGAGGCGCTCGACAAGATGATGATGCCAGAGTCGGTGATTATGATCGGAGATATTCCGTTGGCGGAATATGGAACACCATCGACGGAAGAAATTCCAGATTCACTGATGCCTTTCCTGGGCAAAAAAACTGCGGTCCTGCTCGAGAATCACGGAGCCCTTACTTGGGGAGAAGATGTTATGGAAGCATATCTGAATATGGAGCGGCTTGAGTATACCGCCAAGCTCACCTTCATTACCCGGATGATTGGCGGGGAGAGAGAATTGCCGCAGCATCGGATTGATGAGCTGGTAGCGTTGCGATCATTTTATGGGAAGTAAAGAGGTGCCTTATGTTAAAAGGAATTCCTAAGCTGCTGTCTCCGGAGCTGGTACGCATTCTGATGGAGATGGGTCATGGGGATGAGCTTGTATTGGCTGATGCGAATTATCCCGGACATTCGTTGAATCCGAGGGTACTGAGATATGATGGCATCGGTATTCCCGAACTGCTAGATGCCATCTTAGAGTTGTTACCTCTGGATCATTACGCAGAGCAACAGGTGGCTTTTATGGCAGTAGTTGCAGGAGATCCAACTGTGCCGGTTATCTGGTCCACATACGAGACAATCATCGCCAAACATGATGCTGAAGCCACGATTAAACATGAGGAACGTTTTGATTTCTATAACCGTTCTAAGCAAAGTTATGCAGTTATAGTTACTGGTGAAGAAGCGTTGTATGGGAACGTTATTCTTAAAAAAGGCGTTATTAAAAGTTAAAATAACGGAAACGAAGCCGCTAACCGCTTGGGTGACCAAGGAGTTAGCGGCTTTTTATGCTGCAAGGATAAGTATTTATAACCGGATTACTCGGTACTCATATGCACCAAGGGAGAGGGGGCCGCAGGCCACGGATTTGCCTGAGAGAACATCATGTCCGTCCCGCGGGAGTGTGAGACTTCCCCCGTGTCCATCCATATTTACAAGGGTCCAGACTTCGGCAGCCTGGTCATCGCTTCTAGGGCAGACAAGGGTTCCCTTAGTGACATCACTGCGTAGGGTAACACCAGCACGTTCTGCATAATGATCAATGAGTTTACATAACATTAGGTTGCCTTCTTCACCGGCAGGCATTGAACCCAGCATAACAATAGTGCCTTGTCCGTAAGGCTGCTCCGTCAGGAAGGACAACCCCGGCGTCACCCCCTCCGTAATCATTCCGATACTGGAAACGGACTCTGAAACGGGTTCAAAAACAGAACTCCACAAGGACAAGGGAGCAGATACCCCAAAAGCGTGTCCAATCGTGCCTGTTGATTCCAGCGGATAGGTAAACTTAGTTTTGACGCCTGCTAACCGCTCCAATTCCCCAAGTCCGGCATTCGTGTGAAGGGTATGCTCCTTCGTTCGTCCTCCGGTAAGAGGACCGACAATCCAAATCCCGCCAGCTGCTGTGAAGGCCAGGGCACTTTGCACATACTCGGGGGACAAATAATGTACGAACGGAGTGAATAACAGCTTGTATCCGGTTAAGTCTCCGCCTTCGGGCAGCAGATCCCTGTGAATGCCCATATGAAGAATTCTTTTGTAGAAATCGCCCAGCAGACTACGATAATTTAGCTTCCGATGAGGTTCAGTTGCGAGATAAGCTTTGGTTCTGTCCGAATAGGTGATCGCAACATCTGCCCGAAGGGGCCGGGTGGAGAGCATAATTTGTTCAATTTCCCGCCGTGCTTGATTGGCCTCCAGCACATTAACGTACCCTAGAGCTGGTTCTCCCCAGGCACTAAGGATCGAGCTATGTGTTTGTTCACTTCCGGAAGTATGCTGGCGCCAGAGCCAATAGCAAAATGCACCTGCACCCAGCGCATAGGCGGCAACCGCTTCTGCCTTCAGATATCCGTTCGGATGTGGCACACCAAAACTCACTAGAGATGCGGCAAACGAGGGTCCGGTCTCCATTATCCAGAAATCTTTTCCCGGCTTGAAATTTCGCCACAGATCACAGTTAAGCAGATAAGCATGCATATTTTCCTGTGAGGCATAGGTGTCGTAGGCAGCAAAGTCGAGATTTTGAAATAGCCGCTCATTATCTAGATGAAAAGCGACACTGCTGTTGTGGGTAATTGGCGCAGTGGAGTGGCGGCGGATAATATCAGCCTGTTCATCGGCGAATTCAGCGATCTTTTCCATTGAAAATAAGCGGTACATCGTCCGCAGGGATGAATTGTGGAGGAAAGGTGCGGGTCCTGGCTGTGGCACCTGATCAAAACGTTGATAAGTTTGGCTCCAGACGGCTGTTCCCCATGCCTCATTCAACCTTTCAATGGAGCTGTAGCGCTGCTGTAACCAGATATGCCATAAGTCTTTACAGGTCTCACACATACACTCCGCCACATGCGCTTTGAATTCGTTATCGAGCTGCCAGGCGGTTAACCCCGGCAGTGCTCCGGTCTCCTTGGCAATATGCTCCGTAATAATGGCTGCACGCTCACGAAAATAAGGATTGTTCGTACAGATATGCTGCCGTGCTCCATGTCCCATTACCGTTCCGCTTTCATCCACATAACAGCGCTCAGGATGTCCATGAGTAAGCCAGATGGGGGGTGTAGGTGTCGGCGTACACATTACTGTGTCAATTCCGTTTCTATGTAACCTTTCGATATATTTCACGACGGGCCCGATATCAATCTTATCTTCTTCTGGCTCCAAAGCAGACCAAATGAATTCTCCGATTCGTACGATATTAATCCCTGTTTCTTTCATTAGAAGGATGTCCTGCTCAAGCACCTCTTCACTCCATAGTTCGGGATACCAAGCAGCACCGTAGTATAGCTTTTTCTTCAATTCAGTTCCTCCTTTAAGGCAAACATTTGCTGGAAATCATCACTTGGAATGATAGGTGCTTAATGTCTTACGGACAATAGTAAACTTTTGCGCGGTTTGGACTTTTTAGATAAAATGGGATTTTTAGCTTATATAGAGCGTTCAAAAAAGTCCGATTGCTGGAAAAAATCACTAGCATCATAATAGGAGTCGCAGTAAGGGTGATTGCAGTAATCCATGGCTACAGTAATCGCGAGCTGTACATGACAAATGGAGGTGAACAGGATGAAGCACGTAACAGTTCCGGGAACTGCAGAACAACAGCCAAAGCCGCAGACCTATCGAAATATCCGGGTAAGAAGATGGAAACGTTTTAAACGTGATAAATGGTTATATATTCTGCTGCTCCCTGGAGTCCTTTATTTTCTTGTTTTCAAATATGTTCCGATGTGGGGCGTGCTGCTGGCTTTTAAGAATTACCAGCCGTTTCTTGGTTTTCAGAAAAGTGAATGGGTAGGTTTTGAGCATTTTCGTGTTTTTTTCCAGAATCCCGATTTCTTTATGCTGCTGCGCAATACGTTATTGTTATCGTTTTATAATTTGATTTTCTTTTTTCCGGCGCCGATTATTCTGGCACTGCTTCTAAACGAAATACGGCTTTCCTTCTATAAAAAGACGATACAAACGATGATTTATGTTCCGCACTTTATATCCATGGTCATTGTGGCCAGTATGAGCTATGTATTTCTAACTACGGAAGGCGGGACTGTAAATGAGTTTTTGTATACGTTTACAGGCAGGAAAATTGACTTTCTAGCTAATCCCGACTGGTTCCGTCCATTGATTATTCTCCAGACGATCTGGAAGGAGTGCGGTTGGGGGACGATTATATTCCTGGCAGCACTGGCCGGTGTAGATGTGGAGCAATACGAGGCTGCGGTAGTGGACGGTGCGAACCGGTGGCGGCAGATTTGGCATATTACGTTGCCTGCTATTCGCAGTACAATCGTTATTTTACTTATTCTTCGGATGGGAACGATTTTGGATAACGGTTTTGAACAAATTTATTTAATGATGAATGCTCTTAATCGTGAAGTAGGTGAGGTGTTCGATACCTATGTATACGCACTGGGGATTACCCAGGGAGCTTTTAGTTACAGCACGGCTGTTGGATTATTTAAATCAATAATCGGTGTGACGCTTGTGCTCGGGACGAATTGGATCGCCAAAAAATTTGGTGAATCTGGACTTTATTGAGAAGGGAGAAGCTTGCTGTGGCCAAACAATACAAGAGTACGGGTGGAACTGCATTTGATATATTCAATTATATATTTTTAGGGATTATCGGGATCGTAGCGATTCTCCCTTTCCTCTTTGTGGTTTCGGGCTCCTTCGCTACAGATGCGGAAATTACTAAACGTGCCGTATTCCTGATCCCGACCACGATTTCATTTGACGCCTACCGATTTATCTTTTCAACAGATACGATTATGCGCAGTATAGGGGTTTCTATTTATGTTACGGTAATCGGAACTGTCGTTAATTTATTCTTCACGGTAACTATGGCTTATCCGATGGCAAAACGATATCTGATGGGCCGTAATTTGGTACTCAACCTTGTTATTTTTACGATGCTGTTCGGTGGAGGAATGATTCCAACCTATCTCGTCATTCGGGAGCTGCATTTGCTGGATACGCTCAATTCTCTTATTTTACCGGGAGCAATTAGCGCCTTTAACCTGATTATTGTCAAAAACTTTTTTCAGGAGCTGCCTATAGAAATGGAAGAAGCGGCGCGTATTGATGGTTGTTCTGAGCTGGGCTTGTTGTGGAAGATAGTCCTTCCTTTATCCAAACCGGTTCTCGCTACATTTACATTGTTCTATGCTGTGGGACATTGGAACAATTTCTTCTCGGCACTGCTCTACATTACGGATCCGACAAAATGGCCTTTGCAGGTGATGCTGCGACAGATCGTAATGTTGTCCCAATCTGCGGCTGGCGATATGAGTTCTATGGATCCGAGCTTTGTGCAGCCACCGGAGCAGTCGATTAAAATGGCGGTTATTGTAGTAGGTACTCTACCAATTTTATGTGTGTACCCATTTCTGCAAAAACATTTCGCTAAAGGGGTGATGCTGGGTTCTGTTAAAGGATAGCAAACTTAACTTATTCCAATTTGGAGGTATAATAATGGAAGCTAATCGTTCGGTAAAAAAGAAGCGCTGGTTGTTACTTTTACTTGTGGCTATGATGGTTACCACTGTTGTTGCAGGTTGCTCAGGTAATGAATCTGCAGGTTCTAACAGCAAAAGTGAGGGGAGTAGTAATACTGGAGAAGAGAAAAGCGAGTCCCCGCTGGATCTGACCCTCATGCTGCCGATATTCAAAACAAATTATCCGAAGGATGGCAGTCCGGTTGCTGCTGAACTGGAGAAACAGACCAATACAAAAATCCACTTTGAGTGGGTCCCGAATGCATCTTATGCAGATAAATTTAATATTACGCTAGCTTCTGGGAAGCTGCCGACCATTATCTACGTGGGGGATGTTAAGGCTTCTAGTTTTGTGAACGCTGCCAAATCGGGTGCATTCTGGGAAGTAGGGCCTTACCTTAAGGATTATCCGAATTTAAGCCAAGCGAACCCGGTTATTCTGAAAAACTCGGCCATTGATGGGAAGAATTACGGGATCTATCGGGGGCGTGTACTCGGCCGTAACGGTATGGTTTTCCGCAAGGATTGGCTGGAGAAGGTGGGGTTGCAAACACCGCAGACGGTGGATGATTTCTACAATATGCTGAAAGCGTTCAAGGAAAAAGATCCAGACGGCAATGGTAAAGAGGATACGTATGGCATGGTGCTTGTCAAATGGAGCGGCCAGTGGGCCAGCGGTTTTGATACCATTAAGTTATGGTTTGGAACACCGAATAAATGGGGCGTGCAAGATGGCAAGCTGGTGCCTGAGCATGAATATCCAGAATATTTGGAAGCGCTTAAGTTCATGAAGAAGCTGTATGATGAGAAATTGATCAACTCCGACTTCGCTGTAATGGACAGTGCCAAATGGACAGATCCGATCGTGAACAATAAGGCAGGAGTAATCGTCGATGTGGTCGATACAGGCGCCCGGGTGGATGATAAAATTCACGCTGCGCTAGAAAAAGAAGGCAAAGACGAACCGGATAAACATTATGTAGATGTAAGCGGGGGCGTAACAGGTACGGATGGCAAGCTACACACATTGCCGACCTCTGGTTTCTCGGGCATGCTGGCTATTCCAAAATCATCTGTGAAGAGCGAAGAAGAACTGAAACGGGTACTGGCTTTTCTAGATCAAATCAATAATCCGGAATTACAAACGATGTTAGGTTTTGGTTTGGAAGGTACTCATTACACTATGGTGGATGGTTTTATTGAACGCTCCAAAGACACTGTACTTGTGGAGTCAGAAGTGGAAGGCCTAAACCAAATATTGGCTTATATTCCTGAGGATAAGTCCAAGACTGTAGCACAAACGCCGCTGCGTCTTAAACAAACTGAAGTTCAAAAGGCAAATGAAGCTTCGATCGTGGTTAATCCGGCAGAGGCCTTTATTTCCACAGTATATTCGCAAAAGGGTGCTCAACTCGACAATGTAATTAATGATGCACGCATAAAATATATTGTAGGACAAATTGATGAAGCTGAATTGAAATCAGCATTTGACGTATGGAGAAAAACAGGTGGAGATGATTTAGTAAAGGAAATGAACGAATTATACGCTAAGGCTGACCAATAGATCCTTCCTAGTGCTTTTATCCGGCTGGAAAGGATCTGAGGAGCAAAACGAATGTGGTTCGATTGCACTTCAAATTTATCTGATTCGGCTGGTGAGAGCATAGTGATGAGAAATGTGGCGAAATGGAAGCGTTATACAAAAGGCTGGTCAGGCTGTAAAGGCCGGTATTATCGTAAAAACCTGATCATTATGCTGGTGGTGTCATCCATTCCGGGGTTTATTATTGGTGCGCTTGTCTACTGGATGGCAGGGGGACGCCTGGAGAGCGAGCTGCTGCAGATGCATAACAGGCAGATTGAACAGCGGGCGGCTAATATTGATGATCAGCTGTCCAATCTGGAGCTGATGCTGGCACATTGGGCTTTTGATCCCAAGTTTGATTACAGCTTGAATGGCCTTGATTTTATTCAGGATCATGAGCGGGCTTGGGATATTACGAAGACACTCGTAGTGATGCAGGGCTCGAACACGATGACGAGTAACGTTGAACTCTATCTATCAGGAGATCATCCATTACTATTTAATCCCGAATATGGCACGATTGACTCCAGCATGGTTTCTGGTCAATATGACAAATTGATTGATACTGAACAAAGCACCTATTGGACGCAGTGGGCATTCGATCCCAATAAACCAAATGTCAAAGAATTAACGCTTATCCATCATATTCCGGGCGGAAGCTTGAAGCCCTTCGGGGCTCTATTGCTCCGCATGGATACGGAGAAAGTAGCTGCGATGCTACGAACTATGACACCTTATAATAGCGGCGAGACATTTTTGCTGCAGACGACGGGGGATTTGTACGTATCTGCTGGAGACAGTGCCGAGGATTCTCCCTTACTTACCGCATTGCATAATGAGATTGTGGAACGGGGCGCGAACCATGAGTCAAATCTTGAGTCCTCTTTTCTCTTCGACTGGGGTAAGGCTACATATGCAGTGACTTATGGTGAGTTTTCCCGACTCTCCGCAGACTGGCTCTATGTGTCCGCTTCACCGATAACCAGCATAACTTCACCTGTCGTCTTCATTTCAAGACTGATATTTTTAGTTAGCTTTAGTGCTTTGCTGCTGGCGGCGATTCTGTCTTGGTTTGCTTCCCGTAAAATCTATTCACCGATAGGACGTTTGCTGCAGACTTTGTTGCCTGACCAAGCGGCGGCTGCGAGTAGGGAGGATGAGTTCATTCTGATTGAACGGCATTGGCAGAACTTGCACGGGGAGAGCCATGCCCTGAAGTACACTCTTTCCGAGCAGCTTCCACATGTGAAGGAAAGCTTCCTGCATCAGCTGTTTCAGGGGTATTTATATTCTTATTCTGAGCAGGATCTGCAAAGCCGGATGCGGCGCTTTAAGTGGGAAGTAGAGGATTGTCATTATATTATTCTTTATATTCAGCTTACAGGCATCTCCAGCCAGGAGGGGAAATTCCGCAACGGTGATGAAAGTCTTGTATCATTCGCCGCCGTCAATATTATCGGAGAATTGTCTGCCGAGCACTTTAAGCAGGCTGATATTATCAATTTCCATGATCTCACGGCGGGATTACTTCTTATCGAACCCGTTGCGAATCCATCGCTGGAAGCGGTGCAAGCCTTTAGCGAAGAACTGACAGGAACGATTAATCGCATGTTAAAAATGAGGGTAACAGTGGCGTTTAGTGCACCGGTTGGAAGGATATCCGGTATTCCGCTAGCGTTCGAGGCTGCGAAGCAAGCCGCTAGTTATCGCCAGTTTGGTGGTGAGAACCAGATTATTAATATGGAGCTACTGGATCGTGAGGGGCAAAGTACGCCAGAACCGCAATATTCGTTCACTTTGGAGCGCGGAATGATTCAGGCCCTGCGCACAGGAGAAGCGGAAGAGGCTTACCGGCTGTTGGAGGAATTTCTGGAGGCACTGTGTGCCAATGGGGCAAAAGTGATTGATGTACAGCAGGGTATGCTTCATTTGTTAGGCAGTATTCAGCACGCCATTATGGTCTCAGGCATTCATCCAAACCAACTGTTCAAAGGGGCTAATCTGTACGCGGCACTGTCGCAAATTCATGAGCCGAAGCTTATCCTTGCCTGGTTTCAGGAAAAGGTAGTCGCACCGTATCTGACGGAGCTGAGTGAACGTTCTGATGCCGGAATCAAACGGACGATTGAGCATGCCATGATGTATATCAATGAGCATTATATGGATAATATTTCGCTGGATGGATGTGCGGATTATACAGGAATCAGCCCATTTTTACTGAGTAAATCATTCAAACGGGTCACCGGGAAAAATTTCATCGATTATCTGACCGAATTACGGCTTGATAAAGCCAAGGAGCTGCTGCGTGATACTTCGCTGCGAATTAACGATGTAGCTGAACAGGTGGGTTATCAGCATAGCTACTTTAACCGGATTTTTAAGAAACAAGAGGGAATAACTCCAAGCCGCTATAGAGAACTAAGCCATAATAATGAAGCTCTTTAAAAGTAAAGAGGACGTGCGGCGAAGAACGTATGAAGGAGATGGTTGTTGTGCCTACGGCTCTGCCGATTGGCCTGCATTGGCTAAAAAAGCCCGCTATTGATGTGGGTGTTACCTGGGGGGTTCCTTGGAAAAAAGGAGCGCTCGGCAGGGAATCGTTAAAGAATCTCTGCTTAAGTATGCCGAAGAACGAAAAGCATGTGCCGCTGCAAAGCTGGCCAGCAGCTTTTTGGCCAGACGGGAGCATCAAATGGTCCACGCACTCGGTAGTAAACAAAAAAAATTCGGATATTCAGCAGGGTTCCTTAGCGACAATGACAATAAATCAAGTGACTCCAGCTACGGAAGTGACTGAGCGACTAACTGTGCAGGAAACAGAGGAAGCTTTCATTATAGATACAGGTGTTATTATTTGCACGGTTAACAAGCAGGGGAAGGGTCTTATCCGCAGTATTGTACGCAGAAATCCGGCGGACACGGAAGGAACGGAAGTTTGCAGTAATGGCGAGCTTGTATGTATACGTGAACAGAGAGATGAGGGTGCTGGCACCCTGAGCATACGTGAGGAGCGGTTCACAGGACGAACGTTAAGTGCCATCCTTGAACAGGACGGACCTGTTCGCGCAGTGGTGAAGCTAGATGGACTTCACCAAGCTTCGCACAGTGCTCGTGAGTGGCTTCCCTATACGTTACGTTTATATTTTTATGCTGGGCTGGAGTCTATTCGATTAGTTCATACGTTTCATTATGACAGTAATCCACAGCAGGATTTTATTAAAGGATTGGGAATAGAATTCACAGTGCCGATGCGTGGACCTCTTTACAACCGCCATGTTCGTTTTGCCGGAGATAGCGGCTTGTTTAGCGAGTCTCCTAAGACGTTGCATACACGGCGAACCAAAGGTAAGTACCGTGATTTATTCCTCGATCAGGTAGCAGGATGTGCTGTGAAATTTAATCCAGAAGAGGATGCCTATTTCCTTAATTTATTGGATGACTCCGCCACTTGGGGCAGCTTTCGGCTGGTTCAAGATTCTTCCGAGCATTATGGGATCTGGAAGCGGACAGAGGATGGCTGCGCTTGGATCAAGGCAGCAGAAGGCCGCCGGGCAGGTGGGCTTGGTTATGTTGGGGCAGAGGGCGGAGGGCTAGCCGTCGGGATGAAGAATTTCTGGCGTAAGCATCCGGCAGGAATGGAGATTGGTTCCACTGCCACTGACGCGGCAGCACTTACTGTCTGGTTCTGGTCACCTGATGCGGCAGCTATGGACTTGCGGCATTATGATACGAAAACACATGTGGAATCCTCGTATGAAGGTGCAGAAGAATTACGGGCCACTCCATTTGGTATCGCTAATACTAGCGAGCTAACATTCTGGTGTACGGCGCAGACTCCCGGGCCTGAGTTGTTGCAGCGGATGCAGGCAGAAGCTGAAGAACCTTCATTGCTGGTTTGTGAACCAACTTATTATCATGAAGCGGGTGCTTTTGGTTTCTGGAGTTTGCCTGATCGGAGCACACCAGCCAAAGCGTATCTGGAAGAGCGGCTGGACGGGATCATCTCCTTTTACAAGGAAGAGATCGAGCAGCGCAAATGGTACGGTTTTTGGGACTACGGAGATTTCATGCACAGCTATGATCCGGTCAGACATGTATGGAACTATGATCTCGGTGGCTGCGCCTGGCAGAATTCCGAGCTGGTGCCAAATATGTGGTTGTGGGTAACGTTTCTCCGGTCCGGGAGAGCGGATGTGTTCCGAATGGCCGAAGCTATGACCAGGCATACGAGTGAGGTAGATGTATATCATTTTGGCGAATACGCCGGACTAGGCTCGCGGCATAATGTCATCCACTGGGGCTGCGGCTGCAAAGAGGCTCGTATCGCCATGGCGGGTCTGCATCGCTACTATTATTATCTGACCGGAGACGAGCGGGTCGGCGATATTATGGACAGTGTAAAGGATGCTGATTATTCAACAGTTACTCTGGATCCGATGCGGGCGTATTTTCCGAAGGATGAATTCCCGACTCATGTTAGGGTGGGTCCGGACTGGGCGGCCTTTAGCTCTAATTGGATGACCCGCTGGGAGCGGTTCGAGGATACCGCTTATCGTGACAAGATTATAACAGGTATGGATTGCATCAAAAGGGCAAATTTACGGCTATTATCTGGTCCCACATATGGTTATGATCCGGCAACTGGCCTATTGTCGGGAATGGGCGACGATAACTGGGGGCGTCATTTAGCCATTAGCATGGGAGGTCCGCAGGTGTGGTTCGAGCTGGCGGCAATGCTGGAGGACCCGGACTGGGAAGATATGCTGGCTGAGTTCGGCGTATTTTATAATTTGCCAAAAGAAGAGAAGGACGCATTTACAGGAGGGTTGATTTCAGGAAAACTCCGTTTTGAGCATCCTGTACTCAGCGTAGCCATTGCTGCATATGGAGCATATTACCGCAAGGATCCAGCGACGGCAGAGCGGTGCTGGTCGATTTTGCTGGAGAATCCGTTTGGTTGTGTGAATCTACAGGAGGAAGCTGATCAGGTCACTTATATGACTGAGTTAAATGAGATCGATTGGATGAATACAAATGAAGCCTCGCAGTGGTCTTTAAATACGATTATTGCCTTGGAATTAATCGGTAGTGCTTTACCGGAACGCGCGAATTAAAGGCTTCATTGTGGGGAGGAATGATTTATGGCTAGGCCGATGCAGGACACGGGTATAGGTGGTTTGATCCCTGAAGCATGGAAACCAATCTACCATAATCCCCTCGCTTCGACTAGTGATATCGCTGGATTCCAGATGGAGGGAGCGGGAGCAGTTTCCTTCCCTTTGCAGCGAATGAGACTGGAGAGTACTATCCATGCCGAGGCCGGACAACAAGCAAATGTCGTTCTCTGGTGTCCAGAAGAGTTCCCGGCAGACCTCGCCGTATCTTGGAATTTCCGCCCATTGCGTGAGCCGGGGTTGGCGATTTTGTTTATCGCGGCCAAAGGAGAGGGTGGGAAGGATTTATTTGATTCCACGCTTGCTCGCCGTACGGGTGAATATGATCAATACCATCACGGGCAGATAGACACGTATCATATCTCGTATTTTCGCAGGCGTTGGGTGGAAGAACGTGAATTTCATACCTGTAATTTGCGTAAAAGCTATGGTTTTCATCTGGTTATGCAGGCAGCCGATCCGCTTCCGGACGTAAGCGACATGACTGAGCCCTACCGGATGTTAGTGGTGAAGCGTGGTCCTATGCTGTCTTTTGCAATCAATGAACTGCCGATTTTTACATGGATAGATGATGGTGAAACCTATGGGCCGCTACTGACAGGCGGGAAAATTGGGTTCCGACAGATGGCACCCCTGATGGCTGAATACTCAAATCTGACGGTTTTTGGACAGTAATGCGAAGGAGGCTTCAGATTGATGTCTATTATTTATTATTGTTACCCTGAGGGCAGACATAAGGCGCTTACAATGAGCTATGATGACGGCAGACGGGCTGACGAAAGATTGGTAGGACTATTTAACCGCCATGGGATTAGAGGAACATTTCATCTCAATTCTGGCCTGCTGGGTGAAGGTGATCGTATTACGGCAGATGAAATAACTGAGCTGTACCAGGGACATGAGGTATCTGTTCATACGCAACACCATCCGACGATGGCCCGTTGTCCGCAGGAGCAAATCATCCATGAGATTATGGAGGATCGAAAGTGTTTTGAGACGCTGCTCCAGGTGCCGATACGGGGAATGTCTTATCCTAACGGTTCCTTTAAGAAGGAGATAAAGAAGCTTTTGCCTCATTTAGGCATGGAATATGCCCGTGTGGTACAGACCACTGGCGGCGGCTTTGGGCTGCCGGAGGATTGGCTGGAATGGCGGGGGACTTGCCATCATAATGATCATTTGCTGGAGCATGCGGAGCAGTTCGTGAAGCTGCATAAACGGCAGTATTTATATCTGATGTATGTGTGGGGCCATAGTTATGAATTTGATAACGATAATAACTGGGAGCTGATGGAAAGCTTCTGTGAAGCAGTGGGAGGACTAGAGGAAATCTGGTACGCGACAAATATTGAACTCGTTCATTATATGAAGGCTTGTGAAGCCCTTATTTTCTCCGCTGCTCGGGATTTTGTATATAATCCGGGAGCGCTATCTGTCTGGCTGGAAATCGACGGTTTGATTATAGAAGTAGCAGGCGGACAAACCGTCCGTTTCCCGGAGATCTAATCGAAGAGAGAAGACAGGAGGATTCTAATGAAAACGAAGGACACACAATTAGTCTATCAGCTGGCAAAAGTAGATATTTCCGCTGCCGGTCCACGCTGCAAAATGCTTATTGGCGATCTGAATGGGGATGGACGTGCGGAAATGCTGCTGGTTCAGCCGGATAATCGCCAGGATGTACGTTATATTCCCCATCAGGTGCAATGCCTGACTGCTTTTGATATGGATGGCAAGCTGCTGTGGCAGGTGGGCACACCCGATCCTGACGCTGGCAGCCAAGGCTCGGACTATCCAGCGCAAATTTATGATTTAGATGGTGATGGGGCGCTGGAAGTATTATGTGTAATGGATGGACGGTTTCATATTCTTGAAGGTTCAACAGGAATGGTTAAATCCATATACGACTTACCGGCTGAACATGCACATGATTGCATTATCATTGCCAATCTAACAGGGCAAGAACACGCTTCCGACATTATTCTGAAGGACCGTTATCATCAACTGTGGGCCATGGATCAGGATTTCAATTTATTATGGACGCATAAAGGCAATGTAGGACATTATCCGTGGGTTCACGATCTTCATGGAAATGGACAGGATCAAGTGATGGCAGGTTATGATCTGCTTGATTCTAAAGGTGATTTATTATGGAGCTGCCATGATCTTGACGACCATGCGGACTGTATTTGGGTTGGCGATGTGAATGGAGATGGCTATCCTGAACTGGTTGTCGGCGGAAGCGTAACGGTGATGTATGACCGGGACGGACAAGAGCTTTGGCGTTATGACGGCTCCATCGAGTCGCAGCATCTGGCGTTAGGCCGATTCCGGCCTGAACTGCCTGGTCTTCAGGTTGCCGGGCTGGACCGAATGATCCGCGAAGATGACGGCAAAGGGCTGAAGGGCAAGGATGCGTTGTTTCTTCTAGACTGTAATGGCAAGGAACTGTGGAAAGAAGAACGTACAAGCGACGGTTGGCTGACTATAGTTGAAGCCGTGAGTAACTGGCAATTTGGTTCTCCGGATTATATTCTCGCGTACCGCCGGGGAGGCGGAGTATATCCTGCTTTGTACGATGGACATATGCGGGTTGTAGCTGAATTCAAGGAGGAAGGTTATGCCGTTCACGGCGATCTTCTGGGATGTGGCAGGGAACAGGTTGTAATTTATAATGATGAGTCCGCAACGGTATATTCAAGCGAGTGGATAGATATTAGTACCTGTGCCTCTGAGAAATCGTTACCTCACCCTAAAAGATTGTACAACTCGACGCTGTATCCCGGTGGAGAAATAACGGTGTGAAGGAGGATACGCTTAGTGAGTACTTATATTCCAGAATACTTTCCTGATCCTGATTGTATTGCCAAATATAATGGGGGCAAAATCGAAAATGTACTGGCCGCAGTGGCCAGCCGTTTTATCGGTGCCTATCCCCCGCAGCCTCCGGTGTACCGGGTACATTCGCAGAGTGGTTTCAACCGGCTCCGCGACTGCCGTTACGATATGAATCTGGAAGAACGACTGCCGGAGCTAGCGGCAGGACAATTCGTATATGTGTGGGGAAAGCTGTGGAGTGACAATGAGGTAGATGCCCCTTTCTCAGTTAGTTGCTACAGTCCAGTTAAGGTTTACATAAATGGACGGCTGGTGTTTAGCTCCAATCTAAATGATGATGTGTTTCCGGACAGAAGGACGTTTTTTCGGGCGGGCATGGATAAAGGCTGGAACCATCTGGTACTGGAGTATGTTGCAACAGGTACAGGTTGCGGAGGGGTTTTTGGAACGGGCAGTGTCAAAGGTGCACCAGTACACTTTCTTACTCCGACGGCGCAGTTAAGCGGTTGTGAAGGTTGGATTTATAGTGGACCCCAGCAGACATCTTGGGCAGCTTGGCTGGAAGCTGAATTCACTGAAGAGCAAATGACAGCTCGCTGCGTTTGGTTTCCGACACAGCAATGGTCGCCACAGGAACAGGCAACTGGCAACTGTTCACGCATATTTGGGGAAATGCTGGGAGCCAAGGCGTATGCTTGGTGTAAGCTGGAAGTTAACAGCCTACAGGAAGACGACATTCGTCTGCAAGGTAGCTATCGTGGAATGGCTGAAATCTCTATCTATGTGAATGGGAAACTTGTAGCTGAGCATCAGAACGTGAAAGGTATGCTTGATATCCAACTGGAGCTTGGTTATGGACTACATGATCTGGTCGTGGAGTCCATCTGTGGAGAGGGGAATTGGGGATTTGAACTGGACGTACGGTCTGGTGGTGTTCAGAGTAGTCTCGTGCAACCATATCCCGTTGAAGGATTAACTGATCCATGGTTGTACCTTGGATTGTTCACCAAGGAGGCAGCGCCGAAAGTCTTAGAACTGACCTCTATGGATACTTTATTTGGGGAAGCGGATGAAGTAACCTTTTGGCGTGTAGACCAGCCGAATAGCTGGGTTAGGCCTTATTTGGAGAGTGTTATGTTTGGGCGCTGGAATTACCCTCTAGGCGTAACCCTGTACGGATTGCTGAGAACAGGAGTAGAGCTTAAGGCCCCCCATTATGCCGAATATGCACAACACCATATTGAGCAATGTACAGGGCTGCATAAATATGCCTTATGGGACCTTGGACGTTATGGCGCTCCGGGCATCAATCATCAGCTGGCGCTGATGGATTCGCTGGACGACTGCGGATCCTTCGGGGCAACGATGCTGGAAGCACATAAGCTTCGTCCACTACAGGGCGCACCGGAAGCTGCTGCTGAAATTGCCAATTACATTACTAAAGTGCAGAGCAGGCTGCCTGACGGAGCTCTGTATCGGACCAGTGGCACAGTTGATTTTATGCAGCAGACGATGTGGTGTGATGATCTGTATATGAGCACGCCATTTCTAAGTAAATATTATGAATTGACCGGAAATGCGGCTTATCTTGATGATGCGGCGGCGCAGTTTTTACTTTACAAGGAGCGGCTGTTCCAGCCGGAGCTTGGCATTATGCATCATGTGTATGATTATAAGTTTAATAAACCCAATGGCGTGCCTTGGGGCAGAGGTAATGGTTGGGTGATTTTCTCGCTGACTGAGCTGCTTGAAGTTATGCCTGAGCAACATCCGTTGCGAGCTGATTTGCTTGATTATTTCCGCGAGCTTAGTAAAGGCTATCTTAAGCTGCAAGATGAGCGGGGCCTATGGTATCAAGTGTTGACGGATCCTAAGTCCTACGCGGAGGCTTCTTGTACCTCTATGTTTATTTACGCTTTTGCTAGAGGCGTACGCTGCGGTTGGCTGCTGGAACCAGACTCATACGTAACCTCTGCAATCAACGGCTGGAGTGGCTTAACCCGTTATTGTATTGACAAACAAGGCAATGTTTACGGTGTCTGCCGCGGTTCGGGTTATTCGTTTAACAAACTGTATTATAAAGATGAATTGACCTGGCAATTAAACGATACACATGGGATTGGCATCGTGCTGCTGGCCGGAATTGAGGTTCACAGGCTCGTACGAGATTTGGAAATGAAATCACATGACGAAGCAAAATGAATGGCATGATGAGGAATGAGATGACCGTATTAATCACAAAATGCCAGCTGAGCAGCGATACTCCATTAGTGGGGATCGCTGCTCTTTGTTATGCGTTACAGTGCTGCTTAAACCCCCGAAACCCCGAACCCCCCCGAACCCCCCCGGCCCCCCGAAACCGCCGATTACTCCTGCTAGACAAAGTTATGCGGACTCAGATGACGTTATTTGCAGATTTATCGCCTTTTGGGGCCATTTTCGGACTCCAGTGACGTTATTCCCTCGGAAACGGTCAATATAGGTAACTTTTTTGCCAATAGCGACTATGGGGTCCGATAAAATTCCAAAATAGCGATTATGCTGCGAATAAGGTCCACTGGGTCCGATAGCCTCATGAACTTTGTTCGCACGAAAAGGTAATCTAGTGACGAGATATTGTTGTTGCTCAGATGCTCCCGGTGCTCCCGATGCTCCCGATGCTCCCGATGCTCCTGATGCCCCCGATGGTCCTGATGCCCCCGATGCTCCTGATGCTCCTGATGCTCCTGATGCTCCTGATGCCCCCGATGCCCCCATATGCCGACAACATTTCACATGTATCCTTCCGGGCGACGGAGCGGCTACATAGAGAATCGGTTGTGATTTTTAGCTGTGGATCAGCGGTTTTGCTTGCGATATTGCAAGGGCGAACGTTTAACGATTTGTTTAAACACACGCCCGAAGTGGGCGATGCTGTCAAAGCCGGTATCCTCGGCGATGTTCGTAACTTTAGCGTTGGTGCTCTGCAAGAGACGTTGGGCTTCCTTGATCCGAATGTAGTTTAGATATTCTACGATGGTGAAGCCAGTTGTCTGCTTGAACACACGGCAGAGATAGGTGCTGCTGATGAAAAAAGTCTCAGATAGCCGCTCCAATGTAAGCTTTTCAGCATAATGTGTTTGTAAAAAATCAATAATTTCGTAGACTTTTAGCTGCTTCTCACTGTTCTCAGGGGCAATGGGCTCGCGGCTTATTTCCTGTATTCTGTTCATTTCAATAAATAGTTGGATGAGCAGCGTCTGCAGATAGGGGGATTGCTGTGTCCGTGGTTCTGTTTGTTCTTTTAGCATGCTGAAAAGAAGATATTCAATGACCCCCTGCTCATGTACTCCGGGCCGCAAAAGCAAGCTTTGTGTAGCCATAAATGGAAAATGCAGCTCGAAATGTGCCAATGTCTTTTGCAGAAAGCTTTCCTCAAAGTTAATTAAGATCCGTTCATGGCTTGCAGAGCCTTTAGAGGTGGTACGATGGAGCTCGTTCTTGTTAATAAAAATCAGATCACCTTTACGCAAGGTGTAGATCAGATTGTTAATGTAATAACTGCGTTCCCCGGCGAGTAAATAATAAATTTCATAAGTATCGTGATAATGGTCGGAATCCATGCTGAATGGACCGGCTCTTTTTATTTGCTCAATTATAAAAGGAGGCTGAGGCTCCTGTTCCATACTAAATCTGCTCCTTTCTGATAATGAGGATAATATTTGCAAAGTTTTTGTTATTTCTGCTAAGAATCGCTTAGATTAAGATATATTTTATACTATACACTATAAGAAGAAAACGCTTTTAAATCAATAAGTGATGGAGTGATCCTGATGTCCAACAAAAAATATGCTTTCGTAGGAACCGGCGGCCGAGCGGAGTTTTTTTATGGTGAGATCACCACGAATTATCGTGAAACCTCTGAGATTGTAGGCTTTTGTGATGTGAATGGAGCAAGAATGGATTATGCGAACCGTTTGCTGGAGGAAAAATATAAATATCAAGCGGTTCCTACCTATAAAGCTCATGAGTTTGACCGTATGATTGAGGAAACCAAACCTGACACGGTTATTGTCACGAGTATTGACCGCACGCATCATCGTTACATTATCCGGGCGATGGAGCTTGGCTGCGATGTTATTTCGGAGAAACCGATGACAGTGGATGAAGAGAAATGTCAGGAAATTCTTGAAGCGATTGAGCGGACTGGGAAAAAGCTGCGTGTGACCTTCAATTACCGCTATGCCCCACACAACACCAAAATCCGTGAACTCATTATGGACGGCGCGATTGGAGAAGTGCTTTCCGTCAACTTCGAGTGGCTGCTAAATACGCAGCATGGGGCGGATTACTTCCGCAGATGGCATCGTGATAAACGGAACAGCGGAGGTCTGTTGGTTCATAAATCCACACATCATTTCGATTTGATGAATTTCTGGCTGGGTTCGCGCCCAGATACGATTTATGCGATGGGTGATCTAAGATTTTATGGCAGAGAAAACGCGGAGAAGCGCGGGGTGACTGAGTTTTATCAGCGTGCTCATGGTAGCAGTGCGGCGGAAAACGATCCGTTTGCCCTGCATCTTAAAGATAATGAGCAGTTAAAGCAGATGTATCTGGATACGGAGCATGAGGATGGCTACCTGCGTGACCAAAGTGTGTTCGGTGATAATATCAGCATTGAGGATACGATGGCGGTTATGGTCAAATACAAAAATAAGACGATTATGAATTATTCACTTAATGCTTATCTGCCTTGGGAGGGTTTCATTGTAGTATTTAATGGAACGAAGGGGCGGATGGAAGTAAAGGTCGTCGAACAGTCTTATGTAAATGCCGGAGGAAACAAGGAAGATGAAGGGGCGTTAAAAGACAAGCGGATCACGGTCTTCCCTCAGTTCGCAGCACCTTATGAAGTGGAGATTGAAGAAGGAGTTGGGGGGCACGGGGGCGGAGATCCTGTGATGCTGCGTGATATTTTTGAACGTCCGCTGGAGGATCGCTTTAATCGTGCGGCATCCCATGTGGACGGAGCGTTGTCTATTATGACCGGGATTGCGGCAAATCGTTCAATAGCTACTGGACTTCCAGTTAAGGTAGATCAGTTAATAAAATTGTAGTAGCCCGTTTATGAACAAGCGGCTTTGGGTTCGTAGGGAGCGTTTCTCCAGAATCCCGGAGGGCCCTCCGCTCTGTCCACACGTTAAGCCAACTTCTACTTTTAGATTGAGCTAAAAAAAGTGAAAATAAAAGGCTGTCTCCAAAATCATCGTAGATGACTAAGAGACAGCCTTGTTTATTTTAGCTAAAACTCAATTATTGTTTGACGACGTTAAAGCCATCTTTTTGCAATTGGGTCACGATACCATCGTCACCGAGCATATGCAGCGCGCCAACGACGACAAGGTAAGTCGCTTTTTTATCACTATTCAAATATTCTTTTACATGCTTCACCATGTTGACGTTACGATCCGAAACCAGGCCTTTATAATACTCTGGCTCTTGCGCGACCGCTTTTGTCATCGCTACGAGCGACTGCTCATCACCTTGCATCCACATTTGGGATAGTGCATCCAGCGAAGCTGCTGCGGAAGTATTGTCCGTTTGATTGAGGCTGCCGAGTGTGTCGACAAGAAGCTTTTCTTGCAATCCATCTGAGAACTGGTCGAACATATTCAGCTGCAATTGTGTGTTTTCCAGTTCAATAATAGGTTTGTTCAGCTTGCCTGCTTTTTGTAAAAAATATAAATCAATGCCGGTATCCGCCGTATAACTTGTAACTTGCATCTGTAGACTTGAGACACCTTGGGTAACGACCCACGGTTTGAAGGAATCGAATGCATTTTCCGCCAGACCATTTGCTTTTAGCAGCTGAGTTACTTTGTTATATGTATCTGCGGATACATGATCCTTGAGCTTGGTTCCATCTGTATAAGAGCCTTTTTCCAAAATAAACTTTTGGATCTCAGCTTGATCAATCTTAGAGATATCTACTTCGACACCTAAATATTGCGAGGCTTCAAAAGCAGCTTCAATCTCCGGACGCAGCGGGTACATTTTGTCGTTAGCCACATGGATAGAACCAAGCAGATAGACGGTGTTGCCGTTGTTCTCCACTTTCCATAAGAATCCGGTGCTTCCGGCAGCTTGAGTATCGGCCACAAAAGTGATGGTGCGCAGCGCTGGACTCCACTCCACCTTATAGCCGATCGTTTCTCCTATAAATCGGACAGGAACATAGGTGACATTGTTGATGGTTTTAGGAGCCACCTCTAGTTTTTTCTTCTCCCCGTTTACCGTTGCGGTTGTGCTACCGATGGTCAGTGAGAGGGCCAGTCCATTTTTGGTCCCTGTTACGGTTTGGGTTTTTTTATTCCAATTAATATTTACATTAAGCTTCTCTAGCAGGGGACGCATAGGAACTAGGGTCGTTCCTTTTTCTACAACAGGGTTAGAATTGCCTAACTTTATTTCGGTTCCATCAATCCATACACCGACAGGCTTTTCAGCAGCATGCGCAGTGGTAAAGACAGACATAACCATGAAAATGGATAAAAATAATGCACCTAGCTTTTTCATTAATAGGACACTCCGTTTCTAAAAAAGAATGAAAGATGTAAGTCACTCTCTGATTTTAACGTATTTTCCCATAAACAGTTATACCTTTTGTTACTATATTGATTTGATGCCTATGATTGGAAAGTAAACTTACAGTACTTCACGTCATTCAAAAGTCAAAATAATGCACATCAAAGCAAAAATCGCCCCTATTAGATCCTGTTCACTCTCCTTATCATGAAACGTAAGAAACGAAGAGCCTGAAGGGAGCAAGGAACTTATGTGGAGCAGTGCGATTGAAGATGCGATAGAGAAGGTACGTAAGAACATAGACCGGTTCGGGGGCAGTTTCCCTCATGTCAGCAGGAATGGAACTTATCAGCTCAATAACAACGACGACTGGACTAACGGATTTTGGAGCGGCATGTTGTGGTTGTGTTATGAATATACGCGGGATGACAGCTTCCGTATTGCGGCATCCCATACCGTAGAAGATTTCCGCCGCCGTTTCGCGGCAAAGACCGTGCTTGATCATCACGACATTGGCTTCCTGTATTCGTTATCCTCTAAAGCCCAGTGGATTATAGATAAAGACGAATCAGCGCGTCAACTGACATTGCAGGCGGCAGACCTGCTGCTGAAGCGCTGGCGTACAGCTGGCGGTTATATTCAGGCTTGGGGACCGGAGGGGGATACTCAGGAAGGCGGGCGGATCATTATTGATTGTCTGTTAAATCTTCCCCTTTTGTATTGGGCAGAAGAACAGACCGGTGATTCCGTATACAGGGAAGTGGCGGTCATGCAGGCGGAGAAAACGAGACGGTATCTGGTACGGGGAGATGACAGCTCATACCATACGTTTTTCTTCGACCCGAAGACCGGAGAGCCGATTGGCGGCGCCACACACCAGGGTTTTACTAACGGATCGACCTGGACGCGCGGGCAGGCTTGGGGTGTTTACGGTTTTGCATTATCCTACCGCTATACCAAAAATCCGTTGTATTTGGAAACGTCCAAGCGGATGGCCCGCTATTTTCTGGAGCATTTGCCGCAGGATCATGTCGCTTACTGGGATTTTAATGCTCCGGTATCTCCGGATACTTACCGGGATAGCTCGGCCTCAGCAATAGTAGCAGCCGGACTACAGGAACTGCTGGAGCTAATGGATGGGGAGGATTCTGAGCGGGCTTATTTTCAGCAGGGATTAGTGCAGTCGATGACTTCGCTTGTGCAGAACTATTCCACGCTCGGTGAAGAGGCGGAGGGGCTGCTGAAGCATGGTTCTTACCATGTGCGCGGCGATCTGTCTCCAGATGACTTCATGATCTGGGGAGATTATTTCTATCTCGAAGCATTGATGCGGCTGCAAAAAGGCAACAAGGGGTACTGGTATGAACGCTGATGTCAGACAAATTTCCCCCTATGCCGTCTTTGCGCTGCTCGACCTTGAGTTGCCTGCTTTAGCTCTAGTGAAGAATGCACTCAGCCAAGCGCGTCAGGACGATGCGCTGATTGAATTGCATCGGTATTTGACCCGCCGGAGCACGCCGGGCTGGCGGATAGAGGATAACCGGAAGCAGCAGCTTATTGACTATGTACGGCTTTATTGTGCAGACGAACTGGAAGCAGTAATGAAGACAGCGGATGAAGTTGTGGAGCAGACGTTTCTCTTTCGTTTTCCCTGGGATATGGAGCGCAGCCGCATTCCGGTTACCTTTGAGGAAGAAATTGACTGGCGTCATGTTCCGGACAAGGATGTAGAATGGGCTTATATGCTGAATCGCCACCGCTACTGGGTGGCATTAGGACAAGCGTATGCGATAACAGGTAAAGAGGTTTATGCGAGAGCATTTTGCTGCCAGCTTGAAGATTGGATAGACCGTAACCCCGTTCCAGACAAGCCTACGAATGATACGCTGACATGGCGTACAATTGAAGCGGGCCTTCGTTGTGCTAACTGGATTAAAGCACTGTCTTATATACAGGATAGTCCGCTGCTCACACCGACGCTGCTGGCCAAAGTGATGATATCTCTCCATGAACACGGCCAATATTTAGCTTTATCGTTTACGGGCTGGAAGAAGATCAGCAACTGGGGGGTGCTGGAGACTTGTGGTTTGTTCCAAACTGCGCTCTACTTCCCTGAGTTCACTAGTGCCAATAACTGGCGACAGCTCAGTGAGGAGAGATTGGGAGAGACGGCGCGAATTCAGATTATGGCGGACGGCATCCACTGGGAGCAATCGCCCACCTATCACCATGAGGTTTTGGTATGTTTTCTCGACTTCATCCGCTTAGCCCGATTGAACGGACTGGAGCTTCAGGAAGAATTTCAGCAAAAGGTTCAGCAAATGGCTGTCGCTTCATTGTATTGGGCCAAGCCGAATCACCGGCAGCCGATGCTTGGCGATAGTGATGACAGCGATATCCGTTCGCTTTTGACTTATGCGGGCTGGTTATTTCAGGATGCTGTACTCCGCTTTGGCGGATACGATCAAATGGATTATGACAATGCCTGGTTGTTTGGGATAAATGGAGTTGAGAGCTACGAGCGGCTGACTGCGGAGCTACCGCCAAACTTGTCACACGCCTATGCACATTCCGGCCATTATGTGATGCGAACGGGCTGGGACGAGCAGGATTTGTACCTATATTTTCACTGCGGACCGCTTGGGGGTGGACATGGGCACGCGGATCTGCTACATTTCGATCTGTATGCCTATGGGCGGGATCTGCTTACCGATCTTGGCAGATACAACTATAGTGATCATACACCACTTAGAAAAGCGCTAAAAGAAAGCGCTGCCCATAATACGACCACTGTCGACGGAATTGGATTTACCGAAATCACGGATACATGGTCCTTCTCTCAGACTGCGAAGCCAACGGGCTGCCAATGGATCAGCCATCCGGACTTTGATTATGTAGAGGGCAGCCATGACGGCTACCGTCATTGGGATGATCCGGTTTACCCGTTAAGGAGGATCCTATTTATTAAGCCTTTTTACTGGCTTCTGGTGGACAGCTTCAGTTCCCGGCAGGAGCATACATTTTCTCAGCATTTTCATTTTGCACCCGGAACGGTTCAGATGGAAGATGGAACGCTAATATGCCGTACAAAAAATGAGCGGGAAGCCAATATTTGTATCCTTCCTGTTCATGTTGATGGTCTTCAGGGCAGGGTTGATGCTGGGGTAATCTCCCGCGAATATAATCTGCTGGAACCCAATCAGTATGCTGTGTACTCCCGAAAGGGGAAAGGAACGGTCTCGATCATGCAGGTGCTGTACCCGCAGTCTGCGGGTGAGTTGTTCTGTCCGCTCGTCGAACAGGTGCCAATTTACCGCCATACGGGTGAACCGGTGGCTGCTGCACAGGCGGAGGCCTGCCGCATCATCCTCCCCGAAAGGAATGAGGAGCATATTATCGTGATCAGCCACGAGATTCCATCCAGTCATTTAGATTCCTATGTAGTGGAAGGCGTACAAATTTTTGGAGAAGTAGTGCTTATTGTTTCTGCAGACGGTCAAAAGAAAGTCACGGTAATCAGATAATGTATGAATACTGGACAACGGGCTGATAGAATAAAAGAAAAGAGCATGAGAGAGGCGCGGAGAAAACATGTTCAAATTCACTTACTATAGACGTATCCAGGTTTCATTTCTTTTGCTGATTTTTATCCCGCTGATTGCAGTATCGATCATCTCCTTCGTGCTCATCCGGGATACGATGGTAGAGAAGCTGCAGCTCAGCAACGATAACTTCCTGAACGTTATGATTGACGAACTAAATAAAACTATTGATGATGTGACGTTCGCTTCCCATTTTATTGTAAACGATACCAATTTCCGCGCTAATCTGAAGTCATTTGCGGATACTGAGCGGCTAAATAGCTATCAGGATTATGTACATTTTACGCAAATTCAAGATGTGTTTTCGCTCATCAACTCTAAGCCGTTGAATAATAATATCCGCATGTATTTGGTCAACCGGAAACACTTTGTGATCTCTTCTGGGACTGAAAATTTATCCGTGATCAATGCCAACCTGGACAAGCTGATGAGCCGTGTCAATATTCACGAACCGGAGACCTTGCAATGGCTTGGGATGGCCGACAGCGGCTCCGGCAAAAGCAGCAGCTATTATATTGCCAGAGTAATCTATGACAGCCGGGAGAAACGACAGGTGTCCGTGCTGCTTATCTCAATTCCTGAATCCTATTTCAATAAATTGCTCGGACCCGTCGAATTTGGCAAGGTTGCGTTATTTGATTCTGGAGGAGGCTTGATCGCTGGGAACTCAGAGCTGGCTCCAGAAGACAAGGAAGCGAGAGGAAGCGTTCGTACGGCCAGAGCTATCGACAAATCCAATTGGCAGCTGATCTATGAAGCTTCGGAGAAAGAATGGTCGGGCCAGATCTCGCGGACGTTTTATAGTGGCATTGGCTTGGTACTCCTCTTATTTATTGTCTTTTCGGCTACCTCCATGCTGATTGCCAAAAGATTGCATAGTCCGATCATGAAGCTGCAGCGCGTTGTGCGCCAGTTCGGGATGGGGAATCTTGATGTCAGGCTGGAGGTCAAGGGCAAGGATGAAATCGCTGAGCTGGGGCAGACGTTGAATACTATGCTAGACCAGCTGCAAGGACTGATTCATGACATCGAGCTGGAGCAGGAACAGAAGCGGGTGATGGAGCTGGAGGCGCTGTTTATGCAGATTCGCCCCCATTTTTTGATCAATACGTTGAATTCGATTAAATGTAGCCTTATTTTGGCCAAAGATAAGCTGCATAGCGGGATCATCGATTCATTAATGAGTCTGCTCCGGGCTTATTTGAAGGTCAATGAACCGGCTACCTTGCGGGAAGAATGCAAACTGCTTGGCCATTATATCGATATTATGAAGATCCGTAACGAAATCCCTCTTGAACTGGAGGTCGATCTGGAAAAGGATACAGAGAAGCTCATCGTCCCTAAGCTAATTTTGCAGCCCCTTGTAGAAAATGCAATCGTCCACGGATTGGTTGACCACCCGGCACCGCGTATTGTCGTTCGCTCGCGAACGGTCCCTGATGGGATCATGATTGAAGTTGAAGATAATGGCTGCGGTGCAGGGGCTGAAGTTCTGGCGGGCCTGAACCGCAGGTTACTGTATAAGGACGATGAACAGGATGAAGCTTATCAAAGGGTCGGTTTAATGAACGTGGTTCAAAGGCTGAGGCTGACCTATGGTCAGGATACCCGCTTGTCGCTGCATAATCTGCCGCAGGGTGGGGTTTCCGTTTCTCTGTATTTGCCGCAAGGCAATCATCAGGTTAATCTGTCAGAGAGAGAGGGATATTGATGTATAAAGTGATGCTCATAGACGATGATGTTCCTATGCTCAAAGTGCTTCAGCAGATGATTGACTGGGAGACACATAGCTTGCAGATTGTCGGCAGCACCTATTCCAGTGCCAAGGCGTTATTAATGTTTGAGGAAGTGCAGCCTGACATTGTGATCACGGATATTGGTTTGCCGCAAAAGAACGGGATTGAGCTAGCCGATTGCTTCACCCGCATGAAGCCGGAGGTCAGAATTATTTTCCTGACCTGTCATGAGGATTTCCATTATGCTCAGCAAGCGGTAAAGCTGAAAGTGGATGATTATTTAATCAAGGACCAGCTTACAGAAGAGCAACTGGAGAAAAGCCTTGCCAAGTCCGTACACTTGCTTAAGTCGAAGATCGGGTTGATCAGCCATGGGGAGACAGGCTACAACAGCCAGCTCTTCCGGCAGAACCTGCTGCAAAGGGTGATTGGCGGTGCTCCGCCTGAAACCACACTGGCCTATGCGGCGCAAATCGGCATATCCTGGACGTATCCGTGGTTTATGCTGGGCACGGTCAGTATTCATTTTTCCAGTTTCGACAAGCGATACAAGCAGAGTGAGTATCCACTTATTCTATATGCTATTTACAATATAGCCTTGGAATTGTCCGAAACGTGTGAAGGGGTTACGCCTTTCTTGGAGCAAAAGAATATTGTGATTTTATATAATTACCGTGTGAATCTGGCGCAGAATGCCAGTCTTCATTTTCACGATTATTTACAGCGGCTGTGTTCTGAATGCTCCCATCTTCTTAAGATTCAACCGGGCATTATTGCCGTCACAGAGAAAATGGAGCTACAGGCGATTGGCCAGATCCATCGGCAGATTGTTCAGGACAAATGCGAGTTCTATGCAAGTGCGGATTACACGGTTCTGGATACTTTGCAAATCGCTTCTCCACGTTTCCAGCCTGCTCCCCAAGGATTTCTGGACAGCTATATCCCGCAGATGGAACGGGCCGTGATTAAAAAAGACCTTGAAGCCATCCGTGGCACTCTACAGGAAATCGCTAGGACTGCAAAAGCAATGTCTATTCATCCTGGCGATTTCGCCCGGGATTTATCCTTTATGCTCCGCGGCATCGAGTTAATGTTTACGAGCCTGATGTTCGATGAGGATCTGTTCGTCTATCTCGTGCAGACCCGCACACTTGAAGATACGATGGAACTGGTGGAGAGAAAGCTTGTACAGATTACAGGCAGCAAGCAGCAGGTGACAGGAGCTTCTCCGCAGGAGCCCAAGCTGCAGCTTATCCAGCAGTATATCGACCAGCATCTAGGCGATAATATCACTTCAATTGATATGGCACGTTATCTGTTTCTGGATCCAAGCTATTTTTCGCGTTATTTCAAGCGCATGACTGGCCTGACCTTTACGGACTATGTGCATCAGCACAAGATGAAGGTCGCTACCAAAATGCTGAAAATCTCCAGCCAGAACCTGGAGTCGCTGGCCGTCGGCCTGGGATATTCGGACAGAACCTATTTTTCAAAAGTGTTCAAAAAATATGTAGGAACAACGCCAAGCGAATATAAATCCAAACATTCGGTACGCTGAGAAGCACAATTGTTAATGATATGAACAGACGCGCCGCCCCTCTAGGGCGGTTTTTTGTTGTCGGCGGACAAAGGTCAAAATCTTGCACATTCCGGGTCATAATCACTCCTTCTTGCGGAAGGCGGATGTATTACTATAATGACAAATCAAATTGTCGAGGTGATACAACGTGGAGGCTGCAAAACAACCTGTGCCAAAAATTCTGCAAGAGAAGCGGAAATTCTGGACTCCGCAACGGAAAGAGGCTTTAACCGGGTGGCTGTTTTTGGCACCCGAAATTGTCGGGATGCTATTTCTTAATGTATTTGCGCTTGGATTCTCACTTTATTTGAGCTTCTCGAAATGGGATCTATTGTCGGGAGTCAAAGGAATCGAGTTCATCGGATTGGATAACTATATCAAAATGTTCCATGATCCGAGTATCATTCAAGCTTTGAAGAACAATGCTTTTTATATGATTATGACCGTGCCGATACCGATTGCGATTGCGCTGGTGCTCGCGGCATTGATTCAAAACAGTGTGTTCCTCAAAAATTATTTTAAAGTGGCTTTCTTTATTCCTTATATTTCTTCGATTATTGCGATAGCTGCCGTATGGAGTGCATTGTTCCATCCGTCTCTTGGACCGATCAATCAGTTGCTGATGGAGTTTGGAATTTCCAGCCCTCCGAAATGGCTAGTTGATCCAAAGACCTCACTGTTATCCATTGCTATTATCAGTTCTTGGGCGAGTCTTGGCTACACCATAATTATCTATATGGCTGGCTTGACGAATATTTCCGATGAAATCTACGAAGCCGCCGAAATAGATGGCGCCAGCGCGTTGAAAAAATTCTTTGCCATCACAGTTCCGATGCTGCGTCCGACCACATTTTTCCTGCTTATTACCATGCTGATTGGCTCGTTTAAGGTGTTCGACATCATCGCCTTTTTGACCGAAGGTGGCCCGAATAATTCTTCTACCGTGCTTGTGTTCAGGATCTATGAGGAAGGGTTCAAATACTACAACATGGGCTACGCTTCTGCAATTTCCTGGCTGCTATTCGCTGTCATCGGCTTGATTACCGCAGCCACTTGGAAAATGAGAAATGAAGAATAAAGGGGGGAGATTAACATGCAACTGATTAGAAAAAATATGTCCAGAGTGATCACTACCTGCATCATGGGCGCTTTGTCCATTGTATTTCTTATTCCGCTGATCTGGATGATTTCCGCAGCCTTCAAATATGAAAAAGATGTAATGCGCTTCCCGATCCAATGGATTCCCGAGAAGATCAATGTAGCGTATAATTTCAAGATGGTTTGGATGGGACGGGTACCTTTCTCCCATTTCTATTTAAACTCCTTTAAAGTTGCGATTATTACAACCTGCATCACACTGATCATTTCATCTATGTCGGCGTATGCCTTGACCAAAATCAAGTTTAAAGGACGGAATATGGTCTTTCTGGCGCTGCTGTCATTCATGATTATTCCTGACCAGGCCACGCTGATTCCGCGTTTTCTGCTGATTCGTTGGTTCGGCCTCTATGATACTCATGCTGCTATCGTATTAATGAGTATGTTCTCCATTTACTTCACGTTCTTGCTGCGGCAATTTATGATTGGTATCAGCGACGAATATATTGAAGCGGCGCGAATTGATGGTGCAGGCCATTTGCGGATATTCTGGTCTATCATTGTTCCGCTCTGCAAGCCGGTGCTCGCTACCGTGGCGATCATTAAATTTATCTGGACCTGGAATGACTACCAGAATCCGCTGATCTTCTTGTTAAACAAGAATCTGTACACTATCCCACTCGGTATGACACTGTTCCGAGACGATTATTCGAACAACTATGCGATTATGATGACGGCAGCCGTTTCGGCGATCATCCCATTGGTCATCGTGTTCATTGCCCTGCAAAAGCAAGTCATTAACGGAATCTCCTTGGGAGGCGTAAAGGGCTGACTTGCGGGTATGCAAAAGAGGGTAAAAGTCAAAAATGTGATCCTACTACAGCAAAATTGTGCACTTGGCCTGTACAGCGGGTGCCTATAATAAGAAATGAACAAGGCACTATACTTAAATTTCAGTGCGGGGGGAAGTAAAATGAAAACAAAGGGCAAAAAAAGATTATCCGTTGTACTAGGCTCCATGCTGGCGGTTTCCTTAACGTTAAGCGCCTGTGGAAATTCCGGAAATTCAGAGAAGAATGGCGGTGCTGAAGCCAGTACGAATGCCGGGAACACCAAGGTGGACAAGCAAGTCGCCATCAAATATTACAACTGGGACAATGAAGCCCAATCAGCAGGCACGGATGCCATGCTGCAGGAATTTATGGATCAGAACCCAAATATCAAGGTAGAGCATGTGACACTCGTTCCCGGTGATTCTGTGGAGATGCTGAAGAAACTCGACTTCCTGATTTCATCCGGCGAAGCGATTGACGTTGTTCAGGTACCAAGCCTTGGAGGCGTACTTGAACGGGCGACCCGGGGAGCACTTGCCCCGCTGAATGAATTCTATGAGAAGGATAACCTCGTTCCTGAGGATGAATATTATGTGAATGCTAAGGTAGACAACAACTACTATGGGATGCAATATACCAAGAGCAGCAACTATGTAATGCTGAATAAAGATGCACTGGATGAAGCTGGGCTGCCTGTACCTACTTTTGGCTGGACATGGGATGACTACCGCGACTATGCCAAAAAACTGACCAAAGGTGAAGGCGTAGACAAACGTTACGGCACATACTTCCACACCTGGGAGTTGTATATGAACGCTCCGGCCCAAACGATGATGAAAGATCCATTCGTGTATGATGACGGGACGACCATTTTCGCGGATCCAACCTATAAATACTTCTTCCAGCTGCGCAAAGATATGGAGTCTGCTGATAAATCTGCGAAAACTTATGCAGACGCTTTAGCGGCTAAGCTCAATTACCGCACGGAATTCTTTAATGAAGAAGCCGCTATGATTCTGGCTGGTAACTGGACGATTGCTGATCCGGGCAATACTGAGCAGTATCCGCATGATTTTAAGACAGCTTTTGCTCCGGTACCGGTGCCTCCGGCAGGATCGGAACCGAAAGAATACGAGGGCAAATACTTCACCAGCGGCAATATGCTGGCGATGGGCGCTACTTCGAAGAACAAAGAGGCGTCTTTCCAACTGATGAGATTTATGTCAACGGCTGTTAGTGATAACAGACTGGAATTCTCCGGTTATAAAAAAGCGGATAATGAAGCCTTGCTGACCAAACTGGTAGCTGGCAAAGAGGATATGTATGATATGGATTCACTCAAATATACACTCTTTGACAGTGCAATCCAGTTCCTTGATGGTGCACAGGTGATGACGACGGCAACGTCCGAATTGACCAAAATAATCGATGACGGCTTCAGCAGATTTATGCTTGGAAATGAATCGATTGATAAGGTGCAGCAATGGATGGTTGATGAAGCAACAAAAATTATCAACGAAAAAGGTGTCATCAAATAAACAGGGAATAAGCAAGTATCACAAGTTGTGGACGAGGCTTTGGAAGGTCATCAACTGGCTTTCCAAAGCCTTATTTATATATTGGGCCTACACAAACATATGGGAGAGTGTAGCAATGATGGAAAGCAGATTTTCACAGAACAAGCCGGAAGAGAAATTGGCGCTGCCTTCTAGGGAACAGCTGGAGTGGCAGGACCTGGAGCTGGGGATGTTTTGCCATTTTGGCATCAATACGTTTTGCGATCAGGAGTGGGGAGAAGGCAATGATTCACCTGCGGTCTTCAATCCGCTTCATTTGGATGCCCACCAATGGGTTAGTACAGCCAAAGAAGCTGGATTCCGTTATTTTATACTGACAGCTAAACATCATGATGGCTTCTGCTTGTGGCCGACTGCGACAAGTACTTATTCTGTGGCTTCTAGCCCATGGAAAGAAGGGCGCGGCGATGTCGTCAAGGAATGCGCGGAGGCTTGCCGTGAACTTGGAGTTGGCTTCGGCATTTATTTGTCTCCGTGGGACAGACATGAGCCCTGTTATGCAGATCCGCAAGCGTACGATGATTTCTATGCCCTGCAATTGCAGGAATTGCTTACGGGCTATGGTCCGCTTACGGAAATTTGGTTCGACGGCGCAGGGTCGGAGGGCCGCAATTACGATTGGCAGCGGATTATGGATCTGATCAAGTGCCATCAGCCAGGCGCCATGGTGTTTAATATGGGGGCACCAACGATCCGCTGGGTTGGCAATGAGGATGGTGTTGCTCCTTATCCATGCTGGAACACTGCGAATTCTGCGCGGGGTAGCATGTTCAGTGAAGCTTCATTGAACTGGCTTCCCGGAACGCCGAGCTGGGTGCCTGCGGAATGCGATGTGCCCATCCGTAAAGACCGCTGGTTCTGGCATCCTGAGGAGGAGCATCTGCTGCTGTCTCTGGAGCAGCTAATGGATATTTATTATCGTTCGGTTGGACATGGGGCAACTTTGCTGCTCAATGTAGCCCCTGACAAACGCGGGCTGTTTCCGGAGGCTGATGTGCAGCGGCTGCTGGAATTCGGCAAGGAGATAAGACGCAGATTTGACAAGGCTCTGGCGGTAACCGCAGGTACTGGAGATATTGTTGAACTGGAATTGCCAGCAGCTACTGTGATTGATCATGCCGAGATTATGGAGGATATCGCTTACGGCGAAAGAGTAGAAGGATATATGCTGGAAGCGTACAGCAACGGAGCGTGGCTGGAGTTGAAGCGTGGCAGTTCGATTGGCCATAAGAAAATCGATGCCTTCCCTCCGGTTGTCGCAGAGAAAATCCGCTTACGGGTGTCAGAAGCTGCCGCAAGCCCCAAGATCAGACGGCTTGCCGTCTACCACTGCGGGGAATCGTTAGAATAAATATTATTAAAGGAGGTTGTCGATAATGAGCCTGCTCACCTGGAACGACGGACACTATTTGCTGGACGGACAGCCTTATCGTATCGTATCGGGAGCCATTCATTATTTTCGGGTTGTGCCTGAATATTGGAAAGACCGGCTGCTGAAATTGAAAGCCTGCGGATTCAATACCGTGGAGACCTACATCGCCTGGAATATACATGAACCTAAAGAAGGGGAGTTCGTATTTGATGGCATGGCCGATGTGGTATCTTTTATCGAGCTGGCTGGGGAGCTTGGGCTTCATGTTATTGTCAGACCGAGTCCATTCATCTGTGCGGAGTGGGAGTTCGGAGGCCTGCCGGGCTGGTTGCTAGCTTACGGGGAACTCCAGCTTCGCTGCTGTGACCCTCTTTATTTAAGCAAGGTAGACCGTTATTACGATGAGCTAATTCCTCGGCTGGTTCCGCTGCTCTCCACACATGGCGGACCAATTCTGGCCGTTCAGGTAGAAAATGAATATGGCAGCTATGGTAATGACAGTGGCTACCTGGGCTATATGCGTGATGGACTGGTCAGCAGAGGGATCGATGTGCTGCTCTTTACTTCCGACGGGCCAACCGATGAGATGTTGCTCGGCGGAACACTGGAGGATGTGCATGCGACAGTCAATTTCGGCTCCAGTACAGAGGAATCCTTCCGCAAATATCGGGAATACCGCTCTGAAGAGCCGCTTATGGTGATGGAATACTGGAACGGCTGGTTTGATCACTGGATGGAGGATCATCATGTACGCGATGCCGGGGATGTAGCAGGTGTTCTGGATGAGATTCTGACCCAGGGCTCCTCATTTAATATGTACATGTTCCATGGTGGAACCAATTTTGGTTTCTATAATGGTGCGAATCATATCGTCACCTACGAGCCAACGACTACAAGCTATGACTATGATGCCCCGCTCACGGAATGGGGAGATACGACGGCGAAATTTGAAGCTGTCCGGTCGGTACTCAGCAACCATGGATTTGCCCCGACTTGTCCACTCCCTGAGCCGATTCCGAAGATTTCTTACGGGAAAGTCGCTTTGACGGAAAGAGCGGAACTATTCACGGCTTCCAATCTGGAGAAGTTATCAGAGACGGTGAACAGCGTGTGTGTACAGCCGATGGAGAAGCTCGGACAATCCTATGGTTTTATATTGTACAGCACTTTTGTGCAGGGACCGCGGTCCAGACAGAAGCTTTACATCGAGGGCGTGCGCGATCGGGCGCAGGTCTTCCTGGATGGACAGGTGCTTGGGGTGATTGAGCGCTGGAATCCGCTGCCACTGGAACTTTCCATCCCCGCTGGGGGAGCGCAGCTGGATATCCTTGTCGAGAACATGGGACGAATCAATTACGGGCCGCTCATTCGCGATCCGAAAGGGATTCTGGACGGGGTTCGGATTGATAACCAGCTGCAATATAACTGGACGATTCGTACTTTGCCGTTGGAACAGGAACAGCTGGCTTCACTAGCGTACAAGAAGCATCCGGTGGAGAAGCAGCAAGCTGCGCCCCTATCGGGTCTGCCCGGATTCTACCGGGGGAGCTTCGAGGCGGAGGAGATTGGCGATACCTTTCTACGATTCGATGGATGGAATAAAGGGGTCGCCTGGATTAACGGATTTAATCTGGGCCGTTACTGGAACGTTGGACCGCAGCGGGCGCTATATATCCCTGGTCCACTCTTGCGCAAGGGGTGCAATGAGCTGGTTCTTTTGGAGCTGCATGGCCGTGCGGAGACTTGCGAGATTGAGCTTGTGAACCTTCCTGATCTGGGAAGAACTTCGGCCGTCGATGACGCCGTGTTGAATTTTGTGCAGGATGATAACTTGTAGATGCCTTTAGCTTTAACCAATTCTAAGATTGGGGTGAACAAATGCGTAAACCAAGTCTATTTTTAGTATTAGTTCTCATTGTTGATCTTTTTTCTTCCTGTGGGGGAGTTCTTTATCCCTCGCATAGCAGGGCATCTGCGGCTGCATCAAATCTTATGCTTAACGGAAGCTTTGAGAATACAACGACAGCCCTTGACTCAACCTGGACAGGGGTTACAGACGCTGCTCCGGTGGGCTGGAGCTTATGGGTCCCTACAGGTAGCGGGAAAGGCACGAATAAAACAGCGAATATCAAGATAGACGCTGGCACTGCGCATGAAGGAACCCGGTCCATGCTGTTCGATGCCTTTGCCACAAGCAGGATTTCCATCAATCAGGGGGTAACTTCGGTTATCCCCGGTAAATCCTACAGGCTTAAAGTCTGGCTAAAGACGGACAACGTCACTGGACAGGGAGCCTACTTTAGAACACAGTATTACAATACTGCCAAAGTGGGAGATGGACCTTCCTCTCCCAAAATAACAGGCACACAGGACTGGAGTATGCAGCAAGTACTTCTAACTATGCCGGCTAACGCGACGAAGCTAGTCATCGAGCCTTTTTTGGAGACTGGAAAAGGAAAGCTATGGATAGATGATATCGCATTGGAGGAATATGCGGGTCTTACAGGAATTGTGCTAGACCGTACGGCCTTTTCTATGGTCAAAGGGGACACGGTTGCACTTCTGCCGACTTTATCCCCTATAACGGCGGTGGATAAAACGGTAGTGTGGACTTCGAGCAATCCAGAAGCTGCGACTGTGGACGCACTTGGTAATGTAATGGGTACGGGGATCGGTTCTTCGACCATCAAGATCGCCACACCGGATGGTAGCCTTGCAGCCGAATGTCTGGTTACTGTCGAAGCTCCCGACACGATACAGGCCTACAATAAACTGAGGCTGAAATGGTACGACCGATTAAGTGGTGGTCAATACGATGGGAGTGATCCTGATATAGCTGCTAGTATTAGCGCTCAGGCTGCATCGGTTGCTGCACTTTGGGAGAGTATGGATAAATCCTCCGGCCGCACCTCCTTGTGGAGTGATACCGCGAGCACTACAGATTCGCAGTTTATTACAAGCGCTTACAATCGCTTGAAGACTATGGCATTGGCCTATTCTGTGGAGGGATCGGAGCTTTACGGCAACAGCGTTTTGGCGAATGATATTGTAAGCGCAATCAATTGGATGTATACAAACCGCTATAATCCGAGCAAAAGCGCTTATGGGAACTGGTGGGACTGGGAGATTGGCACGCCGCAGATTGTGAATGATCTTATGGTGCTCATGTATGACCATCTAACACCGCAGCAAATCAATCAGTATCTTGCGGCTATTGATGCCTTCTGTCCAGACCCTAAAGTAGGGTCGGTGCTTGGCGTTAAGGGCACGAAGATGACGGGAGCAAATCTACTAGATAAAGCGCTTGTGGTCACGGTAAGAGGCGTGATTGGCAACAACAGTGCAAAGATCATTCAGGGCCGTGATTCCATTGGCTCCGAGTATGTGTACACGACCCATGGTGACGGTGTGTATAAGGATGGTTCCCTCGTTCAGCATAATAATATTGCCTATACGGGAGGATATGGTTCGGTCTGGTTCAAAGGGACGGCGGATATGTCTTATCTGCTGACCGATTCTCCATGGCCAATAACGGACCCGAATGTTCTGAACATTTACGAATGGGTGGCTCAGACTTACGAGCCGGTGATCTACAACGGTCAATTTATGGATTCGGTAAATGGCAGAGGTATATCTAGAAAAGGAAGCGGCAGCGCAAGAGGGTTAATTGTCACCTTGCTGCGGATGGCTGAAACTGCTCCGGAGAATATTGCAGTATCCATTAAGCAAGCGGCGAAAGAATGGATCTCAGCGAATATGACATCCGGCAATTATTATGAAGGGTTGTCGCTTGCCGATATAACGATTGTGAAAAAGCTGATGAATGACGGGAAGATCAATCCAAGAGGAGCTCTCATTAAGAATCAGGTATTCGCCGGCATGGACCGGGTGGTTCATCTACGCGAAGGTTACGGCTTCAGCTTGAGTCTGTTCTCGAATCGCATCTCGGCGTTTGAGAAAGGGAACAACGAGAACCTGAAAGGATGGTATACGGGGATTGGGATGACCTATTTATACAATCAGGATCTGACCCAATACCGGAATGACTTCTGGCCTACCGTCAATTCCTACCGCTTGTCTGGCACGACAACGGATGGATCGGGGCAGGGGATGGTGCCTGTGGAATGGAAAAGTTACATGAATCCGAAAACCTGGGTGGGTGGATCGTCGCTGGAAGGCCTATACGGTGCAGCAGGTATGGATTTCTCACTCTCCCAAGTGACCGGTAGCGATTTGCAAGGCAAGAAATCCTGGTTTATGTTCGATGATGAGATTGTGGCGCTTGGTTCGGGAATTTCTAAATCAACTGCCGGCCCGCAGTCTGTTGAGACGATTATCGATAACCGGATGCTTAACGAAGTGGGAAACAACAAACTTCTAATCAACGGAGCTGTAGAACCGTCACAGTCCGGATGGTCAGCGACGTTAAAGAACGTTCAATGGGCCCATCTGGAGGGTAATGTGCCAGGTGCCGACGTGGGCTACTATTTCCCTGAAGCTCCAAGTATACTGGCGCAACGTGAAGCCAGAACCGGCAGTTGGAAAGAGATTAATGCCACTCAATCCGATGTTCCCATTACACGCAACTATTTAAGCCTGGCAGTTGAGCATGGAGATACGCCTACGAATGGCTCATACTCCTATGTTCTGTTGCCTAATCGTGACATTTCAGGTACTGAGGATTACAGTGGCAACCCGGATATCGAAGTGCTGCGCAATACAGAGGATGTGCATGCGGTCAGAGAGAAGAAGCTGGGCATAACCGCCGCTAATTTCTGGAATCCAGGAACAGTAGATTCCATCAAGGCACTCAATCCAGCTTCCGTGATGATTCGGCAGATCGATCAGGAGCTTGTCGTTTCGGTGTCTGATCCTACTCAGTCGCAAAACCTATTGTCCCTGGAACTGGTTATACCGGGGTTGACACTGCTCAGCAAAGATAGCAAGACGGATGTAGTGCAAGCTTCGGGAAATACAGTTATAACGGTGGATGTGAAGAATTCTATAGGGGCAACGCATGTATTGAAATTTAATATTACTGAAGGAGAGACTCCAAAAGACGAATATGACGAGCTTCGTGGAAGATGGGTGGAGTATTTGACCGGAGGGCAATCCTTCGACCCGAATAACCCGGACATTGCCAAGTCTATAAAGACTTTATCCGATAAGATCAGTAATCAGGAGCGAACTGGATTCTGGGATACGATGAACAAGCAAATGAACCGTACTTATTTATGGAGCGATAAGCCGGGCAGCACAGCGGATGCTTTTGATACGGCAGCCTCTTATAACCGGTTGAAGGATATGGCTATTGCCTTTTCGACATCCGGCTCACCATTGTACGAGAATATGCAGTTGAAATCAGATATTCTGGATGGTTTAGATTTCTTATACGCGAATTGGTATAACGAAACTAAACTGGAGAAAGGCAATTGGTTCGAATGGGAGATCGGCATTCCGCTTGCTTTGGGAGATACGATGGCCTTAATGTTCGAGTATTTGTCAGCCGATCAGATTACCAAATATACCAAAGCCATTGATAAATTCTGCCCGGACCCAATCAAACGGACCAATCAACCCTCGTTGATGGAGACCGGCGCGAATCGGCTGGATAAAGCACTGGCAGTGGTCTTGAGGGGCATTCATAATCGTGACAGTGCGAAGATCAAACAAGGGAGGGATGCGGTTAGCCAAGTATTACCCTATGTGACCCGCGGAGACGGATTTTATGAGGACGGCTCCTTTATCCAGCATAATAATATTGCTTATACCGGCAGTTATGGGGCTGTATTGCTTGGCGATATGATGAAAATGATGACTTTGCTGACAGGGTCCTCTTGGCCGCTGACTGATACCAATATGAAGAATGTATACAACTGGGTAACGGATTCTTATGAACCTCTCGTCTACAGAAAATTAATGATGGATATGGTGTTCGGTAGATCGATAGCCCGGGGAAACCGGCAGCTCGTGCCTTGGTCGCATATTTTGCGGCTGGCTTCTTCCGCGCCACCGGAGCAAGCGGCCCGATTTAAATCGATGGTGAAGTATTGGTTCGAAGCCGATACGGTAGTAGAAAGTTATTACGACGGTCTAAGAGTAGCCGATATTGTTCTGCTCCAGACGCTTATGGACGATCCAGAGGTGCAGCCATCAGGAGACCTTACTGTGCATAAGCAGTTTTCGGCTATGGACCGGATTGTCCACCATCGGCCTGGATATGCCTTTGGGATCAGCATGTCTTCGGCCCGAATTGCCAACTATGAAGCGGGCACAGAGAATCTGAAGGGCTGGTATACAGGCGAAGGCATGACCTATCTGTATAATCAGGATCTGGATCAATATGCAGATGCATTCTGGCCGACCGTGAACGCTTATCGTCTGCCTGGGGTTACATCGGATGGGGCAAGTCGCGGTGCAGCCAAGACTACATCTAAAACATGGGTGGGAGGATCATCCATAGACGGCCTTTATGGAGCGGCCGGCATGGATCTGGATCCGGATAACAGCACATTGTCCGGTAAAAAGTCCTGGTTCATGTTCGATGATGAAATCGTAGCACTTGGGGCAGGCATTACAAGCACGGATAACCGCAAGGTGGAGACCATCGTAGATAACCGTAAGCTCAAGGCGAGCGGAGACAATGTACTTACGGTCAACGGAGAGGCCAAGCCATCCGCGCTGGGTTGGTCTGAGTCAATGAATCAGGTGCATTGGGCACATCTGGAAGGCAATGTTCCCGGCTCGGGAATCGGTTATTATTTCCCTGATGCCCCAACGATAGACGGTCTGCGTGAGTCTCGGACTGGCGCATGGAAGGATATTAATCAAGGGGGATCAACGGAGCCGATTACGAGAAATTATGCCAGCCTGTCGATTGCTCAAGGAACGAATCCGGTGAATCAATCGTATTCGTATGTGCTTCTGCCGAATCAGGATGAAACGGCGACAGCGCGCTACAGCAGTAGTCCTGACATCGAAATTATAGCCAACACGGATAGTGTGCAAGCCGTCAAGGAACAGAAGCTGGGACTTACGGCTATGAACTTCTGGGTACCGGGAATGATCGAATCCGTGCGCGCCAATCATCCAGCCTCCATTATTATCAAGGAGTCTGGAGATGAACTGACGATAGCCATTTCGGATCCGACACAGTCTCAATCTGTGGTGAATGTGGATGTCGGCAGAACCGCGCTGGAAGAGCTGATGAAAGATCCAACCGTAACGGTACTGCAGACCTCACCGAGGATTGAACTCGCAATTCATACCAGCGGGTCCAAAGGAAAAAGCCATGTTGTCAAGTTCAGAATTGATCCGAATGCCGAGCCTTCTGAGCCTTCCGATTCGGAACCAGACGAAGCGGCAATAACGAAGCTGTATGTTTCTGAAGATGCGTATGTCAATGGAGGATCGAAAGCTGCAGTCAATTATAGTTCGGTCAATTACTTGCAGATCAGAAATGGCAGCGGGGACACAGACAGAAGGGTTTATCTAAAATTCGATCTGAGTCCATTTCTCGGTGAAGTTGGTTCTGTGAAGCTGAATGTGTTCGGAAAGACAAATGACGGGGCAGGCACTTTGTCCGATATCGGTGTATTTGGAGTCCAAGATGATGATTGGACGGAGGCAACGCTAAATTACAATAATGCTCCAAAAATCGGTACTCAAGCTGCGCTGCAGACTTTTTCCGGACCGGAGCAGTGGCGGCAGTTCGATATTACCTCATGGGTTGGCACGGAGTTCCCTTCCGATCCGGTGATAAGTCTGGCTCTTAGGCAGGTAGGCTATAATCTCGCCACAGACATAAGAAGCCGTAAGAATGAGAATGGCAAATATGCCGCGTATCTGGAAATTTTGCCGAAAGATACAACACCTCCAGTCACGAAGGCTATCATACTTGGAGAAACAGGAGAAGGGGGCGCATATAAGGGCAAAGTCAATATCACTTTTGATGTCACCGACCAATCCAATGGGGGAGCTGTCGGCTGGGGAGTCAAGCGGACAGAATACCGGCTCAATGGTGGTTCATGGAGTACGGTTACTCAGAGCGTATATATCGAGAACCCCGGAACCTTCGGGATCGATTATCGTTCGGTGGATAAGGCTGGAAATGTAGAGCCTTTCCGACAGCTTCAGGTGACAGTCATGGAGCCTACAGAAAGAGTCTCAACGGCAATTAGCGGCCCGGAAAGCCTGGCTGTCGGGGAGACCGGAACGGCGGTTACTTCGGTAGTGTACAGCGATGGCAGCCGTTATATAGTAACCGAAGGTATAGTCTATGAGAGCAGCGATCCTAACGTCGCAAGTATAGGCAAAGATGGCCATATTGAAGCTAAAGGACCGGGCGTTTCGGTTATTTCATCCGTATATGACAACATGACCGCTTCCTATTTATTAAAGGTGTATGGACAACTGCCGGAGCTCGTCTCTATTTCGTTAAGCGGTCCGACATCCTTGGAAATAGGGCAGAGCGGTAAGGTGGTCACAACGGCGGTATATAGTGATGATAGCCTCCTTACGGTAACCGAGGGTGTGATCTACGAGAGCAGTAACAGGAAGGTAGCCACAGTAACGGCAACGGGGCAGCTGCAAGCACTTGATCCGGGCATGACTGTGATTACTGCAAGTTACGGAGGACGGCAGAGCAGTCTGAGGCTTCAGATTCTACAAGCGGAAGAGACTACTTCAACTGTTCCGAGTCCGCAACCACAAGTGCCTTCCGTACCGGAGGTAACGGCGGGGCGGCTGCAACTAAACGCAGCTTCGTTGAACGATCTTTCGGAAGCCATTGTCTACGAGGGTAAATTGAGAATGCTAGTATTGCCGGGGATGGCAACAGACATGCTCAAACAGAAGCCGCTTCGGGTAGAGGCTTCTAACTTTAATCTGACCCTTCCGGCAGCGGTGCTTCAACAATTGCGGGGTTTGATTCCTGCGGAGCAATTGGCCGGCAGCCAGATCTTTCTGGAGGCTTCTGAGGTGAATGGGGAAGCGGCGCAGAGAATACTAGCTAGCGCAGAGAAGAAATCTGGTGCAGTGCTAAACCAGGCAGGAGAGTTCCTTCTCTTTACCCTGTATATTGTTGCTGGTGACGGTACAAGAAGCATACTTTCCAAATTTGTTGAGCCCGTTACATTAGAGCTTAACGCCTACCCTGAGGCCAAAAGGAATTTGCTCGGCGGCTATTATTTTCCAGATTCCGGAAATATAGAGTATGCGGGCGGTTCCTGGCTGAAGGGCAAGGTGGCTCTGCGCACCGAACACTTAGGCACATATGCCGTGCTGGAATACAACAAATCGTATGACGATGTTCCTTCTGGACATTGGGCGGCGGCGGTTGTACAAGAGCTAACGGCCAAACATCTGATTCAAGGAGTCGGACTTCGGAATTTCGAGCCGAACCGCTCTGTGACCCGTGCAGAATTTACAGCTATGCTGATCCGCTTGCTAGGACTTGAAGGGAAATCATCTACAGCATTTGCGGATGTATCTGCGGATGAGTGGTATGCGGAGGAAGTGGCGCAGGCAGTAGAGGCGGGGATAGTCCATGGGGTGAGTGAGACTCGCTTCGCTCCAGAAGCCCCTATTTCCCGCCAAGAGATGGCGGTCATGGTGATGCGAGCCTACGAATATGTCAGCGGGAAAAAGGTGGAACCGAAGCCTGTAATCCAATTCGGTGACTTGCGTGCGGCTGCCTCATGGGCCCGTGAATCGATCATTGCTGCCCAAGCCCTTGGACTTATCCAGGGTCGAAGTGACCAGCAATTCGCTCCGGGAGGCTCAGCAACTCGAGCTGAGAGCGCAATGGTTCTATACAATCTTTTAGCAATTAAGACTGAAAAGTAAGAATTTGAAGCCAGGGCTTTGGGTAGGTTCAGTAGAACCATTCCAGAGCCCTTTTGGCGTTTAGAGAAATCGGCAGGTTTGGATGGGCAGAGCTTTCGTTGAGGTTTCATTTCTACTCGGTTTGTGAATAATGGAGGATTGAATAGGAAGGGAGCATTAGAGATGCAGGTGTATATGGACATTGTGCTTAGGGCCTTTGTTGCTATGATCATGCTTTTGCTGATCGCCAAAATATTGGGAAAACAAACGTTATCTAACTTGACCTTCCACGATTTCGTGACGGGTATTATATTGGGCTCAATAGCCGCGAACTTGGCGTTTAATAAACAGCTGCATTCTTCCTACATGATCCTGGCGCTTATAGTCGTTACCGTTACATCTTTTTTACTATCTATCATCGCTTTAAAAAGTCGTAAAATGAGAAGCTGGATTTCAGGTTCACCCACTGTACTTATTGAGGATGGGAAAATTCTTGAGCAAAATATGAAAAAGGTAAGGTATTCGTTGGATTCTTTGGATCAGGCCTTGAGAGAAAAGGAAATTTTTAATCTAGAGGTAGTAGAATACGCTGTGCTGGAAGATAACGGAATGGTGTCTGTATTAAAGAAACAAGAGTACCAATATGTTACCCGAAAAGATCTAAAGCTGTTGTCCGTTCCTCAGAGCTTTCCCGTTGAATTGATTATGGATGGAATAGTGCTTGCAGATAATCTTAAGGATAATGGCCTGACCCAAGAGTGGCTGGAGAACGAGTTAAGACGTAAGGGAAAACAAATTTCTGATGTGTTTTACGGGGTAAGAGGAACGCAGCAGCAGCTCATTTTTGACTATTATGAAGACGGGATAAAGAAACCTATTGATAAAGAATAGCTTTTGTTCATATTGGAGATTGACGGATACCTAAACAGCGTCTTATAATGTTTATATAATTATTAATTAGTTAATAAAAATATAAACGTTGAGAGGCGGTATTTAACCATGGCAGAACGTGCGATCCTTAATACTGACATTCGCAAAGGGACGATTAACAGAAATATTTACGGACATTTTTCTGAGCATCTTGGCCGTTGCATTTATGAAGGGATTTGGGTTGGAGAAGATTCAACTATTCCTAACACCAACGGTATTCGTAATGATGTCGTGAAAGCGCTTAAGGAAATTAAAATTCCTGTACTACGCTGGCCAGGCGGCTGTTTCGCGGATGAATATCACTGGAAAGATGGTATCGGAGCCCGTGAAGGTCGTGTACGTATGATTAACACTCACTGGGGCGGAACGGTTGAGAACAACCATTTTGGTACGCATGAATTCATGGAATTATGTGAGATGCTGGAATGTGAGCCTTACATTAACGGTAATGTGGGCAGTGGTACCGTTCAAGAGATGTCCGAATGGGTGGAGTATTTAACCTTTGGAGGCGTATCTCCAATGTCCGAGCTTCGCCAGCAGAATGGTCATCAAGAGCCTTGGGCTGTGACTTATTTTGGCGTGGGGAATGAGAACTGGGGCTGCGGCGGGAATATGCGTCCAGAATATTATGCAGATCTTTATCGCCAATATCAGACGTATGTACGAAATTACGGGGACAATCGTATTCACCGGATTGCTTGTGGTCCTAACGTGGATGATTATCACTGGATGGAGGTTCTGATGCGTGAGGCAACACGCTTTATGGACTCGATTACCCTGCATTATTATACAATTCCTGGTCCAGCATGGGAGAATAAAGGTGCAGCTACAGGCTTTGAAACGAGTGAATGGTTTAGTACATTAGAGAAAGCCCTTCGCATGGATGAGCTGATCACCAGACATGGCGTTATTATGGATAAATATGATCCGGATAAAAGAGTAGGTCTTATCGTAGATGAGTGGGGAACTTGGTATGATGTAGAGCCGGGGACGAATCCAGGATTCCTGTATCAACAAAATTCAATTCGGGATGCTCTTGTAGCAGGCGTGACCTTGAATATTTTCCATAAACATAGTGACCGGGTACGGATGGCAAATATTGCGCAGACGATTAACGTACTTCAGGCAGTTATATTGACCGAAGGGGAAAAGATGGTGCTGACCCCAACGTATCATGTATTCAATATGTTTAAAGTCCATCAGGATGCGGAGTTGCTGGATTTAGCACTGGAAAGTGGCACTTACAGCTTTGAAGGCCGTGAGATTCCTGAAGTATCTGCTTCGGCTTCCGTAACTGCTTCTGGAATCATCCATGTCAGTCTTTGCAACTTGAACCATGCTGCTTCTGCTGCTGTTCCACTTGAGCTTCGTGGTCTTTCCGGGAAGAAGGTTGAAGTGACAGGCACAACACTTGCCGGTGATAAAATTGATGCTCACAATACCTTCAGCCAACCGGAGGCGGTAGTGCCGCAAGCCTTCACTGCCTTCACTCTGGAGGGCGATCTTCTTAATGTTGAACTGCCTCCAATGTCAGTAACTGTGCTGGAGATTACGCCGAAGGCTTAAGGTGGTGTTACCATGTCAACAACATCAACATGCAAGGGATGCAGAGAGGATTATAAAGTTACGCCAACGCAGATTAATCGTATCTTGTCTTCTTCCATGTTTAAGCCAGAGTTTTGTGTTCCAGATGAAGTTTACGCTGAACGGGTTGCCCTTTGTGGGACTTGCCCTAAGCTGCACGAAGGGGTAACTTGCGTCGCTTGCGGCTGCATCATCCCCGTAGTAGCCAAGCTTAAGGAACGTAGTTGTCCATTGCCGGGGGGTGGCTTGTGGGGTCCCTTTATCGAAAAGAATTAAGCTAAAATAAGAGCCGCATTCGACTCTCCAATGGGAGGTGAATGCGGCTTTATTCTTGGTTATCCGTATAGAACAACTCAACGATTAGATCTTCATTATAATTTCCAAAACCTTTGCCAAAAAGAGTAATCCCGCCAATATGCTCGGCATCTTCATCTACGGAAAGCTTGAAAGACCACTGTTTGTCACGGATATTCACTTGATCAAGGGTAACTTCTGAGAGCTTCAAACCATCCATAAATGTACCTTTTGCTGTAATGCGCAGCTGCTTGAGCAAGCCGTATTGGTTCGTGAGTGCTGGCCACCAGGCCGGTGTATATTTACCACGGCTATCCCCGTAGTCACCGGGACTTGTCCAGAATCCAAGCTTCACTCCGTTCAGAGTGAATGTGATATCCGAAGGCCAATTATTATTAATGGAAGGTGCTTCGGAAGCAATTTCCATGGTTATAATCAGTTCCTCAGGATGCTGGCTGGAGAGGAGGAAATTAGGGATTTTATATTCGATAAATCCTTTGCCGAACCAAAGAATCCCCGCATTCATACGCTCAAGATCCCAGAAATAGCGGGGATCATCAAAACTGCCGATCACTTTCTCAGTAGTTGCAAGACCACAGGTTGGCTCGATCAGGAAGTCGGAGTAATGTCCAACCGGAATTTCCTTGCGATAACTTTTGCGCTCATTGATCTGTCTGCCTGGGAAGGTGATTTCTGCTCCTTCAGCAGCTAGAGTACAGATCTTTTGCAGACCACTTCGACCAGGTGCCATATGCGTCTGGATCAGTCCGGCAGCTTCCAGCTTACGCACATGCATAGTCATAATGGCGCTGCTCAAATTTACTGCTGCGGCCAATTCCTTAACATTCATAGGATTTTCGGCAAGCAAACGCAACATATGCAGGCGTACTGAGCTGGCTAAAGCTTCATAGACGGGAAGGGATTCTTCCGACAGGTCAAGTTTCATAAATGGCCTCCAATTAAAATTTATGGGCTAATCGCCGATGATTAAGAAATTTATTAATAACAATATAAAAATCGACGTTTATTTCGGATGTATAGTTAATGATTATATTAGTTAAATACTTTTTTTACAATATGGGACTTTAAAAAAGAACGGAGCCTGTGGCTCCGCTCTCTTTTCAAATCAAATCTTGCTTAATCTACGTTCGAGCTATACTCTGCCTGTACTTCATCTGACTTGAGCGCTCTGCTGTAAATCTTCAGTTCATCAATCATACCCTTAAATGGTGCATCCCAATAGTTGACGCCTAGAGCGAAAACGCCGTTTTTGTTCTTAAAGACATTCGGGAAGCCCTCACCAGAGAACTGCTCTACTCCGTTGAGGTAAACTTTTACGGTACCATTGCTGACCGTAAACGCAACATGTGTCCATGTATTTACTGGAATCTTCATGGCAGAAATAGCATCATACCAAGCTTCTCCGGACCATAACAACGTTTTACCGCCACCGTTCTGAGGAACGAAGCTAATCCAGCTATTTTTAGTGGCAGCGCCGAAGAAAGTAGTTGTTGCATCTGTAAGTTGTTCAGGATTTAGCCACATAGATACGGTGTAGGTATTGCTGTCAATTAATCCATCAGGCAAACGGATACCGGAGGTACCGTTGAATATTGCAGCTTGACCGAGGACACCGTTACCGTATGTGATATTGCCTACAGTTGGGCTATCTACTTTTGCTCCTGTAACTTCGCCTTTTCCGTTCAATTGGAAGGAGTCGTCCAGGTCGCCATCAAAAGCATAATGAGCTACTTTTCCATCAGTTACATTTACTGTGTAGCTGGCTGAAACTTCGCTTCCATCAGTCGCTGTTGCAGTAATTACAGCTTGGCCACCGACAGTTAGTGCTGTTACTATTCCGCTCGCTGCGTCAACAGCCACTACGCTGGAATCGCTAGAGCTCCAAGTTAGCGCCTTGTTTCCGGCATTGGTTGGAAGCACACTTACTTGAGGGGTGAAAGTATTTCCTACAGCTACTGATTTAACAGCTTCACTGAATGAAATATTACTTACTTTAATGTTCGTATCAGGCTCACCGTTTACAAGCCAGCCAACAGCTTCCGCAGACAATGCTCTATCATACACGCGGAACTTATCAACCAAACCTTTGTATGGTGCATCCCAGTAGTTCACACCAAGAGCAAATACACCGTTTTCTGTATCAAAAATATCTGTGAATCCTTTTCCGGAGGATTTCAATATACCATTTACGTACATATTGACTGTTCCAGCATTGTAAGTGAAGGCAATATGCGTCCACTGGTTAACTGGAATTTGTAAGCCTGTATCAGCATCTAGCCAAGTATCGCTACCGAACCAGAGTCTGGTGGTTGCTCCACCGTTTCCATATGGCAGGAGACTGAACCAGTTCGTTTCGGTTTTAGCACCGAAGAATACAGGAGTAAAAGCTTTTAATTCGGATGGGTTCAGCCACATCCCTACCGAATATGCGCTACTTTGAATTAATCCGTCAGGTAGACGAACACCGGATTTACCATCAAACTTGGCTGCCTGACCGTCTTTACCAGCCTCAAAAGTGATGTCTCCATCCTCAGTGTTGTTGATCAGATTTCCGGTGACTATGCCGTCAGCTGTGCGATCCCCATTTTCTGCAAGGTCGCCATCAAAGTCAAAGGCAGCTACTAAGCCGTCTTCCAGTTGCGTGCTCTTTTTTTCCATAACAACGGCGGTGAAGGTCTTAGTTACTGCGACTTCGCCTAGCTTAATTGTAGCAGTCAGTTCAACTGTAGCGTTTCCAAGTCCAAGTTCAGGACGAGTAACCTTACCATTGTTGCCAATTACGGCCTCATTGGAAGAGGACCATGAAATTTCTGCTCCGCGCAAGCCTTCCGTAGGAAGGGTGATGTCATCGTATATTTTTCTTGTGTCACCAATACTCAAGCCTGCAGCAATATTGTTCAAAATCTGCTCAACGCTCATCGATTCCATCTGGCTGCCCCAGATAGTGATCCCTTGATCTGACATTGCGGTGAACGTCATAACATGCTGTTGGCGTGAGGAATCCCATTGCTTCACAAATACACCTTTGTAGAGATGTTGTACGGTGCTTCCATTTTCCGTTTCGTTAATGAGCAAATGAGCGAAGTACTCATCCTTCAATTCCCAAGTTCCGGTTAACGATCCAACGATCGTTCCGTCACTTTTTAGCTCGATATCTACTGTAGGTTTGATAATGCCTGAAACATCCTTGCCGTGGTTAACGAACTGATAAGAGCCGACAACATTATCCCGTGCTACAGCCCCAATAGTTTCACCCGTGTAACGATGTACGGCAGTTACTGGCCAGCCATCTTCGTTAGTGAACATTTGATGCACACGAAGTTCATGGGTTTCACCACGGAGTGGGAAACGAGTGTGGAAGAAGTTAAATATTTTACCCGTTTCATCATCATATTGTACCGAGTTATGTCCTGAGGACACATAACCATACGTTTGGAAATTCGGGTCTGCATTTTGATTTGTAAACATGAAGTTTCCTAATAGCTTATTACCATATGGTGTGTTGTCACCATCGGTAGTTAGAACAGCATTCTGTCCTGCTGCATCCGTATAAGGGCCGTCCGGATTTGTTGAACGGAACTGCCGCATGCTGTAACCGCCTTTGGAGTCAAGTCCACCGTAAGTTACATACAAGAAGTAGTAACCAGTCTCCTTGTCGTAAACGATATACGGACCTTCACCCGATTTGGTCATTCCGCCAGAAATATGGGTTCCGAAATAGCGGTCGATAATACGTCCATCAGCGGTCTTTCCATCTTTGCCTGGATATTTAGGTTCTCCGGTAGCTGGATCAATCTCCAGAATGAATATACCACCTGACCATGAACCATAAGTCATCCAAAGCTTGTTGTCTTTGTCGTAGAAAATAGTTGGGTCAATTGCATTTGTATAGGTTTTGTTTTGATACAAACCACCTGCATTAAACCAATCTGGATTGACACCTTCCAACGTTCCATTGTCGATAAGGTCCTTGATATTTGTATTGTCCCATTTCTTATTTACTTTACTGTCACTGTCATAAGCCTCTTCCTTGGTGAAACCGGAATAAATTACGGTATTTCCATAAGTATAAGGCCCTTCGATATTTTGCGAAGTGGCGTAGCCAATCGCCGAACGGATATAAGTAGAAGAAGCGCTGTAATACATCATATAAGCGCCAGTTGTTCCATCAGCGTTCTTATAATCGTTATTCCAGAATACGTCCGGTGCCCAGATGGAGAATCCGCCTTTACTGTCCGAATCGTTCTCGCCAGCCCATTTAAAGGATTCTGCCAGATTCTTGGACAGATCACCAAAAATCACGTTGCCCGGTGTTGCATAACCATTAGTGAACTGTGTCCAGTTCATCAGATCATCTGATTTGGCCGCATCGATATGGGAGCCAAATACATAATAAGTTCCATTATCCACTACCACCGATGGATCATGTACCGAGACATTGGTGAGTGCTGGTGCAGTTGCTCCCGGACTAGGTGTAGCCGTTGGGGCCGGAGTAGCTGTCGGATTTGGTGTAGCTGTTGGATTTGGTGTAGCTGTCGGATTTGGTGTAGCCGTTGGGGCCGGAGTAGCTGTAACTTCCGGAGCCGATGTAGCAACAGAACCGCCGTTAGATCCACCGGTACCAGTGGTTGCCGTAGCCGTTGGAGTTGGTGTTTCAAAATGGATTAACTGACTGTACTTGCTATCAAAGATAACCTTACCCGTGCCTTGGATGGTTAGGATATCGTTGAAACCAAGGATTAGATTCTTGATTTCTGTACCTGCTTCTACACGCAGCTTGGCTTTTTGCTTCAGTGTAACTTCAGCAATACTGCCTGCTGTCAGATGGAGTGTAGGCTCTCCCAACGCTTGAAGCTCAACGGAATCAAAGCTTCCTTTCAGCTTGAGGATGGAATCCTTAGGCAGCTTATTCTCAACAATAACCCGGCTGAAACCTGCCCCCGTTAGTGCATCTTCCTCTAGTATTGCGCCGGAATGTACACGTACGTTTGGTACAGCACTTGTGCCTCTAGTAACGACTCGCAGCTTGCCGTTATGCTTATCTACTACCATTTCAGCAGCATTGGAGTCGCTTAGTACGACACTGTTCTCACCGCCACCAGAAACGAATACTTTTCCCTTAACAGTGACATTATTCAGTGTGACATCGCCCTCAGCAATACCTTCGGTAAGGTAGAGATTCCCTGAGATTGTGGAGTTTTTCAACTCTACGCCTGGGCTGCTGATAACCATATTCCGAGTGTTAATCCCCGAATAGCTTCCGCTCTTAGGCGTGATTTCTCCGCCAAGCTTCTCAATCATGCGCAGTGCTTCCGCTCTTGTTACAGCCTGAGTTCCTTTAAAGCTGCCGTCAGTGTAGCCTTGCAGATAACCTTCACCAAGTAAAGACAATACTGCTTCTTGGCTCCATTCTGGCAAATCAGCAGCATCCTTTGGTGCAGAAGTGCCAACAGATGAGTTGAGTTGGAACAGTCTAAATAACATTACTGCAGCTTCTTGCCGACTTACTTGCTGTGCGGGTCGGAAGGTGCCATCGCTGTATCCTGTTACATATCCTGCAGCGGTTGCTTTTTGGATATCTCCGTAATAAGCACCTGTCGTGGAAACATCCGTGAAGCCTATATCGGCTTTTTCCTGCAAATTAAAGACCCGATTAACCAGAGTAACCCACTCTGCACGGTTGATTTCTTGATTTGGCTTATATATTCCGTTTCCGTAACCCAGAATCAAGCCCTTATCTACCCAGGTTTGAAAATCTTTTTGTGCCCAGTGGCCGGAATAATCGGCAGTTTGTTGCTGAGTGGATAATGCGACTGCTTTGGAATCGCTTGCAGAAGCAGCAGAAATTAATGGAGCAGGCACTAATAGAGTGAGGGCAAGCAGGGAAGCGGTTAGTTTACCAGTAGTTTTTCTCAAATGTATGTTCCTCCGATTCTAGTGATGTAGAGCTTGTACACGCGTATTTTTCCAATTCCTCCCTTCTTTACTGAAAAAAATGTAAAACGCTTACATAAATAGCTACTAAAAAAACGCTTTCGAATATGAAAATGGTTTTAATTTATGTATTACTAAACCATAACACGGAAAACGTTTTATAATGCTCTCATTTTAAGCATGATATCAGCAAATAGTCAAATAGAAATTTAATGATTTATGAATCTTTTTATATTTTTATAAATTATAAATTCAAAATAGAGGCAAATGATTTAACTACTGGTGATTACTGCTGAAGTGGATAAGAGTGAAATACAGTGAATGGATGACTAGGCGGGATATATCAGCAAGATAAAGAGGGGGGATAGGGCATAACAGGTGGGGGGGAGCTAAAGAAGAATAGCTAATTAGTTGTTCACCCCCGCAAAAAAACCAGTTTTGCTTAGATCATAAATGAAAAATTTACAGATAGTACAACTTGAAAATGATATCTTGATCATGGTTTCCAAATTTTTTTCCGAAAATCGTTGCTCCTCCTACGTGTTTTGCATCTTCCTTCACTTCGATCCGAAAGGTCCAACGATCACAATTAGTATCTAAATCCTCAATCGAAACCTGAGACAGCGGGTCACCGTCAATATAAGTTCCATTGTGGTTTGTAATTCTAATCGTTTTTAGCAATCCGTATTGATTGATATTGTGTGGCCACCATTCCGGTGTGAATTTACCTCTAGCATCAGCGAAATCTCCGGGGCTCGTCCAAGTCCCTAATTCCAAGCCATTCAAAGAAAAGGTGATGTCTGAAGGCCATACGTCATTAGCAAAGGGGAATTCGGAAGAAAGCTCTAAGCTAATCTCAAATTGCTGTAGGGTTTCCTCTTTTTTTAGGAAATTAGCGATATTATATTGCACATAACCTTGCGTGAACCAGAGAATCTCTGCGTCCACTCTTTTAGAATCCATGAAATACTTAGGTTCGTCTACTCTGCCGATAAACTCCTTATCCGTAGCAAGTCCGCAAGTAGGTTTCAGATCATAATCGGTATAATGACCAATCGGCACTGATGTCTCGTAGGAGGCAAAGGAGTGAAAGATTTTTTTCGGGAAGTTAATCTCAATATGATCCACCCTAAGGATTGAGATTTTTTGCATTCCTGACTTACCAGGCACCTTTTCAGTTTTTATGAGCCCTGCATCTTCTAGTTTTTTAATGTGTTTGGTAACGATAGGACTGCTTATTTTAAGTTCTTCTGCCAAATCTTTGATGTTCATCTTATTTTTGGAGAGCAACTGAATAATTTTGATGCGTACTTCACTCGCTAAAGCTTCGTAAACAACAAGAGAGGATTTGTCGATTTCCAACTGCATTTTACCCACTTCTTTCAAAGTTATTTCATATACTGTAAAGTTTATTAATCTATATATAAAGTAACATGAAAGGTAACCGAAGTAAATATAATATCGCTTTCATCTCCGAGAGATGAATCAAAAGGTTAATTAAACGAAAAAAAATTCTGTTAAGTTTATTTAAATGTTATTGACTACGCTTTCACAATGAATGTATACTAATCTCAAGTTAATCGTTTTCAAAGAAAGTGAACATGAATGGTTATCTTAACATTACAGCTGCAGGGGGAGAGAGTAATGAAAAAGAAATTTGGAGTTTTATTAGCAACGGTTCTAACATTATCGACAGTTTTGGCAGGATGCGGTGGTAAAGATGATAGTAAGACGATTACGTTCTGGACACCGCTGACCGGTGATGACGGTGCTTATATGGATCAAATTGTTAAAAACTACAATGCAACGAATCCCGAAATCAAAGTAAAACATGTTATTACGGCTGATATGTACACAAAAATTTCTACAGTTTTGGCATCTAGCAAAGGTGTTCCTGATTTAGCAATTATCCACGCTGACCGTGTTCCTGGGTTTGTTAAACAAGGTGTACTAGAATCCATGCAAGATACCGTATTGCCAGCACAACCTGAACTGAAAGCTGAAAATTACTTACCACAAGCTTGGAACACTGGTAATATCGATGGAACTCAATACACAGTTCCTCTTGATATTCATAGTAACGTAATGTATTACAATAAAGATTTGCTGAAAAAATATAACGCTGAATCCTTCTTGGATGATAACGTTGTTACTATTGATGAAATGCTTTCCTTACAAGGTAAATTGGATGAAGGCGATTACGTAGTTAATGATGCCTTGCTGGGCTGGGTTATCTTGGCTCAAATTCAAGATTTGGGCGGGGATATCCAAGTCGATGGAAAACCGGCTGTTAATACCCCTGTATTTAAACAAGCGTTTGAAAATGTTAAGAAGATCGCTGATGCTGGCCTGATGACTCCGTTTGGTGAAGACGGTTACTTGATGTTCCAATCTCAAAATGTACTTTTCTCGACAGACGGAACTTGGAGTTCTACAGCACATGCTGGGGTTGAAGGCTTGAACTTTGGCGTGACCAATGTTTATTCTCCTACTCCTGATAAATTCACCAACAGATCTTCTTCTCACTTGTTCGCTATGTTGAAAAATGATAAGAGAACAGACGAAAAAGAAGTGGGTATTGCTAACTTCTTGGAATATGTTCGTACGAATTCGATGGAATGGGCAAAAGCTGGACAAAACGTAGCAAGTAACGTAGTTAACCAAAGCCCTGAGTACAAAGACTATATGCAATCCTTCTTTACATCTGATGAAAAAGAAATCGAATCCCTATACATTTACACCTATGAATACTACCCATACATTGCGGAAGCTGTAGATACTTACTGTGCGGATATCGTGCGTGGCAACGTTGATATTGATGAGACTTTGGCAACGATGCAAAAATTTGTTGAAGATAAAATTGCGGAAAGCAGCAGTGCAGCAAAATAAAGCAAAATAGAATAGATTGTACGAAGTAATGTGCCATGTTATGGTGCATTACTTTGTGCAAAAGGAGAAATGAATTCCTATGAAAAAGAAAATCAATTGGGCACCTGCTTTCTTTGTAGGTCCGCATGTCATTTTGTTTGCTGTCTTCATTTTATTGCCAACGATTTATGGGATTTATGCTTCATTTACAAAATGGAATTTGATGAGTGATCCGGTATGGGTAGGCTTTGATAACTATAAGGCTATTCTTTTTGACAACAGTTCAACCTTTCATACTCAATTTTTCAGAGGCCTAAAAAATACATTGATTTTCGTTGCTATGTCTGTTCCGTTGCTGATTATTATTCCATTAATGGTCGCGGTGGCGTTGGAACATAAAAAAGTTAAAATGAAGAGCTTAATTCAATCTATTCTTTATATTCCTGGCTTGATTTCAATTTCTGCGGCAGCACTGATTTGGCTGTTGATCTTTAATAAGCAACTTGGGATCACTGGTAATCTATTTGGATCACAAATTGCTTGGCCTGCAAATCAACCCTATGCGTGGATTATTATCATTGTAATTACTTTATGGGGTGGTATTGGGGGCAACATGATTATCTATCGTGCTTCCTTAAGTGGCGTTTCTCAAGAGTTATATGAATCGGCTGAGCTCGATGGTGCGGGTTCTATTAAAAAATTCACTAGTATTACCTTGCCATCTATTCGTTTTCCATTAATTTATACCTTTGTTATGACAACTGCGGGTGCCTTTAATGTATTCGGCCAACCGTTAATGATGACCGATGGCGGACCTCGACAAAGTACACACGTTCTAATGATGTATATTCGTCAATTAGCTTTCGGTAACGGTGAGTCCATCGCCGGGATGGCATCAGCTATGGCAGTTTTACTGGGATTAGTTATTTTGGTGATCTCAGCGCTGCAATATTTTGTAATGAACCGAAATGCTTCATAGGTTCGCAGAAACTAATTGACTAACAAGGAAATGGAAAAGGTAGGTGTACTAAAATGTCAAACCAGGCAGTAAATCCAGTTGTAAATACAACAGGCAAAATAAAAGGCTCCTCCAGTGTAAGTATTTCAAAATATATTTCCTATATATTTCTAGGTATCCTATGTGTGATTTGGATCATTCCTGTTATATTCGGGATTTCCACCTCATTTAGATCACAAACGGAAGTAGTATCCTCGGGCTTTAGACTATTTCCTAAAGAGTGGGTCTTTGAGAACTACGTTACAATCCTAAACAATACCTCTACAGCTCCAATTCTACGTTGGTTAGGTAACTCATTGTTTATTGCTACATCTCACACCATTCTGGTTGTTATTGTTATTTCGATTACAGGTTTTGGATACACCCGTATTAAGTTTAAAGGAAGAGACACATTGTTCTTTACTTTGCTGGGGATCTCCTTCTTCCCGGGTGTTGTTAACTTGATTCCTTCTTATAAAATCATTGACTCCTTTGGTTGGGTGAATACTTCCTGGGCTATGATTATCCCTGGTCTTGCGGGTATGGGTAATATCTTCTTGGTCAGACAGTTTATGAACGGTATCCCAAAAGAATTAGATGAATCGGCTAAAGTTGATGGTGCTAGTGACTTTAGAATTTTCGCGCAAATTATATTGCCGTTAGTTAAACCAATATTGATTGTTTGCGGATTGTTCTCCTTTACTGGATCTTGGAATGACTTCCTCTGGCCGGTTATTGTGTACACAGATGTAGACAAAATGCCAATTACCGCTGGTTTGCTCTTATTGCAAGATATCTACGGAAACTATCGTATGATCGGACAATTAATGGGCTCGGCAATCATGGCGATTATTCCAACATTGCTGCTATTCGTTTTTGCACAAAAATACTTTGTTCAATCCATCAACCTGAATTCGGGTATCAAAGGTTAGATCGAATGAATTTAAACTTAAATACACCTTGACTTCTTATAAGGAAGGGTGTGTTTTGGTGACCTGCAAATATAAAAAAAGAGATAAATATAGGAGTTGTCATTGTGAGAGAATTTAATGTGAAAAATCCACTAGTTGAGCAACGAGCAGATCCTTGGATCTATAAACATACTGACGGGTACTACTATTTCATAGCTTCAGTTCCAGAGTTCGATAGAATTGAGCTTCGCCGTTCTGAATCCATTCAAGGATTAGCTGAGGCTGAAGGGAAGACCATTTGGGTTAAGCATGAAACGGGCTTGATGAGTGCTAATATCTGGGCGCCAGAGATTCATTATATTGATGGGAAATGGTACGTGTATTATGCAGCTGCACATACCTCTGATACGAAAGATGGTTTATTTGATCATCGCATGTTTGCACTAGAAAACTCATCCGCAAATCCTTTAGAGGGTGAATGGGTCGAAAAGGGTCAAATAAAAACAAAATGGGAATCTTTTGCCTTGGATGCAACAACTTTTGAGCATAAAGGAGTTAGATATTACGTTTGGGCACAAAAAGATCCTGCTATCCCTGGCAATTCAAATATTTATATTTCCGAAATGGAGAACCCTTGGACACTAAAAGGCGAGCAGGTGTGCATCACCACTCCTGAATACGATTGGGAAAAAATCGGATTTTTGGTGAATGAAGGCGCAGCAATCCTTAAGCGTAATGGACGCATTTTCATGACTTTCTCAGCTAGTGCAACAGATCACAACTATTGTATGGGATTGTTGACTGCTGATGAGAATAGTGATTTGATGGATCCAAAATCATGGGTCAAGACACCTGAACCTGTGTTTACGACTTCTGAGGAAAACGGCCAATATGGTCCGGGACATAATAGTTTTACTGTCTCTGAGGATGGCACACAGGATATCCTTGTTTTCCATGCTAGAAGCTATAAGGAAATTGTCGGTGATCCGCTTTACGATCCGAATCGTCACGCACGTGTGCAAGTAATCCAGTGGAATGAAGACGGAACGCCAAACTTTGGTGTACCTAGACCGGATACGAAATAAAAAGGGATTTGTCGCATAAAACAACAGAGCAATGATTCTCCCAGAGGTGGAGAAACACTGCTCTGTTGTTTTTTATAAGAGTCATAGTTATAACCCTCCTGAGGCTTAAGGACTCAGCTGACGCTATTTGCAAATTTTTGGACATTTGAGCAAGGTTGCGGACCCCAGTGCAGCTATTCCTTTAGAAAAGGTTCATTTTTGCTGTTCTTCAAGCCAATAACGACTTTAGGGTCCGTTAGGTACGCAAATTTGTGATAAAGTTGCATTTAAGGTCAACGGTGTCCGATAGTTGCTTTGGGAATGCGTAAAAGCGAGTTGATCAAATGAGGTACTCTTATAATGGAAGATCCCGTCTTCTGAACAGCTCTACTCCCAAGGAAAAGGTGAACACTCCGATCAACAGCAGCCAACTGGAGACCTGAATAATCTCCACGTTGCCCTGAACGATTTCCCCGGGTTGATAGAAGGAGAATAAGGTTAGGAAACGCAGTCCTTCCAGTTTGTCGCTTATTTTACCGAGTAGATCCAGAGTGAAAAATCCGAAGGCGATGGCGCCGGAAATTCCGAGTGCTTTTTTCTCGTCATTACATACAGAGGACACGAGAAAGGTAAGGCCGCCTACCGCAAAAAACAATAAAAACGCCACGGTATTCAGCTGAGCGAAGCGACCACTGTTAAAGTCATATTCACTGCCAAGGAACCATGCTTTACCTAATAATCCGGCGAGGGTGGTTACACCCATAATTAAGAGTAATGCTGTAGTGAGAACAAGTGCCTGCGTGGTAGCGACTTTTCTCCGTGTAGTTGGGGCTATGAGCAGATAGGCCATGGAGCCGTGATCCACGAGTCGAGCCATAAGCTGCGTTGACATTTGCACACAAACTATGGATAGAATCAGAACTAGTATAAGTCCATAATATTCTCCGGAGATAAAAGCTTCTGCACTAGTAAAACCGCTATTTAGCCCAAAGGCTTTACCCACACCCTCTGGCATCGCCTTAATAAGGTCATCAATTGCTTGTGTACTCCCCGCAATCCCAGGATAAAGCCAGATCATAAACAGAATATAGAAGGCAGAACCAAAGGCGTAATTCAATATTCCTTTCAGGTTCACTCGCATCATTTCCTTATAGAGCGGAAGATTCATTACACTACCCCCTCGCGGTCATAATAGTCCATGAAGATGTCCTCCAGATTTTGCGTGAATACGTCGATGCTGCGGACATTGTATTTTCCAGTTTCCCGGATGAATCGGTCATAATTGCCCTGCACAGCTATGCGGACCCTATTTCCCTCGTGAGCTTCCACTTGTAGGCCGGAGGCGGCAAAATTCACTGCATCTTCACTATTCGCAAAAATGACCTCAAACAGCTTCCGTTGCATCGATTGCAGTTCATGAATATTTTTTACGGTGATAATCCGTCCGTCTTTGATAATTGCGGCGCGGTCACAGGTGCGTTCAATTTCTTGAAAGCTGTGTGAGGACATGAGAAAGGTAGTTCCGGCTGATTTTTCCTCCAGTACCAGATCAATAAATACCTTTTGCATGAGCGGGTCGAGACCCGAGGTAGGTTCATCCAGAATAATAACGTCAGGACTGTGCATAAAAGCAGCGACGATTCCGACCTTTTGCTTCATTCCCTTTGACATTTTTCGGATCGGAGTGGTGGCATCAAATTGCAAACGTTCAATCAGCTGCTCGCGTTTGGTAGTATTTTTGATTCCCTGCATGGCTGAGATAAATTTAAGGAAAGAAAGACCCGTCATCCCATCAAAAAAGTTGATTTCACCGGGTAAGTAGCCGATATGCTTCTGGACTGTCCCTTGTGCCTTCCATACATCAAGCCCATGGATACTCGCATGCCCTTGATCTGGTTTCATAAAACCCATGATATGCCGTATGGTCGTCGATTTACCCGCACCGTTAGGACCTAGAAATCCAAAAACCTCGCCTTTATTTACGGTAAATGTTACATCTTCGATTCCTTTGCCATTCGAAAATCGTTTAGTTAAGCCTTCTACTACCAGCATGCTGCCACCCCCGCCGCAAAATAATGAACTATTATGAATCAGATATTTCATATGTTATATTATTCCTAGTGGTTAATGAAGTCAATATAATTATGAAATAATTGAAATGGAATATTTCATTAAATTTGAATATGCATACTTAATAACGAAGTTAGGGTGGAAGCTATGAATGGATTTGAGAAGAGAGCAGCACAGATTAAACTCAAAATTATGAAAACTACCATGGAGATGCTCAAGAACTGGGAACCGAAACGTCTACGGATCGCTGATATTGCGAAAGAAGCAGGGGTCTCTCAGGTGACGATTTATAATTATTTTGGCAGTAAGGAAGCGCTGCTTAGTGAGTCTTTTAAGGACTTTGTTCAGAAGGAAATTCAGGAATTTGAAGATTACATTTATCAAGAGCATTCTCTAAAGGAGATTATTGGTTACATTCTAACCATGGAGAGGGAAACTTACAGCGGTTTATCTCCCGCAACTGTGAAGGAGCTTATGGTTGAGGATCAAGAAATGTTCCATTATATTGAGGAACGATATGCGAATGACATTTTGCCGGTGCTGGTGAAGATGGTCGAGGATGGGAAAGCGCGGGGAGAAATCTCAAATAAAGTATCCACCAAAGGGATACTTTCACTAATGGGGATGTATATGCGTAATGCGGGTGAACTTCTAGACGAAGCTAGCAAACAGGAAGATATGGATGCCTTCATCGAGGAAGCCATCCATATTTTCTTCTATGGCATTTGCGGGAAAGAGTAAGGGGAGCTTGAGCTGCGAGAGCATCACCCTTAATTGATCAGGTGAACAGCGGATTTCCAGTCATGCCGACCCAAAGAGCGGATTGTTCAAGCTGGGCAGCAAGCTGAAGCAATAAATCTTCACGGCCTTTGTTCGCCATGACTTGAACGCCTAGCGGAAGGCCATTTGCTGACTTATGGACGGGCACACTCATTGCAGGCTGGCCTGTCAGATTTGCGAGCTGTGTGAACGGTGTATAGGTTAGGCTTGACTCAAACATCTCGTAAATTAAGCGGCTCTGTTCTTCTTTTGGCAATTCGTTTACGTGCAGCAGCTTTGCTATCTCTGCAGGTTTATGCGTTAATTCACCAATTTTGGGAGCAGAGTTTGCATTCGTAGGTGTTATATATAAGTCGTAATGATTAAACAGTTCCGCCATTTGGGCGGCTGCAACGTCCCATTCATCCAGACTATGTACGAATTCGGCCGCTGAAACATTTTTTCCGGTCTCACCAAGGACCCACGTAATGATATCGACATCGTCAGCAGTTATGGAACGTCCCATATTTCTCTCCAGGGAGACGAACATCGCTGCTACCTCTCCGGCATTCATCGTATAGTAGTTCTCCATCAGTCTTGTGCCATTCACAGGACTTTCTATTTCTTCAACCGCATGTCCTTCAGCTTCGAGCCATTTCACGGTTTTGAGAACAGCATTTACGGCCTCTTCAGAGACAGGCGTACCTACTGGGGAAGCCGTCGTAAATCCAATTCGTAGTTTACGTTGCGTAGGCTTAAACAGATCATCCAGATATACGCCCGGGTATAACGGGGTCTGGAAGGCGGCTTCCGGCTGCACAACCTGCAGCAGATCTAACATAGCAGCGCTATCGCGAACGGACCGGGTTAAGGCAAAATCAATAGAAGCCCCTTGCCATTGACGGCCGACTCCGGGTCCTACTGGTGTGCGCCCGCGCGTGGGTTTAAGTCCGAATAGGCCTGTGAATGAGGCGGGAATACGGATGGACCCACCACCATCACTGGCTCCCGCTACTGGAACAATACCAGAAGCTACAGCCGCCGCGGCTCCGCCACTTGAACCTCCAGGAGAATATTCGAGATTCCAAGGATTACGAGCAGGGCCATGGAGGACATTCTCTGTAATGTTTTTTAAGCCGAACTCGGGTGTATTCGTATGTCCAAGTGGAATAAAGCCGGCTTTCCTAATCCGTGCAACATAATTTGAATCCCACCGTGCGACATTGTTCTTCATCAGCATAGCCCCACAAGTGATGGGCTCGCCAGCGATAGATTGGGAAATATCTTTTAATAGAAACGGAACGCCAGCAAACGGCCGAGTGTTATCCTGAACAGGCATCTCGTCGGCTTCTCTAAGAGCAGCTTCACGACGGGTGCGCACCACCGCATTTATGACTGGATTGACCTCATCTAACCGAGCAAAGGCGGCTTCGACCAGCTCACAAGGTGAAATTTCACGTGCTTTGACAAGTGAAGCAAGTCCTAGAGCGTCATAGGTAGAGTAAGAAAAGGACAAATTAGATACCCACTTTCAATTTAGGATGATTATTATATTATACATCCCATTAGTTATTTTTTGAAAATGGGTAATCTGACATCTATCAATTCTTTTTTACGTCATATTAGGCTATACTTAGTGTTAAATGATTTTATGGGGTGTACTGATGAACGAAGAGAAATATCAGAATGTGGATGGTTTAATGGAGGCTTTCCAACAATTCGCTAGAATGAACTGGCGTAAAACCACGATTTGGGGCTTGAAGCCAAGTGAGGTCCGGATGTTGGTTTCTTTAAAGCTTGGTAAAGAACGGGAAGGGAAGAAGGGACAGACGGTTTCGGAGATTAGCAAGTTTCTGAAAGTCACCTCTCCTACGGTTACCCAAATGCTCAATAGTCTGATTGCACAAGGATATGTGGTGCGTACTTCTGATGCACAGGATCGCCGAGTTAGTGAGATCACGCTTACGGAAAAAGGGGAGCATCTGGCTGAGATGGCTGTAACGAAATCCCGGAATACCTTTAAAGGTATGATCGATTACATGGGCAAAGAACAGACGGATACGTTAATGGAGCTGTTAAACGGAGTCTATGTTTACTTCGAAGAATTGAACGATCAACCAAACGAATCCTAGCCCTTCCTATAAAAAAAGAGATGCCGCACAGCCTAAGCTGTTTACGGACATCTCTAATGTAAGGTTATTTGTGATTAATGTGCAGCAGGCACAGATTTTTCGAGTTTTTTACTCCCGTTTTTATCCTCTGCGTGTGTCTCCATTTTTTTCTCTCCACTACGTAATGGAATCTCTTTAAGGAACAGAACGAGCAGTGCTGCGATAACTAACAGCGCCGTACCACTTAAGAACACAACTGTCAGGGAATCGCTTAGTGCGTTCCGCAGCATCTCAATCAATTGATTGAAGAGCGGCTGAATTTGCTCTGGCAGTGTTGCATGCAATTCTTTAAGCTTAGGCTGATCTAGCAGCATTTGAGGATTCATAAAGGCAGAAAGCTGTTTAGCGGATTCAGGATCAAGTTTGGATAAATCCGGACCTTTGCCAGAGGACACCGCTGCCTCTAATTTTTTCGTTAATGAGGAGTTCATAATGGTACCCATGATGGCAATACCTATGGTTCCACCTAAATTACGGAATAAAGTATTTGTAGCAGTAGCAACACCTAGCATTGAAGGCGCTACAGCATTTTGTACGGTTAGTGTAAATACAGGCATCGATAGTCCTAACCCAACCCCGAAGATAATCATGCTGACTACAGCCGTAGCAATGTTACTCATAAAGGCCATTAATATCATGGCTACAACCATGAATGGCATCCCCATTAGAGCATAACGTTTATATTTTCCTGTTTTGGAGATCCATCTTCCCACTAAAGTACTTAGTACAATCATAGTAAGTGACATTGGCATATTGATAAAACCAGATTTAGTTGGGGAGACGCCCTCTACCCCTTGCACGAAGAAAGGCAGGTAGATCATTGCGCCCATCATACCGGCATTCATCAGGAAGCCGACAATCATTGAGATGGATACGATGGAATTTTTAAATAAGGATAATGGCAATACTGGGCTTTTAGCTTTACGTTCAATCAGAATCAGGATAATCAGACCCAGAATGGAAGCCCCAAACAAGCCTAGAATCTCCGGAGAACCCCAGTCATATTTTGTTCCCGCCCATGAAAAGCCCAGCAGGAGCGCAACGATGGTCAGGGAAAGGAAAATGGAGCCTAAGTAGTCGATGGACTCAGATGTAGAACGCGTTGTTTTAGGGAACATTTTCAAAATCATAAAGAAGGCCACGATCCCGAAAGGTAAGAAGATCCAGAAGATCCATTTCCAAGCCATGTGATCTACCATGAATCCGCCAAGGGTAGGACCAATTACGCTGGAGAAACCAAATATCGCCATCATAATTCCAGTCCACTTGGCTCTCTCTCTTGGAGCGAACAAATCACCTACAGCGGTTACGGTAGCCGACATTAGAATCCCGCCGCCTAGACCTTGTATCCCGCGATAAGTGATCATTTGAAAAATGTTGGTCGACAATCCGGATAGGAAAGCACCTATAATAAAAATGACAATCCCTGATAACAGGAAGGGCTTTCTTCCGTAAATATCGGATAACTTACCGACAAGTACGGTAGCAATGGTTGAGGTGAGCATATAGATGGTAATTACCCAGGTATAATGTTCAATACCTCCAAGCATCGCAATAATTCGGGGCATTGCTGTGCCCACAATCGTCTGGTTGATTGCTGCGAAAAACATAGCCGCCATTAAAGCAATCATAATTGTAACTTTCTTTTTCTGAGTGAGATGCTCCAGAGCAGTTCCTCTCCTTTAACTTCTATATATTGTAGTTTGGGAATTCATGTCGTAATAATTAGGTAGCCAAACTATCATTTATGTATAATACACAAATTCATCAATTAGCACAACAGGTTAATTATTAAATTTTAATTTAAAGAGAATTTGAATTTGACTTGATTTTTTGGGAATAGGTAAGTAATCTAATTAGATTGAGGTATATTGGAGGTGCCCTATGGATACCCATGACAATCAAGAGCAGAAGCTGATCATAGCCCTTGAAAATATAAAGCGTCTGACTGCTCGCCCCTACTCGATTGATGTAGTATCGTATAGAGAGTTTGTTATGATGTACGTCATTCACACTGTTATGAAGCAAAAGAAAGCGGCTGAAGGTGACAAACAGCACCGGGGAGTTATGATTTCTAAATTAAGTGACCTGCTCCAGATAAGTAGACCTACTGCTACGCAAATGGCAAATACTTTGGAGGAAAAAGGTTACGTAGTGCGTACAACATCCGATACAGATCGTCGGGTCGTATATATCTGTCTGAGTGAGCTTGGAGAGCAGATTTATAGCAGGCAGATGGCATCCTATTCCGGCATTTTGAGTGAAATCACGCAAAAGGTCGGTAAGGAAGAGATCGACCAGCTGATCTTTTTGTGCGATCGTTTTCAAGAAGCGGTGCATGAGGTCAGAAGCCGTCATTTTTTTCCACAGTCGGATGAGGAGCCATTAGTTATAGATTCAGTATAGAAAGCCCAACATCAAAAGATATTCCTGCAGACCTGCGGGAACATCTTTTTTTGCATCTTAGAGCAAGGAGTGATTATCATCAGAATATTAGCAATTAGTGACATTCACGGAAGTTATGTAGAATTCAATGCCCTATTATCAAAAGTGAATTATCGCCCGGCGGAGGATAAGCTTATTTTAATGGGAGATTATGTGGATAGAGGTCTGGACAGTAAAGGAATTGTGGAGCAAGTGATGACTCTGCAGCAAGAATGTGGAGCGATAGTTCTCAAAGGAAATCACGATAAAATGGCTTGCGATGCGCTCACCAGCGAAGATGATAAATTGGATACCCATTGGCTAACTAACGGCGGATTTCATACACTGATGAGTTATTGCGAGGCGGGCTACGAAGGTTTGCAGAAGGATTTTGGCTGGAAGGATTATATGCAGCTAAAAGAAAAAATTAGGCGGGACTATAGACATCATATAGACTTTCTGAGCACATTGCCGCTTTATCATGAGACGGAAGAACATATTTTTGTTCATGCAGGCATTAATCCATTAATAGAGGATTGGAAACAGCAGGACCCTTATGATTTTATCTGGATTAGAGACCCCTTTTATAAGAATCCGGTAGTTAGCACTAACAAAACGGTTGTTTTCGGTCATACTTCGACGATGGATCTGCATGATTCAGAAGAAATCTGGTTTAGTCCACTGGGAGATAAAATTGGGATAGATGGCGGCTGTGCATATGGCCAACGACTAAATTGCTTGGAGATTTCCGCAGGGAAATACATAACGCATTTTGTTCGGAATGGTGAGACGCTTTGAGCGTTCTCCCATTTTTTTTAGAATAGTAATGAATTAAACGTTAACTATGTATAAAATAAAGATAGGAGGGGTGCAAATAGGTGAATGCGAACAACAAATATCATATCCTCATGCAAGGGGCCATCAGCAAGAATGTGAGCGAAACCTGTAAGGAGTTTGGCATTTCCCGGACGATCTATTATAAGTGGTCTAAAGCTTATCAACAACATGGAATGGATGGACTTGGGGAGAAGAAAAGAAAGCCAGTAATGCCTAATAAAGTAGATAAGAGAACGGAAAGATTGATCTTGGAGTACGTCGCCAGATTTCCTGAGGATGGGCCTAAACGCATCTTTTATGAACTGCAAGATGAAGGTATGCAAATAGGGGAATCCGGTATTTATAATGTACTACGTCGAAACGGACTAAATAAACGAATAGAACGTGAAGCTTACGCCAATCAAATCAAAGCAAAGAAGAGGAATGGCGCACAACCCACTCACACTAAAGGATTTAAAGAGAAACGGAAAATACTAGATTATAAGATGAAGAATCCGATAAATGCTCATCCCGGGTATATGTGTCAGCAGAGTATTAGCTATTTGGGAGTTTTCCCGAGGGTCGGAAAGGTATATCAATATGTAATTTATGATGCCTACTCCAGACTAGGTCTAGTTAAGCTATACAATCGGAAATCTACCATTCATTTTATAGATTTTATGCATCTGAAAGTTCTCCCATTGATGAAGACATTAGATTTTCATATCGATAATCTGGTTACGAACAAAAGCCGTGAATTCATTACGAACTGGGACAGAGGAAAACATAAATATAGTGAATTTTTACATAAGAACAATATTAATCAAGTAGCTATAACGGTAGACCAAACAGAGATATTTCAGCCCTTGCAGCAATTTGCGGCGGTGTTGACCAAAGAATTCTACCAGCAGGCTTGGGTAGATGATACGATAGATTCTTTTGAAATTTTAGAAAAGCGCTTACATGAATACTTGAGAACCTACAACTTCAACAGGCAAATTACAGACGGACCTAATCAAGGTAAAATACCATCGGATGTCGCACTTGCCTATACGGGACAACGAGAAACTTTGCCATTATGGTTATTTACAAGGAGATAACGGATGATGACAAACACGAAGAATAAAGACCGAATTGGAATCATCGGTGCAGGGATTTCTGGGGTTACGGCTGCTTATGAATTAGCGAAAAAAGGATATACCAACATTACCCTCATGGAGAAGTCGGATAGAGTAGGAGGAAAGTGTCATTCTATTGAGTACAAAGGAAAAAGTTATGAAATGGGGACGCTAATCGGCCTGCCTACCTATAAACATACGATGGATTTTATGAGAGATTTTGATCTTATGGATAGGGGACCATTGTTAGAACGTGGATTTTTTGATAATAATGGGAGAAAAACTTCACAAATTCCCATGGAGCAGATAGAGGCGTTTACACAAGAATTCAAACGATTGCCGGATATTCTAAAACGCTATGAGTCTCTCCAAGAACCGGGTTTTCTCCACTTACCGCCAGATTTATGTCAGCCATTTTCGCAGTGGTGTGTAGAGAATAAGCTGTCTGTCCTTGAGCAGGTCTACATGCATTATTTTAATACTTTTGGATTCGGTGGTATCCATAATGTTCCCGCTGCATATGTGCTGAAATTTCTAAGCTATGATAATCTGTTGTCGTTTATTGAAATTACTCATATGATAACCTGGCCTAAGGGTGTTACTGAGCTGATTAGACGAATGGCCGACCAAGTAAACGATCTACGCCTGACTTGTGAAGTGCTTTTTATGGAGCAAGAACAAGATGGGCAGGTTCGAGTAGAGACGAGTCAGGACATCTTTTATTTTGACAAGGTCATTTATACAGCAGCTTTAGAGCAAATGGGCGATACAGTTAGCCTGTCAAGTGAGGACAAAACTTTATTAGCGAATATAACCTATGAATGGTTTAGGGTATATGCGTATAGAGTGAAGGGGTTGCCGGAGCTTTCTGGCTATATCCCCCGGAATATGTACCCTGAACGTAAAGGGCATATGATGGCATGGTACTATCGGTGGGCAGATATGGGAACTACGGATCTAGTTACGGTTTATGTAGCAGAGAATGAAGCTATGACTGATCTGGAAATGCGAGAGACGGTAGAAAATAAACTTCGCGAGCTGGGCGGAGAGAGCATTCGACTATATATGATGAAGCGTTGGAGGCATTTCCCACATGTGGATTCTAATGCGCTACATGAGGGATTTTATGAACGGGTTGATCAGATGCAGGGGAAAAACAATATCTATTTAGCTGGAGAAATCATGAACTTCCCTACACTTGAGAATTGTATTATATACGCGAAACACTTGGTTGAACGATTCTTTTGAATAACATTAAAGAGGAACCTTGTCCACAAAGAAATTTGTCGACAAGGTTTTTTTACATTCAAGTTAGGTTTGCAGTATATAGTTCTAAAGACATGTATTCTAATAGATTTCTCAGAAGAAAGGTAGAAAGTTTGGCGAATTCTAGTGCTGGGGTTGTGTAAACTCAACTTGAAATGAAACTAAAAAAACACTGATAAATCAACGTTTTAAGCGATTTGATCGTTTAAAGAGGGATGGGCTATATTGGACCTGAGACACAGATTACATACACCAACCTACAAGGAGGAGTAAAACATGTTTTTATTCGAATCGATTCCCTGGTACTCTGCGCTAATGTGGTTAGTAGTACTAGCAGGATTAATGTTTGTAAATGAAATCGCACGGAAGAGCAAGTGGTTCTCAATCATTCTGTTTATAGTTGTCCCTATTGTTCTTACCATAGCGGTTTGGCCAAATACGGCAGGAGAAGGTTCCAGTACTGGAACATGGTTTCACTGGGTAAAAGTATATTCTGCTTTGGCAGGATGTATAGGGTTTATGGCTATCCGTTATGTTAAAGGATGGGACAAAAATAAATATATATTAATGTTCCCGGCTATTATCCTTGCAGTTAACATTCTTGAAGCAGTTATTCGTGATTTCCAAGTGTACAGCTTGCAAGGTATGGTGGATGGCGTAATGATGGTAGGTGGTCCTTGGAACATTATGAACGGGATCGCAGGTATTCTGAACATTATTACGATTTCTGGTTGGATGGGTATTGTGATCAGTAAAGATAAGAGTAAAGATATGTTGTGGCCTGACCAGCTTTGGTTCTGGATCATTGCTTATGACATTTGGAACTTTGCCTATGTATATAATGCAGTTTCTGACCATTCCTTCTATGCAGGTGCAGCATTGTTGATCTCTTGTACCATCCCGGCGTTCTTCTTTAAAAAAGGGGCATGGCTGCAGCATCGTGCACAGACTTTGGCGATTTGGATGATGTTTACGATGTCGTTCCCGGCGTTTGTTGGCGAGTCAAAGTTCTCTGTACAATCCTCTCATAGTGAAACCGCTCTGTGGATAGTAAGTGCATTATCTTTAGCTGCTAATATTGCAGTGTTTGGTTATCATTTCTATAAAATCATCAAGCATAAACGCAATCCGCTTAAAGAGGAAGTTTATACGGATTTAGCTGCTTATAAAGCTATTGCAGAGGGTACGAATTAATAGAGACATTATAGTAATAGTGATAGAAGTTCCTCCTGCTTAAAGGGGGAACTTCTTTTTGTGAATAATTAAAGTTCTAATTATCAGAGCCCCATATCCGCCCGTTGCTGCGCACGAAATGTTTTCCTTTTTATACAAAGCAAAAGACAAGTCAGTAATAAGACACATAATAAAGTTGCCGTATACGTGAAATTACTGTTCCAAAACACTATCTGAATATTCATTAATGAGTGAACGCCGATCACGAAAAATAAATTTCGGGTTAAGATATAGAGTAGAGCGAATATAATTCCTAGAATTAGAAGCATGATAAAATCATAAACAAACTCCATTCCAACTAATCCTGAGTAAATCCGGTTTGGGATATGTATGGCGGCAAAGATCGATTGTGAAATCAGCATTGCAGAGATCATCCGTGTAGTTTTGTTGTTGATTTTTTTTAAGTATAGATAGATTTGAACGAGCAGGAAGCCGCGAAATAAGATTTCTTCCAATAAAGCATTTCCCAAGACTTGACCTAGAATTTCACCGAAAACTAAATTTGAATGGCTGAAGATAGCATTGTTAAGTGTTAGCTCTGAGTGATTCAGGTGTACCATACACAAATCTACTATATTTATAGCGAGCCAAAACAGAAAGGTACCCAGCAGTCCGGCTCTTAATTTTTCTATTTTTAACCCAAAATCCCGGGGCGAAACTTTAGCTATCAGAATCAAAAAAATAATTACTTCTAAGAGAAGCCCAACTAGATTGACGGCTAACGTTTCATTGATCCAGTGGTTTGTGTTTTTGGCAATAAAACTTAAATATCCATGCTCAAAAAGGATGAGATTAACCGCAAGAGTAAAGATAATATGAATAAAAATGAGGCTCGCTATAAAAAGGTAGTGTGTAGGCTTTGCTTCAAAAATCGATGATAGATTGAACTCCTTGGAGTGAAGCATCGACGGCAGTCCTCCTGATACAAAATATTCCAAATTAACCTTAGATTTCACTATATCCTTTTTGAGTCCAAGTTTACTGTTACAAAAATCATGTGTTATTCTTCACATTCGCCCATCCCCAGATTGACAGAAGCAAGGGCACTGGCTATACTTGAAATGTTAAAATGCAAATCGGACAAATCGTTGATGAAAATGAAGTACACCGGAGGATGGCTTGATCAGAGAAAAGGTTCCTTTACGAAACGTTTCGTAATGGCTGTGAGAACCTTGAAGACAGGCCGGTGGAAAGCTAATTTCGGAGTGTGAGATCAATGCTCACCGGGGGCGCCCGTTATCAGCCGCGACAAGGCGATCGTCTGCAATTGTCCCATTAGTGGGGTCAAGGCGATAACCAGGGTGGTACCGCGATATTAATCGTCCCTGAATTATTCAGGGGCGTTTTTTTGTTTTTATTTTTTAGGTATTTTGTAATTTCCGGTGTAAATGCCGAAGTAAAAAGATGAGACGGGAGCTGTAAATGATGAAAGCAAGTGAAATTCGTTCCAAATGGCTTAAGTTTTTTGAAAGTAAAGGTCACAAGATTGAACCAAGTGCGTCCCTCGTTCCTCACAACGATCCTTCGCTTCTGTGGATCAATGCGGGTATGGCACCTTTGAAAGTGTACTTCGATGGCCGGGAGGTTCCAGAAAATCCGCGCCTGACTAACTCACAAAAATGTATTCGTACCAATGATATCGAGAATGTGGGTAAGACACGCCGTCACCATACATTTTTCGAGATGCTGGGTAACTTCTCCATCGGCGATTATTTCAAAGAAGAAGCTATCACATGGGCTTGGGAGTTCCTAACCGGCAAAGAGTGGATCGGCTTTGACCCGGAACGTATTTCCGTAACGGTGTACGCAGAGGATGAAGAGGCATTTAAGCTGTGGAATGAAAAGGTTGGCCTGCCTGCTGAACGCATCATTAAGCTGGGCGACGATAATTTCTGGGATATTGGCGAAGGCCCATGCGGTCCTTGCTCGGAAATCTTTTATGACCGTGGTGAAGCTTACGGCAGTGATATGAGCGATCCGGAAATGTATCCAGGTGGAGAAAATGAACGCTGGTTAGAAGTATGGAACCTGGTGTTCTCACAATTCAACCATAACAAGGATGGCAGCTATACGCCGCTTCCGAATAAAAACATTGATACAGGGGCTGGCTTGGAGCGTTTTGCATCCATTCTACAGGATGTAGATTCCAACTTCGACACTGATTTGTTCCAACCTATTATTCAAAAGACAGCACAGCTCGCGGGTGTAACTTATAAAGATAACGTTGAGCAGGATATCGCGCTTAAAGTAATCGCTGACCATGTGCGTACCGTTACTTTTGCAGTAGGGGATGGAGTACTTCCTTCTAATGAAGGACGCGGTTATATTATCCGCCGTTTGCTTCGCCGTGCTGTTCGGTACGGAAAGACCTTGGGTCTGGATCGTCCATTCCTGTATGAGCTGACTGAAACCGTTGGCGAAATTATGGGTGTCTACTATCCATCCGTTGTGGACAACCGCGAATATATCGCAAAGATTATTCGTACTGAAGAAGAACGTTTCCACGAAACATTGTCTGACGGATTGGCTATTTTGGGTGAGATCAGTGCTAAAGCAAAAGCAGAGGGTCTCAGCAATATTGCTGGAGCCGATGCATTTAAGTTATATGATACTTATGGGTTCCCATTTGACCTGACCGAAGATTTCGCAGCAGAGCAAGGATTAACTGTAGACCGTGAAGGTTTTGATGCGGCTATGCAGGAGCAACGTGACCGTGCGAGGGCTGCACGTCATGATGGCGGCAGCATGAAGATCCAGGGAGGCGCACTAGCAGACCTGACGATTAAAAGTGAATTTGTTGGATATAATGACTCGGTAACAGAGTCGAAAATCCTGGCTATTGTTGTGGGTGATGAATTGGTAGATGTCGCCGGTGAAGGCGCAGAATGCCAAGTTATTCTTGATACAACACCGTTCTATGCTGAGAGCGGCGGACAAGTAAGTGACACGGGTGTGCTTACTGGGGGTTCAGTTACAGCTAAGGTAAAAGGACTCTTTAAAGCTCCACACGGCCAACACGTACATTTGGTAACTGTGGAAGCGGGAGAATTGAAAGTGGGCGAATCCGTTCGCGCGGAAGTGGATCGTGCGGAGCGTGAAGATATCGTGAAGAACCACACAGCTACCCATTTATTGCACAAAGCGCTTAAAGAAGTTCTTGGCGGGCATGTTAATCAAGCGGGATCTTTAGTGGAAGGTGCTCGTTTGCGGTTTGACTTCTCCCATTTTGGAGCGATTACTCCAGAAGAATTGAGCGATATCGAACATCGCGTAAATGCACAAATCTGGCGCGGTCTAGATGTAGTGATTGAGAACAAGCCGATTGATGAAGCTAAAGCAATGGGAGCAATGGCACTCTTTGGTGAAAAATACGGTAATATCGTCCGTGTCGTTCAAGTGGGCGATTACAGCCTTGAGCTTTGCGGTGGTTGTCATGTATCCAACACGTCGCAAATCGGAATTTTCAAGCTGCTTAGCGAAAGTGGCATTGGTTCCGGAGTGCGCCGCATCGAGGCGGTTACCGGACGTTACGCTTACCAGTTCACTGAAAGTCAGCTAGATTTGCTCAAACAATCAGCAGGCCTTCTTAAGTCTTCTCTGAATGACGTTCCGAAACGGATCGAAGCGCTGCATAACCAGGTGCGTGAGCTTTCGCGTGAGAATGAGTCCTTGCAATCCAAGCTGAGTGCTACTTTTGCTGCTGAACTTACAAGCAGTGTGAAGACAGTTGGCGCAGGTACGCAGCTCCTGGCTGTTGCTGTTCAAGCAGGCAATATGGATGCTTTGCGTTCCACAGCGGATGAATTGAAATCCAAGCTTCCGGATGCAGTGCTTGTATTAGGTGCAGCGATGGATGATAAGGTAAACTTTGTAGTATCTGTACCGCAAGACCTGGTGAAGAAAGGTTTCCACGCTGGTAAACTCGTTAAAGAAATTGCAGCAGTTTGCGGCGGTGGTGGCGGTGGGCGTCCAGATATGGCGCAAGCCGGCGGTAAAGATGCTTCTAAGCTAAACGAAGCATTGGCAAAGGCTGAAGAATTGGTAGCTTCCTTAGCCTAAGTTAAAATTACGAAACCATTTCTCTAACTAAACGTATTACGAGAAAACATAGCGGTACTGAGAGTTTGATATCAGTACCGCTACTCTTTATTAGCAGGATGTTAGATATTCATGAATAATTGTGCTTGACAATAGCTTAAAAGCCAAAAATATCATAATTTTTGTAGAGAAAATGCCAAAAAAAGCGTTAATAACGGGCAGGATTTCCTCGTTGGGGCATGAATATGTTATGATAAAGGAAGCAAGCGAGCTGCACAGTAGCAACTTTGCGAAGCCGTCCCAAAAGGCGATTTTGCAGAAGGAAGGTGTCACAAATGGACTCCATGGACAAAACGGTCAAATTCAATGTGAAGGGCGACGAAAAGGAAGCTTCTCCCCAGGAAATATTGCTAGCAGTATACGATGCACTGGTGGAGAAAGAGTATCATCCGATCAATCAGATCGTAGGGTATCTTCTTTCCGGAGATCCGGCTTACATTCCGCGCCATAACAATGCGAGAAGTTTGGTCCGGAGAAAAGAACGTGATGAGCTGATTGAAGAGCTGGTTAGATTCTATCTCGTCAATCACAGGGTGGACAATCCGAAATGAAGAAGAAGTTAGGTTTAGATTACGGCGACCGTAGAATCGGTGTAGCCACAAGTGATGTTTTTGGCTGGACGGCACAAGCTCTTGAAACGATTGAGCGCCGAGGTACGGGTAATGAGTTCGAACGCATTCGTGAACTTGTTGCAGAGCACGAAATTGGAGAGATTGTAGTTGGTCTACCGAAGAATATGAACGGCTCAGTAGGACCCCGGGGCGAAATCTGTATAGAGTTCGCTGATAAGCTACGGGAAGAGTTAGAAATGCCCGTACACCTTTGGGATGAGCGTCTGACGACGGTATCCGCAGAGCGGGTGCTGATTGAAGGGGACGTCAGCCGGAAGAAACGCAAGGGGATTGTGGATAAAATGGCTGCAGCCCTGATTTTGCAAAATTTTTTGGATGCTAACAGTAAAAGGTGAGGGGTGCGAGGATATGACAAACGAACAGATTGGCCAAGAGGAAGAACCGGAAATTATCTATATTCCCGATGAGGAAGGTAATGAAGAGGAATTCGAGGTCATTATGAAGTTTGAGGTTGATGGCTCGGACGCTAAGTATATGATGGTGGTTCCGCTAGACTCCGAGGACGAGGAAACCGATGAGGTATACGCGTTCCGTTATGTGGAAGAAGGCGACGATCTTCAATTGTTCATGATCGATAATGACGAGGAGTGGGCGATTGTCGAAGAGACTTTCAACACACTGGTCGACGAGTTGGACGGAGGATCGGAGAATGACTGAGATATCCGCTGATCAAGCGGTATGGACTTCACGGCTTAAAGAAGCCTACGGAGAAACTGTAGAACTGGAAGATGAGCAAGGCAAATCTTCCATTTACGATATTATCGCCGAATTTGAAGTCGGTGATCGCGGATATGCAGTGCTGAAAGGCTCTGGCAAAGACGTGGAGTATGAAATCCTGCGTATCGTTGTCTCTTCTGACGGACTTCCGGAATTGGAGAGCATTATGGACGATGAAGAGTGGGAAGACATCTCTGAGCTATACGATGAGATGACTTTTCCAGCAGATGGCGCTGAATAAAACTTAAACATGTACGTTACATTTATGATGGGCACGGAAGAGGGCGGAGAATTCCGCGCTCTTTTTGCTTGAAATGCGAGCAATATCCTATATACATCAATCTAAGGAAATATATATTGAATTTTAGGCAATACACTTTTATACTTTATAGTCGGAAAGTGAGGAACCAGACTTGAAATCCGCAATCCGTACTGTGTTAATCATTATTCTTTTGCTGGTAGCAGCAGGAGGTGGGGGCGCATGGTACATTTGGAACGGGATGCAGCCGGTAGAGCCTGCAGGTCCTGCTGTAACATTTACGATAGAGAAGGGCATGGGAAGTGCGGAGATTGCTGATCTGCTTGAGCAGAATGGCATTATCCGTAAGAGTCTTTTTTTTAAGGGATATTTGAAATGGACTAAAGAAGGCTCTAGCTTCAAAGCAGGTACTTATATCGCTAAGCCCGGTGATAGCTATGATGAACTCATTGCAAGATTAAATGCAGGTGATGTAGTTAAGGAAGAAACTGTGGTCTTTACTATCCCCGAAGGATATACTGCTGAGCAGATCGCTAAGAAGCTCGCTGAAGCCTGGAATCAGGATGCGGCTACTTTTCTTGAAATTATGGATACTGGTGCAGGTTTGAAGGGGATTGATATTCTTGGTATCCCGCAGGATAAGAATCTACGCCACCGTCTTGAAGGATATTTATTCCCCGAAACCTATGAGCTGGCCAAAGATAGCACGCCCCAGGAAGTTGTAGAAGCGCTTTTGGATCAGTTCCAGAAGAAGCTCGATACGATTCCTAACTGGCAGCAAAAGCTAGAAACGCGTGGATTGTCTCTGCATGAACTGTTGACCGTAGCTTCGCTGGTAGAGCGGGAAGTTGTGGTGGATAGTGAACGTCCGCTTGTGGCTGGTGTTATTTATAACCGCCTAAAGAAAGAGCAGAAGCTGGAGATCGACGCTACCGTTCAATATTTACTCAATAAGCAGAAGGAAAGACTTTTGTATAAAGATTTGGAAGTTGATAGTCCATATAATACGTATAAGAATATTGGACTTCCTCCGGGACCTATTAGTAATCCGGGGCTGGAGTCCATTCAAGCGGCACTCGAACCAGAAGCTTCTGAATATTACTTCTATGTGACCAAAAAAGATGGTACACAGGGCCATTTATTTGCTAAGACCTACAAGGAACATTTAGCCAATATCGAAAAAAGTAAGCAAGAATCGAAATAAACTATTAAAATGAAGAGTGGTGCGGTTGAAATAACTGTACAAGTAGGAGGTACAACATGACTAACAAACCGGAATTGCTGGTGACGGCAGCGTCCTTGGAGGAAGCTGCTGCTCTGCTGGATGCCGGAGCAGATGCGTTGCTCATTGGGGATGACCGTTTCGGGATGCGGCTTGCTGGACATTTCTCTCTGGAGGATACAGCGACTGTCGTAGAAATGGCACATTCGCGAGGCTGCAAAGTGTATGCAAGCTTGGGTGGGCTGATGTCCAACCGTCTGCTGGATGAGCTTCCTGCCTATGTGAAGGCTTTAGGTGAGCTTGGCATTGATGGTGTTGAATTCGGGGATCCAGCAGTGTTAACCACTGTGAAGAAAGAAGCGCCAGCAATGAAGCTGCACTGGAATGCGGAAATGACTTCCACCAACTATGCGACAGCGAATTATTGGGGACGCAAGGGGGCTTCTCGCGTTGTGCTGGCCCGTGAGCTGAATATGGATGAAATGACGGAAATGGTTCCGCTTTTGGAGATTGAGGCACAGGTGCAGGTTCATGGAATGACCAATATATACCATTCCAAGCGGAAGCTTGTTGAAAGCTATATGTCACATCAAGGCCGTCCTAGTGATGGAGGAAGTCTCGGGAAGGAACGCGGACTATTTCTGATTGAGGAAGAACGAGATGACCAGAAATTCCCGATTTATGAAGACGAGAACGGCACTCATATTATGAGCTCGGATGATATTTGTATTTTGGAGGATCTGCATATTCTGATGGCTGCAGGTATACACAGCCTTAAGATTGAGGGACTTTTGAAATCGATAGCGTATAATGTAACGGTTGTGAAGACTTATCGTAAAGCTATAGATCTTTATGCGGCTGATCCGGAAGGTTATGCCTTCGATGAGGAATGGATGGATGTAATCAGAACGGTGCAGGACCCTGAACGGGAGTTAAGCTTCGGATTTTTCTATAAAGAGCAAGTATATTAAGTTTGATAAAAATAAAGAGGTTATAGGTCCCCACGAAGATTAGGTACAGCATTTATAGCATGTGACTTAGCTTTGTGGGCGATGGAGGGGAGAACAGGAATGGGAACCATGACAAAGCCGCAATATAAGGGCAAACGTTACCGTCTGGACAAACCGGAGCTCCTCGCTCCGGCTGGTAATTTGGAAAAATTGAAGTTCGCAGTACACTATGGTGCGGATGCTGTTTATATCGGAGGACAACAATACGGCTTGCGTTCCGGCGCAGATAATTTCAGCTTCGAGGAAATGCGCGAAGGTGTTGAATTCGCCAAGAAATATGGCGCTAAGGTATTTGTTGCAACAAACATTTATGCTCACAATGAAGATGTCGCGGGAATTGAAGAATACCTGCGTAACTTATATGAAGCTGGGATTGCTGCTATTATCGTAGCTGATCCAATCATTGTAGATACAGCACGCCGGTTAGTGCCTGGACTTGAAGTGCATTTGAGTACACAGCAGTCTACATTGAACTGGCAAGCGGTGTCCTTCTGGAAGGAAGAGGGGCTTCCGCGTGTTGTTTTGGGCCGTGAGACAAGCCTGGAAGAGATCGCTGAGATTAAAAAACATGTCGACATTGAAATCGAAAGCTTCATCCATGGTGCAATGTGTTCCTCGTATTCGGGTCGTTGTGTTTTGTCTAACCATTTCACCGACCGTGATTCCAATCGCGGGGGCTGTTGCCAGTCTTGCCGCTGGAAATATGATTTGTTTGAGGATGCACGTCCGGAAGGGACTTGGGTGTCTGAGGAAGAGCAGGCTGAAGCGAAATCTCCAGCTCCTTTGCTTCCCGGGGTAACTCAGATTCCACTGCATCAGCAAGGAGATAATCCCTTCTCCATGGGCTCTAAGGATTTGTGTATGCTGGAAAGTATACCTGAACTGATTGAAGTGGGCATCGACAGCTTCAAGATCGAAGGACGAATGAAGTCAATCCACTATGTGGCTACTGTCGTTAATGCATATCGTAAAGCCATTGATGCTTATATGGCAGATCCGGAAGGGTATGAATTGAAGCAGGAATGGCTGGATGAGCTTAATAAAGCCGCTAACCGTCCGCTAAACACAGGATTCTTCTATGATACTCCGGATCATGAAGATCATATCTATGAGCCTGAAGAAAAAGCAGCTCCGTATGATTTTGCCGGACTTGTAATTGAATACGATGCTGAAAGTGGTACGGCACTAGTTCAACAGCGCAATCACTTTAAGCCAGGTCAGGAAGTAGAATTCTTTGGACCTAACGATACGTTCTTCAAGCAAACGGTTGGTGAAATATGGGATGAGAAAGGCAATTCGCTTGATGCCGCCCGTCATCCACTGCAACCTATTCGCATGAAGGTAGATCAACCGGTTGCATACTTTGATATGATGCGTAAGAAGAAGTTTTAATAAAAAACAGGGAAGCCTTTGGTCATCCAAGAGCCTCCCTGTTTTTCTTTTTGACAAAGCAAACAATAAGTTATATATATTAGGGATTAACAAATATCTCCAAGAGAGGAGGTGCAGCAAGCTATTTATTATGTTTAAACATACATAGGTTAAAAGTTGTAAAAAAAGTCTCGTAAAGCTAAGGAAAAAGACCTAATACGCCGATATATATATTGGTTAACGCTTTCATGCGTATTCTAATATTAGCGGGTAGGTGATCAAGATGGGGGATCCTGATCAAGATAGTATTAGTGAAAAGCATAATGAGAGAAGGTTTAGCATGAATAAAAAGAATAAGAAATCGGCGATCACAGGAAACAAGGAAACAAGCAAGATTGAAGGGGCAGTTAAGACACCTAAGTTTAATTTGAAGAATGGGATAGATTTGCGTGGACAGATCAAAAGAGTTAATCCTATGGAATCTGTTGGCGTGAAGATATTCCTGATATTTTTGTGTGCAATTGTAATTGTGGTAATGGCACTTGGACTGCTATCTTATTCAAAAGCCAAGAAGACAATTAAGAACAACGTATCGGAAGCCTACCGTCAGACTATTATTCAGACCTCAGAAAAGTTAGATATTACTTTGAAACAGTACGAGAACTTGGCTTTACAGCTTTATTTTGATGCGCAGATGCAAGAAGATTTGAAGTCTTTAGTGACTGCACAATCTTCCTATGAGAAATTTGAAGCTACAAGCGCAGTAAGTAAAAAGTTATCCAGTCAGATTACAACGGATTCTAATATTCTTAGTGTTTCTTTGATCCCGGAGTCGCCTGATCAAGATATTGTTACAAGTGGCAGTGGCGGCATTAAGTTAGATAACATAAGAGAACAAGAATGGTATAAGAAGATTGTCGACAACACTGCATCTTATGAATCCTACTATTCTAAAGGTGATGGTGATGCAGCCAAGAACATATGGTTCTCGACAGCTGTTCAAGGTGATGGAGACAAAAATATTGCTATGGCAAGATCTCTCAAAACCCTGGGCTCAGGTACAGGATACATAGTCATCCTTGTGTTGAAGAATACATTGCTGGAGGAATCATTCGCAAGTGTACAGCTGGGAGATGGCTCTCGAATTCAACTTGTCACTCCTGATGGAACCGTAGTAGCTTCTTCGGATTCAAAAGACGATGGTAAACCTTCAGAGTTCGCTTTTATTCAGGCAAGTAAAAAGGATAACAAAAGCTTGGATGAGAAGGATACAAACGGGAAAGAAATCCTTGCTGTCTTTAATCCAATGATCCGGGCGGATTGGAAGTTGGCAGGGGTAGTCCCAACAGATGAGCTAGTAAAAGAAGCACGTCCGATTCTGTTGACTACTTTTATTGCGGCTGCTGGTGCGGCTCTGCTAGCCATAGTAATCGGGATCTGGATGGTGCGTATGATTGCTCGCCCTCTAGCACGCTTGAAGGATCTTATGGTACAAGGTGCAGGTGGTGATCTAAGTGTACGTACAGAATATGTTTCTAAAGATGAAATTGGCCAGCTATCAGCTTCCTTTAACGTGATGATGGAGCGTATTACTGAGCTTGTATCGCAAACGACAGAAACCGCTCGGGATGTGCTGGAGACCGCTGGTGAGCTTGGTGAAGCCTCACGGAAGACAGCTATTTCTGCGAAGGAAATCGCAGCCGCTACGGAGGAAATTGCCGGTGGGGCAGGCAGTCTGGCGCTTGAAGCTGAACGAGGTAATGAGCTAACAGATGTGATTGCTACGCAAATGCAGACTGTAATATATGCCAACACTGAGATGGATGAAGCAGCACGTGGGGTTGGTGAAGCTAGTGCTCAAGGCGCTAAGCAATTAACTGACCTGCTGGATCAGACTAGCCGCACTGGAGAAAAAACAAGTGCACTTGTCGAACGTGTCAACCACCTGAAGGAGACAGTATTCTCCGTAATTAAGGTGTTGGATGTGATGAAGAGTATCACGCAACAGACGAATATCTTATCGTTAAATGCAACAATAGAAGCCGCTCGTGCAGGAGAAGCTGGTAAGGGCTTCATGGTAGTTGCGGGTGAAGTGCGGCAGCTTGCTGACCAATCGAAACAATCTATTGCCCTTGTTGCTGGAATTACGGATAAGATCATGGCGGAAATGAACGAAACGGAAGCTGTATTATCCGAAGTAGCACCACTGTTTAAAGAACAAGTAAGCTCCGTGAAGAGTACAAGTGATATCTTCCTGTCCGTAAAAGGACAGATGGATGAATTCATAACAAGCCTGGAATCGGTGACGACAGCGATCAGCAGTCTGAATCATTCGCAAGGTGTGTTGTCAGAGGCTATGGGGAACGTTAGCGCCGTAGCTGAGCAATCTTCAGCAACTTCCCAAGAAGTAGCTTCACTCAGTAATGAACAGCAAAATGTAAGTGATCAACTCGTTTCATTATCTGGCAAGCTGGAAAGTGCTTCAGGTCAATTGAAGGACAAGCTGTCATTATTCACTATAAAATGAGTGGATTCATCACTAATTTCTAAATTGTTTACCTAACAAAACCGCTTCTTCAACATGAAGAGGCGGTTTGTTGTTGTGTAATGAAGAACTACACCGTATAATAACTTTGTTAGGTATTTGTTATAATTTAATAACAAGTTAGGTAAAAAGTATTAAGGAGAAGGACCAAATGAAAGGTAGACGCATCTCTGGCTGGTGGTCCGTTATCGGGGACATGAGCATGGAACGCAAGCTGCTCCTCGTCTTTTTAATTATCATTACCCTCCCGCTATCCTTCATCAGTGTATTTACCTTCAAGAGCTACTCAGAATCTATTCAGGGGAACACCATTGCTTATTCTGAGAAATTAATCGATCAAATGATGGATGGAGTAGACGATTATATCGAAGATATGAAGCGTATTTCATCTATGCCCGCCTATGTGAATGATATCAAACAGAATTTAATACGTTCGAACAACTACCATGAGCAGAAAAAGATTATGGGAGGCGCAACTGGGAGTGCTGCTTTGTCGCCCGGTGATTTTGATCTTCTGTTGTCCATTCAACGGGGGATAGAGGGTAACATTTCGTTTATTAACAATATTAAGCGAGGTGCGAACTCAGTTTATATTTTTGACGCTTACGGAAATGGTTATTATTCTGCGAAGGATGGTGGCGTACGACTTGATCTCGAACAAAGCTATAAATACTGGAGCCAGCAGACTAAGGATTCCAGCGGAGAAGCATTATTGTTCGGTACTCAAGCGTATACAAGTAATCTGCAGAGCACCCGATATGCTTTTACCGTTGTTCGCAAAATCGTGGATGGCTTGTTAAATCCAATCGGGCTGATTGCGGTTGAAGCAAATATTAGCAATTTGGAGAATCAAGTTAAGGAGCTGGATAAAGTCACCCATGGGAAGTCGTTGATTGTGGATGAGAAGGGAATGGTCATCTACGACAGCGACAAGAAGCTGCTGGCCACAGATATTTCTGATTCAGACTTGTTCAAAAGAGTTGGAGGCATTTCTGGAAGCTTTTATGATACAGTCAACGGAAAAGAGCGGTTGAATATTTACTCTGGCTCTACCAAAACCAATTGGAAGGTAATTATCTCTATTCCTGTTGATGTACTGATGCGTGATGTGAAGCTGACCCGTAATACAACACTTGCTGCTACATTAAGTATCATAGTACTAGCGTTAATTATTTCGATTATTCTTTCCGTTGCCCTTACTAAATCGCTGACTCAAATGATTCAATTGATGAAAAAAGTTCAGGGCGGCGATCTGGATGTGATGTTCAGAGTTAAACGGCGTGACGAAATTGGTCTGCTGGGGCATCAATTTAATCGTATGTTAGCCCGAATCAGGCAGCTAATTCAGGATATTTACCGCATAGAAGAACAGAAAAAGGAAGCAGAGCTTCATGCGCTGCAGAGTCAAATCAATCCTCATTTTATCTATAACACACTGGAGTCCATCCGAATGACCGCCGAGCTGAATGATGATGTCGAAGCTGCGGATATGATCTCTATTCTGGGCAAACTGCTACGGTACAGTACAAGCGATCTGAGTGGCAATACGACATTGAAGCAAGAGCTTGGATATGTGCGTAATTACGTCGAGCTGCTGAACTATCGTTATCCTAACCGTTTTTTACTGGATATCGATGTGCCGAAGTCGTTAGATAATTACTCTATTATCAAGCTGGTCTTCCAGCCTATCATTGAGAATGCAGCTTACCATGGCTTAGATGATAATAAGCCGCAAATGCATTTAAGCATCCGCTGCGAGATTACAGAGCAAATGCTGTTGTTTCATATTAAAGACGACGGGATCGGAATGGATGAGAAGACTTTGGAGAAATTGAATGATGGGCTGCAGAACGAAAGTCCTCCTAAGAAAAGCATTAACGGGGGGATAGGCATGAAAAATGTACAACAGCGAGTGCGTCTTCATTATGGAGCGGCATTTGGGATCCAGGTATATAGTGAGCTTGGACGAGGGACCGATGTTATTTTGTCGCTGCCATTACTGGAGCAGGAATTAATTAGCTTACCTGAGTAACGAAATAAGAGGGGGCTGTCCGTTGAAGGGGTTGAAATTAGAATGGACTATGCGGACCATACTGTTACTTCTCTTAGTGTTATTGAGTAGTAGCTGTGCCAATAACAATAAGCAGACGGAATCCACTCCGCCTCCAGTTGGAGACGAGGTGAAGTCTGACTTGTCCGGCACCATAGTCATGATGACCAATCGAATAGATCTGATTGAGAACGGAACTTTTCAAGCATACGCGGACCAATTTAAACAGAGATACCCCGAAGCCAATGTGGAATTTGAAGGCTTGTCCAATTATGCAACGGATATTCTGGTACGGCTATCCACGAAAGATGCCGGTGATGTACTGTTGCTTCCGGTGAATCTTCCGTCAAAGGAGCTGGATTATTTTTTCGAGCCGCTGGATGAAGAAACCGCCGCTAGTGAGAGGTTCACCTCTTTTGCTACGTATAACGGGAAACGATATGGGCTGTCCACGGGGACTACTACGGTTGGGATTGTCTATAATAAAAAGGCATTCGAAAAAGCAGGAATAGCTACTGTTCCTAAGACGCTGGATGAATTCTACGAAGCTTGTGCGAAATTAAAACAAGCGGGTATTATCCCCCTATATATGAATTATGGAGCCGTCTGGCCTTTACGTGAATGGGGAAACAGTCTGGTTAACTATATGACAGGTAATCCAGAGTATCTAAATAATATGGTAAATGAGGATAGCCCGTGGCAGCTTGATAATGAGTGGGGGAAATCAATCTCCATTGCTCGAACCTTAATTGGTAAAGGCTATGTTGAAGATGAACTATTCTCGAACAATTGGGAGATATCGAAGACTAAGCTAGCTAAAGGTCAAGCAGGGATGTATTTACTGGGAAATTGGACGATTGGACAAGTCCTTGATGTGGGGGCTGCCCCGGATGATATTGGATTCTTCCCGTTTCCGTATGATAATGGCAGCGCTCATTATGCGCCGATCAATCCAGATTGGTTCATGGGGGTTAGTAAATATACCAAGAACAAAGAGCTTGCTATGGCGTGGTTGAATTTTTTTGTGAAGGAGACTTCCTATCGAGATGATTGGGGATTCCTTCCGGCAGATGGAAGCTTGAATCCCTCTATGTCGCAGTATCGTGAGTTTTTATCTTATAAGCCTAAGCTACTCGATGCTACTGTACAAAGTGATGCGTTCATCGAGCTGGCGAATAGAGCCAAAATGTCCTTTTGGTCCGGAGATTATATTCAGGAGTTACTGGCTGCGCCTGATTTACAAAAGGCTTTTGACGAATTAAATGCAAAATGGAAGGAAGCGCGGGCAGGAGCGCCACAAACTTCTCAGCCTTAAAGTTAGTACTACATAAATTTGATGACATTCTCTGGAGGGTTATATATGGCTAAAAAGGTCACCATGCAAAAAATCGCTGATCATCTCGGCGTATCCAAATTCGTTGTCTCCAAGTCACTTTCGGGTAAAGGCGGCGTTAATGAGACGACAAGAGAACGAGTGATTCAAGCGGCATCGCAGCTGGGTTATTTTACGCAAAAAAATGCTTTTGTCCAAGGTATAAAACGCACGCCTCCGGTAGGTGGCGGGGATCGGAATAAGCAATCCGTGCTGGTGTTAATGCCGAATATTCGTTCTCAGACGCAGGATTCCTTGTATTGGGGAAAAATTGTGGATGGTATTGCGATTGCGCTGGATCAGGAAGGGCTTGGGATGGTCATTATCTCCGAGAACCGTGCGGATAATTTCGTTAATATTTTGAATCCCAATGGAATCCTTGGTTTGATAGGTGTGGGCCAAATCTCTACTTCCTTGCTGCTTGAGGTACACCGTATTGGTTTGCCGATGGTGTTGATTGACCATGAAGATCCGCTAATTCCAAGTGATACCGTGTTTGCGAATAATGTGGATTCTATGGCTCGACTTACGAATCATTTGATGGGCACAGGCCATACCCAAATGCATTTTATCGGCAATATTGGATTCTCACGCAGTTTCCGCGACCGGTGGATTGGCTTCCGGAGTGCGCTGGAGGAGAGCGGAATAAGACTGCCTTTGGAAGATGATGCGAATCTTTTTCTGGAAGGGGTGGAGGAAGACTTATTTCAGGAGGATTTTAAAAACTGGGTGAATAAGCGTAAAAAAGCCAGAACACTCCCGACAGCCTTGGTTTGCGCTAACGACTCCACAGCCCTTTCGGTCAGTGACATCCTCAAGGAAGAAGGGTTTAATATTCCGGAGGATATCTCGGTTACTGGCTTTGATAATATTGAGGATGCCTTAAGAGGCGTTCCACCGCTTACAACTGTTCATGTTCCTAAAGAAGCGATGGGCCGAGCCGCAGTGGAGAAACTTCTGAGCCGTATTCATAATCCTTCTGCACCGCTTGAGAAAATCCTTATCGCAGCGGACATTGTTCATCGTGATTCCGTGGATAAGCCGCGAGACTAGAACCTTGTTGATTTAAAAAGTATATAAAAGCCATGGAATCTAGTTTTGCTTGAGTAAGGGGGAATTTAGTTATGACAGAACCAGTTGCCATCCCAAAGATTGATGGCGAACAGATTCAACTACGTGGTGTGCAAGCATCCGATCTGGAGGCTTATTATAATTTTTTGCTTGATGTTGAGATGGGGCAATTAACAGGATCGCAAGGAGATTTCTCTCGTGAGCAAACGGCAGCTTGGATTCGTAAGATTAGTGTTCCAGCCGAGGATCGTGTAGATCTTATGATTATAGTAAAGGACACGGGTGAGCTCATTGGAGAAGTGGTACTAAATGAAATAGATCCGGACAATCGTAGTGCAAATATCCGGATCGGCATTTGTGGGCATGAACATCGGGGTAAGGGTTACGGGACTGAAGCTATGACTCAAATGCTACGATATGGCTTTGAAACTATGAAGCTGCATCGCATCCATCTCGGTGTATATACTTTTAACCCCAGAGCCGTTCATGTCTATGAGAAGCTTGGTTTTCAACGCGACGGTGTGGAGCGGGATGCTCTTTATGTAGACGGAGAGTTTCATAACATGATTCTGATGTCCATGCTTGAGGATGAGTTCCGCAGTTTGTACAATTAAAAAAAGTGAATCTAGGGTAAGGAAGATTGTAAGTAACTTCCTCACCAGATTCACTATGAATATTAGTCTGTAATGTTTCCAGCCATTTTGAGGCGTTTGGCAATTTCTTTAAAGTCTTCGGGGGAGATTCCGGGAGCGAATTCCTCTTCGACTGCCGGAGCAACGGGGATCGGAAAGCCTTTAGGGGATCCTTGAATAACTTCAAGCGGAAGATTATCCTCTGGGTGGGTTCCCTTCCAAATCTGATCGATGGCGCCGAAGTCACTTTCACTCCAGGTGTATAGCTTGGTATGCACGCCTTTTTCTTCATATTTTTTTGCTTCGCTGAATGATTTATTATTTAACGAAGGAATCGGCACGAGCTTAGTTACATTAACACCTGTTGCCACTTCGATGGCTTTGGCATAAGCGACCACGTGGACACCACCACGGACTAAAAGGAATCCGACTACAGCGCGTGCAGCTGGATGGTCTGTCATTTCGTAGACCTTCATTTTATGTGTTCTGGCTCCGCATTCGAGGAAGAAGTTATGTAGCAGATCTTCCACTAGGTTGCCGCTATTAAAGACGTTTGCTCCGGTCCACGGGTTCCCCGTTGAATCAAAAGGCATAGCCCCTTGTGCACCAGCCAGAAAGTGATAGGATAGACGCGCATCTTTTGCGGACCCTAGAGGGGTGGAATCGGGCTCTTTATAACTTGTTGACCCTCGAAGACATTTGTTGATGGCATGCGAAACCAGCTCGACATGGCCAAGCTCTTCCGCTGTTATGCTCATCACCAAATCATAAAAAGGCTTCAGTTTGTCTTTTGAACGGAAATTAAAGGATTGAAAGAGGTAATTGTTAAGGGTGGACATTTCTCCGAACTTTCCGCCAAGCAATTCCTGAACAGCGGCAGCAGCATTGGGATCGGGCTTCTCAACTTCAGGAATCTCAATCATGATTTCATCCATACGTTTGAACATTAATATCTCAGCCTCCTTGGAGTTAGGGGTTACTGACCTATTTTGAGCTTAATCTATAGGAATTACTCATGAATGGGCTGAAAAGTATGGATGTGCGTCATGTAAAAGGCTTTTTGTGTCGAAAAGGCAAACGGCAAATACTATCAAATATGCAATTAAAACCACAATCAAATACGCAATCAAATACGCATAGTAACCCGCTAACGGACACAGCAGACCCTATATGCAGTATTATCCGATATTTATAATGCTAACGGACTCCAGCGCAGCTATCGGCCTAGAAAACGCCCCAAATGGGACTCTTTTCAGGGAATAATGCCCCTGGAGTCCGAAAACTTACTTTGAAGGCTAAATACATGCGAATAGCGTCATCTGAGTCCTTAAGTTACTCTGGATGATTGATATTCGCTTGAAGCAAACAGTGAATGATCAAAACGCAGAGCAGCGATCCTCCTAATATAGGAGAATCGCTGCTCTGTTGATTTTTAGGGTTTATGAACTTTTTTTACAATGCTAAATTACGATCAATAAGAGCAATACGTTGCTGTACACAAGCATAAGAGCGAAGGGGATCCTCTGGAGTGTTCAGCACATAATCTAACATTTGGTCAACGGTAGTTGTAGCTACATGGATACGAGTGTCGGAGGAGGCGTAGTAAATATAGATTTCACCGTTATCAAGTGCAATCACGCCATTACAGAACACGACATTGGAGACATCGCCGACACGTTCTTCACCGTCTGGTGCGATGAAATGACCACCAGGTGAATGAGTAACTTTGTTTGGCTCATCCAGGTCAGACAAGAAAGCATATAGCACGTATCGGAGTCCAGCAGCTGTGTTGCGTACACCATGAGCAATATGCAGCCAGCCTTTTGCAGTTTTGATTGGAGCTGGACCTTGGCCATTTTTAACTTCCTTGATGGTATGGTAGTAGCGTTCGTCCATGATAGTCTCGCTGGTAATTACGGCATCTTCAATTGTATCCGAGAGTCCCCAGCCAATACCGCCACCGGAACCTGCATCGATAAAGCCATCTTGTGGGCGAGTGTAGAAAGCGTATTTTCCATCTACAAATTCAGGGTGTAGCACGACATTACGCTGCTGAGCAGAGCCTGTTTTGAGATCCGCCAGACGTTCCCAGGTCTTCAGATCTTTGGTGCGAACAATACCACACTGTGCTACTGCGCTAGAAAGGTCACCATGTGGAGCATCTGGATCTTTGCGTTCTGTACAGAAGAGGCCGTAGATCCAGCCATCTTCATGGCTAACGAGGCGCATGTCGTAGACGTTGATATCAGGAACTTCTGTCTCCGGCAGCACAACTGGATGATCCCAGAAGCGGAAACCGTCCACGCCATTGTCGCTTTCTGCTACAGCGAAAAAAGATTTGCGGTCATTGCCTTCCACGCGAGCAACAAGATAGAATTTGCCATTCAGTGCAATAGCACCCGGGTTGAAGACGCCGTTGACGCCAATTCTTTCGGCAAAATAAGGGTTGGTATCTGGGTTAAAATCATAACGCCAGATTAAGGGCGCATGCTCAGCAGTTAGCAGTGGATGAGCATATCGGTCATAAATGCCGTTTCCATAAGGAAGCTTTTCGTTCTTGCGAGCGATCAGGGCTTCATAACGTTCTGTTAATTGTTGTTTGCGTTCTTGGAATAATGATGACATTAGACAGTCTCCTTTATAGTTGATTTCAGTCGTGCGATCATTTCGAAGCAGGCTCTGCTGTTATGATAAGGACATTTCCAGGCGCTAACCTTTGATCCGTGAGGCAGGGGCTGAAGGTTCTCGTCCACGCCCCAGTACCATTCACCCAGCTTGTGATCCACCATGTATTTATCGATAAAAGTCCAGGAGGCTTGGGCAGCCTCATTAAATTTGCTGTTACCAGTCAGCTGATAAGCATTATAGAATCCAACAACCGCCTCAGCTTGCGGCCACCAATCTTTATCTTTGCTCAGCAGCCCGCTTGGGTCAGCTTCATTCCATATCCCTCCATCGCTATCTATACCTTCCGCAAGAACGGCTTCTGCCATGGAGACAGCGACTGTTCGCACACGCTGCAGCAGCTGCTCTTCTCCAAGGGTTTCAGCAGCTTCCACCAGCAGCCAGCTTCCTTCGATGTCATGTCCGTAGGAGATAATATCTGATTTCACATTCCATGCTTCATCTAAGAAAAGATGAAAATGCTGGCCTTCCTGATCAATGATATGATCCAGCATCGTTTCGATTAGCTCAGTTAGCGTGCTCTTTAGTTCCTCCGACTTCCATACTCGATAGAGACCGGTATACGCTTCCAGAACATGCAGATGGGTATTCATAGATTTTTTTTCATTCATATCTTTGCTGCTGAGACTGAGGTTATCAGTGATTTGCCATTCCCGTGATAAAGCTTCGACATAACCTTTATAAATAGAATCATAGCCGTATTTTTCAACTAGCTGGAATAATTGAATCGCATCCTCTAAGACTTCTGGACGTCCGGTCGCATGGTAGAATTCAGCCAGTGCGTAGATAGCAAAGGATTGGCCATAGATCTGCTTTTTCTCTTGAGAAGGTCTGCCCTCAGCATCCACCATCCAGTATAATCCGCCATACTCTTTATCAATGAAGTGTTCCATCAGGTAGGTATAAGCACGTTCTGCCATCGCCAGATATTCCGGTTTACCGTAGATCCGGTAAGCGCTCGCAAAGGACCAAAGGATCCGGGCATTAAGCACAAGGCTTTTCTCTGCGTTAGGAGTAATGTTCAGCTGATTGTCGATTTCACCTATAAAACCGCCGTTCACTTCGTCCTTCGTCTGTTTCATCCAAAAACTAAGAATATTATCCTGCAGCTCATCCTCAAGTTGGGTCAACCATAATTCTGGTGAATTAATCATTGTAATCAGTCACTCCTCACATTATTTGGTGATTTTTGAGGTGAAATATTCATTGATGATCCCAGCGGCTTGCTTACCGTACATACAGTAATCATCATTCTGTACTGCTTCTTCAATTGGATAAAGATGAGTAGGCCAATCCCAGAGCATAAAGCCCTGAACCCAATCTCTGTGCTCACAGCCTTGAAACATTGCCTGATAGAATTTACTTTGTTCTTCTTGACTTGGTTCGCCCTTTAAGGTCCAATCATTGGGAATCGCGGCGCTTCCGCTCCGGCTTGGGCAACCCGCTTCCATGAAAAAGAACGGCTTATTCTGTGAGTGCACCACTTGCTCAATCCGGTCGAGCTGAGCCTCCCAATCACTAGCTGGATAATACCCACTTGAAGAAATCACATCGAGCGCATCCCACCAGGTTACGTTATCCTCCTGATACTTATCGCAATTATAAGTAAGAATACCTGAGTAGACCTTCCGCACCTCAGCAATAAGCGAACGCCATTCGGCTTCGCGTCTATCCGTCTGTACAAGCTCACAGCCAATACAGAACATTTCACAGCCTGTTTCCTCAGCGATAGCGGCATAGTGCAGAATAAATTTAGTATAAGAGCTGAACCACTCAGACCATTTAGGCTCGCAAGGGACATCCTTATCAAAAAAGTTAATATGGGCACGCCAAGTTCCGTCAGCACAATTAACAATCGGCTTCAGGCATACTTTTAGCTGCAGTGACTTCGCTTTGCTGATAGCCCATTTCACTTCTTCGTCGCTAACGGTTGGAGCCTCCCAGTAGGGAATTTCCGTAGAATGAGCGGTAGCTTGAAGCGCGCTGAGCGCAATGGCCGTCCAGTTCGCTCCGGTGACAGAGGACATTAATTCCAGCGAACACTCAGCTTCTTCTGTTGTCCATGAACCACGTCTACCCGAGAAACCCCAGGTTACGCCTGCAATGTATTCGTTGTTTAACATCATCGAGAATCCTCACTTTACACACAAAAATAGAAAAATTAGCAATCTTCATTTTGTTAGATAGTTATTATTGTTTTGTTAGTTTATAATAACAACTTAATTTAGTTATATACTTTTTCGCAGATGATTTCAAGGACAATTTGTAGTTGAAGCTGGGAAATTTGAATAACTTTAGTTATAGTAAATATAAGACTATAAAAGGGCGCAATCGTACATTGACGTAATACATGGGGAGATACTATTCGTGATGATAGCGCAATCATAATAACTGGCGGATACAACTGGAGGGAATTACTCAAATGATAAATGTTATGATTGCGGACGACGAGGAAGTCATTCGCAGGGGGCTCGAAAAAATCACATCCAGAATGGAAATAGACGTACATGTAATTGGATCTTACGGCAACGGGTTGGAAGCCTGGGAACATTTAGAAAAGTTATCCCGGGAGGATATAGATCTGCTTATTACAGATATCAAAATGCCTAGAATGGATGGTTTTAAGCTGATTGAACAGGTTAGAGACCATATGGAGGATATACCTATTGCTGTCCTTAGCGGTTTTAGTGAATTTGAATATGCCCGTCGAGCGATCCGTCATGGGGTGATGGATTATTTGCTTAAACCGATTGATAAGACTCAGCTATATGAACTGCTTAAGAGAGTAGAGGATGTAAAGAAAAAGACCGTGACGGAGCATGAGGAGATTTTCTCACAAGCTGCGGATGGTGGAGAACATTATGTAGTTGAGCAGACAAAAAGTATTCTGGAGAGAGAGTATGATCAGAACTTCGAGCTTGAACGTCTAGCGGAGATGGTGGGCATGAATGCGAGTTATCTCAGCCGTTTGTTCAAATTAAAGACGGGGCAGACGATCACAGACTATCTGATTCGGATTAGAATTTCTAAAGCAAAGGAACTGTTAATGGAGCATCCTGACCTGAAAAATTATGAAATTGCCGAGAAGGTGGGTTATAGCGATCCGGTATATTTTAATAAATTGTTCAAGAAAATGTGTGGTATGACACCTAAGGATTATAAAAGCGGCTGTAAATTCCCGAAAATTGAACGTGAGTTTTAGGCATATATAGGAAGTTATTTATTAGGAGGGCGAAAAGCTCTCTTTTTTTTTGGATATTTTTATAAATTAGATAACAAAATTATTATAAGTAAAACAAAAATAACAAATAGAAGACCAGAAAAAGCAATTGAAACCATCGTTTTGCGTCGAAAATAGATTTATAATGGGTTTGTAAGCGATATCATCACTTGTTTTCAAGAGTAATTCAGATAATCCGGTATTAATGGCTACTCTTTCAAGTTATGAGTGATGATAAAAGTTATTATTTTTGTTATTTATCTAAAACTAGAGTTGAATTGAAGAGAGGGGTCGTAACAGCATGAAAAAAGGCAAAACAATGATGGGCTTGATGGCACTAACACTTGTGGCGGGATTGTTTAGCGGTTGTTCCTCAAACAACAACACTAACAATGAAGCTGCTAAAAACACAGGAAACAATGGTTCTTCAGCAGAGGCAACTGCTCCAGCTGATGGTACAGCAGCCAAGGATATCAAAGGGGATATCACAGTCATAACGCAAAGAACAGATATTGTTGATACCGTATTCAAAGAGTATGCAGCTAAATTTAATGAGAAATATCCTGATGTAAAGGTGAACTTTGAAGCGCTCGCTACTTACGAAGATCAAATTAAAATTCGTATGAGCACTAGTGATTATGGCGACGTTCTTTTGTTACCTACTAGCATAGCTGTAAAAGATATTCCTGATTTCTTCGAACCCCTTGGCAAGCTTGAAGAAATGAGCAAACAATACACAGGCTTGGAAGAACGTGCAGTAGACGGTGTTGCCTATGGTATTCCGATGACTATCAACTTTAACGGGATTATCTATAACAAACAAGTCTTCAAAGATGCCGGAATTACAGACGTTCCCAAAACCCCTGAACAATTCTTGACTGCCCTGCAGACTATTAAAGACAAAACACAAGCTGTTCCTCTTTACACAAATTACGCAGCAGGCTGGACATTGACGCAATGGGAAGCGGATCTGGCTACAGTAGCTGGTGACCGTGATTATGTGAACATTGCTCAAGTGGCTAGCGACGACAACTATGTAGCGGGTCAACCACACTATGAATTGTACAAAATTCTGTACGATGCAGCACAAAAAGGTTTGATTGAAGAAGATCCAACTACAACAGACTGGGAATCTTCCAAAGCTGATCTGGCCAACGGAAAAATTGGGACTATGGTGCTTGGATCTTGGGCAATTGGGCAAATCAAAGGCCTGGCTACAAATCCAGACGATGTTGGATTTATGCCTTTCCCAACCAATGCGGATAAAATCCTTGTGCCGCTTGCTGGGGACTACAATCTGGGTGTCAGCGTGCACAGTAAAAACAAAGAAGCTGCTAGAGCTTGGGTGGATTGGTTCATCAACGAATCTAACTATCCTACAACTGAAGGCGGCGGTATGAGCCCGGCTATCGGTGCAGAGCTTCCAGAAATCCTGAAACAATATGAAGGTACAGATGTAACCTTTGATACTCTTGCTCCTGCTAAAGCTGGTGAAGAAGGCTGGTCTGATGAAATCGACAAACAAGCTGAGATCGGTGCTTGGCAGCCAGACTTTAAGAAACGGATTATTGAAGCAGCGATTGGCAACAGAAAAGAATCCTATGATGACATCATGAAAGACCTGAACGACAAGTGGAAAGCCGCTCGCGCTAAAGTCACAGCACAGTAACAACTATAAGCTTCTTAGATGCTATAGGCGGTAGTGAATGTGGGAGGGGATATGCTAACAAGCATTTCCCCCTTCACATTTAAACGAGTCTTAAATAAATGAGGATGCTTTTTCTGGAGGTGTATCGGGTGTTTAAGTTTTCAAATTTGAGCTATAAAAATCAAAGAATCGCTATCATCATCTTATTCTCATTAGTGCCGATATTGTTGCTGCTCACATTCGCTTATTATCCAGTCATCAGTATGTTTCGGTACAGCTTCACCAGTTGGAATGGATTGAGCAAAAATATGGAATATGTCGGTTTAGAAAACTACAAGACCATTTTTACGAAACCTGAGTATTTTTCTGTGTTTAAGGTCAGCTTGTATTATTTCTTTACCACCTTTATTCAGATGGCACTTGCCTTGTATTTTGCAACCATCTTGAGCTTTAGTGTTCGCATGAAAAACTTGTTTAAAGGGATTTTGTTCTTCCCAACCTTGCTAAACGGTGTAGCAATCGGTTTTATCTTCCTGTTCTTTTTCAAACCAGATGGAACGTTAGATACGATTCTTAATCTGATTGGGCTTGGCAGTCTGCAGCAGAAATGGCTTCTGAATCCTAACTTGATCAACTTCTCGCTCGCAGGTGCGTCACTGTGGAGATACATGGGAATGAACTTCCTGATTTTCCTCGGAGCTATTTCTTCTATTGGTAAGGATATCTATGAGGCCGCTGAAATTGACGGTGCAAACAGATGGCATCAGTTTATGCATATTATTTTGCCAAGCATTAAACGTATTCTGCAATTGAACTTGATTCTTGCGGTTAGTGGCGCCATTGGGGTATTCGAAATTCCATACGTCATGACAGGCGGATCTAACGGAAGTAGTACATTCGTAATTCAGACGGTCGATGTAGCTTTCAAATACAGCAAGGTTGGTTTGGCATCGGCGATGGCCGTGGTATTGCTGGGTATTGTTATCATAGTTACTATTTTGCAGCGCGTTCTGATCAAGGAGGAGAAATAAACTATGCATTCTGTAAAATATACCACTGCTAGTATATTCAAATATCTCACCTTGATTTTGGGAGCACTTGTAGCTTTGATACCTATCGTGGTCGTGTTTTTCGCTTCATTAAAAACCGGAGCCGAATATGCTTCTACCGGACCGTTAACGCTGCCAGAGAATTGGTTGAATTTCTCCAACTACACTAAGGCTTTTGTAGACGGAAAAATGCTGCTCGGTTTTAAAAATACTGTCATTATCGTTGTGATTTCTATTGCGGGTGCTACGTTGACGGGTTCGATGATGGCTTATATTTTATCGCGCTTCAAATTTAAAGGCAGTAAGATCCTAATTAGTATGTTCCTGATTGCCACCCTGATTCCAGGTGTAACTACACAAGTAGCTACTTTCCAAATCATCAATCACTTGGGATTATTTAATACCAGATGGGCACCAATCGTTATGTACTTGGGCACGGATATTATCGCTGTTTATATCTTCATGCAGTTTTTGGATTCGATCTCCGAGTCACTGGATGAATCCGCGATGCTGGACGGAGCTTCGTATTGGACGATTTATTGGAGAATTATTTTGCCACTGTTGAAGCCGGCGATTGTAACTGTAGTGATCGTGAAGGGTGTTAATATTTATAACGATTTTTACACCCCTTTCCTTTATATGCCGAAAACAGATCTGCAAACGATCTCCACAGCACTCTTTAAGTTTAAAGGTCCATATGGATCGCAGTGGGAAGTAATATGTGCGGCGATTATGATCGCAATTATACCGACATTGGTTGTGTTTACCGCCTTGCAAAAATATATCTACAATGGTTTTTCACAAGGTTCTGTAAAGTGAGCTCGACAGTAAATTTAATAACAGTACTAGATAAAATAGCATACTGAAAAGTTGCATACATTTGGAGGGAAAACTAATGAGTGAAGTAAAATTGGTTGGAGCAAGTGCAATTAACATCCCGAACATGCCTTGGCAAGAAAAGCCTGCTGGCTACGAGAATCCGATTTGGAGACATAATGATAACCCGGTTATCAAAAGAAATCCTGCAAAAGGTGTAGCCCGTATTTTCAATAGTGCGGTTGCTGCGTATGAAGGCAGTTTTATTGGTGTATTTCGTGTAGAAGATAACACTACTCGTCCGCATCTGCGTATGGGACATAGTGTGGATGGTTTGGATTGGAAAATCGATGATGAGCCGATCCGATTTATAGATGAAGAAGGTAATCCTTATCAGCCGCGTTATGCTTACGATCCGCGTCTGGTGAAGGTTGAAGATACATTTTATATTATCTGGTGTACAGATTTCTACGGAGCAGCTATTGGGGTAGCAAAAACACAAGATTTCAAAACATTTATCAGCTTGGAAAACCCATTCCTGCCATTCAACCGGAACGGTGTACTGTTCCCTAGAAAAATCAACAACAACTTCGTGATGTTGTCCCGTCCAAGTGACAGTGGCCATACGCCATTTGGTGATGTATTCCTTAGTGAGAGCCCTGACTTCGTATATTGGGGAAAACACCGCCATGTAATGACCAAGGGTGGTCAAGGCTGGTGGCAAAGTGTCAAAATTGGTGGCGGACCAGCGCCGATTGAAACTACTGAAGGCTGGTTGATGTTCTACCATGGCGTAACTGGAACGTGCAATGGTCTTGTGTATAGTATGGGAGCGGTTATTTTGGACATCAATGAGCCCTCGAAAGTAAAATATCGCTCGAAGAACTTTGTATTAACGCCAGAAGAATGGTACGAGGAAAGAGGTTTTGTGAATAACGTCCTATTCCCATGTGCTACTCTGCATGATGCAGAAACCGGCCGTATCGCCATCTATTATGGCGCGGCTGATACTTATGTAGGCGTTGCTTATACAACGGTTGATGAAATCGTCAACTATGTCATCGAAACCCATGAAGAGGTTGGCGATGATGCAGGTTTAGGCAAAATCTAATTGGACTTAATGACCTATATTTGCAGTGAGCTTGCTAGAGTTCCGGAGAATTGCGTAGCGTAGAGTTCGAAAAAAGTGTGTTGGGTTTGGTGTGTTGAATGTTGTTGGGTGTGCTCAGTGCGGAGGTTGCCTTGTGCGACCTCCGTGTTCTGTTGCAGAATGTACAACAGAACGACACATTATCGCCTGTAATAGATAAGTAGCAGGCGAGGGGGAAATTCGGCTCTGTTGGCGATTCTGATCACTCTGTTGTTTAGTCACTCTGTGGCTTGGTCACTCTATGGCTCTGACGTAAATAGTTGCACTCTGTGCACTTAAACTAACATTTCTTTGGTTACTAGGCGATATAGTTGCACTTCGTGCAACTATATCAGCGAAGTAACCACCAAAAGCTCCTTTTACCGTTTTTTAGTTGTACAAAGTGCAACTAAAAGGGAAAAAACACATATTCAGCTATAATAGCTGCACAAAGTACAACTCTATGGCTCTGACGTAAATAGTTGCACTATGTGCACTTAAACTAACTATACCTAAGGTGCTAAGCGATATAATTGCACTTCGTGCAACTATATTAGCGAAGTAACCACCAAAAGCTCCTTTTAACGTTTTTTAGTTGTACAAAGTGCAACTAAAAGGGAAAAAACACATATTCAGCTATAATAGCTGCACAAAGTGCAACTATCCAGTCGCAAACTGTTACTGTGCCGATTATAAAGAAGTTAATAGGCAAGATGGAAAATGTGGGTGTTGTGAAGGTAATGGGAAGATAGGTGCAAGTGGAATGTGAGTGGTTGTAGAGGTAATAAGAAGGTAGTAGGTACGTGGAATGTGATTAGCTGTGAAGGCAACAGGAAGATAGGTGCAAGTGGAATGTGAGTGGTTGTGGAGGTAATAAGAAGGTAGTGGTACGTGGAATATGATTAGTTGTGGAGGTAATAGGCAAGCAGCGAGTGAATGGTGAATGTGGCTCTGTTGGCTTTTCTGCTACTCTGTTGCTTAGTTACTCTATGGCTTGGTCACTCTATGGCTCTGACGTAAATAGTTGCACTATGTGCACTTAAACTAACTATACCTAAGGTGCTAAGCGATATAATTGCACTTCGTGCAACTATATCAGCGAAGTAACCACCAAAAGCTCCTTTTACCGTTTTTTAGTTGTACAAAGTGCAACTAGGAGGGAAAACACACATATTCAACTGTAATAGCTGCACAAAGTGCAACTATCCAGCCTCCGTTTCTATCTAGCATAGTAACTCTAACGTTGCTTCGCGGTTACGAACAGCAAGCGAACAATTTCGTTACATAACTTAAGGAGGAATAATATTTTGGGAAGCGACATGAATTTGTCACAGTTAAAGGAATATAACGGAAGTAGTCCAAAACCGGATGATTTCGAGCAATTTTGGGAGAGGGCATTGCGTGATCTGGATGCACAGCCGCTGGATTATGAACTGGAACCAGCGGAGTTTGTCAGTGAACTTGCGGAATGTTTTCATTTGTATTTTACCGGAGTTGGCGGTGCAAGAATCCATTGCAAATATGTAAGACCGAAGAACAGCGTACATAAAAAAGGTCCCGGTGTAGTGATGTTCCATGGATACTCTTGTGACAGCGGGGATTGGATGGAGAAGGTGGCATATGCTGCTCACGGGATTAGCGTCCTGGCGATGGATTGCCGCGGCCAGGGTGGCCTCTCCGAAGATAACCTTACCGTAAAAGGGACTACGATACGCGGACATATCATTCGAGGGATGGATGATCCTAATCCTGATAACCTTTATTATCGCAATGTGTTTTTGGATACGGCACAGACTGCCCGAGTTCTGATGTCTATGGATGAAGTTGATCCTGAACGTGTAGGTGCCTTTGGACTATCTCAAGGTGGAGCGCTGACTGTGGCTTGTGCAGCATTAGAGCCTCGCATAAAAATAGCCCTGCCTGTATATCCCTTCCTTTCAGATTATAAACGTGCTTGGGAGCTGGATATTACCACCTCAGCTTATGAGGAGATCAACTATTATTTCCGTTTTTTTGATCCCCATCATTTGCGTGAGGATGAGATTTTTAATAGGCTCGGTTATATCGATATTCAGAATCTTGCCAAAAGAATACAGGCTAAAGTACTGTGGGTTACCGGGTTATCCGATACGATTTGTCCACCTTCAACTCAATTTGCCGCATACAATAAAATACTAGCGTCCAAAGAGCTTATGGTTTATTATGAGTACGGTCATGAGTATTTACCATATCTTGCCGATCGGGCGTTGGAATTGTTCATGACCTTGTAAGAGATAAGCCAGCAGGCATAACTGAAGACAACGGTGGTGAACAATTGATGAAGTCGCAAGTAAAAAAAGAAAAGGCGCATTTCCAGCTGCACCCTGCCAAATCGATTGGGGTGCGGCTTTTTCTCATCTTCTTCATCTCAACAATGGTACTCGTTCTCTCACTTGGCTACATTTCCTATTCCGTAGCTGAGCAAACGATCGAGAATAACGCGCTGTCAGCCAATCAACAGACAGTCGTCCAAGCTGCAGAGAAGTTTGATGTTGAATTATTGCGTTATGAGGATGGCCTAGGAAGAATTCTTTACAACAATGAGATTCAGGATGCACTCAAACAAGGGAATAATCCCACTACAAGTAATGAGGAACGTAATTTGCAGTCCAACCAGATTAGCGCCGAGCTAAATGCCTGGCTGACCGCATCAAAGGGGGTAGAAGCTGTATACCTCATCCCGATGAATCAGGAAGTCCCTACTTCGTCAGCGGGATCAAAAGACAGCGCTTTTATCAAAGAATTCAGAGAGTCCTCATGGTTCAAGCAGCTTGAGGAGCAACCACAAACATTGTGGATTCCCCGAACAGAACAGGGGCAAGCCGGAAATACTTCGGGTATGTTTCATTTGGCACAATCGATAGCTGGGGATACACAAAGCCCGGGATACATAATTATCTGTGATATTAGAATTAGTGAATTAGAAAATCAGCTTCGTAAAGTTGATCTCGGACCCAGCTCTTACATGCAATTGCTGACGGATAAGGATGAATTGATCGCATCGTCCCAGCAAGTGGGAACAGATACTTATCTCAGTCTGGGAGGGACTCTTCTTCATGGTTTGGAGCATGAGGCTGGGTCATTGCCAACGAAGGATGAGAAAGGAAAATCCATTCTGGCTGTGTACGGGACGATGGAAAGCTCCAGCTGGAGATTGCTTGGTGTTGTTCCGGCTGAGAATCTTACGAAAGACGCACTTCGTATTCTAAAAACTACATATATTATTGTTGCGGTGGCTGCTATTGTCGCCATTCTAATTGGTTACTGGATGTACAGAATGGTATCTAAGCCCTTGACCCGACTTAAGGATCTAATGTCTCAAGGGGCAGATGGAAATCTTGGAGTACGTACGGATATTACCTCACGAGATGAAATTGGTCAGTTATCGGGTTCCTTTAATAGGATGATGGAACGGATCACAGAACTGGTAATCCATACTAATGAAACCGCGAGGAAGGTAATGGAAACTGCCGATGAACTTAGTAGAGTATCGCGTAAGACAGCGATGGCAGCCAAAGAGATTGCCGCAGCAACAGAAGAAATTGCCGGAGGTTCAGGCAGCCTAGCTTTGGAGGCGGACCAGGGTAACGAGCTTACGGGGCAAATTTCGGTGCAAATGAACAAAGTGAACTCAGCTACGCATGAGATGGATCATACCGCACATAGTATCGGCGTGCTTAGTGAAGAAGGTTTTAATGAGTTAAAAGAGCTGCTTGGCAAGACCAATAAGACGGGCGATATGACGAATAAGCTTGTGCTGAAAGTGAATGAGCTGCAAGACACCACATCATCAGTGATGAAGGTGCTTGATGTTATGCAGAATATTACACAGCAGACGAATATTTTGTCTCTAAATGCAACGATAGAAGCGGCAAGGGCAGGGGAGTCCGGCCGGGGATTTATGGTAGTGGCCGATGAAATACGCCAGCTTGCAGATCAGTCCAAAGAATCCATTGCTGTGGTGGCTAATATAACAGACACCATTATGAAGGATATGAACGAGACCGTAGGTGTTCTCTCGGAAGTAGCCCCTCTTTTTAATCAGCAGGTTACTTCAGTTGAGAGCACTAGCGATATCTTCGTATCTGTACAGGATCAGATGCGTCATTTTATTACACGCTTGGAATCTGTTGCTTTATCGATGGATAGCTTGAGCCAATCCCAGAAGGTGCTGTCAAATTCGATGGGCAATATCAGCTCCATTGCAGAAGAATCATCAGCAGCTTCTCAAGAAGTGGCTTCGCTTAGCGGGGAGCAACAAAGTGTGAGTGATCATTTAGTGGAGCTGTCTGAGCAGCTTGAGCATGCGTCCCGGCAGTTGCAAGAAAAACTGTCCAAATTTAATTTGTAACTTTGCATAACCTAAGTAAATATTTTTAACTACAAAGACCAGTCTCCAATTATTTGGGACTGGTCTTTGTGCTATTCAAAAGGCTATAAATTAGCTAACTAAGCATGAGTGTAAATAATCCAGCGGGTGGGACATAATAAAGGCTATGAACGTCAGTCAGGAGGAATGGGATTGCACAATAATGTCCACAGACGTATACTCGGCGGACTGATTATTTTATGTTCAGTTGTAGCCGTGTTGGTCCTTAGGCTGGCGTGGATTCAACTGTTTATGAAGGAACAGACGGTCCCTGGAACGAAATATACACTTGCAAAGATGGCAGAAATTCAAAGCGAACGGGAGACGGTATTGGACACTGGGCGGGGGCGTCTGTATGACCGAAAGAGTGAACCCCTTGCCGGGGAAACCATTTGGACGGCTGCGTTTTTTCCTCAAGAGGCGAAGACTAGGAATACCGTGACGCAGGTCGTATACGAAGAAGCTGAGTCCATGCACCGGTTGGCAGCTATCCTTGGAGTGAGTTATGAGCAATTGCTAAACAAGCGCTCTTCTCTTAAAGAACCATTGCTTTGGCCATCCTCAGTGGGAAAAGGACCGCTCGCACTTACATCCGCACAAGCGGAAGAAGTGAGTGCATTGGGGATCGACGGCGTAGGCGTGCTTCCTTTTGCTCGCAGATATGATGGGAACGCAACTGGTCGGCAGTGGCTTGGATATTTATCGGAAGAGGTCCCAAACCCTGGTGGGAAGGCTTCGCCATCGGGGCTGAGAATTCCGATGACAGGAACGGACGGGTTAGAAAAGACCCTGGAGCCGTTGCTTCGAGGTGTAGGGCATACTGAGGCATACGCTCAGGTTGATGCGCGCGGGCAACGTGTCCCGGGCAGTCCCATTCAAGTAAGAGCCCCGGGCAATCCGTATTATCCGCTGTCTTTATATACAACGATTGATAAAAAGCTTCAGGAACAAATAGAGGAGTTAGCTGTCAAAGCTGGAATGAAGGAAGGAGCCGTGGTGGTGTTAGACACCGGAACGGGAGATATTGAAGCCATGGTATCTTTACCTTTTTACGACCCAGAGAAGATATCCCCTGAAGGGGGAGAGTGGAATAACCGGGCGTTGCAGGCTGCCGTACCTGGATCAATTTTCAAAATCGTCACAGCAGCAGCAGCACTAGAAGCCGGGGTCACCTCAGCGGATGAGCTCTTCTATTGTTCAGGGCAATATGAGAAATATGGATTGTCTTGTCTAAAAGGAAAAGGACACGGTCCCCTCACGCTGGCGCAAGGGTTCGCTGTGTCCTGTAATACTGTATTTGCTGCGCTGGCAGAACGTTTGAGTGGGGCGCAGCTTCAAGCGACAGCACTCGCGCTGGGGCTCGGAAGAGATATTAGCTGGCAAGCGGAGAATACGCTTGGTTTTCCAGTTCTTAAGCCACTGTCCGGTGAGCAGAAGGGGACGATCTTTACTTCTTTGCTGCCGGATGATCCAGGCGCCAGAGTGCAGACGGCCATTGGGCAGCGAGATGTGCAAGTGACCCCACTTCAGGCAGCGAACCTGGTGGTGACGTTACTGCATGGCGGGGAAGTGAGAGCGCCAAGAATTCTCCAGCGTGTAACCTTTGCAAATGGGCAAAAGCTAGAGGATCTGCCGGGTCATCTTTCCCCTTCAACTGCCGGGAGGATCTCAGAATCTACAGCCCGCCAGCTGCTGTCCTGGATGCGTAAAGTAGTTACGGATGGAACCGGCACAAGTCTGCAGAGCACGAAATGGCCGGTTGCCGGGAAATCAGGTACGGCACAAACCCTTGTTAAGGGTATGCCGCGTAATAATCAATGGTTTATCGGCTATGGGCCGGTGGATCATCCCAGATATGCTGTGTCGGTAGCGGTGGAGAACGTCGTTCCGGACAGCTCACATCTAGCCGTTAAGCTGTTCGGTCAGATATTGGATTTATTATCATCGGTTCCCTCTGGAGCTTGAGGTTCAGGTGGTGGCGCAGAGCTGGTCTGATTGGAAGCTGGACCGTTAGCTGCAAAGGGTGAAACGATAAATTCCTCTTGCGGGAGATAGATCCAGCTCTGAAGATACCCTTGTTGAATCAGTTCTTTTATCAGAATAAGCAGAATCGGCGACAGAATCAGACCAGCCATACCGAAAGCAGATGTGGACAGAATGACGAACGACAGCATAAGGAAGGCTGAGGATACGCCAATCGAATTCCCGGTAATCTTCGGCTCAAGCAATTGCCTAACAATTAGTACAATGGCAAGGAGGATAATTAATCCGATAGCCAGTGAAGTATTGCCCACGATGAACAAATAGATGATCCAAGGGACTAAAATTGTCGTCACGCCAAGAAGCGGCAAAACATCAAATACCGCGCAGACTAATGCCATTGTGATTTCGTTGCCGGTTCGCAGAATAAATAAGCCGACTAGAACTATGGCAAATGTAATGCTGATCAGAATAAGTTGTGCTTTTAAATAGGAACCGATGGCTTTGAATACATTGCCTTGCAAAAAGGCGAAGGCGTTCTTAAAGGTTTTTGGCATTTTGTCATGCGCGATTTTACGCCAATCTTTGATTTCCATGCTAAGAAAAAATGCCAAAATAATGGCTATCCCGAAATTGGCCATGAAGGTGGAGAAGGAGCCTAGAATACCGGCCATGTATTTTAGAAAAGTAATCAGCCATCCTGTTAGAACATCCGTGGCATCTTTAAAGTACCCGTTGACCTTGTTCGTAATATCGGGTGGCAAGTTATCTATTTTTTGCTGCAGGTAGGTCGTGGTCTCCACAAAATGCTGCTGCACCACATATGTATATTTAGGGAGGTTCTCTTGGAAGTGAAGGGCCTGGATCGTAATCAGTAGACCGGCACCAAATAATGTACCTAACAGCACAATCAGAAAGAGCAACACTGAAATGGCGGAGGCAAAAGGTTTACCAAGACCACGGCGGTTCAAGAAGCGGGCCAAGGGTTCGATAAGCAAAAATACAAAAAAAGACAGGAATACAGGTGCAGCTAACTGATACAGCTTACTAAAGGAGAACATAATTAGATAAACCGTGAGGACAATTAATCCGATGTCAAAAAATGTGCGCCAATATTTTTTGTATAACGGCAGCATAGATATAAACAACTCCCTTTTTTTATAAGTGGATACGCCAGGTTGATTACATTGTACATGATTTTACTTTAAAAGCGTCTATTTCTTTGATACATGTGTTAAAATAGGGGGTAACGTTTTTTTATTCTACTTCACTTGGCCGTTTCACGGGTTCTGCTTGCAGACATTAGGCGAGCCAAAGTCAACTCTGGAAAAGCGGGGAATTAATATGCAGACTTTGCTGCTCTGGTTATTTTACATCTCATCATTTTATGCTTTTATCCCTGGTATGATCAGCCGGATTTTTGGTTACCGTGTCTTTCGTAAAGGAACTGGGCGAAATGAATTCGCACTGACCTTCGATGATGGACCTGATCCTCGATTTACACCATTACTGCTGGAATTACTGAAGAGGTATGATGCAAAAGCAACATTTTTTGTAGTCGGCTCTAATGCTGAACGTTATCCTGATCTTATTCAGCGTATCCATGATGAGGGACATCTCATCGGAATTCATAATTATGTTCACAAGACGAACTGGCTCATGCGGCCAGCAACCGTCCGCCGGCAGATTCAACGTACGAATGATATTATTTATAATATTATTGGCGAACGCAGTACGTATTACCGTCCACCTTGGGGTATTGTCAATTTATTTGATATTTCCAAACGACGCCAAGTTGAAATTGTGCTTTGGTCGGCAATGTTTGGCGATTGGCGTGAGAAGCTCGGCGCCGAAAAACTCACTGAGAAGATGCTGGCCCGTCTAAATCCCGGGGAAGTGATGTTGTTGCATGATAGCGGCACAACGCTGGGTGCAGATGCGGATGCTCCAGGGAATATGCTTGTGGCTCTTGAGCAGACTCTGGAGGAAGCCCGTAAACGGGGACTACGCAGCATTCGAATTGATGAGATGATTAAGATGGCTGAGACGTCACCTATCCGGCGCTTATCTTTTGGTAAACGGGTGCTTGTAGGACTTTGGTTAGCTTGGGAACAGGTATTTCAAGCTCTTTTTCATCTCCAAACGATTACTCCGTCAGATCCTTTCCTGCATTATCGGATGCGGAAATATCAGGGTGAACCGGTTGAACTCGAGGGCGGAGAACTGCTGCGTAAAGGTGACAAAGTCATTGAGCTGCACATCGATAATAAACAGTTGTTCGAATTAGGGATTCATTCACGTTCTTCCGCTCAACTTGCGATTCGAATGATCCGCAGAATGGAAAAGGATCTGCCCATTCTTGCTGAGATCATTGCCAAAGATGTGGATCTTGCGGAAGCCAAAGCGCTTTATGGAGTCAGCATGATTAACCGGGGACCGGAGAAATTCGGCTTTACCGTACGTGATTTGCCGGATGGCTTATTCGCACGTTCCTCCAAATTTTACTTAAGAATCCTGTTAAGTGTGATTCATCCAGCAGGTGGGGCAAGGCTTAAAGAACGGAGCGAGGTCCTTGTGCCGAAGCTTATCCTGATGCCTGTTTCAGAGCTGCTCAAAAAGATGAATCAACAGCTGCCTCATCATCCGAAAACTGCAAAAAAACGCAAATCGCAACAGGAAGAATCGTTGTCACTTAATGATTCGGTTGCGGATGTAGAAATGCCAGGTGCGACAGTAACCAATTGATTCATGATCTTATTGATAAATATTTTACAGTGGACATGTAAAGAGATGTTCTACAATCCAGCGATGGGTTGTGGAACATTTTTTTATTGGGATAATTAAAAAAAGAGCAGCCCGCCATTAGAAATACTAAGGTGGGACTGCTCTTGCTTGTTTTAATATTCTTTTTTGCTAAAGGGATTAAATCTTCAGCACTGCGCCGTTACTTGCATTGGTTACCATTTTGGAGTAACGAGCCAGGTAACCAGTTTTAACTTTAGGTTCGAATTCTTTCCAACCCGTACGACGAACTGCTAATACTTCTTCTTCAACCAGCAATTCAATCTTCCGGTTGTTGAGATCCAGCTCAATGATGTCTCCATCCTCAACAAAAGCGATCGGACCGCCTTCAGCTGCTTCTGGAGAGATATGGCCGATACTGATTCCGCGGGAAGCCCCCGAGAAACGACCGTCTGTAATCAGACCGACCTTAGCACCTAGCCCCATACCCACGATTTGTGAAGTAGGCGCCAGCATTTCCGGCATTCCTGGTCCGCCCTTAGGACCTTCATAGCGGATAACGACTACATGGCCTTCTTTAACTTTACCGTTCGCGATACCTTCCAGTGCAGCTTCTTGGGAATCAAAGCAGATCGCAGGACCTTTATGATATCCACCTACTGAAGCATCAACTGCACCAACCTTGATGATAGAACCCTCTGGAGCCAAGTTTCCGTAAAGTACGGCAAGACCGCCTCTTTCGGAGTAAGGGTTGTCGATAGTATGAATTACGGAAGTATCTTGGATCTCGTGTCCGATTACGTTCTCAGCTAATGTTTTGCCGGTAACGGTCATACATTCCCCGAACAGAGCACCTGGTTTCTTCAGCAGTTCATTCAATACAGCACTAACGCCGCCCGCACGGTCCACATCTTCGATAAAGATATCAGAAGCTGGAGCCAGCTTAGCCAGATAGGGAACACGGTTTGCAACTTCGTTAATGCGTTCAAGCGGATAATCGATACCTGCTTCTTGAGCTAATGCAAGGGTGTGCAGCACTGTGTTAGTAGAACCACCCATTGCCATATCCAGTGCAAATGCGTTATCAAGGGATTCTTTAGTTACGATATCTCTTGGTTTAAGATCCAGCTTAATCAATTCCATCAGTTGTGTTGCGGATTTGCGAACAAATTCTCTACGCTCATCAGCAACAGCCAAAATTGTACCGTTACCTGGCAATGCCAGTCCAAGTGCTTCTGCAAGGCAGTTCATGGAGTTGGCAGTGAACATTCCGGAACAAGATCCACAGGTTGGACAACCGAATTGTTCTAATTCAAGCAGCTCTGCATCGTTGATTTTGCCGACTTGGTGAGCACCAACGCCTTCAAATACCGAGGTCAGAGAGAGCTTATTACCTTTACTATCTACGCCGGCTTTCATTGGGCCGCCGCTTACGAACATGGTTGGGATGTTAACACGCAGTGCGCCCATCATCATGCCCGGTGTAATTTTATCACAGTTAGGGATGCAGACCATGCCATCGAACCAATGCGCGGAAACTACAGTTTCCAAGGCGTCAGCGATGATCTCGCGGCTTGGCAGTGAATAACGCATGCCGATATGTCCCATAGCAATCCCGTCATCTACGCCGATCGTATTGAATTCAAAAGGAACGCCACCAGCTTCTCGAATCGCTTCCTTAACGATTTTACCGAACTCTTGCAAATGCACATGCCCTGGAACAATATCAATATAGGAATTGCAGACCGCAATAAACGGCTTTCCGAAATCTTCTTCTTTTACTCCGGCTGCTCTCAGGAGACTACGGTGTGGAGCACGGTCAAAGCCTTTTTTAATCATGTCTGAACGCATTTTCTTGGCTGCCATAATGACATTCCCCCCTAAATGAATTTCAATCAAATATAGTGTCGCATTAACGCAATGAACTCCAAAGACCTGCGTATATACGGTTTATAGAAAGAACGGGGACCTGCTTCCTCAATAAGAAAAGCGATGCCGTTTCTATAAAAAAAGCCGCTGTTTTGGTATAAACAGTTACCGCCTAAAATGAACGGAGAAGTCATTGTTATTAGTGAGTCTATCACAAAGAGCACGTTTTTTCTACCGGACAATGTGAAGTTTGTCGATTGACGCAAAGCGTGGGAAGTGGAGGAAAAGCTCATTTTCGAAAGGAAAGTGCTTTATTTGGAAAATGGAACAGGGTTCGGATGTATCTATTTACCACTCTAGACAACTTTAGGAGAGCTGAGTATGATGGGAGTTATTATTTTATGGGAGGTGCTGGAAAATCGGGATTTGTCTATTATTATCGCCGCGGTGGATCGTTTTTACGGGGATGAAAAGCTAAGGAGGGAAAGGGAATGTCACAGCGTACAACTTTTTTAAATCCAATTGTAGCAAGCTCAGGAGACCCATGGGTATTCAAACATACCGATGGCTATTATTACTTTATGGCCACAAAAGCTAAATGTCTGGAGCTGACGAGATCTAGAACCTTGACCGGCCTTGCGGAGGGCGACAAGAAAGTGATCTGGTCTCCCGAACCGGGGGGCAGCTACAGTTACAATCTGTGGGCGCCGGAAATTCATCATTTGGACAACAGATGGTACATTTACTACACTGCGAATGACGGAGGAGGCGACGATTCACGGCGGATTTGTGTGCTGGAGAATGAAGCAGCGAACCCGCTGGAAGGACAGTGGGTATGGAGAGGTGCTTTGCAGACACCTGTCCCAGGGTTAGATGGAACAGTAATGTCTTTGCGGGATCAGCTGTATTTTCTGTATGCGGGATATGGTCATTTTCCTGATTATGGGTCGGCTATTTACATTATGCGAATGAGTAATCCTTGGACCTTAGAAGGGGAGCATCACCTGCTTACCGCTCCAACTCTGTCATGGGAGAAGCAAGGTGGCATGGCGATTAACGAAGGTCCGGTAATTTTGCAGCGAAACAATCGTATTTTCATGGTTTATTCGGCAAGTACGACTTGGTCTGAGGATTATGCACTAGGGATGCTCACCATGAGCGAAGCGGCAGATCCTTTGCAACCGCTGTCATGGGAAAAATCAATGTCGCCTGTATTTTGCAAAAGTGTAGAGAACGGGATTTTTGCCACGGGGCACAATAGCTTCACACATTCTCCTGATGGCAAGGAAGATTGGATAGTCTATCATGCGCTTCCTTCCGCTGGAGCGGATGTGTCTTTGCGCGCGACCCGTATCCAGAAATTTGGGTGGAAGGTGGATGGGACACCAGATTTTGGGGTTCCTTGTAGGGATACGCTTGCTCAGACCGTACCGTCGGGAGAATAAGAATAAAACAGGAAATCAAGACTGAAAAGGCCATTCATTACAGAAAAACTGTAATGAATGGCCTTTTCATGTAATGCAGATATTTTTATTCGCTGTCGATAATGATTGACGAAAAACGCCTGTTTTATAAGGGGTTTTCGCCAAAATACAGGATGGTTAGTACGCTTTTTTAATAGGTTTGTAGTTGGCATAGCCATATATTTGTTTGAGAAAAGTTCATACGATTACAAAATTATTGTATGAAAGCGTTGACATATGAATTTTGGATGCTTATAATTCGATCTGAGATACAGAAAAACTGTATTAATCAAGGGGAGTTATCTACAGGTCAAAAAGGAGCGTGGTTCCAAGCTTTGGATTTGCTTAAGGCGTTGTGGCAAATATTTTATAGTGGGAGGTTAAGTATGAAGAACAATGCAAAGCGTTATTTTAGTCTTTTATTTGTGTTAATACTGATCATTTCGACTGTAACAGCATGTAGTGGCAACAGTGCAAACAATGGGGCTGATAAGGGTGTCTCCAACAACAAAGAGAACGAGAGCACAGCCAAAGACCCGGTTGAGTTTACAGATATCAGCGCAGACATACGCGGCAATACAGCCCCAACGCAAGAGCAAATCGACGAAGTTAATCATTCCTTGAATGATACATACCTCGGCGACGTCTTCGATGAAGTCATTCCAAATGATTACTCAGCTTATCCTGTTAAAGGTGATGTGGTTCTGGATGTATGGATGCCTGCGAATTCCAATATTCCGGATATGAACAATCATGCTGTCCAGAAGCAGGTGGAGCAATTAACGGGAATCAAAGTAAACTTCATCACGCCGCCAATCGGCCAGGAAGCGGATGCCTTCACGCTGATGATCTCCTCCGGTGAACTGCCTGACATTATCATTGAGCCGGGACGTTATCCGGGAGGTTTTGAAGCGGGCGTAAATGACGGTGCTTATATCGATCTGACAGATCTGATGGAGAAAAATGCTCCGAACTATACGAAGTGGCGCAATTCGGATGAATCAAGAAGAAAAACCACGGTCACGGATGACGGCAAGCTGCTCGGCTTCTATGGCATCGCCCCATATTCAGAGTGGACTTGGTTTGGAACATTGATTAAGCAGGAAGCGCTGGACAAAACAGGGCTTGAAGTTCCAAATACGATTGATGAATGGCATACCTTCCTGACAAAAGCAAAGGAAGTCGGATACAAAGCACCACTTAATTACGGCTCTACTTACGGCCAGATTTTTACCGGCATCATAAATGGCGCATATGGAGTATGGGATTGGACGTTCCTTGATGAGAATGGCAAAGTGGCCTGGGGGCCAGCACAGCCGAAAGCTAAGGAATATTTGACCACCATGCAGCAATGGAACAAAGAAGGATTATTGAACCCGGACTGGGCAACGGCAGACTTTAACCAGAGAATGGCGAGCGCCATTTCGGGAGATACCGCGATGATGATGGACTCTCCGGATACGATGTGGAGTTATTGGAAAGAGCAAAGCGGTATCGACTTTGTGGGCGCACTGAACCCGGTTCTGAACAAAGGAGATAAGTCCGCAACCACGTACAAAAATTTCAAAAGAGCGGGTATCGAAGCTGCGATCACCACGCAAAGCAAAAATGTAGAAGCGGCAATGGCTTGGCTTGATTTTAATTACAGTAAAAAGGGCTGGGAATTGATTAACTTTGGTGAATATGGCACGGTCCACCTGATTGATGAGACGGGAATGCCTTATTATCCAGAGAACAGTTATATCTTTAAAGACCCTGAAGGTCAGCCCGTATCGACAACCTTATGGAAATACCGGATGCACAACTGGCCGGATATCCGGGATGAGCATCATTCCAACCCGCTGATCGCTGCCAAAGGAAGTTACTCGGGAGACATTCGCAAGAATTGGACAGAAAATATGGACACCAGTATGGCTATGCCACCTATTTCCTTTACCAAAGATGAAGCTTCGCGGGAAGCCGAGCTTGGAAACCAGCTGTCGACACTGCGCGGAGAGTATTTTGCAAAAATCATAATGGGAGACCTGCCGGTAGATGCCTATGATAAATTTTTGAAAGAAGCTCAGAGTATGGGACTGGAAGAGTTTTTGAGTATCCATCAGGCAGCCTTAGATCGATATAACAAACGATAGGTGGTTGTTTTATGGAAATATTACGAAAAAACAGAGCGATAAAGCCCATTCCTCAGGACGCCAAACCTAAAAATACCAAGTTAGTGATTAAGAAGGATTTGAAAAAGAACTGGTTTGTCTATCTGTTGGCTGTCCCTGTTGTAGCGTGGTTCCTGATTTTCTGCTACGGGCCGATGTGGGGGGTTATGATCGCCTTCAAGGATTTTAAACCCCTGCTGGGGTTTGGCCAGAGCGAGTGGGTAGGGTTTAAGCACTTTATTGATTTTTTCCAAGGGCCTTATTTCTGGCGGGTCGTTAAAAACACCCTTCTCCTCAATGTTTGGGGGATTGCCTTTGGATTTACAGCCCCGATTATTCTGTCCTTGATGCTGAATGAAATCCGTGGGGTTAAGTTTAAAAAAGTGGTCCAAACGATCACCTATATGCCGCACTTTATTTCCCTGGTGGTGGTATGCGGGATCATTCATATCTTTGCCGCAGATGAAGGGATTATCACGCAAATCCTGCAATTTATTACCGGAAAAGAGTACTCTTCACTGCTCGGCTACTCTTCGTTCTTCCGGCCGATTTATACCTTCTCCGGCATTTGGCAGAGCATCGGCTGGGATAGCATCATCTACCTTGCGGCGATGAGTTCCATCGATACTTCATTATATGAAGCTGCTGAAATTGACGGAGTGGGACGGATTAAAAAAATGTGGCATATTACGCTGCCGCAGATTAGCCCAGTTATCATCATTCTGTTTATTTTTGCCATCGGCGGGTTGATGTCGTCCGGGTACGAGAAGATTATCCTGCTGTACAATCCTCTGATTTATGATACGGCGGATGTTATTGCCTCTTACGTGTATCGTCGCGGTTTAAGAGAAGCCAGTCTTAGTTATTCCACGGCTGTGGGCTTGGTCAGCTCAATCGTTAACTTTGGGCTGCTCTGGATGACCAATACAATAGCCAAACGCAGGTCCGAGGTCAGCTTATGGTAAGAAAGAGGGACAGCTATGAAAGATAATTTGCAGCGTAAAGCGAAAAAAAGACGAAAACATAAATCCATCGGTGACAGAGTATTTGACGGCACACTTTATACTCTGCTGACCGCATTAACCTTGGTGTGTTTTTATCCGATCCTGCACATCCTGTTTGCCTCCGTCAGCGACCCCGGCATGTTGATTGCTCATAAAGGCATTTTGCTGAAACCGCTGGGATTCACTTTGGATGGCTATAAGCTGGTATTTAAAGATAACAGTCTGATCAACGGCTATAAAAACACGATTATATATGTAGGATTAGGCACATTAGTCAACATGATCATGACCATTCTGGGAGCTTATGTATTATCCAGACGAGGATTGTATTTCAAAAACTTCATCATGATCCTGATTACAATCACCATGTTTTTTGGCGGCGGGTTGATTCCTTGGTTCTTATTAATGAAGGATATTGGTCTGTACAATAATTTGTGGGCCATGATTTTGCCAAGTGCTTTAAGCACATGGAACATTATTATCCTACGAACTAGCTTTCAAGCCATTCCGCAGGAATTGGAAGAAGCGGCTACCATAGACGGGGCAAGTCAGGCCCATATTTTAACGAATGTGATTCTTCCGCTGTCCAAAGCTACGCTGGCCGTAATCTTTTTATACTATTTAGTGGGGAACTGGAACTCATGGTTTAATGCGATGGTGTTGTTGAAGGACAGACAGCTGTTCCCACTGCAGCTATTAATGAAGGAAATATTAGTAGCTAATGATGCAACCGCAACCTCGATCGGCAGTGCAGGCGGGGTAGTCATCGATAGTGCCCAGAGCCAGACGGCTTTCCGCGAGCTGGTTAAGTATTGTGCGATCGTCGTTTCTACGCTTCCTATATTAATGGTATATCCTTTCTTGCAAAAATATTTTGTTAAAGGTGTTTACGTAGGTTCGATTAAAGGATAGCGGGCAAAAAAACAAGTTCATCTTATATAGAAATTATTTAATAGGAGTGAAGTACACCATGTTGACAGAAGCAAGCAGCACATCCGTTCCACGTCCAGAATATCCAAGACCCCAATTTGCCCGTAAGGATTGGCTTAGCCTAAATGGAGAATGGGATTTTACGTTTGATGATGAAGATGTCGGTGAGGAAGAACAATGGTATCGGACGGACACAAAGGGTTTATTTTCACGGGTTATTCAAGTGCCCTTTGCGTTTCAGAGCAAGCTGAGCGGGATTGAAGATCCTTCATTTCATGATGTTGTGTGGTATAGAAGAACTTTTGAAGTTCCTGAGGGTTGGAATGGGAAGCGGATTGTCCTCCATTTCGGCGCCGTTGATTATTTGGCAAAAGTCTGGGTGAATGGTCAGCTGGTGGCCGTGCATGAAGGCGGACATACACCATTTCAGGTCGATATCACTCCTTCGCTGCTCAAAGGAAGGAATACCATCATACTGCGCGCAGAGGATTTCAGCCGTGATGTCACCTTGCCGCGTGGCAAGCAATATTGGCTGGAGCAGTCTGCTGCCATCTTTTATACCCGCACAACCGGAATCTGGCAGAGTGTCTGGCTTGAACCGCTGTCTGCAGTGCATCTGAGTAAAACCATGATGACACCAGATATTGACCGCAATGAAATCCGGCTTCGGACCTTTCTGCAAGGATTTAAGTCTGCTGATCCGCTCAAGCTGCGCATAACGGTATCGTATGACAGTGAAGTAATTGCGGAAGATCAATATATGGTCATGAATGGTGAGCAGCTGCGCACTATCGGCTTGGGTGATTTTGCGGATCATGGTCTTGGACGTTTATGGAGCCCTGAGCATCCGAATTTGTATGATATTCAATTTCAATTGCTTCGGAATGAGGAAATAATTGACGAAGTGGAGAGTTATTTCGGCATGCGCAAGGTGTCGATTGAAAATGGCAAGCTATGCTTGAATAACCGCCCATATTTCCAGAGACTGGTGCTGGATCAGGGATACTTCCCTGACGGGATACTAACCGCACCTACAGACGAAGAGCTGAAACGTGATGCCCAGCTGACGAAAGAAATGGGCTTTAACGGGGTGAGAAAACATCAGAAGACAGAAGATCCCCGGTTCCTGTATTGGTGTGATAAGCTCGGCCTGCTGGTATGGAGTGAGGCAGCCAATGCTTACGAATATTCCGAGGAGTATGTCCGCCGTTTCACGAAGGAATGGCAGGAGATCATCGAGCGCGACTATAACCATCCTTGTATCGTGACCTGGGTTCCGCTTAATGAGAGCTGGGGTGTTCCCAATGTCCAGATTGATACACGCCAGCAGCAGCACGGATTGGCTATGTATCATTTAACGAAATCCTTGGATGAGATGAGACCTGTTGTGTATAACGATGGGTGGGAGCATATGACTACAGATTTGGTGACTATTCATGACTATGAGAGCCATCAGGCAGTGCTGGAGGAGAGATATGCCACGGTAGAATCTTCTGTAAATGCGATGCCGGCCAACCGCAAAATATTTGTCGGTGGAGCTTCGTATCAAGGCCAGCCGATTCTCGTATCCGAGTTTGGTGGAATTGCCTTCAAGAAAAGTGAGTGGGAGGGCTGGGGTTATTCTGGGGCAGAGAATGAAGAGGATTTCCTGATGAAGCTCAAGGCTGTGGTTGACCCGATGTTCACTTCCCCGGTGATCCAAGGGTATTGCTATACCCAGCTGACGGATGTCGAGCAGGAAATCAACGGACTGCTCACCTATGATAGACAGCCCAAAGCTCCGCTTGAAGCGATCCGCAACATTATGATGCATATCCAATAAATAACATTTACTAAAAGGAGTTACACCATGACACAACAAGCAACGCTTCCGCGTCCTGAATATCCCCGCCCTGACTTTATTCGACCAGAGTGGATCAATCTGAACGGCCAGTGGCAATTCGAAATTGATCATGGCAAAAGTGGGAAGGAACGCGGATACCCTGTTAACGAACATAATCTCTCAGGGACAATTACTGTGCCCTTCTGTCCGGAAAGCAAGCTGTCCGGTGTAGAATATAAAGATTTTATGGCTGCTGTATGGTATAAAAGGGAGTTTACCGTGCCGGAGAGCTGGACAAATGGCAGAGTTATCCTTCATTTTGGCGCCGTTGATTATATGGCGGAGGTCTGGGTGAACGGCGTATCCGTAGGTACGCATCGCGGAGGATATACTCCGTTTAGCTTTGATATTACTTCTAATCTTTTAGCGGGCAGTAATGTGATTACTGTCTATGCTGAAGACGACGTTCGATCGGGACGACAGCCACGGGGCAAGCAGAGTGAACAGTTCCATTCGCACGGCTGTGATTATACACGCACTACAGGAATCTGGCAGACGGTATGGCTTGAGCAAGTCCCTGAAACCTATCTGTCTAATCTGAAAGTTGTCGCTGATCCCGACAATGGCTGTGTGCACCTCGAAATGAAGGTACAAGGGAACGCAGCGGGGGACACGCTTAGGGCCACTGCTCTTTATGGCGGCAAACCCGTTGGGGACAGCAGTGTGATCGTTTCCGGACCCTCTATAAAACTTACGATTCCACTATCAGAGATTCACTTGTGGGAAGTTGGAAACGCCAGATTGTATGACCTGAAGTTGTCCTTGCATAGTCAGGGACGGGAGAGTGACGTGGTCCATTCTTATTTTGGACTCCGCACGGTACGACTGGATGGGATGGCATTCCGGATCAATGGGAAATCCGTATTTCAGCGGTTAGTTCTGGATCAAGGTTTTTATCCGGAGGGAATCTATACCGCTCCTACTGATGAAGATCTGCGCAGAGACATCGAAATCTCAATAGGGCTTGGCTTCAATGGCGCGAGGCTTCACGAGAAGATCTTTGAACCGCGTTATCTTTATTGGGCTGACCAATTAGGTTATCTTGTCTGGGGAGAGCATGCCAATTGGGGGCTGAATATTACTGGAGCGGATAGCCTGACTCACTTCCTGCCGGAATGGCTCGAAGGTATGCAGCGTGATTTCAATCATCCCGCGCTGATCGGCTGGTGCCCTTTTAATGAGACCTGGGACCGGGACGGTGCGAAACAGCATAACCCCGTGCTCCAGATTGTTTACGACGTAACAAAACGTATGGATCCAACACGTCCAGTAATTGATACAAGCGGCAACTTCCATGTGGCTACAGATATCTTCGATCTTCATGACTATGACCAGAATCCGCAGACGTTCCGGGACAGATATGAACCGATGAAAAGCGGCGGAGAAGTATTCAATACCTTCCCGGATCGCCAAACATATGAAGGTCAACCTTACTTCATCAGCGAGTATGGCGGAATTTGGTGGAACCCGCAGCAGAAAGATGAAAAATCATGGGGGTATGGGGACAGACCGACCTCAGAGCAAATGTTTATCGAACGCTACGAGGGGTTGACGAATGTTCTATTGGATCATCCGCTGATGTTTGGATTCTGCTATACCCAGCTGTACGATGTGGAGCAGGAAGTCAATGGACTGTACACTTATGACAGACAGCCGAAGTTCGACCCCGAGCGAATCCGCGGCATCAATGCGCGTAAGGCTGCAATTGAAGATTAGAGGCGCTACGTAACTATTCATTCGAAAGGAATGTGATAGATTATGAAAGTGAATTTCCGGCAAAAATGTCTGGTCGCCTTAAGTGTTCTTCTTATTCTTCCAATGGGGAAGGTGACCCTAGCTGTCTCTGATCATAATGACTTTTACAACGTGGTTATGCAGGACGGGGCGGACCCATGGGTGTATAAACATACAGATGGCTTCTATTATTTCACCAAAACAACAGGTGGCAATGTTACCCTCTGGAAGTCAGCCCAGTTGACCACTATTGATGCAGCGCCTACTAAAGTTGTCAACACGGGCGGTAGCGGCATCTGGGCGCCTGAGCTACATTATATAAACGGAGCTTGGTATATCTACTATGCGATGGACGACGGAGATAACGTAAACCACCGCATGCATGTAATGGAGAACACAGCGGCAGACCCGATGCAGGGAACTTGGCAGTACAAAGGCCAGATCACAGATTCAAGCAATAAGTGGGCTATAGACGGTACTGTGCTGCAAGTGAACGGCGAGCTGTATTTTATCTGGTCCGGCTGGGAGGGGAATGTTAATGTGCGGCAGAATCTCTATATCGCGCATATGAGTAATCCCTGGACCATTGATTCCGAACGCGTAGAGATTTCAAGACCAACGTATAGCTGGGAAACGAATCATTCCCCAAATGTGAATGAAGGACCGCAGGTGATTATAAATGGAGAAGTCATTAGTTTGGTCTACTCGGCAAGCGGAAGCTGGACTAATGATTATTGTCTGGGACTGATCACCGCAGACATCTCCAGTGATCTGTTGAATCCGGCATCATGGAATAAACGCAATCAGCCTATCTTTTCCTCAGGCAATGGACTTTACGGACCTGGACACCATTCGTTTACAAAGTCTCCTGACGGCCAAGAGGATTGGATCATGTACCATGTCGCCAAATACAATAACGCTGGCTGGAACCGCGAGGTGCGGATGCAGAAATTCAGCTGGAATGCTGATCATACACCTAATCTGGGTATTCCCGTTGACCCTAATCTTCCGATAACTTTGCCTTCAGGTGAAACCATGCATACCCGCTACGAAGCGGAAAAAGGGACATTTGGCGGCGATGCCTATGCCTCTTCGAGTCCCAAGGGCTCGGCTGGACTTAAGGCGGGTCATATTGATACGCCGGACAGTTACGTGGAATTTTCGGTTGATGCGGCAGCCGCAGGCGAGTATATTCTTTTGGCTCGAACGGCGAATGGAACGTCTGGCGGGAATTGGTCGAATTTTCAGCTTAGTGTCAATGCAGGACCTGCCAGCCCATTCTATATCACCAATAAAGGGTGGGAGAATTGGGGGCTGTCCACAGCCCGGGTTCAACTGAAGGCAGGCATGAACAAGCTTCGTTTTACCAAAGGCGAAGGTTACGGAGAAATTGATTTCATTGATATTAAGCCATTGTGAATCGAACAAACCTAAGAGACATATGAAATGGCTTCCGGTTTTCCGGAGGTCATTTCTAGGTGAAAGGGCTTGTAGGTGTAATTGTTTTTCATCTCATTAAGAAGTAAGATTAGGATAATTATTAGGATACAAGGAGAGCTGATTTGTGCTGGAACTTAGCTTAAACGACCCGGAAAAATTAGTCACAGTAACGCATGCTTTATCAACTCGTTCTAGGGTTGATATTCTTCGGCTCTTAAACTCCAAAAACTTAAATATTATTGAAATCGCTGAGAGGCTGAAGCTTCCAGTGTCGACGGTAGCAAGCAATATTAAAGTATTAGAAGCAGCAGAGTTAATTCATACAGAATTGCTTCCGGCTTCACGCGGGGCAATGAAAGTTTGCAGCCGGAATTATGATGATCTTCATATTGCCTTGAATTTGAAAGAACCGATGTCAAAGGGATTAACTCATGTCTATGAAGTAGAGATGCCGATCGGCCATTATAGCGACTGTGAGGTATCTCCTACTTGCGGAATGGCTAATAGCGAGGGTCTTATTATCAAAGAAGATGAACCGTCGAGCTTTTATCACCCTAAACATGTCAACGCTCAGCTGATCTGGCTCCGCAAAGGATTTCTGGAATATTTGCTGCCTATGGATATCCCCTCCGGAGCACAAATTGAATCGCTGGAATTATCCATGGAGATCTGTTCGGAAGCTCCGAATTATGACCAGAACTGGCCTTCGAACATCTCTGTATGGGTGAATGGATCGGAGATCGGCATGTGGACCAGTCCCGGTGATTTCGGTGACCGGCGGGGCAAGCTGAATCCGAACTGGTGGTGGGATGGATCTACACAATACGGGTTTCTCAAGACCTGGCGTGTTGACCATGAAAAGACGACACTTGATATGGAGAAGGTGTCGAATGTTTCCTTAAATGATCTTCTGATTAACCGGAGCCCCAAATTGCGGCTGCGCATTGGAATCAACCCTGATGCAGTTCATCAAGGCGGACTTAACCTGTTCGGGCGCCAGTTTGGCGATTATGAACAACATATTATGATGAAGGTAAAATATACCATGGATCAGGATGAAGTAGAACTTTAGCTTAGGAGATGAACAAAGCAAGGCGGTTCCTCGGAAACGAATCTTCGTATCCAAGGAACCGCCTTGCTTTGTTTGTTCTGGATGTAAAGCTAGAGTGTGCGCCGTAGGGCGGCACGCTGAAGGGTGATCATCCAGTCAACGGACGGCTCAACCAGCGGGTGAAAGAGCCGTTTAACGGACGGCTGAGCCAGCAATACGGTGAATAATACGGCGGTGAGCAGCAGGACTACTGCCCCAGCAGCATTGCCAATATAGGTGTAAATCCCGGAAACGGCAGCCAGACGAACGATAAAACCATGAAGCAGGAAAACATACAACGTGCGGCGCCCCCAGTCGGTCATGCGGCTCGCTCCGTAAGGTACGAGGCCGAGGAAAGCGAGTGAAGCGACAATTTGTAGTCCGTACAGTCCCAGACGGTATACGCCTGCATACCATACATTGGCATCAAGCTGCATATAGGTCATGCTGCCATATAACCAGCCAAAGGGAAATCCTGCCCCCCATGCGGCCATGACGGCAAGGAGTAGAATGGAGGCGGCTGCTGCAAAGATTTTGATATATTTCTGATAGAGCTTGACGAAGGTTTCGAAGGAGAAATGATAGCCGATAATGAAAAAAGGCAAATATACAAAGGTACGGCTGATGCTAAACCATACACCGTCCAGCTGGAGATATCCGACAGCCACCCCCGCTGTTACAGCGAAGAGGAGCTTAGCGGTTATGGACCATCTGCTCATACCGAGCATCAGGAGGCGCCAGCAGGCATGACTGGCCAGAAACCATAGGAGCAGATAGGGTGCGAAAATGGAATGCTGGATGTTGCTTACATGAAAGAGGGAAACGTCGAGTGCGGAATATAAGCTTTGAAAAATGAGGTATTGCAATCCAATTTGCAGCAGCATTTTGCGGCCGGTAGTTCCGGCAAGGCTTTTTCTGGCGAAATAGCCGGTCACCAGTACGAACAGCGGCATGTGAAAGCTGAAAATCCACATATATAATCCGTGTATTCCGCTCATTTTGTTAATCAGAGGTTCAATTGCATTACCGGCAAAAACAGTGATAATAAGCATAAAACGCAGGTTGAGAAAAAAGGTTTCTCCGCGCGTTTCCAGCGAGTTTTCCCCTACCATGATTTAGCCTCCAAATTATGCTGTATGCAAATTAATTTAATTTTAAAATACTAGATTTTCTTTGATTTAATTGTGAATTAAGTCACAATAGAAAACGTTATCATGTGTGCGAAATGTGGCGATGTGTTGAAGGTTGTTAGAATAGAGGGATTCCACTATAATTTTTATATGCATTAACATCTGGGAGTGGAACATGTTGAAGAGAAGAATAACTAAGCGTCGCGTCGCTATTTTTGTATTGATTATTTTAGTGGTAGCCGGGTTGCTGATATGGAAGTATTTAACGCCATATGCACCGGCTCAAGAAGCCGAAACCGCACTGATTTCAAGTGGTGGAGTTACCGTCGAACAGAATGATAATTGGATCTCGTTCGAACCTTCCATTACTAAGGGCGCCTCGATTATATTTTATCCTGGGGCTTTGGTTAAACCGGAAGCTTACTCCCCTCTTGCGAAGAGCGTCGCTGCTGCAGGGCATCCCTTCTACATCGCCAAAATGCCGTTTAATTTAGCCGTAACGAAGGGGGATGCTGCAGAAGAGATTATTCGTGTGCATCCGAAGCAATCTTTTGTGCTGGGTGGACATTCACTTGGGGGTGTCATGGCCTCACGTTACGCAATTGAGCATACGGACCAGCTGGAAGGTGTATTTTTCTTAGCCTCTTATCCAGATGAAAAGGGCAGTCTACGAGAGACTACTTTGTCAGTGTTGTCGGTTGTGGGTACTGAGGATCAAGTGATTGACAGAGATAGCTACAACAAAGGGCGCTCCTATCTGCCAGATAATACAGTTTATAGTTCAATTATAGGTGGGAATCATGCGCAATTTGGCAGCTACGGGCCTCAGAAGGGGGACGGCGAAGCCACAATATCCGAGGAAGAACAGCAGAGTCGCACAGTAAGTGCCCTGTTGGATTGGCTGGGAAATCTGAGGTAGTTACGGGTCATTCAACAGAGGGAGGAAACAATTCATGCCCATATTACACATTAACGATGAATGCGTTCCCTGCTCCGGAATATTGTTTGATAAAGACGGGACAATACTCGATCTATTAGCCACCTGGGGGAATTGGGCGGAGCTTGTGCTGCGTGGACTGGAAGATCAACTTGCGATCATGGGAGCGGGATTTATTGTAGAGCGCAGCAAGGTGCTGGGTACGCAACATGATCCGCAAGGGAAGTTAATAGGGTACGACCCGGCGGGGCCGCTTACCATGGCTACAGAAGAAGAAAGTTACGGTGTACTCGCATGGCAGCTATATGCAGCAGGAGTTCCTTGGAATGAAGCGCTGACCCGTGTGAAAAGCATAACTAAAAACGCGATGTATGAATTACGCCGACGCCGTATGGCACAGCCTTTAGCGGGACTTCATTCTTTTTTGGAGCAATGCTCTGCGGCATCGCTTAAGCTTGGCGTGGTTACCTCCGACGGGGCAAAGACCACCGGAGAGCATTTGGAATGGCTTAATGTGGCAGGCTATTTTGATTCGGTAGTTACTAGGGACAGAGTAAAAAACGGAAAACCAGCTCCTGAAATGGCTGAATTGGCCTGCCGGGAGTTAGGGCTTTCGCCTGAAGAGACGATTATTATTGGGGACAGTAATGCCGATATGCAATTAGGTAAAGGTGCAGGGCTTCGCCTCGCAATTGGGATTTCCGCCAGTGGTGATGGGGAGCACCTTATAGATGCAGATGTAATCATTTCCGGTTTCAATGAGCTTCGGATCACTTACTGATCAGCTAATAAAAGGAAAGGATGTGCTACTTAGCATGGATCAATTGCAGACACTTGCTTCTTGGATCAAAGAAAGTGACAATATCGTTTTTTTCGGAGGGGCGGGTACGTCTACAGAGAGTGGAATTCCTGATTTCCGCTCCGCAGCTGGATTATATCAAACTCAGCACAATTCACCTTATCCACCTGAAGTGATGCTGAGCCGCACTTTTTTTATGTCCTCACCGGACATTTTTTTTGATTTTTACCGCAGTAAAATGATTCATCCAGAGGCCCGTCCGAATGGTGCGCATCAGCTACTAGCGGAGTTGGAACAGCAGGGGAAGCTGAAAGCGGTGATTACGCAAAATATTGACGGCCTGCACCAGCAGGCGGGTAGCCGTAGTGTCCTTGAGCTGCATGGTTCGATCCATCGCAACTATTGTATGGACTGCTCACGGTATTACGGGCTGGATCAACTGCTGGAAATGACTGAGATCGTTCCTCACTGCCCGGAATGTGGCGGAATTATCAAGCCGGATGTGGTTTTATATGAAGAAGAATTGGATCACTCCGTGCTTATGGGCTCTGTAGCAGCGATTGCCTCTGCAGATATGCTTATTATTGGTGGAACCTCGCTAACGGTTCAACCTGCGGCCAGTCTGGTGACTTATTTCCGGGGCAAACGTACGGTGCTGCTGAACGGAGATCCCACACCTTATGATGATCAGGCGGATTTGCTGATTACAGATCGAATTGGAAAAGTAATGGGCAGTGTCAAGGATCTATTAAGCTAGAAGGAAAAAGCTGTCCTTTGGTTTCTCTTGCCAGATTATTATTACGCTCAGAAGTTTAAAGATAAGGTAGGCTCACAACAGCGTGTAATGAGAGGCAGGGATAAGCAATGGTATATGTAGCAGACGATAAACGGTATGACAACATGCGTTATAATCGTTGCGGGAACTCAGGTCTCAAGCTCCCAGCAATCTCATTAGGATTATGGCAGAATTTTGGTGGGATCGATAATTACGAGAACGGCAGAGAAATGATCACTCGTGCTTTTGATCTTGGAATTACCCATTTTGATCTGGCCAACAACTATGGTCCACCAGCTGGTTCAGCAGAAGAGCTGTTCGGTAAAGTTCTTGCCAATGATATGTATCCTTATCGTGATGAAATAGTGATCTCTACAAAAGCAGGGTATAACATGTGGCCCGGCCCTTATGGGGAATGGGGTTCACGTAAATATATGCTGGCTAGTCTGGATCAGAGCCTGAAGCGGCTAGGCCTAGATTATGTTGATATTTATTACTCTCATCGTCCAGACCCGGAAACACCGCTTGAAGAAACCATGCAGGCGCTGGATTATGCGGTACGTTCTGGCAAAGCTTTATATATAGGACTATCCAACTATAATGCGGAGCAGACGGCTGAAGCCCTCAGTATTCTAAAAAGCCTGGGCACACCGCTCTTAATCCATCAGCCTAGTTATTCTATGCTCGATCGTTGGATTGAGGGCGGCTTACAGGATGTACTGGAACATAGTGGTGTAGGAAGCATCGCTTTTACACCCTTGGCTGAAGGCTTGTTAACCAACAAATATTTGAATGGTATTCCAGAAGGGTCAAGAGCTGCCAAGCCGTCTGCCGCCTTGAATGAGAGCCGGATTACACCGGAGGTGCAGCGGAGGATTCGCGCACTTAATCAGCTTGCGGTTTCGCGAGGACAGAATCTGGCTCAGTTTGCACTGGCTTGGACACTCCGGGGTGGCAAGGTTACTTCTGCCCTGATTGGAGCAAGCAGAGTGGATCAGATTGAAGAGAATATAGCTGCTTTAGCTGATCCTGATTTCAGTCCGGAGGAGTTAGAGCGGATTGAAACGATTTTAAAGACAGAACTATAGCATATTGAACAGTAACAGCCCGGTTCCTTACGTTAAGGAAGGTGGGCTGTTGTTGTATAGTGGATTTATGGATTTATGGATTTATGGATTTATGGATTAAGGGCAAACTAACGTTCAGGTTTCTCTGCTTGTCTCGTTGTAGTCATCCGGTAAGCCGTCGGTGACTGGGCACAAAACCGTTTGAATTGGCGAGAGAAGTATAAAGCATCGGTGAGCCCCACAGATGCTGCTACCTGTTCCACGGACAGCTCCGGTCGTTCACGCAGCAGTTGTCTGGACTTTTCAATCCGCAGCTTCAGCAAGTAGGTCACCGGAGATAATCCGGTCTCTTGCTTAAATACACGGGACAGGTAGGCTCGATTATAACCCAGCGTATCACACATTTGTTCAATAGAGACCGGGTGCGCATATTGAGAAGCCATGTAGTGGATCATTTGCTTCACAGTACGCTTAACCTGTGATTCTGCGCCGGGAAGACGAGAGAAGGAAGAGAGCAAATCAGCTGCTTCGCCGACAATGAGATAGAGATAGCCAAGCGAAGTCAGATGGGCACTCTCTTTGTTGGCGTTGAAGGCTTGCATGATGCTGGATAGGGCACCTGGAATGAGGCTTTCACCTGTTGTAGTCACCACAGGCTGTTGTGGTGTGAACCCTGTCTGCAGCACCAGATCGTCAGCTTCACTGCCAGTAAAAGCTGCCCAGCGATAGCACCAGGGCTGGTCTTTATCCGAGACGTAACTGACTAATTGTCCCGGATGGATCAAGAAGCAGTCCCCTTTACCCAACTCATATTTATGATGTTCTGTACGGAAAACGCCCGAGCCAGATTCTATGAAATGCAGCAAATAATAATCATAGATCTTGGGTCCAGCTTGATGCATGGGCAGGGTCTGACTCTGGCCGGCAAACAGTACATGAAGGTTCTGTTTATCGTAATACACTGGATTGGATCCTACGGAATAAGTATGCTCCATTTGGGACAGCCTTTCTTGTGTTAATGTCATTTAATGGCTTATAGTTTAGAGAGTAACAGTAATATATGTAATTATTATATTATGGGAAGTCACATTTATCCATACATTACACACATGATTGCATTATCAGAGGATGAATGAATCTATTATAATGAGTACATAAAGAACGCTTTACTAATTCCCACTGGCTGAAGCAGCGAAAGGATGGAGTGGCATTAATGAGCATACAGGAACTTAATAACAAATTTATTGAAAAATATGGGGTGAGCGGGGAAGAGGCTAAGGTGTTTTATGCACCAGGTCGTGTCAATCTCATCGGAGAGCACTTGGATTATAACGGCGGGTATGTACTTCCCGCAGCTTTGGAATTCGGTACAACGCTGATTGTGCGTCCACGTAGTGACAGCAAAGTGAATTTTGCATCAACTAATTTTCCTTACGAAGCTTCTATTGATTATAGCGAAATTGGCAAGGCCAAAACGGGTGAATGGATTGACTATCCGATTGGGGTAATGGTTGAGCTGGATAAGAAAAGCACACCAGTATCCAAAGGGTACGATCTGCTGTTTCATGGCGATATTCCGAATGGAGCAGGCTTGTCCTCCTCGGCCTCTCTTGAAGTCGTTACTGCTTATGCGTTCCTGACTCTCGAAGGTGGCGATACAGACACTGTTGAGATTGCACTTTTGTCCCAGCGTGCTGAGAACCAGTACGTAGGTGTAAACTCCGGAATTATGGATCAGTTCGCAGTTGCTAACGGCAAACGCGATCATGCGATCCTGCTGATGTGCGACACACTTGAGTACAATTTGGTACCGTTCATCACAGGTTCATACAAATTGGTTATCGGCAACACGAACAAACGCAGAGGGCTTGTAGATTCCAAGTACAATGAACGCCGTCAGCAGTGTGATGAGGCATTGGCTATTTTGCAAAAAGAAGTGCCTTCACTAGCTTATCTGGCACAGCTTAATCGTGAACAGTTCGAAGCACATCAAGATAAAATCACAGACGAAATTGTAAGACGCCGCGCTCGCCATGTTGTGGAAGAGAATCAACGCGTGCTAGATTCCGTTGAGGTATTAAAAAACAATGATCTGAAGCAGTTTGGACAGTTCATGAATGATTCGCATGCGTCCTTGCGCGATTTGTATGAAGTTAGCTGTGCAGAGCTTGATATTATGGTTGAAGAAGCTGGGCGCATCCCAGGTACACTCGGTTCCCGTATGACTGGCGCGGGTTTCGGAGGCTGTACAGTATCTTTGGTACATGAAGATGATATAGAACGTTTTATTCGTGAAGTTGGTGAAGCCTATACCACAAGATCTGGTTTGGTTGGCGAGTTCTACGTTTGCGGCATCGGTAATGGTGTCCAAGAATTGAAGGGAGTGTAATCAGATGGCGATTTTAGTAACAGGTGGAGCAGGGTATATTGGGTCTCATACTGTAGCGGAGCTGCTGGATCGTGGCGAAGAAGTGGTGGTCATCGACAATCTGCTAACAGGGCATCGTGAGGCACTGCTGGGTGGCAAGCTGTACGAAGGTGATCTGCGTGATAAAGAACTGCTGGGTAAGCTGTTCGCTGAAAATGAGATTGAAGCGGTTATCCATTTTGCTGCAAGCTCTTTGGTCGGAGAAAGCATGAAGGACCCTGTAAAATATTACGACAACAACGTATATGGTACACAGTGTCTTCTAGAAGCTATGCAAAAAGCTGGCGTGAACAAGATCGTATTCTCGTCCACTGCCGCAACCTACGGCGAACCGGAAAAGGTGCCGATTGAAGAAACAGACCGCACTGAACCAGCCAATGTGTATGGAGAAACTAAGCTGACCATGGAACGGATGATGGCTTGGTTTGACAAAGTACTGGGCATCAAATACGTAGCATTGCGTTACTTCAATGCAGCTGGCGCACATGCCAGTGGCAAAATCGGTGAAGACCATCGTCCAGAAAGTCATTTGGTGCCGCTGGTATTGCAAACGGCCTTGAAGCAACGTGACAGTATCGCAGTTTTCGGAGATGACTATCCTACAGAAGACGGTACTTGTGTGCGCGACTACATCCATGTCAGCGATCTGGCTGACGCCCATGTTCGTGCGGTAACTTACCTGCGCAGCGGAAGCAGCAGCAATATTTTCAACCTGGGCAATGGACTTGGATTCTCGGTAAAACAGGTGATTGAAACGGCGAAGAAGGTTACTGGACTTGAAATTCCTGTAGTCATTCAAGAACGCCGTGCCGGCGATCCGGCTGTGCTGGTAGCTTCCTCCGACAAAGCGCGTAGCGTCCTTGGATGGAACCCGCAGCATGCAGATTTGGAAGATATCATTCAAAGTGCATGGAACTGGCACTCTGCCAATCCGCAAGGATACGGAGAATAAGGGACTTTAGGTTAGCTTATCTTGAACTTGAGACCCTACTTAAGGAGAATTAAAATGCACAACGAGAATAAGATTACACCTGCTGGCCAGAAAGCATTACATGCGATTGAGCAGCTTGTTCTGTTCGCACTGCGCCAGCAGCTTATAGCTCCATCCGATGAAGATTATAGCCGTAATGTGCTGCTCGAACAGTTCGGTTTCAGTGAGCCGCATGTAGGTGACATCGATCAAAGTCCATTGGAAGGGCCGCAGGCTCCACTCGATGCACTGATTGATTATGGTTTTGAAATCGGATTGATCCCAGAGAATAGTGACACTTACCGTGACTTGCTGGATGCCAAGATTATGGGACTTCTCATGGCCCGTCCTTCGGATGTAAATGCTGAGTTCTATAGTCTGACCGCTGAAAAAGGCATCTCCGCGGCTACAGATCGTTTTTATAAATTGAGCATTGATTCGAACTATATTCGGATGGATCGGATCTCGAAGAATGTCTACTGGCTGCAGGATTCGCCGTACGGAGACATTGAAATGACGATCAATTTGTCCAAGCCTGAGAAAAATCCGAAGGAAATCGCAATGGCTCGGCTGCTCCCGCCGCCAGTCTATCCGAAATGTCTGCTGTGCCGTGAGAATGTAGGTTATGCCGGACGGATCAATCATCCGCCACGCCAGAACCTGCGTATCATTCCACTTAACCTGAATAATGAAAAATGGTTCTTCCAATATTCGCCATATGTTTACTACAATGAGCACTGTATTGTATTCCATCATGATCATGTGCCAATGAAGCTTACCAAGGATACCTTGAAGCGGCTGCTTAGCTTCGTGGAATCATTCCCGCATTATTTTATTGGCTCCAATGCAGACTTACCGATTGTTGGCGGCTCTATTCTGACGCATGACCATTTTCAGGGCGGACGCCACACATTCCCGATTCAAAAAGCGCCTAAGGAAGATACATTTACACATGCTTCTTATCCGGGTGTCAGCGTTAATATCGTAAAATGGCCGATGTCCGTATTGCGCTTAAATGGAGAAGATCCTGCGGTTCTATTGGAATGCGGAAATGCGCTTTATGAAGCTTGGAAAGCCTACAGCGATCCAGAGGCGGAAGTGCTAGCCTTTAGTGAGGTTGACGGTGAAGTACAACCTCATAATACCGTTACTCCTATCGTACGCCGGGCCGAGGACGGCAGCTTCGAGATGGATCTTGTGCTGCGGAATAACCGGACTAATGAGCAATATCCTGAAGGGATTTTTCATCCACACCGGGAAATGCATCATATCAAGAAAGAAAACATCGGCTTGATTGAAGTTATGGGACTGGCGATTCTGCCGGGCCGTTTGAAGGAAGAACTCGATTCCATCGCAGGTATTCTTGCAGGAGATCAAGCGCTGTTAGAAGCGGTGAAGAATGACCCTAGTCATTCTCTTGCGCAGCATGCGGCTTGGATTCAGGAGCTGGTGGAGCGATTCGGAACTGCACTGCAACACGAGGAAGCGCTCAAGATTGTGCAGAACGAAGTTGGCATCAAGTTTACGCATATTCTTGAACACGCTGGCGTTTACAAACGGACTCCAGAAGGTCAAGCGGCTTTCCGCCGTTTCGTAACAAGCTTCGGCGCTTTGTAGTAAGTGAATTTGGATTTAAGGATGACCTCAAGCCTATGGGCTTGGGGCATCTTTTTTTATTCGGAATGACGAAACCCAGCCACCTAATTTGAATGCGGGTAACCAGAGGTTTATAATACGAAGGAGTAAGACATTATGAATTAACTACTGGAGGTTTACACATATGCGTAAATTTGAATTTTATAATCCTACCAAGCTGATTTTTGGACAGGGTACCCTTGAAGCCTTGAAGACGGAGGTGCCTAAGTACGGTAAAAATGTGCTTTTGATGTACGGTGGCGGCAGTATCAAGCGCAGTGGTCTGTACGATAAAGTAGTTGCTGAGCTGAGTTCAATAGGCGCTACAGTGACTGAACTCTCTGGAGTAGAACCCAATCCACGTCTTTCCACAGTACATAAAGGCGTAGAGCTGTGCCGGGAGCATAATATTGACCTGGTTCTTGCAGTAGGGGGCGGAAGCGTATTGGACTGCGCAAAAGCTGTTGCTGTTGGAGCGAAATATGATGGTGATATGTGGGACTTTGTAGAGCGTAAAGCAGCGGCTCAAGACGCGCTTCCACTGGGTACAGTGCTGACAATGGCTGCTACGGGTTCCGAAATGAATAATGGCTCCGTAATCACAAACGAGGTTACTAAGGAAAAAATGGGCTGGGGCAGCGTGCATGCCTACCCGGCATTCTCGATTCTTGATCCAGAGAACACTTTTTCTCTGCCACGTGATCAGACCGTTTATGGCATGGTGGACATCATGTCACATGTACTGGAGCACTATTTCCATACAGACGGCAATACACCGGTACAAGACGGGTTCTGTGAAACTTTGCTGCGCACTGTAATTGAAACCGCGCCGAAGCTTATCGAAGATCTGAACAACTACGAGCTGCGTGAGACCATTATGTACTGCGGTACGATGGCGCTTAACGGAATGGTCAGCATGGGTTTTGCCGGAGATTGGGCGACTCATAATATCGAGCATGCAGTGTCGGCTGTTTACGATATTCCACATGGTGGAGGTTTGGCGATTTTGTTCCCGCAATGGATGAAATATAACCTCAGCACAAACCCTGCGCGTTTCCGTCAGCTTGCAGTAAATGTGTTCGGAGTTGATCCTGCTGGCAAGACTGATGAAGAAATCGGGCTGGAAGGTATTGAGGCTCTGCGTAATTTCTGGGATTCCATCGGTGCGCCGAAGACGCTCGGAGATTATGATATTGATGACAGCGAGATCGGCAGTATGGCTGACAAGGCTGTTCGTTTCGGAGCATTTGGTAATTTCCGCAAGCTTGAGCGTGAAGATGTAGTTGAGATTTATAAAATGGCTTTGTAAGTAACTCTTCTATGAAAAGAGACCATTTGTCTTTATTCTAGAAGTCGCAATAGAATGTCAAAGAAGCGATTCCTCCGTTATGGAAGAATCGCTTCTTTGTATTTATGTTCTAGTGTGACTTGCTCCTCTTGCTATACTTTTCGGTCGCTCTCATCCCAAGATCTCGCTGCCGCTGGCGAACCTCCGCTGCCGCTGGCCGAACCTCCGCTGCTGCTGTCCGTACCTCATCTATCACTGTTCGCACCCGTAATCTAATCCGTCGACCGTCCTCCAGAGTCTTACGGACCCAGCTGACGTTATCTGTGAATTTTCAGCCTTTTGAGCAAGTTTTCGGACACCAGAGACACTATTGCTTCGAAATGGTCTTATATTTGCTGTTTTTCATGCCAATAGGGGCTATGCGGTCCGATAGCATACCAAATGTCGGAAAAATCGGCGAATAGGGTCTGCTGAGTCCGATGGGCCGAGGTGCGAAAGCAGCATAGCCTCTTCATATGCGCGAGAGTGTTACCCAACCAACTAGGGTTTGTAAGATCCCCACACGACTGATTCCTCTACCAATACACGCCTACCCTACGGACCCAGCTGACGTTATATGCGAATTTTCAGCCTTTTGAGCAAGTTTTCGGACACCATGGACCTCTGTCAAGAAAGTGGACAGTCACGCAACAGACATTCTAGTCAATTGCTCAGCAAAACGAACTGGAGAAAGATACCCCAGCGCGCCATGCATTCGCTTGCGGTTATAGTAAAACTCAATATATTGAAAAAGTGTCTGGTAGGCTTGCTCCTTAGTTTTGAATCGTGGATTACAATAAATGAGCTCCTTTTTCAAAATGCTGTGCCACGACTCGATACAGGCGTTATCATAACAGTTACCTCTGCGGCTCATGCTGGACTCCATGCCATACGCTTTCAACTGCTTCGTGTATTCATGAGAAGTATATTGAGAACCTCTATCGGAGTGATGTAATAGACCCTTTTCCGGTTGTTTAGCTTCGTAGGCATCTTGTAAAGCGCCCGAAATCAAGCTAGTTTCCATATGGTTCTCCAAACGCCACCCCACGATTTCGCGCGTGCAAAGGTCCATCACACTAGCCAGGTACAAGCGCCCTCCCCGGCAAGGAATGTACGTAATGTCGGTAACCCATACTGAATTGGGTTTGAGTATTTTAAATTGCTGGTTCAGCGTATTCGGGGCAATCGGATGGTCATGATTGGAGTCAGTGGTCTGTACCCGATACGTTTTGGAGACAATGGAGCGAAGCTTCATATGTCGCATGTACACACTCACCGTGCGTTCGGTAACGGTATAACCTTCTTGATGTAACAGGCGGGTGATCTTCGGACTCCCATACCGCTTTTGATGGTCTGTAAAATGATACTGAATTCGCTTCATTATCGCAGCCTTACGAAGCATATGCGTACTGTTTTTTTCTGTCCGCCACTTGTAGTACCCGCTCCGTGACACATGTAGGGTCATGCACATCTTCTCCAAGAGAAACTCGGAGCGATGTTTTTCAATAAACTGGAATCTCAGTTCCTTGGTTTGCTGAAGATGTGCACTGCTTTTTTTACGATCGCTAATTCCTCTTCCACATCGGCAATCTTGTTATCTTTTTCTTGAAGTTGACGGCTCATTTCTTTCAACTGTGCCTCGAGTTCTCGTACTCGATCCACGCTAGCTGCCGGTTCATTCTTTAATTCTCGATACTGGCTCATCCATTGATGCAGGGTACTTTTTGGGATGTTGAGCTCTTCCGCCAAGTCGCCCACTGTCTTTGTTTGCTCTTGAATGAACTGCACTGTCTGTTTTTTAAATTCTTCGTTATACCGTTGTCGATGTTCTCCCATGTGAACACACCTCCGTGGACTCATTATCGCCAGTCTGTTAACTACTGTCCACTTTTTATTCTAGCTTCACCAGAGACACTATTGCTTCGAAATAGCCTCATATTTGTTGTTTTTCATGCCAATAGGGACTATGCGGTCCGATAGCATACCAAATGTCGGATAAATCGGCGAATAGGGTCTGCTGAGTCCGATAGGCCGAGGTGCCGAGGCGCGAAAGCAACATAGCCTCTTCATACGCGCGAGAGTGTTACCAACAAAAATCCGTGCTCCACCAACTATTGAACGGCCTTTAGGACAGCCCCAGCACATGTAATAAAATAGTGCCAATGTGAGCATGCTTATCCTCTGAATGGAACTTATTTGGGTGAATATCCAAAGATTGTGAAACCAAGGACCTACTTTGTACGTTTAATGTAATATGACAGTCCTGATTGAAGACAGGAGGAAATAAAAATGCAAACGCTGTATTTAGGCTGCTTGGCGCTAGGCGTCATATTTGCCATAGTCAGCGTCCTGGTGGGCGATGTGATCGGAGATGCCTTGCATGGGGTCTTTGATTTCGTATCCGTAGATTTTCTGAATCCCACCGTACTGGCAGGAGGAATAACCGTGTTCGGCGGAGCGGGCATTCTTCTAACCCGGTACAGCGCTCTGGAAGCTGGGGCGATCATTGCTTTGTCTTTGTTAGCCGCCGCTTTTTTGGGAGTACTTATGTATCTAGGGGTGGTTAAGCCCATGGAAAAAAGCGAAATGTCCAATGGTTTCTCAATGAGTGATCTGCCTGGCAAGATCGGGGAAATCACAATTCCTGTTCCCGCCACTGGTTATGGTGAGATTATGGTAAAGTTTGGCGCCGGCAATAGCCTGCATACGGCAGCAAGCTTTGATCATGAGCTGCTTCCGGCAGGGATTAAAGTTGTTGTAGTGGAGGTTAGAGAAGGCGTTGCATTGGTGTCAGAATTCGAAAAGAGAAGAGGAGTGGATCTTTAATGTTCGGTATTCCTGAGTATTTGTTAGTCCCTGCTGTTGTCGTTGCTGTCTTGTTTGTGCTAGGTATCGCATTCTGGGCACGTTACAAAACGGTTGGACCCGATGAAGGGATGATCGTAACGGGGTCGTTCTTGGGGAAAAATCATATTTCAGACGATGGTTCTGGTCGTAAAATAAAGATTGTACGCGGGGGCGGGGCCTTTATACTCCCAGTCTTTCAGAAGGCTGAATTTATGTCGCTTCTTTCTCATAAACTCGATGTGACGACCCCGGAGGTATACACCGAACAAGGGGTTCCGGTTATTGCCGACGGTGTGGCGATCATTAAAGTGGGTAGCTCAACTGAAGATGTGGCGACAGCTGCTGAGCAATTTATGGGCAAACCGATTGAAGCACTGAAGAGCGAAGCACAAGAGGTTCTTGAAGGTCATCTGCGGGCCATTCTCGGTTCGATGACCGTTGAGGAAGTATATCGTAACCGTGACCGCTTTGCGCAAGAGGTTCAAGGCGTGGCGGCGCGTGATCTTAAGAAAATGGGTCTGCAAATTGTTTCCTTTACCATCAAGGATGTGCGAGACAAACATGGATATCTAGAGGCACTAGGTAAACCGCGGATAGCTGCTGTGAAGCGGGATGCAGAGATCGCTGAAGCAGAAGCAGTGCGGGATGCGAGAATTCAAAAGGCAAACGCAGAAGAGCAAGGGCAAAAAGCTGAGCTGCTGCGGGATACGAATATTGCCGAAGCCTCCAAGGAAAACCAGCTTAAGGTGGCTGCGTTTAAACGGGATCAGGATACAGCGAAAGCGGAAGCCGACCAGGCTTATCATATTCAAGAGGCACGTGCAAAGCAGACCGTTGTTGAAGAACAGATGAAGGTTGAGCTGGTACGTAAGGAACGTGAAATCGATTTGCAAGCCAAAGAAATTCAAGTTCGCGAGAAGCAGTATGATGCTGAAGTGAAGAAAAAAGCAGAAGCGGATCGTTATGCAGTTGAGCAAGCGGCGGAAGCCGATAAGGCGAAGAGAATGCGTGAGGCAGATGCCTTGCAATATAGTATTGAAACGCAAGCTAAAGCGACATCTGAGCAGAAGCGTCTTGAAGGTCAAGCGATGGCGGATGCAGAGCTGGCTAAAGGTACAGCGGATGCTGAGGTTATCCGGTTGCGCGGTCTAGCGGAAGCAGAAGCCAAAGAGAAACTGGCGGAAGCTTTCCAGAAATTCGGCGAAGCGGCGGTGCTCGATATCATCGTCAAAATGCTGCCTGATTTGGCTGGCCAAATTGCGAAGCCGCTGGCATCTATTGATAAACTTACCGTTGTAGATACCGGTAACGGGGAAGGTGCAGCCCGGGTCAGCAATTATGTGACTCAGCTAATGTCCACCGCTCCAGAGATGTTGAAGAGCGTCTCAGGGATTGATGTAGAGGCACTGATCAAGGGGTTGACCTCTAAAGCTTCCGGAAGCAAAGGAGCATCAGTTACACCAGTCGCACCTGTTGCACCAGCTACACCTGCAACTTATATTCAGCCATCAGCAACATCTAGTACAGCCAGCGAGACTTTAACTTCTGTGCCTGAACAAAAGGAAAAATAGTTTAATGCAATTTATATGGTTTTAATTTACTTAAGGTATGACTGGCAAAGCTGCTGGTCATACCTTAATCTTTATGTTTTGATCTGTTTTGATCTAAATTAGACAACATGATAAAAAGCTCATGCGTTTACAGGTGATTTTTGATGAAGCTTTATAGCTTATCGGCATCCCGTGGGAATTATTGTATATATAGACATCGACGCTTTCACTGGTGTTTAAAGATTTTTTCAGGTAAAATAAAAGCCTTTAAGGCTGTTCACTCTGATCTACTAGCTTAGTAAGGACACAGAGTGTTCTTCTAATATGCAATTCTTGGTGTTATGATGGTAGCAAAGCTTGTATTCATCGTACGATTTCTTATTGCGTATGCTGCTGGAAGTTAGGTGTTTAGAAATAAAAGAGGTGTCAAAAATGAGTAGCATAACAGTGGCGAAGGTGTTGAATAACAACGTTATCATTGCCCAGCATCCTCAATATTCCGAGGTTGTAGTTATCGGTAAAGGGATAGGGTTTAACCGCAAGCTGCGGGATCAGATTAATCTATCCTCCGTGGAGAAGATGTTTATTCTTCGCAGCCAGGAGGAGCAGGAACAATATAAACAGCTTCTTCCCCAAGTGGATGAGAAGTTGATTGAGGTCGTTCAAGAAATAGTATTACATATTATGCATTGTAGCCGTCAGCCGCTTAATGAGCATATTCACATTGCACTTACCGACCATATTTCCTTTGCTATCCGTCGTTTTGAACAAGATATCCCAATTCATAATCCATTTTTGTATGAAACTAAGGAGATTTATCCTGAGGAATATAAGATGGCAGAATATGCGATTGGACGGATCAATGAGGCTATGGGCGTGGAATTGCCGGTGGATGAGATAGGTTTTGTGGCTCTTCATATTGTCAGCGCACTTAGTAATAGGCAAATTTCCGAGGTTAGACAACATTCTCTCTTGATTGGAGAGCTGGTTGGGTTAGTCGAGAATTATCTGGACTATCGAATCCCACGTGATTCACTTGATTACTCAAGACTGGTAACCCATCTGCGATTCGTTCTAGAAAGATTACGCCGCGGAGAGGCGGTACAAGAGACCTCAACCCTGGATGGACTCATGAAACGGGAGTATCCTGAGATGTATTCGTTGGCTTGGAAATTAACAAAAATTATCGAACAGCGTGTGCGAATTCCCGTGTATCAAGCTGAGGTAAGTTATTTGACGATTCATCTGCAGCGTATTGCCCAGAAAAAAGTGGACGAACAAGATATGGACAAGAATGGTGAAGCTCCTTAAAGTGCAAAAGTTGTAACAAATCATGGTTTCAAAAAAAACGCTTGCCACTTAAAAAAAACGATGCTACAATGTTCACTGTCATCAACAAAACAGAATATCGAGCGTGTAACTGATTCGATCAGGCATGAGTGAATTACAGTATTTTGGTTGTTAACCCCCTTCTTGGGGCAATCTAACGATAGCGTTAGATTACAACTCCTATACTGTGTTGCTCATGCCTTTTTTGGCATCTGTTTTAGTGAAATTAATGAAAGGAGTAACCTAAATGTTTAAAAAGTTGTTTGGTGTTTTACAAAGAGTTGGTAAAGCTCTGATGCTTCCAGTAGCTATTCTGCCTGCGGCAGGTTTGCTTCTTGGAATAGGAAACATGCTGGTAAACCCAGACTTCCTGCAATATGTTCCAGCACTGGAGAACCATGTTGTTCAGGCTGTTGCCAACGTATTGATGAACTCAGGACAAATTGTATTTGATAATCTAGCCTTACTCTTCGCGGTGGGGGTTGCGATAGGTTTAGCCGGCGGTGAAGGTGTTGCGGGTCTAGCTGCCATTATCGGTTTCCTCGTAATGAACATTACGATGGGTACAGTTATTGGCGTTAATGATTACGTCCTGAGCCAAGGCGACTTCTCGTATGCCAGCGTATTAGGGATTCCAACACTGCAAACAGGGGTGTTTGGAGGTATACTCGTCGGTATATTGGCTTCGGCCATGTACAAGCGATTCTTCAAAATTGAGCTTCCTTCTTACCTGGGTTTCTTCGCAGGTAAACGTTTCGTACCGATCATGACGGCGGTAACAGCTCTAATCTTGGGCTTGTTACTGACAATAGTATGGCCACCTATTCAACATGGTCTGAACTATGTGTCACAAAGTATGATTGATACGAACAAAACGCTTGCAGCGTTTATCTTCGGAACGATCGAGCGTTCGCTCATTCCTTTTGGACTGCATCACATTTTCTACTCTCCATTCTGGTATGAATTTGGTACCTACGTTGATAAAGCTGGAGAATTGGTACGTGGTGACCAACGGATCTTCATGCAGCAGCTTCGCGATGGAGTAGACTTCACAGCAGGGACATTTACTACAGGTAAATATCCATTCATGATGTTTGGTCTTCCAGCAGCGGCTTTGGCTATCTATCATGAAGCTAAACCTCAGAATAAAAAGATCGTCGGAAGTTTGATGATTTCCGCGGCATTGACATCGTTCTTGACAGGGATTACTGAGCCGCTCGAATTCTCGTTCCTATTCGTGGCTCCGTTGCTGTTCGCTGTACATGCTGTGTTTGCAGGTCTGTCCTTTATGACTATGCATATTCTGGATGTTAAAATCGGCATGACATTCTCGGGTGGCTTTATCGATTTTGTGCTCTTCGGTATTATCCCGAACCGTACAGCTTGGTGGCTGGTCATTCCGGTAGGTCTGGTCCTTGCCTTAATTTATTACTTCGGCTTCCGGTTTGTAATTCGGAAATTCAATCTTATGACACCGGGTCGTGAAGAAGATACGAATGAAGAAGAAGAAGTGAATACGGAGTCTGTCTCCAGAGCCGGTGATGATCTACCGCGGAACATTTTGTCCGCTCTAGGTGGTAAAGAAAACATCACTCATCTAGACGCTTGTATTACCCGCCTTCGTGTTGAAGTTAAAGATAAGGCAGGCGTAGACAAGAACCGTCTTAAGAAACTTGGTGCATCAGGTGTGCTGGAAGTGGGTAATAACGTTCAAGCGATTTTTGGCACACGTTCAGATACGATTAAATCGCAGATTCAAGATGTGATTAACGGAAAGACACCTGCAGCTTCAGCAGCTCCAGTAGTGGTTACTCCAGAGCCAGAAGAAGAACAACAGGCAGGTGAAGCTGGTGAAGCGATTATCAAGGAAGATATCGTATCTCCAGTAAACGGTGAATTGTTGGATATCACAGAGGTGCCAGATCCAGTATTCTCCCAAAAAATGACGGGCGACGGCTTCGCGTTCCTATCCGAAGATGGGAAGATTGCTTCACCGGTTTACGGTAAGGTATTTAACGTGTTCCCGAGCAAACATGCCATCGGTATTATGTCTGACGGAGGCAAGGAAGTGCTCGTTCATATTGGGGTTAATACGGTTAAGCTTAAAGGTCAAGGCTTCACGGTATTAGTTGAAGAGGGCGATCTTGTAGCGGCTGGACAACCGATTATGGAAGTGGATTTAGAGTATGTAAAAGCACATGCACCTTCTGTAATCTCACCTGTTATTTTCTCTAATTTACCAGAAGGCTCTTCTGTAACATTGAAGAAGCCGGGTAAGGTTTCTATAGGAGACCAAGACATCATTACGATTCAGTAAAAGTGCAAGGGCCGATGCTTCCTTGTTCATACAAGGAAGCGAAGCTTTCACTATAAATTTAAAATACTTTAATAACAGAAAGCGAGTTGGATAATATTATGCAAAAAACATTCAGAATTGTCGATGAAGATGGAATTCACGCACGTCCAGCAACTGCCTTGGTAAATACAGCAACAAAATTCAAAGGTACAGAAGCATATGCAGAAGCTAAAGGTAAAAAAGTAACTTTGAAATCCATTCTTGGCGTATTGTCATTGGGTCTTGAAGCTGGAGATACTTTGTCTTTGATTACTGAAGGAAGCGAAGAAGCAGAAGCTTTGAACGCTCTTCAAGAAGTAATGATTAAAGAAGGGCTAGGGGAAATCCATGAATAAGATTTCAGGAATCGCGGCTTCAGCAGGGATTGCAGTAGCCCGTGCTTTTATCCTGAAACATCCGGATTATACGATTACGAAGACAAGTATCAGTGATACTGAAGCAGAAGTCGCTAAGTTGAATGATGCACTCGCCAAATCAAGAGTGGAGCTGCAAACGATTAAAGAGCGTACTTTGGCAGAGCTGGGGGAGAAAAAGGCTGAGATTTTCGAATCACATCTGCTTATTCTTGATGACCCAGAGCTGATCAATCCTGTAATTGATAAAATCCGTGAGGAATCGGTTAACGCGGACTATGCGCTAAACGAAGTGGCTACGCAATTCATTGAGATGTTCGAAAATATGAAGAGTGCCTATCTGCAGGAACGTGCAGCTGATATGCGTGATGTTACCAAGCGCTTGCTGAACCACCTGCTGGGCATTCATTATGTAAGTCCTGCAGAAATCAGTGAAGAAGTAATCGTGATTGCTCAAGATCTAACACCATCGGATACAGCACAGCTTAATCGTAAGTTCGTTAAAGGCTTCACAACGAACATCGGTGGACGGACTTCTCACTCTGCAATTATGGCACGTTCTTTGGAAATTCCAGCGGTTGTGGGAACTAAAACGGTTCTGTCAGAAGTGAATTCTGGCGATTTGGTGATTGTCGATGGTCTGAACGGAGACGTTCTGATCAATCCTAGCGAAGCTGAAGTGGCAGAGTACACTCGCAAGCAGGAAGCTTACGACTTGCAAATCGCAGAATGGAAGAAACTTCGCGACGAACCTACAGTATCAGCAGACGGTAAACATGTTGAGCTAGCTGCCAATATTGGTACACCAAATGATGTGAATGGTGTCATTGAGAATGGTGGCGAAGGTGTAGGTCTGTACCGCACTGAGTTCCTTTACATGGGTCGCGATAAGCTGCCTTCTGAGGAAATTCAATATAACGCCTACCGTACTGTACTTGAGAACATGAAGGGTAAGCCGGTAGTCGTACGTACCCTGGATATCGGTGGCGATAAAGAGCTGCCTTATCTTGACCTTCCGAAGGAAATGAATCCTTTCCTTGGTTTCCGTGCGATCCGTCTTTGCCTGGATCGTCAGGATATTTTCCGTACTCAATTACGCGCGTTACTAAGAGCGAGTGTTCACGGGGATCTTCGCATTATGTTCCCTATGATAGCTACGCTTGGTGAATTCCGTGCTGCACGTGATCTTTTGCTCGAAGAGAAAGCTAAGCTTCGGGAAGAAGGTAAGGAAGTATCAGACAACATTCAGCTTGGCATAATGGTTGAGATTCCATCAACTGCTGTACTGGCTGACCAGTTTGCTAAGGAAGTTGATTTCTTCAGTATCGGTACGAATGATCTTATTCAATATACAATGGCTGCGGACCGTATGAATGAACAGGTATCTTACCTGTATCAGCCTTACAATCCAGCCATCCTGCGTTTGGTCAAAAATGTAATTGATGCAGCCCATGCAGAAGGTAAATGGACGGGGATGTGTGGTGAAATGGCTGGTGACGCAACAGCTATTCCGCTGCTACTGGGTCTTGGTCTCGACGAATTCAGCATGAGTGCAACTTCCATTTTGCCAGCGCGTAGTCAAATTTCTAAATTGTCGGCTGCCGACATGAAGGATTTGGCTGCAAAAGCGTTGCAGCTTGGCACGGCTGAAGAAGTCGCTGCGCTTGTTCAAAGTATCGCTAAGTAACTTTTTACGCATGCATTAATCCGTTTTAGCGTTCTACTGTTTTTCCAACTACTATTGCCGACTTCCGATGGCTGGAGGTCGGCTTTTTTATGTTTTTTAACCTATAATTTTCTGTAATTCGACCTCATTTACTGTTCACTGTTTATTTTCTTTATTGCGCAGATGTCTATACCGATAGTATTAGTAATGAGCATAAAGTCGATAAGGAACCCAAACCTATAAATATGTCGTACATATAATAGTAAGGATCCATAGAAAGTTTATACTCCATTTGCCGACTTGCAGCGCTGTGCAAGTATTAATATGAAATGAATTGGTAATATATGGACTTATAAGCAACCCCACAGGTTAGGTGGGGAGCCATAGGATGGTGTTAATTCATGAGTAAAAATTATATAAATGCAGAATTGATGATGGAAGTCTACGAGGGCAAGGATTTAGGCTTGACGTATTCAACGGAGTACAGTGTATTTAAAGTCTGGGCACCTACGGCACTTGCTGTGTCCCTTGTACTGTACGAAACAGGTGGGCATCAACTGAATACTGAGTCACCTAAGAGTGCTATGGACAATGGTCGTATTGTATATATGCAGCGTAGTAATGGTGGAGTCTGGCAGACCAAGTTATCAGGTGATCTAAAAGGGAAATATTATATGTACCGTGCTGTTTTTGCAGATGGCAATGTGACGGAAGCAGTAGATCCTTATGCAAGAGCCGTATCTGCAAATGGTTTAAGATCAGCAATCGTTAATTTGCAGGATACGAATCCAGAACATTGGGATCAGGATGTAGCGCCTCCGTTACAGCATCCTGCCGACGCAGTGATTTATGAACTGCATGTTCGTGACTTCTCCTCACATGAGAGCTCAGGTATGCATTATAAGGGTAAATTCAAAGCATTTACCGAATTTGGATTAAAGGATTCGGCAGGAAATACAGTGGGGATTGATCATCTGGCTGAATTAGGGATTACCCATGTACATCTGATGCCGGTATTTGATTTTCAGACCGTGGATGAGCTGAAGGTGGTCAATCGGGGTTCCTCCATAGCTAATATGGACTACAATTGGGGGTATGATCCCCAGCATTATAATGTACCTGAAGGATCTTACAGCACCGATCCTGCCAATCCTGGCTTGCGGATTCGTGAATTTAAAGAGATGGTGCAGGCCTTACACAGCCGCGGGATCGCGGTAATTATGGATGTCGTTTACAACCATACGTATGCTGTGGAGAATGGCCCCTTTGAGCCGCTTGTCCCAGATTATTTCTATCGCCGCGATTTTACGGGACGTTTGTCGAATGGCTCCGGGGTTGGCAATGAGCTGGCTACAGAACGTCCGATGGTCCGTAAATTTATTAAGGACTCCTTATCTTATTGGGCTTCGGAATATCATATGGATGGTTTCCGGTTTGATCTAATGGGACTGATGGACAGTGTTACCATGCGGGAGATTACCGAAGAGCTTCGGCTAGAAGTGAATCCGAATCTGTTGCTTTACGGTGAACCTTGGACGGGTGGAGATTCTCCGCTGGCCACTAAAACGCTAAAAGGTGTACAACGGGGCAAGGGCTATGCTGTCTTCAACGATAACTTCCGTTCAGCGATCAAAGGGGATAGTGATGGCTTCGGAAGAGGGTTCGTGACAGGCGAATACGGCAAAGAAGGTGCTATTGCAGCCGGAATTAAAGGAGCAATTCATGAGTTTACGGACTCGCCTGTGGAATCGGTGAACTATGTAACTGCCCATGATAATTTGAATTTATGGGATAAGATGCTTATCGTTCAAGGAGGGAGTCAGGAAGCTGATTTTCCGGTAATCGCTAACATGGATAACGAAGATCTGGAAGAGGCAGTGGCCCATGCCAATCCATACGTGAATGTAGATCAGGAGAATATTCTCGGTAATGAAACTGTACGTCGATCCTTGCTTGCTAACGGAATGATTCTGACCTCGCAGGGGATTCCTTTCCTGCATGCTGGAGATGAGCTCCTGCGCAGTAAATTTGGAGATCATAACAGCTACCGCAGCGGTGATGCGGTCAACTCGATCCGCTGGAATATGAAAAGCGCATTTAAGCCCGTATTTCAATATTATAAAGGCCTGATCGAGCTGCGGCGTACACATCCGGCATTTCGTCTGCATGGCCGCCAGGAAATTGAACGCTCCTTAGAATTTCTGCGTTGTGATGGCGGAATAGTATCGTATCTGCTTAGAAGCCATGCAGGAGGTGATCTCTGGAATAATATTACCGTTGTCTTCAATGCTAATAATGACCGGATGTCGGTATCACTTCCTGAGGTTGCTGATAGTTGGAACGTAGTGGTAGACCATACCCGTGCCGGGATAGAAGCCATCCGCAGAATCGAAGGCAATGAGGTAGAGGTGGAAGGGTTGTCGATGATGGTCCTTTATGATGAATGTGGTGAGCCAGCCCCACGCTCTAAAATTATCGAAATACACTATGAACGCCCAGATCAGAATTACCAAGGCTGGAATCTTTGGGTTTGGGATACAGGAATCCAGGATGGACAATGCGATTTCCGTTATATGGAGAACGGGCGTGCAGTAGCCCGCATCGAAGTGCTGCCAGATACCCAATCCATCGGATATATTTTGCGGCTTAATGATTGGGAAGAAAAAGATGGGGACGGAGACCGTTTCATTGATTGTTCTACGAATGGAGAGTTAACCAAGGTCTTAGTTCGGGATCGTGATCAGGAGATTGACGAAATTTCAGAAGATCATCTTCGGTTAAGCAGTTAGAGGCCATACAAAAAAAGCTGTTTCAGGGTTGGTTTTTCCTGAGACAGCTTTTTATTTGCTCTTATGGTTTTACAATGGTCTGGTTAGCTAACCCTTCGTCCACAAGCTCGTAGTAGAGATTGGCTTTATTGCCACCATGGTCTTTGGAGCGATACATCGCCAAATCGGCGGCACGGAGCAGTTCATTAATACTGCTTCCGTGTTCAGGAAATAAAGCGACTCCGATACTCGCGGAGGTATGGAAGCTGGACCCGTTATCAACAGACCAAGACTTGTTGAACAGTTTAAGTAACCGCTGCAGTGTTTCATTAAGCATCTCTGGAGAAGTGAATCGATGCAGTACAACTGCGAACTCATCTCCGCCGATCCGGAAGGCCTGACCTATTCCTTTAACCGTATGCTGAAGTTCACGGGAGAGCAGCTGAAGAAATTCGTCTCCAGCCAGATGGCCTAAGGTATCATTTAGCTGCTTGAATCTATCACAGTCCAGCAGGGCAAGCGCAATATTTTGCCTCCGTCCTTCGGGTTGGGTGATAAGGTTCTCCATATACATTTTGAAATGAGCCCTGTTGGGAATCGCTGTTAAATGGTCATAGAAGGCTAGCTTATGTAGTCGTTCTTCGTATTGTTTTCGCTGGGTAATTTCCCGAGATAACAGCATAAATTGTGCTGGGAATTTACGGCTGCCGAGAACAGGTGACACCTTAGTTTCAAGCCATACCCATTGGCCTTCTGCTCCGCGCATGCGCAGTTCAGAAATACGCGGAGTTCCCTGAACAACACTTTTTAATTTAGCCCAGGCAATTTCCGGTTCACGTATGTAGTTGGATAACGGATCTCCTTTTTTAGGCACATAGCCTAGAATACTGGAGTGTGAGGGAGAAGCGTATAGAATCAACCCGTTGGGATCCGTCAAAATAATGAAATCAGACATGGTTTCACCGATAAGCTGATAAAGTGTTTGTTCTTCCAGCATTTCATTCTGGAGCCAGATGATTTTGCGTCCAAGGTAAATAATAACTAAGAGAAACACAAATAAGAGGAGTGAATAAAGAGAGAACAAAGCGCTTTTTTTATCCTCAAAACCATCCGTTACTTGCAAGGCGTAGTTGCCAATCAAGTCCTCTGCTTGATCGAGATGTGCCCTAGCTTCATTGAATTGCGAGTTTAGGGTGAGCGCAGAATATGAATCTGGGTTCCAGCTGCCCTTCGTCCGTTCTGTTATTAGCGTATACCCTGAATTTTTCCATTTGATAATGGTAGTTTCGAAGGAGCTGAGTTCGTTTTTTAATTCGGAAAGGATAATCCCACTTTGTTTCATATCACTGTAAGGGTTTTTTATAGAGTAGATATTTGATCTTGCTAGACTTACTCGTTCCTGCGCTTGAAGATTATTATCTATAAACTCCTTAGTGAACTGTTCACCTTCTGCGGCTGTTAGGTTTGGACCCATTGCGATTTGCAAGGCTACAGCGGCTTGATGCAGATCACGATCGGCGCTCAGTATAAGCTTAGAGTTCTGATATATATCATCATAAAGAGAATCTGACAATCTATTAATCGTGTAATTTAAATAGAGTAGCGAGGCGACGCTGATCCCAACCAGAAGGACGGAGATTGCAGCGAAGACATAGAATAGTTTGCGTGTTACCTTGAACTCAAAGAATCCTGCCACAGTCATCTTCTCCCTGTATAAGATGATTAAGAAAATCTATTGCTGCTTAAGTAGAACCTGCAGAACGCAATCTATGGTCAGGCGTAATTTAATTCATTCACTGATGTTTTAAGGTGCTTTTGGGATAAAAGAGGTGTTGTATACATTGTGGAGAAACATAGGAAAGTGTACGTGTGAGTAAATGGTAGTTTCTAGTATATCAAGTATATAGGACGTGCTGCTTATAGAGCAATCTTTACTCAGATAATAATCAAAATGACAAAATTTAAAGTTTAGTGTATGGGCCTATTGAATTATCTATATTCAAACCGATGGTTCCTATTACCCAACTCGATCATAAATGATACCTTTTACAGCTGCTGAAAAAAAACTGCCCTTAGTCATCTTAATGACTATAGGACAGCTAATCATTCATTATTCGTTACGCAGTGCGTGAATGGGGCGAAGTCGTGCAGCTTTGTTCGCAGGCATCATTCCAAAAATCACACCGATGAGTAAGGAGAAAATAAAAGAGATCAGTACCATATCCCAAGCAATCGAAACTGTAAGTGCTGAGTATTTACCTAGCAGCCAACTGCCCGCGACACCAATGCCAACCCCGAGCACCCCACCCAAACCGCTGAGCACGATGGATTCAATCATGAATTGAGCGAGGATATCGAATTTTTTGGCACCAATTGCTTTACGGATACCAATCTCACGTGTTCTTTCATTGACAGATACGATCATGATGTTCATGATTCCGATGCCGCCGACAAAAAGTGAGATGCCTGCTATGCCTGCAAGCGCCATGGAAAGTGTATCTGTTGTGGAATTGACAGTTTCCAGCATTTCCTGAGAATCAAACACACTAAAAGCATTATCCGCATAATTGAATTTAGCATCAAGCGTACTTTCCAGTTTTTCTTTTGCAGCTGCTACAGTATCTGCTGAAGTTGTCTTAATGGTGATGGAACGGACGCCTTTACTTTTTAATTGGCGTTCTGCCGCGCTTATAGGAATGAGTATGATATCGTCGTTGGAACCACTTAGACTGGAGCCTTTTGTTTCTAAAAGCCCAACGATTTTATAGCTAATCCCGTTTAACTGGACCTTCTGCCCTACAGGATTGTCTGTACCGAATAAATCTTCGGCCGTACCTGAACCGATCAACGCTACCTTTTGCCGGTATTCGTTATCAATATCAAGCAAGAAGCGGCCTGCCTGTACATGAAAATCCTTTACCTCCTCATAAGAGGGGGTGATTCCTTCTACAGTTACACTAACGTTGTCCGTTTTGTTCTTGGCTGTAGCATTGCCGCTGATCACAGGAGCTACATTTGCTATACCCTCTATATTCCCTAGAGCAAGGGCTTCCTCATAGGTGAGAGAGGTAGTCGCCCCACGGCCAGTAATGTTTACAGTGAGTTGGTTTGTGCCTAGTCCGTTTAGCTGCTCTGTGATCTGTGAAGTAGTTCCTTGCCCAACAGAAACAAGAATGATGACCGAAGAGACTCCAATAATAATCCCAAGCATCGTTAAAAAAGCTCTAACCTTACTGCTGTTGATGCTCTTCAGGGCCATTCGCATGCTTTGGTACAATTTCACCCCGCATTCCTCCGATCTTCCACGAGGTTGCCATCCTGAATACGAATAATCCGCTCCGCTTGTTTAGCTATTTCCAGATCATGTGTGATAAGGATAATGGTATGTCCTTGCTTATTCAACTCACGTATCATTTGCATGACTTCCTGCCCCGTTCGCGTATCCAGTGCCCCGGTTGGTTCATCGGCGAGTAGAATAGGGGGAGATCCCGCCATAGCCCGGGCAATCGCTACCCGCTGTTGCTGTCCTCCCGAAAGCTCAGAAGGGCGGTGATGCATCCGATCCTCCAGCCCTACTTTAATGAGTGCTTCCTGTGCTAGTTGTCTTCTTTCCCGATGGGGGAGGCCACGATAAATTAATGGCAGCTCCACATTTTCAATGGCTGACAGCTTGGGGAGCAGGTTGAAATTCTGAAAGATAAAGCCGATCTTCTCATTGCGGATCGTTGCGAGCTTATTGTCGGATAACTTGCGAACCTCTTGTCCATCTAGAAGATAACTTCCTTCATCGGAGATATCGAGGCAACCAAGCATATTCATGAGTGTTGATTTACCAGAACCGGAGGGACCAATAATAGCTACGAACTCCCCCAGATCAATTGTAAAGGAAAGGCTATTTAAGACCGTCATGGTTTCTCCGGCCATTGTGTAGCCGTGGGACATGTCGTGAACTTCGATCAGAGGTGCTGAAGCACTCATCTGCCGCCACCTCCGCCACCACCTGGTGCGCTCCCCATACCACCAGCGCCACCTCCGGTGAAGCCGCCCCCCCCACTAAAGCCACTGCCGCCGAAGCCAGCACCACCCATACCGCCCATACCACCTCTAGTTTCCGTTTCCGTGCTGGTTGTTCCGGTTTTCGTAGAGATTACGGTAGGGATGATCACCTGGTCCCCTTCATGGAGTCCGCTGACAATTTCAATGCTGCTCTCATCATGGAGACCCACTTCGACAGTGACCATCTGTCCTGAGCTATTGCCGCGATTTCTTCCACCGGCAGCGCCGCTGCGAGCGTCAGGAGCCCCGCTGGGCATAGCGCCGCCGCGAGCGTCAGGAGCCCCGCTGGGCATAGCGCCGCCGCGAGCGTCAGGAGCCCCGCTGGGCATAGCGCCGCCGCGAGCGTCAGGAGCCCCGCTAGGCATTGGTGCTTGGCCCTCGCCAGTAGTTTTGGAAGTTGCGGCTGAACCCGCTGCTAGAGGAATAGAAACTGTGTATTTTCCGTTTCTTTCTTGTACAGCCTCAATAGGTACTGTTAATACATCCTTTTTCTCAGCAGTGGTTACTGAAACTTCCGCAGACATTCCGACAAGAGCACCTTCGGAGCTTGTTAGACCTATGGTAACATCGAAGAGGGAAACACCGTTTGAGGCGGTGCCCTCATTAGCTATTTTCGTAACCGTGCCCTTGAATTCCGTATCAGGCAGAGCATCCAATGAAATAGTGGCAGGCATCCCTAGCTTTACAGTAGGAATATCAAGCTCATCCACCTGCACAACTACACTTAAATTAGCATAATCGGTAATGTCGATGAGTTCAGAGCCGTCCATGGCTTTTTCACCGCTTGCAATATTAACTGTCGTTACAGTTCCGTCAATAGGAGCCGTTAACGGATCAGGAGGAAGCATATCTTCTTGGACAGAAGCTATTTTTTCCTGTTGCGCCGAAATGTCGGTTTTGGCCTTTTCAATCGAACGTTTGGCATTTGCCAGCTCATCTTCTGCTGCACCTGATACGGCCAGCTTCTTATATTGCTCCTGCTTGTCCTCAAGATCGGTCTCAAGCGAGGCAAGTGAAGTTTGCTCCTGCTTGAGATTGTCACTCAGATCATTGCCTTCAAAGGTAATCAAAGTCTGGCCTTTTTTCACGAGATCGCCCTCTTTGACAAGAACCTCAGCTACGGTCCCGCTGTCCTTCGTTTTTACTTTACCAGTTTCTGTAGCAATCACGGAGCCGGCTCCGGATACACTAACTACGATATCGCCCTTTGTAACGGTAGCTGTATTAACAGGCGCTTCAGCGGCTTGACTGTTCTTATCAGGTAACAATGTATAAACCAGCATTCCTGCTGTGGCTACAACTACTACTCCAAGAGTCCAGAACACTATTTTTTTCTTCTTCATTTCTATCCTCCATATCTCATCATATTAATTGCCGGATGTATTGCTGGTGTCTGGATCTGTACCAGAAGTAGAGTTGCTGTTCGAAGTCGTTGATGCCGCCTGATAAGTGACAACATAGGTTTGTGTTCCCAGCAGATTTCGATGGCCTTGGAATTCGTCGTATAGATTCAACCGGATTGCGCCGCCACCCAGTGTTTTGTACAGGCTGCTTGTGAAGGTTGTGGTGTACGACTTGAAGTTACCTAATTGTAGATCTGTGCCAAGCGTTAATGTTTTTTCCATGCTTTGTCCTAAGGGGTCAATCAGCTCCAACACCAGTTTGTGCTCATAGGTGCCTGATTCATAAAGCGTGCTGGCTGACATGTTGTAGGTTAGTGCAGTGCTGAGCGTATCTTTACCAGCGGTGACGGTGGCGACTGCATTTGTAACGGATAGAGTATAAGGAAACATTTCCACGTTCAAAAGATTGCCTTTGGGCTCCACCCCCAACTGGTTCAGTCCAAGCGATACCGTATTGATGTAACCCGACGATTGACCGCCAGGAGCGGTAAGCTTGCCTTCAGAAACACCCTCCCCGATGTAAAGGACAAGGTTCGCTGGATCTATACCGAGAGGGAGCTTACTCCAGAGGGTGACCAGACTTTTTCCGTTAGGACTGGTGGAGGTTTTGGACTGGGTGACTTCGGCTTCATAATATTGATTGTCTTGTGTTTTGTAATAGGCTACGAGCTGAGCCTGTTCGGATTTACGCGATTCCTCACTGTTCATTTCTAGTTCTGTGTACAAGAGATTTGAATCTGTACCTGGGTACACGAGGGTCCGGCGTACAAGTAATTCCGCTTTTTTACCTTCAAGCTCAAGATGGAAAGAATTTTCAGCTGCAACACTCTGTACCCGGCTGTCCAGTTGGGTAGTACTTAGAGAAAGGAAGTTAAGCTTACTTTCACCTGAAGTTTCTTGCAGGGTGATTTTTAATTGATTGAAAGTATAGCTATAAGGAACATTGGCTACGACATACACAGCAGCCGATTCATTTGGACCGAGGATGGTTTGCGTACTTTCTGAGACAACCTGGGAAGTGCTGCTGATGTCACTTTCTCCAGCTTTGACGACACTTGTAAGCGCAGGAAGCTGAACAGAGGTTGATTTAGTGTTGCGGATGTTGATTTTAGCTACGATCTGGTCTTTGTCGGACCAAGGGAGTCTTTGAATGTTTGCAATTTTGACAACAAATGTACCGTGACTGTTCTCAATGGGGTATTCCGTGTCCTGCCAATTGTTAGTTTGCAGCGTGTAAGGGATCTGATAATAGGCGGTAGGAAAAATGATCTTGCCTTCAGCAGCCGGCTCAGTCATTTGCAGCTGCAATGTTCCTTGATTGAGTGTGAGTGGTACATCTGCGCTGAGTTCAATAATCTTTTCTTCAAGCGGTTTCAATGTTAGGCTGGTAAAATCCTTCGTATCTACCGGAAAGCTATACCCTTCAGCGGCTTTAATAGCAAGTTCATAGGCAGGCACATTCACCGCTTTGTTGCCGCTATTTTTGATGCGGAACTGTAGTGTCCACTTTGCGTTGCCATTGTCAGCATAGACGTTAGCCGTTTTCAGCTGTGTTTCGACTGTATTATTGCTGATTGTAAGCTTCTTCGTGACATTGCTGGCTACGACAAGATCCGGTGTTGTTGCAGCGGGGAGATTGTAGGCGACAACCGGCAACGCTATTTTTAATGAGGCATCTTCTCCGGCAAATTGCAGCGCCATGTTGTCTGTCTTCATATAAGAAGGGATTTCCGTCAAATAGTAGATCGTCTTCTTTTCCTGAGGCTGTACTTTATAGCTGGTGCTGGTGTCATCAAGTGCGAGTTCAAATACAGATCCTCCAGCGGAAGCGAGGTATCCTTTAAGTCCAGTATCACTGAGTACCTTGGTTCCTTGATTAGTGAAGCTAACGCCAACCTTGGCATAGACCTTACCGTTATATTTATAAATTTGCAGGCTCTCTGCCTTGGTGGTTACAGGGAGATTGTTTAGGGTGATCTTTTTACTCTGCCCTCTGGCGACAGCTTGTGAATATCCTGTTGGTACGGTGAAGTTCCCTAGCTTTTTTTGATAATCGGTGGTGTTGAAGTCCCATCCGTACAATGAAATTTTGACCCCGTTTAAAGAGGTGGATTTGCCGATGTTTACATAGTAGGTGATAGATTGACTGCTTTTCGCGGCAATAGATTTGATGGTTGCACTGCTGGTAATAGGGCTTCCTTGAATAACTGTACCACCGCTAGTAGTTACTTTGGAGAAAAAGTCCACCAGATTGAGGCTAGCGTTGCTTCCATTAGAGTAGCTGAGTGTGTATGTGAGAATATTTCCGCCATCCTGAGTTAATAAGCTGACATCCGTCAGCTTTGCGCTGATGTTAGTCTTCAAGGCTATGGAGCCTAGTTTATCCAGAGCGGATACGGAAGCTGTTGTTGCTATTTTGGTGGATGTAGTCCCGGCCCAAGCGGTATGAGCACCATACGCTGCAGATTGGCTAAGTACAGCTGTGCTTAGCAGCACCGCGGCTACTTTTATTCTCCGTACATGCATTTGATTTCCTCCCAATAGGATAGTTAATAGTCTGCGAAGGTGCACCCGAGTGGATAAGCAAGCCTTCCTAGTAATGGAAATTATCAAGCTCCGCTGAATGTTAGCTGAAAAAAAGTTGGAAAAATGGCTCTGAAGCTTAAAGCCAGCTTAAAAGAAGATAAAAATTAGCCTGATTTTGTCCAGCTTGTCAAAACGACAGATTTTGCATATAATAAAGAGACATATCTCTTGTAGTAAAGAGATACCTGACAATTAGCATGAATTGTGAAATGCAGTGATGGAGAAGAGTACACAGTGCCTGACTTACAGGGAGGAGACGCCGCGGATTGAGAGCGTTTCTAAGAAGCAGAGCTGTCGAAGTTCACTCCGGAGCAGTTCCCTGAATTCCTTAAGCTGTCTAATAGGGAAGGGTAGGGGATACCGGTCACAGACCGTTATTTCTGTATAAAGTGAGATAGGTATCTGTCCAGCCAAAAGAGGGAATGAAGCTCTTAAGGGGAACAGATCAGCTTGTCTAACAAGGGTGGTACCACGGTCTTTTCGTCCCTTACCGGGAGAAAAGGCCTTTTTTTGTTGAACTAGACAATGATTGAAGGGGGCTGTACACGGCCATGAAAGAGAAGTTGGAAGCATTGAAGGTTGAAGCGCTGGCTAAGCTGCAGGAGGTTATGGATCCGCAGGTACTAAATGATCTAAGAGTGAAGTATCTCGGTAAAAAAGGTGAGCTTACAGAGGTTCTGCGCGGTATGGGAGGACTTAGTGCTGAGGAACGTCCGGTAATCGGGCAAGTAGCGAATCAGGTTCGCAGTGCTATTGAGGAGATTATCGGCGCGAAGCAGGAGGCTTTTCAAGAGCAGGAAACCCAGCAACGTCTGCAGGCTGAAAAAGTAGACGTAACCTTACCGGGTCGCCGTATGCAGCAAGGGGGCATTCACCCGCTTAGCAGAGTCGTACAGGAGATTGAGGATATTTTTATCGGCATGGGCTACCGTGTAGCTGAAGGTCCGGAAGTAGAGACCGATTATTATAACTTTGAAGCTCTAAATCTGCCTAAGAATCACCCGGCACGTGATATGCAGGATTCTTTCTATTTAACGGATGACCTGTTAATGCGCACACAAACCTCGCCGGTACAGATTCGTACTATGCAGGCTATGAACGGTGAAGCTCCGGTAAAAATCATCTGCCCGGGTAAAGTATTCCGCCGTGATGATGATGATGCAACGCATTCCTTCCAGTTCCACCAAATCGAAGGTTTGGTCATTGGAAGTAACATTCGAATGAGTGATCTGAAGGGCACCCTGCAACAATTTGTGCAGGAGATGTTTGGACCGAATACAGGCATTCGTCTTCGTCCGAGCTTTTTCCCATTCACTGAGCCAAGTGTTGAAGTAGATGTAAGCTGCTTCAAATGTGGCGGCGATGGCTGCAGACTATGCAAGCAAAGCGGATGGTTAGAAATCCTTGGCGCAGGTATGGTGCATCCAAATGTACTGAAAATGGGTGGCTATGATCCTGCTGAGTACAGCGGCTTCGCTTTCGGAATGGGTGTAGAGCGGATTGCAATGCTTAAATACGGCATCGATGACATCCGACATTTCTATAGTAATGACATGAGTTTTGTGAAGCAATTCAAGGGCGTTTAGTTTTTGTGGGCGCGCTGGCTGATAGTGGCGGAGAATGGCTTTGGAGTGTTCTCCCACAGGAAGCAGCGCGAACGACAGTGAAATAAATACATCTGAAACATAAAGGAAGTGAGCGGATATGAAAGTATCAACCGGATGGTTGGCTGATTATACATCGATTGAAGGAGTAACCGCCGAACAGCTAGCGGAGAAGATTACCGCTGCCGGCATTGAGATTGACGGCGTAGAGCGCCGCAATAAAGGCATTTCCGGCATCGTAACCGGCTATGTGAAATCAAAGGAAAAACATCCTGATGCAGACAAGCTGAACGTATGTATCGTGGATGTGGGCCAAGATGAGGAGCTACAAATCGTTTGCGGCGCAAAAAATGTAGCTGCAGGTCAAACTGTACCTGTAGCAATGGTTGGCGCTAAGCTGCCAGGACTGGATATCAAAAAAGCCAAGCTGCGCGGTGTCCTGTCGCAAGGAATGATCTGCTCGGCCAAAGAATTGGGACTGAATGATAAATTGCTTCCAAAAGAGCAACAAGAAGGTATTCTTGTGCTGCCTGAAGGGACAGAGATTGGTCAGGATATTTCCAAGGTCCTCGGCTTAGATGACGAGATTCTGGAATTCGATCTGACTCCGAACCGTTCAGATTGCCTCAGCATGATTGGTGCTGCTTATGAAGTAAGTGCAATTCTTGGGCGTGAAGTTAAATTACCTGATCCAAAAAGCGAAATGATTGAGATCAGTGGTCCTGCTGCGGATTCCATTTCCGTCAAGATTGAAGATGAAGAATACTGCAGCCATTATGCAGTTCGTTATATTGCAGGTGTTAAACCTGCACCATCACCGCTGTGGATTCAGAATCGTCTGATGGCTGCTGGGGTTCGTCCAATTAATAATATTGTGGACATTACCAATTATGTGATGCTGGAATATGGACAGCCGCTGCATGCTTTTGATGCAGATAAAGTACAAGGTGGAGAACTCGGCGTTCGTCTTGCCCATGAAGGTGAAGTTTTGGTTACACTTGACGGTCAAGAGCGTAAGCTAGAGCCGCAAATGCTCGTTATCGCTGATGGAGTAAAAGCTGTAGGTCTGGCCGGAGTAATGGGTGGACGGGATACAGAGGTTACTGCTGAGACGGTAAACCTTGTTCTGGAATCTGCTAAGTTTGATGGAGGAACGATTCGTAAAACCTCGCGTCAATTGGGACTTCGCTCGGAAGCCTCCCTTCGTTTCGAGAAGGAAGTGGATCCAAGTGCAGTTATTCCTGCATTGAACCGTGCAGCCGTACTGATTGCACGTTATGCTGGCGGATCGGTCCATGAAGGCATCGTGCAAGCAGGAACTGACGCTGTTCAAGAGAAGGTTCTCACCTTGTCCTTAGAGAAACTGAATCGTTATCTGGGAACGGATTTGTCCTTGTTGGAAGTGAAGACATTGTTTGGCCGTCTACATTTCAAATGTGGAGATACCGCACAAGGGCTGATTGAAGTTCAAGTCCCAACCAGACGTGGCGATATCAGCTATGATGTTGATCTTATTGAAGAAATTGCCCGCCTGTACGGGTATGACAATATTCCAACGACTCTAATTGAAGGAATTACAACGCCAGGAGCACTAACTCACAAGCAAGCGCTCCGTCGTGAACTGCGTCGCCTATTGTCACATGGCGGTTACCAAGAGGTGATGGGTTACTCCTTCATCCAGCCGCAACAAAGCACAATGTTCCCTGAGTTATCAGAAGGAGCAGTAGCGGTGAAGCTGGCTATGCCGATGAGTGAAGAACGCAGCGTACTGCGTACCAGCCTTCTACCACAACTCTTGGATATTGCCAGCTACAATACCAATCGTCGTCAAAGCGACTTGGCATTGTTTGAAATCGGCAACGTCTTCTTCACGGATGAAGAACAGTTGACTCGTCAGCCACGCGAACTGCCGGTGCTGGGGCTGCTGCTTAGCGGAAGCTTAACAGTGAAGCAATGGAATGTTTCGGCACAGCCTGTGGACTTCTTTGATTTGAAGGGTGCGCTGGAAACGGTATTTGCTCATTTAGGGCTGACCGATAAAATCGTCTATGTAGGAGATAGTCCAGAAGGATATCATCCTGGGCGTTCCGCGTCGGTATATTTACTCGGAAACGAGGGTCTTGTGAAGATCGGAACGATGGGACAGATTCATCCGGATCTGCAAAGACAGCTGGATCTGGTGGATACTTATGCGGCAGAAATTTTATTGCAGCCGTTATATGAAAGTGCGCAAAGCCGTTTGCAATATAATGAGCTTCCGCGTTTCCCAGGAATGGAGCGGGATATTGCTGTGGTCGTGGATTCCGCTGTACCAGCGGGCGATCTGCTAGCTTCCATCCGCGATAACGGAGGTACTTTGCTCCAGTCCGTCCAGGTATTTGACGTTTATACTGGTGGTAAGCTGGAGAATGGAAAGAAGAGCATCGCGATCTCACTGCTGTATCGTCATAGTGAACATACACTGACTGATGAGGAAGTAGGAGAGGTGCATGAGAAGGTATTAGCATCTCTTCAACAAACTTTTGGTGCAGAATTAAGAAAGTAGCAGGAATTGTGTAAAGCCGCAGCGAATCCATTTAGAAACTGAGATTCGCTGCGGCTTTTTCTAGGTAGAGTGCAAAGCGGAGAATATCAGCCATAATCTATTGAATATTAGGGATTTTGCCAAATGCTTACCAAAAAAGCTACAATAGAAGAAGTGAAACTAGCTTAGAATCCGCACACATACAAAGGAGGGCACAACTGTGGCTATGGACCGGACACGTGTCGCCGTGGAGATATACGGAACTTCCTATAAACTCGTCGGAAGCAGTACTGAATATATGAAACAAGTGGCCCGTTATGTTGATGAACATATGCGCACGATTTCTAAATCTCACACCAGACTGGACACACCGCGTATAGCGGTGCTTGCAGCTGTACATATGGCGGAGCAGGCTATTCAGGTTCAGGACTTCAAAAATGAACTAAACATGATGACAGGTGAACGCAGTGAACTGCGATTGGAAGTATCTCGCCTGCTGGAGGTACAGCGGGAGCGGCAAGAAGAATTCGAGCGACTTGAAGCTGCGGCCAAAGAAGAGGCTGGGCGACTGATTGCTGCTGCGGAGGAAGAACGTAAGCGGCATTTGGAGATTCAGGAGAATGAACGCAAGGTACATGCGGAACAGCTTCAGGAGGCAGTGCAAGCTGTGGAAGCTGCACGCAAGAAGCTGGAAGAAGAATTGCTTGAGCGCGAGATAGAGCTGCAAGCACTGCGGACAAGCTACGAAGAAGAGCAGGCAGCTAGTCGTGAACACCAGCGGCAGGAACTGGCGAAGGCGGAAGCCATCCGCTTGCAGCAGCTGGAGGAGCAGAAGGCTGCTCATCTGCAAGAGCTGGAGAACATCCGGGTGACGCTGACCAAGGAGAAGACAGACACGCTGTCTGCTCTGCAGCTTGAGCTGACCGAGACCAAGTCAACACTGGAGGAAGAGCTTGAGGTTACCAAGTCTACATTAGGTAAAGAACTCGAAGATACCAGATTGACGCTGGGTAAGGAGCTTGAGGATACCAAGTTGACCTTAGGTAAAGAGCTTGAGAGTACCAAAGCGAAGTTGGGCAAAGAGCTGGCGGAAGAACGTGAAGCACTGCAGCGGGAACAAACCAAGAATAAGGAACTGCGGCAGTCACAAGGCACTCAAGAGCATAGACATAAGCAAAATATTCAAGAGCTGGAGAAACAGCTGGCTGAGCTTCGTGGTGGGACAGGGCAACTTCAGTCCAGATTACGTGCGGCTGAAGCCAGTCTTAAGAGTGAGCGAGATGCAAGACAGACGCTTCTTGGACAATATGAAGCGATTGTTAAACGTGAAGAACAGCTCAGTGAAGAGCTTCACACGGCTACTGAGCTGGGCACACTGTTGAATGAGGAGCTGGAAGAGTTACGCCAGCGTTATCAACAGTCACAGAATGAAGCTACAGAGCTAAGAGCGTCACTACAGGAGACGAGTGAAAATCTGCACCGTGTTCAGGAAGAGCTTGCGGGATCAGCAGCAGAGGCGGCTAACTGGCAGGAGCTTTCGGATAAACGCATGGAAGATATTGGTGAACTGGAAATGAATCTGCTGGAGTCTGAGGAGAAATCCGTGTTGCTCCAGAAAGAGATCGACACGCTACGTGGGCAAGCCGATGGATTAGTACAGCAGCTGGATCAGGAGGTTCAGCTTCGTACAGATGCAGAACGCGAAACAGCGGTACTTCGGGAGCAAGGTGTGCAGGCTCAGAAGGAATTGTCTGCGCTTCGTGTTCGTTATGAGGAATTGATTGCTCAATACGACGATGTACTGCAAGAAGGAGAACGCCTGCAGGAAAGATATCAACTGTTGCAGGAAGAAGGCGAAGAGGCAACACGACGCTTAGAAGAGTTATCTGAAGCTAGTCGTGAAGCTGCTGCTACTGTTGCTGAGCAACAGGAAGTGCTGAAGGAAGCAGAGGCGTACGGAGCTTCCTGGAAGCATAAGTACGAGGAGCTATCCGATCAGCAGCTGCAGTGGACGGATCTCGAAGCGAAGCTGCGTGAGGAGATCGACATTTGGCAGCAGGAAGCCGGTGAGGCTGAAATGAAGCAGGAAGCTATTGATCGTGAACGTAGCGAAGTGCTTCAGCAGCTAGGTGAAGTTGGTGAAAGCTATGAAATGGTTCAAGGACAACTTCGTTTGTTGCAGCTCCAGTTTGAAATGCGTCAGGAAGAGTTTGACAAGCTGACAGATGAGCATCGTAACCTTAAAGAGGAATATGCCAAGCTACAAAATGAATATAATGAATGGATTCAACTGATCGAGCAAGACAGTTGAGTGCCGGATGCAAGTAAGAGAGCTGACCTGATGAGTAGAGAGATCTATTTCGGGTCAGCTCTCTTTATTAATGAGCTCAAATTAAAAAAACAGCCGATCTCAGGGGGAATCCCTAATAATCGGCTGTTTATGTGTAATCTATTCCACGATGATTGTAGCTCTCATTCCGCTATGTCCGGAGCCACACATAATGGAGCAGGTCATTTCGAAAGTTCCAGCTTCCTCGGGTACGATCACCTTTGAGGATTTTTTTTCATTAAGCTGCAGCTCGAACTCTGGAATAAGGATACCGTGATTGCCGTCATCATTTTTAAAAATGATTTTGACGGGAACACCCTTTTTTAGATGGTATTCTTCCTGATCAAAGCTGTAATTTGTAGCTGTAATTATGAGTTCTGTTTCTGCCTCGATTTCCGGCTCCGATGTGTTAGCATTGCCAGCAGCACTATCATTGTTGTTCCCACAGGCTGTAAGTGCTATAACGAACACCATTGAAAGTAGAATTGCAAATTTTTTAATAATCTAAATCCCCTCCCAAGAAGTCCAAGCATAGTGAAAATGTGACAATTATGTAGACATCATAACTTAAAATTTAAGTAAGCGCTTTGATTAAATGTGAAAAATATGTGAACAGGCAGACTGTTCAAACTTTGTCGTAAATTGCAAAAAAATGATGAAAATATAACTAAAATTTATTATAATGAAAGCTATTACATTAACGTATAAAAGTAGGGGATACATATTACAAGTATTAATGATGCGCTAAGTACGGAGGTTTGGCACCGTAGAATCTTACAAGGCTATTGGATGGTAGTCATTCTTTTATTAATCTCACAGTTGCTGTTTTTGTCGAATATTGACCGACTCCAAATAAAAACAACCATGGATACGAATCTATGGCATTTATTTATAGCCTGTAATTTACTAATTGTGTTCCTTATGATTACTGCGGAGCTGTGGCTGCGTTATAGTAAACAGTCCCCTAAATATGGGGTGGTTAGCTGCGGGTTTTTAGTGTCCTACCTTATGTATTTTGTATTAGAGCCTTTTGTTGACGGTGCTCAGATGACACTTATGATGCCGATTATGGTTGCTCTTATTTATTTTGATCGTAAGCTCCTGTACATAATGGGGTTATTTAGTATTGTGTTTTATGCCGGGGTATATTTTGGGTTGGAACGGCCATTCCTACATAAACCGCTGCTTGAATTCTTGATGGTAGAGTGTGTATTTTTGGTATTTGTGCTGATGGCTATTGCAGTAATTATTCGTGCTCGTGAAGCGCGTATTAATTTAGAAAGATTAACCAAGGCGGGCCAAGATCTAATGGTGGAGAGGGCTATTTCGGATAAGCTGCTGAAGATAGACGCACTCACTGGACTCTATAATCATAAAACCTTTCATGAATATTTGGATTCATTATTGGAGCAATGTGAAAGCAACAACCTTCAGCTACAGCTGGCTCTTTTCGATATTGATAACTTCAAGCAAGTGAATGATACCTACGGACACAGGGTTGGAGACCTTGTACTTAAGGTGATAGCGGACAAGGTAGGCGGCATGATTGAGTTAAATGATTTTGCGGCTAGGTATGGCGGGGAAGAGTTCGCTGTGATTTTTACAGATAAAAGTTTCTCGGAGTCCTATGAAGCAGTAGAGAAATTACGGAAAAATATTGCTCAAATTGAACATTTGCAGGCTGGTAACAAGCCGATCACCGTGAGCATTGGAATTTGTGATTATCAGCTTGGGGATGGGAAAGAGCTTCTCTTTCGTAAAACAGACAAAGCGCTCTATACCGCTAAAAAGCAAGGCAAGAACAGAGTGGTCAACTGTGCGGAGAGTCATAAAGAGGAGATTGTGTCTTTTGCATAAAAACAACACAGAACCCCTTATTGCCGGAGAAGAACCGGAATAGGGGGTTCTGTGTTGTGAAGAGCTTTTGTTACTTAGCGGCCTCAAATGGAGTGGATACCGGCAGAAACAGGTCGATAATCCCAATGACAAGAGCTGCTAAGATGGCACCCAGAATGGATACGCTGACTCCGCTGACTACGAATTGAGCGACCCAGATTACTACCGCACTGACAATAAAGCCGACGATACCACGACCGAAAGGCGTTGCTTTTTTGCCGAAGATTCCTTCGACTACCCAGCCGAGTAGCGCAATCACCAGTGCAAGGATTAGAGCGCTCCAGAACCCACCAACCGTGAACTGTGGAACAATCCAGCCCACAACCATCAGAACAAGCGCTGCGACCACAAAACGACCAACATGACTTAAGAAATTCACTGTACTAACCTCCTTTGGCCCATGCTAAGGATATGTGCAGTTCTTATTGTGACCTTATTACGTGATTCTATGCTTAAAAATAAGACCCAAATAGCGAAATTGACCTGAATTCTGTATAATGGAAACATCTATGAAGGGAGCTGTGACTGTAATTGGACGACAAAATTTTGCATACGCTTGAATATCGCAAGATTTTAAATAAATTAATGCAATATACGCAAACCCCCATGGGAAGATTGGCTGCGGAGCAGCTAAGGCCCTCCGGCGATTTCGAAGGTGTGAAGAAGCTGCTTCAAGCCACGGATGAAGCGGCTAATGTGGATCGCCTGAAGGGCATTCCTTCGTTCGGCGGGGTAAGCGATATTCGAGCAGCACTCAAACGTGCGTCTATAGGCGGAATGCTGGGAACAACTGAGCTGCTGGCCGTTGGAAATACCATTGGCGGCGCACGCAGAGTCAAACGTTTCCTGGCAGCTATGCATGAGGAAGAAAAGATTGAGCTCCTGTTCTCACTGAGTGACGTTTTATCGGAGCAAAAACATGTGGAAGATGCCATCCGTTTATGTATAGACGAGAATGCTGATGTACTTGATACAGCTAGTTCTGAGCTGGCTAACATTCGCCGTGAATTGCGCGGAGGAGAGACCAGAATTCGTGAGAAGCTGGATTCGATGATTCGTTCGTCTTCTGTAGCAAAAATGCTGCAGGATCAGCTGGTAACCATTCGTGGTGATCGGTTTGTTATTCCTGTAAAAGCGGAGTACCGTGCCCATTTCGGTGGTATCGTACATGATCAGTCTGGATCAGGAGCGACTTTATTTATCGAGCCAGAGTCTATTGTGGCGATGAATAATAAACTTCGTGAAACACGGCTGCGTGAGGAACGGGAAATCGAGATCATTTTACACAGGCTGACGGCACTTGTAGCCGACATTGCGGAAGAAATGACCTACGATATTGATATTCTGGGAGAACTGGACTTCATCTTCTCCAAAGCGCGTCTTGCTCGTGATATGAAGGCTACTCAGCCGCGTATGAATGACCGCGGTTATCTTAAGCTGCGCAAAGGGCGGCATCCGCTTATTCCAGCGGAGCATGTGGTTCCTTTGGACGTGGAGCTGGGCAATCAATACAGCTCAATTATCGTAACCGGACCGAATACCGGTGGTAAGACCGTTACCCTCAAAACCATCGGCTTGTTAAGCTTAATGTCGATGTCCGGCTTGTTTATTCCAGCAGAGGAAGGCAGCCAGATGTGTGTGTTTGATGCCATTTATGCTGATATTGGCGATGAACAGAGCATCGAGCAAAGTCTGAGTACCTTCTCTAGTCATATGACTAATATTATCTCCATTCTGCGTAGAATGACTCCTAAGAGCCTTATTCTGCTTGATGAGGTGGGGGCTGGAACCGACCCGGCAGAAGGCTCTGCGCTGGCAATTGCCATTCTGGAGCATATTCACCGGATCGAATGCCGGATGGTCGCAACAACACATTATAGCGAACTGAAAGCATACGCTTATGAGCGTAAGGGAGTCATCAATGCCAGTATGGAATTTGATGTCCAGACCCTTAGCCCAACCTATCGCTTATTGATCGGCGTACCCGGACGAAGCAACGCCTTTGCGATTGCCGAGCGTCTAGGCCTGCCTCATGCGATTCTGGAGCATGCCCGCGGCGAAGTGAAGGAAGAAGATCTGCGCGTGGAGCATATGATTGCTTCTCTCGAAGAGAATCGGCTGGGAGCGGAACAGGAGCATGAACGTGCAGAGGGCATCCGCCGCGAAGTGGAGGAGCTGCGCAGCAGACAACAGCAAGAGCTTGAGAAGCTGGAAAGCCAGCGTGAGAAACGCCTCGAGAAGGCTGAGAAGGACGCCAGCGCGATCCTGGACAAAGCGCGTAAGGAAGCTGAGGAAATTATCAGTGATTTGCGCCGCTTGGCTATGGAAGAAGGAGCTTCAGTTAAAGAGCATAAGCTGATTGAAGCACGGCGACGTCTGGATGAAGCTGAGCCATCACCGCGCAAGAAGGCTGTTACCCGCAAGACTACCAAAGCTCCACGTACAATTGGTCCTGGAGATGAAGTGAAAGTCGACAGCTTGAACCAAAAGGGCTTTGTGGTGGAGCTAAGCGGTACTAAAGAGGCGCTGGTGCAGTTTGGCATTATGAAGATGAAGGTAAGGCTGGATGATTTGGAATTGCTCTCCTCGAAGGCAACAGCTGCGCCAACGGCCCTTCGCCATGCGACAACCGTCAAACGTTCCCGTGATGAGAACATTCGCAGTGAACTGGATTTGCGCGGGACTAACCTGGAGGAAGCTATCATGGAGACAGATCGGTTTATCGATGAAGCCTTTTTAGGTAATCTGGGCCAAATCGCCATCATTCACGGTAAAGGAACGGGTGTGCTGCGCACAGGAATTCAGGAATATTTGCGTAAGCACAAGCATGTGAAGAGTTATCGGCTCGGGAATTATAACGAAGGCGGCGCGGGCGTAACTGTGGCTGAGCTGCAATAGCGGGATTTCCCGGCAGAAAGAAGGGGAAAGCGTGCAAGAAGATATTGATCTTTTGCTGGGTCATCCGCTAGGTGCCTTGCTTGGCTACTTTGCAGTGGCGATTCTTGGGCTGGTTGTATTTCTGTCTTTTTTTGAAATGGTAACGAAATATAATTGCTGGGAAGAAATACGTAAGGGAAACCTGGCAGTGGCAATGGCCACAGGCGGCAAAATCTTCGGAATTTGCAACGTACTGCGTTTCAGTATTGAAGCTGGTGTTTCAATTTACGAGACAATGAAGTGGTCCGTCGTCGGTTTTTTGCTGCTGCTGCTTGCCTATTTTTTATTTGAATTTCTGACCCCTGTATTCTCTATTGACGAGGAGATCGCTGCGGATAACCGTGCTGTTGGACTTATTGCCATGCTGATCTCGGTATCGTTGTCTTATGTAATAGGTGCGGCTATTTTTTAAATCCGTCCTTATAAGGACACCCTGCAAAGGATTATGGATCTGGACAAGCTTTGAATTGAGCAGTCCCACTCTTTGTGGGGTATCTTAGGAGGAAATCATGAAGATTCTCACCCGAGTTCTGTTTCTGTCAGCGATTGCTTTTATAGCAGCCGGTATTATTTATTTAATGATGAATTAAATTTAAAAGTGAAAGTGTGAAGGAGATTAAAAAGATGGAAACAACTGTATGCCCTTGGTGTCATACTGAAATTGTATGGGACGAGGAATTTGGACCTGAGGAGAATTGTCCTCACTGTAACAATGAGCTTAGCGGATACCGTACGGTCACTGTTGGGATTGACGGCATCGAAGAAGAAGTAGTAGAGGAAGTCGTAGAGGAACCCAAACAAGAGGTTGTTAATGACGATGATCTTTGGGGAGAGCCTGATAAAGACAGCGTAGTTCCAATCTATAATACGCTTAATCAATTCGGCGATGATTATGACTTGAACAAGTACGAAGAGAGTGTCTCAGCTATTCTGGCCATTCAGGAGGAAGCTCCGGAATGTACTCAATGCCATGAGCTCACTATCCTTGCGGGTAAGCAGCCTGTGAGCAGCTTTGAGCCGTCTGCTCCAGCTACATTAGGTAAGTCGGTATTAACCGCTCCATTCTCACTCAATGTTTACGTATGTCCTTCCTGCTTCCATGTTCAGCACAGTCTGGCGCAGGAAGATCGGATTCAGCTCGTACGCAATTTGAGCAACGCTCAGGCGTAAGAATAAGTATATAAAAAAAGGGGCGGTCCCGTAAGCTAATAGCTGCTGGGGGCGCCCCTTCTTTTTTTTGGACCTTACTTGACCGTTGTCCGTTGTCGAAAGCGTGTGTATATGAAATCACTGTCGGAAGCGCTTATTAACCCGCTAACGGACACAGCCGGCCTTAATCGCACCATTATCCGATATTTGGAATGCTATCGGACTCTAGTGCAGCTATTGGCCTGAAAAACGCCTATATATGGGCCTCTTTCCAAGGATAGCATCACTGGAGTCCGAAACCTTGCTTTAAAGGCTAAAAACATGTAAATAACGTCAACTGAGTCCGTAAGCTCCATGGGCTGATGGATTTATGATTGAAGCAGGGAAAATAAAAAGCGGGGTTGTCCAAAAAGCAGTGAAGCGGCTGCGAGGGACAGCCCCGTTTTTATTTTCTACAAAAATCAGTTCTGTTTCATCACGTCCAAACTCTTAGAAGGAGAGGGTTTGGCTGATCGGGTGAGTGAGAATAAATCTAACTCAGGCCGATGTTTGCCGGCAATCGTATCCGTTAACAACTCCGCAGCGATCATACTGTACACCGTCCCATTGCCTCCGTAGCCCTCGATGAAGTAACAGTGAGGGAACTTTGGATGTGGGCCGATATATGGAAGTCCATCACGAGTAGAACCGAACACAGCACCCCAGGAGTACTCCAGCTCAATGCCTTTAATTTCTGGAAATAAGGCTTCAAGCTCTTCGAGCAATTTTTGACCTTGAGAAATCACCCGGACCTCACGACGTTCGGGGTCTGTCAGCTGCTCATCCTTACCTCCTGCAATAATCCTGCCTTCAGGGGTTGTCCGAAAATATAAATAAGGGCGGGCTGTCTCCCACAGCAGGCTACGCTCATGCCACTTTGGAAAATCCTTTAGAGGTTTGGTCATCACTGCATACGTGTTGATCAGCTCAGCGCCCCGGTCTTTTTTGAATTCCTGTGTTTCATAACCCATTGCAAAAATAACATCCTTGGCAATAATCCGGCCACTTTCTGTATGGCAAATCACGCCATTCTCAGTAAACTCATAATGTTTCGCTTCGCTCTGTTCAAAGACGCGGACGCCATTCGACGCTGCCTTGGCGATTAGGCTGTGCACCGTTCGATAAGGATTCGCTTCGGCATCCCCACGTGAATAAAGTCCTGCTGGTTTTGAAAAAGAGTACAGAGCTGCAATCTTATCCTCTTCCCAGAATTCAGAATCGAAGCCGTTAGCCACGAGATTCTCATATTCTTCCCGCAATGCAGGTACATCCTCTGGAGTGCTGGCATATAAAAGACTGCTGCGAGGAATGATCTGCGGATCGATATCGAGCTTGTCCGGCAGGTCCAGAATGTTCCTTACCCCAGCCTGGCATAACTGATAAAAGAGCAAACCGTTCTTTTGCCCAAAGGTGTTCATACATGAGGTTAACGATTTATCGTTGGAAATCTGCAGGAGTCCAGTGTTAGCATGCGAGCTGCCGCTGCCGACCCGTCTTTTTTCGATCAGAACAGCATCCGCTCCACTTAAGGACAAGCGATAGGCGGCCATTGCCCCACCCATTCCGGCGCCTACAACCAGGCAATCACAATGAATAGTACCTTCTAGAGAGGGGTAAGTTGGAGGGTTCTGTAAAGTGCTTGACCAAGGTGTATTTCCACTATTTAAATTCATGAATTGTTCGCTCCTTCATTCGTGCCGTGTTTTAGTATTGGCGGCATTTTATCGTCTCATTCGCGGTATGTTCTTATTTCTGTCATAACTCTCTAGTGCCTTTCGGCAAATAAATCGCGGGTATAGGCGGCATACTAAAGCCTGTATGAATCAACTACAAGGAGGGACTACAACAAATGCAATCAACGCAAATGCAAGCGCTAAGTGGTAAGGAATTGGAATATATCGCTGACTCCATCTCTAATGAGGACTTGCTTCTTAAGCAATGTGCAGCAACAGCTGCGACAACACAGAATCAACAAGTTCGTCAAATTTGTATGCAGCATATGCAAAATCACACCAAACACATGACTGAGCTTACTCAGTTAATCCAACAACATCAACAATACGCGCCAACAAGCCCACAATAATTGCAATATTAATTCTAAGGAGGTTATTTAATGAACGCGCAAAATACTGGGGCATTTATGCCGGATGAGGATTTACTAAACACCATTTTGTGTGATTTGAAGCGGACCGTACGCGAATATGCTACAGCTGCTACAGAATCAGCATGTCCAGCCGTTCGTAGGGTTTTTAACACTATGACCATGGACACTTTGCAACTCCAAGGTGATTTATACACGCATATGTCTCAACTGAATATGTATCCTGCACCTGCAAAAGCATTGCGCCAAGATGTGGACAAGCAGCTTCAAACCGCACAGCAAATGCAACAGCAAACCGGGCAATTTGTTCAACAAAAAACCGGGCAATTTGGCGCATACGCTCAGAATGCTCATATCCCGGCTAACGGACAACATCAGCCTTCTCATTTAATGTAACCATGATGGTTGGCGAATGAAGCAAATCGCTTCATGTGTGTGGAGATAACGCCCGTTTTTACTGGTTAAATCCGGTAGAACGGGCGTTTTTTCTATTTTTTTGTGTATGTTCTATGTAAACTCTGCCTTTCATGGAAGCTCCTATGGGGTTATTTTGTTTGCAGAGATGCACATTTCATGTCATATTAGTATTAAACTCTTTTCGCGGGGCGACGCATTAATAGCGTACCGTCATTGGCGAACTATCCGGAGGGAAGGCATGAAGGAAATGAACGAGCTTAAGAGGAAAGTGCTGGAACTGCTTAAGGAAGACGCGAGAAGATCTACTGCACTCTTAGCAACGCTGCTTGGCGCGGAAGAAGAAGATGTGAAGACTGCGATTGAGCAGTTGGAGAAAGATCATGTCATTGTAAAATATGCCGCCGTTGTAAACTGGGATAAAGTGGACGATGAGAAGGTAACCGCACTGATTGAGGTGCAGATTACGCCTGAACGAGGGCGTGGTTTTGAAGGGATTGCCGAGCGAATCTACCTGTATCCACAGGTCAAATCAGTTTATCTGATGTCTGGTGCTTATGATCTTCTGGTGGAAGTGGAAGGCCGGAATTTACGTGAAGTGGCCAATTTTGTATCTGAGAAGCTGTCTCCAATTGATTCAGTACTTTCAACCAAAACGAATTTTACCCTTAAAAAATACAAACAGGACGGGATCATCTTCGAAGAGCATGAGGAAGACAACCGTCTGATGATCTCTCCATAAAGGAAGTAATCATATGATCACGAATAAATCGCAGCTAACTGGAGAAGACAGCAAATCAATGGATTCTTATTTGGCCCCGTTGGTACAGCAAATTCAACCTTCGGGTATCCGCAAGTTTTTTGATCTGGCTGCAGGCAGTAAGGATATCATCTCTTTGGGAGTTGGAGAGCCTGACTTCAAGACCCCCTGGCATGTCAGAGAGGCTTGTGTCTATTCGCTGGAAAGAGGATTTACAGGGTATACATCCAATGCAGGGATGCCTGAACTGCGGGAAGGGATCGCGAATTACTTGCACAGCCGTTTTTCTGTGGAATATGATCCTGCCAATCAAATTATAGCAACCGTTGGCGGAAGCGAGGCCATCGATTTGGCACTACGTGCGCTGATTTCACCGGGGGATGAAATTCTGATTCCGGAGCCTTGTTATATCTCTTATTCGCCGATCACCGCGATTGGTGGAGGAATACCTGTAGGTATTGAAACGGTTGGTGAGAATAACTTTAAACTTACTGCGGAAAGCTTGGAAGCCAAAATCACTCCGCGCTCCAAGGTTCTGATTTTGTGTTACCCTAGTAACCCTACGGGAAGTGTAATGACCCGAGAAGATTGGGAGCCGATTGCTAAGGTAGTAGAGAAACATGATCTTATAGTGATTTCAGATGAGATTTATGCAGAATTGTCTTATGGCATTAATCACGTCAGCTTTGCCTCTTTACCAGGCATGATAGACCGTACGATTCTGGTTAGCGGCTTCTCCAAAGCTTTTGCAATGACCGGATGGCGGATGGGGTATGCTTGTGGTCACCCGGATCTTATCGCTGCAATGCTTAAGATTCATCAGTATACTGTGATGTGTGCTCCTTCTATGGGACAGGTGGCTGCACTTGAAGCGCTGACCAATGGGATGGAAGAGAAGGACCGGATGGTGGATTCCTATAACCAACGGCGGAGGTTGATCGTCAAGGGCCTACGCGATGCAGGGCTGGAGTGCCATGAGCCGCAGGGCGCCTTCTACGCTTTTCCAAGCGTGCGCAAGACAGGGCTGACTTCTGATCAATTTGCTCAGCGGCTTTTGCTTGAATACAAGGTTGCAGCTGTGCCTGGAAGTGTCTTTGGATTAGGTGGAGAAGGTTACTTACGCTGTTCCTACGCCACATCAGTATCCCAACTGAACGAAGCAGTAGAACGCATTGGTGCTTTTGTCACAAAGCTTACACGTGAGAGAACGGATTAGTGAAAATTGAACTATAGCCGATCATACAATCCTATGGTATTATTTTACTTTGAGAGTAATTAGCCCCTATAATAGAACTTACAAGGATCCATTTACTCTGGAACTAAGGCGTTGCTTTGAAGTTGCTTTATTTAACTTTTATGCTCTTTTGCAGCACGCGCTCAATAATACTTTTGGGAGGGATGATTGTGCTTAGCGCCGATTATTACTTACCTTCCTATGGTGGGAAATGTTTCTCTGGAAATGGGAAAATACCCCCCAAGGGTGATGCTTCTGCTCGCATACTCTCTCTGGAAGATGAAATTAGAATACTCCGCAGCAAGATGGAGCAGCTTTTCCTGCAGGAAAAATCATTCACTTCGGATAATGTGATTGAAATTAGCAGTTTATTGGACCTCAAAATAAATGAGTATATGAAGGGGCGTCCAGCTGGAAAATAGTGCTGCTGAATGCTCTTGAGAGGACCCTAGGGTCCTCTTTTTGTTGTGCACTCTTACTAATGATGGTGTTTTTGTGTATACTCTTAATTTGCTATCTTTATTGCCTTCCTTATAGCAGAAAGCTTAAACTAGCAGTATATGTTTTTTAAGAATGGATAGGAGGCTTAAACCATGGCGATTTACACACGTTCGGGTGATGCAGGTCAGACCTCAGTGATTGGCGGCCGGGTCGGCAAGGATGATGTCCGCGTCGAGGCCTACGGAACGATCGATGAGCTGAATTGTTTTGTAGGGCAAGCACGAAGCCTGATGGAAAGTGATAATTTCGACGATGTCCGCGAGCAATTGCTCGAAATACAGCATGAGCTGTTTGATTGCGGCACGGATTTAGCATTTGTTAGACTTGCTGATGGTGGTCAATATATGGTGACAAGTGAGATGGCTCAGCGGCTGGAAGGCTGGATAGATACTCTACAAGAGGAGAATCCGCCACTTGAGAAATTTATCCTGCCAGGGGGGAGTCAGCTGGCTTCGGTTCTACATGTGTGCCGCACGGTTTGCCGTCGTGCAGAACGCCGGGCGGTTACCTTAGGGCGAACTGCGGACATTAACCCAGAAGCGGTGATTTATCTTAATCGGTTGTCGGATTATTTTTTTGCTTTGGCTAGAACGGCTAATACACGGTCAGGGATTACTGATGTAGAATACATCCGCAGTAAAAAGGTGTTCCGAGACTAATATGACAAGCTATTATTCACCCATTACTTATATCATACCGCCTGAAGAGGATGACTTCCTGCTGAAGACCATCCTGCACAAACGGATGGATGTCTCACGCAAGCTGCTCTCTCGCCTGAAGCAGACGGAGCAAGGCATTACATTAAACGGTGAACGTGTATACATTAGTGTGCATGTAAAGGCAGGAGATACCGTGCAGATTCGCATGGAAACGGAGACTTCGGATGATATTTTGCCGCAGCCGATTCCATTTGAGATTTTATTTGAAGATGAACATCTGCTAGTGGTTAACAAGGCAGCGGGAATTATAGTTCATCCCACACATGGACATTACACCGACACGCTTGCCAATGGTGTGGTTTATTATTGGGCACAGAAGAATGAACGCTTCCGTTTCCGGCCTGTTCACCGTCTGGATCAGGAGACCTCCGGTGTGTTAGTGATCGCCAAAAATCCTTACAGCCATCAGCATATTTCCGAGCAGATGATCGCCGGTACTGTGGATAAGCGTTACGCTGCATTTGTTCACGGGGTTCCTGCGGAGTTATCCGGCGATATCGACGGCCCTATCGATCGTGATCCTGAGGAGCCACATCGGCGTATCGTGACACCGGATGGATATCCTTCCCTAACCCGATATGAGGTTAAGCAGGTGTATTCAGCTGGCTCTAGAGTTGAACTAAAGCTGGAGAGTGGGCGTACGCATCAGATTCGGGTCCATATGACCTCAATCGGCTGTCCGCTGATTGGGGACAGCATGTACCGTCATGAGCTGTACAATCTACCAGAATTGACTTCAACTCAAAGCCAGCAATTGGAGACCGTTGCAGCACTCGATGCTTCCATACCGCGTCAGGCGCTGCACGCAGTCCGTCTGACGTTCAAGCACCCTGTGCTTCTGCAAGAAATGATTTTCGAAGCCCCGTTGCCACCTGACATGGCAGCCTTGGAGAAAATATTGGAGCAAGGTCCGACAGTGGATTTGTGATAAAATTATGATTCAGGCGATGGAGTGGCGAAGGGGAGGATTGGAACTGTAGGAGCGATAGCGACCGCCTTTGTTTGCGGATTTCAAACGTGTTTAACGGTAAAATTGAAGAAATCTGTAGACAACAGCGGCCGAAAGTCCAAACATTCCCCATAGTTACGATATTATTAGCCGATTATTAAAGGAGCACAACATGAGCAAATTAAAAGTATATCAATATCCCAAATGCAGCACCTGCCGCAGCGCAGTAAAATGGTTGCAGGGACAAGGTCATGAGCTGGAGCTTCAGCACATCGCAGAGCAGCCACCTACGGTGGACGAGCTGCGTGAGCTGCTCGCGAACAGCGGCCTTGAGCTGAAGAAGTTTTTTAATACAAGCGGTGAAGTATATAAATCATTAGGTCTGAAGGACAAGCTGCCCCAGCTTACGGAACAGGAGAAGTTAGAGCTGCTCTCAAGCCACGGGATGCTGATCAAACGTCCGATTGTCACGGATGGAGTTAAAGTTACGGTGGGATTCAAAGAAGACCAATATGCCGATACTTGGACTAATGTTTAATATCAATACAACGATCAAGGGAGAGGTTTATAAGTGAGAACAGATACAACGGGCCGGGTAATGCTTGTAGATGGAATGGCTCTGCTGTTCCGGGCCTTTTATGCGACCTCTTATGGAGGATATATTCGCAAGACAAAAGAAGGTTTACCGACGAATGCGGTATATGGATTTTTGCAGTATTTTTTTGATGCAGTAAGTACGTTTGAGCCTTCTCATGTCGTATGCTGCTGGGATATGGGTAAAGGAACGTTCCGTACCGAGAAATATGATGGATACAAATCCAACCGGATCGAAGCTCCGCTGGAATTAATTCCGCAATTTGATCTAGTAAAAGAAGTAGTGGCTGAGCTAGGTGTGCCAAACATCGGTCTTGCCGGCTATGAAGCAGATGATTGCATTGGTACGCTAGCATCCTGTTACAGCGATAATTCTGAGGTTTACATTCTGACGGGTGACCATGATATGCTGCAGCTTATTGATGAGAATGTTAAGGTCGTCATTATGAAAAAAGGACGCTCCAACTATAAAGTTTATGACCTTGCAGAATTGCTTGAGGATAAAGGTCTAACCCCTAGACAGGTTATTGACCTGAAGGGCTTTATGGGCGATACAAGTGATAATTACCCTGGTGTAAAAGGGATTGGTGAGAAAACCGCGCTGAAGCTGTTAACGGAATACGGTACAGTTGAAGGTGTAATTGAGAATCTTCACTTGCTCCCTAAAGGTGTACGGTCCAAAATTGAAGCCGACCTTGATATGCTGCATCTATCAAGAGAGCTGGCTGAAATCCGTTGTGATGTGCCTGTGGTCTGTGAGCTGGCGGAAGCTTTATGGCAATTACAACGGGAAACAGCCGCGCGTAAATTTCAAGAACTGGAATTTGGCAGCCTGATGCATTTGATCGCTGAGGTGCAGGACGAACGGGGAATTGTACAGATTGAGTTAGGTGATCTGGGTTAAGGAGAGTGGTTCTCTTCTGATGAAAAGGTGAATAAACATAATGGCAGGTCAAGGTTACTTTCCTTGATCTGCTTTTTTTGTTGTCGAATTCATGTGGAAATTTATCAATATATGTCTTTTTTTGACTTAATTACAAATTAAGGTTTCTAATCATGGATATTGGTTTAATGAAATTTCAAAGGAAATACATAGGGATTATTTTCCATAGTAGGTGATGATGAGATGAAGATACTTTTGGTCACGCACAAGTTCCAGAAGATAGTAGGTAATTATTGCAGGCGGACCATAGACGTAGTGAACGAGTCTGAATTAGTCCTTGGAGGTATTTTGGAGTTTTTGCAAAACATCAATCCTTCTATAGACAGCATATTAATAACAGATGATGCATTATCTCTGAGGATGGAACAGAACAGGAGTGATTTAAATAACCTAATCAATTGGCTCTTATATAATCAAAAGTCAAATGTAAAGATTTTAATCCTCACCAGGCACATAAGGAAAGATAAAGAATGGGAGAATCTCAGCTATAGATATCCGAATCTCCAAATTAAGAATTACGAATACATACGCATTACACCAGTACTATTTCAGGAAGCTCTTGAGCATTTATCCGATACCAAACCTCAATTGAAACAACATTCCAGACTTCACGACGATAAGAGCAATCAAAAAAGTATAGACAGAAAAGGGTCGTTTCTGGATCGCTTTAAACCGAAACTGAAAGCCCCAACTGAATTACAGGCTACAGATACCCTTACTAGGGAGCTTGATAAGATTAGCCGAGGGATTAGTCGTATTGTAGCGATAACCGGCCATAGTGGATGCGGAATTACTAGCACAACTATCAATGTTGCAAGTGAAGCGAGTAAACGGGGTCTGAATGTAATAATCGTGGATATGGACATCGAATATCGAAGTACGAATATGTATTTTAGCAGCTTTCATGAACGAACCAAGCGGGATGAAGATATAAATGCATCTCTCATCCGAACGTTAGCAAGACCTCAGGATTGTTTGACTACGGCTTTTCATTTGAAAGAAAATCTATGGCTGGCTGGACTGGGTTACAGCTTTTCCGACCCCAAGTTAATCGAGCAATTTTACACCAGCTCTAAACTTGTCGGTCTGTTGTCCTTACTCCGAAACAAATTTAATTTGATCCTATTGGATCTACCACTGAACTTATTAGACAGATTTCGAGAAGCATTAATCCATATCGACAGCTTTGGCCTCTGTATTCCCAATAATCTATATGCTGTTTTAAGCACTCTGAGGAATGTGGAAGAGACACTGAATAAGGAAAATACGGCCTATTTGAATGCTAAATCAAAAGTAATTGTCACCAAATATAATGACCGTTCCAGATTTCAAGGTGAAATTTTCGTACCAGATAAGGTAAGTGCAATTGCTACATCCGGTCTTTTAGAAAGCTTTACATACGGAATGAAAGTGGCAGGTCATGTCTCTTATGACACGGACTTTGATACTCAGATTGAAACCGATGTGCCGCTTGTATATTCAAACAAAGACCATGAGCGGGCTTATGGAAATATACTTCTTAGATTACTGGAGGGGAGTAGTTAATGGATTTAAGCGGGCTTAAAAACGCGACACCCAATAAGCAAATGTTCAAGCGGGTTGCAGCATTGCTCTTTAGTCTATTGATCATCGTGGTTTCATATATGTTCATTACGAAAGCCAGCAAAGATGCCAGCGATGTGGTAGAGGTGTTGCGGGTGAAGCAGAGTGATGGTATTCCGGCTTACGTAGTCATTACGGAACCTATGATTGAGAAATACAATATTATCAAAAAAGAATACACGGAGGACATGGTGTTGTCTGAAGATATAGATTCGGTGAAGGATAAACTGTCCGCATATTATCTTCGAGAAAACAGCGTGCTCTACAAAGATCAGTTACTGGATGAAAAACCGCAAAAAAATGAATGGCTGTATCAAGTGAATGAGGAAAATGAGGTCTTGACGCTTCCTTATAATTTTCTGGAGGTTGGTGGAGATATTCTAATGCCAGGAGACCGTGTTCGTATCCGTGTGTCCTATGAGGTAGAGGAGAAGGATACCGCGGGTGGCAATCCAAACGCTATTTATTCCGAGTCCACGAATACGATCAAAAAAACTGAAGTATTGTTTGAAAGCATTGTTGTGAAGGATATGCTCAACGCAAGTAGTCATTCCATCTACGAAGTATATAAAGAAGTGCAGAAACTGGATGAGGATAAGAAACAAAATGTTATGAAGAGTAAGGATTTCTTAAAGAACATTCAACCTAAAGCATTACTTCTCGAGGGGACGAGTGCACAAATTAACAACTATGCCAAATACAAAGGACTTAATGGAAATTCATTTCTGATTACCATACTGAGCAGAAAAAGTAGTGATGTCATCATTGACCAATTGCCCACTTTGGAGAAAGAGGTGGAATCGTGGATCGGAAAAGAGGATTAGGAATCGACAGCATTTTTCAGAAAATATCATCTAAGGATCTCGTCGGTGCCGAACTTCAAGAGAATAATCTGATTTATAGTGTAGTAGGTTTTATACCTGCTTGTGATGGTGTAGATAATGCCATGCTCATAAGCAACTTAGGATATTTGTTATCTCAAAAGGGTCTAAATACGTGTGTGGTTGACCTTAAGGTGTTTTATCCAAACTTATATCAATTTCTAGATGTCCCTGCACATAAGAAGGGGCAAGGATTAATTAAGGTGTTGAAAAGCGACAAGGTAGATTTCAGAGATGAATTACAGCAGACCAAATACGAGAAGCTGTTCCTGTTATCAGCTAGTCCACAGGATCTAATGGAGGAGTATTTTGATTTTGAGTTTGGAAATTTAGAGCGTGTAATTACTACACTTAAGCAGATGTTTGATATCGTGCTGATCGACATTCCCAACAACCCTCCATTGGAATTTTGTCTGGGTGCCATGAAGTATTGTCACATAGGATTCTTTACGGCAACAGAGAGGATGGAAGCTACAATAAATATGGTGAAGCTGCTGGACTATGCTAAATCGGTGGGGATAAGTACGGCTAAGTTCACCAGTGTGGTGATGATGAATATTCAGCATGTTGAATTTGATTATAAGGTTATGAAGGATATGGGTTTTAACATAGTTTCTGTACTGCCACTTGTGAAGGATGCCGTAGTTCGTGCACATGAGGGCAGGCTGTACATAAAAGATAACCCCCTAATCAATAAATATTTCAAAAAAGAGATCCAAAAACTGGCCGATCGGTTGGCGGATCAGTAAAGGGGAGAGCGATTTGCTGACACGTGCGAAAATTAGCGATATGCAGCAAAAAGTACTGCATCAGGTAGGGCCGAAGGAGAACATGGAGGATCTGGCTAGTAAATATACGACCATAAGCTTTGATGAGGCTTTGGAGTTATGCCAAAAATATATTACGAAAATAACGACACATGCCTATAGGCGAGAAAGCGACCCTGCTCGAAAACGTGAAATGACGAAGGCTTACATAAATGAATTTGTAGATGCACAGAAACCTTCTGTCGAGGGATTTTATGACCTAGCAGAGTTGAAAAACGCACTCACCAATGAAATCACTCACTATGGTCCTATTACCAAGGCTATGGAGGACCCTAGTATAGATGAAATCAGAGCCAACGGACCTGATCAAATCTTTGTGGAAAGCGGCGGAAGAAGCCTGCAGTGGGATCAACATTTTACAGATCGTGATCATATGGAACGGATTATCGCCAAGCTTATAGGTATCTCCAAGGTTCGGCTGATTCCAAAGATACCCATGGTAAATGCCAGAACGATTGAGGGGTATCGTGTGAATGCCACTCATGCTGAGATCTCACCGTATGACCAACCAGCGTTTGTGATCCGAAAGTTCAGCAAGAAGAGTATTGTTCCGAAAATGCTTATTGAGAATAAATCCTTCTCCTCAAACATGTATAAATTATTGTCTTTGATCCCGAAATCAGACTTATCCTGGATTACAGTGGGACCGACAGGAAGCGGAAAGACAACGCTAAATGAAATTCTTGTTAAGGAGATCAATCCTCTATCAAGGATCATTACCATTGAAAATCCTTCGGAGATGAGATTGATTCAAAGAGAAGATAACAGCGAACACGGTAGAGTGCTGAATGATGTGTTGCAATACGAGTCGGTCCCTGATGATGATGACTCAAGCCCAGCGACTATGGAAAATTTGCTTATTAATGCGATGAGACAATCACCTCACTGGATTGGACCAGGGGAGCTTCGAACACCCGGTGAATTCGCCACAGCGCTCCGAGCAGCACAGACGGGACACTATTTCTTTTCCACACTTCATGCAGAGGGGGATAAGGAAGCGATCTTCAGATTTCTAACGGCCTATCTAATGGCCTCTAATGAGCCAGCGGAACTTGCTCTACGAAATATCTGCAGTGCTGTAAAATTTGTAATCTTTCAAGAGAAACTGGCAGATGGTACGCGTAAAGTGACTTCAATTTCAGAGATTTTGGGCTCAGATGGCTTGAATCCACTGATTAATCAAATCTATAGATTTGATTGTGATGATGTTATTGAAGAGATGATTGAAGGCAAGAAGATGATCAAAATTGTTGGCAGACATTTACGTGTAGGAAAGATCTCGGAGAATATACAGCAGCTAATGCTCAAGGCCGGAATTAAGAGAAGCAGGTTTGAGTTCTTTACCAAGGATCCGTTGGAGGGCGAAACAGAGGTGTACGAATTCGATGAATACAACTTTAATCATTAGTCTACTTCTTGGTACGGCTGCATTTGTACTATTTAACGCCATCTTTGAGGTCAAGTTTTTTCAGGGGTCTGTAAGATATGTTCTCGACGTTATGGATACCCTCGCAGAGTACCTTGGCAAGTATAACACAAAGCGTTATGTCGACCGGATCAAGAAGGAACGAATTGTCAGGCAGAAGGAAAATATTTATGCGAAATACAATCGAATGGTAGAGGGTCTAATTTTAGATTTTAATATGCCTTTTACACTGGAGAGCTTCACCTCAATGCTTTGCATTTGTTTTGCTATTATAGCTCTGCTAGTGGTTCTGCTTATGAATAGCATTACGCTTTCGCTTGTGATCACGATTTCAATCTTTGTAGGCTTGTTTACTTTTTTCGTGATGCAGTCTAGAGCCATCCAAGCAGAACGGCTGGAAAATATAATGGATGCCGAAGATGTAATTTGTCCGTTAGCCCGTGAAGGTGTACTAGTAGCTATTAAAAAGGTGATGGAGAGCGATGAATATATCAGTCCTAATCTTAGGCCCTATTTCCAGCAGTTTATAGATAATTGCGATAACAACGGCTATTCCTTTAAGCAAGCTATTACGCTGTTAAATAGACAGCTTGGTCCCAAATTTGATAATTTCACAAAAAAAGCAGTGGTTTTCGAATATAACGAAAGAAAAGGTATGGCAGACATTTTCCTCGATATTGTAGATGAAAATGCCGTGCTGCGCGAGATTAACTCTAAAAAGGAACGGATTTTTAGAAAGATGAATCGAGATTTTATGTTTAAAACCGGAATCATTGTGCTTTTTTTCTTGTACGCATTAACTGTAAAGGATTTTAGAGAATTTATGCTTGTAAGTAATGTTGGGAAATTGATCAACACGATATTGATTAGTGTCATTTGTTTAAGCTTTGCACGCAGCCAGGTACTCCAAGGGAACGTCGGCATGGGTGGTGAGCGCAAATGATATTCCTAGTTAAGCTGATTGCCATGCTCTCCATCCTTTATTTGATCAAGATATTGTTATACCCCTTCTTTAAACCTGTGAGCAGAAAACAGAAAAAACGTGCACGTCAATATATCAAGCAGCGTAAAAATGCGGCGTTAAAAGAGAAGTTCAACCAATATAAACGAAGAATTGCAATGAAATATGTTAAAGGGTTATTGGGAAGTGCTGAAAGGTTAAGATTCAAGAAAATCATTGACCGACTTGATCTACAAAAGACTCCAGAGGAAATACGGACCGAGCAATTCATGTACTCGCTAAGTGCTATTGTGATTATGTTGTTGCTATGGAAGGTGAACATCCTGCTTGGCTGTATCTCTGCCATCTTCATCATGCTGGGCTGGCTCTATCCGGTGGTCGAGTTGGAGAAGATTATCGATAAGAAGAACAAAAATATATCCCTGGATTTCCCAGCCTTTTATAGTATGGTCTATTACCAGTATATAAAGTCGGTCAACATACATTTCTCGGATGTGCTTAAGGATTACATTCCCAGTGCAAATCCTGATATAGCCGAGGAGCTTGGTGTGATGCTGGATAATATTGATTACGGAGAAGAATTCGCTTTTAAGCAGCTGAAGAAACGGATTCCAATGCATTATGTGATCAAGTTCTGCGACATTATGGAGACTAGGCTTAAAGGATACGATAATGTGTCTCAGATGGCATATCTCAAGAATGAATTAGATGGCTTCAGAATCAGGGCTTTGGAAGAAGAACTGGAGAGCAGGCAGCGCAGCAGTGCAAGAATCCAATTTCTACTTATTATAGTGTTGGCCATTTATATCGTTATGTACTATTTATTTACCATTCTGAGTTCGATGAAGATGTTTCAATAAACCAATTTTATTTATAGGGGGATACACGAATGAAGACAGATCTAAAGGAATTGCTAGTGGAGGAAAAAGGGGAAGTAGGCATCAAGCAAATCGCGATTACGGTCGGCGTTATTATATTAATTGGTGTGGTAGTCACTTATTTAAAGGGCGGAGTACTGGCAGGATGGGTTGATGATATCTGGACATTTTTATTCGATGATTTGATCAAAAAGATGGTTAGCTAATTTGGGGTGAAAATACAATGCAAGGGATAGCAAAGGCAGTATTACTTACCATACTGACTTCGGTTACGATTCTGCTGTTTGTGAATTTGGCTTTCTTTTTCCCATGGTATTTAACGCTAGTCACAGAGACGTATAGTGTTTCGCAGATTGTAGCTGGTGATAACTACTTGAAGGAATCGTATTATGAGGATGTTATGGAGAGATTACAGGAGCGCCCTATTTACCGAGATAAAGCCGATGATATTGTCATTACGGTCACTAATGCAGATCATGATAATGCGATTGGTAATGATGATGAAACCTCATATTACGATGAAGGGAACGAATGGAATAAACCTTATCGGCAAAGAGGCGAACCACTTACGGTTGAGATTAAAGCTGTGTATCCTTTCTCTATCACTTTATGGGGAAAGAAGCTGGAGCGTGAAATTCCGGTCCACTTCTCCATGTCAACGACAGGCCTGAAACATTATAAGGATCTGGACTACTATATAGATTGATAGGATGACTTTTGGTGAAAAATATTGCAGTAGGAGTATTGTTGATTATTCTAGTGTCAATTGTTGTGGAGCCTTTGGTGGAGACGGGCATTGTATTTAGAGAGAAGGTAGTGCTGAGCACTGCGATCTCAAATGCTTGCCGGGCAGCTAAGGATCGGAGTTTGGAGTATGAACTGCTACGTGGACTGGATGCGGTGATTAACGAGGAGAGGTTCAAAGAATACTTTTCAGATGCGTTCGAAAGCGCTCTAAATGTATCGGAACAGACCGATGATGGCAACGTGCTTACATTTACATCCAATGATGATAGATACAATGATTTTACGGTAAGTTTAGATTTTTCTAACATGGAGAATGCCCAAACCAGTCAAAGAGTATCAGAAGTTAATGTGAAAGCACAGGCAACATACAAATTTAAAACCAGATACTTAAAGCTCGCTGAAGAAGCAGACAAAGAAGTAGATTATCAGTTAATTAGCGAGAGGAAATATATTCTCTCCGTTAAGAATTGATGAAAGGAATAATCGGAATGGATTATATAATGGTTACTTTTCAAACGGATACAGCTCTAAGAATGGACCTAAAAGTTCCGGTGTTTGTGACTATAGAAGAACTGTTAGACATGTTAATGGAGTCCTTGAGCTTAAAGGAGAGAAGCGGGGCCAAGCTTCAGGCTGAGCCATTAGGCAGAATATTAAGTAATAGTAAAACCTTGGATCAAGAAGGTGTAGCCCAAGGCGCACTGCTCACACTTATCTGAGAAGGGGCAATGAAATGAATAGCAACCTGCAAAGTGGCGGATTAATCCTAAAGGCTGATGAATCTCTTTTTATTACGGATATTAAAAATTATTCAGGAACCTATTCTTTAGATAGAGCGAATGATCAAGCAGTGCCTATTCATTATGAGGGTTTGTTCTGGTTCATGAATGAGGCTGGAAATTTCCTTTATTACAGTGATCAGTTAAAGGGGAATGTGCTCTGTAAGCTTGATATTGTAAAGCGACATACAGAAGTATTGTTAGACAAACCTTGTTATCAGCTTCAGCGACATGGAGATTGGATCTACTATATTCACGAGGAGGACCATCGATTGTATCGCTGTGCTACTAGTGGTAAACGTGATATAAAGCTGATTGATGAGCATGTGGAGAGTTTTCTCTTGTATGAAGGACAAATCTACTATGCTACACCAAATGGGATTAAGAGGAGCATAGAATCCGGTGAGGCTAGTGAAAGGATTAGTGAAATGGTTACAAGTTTACTGATCCGAATAGGAAGTAAACTGTGTTTTCCAGATGCCGGGAATGGACACCGCTTGACGCTGCTTGATGTGGAGCGTGATACGGTAACTGTGGTAGACAATATAGATGCCCTTAGTATGAGCTCGGATGACAAATATATTTATTGTGCTAACCGATTAAATGACAACAGTATATATCGAGTGGATCCATTGCATGGAGGGAGTATTCGAATATCTGGGGAAAGCGCGGACTATTTACATGTTCTGGACAATGATCTTTATTTTTGCAGTGGTCGTGAATGGCATCGAATCTCTCTATTTGGTGGAGAGGCGGAGACAATAACCTTTATAGGAAGGTAGATCTAATGAGCTATGAATTCAGTCGTCAGCCCCGTTTCCTACCGGATATGCCCCGGGGAGAAATTGATGTTCCTAATCCACCTATGATTAACGAGAAACCAGAAATCTCTTGGTTCGGAATATTGCTTCCACCTATCGTAATGTTGATTATTACCGTATTAATCGCAATGACTTCACAGTCTATCTATTTACTGATCTCAGTTGCGACTACAGTAATGACACTGATTGGGTCATTGACAGGAGCAACTTCTCAGATTCGGAAATATAAGCTAAAGAAGAAGGAACGGGAAGAAAAATATCTTCAATTTATAACCGATGTCCGCAGCGAATTGTCGATAGCTCGCGAACAACAGGTAAAAGCCATGAATGAAATGAGCCCGGAACCTGCGGAATGTGTGCAACGAATCCTGCGCAGGGATAACAAGCTATGGGAAAAAACGCCTTCACATAATGATTTTCTGGCTCTGCGGATCGGGGTGGGAAGTGTACCGCTGGAACTGCACATCAAATACACCAAACAGGCGATCATCCTTGAAACGGACCCGCTGTTGATGGAGCCGCAGAGATTGGCCATGGAATTCGAGAAGGTCTCGAATGTTCCCATAACGGTTAATCTGGTGACTTCCGAAATATGCGGGATTGCCGGTGAAAGCGATAAAACAGCTGTGCTAATAAAGCTGATGCTGCTACAGCTTGTGACTCATCATGGTTATGACGATGTCAGGGTTATTGTTCTTGCCGCAGAGGATGAATTGGAGAAATGGGATTGGCTGAAATTTGTACCCCATCTATGGGATGACGGGTTTAATATCAGATTTCTTTTATGTGGTAAAGCCATTGCCCATCAGACCTTGTCCGAGATTTATGGCTCTTTGAAGGAACGGGAGATGAGGTCTTTGAGCGGTGGTGTATTGCCCCATTATCTCTTTATTGTAGAGGACGCTTCCTTGCTTGAGAATGAGCTAATCAGTAAATATTTGTACAACGGCAGTGTAAAGCTTGGAGTATCAACCCTTTTTATCGCCAAGAATTCCGCTTATCTGCCCATGAACTGTAAAACGGTTATTCATTTAAACGGAAAAAGTGGTGAAATGGCCAATCGATTAACCGGAGAGAAGATCGTGTTTACTCCAGACCAGGCAGACATAAATGATTTAGATCTAGTCGCGAGAAAGCTCGCACCGCTTCGTATTAAAAATTCAAGTGCTAGTTTCTCGCTTCCATCCTCCATCACGCTGATGGAAATGCTACAGAACGAAAAGGTGTCTGAAGTAAATGTAATTCTGAACTGGACCCGCAACAAAACCTATATGGGCATGAGCGTACCTATAGGGGTGAGAGCTGGCGGAGAAGCTTTATTTTTAGATATGCATGAGACGGGGTTTGGGCCCCATGGTCTTGTAGCCGGAACAACAGGTTCTGGCAAAAGTGAGTTACTGCAAAGTATCATCGTATCCCAAGCCATTCATTACCATCCCCATGATATTGCTTTTGTTCTCATCGATTACAAAGGGGGAGGCATGGCAGATGTATTTAAAGGAATGCCTCATCTGGTCGGTACCATTACGAATTTGGATGGAAATCAAACGACGAGAGCACTATTGTCTATCAAAAGTGAGCTCATGCGGCGGCAACGTGTCTTCTCGGAATATGGCGTGAACAATATTGATAAATACCAGAAATTATTTTATAGCAAAGATGTAAAAGGTGACATGCCAGCTATTCCCCATCTGATTATGATTGCGGATGAGTTCGCGGAGCTTAAGCAGGATCAACCGGATTTCATGAAAGAGCTTGTAAGTACGGCCCGGGTAGGTCGAAGCCTTGGCGTCCATTTGATCCTTGCCACCCAGAAGCCTGCCGGCGTAGTGGATGACCAGATATGGAGTAACTCGAAATTTAAAATATGTCTTAAAGTGCAGGATGAGGCTGACAGTAGGGATGTTATTAAACGTCCTGATGCGGCCATGATTAAGGAACCGGGACGGGCGTATATACAGGTCGGAAATGATGAGATCTTTGAGTTGTTCCAATCTGCGTATTCTGGTGCTGATTATGATCCGAAAGGCGAACTACAGAAACAGGAGAACAAGCCCAAACGAATCTATAAGGTAGCTCTGAATGGTAGAAGCGAGCAGATCTTTCCGCTTGAAGAAGAGAAAATCTCCAAAAATGAGTCCGCTTCCCAGCTCCATGCCATGGTTGAATACATTACAGAAACCGCCAAGCAATATGGGATTTCTCCAATGAAGGGGCCTTGGCTACCGCCACTGCCTGATGTAGTCTACCTCGATTTATTGCTGCCGAATAGCTTAGCAGAAGGTAGATGGCCGCAGCAGCAGAAACTGCTCAGTGTGCCAGTGGGGCTCATGGATGATCCAAGAGGACAGAGACAGGAAGCGCTGGAGATAGATTTTGCATCTGAGGGGAATCTGTTTGTCTATGGAACGCCGGGTACAGGTAAAACTGTGTTCCTCAAAACGTTATGTTTATCGATGGCTCTGATGTATCCGCCGGATGACGTCAATATCTATATTATGGATTTTGGCGGAAGCTCACTTAAAGCTATGGAGAAGCTTCCTCATGTCGGTGGGGTAATGACACTGGAACAAGAAGATAAAATTGACCAATTTATGCGCTTTATGTTCAGGGTTATGGAGGATCGAAGAACGCTGTTTCAAAATAATGGAAGTGAAGGGTTCAATGATTACCGTAGAAGTGGACGAAAACTGCCCGCATTTATAGTCATAGTCGACAACTACTTTGCTTTATCGGAGACCTACGAAGATTTTGACGCTCAAATGGTGCTGCTGGCTCGTGAAGGTTTTAAATACGGTATTTATATGGTCGCTACAGCAACCAATAGTGCTTTGGTCAGATATAAATTTTCGGTTAACTTCAAAATGGCGATCAGCTTCCAGATGACTGAGAAGAGTGAATATGATGGTATTGTAGGACGAACGGAAGGCTTGGAACCCGCAAAGGTTGCAGGCAGAGGATTGGTAAGAGGCAAGCCGCCTTTGGAATTTCAGACTTCGCTTCCTGAATATCAACATTCCGCTACCGAGCTCATCTTGAAGAGAATGGAGGCTTTGAATCTAAGTGGAGCCGCACCAATTCCGGTGATGCCTTCTACGATTGATCTGCGGCAGCTCAATAATAATACAGAGCAACTGGCCATAGGCTTGGGCAACAATGATTTACAGCCTGTGTTTATAGACCTTGTTGCAACACCAGTGCTGATGATAGCTGGAGAGCCTATGTCAGGAAAGAGCACTTTACTTGTATCGTGGATGAAGCTGATGAGCGAAAAGCAGGATATAGAGGTATATGCGCTGGATTCATCTGCTATGGGCATTTATGAACTGATACAACAGTCTTACGTAACGGATTTATCGAACGTGGATGATTTGGACAATTTCATTGATGGGATCAAAGAACAATTGGAAACTAGACGCAGTGAGCTTCTCTCATGCAGAATGTCCGGTGGTGACGTTGGCGCTCTGATGAAACAGTGGAAGCAGATCATCTTCGTTATTGATCGTCTAAGTGAATTTACGAGCGGAGACAAGTACATGCTGCATGAGCTGATTGAACGAATTGTGAAGCAAGAACGCGGTATGAAGGTAGCTGTTCTAGCGGCAGATAACACAAGTGATCTTACCTCTAATTGGGATTCCTTGGGCAAGACTATCCGAGAAGAACAGACCGGGATTTTGCTAGGAAGAATGAAAGAACAAAATCTTTACAATGTTTCTTTACCTTACGGAACCCAGGAGAAAGAAGGGGAGCAAGGTGATGGCTATCTCATTGTAAAGAATAAATATACCGGATTAAGATGTGCCGTATGGAGTAAGGAGAATCGAGTTAATGCGGGAGTAGGAGTTTAGGATGGAGGTGTAGCTAGTGTCAGTTAGTCCATCAGAAATCAGGGGAAACGCTTCACAGATCCATAGTCTAACTAATGAAGTAAACAGTACTTCAAAAAAACTGCAAAGCGATTATACACAATCGGCCAGCTATTGGACCGGTACGGCTTCTAAGGCATTTCAAAGTGAATACAACGAGCTGGATAGCGAAATGAAGACCCTGCTCACAATGCTGGGTAGGCTCGAAAGTGGGGTCCAAAGAGTGGCTTCAGAAGTGATCCGTGCTGAACAGGAAAGAGAAGAAAAGCGAAGACTAGCAGAGAAGGCGGCGCAAGAGGCACTGAAACAAAAGCAATTAGAAAAACAAAAGCAAAGCCAGAAGTAATGACAGGGTTGTTGAGATATAAATGCTTTGAAAGGAGGTGAATAATGTGGCGGGAAACAATCTTACATTTAATCCGGATCAGGCACTAGGTGTAGCTAAGTCTATTAAAACCAAAGCAAATAATGCAGATACTCTTATCAAACAATTGCAATCTGAAATTCATGCCGTTAGCGGTTGGTGGCAAGGAGAATCACAAACAGCTTTTATACAACAATTCGATGGACTTATGCCTAGTTTTAAGGAAATGGTTCTCTGTGTAGAGAATATCAGTAAGAACCTAACGCAAATTGCTAACATCAAGCAACAAGCCGAGCAAGAAATGGCAAGTAAACTGCGTGGAAAATAATGCTGGCATACATAACAAGGCAGATTTTGAGCCATCTGCCTTGTTAGTATGATTTTAATGTGAATTTATTTGGGGGGATCTGTAAGTGAAGCTGACCGAACAACAATACATAACACTGGCATCAGTTGTAGAAGCAGCAGACGGTCTCGAACTGACGGATAGTCTGGCTTTTGCTGGTGCAGCAGCCTATGCCTATAGAGATGAGCATGATGATAGATTAATTATCTTTACATATAAAGGAAAAGATTGGCTTGCGGATCTGCAGTCTCTGTTAAGCGGTCAGAGCAGCATGCCGGAGGAAGCATCAAGATTTTTATTAAAAAACAAAGGGGAGAAGGATTGCCAGGTTACTGGTTATTCCATGGGCGGTGCCTTAGCTCTTTATGCAGCAACGGTTAATGAGGGGATTGGTGGTGTGGTATTCGACGCACCAGGTATAGCAAACATTCTGACTGTGGAGCAAAAGGGAAAGCTTCAGGTTAAAAATATTGTGGCTTATAACAGTCTTGTATCCGCGTTAGGCAAACACAACGAAGAGATTGTATTTGCTAAATCGGGTATAGAAGAAACGGAATTTCTAATTCCTGATTCGCTTTGGCAGCGCTATACCTTTGACGCTGAGGGGAATGTGATTATAGGTGAAAAAGGGAATGCCTATGCTTTGCTATCCAAGATTAATATCCTAACGGAAGAGCATACGCCTGTTTTTGATGCTGTTATGAGTGGATTTGGGGATACCGTCGGACTAACAGAAGCTGCATCGGACCATTTGGGTTACGTGATATTTACCTTAATAGATCAGTTGGATGTAGGAAAAGTGCGAGGTGCACTGATTGAAATTGCCCACAAATATGAACGAATGTTGGATGCGAAGTTCAGCGAGTGGAGAACCGAAATGAATAATATTCCGGAATCCTTCTTATTCGATGACATCTCTGCGAAATTTGAACAACTATCTGAAGCAGCCATGCTAGAGGCAGCGGGAATAGCAGAAGAGCTTAATGAAATCACGCAAGCTGTCTTATCCATCCTACTGATTTGCAGTCCGGTAGGGGATAAGCTGATGGACCATGTAGAGGAATGGTTGAATAAACTGACAAATGCCCTCATGGAACGTATGGAGAAACTAACGAACCAAATGACATTACATCTAGATAAGGTGGTTGAAACAACCATGAATCAAATGCTCAAATTTCCAGAATTGAAGCTGGATTTTGAATTCTGATTACTAACTGGAATCGCCATCAAAAAGGAGTGAAGCCAGCATGAAAAAGATTTATACAAGGAAGGTGTTGACTCTGATGTTGATATTATCAATGTTCAGCTTTATGGGATGTGGCTCTAGAGAGGAGAAAAGTGAAAAGAAAATTTTGAGCTCCTTGCAGGAAAAGTATGGCGAGGAATTCATCCTTGATGGCATAGGCGGCGGTTGGGGAACGATGAACAACAATACATTGAAGGCGACTGTGCATCCTAAGAAGGATGACACGATTAATGTACGGGTGGAAATCACGAAGGATTTGGAAAAGGTGTATGACAACTATTTAAACCAGGTGGTAGCAAAAAAAGACGAACCAATGATTCAAGCAATCGCTGCTAGCATTTGGCCTGACAGTAAAATTATCGTTGCCAACGAAACGGGGTTGGTTTACCCCAAGCATAACAATACAAAGCTTTCCTACGAGCAATTTCTGAAGTTATATCCAACGAATACGCTGGTGATTTCAGTCTATTTAAATAGTGATAACTATGTTGATGGTAATGGAGATATGGACCAAGAGGCAGAAATGAGAAAATATATGGATTTTGCAAAAATACTAGCAGAAAATAAATATGTGAGTAGTCTGATAGGGATAGGATACCTCACTCCAGAGGCCTATGGTCGATTAGAAGAGGTCAAAAAGGCAGAGGAAAGTGTTGACATATATTTTAGTGACGAAACTAAAAAAACAGGAATTATTAATATAGTTACAATGGCTGGATTCAAATTAGGAGTTGATGGAAAGATTGTAGAATCTCAAGACAAGATTAGAGAATTCTTTGATATATGGAAAGAGGACAGAATAAAAAGAATGGAACAAAGAGGGGGATTGTAATGGACGATACGCTTACAGAGGTAGAGTTAAAGCAGATCTCGCAACTTGTTTATTTAGATATACTCAACATTAAGGATTTGGAAAAAACTTATGCATTATATAAAAAAATCACTCTCGGCGAAGTTCTCAACTTCTACGCTTCTCCCGCAGGTCAGCAACAATTAAAAGAACGCTTTCCTGACGATCTTAACGGAGTCAAAGAATACAAGCAGTGGAATGATCTCATAGAGCAGATGAATATATCTGATTATCAGAATTGGGAAATCTCCAATATCGTCTCTCATAATAAAAAAGAGGAATCAGGTTTTGTTGCATTTACAGTAGATACCAAGAACGGGGCAAAGGTAGCGGCGTTCCGGGGTAGTGAACCAATGGATAACCCGCTTTACCATAATGACTGGAAAAACAACGGAACAACTGCATATGCCCTTGAATCTTTACAACAGGCGGAAGCTAAAGAATATATGAATAATTTCAAAATAGATGCGGGTTATGAATTGTTTCTGACTGGGCACTCGCTAGGAGGTAATCTAGCCCTATATTCCTCTTTTATATTACCTGAGAATTTACGGAACCAACTAACTTCCGCATCAACGTTTAATGCACCGGGATTTAATGGAACCTTGCTTGATAAACACAGGGCCACTATAGACGAATTGAATGAGAATGACAGAATTAAAGAGTTCAGAAATAAAAATGACATCGTTCCGGCCCTATTTCAAAATCCATCGGCAGGTATTTACATTGATACTGAATCTGAAAGGAATACCGTCCTGCCACATCATTCCTTATTCTCACTGAAGATCGACGGGAACAATGAGTCCTTTCAACGTTCAGAGTCACAGACTCGGGCTTTGGTTCCTAACCTAGTGCATAATATTACAGTTGGTCTGGAAATTGTGCCGGGCCCCCTAAAGGAAGCATTGGTCGAAGGGGTTTTCAAAGTATTGGATGGGGAAGTAGATCTGCGGCCATTAGCGTTTGCGGGAGTAGCCGTAGTTGGACTTTTAATGGTGACAGTTGGGCCCGTTGCAGTTGTTACTGCGGCGCTTACTGCAGCGTTAGCTGCGCTCGTTGTCACTATAAAAGCTCTGGTTGCGCTTTATATGATTGGTTTTGTAATTGACAGTGTGATTCCCTGGATTGAGCAAAGGGTGGAGGATATCAAGGAGAGAGTAGTTTCCTTTTATAATCAAAGTGTTGAATTTGTAACGAATATGGTGACAGAAGCTGTCCGAGTGACTAATTTGATCGGTGATAAAATTGCGGAGTTTTCACAAAAGGTAAAGCACGCAGTTTCTGATTTTATGACGAAAATGAAAGAGGGCTTCAATCGTTTTGTAGAGAATGCCATTCAATATGTTGAAGCTCAGAAGGAATATTGGATTAGTGTAAAAGACAAAGCGATGAAGAAAATGGGGGATATATTCCAAAGTGTAAAATCTAAAATTAAGAAAACAAAGGAAGAATTTATCGCTGGCGCACGCACGATTAAAGATTCAGCGATCAGCAATGTTAAATCGACCGTAACGAAAACCATTACGAAGATTGCAGTTGCATCTGCTAGTGTCATTCAAGGAGCTAAGATCTTGGCGAATATGGATAAACTGGAGAGTCTGCAGAAAAGTCTGGTGCGTAAGGAAGAGAGCATTGCTGAAGTCGTCGAGAGGATATTATCTATAGCTTCTGGAGTAAGTTCTAACGTGGGCAGGGCTTACAGTGAATCTTATGTTCAAGCTCAATTAAGAGAAGTTCAACGTTTAAGCAATGAAGTCCGGACGCAGAAAAATCGTGTAACAACAGCGATAAACGGAAAAACTGCAGGTTTAAGATACACTGTTACAAAATATCGAGAGATTGAATCTAAAATTGTTGCTGCTGCCCGTGCAAGTACTACCACAATACACCTGAACTAATTATATCAGGAAATAGAAAGATAAATTTGAGAGGAGCAATTATATGAAAAAAATAATTAGTTCGCTGCTTTTATTACTAATGGTATCCCTGATGACTTCTGCATTTTCAGGTTTTGCAGCAAGTCTTCCATTGAGAGTAGTAGTAAATGGAGAAAAAGTTATTTTTCCAGACGCCCAGCCTTTTATCGATGCGCAGCAAAGGGTACAGCTACCCGTGCGTTTTATAAGTGAAGCGCTTGGAGCTAAGGTGTTATGGGACAGTAAGGCTAAAAAGGCAACAATCTCGCTTGAAGGCAAAACAATGGGTGTCTATATCGGGAAAAAGAGTTATGAGCTCAATGGAAAAACAAAACAAATGGACACGGCTGCATTGTTCAAACAGTCAAGAACTTTTGTCCCACTTCGATTTGTATATGAAGGACTCGGTGTAAACGTGAAATGGGATGATGCTGTGAAGACGGTCTACATCACTACTCCTTCAGGTGAAATAGCTACCTCTGATAAGCCTGCTACGGGAGAATCAACGAATGGAGCCAAGACGGTAACGATTCATGGGTTTGAAATCCCGTATACCCATCTGGGGGCCAATCTAGAGTCGACTTATATTACCGATTCACAGCTGACAGTATACAACAATGATGATCGGAAAGCAGGTCAGTATCTTTTTCAAATTACAATTACATTTACTAATATAGGCTCTGACCCTGCACTGGAGGCGAAGGAAGCGGAGAATATTCTTAGACAAAACATTGAGGGCGATGTCGTAGATTCGATTATGAAGTATGTTAGAACAAAAACAAAAAGAATGGATGAGCTAGATTATAAAGTCTTCCAAAGCAAAGATTATAAAATTGATGTAGACTCTCCTGGTATGGGGGATATAGGAATCGCAGTATGGCCGAAGTAGGAGAGGTGAAGGTATGAAAAAATCGATATGGCTTAGTATAGTGACAATATTCTTATTCCAATCTATAGCTTCTTCAGTTTTCTCTGAAGAGTCAGTGAATGATACTTCTAACAATCTTCCAAAAACAGCGACAGCTGTTATCGAGAAGATCAATAAAGATATGGCGGAGCTCTATAAAAAATCTAATTATTACACAATGGAGACTAATAAAGGAAAGTTAAGAGAGGATTTGTTACAAAACCAGATAAAATCTAACAATAGTAATTTTGAGATTGTCTATGGTGGAAATCATGAATGGCTTGAGCATAGCAATATGTTTGCTTTTTCCGGGTATTCGATTGATGGGGACTCGGTCTCAACTGAGGGAGCTCCATGGTATGCTGGATGGAGCGGGATTCAAATTCAGAATTTTAATATGATTAAGGAACCTTGGAAGGACTCTGGCGTAAAATCAAGCTACAAAATTAGAAAAAATGATTTTGATGCATTTGTAGGTAGGGATATTGAGTATCTAGTGAATTCCGGCGGGACTTTTGAGCAGGCTATTCTTACTGGACTAAACCTGAGCTATGCCGGTAAGAAATATGAACGGTTCATCTATAACAATCAAGACAAGGAGTATAAAGACAGGGTTGTATACACTCAGAATACTACACCGTCTAAGGGAGGGCGATGGATAGATTATGTTCACGTCCTGCAACCGCCTACCTATCTGTCTTGGGGATCAGGGAGGATTTACATCCAAGGTTCTAACGGAAATATTACTTACTTAGGCATTCCTATCGCACCGTTTATTTTGCAGGTAAATGATTTATCCCCTCATTTCGAAACTTTGCCAACCGGCGCGGTAGCTGGACAAGAGGTAACCGTTGGAATCAGACTCAGATCCAGCTTCGCCACCCAGAAAACAACAGATTACGCTTGGAAGATCACGAGTAACGGAAAGGAAATCCCTGTAAGATACCATGGTCATGCGTCAACGTTAGCAGGTGAAATTATGCTTGCGGCTAATACGGCTGACAATATTCTTTTCGCGACATTTACAATGCCTGATGAGGACGTATACATCCAGTTTAATCTGAACAGGCTGAAGTCACCTAATGAAGTCTTTTACGGAAATAATGAGATTTACGGATGGATTAAGAAGGTCAACTCGATGCCAACAACTAAAGGCTCCTTCGATCTGGATTATAATGTGTTATCGAAAAAAGTGAAATTCGGGTTAGCCGATGGCGCTGCTATAAAGGCTGTTCTACAACCGCAATATTCTGATTTTACTTGGAGTGGGAATGCTACAGGCGCTTTGGAAGTAATCAATAATACGGATACTATCTATCGTTATTTCCGTGTGGAGAATAATCCGCTGGTTAACGATGCCGCCAGTACTATAGTTAGACAACCTGACATCATAGCTAGTCTACAGCGCCCTGATTTTGGTGATGATCCTGTTAACGGTAAGTGGTACATTAATCCGGCTCCGTATACACCTAATCAAAAGTCAGGTAATATCAGTTTCCAGGGTACTGTGAGCAGAAATTTCACTCGTAATTATCAGGTGTGCAGCACAACAAAGAACGGGGAAGGTAAAGATGTTGAATCTTGTCAAACATATACGGAGAGCGGCAGCACTTCAGCTCCGTTTACACCAGGTGAGGATGTCAAAACCATTCGGACTTATATTTATAATGGGGCCAAACAAATAGCACCTAAGCTGTACAAGAATTCAATAGACAAGAATAAAGCGGATTCTTTGATTCGAAAGCTCTTCTGGACAAGTGAGCCTTACAATTATAATGTAATCCGCTGGATGGCTCATGAAGATGAGAATAAGAACTTACAGGATTGGACGAAAGTAAAGGGGCAATTCGAGCGAATCTTCACACAACAGGCAAGCGGAGACATCGGCTGGAAGGTAGAGAATAGCATGGCTCAAGCTTATAAGAAAGCCAGAGCTACCGCTAAAAAGATGCTTAACGACAAATCTAATTATGATACCGCCGTGTTTGCGACGGATAAGCAACTTCAAGGGTATGATTATCCGATTAAATCCGGATATTATTTTAATCCTGTTGGAACGTATACCTTTACACTGGAGACAGTTACGTTTAAAGATACGGATAAAGACACGAAGGACCATAAGGATCTTGTTGAGGAACTTACGAATTCTTTCCGATATGAAACTGATCTTATGTATATCAATAATGATAAAGTTGCGGTCAATCTGCGGAATGAACCACTGAGCAAAAACGGGAATAACTTTGCAAGAAAGCCAGCAGCTTTATCCGTAGAGGATAACACCGGAGTGAATGATGCAAAGTTGCTGACGGTGGAGAACAGCTTTACTAAAGATGTGGAAGAGATCCCATATTCACAAGAAAGAGAAAGTGATAAAGGCACCCATGAATTCTGGAAGAATATATTAGAGGGTTACTCACAGTCTAGTACACTGGGAAGCTTCAACAATTTCAAATACCGTGAATATGTGGGCTTGAATCAGAATATGTACAAGATCACGGAAAAGTCTACGGTGACGATTACGATTAATAAGGACCATATTCCTGTCTATACTACAGCTGAAATGCCAGATGGGAAGTACTATGTTAAGGCTTGGCTGGCAGATGTGGAGCTCTCCAAGAGTACCAACGCGTACAAATCACTGGGCAAGCTTGTCGGCATTAAGCCGCTGGATCAAATTGAGGTTACGGTAAAAGGCTCTATGTTTGATGACTTAAATAATTAAACATCAATAGTCTCCCTTCATGCAAAAAAGCATGAAGGGAGTTTTATTATTGTGATAGCGCTTCATCCAACGTATAATAAGGGCTGTTGATTGTTTTATTTTATATTAATTTTTATTTTCAAACTGGATGGCGGATTATTGCTTAATGGAGAAGGGAGATAGTTGCTATGAAGTTATTGGGAGCGATTGAAGCAGGCGGAACGAAGTTTGTATGCGGAATTGGTTATGAGGACGGTACCATTCTGGACCGAGTTAGCTTTCCGACAACAACACCGGAAGAAACGATGGGACTCGTAATCGACTATTTTAATGGGAAGAATGTAGAAGCTTTTGGTATTGGATCGTTTGGACCGATTGATCCCGTGCTGGACAGCCCTACTTATGGTTACATAACAACGACACCAAAACCTCACTGGGGACAATATAATTTGGTAGGTACAATGGCTGAGCAATTTAACGTGCCGATCGGTTTTGATACGGATGTGAATGGTGCAGCGCTTGCGGAAAGTAAATGGGGAGCGGCTAAAGGTCTGGACAGCTGCCTTTATATTACGGTTGGGACAGGCATTGGAGCGGGAGCAGTAGTTGGAGGTCAGATGGTGCATGGATTGTCTCATCCTGAGATGGGACATATTCTAGTTCGCAGACATCCAGAGGACACGTTTGAGGGCTACTGCCCTTATCATGGCGATTGCCTTGAAGGGTTAGCCGCAGGTCCGGGGATTGGCAAACGCTGGGGACAACCAGCAGGCGAGCTGCCTGTTGACCATCCAGCTTGGGATATGGAAGCTCATTATCTTGCACATGCACTTATGAATTACGTGTTGATTCTGTCTCCCGAAAAAATCGTAATGGGCGGTGGTGTCATGAAGCAAAGCCACTTGTTCCCGCTAATTCGTACCAAGCTGCAGGAGCTGCTGAAGGGTTATGTTCAGCATCCAGCGCTAAATACCGACATCGATAATTATGTTGTGCCACCGCAGCTTGGAGATAACGCAGGACTTGCAGGTGCGATTGGACTGGCAACTTTAGCTTTGGCAAGAAACTAGTATAAAAAGATATTGACTGTTAGGAAATATATGGTATTGTAGGATCTAACAGTATAGCATTTAATGAGGGAGCACCTCTTTCACGTTTATCGTGAGAGTGGTGCTTTTTTGCGTTTTCCGAGTCTGACAGTGTGGCATTCACATCAGCGAATAAGTAGCTCAGACCGGTAGGTATAGTGCTTGCTGAAGACTAGAAAGGCAGGGATGAATATGCAAATTGTATTTATGAATCGCTTATCCAGAATATCTGGGGTGGATCAAGAGGTGTTCGCTCAGCTATGGATTGGAGAGGAAGAAGGAGTGTGGAGTCTGGGCTGGCGTGATTTTTCAGGCGGTGAGGAAACACAGGAGCATTTGTGGTACGCGGGTGGTTCATGGAATGAAATGCTTTGTGTTTACAGGCATGAGCTGGCGGTGAAGATGGGGGATGGCTATCGGCCGTTGATTGATGGCGTATTTCATGAAGAAGACGGCCTTACCGGGCGTAATCAGGAGCAGCTAAGGCTGCAATATTACAGTGAATATAATGGGAACGAAGCTATTTATGAGGAGTTATGTGCTTGGCGCCGCAGCCGAGCTTCTAGTGAACGGAAAGCCCCTTACATTCTTGCCAGCAATCGTTTGTTACGTTTGATAAGCACTTTCTTGCCGCATACACCAGAGGAGCTGCTGCAGATCCCTGGTGTAGGGGAAGGAAAGGTAGCCCAATATGGCACGGATTGGTTGGCTATAACCTCTACGGCTGCAAGGGAACACTCCTTTCCTTTGAATTGGGTACACCAAGAAATTGAGGAGGATTCTTTTGTATCCTGGCTCTATAAACAGAAAGAGGTCAAATATAAGAAACAGCTAGAAAGACTGCGATTACGGCGAATTCTGCTGCAAGGGATCGAGAATGGGTTAGGGTTAGAACAGCTTAAGGTGAACAGTGGAGTGAACCGTCGCGAACTGATTGAAGCGGTAGAGGGGCTGGAAAGAGAAGGTTATTGCGTGGAGAAACTGATCGAGGTAGAACTGAAAAATGTGCCGCAGAATGAGCAGGAGGCGATATGGAATGCCTATGCAGAGGTAGGAGATCTTTTTCTAAAGCCAGTGCTGCATAAGGTGTATGGGGAGGATTTTTCAGCAGCAGAAGGGCTGGATAGCTATTATGAACGTCTGCGGCTGATCCGCATTCATTTCCGGCGGGAGCAAGCTGCTAAAGTGGGCATGGCGACCAGTTTCTAGTAGCTTTTTATCATATCAAAAAGACGAAGGCTTCCTTACACCAAAGGGTTAAAGGGCCTTCGTCTTGCCTATTCGTCCGTTTATTTTCATAGCCATTCTTTCTTGCGGAATACATACAGCATCCCACAGCCTAACGTCAACATTAGACCTATAACGGCAAAATAACCGTATTTCGTATGCAATTCCGGCATATGATCAAAGTTCATCCCATAGATTCCGGTAATTACGGTCAAAGGCATGAATATCGTTGTAATCGCGGTAAATACTCTCATAATTTCATTGGCGCGGTTGGCGATACTGGATTGGTAGGCCTCACGTAAGTTGCCCATGAGATCGCGGTACGTCTCAAAGGTTTCGGATATTTTAACTGCATTTTCATAAATGTCGCTAAAGTATTTCTGCAGCTGATCATCAATCAGACGGAGGTCTTTTTTATTCAGGGTATTGATAACCTCTTTCTGTGGTCCCAGCATCTTCTTTAACCATAAGATCTCACTTCGCAGACCGATAATCTCACTCAGATGAGATTTCTTGGTATGCATTAGGATATCCTCTTCAAGCTTCTCAATCCGGGCTTCAATTCGGTCACCTACGGAGAAATAATTATCTACGACAAGGTCGATAAGCAGGTAAAGGAATTGGTCGGGTTCGCTAACCTCTTGTTCCCATAACATGGGCTTCAGGACGCGTAGCTCGTGAATCTTTTGTTTCGTTACAGTAATAATATAATGTCTTCCCAAGAATATATTGAGCGCCCGCAGGAAGATTTCCTCATCATCAAAGCGGATGCTGTTTACAACAATAAAGTAATGACTTTCGTATATTTCGATCTTTGGACGTTGATCCTCTTCACTAAGGCAATCCTCAACAGCGAGATCATGCAGGTTGAACAGGGGCTGAAGCAGCTCCAAATCCTCCACATCTGCATCAATCCAATAGAACCCTTCTGTTGGGGGTGTCAATGTTTCATCAATTTCATCAATAGGTGTAAAAACCCCTGCATTCACCAGCCGGATTTTCATCTGATTCCACTCCTTCTATCCCCGGGTCTTCACCAGGGACTGCTAATTAAGCACAGAGAAAAAATCAGCTTGGCCGGCGTTACAATCAATACAAGAGGCCGAATGACGATTCGAGGGCATGAAGAAGAACTGCTCCCGCCGCCGGCAAGCTGATGATTATCCTGTGTGGTTGCTCATTCTGTACACTTAATTGCGAGCTCGGGTCGCCTTCCATTCTTCTTCTCACCTCTTCTTTTCGTTCAGGTATGAAATACTTGTCTAGTATAACAACGGAGTATGCCTCTTTCAAGCAAATTTATTGTTACTTTGAGGCTACTTCAGCATTGTATGGACTTGACGAAAAGGAGGTTCATGATTTAAAGTAAATTTTAAAGAAATTTAATTGAATACAGCTAAATCTTATCAAGAGCAGGTGGAGGGACTAGCCCTATGAAACCCGGCAACCGGCGTGTGAACGCACGGTGCTAATTCTTGCGGAACTTTGCTGACGACTAAACCTCGTCCAAAAGTTTCTGGCAGATGAGAGAGGCGCATATGACTGTAGATATGACCTTTCTCGTTTTCCGAGAAAGGTCTTTTTATTGTTCAGAAAGCCGCGATGTGACAACATAACCTAAATACAGTTAAGGAGTGGAAAGACAATGCCAATTAAAATTCCCGACAGTTTACCAGCAAAAGAAATACTATCCGGTGAAAATATTTTTGTGATGGATGATAGTTTGGCTTTCCATCAGGATATCCGTCCACTAAGGATTGCTATTCTGAATCTCATGCCGACTAAAGAAACGACGGAGACTCAATTGCTGCGTTTAATAGGAAATTCACCGCTACAAGTTGACGTTACCTTGCTGCATCCACGCTCACATACTTCTAAGAATACTTCTGCTGAGCATTTGAGAAGCTTTTACAAAACTTTTGACGAGATCAGCCACCGCCGTTTGGATGGTCTTATTGTTACAGGAGCACCCGTAGAGCAAATGGAGTTTGAGGAAGTATCCTATTGGGAAGAGCTAAAAGAGATTTTTGAATGGAGCAAGGATAACGTGACCTCGACCATGCATATCTGTTGGGCGGCACAGGCAGGGTTGTATCATCATTTTGGTGTTCGTAAAGTGGCTTTGCCTGAAAAATGTTTTGGAGTATTCTCCCATACGATTAACCAAAATAACATTAAATTGCTGCGCGGCTTTGACGAGGTATTCCATGTACCGCATTCCCGTCATACCGATGTCTCCCGCGAAGATATTGAGAGCAATCCAGATCTGCAGATTCTGGCGGAATCCGAAGAAGCTGGTATGTATCTAGTAGCTACGACCGACGGCAAACAAATATTTGTGACCGGACATTCCGAATACGATCCATTATCCTTGAAATGGGAATATGATCGTGATTTGGAGAGGGGCATGGAGATGGCCTTGCCGAAACACTATTTCCCTAAAGATGATCCAGAACAAACACCTCCTGCAGTGTGGCGTGCACATGCCAACTTATTATTCTCTAATTGGCTCAATTACTATGTATATCAAGAGACACCTTACGATATCGACCCGATTGTTTATTAAGATCAGCGCTACATTACAATTTAGGAGGCATTTATCATGGACGACAAACTTAGGATTGAAAGCAGACTGGCACAAATAGGTTCACAAGAAGATCCGGCTACCGGAGCCATTAATTTCCCTATCTATAATGCTACGGCATTCCGTCACCCGAAGCTTGGGCAGAGCACAGGTTTCGATTATAGCCGTACCAAAAGTCCAACCCGTTCCGTACTAGAGAATGCGGCTGCGGAATTGGAGTCTGGTGATGCAGGTTTTGCCTGTAGTTCTGGGATGGCAGCTATTCAAACCATATTTACCCTGTTTGGGCAAGGCGATCACTTGATCGTTTCGCTGGATCTTTACGGCGGGACCTATCGTTTGTTGGAACGAATTATGTCCAAGTTTGGAATCACTGCTTCCTATGTAGATACGAATGATTTGGATGCGCTTGAGGCTTCACGTCTTCCAAATACGAAGGCGATATTTATTGAAACGCCAACGAATCCTTTGATGATGGTTACGGATATTGCAGCCGTTGCTACTTGGGCCCGTCATCATGGGCTGCTCACAATTGTAGACAATACACTGCTGACTCCATTTTTCCAGCGTCCTCTGGAATTAGGTGCGGACATTGTAGTCCATAGTGCTACCAAATATTTGGGCGGACACAATGATGTACTTGCGGGTCTTATTGTATCTAAAGGAGCTGAATTATCCGCTGAAATAGCGATTCTACATAACTCTATTGGCGCTGTGCTTGGGCCAACAGACAGTTATCAGCTGATGAGAGGCATGAAGACACTGGCCCTGCGTATGGAACGGCACGAGAGCAATGCGCTAGCAATTGCCCGCTATCTACAAGAGCATCCGGCGATTGCGGAAGTGTTCCATCCAGGCCTGCCGGATCATCCGGGATATGAAATCCAGAATCGCCAGTCCTCGGGCAATACCGGAATTTTTTCTTTCAAATTAAAAGATGCCAGATACGTAGAACCTCTGCTTCGTCATATCCGGCTTATTGCCTTCGCGGAGAGCCTCGGCGGGGTTGAATCGCTAATGACCTATCCTGCAGTACAGACGCATGCGGATATTCCTGTGGAAATTCGGAATGCGGTGGGTGTAGATGATCGATTGCTGCGCTTCTCGGTCGGTATTGAACATGCGGAGGATCTAATTGCTGATCTTGGTCAAGCTTTAGAGGCTGCGCGAGCGGAAATCGAAACGAAGTAAAAGTAACGGCAACCCAGATCGGCACCGAATGCTGGGAAATATCGAGGATCTATCTCACCGTTGATTTAGAGCTGGTGTTGGACGCAGGATGAAATAGAGCTGTCTCATAAGCCGGGAATTGGCTGCTGGGATAGCTCTTCTTTTTGGACTTTTTGCTATTGGACACAGCTGACCTTAGACACAGCATTATTACACATTTGGAATGTTAACGGACTCCACAGCAGCTATTGCGCTAAAAACCAGCCTTCATGAGTCTCTTGTCAAGGAATAGCGTCGCTGGAGTCCAGAACTATGCTCCAAAGGCTAAATACTAACTAATAACGTCATCTGTGTCCGGCAGCCTCAAGGAATTTTGATTCACCGGGTGCAGGCAGCAATGTAAGGACTCTTTCTGCTGGATGGTATCTTGCTAAGAAAGTAAAAAGTTTTTCAAGCTGTTCAGATTGTGATACGATGAGGAAATGAACTGTTCATTTATTAAAATATAAGGTATAAGTTACATACTATACTTTATCCTTATGTTACTACGAGAAACGGTTGTTATCTCTAAAGGACGACAACGTTATTTTTCTTGTGATTTTGTGAATCTACCATATCCCTAAGGGTTTAAAAGGAGGATGCGAACGATGAGTACGATAGATCTTATTTTGGATAAAGCCCTGCGGGGTGACCGTCTCCAATTGGAAGATACCATCCGACTATTCGAGAGCAACGAAATTGAGAAAATGGGTGCTGCTGCAAACACTATTATGGAACGCTGGCATCCGGACCCGTTAGCCACATTTGTAATTGGCCGTAATATTAACTATACGAATGTATGTGATGTGTACTGCCGTTTTTGTGCTTTTTACCGCAGACCAGGCTCGGATGAAGGCTATGTGCTGCCAGATGAAACGATTTATCAAAAAATTGCTGAAACGATTGCTGTTAATGGTACAGAAATTCTTATGCAAGGTGGAACTAATCCTAACCTTCCATTTAGCTACTATACAGATATACTGCGCGGAATTAAGCAACGTTTCCCTGAGATTACAATGCACTCCTTCTCTCCTGCTGAGATTATGAAGATGAAAGAAGTATCAGGATTACCACTGGAACAAGTGGTTCGTGAAATTCATGCTGCGGGTCTGGATTCCTTGCCAGGCGGAGGCGCAGAAATTCTTGATGACCGTACACGCCGCAAAATCAGCCGGCTAAAAGGCTCGTGGCGCGAGTGGATGGATGTAATGCAGACAGCACATAAAGTGGGTATGAATACAACAGCAACAATGGTGATTGGGCTTGGAGAAAGTATGGAAGAACGAGCTTTGCACTTACTACGTGTACGTGAGGCTCAGGATGAGTGTATTGCCAACAAATATGATTCTGAAGGTTTCTTGGCCTTTATCTCATGGACATTCCAGCCGGACAATACCAACCTGAAGCTGGACAGACAAACGCCTGAGGAATATCTGAAGACGGTAGCGATCAGCCGCCTTGTGTTGGATAATATTAAGAACTTCCAATCTTCTTGGGTCACTATGGGGCCAGAGGTCGGCAAGCTCTCCTTGCAATATGGCTGCAACGATTTCGGCAGCACAATGATTGAAGAGAACGTAGTATCTTCGGCGGGTGCGACTTATAAGGTAAACATCGAGTCGATTACTCAGCTGATTCGCGAAGCAGGCAAAGTTCCAGCGCAGCGGAATACACGTTATGATATTCTGCGGGTGTTCGATGATCCTAATGCGAAGATTGATAATGATTTTGTAATGCAGAACTAATATATATTAATTATTAATCAACGCTTGATGCTTGTTAATCCTTAAGTGGATTACTGAGCATCAAGCGTTTTTTTTGTAAGGTTAGGATTACGATCATTAGCAAGCCTTATTGCAGAACACATCTGAATCTTCGCTTGTTATATCATCCGCTAGGCGTACGGACCCAGTGGACCTTAATTGCAAATTCAGCGCTTCTTGAGTCGGGGTTCGGACCCCAGCGACGCTATTCCTTGAAAAGAGCCCCATATAGGCTGGTTTTTAGTGCAATAGCGACTGTGGGGTCCGATAGCATAGGGAAAATCGGAAAATGTGGCGTATAAGAGCATCAGTGTCCGATAGAGCTGATGTATACGAACAATATGAACTAATGTTAACTACACAAACGAGGGTTGGTGTGGAGTACGCCTTTTAACGAAGCTTTATATAAATGTGAACATAAAAATATTTTTTTATTTCTTTTTACCCATTCACATTATTATCCAAAAGTGATATCATAATCATATCAAAAGAATATCTAGTGGGGGTGCTTTTATGAAAGAGAAAACGCTTCGTCCTGTCAGTGGATTTTGGGTTCTCGCCTTAATTGCAGTTTGTTTAGCTGGGGGAATTTATGGTGCGGTTCAAGAGTATGTCGCAGTGCCAGTCATTCTGTTCGTTGTAGCTGGGGTATTATGTACAAGTGTTACGGTTGTGCAGCCCAATAAGTCGGTTGTAGTTACCTTTTTCGGGCAATATGTAGGGACTATCGTGACAAGTGGCTTGTTTGCAGTCATTCCGTTCAGTTTGCGCAAGACGGTTTCCCTCCGCGTACGTAACTTTAACAGTGTCAAGCTGAAGGTTAATGATGTGGAAGGTAATCCGATTGAAATTGCTGCAGTTATCGTATTTAAGGTAATTAACTCTGCAAAAGCGCTTTTTGATGTAGATAAATATATGGCGTTTGTGGAAATTCAAAGTGAAACAGCGCTGCGTCATGTGGCCAGTAAATACCCGTATGATAACTTCAATGAATCGGGCATGTCCCTGCGGGCCAATGCAGATGAGATTGCTAAAGAATTGGCAACCGAGCTGCAAGAACGTTTGTCGATATCTGGTGTAGAGGTCATTGAAGCGCGGCTCACACACTTGGCTTATTCCACAGAGATTGCCAGTACAATGTTGCAACGTCAGCAAGCATCTGCAATTCTGTCCGCTCGTCAAATCATTGTTGAAGGCGCCGTGGGCATGGTCGATATGGCGATTAAACAGCTTAAAGAGAGTGGCGTGGTTGAGCTTGATGAGGAACGCAAAGCGGCGATGATTAATAATCTGATGGTTGCGATCGTGTCGGAGCGCGGAGCGAGTCCGGTCATTAACGCCGGCTCGTTGTACTAAGGCGGTGCATCATGGCGGCCAAGAAAAGCTTTCCACTGCGGATTGATCCGGATTTACATGAGGCGCTGGAACGATGGGCGGGAGAGGAATTTCGCAGCGTAAACGGACATATCGAATACTTGTTGCGTGAGTCTTTGAAGCGTGCAGGCCGCTTACCTGAAAAAAAACGGCGAGAGGAATAACCATAGAAGGGCTGTTTCAGCATCCATGTATTGGCTGCAAGAACAGTCCTTATGTGTGTCTTCTGACTGTGTTTCTATCATTTTGGACCCTTTTCTGACTTGACTGTCAGAGAGGACAGATTTATAATTACTCCATAATTCACGTTAACAGCATTGACGAAGATATGAGTTGATTGTTCTGGACCGTTCAGAGAGAGGAAACTTAGGCTGAAATTTTCTCCGGCATCCTGCTTTCGATTTACCCCTTTGTAGCTGCGGTTTTGAATTCCCTGCAATGGGATAGTAAGAGCTGCCGGTTCATGGTCGTTACTCCATGCTTACGAAGGATTCTATCTTCACTCCGCTTGAGGATTCAAGGGAGGCTAGAGAGAATCGAATTTGGGTGGAACCACGGGTGTAATCGCTCGTCCCTTTGCGGGACGGGCGTTTTTTTGTGTGCGTGGATATTATTGTTCCGCAAAGGTTAAAGGGCCCTTAGGCTTAATTATATGAAGGAGGAATTAGCAATGTCAGTAAGTATTAAGCTTCCGGACGGTTCTGTCCGTGAATACGCAGAGGGTAGCAGTATTGATGATGTAGCAGCTTCTATTAGCAGTGGCCTGCGCAAAAATGCAGCAGCGGGGAAATTGAACGGTATCGTTGTAGATTTATCTACTCCCCTTGAAGAGGGCGCACTGGTAGAGATCGTAACTTTGGATTCACCTGAAGGTCTGGAGGTTATGCGCCACAGTACAGCTCACTTGATGGCTCAAGCGGTTAGACGTTTGTTCGGAACAAAAGAAGTTAAGCTTGGTGTAGGTCCGGTCATTGAAGATGGCTTCTACTACGATATGGATCTGGAACATCCTCTAAATCCTGAAGATTTGCTCAAAATCGAAAAGGAAATGGACCGCATAATTTCGGAGAACCTGCCGATCGTGCGCAAAGAAGTTAGCCGCAAGGAAGCACTTGAAATTTTCGGTGAGCTAGGTGATCCTTACAAGCTGGAATTGATCGAGGCATTGCCTGAAGATAGCGTAATTTCTATCTATGAACAAGGAGAATTCTTCGACCTATGCCGTGGACCCCATGTGCCGTCGACTGCTAAGATCAAAGTCTTTAAATTGATGAATGTAGCCGGTGCTTACTGGCGCGGCGACAGCAAGAATAAGATGCTTCAACGCGTATACGGCACAGCTTGGATTAAAAAAGCTCAGCTTGATGAGCATCTTCGTCTGCTTGAAGAAGCGAAGAAACGCGATCACCGGAAGCTCGGTAAAGAGCTTGAAATCTTTACATTTAATCAATTGGTAGGACAAGGCTTGCCAATCTGGTTGCCTAAGGGTGCCAAATTGCGCAGTATTCTGGAGCGTTATATCGTAGATCTGGAAGCAAGTCTTGGCTATCAGCATGTATACACACCAGTTCTGGGTAATGTTGAGCTGTACAAAACTTCAGGACACTGGGAGCACTATCAAGAGGACATGTTCCCTAAGATGACTATCGACAATGAAGAATTTGTTCTTCGTCCAATGAACTGCCCGCATCACATGATGATTTATAAGAGCTCAATGCACAGCTACCGTGATCTGCCGATCCGTATTGCTGAGCTTGGTATCCAGCACCGTTATGAAATGTCAGGCGCATTGACTGGCTTACACCGTGTACGCTCGATGACTCTTAATGACTCCCATATTTTCTGCCGTCTGGACCAAATTAAAGGCGAGTTCATTCGTGTAATCGAATTGATTAAACAGGTATACAGTGACTTTGGTATTAATGACTACCGTTTCCGGTTGTCCTATCGTGATCCTAAGGATACTGAGAAATATTATGCAAATGACGAAATGTGGGAAACTGCACAGCGGATGTTGCGTGAGGTTGTAGAGGAAGCTGGACTGCCGTTCTACGAAGCAGAAGGCGAAGCTGCATTCTATGGTCCTAAACTTGATGTGCAAATTAAGACTGTATTAGGTAAAGAAGAGACTCTGTCTACTGTACAAATCGACTTCTTGCTGCCTGAACGTTTTGAACTGGAATATATCGGCGATGATGGTCAAAAACACCGTCCAGTCGTTCTGCACCGTGGAATCTTGGGTACAATGGAACGTTTCGTTGCCTTCCTGTTAGAGAACTTTGCGGGCTCGCTGCCGCTTTGGTTATCTCCACAGCAGGTTAAAGTAATTCCTGTATCGACAGCGTTCGACGATTATGCCAAGGAAGTTACAGACAAGCTGCGTCGCCGTGGTATCTCTGCTGAAGCAGATCTCCGCAATGAGAAGCTGGGTTATAAGATTCGCGAAGCTCAGCTTGAGAAACTGCCATACATGTTCGTAGTTGGCGAGAATGAGATGAACGCTCAGACGGTTTCCATCCGTAAACGCGGGGAAGGCGACATTGGAGCTAAGCCGCTTCAAGAAGTGATTGAGCTCTTGTCTCAGGAAATTGCTGATCGTGTGATCTCCTAGTTTCTTGTAATTAACAACACCAAAATTACGTCTAAATAAGACCTCTGTTATATGCCAATGAGGATCAACTTCTGATCTTCATGTATAAAATTTTGTGAATCGGGAAACCTTCGCTAATAAGGGGGAGGTTTTTCACATGAACAAAATGGGCATATTTCAGAGGTTTTGGTGTCTTTTTGTCACCATCGTTTTGCTATTGACCGCTGCTGGAATCATTCCAGAATCTAAGCAACAGGCAGTAGGGGCCATTGGGACAGGAGACACTTTACAACACACGGGTATTAACAAAACGCTATCGAACGAGTTGCAATATACCAAGGCTAATTCTGTGTTTATGAGAACTACAGATGATAAGGTCATTCTTACGACTGGCCGTGCCACACTTATGTCAAACGAGGCGCATTCCGTCGCACCTGTATTACCTGCAACAACAAAAAATAAACCAGCAGCGACGAAGGCACCGCAGAGCACCAAAGCTCCAACCACTAAAGCAAACGGTGGCAGCGGATCTTCCAAACAGTTACCAAATTCTATTCCTGTAGCCGCACCTGCGGAAGACCAGATCATTACTTCAATGAAAGTGATGGCGACTGGATATACTGCGGGTTATGAATCTACAGGTAAAACATCTAAACATCCCGAATATGGAATTACCTATTCAGGGGTAAAAGTGCGCAGAGACAAAAATACAGTCTCAACCATTGCTGCGGACCCTAAGGTTTTGCCGCTGGGGAGTATTCTTTATATACCGGGCTATGGATATGCCATAGTTGCTGATACAGGCTCGGCTATTAAAGGGCGGAAGATTGATCTGTATTTTGCTACTACGAAACAGGTGTATAAGGAATGGGGCAAAAAATCAGTTGTAGTTCAACTCATTAAGCGTGGTAACGGGACTTGTACGGAAGTCATGCTGAAGAAGCTGAGCCAAGCGATTGAGACTTACAAAGCAGTACCGCAATCCATGCTCGAAGAATCCATTTAAAGGGATTGAACTTATTTTCACTTGGTCATGCATAATAGTGACATCACCTTGCCATAATACGGACTGGGGCAAAGCAATTGCCTCTTCCGAGATGTTCTCTTAGTAAGCATATTCTATGCTGCATAAGAGAAAAGGAGGTGAATTCCGTGGCCAATAACAAGAAATCTAAAGTACAAGAAAATTACAAAACACCAAATGAAAAATACAATGCTGAGTTTGCTGTTGAGAATGACGGCGCTACTAAGCAAAGTGGAAATACTTCTAAACCAGCTCAGAAACCGCAACAATAATGCGCTGACTGAAGCAGAAGACTGCTGAAAAAAAGAGACTGTCCAATTCAGTTAATTACTGAGGGACAGTCTTTTTTCATATATAATGAAGTAAATAGAATTTTATCCCATTCATCTCAGTCTAGAGACTGAGGGGAAGTTCCTTCTCTCGCCGCTGTTTCTCAGTACTTCATTCCTGTAGACTAAGGCTATAAGATTGAAGAAGAGAGCGTTCCACTACTTTAAAGGGGAAATGAATGATGAAAAGAAGGTTCACCAGCCAGGTTTTAGGCGGCCTGATCCTGATAGGGATTGGAGCTATGTTTCTACTGAGACAATTAGGTTACACTGATTTCAGCTTAGGTTACCTGATTTCGAATTATTGGCCGGTAATTTTGATCCTAATGGGAATGAACCGGCTTTTAGGTACAGGGGATGGACAATCCAAAGGTTCTTCACCTATCGGCGGCTTTTTCTTTCTGGCGATCGGAGTGTTTTTCCTTGGACGGAATTTAGATTGGTTCGATATTTCGGCCGGGGATTTTTTCAAAATGTTCATTCCAGTTATGTTGATCGGCGGCGGACTTTATGTGATTTTTAAACCACGCGGTTCAGTACCACCTGTGCCACCAGCTCCACCGTCACCACCAGATCACTTTCCTTCAGGAAAAAGCTCACTAGATGTGGAGCCGCCCAAACCACTGGATTCCACACTTGATGAACAATTTGAGCAAAAATTTGGCAAGGCTTCTGGTCAACGCGACTGGAAGGACTATCTTCAAAAAGATGAAGAAGACGATGAGGACGAAACAGGATCTTATAAGTCCAGCGCTGAAGCACGTTGGCAAGAGAAGCAGGAACGACACGAGCGCAGACGTCAGGAACGTCATGAGCGTCATGCTCATAGACATGGTAAATGGCATGAGGAATTCCATGAATCAAATAATCAAAAGGAATCGACCAATCGCTCTGCTTTTATCGGAGATGTCCACATGGGGCGCGAGCATTTCCAACTGAAGAACACGAATATCTCGCAGTTTATCGGCGATACCGTACTGGATCTGACGAATGCACAGATTGCTTATGGCGAAACGAGGATTAATATTTCCGCTTTTATAGGCGACATTAAAGTGTACATTCCGAATGATATGGATCTTGGCATCTCGGTGAACAGCAGTTCTTTTATCGGGGATATGGAAGTTCTGGATCAGTCTCGCAGTGGTTTTATGAGCAGTGTACAGTGCAAGACTCCTTATTATAAAGAAGCAGGCAAAAAAGTCCGTATAAATGTAAGTGCATTTATAGGTGACATTAAAGTTAAAACGGTGGGTTAGATGGGGACAATCTTCAGTAATACCAAATGGTTGCTGTTGTTTTACTTTTTGCTCACTGGAGCGGTAAGCGCAGGATTGATGTATGCAGGCACTTGCCTTGGTTATATCGAAGTGAAGGATTATCGGATGTGGCTGTACTTATGTCTCGGGATTGTGTTGTTCACTGTAGTTATCGGCTATATGGCAGGCCAGCGGATTCAGCGCCGGATTGATCATCTGGATCTGAATATGCTGCAGGTCGCCAAAGGAAATCTGTCCGTACGGATGCCAGAAAGTGACGATCAGTCTTTTGCCCGAGTGTATCACGAGTTTAATGTCATGATGGATACGGTCGAGAATAAGATGCAGCTTCTACAGCGATTGGGTGAGCAAGAGGTTATTGAGAAGGAACAGGCAGCGGAGAGTGCGGTGTTGGAGGAAAGAAGGCGTATGGCCCGGGATCTGCATGATACGGTGAGCCAACAGCTTTTTGCCATCCATATGTCGGCTTCTTCGCTGCCTAAAGTGCTGAAGGTTAATGAAGCTCAAGGTCAAATGGTCATGGACCAGTTGATTACAATGTCTCAGATGGCACAAAAACAAATGAGAGCATTAATTGCACAACTGCGTCCGGTGGAGCTGGAAGGTCGAAATCTGTTCGAGGCGCTGGAAAAATGGTTTCCCGATTATTGCCGCCAGAATGGCTTGAAAGGAATGAAGGAGCTCGAACTTCAGGGCGAGTTATCGGAAGCAATCGAACATCAGCTGTTCCTAATTATTCAAGAGGCGATGGCGAATATCGTGAAGCATGCCGGGGCTAGACTGGTGAGTCTATCGCTGCGTGAAGGATCAAGACAAGTTGTGCTGAGTATTAGTGATGACGGTCAAGGTTTTGAACATGTGCAGCAAAAACAAGGCTCCTACGGTCTCACCACCATGCGCGAACGCGCGGAGAAACTGGGTGGGCAAGTGGAGATTATTAGCCGCAAGGGTGCGGGAACGACGATCCGTGTACATATTCCTAAGTTTGTTCAAGGGAACCCAGAATTAGAGCAGAATAGATCGTTAGGAACAGATACACAGGACGAGGAGGAGTAGAGCATGAGTGTCATAAAAGTGTTGCTCGTAGATGATCATGATATGGTACGGATGGGCCTCAAAACTTATCTAATGCTGGAGCCTACATTCGAGGTCATCGGTGAGGCGGCGAATGGACAAGAGGCGCTGGAGATGCTGCGTGCTGGTGGACATGAAGGTCTGCCTGACCTCGTGCTGATGGATTTGATGATGCCAGTGATGAATGGTGCCGAGACCACAAGAGCAGTGCTGGCTGAATTTCCTGGCCTCAAAATCGTGATCCTCACCAGCTTCCTGGAGGATGATCTTGTTGTAGATGCTATAGAGGCTGGTGCAGTCAGCTATGTGCTCAAAACAGTGTCGGCAGAAGAGTTAATCTACGCATTGCAAGGGGCTTACCGCGGCATGCCAGTCATGACGGGTGATGTGTCACAGGCGCTGACCCGTGGTATTCGCCAGCGCACCGTGCAAGGTGATTCCTCCGGTTTAACAGAGCGTGAGAAGGAAGTCCTGCTGCTTATAGCTGAGGGCAAGACCAATAAGGATATCGGTGAGGAGCTGCATATCAGCATCAAGACAGTGAAGACGCATGTCAGCAATCTGTTGATGAAATGCGAGCTTGATGACCGTACCCAGTTGGCTATTTACGCTCATCGGAAGGGCTGGGCTCAGGGGTAGGACTTGTAGACTAAGGTGCATTACTATTTGAAATGGTTTTAGAAGCTCGGGCCGCGATGTTTTTCGCGCCCGAGCTTCTTTTTTTACTTTCCTGCCTAATCTCCTCCCATTTGCCTATATCTTTTATCTGCGCTTAAATTGTTTTTAATGTGACCTTAAGGTTTAAAGTACAAAATAAGAACATGAAAACAAATTAATCCTTGTCACGGCGACAGGAAGCAGGAGGAAAGATAAACATGGACGATAACAAAAACAACTTCAATCGCGACAATGGACCAGCACCAGATCGGGAATGGGACAATAATAACAATAGCAGCAATAATAATAATTCATCTGAAGCAGGATCATCATCATACTACTATTCTTACGGACCTTTTAAATCTTTGAACAAAGACGAGAATAACACTGACGGTGGCGCACAGCACTACAATCGGATGGAGCCAGAACGTGTCGAGGTTACACCTCCACAGCCTGTAAAGCCATTGCCTTATAACACATCGCTTCGCACCACTGGCTATGATGGCAATGGTGGTGGCCGCGGAGGAAATGGCGGTGGCGGTTCTGAAGGTGGCGGCGGCTGGCAATATAATAAAAAACCAAAAAGCTCGTTAAAAACAGTGCTGGTATCATTCCTAGCCGGTATGGTCGTTCTCTCGGGCTCAATGTATATGGCAGACAGAGGTAACTGGTTTACGGGAGATACAGCTACAACGGTTGCTAGCTCCGGAACGAATGGAACGGCGAAGACAACGGGCGAGAGTGCAGGTGTTGCGCCTTCTACTTCTACTACATCCTTGGTGACTGGATCTCGTGATGTGACAGGTGTTGTTGATGCGGTGGGACCAGCAGTTGTTAAGATTGAGACACTAGTTAAATCTAATTCGCGTAATGGAAGCTCATCCAGTCCGAATCTGAGTGATCCCTTCTCACAATTTTTCTTCGGGGATCAATACAGTGGAAATGGTTCTTCCCAAAATGAACAGGATTCCCAATCAGGATCGGATTCTTCATCACAGCTTATCCCTTATGGAATTGGAACAGGCTTCATTTATGAGAAATCCGGCTATATTTTGACCAACCAGCACGTAATTGACAATGCCGATGTAATCCAAGTCACCGTGGATGGCGTAACCAAGCCTTATGAAGCGAAGCTGCTAGGTTCTAGCAAAGATCTGGATTTGGCTGTGCTTAAAATTGAAGGAGATAGTGATTTCCCTACAGTAGCACTGGGAGATTCGGATAGCATAAAGGTAGGTTCAGAAGTGGTTGCTATCGGTAACCCGCAAGGCTTTGATCATACTGTAACTTCCGGTGTTCTTAGTGCAAAAGGACGCAGTATTGATATTAATGAAGAAGATGGCAGTGGAACACGTAATTACAAAAACCTGCTGCAAACCGACGCTTCTATCAACCCGGGTAACTCAGGTGGGCCGCTGCTCAACATGAATGGGCAGGTAATTGGGATGAACGTAGCCGTCAGCACGGATTCTCAAGGTATTGGTTTCGCAATCGCTGTGAATACGATTAAAGAAGTCGTAGATAAGCTGGAAGCCAACCAAGCCATTCCGAAAGAGCCGGTACCTTTCATTGGTGCAACTCTTATGACGATTACAGATGAGGTTGCTAAGCAAATGGGTACGGATATTAAAGAAGGTTCTGTGGTTGCAGACATCATCTATAAATCCCCAGCGTATACCGCTGACCTGCGCCCTTACGATATCATTACCGGTGCGAATGGAACGAAGTATGCAACCAACCAAGATCTGATTACTTTCATTCAAACGTTAAAAGTTGGTGATAAAGTAACATTAAATGTTGTGCGCGACGGTAAAACAATGGATCTCTCAGTTACCATCGGTAACAAAAATGATTTTGATACAACGACTACACAACAAAGTCAGCAGCAATAATACCGGACGGTAAGTCACACGGAAGGGGCGACCCTTCCGTTTTTGTCTAATTGTGATGTAAACTGCTACAATATATAAAAAGAACTGAACAATGGGGGCTGCTTGATGCGACCGAATATTCTAATTATTGATGATGACGAAAAGATTATTTCTATGCTGCGTAGAGGTTTAGCTTTTGAAGGTTACGATGTGAAAACAGCGGTGAATGGAGCGGATGGATTACGGGCAATCTTGAGCAGTGACCCGGATGTGGTAATTTTGGATGTAATGATGCCTCAGGTGGATGGCTTTGAAGTATGTCGCCGCTTGCGGGAAGGAGGCAGTAATGTTCCTGTTCTCATGCTTACCGCGAAGGATGAAATTGAGCACCGTGTAAAAGGGCTTGATCTGGGTGCGGACGATTATCTGGTTAAACCCTTCGCGCTGGAAGAACTGCTTGCACGTGTACGTGCGTTGCTTCGGCGTAAGAGTGAGCAAAGCGAAGGTGGAGAGCAAGCGGTTTCTTATGAAGATATTACGCTGGATGTGGATTCACGTGAGGTTACCCGCGCCGGTAAAAGACTGGAGCTAACAGCGAAGGAATTTGAGCTGCTTCATCTTTTTATGCAAAATCCGAAACGTGTGCTTTCACGGGATCTGATCATGGATAAAATATGGGGTTATGATTATAGCGGTGAATCTAATGTGCTTGAGGTATACATAGCTATGCTACGTCAAAAGACGGAGGAGCATGGCGGTAAACGCCTCATTCAAACGATCCGGGGTGCCGGTTACATTCTAAGAGGTGACAACTAACATGTCTATAAGATTGCGGCTGACTGCTTGGTATTCAGGGATTTTGGCCGTTATGCTGCTGGCCTTATCAGCCGCAATTTACGGTTTTGTTTATTTTAATACTTATGGGGACTTGAAGGATCGTATACAAAAACAGGGTGAGCAGCTTGTAACCAATCTCAATCCTAACTGGGCGTATGACGGTTCATTGCAAAGTGTGAGCATAAACCCCTTCTTCGGCAACAAACTGGAGGAAGCTAATATTCTGGTGCAAACCTATATCTATAATAATGAGAACCTGCAAAAGTCAGAGAACTTGCATTATCTAGATATCCAATTCGATGTTCCGAAACTGGAGGATATTGATAAAGCTCACGGGTTCAAACAGACTACGCTTGGCGGATATCATTTGATGGTTTATCAGATACCGATATATGACTTGAATAAGAGTCCTGTGGCCCTTCTGCAGGTGGCAACACCGTCAAATTCGGAAGACAAGCTCTTGGAGCGTTTAAAAAATATACTACTCGTAGGTTCTTTTGCTACTCTGATCGCGGCATTTACCTTCGGCTTGTTCCTTGCGCGCAAATCCATGAGTCCAATCGGCAAAGTAATTGAAGCTGCGAATGGGATTCAGACGGGGAATGATTTAAGCTCGCGGATTGAATACGATGGGCCGCCAGACGAGATAGGAAGACTTATTGAGACCGTTAACAGTATGCTTGGGCGTATGGAAGGGTTCTACACAGAGCTGGAGGATTCGTATGCGGCTCAGCGCCGTTTCGTTTCAGATGCTTCACACGAGCTTCGGACACCGCTCACTACGATCCGCGGAAATATTGATCTGCTGCAAAAGGTTTGGGAGATGGAACCCGGAGAAGGGAAGATGAGTGAAGCTGAGATTCGCCAGCTATCGCTTGAATCGGTGCAGGATATCGCAGACGAGTCTAAGCGTATGAGCCGCTTGGTAGCGGATATGCTCTCGCTCGCGCGTGCGGATACTGGACGTACTTTTGATATAGAGCCCGTGGCACTGGAACCGATGATGAATGAGATTGCGCGCCGCGCCTCTTTCCTGCCCCGTCAAGCCGAGTGGGTTACAGGTGATATGTCAGTCTTAAATGGCAAATATATAGTTGGGAATAAAGATTATCTACAGCAAATGCTCTTTATTTTTATTGATAATGCCTTTAAGTACACGCCTTCAGGCATCGTGAGTTTGGATACCCTCTTCTATCAGAATCAGATTGGCATTCGGATCACAGATACAGGGATTGGTATGGATAAAGATGAGGTTCCATATATCTTTGACCGTTTCTATCGTGCAGATGAATCGCGTGGAATTACGGAAGGGATTGGGCTTGGCTTATCCATTGCTAAGTGGATTATTGACGAGCATGGTGGGTCTGTGGAGGTTGTTACACGCCAAGGTGAGGGGACCACTTTTGTCATCTGGTTGCCGCTTCTCTTTGCTCCGCCGCTGGAATAGGGTATAATTTAGAAGTGTCCTATTACAGAGGTCAATGAAAGCAGAAAGCTGGTGAACTCATGGAAGTCATTAAAATCTCTCCCCGGGGATATTGTTACGGAGTTGTCGATGCAATGGTTATGGCACGGCAGGCTGCGCAAAATCTCGATCTTCCCCGGCCGATTTATATACTGGGTATGATTGTTCATAACAGTCATGTCACGAATTCGTTCGAAGATGATGGCATTATTACTTTGGACGGACATAATCGTCTGGATATTCTGGATAAAGTGGATAGTGGGACCGTCATATTCACTGCACACGGGGTTTCTCCTGAGGTGCGCAAGATGGCTAGGGACAAGGGTCTGACTACGGTCGACGCCACCTGTCCTGATGTCACGAAGACCCATGATCTTATTCAGGAAAAAGTAGATGATGGTTATGAGGTCATTTATATCGGCAAAAAAGGCCATCCGGAACCGGAGGGTGCTGTGGGTATTGCCCCTGAGCATGTGCATCTGATTGAAAAAGAAGATGAGATTGCTACGTTATCCATCTCTTCTTCACGTATTGTCATTACGAATCAGACTACTATGAGCCAGTGGGATATTAAACACATCATGAAAAAGCTTCTAGAGACCTTCCCAGGTGCTGAAGTGCATAATGAGATATGTATGGCTACCCAAGTACGTCAAGAGGCTGTGGCGGAACAAGCGGGGCAATGTGATCTGGTGATTGTTGTCGGTGATCCGCGAAGCAACAACTCCAATCGTCTGGCACAGGTGTCGGAAGAAATCGCTGGGGTTCCTGCCCATCGTATTTCTGATGTGTCTGAACTCCAAACAGAATGGCTAGAGGGTGTAAATATCGTCGGGGTCACTTCTGGCGCGTCCACACCTACACCTATCACCAAAGAAGTGATTAACTACTTAGATCAGTATGATTCGGCTAATCCGGAGACGTGGGAGATCAAACGTACAGTGAATATGGCGAAGCTGCTGCCACCGGTTAAGAATAAGAGTGCAAGTACTACTTAATGTAATGGGCTAGGCTCGAACTTATATATTATGAACGCTGCAACAAGAGCGCTTAACTTCGTCAGTCGAGGTTAAGTGCTCTTTTTTATCGAAAGAACGCTTCCGGCATAGGAATCTAGAATATAGATTGACTATAATCGTTTTTTGAGGTAAAATTGCTTTAGTGATTAAAAGCATAAAAGCTTAAAAGCGAACACGCGTCGTAGCGCGATAGTACTTAGCGGAATTATTATAAATTTTAAATGTAGAGAGGGAGTTATAAATATGATCGTCATTACATCAAATCAAACACCGGAAGAGCAGGTTAAAGATATAATTGCCGTAATCGAAAAAGAAGGTTTGCAGGTGCATCTCTCCAGAGGAGCAGATCACACGGTGATAGGTTTAGTGGGAGGCGTCACTCCTAAGCTCGCCGAGCATTTGCGGCAAATGAAGGGTGTAGAGAACGTCGTGAAGATCTCCAAATCCTACAAGCTGGCCAGCCGGGATTTCCATCCTGAGGATACGATTATTGATATCAAGGGTGTGAAGATTGGTGGAGAAAACCTGGTGATCATGGGCGGACCTTGCGCCGTTGAGTCTCCAGAGCAGATTGATGAGATCGCCCGGCTTGTTAAAGCGTCTGGTGCTCAGGTACTTCGTGGAGGCGCATTTAAGCCCCGTACAGGACCGTACAGCTTCCAAGGCGTAGGTGTGGAAGGTTTGACTATGATGGCTGAAGCAGGAAAGCGTCATGGGCTGTTGACCATTACAGAGGTTATGACACCAGAGTATGTTGATATCTGTGCGGAACATGCGGATATTCTGCAGGTGGGTACACGGAATATGCAAAACTTTGATTTGCTGCGCAAGCTGGGGACCTGTGGCAGACCTGTTCTTCTAAAACGTGGCTTCAGTGCGACCTACGATGAGTTGCTCAATGCAGCGGAGTACATTTTGGCAGGCGGTAATAAGGATGTAATGCTCTGTGAGCGCGGTATTCGCACATTTGAGACCTACACTCGTAATACGCTGGATCTATCGGCTATTCCAGTTCTACAGAGCTTAAGCCATCTTCCAGTAATCTCTGACCCAAGTCACGGAACCGGTCGTCGTGAGTTAGTTGAGCCTATGGCCAAAGCTTCTGTTGCTGCTGGCGCAAATGGTCTAATTATTGAAATGCACACAGATCCGGACAATTCCATGACAGGTGATGGTGTTCAATCGTTATTCCCTGATCAGTTTGATAACCTGCTTAAGGATCTGGAAAAGCTGGCTCCAATTGTTGGACGTAAGTTTTCAACTTCGCCAGAAACGGTTTCGGTCCTATAAAATTTAATCTAATAGCTTCCTCGGAAGCCCTCTTAACCCGCGACCTAGTGGGAAAAGAGGGTTTTTTTGGAGTTGGATAAAATAAATGTGACATGGAAATATGCGAAAATAACAGATTTCACGAAAGCGTTAGAATATCTTACATTGCTGAAAGAAATACCTGACATAAGCATTGACGATGTTAGGTATGAGATTTATAATTACGACAGCAAAAAAAATTAAAACAAGAACATTTGCATACTGTGAGCGGCCTAATGTTCGGAACTTGGGGGAGGAAAAATTCATGTCGGTTGAAAAAGTGTTGAAAACAATTAAAGAGAACAATATCGAGTGGGTAGATTTTCGATTCGTAGATTTAGGTGGTCGTGCCCACCACATCTCTCTGCCAGCTTCTGAAGTGGAAGATGAAACTTTTGTAAATGGGGTAGCATTCGACGGTTCTTCCATCAAAGGTTTCCGTGGTATTGAAGAATCAGACATGGTTATGATGCCTGATCCGAATAGTGTATTCATAGATCCGTTTACAGCTCATCCAACGCTGAACGTGATGTGCGACATTTTCACTCCTGATGGCGAACGTTATGAGCGCGATCCTCGCGGTATTGCTGTGAAAGCAGAAGAATTCCTGCAAAAAAGCGGAGTAGGTACATCTGCATTCTTCGCGCCTGAATCAGAATTCTTTATCTTTGACGATGTTCGTTACGAAAGTGGCATGAACAGATCCTCATTCTTCGTAGATTCTGAAGAAGCGGCTTGGAATACGGGTCGTAAAGAAGAGGGTGGCAACTTGGCATTTAAAGTTGGCGTTAAAGGTGGATATGTTCCTGTAGCACCAGTTGACTCCCAACAGGATATCCGCAGTGAAATGTGCCGTCTGCTTGCTGAAGTTGGACTACGCATTGAACGTCATCACCATGAAGTAGCCACTGCAGGTCAAGCGGAAATTAACTTCCGTTTTGATACCTTGAAGAAAACTGCTGATAATCTCATGACTTATAAATATATTGTACAAAACACTGCACGTCAGTATGGCAAGGTAGCAACCTTCATGCCAAAACCGCTGTTCGGTGATAACGGTAGCGGAATGCACGTGCATCAATCCATCTTTGACGGAGACACTCCTTTGTTCTACGAAAAAGGCGCTTATGCTAACCTGAGCGAAATGGCTCTTCATTATATCGGTGGTATTTTGTATCATGCACCAGCATTGATCGCTTTGACTAACCCAAGCACCAACTCCTTTAAACGTCTGGTTCCTGGCTACGAAGCACCGGTTAACTTGGTTTACTCCAAAGGAAATCGTTCTGCAGCAGTTCGTATCCCGGTAGCAGCTGTGACACCAAAAGGCTGTCGTATCGAATTCCGCACACCGGATTCCACAGCTAACCCTTACTTGGCATTCTCCGCAATGCTGATGGCAGGTCTGGACGGAATCAAGAACAAGATTAACCCGCAAGAACTGGGTTATGGTCCTCTGGATAAGAACATCTATGAATTGTCTGATGCAGATAAAGAAAAAATCCGCAGTGTTCCAGGCAGCCTGAGCGAAGCGCTTGATTCTTTGGAAGCTGATTACGAGTTCCTAACAGAAGGCGACGTATTTACTAAGGACTTCATCGATAACTATATTGCTCTGAAACGTTCTGAAGCACAAGAGGTTGCAATTCGTGTTCATCCACATGAATATGCCCTGTACTTCGATCTATAAGATTCCTCTATTATAATCTTTATAATAAAAGAAGCTGTCTCAAAAGTAGTGAATTCTACTTGGGGCAGCTTCTTTTTTATGAATCAGGAAAAGTAATGGGTTTTACTGTGCCCTATGACTATATGCTAAGAAAGACTATACTAGCCCCCGTTCAGGAGCGCCGCAGGACTCTCTAATGATAAGCTCTGGCTCCACGCTGAAAGAACTCGTGCCTGATTGGTTGTTTATTAGATCATATAGCATTAGAGCTGCTAGGCGACCGATCTTATCTTTATTTTGGCGGATGGTAGTCAGTAGGGGGGTTGTATAATTGCAGGCCTCGATATCATCACAGCCAATAATTGCGACAGTTTCAGGAACGGCGATAGAAGCCTCTTTAAGGGCACGCATCGCCCCTATAGCAAGCTGATCCGACGCCGCGAAGATCGCTCTAGGTAAATTTCCATTCTCAATCATTCTACGCATCGTCTCATACCCGCTGGCCTCAAAGAAGTTACTTCCGTTTAAGAACCAATTCTCGTTAATAGGCAGTCCTAAATCTTCAAGAGCTTTGCGATAACCACTTTCGCGCATATTGGAGATGTCTGAATCTGAGGAACTGCCGATGTAGCCAAGCTCTCGATAGCCCAGTAAGTAAAAGTGTTCCACCACTTTGGAGGACATTTTGAAATTATCCGACATGATAAAACCAGAGTTGTCACCGGTCAGCTTTAAATCTACGCCGATACACGGAATTGCACTGTTGTCTAATTCGCTGATAGAGGTTTCTAGCTCCTGTCCGGATAGAAGCACACACCCATCTACATTAAAATGCTGGCAACGGGCAAGATAATCGTTAGTATCGCCACTTTGGAATTTTTCATTGGAAAAAAAGATAAGGTCGTAACCTAGTAGTCCCATTTGTTTTTTGAATGAATTTAGCACCTCAATGAAAAAAGGGTGGGTAAAGTCGACATTCAGCATTCCGGCAAAAATCACTCCGATTAGATTGGATGATTTCGTAGCCAATGTTTTAGCTGAATTGGAGGGGGTATATCCAGTTTCTTTTATAATTTGTTGAACCCTTGTCTTGGTATCTTCCGAAATATCACTGTAGTTATTAATGATTTTGGATACTGTCGAAACAGAAACTCCAGCAATTTTCGCTATATCTTTGATGCTGTAGGCCAAATTAAGTCCCCCTTATAGTGAAAAATGTTCCGTAATATATGTTTAAAATCTACTCAAGGCTATTTTTTATGACTTGAATTTATGATTTACGAAATAGTTTCGTTACTTATTTTATAGTTCAATAAGATTATAGTCAATGGAATGTTTACTCTTAAACTAGGATTATGCTTGGTTTTAAAGGTTTTTTTGAATAATCGGTTCAAATAACGTTCAAAAACGAACAAAGAAAAAAGACTTTACAAAGACAAATAACGATGTAATAATAAAAACACCGAAACCGCTTTCTGTGATATCGTCCTTACTGTTTCGTGATTTTCAGAAATTAGCATGTGGTTTCGTTAAAAGGGTCATAACAAATTATCTGGGGGGTAACAAAATGGTAAAGAAGCTTTCTGCGGTATTGTTGAGCTCAGCGCTAGTGCTCTCATTAGCAGCATGTGGAAACAGCAATAACAACGCGAATGGTGAGGCTACTCCGGGCAGCGGAACAAACAAGCCTGCATCTGGTGATAAGAAAGTGATTAAGATTTTACACTGGAAACAAGAGAATATTAACAAGGTCATTACAGAAATTAATAAAAAGTTTGAAGAAAAATATCCGGAATACAAAGTGGAGTACACAACCACGGGTCCGGATGATGAATTCAAACAAGCACAAAGAGCAAGAATTACAGCTGGTGACGTAGATGTTCTTGCCGATCTATCCGGTATGAGATTGTCCCCGAAAGATTGGACACCAGGTGCGAAAGTGCCAGACTGGCAACAATGGATTGATTCCGGACTGATTGCTGATCTGAGCAACGAAGCTTTCGTTAAAAACTACAATGCGAATGATATTGCTAAAGCCGGCACTTATAAAGATAAAGTGTATGCAATCCCAACCGGTAAAGTAGCAATGTCAGGATTCTTCTATAATAAAGAAATTTTTGAACAAAACGGTCTGAATGTACCTACAACTTGGACAGAGTTCATTAGTGTTCTAGATACATTGAAAGCTAAGAGTATTGTTCCAATCGTAGTGGCTGGTAAAGACGTATGGCCATTGAAACTGCCAGTGTTCGGTTTGCAAGCTAAGATTCTGGGTGGCGGCAACCAACAACAATGGATTGAGGGCGTTTGGAAGGGAACTTCGGCATTTAACGATGCTGAGGCTGTAGAAGTATTGGAGAAAATGAAGACGCTTCAAGATAACTACATCATCGACGGTTTCTTGGGTATCGACTATGCAACAGCACCTTCGTTTTTCGCAACAGGAAAAGCAGCTATGATTGCTGACGGAACTTGGGATGCTCCTACGATCGCGGCAGCAAATCCAGATGTGAAATTTGGTTACTTCCCAATCCCAGCTACAGAAGATGCTGCTAAGAATAATTCTCTTGTCGGTAAATACGATGTAACTTGGTATGCAGCAGAAAAAGGCCCGAACAAAGAAGGTGCTTTGAAATGGCTGGAATTCTTCTCTGAACCAGAAAATTACACAGAATATGTTAAAGCAGCAGGATTCTTGCCTACACAAGACAATATTGCCACTGAGAGTGATTTTATTGACAAAGAACTTGCTCCATACATGACTGGAGATTTCGAACTTGCTTATGAAATTATGATGATTAACCGTGACAACGTTGGTGAACACATTGCAGCTGAAGGCGTTCACACTGAGTATTTGGCACCAGGCGGCGAGTTTAAAACCGCTAAAGAGCTTGCAGATGTACAACAAAAAGAATGGGAAGCAGCAGCACCTAAATAAGTAGCTATCCCGATAAATAAAAAAGAATCTACAACATACTGTACACCAAACATGTTTTACAGCTTCGGGGTCTGTTTTGTGCAGGCCCCGATCATTTTATTGAATTAGGATTGGGTAGGTGAGAGAAATGTATCCGTTCGGGAAAGGTTTTAAACGATATATACCGCTTCTGCTGCTAATGATTCCATTATCATTGTATGTAATTTTCTATTTTGGCCCATCTATGATGACGGTCATCTATTCATTTACAGATATCACTAACGTTCCTGGAAGCAAGATGAGTTTCGTAGGCCTTGACAATTATTATGATGTATTTTACTCAGGAAATTCAGGCGAGCGTTGGGATTCCATTATACGTACTATTTATTTCATGGTCATTGTAACCATTGTACAGAACGGTGTCGGTCTGCTTATGGCCGTAGTTATCAATCAGAAGCTGAAAGGCGATTATTTCTATCGCGCGGTATTCTTTTTACCGGTTGTGCTTGGTGTGGCGGTAGTTGCACTGGTATGGGGCATGATGTTCGATCCGCTGAGTGGTCCGGTTAACCAACTGTATGATTCTTTGTTCGGTTATAAAGATATGTTCTTTGGAAGCTTCACTCATGCGTTCGGTTATATTATATTTACGCAAATTTGGATGTATATGGGATATTCGATGTTGATTTTCCTTGCGGGACTACAATCCGTACCGAAAGATTTGTATGAGGCTGGATATATAGACGGAACTACGAAGTGGCAATCTTTTAAAAATATCACATTCCCACTTATCGCTCCATCCTTTACGATTAACATTATTTTGTCTATTATCGGTGCGATGTCCACCTTTGATATTATTCTCGCAACTACGGACGGTCGCTTTAACACAAGAACGATGGCATATGACGTTTATAAAGAGACGTTCCGTGGTTCTCTACAGATGGGACTTCCTTCCGCGCTTTCCGTGGTTCAGTTCCTTATGATTCTGGTGTTTGTAGTATTTGCAGTGAAACAAATGCGTAAGAGAGAGGTGGAATATTAATGAAGGATTCCAAAACCGCCAAAACTCTCTCTTATATTCTGATTGCAGTGTTGCTTGTTTTGTATATCATGCCGTTGTTATTTGTAATCAATATTTCATTCAAGTCCTTTACAGAATATCTGCTAGATCCTATCGGTCTCGTAAAAAGTATTCAATGGGATAATTATAAAGAAGCTTGGCTACAGGGGAATTTCTCTAATTATTTCTTAAACAGTCTGCTGTATACAGCCGTAGCAACAGTGCTGACCCTAATTGTTTCGTTATTTGGGGCCTTCCCGGTGGCGAGAAATTATGTGAAGTGGAGCGGATTTATTTATTTGTTCTTCTTGATGTCTCAGTTCCTGCCGAATCCAATGGTCGCACAGTTCAAGCTGATGCTTACCATGAAACAGGAGCTAGGATTTGTAGGTTATGACACGAAGCTGGGTTACATTCTCCTTAAAACAGGCGGAACGGGTATCGTGTTCATGATGTTTGTAGGTTACATCAAAGGAATTAGCCGGGAGATGGATGAAGCAGCAGGTATGGATGGTGCTGGATATATGCGTTATTTGTTCCAGATCATCATGCCACTTATGAAACCAGTAATTGCTACAGGTGTTATTCTAACAGCTATTAGTATCTGGAATGACTTCGTGGGACCGGTCATGTATTTACCGAGTCCAGAAAACTATCCAATCACCTTCGGGCTTAAAGAATTCCGCGGTCAATACGGAAACAACTGGCCTATGTTGGCGTGCGGGATCATGATCGTATCTGCACCGCTTATCATCCTATACACCTTCATTCAAAAGTATATCGTTGACGGTGCATTGGCAGGTGCGGTTAAAGCTTAAGTAGTTGTGTAAATGAGAGGATGGAGAGAATGGATCGTAATAAAATTCATGGCTTCGAATTCACCGGAAATGATGGGGAATTCAGGCTTCAGCAACCGGATCGCAGCAGTTTTCTATATTTCCCTCTAGTGAATGAAGGGGGAATGATGTCGACAGTAACTCCAAAACTTCATGGTCAGGTTACCACAGGTCATAATACATTTTTGACACCGCCATTATCGGTTGAAGATTTGCATAATTCGCGGGCTTCCCGCAACTTCTGGGTATACGTAGACGGCAAGGGAGCTTGGTCGGCAGTGGGGAACTCCGCTAAGCAAAATGCCGATTTTTATACATCGTCTACTGATGAAGCGGTACTAGAGGCTGGTTTCTTGTGGCAACGCGTAACGCGTTGTAACGCAGAGATGGGTGTTAAAGCAGAAATCACCAGCTTTGTGCCAAGTGGTAATGATAAAATCGAATTAATGAAGGTTAAGTTGACCAATACAGCAGCAGAGGCTATTACGCTGACACCGACAGCGGTAGTTCCGATTTACGCGCGTTCGGCGGATGATCTGCGCGATCATAGACATGTAACCTCTTTGCTTAACCGGATTTATACTTCACCCTATGGTGTTGAGGTTCAGCCTGCGCTCTCCTTTGATGAGCGGGGACACCGCATCAATCACACTTCTTATGGAGTATTTGGTGCAGAGGGTGACGGCAGTCAACCTGCGGGGTTCTTTCCGGTGCAGGAGGAGTTCATTGGAGAAGGTGGAAGCCTGGATTGGCCAGAAGCTGTTATCCTGAACAACACGCCGGAGATTGGCAAGGGCGGAGGCGTACAAAGAGAGGGATATGAGGCTATCGGGGGTCTTCGTTACGAGGCGCTTACTCTGTCTCCTGGTGACAGCCATTCTTATATAGTAGTTATGGCGATCCATAATGAGAGAATTGACGTGGATGCTTTGATGAACAAATATGGTACATCTGAAGCTTTTGATCATTTGCTTGAGGAGACTAAAGCCTTCTGGGCAGATAAAGTGAATATGGTAGAATTTCATACCGGTGATTCAGATGCTGACCAATGGATGAAATGGGTTACGATTCAACCCGTGCTGAGAAGACTTTATGGTAACTCCTTCTTGCCTTATCATGATTATGGAAGAGGCGGACGTGGCTGGCGGGATCTTTGGCAGGATTGTCTAGCACTCCTTATTATGGAACCGGCTGAAGTACGCAGCTTACTGCTGAACAACTACGCTGGGGTAAGAATAGATGGAAGTAATGCCACTATTATCGGTCAACAGCCTGGTGAATTTATTGCCGACCGTAACAACATCCCGCGGGTGTGGATGGATCATGGAGCTTGGCCGTTCTTAACTACTATGTTATATCTGGATCAGAGTGGTGATCTTGATTTCTTATTGCAGGAACAGACGTATTTCCGCGATACCTTTATGAGTCGCTGTAAGGAACGCGATACTTCATGGGATACCTCGCTAGGAAGTGATCTCAGAACAACTTCTGGTGAGGTTTATAAAGGTACGATTCTGGAGCATATTCTGCTGCAAAATCTGGTTCCGTTCTTTAATGTTGGAGAGCACAATAATATCCTGCTGGAGGGCGCAGACTGGAATGATGGTCTTGATATGGGCGCAGACCGGGGTGAGAGTGTAGCTTTCACAGCATTCTACGCAAGTAACTTATTGGATATTTCTCGTGTGCTGCGTACGCTAAAGACTTCTAAAGGGCAAGAGACAGTTGAATTGGCAGAAGAAATGAAACTATTGCTAGATTCGCTTGGTGAGCAAGTGGATTATGAATCTGTATCAGGCAAGCATGAAAGACTTAATCAATATTATGCTGCCGCTCCGAACAAAGTTAGCGGTATTCGTGTAGCACTCGACATAGAGACGGTAGCGGACGATCTGGAACAAAAAGCAGAGTGGATCTTTAATCACTTGCGCCGCAATGAGTGGGTGGAAAGTGAACACGGTGGAGGCTGGTTTAACGGTTATTATAATAATGATGGAGAACAAGTGGAAGGGGAATTTGCAGAAGGCGTTCGAATGACGCTTACAGGTCAAGTATTCCCGCTGATGGGTCATGCAGCTGCGCCAGAGCAAATTCCGCATATCATTGCCGCCGTGGATCGTAACCTACTGGATGACAAAATTGGGTACAGACTTAATTCCCGTTTTGGAGGGATCCAGCAAAATCTGGGTCGCGCCTTTGGCTTTGCTTTTGGACATAAAGAGAACGGTGCTATGTTCAGTCACATGACCATCATGTATGGCAATGCGTTGTATAAACGCGGATATGTGAAAGAAGGACATAAAGTACTAGAATCTCTGTATAGCTTAAGTACTGACTTTGCAAAAGCCCGCATATACCCAGGAATTCCTGAGTATATTAACGAGCAAGGCAGAGGGATGTATACGTATTTAACAGGATCAGCGAGCTGGCTGCTGTTAACTATGGTTACTGAAGTATTTGGTGTAAAAGGTAAGCTAGGTGATCTTTTGTTGGAACCGAAGCTTGTTAAAGAGCAGTTTGATTCCGAGGGAAAGGCCTCTATTAAGACAATCTTCGCGGATCGCGAGTTTGAAGTGGTCTATAAAGCCACAGGAAGCTTAAACTACGGGGAGTACCAAATACACTCTGTTACCCTGAATGGCAGCGAGGTGACGCTGCAGCGCGGCTCAGGAAGTGCGATTATTCCGCGTGAAGAGTTGCTCTCTCTGCAGACAGAGAAATGCCACTTGATTGAAGTGACATTGGCGTAGCTTTATACGATATTTTAAGACGTCTGCACCGTTATTCATAGCGGCTGCAGACGTTTTTTTCAATAATGAATATTTATTCATTGTAACAATGAACGAAAGGGCGCGTTAGGTATGGGTTGCAGACTGTCAAATGGCATATTAACTGTCGATATCGCTGATATCGGAGAGTATAAGGGCACTCGTTTTGACTGGACAGGATTTATTACACAGGTGACATTAGAAGAGGGGAAACATACGTTTTGTGTGCCGGAAAGCTTGAAGCCAGGCGAAGGAACTGGAGGCAAGGGGCTTTGTAATGAGTTTGGCATTTCCCGGGCAATTGGATATGATGAAGCACCAATCGGAGGCTGGTTTCCAAAAATCGGAGTCGGATTATTACAAAAAGGAACTTCCCCATTATACAGTTTCAATGAGGAGTTCCCCTTAACCTCTTTTAGTAAGGATATCGAAGCAGGGAATGATGCGGTCACATATACGATCCACCCAATGGAAAGCAACGGATATGCTGTGCAGCTAACCAAAATGATTTCTTTACAGGGGGATCAATTAATAATTGCATATGGACTGCATAACAAAGGGCAAAAGCCTTTCCATACGGAGGAATATATTCACAACTTCATCGGAATCGATGGGTTGAATATTGGGCAGGATTTCGAACTACGTCTTCCGAGGGAACTTAAGGTAGTAGAACCAGAATCCTCCTATACGAAAGAATTGCTAGAGGTATCCGGGAATACCCTTACTTGGTCAAAGGAACCGGATAAACCCTTTTATTGCAAGTTGAGCGGTTGGGAAGGTCAGGAAAATGAGTTCACCTGGGAGTTGGTTCATAAGCCTAGTGGAACAGGCGTGCGAGAGAGTGGGGACTTTCCAGTAGAACGTATGGCCCTGTGGGGAGAAGGTCATGTAGTCTCTCCTGAAGTATTTGTGAACATTAGTCTTTTACCGCGTCAAAGCAAGAGCTGGCGCCGATCTTACCGGTTTTTCACTGCGAAATGAGTACCGTCTTAACCTTTTATGTGAATAATTATACTTGCTGGTGCGGGAGAATATTGCTATCATAACCATATCCATATTGATAGGAGAGAAAGGGTGGGGAGCAGTTTTGAATAAGAGAGCATACAATTTTAATGCCGGACCGGCAGCATTGCCGCTTACGGTACTGGAACGCGCACAAGCGGAGTTTGTTGATTTCCGGGAAAGTGGAATGTCTATCATGGAGATGTCGCACCGTGGTGCAATTTACGAATCCGTGCATAATGAAGCGCAGGAACGTCTGCTTTCGCTCCTCGGCAATCCGAAGGGCTATAAGGTATTGTTCTTACAAGGCGGAGCAAGCACGCAGTTTGCAATGATCCCTATGAACTTGATTTCCGAAGGCCAAGTAGGTAGCTATGTAATGACAGGTAGCTGGGCAGATAAAGCTTATAAAGAAGCCAAATTGGTAGGAGGCGCTCATGTTGCTGCTTCTTCCGAAGATAAGAAATTCTTGGCTATACCTGAATTAAGTTCGATCAAAGCTGCGGAGAATGCTGCTTACCTTCATGTTACTTCCAACGAGACCATTGAAGGAACGCAATATGCAGAATTTCCGGATGCAGGCTCGATTCCGTTAATCGCGGATATGTCTAGTGATATACTTTGCCGTCCAATCGATGTGAACCAATTCGGAATGATCTATGCCGGAGCACAAAAGAACCTTGGACCTTCAGGTGTGACTGTAGTTATCGCGAAAGAAGAATTGCTTGCAGAATCACCTTCTAACATTCCTACTATCATGCGTTACAGCACTCATTATAAGAATAACTCTCTTTACAATACACCTCCATCTTTCTCTGTATATATGGTGAACGAAGTATTAAAATGGATTGAGGAGCAAGGCGGCTTAGCTGGCATCCATTCCAAGAACCTTGAAAAATCGGGTCTGTTATATGATCACATCGATGGAAGTGACGGTTTCTACCGTGGTGTTGCAGAACAAGGCAGCCGCTCTATTATGAACGTTACTTTCCGGATGCAATCAGAAGAACTCGAAAAGCAGTTTGTCAAAGCTGCTGAACTGGAAGGTTTTGTCGGCTTAAAGGGTCATCGCAGTGTTGGGGGCTTGCGTGCTTCCATCTATAATGCAGTTCCTTACGAAAGTGTAAAAGCACTATCCGATTTCATGAACCATTTCCGGCAAACTCAAGGTTAATGAATTCTATCTATAACCTTCCGCCTTCTTGGTGGAAGGTTTTCAGTTTGTTTGGAGAAGCTATGGTTAGGCACTAGAGTAAAACATCTGGCTATTAAGCCTTTAGAGAGGAAGGAACCATATAATGGCACTCCATATCGTATTAGTCGAGCCGGAAATTCCGGCCAATACTGGCAACATTGCGCGTACTTGCGCCGCTACCGGCACTCATCTTCACTTGGTTCGTCCACTCGGATTCCGTACTGACGATGCTACATTAAAAAGAGCAGGATTAGACTATTGGCATGCTGTTACTATTGAATATCACGACTCCTTTGCTGAGGTTTTGGAGAAATATAGCGAGGGGCGTTTCTTTTACGCAACGACGAAAGCAGAGAAAAGATACAGCGACTTTAAGTTCCAAGATGGCGATTTTTTTGTTTTTGGCAAGGAAACGAAGGGGCTTTCTGCAGAGATTCTAGAAGCAGGTAAAGAAACAAAAATGCGCATGCCAATGAGTGATGCTGTGAGATCTCTGAATTTATCCAATTCGGCAGCAATTATTGTGTACGAGGCGCTTCGACAATTGGATTTCCCTAATCTTATTTAAAAAAAGACAAATTTTTTATTTTTTTCAGCAGGATTCGACAATTAGGTAACGAAATATATTGAAAGAGCCGAAATAAGTAGTAGCTACTAAATAATTTTTCTTGAACAGGAGAGGTGTACGTTAGTTATGAAACCTGCTGGTGTAGTTCGCAAAGTGGATCAGTTGGGTAGAATTGTTCTGCCTAAGTCCCTGCGTAAAAGGTATCAGATGAATGAAGGCGACCCGGTTGAAATTTTGGTACAGGGTGACCATATCATCTTGGAGCGTTACCGTCCAAAATGTGTTTTCTGTGGATCGATGGATGGTGTAAGCGAATATAAAGATCGTTATATTTGTTCTGCATGCCTTTCGGAAATGACTCAATTGCCAAGACATGCCTAAGAAGTACATATTTTGAATTTTGACAGCCAAGAGCTTATAAAAAACTGTCCTCTTCGTAGAACTCTTCTACTTGGGAGGCAGTTTTTTTATGTATACAAAAAATGCCCCCGCACCAAGTGGCTGCAGGGACATATCGGCTTTATAGGCCTTTTGTTTTGTCGTCGTTGTAAGATGAGGTAAGGATGCCGACCGTAAATAACACAAATACGAACATTACGATCCAAAAGGTTAATGAGAACGACATACTGGCACCTCCAATAGCGAATGTATTCGTTATCAAGATTATAACCTGCAATTTAATAAAAATAAACGCAAATGTGATATGTTACATAGACAATTTACTATATTATTTAAAAAACAGAAAATTCGTTGGCACAGCTCTTAGATTTCCATCGGATGGTTTATTGATAACTCTTCCGTTAAAGATCAATGAGGAAGAGCCACCACCATCTAAATTATAAGCATCTACGAGACCCATATTCGATAATTTGTTCTGAATCTCCTCCAGCTGTGCACCAGAGCTGCCATACTCATTATATCCATCCGCTACAAAAAGCAGGATCTGATCATCTTTATATTTGCCGATCACGGTACGTGGTGCCCGATTAGGGGATGTTTTCCACTTTTCGGGTATGGGTGTTTTGATGTTGTTTTTAAGGAGGACAGGCACAAAGGTGGCGCCGAATACCGGATCTAGCTGATCTAATTGTGCGCGACTGTAGAATTTCCCTCCGATTAATTGCCCGGATTTGTTCAGCCCAACAAAACTTAGGTCCTTGTACGTGGGCTCAAAACCGTATAAATACTTTCCATCCACTACAGTTGTGCTTAAGGGATAACGTTTTCCGGATTGATCTGCAAAGCCGCCCGCATTAATACCAGCAATGGCACCATTACGCTGTACGGCATGCATAGTAGTTTCCGCACCGTAGGCTGTCTCCGCCAAGCTCATCTTCATAGCGGTCGGGTCCTTCAATTTGATTTTCAACGCATAAGCTTTGTAGTTTCCTGGATTCAATCGATATAACTCAACTCTTATACGGTCGCTAGTAACGATCTCTGAAGGTATACCAAGCTTGGCTGAAATCCTGCGGTTATAGATCAGTTCAGGCCGGTTCGCTTGAGTCTGTGCTGTTTCGACCAGCTTATTCATCGTAGTGGTAGTCTCTTTATATAGCTTGGCACTAGCGCTGACAGCATCAATGGTGTAAGCTGCGGAGGCCTCTGCCAGCGTCAGCTCTTTTTTTAAGGAAGCTGTTTCATTCACTGGCCCAGCGCTTGGTGTGAATTGTCCTACATCAAGGTCTAGCTGTAGCGGTGGTCGATACCACGACATACAAATAAACAAGCCTATGAACGGTGCAGTTAGAAGCATGAAGAAGCGGTTTACTCTTTTGACTGGCGTCATCATTTGATCAGATCCATTTCTTTCTTCAAAGCTTCTAACTGTTTGCTTACCTCACTCAATTGCGTATATAGCTTGTTGCTGTTATCTGTCTTGGCACTAGCATTATCTTTAGTGAAGGTTAATAGTTCGTTAAAGCTTTGCACTGTATTCTGCAATTCCTTCACTTCTTCAGAGAGAACGGCAATTTTTGCTTCATAGTCGGTCTTCAAAACGGTAAGCTGCTGCTGGCTCTGAGTACTAAGTTCGGTAAGCACCTGTTGCTTCAGATGGTTCGTGTAGCTGTATACAGCATATACGCCGAGTCCGATCATCATAATCCAGAACAGTAAAAACCATTTTACGGAAGGGCCGTTTCTCGCAGTAGTAGAGCGCGAGCGTACCGGGGACGTTTCCGCTAGCGGTTGCATTTTATCACCTCGGGTTGGTCTTTTTTTCAAGTCCCCATTCTATCAGACTTTGACAAGATTCGCAAAAATGTAAGAGAGTATGAAAACTAGAAAAAGTAATTGCATCCTATTAAACTACTGCGATACAATTTCTATAGATTGGAATTCTGATAGACGTACACAAGGTAACCAGCTAGAGATTATACAGACAAGTCATCATACAGCCTTGCTTGCGTTTTAACCGGAAACGCTGCGGCGCTTTCCTTTCTAGATGATTATATATAGAGCAGGGGGTCAGGGCATTAATGATGAAGGTTTGGCAGGTGGTCATTGTGGGGTGTCATCCTACAAGTATGCTGGGGACAAAATTGATTTTGGAAGAGGAAGAGGGGCTTAAGGTTCTGGGAATGTATTCCACTTGGGACGAAGGCGCTACCATCGTAAGGGAAAAAAATCCCGAGCTAGTGCTAGTAGATTATCATATGCCTGAGGGGAATATTGAGAGTGTGCTGTTAAATATGAAAAAAAGCTCACCAAACTCACATTTTGTCGTGATGACAGACGAAGACGGGCGAGAACTGCTTCAGCCCCTCGTAGAACTAGGAGCCAGCGGGATATTCTCGAAGGGAGCTTCTCCCCGTCAGCTTTTACAGCTGATCCTGGGTTTACGGGAGGGTTTTCTTTCAATGCCGTTGGAATGGATTGAAAAAGGAGCTTGGCCGATTTCGACATTTAAAGGATTAGATGATGTTCTGCAACTGACGGAGACAGAGATGTTTATCATGGAGCGAATCGTTCAAGGGATTACCTACGATAAAATTGCGCTTGAAATTGCGGTAAGCCGTCGGTCCATTGATAATTATTTGCGCAAAATCTATGTAAAGCTAGATGTTTCGACCCGGGCACAAGCGATTGAGAAATTCGCGCTCTTCTCAAGACAAAACAGGCAAATCTACGCCTAACCCACGCTTTACGACATAATGACGTATGGGGTGGAATATTCTTGGAGTAGAAGTAAGAATATCATGTTGAATGGGTAACCATCCCATCCTTGGATGAGGATGACGAAGCCGTTTCTACTTGGTAACAGGGAAGGGGGATTTCGCATGATTTACGAATTTTCTGCTCGCGCACACACATTGTTGTCGTCATCGCTTCTTAGTATCCGCACCCAAACACGGAGAAGCTCCATGATATCGCTAGCTGAAGAATTACCAGCGGAAGAACTATTCCCATTGTCACTGCTTGCTGAAGCAGCATCTACGGTGATTTCAGCAGATGCGGGAGCACTGCAATATGGTGATCCTGCAGGGTACGGACCGCTTCGGGAGTGGCTCGCAGGGGATTGGCTTAAAGAAAAAGGGGTAAATGTTGTTGAGGGTGGAGTTCTGCTAACAACGGGTAGCCAGCAAGCCATTGATTTGTTGTCACGGGTGTATATTGATCCAGGAGATCGTGTATTAGTAGAAAATCCGACCTCTCCAGGATTTTTGCAGACTCTTCGGATGCAGGGGGCCGTTATTATTCCTGTACAGGGTGATTTGGACGGGCTTGATCCGGAGCATTTGCGGAGCCAGATTGAGCTGCATAAGCCGAAAATGCTGTTCGCAACCCCTAGCTTTACTAATCCAAGCGGCATTTTATGGAGTCTGGAGAGACGCCGCGCAGTATTGGATTTATGTATCGCATATAACATCTTGATTGTGGAAGATGATTCTTATGGGGATTTGCACTTCCAGAAGCAGGGTGAACAAAAGGCTAAAAGATATCCGTCTTTGTATGCACTGGAAAATATCAGCGATGGCGGACACGTGCTTTATATCGGTTCGTTCAGCAAGACCGTTGCGCCCGCGCTGCGGACGGGCTGGGCGGCAGGCAGCCGAGTCTTGATCAGAATGATGTCTGCGGCTAAGCAGATGGCCGATTGGCAGTCGAGCGCATTAAATCAGCGGCTGCTGCATCATTTATTGGATGTGTCTGCGTTTGATCTGCGTGAGCATATCGCGCAGCTGAATCGAGAGTATAACACCCGTCTGAAGCTTATGGTGGAACTGCTCAAGCGGCCTGCTTGGAAGGGCAGCTCCTATGACCTTCCATCAGGAGGCATGTTCCTGTGGGTCGCACCACCAGAGGGAATGGATGTTATGGCGTTGCTCAAATGTGCGCTAGGTAAGGGAGTGGCTTTTTTGCCAGGTCCGTTATGTAGTGTAGATGGAGTCAGCAATCACCTTCGCCTTAACTTTAGCCATCCCGGCCGGGATGAGCTGCTGCTTGGCATGAATCTGATGAGCGAAGCGGTTAAGGAGTTCACAGCACGGAGTTAGGTAGTGGAATGAAAGTTGGGAATGAAATGATTGAAATGAATGACATGATTAAAACAGAAGACACTCTTAGAGCTAAAACACGGACAGAATTACAAGTCGGGCAAGACGAAGCTCGTAATGTGAGATTAATTAGGGAAATCCTCCCTAAAACTGGTCGATTTGAACTCTAAAATGGACTATTTAGGGAATTTCTCCCTAAAAAATCAAGGGATTCCCCGTTTTAGGGGTAAATCTGGCGAAAATCAGGGAGGAATTCCCTAAAATGCAGTTTTTAGCGTGTGAATCGAAGAATATTGGGGAGGATTTCCCTAATAACTTAGTGTGCCTTTTTCGGAATGGTGTTTTTAAAGCTTATTTTGTTTTGAATGATTCAGCAAGAGTAGCTTGTTAAAGCAAGAGTAGAGAAAATAGTAATTAGTAAATAGCGCTCGTGTTCGAAGATTGTAAATAAGTTAGTTAAGTACAGTCAAGTAGAGCTGGATGAGGTACGCAGAGATATGAACGTGGTAAGAGTGAGATATGAACGTGGTACGAAAGAGTTACTAATGTGATGAGAATGATTTACGAATGTGGGAAGAGCGAGTTAAACACGCGGTAAGAATGCAATTCGAATAGGAACGTATGAGTACTAATGAGATATGAGTAAAATAAGACATGGTACGTATGAGATACTAGTGTGTTAAAAATGTAATCTAAATGTGATATGAGTGTAGTAAGAGCGTGGTACGCACCAGATACTAATATGTTAAGTGTAAGTTAAGAACATGGAATGCACAGTGATAGGATTTAAATAAGATAAGACATACGAAAAAGCATCCCGTAGTTGGGATGCTTTTTGGCGTTACTTACACATGTTATGTGTGCATCAGAATAATAAGTTTAAAGTCTGAGTAAATGATTAGAACCGAGCTAAAAGAATAAGACCCGACTAAAAAGAAATAGTCGATAGAAGTACTGTCCAGGCTAGGTTAGCTAATTAATGGGATGATTGCTGTTATTGGGTACGCCGCTTGTTATCGCGGCATATTCCACCAGCGCCGCATGACCGGCTGGGGTTAGGGTGTAACGCCCACGGCTTACCCGGTGAAACCAGCCGTAGTAGTTATTCTGAAGCATAGCGGCGGCGGTGGGTACGCCGCTACGCTTCCGCAGCTCGGCCGGAGTGATGCCGGCCGAGCGGGGAGCGCTTCCTGCGGCCAATACGGCCGCTGGAAGCGTGCTTGAGGCAGCGCTAGGGGCACCGCTT